>NZ_JASISV010000001.1 GCF_030063305.1 Salinibacterium sp. G-O1
ACCTTGCGCAAACTGTCGCTACGTAGACGGCATAACGGCAGTTCGCGCAAGCTCGGCTACGGGGCGAGAGCGGCGTGGCGGCGGCTGGGGTGACCTCGGCGAGCGTCACCCCCCGTCCCCGTCACCCTCCCGGTCCCCCCACCTACCGGCGAGTTTGCGCAAACGGTCGCTACGGCGACCGGGATAGCGGCAGTTTGCGCAATCTCGGCGAAGTGGGGGCGAGGGCGGACAGCGCGGCGGGGGCAGCGGGGCCGACAGCCGGCGGCGCGGGGGCGGCGGCGGGCGGCTCAGCTAGTCAAGCAGGTTCGCGGCCACCGTCGAGTGCACGGCCTCCGCGGTGCTCGGGTGGTAGATGCCCGCGAGCACGTCTCGCTGCAGCCGCGCGAGTTCGCCGGTGGCGCGATATCCGCCGCCGCCCGCCGACCGCATGGCCTGGTCGATCACATACCGCGCGGTTTCGGTCGACCTGTGCCGTGCGCCCGTGAGCTTTCTGAACCAGGATGCCCCGTGGTCGACGACCCGGTCGACATCGGCCGCGAGGCGCTCCAGCTGCGGGGCGATGGCGTCGAGGGCGATGGCAGCATCCGCGATTCGCCAGCGGAAGTCCGGATTCTGGGCGTACGACTCACCGGTGTGGATGGATGTGCGGCGCGTCACAGCCTCGACGGCGAGCTCGAGCCCACGGTCTGCGATCCCGGCATAGACCGAGCCGATCAGCAGCAGGAAGTTGGCGAAAATGCCGAACACAAACGGGTCAGCATTAGGCCCGACGGGCAAGGTCCTGGCGATGCGCGAGGTGGGCACGAAAGCGCCATCGAGTACGGTCGTGTGGCTCTGCGTGGCACGCATGCCGAGGGTGTCCCAGTCGTCCAGCGAGCGCCACCCCGGTGTATCGCGCGTGATGAACCCGTGCACGAGAGTGTCGCCGTCACGGCCGAACACCCCGAGGCGGGTCCAGGCCGGCGAGAGGGAGGTGAAGATCTTCGTGCCGGTGAAGGTGAAGCCACCCTCGACTGGCGCCGCGACAGTTGTCGAGTCCCAGAGCACCGCGTCATTGCCTGGCTCGCTCACCCCGAACGCGAACAGTTCCCCGGCCGCGGCATCCTCAAGCACCCAGTCGAGGCTGTGATCACCACGTTCGGCGAGCACGCGCGCTACCCCAACCCACACGTGATGCATGTTGACGCCGAGGGCGGTGGCCGGGGCATAGGCGGCGAGCAGCCGCTGGTCGCGAGCCGTGTCGAGCAGGCTGCGCGGTGTCAGATATCCCGCGGCCCGCAGCTCGTCGAGGTCTTCGGTGAAGAACGCGTTGTCGCGGTCGTAGCCGGCCGCCCTCGAGCGAATTCGGTCGAGCAGATCCTGAGTGAGAACTGTCATGCACTCAGGCTATGTCGCGCCTCACCGCGGCGGGTAGCCCAGCTGGGTGCGCGCGTCATCGATAGTTTCGAGCACGGCGATCGCGGTGGACATGGGATGCTCGGGGGCTTCGGTGCGCCCATCCGCAATGTGCTGCGCGACCGCGGCCGCCTGCCACACCAGCCCTTCGGTGAAGTTCCCGCTTGAGGGCTCGTCATGCCAGTCGAGGCGCTCGTCATCGGCCGAGATGAGGGTGAAGCCGCCGGGGGCGATGAAGTTCGGTTGCACCTCGATGCGCGCCGAGGTTCCCGTGATCACGGCTCCGTTGCTCCCGGATGCCAACACGGTGGTCGCGGCGAACCCCTGTGCGCCTCCCGCATATTCGAGGGTGATCGCTGCCTGCTCGTCGACACCCGTCGAGCAGAGTGAACCGGAGGCGTGAACGGCATCCGGAGCGCCCATGACGAAGTGGATGAACGACAGGGGGTACACACCGAGGTCGAGCAGGGCGCCGCCGCCCAGCTCCCTGTTGTAGAGGCGGTGCTCTGGATCGAAGCCGAATTTGAAGCTCAGCTCGGCGCTGGTCAGTCGCACGTCTCCGAGTACACCGTCGTCAAGCAACTGCCGGATCACCGTCGACTTGGGCAGGAATCTCGTCCACATTGCTTCGGCGGCGAAGAGCCCGGCTGCCGTCGCTGCCGCGGCGATCTCGCGCGCCTCGGCCGCGCTGAGCGCGATCGGCTTCTCGACGAGCACGTGCTTGCCTGCTGCGAGGGCGAGCAGCGCGAGGTCACGGTGCTCGCTGTGGGGCGCGGCGATGTAGACGACGTCGATGTCGGGATCGGCGACGAGTGCCTCGTATGACCCGTAGACGTTCGGGATGCCGTGCTTCGCAGCAAAAGCGCTCGCACGTTCCAGTGAGCGGGAGCCGACTCCGAGCATCCGCTGGTCGCTGTTGGCGTGCAGCGTGGTGACGAAAGTGTTCGCGATGGTGCCCGGCCCGAGCACCCCCCATTTCAGCGTGGCGCCGCCCCGCAAGGGGATGGCTGTGGACGCCGGAAACACTGTGGGGAAAGAGTTCATGGGTCGAATCTACTCATAGCGACGATATATCGTGTTTGATTAGGGCCCTGAATGCTGTTCAATAGCACATACGGCCCGCTGATGTCGCCGCCTCTGACCAACACGACTCTTCACTCAACACGGAAGGCGTGCCCATGGCCGACATCCTGCCCTGCACCCTTGCTCCACCCATGAACGGCATTCGCGGCGTCCTGTTTGACCTCGACGGTGTGCTTACGCCGACCACCGACGCGCACATGGCTGCGTGGGCACGGTTGTTCACGCCGTACCTGGACGAGCATGGTGTCGCCCCATACACCGAGCAGGACTACTTCGATTTCATCGATGGAAAGCCACGCTACGACGGAGTCCGCTCGATGCTTGCGGCCCGCGGGTTGGAGCTGCCCGAGGGCGCTCCCACCGACGACCCCTCTGCAGACACCGTCTGCGGGCTCGGCAATCGCAAGAACGACACGGTGAGCCGCGTGCTCGCCGAGGAGGGCGTCTCTGCGTACCCAGGCTCGATTCTCTTTCTGGATGCCGTGACGAAAGCCGGTCTCCAGGTCGCCGTCGTCTCGAGTTCACGCAATGCCCCGGCCGTGCTCGAGGCCGCCGGACTGGCCGATCGTTTCGAGATCGTCGTCGATGGCGTGGTCGCCGCGGCCGGAAACATCGCCGGGAAACCGGCCCCAGACACGTATTTGCACGCCGCGACGCTCCTGGGCCTCACGGCTGCGGAGTGCGTAGTCATAGAGGACGCGCACTCCGGTGTTCAGGCCGGTCGCGCCGGCACCTTTGGCCTTGTCCTCGGGGTGGACCGCGGCGCCGGCGCGCAGGAGTTGCTCGACTCCGGCGCTGACATCGTCGTATCCGACCTCCAGGACATGCTGCCCCTGGACACCTATCCAGCAGGAGCACGATCATGATGTCGACCAACTCGCGCGATCCGCTCGACCGCAATCGCTTCCCCGTTGACGATTGGGCACTCGTCGAGAACACCCCGAGCTCTGATGACATGGGCCGCACCGAGACTCTCTTCGCGGTCGGCAACGGCTATGTCGGCATGCGCGGAAACATGGATGAGGGGCGTGCCGGTCATGTGCACGGCACTTTCATCAATGGCCTGCACGAGACCTGGGCCATCCGTCACGCGGAGGAGGCGTTCGGTTTCGCGCGCGTGGGACAGACGATCGTCAATGTTCCGGATGCCAAGATCATCCGCCTCTACGTGGACGACGAGCCATTCATCCTGCCGGAAGCAGACCTGCTGAGCTTCAGTCGCCGGCTCGACTTCCGCGAGGGTGCGCTGACGCGCTCCGTACTGTGGCGCACGCCATCGGGCAAGCAGGTGCAGGTGGATTCCCGCCGCATGATCTCGTTCGTCGACCGCCACCTCGGGGTGATCGTCTACGACGTCACCGTGCTCGACGCCGACGCATCCGTCGCCATTTCCAGCCAGCTCTTCAACCGACAGGACGGCATCGACGAGTTCGACCAGCCGCCCATCGAGTTCAACGGTGGCCGAGGTGTCACCACTGCTTTCGACCCCCGCAAGGCGGAGACGCTGACCGAGCGGGTTTTGCTGCCGAAGCTCAAGCGAGCCGTCGACAGCCGCTACACACTCGGCTACCGCTGCGCCAACTCCGGGATGACGGTGGTTGCCGGAATCGACCACATCATCGAGACCGCCAACGAGTGGGAAGAAACCAGCTCACTTAGCGACGATCTCGCCAAACACGTCTACCGCGTGAAGGCGAAGTCCGGTCAACGCATCCGGATCGTGAAGACCGTCAGCTACCACAGCTCCCGGGAGGTGCCCACGCGCGAGCTCGCCGACCGCAGCGATCGCACGCTGGATCGGGCAGCGGCCGAGGGTTTCGAGTTCGCCGCGCAGCAACAGCGCGACTGGCTCACGGAATACTGGGAGCGCACCGACGTCGAGGTTCACGACCAGCCGATCGTGCAGCAGGCGGTGCGGTGGAATCTCTTCCAGCTGGCGCAGGCGTCCGCACGCGCTGACGGTCAGGGCGTTGCCGCCAAGGGTGTCAGCGGGACCGGCTACGGCGGCCACTACTTCTGGGACACCGAGATCTACGTACTGCCGGTGCTCACGTACACGTCACCGACGGCGGCCAGGAATGCGCTTCGATTCCGGCATTCAATCCTCGAGCACGCGCGCCTGCGGGCCAAGGAGCTCAACCAGGTGGGGGCACTCTTCCCCTGGCGCACGATCAGCGGCGAGGAGTCATCCGCGTATTACGCCGCGGGCACGGCGCAGTACCACATCGATGCAGACATCGCCTTCGCGCTCACGCAGTACGTGGCGGCGACGGGAGACCACGGCCTGCTCACTCGTGGCGCCATCGACATCCTCGTCGAGACCGCTCGCATGTGGGCCGACCTCGGTTTCTGGCGTTCGAATGGCGGCGACAGCTTCCACATCTACGGGGTGACCGGGCCCGACGAGTACACGACCGTGGTGAACGACAACCTGTACACAAACGTGATGGCGAGAGCCAACCTGCGCTCGGCCGCCCTGGCGGTCGAGGCCATGCGCGAGGGCGATCCGGCCAGCCACGAACTTCTGGTGGCACGGCTCTCGCTCGAGCAGGATGAGGTGGACGCATGGCGCGCGGCTGCAGACGCGATGTTCATTCCGTTCGACCCGTCGCTGGGCATCCACCCGCAGGATGCGCAGTTCCTCGAGAAGGAGCTGTGGGATCTGGCGGCAACCGGTCCGGATAAGCGCCCCCTGCTGTTGCACTATCACCCCCTCGTGATCTACCGCTTCCAGGTCATCAAGCAGGCTGACGTCGTGCTCGCCCTCTTCCTGCAGGGTGACAAGTTCACAGAAGAGCAGAAGAAGTCGGACTTCGACTACTACGACCCGATCACGACGGGCGACTCCACGCTGTCGGCGGTTGTGCAGTCCATCATCGCGGCGGAGGTCGGCTACAGCGACCTCGCCGTCAAGTACTTCATGGACGGCCTGTTCGTCGACCTCGCAGACCTGCACCGCAACGCGTCAGACGGCGTGCACATCGCGTCGACCGGCGGAATGTGGAGCGCTCTCGTGTTCGGCTTCGGCGGTCTGCGCGACCACGAAGGTCGGTTCACCATCGACCCGAGACTGCCCGAGGGCTGGACCGGTCTCACCTACCGAATCATGGTCAACGGCACCCGTGTGCGCGTGGATGTCACGCAGCCCGAGATCACGTTGACCGTCGAGGTAGGCACCTCCGTGCACTTCGCCGTGCGCGGCGTCGACGTCGACGCGAGCGCGGGCACGCCGGTCACGGTTAGCCTCGCCCACCACGGGCTCAGGATCGCGGGAGCACCCACCGTGAGCACTGTGGAGGGCGCCCGTCGAGCCGACGGCAGCGTCATCAGGGCGTCTGTGCCGATCGGCTGGACCCCCGCGGTCGAGCAGGCGGAGTTGAGCGACTAGCGGCGCAACTGCAGCGTGCAGCACTTCACGCCGCCGCCGCCGAGCAGCAGCTCGGACAGGTCGACGCCGATCGGGTTGTATCCGCGCTCGCGCAGCTGCGCTTCGAAGTTGGTGGCCCGTGCCGCGATGACCACGTTGTAGCCGTCGCTGAACGAGTTGAGGCCGAGCACGGCCGCGTCCTCCTCGGTCACGATGATCGCGTCGGGGAATCGTTCGCGAAGAATTTCCAGCGATGGCTTGTCGAACGCCGACGGCAGGTAGGCGATGCTCGAGTCATCCAGGATCGCCATCGCGGTGTCGAGGTGATAAAAACTGGGGTTGACCAGGTTGAGTGAGATCACTTCGCGCCCTGAGATCTCGGCGAGTTCCTTGTGACTGTTGGATGCGCTGCGGAAGCCCATGCCGGCGAGGATGACGCCATCCACCAGCAGGAAGTCGCCCTCACCCTCGTTCACCTCGACGGGCTCCCGCACGTCGAAGCCGTTGGCCCCAAACCAGTCCATGTAGGCGGGACCTTCGGGCTGGCGCTGGGGGTGGGTGAAACTCGCACCGTAGGCGATGTTGTCGATCACGAAGCCACCGTTGGCCGCGTACACCATGTCCGGAAGCCCCTCGACGGGGTCGATGAGCTGCACGTCGAAGCCGAGGTCGACGTACGTCTGGTACAAGGTCTCCCACTGGCGCACCGCAAGCGCGGTGTCGGTCGGCATCTCGGGATCCATCCACGGGTTGATGCGGTACACGACGGTGAAGTGGCTGGGGCGGCACATGAGCACTGTGCGCGGGGTGGCGGTGCGAGCCGGGGTCTGGTTCGTATCGGTCAAAGTCATTTCTCCAGTGTTTCACGCATCTATCCGCACTTTCAGAGCTTGTCGCGCACAAAACTCGCGTCTGCACCGCCATTGTCTGCGATATTCGCCGTAGTCTGATCGGATGGACAATCTCGACTACGGCATCATCGACCTGTTGAGGCTCAACGCGCGCGCCGGCTACGGCGATATCGGCGACGTGATCGGCCTCTCTGCCTCCGCAGTTAAACGCCGCGTCGACCGCCTGGTCGCCGATGGCGTCATCCGCAGTTTCACCATTCAGGTGGATCCCGCCGTCGACGGGCTCGCGACCGAGGCGTACGTCGAGCTATTCTGCCGCGGCACTGTGGCACCGGACGAACTCAAGCAAATCCTGTCCAGCATTCCCGAGGTGGTGGATGCCGGCACGATCACCGGGTCAGCCGATGCGATCGTGCACATGCGATCGAGGGACATCGCCTCGCTCGAGGTCGCCCTCGAGAGGCTGCGCCTGGCCCCAAACGTCGATCACACCCGCAGCGCGATCGTGCTGTCGCGCCTCGTCCACCGCCAGTACGACTGACGGTGCGACAGAGATGCGCCCCCGTGCTCCCCGAAGCGGGAGTAGCGTGATGCTGTGAAAGTCGATCCGGAGTCTGGGGTAACCCTCTACGAGCAGGTGCGCACGCAGATCATCGAACAGATCGAGAGCGGAGATCTCATTGTCGGGGCGAAGCTTCCCACCGTGCGCCAGCTGGCGAGCGAGCTGGGCGTGGCACCGTACACGGTGGCCCGCGTTTATCGAATTCTCGAGAATGACGGATTCGTGGAGACTCGCGGGCGCAACGGCACCGTGATCAGCGGCACGAAGGGCACGGCGGAAGAGTCGCTGCAGGCCGCCGCGAGCGCGTACGCGGTGCGCGCGACAGAGCTTGGTGTTCCCTCCTCCGATGCGCTGCGTTTCGCACAATCAGCGCTTGGGCTCTAAACCGCCGGGTCAGTGCCCGTCGCTGTCGGAGTTGACGCCGGCGCCCGGTCCGAGGTCGAGGGTCGCCAGTGCGGCGAGGTCATCGGCATCCAGCTCGAAGTCGAAGATGGAGATGTTCTCGACCATCCGCGCAGGGTGAGCGGTTTTGGGAATCACCACAAGCCCCTGCTGCACGTGCCAGCGAAGCGCAACCTGGCTTGCGGTCTTCCCGTGCTTCTCGGCAGCCTCGACGATGGGCGCCTCATCCAGGATGCCCTTGATTGGGCTCCACGATTCGGTGACGATGCCGTGGGCCGCGTTATAGGCGCGCTGCTCGACCCTCGTGATGGCGGGAGAAAGCTGGATCTGGTTCACGGCGGGCACCGTCTCCGTCTCTGCGGCGAGTACCCCGAGGTGGGCCGGCAGGAAGTTGGAGACACCGATGGAGCGCACCAGCCCGTCGGCCTTCAGCTTCTCGAAGGTGCGCCAGGTTGAGACGAACTCCCCGCGGGCTGGCAACGGCCAGTGGATCAGCAGCAGGTCGACGTAGTCGAGCCCGAGGCGCCGGAGAGACTTGCGCAACCCGTCGATCGCACGGTCCTCGCCCTGAAACTCTCCGTCCAGCTTCGTCGTGATGAACAACTCTGACCGGTCGACGCCACTGGCTTTTACGCCTGCTCCGACCCCGTCCTCGTTCTCGTAGCGCACGGCGGTGTCGATGTGGCGGTAGCCCAGCCCGATCGCTGCCGAAACCGCATCTCGTGCCTCGTCACCCGCGAGCGGCCAGGTGCCGAGACCGACCTGAGGGATGCTGTGACCGTCGTTGAGCGGAATGGAGGGGATCATCTTGCCACCATACAAGCCGTGCCAGCGCGCTACGCGATCCCTCCCCCATCAACGACGAGCGCCGTCCCGGTCACGTAGCTGGCCTCGTCGCTGGCGAGCCAGACGACGGCCGCGGCAATTTCGCTGGGCTCACCCATCCGACCGAGCGGACGATCGGCGGACTCGGCGAGGAAGGCGTCTGCGTCGACCGCGAGCTGGGCAGCTTCGTCCCTGAGCATTCCCGTGTTGACGTCACCCGGGTTGACCGAGTTGACACGAATGCCCTGTGGTCCGTGGTCGATGGCGAGAGCCCGCGTCATGTTGACCACTGCACCCTTCGAGGCGCAGTACGAGATGGCCTGGCCGCCACCCTTCAGCCCCCACCCCGATCCGGTGTTGACGATGGATCCGCCGCCGGCGGCTGCCATGATCGGCACGATGTGCTTGCACATGAGAAAGATCGATTTCACGTTGACCCCGAAGACCCGGTCCCATTCCTCGGCCGTGGTCTCGACGGCGGTGGTGCGACGAATGATCCCGGCGTTGTTGAAGACGACATTGACGCCGCCGAACGCCTCGATCGTGGTCGCGATGACACGCTGGATGTCGGCCTCATCCGAGACGTCCGCCGCGATGGCGATGGCCGTCCCGCCGGCGGCCCTGATCTCGTCCGCCACTGCCACCGCGGCATCCTCTCGAAGATCGACCACAGCGACCTGAGCCCCCTCCGCGGCGAAGGCGAGCGCTGAGGCACGGCCTATGCCGCCCGCTCCGCCGGTGACAATTGCATTCTTGTTCGCGAGACGCATGTGAGTTTCCATTTCTTATTGTGGGGCTGTTACGGGGTAGACGCCGGAACTTCGAGCGCCGGTGATGACAGAGATGTGGCCGGAAAGCCGCAGGTCGACATCCCGGCTGCCGGTGTCGACGAGTAAGGGGCGACCGGCGAGGTTCGCCAGTTTTCCCTCGGTCGCGACAACGAGGAGAGGATCAGTACCGAGGGCTTCGATGACTCGCCCCGAGATCTGCTGGTTCCCGCGGCCCAGCAGAAAACCCTGGCCGCCGATGACAGTGACGACCGCCCTGATTCGCAAGGTGGATTCAGTCGGGCGAGCTCGGGTGAAGGTCGCGATGAGCTCCAGAAGTTGCTTCTCGGAGGCATCCGCGAGAAGCAGCGTGCATGCGTTGCCCGCCGCACCCTCGAACCGCACGACATCGACGCCGAGCGGAGTCTTGGGTACACCGAGCTGCCGGGCGACCTCCATCATCGTGCCCCCGGGGCCGAGCAGGTACAACCATCCGGGCGTCATCCGCGCAATCGCGCCAGCGGCCGCAACGCGCACGGCGGCGGCGTCAGAGGCGGGCGTCGCGCTCTTGCGGGATTGCGTGCGGCCAGCGATGAACGGCACGGGGACCATGGCGAAGAGCCGGGGATCCACCCGACCCTCCCGGATCTGGTCCTCATCCACATCGAGGATTTCGCGCTGTTCGAGCGGCAGCGCTCCCTCCGCCCATTGAGCGGCCAGAGCTCCGGCCGCTGCCGGGCTCACGGCGAAGCAACTCGAGTACATCTTCACTCCCGCCGGTACGCCGACAACGGGCTGCTCCGCGCCGAGTCCGGCCGCGACATCCCGCGCTGTGCCATCGCCGCCCACGAACAGTATGAGGCTCGCGCCAGCGTCGACCAGCGCCGCCGTTGCGGCGGTCGTGTCCGCCCCCGTCGTCGCAGCCGCACCGGCAGGCCGATAGACGACCTGAGGGCGCAAGCCGCTCAGCCTCACCGCATCGGCACCCATGGCTCCGTCTGCCGTGATGATCTCAGCCGCCGGATGACGGGTGGCCAGCACCTGCAGTGCGAGAAGAGCCCGCTCTCTGGCGTTCTGGCGCGCACCCCGTTCGCGAGCGGTGGCCTGCACGACGATGCCGTCGCTGCCCTTAAGCCCGGCCGGCCCGCCGATCCCCGCTACCGGATTGATGAGCAGGCCGATACTCCGGGTCATGCGCCGAAATACTTGCGCTGGTACCCCCGCCAGGTGATCGCCCATCGTTCTGGGTCATCGAGGTCGTCGTGGTGGATGTGGTGCACGGTCTGGTTGTGCGGTGCGGTGCGGACAATCTCCGGGGTCTCTCGGGCCTCCCGCGCCACCTCGGCGAGCACGGCCGCGTACTCATCGAGTTCGGCCATGGAGTACGACTCCGTCGGTTCCAGAGTGAAAGGCTGCGGAACGATGTAGGGGTGGTGGCTGGTCCAGTAGTGCATCCCGAAGTCGGAGGCGCGCACGCCAATTTCCTCGGAGGTGATGCCCGTCTCCTGGAAAAGTTCCTCCCAGGAGTAGCGCACCTGTTCGATCCGGCGTCGGCCCGTGGCATACGGGGCGGAAGCCCCCGGAATTTCAAGGATCTTCTTCATCAGATAGTTGTTGTTCAACACTGCGGTCTCGGCGACGGCGCGCAGCCCTTCGCCTCCGAGGGCCATGATCCACGAATAGGCGCGCACCAGGTTCGGGATGACGCCGTAGAACGGGGCAACCTTCCCGATGGAGTTCGGACGGTCAGAGTCCAGAGCGAAATGATCGCCGTTCTTCGTGATGACCGGGCCGGGCAGGAACGGCTCCAGTTGCTCCGAGACTGCGTTGGCCCCGCTGCCGGGCCCGCCACAGGCGTGGGGGGTGCCGAAGGTCTTGTGGATATTGAAGTGGCAAACATCGAATCCGGCGTCCCTGGCACGAGTGATTCCGAGGATGCCGTTGGCGTTCGCCTGATCGTACGACGCGAGGGCCCCCACGGAATGTGCCAACGAGACCCATTCGGTCACCCCCGGGTTGAAGATTCCCGTGTCCTCCGGATTCGTGATCATGATCGCCGCGGTCTGCGGGCCGATGACGGCTCGGAGGGCTTCCACATCGGGATATCCGTCTGCGTCGGGGTAAAGGGTGATGACCTTGTAACCGGCGGCCTTCGCGGTGGCGGCGTTGGACGGATGGCTGAAGATCGTGGTTACCACCTCGGTGCGCTGATCACCTTCACCGTTTGCCTCGTGGAACGCGCGGATCATCGAGATGTTGGTCCAGATCGCGGTCGAACCGCCACTCGTATGCAGGGAGACGCTGTGCATTCCGGAGATCTCGGCGAGCATCCTTTCGAGGTTCCAGATCAGGCCGAGTACCCCCTGCACATCGGCTTCGTTCTGCATCGGGTGCAGGTCTACCAGCTTCGTCGTGCGAATCAGGGCGTCGTTCACTTTGGGGGCGTACTTCATCGTGCAGGTGCCCTGACCCACGTCGACGTTCAGGTCTGCGCCCAGGTTTTCCTGGCTGAGGCGAAGGTAGTGACGAAGTACGCGCATCTGGGCCATCTCCGGCAGGGCTGGCGGGCTTGCCCGTCTCATGCCCGCTGGCAGATCGGCGAGAACGTCGCCCACCGCATCGCGGATGCCGGATTCGACCTGCGAAACCAGAACCCCGCGCTCGCCCGGATTGGTCAGCTCGAAAATGATGGGCTCATCCCACCTGGCCTGGTGAAAACGGCGCTGGGCTGGCTTGGGTGCGATGGGGAGGCTCATGCGCTCTTCTCCTGGGTGGTGCTGGACGCTGTGGCAGACGCGATGGCATCCGTCAGACGATCGATGTCATGTTGGGTCGTCATCTCGGTGACGCACACGAGCAGCTCGTACTCCCCGACCACGACACCGGGGTCGATCGCGAGCGGTCGAAGCCGATCGACAACGGTGCGGCTGTCGACGCCGGTGGCGCTGAGATCGATGACGAATTCGCGCAGGTGCAGAGCGTTGTCGTTGAGGGTCACGCCGGCGAGCGCGCCGAGCCGTGCCTGCGCGTAGGTGGTGCGCGCAAGAATGGTCTCGGCCAGCTCGGCCATGCCCTGCGGTCCCATCAGGGCAAGGTAGACGCCGGCAGCAATACCCCACAGGGCTGCTGCGGTTCCGACCCACTCCTTTCCCTCCTCGCGAAGCGCGAAGGAGGTGCGGTCGTAGGCGACATCCCCGAATCCGTATTCACCGGCGACATCGGTCGACGCGAGCCCGAACAGCCGCGACGGCATCTCCATTACGAACCTGGGATCGTCGTGAACGGCAATGAATCCCCCGTGGGCCCCACCGAACCACTGATGCAATCCCAATGCCTGAATGTCTCCGCACACGATGTCGGCGCCCTGGTCAGCGGGCGGCGTCAGTGCGCCGTAACCGATGGGGTCGGTACCGACAACGAGAATCGCACCGACCGCGTGGGCTGCGTCGGCAAGTTGCCGGATGGCGGTCTCTACGGCTCCGGTGCAGCTCGGGGTTTCCACCCAGACGGCTGCGGTGTCCGCGCCCAACAACGCGATGATCGCCTCGACGTGCGCGGTGCCGTCGATCGTGGGCACGAACGTGAGGTCGAGGTTCGGCCGCACAAAGTCGTCGACGCGTGACACCTTGTCTGGCAGCACGTCGCTGCACACCACCACGCCGCGACGCCCCGTGATGCGTCCCGCCATCGACAACGCCGTTGCCGTGGCCTGAAACCCGTCGTAGGTCGGCACGTTCACGACCTCCATGTTCAGCAGCTCCGCCATGAGCGACTGGTACTGGAACAACGCCTGGAACCGACCGTGGTCTTCGTAGGGTTCGCCAGCGTATGCAGTCAGGAACTCACTGCGATTGATCACCTCGTCAACGACGGCGGGAACGAAGTGGTTGTATGTGCCGAAGCCAAGGAAGCTCAGTCTTTCCTTGGTGGAGACATTGTGATTCAACTCGCCTTCGACGTGGCGAACCAGGTCTTGCTCGGCCACCAGCGGCGCCGGCAGGTCGAGCGGGCGGTTCAGTCGAAGGCTGGCAGGGATGTCCGCGTAGAAATCCTCGGTGCTGCCTGCCCCGACGGCCGCAAGCATCGCGGCCTTCGTCGCGGGAGCACTATTCGGGATGTACGGATGGACAAAGGAATCTGGCACGTGGTCCAACCCCGGTTTCTGTCGTCGGTTCAGTACTGAGTACTGTATTTTGTATACAGAAAAGCTATAACGAAGTCGGCGTCAGGTCAAGGGTGCGATGAGCGAGCACCGCGACGCCGAATCCTGGCAGTCGGATGTCAGCGCCGATGGGGATATCCGCACCGCACAGAAGGTCGACCGCTGCCGCCGGCGCTTGAACCAGGATCTCGTCGGCCCCGTGGTTTAGGAAGAACGTGAACGACTCGTCGTCACCGACTCGCGTGACCACCTCCAGCAGCCGATTGGGGTGCTGGCGGCGATCGACGCTCGCAGCATCGAGGATCTGGCCGAGCACCGCCTCGAGCCCGTTCTCCCGCAGCGCAGCGCTGAGGTACCACGCCGCCCCGGCCCCCGAGGCGTTGCGCACGATAGCTGCCCGTCCATCCAGCACCCCCGTCGAGTAGGTCGCGACGACCTCTGCGGAGTCGGCGACGTCGATCCATTCACTCCAGGTCTCGATCTCGTGATCGGAGCCGGCGAGCGTGATCGCCCCGGTGTCACCATCGGCCAACGGCCACCACTCGTCGACCTCGACACCGAGCAGGTTCCGGAGCGGACCGGGAGCCCCACCGGGGTGGATCTTCTCCGTCGGGTCTACGACCCCGCTGAACGGACCGACCACCAGGTGACCGCCGCCCTCCACAAACGACGTGAGAGCCTCGGCCTGCTCCTGGGTGACGACATAGAGATTCGGCACGACCACGACGTCATATCGGGCGAACGGACTCTCGAATCCGCCGCCGGCCTTCACTACGTCGACCGTCTGACCCAGCGCAAAGAGGGCACCATGCCAGGCTCTGGCCTGCTCCAGCCAGTCCAGTCGCTGTGAGGGAAGGGAATCATTTGCGGAGCTGCCCCACCACGAGTCCCAGTCGACGACCAGGGCGACTCGCGCCGACACCCTGCTGCCGCGTACAGCGTCTATCTTCTTCAGCTCGGCGCCGAGCGCCGCGGTCTCGGCAAAGGTGCGGCTCTTTTCGCCACGGTGTCCGAGCATCGCCGAATGGAATTTTTCGGGCCCGAACCTGGCCTGCCTCCACTGGAAGAACATCGCGCCGTCCGAACCGTGCGCGATCGCCTGATAGCTGTCGAGACGCATCCGACCGGGCGCCTTGGGCACATTGACGTCACGCCAACTGACCGCGCTCGGGGCCTGCTCGAGCAGCAACCAGGGCTGGCCGCTCTTTAATGAGCGCATGAGCCCATAGTTGAGCGCGGCTGGCACGTGGGCCAGTGGATCCCCGGGGTCGGGATAGGCATCGTCGGTCACTACATCTTCGACCGCGGCGAAATCCCAATAGTCGAGCTCCTTGAAGAGGCTCATGAAGTTCGTGGTGACCGGAATGTCGGGGGTCACTCGTCGTAGGACGTCTATTTCCGACTGGAACAGCTCAAGCAGCGCGTCAGATCCGAATCGCTCAAAATCGAGCAACTGCGAGGGGTTGATGGGTCCCATCGATGTGCGGGGTGGCTCGATGTGATCGAACGACAGGTAGTGCTGACCCCAGCAACTTGTGCCCCAGGCCTCATTGAGGCCGTCGATGTCGCCGTACCGGCTCTCGAGCCAGCGACGGAAGTGCGCACCGGAGACAGGGCACCAGCATCGCGGCACGTGGTCTCCGTACTCGTTCGAGATGTGCCACAGAGCGAGCGCCGGGTGTTCTGCGTAGCGCACCGCCATGGCTTCGGTGAGCCGGAGGGCATGGGAACGGAAGACCGGTGAACTCGGGCAGTACGCCTGACGGGAACCGAACTCCAGGCGCTGGCCGTGAACATTGTGCGGCAAGATCTCGGGATGCTCCCGAATGAGCCACGCGGGCGGCGTCGCCGTGGCGGTAGCCAGATCCACCTTGATCCCGTGCTCCCACAGCAGATTGATGACCCGGTCAAGCCAGTCGAAATCGTAGGTTCCCTGAGTTTTCTCGATGCGCGGCCAGGAGAATACCGGCAGCGACACAAGGTTTACACCCGCCTCGCGCATGAGTCTGGCATCCTCGACCCACACCTCTTCTGGCCACTGATCAGGGTTGTAGTCGCCACCGTAAGCAAGTGCGTCGAGACGGATGGGTCGGGATGGCGTCGTTGTCACATCAACTCACTTTCACAGGGAGGGGTGCCGAAAGGCGAATACTCTGTATTCTGTATACAGGCCGTAGTCGAATCATGCTACTCCAAGCGCGACCTAAACTTATGCTCACTACGCACACCCTCGGAGGGCCCCTTGGCAATCGAACGCAAAACGCTCCGCTCCCAAGTGCGCGACGAGCTTCTCGCCCGCATGCGCTCGGGTGAGGCCCAACCCGGTGAGGGGATCAACGAGGTTCAGCTCGCCTCAGAACTGGGCGTGAGCCGTACGCCACTGCGCGAGGCACTGATTGGACTTGAGAGCGAAGGTCAGATCACCAGCGAGAACGGCAAGGGTTTTCGCTTCGTCAAGCTGAGCGCGTCAGAGTTCGAGGAACTTGGGCCCATCATGGCGGCCCTGGAGAGCCTCGCAATCGAGCTGACTCCCGCTGATGTGATGAGAAGCATTGGGCGTGAGCTGAAGGTGCTGGCAGACGACTTCAGTCAAAACATCGCCGAGCACGGCGTCATCGCCCAGCGAGATGATGAATGGCACAGCGTCATGCTCAGCGAGTGCCCCAATGCGCGTCTCCTCGAGACGATCGAAGGGGTGCGCGCCCTGTTCCACCGGTATGAGTCACTGCTCGTCCCCAATGAGGTCATGGTCGATCGCGTGGCTGCCGAACACCTGGAGATCGCCGATGCTCTCATTGCCGGAGACATCCCGCTCGCCCAGAAGGCGCTGAAGGCCAACTGGATCAATGGCGCGCGGCGAATCCTTGCGAACGCCACCAGCGAGCACATCGCACTCCAGGAGCGCAGCTAACCCTTGACGGCCCCGCCCAGCAGACCCGCGATGAACTGGCGCTGGAAGATCAGAAACAGTATGAGCAAGGGCAGGGTTGCCAGTAGTGAGCCGAGCATGAGCCCGGAGTAGTCCACCCGCGACAAACCGATCATCGTATTCAGTGCCACCGGCACCGTGTAGTTGTCTTCCGTATTGAGCATGAGCAGCGGCCAGATGAACGAGTTCCACTGCGTCATGAACGTGTAGATGATCAGGGCCGCGATCTGCGGCTTCGCCACAGGGAGCACGATGCGATAGAAGGTGCGAAATTCGTTGGCGCCGTCAATCCGCGCGGACTCGATGAGCGAATCCGGAAAGTCCAGAAACGATTGCCGCATGAGGAAAATCCCGAAGGCACTCGCGACAAACGGCAAAATGACGGCCTGGTAGCTGTCGATCCACCCGATGCTCGCCATCATCTGGAACAACGGGACCAACAGCACCTGCATCGGGATCATCATCGTGACCAGGATGAGACCGAAGGCAACGTTGCGCCCTCGAAATGAAAATTTCGCCAGTCCATAGCCGGCCATGATGCTCACGATCGAGCTGAACGCCGTGTAAACGATGGCCACGGCAAGACTGTTGATCATCACTCGCCCAAAATTGACGTCCTCCTGCAGTCTGGCCAGGTTGGTCAGCAACTCGCCACCCGGCAGCACGGGTAGAGGCGTGCCGAACAGGTCGGATGTGCGATGGGTTGACGCGACGACCATCCAGAGGAACGGGATGAGGCTGATGATCGAGCCGACGAGCAGCACAAGGTAGATCGGCGCGTGCCGAAGCGAAGCGCCCAGCCTCGTCGCATCCTGTGAACGTGTCATGGTTTCTCCCTCGTGAGTCTGAATTGGACGAAGGCGATCACGGCAGTCAGCGCCACGATCATCCACCCAATGGCGGACGCGTAGCCGAAGTCGAACTGGCGGAAGCCGACCTTGTAGAGGTAGAGCACGGGCGTGAGGGTCGCGTCGCTGGGCCCACCCCCGGTGAGAATGAAGTTCTCGTCGAACAGCTGAAGTGCGCCAATCGTCGAGGTAATGCTCGTGAAAAGAAGCACGGGGCGCAGTTGTGGGATGACGATTCTGAAAAAGATGGCCCTCCGCCCTGCGCCGTCGAGTCGCGCGGCCTCGTACAACTCCTCTGGGATGGCCTGAAGGCCGGCGAGAATGATGACCATGTTGTAGCCGGTCCACCGCCAGGTGATTGACGCGATGAGGGCAACGCGCGCCCAGGTCTCATTGTTGAGCCAATCGACCGGAGCAATACCCAGCAGACCGATCAGCTGGTTCACGGCCCCGCCGTCGGTGGCCAGCATCACCCGGAACACCACCGAATACGCCACAAGGGTCGTCACCGCGGGGAGGAAGTGCAGCACACGGAAGCCGCCCCTGAACCTCAGCCAGCTTTGGTTGAGCAGGTACGCGAGCACCACCGCCAGGCTCATCATGAGGGGCACCTGAACGACGAGCAATATTCCGGCGTTGAAGAGACTCTTGCCGATGAGGGGATCGAGGAAGAGGCGCGCGTACTGGTCGAGACCGACGAAAACCGTTTCGCCTCCGACGGTTTTCGTCATGCTCTGCCAGAACGACGATGCCAGTGGATAGGCGAAAAAGATGGCGAAGAGGGCGAGGGCGGGGAGGGCGAAGTAGAGCCCAGGGCGCTGCAGCTTATGGCCGAGCGCCCTGGGGTTCCTCCGTGCAGCTCCCGCAGGTGACAGTGTCACCCGGGATGGGAGCGACACGTCAGTTCGCGATTTTTCGACCGGTCGCGTTGGCGATCTGGTTCGCGACATCATCGAGGGTCTTCTGGGGATCGGCGCCGTTGATCACCGAGGCGACGACCGCATTGGCCACCATGTCCTGGGCTTTCGCGTTGTCGCTCGTGTAGCTGATCGACGGTATTTTCGCCGTTTCGGTGGCAAACAGCTCGTAAACCTTCTCGCCGGAGAAGTAGGGGTCTGGCTGCTGGAAATAGGGGTCGGCAAGCGCGGGCAGGTACGAGGGGAATAACCCTTCTGTCTTCATCATCGAGACCTGGTTCGTGGTGTCGGCCAGTGTCCACGCTACGAACGACGCGGCAAGGTTCGGGTTCTTCGCCTGCGACGGAATGGCGAGGCCCGATCCCCCGTTGTTCGACGTGCGGGCACCGCTCGCGGTAAATCCGGGGAGCTCGGTCACGCCGAACTTCTGCGCCAGTTCCGGCATCTCACCGGTGAGTGTTCCGGTCCACCAGACCGCTTCGGGGTGCACGGCGGAGTCGCCATCCTTCGTCGCGGTGACGCGACCATCCCATCCCTTGACGTTTTTGATGAGTCCCTTGTCGTTCATCCCCTTGAGCAGGGTCAGCGCCTTCACCGCCCGGGGCGACGAGACGGTGATCTCACCGTCCGAGTTGAAGAGCCCCTCCCCCTGCTGCTGAAGCATCATCGAGAATGTTGCGCCCGACGACACATCGATCGACATGAGGGTGTGACCCGTCGTCGACTTGATCTTCTCGCCAGCGACCACCAGATCGTCCCACGTGCTCAGACTCGCGGGGTCGATCCCGGCTGCGGCCAGGTAGTCGGACCTGTAAAACAGTCCGACAGTTCCGGAATCCCAGGGGGCGACGAGGATCTGGCCATCGCCGTTTGATGAGGCGGACCACTTCGAGGGATCGAAGTCGGCCTGCTTATCCCCAATCACCGGCGTGAGGTCAGCGAATCCTTTCGGGAATTCGGTGATGTAGCCGGGAGCGCGATCGGTTTCGATGGAGACGATGTCGGGGAGGCCGCTTCCCGCCTTGAATCCCACCGACAGCTTGTCGTACGCGTTGTCGTATCCAACGTCCACGACCGTGATCTTCGTGCCGGGGTGGCTCGATTCGTACTCAGATCCGAGTCGCTTCAATGCTGTTGCAGCGACATCCCACGACCAGACTGTGATCTCGCCAGATACGTCAGCCTGTGGATCGATGGGCGCCGCCGGCGCGCCAGCCGACCCGCCCGCACAACCTGCGAGCAGCGCCGCTATAGCCATCGCGGCAATCGGCACGGGCAATTTTCTGGATGGCAAGGTGACTCCTTCGTCTGTGTGCTCAGAATATTGTATACAGTACACGGACGGCAGAATGACGTCAATGTGGTCCTACGCCTGTCGGATAGCGAGGAGTCAGGGCGAGAGAGTCACGGCGAGATCGATGAACAGCGCGGCGCTCCAGCCGAACGACGTCGTCGCGGTGTGAGCCTTGTGGCCGGTGCTGGGGTTGAAGTATTCGCTCGGGCCTCGACCGTGGATGACCAGGGCTACGGTCTGCTCGGCGAGCCGGGTCGCCTCTGCGGGGTATCCGGATGACCGCAGCCCTTCCACCAGCAATGCGTTGATGTTCACCCACACCGGTCCGCGCCACATCCGCTCGTCAGAGAAGTCCGGGTCGTTCGCCGCAACGGTTGGCACCCCCCAGGTCGTTCCGAATTGAGCGGGGTCGCTCAGCGCTGCCACCAGAAGCTCTGCACGCACGGCCGGCAGCTCACCCGTCAGCAGGGGAAGAAGGCTGACCGCAGTGTACGACCGCACGATTCGCTCGCCGGCGTGGGGCAGGAATCGACCGGTGGCCGCGTCCCACATCGCCAGCAGTCCGGCCAGCGTCGCATCGGCCCGGCGGCCACATGCCTCAGCGCGCTCGGCGTTGCCCTGTTCGGTGAAGTGGCGCGCAAGTTCACGATCCTGAAGCACGAGGTACGCGCCGAGGTCTGGCGATGCCAGCGGGAACGGACCGTCAAAGATGGGACTGTCGTCGAGCCCGGATGAATATGGGTGGCCATACTCGGGCATGCCGTCGCCGTCCAGGTCTGAGTGCACGAACCACCAGTCCTGCGAGCGCGCGATGGTGTCCCAGGCGGCGTTCGCCCAGGATGCGACGGCGGTGCGATCCTGGGCAGGAGTCGACTCCAGCACCTTGCGAAGGGCCCAGCCCGCGAGCGGCGGCTTCGTGAGTGGAACCGGAGCGGCCGGGTCGGCGATGCTCGACCCGTGTGCGCGCAACACCTCGAGATCGTGTGGCGGCAGGTCGTCGCTGGATGCCAGCACACCCTCGTCGTGGACGACATCCGGCAGTTGACCCGTGGCGGTGGGGAATCGGAAGGCAATGTCGAGCTGCTCACGCGCCAGCTCCGGATCGCCGTGGCGAAGTCCAATCGCGATGAAGTACGCGTCCCACTGCCACAGGCCGACGTAGCCGATCTTGGAGGGGACGACGGCCCGTGCGCCATCCAGTCCGGGCAATTCGACGATGTTTGCGCCCAGGACCCACCAGCACAGAGCGGTCATCGGTTGGAGGTCTTCTCGAACCCGGGGGCAACGATCGAACCATTCAGCCCAGACCCTGGCGGTCGAACGCAGGTGGTCGTCGTGCTGGAATTCGCCTGCTTCGAGGATCGGTGAGATCGTGACGGACCCGTCGGATGCCGCCTGGAGCACGACCGAGGCCCCTGGGAGCAGAGGTATCGACCGCCGCGTTCGGTCGCGCAGCTCGAGGTGAACCTCAGCGCTCGCTCGGCCGTCAGCAGGGCCAGGCTTGCGCACTCCGATGCTGAGAGCGTCTGCTCCCGCGAAGGTCAGTGTGACCTGTCCGCCGCCGAACTCGATTCGGTGCGGAAGCACCCGCGTGATGTCGAGTGGTTCGCCATCCTTGTCGCACACGCTCAGGCGCTCGATGGCGATGCAGTCGGAGAGGCTGCGCTCGTACTCGGCGCGGCTCACTCGCAGCTCTCGCCCGCCTTCTGCCGGGGAATCCGGATGTCGCTGCACCAGTATTCGGGAACGCGGGAGGGTGAAGGGGGCCGCCACCAGGTCCAACTGACTGCTGACCATCTCGATGAGCGCATCGGTGTGCGCTCGGTGCCCCGCGCCGGCGGTGCCCATCATCTGCCGCCCAGTCCGGACGCGGCCATGCTGCTGATGATGCGACGCTGTCCGATGACGAAAGCGACCAGCATCGGAATGGTGGACACGGCCGAGGCGGCCATCACCAACCCATAGTTGATGGAGCCGAACTGCCCGCGGAACGATGAGAGCAGTAGCGGAACCGTGAACAGGTCGGGCGTGTTCAGGAGCACCAGTGGGAACAGGAAGGCATTCCACACATCGAGGGCCACGATGATGCTCAGTGCGCCAAGCCCCGGGCGCAGGTTTGGAAGGATGACGCTCCAGAACGTCCGCCAGCGCCCGGCTCCATCGACCAGCGCCGCTTCCTCCAGTTCCTTGGGCAGCGACAGCACGAACTGTCGCATCAGGAAGACGGCGAAAGGATTCACCATCATGGCAGGGACGATCAGGGAGAGGTGTGAATCAACCCAGCCGAGGCTGCTCATGAGCAGGTAAAACGGAATCAGTGTGACCTGCTTGGGAATCATCTGTGTCGCCAGGAACAAGATGAACAGGAACCGGCTGCCCCGGAACTTGATCCGCGCAAAGGCATAGCCGGCCATCGATGCCGTCAGCAGGGTGCCGACCACGGCCAGAACCGTGATGTAGACGCTGTTCATGTACGCCTGGGCAAACGGCGCCGCATTCCAGGCATCGATGTAGTTGTTGAGCGTCCAGGGGTTCGGCCAGAAACTGAGCGGGTCCTGCAGTAACTGCGGGAGCGTCTTCAGTGAGGTCAGCAGCATCCAGATGAACGGGAACACCATCGCGAGAGCCGCGACCCCCAGTGCCGTGTGGATCAGCAACGTGCGTGTGCGCTGGGTGAGAGTCATTCGGCACCATCCTCGTAGTGAACGACCTTCTTTTGCACGCCGAACTGGATGAACGTGATGACGAGAGTCAGCAGCAGCAGGATGACCGCCGCCGCGCTCGATGGGCCGAATTCGAAGCGACCGAAGCCGAGATCGTAGATGTGGTAAACGATGGTGCGCGTGGCGTTGTCCGGGCCAGCGTTTGCCGTGAGCACGAACACAACGTCGAAAGTCTGCAGCGAGCTGATGAACGCAATCACGGACGAGAAGAAGATGATGGGCGAGAGCAGCGGCAGCCGAATGCTCCAGAAAATACCGAGGGCGCCCGCGCCATCGAGTTTCGCGGCCTCAATCACGGAGGGTGAAATGTTTTGCAGACCCGCGAGAAAGATGATGACGTTCAGTCCCATCGACGCCCAGATGGAAACAATGCACACCGAGATGAGGGCGAGACCCGGATCGCCGAGCCAGTCGGGCGGTGCGATTCCGAAGATTTTCGAGATGCTCGAACTGAGCACGCCGTCCGCCCGCAGCATCTGCTGCCAGATCATCGCAACCGCAACCGTGCTGGTGACCACGGGAGCGAAGAACAGCACCAGGTAGAGGGTGCGGGTCTTCAGCTTCTCCAACGCCACGGCAATGACCACCGAGAACCCGAGCCCGATCGGCACGGTGATGGCGGCGATGAGCAGAGTGTTCAGGATGCTGCGCAGCAGCAGCGGATCCTGAAGCTGGGAAATGAAGTTGTCGAATCCCACCCAGGTGAGTTCGGACAAGCCATCCCACGACGCGAAGGCGAGCACCATGCTGCCCAGGAAGGGGACGAGCACGAAGATGGCCATCCCGATCAGCTGTGGGCCGACGAAAACGTAGCCCCAACGTCGGTCACGCCGGCGCCAGCCGGACTCCTTGCGGGGTCCGGCTGGCGGCGGGGATGCGAGTCGTGGCTGCTCAACGAGTGAGCTGGGCACGATAGTCATCCGATCGTGCTAGCTGCGCGACTTGCTGATGATGAGATCGGCGACCTCATCGAGCGCGGTCTGCGCATCGTCGTTGCCCTGGTACAGCTTGAGCATCAGGTCGCTGACGTCACCAGACAGTCCCGGAACCCTGGCTTCCTCCGGCGGCGCCGCGAAGCCAATGTCCCTCATGTCGAGGAAGGTCTGGGCGTGGGCGGGGTAGCCGTCCTCGAGCACAACGTCATCCGCTCCCTTGATCGACGGAACGGCGTTTCCGCCGCCGGAGAGTCGGAAGGTCTGGCCCTCGGCGCTCAGGAATTCGGTCCAGAAGGTGAACGCGGCATCCTTCGCCTTGGTGCCTGCGTTGATGGCGAGGTACGACGCGGCGACTCCGGTGGGAGCTGGAGTTCCGCTCGGCGTGGGCCACGCCACAATGTCGTAGTCGTCCTGCACTCCGGCCGAGGTGACGGTGCCGATCGTGTAGCGGCCCTGCGAGAAGAAGCCAGCCTTGTGGGTGACGAAGACGCTGTCGGCGCCCGCTCCTTCGGGCAGGGTGTCTGCGACAACGAATGTGCCGTCCTGGAAGTTTCTTGCCATGACATCCATCGCCTCGACGCTCGTCACGTCAGTGTTGGCGTCGAACGTTCCCGACGTGTCAAAGGCGGAGCCGCCCTGCGCCGAGATCCAGCTGTAGTGGGTTGCCCAGTAGTTCCAGAACATCGAGCCTGTCAGCCCCGCCTGCTTGAGGGCAGTGTTCATCTCGAGGTACTTCGCGGTGGTCCATTCGCCGGCCGCGGCGAGGGTTGCGGGGTCTTCGGTAATTCCTGCAGCCTGCAGCGCGGCCTTGTCGTACCAGAGCACGTCGGGGTTCGCATCGTTGGGGGCGGCGTAGATGTCGTCGTCGGTCTGGGCGGCACCGAACAGACCGGGGAAGAAGTCATCAGGCTTGGTCTGGCTCTCACCGGATTCCATGAGAGCTGTCAGGGGCATGAGTCGATTGGATGCCACGAACTGGCCGATCTTGTCATCCCCCACATAGAACACGTCGGGGGCGGTGTTCGAGGTGAGCTGGGCGAGCAGTTTCGAGTGGTAGTCGCTGTAGGAGGCGACGGGCTGCAGCTTCACCGAGATGTCCGGGTGCCGCTTCATGAATTCCTGGTTGAAATCCTCAAAACGCGTTAGCTCTTCCGGGGTGCCCCAGGTGGACCAAACAACGGTATTCGGGTCGGATGCGGACGATGTGCCGCTGCACGCGGCCAGTGAGACCGCGATGGCGGTGGCGGACAGGACGGCGATGAGGCGTCTCGACGATGAGATGCGCATGCTGGAACCTCTTTCGGTGATCAGAAGATAGATTGTATTCTGTATACATCATTCACTTCTGTCAAGAGGAAAGTGCGCTGGATTCCCTGCTCGAGCCTGCTTAGGGCACAGTCGTCAGTTTTATGGCGCACCGAGAGAGCGCACGACACCAGTGGATCGTGCGGCGATCCCTCGCTACTCGACCCGCAGGCCAGCCATTTCCGGGTCCGGGTTGCCGAAGCGGTGAGCCGTGATGCTGATCGCCTGCTCGTGCAGGAACGGCAGCATCTCGATGCGGCCAGATGTCGTCACCGGGCCGCTCCAGACGGCGATATCCACGCTGCCGTTGAGTGCTTCGGCGAGCGCCAGTGGGTCGCCGCCGATGAGGCGCACCCGCGACGCGTCGAGCGTGCGCACCCTGTTCAGCCATGACTCGTCGGACTCGACGGTGTGCTCGCTGACCAGCACGGGTCCGAGGTTGCCACCGAGGGTGTCCCCGAATGTCTGCACGAGCGCGGTGGGCAACGGGATTGCCGAGCTGATATCCACGGCGGATCCAGCGCGGCTGGCCGCGGCGAGCAACCGCACGAGGTGCCCGAGCGGCTCACCCTCGCTCAGGCGGATCGTGACGGGCACCGGGCGGTAGCGGAACACGTTGCGTTCCACGCCGAGAGCCGAGACATCCCGCGCCACACCGTATTCGGCAGTCCAGGCGTTCTCATCGCTCTGGGCTGCGCGGCGAACCCGGTCGAACTCGGGGAAGTCGAGCCCAGACTGTGCCTTCTTGATGACGGATGCCACCTGCTCAGAGATCCCGGGAAGCATGATGTCGTTGCGGGGTTCGGCTTCGACAGCGCCCCACGTTCCGAGCGTGAGCAGGTAGTTCGGACCACCAGCCTTCGCCGACGTGCCGACGGTGGAACGCTTCCATCCGCCGAACGGCTGCCGACGCACGATCGCGCCCGTGGTGCCGCGGTTGACGTAGAGGTTGCCGGCCTCGACGGTGTCAAGCCATTTCTCCACCTCAGCCACATTGAGCGAATGGATGCCCGCCGTCAGCCCGTAGTCGACGGCGTTCTGCAGCGAGATCGCTTCGTCCAGCGTTGCCGCGGTCATGACACCGAGCACGGGGCCGAAGTATTCGGTGAGGTGGAACTCGCTCGCGGCGACGACGCCCGCGCGCACTCCCGGCGACCACAGCGAACCGGTCTCGTCGAGCTTCTTCGGCTGCACCAGCCAGTGCTCGCCCTCGGACAGGGTCGTCAGGGCGTGCAGAAGCTTGCCGTGCGCTGGCTCGACGATCGGGCCCATCTGGGTCGTGGGATCCTGCGGATATCCGACCCGCAGGGTGGTGACGGCGTCGACGAGCTGGCGGCGGAACCGCTCGCTCGAGCCCACGGATCCGACAAGAATCACCAGCGAAGCTGCCGAGCACTTCTGGCCGGCGTGGCCGAAGGCGCTCCTGACCACATCGGCGACGGCGAGGTCGAGGTCGGCGCTCGGGGTGACGATGATTGCGTTCTTGCCGCTGGTTTCGGCGACGAGCGGCAGGTCTGCCCGCCAGGAACGGAACAATTCGGCCGTCTCGTACCCTCCGGTCAGGATGACGCGGTCGACCGCAGGGTGCGACACCAACTGCTGGCCGAGTTCACGCTCCCCGACCTCGAGCAGCGTGAGCACGTCGCGGGGAACGCCAGCCTCCCACAGCGCCTCGACCATCACGGCTCCGCAGCGGCGGGCAAGCCCTGCGGGCTTGATGATGACGCCGCTGCCAGCCGCGAGCGCCGCCAACACGGAGCCCGCCGGAATCGCGACGGGGAAGTTCCACGGCGGCGTGACGACGGTCAGTCGCGGCGGCGTGTACGTGGCATCGGTGATCTCGTCCAGTTCGAGAGCGCGCTCGGCGTAGTAACGGGCGAAGTCGATGGCCTCGCTGACCTCGACGTCACCCTCAGCGACGGTCTTGCCGGCCTCGCTCGCCATGACCTCGATCAGGCGTCCGCGGTACGCCGCGAGCACATCCCCGGCATCACGAAGCACCTGGGCACGAGCGGCGGCGGGAAGCGACCCCCAGCGGGTTCCGGCTTTGACGGTGTCAGCTATGCGACGGTTGAGCACCTGCAGGTCGGTGACCCTGGCCTGATCAATGGATGCCACACCCAGCGTTGAGTGCGCGCTGCGCTCGAGCACCTCCCGTGCCCAGGCCCGGTTCGCGGCGATGGACGGGTCGGTGTCTGGTTCGTTGAAGAACCCGCGCCCCGTGGGCACCTCGAGGGTGTGTGCGCGGTCCTGGATGCGGTTCGAGCCGGGCACCGCGTCATCCATGTCGGCGAGGGAGGCGAGGAAGCGCTGCTCTTCGCGTGCGAACACCTCGGGGTTGTCAGCGAGCTCAAAGACGCCGGACATGAAGTTTTCCGAGCTCGCGTTCTCTTCGAGGCGGCGTACCAGGTAGCTGATCGCCGAATCGAACTCATGCGGGTGAACCACCGGCGTGTACAGGAGCAGGCCGCCGACGTCGCGCTTGACCGCATCGGCCTGCCCGGTGGCCATGCCGAGCAGCATCTCGAACTCGACCCTGCTGGCAACGTTGCGTTGCTTTGCGAGCAGCCACGCGTAGGCGACATCGAACAGGTTGTGCCCGGCGACCCCGATGCGAACGGCGTCGGTGCGCTCCGGAGTGAACGCCCAGTCCAGCACGCGCTTGTAGTTCGTGTCACTTTCCTGCTTCGACGACCAGGTCGCCACCGGCCAGCCGTGCACGGCCGCGTCAACGTGTTCCATCGCGAGGTTTGCGCCCTTGACGACGCGCACCTTGATGCCTGCGCCGCCCCGTTCGCGACGCGAGGTCGCCCACTCGGTCAATCCCTGAAGGGCGGCGAGGGCATCCGGCAGGTACGCCTGCAGCACGATGCCTGCCTCGAGGTTCTGCAGCTGGGGCTGATCGAGCAGCGTCTCGAAGACCGCGATGGTCAGGTCGAGGTCTTTGAACTCTTCCATGTCGAGGTTGATGAATTTGGCGGTGGGGGATGCCGCGGCGAGCTCGTACAGCGGGGTCAGCCGCTCGACGACCTCCGCCACCATCTCATCGAAGGCCCACATCGACAACTGGCTCGCCACGGACGAGACCTTGATCGACACGTAGTCGACGTCGTCGCGTTCCAGAAGCTCGCGGGTGCCCGCGAGGCGACGATTGGCCTCGTCGTCGCCGAGGACGGCCTCGCCGAGCAGGTTCAGGTTGAGCCGCACTCCCTGGCCCCGCAGCGACTCGAGCGTCTTCGTGAGCTTGTCGGGCGTCGCATCCACCACAAGGTGCGACACCATGCGGCGAAGCACCCAGCGTGAGATCGGCACGATCGGCCACGGTACGAGCGGCGCGAATCCGCCGCCGGCCACGATTGCTGCGCGCAGGTACCAGGGCAGGAACGACGGGATGGCGTGACTCAGCTTTTCGAGGTTGCGCCCCGCCACCCTGAGGTCATGCGGGCGCACCACTTTGTCGACGAATCCGATGGTGAAGGCGAGCCCATTCGGGTCTTTCAGCACTCCGGCAAGACGCTCGGCGCTGACGTCGGCCTGAACGGCGGAACTCTCGGTGAGCCAGCGGCGCACGGTCGCAATCGTCTCGTCCGCGAGGTCTGGGTGTGAGGTGCTCGCGTTGGAGTGCTCGAGTGACATGCTCATGAGGATATTCCTCCCGGGTGGATGCGGCTGGTGCATTCAGTGTGCTCTTTGCCGTATGGGTAGGAAAAGCGATGGTTAGTGCACAATATCCATTAGAAGAAATGAACGAATGGATGCCCCATGCTCGATGTGCGCCGTCTGCGCCTGCTGCGCGAGCTCAAGCTGCGGGGCACCATCGCTGCCGTCGCGGCTGCTCTCTCCTACACGCCGTCGTCCGTGTCGCAGCAGCTCGCGCTTTTGGAGACGGAGGCCGGGGTCGCCTTGCTCGAAAAATCGGGACGGCGGGTGCAGCTCACCCCCCAAGCCGAGTTGCTCGTTCGCCACACGACAATGCTGCTCGACCGGCTGGAGTTGATGGAGTCTGAACTCGACCAGTCACTGACCGATGTCACGGGTACCGTGCGGCTGGCGGTGTTCCAGTCGGCGGCGCTCGGCATCATCCCGCAGGCGCTCACCATGTTCAACGAGGAGTACCCGCAGCTGCGCGTGGAGGTGACCCAGCGCGAGCCCGAAAACGCCCTGTTCGAGACGTGGACGCGCGAGTTCGACCTTGTCATCGCCGAACAATACCCCGGCCATGCGGCCCCACATCAGGCCGATCTCGACAGGGTGAGCCTGTTTCGTGACGAGCTCAGGCTCGGTGTGCCCTCATCCTTCGACGGCACAACACTGTCGGATGCCAGCGCCAGCGCCTGGGTGATGGAACCGCGGGGTACGGCCTCACGGCACTGGGCCGAACAGCTGTGTCGGCAGGCGGGGTTTGAGCCGGATGTTCGCTTCGAGACGGCCGACCTGCAGGCGCAGATCCGGCTCATCGAGAGCGGCCACGCGGTCGCGGTGCTGCCCGGCCTGGTATGGGCCGGACGGGAGCCGAGCATCCGGCTACTCGCCCTCGATGGCGCGCCCCGCCGGACGATCTTCACGGCGGCGAGAGAGGCCAGCGCGAGCCGGCCCGCGGTCAAGGCATGCCGCGAGGTGCTCGCGCGCGCCGTCGAGTTTTCCTGACCTACCGCTTGCGACCGCCGATGTGTACGCTGTCAACTATGGCAACGTCATCCATTTTTGTGAACCTCCCCGTCGCTGATCTCGAGGCATCCACGGCGTTCTATACGGCCCTGGGCTATGCGGTGAATCCGCTGTTCAGCAACGAGAATGCCGCCTGCATCGTGATGTCAGAGCACATCTACGTGATGCTGCTCACGACCCCGTTCTTTCAGACATTCACCGACAAGTCGCTCATCGACGCGAAAACCAACATTCAGGTGCTGAACGCGATCGACGTCGAAAGCCGTGAGGCGGTCGACGAGTGGGCGGAGAAGGCGTTGGCAGCGGGCGGCTCAGAGGCTAAGCCGGCGCGGGACCTGGGCTTCATGTATTCGCGCGATATCGAGGATCCCGACGGCCACATCTGGGAAGCCTTCTGGATGGATCCGGCCGCCTCCGAAAACGGCCCGCCCGCGTCCTAGCTGGGCCGGATACCGGTGCCGCCGGCGATCGAGTACGACCACAGTTCGCTGCTCACTCCGACGTGCGCCGGCCGCTCGGCGGCGCTCTCACCCGAGCGCTGGGCCTCGCTGCGGTGCCCATGGCCGAACGCGGGCGAATTCACCCAGGCCTGGAAGAATTCTTCGTCCGCCCACCGCGTGATGACCAGCCAGGTGTTGCGCTCGTCCGTCGGCTGCAACAGCTCGAACCCCTCGAAACCAGCCTGGCCATCCACCGCTCCCGCGCGAGCCGCAAAGCGCTTCGCGAGTTCATCTCCGCTATCTGCGGCGACGGTGATGGCATTGATCTTGATGACGGTCATGGGCTTCTTCCTGACGGGGACGGGGCAATGCACATCCTGCCAGTGCCGGCTGGCAGCGAGCCGGGCATGATTGAG
The DNA here is from genome assembly GCF_030063305.1 of Salinibacterium sp. G-O1. Lineage (GTDB taxonomy): Bacteria > Actinomycetota > Actinomycetes > Actinomycetales > Microbacteriaceae > Rhodoglobus. The sequence continues at coordinate 29,890 of NZ_JASISV010000001.1, forward strand.
CCATGGAGCGCATCATTTCTGACCAGGAACGCGAGCTGTGGCGCAGCTTCTTTGTGATGCGCCGCCAGCTTGAGCTCACCCTCGAACGGCGGCTGAGTGCCGATGCCGGCATTTCGAGCGCAGACTTCGAGATTCTCGTTTCGCTCAGCGAGGGTCCAGCGGAGGGCCTGCGCGCCGGCCACATCGGCGACATCATCGGCTGGGAGAAGAGCCGGGTTTCGCACCAGATCACGCGCATGGAGCAGCGCGGACTCGTCAGACGCGAGGAGTGCGGCGATGACGCTCGAGGAGTGTGGATCATGCTCACCGCCGAGGGCAGCAGTGCGGTGCGCGCTGCCTCTGGCGACCACAGCCAGGCGCTGCGGGAGCACTTCTTCGACGTGCTCGATGACGACGAGAAGCGAGCGCTCGGCATCATTTCCGGCAAGCTTCTCGGCGCCATGAACCCGAGCATCTGCGAAGATCAGCGCGCTGATGCCTGACGCGCGCGACGTCGTGATCGTCGGCGGTGGACACAACGGCCTCGCCGCCGCCGCGTACCTGGCCCTCGCCGGCAAGCGCGTCACGGTGCTCGAGCGCCTGCCGAACGTGGGTGGCGCCGCGGTGTCGGCATCGGCGTTCGATGGGGTGGATGCCCGGCTGTCGCGATACTCCTACCTCGTGTCGCTTCTGCCCGAGCGGATCATCCGCGATCTCGGCCTCTCGATCACCTTGGCCCGTCGCCGCTACTCCTCCTATACGCCGCAGCCGGGCGGCACGGGCGGTCTGCTCATCGACAACTTGGATGCCGCAGCCACAGCGGAGGCGTTGGGCAGCGATTCCGCGGCCTGGAACACCTTCTACTCGGGTACCGCGACGCTGGCGCGAGCCCTCTTTCCGACGGTGACGGAGCCGCTGCTCACCCGCTCTGAGGCCCGCTCAGCCGTGGGGGACGCGGCCATCTGGTCGTCGCTCATCGACGACCCGATCGGCTCGACCATCGCGGATACCTTTGGCGATGATCTGGTGCGCGGCGTTGTGCTCACCGACGCGCTGATCGGCACCCTCGCCCCGAACATCGACGAATCCCTGGCCGCGAACCGGTGCTTCGCGTACCACGTGATCGGCGGGGGAACCGGCGACTGGGACGTTCCCGTCGGCGGCATGGGGGCTGTCACCGGCGAGCTGGCGCGGGCTGCCCGCACCGCGGGGGCCGAGATCATCACGGATGCGACTGTCACCGCCATCTCGCCCGACGGCGAGGTGACCTACGTGCGTAACGACGCCGAGATCACCATCGGGGCCACCTGGGTACTGGCGAACGTCGCGCCGTTTCAGCTGCAGAAGCTGATGGGGGAGTCGCCAGAGAGTCGGCCGGAGGGTGCCCAGGTGAAGGTCAACCTGCTGGTCTCGCGCCTGCCCAAACTCCGTGACTCACGCGTGGATCCCGCGGCAGCCTTCGGCGGAACCTTCCACATCAATGAGACGTGGTCGCAACTCGATTCGGCGTTCTCTGCCGCGAGCGCCGGGGCTATCCCCACCCCGCTGCCGTGCGAGATTTACTGTCACTCGCTCACCGATCCGAGCATCCTGTCGCCAGAGTTGCAGTCTTCGGGCGCGCAAACGCTCACGGTGTTCGGCCTGCACACCCCCGACCGGCTGGTCACGGAGTCCAACAACGACTCGATGCGCGAGGCGTTGCAGCGTGCGGCGATCGATTCGCTCAACTCGGTGTTGGCCGAGCCCATTGACGACCTCTTGCTGGTGGATGCCGCGGGCAACCCGACCATCGAGACGAAGACCACCCTCGACCTGCAGCATGCGCTGCACCTTCCCGGCGGCAACATCTTTCACGGCCCGCTGTCGTGGCCGTTCGCCGAGGATGATGCCGAGCTCGCGACTCCGGCTCAGCGGTGGGGTGTGGCGACGGCTCACCCGCGCATCCTGCTGTGCGGTGCCGGAGCCCAACGTGGAGGGGGCGTGAGTGCGATCGGCGGCCACAATGCGGCTATGGCCGTGCTCGAGTCATCCTGAGTCGGTTCAGCTTGCGCCGCGTCAGACCCACTCGCTCGGGGCGGGACCGCGTGTGGGGGGCAGGGCGATGTTCTCGCTCCAGTGGGCGATCCACTGCTGCGGCGGCATGGCGGTCACGTCGACCCCGGCGAGCGCTGCGAGCTCATCCATGCTGACCGTGCCTCCGCTCTTTTTCAGGAATCGCGCCCTCGTCGTTGCGCTCGCGAAGATTTCACCGTCGACGACGAATCGCTGCTCGACATAGGTTGCTTTGGCGTCGTAGCCGACGATTTTCGACTCGAGTTCGAATTTCTGCCACGGCTGCAGTGACTTGCGAAAAGTCATGGTCTCGTTGGCCATCACCGGGTAGTAGCCTTTCGCGCGCATCTTCGGCCAGAGCCCGGAGCGGATCATCAGGTCCATGCGTCCGAGGTCCATGATCGAGAAGTACACGCCGTTGTTCATGTGCCCGAGCACGTCGAGATCTGTTGGCAGCACGCGCATGGTCACCCGCCCCACGTCATGCACGCCGAGCGCCGAGCGGCCGCGACTGCGGTACATCTGGAAGAGGGTCCTGAAGAACATGTGCACGCTTTCACGCTAACTCACCGTTGCTCACCCCCAGCGCAGCGCTGCGCCTGCGAGCGGGCGATGCTCTCCGAGACGACGGTGCGGCTGCCCTCCAGTTGCAGGCGGCTCCAATGGATGACGGCCGGCCCGCACGGGTCACTGCCGAGCCGCGATGAACCGTACGGCACCAGCACGTGCACGGGTCTCTCGGGTCGATGGTGCCCTTCGTAGTAGTCGACCGCGCTCACACACGCGAGCCTGCCCCCGACTCGCAGTGCCTTCAGCACCTGCAGCGGAGTGTCAATCGAGGCGTAATGCCCGCGGCGCACCCTCAGGATCTGGCGGTAATACAGCCCCATGTCGACCATTTCGGGCCAGCAACCCGCGGCGATCAGTTCGGCGCGTGAGGCGTAGCCTCCCAGCCGCTCGAGCGCTTCGCTTGCCTTCATGGGTCAATGGTCGTAGATCGCCACCTCTCCCGCCTCGCCGCTGGGGTTTCGGTGTAAAACCAAGCCGTGCCGGGGCTGTGGAGGAACATTCGGAGCCCGACCAACCCATCCCCTCCGCCCCTCTGGCAGCTCAGCACATTCCGCCCACGGCGCACCTAATGTGCTGAGTTACCAGAACGTTTTCACGAAGGCGCGCAGGCCGCACAGATGACGGCTCCGCCAGCGCCGTGAGCGCGCCATGAACGAATGCATGGCGCCCGAGTCAGTGCCCTCGGTGGTCCTGAATGGTCATTCTGGGGCCGAAGCGCGGTTTGACGAATCCGCTGACCTCGATCAGTCGCATGATGCGCTGGCGGTGGCCAGCCCAGGGAGAGAGCAGCTCGAGCATGCCGTCGTCGTCAACGGGCTTGCCGATCAGCGCCCAGCCGACGACCGCCGGCAGGTGATAGTCGCCGACGCTCGGCGAATCCGCATCGCCGTGAGCACGCTGGGTGGTCTCCGCCGCCGTCCATACCCCGATCCCCGAGATGCTGCGCAGCTTCTTCGCCACCGCAGCACCGTCCCGACCGTGATCGATGGTGCGCTCGAGGGAGGCAGCGACGACGGCAGCCCGGATCGCCGTGGCCGACCGCTCAGGCCCGACACCGGCGCGATGCCACTCCCACGACGGCACCCGCCGCCAGGTCTCGGCCGCCGGGAACACCATCATCCCGTCGGGCGCGGGGCCGGGAGCCGCCTCGCCGTACTTCGTGATCAGCACCCGCCACGAGTGCCGCGCCTCCTTGCTCGTAACCTTCTGCTCGAAAATCGCGGCAAGCAGCATCTCGAACACCTGTCGGGTGCGCAGCAGCCGCAAACCCGGGTTGCGACGCAGGGAATCGGCGAGAAGGACGCTGGTCGAGACATCCAGACCATTCCAGTCGTCACCCCTACCCAAAAGCTCCGGCACCCCATCGATTGCCCACTCGGCGCCTGCGCCCCAGGCTGCGACACCGATGCCGTGCTGCTCCCGCCGCAGGTGCATCGTCGCGGGGCCGTGCGGCGTGCGGAGGGTTCTCCAGAAACCGGATGCATCAACCCGCAGGGTGGGATCGAACCTGCCACGGCTCAGAGGTCGCAGCGTCTGTGACAGGTCGACCGGAAGATCGGGCGCGTACAAGGTCGTGATGGTCACGAGACGACCCTACGTCTGCCCACCGATATGAGCCGCGTACCCTTGAACGGTGGCCGTCCCGAAAATCCTTCTCTTCTACATCTTCACGCCGCTGGCCGATCCAGAGGCAGTGCGGCTGTGGCAGCGCGACCTGTGCGAATCGCTGGGGTTGGGCGGGCGGATCATCCTGTCGAAGGACGGCATCAACGGCACCGTCGGCGGCGAGCTGAAAGCGGTCAAGAAGTACATCCGCAAGACTCGCGAATACGCTCCATTCCACGGCATCGACTTCAAATGGAGCGAAGGTGCAGGAAACGACTTTCCCCGGTTGAGCGTTCGGGTGCGCGACGAGCTCGTGAGCTTCGGGGCGCCGGGCGAGTTGAAAGTCGACGACAACGGCGTCGTGGGCGGTGGCGCGAGGGTCAGCCCTGAACAACTACACGAGCTTGTTGCCGAGAAGAGTGTGACCTTCTTCGACGGTCGCAACGAGTTCGAGTCGAGGATCGGCAAGTTTCGCGACGCGATAGTGCCCGATGTCGCCAACACTCGCGAATTCGTGGCCGAACTTGAGAGCGGCAAATACGACCACCTTAAGGACGAGCCGATCGTGACCTACTGCACCGGCGGCATCCGATGCGAAGTGCTGTCGTCGCTGATGATCAACCGCGGCTTCCGGGAGGTCTACCAGCTCGAAGGTGGCATCGCCACCTACGGCGACGCCTTCAGGGACGACGGGCTCTGGGACGGCTCGCTCTACGTTTTCGACAACCGGATGGCCGTCGACTTCAGCCCGGACACCGTCGTCATCGGGCGGTGCGTGGCCTGCGGCGACGCGACAAACAGAATGCAGAACTGCAACGAGCTCTCCTGTCGGGAGCAATTCGTCGTGTGCGCCACGTGCGGCGAATCACCGGTGCACTGCGAGCAACACTCCCTCTTAACGCAGTAACGCCCCGGCGTAAACCGGGGCGCCGCTGGTGTTCGTTAGTAGGTGGTGCAGGAAGCCGCTCCGTTGGAGCAGGCCGCCGCGATGGCTGCGGCAAACGCGATGCCACCGATGATCGACAGCGCGATCATGACGAAGCCGATCACGATGGCAATCGTTGCTGGCGTGTTCTTCTGGCCGGCCGTCTTCGACTGGCTCTTGGCCACGAAGCCCAGAATGATGCCGATGACGGAGAAGAAGATAGCGACCGGGATGGCGACGATTCCGAGGGTCTTGCCCGGGAAGGTGTCGGGGGCTGCTGCGTATGCGGGTGGCGGGGTAGTCATGATGCACTCCTCAGGTGAGAATAAATTGAACAAATCTTTCAGTGGCCCGACTATAGCGGCGTGAGCGCCTTCGGAGCGATGGATAGAGGTACCCGGCGCGCTGTGTCGCCGCGGATGCACCATGATTGACTCCATGAAGATCGGAATCCTCACCAGTGGGGGCGACTGCCCCGGCCTGAATGCTGTCATCCGCGGTGCCGTCCTTAAGGGCACGCAAATCTACAACCGCGAGTTCGTAGGCTTCCGCGACGGCTGGCGCGGCGTCGTCGACGGCGACATCATGCCCCTGGAACGCAAAGACATCCAGGGCATCGGCAAGCAGGGTGGAACGATCCTCGGAACCTCGCGCACCAACCCCTTCGAGGGTGACGGCGGGCCTGAGCGTATTCGCGAGAACATGGAGCGCCTCGGCATCGATTCGCTCATCGCGATCGGCGGAGAAGGCACTCTTGCAGCAGCCAAGAGGTTGACGGATGCCGGCATCAAGATCGTCGGCGTGCCCAAGACCGTCGACAACGACCTCTCGGCCACCGACTACACCTTCGGCTTCGACACGGCCACCCAGATCGCGACAGACGCGATGGACCGACTTCGCACCACCGGCGACTCCCACGGTCGCTGCATGGTCGCCGAGGTGATGGGCCGCCACGTCGGATGGATCGCCCTGCACTCCGGGATGGCTGCGGGAGCGCACGCGATCCTGATCCCAGAGCAGAAGACAAGCATCGAGCAGATCTGCGAGTGGGTGAAGTCCGTCATGGACCGCAAGCGCGCCCCCCTCGTGGTGGTTGCGGAGGGCTTCAAACTCGACACGATGGATGACGCGCACTCCGAACGCGGCCTCGACGCGTTTGGGCGGCCCCGCCTCGGCGGCATTGGCGACATCCTCTCGCAGGAGATCGAGGCCCGCCTGGGCATCGAAACGCGCTCCACCACCCTCGGACACATCCAGCGAGGTGGAACGCCAACCTCGTACGACCGCGTGCTGGCGACCCGCTACGGAATGGCCGCTGTCGACTCCGTGATCCACGGACGCTGGGGGCGAATGGTCTCGCTCAGTGGCACGACGATCACCCACGTCGCGTTCGAGGATGCGCTCGGCAAGCTCAACATGGTGCCCCAGTCGCGCTACGACGAGGCCGCAATCCTCTTCGGCTAATGCCATGAACGCACTCACGGTCGTCGGATCGATCTTCATCTTCATCGCAGCACTGATCCATCTGATGATCTTCTTCATGGAGAGTGTGCTGTGGTCGCGACCGGCGATCTGGAAGAGATTCGGACTGGCATCGCAGGAACATGCAGACATCGTGCGACCGATGGCCTTCAACCAGGGTTTCTACAACGTGTTCCTCGCGATCGGGGCGGGCGTTGGGCTCGTCCTGCTCGGTTCAGAGTCGCTCGGACAGGCCGGTCTCGCCCTGTCGATCTTCGCGGCAGCCAGCATGGTGCTCGCAGCAATCGTGCTTATCGCGTCTTCGCCCCGGCTCGCCCGGGCAGCAGTCATCCAGGGCCTTGCACCGCTGATCGGGATTGTCCTGCTGGTGCTGTCGATCGGGGTGCTGTAGCCGCCGCTATTCGACGCCGTCCGGAGTCGCGTGCTCGACGAGCGCGGCGATGAGCGATTCCGCAGACCTGTAGTCGGCAATCACGGACACGCGGAGCCCTGCTGCGCGCGCATCGAACGCGGTGCGCGGGCCAATGCAGGCGACGACCGTGTCCTCAGGGAGTGGAGCTAGTTGGGCTGCAATCTGGCGAGCAACCGATCCTGAGCTCACCAGAACCGCCTTGATGCGACCGGATGCTACGTCTGCGCGCACGGCGTCGGACGCCGGCACACCCACCGTGCGGTAGGCCGCCACGAACTGCACGTCGAGCCCGAGGGCACCGAGTCCGGTCACGAGGTTGGGCTCCGCAATGTCTGACTGGGGCACCAGAACGCGACCGCTGATCGCTGTCTTGGGCCACTCCTTCACCAGTCCACGCGCAGAATTATCGACAGCCGGCACGAAGTCGACCTGATAACCCGCGAGCGTGAGCGCCGCCGCGGTAGTTTCGCCGACCGCCGCAATGCGCGTTCCCGCCGGAATTTTTGCGCCCTGCCCTACGAAGACATCGACAGTCGTCGCGCTCGTGATGACCACCCAGTCGAACTGGCCGTCAGATAGCTCGTGTATCGCGTTGGCGAGGGCCGGGCCATCGTCGGCGCTCGCAAAATTGATCAGCGGTGCAACGATGGGAATCGCGCCCAGAGTTCTCAGGTCCGCCGCGACTCCGTCGCCCCATTTTCCGCCTCGGGGAACGAGCACACGCCAACCGCGCAGAGGCTTGGCTGTCATGGCACCATCATCCCCGACCTCGATGGCACATGCTAATCGAGGTCAGACGCCGTCAGTCGTCGTTACTGAGAATCGCCCATGCGACGACACCGACCGCCACCACAGCGGTGGCGATACCACCGATGATCCATGGCATCGGGTTGGCTTCGTAGGAGGTGCGCACCTTCTCGGTCAGTTCCTCGACGTGCTTGGGCACATTGAGCTTCTCTTCGATCGCGTCGAGGGTTGCCTCGAGTTCGGCCCTGGAGGCCTGGATGCGGCTTTCAACGTCACTCATGAGGTCACATTCTTTTCGGTTCCCTTGATGGTGCGGACATCTTTTTTGATGCTCTCAATGGTGTCGGTGGGGGCCGGTGGCACGCCCCTCTTCACCGAACGGATTCCGATCAGCGCCAGCACTGCAGCGATGATCAGAATGACCACACCGATGATGAGCGCAGCGAGCCAGGCCGGCAACACCGTCGCCAGGCCCAAAATGGCGGCCGCAATTAGCACCATAAGGGCGAAGAACGCGAAGGCGGCGGCCCCTGCGAGCAGACCAATGCCAATTCCCGCGTCTTTGAGCTTGCCGGAGATCTCGTTCTTCAACGACTCAATCTCGTCGCGGACGAGGTCGACCAGCAGGGTCGGGATGGCGCCAATGAGGGTGAAAAGCGAGCGCCTCGGAGTCTCGCCGCGTTCGCTGGACATCGCGGGCCTACTTCGGTGACGTCGACGAGCCGGTCGACGACGTCGAGGTCTTGGTCGACTGAGCGCCCGACACCTGGCGGACGACCCTCTTCGCGCCGTCGGCGATGAAGTCGGCTACGTCCGGAGCCTTGTCCTTGACGAAATCCTCGGCAGTGTTGACCTGCTTCTGCACCCGGGGGCTGTTCCAGAACTTGTCAGCAGTCTTGACGATCTTGTTGTAGCTCTCGCGACCGGCACGAGCGCCGAGTACATACCCGATGCCCATTCCGACGAGCAGCAGAATCTTGCCTTTCATACGTACACTCCATTTCTGTTGGCGGTACGAAATCTGAAAACTTCTACTCTAAACATAGCCCCGGTGCCGTTCAGCCGCCTCAGAGAAGGCTGGGGTTCCCTCCTGTGCCGAGCGGCGATAGGGTACGCATTCCCGCCGCGGCATGAAGGTGGTTCAGGCCGGTTGCGCCGCTGCCGCGGCAGCCGCCGCAGCGGGCAGGGCGTCGAGAATGCGCGACACTGCAGTGTCGTCGTGCGCGGCTGAGACGAACCAGGCTTCAAACACGCTCGGCGGCAGTGAAACGCCAGCATCCAGCATGGCGTGGAAGAACGGAGGAAACCGGAAGGCCTCTTGTGCTTTCACGTCGGCGTAGTTCAGTGGGGCATCCTCGCGGAAGGCAACGGAGAACAGGTTTCCGGCGTGCTGCACGCTGTGCGCGACGCCCTCCGCTGTCAGCGCGGAGGACACGGCGCTCGAGATGGTGGATGCCGTCGCATCGAGGTGGCTGTAGACAGCGGCATCCGCAGCCCGCAGGGTCGCGATTCCCGCAGCTACCGCCACGGGGTTGCCGCTCAACGTGCCGGCCTGATAGACAGGGCCGAGCGGGGCGAGGAGGTTCATCACGTCGGCGCGACCGCCCAGCGCCGCGAGCGGAAGGCCACCGCCGATGACTTTTCCATAGGTGACGAGGTCTGGCTGGTACGACGGGTCGAGCCCCCACCAGCCACCGGGTGCAACCCGAAATCCGGTGAGCACCTCATCGATGATGACGAGCGCGCCGTGCTCGTGAGCGATGCGCGTCAGCTCGGCGTTGAAGCCGGGCTCGGGTGCGACCACGCCCATGTTTGCGGCGGCGGCCTCGGTGATGACGGCGGCGATCTCGCTGCCGCGCGCAGCGAAGAGCTCCTCGACCGCTGAGATGTCGTTGTAGGGAATAACAATGGTCTGCGCCGCGATCGCAGCGGGCACGCCGGCCGAGCCGGGGATCGACAGGGTCGCGAGACCCGATCCCGCCTCGGCAAGCAGGCCGTCGGAGTGGCCGTGATAGTGCCCGGCGAACTTCACGAGAAGGTCCCGGCCTGTCGCGCCGCGCGCGAGCCGGATGGCGGTCATCGTCGCCTCGGTGCCCGTCGACACGAGTCGAAGTCGTTCGACAAGGGATCCGACGCGTTCGATCACCATTTCGGCAAGTTCCGCTTCGCCCGAGGTGGATGCCCCGAAGCTCAGCCCGCGGGCCGCCGCCGCCTGCACTGCCTCGATCACCGAGGGATGCGCGTGTCCGAGAATCGCGGGACCCCACGACGTGATGAGGTCGACGTATTCGCGACCCTCGATGTCTGTCACGTAGGCGCCGCGCGCCGAGACCATCGACCGGGGTGCGCCACCGACGGAACCGTACGCACGAACCGGCGAGTTCACTCCACCGGGCAACACTGCCCTGGCTCGCGCGAATGCCTCTTCATTGGTGGTCATGGTTCGGTCCTTCCCGGACGGGCTAAAGGGGCTGTGTCTTCAACGAACGGGCGAGTTCGCTCGCGTAGTAGGTGAGCACGGCGTCGGCCCCTGCACGCACGATGCTGGTCACCGACTCGGAGACGGCGCGCTCACGGTCGATCCAGCCATTGGCGGCCGCGGCCTCGATCATGGCGTACTCGCCGGACACCTGATACGCCCACACCGGAACGGGGCTTACGGCGGCAGCGTCAGCGAGCACGTCGAGGTAACTCATCGCGGGCTTGACCATGACGATGTCGGCGCCCTCGTTCACGTCGAGCAGCACTTCTCTGGCTCCCTCCCGGCGATTGCCGGGCTCGAGCTGGTAGCTGCGGCGGTCGCCCTGCAGCGTCGACTGCACGGCTTCGCGGAACGGGCCGTAGAACGCTGACGCGTACTTTGCGGCGTAACCGAGTATGGGGGTTTCAGAAAATTCCGCGGAATCAAGGGCCTCTCGCACCGCGGCGACCTGGCCGTCCATCATCCCGCTAAGCCCGAGCAGCTGCGATCCAGACTCGGCCTGAGCCACCGCCATGTCTCGATAGCGCTCGAGGGAGGCGTCGTTGTCGACCCGACCGCGCGCATCCAGAACACCACAGTGGCCATGGTCGGTGAACTCGTCGAGGCAGAGGTCGGTCTGCACCACGAGGCCGTCGCCAGCCTCGGCGACGGCAGCGCGCGTGGCCACGTTCAGAATTCCGTTGGGGTCTGTCGCGCCGCTGCCCTGGGCGTCCTTGCGCTCGGGAACCCCGAACAACATCACACCCCCGACGCCGAGCTCGGCCGCCTCGGCGATCGCCCTGCGCATCGAGTCGAGCGAATGTTGAACGACACCGGGCATCGACGAGATGGGCATCGGCTCGGTCGAACCCTCGCGCACAAACATGGGCAGGATCAGTTGCGACGCATGCACCCTGGTCTCGGCGACCAGCCGGCGCATCGCAGGAGTTGCCCGAAGGCGGCGCGGACGGATGATCACGATGCTCCCATCAGGGCGGCGGCCCCGAGATCGAAGAGTTCCTTCGCAACCCGCGCTGCGACATCCCCCGCCGGATCTTTCGCGTCTGAGACATACAGCGCGTGCGAGCTCGTGAGCCGATCGGCACCGTTGGCCGAATAGACGCGCGCCGACAGGAACAGCATTCCGTCGTCGATGACGCCGTGCGCTCCGAGGGGTGCTGAGCAGCCGGCCTCGAGCAGTGCCAGAACCTGCCGTTCGGCATTCACGATGATTCTGGATGTCGCGTGGTCGAGTGCCTTCACGAGCTTCTCGTCGCCGGAGCGAACCTCAAGCGCCAGGGCACCCTGACCGGGAGCCGTCGGCCAACCGTCCAGCCCGAGGTACTCGGTCACGGCATCGAGGCGCCCCAGGCGAGTCAGTCCGGCTGCCGCGAGCACCACCGCGTCCAGTTCTCCATCAACGACCTTCCGCAGCCGGGTGTCGACGTTGCCACGGATATCGATGACCTGAAGGTCCGGCCTGCGCGCGAGCAGCTGGGCCACCCGGCGGGGCGACCCGGTGCCGACGCGGGCACCCTCCGGCAGGGTGTCGAGGGTGAACCCGTCGCGCGCGCACAGGGCGTCGCGGGCATCCACCCGCTTGGGAACAGCGCCGATGGAGAGCCCAGGCTCCTCCGCCGTCGGAAGATCCTTCAGCGAATGCACCACCACGTCGCAGCGGCCGTCGCGGAGCGCCTCACGCAGTGCGCTGGCGAAGACGCCGGTGCCGCCGAGGCTCGACAACGACTCGGTCGAGGTGTCGCCCTCGGTGCTGATCGGGACGATTTCGCACTCGACTCCGGTCTTCGCCGTGAGAGCGCTAGCCATCGAGTTTGTTTGGGCGAGGGCCAGGGTGCTTCCCCTGGTGCCAATGCGCAGCGTGGTCGCCATTACGGGGCCAACCCTGCGACGGCGGGCTTGAAGCCGAGCCGCACGTTCTCGCAGCATCCCGAGCGGCAGACGTCGTACCACGGTCCGAGATCGGTCAGGGCGGGACGATCGGCGGTGGGGATGCCGTCGCGACGCTCGAGCACGAGGTCGACCAGGCCGGTCACGAACGCGGCGTGCACGCCGGGGGTCGGGACGCGAACCGCGAAGATCCCATTCTCCACAGCGGTCTCCATCGCCTCGGTATCGAGATCCCACTTCACTTCCATGTGATCGGAGATAAACCCGAGCGGCACGATGACCACGCCGGTGACACCCTGAGCGCCGAGCTCGGTGATCCGGTCGTTGACGTCCGGTTCGAGCCACGGCTGCGTCGGAGGGCCGGAACGCGACTGGTACACGAGGTCCCAGCCCACGGCACTGTCCTGGGCCGCGACGACCACCTCGGCAACGGCGAGGTGCTGGGCCGCGTATGCGCCCTCCGGGCCGAATCCGCGTTCCTTCGGGCCTGAGCGCTCGGCGTCCGTGGACGGGATGGAGTGGGTGGAGAAGAGGATGTGCGTCTGCTCGGGGGCGATGCCCTGCGCCGCGACATCCGCCAGCCCCTGCCGCACGCCCTCGATGAAGGGCTCGACGAATCCGGGGTGATCGAAGAACTGGCGGACCTTGTCGATCTGCAGCACATCGCCGAGGCCGGTCTCCTCGAGAGCGATCGCGTAGTCCTCGCGGTACTGCCGGCAGCTCGAATATGAGCTGTATGCGCTGGTGCCGATGGCGATCAGCTTCGTAAATCCGCGCTCGTTCGCCTCGGTGAGCGCATCGCGCAGGTACGGATCCCAGTTGCGGTTGCCCCACAGCACGGGCAGGTCGATGTCGCGCCGGGCCAACTCCGCCTCCAGCGCCGCCTTCAGCTCCCGATTCTGGTCGTTGATGGGGCTCACACCGCCGAACGCCCGGTAGTGATGGGCGACCTCCTCGAGGCGCTCCTCGGGGATGCCACGGCCTCGGGTGACGTTCCTCAGGAAGGGGATCACGTCATCCTGACCCTCGGGTCCGCCGAAGCTGGCGAGGAGAATCGCGTCGTAGGCGACTGGCTCCTCGACGTGCTCCGCACCCTGCTGGGCGGCGGGAGTCGCATTTCGCACCAGAGCGGACTGCCCGTTGGTGACGGTCACGACAGCACTTCCGCTACCTCGTCGAGGCTGATGCGGCGTCCGGTGTAGAACGGCACCTCCTCGCGCACGTGCCTGCGGGCCTCGGTCTGGCGCAGGTGCCGCATGAGGTCGACCAGGTCGACGAGCTCGGGAGCCTCCAGCGCGAGAATCCACTCGTAGTCGCCGAGGGCGAAGCTCGCCACGGTGTTGGCGAGAACCTGGCGGTACTCGCTGCCCTTACGCCCGTGGTCGCCGAGCATCGCCCTGCGCTCGTCGTCGGGAAGCAGGTACCAGTCGTAGCTGCGCACGAACGGGTACACGGTCAGCCAGGCCTCTGGCTCCTTACCGCGCATGAACGCCGGCAGGTGGTTGGCGGTGAACTCGGCGTCGCGGTGCACACCCATCGCGTTCCAGGTCGGCAACAGCGTGGGAAGTGCGCGGCGAAGCTCACGCAGGGCCCACTGCAGCGTTTCGGGTTCTGTGCCGTGCAGCCAGATCATCAGGTCGGCGTCGGCCCTCATCGACGACACGTCGTAGAACCCGCGAATGGTGACACCCGCCGACTCGACGGCCGCAACAGCGGGGGCAAGATCCACGGGTCCGGTCGCGCGCGCAGGATCACGTCGAAGAACCGCCCACAGCGTGTAGCCGAGGGGTTCAGAGGCGGTTTCTGCGACGGGCGGGCTAACGCTCTCAGTCATGTCTCTATCCTCCCTTCTGCCCCGTCGGTTAGCGAATCCACAGCCTCACAGGCGGCTGTGAGTTCCGCAGACCGGGTCGCGGCGTCCGGGCGGGAGTCACTCCCGCCCGAGGCAGGTGTCGAGCAACTCCTCAGCGGTGGCCTCGGCCTGACGGATGACACCGGCAAGGCCCGAGCCCGCGACACTCTCCCCGACCTGCGGCACGGCAAGAACGGAGCCGGATGCCGCGGGCCTCCGCCATTCGACGCGCGCGAAGTCGACCACCCTCGAGTCGTCGAGGCCCACACCCAGCAGCGCCGAGGCATCCTGCAGCGCGGTGACGTGCAGCGTCTCGGGTTCGACGTCATAGGAAAGCCGAAGCACGTGCCGGCCCCCGGCGCGTTCGCGCAGCCAGTCCCATTTCGCTGTCGCATGGGTAAGGGCTCTCGCGCTGATTCCGGCTGCGCCGTCGGCGATGAGCAGGCCGGTCCCTCTGGGGGCAGAGTCGAGTTCGGGCGCATCCACCACCAGGGTCGCGAGCACGATTTTCCGACCGGCGGTGGGGTCGACGGGCGCGGCCATGACGACAGCACCGTCGATCGACCCGGGTTGCACGGTACGACCGAGCTCCACCTGCACGCCGTAGGTCACGAGGTCCGCCGTCAGTTCGGTGACGAGGCGGTGCATGCCCCCGCGGATTCCTGCCACGCTCGAGCCAGCCGGGGCCGAATCGCGCATGAACCTCACGGCAGCGGCGAGCGACCCTTCCCTCGCGAAGGCGGCCCGAAGACCCGGAGCCGCCCGGTCGAGCTGAATGTCGTCGGGATGCAGCGAGTGCACCCCGTGCACGATCGGCGCGACGAGCTTCTCGAGCACGCCAGAACCCATCCTGCGCCTGACCAGCGCACCGAGGGTGAGCGACTTCCTGGCCCAGAGCGACGGGATGATTGCATCCAGTTCCGCGCGGATGGCGGCCCGCTGGCCGATCACGGCGATCACATCGGCCGCCAGCGGCGTTCCGGGGATGCCGAGCACGTTGGTGGCGGGCATCGGGACTGCCGGTCCTGATTGCGGTTGGAGCCAGGCGCCGGCCTCGCCGGGGCTCACGATCTCATCTCCGAGACCAATCTCGGTGGCCAAGGCGGCAACGATGCCGCCGCGCGTGGCGAAGCTCTCGGCTCCGGCGTCGAGGTCGATTCCGCCGACGGTGTGTCTGGCGACGGTTCCGCCGAGGCGATCGGATGCCTCGACCAGGGTCACCGACCGTCCGGCCATTGCCAGCCGTCGCGCGACGACCATGCCGGCGACACCGCCGCCGATCACCGTGAAGTCAGTCACCGTGAACGAGTGTGACGATGCGGCTGAGCACGTCAGGGTCGGTGTCCGGGGGCACACCGTGCCCGAGGTTCACCACGTGGGACGGGGCCGAACGCCCGCGGTCCATCACGTCGTGCACGTGGGCTTCCAGAACGTGCCACGGCGCCCCGAGCAGGGCGGGGTCGATGTTGCCCTGCAAGGGCACGTCACCACCGAGCCTTCTCGATGCCTCATCCAGCGGGATGCGCCAGTCCACGCCCATGACGTCGGCGCCGATGTTGTGCATGGCCTTCAGCACCTCGCCACTTCCGACCCCGAAGTGAACTTTCGGCACGTCGAAACCGCGCAGGTGGGACAGTGCGCGCTTGGAGTGGGGTGCCACCCGGCGCACGTACTGCTGTTCGCTGAGCGAGCCGACCCACGAGTCGAAGAGCTGAGCCGCGGACGCCCCTGCTTCGATCTGAGCCTTCAGGAACTCGCCGGACACATCGGCGCACCAGTTGAGCAGCATCGCCCAGCTTTGCGGATCCGAGTACATCATCGTGCGCGCGCGCTGCTGGTCTTTCGACGGCCCGCCCTCAACGAGATAGGAGGCGAGGGTGAATGGTGCTCCAGCGAATCCGATCAGCGGTGTGGATCCGAGCTGCGCAACAGTCATGCCCACGGCCTCCCGGATCGGGTCGAGGGCGGCAGGGTCGATGGGGCGCAAGGCCGCGACGTCCGACGCGCTGCGAATCGGATTGGCGATCACGGGCCCGCGACCGGGGACGATTTCGACGTCGATTCCTGCGAGTTTCACGGGAATCACGATGTCGCTGAAGAAGATCGCGGCGTCCACTCTGTGCCGACGAACGGGCTGCAGCGTGATCTCGCTGGCGAGTTCGGGCGTGAGACAGGCGTCGAGCATCGCGTTTCCGACCCGGATTTCGCGGTATTCCGGCAGTGAGCGGCCCGCCTGCCTCATGAACCAGACCGGGGTCGTTTCCGGTCGTTCGCCTCGGTACGCCTTGATCAGCGGTGAGGAGCCAGTTCGGCCGTCGATGAGTGGATGATTGCTTGACAGAGGCACGGGGTTAACATTAGGTCGTGCTCCTGTGTCTCAGCTCGAATCATCGCAACGCGAGCTTTGAGCTACTCGAGAGCCTCTCACTCGCTGCCCCCGGTGCCACTGCCGCGCTGCTGAGCTCCAGTGATTTCGTTACAGGCGCCGTCGTGCTGGCCACCTGCAACAGGTTCGAGGCTTACCTCGACATCGACGAACCTCTCACCGCCGCGTCGGCCGTAGCGGTGGCATCCACTCTCGCCGCGTTGAGTGACGCCAGCGGGCTCAGCACCGCTGTTCTGCGCGATTCCATCACGGTCCATGAGGGCCCGGATGTCGCGGCGCACCTCTTCTCTGTTACGTCGGGTCTCGAGTCTGTTGTGATCGGCGAAGACGAGATCGCGGGCCAGGTGGGGCGCGCGCTCGACCGGGCACGAACCGGCAACACGACCACCCGCGATCTGGAACAGCTTTTTCAGCGGGCCACCCGCACGAGCCGTGGGGTAAAGAACCTCACGTCGATCGGCGGCCGCGATCGTTCGCTCGTTCGGCTCGCCCTTGAACTTGCCTCCAGTCGGGTAGCCGATTGGTCTGAGGCATCCGTTCTCATCGTGGGAACCGGCCAGTATGCGGCAACAACTGTTACCGCTCTGCGTGACCGTGGGGCCCGCGACATCCGGGTCTTCAGCCGCACCGGTCGCGGGCCAGCATTCGCCGCCAAGTATGGCGTCACCAACAGCACCGATTTCGAGGTGGATGTGGTGATCGCCTGCACTGCGAACACGGTGCTGGGGCCCGATCACTTCGTTGGTGCGGCCCGGCGACTGGTCATCGACCTTGGGCTTCCCCGCAACATCGAGCCTGTCGTTGCCGATCTCGACGGCATCGAGTTACTCGATCTGGAAACCGTGCGCCTGCACGCTCCGCTTGATGCACTGTCGGCGCACGACGACGCCACCGCGATCGTTCGGTCCGCTGCAGCTGAATTCACCGCTGAGCGCGAAATCGAACCCGCGATCGTCGCACTGAGGACGCACGTATTTGACGTGCTCGAGGCTGAGATCGCCCGCGCCCGCGCGCGCGGTGCAGGGGACGAAACGGAATCGGCGCTCAGGCACCTGGCGGGAGTGCTGCTGCACGCGCCGTCTGCTCGCGGTCGGGAGCTGGCTCTCGGTGGGCGAGCCGCCGAATTCGCGGCCGGTCTCGATGCCGTCTACGGAATCACGCCACGGCCGGCGGCGCAGAACGAGCGCACAGAGTCGGCGTAAGGCTTCCCGCGGCGCTGCCGCGCCTGCACGAGAGTGAGAATTCGAGCACCACGATCTCTTGCACACAAATCGGGATATGTCTGCAAGAAACCGCGTGATCGAGCACCGTTCGGGTCGCTGGATCACTTTCGGGGGCAGATCCAGCCCGGCGTAGGTAACAGGATATTCTGTCCTCTATTTGGAGGACAAGGGTACAAGCTCACCCCAGAACGGGGGGTACTTTTGTACCCCCCGTTCCCGAGTACTGCGTTTCGGTTCTAGCCCTGGACCTTGCGGCTACGAGCCACCATGAGTCCGGCGAATCCGACGAAGAGCAGCCCACCGGCCAGACTCAGGCCCGTGCCGACTGTGAGCCCGGTGTACGCCAGTGTGGGCGGGTCATACGAGAGTGTCGGCGGGTTGAAGCCACAATCCGTTGACGGTGCGGTGAACGTCAGTACGACCGGGTTGACCCAGTCAGGGTCAAGTCCGTCTGCAGCCACCGCTGGTGCTGCCGAGATGGTCACATCCGAGCGGTTGGACGGAGCCGGGTAGGTTCCACTGGCAACTCCCGAAACACCGTTGACGGTCCAGGTGAGTTCACCGACGACCGAACCCAGCGTGTACGAACCAGAAGTGGTGCAGGTGGGCTGGGTGACCGAGTATGTCGGCGTTACCAGAGCCAGCGGCGGCAGGTCACACGCAGGGATCGGGATCTCGAACGAACGGCCCGCGGCAATGACCGCGAAGCTCGTGCCGGTGGCCGTCGCATTCTCGATCACCACGTCCACGGATTCTCCCGCAGCAACGACCGTGTCGAATTCGGGGAGTCCGAGGACCTGGAACAGCACCGGCTTGGTGCTCGCCGAGTTATCGAACGTCAGTGTCGCAGAGCGGGTCGGCTCCAGCGACAGTCCGTCGTCGAACTCTCCTGGGGTGCAGTCCCCGAATGCCGCAACGACATCCGGCTGCTCCACACAGTCGACGAGTACGCCGACGTTGCCCTTGAACTTGATGACCTGGTCGTCATCTCCGGCGAAGTAGTAGTTCGCCTTCGGGGTTGCCGTAACAACGTAGTCACCGGTCGTCGTATCGAGCTTGACGACGTAGTCGATGCCTTCGGTCGTCTTGGCGACGACAGTCGGTGCGATGCCACATTCGGTGGCCGTCGTTACCTCAGGAGCGACGGGAACAACAACGTTGCAACCAGCATCCTGGGCGAACCAGGTTGGGAACGGCCCGGTGAAGCCCATTCCATGAAGGAATTTCTCGATGTAGGGGGTGCTCGGTCCGGTGAGGATCGGTCCCGGCTCGGGCTGCCCGGTGAATGATGCGTACACGTCGCCCTGTCCGCAGGTAATGACGGCCTGGAAGGGGTAGTCGCCCGGGGCGGTGATCTCCTGCTTGCCGTTGACGTAGTCGACTACGTCAAGAGTCTGTGGCCACACCCCGTC
This sequence comes from Salinibacterium sp. G-O1, assembly GCF_030063305.1. Lineage (GTDB taxonomy): Bacteria > Actinomycetota > Actinomycetes > Actinomycetales > Microbacteriaceae > Rhodoglobus. The sequence goes on from NZ_JASISV010000001.1 coordinate 48,904, forward strand.
GGTCTTGTACTTCCAGCTGGTTGCCGTAGCCCAGAAGCCCTCGCACAGCTCGCCCGAGATGCTCGGCACGTTCTCTACGTGGATCGTGCCGCTGTTGCTCGGCCCGTCGTAGGTGTACGAAACCGCTGAGGCAGGGATGCAGTCCGGTGGTGGGGTGCACTCGACGCCGGTTTTCTTCGGGTCAAGCGTGCCCGTGAACACCATCGTCAGACCATCGCTGGAAACCCCATCGCCCGCGGGGAAGCGGTGCCCATCGAGTGCGGTTGCAGTAACCGTGTAGTTGACGCCATCGCGAGTGATGTCGCCCCACGCGAAGTTATTGGGGGCTCCGAGAACGAGTTCGGCGGCGACGTCACAGGTGGCAACAGTCTTGGTGAGGGATGCCATTGCATCTTCCGGGGTCGGCACGGCACACGATGCCGGCGTCACCACGTCTGACTTCTGGCTGACGAGGTTGCCCGTGCTGTGGTTGGTCCACTGCACCTTCACGGTGAGGGAGTACCCGGTTCCCGCCGTGGCGTTGCTCTGGGTGGCCTCAACGAATCCGGCACCCTTCACCGTCTGCTCGAGGAGCGAGGTTGGCTGCGAGGGTGAATCGCCGCCCGTCGAGGTGAGCTCAGCGACCTTGATCGTGGCTGTCTCGTTCGCGTAGCGGGTATCGCCCGTCACACGCCAGGTGATGTACGGAACTCCGCTGGTGTCGCACGCGGCGGTGCCGCTGACGACGGGGTGAGTAGCTTCTGCTGCACCAGCGACGGCGATAACCGAAAGGCTGGCGGCGATGGCAAGCGTGCCACCAATGGCAATGATCTTCTTAAACACGTTCGATCTCCTGGGGGGGGAGTTCGGGCCACGGCAATAGCGGCACACACCGGGGGATGCGTACCAGGAACCGGGTAAGGCTCGAATGCACCGTTTCGGGGTACTGGATCGAAGTTTCGGGTTCTCTCCAGAGCGGCGCTGTTTAAGAGTATAGGGCGCCCCGAGTGGGGGGCAAGGGTACAAAACCTAGTGTTTCTGCGGCGTCTTCTCTGGGCGGGCCTGGTGAACGTATTCCAGAAGGTCGACTCCGACCACACGCATGGCTTCGAGCACGCGCATCCGCGCCGCGAGATTGTCGTCGGTGAATTGCACAGTCACCGCGTAGGCGACAGCGCGACCGCTGCCGCGCAACGCGCCGGCCTCGGCACGCACTCCCGTGTCTGTGCCCGTCTTATTCACCAGCAGAGTGTCGTGATCAACACCACGGTGCGCCAGGGGGTCAAGCGCAAATGCGCCGGCCACCATCGACGTGTCTGAGTTCAGTGACAGCCAGCCCAGCACGCGCTGGCTTGTCACGGGGTCGACTATTTCATTGCGCGCGAGGGCGCCGAAAAGCCAGCTGAGCTCGGCGGTGGAGCCCACGGAGAGCTGGGGAGCGTCATCCGGACCCCGCCTGTCACGCACGAGGTCGAGAAGCGCTGTACGTGTCAGCCCCAGTGATTCGGTTCTGGCGCGGACCGCAGCGAGACCCACCTGCCTCAACAACACGTTGGTCGCAAGGTTGTCGCTCGTCGCGCCCACCAGGGCAGCAAGGTCCGTCGCCGGCAACGAGGGAACCTGAAGGTGCTGCCACAACCCGGAGTCGCCGATGGCGTCCAGCGGCGTCTTGTCCATGATGCCAAGCCCCGGCAGGTCACGGGCGGTGAGCCGGGCTGACACCTCGATGAGCAGCAGGATCTTGCCGATGCTCGCGGTGGGCAGCACGATCCGGTCATCGATTGCCACCAGGGTCTTGCCCGAGTTGAGGTCGACGACACTTGCCGACACTCGCGAACCCGAGTACGCGATTTTTCCGAGCGCCCTGAAGGTACCGGTGAAGTTTTCGGCTCCATCGGTTGCCAGGTGCCGGGCAGCTCTGGGGGCGTGTATGCGCTCCCAGCGCTCGCGAACGCGCGCAGTTTCTACCAAATAGTCACTCGGTCTTTCGGGTCGAGCCAAAGTGAATCGTTCTCGGTAACACCAAATGTTACATAGAACTCGTCGATGTTTCGCACGATCTGATTGCATCGGAATTCGTTGGGGGAGTGCGGGTCGATCGACAGCAGGCGGATGACCTCCTCGTCTCGCGCCTTCAGCTGCCACGCCTGCGCCCACGACAGGAAGAACCGCTCCGCGCCGGTGAGACCGTCGATCACCGGCGACTGCGCGCCGCCCAGCGAAATCAGATACGCACGCCACGCGATGGCGAGTCCGCCCAGATCACCGATGTTCTCGCCGATCGTCAACGCGCCACTGACGTGATGCTCGGGAACCTGAGCCGGGGCGAGTGCATCGTATTGCGCGATGAGCGCGCTCGTACGCTCCTCGAATGCGGCACGGTCGGCGGGCGTCCACCAGTCGGTGAGCCGCCCATCGCCGTCATACTTCGAGCCCTGATCGTCGAAACCGTGGCCGATCTCGTGACCGATGACGGCGCCGATCGCTCCATAGTTAGCCGCGGCATCCCATGTTTCATCGAAGAACGGAGCCTGCAGGATCGCCGCAGGGAACACGATCTCGTTGAAACCGGGGTTGTAGTAGGCGTTGATCGTCTGCGGAGTCATGAACCACTCGTCGCGGTCGAGCGGCTGGCCGATCTTGCCGAGCTCGCGCTGGAACTCGAACTCGCTGGTGGCGCGGATGTTGCCAATGAGGTCGGCGGCATCCATCTCGAGGGTTGAATAGTCGCGCCATTTGACCGGGTACCCGATCTTGGGCGTGAATTTCTCGAGCTTCTCGATGGCGCGGGTCCTGGTGTCTTCGCCCATCCACTCCAGCGAGGTGATGCTCTGGCGGTACGCCTCCACGAGGTTGGCGACGAGCACATCCATCGCGGTCTTGGCGGACTCCGGGAAGTGACGTTCTACGTAGATCCGGCCGACCGCCTCACCGAGCGCACCCTCAACGAGCGAGACGCCACGCTTCCAGCGGGCACGAAGCTCGGGAGTGCCGGTGAGAGTCTTGCCGTAGAAATCGAAGTTGGCCGCGACGAAATCGTCGGAAAGGTACGACGCATTCGACCGGATGACCTGCCACGACAGCCAGTCTTTCCAGTTGTCGAGGTTGTCGTCCACGAGCACGAGCGAGAGACCGGCGAGGAAGCTGGGCTGGCGCACGACAACCTCGTCGAACGATCCCTCGGGAACACCCATGGCGCCCAGCCACAGGTTCAGGTCGAGAGTGCCGAGCAACTCATCGGCGCTGGACCACGGCATCAGGTTGTACGACTTTTCGCTGTCGCGCGTCGCGACGTTGTCCCAGTGGTGGGACGCGAGTTCGGTCTCGAGCTCGAAGATGCGATCGGCCCTCGCTGCGGCATCGTCGAGCCCCGCGAGCGTCAGCATGCGTTCGAGATACTCGACATATTTGATCCGGATGGCGGCCGACTTCTCTTCGCGGTAATACGACTCATCCGGCAAACCGAGCCCGCCCTGCTCGATGAACACGAGGTAGCGCTCCGGCTGCCCGGGGTCGTTATCGACGAACACCTGCACGAACCCGCTGGAACCGCCTCGCTCCAGCTTGCCCAGGGTAGAGAGCAGGCTGTCGATGGATGTCACGGCGGCAGCCTCGGCCAGCAGCCCGGCTATCGGCGCAGCGCCCAACTCCTGCACTCGCGCCTCATCGAGGAAGCTCGCGTAAAGGTCTCCGACCTTGCGCGCCTCGGTACCGGGCTCAGCGGCCTGCGACTCAATGATGATGTCGCGAACGGCTCGCTCGGCCTCTTCCGCCAAAACATAGAACGATCCGTACCGGGCCTTGTCGCTGGGAATCTCGGTTCGGGCGATCCACTTGCCGTTGACGTGCCGGAACAGGTCGTCCTGGGGTCGTACGGAGGAGTCAAGCTCCCCGGTGTCGATTCCAGACGATTGGAGAGATTCTGAGCTCATGTCGCAAGCCTATCCAGCGCGGCTGCGCTCAGGCTGACTCCTGGCCGCCGTTGTCGTGCCGATATGCAACTCACTCGTGAATGCCATCGGTGTGGGCGAGCCGCCCTCCACGAGTTCAACCGCGGCGCGACCGGCCGCCCTGCCCTTCTCTACGGCTGGCTGGATGACCGTGGTCAGGTCATACGAACCCATGGCGTCGACCTGCGCCCCGTCAAAACCCACGACGCTCAACTCTTCCGGAACCCGGATGCCGAGGCTCTCCGCGGCGCGAATGACCCCCATCGCGAGCAGGTCACTCTGGGCGACCACCGCCGTCGGAGGATCCGCGCCCTCCAGCAGCTCGAGCCCCGCCGCTCGACCCGCGTCGATCGAACTTCGGGTAGCGACGATGCCGCCAAACCCCGGGTACACGTCACGCAGGCCGCGCAGCCGGTCCCGTGTGGTGTGCGAGGTTGCCAGCTCATCCCAGTTCGCGGGCAGCCGCTGTTGCTCCTTGGCTGCGTCCAGCGGCAGCGCGACGACGGCCACGCTCTCGTGCCCGAGATCGAGGAGGTGACGTGCCAGCCGTGCCGTGGCATCCCGGTTGTCGAGACTGATTGATAACACTCCCGGCATGTCGTCTGCCTCGATAGCCACGACGGGCATTCCCCGCTGACGGAGAACCGCGACCGACTCGTCGAGCCGGGTGGAACAGCCGACGAGGATGACCGCATCCATCGGGGCCGACCGGATGTCGAGCTGCGGGCCCCCGATGTCGGAGAGGAGCAACAGCCCGGCCCCGGCGTTGCCGGTCTCATCTGCGATGCCGTCGAGCATGGCCAGCGACATCGGGTCGCGGAACGCATCCTGAAGCCGTTCCTCGATGACGATGCCGATGATGCCCGACCGCCCACGTCTCAGCGACTGCGCCCTCGGATCGGGGCCGGCGTAACCCAGGGTCTGCGCGGCGGTCAGCACTTTCGCTCGAGTGGAGTCGGAGACCGGGCCAGCGCCGCTGAAAGCGAGCGACGCGGTGGAGCCCGAGACGCCAGCGAGGGCCGCTACCGCAGCCAGCGTCGGCCGCTGGGTCGTCGCACTTGCCTCGCCGTCCATGAGTGGGTAGCTTAGTCGAGTCGCCATTATCGAATCGATTCGATAACGCCCAGCACCTCGTCACCACAAGGAATTCCATGACACACGTTCCCGCTGTCGCCAGCGGCCTCAACCGCCGCCAGATCGTGGCATGGCGCAACGCTATCTTCGTAGTTTTCGCGCTGCCGGGTCTTGCCCTGGCCAGCTGGGTGTCGAGGCTGCCAGCTGCTCGGGACATCCTGGAGGTCTCCCCAGCACAGGTGGGCCTTCTGATCCTGGGCATCTCAGCGGGATCGATCATGGGGCTCATCGCATCCAGCCACATCGTCGCGAAAATCGGAGCGGTCACCACCGTCACGTGGGGAGTCATCGTCACGGCGGTCGGCATATTGATCGCGGGTCTCAGCGTCACCCTGGGTCCGAGCTTTGGTTTGACCTTCGTGGGCCTGATGGTGTTCGGTGCTGCCACCGGCATCACCGACGTGGCGATGAATGTCTCAGGGGCAGCCAACGAGCGTGCCCTCGGCCGCTCAATCATGCCGATCTTCCACGCATTCTTCAGCTTCGGCACCATGATCGGTGCCGGGCTTGGTGCCCTTGCCGAGCTCGCGGGCATCCCGATCGCCACCCACCTCGGCCTCGCCGGTGTCGTCATGGTGGCAGCGATGTTGCTGGTCAGGCGCTTCATCCAGTCTGAGCACGTGATCGAAGGCAATGGAGAGCCCGTCGCCCACGACGACGTCTCGATGACCTGGCGCGGCAGGTTGAGCATCTGGCGCGACCCGCGCATCCTCCTCATCGGGGTGGTCGTGCTCGCTGCCGCGTTCGCCGAGGGCTCGGCCAACGATTGGCTGGCCATCGCGTCGGTCGACGGCCACGGTGTGCCCAACGAGACCGGCGCGCTCATCTTCGGTGTCTTCGTCACCGCGATGACGGCCGGTCGTTTGGGCGGAGTGTTCCTGCTCGACAAGTTCGGCCGCGTCGCCGTGCTGCGCGGGTCGTTCATGCTCGCCGTCATCGGCCTGCTGACCTTCATCTATGTGCCGTACACCCCGGTCGCGGTGATCGGCGTCGTGTTGTGGGGCCTCGGCTCAGCGCTCGGTTTCCCGATCGGGATGTCGGCGGCGGCGGATGACCCCAAGACGGCCGCGGCCAAGGTCAGCGCCGTGGCCACCATCGGCTACTTCGCCTTCCTGGTGGGGCCGCCGGTGATCGGTCTGCTCGGTGAGTACGTCGGAGTTCTGCACGCGCTGCTCATCGTGCTGGTGCTTGCCGTCCTCGGTTCACTCGTGGCAGGCGCGGCGCGTGAACCGGCCGTGCCTGACACCGCCACCCGACTCTCGTAGGCTTGGTGCATGGCCGACCTCGTAGACAACGCTCCCCTCAGGCACGCAATCGCCCAGTTCGTCGAGAAGAGCGACCAGTCGACCTATCTGGAGGTCGTGCGCAACATCCTGCACGGCTCCCTGCTTCTGGACACGACCGGCTCTGAGATTGCGATGACCGAGGATGGGTCATCCATCGCCGAAGGGTCAACTTTCGCCTTCCGTGAAGGAACCGGTCCTGACGGCGAGCGTGCCCTCTTCGCCTTCACCCGTCAGGCGGAGGTCGTGCGGATGCACGAAGATGCCCCCGCCGCGGTGCAGACCGTGGCCCAGCCCGCCGCCGCAACCCTCGCGTTCGCGGTGGAACAGGGCTACACATGGCTCTACCTCGATCCCGCCGGACCGACGTGTGGAGTGAAACTCGCTGACATCGAGTTCGCGCTCAAAACCGCCAGGAATGATGCCGTCAAGACCGCGCTCGACACCGACGGCCCCACCTGGATGAAGACCGCCGTCATCGACGCGCTGTCAAAGGGTGGCACGTTGCTCTACGCGGTGAATGAGACACCCGACGGCGTGCAGGTTCGCACCTCCACCAACCCCGACGGGCAGCACGTGGCACTCGCGTTCACGTCGGCAGCCGAGGTTGTGGTGCGCAGCACCACCGATTCCTGGACCGCCATCGATGTGAGCCGCATCGTGTCTGATGCGCTCGGTGAAAACTTCTCAGGACTCGTCATCAACCCTGCTGGTCCGTGGGTCGAGCTAAACCGCGACGACCTGCTGCAGGTGCAGTCGCGTCTCGCACCCTAGGCTCGTAGCTCGTGCGCCTCGTTATTGCCAAGTGTTCGGTCGACTACGCCGGAAGGCTCAGTGCCCACCTGCCGCTCGCCACGCGACTGTTGCTCGTGAAGGCAGACGGCAGCGTGCTGGTGCACTCCGATTCGCTGTCATACAAGCCGCTCAACTGGATGAGCCCACCCTGCACCCTCGCGGTGATGGAGCCCGACGCCGACCAGGCTGAGGCCGGGGTCATCCAGATCTGGCGCGTGGCCCAGGCCAAGACTGCCGACCTGCTCGTCATCTCGATCCACGAGATCATGCACGAGAATTCGTATGATCTCGGCCACGACCCGGGACTTCAGAAAGACGGCGCTGAGCATCACCTGCAGAAATTGCTCGCCGAGCAGATCGAGTTGCTGGGTGACGGGTTCCGGCTGGTGCGCCGCGAATACATGACCGCGATCGGCCCGGTCGACATCCTGGCGACGGATGCCACGGGCGGCAGTGTCGCGGTCGAGATCAAGCGGCGCGGCGACATCGACGGCGTCGAACAGCTCACGCGCTACCTCGAGCTGATGAACCGCGATCCGCATTTGGCCCCGGTGACCGGGGTCTTCGCCGCCCAGGAGATCAAGCCCCAGGCGCGCACGCTGGCGCAGGATCGTGGCATCCGGTGCCTGCTTCTGGATTACGACGCGATGCGCGGACTCGACGACAGTGACCACCGTCTCTTCTAGCCGCCCTAGGCTTGACTCACCATGAAACCCGAGTTCAGCAGCATCCTGTTCGACCTCGACGGCACCATCGTCGACAGCGCGCCGGGAATCACGGCGACCCTCGCGTACACGTTCGAGCAGCTCGGCCTTCCGGTCCCGCCGCAAGAGGAGCTCGTCGCGTACGTCGGTCCGCCACTCCTCGATTCGTTTCGTGATCTGGCAGGGTTCACCATCGAGGAGTCGCAGCACGCGCTCGAGGTGTATCGCCCCGAGTACCTGCGCGCCGGCGCCTTCAACGCCACCGTGTATCCCGGCGTGGAAGAAGTGCTGAGGGCCATCAGCCACAGCGGTGTGCCGCTGTCGCTCGCGACCTCGAAGCCAGAGGCACCCGCGACGCTGATCCTCGAGCACTACGACCTGCTGAAGTATTTCGATGTGATCACCGGAGCGTCCCACGACGAGGTGCGCAGCGCGAAAGCGGATGTCGTCGAGGAGGCGCTCGCGCGACTGGTGCTCATCGGTGCAGACACCTCCAAGTCCGTGCTGGTGGGCGACCGCTCGCACGACGTGCATGGCGCCGCGGCTCACGGAGTTCCGTCAATCTTTGTGCGCTGGGGCTACGGCTCGCCGCACGAAGAGTCCGGGGCTATCGCCGTCGCCGACACCACAGATCAGCTGCTCATCCACCTCTTCGGCTAATCCACCCGCGGGCAGCTCCCCGCGCCCTTCCCCGCCCGCGCCTTCCGTCCAAATGAAGGAGATTTCGCGCGCAGGGGCCGAATTCCCTCCCTGTAAAAGCATTTCGCGCTAAATCTCCTTCATTTGGATGCTGCGGGCGGGCAGTTCCTCCGCGTCGAGTCGCTGGATCTTCCTCCGGAGAGCACAATGGCCCTGTGGTGCGGAAACAGGCGATCGTTCGCGGCGAGGTGCAGGGCGTGGGGTTCCGCTACTTTGCCTTTCGTGAGGCGACCCAGCTGGGGCTCGCCGGCTATGTGCGCAACCGCACGGACGGCGCCGTCGAACTCGAAGTCGAGGGTCAGGAAGCGGCCGTCGACCGGATGCTCAGCTGGCTCAAGCACGGGCCGGCGTCGGCGGTGGTCGTCTCCCTCGACGTGTCGGATCGTCCGCTGCTCGGCGAGACCGGTTTCACGATCGCCCACTGAGTCCCTGGTTGCCCCGTCTGGCGCCCTGCGGCACCGGATGTCTCGCCCGTTCCCTCCGTCCAAATGAAGGAGATTTCTCCGGCTGGGGTCGAATCTTGGCGCTCCTAGGGCACTTCGCGCCAAATCTCCTTCATTTGGATGCCGCGGGCGGGCAGTGCATCCGGGTCGACGAATGATCCTGAGTGCGCACAAAGGTGTGCACGCTCATCTCCTGCCCACAGAGAGGGCAGGCCTTCTCCGACGTCGGGGGTAACGGCTCCTCGTTATACGGGCCGAGTGGAGGCGGGCCAATGTACGGGAAAAGCCGCCTGTTCAGGCGATCCCACCATGGCTCTTTCGTTTCTTTGCGCACAAATGATTAGTATACTAACTAAATGACGCAGATGCAGGATGACCCACTGGCGCTCGACCGTCAGGTCTGTTTCGCACTCGCCGCGGCATCCCGAAGTGTCATCGGAATGTATCGGCCCGTCCTGGCACCGCTGGGGCTGACCCACCCGCAATACTTGGTGATGTTGTCGCTGTGGGAGAGGAGCCCGCGCACCGTGCGAGACATCGGTCAGGCACTGCGGCTCGAGCCGGCAACGCTGTCGCCGCTGCTCAAGCGGCTGGAGAGCGCTGGTCTGCTGACGCGGCAGCGCAACCGGGAGGACGAACGCTCGCTCGACGTAGAGCTGACCGCCGCCGGCAGGTCGCTGCGTACGAAAGCCGAGCTCGTTCCCGCGCAGATCGTCGAACGACTCGGCATGGATGTCGCGGAACTCGAGCGCATCCGTGACTCGCTGACTCAGCTGCTCGCCGCGAGCGACGGCTAGCGCGCGTCGCGGCCTGCCCCGCGTCGCGGCCCGCTCCACCGCGCCCGTCTGGCGCGGGTGCGCCCGCGCGCACGCGCGCCCTCGCGCCGAACGGGCGCGGTGGCGCTGCCGCGAGGCCTAGTACGCCCTAATCGAGACAACCCGCGCCTGATCGGCGCCGTTGGTGGCGAGGATGCGCAGCCGCAGGGCGTCCGTCTCGACGGCGGGAAAGTGATGCACTCGCTGCCGCTTACGGTTGTTGTCGACGCGAGCGACTTCGACCCAATCGCTGTCGGATCGCGCCTCAATCACGTAGTCGCGCACGAGTTCCGGAAAGACCTCATCCGGCGTGCGGTGGTGATGCAGCGTGTTGAGTTCGACATCCTGATCGTCGTCGAAAACGATGCGAACCTGGTGCACCGTGGTTGGTTGATCCCAGTCGAGCCGCAGCACCGGCTCGGCATCCTGAGCCAACGGCGCGGACGCCCACATGTTCGGCCCACCGTAGAACCGTTGAAAGCCGCCCACCGCCCGCTCCGCGGCGAATGCTGCGGTCGGCGGGTCGAGCCGCGTGCGAACGACTTTCCCGCGCATGGGGATCGCGGGCCATGCGATGACGGGCTCGGACATGTCGACCTGAACGTTCAGGTCACCGTCGGCCTGCGCCGCATGAACGAGGGTCATTACGCCCGGAACCTGGGTGTCGCGATAGACGACGCCCAGTTGTTCGTTCGCGTCGATCACGACGACCACGCTTTCCGGCGTGTTCGGGTGCCAGGCGAGCGGGATTCGCACCCACTGCGGGTTTGGACTCGCGGAGACCTCGACCGACGTGCGCGCTTGCTCGACGACCGGAACCGCGTTCTGGCGCAGCTCGGTCGTCCACAGCGCGGCCCAGAGTGTCGTGTCGGCGTTGACAGCGATCAGGATGTCGATGCCGTCGAGCCGCGGGTCCACCGGCACCAACACCCCCACGTCCTGCGCGAGAGGCAGCGTGTGCTCAGTTCCGGTGCTCGAAAAGTCGGCGGGGTCGATCGAGATTGCCGTTGACGAGGCGGAAGCGCGGGCGGTGCGCGCGAGATCCGCCGGGTCTTCATTTCGGACGCCGAAAATCGCCGCATCCTGGCGCAGGAGCAGCTGTTTGAGTTCGGTCGAGTGCGAGATCGCCAAATCTCGCGGTCGCACCTTGAGATCGATGGCGAGGGATGCGCCGGTTCCCGCCGCCTCGCCGCCGACGCCGCACGTTGCCATGACGCGAGTTGACCCGAACGCGACGTGACTCGCGGAAATATTGCGCCCGGCAAACAGCAGATTGGCGACGTTGCGCGAAAAATAGTTCCGGAACGGAATCGCGTAGATGCCTTTGGAGTACCGCTGGTGGGCACCCGCCTCCGTCGCGTACATGCCTTCTACCGGGTGGAGGTCGATCGACCACCCGCCGAAGCCGACGGCATCATCGAACTCGACCTGATCGAGAATGTCGTTCTGGGTGAGCACGTGGTCACCCAGGAACCGGCGGTACTCGCGCTTGCCCGGCATGGAGCCGACCCATTCAAGGTCGAGGTTGTCCGCCTCGAACTTCCCGGAGTTCTTGATGTAGTCCCAAATGCCGAAAATGACCGACCGTAGCTCTTCCCGGATTCGATCGTTATCGTGCACGATGTCGAGCTCGCCGCCCCACTCAATCCACCAGTAGTGCGCTCCCTTGTCGCCGCTTCGCAGGATGCGGGATGTCGGGATGGGAGTTTCCTCGATGTTCTTTGCCGAGTCGGGCGCGATGAACTTTACGGGGCGCCCTAGGTCCTTCGTGTAGAAGAGGATTGTCGAGCCCAGAAACTCGTTGTCGGCTTCGTCCGGCGCCCAGGTCTCCCCGAATTCCGACCGGGCTTCCCGACCGAGCCGGAAGTCGGCTCCGGCGAGATAGCCGACAAGCCCATCCCCGGTGCAATCCAGGAAATAGCTGCCCGTGAACTCCGTGAGCATCTCGGAGCCCATCGTCCATCCGTGCACGGATCGCACGAGGCGCTCCCCGTCCACGTCGATCGTGTCGACCTCGCGGACGTCCGTGTTCAGGAACAGGCGGATGTTCGGTTCGGCGCGAACCGCATCGAAGACAACTTCATCCCAAATGACCGGATTGCCTTCGGGATTGCGGTACTGATTTTCCAGATAGAGCTCGCCAATCACGCCACTCTCCCGGGCGTAGCGCTGAATGCCGTGCGCGGTGGCCCCGACCACCCACACCCGCACCTCCGAGGAAGAGTTGCCTCCCAGAACCGGTCGGTTTCCGATCAGTGCGACGGACTTGCCGAGTCGCGCTGCGCTAATCGCGGCGCACACTCCAGCGAGTCCTCCGCCGACGACGGTGATGTCCGAATGGATGGTCTGAGTTTGCATGATTTCCAGATGAGGTGAGGGCGGGCGGTCGAGGCGTCAGCGAATTCAGCGGATCAGGCTGTTGACCTTCGCGCCGGCAGTGGCCATGGCGTCGGCGGCCGACGACTGACCGATCAGCACGGCTTGCACCTGCTCGGCAATCGCCGTCTCCATTTGCGAGTAGCCGGGGTAGATCCACAGCGGGCTCGACGTTGCCGTCGAGGTAACACGCGACGTGAAGTCTGCGACATAGGTGTTGGCCGCAACAGCGTCGGCCTTGAGGGCCGTCTGGGTGGTCGGCGGCAGGCCGAGGGACTCGAAGTAGGCGACCGTCTGGTCGTCATCGCTCGTAATCCACTGGGCGAACTCGGCCGCCGTCGCCGACCCCTCGCCCTCCGCTACCACGATGAGGTGGCCCCACAGAACGTGCTGTGGCGTGTCGCCACTCGCGAGAACGGGTCGCGCCATCGACGTCATTTTGTCGCCGAGTCCGCTGTCGGAGGACTGGCCGGTCACGGCCGACTTGCCTACCGGTGCGTCGTCGTACATGGCCGTGGTCCCCTGCGCGAACAGGGTGCGGGCGGCCGAGCGGTCAACGTCGGGAGCGATCAGGCCGTCGTCGAAGAGCTTCTTGTACCACTTGACGGCGGCGACCGACTCGGCGTCACCGAGGGTCGACTTGCCATCCTTGATGATCGGCGACCCGAACGTCTGCATCCAGACAAGGATGTCCTTGAGGCCGGCAGCCTTCGTCGCGGCCGCGTAGGGGATGACGTTGATGCCCTTGAGGGCGCGCAGTCCCTCCTCGAACTCCTCGATCGTGGCGGGCGACACGGATGCGCCCGCCTTCTCGAAGAGCTCCTGGTTCAGCACGGGGCCGATCGCGCCGATCGTCCACGGAAGGCCGTACTGCACACCATCGAATTGCCCGGCACCGAGCGCTGCACTCGTGTAGCCACGTCCCGTCGAGAATTCGGACAGGTCGGAGAGCTTTCCGAGAGCGACCATCGCCGACAGCCACGCAACGTCGAGTTGCGCTGCGCCTGCGAATTGGCCGCCACGTACCTGAAGGGTGAGCTGGTTGAGGTAGTCGTTGTACGGGTAGCTCACGGTGGAGGCCGAAACGTTCTTTGTCCCTGCAAACGCATCGATCGCGCCCTGCAACGGTGCTTTGGCCGCGTCCTCGGAAAGACTCCATGAACCGAAGGTGAAATCGGTTGGCCCATCACCAGGGGCGGCAACGACGCCGGTCGAGGTGGGCGCGCATCCGGCAAGGCCGAATATGGCCGCGGTGCCGACGCCGATCGCCGAGTAGCGCAGCAGGTCGCGCCGGGAAAGTTGGGTATTCATGATTCTCCTTCGAACATGGGTGGGACAGGTAGTGGTGCGGGTACTTCAGGTGGTGCGAGCGAAATGAATCCGGGTCAGCCCTTCACGGCGCCCGCGGTGATTCCGCCGACGAGGAAGCGCTGAAGAAAGATGAAGGCAACCACGACGGGAATCGACACCAGCAGCGATGCCGCCATCAGTGCTGGCCACGCCGCGCTTGCTTCAAAGATGAACGTGTTGACGAGGCCGGGCGGTACCGTCTGCTTGTCCGGTCCCGCGAGGGTGAGGGCAAAGATGAAGTCGTTCCACCCCCGCACGAATGCGAAGAGCCCCGCAGCAACGAGCCCGGGTGCCGCGAGCGGCAGCATCACCGAATGGAAGACGCGCCACGGGCCGGCCCCATCAATGCGTGCAGCCTCGATGAGCTCATCGGGCAATGCGTCGAAGAACCCCTTCATCATCCACACACACAACGGGAGCGTGAACGTCGTGAACGAGATTATGAGCGCCAGGTACGTGTTGAGCAACCCGAACTGCGCGAACACGAGGTACAACGTGACCAGCAGTAGTGCCTGCGGGAACATCTGGCTCGACAACACGAAGTACATGAGCGACTTGCGGCCCTTGAACCGATACTTCGAGAATGCGAAGCCCATGTACATCGACACGATGACCGACAGCACGGCTGTAGTCACCGAAACGATGATGCTGTTGCGTAGATACCCGAAGATCATCGGATTCCCGATCACGTCGGCATAGTGATCGAAGGTGATCGTGGTCGGCCACAGCGTGGGCGGAAATTTGAACACGTCGGCGCTCGGGGTCAGCGACGTGACGACAAGCCAGTAGATGGGTCCGAACGCAAACAACGACACGATGACGAGAGCAATCCACATTGCCCATCGGATGGGCCGCCTGCGACGACGCGGAGTCGCCCGGCGCAACGGGGCCATATCCGACCCGTCATTCACGGGCCTTTGGACATCGATCATGGTCATCGTGTTTCTCCCGTCGTCTCGCGCGATTTGCTTTCCTTGTCGCCGCGTTCCGACATCCAGACATAGATGACGACGAGGACGGTCAGCATGAGCATCCAGATCAGACCAAGCGCTCCGGCGTGCCCCAGGTCGTAACCCTTGAACGCGGTGTCATACACGGCGGTGGCAAACGTCGAAGTCGTGCCCGCCGGACCTCCGCCGGTGAGGACGAAAATGGTGTCGAAGTGCTGGAAGTTCCAGATGAACTCCAGCAGGATCACCAATCCCGCGATTCCCCCGATGTGCGGCCAGGTCACTGCGAAGAAGCGTCGCACGGCGCCTGCGCCATCCATGGAGGCGGCTTCGTGAAGTTCGCCCGGCACGGTCTGGAGTCCGGCAAGCAACATGACCATGATCCAGGGAAATGAGTTCCAGGTCTTGGCGAGAATGAGTGCCGCCCGCGCCGTGTCGGTCTCGAAAAGCCAGGCGATCGGCGAGTCGATGAGCCCCATTCCGATGAGGGCGCCGTTAAGCACGCCGTAGTTAGCGTCGAAGATCCACATCCACAAGAACGACACGACCACGCCCGGGATGAGCCACGGCACGAGGAATGCGCCCCTCAGGAAGGCCTGCCCACGGAACCGCTGATTAAGCACCAGCGCGAGGGCGAGCCCGACGACGAACGGAAGGACCGTCGCTCCGACCGTGAAGATCATCGTTTGGTAGGAGAGACGGACGAAGTCTTCTCGCAGAACGTCCATGACGTTCTCGAACCCGACGAAGACAGAACCTGGGTAAAGCAGGCTTTCGTCAAAGAAGGCCGTACTCAGCGAGCGAAGCAGGGGATAGAGAACGACCGCGCACAGGAGGAGGAGGCCGGGTGCGAGCAGGAAGACGAGGAATGCGTGCTCCGAGAGGGGGGTCCCTCGTCGACGCGTCCGCGTGACTTCTTCCTCGGGTGTTAACAAGGTCATCGTTGTCCTTTGACTGTCCGGCGTGACGCGTCACACCTCGAGATCGAACTCGGAAGGAGGGCAATTTCACCCGGCGTCATCGCGCTAATGGTGCACGAGGTTGCGCTGTTGTGCAACTGTCATGCACTATGTGGATGGAGAGGGTGACGTTGCGCTCATTGTGGAGCCAATCGCGCCAATTCCTCGCGGGAAAGGATGGCGCGTGACGAACGACAGGTCGACGAATCAAAGTGTCGAAAAAGCGGTTGCGGTGCTCAAGGTGTTTTCCGACGGAATGCCGAGGCGGGTCGGAGATGTTGCGAAGGCGGCTGGCATCACACAGTCGACCGCGTCGAGACTTCTTTCGACTTTGGAGTCGTCGGGCCTGGTCGAACGCGACCCCATGAGTTCGCTCTACTTCCTCGGGGATGAGCTCCTCACGCTGGCCGGGGTAGCGATCAACCAAAACCCGGTTCACCGGATCGGCCGCCAGATTGCGCAAAACCTTGCCGCTGAGCTCGGGCTCGGTGTCAATATCGCCATCCTGCGTGGCGCGGAGCTCGTGTACTTGTGCAATTTCGAGGGACGACTTTCGCCGAAATCGCACACGCTCACGGGCCAGCGTGTCCCGGTTCACGCCACGAGCATCGGAAAATCGACGCTCGCGTCGGCCAGCATCGCGACCCGACGTGCGCTCACGCTGACGCGCTACACCGAAAACACCATCACCGACCCGGCCGAGTTGGAGCGAGAGATCGCGATCATCTCGAAGCGAGGTTTTGCGACTGAGGTCGAGGAATTCGTGCTCGGCCGCGCATCCGTTGCGGCTCCAATCTTTGACCGCTTCGGGAAGATCATCGCGGCAATCTCGATTTCCGGTCCACGCAGCGCCATCGACCTCGAGCACCGCGCCGGCGAGCTGGGGCGAATCGTCGTCGAGGCCGGGGATCGAATCAGCTCCGGATTCGGCTACCACGGTCCCCGCGGCTGACGGTCGCGGCCTGCACCGCGCCGCGGCCCGCTCCACCGCGCCCGTCTGGCACGGGTGCGCCCGCGCGCACGCGCGCCCTCGCGCCGAACGGGCGCGGTCGACGGCCCGAAGCAGCTACCGCGCCAGCCGCTCCACCACCGCGCCAAAGACGCCGGGCAACGCCACCGCCGCCGGCACTATCGCGGGCCGAAGTGGACTCGTCGCGGCCTGCACCAGCGCCGCCGTGAGCCGACGGAAGTCGCGGGTCGAGCGCGCCCACGCCCTGTCGTAGTCGATGCCGTCCGTCACGTGCTCCACGGCCAGCCGCGCCTGCTCGAACCCGAGTCGCAACCCCTCGCCTGTAACCGCATCAACATAGCCGGATGCGTCGCCAACAAGCAGCACCCGCCCGGCCGAGGGACGCAGCGCTCGTTGCCGGAACGGCCCGGCCCCGCGCAGGCTGCTTGCCGCGGCCGCGCCATCGAGGTGCGCGGCGAGGGCCGGGATTCCACTGATCGTCGAGTGAAAGTCCGTGGATTTCCGACCCAACACGGCGATCCCGACGGTGTCGGCCGCGACCGGGGTCACGTAAATCTCTGCGGTCGCGGCCCAGTGCACCTCGATCATGTCGCTCCACGGGGCAACGGCGAAGTGCTGGCGCAACCCGTAGCGGCGGGCGCCCGCACGCGGATGTTCAAGCCCGGCCACCCTCCGCACCGTCGAGTGCAGGCCATCAGCACCGAACAACCAACCGGCACGCAGTCCGTCCACCGTGACTCCGTCGGAATCCTGCGTGAACGCATCGATGCGGCCGGCGGTGCGCTCAACTCCCAATTCCGCCGCGCGCGACGAGAGCGCGTCGTGCAGCGCGGTGCGGCGAACCCCTCGGCCGGCGCCCGTGCTGAAGAGGTGGTCGGCTCGCCGAGTCGGCGTCAGATAGCTCACCCCGCGCAGCGGCATCCCGGGCGGATCGATGCCGAGTCGCGCCAGCAGCGGCAGTGCGCCCGGCATGAGCCCTTCACCGCACGCCTTGTCGACCGTGTTCTCTCGCGGCTCGATGACGAGCGCCGTCAGCCCGGCCAGCCTCGCCTCGATCGCCGCAGCAAGCCCCACGGGTCCGCCGCCGACCACGACCACATCGACATCGGCACTCATGCGAGCTGCCGCAGCGCCCTGTTTTCAGTCGGGATGCGGAAGCCGAGCAGCAACACAGCATTCAGCACCGTGAATGCCAGGGCGGTCACCCATGCGGTGTGCACGAGTGGCAATGCGATGCCTTCCACAGCCACGAGCAGGTAGTTCGGATGCGGCAGCCACGCCCATCGGTATGGCCCGCGGGCAACCCGACCGGCCCCCGGCACCACAATCACGCGCGTATTCCACTGGCTGCCGAGCGAGCGGATGATCCAGTACCGGCCGACCTGGCAGAGCAGGGCGATGGCCAGCATGGGCCATCCCAGCGCTGGGATGAACGGCCGCTGCAGCAGCACGACCTCGGCAACGCTCGCGAGCAGCAGCCCGGTGTGCAGGGCGACCATCCACGGAAAATGCCTCTGCCCATATTCCGTGCCACCGCGCGCGAATGCCGCGGCCGCATTGCGCCGCGACACGATCAGCTCGAAAATCCGCTCGCCGCCTGTGGCCAGGATCAGGGCGACATAGAGGATGACGCTCACGGCCACTCCAGCAGCACAAACTCGGCGCTCACGCCCGGCCCGAGCGCGAACAGCAGGCCCGTCGATCCGGGCGCGACCCCCGCGTCGATGGTGTCTGCGAGCACATGAAGCACCGCGGAAGACGACAGGTTTCCGACCCGGTCCAGCGACGCCCACGACTTCTCGAACGCGGATGCCGGCACCTCAAGTGCGGCGGCGAAAGCCTCAAGCACGCGCGGGCCGCCCGGATGCGCGACCCAGGTCGTGACATCCGCAATTCCGAGCCCGTTGTCGGCAAGAAACGCATCGGTTTCGGCGGGGAAGTGCTGCGTGATCACCTCGGCAACGCCGGCGGTGAGCACAATCTCGAATCCGGTTCCACCGACGTTCCAGCCGATGACGTCCTTCGTGTCCGGGTAGAACGAGCTGCGGGTGCCGACAATACGTGGACCGGATTCTGGCCGGTTGTCACCGACGAGAACGACTGCGCTGGCGCCGTCTCCGAAGAGCCCGGTTGCCACGAAATTGCCCATCGATCCGTCGTCGGGCTGCAGGGTGAGCGAGCACAGTTCCACGCTCAGCAGCACGCCTACCTGATCCGGATGCCCGACCAGGTAGTCATTGACGCGGGCAAGCCCCGCGGCCCCCGCGACACATCCGAGGCCGAACGAGGGTAGCCGTTTCACGTCCCGGCGAAGCCCGAGACGTTGAACGAGCAGTGCGTCGATCGATGGCGCGGATATTCCGGTGACCGACGTGAACATCACAAAGTCGACATCCTGCGCCTCCAGCCCGCACCCGGCGAGCGCCGCGCGCAGCGCCCTCTCTGCCAGCTCCGTCGCCACCTCGATGAAGATGTCGTTGGTTTCCCTGAACGATCCGAGACTGCGGTACCGCTCGATCGGAAGGGCGGTGAAGCGTGTTCCGATCCCGGATGCCGCGTGCATCCGTTCCAGCACCGCACGCGGCCCGGGCGCCGAGGTGATCAGCGGCGCAAGCTCGGCCGTGATCTCGGCCTGCGTGTACTCATAGGCGGGAAGAACAGGGGCGACCGCCGCGATGCGCGTCATTTCCTGAACCTAACACGCGGCGCTTGCCGGTTCATGGGCGTCAGAGTTCGATGTCGTCGCTCGCGGCGAGCTCGTGCCAGTCTCCCTGGGTGCCGCCCGCCTGTGCTGCCGGTGCTGGCTGGTAGCGGTCGGCATCCACCAGCTGGTCGATGCTGAGCGCCGTGAGTTCGGCGATCCGCTCGACCGGAACCTGGAAAGTGCGGAACGGGCCGAGGGGCGGCGGATTGCCGCTGAGCAGTTCGCGCAGGTCGATGTCTTCCAGAAGCGGCGACTGGTCGACCACGAAACCTGCGCTTCTGAGCTGTGCTGTGCCATCAACCAGCACGGTCCAGGCGGCAATCTTCCAGAACATCCTCGGGATGCGCACGCCCCGGTACAGCGCATCGTCCGGCCTGAAGACGGGCCCGGTGAACACGCTCAGCCTGAGCCGATTCGCGCCAGCGAAGGCGAGAACGTGGTCCTCGAGCCCCACCCAGAGCTCCTTGCTCTGGTTGAACTTCGCCGCCTGCGGCGCAGCGTTCGTGTACACAAATGTGTCGGAGTTCGCCTGCTTCGCGTCATCCCCCCACACCGGATCCCGGCGACGTACCAGATGCCCACGGTCGAGATCATTTCGGGCATAGAGTTCGGCGCCGGCCTGCTCTTCCTGTGCCGCTCTTGTGTCGAGCCGCCAGGTGCTCCCTCGCTTGACCTCGACGAGTTCGGCTCCCGCGATGTTCACTGCTGTGACGGCGGCGAGCCTCCGCGCGGGATCAAGCAGCACCGAAAAGTGGGTGTAATCGAGGTGGATGACCGGCTGCTGCGCCACCGGCAGCTCGACCTCGACGTCCAGAAAGCCAGCCTCGTATCCACTCATCCCTCGAGCGTAGCGACGACCGCCTTCGACGACCGCGCGAGGGGGGACTTGACGCCCAAACCCAGCCGCCAGCCCAGCAAGCTGGTCTGGACTGCGGGGTTCGGGGCCCCGAGCGCTCAAGAGACACACCCCTTGCGCCTTAATTGATAAAGGCGCCCCCAAAAAACATGGGGACGCCTTTATCAATTACGGTGCGCGAGGGGGGACTTGAACCCCCATGCCCTTTCGGGCACACGGACCTGAACCGTGCGCGTCTGCCAATTTCGCCACTCGCGCTCACCTGTCAGCAGCGAGCCGCCGACTGAGCGAGATTATCACAGTCCTGACCTGCTGCGGATGCGTCGCATCACAGCCAATCCGGGCCGGCATCTCCCGTCTCCGGCCTCAATGCGTCGCATTTATGGTGGCGAATCGATAGCTGCATGTCGTAGCGGCTAACATCGGTATGCAGTACGGGCAATGACAAGGAGTGTTTTGGGTCTTCTGGACAGCTTCGAGAAGGGTCTCGAGCGCGCCGTAAACGGGGCGTTCGCCAAGACCTTCAAGAGTGGACTCCAGCCCGTCGAGATCACCAGCGCCCTGCGCCGGGAGCTCGACACGAAGGCTGCGGTCGTGTCACGCGACCGCATTCTCGTCCCGAACAAGTTCACTGTGCAGCTCAACCAGGTCGACTACGACCGGATGATCGGCCTCGGCCAGACCCTCATCGACGAGCTCATCGGGCTCGTGCAACAGCATGCTGCCGCACAGCACTATTCGTTCGCCGGAGGAATCTCCATCACCCTGGCGGAGAAGTCCACGCTGAGCCAGGGCATGATCGAGATCAAGTCCGTGAATGTCCAGGGCACCGTCTCGTGGACCCCGGTGCTTGAGATCAACGGCACGCGCCACACCATCACCCATTCGCGCACCATCGTCGGGCGTGGAAGCGATGCGACCATCACCGTCGACGACACTGGCATTTCCCGCAAACACGTCGAGATCTTGTGGGATGGCGCGAAAGCAGAGGTGAATGATCTCGGTTCAACGAATGGCTCTCTCCTGAACGGCAATAAGGTCTCGCGGGCGCCCCTTCCCCCCGACTCCGTCATTGACATCGGCAGAACCAGAATCATTTTCAGGGTGATCGCGCAGTCGGCTGACTCCGATCAGTCTTCCCCGCTGCGGGACGGCGCTCGCTGATGGGCGAACTGACCCTCCTCATCCTGAGGATCGCCTTCCTCGTAGTGTTGTGGGGCTTCATCTTCGCGATCGTCTACGCGCTGAGGTCTGACCTGTTCGGCCAGAAGGTGCGTCGCCTGCCCGCGCCAGCCGCCCAGACCGCAGCACCAGCAGCACCCGTGGCCCAGCATCCCACCGCCCCGGCTCCGGCAACCGAACAGCTTTCGCGGCAGCAGCCCGCCGCATCGGGCGGGCCGGGATCGCTCGAAGCCCGACGACTCGTCATCACGTCCGGTGCGAAAGCCGGGCTCGAGATGGATCTGCCACCCGAGGCGATGACCATCGGCCGCTCAAACGAGTCGGGGCTGGTAATCCGCGACGACTACACCTCCACCCACCACGCGCGCCTGCTGCTGTGGGCCGATGGCTGGGTCATCCAGGATCTGGACTCGACCAACGGCACGTTCCTCAATGGAACTCGCGTTCTGGTCCCGACCCACGTTCCGCTAAACACACCGGTCAAGATCGGCACGACGAGCTTCGAGCTTCGGCGGTAAGCGCATGTCGACCACGGGGAAGAGTGCGGCCGTTTCGCACGTCGGCAAAGTCCGCAGCAACAACCAGGACAGCGGATATGCCGGACAGTACCTGTTCGTCGTCGCAGACGGCATGGGCGGCCACGCTGGTGGCGATGTCGCCTCCGCCATCGCCGTCAAGCGAATAGCCGAGACCGACCGACTCTATTCCTCTCCCCGGGACGCCGAATTCGCTCTCCGCACGGCGTTACTGGCCGCCAATTCGCTTCTCGCCGAGACAGTTTTCGAACACTCCGAGCTCACCGGGATGGGAACGACGGTCAGCGCCATGGTGCGCGTGGAAAACCAGGTGGCCATTGCGCACATCGGTGATTCACGCGTCTACCTGCTGCGCGACAACGTGCTGAGTCAGGTCACCGCAGACCACACCTTCGTGCAACGTCTCGTTGACAGCGGCCGCATCACCGCCGAAGAAGCCGCAGTGCATCCCAGACGGTCGGTGCTCATGCGCGTGCTCGGGGACGTCGACGCGTCTCCCGAGATCGACACCGCGGTGCTCGACACACGACCCGGAGATCGCTGGCTGCTGTGCTCCGACGGACTGAGCAGTTACGTCAGCGACGACAAGATGCATGTTGCGCTGTCGACGATCCGGTCGGCGCAATCGGCTGCCGAGAAGCTGGTGAAAGACAGTCTCGACCAGGGCGCTCCCGACAATGTCACCGTCGTCATTGTCGACGTCGACGAATCGGATGACTCGTCGCACATCCCCCCGATCACCGTCGGTTCGGCGGCGGTCCCGCTGGTCTTCGAGAATGACGTGGTTCGGAGGCCCCTCCGGCTGCCGAGCCTGCTGCTGCACCCACTCAAGGCTGCGCCGCCCGAGGACAGCCATTTCGAACCCGAATCAGACGACTATCTGACCGCGTTGATCCAGGAGGACCGGCGACGCGAGATTCGTCGCCGGGTCGGCTGGATCGCCTTCGTGGTGATTGTCGCAGCGCTGATCGCTGGGGCCTGCGTGATCGGCTACGAGTTCACGCAGCGCCACTACTTCGTGGGCGCCGAAAATGGCAGGGTCACGATCTACCAGGGCGTGCAGCAGGACCTCGGACCCATCTCCCTCTCCCACGTGTACAGAAGCACGACGCTGCAACTGGACGACCTACCCACCTACCAACGCGAGAGCGTCAAGGCGACCATCAACGCCGACAGCATCGCTGACGCCGAGCGGATCGTCGATCAACTCCTGAGTGTTCGGATCCCCTGACATCGCTACGACACACGAAACCGGCCCCCTGTCGACCTTGACGTCGTCCATTCGACTGCGCCTGAAGGTCCCCGCAAAGTTCCGAAACCTCGAACTCGCGCTGCTCATTCTCGCCATCGGCATCGATCTGGGTGCTATCGCGCTTGTGCAGCTGGGAGCGCTCGGCGCGATCGAACCCGGCATGCTCATCCTGATCGGGATGCTCGGGGTGCTGGTTCTCGTGCTGCACATCGTGCTGCGGGTGGTCGCCCGTGACGCCGACGCACTGGTGCTGCCCGTGGCAACCGTGCTCAACGGCCTCGGCATCGCGATGATTTACCGCGTCGACCTGGCCTATGAACTTCAGGGTTGGGATAACGGTGGCGTGCGCCAGGTCGCCTGGACCGTGCTGTCGATCGTGATCGCCATCGCAGTGCTGTTGATCGTGCGCAACCACCGCGTGCTCCAGCGCTACACCTACGTTGCGATGGCAACCGGAATCCTGTTGCTGCTTCTTCCGATGCTGCCGCTCATCGGCAGCGACCTCGGCACCAGCGCGCGGTTGTGGGTCAAGGTCGGACCGTTCTCGTTCCAGCCCGGCGAGCTCGGCAAGGTAGCACTGGCAATCTTCTTCGCGGGCTATCTCGTGACCGCGCGCGACTCACTTTCGATGGTCGGCCGCAAATTCCTTGGGATGCAGTTTCCGCGAGCCCGGGACCTTGGCCCGGTGCTGGTCGTGTTCGCGGCCTCCATGCTCGTGCTTGTTGTGCAGCGAGACCTCGGAACGGCTCTTCTGTACTTCGGCCTCTTCCTCGTCATGCTGTACGTGGCGACGGGACGTTCGAGCTGGATCATTCTCGGTCTCGGACTGTTCTTGGTGGGCGCATTCGTGGCGAGCCAAACACTCGGCTACGTCGGCGGCCGTGTCGATGCCTGGCTCGACGCGTTCAACCCGGAGATCTACGACGCTGTTGGTGGCAGCTACCAGCTTGTCCAGGGCATGTTCGGCCTGGCCGACGGTGGCATCATCGGCACTGGCCTCGGACTGGGCAGTCCCGAGATCACGCCACTGGCGGAGAGCGACTACATCATTTCGGCGCTGGGTGAAGAGCTGGGCCTCATCGGCGTCTTCGCCATCCTTGCCCTGTATCTGCTCTTCGTCTCTCGGGGGTTCCGCATCGGTTTTGCGGGCCACGATGACTTCGGTCGCCTGCTCGGCGTCGGGCTTTCATTCGTCATCGCGCTGCAGGTCTTCGTCGTCATTGGAGGCGTCACCAGAGTGATCCCACTGACCGGACTTACGACCCCTTTCCTCGCGGCGGGCGGCTCATCACTTGTGGCCAACTGGATCATCGCCGCTCTGCTGCTCAGGCTGTCAGACACCGTCAGAAATCAGCCGCTTCTCGTGGTTGACCCCGTCGCAGACAGCCGTCAGGCGGTGGTCAAGTGAACAAGGAACTCAAGCGCGTCAGCACCGTCGTGCTGCTGATGTTCGTCGCGCTATTCATCTCAAGCTCGATCATCCAGGTCCTCGCCGTTGACAACCTCAAGTCGGACGGACGCAACTCGCGCACCCTCTACGCGAGCTACTCAGCCGAACGCGGGCCCATTCTCGTCGACGGGCAGGCAATCGCGCTCTCGCAACCGAGTAACGATGAATTCAAGTTCCAGCGGGTTTACACGAACGGCCCCCTGTACGCCCCCGTCACGGGCTACCTCACGCTCAATCAGGGGAATACCGGACTGGAAGATGCGCTGAACGAGTATCTCAGCGGCACCTCCAACGACCAGTTCTTCGAACAGCTGAACGCCATCGTCACCGGGCAGAGCCCCAAGGGCGCTTCGGTCGAACTCACGATCGATCCCGTCGTGCAGCAGGCCGCATGGGACGCGCTCGGTGACTACCAGGGCGCAGTCATCGCGATTCGCCCCAAGACCGGTGAGATCCTTGCGATGGTCTCGAAGCCCACCTTCGACCCCAACCTGTTCGCCATCCATGACTCCAAGCAGGTCATCGATACCTACAACCAGCTGCTGGATGACCCGTCGGGGCCTCTGTTCAACCGCACGCTCGCCGGCGCCCTCGACCCTCCTGGTTCTACGTTCAAACTTGTGGTGGCCTCCGCCGCACTCGAAGGCGGAACCTTCACCGCCGATAGCGAGTTCCCCAACCCCGCGACGCTGACCCTGCCACAGTCGACCTTCGTCATCAGCAACTCGGACGAGACGACCTGCGGCTCTGGCGACACCGCGACCATCGCCACCGCGATCCGCCTGTCGTGCAACATTCCTATGGCCGAACTCGGCCAGCAGCTGGGTTATCGCGCGATCCTGGAACAGGCCAACAAGTTCGGGTTCAACGAGAGCATCGACGTTCCGCTTTCCTCCACCGCCAGCGTTTACCCGCGCGTGCTCGACGAGCCAAGCACGATGCTCTCTGCCTTCGGCCAGAGCGAGGTCCGGGCATCGCCGCTGCAAATGGCGATGGTGTCGATGGCGATTGCCAATGGAGGAAAGATCATGAAACCGAATCTGGTCGAGAGCATCATGTCATCCAACCTGAACTCCATCGAGACGTTCTCGCCCTCGCTCTTCCGGGATGCCATGAGCCAGCAGACGGCAGCGGCGATGACACAGATGATGGTCGCGTCTGTCGCCAACGGGGCCGCGAATACTGCCACAATAGATGGGGTCGATGTCGCGGGTAAGACCGGTACAGCGGAGAATGGCGCGGGGGATCCATACACCCTGTGGTTCACCGGGTTTGCGCCGGCAAACGACCCTGAGGTTGTTGTAGCTGTCGTCGTACAAAACGGCGGTGGGCTGGGACAGGATGGTCTGTCCAGCAAAATCTCGGCCCCGATTGGCAAGCAGGTACTAGAGGCGGTGTTGAACAGATGAGACCCTCAAGTGGGCTCACCTTTGGTGGCCGTTACCAGCTTTCAAGCCGTGTCGCCATTGGCGGCATGGGCGAAGTCTGGCAAGCCACCGACCTGGTCATCGGGCGCACTGTCGCCATCAAGATCCTGAAAGACGAGTACCTCGGCGATCCCGGGTTCCTCGAACGTTTCCGTGCTGAAGCGCGCCACGCTGCGCTCGTCAACCACGAGGGCATCGCCAACGTGTTCGACTATGGCGAGGAAGACGGCAGCGCCTACCTGGTGATGGAACTCGTTCCCGGTGAAGCACTCAGTGCGATCATCGAGCGTGAGCGCGTGCTGTCCAGCGATCGCGTGCTCGACATCGTCGCGCAAACCGCCGCCGCTCTGCAGGCCGCACACGCGGCAGGTCTTGTCCACCGCGACATCAAGCCGGGTAACCTGCTCATCACTCCCGACGGTCGCGTCAAGATCACCGACTTCGGCATCGCGCGTATCGCCGATCAGGTTCCGCTCACCGCCACCGGGCAGGTCATGGGCACCGTGCAGTACCTCTCGCCCGAGCAGGCCAGCGGTCATCCGGCATCTCCGAGCACCGACACATACTCGCTCGGAATTGTCGCCTACGAGTCGCTCGCCGGCCGCCGCCCGTTCACGGGTGAGTCGCAGGTCGCCATCGCCATGGCGCAGATCAACGAGACTCCTCCCGAACTTCCTTCCACTGTTGCCGACCCCGTTCGTAACCTCGTTTACGCCTGTCTGGCCAAGAATCCGGCAGACCGGCCGGCATCGGCGGCACACCTCGCCCGTGCGGCACAGGCGCTGAGAAGAGGGGATGTCGCGGCAGCAGCCGCGGCCGTTCCCGGTGTGCTCGGCGACGGTACCCTCGCGGCGACCGTTGGCCCCAACTACGGGCAGAACACCCAGGCAACCCGGATTCTCACGACACAGAGTGCCACAGACACCCAAACGACGCCTATCGAGACTGCGCGACGCAACCCGTGGACCTGGCCTCTCATCATCCTGATCTCACTTCTGGCGCTTGTGCTGCTGGGCACGATCATCGCGCTGATCGCGAATCCGCCGGGAGAGCCGTCGACGCCGACCAGCGCGCCGCCGTCAACGTCGGCGACCACCCCATCCTCAGCAGCGCCGACCCCGACCGCGACCGCGAGCGACAAGGTTACTCTCGACCCCACGGAGCTCGAAGGCCGCACGAGAGATGTCGTTCAGGCGCGCCTGACCGAGCTCGGTCTGGTTCTCAACGCCAAGGACGGCACTGTCGCCCCCAGCGCGGAGCAGGAAGGTCTTGCCTACAGCGTCACGCCCTCAGGCAATGTTCGTCTCGGTGAAACCATCACGGTCTCGTTCTACTCGCCGATTCCGGCGCCGCCGAGCGCGACCAAGCCAGCGGCGATGACGGCCTCCTCTGGGCCGTACACTCCGGGTTCGACCGTCACGTTCTCGTGGGCGACCTACAGCGGCTGCCCGGCCGATCATCCTTTGAGCGGCTTCAACGTTCAGCCGCAAAATGGATCGTTCGTCTCCGGCAACTCGATGAGGCTCGCCACTGACACCTCGGTCGACATCAAGATCTCGAACACCGTGGGCGACACCACCACCGTGACCTACACCGCGGTTTGCACCGACTTCGAATCCCCAACGTCAGACCCAACGTCGGTCACCGTCGTGGCGGCGACTCCGTAACGGTCGCTTTGCGGTTCGAAGCTCCCAGCGACGCAGCGGTTACACTGGCGGGAGTAATAGTCCAGTCACAACCGGGAGATAGCTCGTGATCGATGGCGTGGCACAGGACGTGCGTGAACTCGCCGGACGCTATCAGGTCGGTGAGCTTCTGGGCCACGGTGGTATGGCCGATGTGCACGTCGGCATCGACAGTCGCCTCGGTCGCCGTGTTGCGATCAAGCTCCTCAAGCCTTCCCTGGCTCACGACCCGGCATTCAGGACCCGCTTCCGGCGCGAGGCGCAGGATGCAGCGAAAATGGCGCACCCCACCATCGTCCGAATTTTCGACGCGGGCGAAGAGTCGGTCAAAGACGGCAGCGGCGGCGAAACCCTCGTGCCCTACATCGTCATGGAGTACGTCGACGGTCGCCTGCTGAAAGACATCGTTGCCGAGGGTGCCCTCGACCCCGCCGAAGCATGCCGCATTGTCGGTCAGATCCTGACCGCCCTGGAGTACTCCCACCGGGCAGGCGTCGTGCATCGCGACATCAAGCCCGGCAACATCATGATCACCAAAGCCGGTCAGGTCAAGGTGATGGATTTCGGCATCGCCAGGGCTATCTCAGATTCATCGGCCACGATCGCTGAAACCAGCGCCATCGTGGGCACCGCCGCCTATTTCTCTCCGGAGCAGGCTCGCGGCGAGGTGGTCGACGCCAGGACGGACCTTTATTCGACCGGCGTGGTGTTGTTCGAGTTGCTCACCGGTCGCCCCCCTTTCCTGGGCGCGAACCCCGTCGCTGTCGCATACCAGCACGTCAATTCAGATGCTGTTCCCCCGAGTTCCCTGAATCCGGGAGTGTCTCCGGCGCTCGACGCCGTCGTTATTCGCTCACTCGCCAAGGATCGATTCGATCGCTACCAGAGTGCCGGCGACTTCCGGGATGACGTCGACACTGCCGCCGCCGGATCGGTCCCCGCTCGCAAGCAGGTGGCGACCACTGACTTCAACAGCACGCTCTTCGGCGTAAACCCGACCTCCACTGCGGGCTCCGAGGCGGCAATCCGCCAGCTCACAGTAGACCGGGACGATCGGGTTGTCCGCACCCAGAATCGTCCGCCCGTCGCGTGGATCTGGGCCGGTATCGCCACCATGGTTGTTGTCATCGTGGCCGTTATCTTCTGGACCTTCAATCTTTCTCCTGCCAATCTCGCCCCCAACCTGTCGACGGATGTGCCGAGTGTGGTCGGTCAGAGCTATGAAGACGGCCTGGCCACCCTTGAGGGCAGCAAACTTGTAGCCCAGAAATTCACCGAATCGAGCTCGGACATTCCTGAGAACGTGATCGTGCGCACCGATCCCGTCTCCGGCGTTCCCGTGTCACCCGGCACGACGATCAAGGTGTACGTCTCGTCGGGCGAGCCGACCGTGTCAGTTCCTGACGTGTCCCAAATGCCCGAAGCCGACGCGATTACCAGGCTCGAGGCGAGAAATCTGGTTTACGGCGCGACCACCCGCGACTACTCCCCGGATCTCGCGGACGGCATCGTCATCCGGTCCGATCCGGCCGCCGGCGCCACTGTCGTCGATGGCAAGAACATCCGGGAGGGAGACACCGTCAACCTGATCGTCTCCAATGGCATGGTTTTCGTGCCAGACGTCGCTGGCCGCGCCCTCAAGGACGCCAACGACGCCCTCGGCGCCCTCCAGCTGCCCGTCAACGTCACGCTCGACTTCGGTTGCTCCGGCGGCACAGTGTCTGGGCAGTCAGTGATTGGTGAGCAGGCGCAAAAGACGGCAGTCACGCTGCGGGTCTGCAGCGGCTAGTACACCCCTCTGTCGGCGGCACCTGCGCCGCGGATCCCTACAGCTTCACGAGGGGGTTGAGGCCTCGAGCGGTCTCGGCGGCTTCGGGGAGGCCCGCCACGGCAAGCCAGTTGCCGAGCATGCGGTACCCGCCCTCCGTGAGCACAGACTCCGGGTGAAACTGCACTCCGAAGATGGGCTGGCTTTCGTGCCTCACACCCATGATCACTCCGCCTTCGGTGCGGGAGGTGACAACGAGATCGTCGGGCACAGTCGAGTCAACGACCGCGAGCGAGTGGTACCTCGTCGCCCGGAAGGGGTGGGGAACGCCGTCGTAAAAATCGCTGCCATCATGGTCGATCATCGAGGTCTTACCGTGCATCAGTTCATCGGCGTGGGTGACGGTCGCCCCCATCGCCTCGGCAATGGCCTGATGGCCCAGACACACGCCGAGCAACGGTTGTCCCGACGCGAGGGCAGCGGTGACGATCGGGATGCTCACGCCGGCCTGCGCCGGGTTTCCGGGCCCGGGCGACAGCAGCACGGCGTCGTACTCACGAATCACCGCGGCCGCGGCATCCTCTGAGAACGCGTCGTTGCGAAGCACCTCGGTTTCGGCACCGAGCTGAATCAGGTAGCCGTTCAGCGTGTAGACGAAGCTGTCGTAGTTGTCGATGACGAGAACGCGCGTCATTGTTGTTCCACCGTGACCTCCTGCGGTGTGACGAAATGGTCGGCCCAGGGAAAAACCCAGAGCACGAGGGCGGCCAACACGGCTGCTACAAGAATAAGGACGAGCAATAGCCGCAACCACCACGGTCCGGGCAGTGCCCGCCAGAGTGCGCCGTACATCAGCTGGCCGCGCTTGCCTGGGCGAGGGCCGCGATTTCGGGAGGGGCTCCGCCACTGCGCGGGAACCAGGTGTCGTACAGCGAGTACACGATGATGCGCTCATCGGCCGTGAACACAGGGTTACAGCTGGTGAGCGTCAGCACACGGTCGGTGGCAGCGATGCCAGGGGACTGGGGGACCGGGTCAAGCACCCCGACACCCGACGCGTGGACGTACTCGAGGCTGCGCACGACGTATTTGTACCATCCCGCCTCCATCTCGAAGTAAATGGAGTCGCCAATCTGCATCTTCTCAATGTCGTAGAAGGGCGAACCATTGCCGGTCCGGTGTGCGGCAAAGGCGGCATTCCCCACCCCACCGGGAGTCTGAGTGCCCGGATAGTGCCCGATCTTGGTTCTCAGGACGTCGGCGTTGACACCCTCTGCCACCGGTCGCGTGTAATCCGCGCCCAGACGGGGCACGATGAGGTTGGCAAAGGCCACGGCGTTCTCTGGCGCGGGCTGCACGATGGGGTCTCCCGGACCAACCGGAGCTGCCGGTTCCGCCGGTTCCGCCGGTTCCGCGGGCGCCTCTCTGTCCCACGCCTGACTGAGAGCCTGGGCTTCCTCCGCCTGCGCGTTACCGCTGATGAGGTTGCCAAGCCAGACCTGCCATCCCAGAAACAACAGCACAACGACGCCAGCCGTGATGAGCAATTCGCCGATCACGCCGACTACGCTGACGCGACGGCGTTGCTTCATCACTCGCTTCTCGCGGCCGCGGGTTTTGCGACGCCCCTGCTCAGTGGCCATGATGTCGATTCTAAGCTGCTCCGACGACCTCAAACCCCCGGGAATGCTGGGTAGCCAGCCCCGCTCGCCCGTATCAGGCTAGAATCTTGCGCATGGCCCGTACGACAGCACGCACCAAGTCCGACCGTCCCGCCGAAGCCCGCACGGGCGAGCAGGCTCCGAACGCGGTCTGGTTCAAGCCCGTTATGTTCGGCTTTATGCTGCTCGGCCTGGTGTGGATCATCGTCTTCTACGTGAGCAACAACACGCTGCCGGTCCCGGGCATCGGTGCGGGCAACATCCTCATCGGCTTTGGGATCATGTTCATCGGCTTCCTGATGACGACCCGCTGGCGCTGACCAGCTCTTTCCTGCAGCTGCTGACCAGCAACTTCGCTGGCACGCCCCGATAACTACACGCGTGTAGTTATACCCATTGTGGATAGCCTGTGGATAACTCCCAGATCCCCTCGGATCAGAATCCGTAAAGCTGGATCGCGGCCACAGTAACGGCGATGAGCACCGCCACGATTCCGGCAATGAGGCCGATCTGCAACGACTTCTGGTCACGGCGCCTCGTGCGCAGGTAGACGAGCGCGACAGCCGAGCCCACCACCAGACCACCGAGGTGCGCCTGCCACGCAATGTTCGTCCCTGGCACAAAGCCAATCACCAGGTTCAGCACGATTACGATCAGGATCTGCACATTAGTGCCGCCCAGCTTGCGCTGAATGACGAAGTAGGCGCCGAGCAGTCCAAAGATGGCACCCGACGCTCCCACCACCGGAGTGACCGGTGCCAGGAGCAACACCGCCACGGAGCCGCCCAGACCGCTCACAAAATAGAGGGCAAGGAATCTCGCGCGTCCCACCATGCCTTCGAGCAGCGGGCCGAAGATGAAGAGCGAGAACATGTTGAAAAGAATGTGCAGTAGCGACCCCTGCGAATGCACGAAGAGGGCAGTGATCATGCGCCATGGCTCGCTCGGTGTGAACGGTCCGAAGTACACGAGCGCATTAGTCACGGGGCTGCCGGGCAGAATCTGGAGCAGATAGATCAGCGCTGTGACGCCAATCAGGCTGTACGTGACGACGGGAGCCCCACGCGACCGACGCAGCGAGGTGAGAATGGCCGACTTCTGTCGCGGCGCGCCCGCCTTCGCTTCCTTGATGCACTCAGGGCAATGCACCCCGACGGCGGCCTGCGTCTGGCACTCGGCGCAGATCGTTCGTCCGCACCGTTGACACAGGATGTAGCTCTGGCGATCCGGATGCCGGTAACAGTAGTGAGCCGAATTGTTCGGCGTACTTGTCACCTAGGTTCAGACCTCTTCGATGGTGACGCTCTCGATGACGACATCCTTGAGGGGCTTGTCGCGGCCGTCGGTGTCGACTGCCTCGATCGCATCCACAACACGCTTGGACTCGTCATCAGCAACCACGCCGAAGATGGTGTGCTTGCCCTGAAGCCACGGAGTCGGCACGGTGGTGATGAAGAACTGCGATCCGTTCGTACCTTTGCCACCACGGGTGCCCGCGTTGGCCATCGCCAGCACGTACGGCTGCGAGAAGTTGAGGTCGGGGTGGATCTCGTCGTCAAACTCGAATCCGGGGCCGCCGGTGCCCTGGCCCAGGGGGTCGCCACCCTGCAGCATGAACTGCTTGATGATGCGGTGGAAGACGATGCCGTCGTACAGCTTGTCGGTGGAGACCTTGCCGGTCGCGGGGTGGGTCCACTCGATCGTGCCCGAGGCGAGCCCCGAGAAGTTCGCAACCGTCTTGACGGCATGATTGCCGAAAAGGTTCAGTTTGATGGTGCCGAGTGAAGTCGTCATGGTCGCAACCGCTGTATGCATAGGGACAATTCTTGCATAGTGGCCCTGCAAGAATCCCCGATATCACCCAGAGGGCTCACAGGCAACTCATTACATCCCAGCCACCGGGCATGACAGTATTGTGGGACGTTTCGATTCCCCACTGGAGGTTTTCCTCATGGCACTATCACGCAAGCGCCGAAAAGAGCTCAAGAAGCTAAAGAGCCAGGCCGGAAATCTTTGGGACGATCAAAAGGAGCTGCTTGACCACGCGAACCTCGTCGTTCGTGAGGCTCGTCGCCAGGCGTCCCACTACGCACGTGAAGAGGTTTCACCGCGTCTTCGCGACAAGTACGACGACACGCTCCGTCCCGTCGTCGAGAATGCACGTTCTGCGGCCGGGAGCGGCATTGCCAGCGCCCGTTCAGCAGCAAGCCACACTCGTCACCGCCTCACCGACGACGTCATCCCCGGCGTGACCTCGGCTGTTGGCGCTGCCCTCGCGGCTATTGAGGTCGCCAAGCACCACCAGTTGCAGGATGCCATCGCTCGTGCCTCGAAGTTCGGCACCGATGTCGGCACCCGGGTTGGCATCGTGCAGCCCAAGCCGACGCCGGCTGCCGGCCCCGGCAAGTACATCCTCATCGGTGCCGGTGTGGTGGCCTTCGCGTTCGTGGCCTACGCCGCCTGGCAGACGCTGCGTGCAGACGACGAGCTCTGGGTCGAGGAAGACGCCGTAGAGGCGCCCCTGGCTACCGAGAGCTAGAACCCGGTCAAACGGAAAGGTCGGTGCTTCGGCACCGGCCTTTTCGTATTTAACCCGGCAGCGCGCCCTGTTCCCTGGACCGGCTTTCCTGCCAGGCCGAGATACCGATGTCCACGAGGCTCACCCGGGGAAGGGATTGCACTTCGTCGAGGGCGAACCAGCGAGCTTCGTCGCTCGAACCGTCTCGTTCGTGGGTGAGAGTCCCGGATGCGATAGTCGCCTCGTACACGATCCTGAAGGAGTGCATGGGGGAAGGAGCAACGCCTGGCGGCGCATGGCGCGAGATGATGATCGAGTCAGCGCTGAGCAACGGGCCCAGGGTGGCCGTGAACCCTGACTCTTCCCGAATCTCGCGGATCGCAGCATCCGCCGGCTGCTCGCGATCCTGAACTCCTCCGCCCGGTAGCGACCACTTGCGGCCCTCGTGCCAGTGAGTGAGGAGGATTGACCCATCGACGATTATGACGCCGTACGCGGCAACCCGGATATCCATGTCAGGAGTTTAGGGCAACGCAAAAGCGCCGCCATTGCTGGCGGCGCTGTATTGAATCGTGGAGCCTAGGGGAATCGAACCCCTGACCTCCTGCTTGCAAAGCAGGCGCTCTACCAATTGAGCTAAGGCCCCGTGCATCACTGATCCCTGGGGAGCTGTGACACTCAGGTCGGGTGGTCCCTTGTGGAGACTGCCCTTATGAAATTTTTAGTGGGGATACGAGGACTTGAACCTCGGACCTCTTCGTTATCAGCGAAGCGCTCTAACCGCCTGAGCTATATCCCCCAGACCAGATAAGAACCTATCTTATCCAGCCGGTTTCTCGTAATCGGTCAGTTGTTGGTGAAGCCCACGAGCAGGCCACCGGTGATTCTGACGCTGAAGTTGTACAGCATGCTGGCGATTGCACCGAGCGCGGTTCCGACCACGACGTTGAGAATTGCGATGACCACGGCGAACAACGAGACCTGCGCGAGCGAGAAGTTCGTCGTCACACTGAAGGTCGGGTCGCCCAGGATGTCCTTCAGGATCGAATCGAGGTCTCCGAAGATTCCCGTGGAGTTCAGCACGATCCAGACCAGCGTCACGGCGACGACCAGGATGATCCCCAGCGATACCGCGATCAGGAAGGAGAACTTCACTGCAGACCAGAAGTCGATGTACACCAGCTTGAGGCGAACCTGCTTGGTGGCTACCTGTCGCTGCGACTTTCGCTGCAGCTTCTCGGCGACACTACTCATCTATCGACGCGTCCTTCCCAGAGGATTCCGCCGCGCCCTGATCGGTTTCGACGGGCTCGTCGGGTTCCTGGTTTTCTAGATTTCGTTCACTGTTGCGAGCAATCGCGATGATCCGGTCGTCGTCCGCAAAACGAGCAAAGACGACTCCCATGGTGTCACGACCCTTGGCCGGAACCTCAGCGACAGATGAGCGTACCACCTTGCCACTGGCAAGAACCACAAGAACTTCGTCTTCGTCTCCGACGATGAGGGCACCGGCGAGGTCGCCTCTGGCCTCCGCGAGTTTCGCGACTTTGATACCCAGTCCGCCTCTGTTCTGCACCCGGTACTGGTCTACCGAGGTGCGCTTGGCGTATCCGCCCTCGGTCACCACGAAGACATATCCGCTGTCACTGACGACGCTGGCCGAGAGCAACTGGTCTTCGTTTCGGAAGTGCATTCCGATGACACCAGAGGTGGAACGACCCATGGGGCGCATGGCGGCGTCGGTCGCGGTGAACCGGATTGACATTCCCTTACGCGAGACCAGGAGAACGTCAACATCCTCCTCGACGAGCATCGCCGAGACCACTTCGTCGCCTTCGCGAAGGTTGATCGCGATGATGCCGCCGGTGCGATTGGTGTCGTACTCGGTGAGGCCGGTCTTCTTGACAAGGCCGCCACGCGTGGCGAGAACGAGGTACTCGGCCGCCGCGTAGTCGCGGATGTCGAGGATTTGCGCGATCTCTTCCCCGGGCTGCATCGCCAGAAGATTGGCGACATGCTGGCCCTTGGCGTCTCGCCCGGCCTCCTGAAGTTCGTAGGTCTTCGCCCGGTACACGCGACCGGTGTTGGTGAAGAACAACAGCCAATGGTGCGTTGTGGTCACGAAGAAGTGGTCGACCACGTCGTCAGCCCTGAGCTGTGCGCCCTTGACTCCGCGTCCGCCGCGGTGCTGGCTGCGATAGTTGTCGCTGCGAGTGCGCTTGATGTAGCCGCCCCGCGTGACGGTGACGACCATCTCTTCCTCGGGGATGAGGTCTTCGACGCTCATGTCACCGTCGAAGCCGAACATGATCTCGGTGCGGCGGTCGTCGCCATACTTCGCGATGAGGTCGGTGAGCTCTTCGCTGACGATATTCCGCTGCAGATCCGGGCTGGCCAGGATGACCTTGAACTCTGCGATTTCGAGTTCGATCGCGGCCAGATCTTCCATGATCTTCTGTCGTTCGAGAGCCGCGAGGCGACGAAGCTGAAGATCGAGGATGGCCCGGGCCTGAAGCTCGTCGACCGTGAGAAGCGCGATCAGACCGTCGCGGGCCTCTTCGACAGTGGGCGATCGACGGATGAGGGCGATGACCTCGTCCAGCGCGTCGAGCGCCTTGACGTATCCCCGCAGGATGTGGGCACGTTCCTCGGCCTTGCGCAGGCGATATGCCGTGCGCCGGACGATGACCTCGATCTGGTGGGCTGCCCACGCCGTAATAAACCCGTCGATAGACAGAGTCCGTGGGATTCCGTCGACGATCGCGAGCATGTTCGCGCCGAAGTTCTCCTGAAGCTGCGTGTGCTTGTAGAGGTTGTTGAGCACGACCTTGGCAACCGCATCGCGCTTGAGCACGATGACGAGTCGCTGGCCGGTGCGGCCCGAGGTCTCGTCCCTGATGTCGGCGATTCCGGCGAGCTTGCCATCCTTGACCAGGTCGGCGATCTTCAGGGCGAGGTTGTCAGGGTTGACCTGGTACGGCAGCTCGGTAACAACCAGGCACGTGCGACCCTGCAGTTCTTCGACGTTGACGACCGCGCGCATCGTGATGGAACCACGGCCGGTGCGGTACGCATCCTGAATGCCCTTGATTCCGAGGATCTGGGCTCCCGTGGGGAAATCAGGGCCTTTCACGCGCTGGATCAGCGCCTCGATCAGCTCCTCTTTACTGGCGTCGGGGTTGGCGAGGTGCCAGAGTGCGCCCTCGCCCACCTCGCGCAGGTTGTGCGGAGGGATGTTGGTGGCCATGCCGACCGCGATACCCACCGACCCGTTGACCAGCAGGTTCGGGAACCGGCTCGGCAGAACCGTTGGCTCCTGGGTGCGACCGTCGTAGTTGTCCTGGAAGTCGACCGTGTCTTCTTCGATGTCACGGACCATCTCCATGGCCAGGGGAGCCATCTTGGTCTCCGTGTAACGATGAGCGGCGGCCCCATCGTTTCCGGGGGAACCGAAGTTGCCCTGTCCCAGCGCCAGCGGGTACCTGAGGCTCCACGGCTGAACCAGTCGCACGAGGGCGTCGTAGACGGATGAGTCACCGTGCGGATGGAACTGGCCCATCACGTCGCCGATGACGCGGGTGCACTTCGAGAAACCCTTGTCTGGTCGGTATCCGCCGTCGTACATCGCGTAGATCACGCGGCGGTGCACGGGCTTCAGGCCGTCTCGGACCTCCGGCAGCGCGCGACCCACGATGACGCTCATCGCGTAGTCGAGGTACGACCGCTGCATCTCGAGCTGCAGGTCGACCTGCGTGATTTTGTCGTGCGCGGTGTCGACCACCTTGTCGGTGAAGGTCGGTTCCTGTGGTCCTGTTACGTCAGCCATGGTGTGCCCTAAAAATTATCGAAATCAGATATCGAGGAAGCGGACGTCTTTGGCGTTGCGCTGGATGAAGTTGCGCCGCGATTCGACGTCTTCGCCCATGAGGGTCGAGAAGATCTCGTCGGCAGCGGCAGCGTCATCCAGTGTCACCTGCAGCAATGTGCGGGTCGCCGGGTCCATGGTGGTTTCCCACAGTTCCTTGTAGTCCATCTCGCCAAGACCCTTGTAGCGCTGGATGCCGTTGTCTTTCGGCATGCGCTTGCCCGAGGCGAGCCCCAGCTCGGTGAGCGCGTCACGCTCCCGGTCGCTGTAGACGTACTCGTGCTGCGCGTTGCTCCACTTCAACCTGTAGAGCGGCGGCTGCGCGAGGTACACGTACCCGAGGTCGATGAGTGGCCGCATGTAGCGGAACAGCAGGGTCAGCAGCAGGGTGGTGATGTGTTGTCCGTCGACGTCGGCATCGGCCATCAGCACGATCTTGTGGTACCTGGCCTTGGTGGGGTCGAAGTCCTCGCCGACCCCGGCACCGAACGCGGTGATCATCGCCTGCACTTCGGCGTTACCGAGAGCGCGATCCAGTCGTGCCTTCTCGACATTCAGGATCTTGCCGCGCAGCGGGAGAATCGCCTGGAACTCGGGGTTTCGGCCCTGAACGGCCGATCCGCCTGCCGAGTCACCCTCGACCATGAAAATCTCAGAGAGACTGGGGTCTTTGCTCGAGCAGTCGCGAAGCTTGCCGGGCATGCCACTGGATTCGAGGAGCCCCTTGCGGCGAGTCTGCTCGCGCGCCTTACGCGCGGCGATGCGTGCCTGGGATGCCTGGATTGCCTTGCGAATCACGTCGCGAGCCTGGGTGGGGTTGCGGTCGAACCAGTCGCCGAGTTGCTGGCCGGCGAGACGCTGCACGAATGCCTTCGCCTCGGTGTTGCCGAGCTTCGTCTTGGTCTGGCCCTCGAACTGTGGTTCGGCGAGCTTCACCGAGATGACGGCCGTGAGGCCCTCACGAACATCGTCACCGGAAAGGTTCTCGTCTTTCTCCTTGATGATGTTCTTCTCGCGCGCGTACTTGTTGACGAGAGTGGTCAGGGCGGCCCGGAAGCCCTCTTCGTGGGTGCCGCCCTCGTGGGTGTTGATCGTGTTTGCGTAGGTATGGACGCTCTCGGTGTAACCGGTAGTCCACTGCATGGCGACTTCGAGCGAGATCTTCTTGTCGGAGTCCTCAGATTCGAACGCAATCACATCGGGGTGGATGAGATCGTTCTTCTTGGTCTTGTTGAGGTACTCGACGTAGTCGACGAGGCCACGCTCATACATGTAGCTCTCGGAGACTTCCTCCTCACCCCGCTCATCCGTGATCGTGATGCGCAGGCCCTTGTTGAGGAAGGCCATTTGCTGGAATCGGGCCCGCAGGGTTTCGTAGTCGAACTCGACGGTCTCGAACGTTTCTTTGCTCGGCCAGAATGTTTGCTGGGTACCGGTTTCGGTCGACGACTCGCCCTTTTGCAGCGGACCGGTGGGCACACCATTGTTGAAGCTCATGCGCCACACAGCGCCCTGACGGCGAACCTCGGTGTCTACCTCGCTCGACAGGGCGTTGACGACCGAAATTCCGACGCCATGAAGTCCACCGGACACCGCATAGCCGCCACCGCCGAACTTTCCACCGGCGTGCAGGATCGTCATGACGACCTCGACGGTTGATTTTTGTTCCTGCTGGTTGATATCGACCGGAATGCCACGGCCGTTATCGCGAACCCTGACCGAGCCGTCCGCTCGAATCCAGACGTCAATGGTGTCGCAGTATCCAGCGAGGGCTTCGTCTACAGAGTTGTCGACAACTTCGTAAACCAGGTGGTGAAGACCGCGGGGACCTGTCGATCCGATGTACATGCCCGGTCGCTTGCGAACCGCCTCGAGTCCCTCGAGAATCTGAATCTGGTCAGCACCGTAACTGTCAGCGGCAACGTGTCCGTTGGAGATAGCTGCGTGAGCACTCGAGTCATCAGGGGTGTCGGGGAGGGCTTTGTTTTCGCTATCGCCGCGCGCGCTGTCTGTCATATGGAATGAGGCTCCTGCCGATTCGGTACTCGCCATTCGGGGCAGAAATCTCCCTAAGGGGAGGGGCACCCGACGACCTCGGCAAGTCTACCAAATTGCGCATCACCGATGGCGCAATTCCGCCCTCTCACGAGTTTTGAAGTGCGGGGTGACCAGATTTGACTAGTTACCCGTACGTGTCGCGTGGACCACGGCCTGGAATTGATCTGGGCCCCCGTTTCCACGAGGGGGCGTTGGGTCCTACAAACCGCACAGACTCGATGCCGGCATCCGGGAACCGCTGGGCGATTGTTGTGGTGATCTGTGAACGCATGAGCCGCAGTTGGGTCGCCCACGCCGTCGAGTCACAGGAAATGGTGAGCATTCCCTCCTCGATTCCTTCGGGAGTCGAGTGTTCCGCCGTTTCGAAACCCACGATCTCTGGCCACGAGTTGAGCAGGCCAGACCGCGCCAAGGGTGATGTCCAGCCCATTCGCGAGGCAAGACTGTCGATGACATCTCCGAGACCGTGGGGATCTCTGCCATCGGCGAAGGGAACGCTGGCTCCCTCTTTCTTGTTCTTTTTGCGCTTGCGAGCCGTCGCCGACCTCGTACTCGCGTCGCCAAAGACTTTCCGGAACCTGAGGTACACGGCGACGTGCTCGTCACGACCGGCCTCCGTCGCGAGATCCTCATCGTCGTCGTCACTCGTCATTTTCAATCACCTGCCCCGATCGTATCCGCACGACCGTGCCGACCAATTGTGTGGGCACATCGTCGAAGACTGCCGCCGTGATCAGCACCTGCTCAAAATCGCCGACGGCGTCAGCCAGTCTCACTCGTCGCGATTCATCGAGTTCAGCGAATACATCGTCAAGAATCAGCACGGGGTCGCCGGATGACGATTCGCGGCGGAGCACGGCGGCCGAGGCCAGCTTCAGCGAGAGGGCAAACGACCACGATTCGCCATGACTGGCGTACCCGCGGGCCGGCATGCCGTTGAGCTCGAACACCACATCATCGCGGTGAGGACCGGCGAGGGTAATTCCACGGTCCACCTCTGAGCGCCGGAGGCGCCCGAGACTTGCGCGGAAGCCCTCGGCCACCATGAAGCTGTCAAGCGTGCCGGAACGGGTGGCTGTTGCATCCATTTTCTCGTCATCAGGTGTGCTCGCGAAGATACTGAGGTAGCTCGACAACCTGGCTGAGTGGTCTGCGCCTGCGATTGTCGAATATGCCTCCGTGACTTCGGGGCTCAGCTCGTCGAGCAACGAACTTCTTGCGGTGATGATTTCGGACCCGAAGGCGACCAGGCGCTCGTCCCAGATATCGAGAGTCGACAAATCACCGCGCGCATTGCGCGCCGACTTGAGCAGGGTATTTCGTTGCCTCAGCACTCTTTCGTAGTCCGCGATCACGGCACTCATGCGCGGCGATCGCAGAATGAGCAACTCATCCATGAAACGCCGCCGCCCCGATGGTTCCCCGCGCACGAGGGCGAGGTCTTCTGGTGCAAACAACACGCTCGAGAAATACCGCGGAAGCTCACGAGTCTTTATCGCTGAGCGGTTGATTTGTGCCCGGTTAGCGCCCGTTCGGTTGAGCTGCACCTCGGCCAAAATTTCGCGTTCACCATGAACGAGTCGGGCGCGAACGATCGCGGAATCCTGGCCCTGGCGGATCATCGCGTGATCGGTAGACACCCGGTGGGACCCTAGGGTGCTGAGATACCCCAGCGATTCCACCAGATTGGTTTTCCCCTGGCCATTGCTGCCGACAAAGAGGTTCGCGCCGCGTTGTAGTTCGACGTCAAGATTTTCGTAGTTCCGGAAATCGGTAAGGGAGAGCTGAGTGACGATCACGTGGACAGGTCAATCAACTCTTACGAACGGCGTGGCCACCAAACTGGTTGCGAAGCGCAGCGACCGCCTTCATTGACGGTGAATCGTCCTGGCGCGACACGAATCGGGCGAAAATCGCGGCGCTGATCGTGGGCACGGGAACGGCACGATCAAGTGCTTCGTGAACTGTCCAGCGACCCTCGCCGGAATCCTCGACATAGCCGCTGATGTCTGTGAATTCCGGATCTTCTTCGAGCGCCTTCACGAGCAATTCGAGTAGCCAGGATCGGACGACAGTGCCACGCTGCCACGCCTTGAATGTCCCGGTCACGTTCGTGACGAGGTCTTTGCGATTATCGAGCAGCTCGTAGCCCTCGGCCCATGCCTGCATGAGCGCATACTCAATCCCGTTGTGTACCATTTTTGCGTAGTGGCCAGCACCCACCGGGCCCACGTGAACAAATCCCTCGTCCCTGGGACCTTCGGGGCGGAGTGCATCGAATATCGGCATGGCCGCATCGATATCGGCTTCGTCGCCGCCGGCCATGAGCCCATATCCGTTCTCGCGCCCCCAGATCCCGCCCGACACCCCGACGTCGAGGAAGTGGATGTCGCTGGCGGAAAGAAACTCGGCGTGGATCGCATCGTCGGTGTAACGGGAATTTCCGCCATCAATTACGAGATCTCCGGGGCTGAGCACACCGGCAACATCATGGATCACCTCGTCGGTGATCTTCCCGGACGGCACCATGATCCATACGATTCTGGGTTCGGGAAGCGCTGCGGCAAGCTCTGCGAGGCTCTGCACGTCGGTGACCTCGGGGTTCGGGTCGTACCCGGTTACCTCAAGGCCCTGTGCGCGCAGGCGATCGCGCATGTTCTTGCCCATTTTTCCCAGGCCAATGATGCCAAGGTGCATCGTGAACTCCTTAGGAGTTGTGATTTAGCGCAGCAGCAGATTCGGTTGCAACAGGTACTTGTAGTTGTCTGCCCCTGGTTGGTCCTTCGATGACTGACTGGTGATGAGCACCGGTCCCGGTTTGTTCGGGTTGTCAGTCTTCGTGAATGAGATTCTGACAAATTCCGAATGCACCGAGCTCAGCCCATCCAGCAGAAACTGAGGCTTGAGCGAAACCACAGTGTCGACGCCG
Organism: Salinibacterium sp. G-O1; assembly: GCF_030063305.1. GTDB lineage: Bacteria > Actinomycetota > Actinomycetes > Actinomycetales > Microbacteriaceae > Rhodoglobus. The sequence goes on from NZ_JASISV010000001.1 coordinate 91,202, forward strand.
GTGAGGAATGCATCGATCGACTCTGACGCCTGTGCCTGTTCCGAACCGATGGCCTCCAGGGTGACCCCCTCGATGGAGAAGGTGAAGCGGAGCGCGGCCTCCCGTTCAAGAACGAGCGACACGCGGCGAACCGCTTCAATAAGTTCCGCCGTGTTGATGACCGCGTAGTTATCCACAGTGTCGGGGAAAAGCCGACGCACGGGTGGGAAGTTTCCCTTGATTAGGAGCGAGGTGACGGTCTTTTTGTCGGCCTGGAAGGCGATCAGCTCGCGATCGTCGGAGCTCGTGATCGCCACCGATATATTGCCACTGTGGCCGAAGGTCTTTCCTATTTCCACAAGGGTTCGGGCCGGAACGAGCGCTGTAGCGACCTCAACGCCCGAATTGCCGGCGTCCCAGTCGATCTGCCTGACGGCGACCCGATAGCGATCGGTCGCTACGAGGGAGAGGCTGTTTTCAGAAACCTCGAGTTGGACGCCCGTGATCACCGGCGTGACGTCGTCGCGGGACGCGGCGATCGCTACCTGCGCGATGGCGGCGGCGAAATCTTCAGCTCGCAGCACTCCCGCCTTGTCGGAAACCTGAGGAAGAGTTGGATATTCCTCAACGGGCATGCTGAGCAGTGTGAAGTGGCCAGCTCCGCATGCCACGGTGATCCGGCCTTCATCAGTAGAAAATGTGACGGGGACGTTGGGGAGTCTGCTGGCAATATCCGCGAGAAGTCGCCCGGAAACGAGCACTCTGCCTGGTTCTTCGACCGTGGCGCTGATCTCGGTTCTGGCCGATACCTCGTAGTCGAATGACGACAACACGAGGCCGTCTTCTGTCGTCTCGATGAGAACACCACTGAGGATCGGCAACGTTGTGCGTTGCGGCAGCAGCTTGACGGCAAATGACACAGCCTCACTGAATACGTCGCGATTGACCTGGAACTTCACCTAGTTCACTCCTTACGCGTTCTGTGGGCTGGCCGGTTAATACTGGCACAGGCGGTCCTTGCTCGGACCATAGGTTGACTCTCTAGCAAAATCTTCTTCTTTAAGAACAACATTCTTAACCGCTGTGGAGACTGTGCATAACCTTGTCATCTTCAATCATTCAGCGGAAACTACAACGGTGTGAGTTGTGCACTTGCGCCGGGTTTAACTATGGAACTGCCTCGCCCTGGTGATCTGAGTTGGACTCGCATTCCACAGGATCAAAATTTGTATCAACAGGGTGGGCGGCGAGTCGAGGTAGTTATCCACAGGTCTTTCACACGGTGTGGAAACCTACGATTTGAAGCGATGATTCTGCTTGATGCGACTGGTGAGCTCGGTGACCTGGTTGTAAATCGACCGACGCTCCTTCATTAGCTCCGTGATTTTCTTGTTTGCGTACATCACGGTGGTGTGGTCGCGATTGCCGAAGAGCTGGCCGATTTTCGGAAGAGACAGGTTGGTCATCTCCCTGCAGAGATACATAGCGATTTGACGAGCGGTGGCGACCGCCTGTGATCGGGATGAGCCATACAGGTCATCGACGGTCAGTTTGAAGTACTCGGCAGTGTGGTTAATGATGTCGACCGGTGCAATGACGTTGTCTTCGTCGAGTGTGATCAGGTCTTTCAGCACTGTCTGAACAAGCGCCAGATCGACGGATTGTTTGTTGAGGCTTGCGAAAGCGGTGACGCGGATCAGCGTTCCCTCGAGTTCGCGAATGTTTGACGAGACCTTTGTCGCCATGTATTCGAGGATGTCGTTGCCGATCTGGAGCTTCTCGCTCTGGGCCTTCTTACGAAGAATGGCGATGCGCGTCTCGAGATCGGGAGCCTGGACGTCGGTGATGAGGCCCCACTCGAAGCGCGAGCGCATCCTGTCTTCGAATCCCGTGAGGTGTTTGGGGGGCAGGTCGCTCGTAATGACCAGCTGCTTGTTGTGATCGTGCAGTGTGTTGAAGGTGTGGAAGAACGCTTCCTGGGTGGAATCCTTGCCCTGAAGGAACTGGATGTCATCGATCAGGAGGATATCGATCTCGCGGTATCTGGATTGAAAGACAGACGCCCTGTTGTTGGCGATCGAGTTGATGAAGTCGTTGGTGAATTCTTCTGAACTGACGTAGCGCACGCGGATGCCCGGATAGAGGCTCTCGGCATAGTGGCCGATGGCGTGCAGAAGGTGGGTTTTACCGAGGCCGGATTCGCCATAGATAAAGAGTGGGTTGTATGCCTTCGCCGGCGCCTCAGCAACGGCGACCGCGGCAGCATGAGCGAATCGGTTTGAACCGCCGATGACAAAATTGTCGAAGCTGTACTTGGAGTTCAACCGGGAATCAGATCGGCGGGGCTGGTCGACCGGAGCGACGGTGGTGGGCTCGATGTAGAGCTGCTCAGCCGGGTCGGCAGACTGCTCCAGAATGTCCTGTTGGATGTCGGGATTGACGACGATGGCGAAATTGGACACTTCTTCGTCGTCACTGAGACCAGCGATCGCATTCAGAAGCGGAAGCCGGATGCGCTGCTCGAGCATGCTGCGCGTAAGTTCGTTCGGGACCTCGAGATAGAGGGTGCCCGCCATGACACCTTTGGGTTCGATCAGGTTGATGAACCCAAAGAGCTGAGGTGTGATGCGGTCGTCTGATGTGAGGCGCGATAAGACCGACCGCCAGATCTCCCGGGTCGGGTCCGCTGATTCCGACATCAATGCCACATCCTCTTTTGTAATCTACTCACAGGGTTATCCACCGCCCTGGTCGTCTTTGTTGGGCCTTTTGTACCGTAAAGTTCCCGTGTTTTAGGCTGGCTTTCACCTTAGTTGTCCACAGCATGTCGTTACCAACCCAAGTTACTCACATGTGGATAATGCAGGATTGCCCCTGTAAAGTTTGACCAGCACTGATTAACACCGTACTTTTAATCAGTTGACTTCCAGCCTCTCGCTGTTACCAGTGGAGGCTGCCTACATCTTTCCGGCCTTCAGAGCTGGGCTTTGGAGATATCACTATGAGCAAGAGAACTTTCCAGCCGAACAACCGTCGTCGCGCCAAGGTGCACGGCTTCCGTTTGCGCATGCGTACCCGTGCCGGCCGCGCCATCCTGGGAGCTCGTCGTCGCAAGGGCCGTACCGAACTTTCCGCGTAAAGCGGCTGTTCGCCTAACACGGTGCTTGCCCGGGAGAATCGCGTGGTGCTGCCGGCCGATTTTCGATCGGCAGTACGTCGCGGGCGTCGCCTGGGTTCGACCAGCGCAATTGTGCACATTGTTGACCACCACAGCACGAATCCGACCCGGTTCGGCTTCATCGTGACCAAGGCGGTGGGCAACGCTGTGACGAGAAATCGCGTTCGTCGTCGTTTGCGAGCGGTCGGTCGAGAATTGTTGACCGAAATCGGGACTGGCAAAGACATCGTGATCAGGGCCTTGCCAGGCTCCCCCGAGGTTGACTGGGATACTCTTCAGGCAGAGATCACCAAAACTATCCACAGGGGTGTGACTACGCGATGAACCGCACAGTGTCGTTCCTGTTTCTTGCTCCGCGCAACGCGTGTGTGGCCATTCTGAAGGTCTACCGTGCTGTCATCTCGCCGCTCTATGGCGATGTGTGTCGGTATTACCCCTCCTGCTCGCACTACGCGTTGCAGGCGATCCAGCACCACGGAGTTTTTCGTGGTGTCTGGTTCGGAACGAAGCGTCTTGCCCGCTGCCACCCGTGGGCAGAGGGTGGAATAGACGACATCCCGGCTCATGATCATGAGCACGTGGCTATCAATCGATTCGGGTTCGTTGTTCCGATCGAGCACTCGATCCCGTCGAAAACGTTTGCTTCTAGCCATGGAAAGGGCTGAACTACAGCATGCCTGACATTATCAACACCATACTTTGGCCCATTAAATGGGTTATCGAGGCAATTCTCGTTCTCTTCCACACCGTGCTCGAGGGCGCGGGACTGGATGGAGACGCCGGTCTCACCTGGGTGCTGTCGATCGTAGGACTGGTGCTCGTTGTTCGTGCCGCGTTGATCCCGATCTTTGTGAAGCAAATCAAGAGCCAGCGCCGGATGCTTGAAGTTGCGCCTCAGATCAAGAAGATTCAGGACAAGTACAAGGGAAAGAAAGACCAATTCTCTCGCGAAGCAATGTCGCGAGAGACAATGGCGATGTACAAAAAGACGGGAACCAACCCGCTGAGCTCCTGCCTGCCGCTGTTGCTGCAGATGCCGATCTTCTTCGGTCTGTTCTCGGTATTGAATAACGCTCAGCACGTAAACCCCGACGGATCGCGCAATCCTGCCGTGGGCCTGCTCACTCCGGAGCTATCTGAGTCATTCGGCACGTCCTCCCTGTTCGGGATTGCACCACTTCACCTCGCGATCAGCACCGCTGAAGGAAATGTCGCGGTCATCATCATCGCGGTCATCATGGTGATCCTCATGACTGGGTCGCAGTTCATCACCCAGCTGCAGATCATGTCGAAGAACCAGTCGGCCGAAATGAAGGCCAGCCCGATGTACAAGCAGCAGCGCATCCTGCTGTACCTGCTCCCCCTGGTCTTCGCCTTCTCGGGCTTCACCTTCCCCCTCGGAGTCATGTTCTACTGGCTCGTCTCCAACTTCTGGACGATGGGACAGCAGTTCCTCGTCATCCGGAACATGCCGACCCCCGGTAGCGAAGCCGCTCTCGCACGGGAGGCCAGACTTGCCAAGCGCCAGCAGCGCAAGGGAATCGTCATCATCGAGGATGAAGTCGGCCCGAAGCAGGTCGAAGAAGTCAAGAACGTACAACGGCAACAGCCTGTTGGAAAGAATCGTGCCAAGAAAAAGAGCGGAAGCAACAAGCGATGAGTGATGTCACCGAGATCAATGAGTCTGAGCACCTTTCTTCGGACAGTGACACAGCAACACCGGACGGGATTGAATCCCCCAGCGTTGACACGGTGGCCGCTCCCGGACAGCTCGAAGAAGAGGGCGATATCGCCGCTGACTACATCGAGGAACTGCTCGACATCACCGACCTGGACGGTGACATCGAGATCGATGCCCGCGGAGGCCGCGCCTACCTCTCGGTGACCTCGAGCGAGCAGGGTAACCTTCGCCTGCTTTCCCGCCCCGATACCGTTACCGCGCTGCAGGAACTCACACGCATTGCGGTCCAGACGAAAACCGGCGCTTTTTCGCGTCTCATCCTCGATATTGGGGGATCTCGCGAGACGCGCGAAGCCGAACTCGCACTCCTGGTCGACAAGGCGGTCGAACGCATCGAAGCTGGCGCTGAGTCCGCCTCACTGCCACCAATGTCATCGTACGAGCGCAAACTGATCCACGATGTCGTTGCCGAACGTGGCTTCACCTCGCAGTCCGAGGGTGAAGGCCGCGACCGTCACACGGTGATCACACGGTCATAGTTTCACGTGAAACATTGCGTGAACGGGCACTGAAAATCCCAGGAAGGGGACAGTCGGATGAATGACGTCCCGATTGAATCTGCGGCAAACACCGCTCCCCCCGCAGGGAGTTACCTCGACCATGTCGAGGATGAGCCCGGCTACGCGGCGGCGATGTTCGGTGAGCGTATAGACCTTGCCCGCCGCTATACGGACGATCTGGCTCGGCGCGGTGAAGAGCTCGGGCTTATCGGCCCGCTGGAGCTCCCCAGACTGTGGACCAGGCATATCGTCAACTGCGCACTGGTTGCACCGTTGCTGCGACCCGGTCTCGTCGGTGATGTGGGAAGTGGCGCCGGCCTACCGGGCCTGGTTCTGGCTGTTGCCCGCCCAGACTGTCACCTCGTGCTCATCGAGCCGATGGAACGGCGGGTGGATTGGCTCCAACAGGAAGCTTCAGACCTCGGCCTGACTAACGTCACCGTCGTGCGGGCGCGTGCCGAAGAGGCAAAACTCGATGTCCCGCTCGATCAGGTCACGGCGCGCGCTGTCACCGCGCTGTCGAAGCTGATCCCCGCCACCGTGAAGCTCTTGCGTCATGGGGGCGAGATGGTTTTCATGAAGGGTTCCCGCATCGACGACGAGGTCATCGCGGCAAAGCACATCATTCGTAAGCATCACATCACCGGTGCCGAGGTACTCGTTCTCGGCGAGGGCCTGACGCCTGAGTTGACCCGGGTATTCCGGGCTACAGTGGTGTGACCACGATCGACCACGCGGGCCAGACAGGCTCAAGCCAGCAGAAGGTTTCACGTGAAACATCCCGAAGGTAATCTCGCCAATTCGACGAGGAGCTTCGATGAAACGACGCCACTCGCACGAGAGATCGCCGAGAATACGCGCCGCCGTCGCGCGATTGCTGCACAGACTCTTCCCTTGCCATCCGAACCGCGTGTTTTTACCGTGGCGAACCAAAAGGGGGGTGTCGGAAAGACCACCACTACGGTGAACCTTGCTGCAGCATTGGCTCGAGAGGGCGCCCGGGTTCTGGTCATCGACCTGGATCCGCAGGGAAACGCCTCGACGGCCCTTGGGGTTGAGCACAGGGCGGACACGGTGAGTGTCTACGACGTCATCATTAACGACGTTCCCATGAGTGATGTGGTGCAGAAGAGCTCAGAATTCGAGGCGCTGTACTGTTTGCCCGCCACGATCCACCTGGCCGGAGCAGAGATCGAGCTGGTTTCGCTGGTTGCTCGCGAACAACGACTGCGCACAGCCCTTGACGCCTTCCTCGACAGCACGGAAGACGATTTCCATTACGTATTCATCGACTGTCCCCCGTCGCTCGGGCTACTTACCATCAACGCTTTCGTTGCAGCCAAGGAAGTTCTGATCCCGATCCAGTGTGAGTACTACGCGCTCGAGGGCCTGAGTCAGCTCCTCAGCAACATTCAGCTCATCGAGCGCCATCTGAATCCCGATCTGGCTGTATCCACGATCCTGCTGACGATGTACGATTCCCGCACCAACCTCGCCAACCAGGTTGTGAAGGATGTGCGTGATCACTTCCCCGACCAGGTGCTTCACACCCTTATTCCCCGTTCCGTTCGAATTTCAGAGGCACCAAGCTATGGACAAACCGTGATCAGCTACGACCCAAACTCCCCAGGATCACTTTCCTACCTCGAAGCGGCAGGCGAAATTGCTCACCGCGGGGCTCCCCAGTAATGGCCGCGCCTAAACGGACGGGTCTCGGCCGTGGAATCGGATCGTTGATTCCCGCGAATGACGAATCATCGCAGCGTCCTGTCGACGTCTTCTTTCCCGCTGGGAGTGCCGGCCCACAGGGTCTGCTGGCCGTACCGGGCGCAAAGCTCGCGAATCTCTCGACCGACGACATAGCTCCGAACGCGAAGCAGCCTAGAACCGAGTTCCGCGAAGAGGAACTCAGCGAACTGGTCATCTCCATCGGTGAAATCGGTGTTCTGCAGCCGATCGTGGTGCGTCCCCGCGTGGGAGCGGCCGCGGGAGAGCCGCAATACGAGCTCGTCATGGGCGAGCGCCGGCTGCGGGCATCCAAGCAGCTAGGCCTTGCGACAATCCCCGCGGTCATCAAGAGCACTGCCGACGAAGACATGCTTCGGGATGCGCTGCTCGAGAACCTCCACCGGGCAAACCTGAACGCGCTGGAAGAGGCTTCCGCCTACCAGCAACTGCTCGCCGACTTTGGAATCACGCAGGAGGAGCTCGCGGGTCGGATTGGCCGGTCCCGTCCCCAGATCACGAACACCTTGAGGTTGCTGCGCCTGCCTACCGCGGTGCAGAACAGGGTTGCCTCGGGCGTACTCAGTGCCGGACATGCGCGTGCGATCCTTGCCGCTGGCGATGATGCGTCGATGGAACGCCTTGCGGACAAGATCGTCAACGAAGACCTCTCGGTGCGTGCAGCAGAAGCGGCAGCGGGTCAGCTGTCGCCAAAGGCCAACAAATCGAAGCCATCTGCCGGCAAGCGCCAGGGTCAGCTCGACGAGATCGCGGAACGACTCGGAGACCGATTGAACACCCGCGTGAAAGTAAATCTCGGCGCGAGCAAGGGCCAGATCGTGATCGATTTCGCGACCGTAGGAGACCTGAACCGCATTCTCGGTGAGCTCGGGGAGCCAGGCTTCACGCGCTAAGTTCGCAGATAAGTGCTGGTCAGGAGGCAGATTCTGCGATGGCTGCCTCGGCGAGAGCTGCGTAGACCCAGCCAAGATCGTGCCCGGCAGCTTCGAGAGCCTGTGGAAGCACCGAGGTTTCGGTGAGCCCTGGCATCACGTTGGCTTCGAGGAACCAGGGGGTTCCGGCACCGTCGATGATGATGTCGATTCGCGATAGGTGCCGCAGGCCGAGCGCTGTGTGAGCCGCCAGCGCCGCGTCGGCAGCACGAGCCGCCACGTCGTCCTCGATGCGTGCCGGCACGTAGAAACGGGTCTCTCCCGCGTTATAGCGGGCCTCGAAGCTGTACACACCGGATAGCGGCTCGATCTCGACGGCGGGCAGGGCGACAGGGCCATCGCCGTTGTCGATGATGCCGATCGCGATCTCGGTGCCCGTGATCTTCTGTTCGATGAGCGCTACATCCCGGTAGGTGTACGCGTCGACCATGGCTCGGGGGAGCAGCGAGCGATCATCCACAATGGTGACACCCTGTGAGGAACCGCCCTGAGCGGGTTTGACGACGAGGGGCCCGGAGAACTCGTCCGAAATTTCGTCAAGGATGCTGTTGGCGCCCAGTTCACGGAACGCGTCGCGAGGCAGCGCAATGGAGGCGGGCGTGGAGACCCCCACGCGGCTCACGATCGTTTTCGCGGTCGGTTTGTCCCAGGCGAGACGCGAAGCATCCGCCCTGGAACCAACGTAAGGCACGCCCATGAAGTCGAGGAGGCCGCGCAGGGCGCCATCCTCACCGCTCGCGCCGTGGAGAGCCGGCCAGACCACGTCAGGACGGTTCTGCCGCAGATACGACAGCAAGGTGGCATCCGGATCGCGCAATTCGACGTGAAGGCCGTGCGACGAGAGGCTGTCGGCTACTCTGCGGCCCGAGCGCAGCGAGACGTCCCGTTCGTGGGAGATTCCCCCGGCAAGGACGAGGACTCTGGTGGATGCCATCAGCTGAGGTTCGCAGGCGGGTTGCTCATCGATGTGGCGGGGCGCACCACGGGCAGGGGAGCGGTCTGGGAGAACGTCGTCAGCAGTTCACGCTCCCCGTTGATGACCGTCGAGAGTCGGCGGATTCCTTCGCGGATGAAATCGGGGGTCGGATAGCAGAACGCCAGGCGCAGCTTGTTGCGACCACTGCCGTCTGCATAGAACGCGGTACCCGGGGTGTACGCGACCAGCTCTTTCACCGCCCTCGGCAGCATCGATTTGGCGTCGATGTTGTCGGGCAGGGTCACCCAGACGTAGAAGCCGCCGGTGGGGTTTGTCCAGGTCAGATCCGGAAGATAGTCGGTGAGGGCCGAGAGCATCGCATCACGGCGTTCGCGGTAGACGCCGCGGAACGTCTCAATCTGGCCCTTCCAGTCTGAGGAGTCCAAATACTCGCTGATGACGTGCTGTGTGAAGGAGCTGGGTGAGAGCACGGCAGCCTCGTTCGCGAGGATGAGTTTCTCGCGGATGGCGTGAGGGGCCAGAGCCCAGCCGACCCTGAAGCCTGGGGCGAGCGTCTTCGAGAACGTGCCGAGGTAGACGACGCCATCTTCTTCGACCGAACGCATGGCGTGCGGCGGCTGGCCGTCAAAGTAGAGCAGGCCGTACGGGTTGTCTTCGAGAACGAGGATGCCGTTGGTGCGGCAAATCTCGAGCACTTCGAGCCGGCGCTCCCAGGTCAGCGTAACGCCGGCCGGGTTGCTGAACGTGGGCACCGTGTAGAGGAATTTGATGGTCTTCCCGGCGGCCGTGACGCGGGTGATGGCCTCGCGCAGCGCCTCCGGGATCAGCCCGAATTCGTCCATCGCAACATGGTTGATGTCGGCCTGGAATGACTTGAAGACGGTGATGGCCGTGACGTAGCTCGGCGCCTCGGCGAGAACCACGTCTCCCGGGTTGATGAAGAGTTTGGTGACGAGCTCGAGCGCGTGCTGCGAACCCGTGGTGACCACGAGGTCGTCGACGCCGGCGCGGATGCCCTCGAGCGCCATGACCTCGAGGATCTGTTCACGGAGGGCGGGCATCCCCTGGCCGGAACCGTACTGCAGGGCGACGGAGCCCTTGTGGGCCATCACCCGCTCAATTGACGCGCTGATCAGCTCTTTTGGAAGCGCGGAGACGAAGGGCATTCCGCCGGCAAGTGACACAACTTCGGGGCGGGATGCCACGGCAAACAGGGCGCGCACTTCTGAGGCGGCAAGACCGGCTGTGCGATCGGCGTAGTGGCCGTACCACTGGTCAAGATTGTTGCCCGTTGCGGGGCGCTGTGCTGCCGTCATGCGCTGTTCCTTTTCAGTCGCGAAGTCTCAAGGATAACTGCGGCAATGAGAAAAGCCCCGACCCACAACGGGGACGGGGCCACTCATGCGCGATTGCTTAGGCCAGGAACTCGGCCAGGTCTGCCTCGATGGCGGGCTTCGGCTTGGCGCCGATGACGGTCTTGACGACCTCGCCGCCGCGGAATACCTTCATCGCCGGGATCGACGTGATCTGGTACTTCATCGCCATCTGCGGGTTGTCGTCGACGTTGAGCTTGACGATCTTGATCTTGTCGGAGTGCTCAGCGGCGATCGCGTCGAGGATGGGGGAGACGGCGCGACACGGGCCGCACCACTCTGCCCAGAAGTCGACCATGATGGTGTCGCTCGAGTTGAGCACCACATCGGCGAAGGTGGCGTCCGTGACGTCCTGTGCTGTTGACATTGTGTGTTTCCTAACTGTTTCAGACGGTGGCCGGCTGTGATTCAGCCGAGGCCAGTAGTTCTTTTGGGAGAGCGGCGAGGTAGTGCTCCGCGTCGAGTGCTGCGACGGTACCGGATCCTGCAGCCGTGACAGCCTGCCGATACGTCGGGTCGATGACGTCGCCGGCAGCGAACACTCCGGCGATGTTGGTGCGCGAGGAACGTCCGTCGACCGCGATGGTTCCATCTGCGTTCAGGTCGAGCTGGCCGTGAACCAGATGCGTACGCGGGTCTGCACCGATGGCGATGAACAAACCGGACAGGTCGATCGTCGATTCCGTGCCATCCACCGTATCGACAACACCGATACCGGTCACCAGGTCGTCACCGTAGATATGGGCGACCTCTTTGTTCCAGAGGAATTCGATCTTGGGGTCGTTGAACGCGCGATCCTGCATGGCTTTGGATGCTCGCAGCGAGTCTTTGCGGTGCACGACGTACACCTTCTCGGCGAATCGCGTCAGGAAGGTTGCTTCCTCCATGGCGGAGTCGCCTCCACCCACCACCGCGATCGTCTTCTGGCGGAAGAAAAAGCCGTCGCAGGTGGCACACCAGGAGACGCCGTGGCCGCTCAGGCGCTCTTCATCGGCGAGGCCGAGCTTGCGGTAGGCAGATCCGGTCGCGAAAATCACCGTCAGTGCTTCGTGAACGTCCCCGTTGCCGAGGGTGACGCGCTTGACCTCACCGTCGAGTTCAAGGTTGGTGACATCATCGAGCACGATTTCGGTGCCGAAACGCTCAGCCTGTGCCTGCATGGCCATCATGAGTTCCGGACCCTGGATGCCGTCGGCGAATCCGGGATAATTCTCGACCTCCGTGGTCTTCATGAGCTCGCCGCCGGCCTCGACCGAGCTCGCAATGAGCAAGGGGTGCAGGTTGGCGCGCGCGGCATAGATTGCTGCTGTGTATCCGGCGGGACCGGATCCGACGATGATGACTTGGCGCACAGTTACTGTCTCCTTCAGAGGTTTACTATCCGGCACAACATGTTCACGCTACTTGCTATTCCCGAGACCGGGACAGCGGCTATCTACCGCGCCGAAGCTTGTTGATGAAGGGTTGTCCGAATGTTCGCAGTTCGGGATTGCGGGTCAGCCACAGCAACCCGAAGTACACGAGGGCCATCGCGAGGCCGACAATCACCATCGAAATGATGGCATGCAGTCGGTTGGTGACGGGGTAACCGCCGGGCCCGACGCCACCCAGCAGTTGCAGGATGCCCCACCCCACACCCCCCGCGACGATGGCCGCGGCCAGGAACCACAGAGCCCGCTTCACAACCAGAGCGGTGTCGAGACTACCGAGAGGGCCACGCAGGACGATCGCGGAGAGCGTCGCCTGTACGGTCACCGCTATGGCCAATGCGAGAGTGAGGCCGACCGCGGTCCATTCTTTCGGTGCAAAGGCTGCCACGAGCAGTGCGAGCGTGACGTAGATCGTCGTCTGCGCGATCTGGATGAAGAACGCCCAGCGGGTCTTGTCGAGGGCGTAGTAGACGCGAAGCAGCACAAAGAAGATGGTGAAGGGCACCAGACCGGTGAGGAACCCGAGGTACACCGCGGCCAGCGAACTGATTTCACCGTAATTCGTGCCGAATACCGCACTGAATGGGAGTGACAGAACGGCAAGGCCGACTGCAGCAAAGATCATGATGAGCAGGATGGAGCGGATTGCCGACGAAATGTCGTCGCGCAGGTCACCGAGTCGACCATCGCGGACGTGAGCGCTCATCCTGGTGAAATAGGCGGTGACGATGGAGACCGTCACGATCGAGTGCGGCAGCATGAACATGAGCCACCCGATCTTCATGGCGTTGATGGAGGCGTTGCCACCTTTACTGGCCCCCGAGGCGACGCTGGCCTCGACCACGCCTGAAATTTGGCTGATCAGGAAGATACCGAACACCCAGGATGCGGCCCGCCCCGTATTGCCGAGCCCCACTCCCTTCCAGCGGAAGTCGGGCCGGTAGCGAACTCCCGCCTTGCCGAGGAAGAAGAAGAGCGAGAACGCCTGGAAGGCGATTCCGAGCGTGGCGCTGCCGGCCAGGAGGGCGATCTGCGGGAGCGTCCAGTCCTGGGGCCGGATGTGATCTGTTGCGCCACCGAAGAGCGCGATGAAGGCGACGATGCCGCTGATCGCGACAACATTGTTGAGCACCGGCGCCCAGGTGAACGGCCCGAAGACTCCTCGGGCGTTCAGCGTCTCGCCGATGAGGCTGTAGAGCGCGTAGAACAAGATCTGGGGAAGGCACCAATAGGCCAATGCTGTGGCCAACGCAACGTTCGGTTCGCTGAAACCCTGGCCGTAGAGCCGGACGAGCAGCGGGGCGCTCACGGTGGCAATCACGGTAATGACGGCGACAACGACGAGGCCGAGGGTGATCAGCTTGTTGATGAATCCGGCACCACCGTCGTCGTGCAGGCTCGACTTGACGATCTGCGGCACGATGACGGCGCTCAGCAGTCCTCCGGCGATGAGCGAGTACACGTTGTTCGGAAGCTGGTTCGCGAGAGCGAAGGTGTCGCCGGCAGAACTGTTGATTCCAATGGCGGCAGCGAGAACGATGATGCTAACGAGCCCAAGGGCACGGGAGACGAGCGTGCCTGACGCGAGCAGAGCGCTGGAGCGCCCGATCGACGAGGCGGGTCGCGACGTCTCAGGGGTTTCCGCGATGGATGCCGCGTCGGAACCCTCACGTCCTGGATCGGTCACTCGGCGGCACCTCTCGCCGCTGCGGCACGTCGCAGGCGCACAATGTTGCGCACGAGTCCGCCGCCGAAGATGCCGACGACCAGCACCGCGATGATGACGACCACTGGGGTCTCCCACCCCGCCTGCACGTTGATTCGAGCCCGGGAGGCGTCACCGATGATCGCTCCGGTGCTGCTGGTCAGGGTGACGGTGATACCCACGACGCCATTGGAGACCGCCTGTGCGGGGATCATGGCGCTCGCCTGCGAATTCGGCTCGATCACGAGCTCGACCCTGGAATCGCCGACGGCAAGCAGGCCGGTATCAGGGCGGACTGTTACGTACACCGTCACGGCCTGGTCGAGGGAGTTGGAGATTGCGATCGGCAGCGGGGCCGCGGCGGCCAGAAAATTGAAATCTCCGGTGGAGGCGACCTGGACGGATCGAAGCAGCTCGACGGATTCGGTCAGGTTCTTCGAGACCACGGCGGGCCAGCCCGCCGGATTGTTGCTCCATCCGTTCGACTGAAGGGCAAGAAGTTCGAGGCGACGTTCAGAAGTGATGGCGCGAGGATCGTCGGCAATCTCGGCGAACTGCTCTTCGGCGGCCTGTGCGCCGAGTAGCTGACCCATCGACACCACCCGTTCGGTGTCCTGCGGCCTGTCGATGACGGTGGCGGACGCTGATGGGGATGCCTGAAGGTCTGCCATCGTCACTAATTGGATCGCGGGATTCGCCTGAACGGCCGAAATGGTGTCTGCGAGGCGGGTGCCGTTATTCAGCGAGGTTCGGTCGAGCGTCGCGAACACCGTCGCCGTGGCGGCGGACTGCACGATGCCGGCCGACGCGACCGCGGCGTTCAGCGTCGCCACATCGGTCTGCCAGTCGGTCGAACTGAAAGTGTGTACGGCCGACCGCAGGGCGGCCGAGACCGAGGCGTCAGATACCAGGATGCGAGCACCATCCACATCGGCGACCGCGCCAGCGCCGGCGCCACGGTTGAGATTGTCGGACGACACAACGGTGGTGTCATAACCACTGCCGGTGATCAGCGGCAGATCTGCCGCTACGACTGTGGAGTCGCGGGGCCACGCCACACCGCTGAAGGAGTACGACCAGGCCTCGAGGTCTGCGCTGGTAGGCAACGCGGGAACGACGGGAACGGTGGGGTCAGCAGTTGCCGGCGGTGTTGCCGATGGTGTGGGCGAATCCGCTGGCGTGGGGGTGGGGGTTGGCGTTGAATTGGGTGCGGAAAAGAGGGTGGGGTCGATGGCGAAGTCGAATCCATCGGGCGCAAGGACGGTGCCGTTGCCGGCCTGAGTGGCCAGGGTGATGTCGGAATCCGCGTAGGTCAGAGGGAAAATCTCGTTCGAAACGGCCGAAAGCCGCTGCAGCCACGCGACCGCTGATTCCGGCGCGTTGCTCCCCAACACCCGAATGGACACGATGATTCGCGGATCAATACCCAGACTGACCGGCTTGCCAGCGACGGCGTCGAGCTGGAGGCTGAGGGTTCCCAGCGGTGCCGTGTATCGCGACAGTACGTCCCCAGAAATCAGCCCCCCGGCACTCTCTGGCACGGTGATGGGCACGGCGATGGCAACCTGAACCGGTGTGGCAGGGTCTGCGGCAGCGGCTGGCGAAGCGGAGACGACGACGCCGACCAGCCCGATCCCGACGGCCAGCGCAGCGCTGAGCACTCTCAAAGACACGGGCTGGCCCCGCAAAAAGGCATGGCCAGCATGAGAATGATTCTATTCACCAGACCCTGAGTGTTCCGGACCTGCCCTCGGTGCGGCGGCCCTATGTCATGCTGGTTCGATCATGGAGAGCGTCGCCAAGGCCATCATCAGTCTCGGCGAACTCGCCGACTCAAAGCCCGTCGTCGCGCTCGCGGCCGCATTCTCGCAGGCAGGGCGGCAACTAGCGCTGGTCGGCGGCCCGGTGCGTGATGCCTTTCTGGGCCGCACCGTCACCGATCTGGATTTCGCCACAGACGCGACACCGGACGAAATACTCGCGCTGGTGACCCCAATCTCCAGCGCCCAATGGGACATCGGCCGTGAGTTCGGCACCATTGCTGCCCGAATCGCCGGACAGACGGTGGAGATCACCACCTATCGCGCCGACTCCTACGACGGAGAATCCCGCAAACCCATCGTCGCATTCGGTGACAATCTCGACGATGACCTGGTGCGGCGCGACTTCACCATCAACGCCATGGCGCTGCGGCTGCCGGAGCGAGTGTTGGTTGACCCGTGGGGCGGAGTCGAAGACCTTGTTGCCCGCCGCATCACCACGCCGGGAGCACCGGAAGTGTCGTTCGGCGATGATCCGCTCCGGATGATGCGGGCCGCTCGCTTCACGTCGCAGCTGGGGTTTACCGTCGCTCCCGAAACATTGGCCGCGATGACCGCCATGGCTGACCGGATCGGCAACATCAGCGTGGAGCGGGTGGCAGACGAGCTGTCGAAGCTGTTGAAAACGGACGACCCAGTGCCGGGCATCCGGCTGCTCGTCGAGACGGGAATCGCCGAACGGGTGCTCCCTGAGGTGCCCGCCCTGAGGCTTGAGGTCGACGAGCACGCACACCATAAAGACGTGTACGAGCACAGTCTCACCGTGTTGCAGCAGGCGATTTCGCTTGAGAAGTCGCGCGCGGACGCCGGTTCCAAGCCGGACCTGGTGCTGAGGATCGCCGCCCTGCTGCACGACATCGGAAAGCCATCGACCCGCCGCATCGAGGGCGGCGGCGTCGTGACGTTCCACCATCACGATGTCGTCGGGGCGAAGCTGGCCGGGCGTCGCCTGAAGACCCTGCACTTCGACAACGACACCATCGCCGCGGTATCACGGCTGATCGAGTTGCACCTTCGATTTTTCGGCTACACGGATGCCGCGTGGACTGACTCAGCGGTGCGCCGGTACGTGCGGGATGGCGGCGATCAGCTCGAGCGACTGCACATCCTCACCCGCGCGGACGTGACCACCAGGAATGTGCGCAAAGCCGATCGCCTCTCGTTCGCCTACGACGATCTGGAGGAACGGATCGCCGCCATCGCCGAGGCCGAGGGCATCGCTGCAGTGCGCCCCGACCTCGACGGCGAGCAGATCATGGCCATCCTCGGGATCTCTCCCGGCCGCGAGGTGGGCGAGGCGTACCGGTTCCTGCTGGAACTGCGGCTCGATGAGGGCCCGCTGGGCGAGGATGCTGCGACCGAACGCCTGCGGGCCTGGTGGGCAAGCCGCTAGGAATCCGGCACTAGGGGATCGCCCCTAGGAGACCGTGGCGATCCACTCGTCGAGTTGCTTGCGCGCGACCGGGTCGGGCAGTTGCACGGGGGGCGACTTCATCAGGTACGCCGAGACCGCCTCGATGGGGCCGCCGAGTCCGGCATCCAGTGCAATCTTCACCGCGCGAACCGCGTCGATGACAACGCCGGCCGAGTTCGGTGAATCCCACACCTCGAGCTTGTACTCGAGGCTGGTCGGGGCGTTGCCGAAGCCGTGGCCCTCCAGTCGCACGAAGGCCATTTTGCGGTCTTCGAGCCACGGCACGTGGTCGCTCGGGCCGATGTGCACGTCCCGCGAATTGAGCTGGGCCTCCACATTGCTGGTCACGGACTGGGTCTTAGAGATCTTCTTCGACTCGAGCCGGGTGCGCTCGAGCATGTTCTTGAAGTCCATGTTCCCGCCCACGTTCAACTGGTACGTGCGGTCGAGAACGAGCCCGCGCTCCTCGAACAGCCTGGCCAGCACGCGGTGCGTGATCGTGGCGCCCAGCTGGCTCTTGATGTCGTCTCCGACGATCGGTACGCCAGCATCCGTAAACTTCTGGGCCCACTCCGGGTCGCTCGCGATGAACACGGGAAGCGCGTTCACGAACCCCACCGACGCATCGATCGCGGCCTGCGCGTAGAACTTCGCGGCCTCCTCCGACCCGACAGGGAGGTAGCAGACGAGCACATCGGCGCCGCTATCCCTGAGCGCCTGCGCGACGTCGACGGCCGGTGCATCCGACTCGTCGATCATCTCGCGATAGTAGGAGCCGAGACCGTCGAGGGTCGGCCCGCGCTGCACAGTCACACCGGTGGGGGCGACTTCGGCGAAGCGATATGTGCCGTTCTCGCTCGCCCACATCGCGTCAGCGAGATCGACCCCGACCTTGAGCGCGTCGACATCGAAAGCTGCGACAAACTCGATGTCCGACACCGCATACGGCCCGAACCTGTTGTGCATCAGCCCGGGGATGACGTCGCCCTCTGCGGCATCCGCATAGAAAGTAACGCCCTGGATAAGTGAATTAGCGCAGTTGCCTACGCCCGCTATTGCGACCTTTACGGCCATGAAGATGGTGCTCCTTGCAAGAAATGACTACACTGGGCAGGTTGTCTGGTTCCGAATTCGGAGCTGTGACAAACGTCAACACCCTCCTGTTGCAGATCGTCTGCAACCGTTCAAGTCCGAAGGAGGTGGGTTTGTGACGCACCAGTACGAACTCATGGTGATCCTCGATCCAGAGATCGATGAGCGCACCGTGGCACCCAGCCTAGACAAATTCCTCAATGTCATTCGCGCCGATGGTGGAACCATCGACAACGTAGACATCTGGGGACGTCGTCGCCTGGCCTACGAAATCAACAAGAAGACCGAGGGCATTTATGCCGTCGTGCAGCTGACGGCTAACTCGTCGGCGACTGTTGAGCTCGACCGCCAGCTCAAGCTCAGCGAAGCAGTCATGCGAACCAAGGTGCTCCGCGCCGAGGAGGGCATTGCCCAGGTCGCAGCAGCGAAGGTCCTGTCAGACGCGAAGGCGGCCCGCAAGGCCGCAGCCGCTCCGGCCAAGGCTCCTGCCGCCGCCGCTCCTGCCGCTGCAGCTCCCGCTGCAGCTCCCGCAGCAGCCGCCCCGGCTTCCGCATCCAAGCCTGCTGCTGCTCCTGCAGCGTCCAAGCCGGCCGCTGCCAAGGACGACGTCGAGGCTCCGGCCGAGACCAAGGACTCGGAGTAAGCCATGGCCGGCGAAACCGTCATCACAGTCGTGGGAAATCTCACGGGTGACCCCGAGCTGCGCTACACGCAGAACGGGCTCGCGGTCGCCAACTTCACCATCGCCTCAACACCGCGCAACTTTGATCGTGCGACTAACGAATTCAAAGACGGCGACACTCTCTTCCTGCGCGCGAGCGTATGGCGCGAGTTTGCCGAGCACGTTGCTGGTTCGCTGACGAAGGGAACCCGTGTCATCGCGACCGGTCGCCTGAAGCAGCGTGACTACCAGACGAAGGAAGGCGAGAAGCGCACGAGCCTCGAGCTTGAGGTCGACGAAATCGGCCCCAGCCTTCGTTATGCAACCGCGCAGGTCACCCGCGCCGCATCATCACGCGAGGGTGGCAACAACTCCGCCCCGCGCGGTGGCGGTAACCAGGTTGGCCAAGGCCAGCCGCAGGAGGAGCCGTGGGCAGCAAGTGCCCCGAGCGCCTCGGGCGGCGACGTATGGAACACGCCAGGCAACTACTCGGACGAGACGCCTTTTTAAGGCGCCGACCACATCACTTAAAGGAAACAGAAACTCATGGCTGGAAAGAGCAGCGGCGATCGCCGCAAGCCCATCCGCAAGGGCAAGGACGGCAAGAACGCCGCCCCCGCCAAAGCGATCCGCGTGGGCGTCATCGACTACAAAGACGTCGCGACGCTTCGCAAATTCATCTCAGAGCGTGGAAAGATCCGCGCCCGCCGCATCACCGGTGTCTCCGTACAGGAGCAGCGCCTCATCGCCACGGCCGTCAAGAACGCCCGTGAGATGGCACTGCTGCCGTACGCAGGCTCGGGCCGTTAAGGAGCACCGATATGTCCAAGTTGATCCTCACGCATGAGGTCACCGGTCTCGGTGCCCCC
The DNA here is from genome assembly GCF_030063305.1 of Salinibacterium sp. G-O1. Lineage (GTDB taxonomy): Bacteria > Actinomycetota > Actinomycetes > Actinomycetales > Microbacteriaceae > Rhodoglobus. Next base: position 110,579 of record NZ_JASISV010000001.1, read on the forward strand.
GGCGACGTCGTAGACGTCAAGAACGGTTTTGCCCGTAACTACCTCATCCCCCAGGGCTTTGCCGTGGCGTGGACTCGCGGTGGCGAAAAGCAGATCGAATCCATCAAGGCCGGTCGCGCTGCGCGCGAGCACGCCACCCTCGAAGAGGCACAGGACCTGAAGGCACGCCTTCAGGCCACCACCGTCAAGCTCACTGTCAAGGCAGGCGAGGGCGGACGCCTCTTCGGTTCGGTCAAGACGTCGGATGTCGCTGACGCCGTCGCTGCTGCCGGACTGGGAACCGTTGACAAGCGCAAGATCGAGATCACCTCGCCCATCAAGGCAACGGGTGAGCACGAGGCCTCAGTTCGTCTTCGTGACGATCTGATCGCCACGATCACGCTGCAGGTTGTCGCGGCTAAGTAAAACCACCCCCCTCACTGGGGGTAGGCGGCGGCGGGAGAAATCCCGCCGCCGTCTTTACTTTAAGCAGAATCATCTGTCTACTTTCGACAGGGTTGTACACAGGAGTATGGGGATGTAGCGAACCCTCAAGTTCGGGTCTAGACATGTTTCTACACATACCGGTGGAGAATTTAAATAGCAGGTCAGACGCATTTTCTGGCACGGAAATCAATATTCATCCACAGGCTATTCCACAGGTTCCCCACACACATTGCGGCGTTTCTCGCGGTTTGTGCACAGGCTCATCCACAGGGCCGTTTGTGGGGGCATCCTCGCGGTCAATACGGTGGGGCAGCCCCTCCCAGTACAGCTGTTTTCGGCTGACTGCGCCCGCGAAAACGCCAGTGTCGGCGGACGCGGCTACAACAGAGGCAGAGACGTCATTTACCGGAGGATCGCATGTCAATCGCGCATTTAGGGCTTGCTGGTGACCAGCGGCTGGGCGATCAGCGCAAGGGTGATCAGCGACCCTCAGGTGACACTCGGTCAGAGTCCCGGGGCGACCGGGTTCCACCGCATGATCTTCTCGCCGAGCAAAGCGCCATCGGCGGCATGCTGCTCAGCAAAGACGCCGTAGCCGACGTCATCGAGGCCGTTCGCGGCGTCGACTTCTACATCCCCAAGCACGAGACCATCTTCAACGCGGTCATGTCGCTGTACTCCCACGGTGAGCCCACCGATGTCATCGCCGTCACCGACGAGCTGACCAAGTCCGGGGAGCTCAGCAGGGCCGGCGGCGCGGAATACCTCCACACGCTCACCGCGCTCGTGCCGACGGCCGCCAACGCGGGCTTCTACTCGACGATCGTTGCCGAGAAGGCAGTGCTCCGCAGGCTCGTCGAAGCCGGCACCCGCATCGTTCAGATGGGCTACGCCAGCGAAGGCGAGGTCGTCGATCTCGTCAACAACGCCCAGGCCGAGATTTACGGCGTTACCGGCGGGGTCGAGAGCGAAGACTACATACCGCTGACCGAAGCCGTCACCACCGCGATCGACGAGATCGAGGCAGCCAGGGGGCGCGACGGCCAGATGGTCGGAGTCCCGACCGGATTCGCCGAGCTGGATGAGCTCACCAACGGCCTGCACCCCGGTCAGCTGATCATCATCGCTGCCCGGCCCGCAATCGGTAAGTCCACGCTGGGCCTCGATATTGCCCGCGCGGCCGCGATCAAGCACGATCTGGCGACGATCGTGTTCTCGCTCGAAATGGGTCGCAGCGAGATCGCGATGAGGCTGCTGTCGGCCGAGGCATCGGTTCCCCTTCAGCACATGCGAAAAGGTACGGTGCACGCAAACGACTGGACGACCATCGCCCAGACGCGTGGTCGAATCAACGACGCTCCGCTGTACATCGATGACAGCCCCAACATGACCCTCGTCGAGATCAGGGCGAAGTGCCGCAGGCTCAAGCAGAAAGTCGGCCTGAAAATGGTCATCATCGACTACCTGCAGCTCATGACCAGCGGAAAAAAGGTCGAGTCGCGCCAGCAGGAGGTGAGCGAGTTCTCGCGAGCCCTCAAGCTGCTCGCGAAGGAGCTTCGCGTTCCCGTCATCGCCATCTCCCAGCTGAACCGTGGCGCCGAGCAGCGAGCCGACAAGAAGCCGGCGCTCTCCGACCTTCGCGAGTCGGGCTCGATCGAGCAGGATGCCGACATGGTGATCCTGCTTCATCGTGAGAGCGCATACGAGGCCGACAACGCTCGCGCAGGCGAGGCCGACCTCATCATTGCCAAGCATCGAAACGGGCCGACGCGCACGATCACCGTCGGCTTCCACGGGCACTTCTCGCGGTTCGTCGACCTTCCGCCCGGCTCGTAGACTAGACGGCGTGGATGCTGTAACGCCCTGGTACGTGCCTGTGGCGCGAGCCATACCCGCCCTGGCGCTTGCCGTCGTCGTGACGTTCACGGCAGATCATTCTGCGCCGCTCGGCTACCTCACCTTCGGGATTTTCGCCGTCATCGTTGGTGCGATCCTCACCGCATCGGCTCTTCGACTCGGCGCACGCGGTGTAACCCGCACCGTCACGCTCACTCAGGGGCTCGTGACGCTTCTCGCGGGGATCGTGTCGCTGTCGCTTCCCGCCGGTGGCCTGCCTTTCTTCGTGTTCCTGCTCTCGGCGTTTGCGGCGATCACCGGGTTCCTCGAGCTCTACCTGGGCCTGCGTGGTCGCGGTCGTGATCGGTCCGCCCGCGATTGGGTCTTCGTCGGCGCCCTCACGGCCATCCTGGCGATCGTGGTGCTGCTCGTGCCCCCGGAGTTCCAGCAGTCATTCACCGGTCCAGACAACGTCGCACGTGAGCTCACGGCATCCGTTATCGTCGTCGGCGCTCTCGGCGCGTACTGGGCAATTCTCGGCGTGTACCTCGTGATCGCCGGACTCTCACTCAAGTGGGCACCGAAAGATGCCGACACCCCCGTTACGGAAGCTGTGCCACGATGAACGCGCCAACCCGCAAAGATCGTACCCGCCCGCTCGAACTGCTGATCATCTCCGCGGTGCTCGGACTGTTCGCGGGTCTCGTCGTCTTCATGTCGACGCGCGAGATCGTGCTTGCACTGATCTTCCTGGGCGTCGCGTTCATCGTCTCACTGGTGGTGCTGGCGATGCTGGCGCTTGCCGTGCAGCCCACCGGCGACGAGAAGATCGACCTGGCCGAACAGGACGACGAGCAGGGCAATCGACCGCTCGGTCACTGACAGCGGCGCCACCGGTGAGCAGTGACGCCGCGAAGCGTCAGCGCTCGATGTACCCCACCAGTTGTGAGGCGAGGCCCGCATACGTTGCCGGAGTCAGCAGGCGAAGCTGATCCTTGGCGCCCTGCCCGATGTCGAGCCCGTCGATGAACTCCACGAGTTCAGCCTGACCGATGCGCTTTCCACGCGTCAGGTCCTTGAGGATCGCGTACGGGTCGGTGATGGAACTGCGGCCTGCGGTGATCTCGACGCGGATGACGGTCTGGATCGCCTCGCCCAGAATCTCCCAGTTGCCATCGAGGTCTGCGGCGAGCCTGTCCCGGTCCAGGTCGATCTCCTTCAGGCCGCGCACGATGTTTTCGAACGCGACGAGAGAATGGCCGAACGCCACACCGATGTTGCGCTGGGTGGTCGAATCCGTGAGGTCTCGCTGCAGGCGCGAGGTGACCAGCGTCTGGGCCAGTGCCTCGAGAAGTGCGCTCGAGATCTCGAGGTTGGCCTCAGCGTTCTCGAACCGGATCGGGTTGATCTTGTGGGGCATGGTGGATGACCCTGTCGCCCCCGCCTGCGGAATCTGACGGAAGTACCCGGTGCTGATGTACGACCAGACGTCGGTGCAGAGGTTGTGGAGAATTCGCGCTGTGTGGCTCATCTGCTGGTACAGGTCGACCTGCCAGTCGTGCGACTCGATCTGCGTGGTGAGCGGGTTCCACTCGAGGCCGAGGCTCGTGACGAATTCACGTGAGATCTCGGGCCAGTCCTGTGCGGCATCGGCAGCGAGATGAGCGGCGTAGGTGCCGGTTGCGCCGTTGAATTTGCCCAGGAACTCCGTGGCTTCGATCTTCGCCGTGATGCGCTCGAGGCGGTGCACGAAGACGGCGAACTCCTTGCCCATGGTGGTGGGGGTCGCGGGCTGCCCGTGCGTGTGCGCCAGCATCGCGTCATCCCGAAGCTCGACGGAGAGGGTGCGCAACGACTCGATCACGGCGCGCAACTTCGGAAGCCACACCTCGCGCACCGCGGCGCTGATCGTGATGGCGTACGAGAGGTTGTTGATGTCTTCGCTGGTCGCAGCGAAGTGGGTCAGCTCAGCGATGTCGGTGAGACCGAGCTCGGCGAGCTTTGCGCGCACCAGGTACTCCACGGCCTTCACGTCATGTCGTGTCGTCGCTTCGAGCCTCGCGAGCTCGTCGATTTCCGGCTGTCCGAAGCCGGCGGCGAATTCGCGAAGCTGGCGCGCCTGCTCGTGCTCGACGCGCCGGGATCCGAAGAGCTCGTGGTCGGTCAGGTAGAGAAGCCACTCGACCTCGACGTGAACGCGGGCGCGGTTGAGCCCGGCTTCAGAGAGGTGGTCGCCGAGTCCGGCCACCATCGGTCGGTATCGTCCGTCTAGCGGGCTCAGTGGTTGTTCGGGCAGGCTCATAGTGCTCCCTGTCGGATTCCTGGTGTGATCTGGCGGAAGAGTGCCGCGCAGGATTTCTCGATCATCGAGAGCACCTGATCAAAAAGGGCGGCGTCCGAATAATACGGGTCTGGCACGTCGTTCGCCTGTGAGTGCTCGGCATCGAACGAGAGCAGAAGCTGCACTTTCGAGCGATCCTGGTCTGTCGATGCCCAGGATTTGAGGGTTCGTTCCTGGCTGTGGTCGAACACGACAACGAGGTCGAGGTCATCAAACCAGCTTGGATCGAATTGACGCCCCCGATGGCGAGAAGCGTCGTATCCCCGGTTTTCGAGGGCGACGAGGGTGCGTGCATCCGCCGGCTCGCCGACGTGCCAGTCGCCAGTGCCGGCGGAAGTGATGGTGACGCGATCGCCCAGGCCCGATCGGGCGGCCAGGCTTCTCATCACAGTTTCGGCCATCGGAGACCGGCAGATGTTGCCGGTACAGACGAAGCACAAACGAAAGCGCGCGGCTTCGCCCGAGGTCTGCTCAAAACTCACCCGCTCATTGTTGCGCAGTTCGTCTCCTCAACACGAGGAGATTGTGACGAATACCCACGAAAAGGCGGTATCTCGCGCACGCATCGACGAGGTGGCTCACGCTGATCTCGTCGTAACGGCACAGTGAGTGAAAGGAACGAGATGAACTCTTCGACGGAGGCCGCCGCCGCCATTGCCAATGACGGCGCGGCGGTGCATCACGTCCAGATCGCGCTCGAGAGCCAGGCTCGCGACCTCACCCATCTTCTGTGGAGGCTCGAACGGGCTCGCCGCGTGCTTGTGCCCGGTCCTGTCGATTTCTGGCGCGGCCTGACACGCCTCGCATTCGATTCGGCGGTGGGCGGTCTCGAGGCAACGCTCGACGACGCGATCGCTGCGATTCGCAGCGCTATCTCGTCGACGCGTGCCGCACTGGCAGATCTGTCCGACCATGGGTGACGATCTGGTGATCAGTGGCGGCGGGTCGTTTGCCATCGGCACCGACGAACTCTTCGCCTGTGCTGAACGCGTGCTCGAACTCGCACGAGAAATATCTGCACTCGATCGTGATTTGGCATCGATCGACTCCAGCCTGTCCCGCCGGCAGCTCGAGTCGACGGGGGCCGCGGCGAGCGGAATTCGGGCTGAGGCCGACATCGACAGGGCCATGGTGACCCTCGCCGAAGTCGAGGTGCAGGCGAGGGCTCTGCATTTCGGCATGGGAGCTGCCGCACAGGGGTATGGCTTCGCCGAGCACTTCGTCGGAAGCATGATCCACGAGTTCACGGGGCAGTGGGCTGCGCTTCTGGCCAGGTTTTCGCCGATGTTGCTGTTGGCGACCCTCGGCGGAACGGCCGTGCTGGGAGTGGCGGGCGGGCAGCTGGCAGGAGCCACCCCTCGTGGCGGGACGACAGCACCCCCGCCAGGCGCACCGAGATCGGGCGGTCCCGGGGTGCCACGGCCGTCCAACTGGATGAGGCAGAACAACGAGATCATCACCAATCCGCTCACGGTAGATCTGGTGCGGATCGCATCGCAGTCCTCTGGTGATGTGGTCGCTGGTGCAGCAGGGGTGCCTCCACAGCTGCTGGGCCTGCTCGGTGGGGCGGGGGTGGCGATCGGTTCGAAGGCGATGATGGGCGCAGGTTCGCTCGTGGGGATACTCGCCGAGACCCCCGTCAGATTGGTCGACTCCCACACAACGGCCGTCGGGGCGAGCCCGAGTGGATTCGCCGAACGGCTCGGGAGAGTTCCCGACACGGAGGCGACCGATGGGGCGCAGGTGGTCATCGAGAAGTACTCCACCCCCGGTGAACCAGATCGGTTCGAGGTCTACGTGGCAGGGACCGTGACGTTCTCACCCATGGCCGACTCAGAGCCGTGGGACATGACCAGCAATATGGCCAACGCGGCCGGGGTCACCGGCGGAAGTTACGCATCCGTCGCGGCGGCGATGCAACTGGCGGGCATTGACGCGTCGAGCCCGGTGCAGTTCACCGGGTACTCGCAGGGAGGTGGGACGGCGGCCCGGTTGGCGGCATCCGGCGATTACAACACCCAGGGTCTGGCGACCTTCGGCGGCCCCACGGGCCAGGTGCGGCTTCCGGAGGGATTTCCCGCTGTGATCGTTGAGCACGCCGACGATGTGGTGCCGGCACTAGGCGGCGAGCAGGTGAACACGCACGCACTGCTGGTGGAGCGTGAGGTGTTCGCGGGTCGCGACGTGCCCACGGATTACGCCGTGCCGGCCCATCATTACGAGTACTACGAGCAGACCGCGAGGCTGATGGACAAGGCCGAAAGCGAGGCAATCACCGGGGCGAGCGGGAGCCTTGATGCGTTCGGTCGTGGCGCATCGACCATCACCAGCACCACGTACCGATTCGAACGAGTGCCGGAGCGCTGATCGGGGTCAGCGACTATTCGCGTTGCCGACCACCGGGCGGAGGATGATCCCCATGAGCCAGGAAATGAGACCGAGTACGAGAGCGCCGAGCACTCCCCACCAGAAGCCGTCGACCACGAGCCCAAAGCCGAACAACCCGGACAGCCAGGCCGCGAGCAGCAGCAGCAGTCCGTTGACGATGAGGGCGATGAGGCCGAGCGTGAGGATGTAGATGGGAAACGCGACGATCCGGATGAGGTTGCCGATAACCCCGTTGACGATGCCGAAGATGGCGGCGACAAGCAGGTAGGTGAGAACCGTTTCCAGGGTGCCGCCCGGAGCGAAGGCCTGAACGCTCACGCCGGCGACAAGGAGGGTCGTCAGCCAGAGGGCGACAGCGTTGATGAGCAGGCGCACGAAGAGTTTCATGCAACAACTATGCCGGTTCGGGCTGAAGCTCGTAAAGTCCGCAGAGGTGCTCCGGCGCACTCGCCCGTTTAGGCTGGGGCGGTGACCTCATCGAGAGTACGACTGCGCCCGGAGATCGAGACGCTGGAGCCCTACCGCCAGGGCAGGCCGGCCGCTGACGATGCGTTCAAGCTCTCGTCTAACGAGAACCCCTTCGAGCCCCTGCCGTCGGTGCTCGCTTCCCTGCCGCTCGGGGCCATCAATCGGTACCCGGATGCCACGGCTGGCGCCCTCCGCTCCATTCTGGCCCTCCGCTACGGGGTGGAGCCCGGGCAGGTGCAGGTCGGCGCCGGGTCCGTATCCGTGCTCGCACAGTTGATCACCGCGGCGGCAGCCCAGGGCGATGAAGTCGTCTATTCCTGGCGCAGCTTCGAGGCGTACCCGGGGCTGGTCACCACCTCGGGCGCGACATCCGTGCAGGTGCCCAACACCCCCGATCATGGACATGACCTTCCCGCGATGCTGGCGGCGATCAACGACCGCACCAGGATCGTCATCGTCTGCAGCCCCAACAACCCCACCTCCACCGTCGTGTCTCGCGAGCAGTTCGTCGAGTTCATGTCGGCTGTGCCGTCGTCCGTGCTCGTGGTGCTCGACGAGGCCTATGCCGAATTCGTGACGGACCCAGAGGCAGTTCGGGGGGCGACACTCGTAGCCGACTATCCGAATCTCGTGCTGCTGCGCACCTTCTCGAAGGCGTATGGCCTGGCCGGACTCCGCATCGGATACGCGGTCGGCCCCGAGTACGTGATGGATGCGGCCAGGGCCGTCGCCATCCCCCTGTCTGTGACCGGGCTGGCCCAGCAGGCGGCCATTGCTTCGCTCGAGCACGAGGATGAGCTGCTCGAGCGCGTCGCGCGCCTCAATGACGTGAGGCAGCGCATCGTCGACGGCTTGGCGGCTCAGGGGTGGCGCATCCCGCAGCCGCATGGCAACTTCGTGTGGCTGCCGACCGGCGAGAACACCACCGCGGCCGCCGAGATATTTGCACGCCACTCCATCGTTGTGCGTGCCCTGGTCGATGGACTCCGGATCAGCGTCGGCGAGTCCGAAGCTGTGGAAAAACTCCTAAGCGCTGCGGCTGAGGTTGTGGGGATGCAACGAACCCCCTCGACTGCTGCCGGGTTAGGTTAGAGCAATGCAATACACCCCCGCGACGGTCCAGCTCCTGTCGAAGGAAGGCAAACTCGTCGCCAGCGACGCTGCCGCCGAGTACCTCCCGTACATCGAGCAACTGAGCGACCAGCAGCTTCGTGACTTCCACCGCAACATGGTTGTGATCAGGATGATCGACGTGGATGCCGCGAACCTGCAGCGTCAGGGACAGCTCGCGATGTGGATTCCGAGCCTCGGCCAGGAGGCCGCCCAGGTCGGTTCCGGCTTCGCCGCCCGCCCGCAGGATCACCTGTTCCCCGCCTATCGTGAGCACGCCGTTGCGCGCATCCGGGGAGTCGACCCGATCAAGCTGATTGCTCTGCTTCGCGGGATCAGCCACGGCGGGTGGGATCCGAAGGAGAACGGCAACTTCCATCTGTACACACTGGTGATCGGTTCGCAGACCCTGCACGCCACTGGCTACGCGATGGGCATCCAGATGGATGGGGCCACGGCCACCGGCAACCTCGAGACCGATGAAGCCGTGATGGTGTATTTCGGCGATGGCGCGACCAGCCAAGGCGATGTCAGCGAGGCTCTCGTCTTCGCCGCCAGCTATCAGACCCCCGAGGTCTTCTTCCTGCAGAACAACCACTGGGCGATCTCGGTGCCGGTGACACGGCAATCTCGCACTCCGCTCTATCTGCGCCCGTCCGGTTTTGGTATTCCCGGGGTGCAGATCGACGGCAACGATGTGCTCGCGAGCTACGCGGTGACGAGGGCGAACCTCGACGCCGCGCGCAGCGGCGAGGGTCCCCGGTTCATCGAGGCGCTGACGTACCGAATGGGGGCGCACACCACCAGCGACGACCCCACGAAGTACCGCGCCAACCAGGATGTGGAGTTCTGGTCAGCCGCTGATCCGATCAGCCGCTTCGAGGCGTACCTCCGGTCGAGGGGTGAGGGCGATCAGTTCTTCGCCGACGTCGCTGCCGAGGGTGCCGATGCCGCGTCAGACATCCGCCGCCGCATCCATGACCTGGAGAACCCGGCGGTTTCGAGCATGTTTGCCAACGTCTATTCAGAACCGCACCCTGTGATGGATGCCCAACTCGCCTGGCTCGAGGCCTACGAGGCCTCGTTCGACGGCGCGGAAGGCGGCCACGCGTGAGCGCGCAAACACTGAGTCTTGCCAAAGCCATCAACCTGGGACTTCGCCAGGCCCTCATCGACAACGACAAAGTGCTTCTCATGGGCGAGGACATCGGCCCGTTGGGTGGCGTCTTCCGTGTCACGGAGGGGCTGCAGGCAGAGTTTGGTGAGAAGCGCGTGCTCGACACTCCACTCGCCGAGTCCGGCATCATCGGCACGGCCATCGGCATGGCGATGCGCGGCTATCGTCCGGTCATCGAGATCCAGTTCGATGGGTTCATCTTTCCCGGCTTCGATCAGATCACCTCGCAGCTGGCGAAACTGACGGCCCGTCACGAGGGTTCACTCTCAATGCCCGTGGTGATACGCGTGCCGTACGGCGGGCACATCGGAGCTGTCGAGCACCACCAGGAAAGCCCAGAGGCGTACTTTGCGCACACGGCAGGCCTGCGCGTGGTCACCCCGTCCACCCCGCACGACGGCTACTGGATGATTCAGGAGGCCATCGCCAGCAACGACCCCGTGATGTTCTTCGAGCCGAAGAGCCGCTACTGGCCCAAGGGCGAGGTCGAGATGGATGCCAGCGGCAGCGACCTGCACACGTCGCGGGTCGTGCGTACCGGCACCGATGCAACACTCCTCGGCTACGGCCCGATGGTGAACGTGCTGCTGCGCGCCGCCGAGATCGCCGCCGCGGAGGGTCGGAGCCTTGAGGTCATCGACCTGCGCTCGCTGTCCCCGATCGACTACGACCCGATCGTGGCATCCGTGCAGAAGACCGGCAGGCTCGTCATCGCGCAGGAAGCGCCAGGCTTCGTGTCTGTCGGTTCCGAGATCGCGGCGACGATCACCGAGCGTGCCTTCTATTCACTGGAGGCGCCGGTCATGCGCGTCGCCGGCTTCGACACTCCCTTCCCCCCTGCCAAGCTCGAGGTCACCTACCTTCCCGACGCTGATCGCGTGCTTGAGGCCGTCGACAGGGCCATGGCCTTCTAGGCCGGTTCACGACTTTTCAGAACAGGAGCACGGCAACTATGGCGAACTCAGATTTCACACTTCCGGATGTCGGCGAGGGTCTCACCGAGGCCGAAATCGTCTCCTGGAAGGTCAAGGCCGGCGACACCGTCGTTGTCAACCAGGTTCTCGTCGAGATCGAGACGGCGAAATCGCTCGTCGAGTTGCCGTCGCCGTTCGCTGGCACGGTGTCGGCTCTGCTCGTGGAGGAGGGCCAGACCGTCGAGGTCGGAACCCCCATCATCTCGGTGGACTCGGGCGGTTCCGAGGTTGAACTGACCGCACCTGCCGGTGCCGACGAGTCGATCGTGGCAGACACGGCAGCAACCGTCGCTCCTCAGGAAGAGGGCTCGGGCGCCGTGCTCGTCGGCTACGGGGTCAGCGGCCACGGGGGATCCCGCCGTCGCGGCGTTTCCGCCGCGACGCCGTCGGCGCAGGGGGTGGCCCCCGCCGCGCCGAAGCGTCCGGCCGCCCTGGCAGCGCCCGGGGCATCCGTCACCATTACGAAGCCGCCGATCCGCAAGCTCGCCAAGGATCTCGGCGTCGACCTCTCGGTCGTGGTGGCCACCGGACCCCTCGGTGATGTCACCCGCGATGACGTCATCAGGCAAGCGTCGCAGGCGAGCGTCTTCCGCAACATCCAGACACCGGAGTGGGGTGATGAGCGCGAAGAGGTCATCCCTGTGAAGGGCGTTCGCAAGGCGATCGCGAAGGCGATGACGCACAGCGCTTTCTCTGCGCCTCACGTGAGTGTGTTCGTCGACCTTGACGCCACCAGGACCATGGAGTTCGTCAAGCGTCTCAAGAATTCCCCGGATTTTGCGGGCATCAGGATTTCGCCACTGCTCATCGCCGCGAAGGCCGTGATCTGGGCCGTGCGCCGCAACCCCACTGTCAACAGCACCTGGACCGACAAAGAGATCACCGTGCACCACTACGTGAATCTCGGCATCGCGGCGGCAACCCCGCGCGGTCTGGTCGTGCCCAACATCAAGGATGCGCACACCCTGTCGCTGCGCGAGCTAGCCTCGTCGCTCGAGCAGCTGACCATCTCGGCGCGAGACGGCAAGACGCAGCCGGCCGAAATGGCCGGCGGCACGTTCACGATCACCAACCTCGGATCGTTCGGCATGGATACGGGGACCCCCATCCTGAACCCGGGCGAGGTGGGCATTCTCGCCCTCGGAACCATCAAGCAGAAGCCGTGGGTCGTCGACGGCGAGGTGCGGCCGCGATTTGTGACCACGCTGAGCGGCAGCTTCGACCATCGGGTCGTCGACGGCGACGTGGTGAGCCGCTTTGTGGCAGATGTCGCGAGCGTGCTCGAGGAGCCAGCGCTGCTGCTCGACTAGCGATCGCGCGCTGCTCAAGAAACGCGTTCGTGAGGTACGCTGTTGATAACGAATCTCATTACCGTTCTTTAGAAAGCATTTCATGCAGCGCACCATCCCCGCCCTGGCGGCCATCGTTATCGCATCGCTCACCCTCGCCGGCTGTGCGGCTACGCCCGCCCCCGAGAGCAGTGGAATAACGATCGTCGCGTCGACGACCGTATACGGAGACATCGCCGAAACCATCGTTGGTGACCTCGGCACCGTCACCAGCATCATCGGAAACTCCACAGTCGAGCCGCACAGCTTCGAAGCGTCGGCCCGCGACCAGCTCAGCATTGCCGACGCCCAACTCGTGATTGCCAATGGCGGCGGATACGACCCGTTCATGGACGCGTTGGTCGAGGCATCCGGAACCCAGGCCGTCGTCATCAACGCTGTCGACGCGTCGGGCCTGGATGCCGACGGCGCTGACACCTTTAACGAGCACATCTGGTACTCGTTCAGCGGCATGACCGGGGTAGTCGCGCGGATCGCCGACGAACTTGCCACCATCGACCCGGCCAACGCCGCCACGTTCAAATCGAATGCGGCAGGCCTCACGGCGAAACTCGGCGCGCTCGAGGCTCGGGCAAGCGAGCTGGCCGCGGAGATCGACGGCGGGGGTGCCGCGGTGACGGAGCCTGTTCCGGTCTACCTGCTGGAGGCGGTCGGGCTCGAGAATCTCACCCCGAGCGACTTCACCGAGGCGATCGAGGAAGGCAACGACGTACCGCCCCTCGCGCTGGAGGAGACGATTGACCTGTTCACCAGCGGCGCCGTGCGGGTGCTCGCGTACAACGAGCAGACGTCGAGCCCCGAAACCGAGCGGGTGCAGCAGGCCGCCGCCGCCGCCGGCATCCCGGTGGTGCAGTTCACCGAGACACTGCCAGAGGGCGCCACGTATGTGTCGTGGATGACCGACAACCTGGACGCCGTCGCGACGGCAGTCGCACCATGACCGGACCCATCCTCGACATCCGCCAGGCCGGACTGAAGCTCGGCGGCCGCACCCTGTGGAGCGGCCTCGACCTCAGCGTGAAGCCCGGCGAGTTCGTGGCAGTGCTCGGTGCCAACGGCTCCGGCAAGACCAGCCTGCTCCGGGCGATCCTCGGGCAACTCCCGATCGACTCCGGAGAGATTCTGCTCCAGGGGCGGAAGGTGCACCGTGGTGACCGTGCGATCGGCTACATCCCGCAGCAGCGGATCATGCCCGCCGGTACCGCGCTCAGGGGCCGCGACCTGGTGAGCCTCGGGCTCGACGGTCACCGCTGGGGTGTGCCGTGGCCGTCACGGCGTTCTCGGGAGAAAGTGGATGCGCTGGTCGAGTCGGTCGGCGCGACAGCCTACGCAGACCTTCCGGTGGGTGTGCTCTCGGGCGGAGAGCAGCAGCGGCTGCGGGTGGGCCAGGCCCTCGCGAGTGATCCCGCGCTGTTGCTGTGCGACGAACCACTGTCGAGTCTCGACCTCCATCACCAGCGCGGGGTCGCTGAGCTCATCGACAAGGGGCTGCACGAGCGTGGCACCGCGGTCGTCTTCGTCACCCACGACATCAACCCGGTGCTCGACATGGTCGACACCGTGCTGTACCTCGCGGCCGGGAAGTTCACCTCCGGCCCGCCCGAGGAGGTGCTGCGCTCTGACGTGCTCAGCGACATGTACGGCACCGAGGTCGAGGTCATCCACACCGGCAACCGGGTGTTTGTCGCGGGAGTTCCCGAGTTTCCGCACCACCACGGGGAGGTTGGCGCATGATGAGCGACGTGCTCGCGACCGACTTCTGGTCATCCATCTTCAATTTCAGCGACTACGGTCGCCTGCTCGTTCTCGTGCAGAACTCCATCATCGCCGCAGCCATCCTCGGCATCGTGGGGGGCCTGATCGGCGTCTTCGTGATGCAGCGAGACATGGCGTTCGCGGTGCACGGAATCAGTGAACTCTCGTTCGCCGGTGCGGCCGGCGCGCTGCTGTTCGGCGCCAACGTCGTGGCCGGGTCGCTCGTCGGGTCGTTGCTGGCCGCGGCGATCATCGGTGTGCTGGGAGCGAGGGCACGGGATCGCAACTCCATCATCGGAGTGCTGATGCCGTTCGGGCTCGGTCTTGGCATCCTCTTCCTCGCGTTGTATCCGGGTCGAAGCGGCAACAAGTTCGGCCTGCTCACCGGTCAGATCCTGTCGGTCGACATCCCGCAGCTCGGGGTGCTCATCGGCATCAGCATCGTCGTGCTCGCTGTGCTGCTGGTGATCTGGCGTCCGCTGGTCTTCGACAGCGTCGACCCCGATGTCGCCATGGCACGCGGTGTTCCGGCCGGCATGCTGTCGATCGTCTTCATGATCCTGCTCGGTCTGATGGTCGCCGTCTCGGTGCAGATCATCGGGGCGCTGCTCGTGCTGGCACTGCTCGTGACGCCCGCGGCTGCGGCCCTGCGCATCTCGTCGTCGCCCGTGGTCGTGCCGCTGCTCGCGATGCTGTTCGGCTTTGTGTCGGCCGTGGGCGGAGTGCTGCTCGCCATCGGCGGTTCGCTTCCCATCAGCCCATACGTCACCACACTCTCGTTCCTCATTTACATCGGATGCCGCATCGCGGGCCGCATCAAGGGCAGCCGCCTGCGCCGCCGGCGTGAGCCGTCCGCTCGCGCAGCGACGGCGGGAGTCACAGGATGAAGCGCCACACCTGGCAGCGCGACGCGGTGCGCGACGCACTCAGCACCCGCGAGAATTTCGTGAGCGCGCAGCAACTGCACGCCGCGCTGAGGGCGGGTGGGTCATCCATTGGGCTTGCCACCGTCTATCGGGCGCTCGCAGACCTCGCGGTCGAGGGCGAGGCAGACTCGTTGCAGCAGGAGGGCGAAAGCCTGTACCGCGCGTGCACCCCGGGCACGCACCACCACCACCTCATCTGCCGCCGCTGTGGGCTGACGGTCGAGATCGAAGCGGATGCGGTCGAGCAATGGGCCAACTCCGTCGCGGCCGAGCACGGGTTCACCGACGCCCACCACGTCGTCGATGTGTTCGGCACCTGCGCGGAATGCGCCTCCGAGATTGCGCAACTGCCTTCCGCCACGTAATCTAGGCAAGTTGGGCATTTCCGCCCACACGCATGCCCCCATGAATATGTGGGATCACGGCACGCAGACAAGTGATCTTGGGCGGGCATCCTGAAACGGATGCTCGCGGTAACCAGAACAGGAGTAGCACCATGGCAGCAACATGCCAGGTGACAGGAGCCATCCCAGGTTTCGGTCATAACATCTCGCATTCGCACCGACGCACCAAGCGTCGTTTCGATCCGAACATCCAGAAGAAGAAGTACTACGTACCGTCGCTTCGCCGTAACGTCACGCTGCAGCTGTCCGCCAAGGGCATCAAGGTTATCGACGCTCGTGGCATCGAAGCAGTGGTCAAGGACCTTCTCGCCCGTGGGGAGAAAATCTAATGGCTAAGGCTCAGGACGTACGCCCGATCATCAAGCTCCGTTCCACCGCTGGAACCGGCTACACCTATGTGACGCGCAAAAACCGTCGCAACAACCCGGATCGCCTCGTACTCAAGAAGTACGACCCGGTGATTCGCCAGCACGTCGAATTCCGTGAGGAGCGCTAACAATGGCTAAGAAGAGCAAAATTGCACGCAACGAGCAGCGCAAGGTCATCGTGGCTCGCTACGCGACCAAGCGTCTCGAACTGAAGAAGGCACTCGTCGACCCGGCGGGTACCGACGAGTCCCGCGAGGCAGCACGCCTCGGCCTGCAGAAGCTTCCACGCAACGCTTCGCCGGTGCGCGTTCGCGGTCGCGACGCCATCGACGGACGCCCCCGTGGTTTCCTCAGCCAGTTCGGTGTTTCACGTGTTCGCTTCCGCGACATGGCGCACCGGGGCGAATTGCCCGGAATTACCAAGTCAAGCTGGTAGATTCCTAGCGGTTCCGGCGTTTTATTACCGGATCATCCACTAGATCCACCTATAACTGCATCAGGTCCGAGGAGGACATCCCATGGCTGACAAGTCACTAAACCGTACCGAGTTCGTCGCGGCAGTTGCCGCAGAGTCTGGACAGACCCAGGCTGCAGTCAGCGGCATCGTTGACTCGCTTTTCTCAGTTCTCGCCAAGTCGGTCGGCGAAGGCACGAAGGTTTCCATCCCGGGATGGATCTCCGTCGAGCGCACCGACCGCGCAGCGCGCACCGGCCGCAACCCGCAGACCGGTGAAGCGATCGACATCAAGGCAAGCAAGGGCGTCAAGATCAGCGCCGGAAGCAAGCTGAAGGCCGCAGCAAAGGGCTAAGTAGCTACACAACGTCAGGGCGGCATCCGTAAAGGGTGCCGCCCTTCGTCGTTGGCGCTCGGCTCTCTACCTGCGCCGCCAACGTAAGCTGTTCTGGTGCCACGCCTCGTTCGGATCGCCGCCCCCGCGACCCTCATCCTCGTTGCGTTGCTCGCACTCCTGACCGCACTCGCTTTCGGCGGTGGGGCCGATGCGCCCCAGCTGATCGACCCCGGCGCCGTTGCCCGATACGGCCTGCCGATCGCGAAACTGATCGTCAACATTGGGGCCGCCGCTGCGATCGGCTCGCTCGTGCTGGCGCTTTTCGCGCTCGACTCGACCAGGCCCGAGTTTTCGAAGGCGATGGATGTCGCAGCAGGAGCAGCAGCGCTGTGGGCTGTGGCCGCGGCATCCAGCGCCTTCTTCACGTTTCTGACGGTGTTGCAGCCGACCATCCGCCTCGACAACGCCTTCGGTGATCTGCTGGCAGGATTCTTGACGGACACCGCGTTGGGGCAGGCCTGGCTGGCGACCACGCTCATCGCGGCGGGGGTCACTGTGCTGTGCTTCGCGGTGCGCAATGTGACGGTCGTCTTCTTCGTGGCGCTGCTTGCCGTGGTGGGGCTGGTTCCGATGTCCCTCGAGGGCCACACTGGTGGCACCGCATCGCACGATTCCGCGACCACCGCGATCTTCCTGCACGTGCTGTTCGCCGCGGTCTGGCTGGGTGGGCTCGTCACCATCGTGTTGATCAAACCGACCCTCGAGAAGGGCAGACTCGCTGTGGTGATGGGGCGCTACTCCACCGTTGCGCTCGTCAGTTTCGTGGTCGTCGCGGCGTCCGGCTACCTGAGTGCGCAGATCAGGGTCGAAGAGCTCGGCAACCTCCTTAGCCCGTACGGCATCCTCGTGCTCGTCAAGACGGCGTCGCTCCTGGCGCTGGGCCTGTTCGGCGCGATGCAGCGCCGCTTCTTTATCGGCAGGATGAAGCGCTCCCCTGGCAGCGGCCGCGGATACTTCTGGTGGGTGGTGACCGCAGAGCTCGCCTTCATGGGCATCGCGTCCGGCGTCGCCGCGGCGCTAGCCCGGACCGCGACCCCCGTGCCGGAGATTACGGCAGCAGACCTCGCGAGGCCCACCCCGGCCGAGCTGCTGACCGGGAGCCCGTTACCACCGCCGGTGACGTTCGAGCGACTGTTCACCCAGTGGAATTTCGATCTACTCTGGCTGCTGGCCTGCGCATTCGGGATCTTCTTCTATGTCGCGGCCGTGCTGCGACTGCGCCGCCGCGGCGACTCATGGCCGGTACTGCGCACCGTGATGTGGATCGCGGGAATGCTCCTGCTGTTCTACATCACCAACGGCGGCATCAACGTGTACGAGAAATACCTCTTCTCACAACACATGCTCGCTCACATGATCCTGGGGATGGGCATCCCGGTGTTGCTCGTGCCGGGGGCTCCCATCACGCTCGCGTTGCGCACCATGGAGAAGCGCACGGACGGCAGCCGCGGACCACGGGAGTGGCTGCTGATGCTCACCCACACCAAGCTCTTCGCCTTCTTCGGTAACCCGCTGGTGGCGGCCGGGATCTTTGCCGGATCGCTCTGGGTGTTCTACTACACACCCGTCTTCAGCTGGGCCACCACAAACCACATCGGTCATCAGTGGATGATCGTGCACTTCCTGCTCGCCGGATACCTCTTCGTGCAGGCGCTCATCGGCATCGACCCGTCACCGTCCAGGCCGCCGTACCCCATCCGGTTGCTGATTCTGCTGGCGACCATGGCCTTCCACGCCTTCTTCGGCCTCGCCCTGATGTCGGGAACCGGGCTGTTGCTCGCGAACTGGTACGGATCGATGGGCTGGGAGACCGGCATCACCGCACTTCAGGATCAGCAGATCGGTGGCGGGATCGCGTGGAGCGTTGGGGAGATCCCCACCGTCGCGCTGGCCATCGTCGTGGCGATCATGTGGGCGCGAAGCGATGCGCGGGAGTCCAAACGCTACGACCGCAAGGCGGAGCGTGATGGCGACGCCGAACTCGAGGAGTACAACGAGATGCTCGCGGGTCGTGCCCGCCGCAACTCCTAGCGCTGGGCAGTGATCAGCACGTCGTCGTTCGACAGGAACGTCACGAGATAGCTGACCGTGAACGGGACATCCTCATCGAAGGATGAGGTGGTGCCATCGAACAGCGACTGCACGTCGACAGTCAGGTGGGCTGCACCGTTCGTCACCGGCATCAGCCAGGTGGCCGGCTCGCTGCCTGGGATCAGCCTCACGGCCGGATACTCGCTCATCGACCACTGCGGTGTCGAAACGATGCGATTGGAGATCTGCTGGCCGAACGGGCATCCCGTCGGCAGAAGCACCGTCTGGGTGGTGCACGTGTCGAGGAGGTCGTCGACCTTGCCCTGCACCGCCGCGACGAGGGCGGAGTTGGCGCGCACATCGAGAGCCGCGACGACGGATGCCCCGGGCTGCGCGGCCACGACGATCAGAGGATTCGCCGTCAGGAACTTCGACTCGTGAGTGATCGTGATGGCGCTCGGGGTGAACACCACCAGCGGCACCACCGTGCCCTGTTCCGGAGTGGTCAGATCAACACCGTTCGCGGTGAAGTCCTGCGAGTTGAGCACAGACATTTGCACCACGCTGTACGGCGCCGTCGCGAAGGTCCAGCTGGAGAATAGGCCGAGGACGTTCCCGGTGCGCTGCACGTCGAAACTCGATTGGCCGGGCCTGCCGCCGGCGACGTAGGAGAAGACGACCCGCTGGATGCCGTAGGCGAAACTCGACTCGCTGATGAACTGGATGTTCTCCAGGTCGCCCATCGCCGCCGGATCGAGCATCGCCCGCGAGGCCGTGCTGCGCTGGCCGGAGCCGGCCAGCTCCAGGGCGACCGGAGCGTTCTTGCTCGAGAGCGCATCGAGGTAGCTCCTCACGAAACCGCTCGCGCTGTACAGGGTCGAATTTAGGATGACGACGGTGCCAGCGAAGGCGCCGAGCACCACCGCCGCCACGACGGTCCAGGTGATTATCGCTCGGCGCACGACACCCATCCTAAATTGCACAGGGCCGACACGGCCGCATACTGCCCAGCCTCGGCATGGTCGCCACCACGCTCCGGATGCCACGGGTACAGTGAAGCGGTGAGTGAGCTGCAGCTGTCGCCTGAGCAGCAGGCGGTGTTCGATGCCATCGAGACGACCCAGCAGAACCTGTTCATCACCGGGCGCGCCGGAACGGGCAAGTCGACGCTGCTGAACCACCTCTCGGAGAACACCTCCAAGCAGATCGTGATCTGTGCGCCCACGGGAGTTGCCGCGCTGAACGTCGGCGGGCAGACCATCCATTCGTTGTTCCGGTTGCCGATCGGTGTGATCGCAGATCACGACATCGAGCAGGGCGTCGAACTGCGCAAGCTCCTCAGCACCACCGACACCCTGGTCATCGACGAGGTGTCGATGGTCAACGCCGATCTTCTTGACGCGATCGATCGTTCACTGCGCCAGGCCCGGCAGCGCAAGAATGAGGCATTCGGCGGTGTTCAGGTCGTGCTTTTCGGCGACCCGTACCAGTTGGCTCCGGTGCCCGGCGAGGGCGAAGAGCGAGCCTACTTCGAGGACCATTACCGCTCGATCTGGTTCTTTGATGCGAAGGTCTGGGATGACACCGACCTCACGATTTACGAGCTGACGACCATCCATCGCCAGCATGAGGCCGAGTTCAAATACATGCTCAACGCTGTGAGACACGGCGGGGTGACCGCCGAGATCGCGGCTCGCCTCAACGAGGTGGGCGCTCGGCCCGCGCCGACCGACGGCGCGATCACGCTGGCCACCACCAATGGCACGGTCACCCGCATCAACGCGACCGAACTCGCGCGGCTGCCGGGGCGGGTGCTCACGGCCAAGGCTGAGGTGAGCGGCGACTTCAACGGGCGGGCGTTCCCGGCCGACGAGGCGCTTGAGCTGAAAACCGGGGCGCGGGTGATGTTTCTGCGCAACGACACCGGGTACGAAAACGGCGGCCAGCGCTGGGTCAACGGCACGGTCGGCACGGTCATCAAGATCGACTCGACGGTGTGGGTGGATGTCGACGGCGAGCGTCACGAGGTGCGACCGGCGGTCTGGGAGAAGTTCAAGTACAGCTATTCGTCGCTCACCAAGTCGCTGCGCAAGGATGTCGTTGCCGAGTTCACGCAGTTCCCGCTGCGGCTGGCGTGGGCCGTGACCATCCACAAGTCCCAGGGCAAGACCTACGATCGCGCGATCATCGACCTCGGCCAGCGATCATTCGCTCCCGGCCAGACCTATGTCGCCCTGAGCCGGATCAGCGCGCTCGATGGACTGTTCATGTCGCGTCCGCTGCGCCCGAGCGACATCATCGTCGACGAAAACGTCGTGCGCTTCATGTCGCGCGTCACGGCGATCCCGGCCATCCGGGCCTAGGCGCGGGCCCAGCGGCTTGAGCCGCGCGGCTGCGCGCCCGCGGGCTGCCCCGGCGCCGTCCCATCCCGTCCCGGGCTTCCGCCCAACCCGGGCTTCCTCCCAAACCGGGCTTCCTCCCGAATGAAGGAGATTTCGGCGCCGACCCCCGCGCTTCCGTGCAACCTGCTCGTGGCGGCGCAAATCTCCTTCATATGGGGGTGGGAAGGGCGCGAGGGCCGGCGCGGGGACGGCACGGTGGCCGTGGCACCGATCCCTTCCGAAATGACGGATGTCGCGGCATCCTGCCCCGGAACTACGGGCGGAACAGCGCCCGGGATGCCCGATGTTCCGTCATTTCGGAAGGTCGGGTCGCGGGAAGGTCGGGCCGCGGGAAGGTCGGGGTCGCGGGCGGGAAGCTGGCAGGGGGACACGCGGGCCCGCGGCGGGCGACCGGAGCGCTAGGCGACGGCGGTGGACTTGGCCGCGGCGAGGTCGACGAAGAGGTCGGTGTTGAAGCGGTATGCGGTCACCACCTCGTCGATGACGCGGTCGCGCTCCGCAGAATCCCAGCCGGCCTGGTCGAGCTGCTCGCGGTAGGTGTCTTTGAACTCCCTCGGCTTCGCGATCTGGTCGAAGAGGTAGAAGCCCACCCCGTTCGTTTCGAATCCGAACTGGCGCTGCATGAGGGTGCGGATCACCTGCCCGCCCGAGAGGTCGCCGAGGTAGCGGGTGTAGTGATGGGCGATGAAGCCACCGGCCCACCCCTCGGTGGTGACCTCCGCGATGCGGCCCACGTACCGCTCGGTGGTGGGGAGGGGCGTGATCGCCTCGCGCCACCCGCTTCCGAGCAGGAACTCGAGGTCGGCCTCAAGCGCCGGCAGCCTCGTCAGCTGCGGCGTGATGAATCGGGCCGCGACGGGATCGCCGGCGAACTGGGTGGCAGCCGCCTCGATTGCGGAGTAGATGAAGTAGTGCTGGGCGACGAGGGCGATGTAGTCGTCGCGGGTGCCCCTGCCCGTCATCAGGTCGTCCATGAAGTCGGCGCCCTCGCTCTCGCCGTGGTTCGTCCGGGTGCGGTCGCGAAGCGCTTGCGAGAACGGGATGACACTCATCGAGACTCCAGACTGCGGCAGGTTAGGGCACCCTAAGTCTAGGGGTATCGATCGTGAGCCCCGCTAGTGAGGGCGCGGGGTGATGCCGAGCTTCTCGCACGACAGCTCATAGAGCCGCACGATCTCACGGCGGATCTCTGCGCGCTCGGCGATATCCCTCGACCACGGCACCGTCAGGGTCCGCTCGACCCCCGCGGTGTACACCCACGTTCCGCCCGCATGGTCGAGCGTCGTCATGACGGCGGCCGTGGCATCCTGCGCCCCGAAGGCACGCACGATGAGCAGGTTGTCGTCGGGATGGTCGCTGTTCATGTGGGTGAGCACCGCGGCAACGATGTCGTCGGAAAACACGGCGGAGGGCGAGTTTGGCACGAAATCTACGGTACTTGGTGGTGGGCAGGCGCGACGATGGTGGCATGCCTATCACTCCCGATACGAAGAACTGGACCTGGGTCATCGAAAAGCCGTGCGCTGAGTGCGGATTCGACGCCTCGACCTTCGAGGCGACGGATGTCGCGGCTCTGCTTCGCACGAATGCCGCAGCCTGGCCCGCGGTGCTCGAGCGCCCGGACGTGCGCACCCGTCCCGACGAGTCGACGTGGTCGCCGCTGGAGTATGCGGCTCACGTGCGCGACGTGTTCAGGTTGTACGGCCAGCGCCTCGAACTCATGCAGACGGCAGACAACGCGCTGTACCCGAACTGGGATCAGGATGCCACGGCCGAGGCCGAGCGCTACAACGAACAGGATCCGGCTGTCGTCTCGGTGGAGCTGACCGAGGCTGCGGAGGCGCTCGCTGATGCGTTCGACCGGGTGAGCGACTGGTCGCGGCAGGGGCGTCGCAGTGACGGTGTGCAGTTCACGATTGCAACGTTCGCGACGTATTTCATCCACGACCCGATCCATCACCTGTACGACGTCAATCGATGAGCTGAGCCTCCAGAAACACGGCCGTGCGGGCGAACGCGAGCGCGGCGGCCCTGGTATCCACGGTGTCGGCCACGCTCGCGTTCGCGAACGAGTGCTGGGTGCCGGCGTAGGTGTGCTCGGTGACAGGAGTTCCGTGGTCTTTGAGTCGCTCGACGAACGACAGGGGATCTTCGTCAGGGCGCCAGCTGTCGAACTCCGCCCACTGCAGAAGCACTGCGCAGGGAATCACTCCATGGTCTGCTGCGCTGAGGCTCGCGTAATAGGCGACCACTGCATCCGCTCCACCGCCCTGCGCGTGCAGTAACGCGAGCCAGCCGCCCATGGAGAAGCCGACCAGCCCGACCCGCTCGACGCCGGTTTCCTGATCCTGCTCAACGGCATCGTCGATGATCGAAAGAGCGCGCGCGACGTCGAGCTTCTGCATCAGGTCGCGCGCGTCGTCCGTATCGGTCGTGCAGAAGCCGTTGTAGAGGTCGGGCACGGCCACTCGGAAACCACGGCTTGCGACAGCGGCTGCGAAAGGGTCGAGCCACGGCATTCGGCCATACATGTCGTGGATCACCACGACGGCAGGGTTACCTGGCTCGCCATAGAACAGGGTCTCGCCGGGCGAGGGAATCGGTACCAGGGGGGTCATCCTGTCCCTTCCGCTGTGGCGACGGTGAACTTTTCTCCAATATCGCGCAACATGAGAGCTTTATGTCAACCCAAGAATATGCAATCGCAGCCCTGCCAGTGTCCCCCAAATTCGCCGTTGAGGGCCCTGTGGGAAGAAAGTTTGTCACACGACGCCGATGGCCGCGACGATGCCGATCCCAATCGCGAGCGCAATACTGACCGGGATCTGTACGACTCGCTCCTTGCGACTCTTGGACACCACGTTGGGCAGAACGCTGAATGCGGCGTAGCCGAACAGCACCCACGCCCCCACGATGATCGGCGCTGAGTTTCCGCCGTCGAGGAGACCGCCGCGGCTCATGAGAACCGCAGCAAACGATGCGTAGAGAATGATCGCCAGCCCGGCCGCGACGCGTAGGCGCGCAGGTAATACCAGGTGTTGGCCGCCCCACGCGTACCGGCCCAACGGCAGACCGATCATGAGAAGCATCTGCAGCAGCATGAGACCAGCTAGCAGAGCCAGCGTCCCATGGAGCGCAATCGCGGTCATAGTTCCACCCCCGCGTGCGAGATCCGGGCGGTATCTTGTCGGCTGGTCATGGTCGGCCTCTTCTTTCTTTTGGGCGGGATTGGATGGTTAGGCCTAAGAGGTGACGTGCGCCGCAATGAAGTCGGTCATGATTCGCGCAAGCGTTGGCGACTGAGTCCAGTGGAGGTAGTGCGATCCGTCGAGCACCTCGAGCTGACTGGTGGTGACTTCTGTGAGTTCCGCGGTGTGGTTCGACAGCCAACCGGGGATCGAGGCGATGCTCTCGCTGGAGAGAATTTCGAGCACAGGAAGGTCCGTTGAAAATGGTTTGGCCGCGGCTTTCGTCGAGTTCGCGCCGAGGCGGCTCCATTCGTCTGAGATCGACGGGTTGCCATAGTTCCAGTTGGTCATTGCTGCCGTGCGCCGGCGTTCCTCGGCCGTGTAGGCAGTTCCCGGAGGCTGGATGAGGTCCGGCGCGATCGATGACACTAAGCGGAAAAGGCCGAGCGAGTTCTGAACACCTTCGGTCGTCGATGGCGTTCCGACCTCAAGGCTGGATTGCTTCGCGACCATGGGGTCGATGCCGATGTATGCAGCGACCTCGCCCGGATATGCGTCCGAGTAGTAGCGCGCGTAGAGTCCGCCGATGGAGTGACCAACGAGGATCACCGGGCTGTCCACGTGCAGGTGATGGAGAACCTCGTGGAGTTCGCTCGTGATGTTCTCGATCGTGCGGTCCGCGATATCGGTGTCGCTGTATCCGTACCCGAACCCCTCGACAACGAGCACATTGAAGTCATCGAGTTCTCGAATCAGCGGGGCAAAGTCGATGGCGGGAGCAGGGGTGCCGAAGCCGCTGAGAAGAACCATCGTCGGGCCAGATCCACCGTTGCGGTAGACGTTGATGTCGCCCGCGCTGATGGTGACTCTCTGGCCATATGCGGTGATGGTCGACTTCTCGGTGCCTGTGATTGCCGCGTTGGCGATGGCTGACACTGCCGTCAGCAGGGCGAGGGTCACGACGATCACGGCGGTGATGCGAAGGATGCGGGTCCACGCGCGACCGCGCGTGCTTCTGGTGGAGGTCATGTGGGGTTCCGTTCAGTGAGTAGGTCGATTCCGATGGTCGAGATGGCTGGGTTGGAGACGTCGGATAGGAGGATTACGGCGGTGCCGTTTTCTCGGTCGAGGCCGAAGTAGGTGGAGTAGCCGCCGGTTTGACCGGTGTGCCAGGTGAGGACCTGGTTCGTTAAGGAGACTGTGGTGTGCCAAAACATCCCGATGCTGGTGTGAGGCAGTCCGGTGGGCGTGTTCGGATCCATCGCCGTCATGCCGGGGGCTGTTCCGTCGAGCAGAGCGCTCGCGAGCTTCGCCAGGTCTGCTGCGGTCGACACCACGCCGCCGCCCGGGGCATCAGCGCCGAGGATCCAGGGTTCGACGGGAAGGCCCGACTTCGACCAGCCGCCGTCGACGGCATTGCCGTCGTCTTCCACGGCGGTGTTCGTCATATCGAGAGGTTCGAACAATCGGGTGCGCATGAGATCGGAGTACGACAGTCCTGTCGCCGCGGCAACCGCCATTCCTGCGGTGGATGCACCCAGGGATGAGTACACGTAGCTTCCGCGGGTGTCCAACGTGCCTGCGCGTACCCCAGCAATGAGATCTTCGACGTCCGTGGCGAAGAAGTTGTGGCCGACCGGGGCGCCCCAGAATCCGCGACCGAGTGCGGTCGGACCGAACGGTGCGTAGCCAGCCGTGTGGGTGACGAGTTCCTCGAGGGTGACGGTGCCGGCCTCGGTTCCAGCGAGCTCCGGCAGGTAGGTGGCGACCGGCACATCCAACCGGATGTCGCCGCGTGCAACGGCATCGGCGATCACGAGGCCCGTCATTGCCTTGGTCAGCGAGCCGACTTCGAAGCGGGTGGTCGCATCCGCACCGAAACCCCCGAATTGAACCGGACGTGTCGCACTGAGGTCGACCACTGCCGCCGCCACGTCGCGAAAGTCGGCGAGCTGTCCACGGTCTCGCGCGACGTCCAACTCCGCCAGAACACCCGTCTCACCAGTTCGCTCAGTCGCGAGCCGAGGCGCGGTGCCAAACATTGTCAGCCCTATGACGACCGCTGAGACGAGCACCGACACAATGAGCCGCGTGGAGACCAGGTACGTCACGCCGAGCACGACCAGCGTCAACAGTGCGACCCAACTGTCGTTGATGTAGGTACCCCGGTAGAGCGAGCCCAGCAGTAACGCGGCCGGCGCACCGACGAGAAGAGCGGCGACAACCAGCTTGCCGGGCCAACGACTGGCGAAGGTCGCCGAGTCACGGGCAAGAAACGAGCGGAGGATGTGCTTGATGCTGCTCATATGCGCTTGATCCTTTACTTATACATCAGTGTCTAATTTCCTGCGCTAAACTAAACACAAATGTTTGAGATAGTCAAGGGTGTGACGTGGCATCAGCGCTAGCGGGGAGGATCCGATCCGACTCGATCCGCAATCGGGTCGCGATTGTCGATGCGGCTCTGCACGCGCTGAGTGAGACGCCGTTCGCGAGCATGGCCGACATTGCCGGGGCGGCAGGCGTGAGCCGAGGAACGCTTTACGGGCACTTCCCCAGTCGACGCGCCCTTGTGCTCGCGGCTTCGGGCTGCGCTGCGATAGCCCTCAAGGAGGTGTTCACCCACCTGGATCCGGCATTGGCGCCTCAAGACGCCCTGGGTGCACTGGTGGCCACCTCATGGAGGGAGCTCGGCTACTTCACTGGCATTTTGGTGGCGGCCCAGGTTGACCTCCGCGCCGAGGAGCTGGAGCGGCTGCGCAACGTACCGATGTCGGGCATCGTGAGCATCCTCGAGCGCGGGCGCGATGCCGGCGCATTTCGATCAGATCAGGATGTCGGATGGCAGGTCGCCTGCATCCTTGCGGTCATGCACGTTGGCGCGATGCGCATCGCGGCCGGTCGTCCAGAGTCAAATGTGGCTGACGAGATGACGTCTACGGTGTGGGCGGTTCTTGCAGCAGAGTTCGAAGGCTCGGCATGAGTTCCTTCTGGACCTCGGCCTCCGTCAGCGTCCCGGCCCTGATTTCCGATGCCGCGCCGTGCACGAGCGCAAAATAACACGAGCTCTGCCACCTGATGCTTTGATCGGAGCGGAACGCTCCCTCCGCGCGGCCGCGCGCAAGAAGGTGCTCGACACGCTCCCGTGTGTCGACGTGACTTCCGTGCATGTCTTCATCAGGAAGCGCTTGTTCCGCGACTCCGCGCAAAACGCTCAGACTGTTCATGAGGCGCCACGACGACGCCACGAGTGCTTCCAGCACGCGCCAGGGGTCACCGCTCACATCGACTGACGAGAGCTCTTCCTCCACGTGATTCATCGACGAGCTGAGTAGCGCCTTGACAAGATCGCTCCGTGACGAGAAATGACCGTAGAGGGTGATGCGGGCGATGCCGGCGGCGTGCGCAATGTCGGCGAGAGTCGCGCGTGGATTCGCGGTCAGGCACTCTGCCGCCGCTTTCAGGATCGCGTCGCGATTGCGCAGCGAGTCCGAGCGCATCGCGCGCTCACGTTGTGCTTCTGCCATCAGCCCTCCTCGCGCCGCCGCGCTAGCTCATACATAACTGTATGCGATGGCTGGGCGCGCCCGGGCGCCATTCTGAACGGTAGCCAAGGGATAGCGCCAGAAGCACCAGAACTCACATCAGAGCGGATGACGGGAATCGAACCCGCGCTATCAGCTTGGGAAGCTGAAGTTCTGCCATTGAACTACATCCGCATTGGCGATTGCACGCCAGAAAATGATCCTACATGCGCCTGTTGCGGGTGCGTCCAGGAGGAGTATGGTCGCGCCTATGAACAGGATGCGCGTGGCTGCAGCCTGCGCTGGCGTCGCGGTTGCGCTGGGGCTGACTGGCTGCGCGCCATCCGGCCCGACACCGACGCCCACCCCCACAGCCGAGCCGTTCACAGCCTCGGCGGTGCCAACGGCCACGGCGAGCCCAACCGGAGCGCCGGCGGCGCTGGCGATACCGGAGTGCGAGGCCATGGTGTCGATCGAGCTCGCTCGCGCATCGTTCAGTGAGTTCACCGAGTATCTCGGCGAACTCTCGACGGCCGTCTACCTCGCCGACCTCGCCAGCCCCGAACTTGTCGCGGCAAGCGCCGGCGCCACACCGGCGAGGGCGTGCCTGTGGGGCGTGCCCAACTCCGATGGCGGTTTCACGCTTTTCGTCGGGAGCGGGGTCGATGGTGCTCGAATCCAGGCCGAACTCATCGCTGAGGGCTTTTCGAGCGTCACGATGGGCACCGTCACGGCCATGGAAGCCACGTTCGACACCGTGATCGGATCGCGGGCTGACACACACCTGTTCACCGGTGATGTGTGGATCGTTGCTCATGGCACCGACCTGAGTCTCTCGGGCATGATCGCGGGTGCCGCTCTTGACGCAATGCGCGCGGCAAACCCATCATTTGACCTGTAGCTTTTCGTTAGTCTGGGCGCATGCTTCTCAGCGATCGCGATATCAAGGCAGAACTGAAATCCGGCCGTATCGGCCTCGACCCCCTCGACCTCGACATGGTGCAGCCGTCGAGCATCGATGTTCGCCTCGATCGTTTCTTCCGACTGTTCGACAATCACAAGTACCCCTTCATCGATCCGGCCGAGGACCAGCCCGACCTCACTCACCTGGTTGAGGTCGACGCCGACCAGCCGTTCATTCTTCACCCCGGCGAGTTCGTGCTCGGCTCCACCTTCGAGCTCGTGACGCTTCCGGATGACGTTGCCGCCCGTCTCGAAGGCAAAAGCTCGCTGGGGCGTCTGGGGTTGCTCACGCACTCCACCGCCGGGTTCGTCGACCCGGGTTTCTCGGGCCACGTCACGCTCGAGCTGTCGAACGTCGCGACCCTGCCAATCAAGCTCTGGCCGGGGATGAAGATCGGCCAGCTGTGCTTCATCCGAACCAGCTCCCCCGTCGAAAACCCCTACGGTTCGGGGCCGTCGGGTTCTCGCTACCAGGGCCAGCGCGGGCCGACCGCTTCGCGCAGTTTCCAAAACTTCCACCGCACCGACGTGCGCTCGACCGATGCCGGTGCGCCGGGGGCGTAATCGTCGCGCGCCCATGCGCGAATTGCGGGATGCGAGTGAATTGTTTAGGGTTGCCTTACCTAACCCTCGATCGGGAGTAATTCCACATGCGCTTTGTTCGCCCCTCCGCACTCGTTTTGACTCTGGCCGGCGCGCTGGTTCTTACCGGGTGCACCCCTGCCGTCGAGCCCGACGTCTCAGAGACTGCTCCCGCCAGCGACGGCACCTTCGTGCTCTATTCGGGTCGCGACGAAGCGCTCGTGCAGCCGCTCATCGACCAGTTTGAGGCCGCGAGCGACATCAAGGTCGAGGTGCGCTACGGCAACACCGCCGAGCTCGCGGCGCTGCTGATCGAGGAGGGCGATGCGACCCCCGCGCAGGTCTACCTGTCGCAGGACGCTGGAGCGCTCGGCGCCCTCAGCAACGCCGGACTATTCAGTACTCTGCCCTCCGACATCGCGGATGCCGTTCCGGCCGGCCTCACCTCCACCGACGGATCCTGGGTCGGTATCACGGGCCGGGCCCGCGTGATCGCTTACGACTCCACCGCGCTGGACTCGAAGGACGTGCCCACCTCGATTGACGCCTTCACCGAGCCCGAATGGAACGGACGACTCGGTATTGCCCCCACCAACGCGAGCTTCCAGTCGTTCATCACGGCATACCGCGTGCTGAAGGGCGAAGCTGCTGCAGATGCCTGGGTCGCCGGGATCGCAGGCAACAACCCCCAGATCTTCGACAACAATCGGGCGATCCTCGCCGCTGTCAACGATGGTGTCGTCGACGCTGGCCTGATCAACCACTACTACTGGTTCGCGCAGGCAGCGGAAACGGGCGCGGCCGGAATGCGCGCACAGCTCTCGTACCCGGCCACGGGCGACGCGGGGTCGGTCGTGAATGTCACGGGAGCCGGCATCCTGAATAACGGTGCGATGGATGCCGACGCCCTGGAATTCGTTCGCTACCTGATCTCGGCTGACGCGCAGAACTACTTTGTCGAGCAGACCTTCGAGTACCCGCTTGTGGCGGGTGTTGATGCACCCGAGGGGCTGCCCGAGCTGGAGGCGCTGATCAACCCCGATCTCGATCTGGCCGATCTCGCCACTCTCGCGGAAACGCAGGCTCTGCTCGCGCAGTATGGCCTGATCTAGCCCGATGGCAGCAGAACGCGGCACGACCGGGCGCTCCGCCGTCCGGTCGTTGCGAAGCGCTCCGCTGTGGCTCATCGTCACCGCCGCGGCTGTTGCGGCCATCGCCGCGATTCCGCTGGTCTACCTCGCGGTTCGCGCGAGTGAAGCCGGACTTGGCACCCTCGTGGAGACCCTCGGGCGTGCCCGCGTCGCCCAGCTCACCATCAACTCGCTGGGACTCGCGCTCGCCGTGACGGCGTCGTCGCTGCTGCTGGGGACGGCGGTCGCCTGGGTTCTGACGAGGCTGCGGGTGCCATTCCCGCGCGCGTGGCTGCTGTTCTCGGCCCTTCCGCTCGCGGTCCCGTCGTATTTGGCATCGTACGGCTGGCTCGTCGTGTCTCCATCTATGAATGGATTCTTCGCCGCCTGGTTGCTGATGACCGCCGTCTGCACCCCTTACGTCACCCTGCCCGTCGCTGCTGCCCTGCGAGCAGCACCCACCGACATGGAGGGGGTCGCCCGCACCCTCGGGTACGGCCCGACGCGTGCATTCTTTGTCGCCACCTGGCCCGAGGTTCGGCCCGCTGCCGCCGCGGGCGCCCTGCTGGTGTGCCTGTACACCCTGAGTGACTTCGGTCTCGTGTCCATGCTGAGATTCCAGACCCTCACCTGGGGAATCAATGCCGCGTACGGTGCGAGCTTTGACCGCAACCAGGCAGCGCTTCTGGCCCTGCTGCTGGTGGCGATCGCCCTGGTTGTCGTCGCTGGTGAGCGTCGCTCCCGCAAACACATCCCGACGGTGTCGGCTCGGCGGGCGCGCCCCAGACAGATTTCGAAACTCGTCCTGCTGGGCTTCCTCCCTCTTGTTGCCGCTTCGCCGATCGTGGGGGTCGCCATCCCGCTGGGTGGTCTCGCGGCCCGGCTATTGCAGGCCGAGACCATCCGCGAGATCGATCTCGCCCGTCTGTTCGCCGCGATTGGTTCGACGCTCGGGGTCGCGGCGCTCGCCGCCATCGTCGCCGTCATCCTTGCCCTGCCCATCGCTGCTCTTGCGGCTCGCTACCGCGGCACGCTGGCAACGATGATCGAATCACTGGGCATGGTCGGGCACGCCCTCCCCGGTATCGTGGTGGGGCTTTCACTTGTCTTCTTCGCGCTTGCGGTGGTTCCTTCGCTGTACCAGAGCGTCGCGGTGCTCGTGTTTGGCTATGTTGTGCTCTTTCTGCCCAAATCGATCGGGACTATGCGCGCGGGTATCTCCACAGTTTCTCCGAGGCTTGCCACCGTTGCTCGCACCCTGGGGCTCACCCCGTGGCAGGCCTGGTGGCGGGTCACGGCTCGCCTCGCGCTGCCATCGGTGGGGGTCGGCGCGATGCTCGTCGCGATCGCGACCATGAAAGAACTGCCCGCAACGCTGCTGCTGCGACCGACCGGCGTCACCACTCTCGCGACCGAACTGTGGTCGCGAACCGTCATCTTCGAGTTCGGAGCTGCGGCTCCCTATGCCGCAGCACTCGTGTTGCTCGCTGCGGTTCCGGCGGTGGCGCTGTCTGGTGTGCGCGGGCTCGCGCGGGAGACCCTGTGAGCGGGGTCAGCATCAGCGGCCTGCACATTTCGCAGGGCAACACTGAGGTGCTCACCGGCGTGGATCTCGAGATCGAGCCAGCGAGCTTCGTGGCGGTACTGGGGCCGAGCGGGTGCGGAAAAACCACGTTGCTGCTGAGCATCGCGGGTCTCCTCCCCGTCACCGCTGGCACGATCAGCGTCGGTGGTCGGCAGTTGTCGGCGGCAGGCACCACCGTGCCGCCCGAGAAACGTAGCGTCGGCTGGATGCCACAGGAGGCGTCACTTTTTCCGCACCTGAGTGTTGCCGACAACATCGGATTCGGCCTGCCGGGGCGAAGAAAAGCAGCCTCGCGCACCGCGAGAGTCGCCGAGTTGATGCGCCTCGTCGGTCTCGACGGTTACGGCGATCGAGCTCCGTCGCAGCTTTCGGGCGGCCAGGCACAGCGAGTGGCGCTGGCGCGCGCGCTCGCCCCCAAGCCCGACGTGCTGCTGCTGGATGAGCCGTTCGCCGCGCTCGACACCCAGCTGCGCGGCTCGTTGCGGCAGGAAGTCAGCGAGCTCCTGGGTGCCCAGCGCACCACCTGCATTCTCGTGACGCACGATCAGGAGGAGGCGCTGACCCTCGCGGACCGGGTGGCCGTCATGCGCGACGGCAGGATCGTTCACAGCGGAACACCGTCAGAGGTCTACGACCGACCCAGTTCACGATGGGCGGCCAGCTTCGTCGGCGACGCGGTCGAGCTTGAGGGCCGCTGGCATGCCGGCCGCGTGAGGTGTGCGCTGGGTTCGGTCGAAGCCGACGCCGTGGGCTTCGACCCTGCCGAGGGTGACGTGGTTGTGCTCGTCCTGCGACCCGAGTGGATTGTCCTTCGGCCAGAATGGATCGCCCATGCCGTTGAGAGTGCTGATGCTCGGGTCACGGGGATCTCGTATGCGGGGCACGACGCACTTGTGAGCTGTGCGCTCAGCGACGGGAGCGTCATCCGTGCGCGGATCGCGCCGTTCGAACTGCCAGCTTTG
Source organism: Salinibacterium sp. G-O1 (assembly GCF_030063305.1). GTDB lineage: Bacteria > Actinomycetota > Actinomycetes > Actinomycetales > Microbacteriaceae > Rhodoglobus. The sequence continues at coordinate 143,319 of NZ_JASISV010000001.1, forward strand.
GGCGACAGACTTCGCCTCGCCGTTCGCCGACCGGGTCTCGCCTACCCGGCAGGGGCTGGCAAGTAGCGGTCAGTCCGGGTCCGGCGCCGTCAGCTGTTCGAGCTGCCACCCGAGCCAGGGGCTGAAAGCGAAGGGCGTCGCCGCCGCGGCAGCGTGCAGTTCCGATGGGGTCACCCATGCGAACTCGGCAACCTCGGCAGGGTTGGGTGCGACGGTATCGGCGGTCACGGCGCGGTAGACGGGGCAGACCTCGTTCTCCACGATTCCTGACGCGTCGACGGCACGGTACCGGAAATCGGGTAACACGATCTCCAGCGAATCGACGGTGATGCCCAACTCGAACTCCGCGCGGCGACGGATGGCTACATCCATCGGCTCATCTGGGGCCGGATGCCCGCAGAACGAGTTGGTCCACACCCCCGGCCACGTAAGTTTCGACAGCGCCCGACGCGTGACGAGCACCTCGCCGTCCGCGTTGTAGATGTGGCAGGAGAACGCGAGGTGAAGCGCGGTATCGGTCGTATGCACGTCGATCTTGTCGGCAACCCCGATGGGCATTGCGTCGTTGTCAAGCAGTACCACCTGCTCGGGGTGCTGAGGGTTCATCGAGGTAGTCTGCCTATATGGATGGATCGGGGCTGCTCGACCTCTCACGCGAGAGGCAAGTGCAGGTCGACGCCGTGTTGGCGCGCTTCTTCAGCCTATCCAAGAACCGCGCAGCAGCCTTCGGGCCGCAATACGTCGCTCTGTGGGAGACGCTGGAGAAAAACACCGTCGGCGGCAAACGTTTTCGCCCGAGGATGGTGATGTGCGCCTATCAGGCGATGGGCGGCACCGACCTCGAAGCCGCCGCCAACGTGGGCGCCGCATTTGAGTTGCTGCATACCGCGCTCATCGTGCACGACGACGTGATCGACCACGATTTCATCCGCCGCGGAGTTCCCAACATCGCGGGAACCTACCGCGAGCTCGCCACGGCAGGCGGGTCGTCGGCTCGGGTGGCCGAGCACAGCGGAATCTCGGCGGCGGTCATCGCCGGTGACCTCGCCCTGTTCAACTCGTACAGGCTGATCGACCGCAGTGGTGTGTCAGACCAGACCAGAACGCGCCTGATCGAGGTGATGGATGAAGCGTTGTTCGCCTCCGCGGCGGGCGAGTTGATCGACGTCGACTTCCAGATCGCGGATGAGGTGCCTCGCGTCGACGACATCCTCACCATGGAGCGCTTCAAGACCGCGGTGTACTCGTTTGAGTGTCCCCTCCAGGCTGGCGCGATCCTCGCCGGTGCCTCCGAGGATGTCGTCACGACCCTGGGTGACTTTGGCCGGGAGATTGGCATCGCGTATCAGATTGTTGACGACCTCCTCGGTGTCTTCGGGCTCGAAGAGGAGACCGGCAAGACCACGAGCGGCGACCTGCGCGAGGGCAAACGCACCGTGATGATCGCGTATGCGACGAGCACTCGCGAGTGGGCTGCGGTTGAGCACCTGCTCGGCGACCCCGAGCTGACGGAGGAGCAGGCCCAGATGCTGCGCGATGTGCTCATCGGGTGCGGCGCGCGATCGTTTGCTGAGGGCCTCGCGCGTTACTACGCGAATCGTGCCCTTGCGCGGCTCGCAGAGCCGCACATCCCCCCGGCGCTGCGTGCCGAACTTCATCCGGTCGCCGACTCCGTGCTGGGCCGCGTCAAGTGAGTGGGCGTGACGCGAGCAGGATCAGGCTTTCGCTGTATGACCGTGTCGCCGAGGAGACCTCGAGCGTCATCATCCGGCGCTATTCCACCTCATTCGCGCTGGCCAGCCGGCTGCTCGGCGCTGGCGTTCGCCAGCACGTCGAGAATATCTATGCGCTGGTGAGGATCGCCGACGAGATTGTCGACGGCGCCGCCGACGACGCAGGGCTCGACGTGACGGGCGCCGGTCGCGTGCTCACCGAGCTCGAACAGGAGACCGAGCGAGCCATGCGGGAGGGTTTCAGCGCGAACCTCGTGGTGCACGCCTTCGCGCTCACAGCCAGGGAGGTGTCGTTCGGCAGCGAGCTGACGACGCCGTTCTTCGAGTCGATGCGCGCAGACCTCAGCCAGAAGGTGCACGACCAGGCCAGCTTCGAACGATACGTGTACGGCTCGGCCGAAGTCGTCGGGCTCATGTGCCTGAAGGCATTCCTGGTCGGTGAAACCGTGACGGACCATGCCCGACTCGAGACAGGAGCGCGTGCCCTGGGGGCAGCGTTCCAGAAGGTGAATTTCTTGCGAGACCTCTCAGCCGATTTCGAGACACTCGGTCGCAGCTACTTTCCGGATGTCGCGGTCGACTCGTTCGACGAGGCCACCAAGGTGCGGCTGCTCGACGATATCGACGCCGACCTGGCCGTCTCGGCCGCCGTCGTCCCGGACCTGCCCCGCAGCTCACGCCGCGCGGTCGCCCTCGCCCAGTCGCTGTTCGCGGAGCTCTCGGTGCGCCTGCGCGCCACCCCGGCATCCGAACTCGTGCACACCCGGGTTCGTGTGCCCAACCCGGTGAAGGCTCGCCTCGCGCTCGCGGCAGCCATGGGAGCCCGGCCCGGCACGGGAGTGCAGTCATGAGCCGCGTCGTCGTCATCGGTGGGGGAATCGCGGGGCTCGCCACCTCCGCCCTGCTCGCGCGGGAGGGTCACGAGGTCACCCTGCTGGAGGGCCGGCCCGAGGTCGGCGGTCGCGCTGGATCGTGGCAGAGTGACGGCTTCCGCTTCGACACCGGCCCATCGTGGTACCTCATGCCCGAGGTGTTCGATCACTTCTACCGCCTGCTGGGCACCACCGCCGACGAGCAACTCAGACTGGTAACCCTCGATCCCGGTTACAGGGTATTTTTCGAGGGTGAGGCCGATCCGCTCGACATTCTCGCGGATCGGGCCGAAAACGTCGCCCTGTTCGAGTCGGTGGAGAAGGGCGCGGGGAAGAAGCTTGAGCGCTACCTCGACTCGGCCGAAGAGACCTACACTCTGGCGAAGCGCCACTTTTTGTACACGACCTTCGCCGACTTCCGTCCGCTGTTCAATGGGGACGTTCTCGGCCGCGCCGGGAAGTTCCTCCGGCTGCTGCTGCAACCCCTGTCGTCGTATGTGTCGCACACGTTCAAGAGCCGCAAGCTGCGGCAGGTGCTCGGGTATCCCGCGGTGTTCCTCGGATCGTCGCCGTACCTGACGCCCAGCCTGTACCACCTGATGAGCCACCTCGACCTGAGCGACGGCGTGCTGTATCCGATGGGAGGATTCACCAGCGTCATCCGCAGCATTGCTGATCTGGCCACCGCGGAGGGCGTCACGATCATCACCGGCGCCGCCGCTACAAAGATTCTGGTCGAGCGTGGCGCGACTACCGGTGTCGAGTACACGGCCAACGGCACGACAACGACGGCCGCTGCCGACATCGTGGTGTCTGCAGCAGACCTGCACCACACCGAGACCACACTTCTCGAGCCTGGGCAGCAGACCTATCCCGAGCACTATTGGGACAAGAAACTCGCTGGCCCCAGCGCACTGTTGCTCTACCTGGGGGTCGAAGGCGCACTGCCCGAACTCGAACACCACACGTTGCTGTTCACCCGGGAGTGGGAGAAGGGATTCGACGCGATTTTCGGCGCGAACCCGACGGTTCCCGATCCGGCATCGCTGTACGTCTGCAAGCCCAGCGGGGTCGATCCGGATGTCGCGCCGGACGGGTTCGAGAACCTGTTTGTGCTCGTGCCGATCCCGGCCGACCCCACGATCGGTCGCGGGGGTGTCGGCGGCGACGGGGACCCGAGGGTCGAGGCGCTCGCCGACCGTGTCATCCAGCAGATCGCGGACTGGACCGGTGTCGCCGACCTGGCGTCGCGGATCACGGTCCGACGCACTGTCGCCCCGGGGGACTTCGAACACGATCTGAACTCATGGAAGGGCACCGCCCTCGGGCCGGCCCACACTCTCAAGCAGAGCGCGTTCTTCAGGGCGGGCAACGTGTCGAAGAAGGTGCGCGGGCTCTACTACGTTGGTGGCTCGACCATCCCCGGCATCGGACTGCCGATGTGTCTGATCAGCGCGGAGCTGATCGTGAAGCGCCTGCGCGGCGACACCTCGACGGGCCCGCTACCCGAACCGCTCATCCCCAGATCATGACCCTGCTCTACCTTGCGGCGCTGCTCGTCGCCCTGTTCGGGATGGTCATGCTCGACCGGCGCTTCACCCTCTTCTTCTGGCGGGATGCCCGCAGGGCCGGGGTTGTGCTCGCCGTCGGGGTGCTGTTCTTCTTCGCCTGGGATCTCGCGGGCGTGGGCGGCGGCATTTTCTTCCGGGGCGAGACGTCGTTCATGACGGGGCTGCAGGTGGCTCCCGAGATTCCGCTCGAGGAGATCTTCTTCCTCGCGCTGCTGTGCTACCTGACCATGAATGTGTACGGTGCGCTCACCTCGCGTCAGCACAACCCGGGGGCCGCACCGTGACGTACTGGGCCCTCAACGCGATCTTCCTGGCGGTCGTGCTTGCCACCGTGGTTATCGCATCCATTGTTGAGCGTCGTCGCCTGAACTGGCCTGCCCTCGGTATCACGCTTGCGGTGCTGCTGGTGATGACGGCCGTCTTCGACAATGTGATGATCGGCATCGGGCTGGTCGCCTACAACCAGTCACTGATCAGCGGTGCGTTCATCGGTGTTGCCCCGCTTGAGGACTTCGCGTACGCGGTCGCTGCGGTCGTGGGCTTGCCGTCGCTGTGGGTGTTGCTGGGGAGAGGACGACATGAACGAGGCAGGGCGATGCTTAAGGCGCTGTTCGTCTCATCCAGGCCACTGAGTTGGATCAACACCGCCTTCCCCTTTGCTGCCGCCTACATTCTGACGACTCAGCGGATCGACCTGACTCTCGTGCTCGGGACCATCTACTTCCTGGTGCCATACAACCTCGCGATGTACGGCATCAACGACGTCTTCGACTACGAGTCAGACCTGCGCAACCCGCGCAAGGGCGGCGTCGAGGGCGCGTTGCTTGATCGGCGGATGCATCGCCCGACCATCATCGCCGCGATTCTCACGAACATTCCGTTTCTGGCATATCTCATCGTTGTGGGTGGCTCGCTGTCCTGGCTGGTGCTGGCCATCAGTGTTTTTGCCGTCGTCGCCTACTCGGCGAAAGGCCTGCGTTTCAAAGAAAAGCCCTTCCTCGATTCACTGACCTCCAGCACACACTTCGTGTCTCCCGCCGTGTACGGCCTCGTGCTTGCGGGCGCCATATTCAGCCCCCAGCTGTGGGCGTTGCTGGCCGCCTTCTTCCTGTGGGGGGTCGCATCGCACGCCTTTGGGGCGGTGCAGGATGTGATCGCCGACCGTGAGGGAGGCATCTCGTCGGTCGCGACGGTGATTGGAGCGCGGGCGACGGCCAGGCTCGCGGTGGTCGCCTATCTTCTCGGCGGCGTGCTGCTGCTGTTCACCGAGTGGCCCGGCCCCCTCGCGGCCATTCTGGTGTTGCCATACGCGGCGGTGTGCGCGCCGTTCTGGAACGTGACGGATGCCGACGCCGACACCGCCAATCGTGGCTGGCGCAGGTTTCTGCTGCTCAACTTCATCTCGGGATTCTTCGTCACCATGCTCATGATCTGGTGGCGGCTGACGACCTAGTCGCGCGGCTAGCCGTCCCAGCCGAGGTTGCGCGCCATGCGCTCGAGCGCACTCGTGGTCGCGTCATATTCGTCAGGGGTGATGCCCTCGGTCATGACCGTGCGTTGGGTGGCCACGACCTGTGCGAGTCGTTCGAAGGCAAGATTGCCGCGCTCCGTCAGCTCATAGGTTCCGGACGCGTCGAGAACCCATGCGCTCTCGATGAGCTCTGCGAGGTGGGCGACCGAGGTTTCGGCGGGGTCGTCACTTGGGGCTGCTGACACGAGCGGCGCAGCCAGGAACGGCGCCACGGCGGCATCCAGTTGCTCCACCGTCGCGGACTCTCGGGAGAGCACGTTCAGGAGTTGCCACTGGCGCCGCGTGACGCCGTGTTCCTCAAGTGTCGAGGCGAATTGCTCGTCGATCATGCGGTCGACGAGCTTGAGCCAGAATCCGATCGGTCGAGAGGTATCCATAAACCGACACTATTCCTCGGGCGCCGCGAGGGGAACATCCCCACCGGGCGTGCCGCGCGTCGTGAATGCCCGCCTAGTAGCTGAATCCGAGCTCTGCCGGGTAGTCGCCGAGGGCGGTGAGCTGGGTCGCTGTCGCCTGCAGGTGTGCGAGGGTGAGGCCCAGGATGCCGGGACCGAAGCTCACCCGCGAGACGCCGAGCTCCGCGAGCTTCTTCAGGGGAACCGAGCTCGGGTTGGAGATGACCGACACCTTCCCGTCGATCTCGGAGATGGCCCTGGCGACCTTCGCCTCGTCGCCGAGGCCGAGCACGAAGACGCAGTCAGCGCCGGCGCCCAGGTAGGCGTTGGCCCGAGTGATCGCGTCATCCCATTCGCCCCCTCCGGCGAGCGTGTCGACCCGTGCGTTGATGACGATCGGGACACCGGTGGCGTCGCCCGCAGCGCGCGCCGCTGCCACCCGTGAAACGGCGGTGTCGAGGTCGAAGAGCGGAGCCTTCGACGGCCCGCTGCTGTCTTCGATGTTGATGCCGGCGGCGCCCACGCCGATCAGGGCCTCGACGTTGCGCTGTACCCCCGCGGCATCCTGGGCATAGCCCTTCTCGAAGTCCACGCTGACGGGAATCTCAACAGCCGAGGCGATCACGCGGGCGACGTCGAGAGCCTGCTCGATGCTGAGTCCTTCGCCGTCCGGCAGACCGTGCGCGAAGCTGACCGCGTGACTCGCGGTCGCGAGTGCCTTCACTCCGGGAGCGCCAGCCACGATTCTTGCGGTGACGGCATCCCACACGTTGGTGAGGATGAGCGGAGTTCCGGGGACGTGCAGCGAGCGGAGGAGTTCGGCCTGGGCGGCGGTATTAGTCATGACCACAGCCTGCCGGAAGTGCCCTGACAGTTTCCGGCGAGTTTCGGACGCTGCTAGCGCTCCCTGACGTGCTTGGGCAGCTTCACGAGCAGCATGAGGCCGAGCCCGACCGCGAGCACGACAACAATGCCCAGGATGCCCCAGTACTGGAAGCCGAAGATCGCGATGAACAGCGCCCACAGCCCTGGCGACAGGAAGCTCGCCGCGCGGCCGGTCGTCGCGTAGAGGCCGAAGATCTCGCCCTCGCGCCCGGCCGGGGTCACCCGGGTGAGCAGCGACCTGCTCGCGGCCTGCGCGGGACCCACGAAGACGGTGAGCAGCAGCCCGGCGACCCAGAACACCAGCTTGCCCGCGTCGTGAAGGAGGAAGGTGGCGGTGCCTGCGACGATCAGCCCGAACAGGGAGAAAATGATCACGGCACGTGGACCGAAGATGTCGTCGAAGCGACCAGCGATGATCGTGCTGATGCCGGCGACGAGGTTCGCCACAACACCGAACAGCAGCACCTCGTTGCTCGTGAACCGGAAGGTGACCGCAGCAATGATCGCGCCGAAGGCGAAAACTCCGGCCAGACCGTCGCGGTAGACGGCGCTGGCCAGCAGGAACCAGAAGGTCGGGCGGGTCTCGCGGTACAGGCGGGCGACATCCTTCACGAGAACGACGTAGCTGGCAAAGAAGCCGACCTGTGGGCGGCCGGGTGCTGGCTCGGCCTCCGGCACGTTCAGGAAGATCGGGATGCTGAACAGCACAGTCCACACGGCGCATCCCACCGCGATCACGCGGAACGCCATCCCGTTCTCGGTCGACATGCCTAGCCAATCGAGTTGGGTGAGCACGACGACGATGATCAGGGCGACGATGCCACCGAGATAGCCGAAGCCCCAGCCGAGTCCGCTGATCTTGCCGATGGTCTTACGTGTCGATACCTGCACGAGCATCGCGTTGTAGTTGACCCCGGCAATCTCGCTGAAGACGCTTCCGATCGCGATGAGGGAAATGCCCAGGATGAAGAACGGAGGCGACGCCTGCACGAAGAAGAGCGCGGCCATGCACAGCACGAGCACCCCGGTGCTGACGGCGAGCCAAAGCTTGCGTCGGCCCGAGGCGTCGGCGCGCTGGCCCTGCACGGGAGCGAGCAGTGCGATCAGGGCTCCCGCGACGAAGATGGCGACGCCGTATTGGCTCGACAGCTGTGACAGCGCGAGGTCGTACTCGGTGTTGCCGGCGCCGAGAGCCGCGATCTCCGGCGGCAGGAAGGTGTCCGTTGTCAGGTACAGCGCTGTGAAAACGAAGGTGAGGATGACCGAGTTGAATGGTTGTGTCGCCCAGTCCCACAGGGCCCACGAGAAAACCTGCTTGCGGGGGATGACCTTTCCCTCCTGCAGATCGAGCCCGACGGCCGCGATGGCCCCCGTGTTTGCCGCGGTGGGAACCGTCTTGTCAGTCATGCTGACACGCTAGCGGCTGGGGGTGGCCGACGGGTGAACGACATTCTGGGGGAAAACTTGAGTCACTCACACTCAAGTCTCAGGTTTCCAACTTGACTCTCGAATTCGCGCCGTGCAAACTTGATACAACGCGACTCAACTAAGCCGCGATGAGACCAACAAGGAGTAAGAGCACATGGCTCGAGCAGTAGGAATCGACCTCGGAACCACGAATTCGGTGGTTGCCGTCCTCGAAGGTGGAGAACCCACCGTCATCGCCAACGCAGAAGGTTTCCGCACGACCCCATCGGTTGTGGCCTTCACCAAAGACGGCGAGGTGCTGGTTGGTGAAACCGCCAAGCGCCAGGCCGTCACTAACGTCGATCGCACGATCGCCTCAGTCAAGCGCCACATGGGCACCGACTGGAAGCAGGACATCGACACCAAGAAGTACACGGCGCAGGAGATCTCAGCGCGCATCCTCGCGAAGCTGAAGCGTGACGCCGAGCAGTACCTCGGCGAGCCGGTAACCGACGCCGTAGTGACGGTTCCCGCGTACTTCAACGACGCCGAGCGCCAGGCCACCAAGGAGGCCGGTGAGATCGCCGGACTCAACGTGCTGCGCATCATCAACGAGCCCACCGCGGCCGCGCTGGCCTACGGCCTCGACAAGGGCAAGGAAGACGAGCTCATCCTCGTCTTCGACCTCGGTGGCGGAACGTTCGACGTCTCGCTCCTCGAAGTGGGCAAGGACGACGACTTCTCGACCATCCAGGTCAAGTCCACCTCGGGCGACAACCGCCTCGGTGGAGACGACTGGGACCAGCGCGTCGTCGACTACCTGATCGGACGCTTCAAGGACTCGACCGGTGTCGACGTCTCGAAGGACAAGATCGCCAAGCAGCGCCTCAAGGAAGCCGCCGAGCAGGCCAAGAAGGAACTGTCCAGCCAGACCAGCACCACCATTCAGCTGCCGTACCTCTCTCTCACGGAGAATGGCCCGGCCAACCTCGACGAGTCGCTCACGCGCGCCAAGTTCGAGGAGCTCACGGCAGACCTGCTTGAGCGCACCCGCAAGCCGTTCAACGACGTCATCAAGGAGGCCGGCGTGAAGCTGGCCGATGTTGCTCACGTCGTTCTCGTCGGTGGATCGACCCGCATGCCCGCCGTCGTTGAGCTCGTCAAGAAGCTCACCGGTGGCAAGGAGCCCAACAAGGGCGTCAACCCTGATGAGGTGGTCGCCGTCGGCGCCGCACTCCAGGCCGGCGTTCTGAAGGGCGAGCGCAAGGACGTTCTGCTCATCGACGTGACCCCCCTGAGCCTCGGAATCGAGACCAAGGGTGGAATCATGACAAAGCTCATCGAGCGCAACACCGCGATCCCGACCAAGCGCAGTGAGACGTTCACCACCGCAGACGACAACCAGCCGTCAGTGGCCATCCAGGTCTTCCAGGGCGAGCGCGAGTTCACCAGGGACAACAAGAACCTGGGAACGTTCGAGTTGCAGGGCATCGCGCCAGCACCCCGTGGCATCCCGCAGGTTGAGGTCACTTTCGACATCGACGCCAACGGCATCGTGCACGTGTCTGCGAAAGACAAGGGCACCGGCAAGGAGCAGTCGATGACGATCACCGGCGGCTCGTCGCTGTCGAAGGATGACATCGAGCGCATGGTGCGCGAGGGTGAAGAGCACGCTGCAGAAGACAAGGCGCGTCGCGAGACCGCTGAGGTGCGCAACACGGCCGAGCAGCTCGCCTATTCGACCGACAAGCTCATCAAGGACAACGAGGACAAGCTCCCCGACGACGTGAAGAGCGAAGTGCAGGCCGATGTGGATGCGCTCAAGACCGCGCTCGCCGGCGACGACGAGGCGGCCGTCAAGACCGCCTTCGACACGCTCAACGAGAGCCAGCAGAAGCTCGGGCAGGCCATCTACAGCGCGTCGCAGGAGGCGCCCGCCGAGGGTGCGTCAGCCGAGGAGCCAGCGGCCGAGGGCAGCGACGAAGACATCGTCGATGCCGAGGTTGTTGACGACGAGGAGCCTTCGACAGACTCAGAGTCCAAGAAGTAGCCATGGCTCACAAGAAGAACAACGACGACAACCAGGAAGAGCCCGTCATCCGCGACAAGCGGAGGGTCGACCCGGAGACCGGCAATGTTCGCGAGCCAGCCGACGCCGGTGACGGTACCGACGGGGTGGATGCTTCGGCATCCGCCCCGGCGGCCGGCACCGATGGCGCTGCAGCGGATGATGACACAGAGGACGGCGCTGAACTGACAGACGCTGATCAGGTGCTCCTCGACCAGGCGGCAACTGATCTGGTCGCCGAGATGCGATCAGACATGCTGCGGGCACAGGCCGAACTTGTGAACTTCCGTACGCGGGTCGAACGCGACCGTGCGCTCAACCGCGACGCAGTCATTGCCGAGGTCATCAGATCTCTGCTGCCTGCTCTCGACGACCTCGCACTCGCTGAAACTCACGGAGACCTCAAGGACGGTGCGCCGCTGACGATCGTGGCCCAGAAAATTCGGGGCGCTTTCGAGAAGTACGGACTCAAGCAGGTGGGAGTGAAGGGCGAGCCCTTCGATCCCGCCTTCCACGAGGCCGTCGTGCAGCTGCCGAACCCCGAGGTTACGGTCAACACCATCGGCGACGTGATCTCGGCGGGGTATGTGCTCGGCGACAGGCTGGTTCGTCCAGCAAAGGTCGCCGTGTTCGTTCCGGCAGAATAAGCCCGCGGCAAAGATTAGGCAGGAACGCATATGGCGAGCCAGGACTGGTTCGATAAGGACTTCTACGCGGTACTCGGCGTCTCCAAGACGATCAGCGAGGCTGACCTGAAGAAGACCTATCGCAAGCTCGCTCGGCAGTATCATCCGGATTCCAACCCGGGCGATGCGAAGGCCGAGGCGAAGTTCAAGGAGATCAGCGAAGCACATTCGGTGCTCTCTGACCCCGCTCTTCGCAAGGAGTACGACCAGATCCGCGCCATGGGCGGTGGCGCCCGCTTCTCGGCGGGCGGCCAGCAGGGTGGCGGCTTCGAAGACGTGTTCGGCGGGATGTTCGGGCAGCAACAGCGCCCGGGCACCCAGTCGAGCGCGTCATTCGAAGACCTACTCGGCGGGATGTTCGGCGGTGGCGGCTTCGGCTCAACCAGCGGCGGATTTCGTGGGGCTGGTGGACCCACCAAGGGCCGCGACCTCACGGCCAGCACCACCCTCGACTTCGTCACCGCGATTCGCGGTGAGACGATCAAACTGCAGCCCGCCGGGGCCAAGGCGATCAACGTCAAGATTCCGGCCGGTGTCAGTGACGGGCAGAAGATCCGCCTCAAAGGCAAGGGCGAACCGAGCCATGACGGCGGCCCCGCCGGAGACTTGGTGCTCTCGATCACGGTGCGCAAGCATCCGGTCTTCGAACGGGACGGCCTGAATCTTCGCGTCGTGGTTCCAGTCACCTTCGTCGAGGCAACCCTCGGAGCCACCATCGAGGTGCCGACCCTCGGTGGCGACCCGGTCAAGCTCCGCGTGGCTCCCGGCACACCGAGCGGCAGAATCCTTCGCGTGAAAGACCGGGGGGTGACATCCGCCAAGGGTGTCGGCGACCTCCTTGCCGAGGTGCAGGTCGCCGTGCCGGCGAGGTTGACGGAAGACGCCCTCAAGCATCTCGAGGCGTTCGCCGCGGCAATGCCTCGAGGCAATCCCCGCGAAGAACTGCTCGAGAAGGCCACCTCCGCCTGATGGACGAGTACTCGCCCCTGTTCGCGATCGCGGTTGCCGCGGAGCTTGCGGGTATGCACCCGCAGACCCTGCGGCAGTACGACCGCATCGGGCTGGTGAGTCCGACTCGCACCGCCGGGCACTCGCGCCGCTACTCGATGCGCGACGTCGTGCAATTGCGCGAGATCGCCGCTTTGAGCGCGCAAGGGCTGAACCTTGAGGGCATCAGGCGCATCCTCGAACTGGAAAATCAGGTAGCCGAGCTGAATGCGCGCGTGCGCGAGCTCGAGCACGCCCTGTCCAACGAAATGCTCGCGCGGCCGGGTCGCCGGGTCTTCGCTGCAGGATCTGAGGGTGACGTTGTGTCGATGCGCACCGGGGAGCGTTCCAAGCGCTCGAATGCCGTCGTGGTCTGGCGCCAACTGGGGCAGCGCTCAGAATGAGCGAGCTCGAATTCGATTCCCTGCGCCGCTGGCCGGACCTCGAATCGCCGGATCTTCGGGCTTGGGATACCGCAGACACCCTCATTCTCGACGAGGCTGGGGCACGTCTAAGGGGTGCTGTGGTGGTGATCGGCGACGAATACGGCGCCCTGACCCTCGGCGCTCTCGGCCGTGGAGCCACTCACGTGCGTGTGCACCAGGACCGGCTCTCGGGAGAACTCGCGCTCCACGCTAATAGCGAGGGAAGTTTCGAGGGCAGTTTCGAGTCGCTGCCGCTGACGCCGGAACTGGTGGACGGCGCCACGCTCGTGCTGCTCCGGCTGCCGCGATCGCTCGACGCGCTCGACGAGATCGCGGCCCTCATCGCCAGGCACGCCTCACCCGACGTGGTGGTGGTCGCCGGCGGTCGCATCAAGCACATGACGGTCACGATGAACGAGGTGCTGCGCCGCCATTTCGGAACCGTGGATGTGACCCACGCCCGGCAGAAGTCGCGCGGACTAATCGCTCGCCAACCGCTGACGGGGACGCTCACCGAGCCCCGCCGAAAGTTTCACGCCGACCTCGGACTCTGGGTGGTGGCGACCGGCGGTGTCTTCGCCGGAACCTCCATCGACATCGGCACCCGCGCGCTCCTCGGGTCGCTCGACCGCGTCGCGCCGTTCGAGTCCGCGGTCGACCTGGGCTGCGGCACGGGAATCCTCGCGGCAGCCCTCGCGCGGCAAAACCCGACGGCGTCGGTACTCGCCACCGACGAGTCTGCTGCCGCTGTGGCATCCGCCACGCTCACCGCGCTGGCGAACGATCTCGCGGTGACGGTGACGGTGACGAGGGATGATGCGGCCTCAACGGTCGCGAAACGCAGCGTCGACCTCGTCGTGCTCAACCCGCCCTTCCACACGGGGGCGGCCGTCCACTCGGGCGTCTCGACGAAACTCTTCGAGGCGGCCACCCGGATGTTGCGGCCCGGCGGCGAACTGTGGACGGTGTTCAACTCGCACCTGGACTACCGCCCGACCCTGGAGCGCATCATCGGCGGGACGCGTCAGATCGAACGCACCCCGAAGTTCACGGTGACCTTGTCGCGCAAGCGCTGACCGATACCGTAGGAGCCGAGCGAGAGAAAGGTGCCACCGTGGCCGACGCGACCAATGTCTACCAGCCCAATGCACAGAGGCCGGCGATCCCGAAGCCGCCGCTGCTACCCCGCCAGAAGTCGGGCGCGCGCCTCGCCGGCATCATCGGGTTCCTCCTGCTCAGCCTCGGGTTTTGGATGTTCAGCGTTCCCCTCGCGGTCCTTGCGATGATGGCCGTCCTCAGTCTGGTATTCCAGTCCGTCGGCCGCTCGTCGGGGAATTCCGACTGGTACCGCCAGATTGCGGTCTTCGTAGACAGGCTCCACCCCGAGTTGTGGATGATTCCGCTGGTGATTGCGGTCCTGGTGGGCATGGTGCTGATGGCCGTTGCCCTGTTCGTCAGCGCGCGCATCCTCAGATCCCACGGAATTGTGAAGCCATGGCCGGTCACCTGGGCCGCTGCGGGTATCGCCATTGTTGCGAGCTGGATCGCGTCGGGTGTGCTCAGCGTGCCGTTTCAACTCACCGGCATCGGGTTCGATAATGACAGCAGTCAAACCCTGCCGCTGGGCGTCGCGCTCGGCGTCATCGCCTTCCTGGTGAGCATCGCGTCGACCGCCGTGATCGGGTGGTTGTCATGGTGGTGGATGGCGCATGTGATGCGCCCCGCGGCCGATATTCAGGACGTAGGTCCCGCCACCTGACCGACATCATGTCGTAAACTTGAGTCGAACCAACTCAAGTTTTTGGAGGCATTATGGCGAACATGCAGGGCGCTCCCGCCAGCGACGACGAACAGAAATCCGCCCTCGAGACTTACGGGGTGAATCTCACCGAGATCGCTCGCAGCGGCAAACTCGACCCGGTGATCGGGCGTGACGCCGAGATCCGCCGGATCAGTCAGGTGCTCACCCGCCGGACCAAGAACAACCCTGTTCTCATCGGAGAGCCCGGCGTCGGCAAGACGGCGGTAGTGGAGGGGCTCGCGCAACGGATCATCGCCGGCGACGTTGCCGACTCCCTCAAAGACAAGCAGCTCGTGTCTCTTGACCTCGCGGCGCTCGTTGCCGGAGCCAAATACCGTGGAGAGTTCGAAGAGCGCCTGAAGGCCGTGCTCAAAGAGATCAAGGACTCAGACGGTCAGGTCATCACCTTCATCGACGAACTGCACACGCTCATGGGAGCGGGTGGTGGCGAAGGTTCAGTCGCCGCATCGAACATGCTGAAGCCGATGCTGGCACGCGGCGAACTGCGGCTGATCGGAGCGACGACCCTCGACGAGTACCGCCAGTACATCGAGAAGGATGCCGCCCTCGAACGCAGATTCCAGCAGGTGTTCGTCGGTGAACCCTCGGTGGAAGACACGGTCGCCATCCTCCGCGGCCTCAAGGAGCGCTACGAGGCGCACCACAAGGTCGCGATCGCCGACTCAGCTCTCGTGGCGGCCGCTACCCTCAGCAACCGCTACATCACCGGCCGCAAACTGCCGGACAAGGCGATTGACCTGATCGATGAGGCGGCATCCCGACTCAAAATGGAGATCGACTCGAGCCCGGTCGAAATCGACCAGCTCAAGCGGGCCGTCGACAGGCTGCGCATCGAGGAGGTCGCGCTCAAGAAGGAAAAAGACGACGCGTCCCGCGAGAGGCTCGCGAAGCTGCGGGAAGACCTCGCCACCAGCGGAGCGAAACTGGCGGAACTCGAGAAGCGGTGGAAGGCCGAAAAGGCGTCACTCACCGGAGTTGGCAACCTGAAGTCCCAGCTGAACGATGCCCGAATCCGGCTCGACCGGGCCATGCGCGAGGGCGACTACCAGGCAGCGTCAAAGCTCAACTACGAGACCATCCCCGGGATCGAGACCGCCATCGTCGAGGCCGAATCCGCTGAGCCGATCGGCGATCGCATGGTCAATGACCAGGTGACCGAAGGCGACATCGCCAGCGTCATCGCGGCGTGGACCGGAATTCCGATCGACAAGCTGACACAGGGTGAGACCGAGAAACTGCTTCATCTCGAGACCGAACTCGGTAAGCGACTCATCGGGCAGAGGGATGCCGTGCAGTCGGTCTCCGAGGCAGTCAGGCGCACGCGCGCGGGCATCTCAGACCCCGATCGCCCGACCGGGTCATTCCTGTTCCTCGGACCCACCGGCGTCGGCAAGACGGAGCTCGCGAAGGCACTCGCCGAGTACCTCTTCGACGACGAGAAGGCGCTCGTGCGCATCGACATGAGCGAATACGGCGAGAAGCACACAGTGTCACGGCTGGTCGGAGCCCCTCCCGGCTACATCGGGTACGAGCAGGGTGGGCAGCTGACCGAGGCCGTTCGCCGCCGGCCGTACTCCGTGATCCTCCTCGACGAGGTCGAAAAGGCGCACCCGGAGGTTTTCGACGTGCTGCTGCAGGTGCTCGACGACGGGCGGCTGACCGATGGGCAGGGTCGCACGATCGACTTCCGCAACGTCATCCTGATCCTGACCAGCAATCTCGGCAGCCAGTACATCACCGATCAGGCACTGCCGTGGGAGCAGCGTAAGGCGGCCGTGAACGAGCTCGTCCGGCAGGCATTCAAGCCGGAATTCGTGAACAGGCTCGACGACATCGTGGTGTTCTCACCGCTGACCACCGACGACCTCAGCCAGATCGTCGAGCTGTACATCGACCGTCTCGCGAAGCGGCTCGTGGGACGACGGCTCGAGCTCGCGGTGACGCCGGGTGCTCGCAGCTGGCTCGCGGAGCGGGGCTACGATCCGGTGTACGGAGCCCGCCCGTTGCGCAGGCTCATGCAGCGCCAGATCGACGACTCGCTCGCGAAGTCACTGCTGTCGGGAGATGTGCGTGACGGTGACACGGTGCTGGTGGAAGTCAACTCCGCCAACGACGGCCTCGCGGTTCACAAGCTCACATCGTAGTAATCGATCACTGGGCACTAGAAGCCCTCGGGGGCGCGAGGGAGGTAGTCGGCGGCGAGGCTGGCCAGCTCGTCTTCGGTCAAAGTGAGCTCAACGGAGGCGACGGCATCCGTGAGGTGGCTCGCTTTGGTCGCGCCCACGATGGGCGACGTCACGGCGGGCTGCTGGCGCACCCAGGCGAGGGCCACTTGCGCCCGCGGAACTCCGCGCTCGCGCGCGATCAGGGCCACCGCGTCGGCGATCTTGCGGTCGCCGGCCTCCTGCTGCTTGTACAACGACTTGCCAAACTCGTCGGTCTCGGAGCGGGAGGTGGAGTCATCCCAATCTCGGGTGAGCCTGCCGCGGGCCAGTGGGCTCCAGGGCAGCACGCCCACGCCCTGGTCGAGGCAATACGGGAGCATTTCACGCTCCTCCTCCCGGTTGAGCAGGTTGTACTGATCCTGCATCGACACGAACCGGGTGAACCCTCCGAGGTCGGCAGTGTGCTGCGCCGTGGCGAAGTGCCACGCGAACATGGATGAGGCACCGATGTAGCGCGCCTTGCCGGCCTTGACCACGTCGTGCAGTGCCTCCATGGTCTCTGCGATCGGGGTCAGCGGATCCCAGCGGTGGATCTGGTACAGGTCGACGTGATCGGTGCCGAGTCGGGTAAGACTGTGATCGATCTCGGCCAGGATGGCGCGGCGGGAGAGCCCGGCGCCGTTGGGCCCTGGCCGCATCCGCCCGTGCGCCTTCGTGGCCAGCACGTAGTCGTCCCGGTTGCTGAAATCGCGCAGCGCGCGGCCGAGGATCTCCTCACTGCTGCCATCCGAATAGACATTGGCGGTGTCGAAGGTGGTGATGCCGGCTTCGAGGGCCTGCTTGATGAGCGGACGACTGTGCTCTTCCGAGAGGGTCCACGGGTGACCACCGCGCTGCGATTCGCCGAAACTCATGCAGCCGAGGGTGATCGCGGAGACTTCGAGACCGGACTTGCCGAGACGTGCGTACTTCATCGTGAGCCTTTCTTCGGATGGGAGATTAGCGCGGCTAGGCGAACACCAGTACCAGGTCGTCGAGCGATGCGCGCTCGCGCCCTGCAACCTCGCGGGCCTGGTATCGCTCATCCAATTCTGAAACATCCGCGATCGACCCGATCGCGGTGACGCTCACAGGAACGAGGGAGTCGTCCAGCTCGAAGTGCTGCGCGACGGCGATTGGGTCGAAGCCGCCGATCTGGTGAACGTGCAGCCCTTCGGTGTGTGCCTGCACCGAGAGGTGAGCGAGGGACTGGCCGAGGTCGTATTCGGCCCAGCGGTATGGCTTTCCGTCGGAGTCAGCGGTCACGGCGATACCGATGACGAGCGCGGAGGCCCGAACCGCCCACGGCTGATTTCCCTCGGCGAGCATGCCCACGATGGCGTGGAACTCCGCGGTGCCGCGGCGGGCAGCAATGAAGCGCCTGGGCTGAAAATTCGCAGCAGACGGCGCCCAGCGAGCGGCCTCGAGGAGGGTGGTGAGTTGCTGATCGGTGAGCTCGGCCGTGGAGTCGAACGAGCGGGGGCTCCACCGGTCGGCGAGGACTCCGGCGATGGGATGAGCGGTGACGGCGCGACGGTCGTCAGCTGTGATGGTCATGTCAATCCTTTGGGTCAGTGAGCGGGTGGGGCTCCGGTGACCCATCACGGCAAACACACATTCTGGTCGGCGCATTCCCGCTTAGGCTCGAATAATGCGCGCAACAGTGATCCACGGTGAACGAGATGTCCGACTCGAAGAGGTTCCCGACCCCGAGTTGTCCACCGGGGGCGACGCCATCGTGAAGGTGGTCGCAGCCTGCGTGTGCGGTTCGGATCTGTGGCCGTATCGCGGAGTAACCCCGACAGCGTCCCCGAGCCGGATCGGTCACGAGTTCATTGGCATCGTCGAATCCGTCGGCCCCGACGTCGTGACCATCAAGCCCGGCGACTTCGTCATCGCCCCCTTCTACGACTGCGACATGACCTGCGCCAACTGCCTCAATGGCGTGAGCCCCTCATGCCTGCACGGCGGCTGGTGGGGTCGGGATGATCGGCTCGGCGGTTTCGCGGATGGCGCCCAGGGCGAGCGCGTGCGCGTGCCACATGCCGACGGATCACTTGTCGCAACGCCGGGACAGCCCGCGGATGACCTCATCCCCAGCCTGCTCACCCTCGCCGATGTCATGGGGACCGGCCACCACGCTGCGGTCTCGGCCGGAGTCACCGTCGGCAGCACCGTCGTGGTGGTTGGCGACGGCGCGGTCGGGCTGTGCGCAGTGCTGGCGGCCAAACGCCTCGGTGCCTCGCGGATCGTCGCGATGTCGCGTCACGCCGCTCGCCAGGAGGTCGCCCGCGAGTTCGGCGCGACCGACATCGTGGAGGAGCGCGGAGCCGACGGCATCGCGCGCATCAAGGAACTCTTCGATGGCATCGGCCCCGACTGCGTGCTCGAATGCGTGGGCACGACGGAGTCGATGGATCAGGCCCTGCGATCGGTGCGACCCGGGGGCACGGTCGGTTACGTCGGCGTGCCGAGCGGAGGGGCCGAGCTGCCGATCGGGTTCATGTTCGGCAACAACATCGGGGCAAACGGCGGAGTGGCTCCCGTGCGCAACTACATCGACGAACTGCTGCCCGAGGTGCTCTCGGGAGCGATCAATCCCGGTCGTGTCTTCGATCTGGAGTTGCCGCTGGCCGAGGTGGCCGAGGCGTACGCCGCGATGGACGAGCGGCGCGCGATCAAGGTGCTGCTGCGCCCCTGAGCGCGTCGGCGGCGCTCAGGCGACCGGGATCTCGATCTCGCCGAGTACCACCATTGCCTGGCGGGCGACCACAAGGTCGTGATCGCGGACGGCCTGGAGGAGCAACTCCTGGGCCTGGATCAGGGCCTGAAGGTCGATGAACGTGGGCAGGTGCTGACCGCCGATGCTCAGGATGTGCACCACAGAGTTGATTGCTCGCTGAAGGGCGACGTTGGATGATTCCGGCGGAAGTCTGGAGAAGAAGTCTAGGTTCGTCCTCGCGAGCTCCCGGGCGTCCCGGGTGGGCACGGCGGCCAAAAAGCTCGCATTGTCGCGCATCATCACGTTGAACGCACGGGCGGGAGCGTCGGGGATCACCTCGTTGATGAGGACCGCGTAGAGGGCACGCCACACGATGTAGGCATGCTCGGTTTGTTCGGGCGTCACATCCACAACGCGGGTGAACCTACCCGACGACGCCTCGATGAGCCCGATCTCCCGAAGGCGCTGGATCGCTTCCCTGACGGGAGTGCGTGACACCCCGAATTGTTCAGCAATCTCACCGTCGCTGATGTGCTGGCCGGGGAGGAGGGTTCCGTTCTGGATCGCCTGGAGGATGCGATCGTAGACCGTGGTGACCACCTTGCTGGTGGTGATGACAGCAGGCACCTGCCCGAATTCCGGGTCGTTGCTGTCGTTCATCCTTTGATCATATGCGTTATCGGCCCACGCCTGTCCGATCGGTCAGGCATGGGTGTCGCCCCAGCCCCTACAGAAACATGGGCCGATCGTCATCATCGTCGAGTTCCACTGCCAGATCGACACTCACGGGCACGTGGTCGCTCGGTCCGTCGCCTTTGCGCTCCTCGCGGTGAATTTTCGGCTCAGACACCAACGCGTCGAACGCGGCGGATCCCAGGATGAAGTCGATGCGCATGCCCTCGTTGCGCGGGAATCTGAGCTGCTGGTAGTCCCAATAGGTGTAACCCTCGACACCACGGCTGCGCAGCGCATCGATCATCCCCGCGGTCTCGAACGCCGCGAAAGCATCACGCTCCGGCTGGCTGACATGCGTGCGTCCCTCGAAGGCGGCGATGTCCCAGACATCGAAGTCGAATGGTGCGATATTGAAATCGCCCATGAGCGCGAGGGGCTGGTCGGGATGAGCGGCCAGCCAGCCGCGAGTCTCTGCTGCCAGGTTGGCCAGCCATTCGAGCTTGTAGGGATAGTGCGCATTGTCGAGCTCGCGGCCGTTGGGCACGTACAGGCTCCACAGGCGCACACCGGCCACCGTCACCCCGAGAGCGCGGGCCTCCTGCGAAAGTGATCCGTCATCATCCGGCCGGCCGAAGCCGGGCGCACTGGCAAAGCCGACAGACACGTCCTCCATGGGCAGTCGGCTGGCGAATGCGACGCCGTTCCACTGGCTGAGCCCATGCATCTCGACCTCATACCCGGCCTCAGCGAACTGTTCGAACGGGAACTGTGACTCCTTGCACTTGATTTCCTGCATGCCGAGCACGTCGATGTCTTCACGCAGCATCCAGTCGATGACCCTGCCGGCTCGGCTTCGGATCGAGTTCACATTCCAGGTGGCAACACGCATGCTCTAACGGTATCCGGAAGCGCGCGCGAGAGCCGAACCACGCCCGTGCCTCCCCCTAACTGGGCCGCGACAGCAAGGCCACCGCGCCCATACCCTAAGCACGTGTTATCGCGCGAAGAACGTGTGGATGACGACTCCGCCTCCGCCACCCGCAGGGAAACGAAGTGTGCCATGGTCGTCACCATTGTCGCGCTCGCGGCGATCGTCATCGCCAGCCTGCTGCTCGTCTTCGCCGACTTTCTCGAGTGAAGTGCGGGGAATCAGTCGCTAGTCTGGAACCGTGACGGACGCCAGGCAGCAGCTCATTGACTACATCTCGGCCGATGCCGTGTTCCATGGTGACTTCACGCTCACCAGCGGCAAGAAGGCGAGCTACTACGTCGACCTGCGCAGAGTGAGTCTCGACCACAGGGTTGCGCCCCTCATCGGCCAGGTGATGCTCGACCTCATCGCCGACGTTGCTGACGTAAGCGCCGTAGGCGGGATGACCATGGGAGCCGATCCCGTCGCATCCGCGATCATGCACCAGGGTGCTGCGCGAGGCCTCTCGTACGATGCCTTCGTTGTGCGCAAGGAGCCGAAGGACCACGGTCGCGGCAAGCAGGTCGAAGGGCCCGATCTTGCGGGACAGCGTGTCATTGTGCTGGAAGACACATCGACGACGGGTGGTTCCCCGCTCGCCGCCGTCGAGGCCCTCCTCAAAGTCGGAGCCGAGATCGCCGCGGTCGCGGTCGTCGTCGACCGCGATACTGGCGCTCGCGAACGGATCGAAGCCGCCGGTTACCCCTACCTCGCTGCCATTGGATTGGCGGATCTGGGTCTCGCCCCATGACGGACGGTTCGGACGAACCTGGCGGCTTCCGGTGGAACCTGACACCGACGAGCCACAAAGGCACTGATCCAGCGCCCGAGCCAGCGGCGACGACACCCGAGGCGCCGGCGCCGACACCCGAACCAGAGGCCACACAGGCGATCGCTGTTATCCCCGCGGATGATTGGGATGTGCCAACCGCTGCGTCTCCCGTCGTCGGTCGCTCCGTCTTCCCCCTGGCGCCGCCGACACAGCCGCCGCCCTACATGCCACCTGTCTCAGCGCGACAGCTTCCGCCCCCTCTCGACAGTGCGATGACCGGGGTGACCGAGTTGCTGGCTGCCCACCCCGTCGGACTGCCTGATCCCGTCAACGAGGGCCTCGAGTCATCCGACATCGACGTGATCTTCGGGGAGTCGAAGTTCGTCAACTACGACACTCCTGTCGACTCGGGTTATCCGACCCCCACGACGGCGATGCCACCCACGCTGGTTCAGCCCCCGGAGTATGCGCGAGAGCAGGTGTGGCCCGCGGTTGCCGCACAATCGGGTTTTCAGAGTGCCTACACGCCGCTTCCCTTCGGGACACCGTCCCCGGTGTCGACTGTCGCACTGTACGAGGGGCCACGTCGTGCGGCGCCGAACGTCATGCCCCGATCGCAGAAGATTCTCATTGGTGCAGCTGGTGGCCTGGTGGCTGTGCTGGCCCTCGTTGCGCTTTTCCTGCTCGGGATGCGGATCGGCGGCGGATCGGCAGTCACCGAGGCCGTCGCCACCCCGGCCCCGGAGCCGATTGCGACCCAGTCCGCCCCGGCGGTGGGTCCATTAGCCGACGGGGACCATGCGTGGGACGAATTGCTTGGGGGTGAATGCCTCACGGCATATGAGTCACCGTGGCAGGACACCTACACGGTGATCGATTGCGCCGAACCTCACACCGGCCAGCTGCTGTCGAAGTCGACACTTCCGGATGACTCAGCGGCCACGTACCCGTCAGAGACCGAGCTGCAGTCGAGAATAACGCTCGAATGCTCAGCAACCACGGTTCTGGACTATGCCGCGGCCGAGGCATACGACGACATCCAGCTTGACTCGAGCTTCCCCGCCACCCCCAAAGCATGGGCCGCGGGCGAGCGAAACACGTACTGCTTCGTTACGCGCGCGGGTGGTGGCGACCTGGAAGGGTCACTCGCGGTACCGACCGCCTGACCGCTCGCCCGGCTAGTCGAGTTCAGTTTCGACCGGTTCTGCCGACAGCAAATCCGCGACGCTGTTCAGGATCTCGTCTGGACGGAACGGGTACTTGTCGATCTCGGCCTGGTCGCTGATGCCGGTGAGCACCAGGATCGTGTGCAGTCCCGCCTCGATCCCGGCAACGATGTCTGTGTCCATTCGGTCGCCGATCATGCCGGTGTTCTCGCTGTGAGCGCCGATCTTGTTCATGGCCGAGCGGAACATCATCGGGTTCGGCTTGCCGACCACGTACGGTTCCTTGCCGGTGGCCTTCGTGATGAGGGCAGCGACGGCGCCGGTGGCAGGCAGGGGCCCGTCTGCGCTTGGGCCGGTGGCATCCGGGTTCGTCACAATGAATCTGGAGCCGGCCCCGATAAGCCTGATGGCTTTGGTGATGGCCTCGAACGAGTAGTTGCGCGTTTCGCCGATGACGACGTAGTCGGGGTCGCTCTCGGTCATGATGAAACCGGCCTCGTGCAGGGCCGTCGTGATGCCCGCCTCGCCAATGACGAACGCGGTGCCTCCCGGCATCTGCGACTTGAGGAAGTCGGCCGTGGCAAGTGCGGAGGTCCAGATCGATTCCTCGGGCACGTGCAGGCCGGAGGCACGTAGTCGGGCACTCAGGTCGCGCGGGGTGAAGATCGAATTATTGGTGAGCACGAGGTAGGGCTTGCCCTCGTCGCGCCACTGCTGCAGCAGGTCGGAGGCGCCAGGAATCGGCTGGTTCTCGTGGACGAGAACGCCATCCATGTCGGTTAGCCAGCACTCGATCTCGCCGCGATCACTCATGCGGCCATCGTACCGGGGGCACCCTACGAGAACGTTGCCCTGTCGCCGAGCCTGGACCGCATCACCGTGATCGCATCGGGATTCTCATCGACCAGCACAAAGCGGCGGTCGAGCGCGCTCGCCGCAGCGCCCGTCGTGCCGCTGCCCGCGAAGAAGTCGAGCACCCAGTCGCCGGGAGCACTGGAGGCCTGGATGATGCGGCGAACGACCCCTTCCGGCTTCTGGGTGGCGTATCCCGTCTTCTCCCTGCCGGTGGGCGAGACGATGGTGTGCCACCACACGTCGGTCGGAAGCTTGCCGCGAGCGGCCTTCTCGGCGGTGACCAGACCCGGCGCCATGTAGGGCTCGCGGTCGACCGCCAGGTTGTCGAAGTAGTAGGTCTTCGGGTTCTTGACGTAGACGAGGATCGTGTCGTGCTTCGATGGCCACTTCTTTGTGGCCCTCGCTCCGTAGTCGTACGCCCAGATGATCTCGTTGAGAAAGTTGTCGCGGCCGAACAGGGCATCGAGGATGACCTTGGCGTAGTGGGATTCGCGGTAGTCGAGGTGCAGGTAGAGGGTTCCACGGTCATCCAGCAGCCGCCAGGCCTCGATGAGTCTCGGCTCCAGGAACGCCCAGTAGTCGGCGAATGTGTCGTCGTATTTGGTCAGGGTGCCCTTGACGGTCTCGTAGCTTCGACCCTGGAATCCGGTGCGGACTCCGTTGGTGCTGCGCACTGTCTTGATCGAGGTTCGTGTCTGCGTTCGACCGGTGTTGAAGGGAGGGTCGAGATAGATGAGTCTGAAACTCTCATCGGGCAGTGCCGCAATCACGGGGAGGTTGTCGCCGTGGATGACGAGGTTGGGTCCGTCGGGCGTCCAGGGCGTGCTCCCCGGTGTGGCGGGGGCGAGGTCCAGG
The DNA here is from genome assembly GCF_030063305.1 of Salinibacterium sp. G-O1. Lineage (GTDB taxonomy): Bacteria > Actinomycetota > Actinomycetes > Actinomycetales > Microbacteriaceae > Rhodoglobus. The sequence continues at coordinate 167,920 of NZ_JASISV010000001.1, forward strand.
TCCATGTTGCGAGATTAACAGGTGCCGCCATGTCCGGGTGCGGCTCCCACCCAGGGTCCCCGTGCCCTCACACCCAGGGTCCCCGTGCCCTCACACCCAAGGTCCCCGTGCCCTCACACCCAAATGAAGGAGAAACCGTTCTCTGGATGCCGCGCTGCTGGGCTCCGTGGCATCCGCTCGAGAAATCTCCTTCATTTGGTTGGTGGGTCGCGGGGCGCGGCGGAGTGCGCGAGCGCCGGTAGCCTCGAGTGCGTGACCGAACCCAACCCGAGCGTCGAGCTCAGCACCAACGGCGTCGGGCCGTGGCAGGGCGAGCTTCCGACCGAGGAGCACTACGACCCCGAACTGCTGGAGCGTGGTGACTCGCGCAACGTGATCGATCGCTATCGCTACTGGACGATGGCCGCGATCGTGGCCGACCTCGACGAGCACCGGCACGAGTTCCACGTGGCCATCGAGAACTGGCAGCACGACATGAACATCGGGTCGATCGTGCGCAGCGCCAATGCCTTCGCCGCCGACACGGTGCACATCATCGGTCGACGCCGCTGGAACAAGCGCGGGGCGATGGTGACCGACCGCTACCAGCATGTGATGCATCATCCGGATGTCGCGGCCTTCGTCGCGTGGGCGAACGAGGCTGGCGTCCCGATCCTGGCCATCGACAACGTGCCCGGCAGCGTCATCATCGAGACCTTCGACCTGCCCAAACGCTGCGTGCTGCTGTTTGGACAGGAAGGCCCCGGGCTCAGCCCCGAGGCGATCGACGCGGCGGATGCGGTGCTGGAGATCAGCCAGTTCGGCTCGACCAGGAGCATGAACGCGTCGGCCGCCGCAGCGGTAACCATGCACGCCTGGGTGCTGCAGCACGTCTTTCCGCGCGGCTGAGGCCGCCGAGACCTCCACTTCTGCTGCTTGCAGGGGGAGGGACGCAGCAAAAGTGGAGGTCTCGACGAGAAGACGAGTCGTCAGCCCGCAAGCGGCGTTGGGCGCAGCTCGCGCAGGGTGCGGCCGCGGCCCTGCTTCAGCGCGCCGAGCACGCTGATCGCGAGGGCGGCGATCATCCACACCACAAGCGGCAGGATGGCGCCACCGAGGTTTGACGGGTCGCCGTACATCAGCTGCCGCAGACCCTCGACGGCGTGACTCATCGGCAGCACCTGATGCAGCATCGCGAGCGGTTCCGGAAGGGTCTGCCAGGGGAATGTGCCGCCGGCCACGACCAGCTGCACGATCATTAGCATCAGCGCGAGGAACTGCCCGACGCTCCCCAGCCAGATGTTCAACGCATGCACGATCGCCGCAAAGGTCACCGAGATGAGGATCATGAAGGCGAGGAGACCGGCGGCATTCGCCGGCCGCAGTCCGAGCATCACGGTCACCACCCCGAACAGCGCGGCCATCTGCACGGTTCCGAGCATCGCGGGCGCCAGCCAGCCCGCGATGGTGGTGCGGATGGGCCGTCGAACCGCGGTCAGGGCGCGCCGGGAGAGCGGGCGCACCAGCAGGAAGAGGGCGTACATGCCGATCCAGGCCGCGAGGCTGATGAAGAAGGGCGCGAGCCCCGCACCATAGTTCTGCGCCTCGGTGATAGCCGTCTGGTCGACCGCGACCGGGTCTGAAATGGCGGCGGCGGTGGCGGCTCGCGACTCAGCCGACGTGGAGGGAACCTCCGCAGCGCCCCCGGCGAGCGAGTCACGCAGGGTCGTCGAGCCCTCGGTGACCTGCGCGATGCCGTCGCTCAACGTTGTCGCGCCAGCCGAGGCGCTGGCAGCGCCGTCAGACAGGGTGGATGCGCCAGCCGCTGCGCTGTCGATCGCCTCGGCGAGCGCCGGTGCCTGGGCGCTCAACTGTTGAGCTCCCGTCGAGACCTGTATTGCCCCGGCGGCCAGAGCGGTCATGTTGGGCGCGATCGCCGACGCAATCGCGCTGGTGCCGCCCGTCGCACGACTGAGCGCGTCGAGCTGGTCCAGGATCGGCTGCTGGTCGGCGGCGGAGACGCCAGCGTCGTCGAGGGCGGCGGCAACCTGGGAGCGCACCGCGGGGGACAGTGCCGCGGCCTGCGATGCGGCGGCGGCGAGCCCCGTTGCGGCGTCTGACGCTGAGCCGATTCCGGCGGACACGGAGGAGGCCCCGCTGGCGAGGGCGGCCGCGCTCGAGGGCAGCGCTCCGGCGCTGGCGTCGAGGGTTGCGAGGCCGTCGCTCAGCGACGCGGCCCCGGCGGCGAGAGACGCCGAACCCGAGGAGAGCGACGTCGCGCCGGCCGCGGCGGTGGCCATGGCATCCGCCATTCTCGATGCACCGTCGCTCGCGTCGACCAGCCCGGTGCGCAATGAATCGACGGCATCGAGCAAGGTTCTGGATGCCCCGGCACCCACCCTCTCGACCAGTGCGACCTGCACCGCCGCTGCCGCCTGTTTGGCAAGGGTCGTGCTGAGGTAGCTGTTGGTGTCGTTGGTGGTCAGAACGAGCGACGCGGCCTGCGGGTCGCTGCCGCCCGCTGACACCAGGTAGTTCGAGAAGTTCGCGGGGAACGTGAGGCTGAAGTCGTACGTTCCGTCAGTTACACCGGTGTTGGCGTCGTCGGCAGAGACGAGCACCCAGCCGAAGCGCTGGTCGTCGAGAAGCTGCTCGGCCGCCTCGTTGCCGTAGTTGACGCGCTCGCCGTCAGAGGTCGCGCCGGTATCGGCAACGACGATCGCCGCGGGAATCTGGTCGAGCCGGCTGTACGGGTCGGCGTTACCCCAGAGGTACATGCCGCCGTAGATGACGGGCACGGCCATCAGCGCGATGAGTGCGGTCACTCCCATGCGGCTCGCGGTGAGGCGGGCGAACTCGGAACGAATGAGGGTGAAAATTGTCATCAGGCCACTTCTTCGGATGGTGCAGCGTCGGGTCCGGCGGTCGCGTCGCGCGCGCCCAGATCGAGGAGTCTTTCTGCGGTCACGGCGTCGGTCACGATGACCACGGTGATTCCCCGAAACGCGATCGCCTCGAGTGACTCGTACCAGCCGTCGGGCTCGCCGCCGTGACGCTCCGGCGAGGTCAGGATGATCGCCCGCACGCCCGGTCTCAGCAGGGCCAGCTCGCACAGCAGCCGCACCCGGTCATTCGGTGGAAGCGCGCGCATCGGCACCCGTGCAAACCGCAGCAACTCGTGCTGCTCGAGGAAGGCGCGCACGGCCCGGCGGCCTGCCGGACGATCGGCGAAGACCAGCTCCTCCGCGACCACGCCCGCGAGGCTCACTCCGGCGACCGGCTCGGCGACGACGGGGGTGTCGACGAGAGCCGTGTGCTGTCTGAGCGCGACAGGATCGGTGCGGTCATCCACGCGGATGGCGCCGGTGTCTGCACCGATGCGACCCGCGAGCATCATCGAGACGAGCATCGGCCGCTCGGCGGTCTCGACCTGCACAACGCTGGGGGCACCCGGGCCCGCCCACAGGGTCATCGGTGGCACCTCGGCGCCCAGCCCGCGGCCGATCGCCGCGGCATCCATGGCGAGACGCATCAGCGCGCCGGCCAGGCCAGCTCAGGGGTGCCGTCGATCACCGCGGCGGCCTCGGTGGCACTCAGCCCCACTGTGGAAAGCACGAGCAACATCGCGAGCCGGTGCGCCTCGGGAGCAGCAATATTGTCGCGAGAGGATGCCGCCAGCGCAGAGAGTGCACTGTCTTCGACCAGACGGGCAAGCCGGCCTGCGGGGATGTCGGTACGCAGTTCGCCGAGCGCCACGCCGTCGACGACCGCAGCGAGCACCCGGTCGCGCAGTGGTTGCAGTGCGGCGGCGGTGTGCGTTTTGAGCGGACCCCGCACGGCGAATACGGCCATGACTCGGATGTCGTCAACCTCGAACCAGAGCCGGGACGCGATGAGGGCGAGTCGGATGGTGGGGTCAGGATGATCGACGCCGGCCATGGCATGGGATACGCGTGTGGCGCCGCTGGTCAACAGCTCGCGTAAGAGCTCGTCCCGGGTTGCGAAGTGGCCGTAAACGGAGCGACGGGACAGTCCGGCGCGTGTCGCGATCGCCTCAAGCGAAGCGTCGGCGTCGAGGTTGAGTTCGACGCGCGCGGCGGCGAGGAGCGCGTCACGGTTTTCCGCGGCATCCCTGCGGGGAGCTCTCGTTGTGGTCATGCTCTTCACGCTACTATCTTGCACAGCACTGTGCAAGATAGTTTGCTGACTGTCGGGAAACGCTCAACTTCGTAAGACGGGGTCATGACACCGCACGGCAGGTAGAATGGGGTGTAATCCCGTTTTCTACGAGAGGCTTCAGCGTGCCAGCAATCGTCATCATCGGAGCCCAGTGGGGCGACGAGGGAAAAGGCAAAGCAACCGACCTGCTGGCCGAACGCACCGACTATGTTGTGAAGTTCAACGGCGGAAATAACGCCGGCCACACCGTCGTTGTGGGCAACCAGAAGTACGCCCTGCATCTGCTTCCGTCCGGCATCCTGACCGACGGGGTGGTTCCCGTCATCGGTAACGGCGTCGTCGTCGACATCGAGGTGCTGTTTGACGAGTTGAACGCGCTCTCGTCGCGAGGTGTCGACGTGTCGAAGCTCAAGGTGAGCGCCAACGCGCACGTCATCACCCAGTACCACCGCACCCTCGACAAGGTGACTGAGCGATTCCTCGGCAAGCGCCAGATCGGTACCACCGGCCGCGGCATCGGCCCCGCGTACGCGGACAAGATCAACCGCGTTGGCATCAGAATTCAGGATCTGTTCGACGAGAACATCCTGCGCCAGAAGGTGGAGGGTGCCCTCCACGCCAAGAACCACCTGCTCGTCAAGATCTACAACCGCCGCGCGATTGCGGTCGATGAGGTCGTCGAAGACCTGCTGAGCTATGTCGAACGCCTGCGCCCGATGGTGGCAGACACCGGCCTGCTGCTGAACGAGGCTCTCGACGCCGGCAAGACCGTCGTCTTCGAGGGTGGCCAGGCGACGATGCTGGATGTGGATCACGGCACATATCCGTTCGTCACCTCGTCCAACTCCACCAGCGGAGGGGCGGCGACGGGTTCCGGCGTGGCGCCCAACCGCCTCGAGCGCGTCATCGGAATCGTCAAGGCGTACACAACCCGCGTCGGCGCAGGGCCATTCCCCACCGAACTCAACGACGAATCGGGTGAGTGGCTACGCGCGCGCGGCTTCGAGTTCGGCACCACCACGGGGCGTCCGCGCCGCACCGGCTGGTACGACGCACCGATCGCGCGCTACTCGGCACGCATCAACGGCGTCACCGACTTCGTTCTCACCAAGCTCGATGTGCTCACCGGGTTGAAGACCATCCCCGTGTGTGTTGCATACAGCGTCGACGGCGTGCGGGTGGACGAGGTTCCGGTCTCGCAGTCCGACTTCCACCACGCGGTGCCCATCTACGAAGAATTCCCCGGATGGGACGAAGACATCACCGGCGCCCGCACTTTTGACGAGCTGCCGAAGAACGCGCAGGATTACGTGCTCGCCGTCGAGGCGATCAGCGGTTCGCGCATCTCGGCCATCGGCGTCGGGCCCGACCGCGAGGCGATCATCACCCGCCATGATTTGTTAGGCGCGCTGGAGCTATAAAGATCGCGCCAGCGATCTTGCGACGCCAGCGCCGAGGGAGCCTGCGACCGAGGGTGGCGCTGGAGCTATAAAGATCGCGCCAGCGATCTTGCGACGCCAGCGCCGAGGGAGCCTGCGACCGAGGGTGGCGCTGGAGCTCTAGCGACGTTTTGCGTCCTTTCGGCGCCATCCCGCGCAGGAATCAGGGGCGATTCGCGACCACCTCGGTCTGATCCGACGCCTTAACCCTCTTCTTAACCCCTGCATGACCCTGCGTTTCGACCGGGTAAACCGGTGTCCTCCTTTGTGGGGACTCTAATCTGATAAAGCCAACAACCCGACGGCAGCGTTTACCCCCGTACGACGCTGACGGTTGGTTCCCCCAAAACCCGTAATCCCCTTCGGCTCGATTCCCCCATCGAGCCGAAGGGTGATTGGACTTACCCATGACGCAATTCGCCCACCGCGAATATCCCTGGCAGGCTGCCAACTCCGCCCGCAGGCCCATGCAGCGCACCCGTGTGCAGCCCGCACGCTGGGTCAGGACGTTCTCAACCATCGTGACGGCAAGCGATCTCGTGACGGTCATCATGGCCACGACGGCCACGCACCTGACCTGGTTCGGATTCCGCGAGGTGATGGTCAGCGCGCCCTCATCGATCGGCGTCAACTACTTCACGGTGTCAATGCTCCTGGTCGTCGCGTGGATGACCGTGCTCGCCGCCTCCGGCTCGCGGGATCCGCAGATCCTCGGCACTGACCTGACCGAGTACCGGAGAGTTATCAACGGCACGCTGCTGCTGTTCGGCGCGATCGGCGTGTTCGCAGCAATGACGCAGACCGACTTTGCCCGCGGTTACCTCATCACCGCTTTCCCGCTCGGACTGCTGCTGCTGATCGTCTCGCGCTGGTCGTTGCGCCGCTGGTTGCATGTGCGTCGTCGCCGCGGTGACTTCACGTTCCGCGTGCTGATCATCGGCACGATGGATAACGTTCGCGAACTCATGGCGGCCCTCGCCCAGCGCCCGGATGCCGGATACCGCGTCATCGCGGCATTCATCACGGACGTTTCTGACCCCGATCCCATTCCCGGCGTGAGGGTCAGGGCAGCGAATCGCGGTTCGCTGTTCGAGGGACTGCAGGATGTCTCGGCAGATACCGTCGTTGTCGTCGGCTCGGATGACCTCTCGTCAGCCACCATCAACGAGCTCAGTTGGGAGTTGGACCCCGGGCAGCAGCTGGTGGTCGCACCCCAGCTCGTCGGGGTCGCGGGGTCGCGCATCCACACCCGTCCCGTTGCCGGGCTGCCACTGATTCACGTCGAGACGCCCTCCTACGACGGACCCAAGCGGTTCCTTAAGCGGGCGTTCGACATCGTCGGGTCATTCCTGTTGATCGTGATGCTCGCGCCGGTCTTGCTGCTGACCATCATCCTCGTGGCGTTGTCGTCACCGGGCCCGATCTTCTACCGCCAGGAGCGCATCGGTCTGAGCGGCGCACCGTTCATGATCCTGAAGTTCCGCAGCATGGTCACAGGAGCAGACTCCAGACTTACCGCACTCCTGCGGGAGCAGGGCACGGCAGACGTGCCGCTGTTCAAGCTCGCAAACGACCCAAGGGTCACACCGATCGGTGCGATCCTGCGCCGCTATTCGCTCGACGAACTGCCGCAACTCTTCAACGTGTTGTTCGGCGACATGAGCCTCGTCGGCCCGCGGCCCCAGGTTGATGGCGAGGTGCGCATGTACGACTCGAAGTCGAGCCGCCGCCTCGCGGTGAAGCCGGGGATGAGCGGCCTGTGGCAGGTCAGCGGCCGGTCGAACCTCTCGTGGGAGGACAGCATCCGCCTCGATCTTTACTACGTCGAGAACTGGTCGGTCACCAGCGACATCGTCATTCTGCTGCGCACCTTGCGGGCGGTCATCGGCCACAACGGGGCTGTCTGATTTGTCGACAACCAGAGTGCTGCACGTGGTGGAAAGCTGGGGCAGCGGTGTGCGCGCCGCAGTGCTCGAGTTCGCGACTCTGACCCCGGAGTTCGAGCACCACCTGCTGCGCGGCGTCTCCCGCAGCGAGTTCGCCGACGATGGTGAAGCCGTGTTTGCGAGCATCCACGACCTGCCGTCCGGGCTGTTGCCGTCGATGGCGGCCGTTCGCTCCCGCGCTGCGCAGTTGTTTCCGGATGTCGTGCACGCGCACTCTTCCCATGCGGGCATGGCGGTCAGGCTCGCGCTGAGGAGCACCCGTCGTCGTCGGGTGGTGTACAGCCCGCACTGTTTTGCGTTCGAACGCACCGATCTCCCGTGGGCGGTTCGCTCGGCTGTGCGCGTCGCCGAGCGCGCGCTCGCGGCCAATACCTCGGTGGTCGCGGCCTGTTCCCGCGCCGAGGCCAGCAGCGCGTCATCCCGCCGTGTCGTTTTCGTACCGAACGTGTCGCGCATTCCCGCAACTGCCCCCCGCGCGGGACAGGATTCGCGGCGGATCGTCACCGTGGGTCGCGTCGGGGCGCAGAAAGATCCCGACTTCTTCCGTGACGCAGTCGACCTGCTGCGCCACAGCGGGCACACGATCGAGCCACGATGGATCGGCGCCGGTGACGATGCGGCCGCGACCGCAAGACTCGAGGCCGCTGGCATCGCCACCACGGGCTGGCTCGTCGCTGCTGACGCGTTTCGCGAACTTGCCGGTGCTCGCCTGTACCTGCATACCGCTCGCTGGGAGGGATTTCCGCTCGCGATTCTTGAGGCGATCGACCTCGGCATCCCGGTCATCGCACGCGAGGTCCCCACCCTCGCCGGCGCGATCGCGACCCCGGGCATCCGTACCCCGGCACAGATGGCGGATGCCGCGGCAGAGCTTCTGGCGGGAGGCGCCGATGCCACCGGGCGGAACCTTGACGCCTGGCGCACGCTACTCGCGGGCAACACCGTGGAACAGCAGGCTGCCGCCCTTCGGCGCGCGTATGTGACACGACCGCAGATTCTGATCAACGGCAAATGGCTGGGCGCCCGCCAGAGCGGGATGCAGCGGTTCGCGGGCGAGGTAGCCCAGCGCGTGCTCGACCTGGAGCCTGACTCTCGCGTTCTGGTTCCTCGCGGCGCAGAGCTTCCCGACTGGCTGCCGGTCGATCGCACAACACGCTCCCGGCTGCGGGGCATGCTCTTCGAACAACTCGCGCTGCCGTGGATGGCCAGGGGCGCGATGCTGCTGAACCTCGCGGGTGCCGCGCCGCTGGTCGGGCGTGAGCAACTCGTGGTGATGCACGACGCCACGCCCGCCCGCTTCCCCGCCACCTTCTCGCGGGCGTTTGTGCTCTGGTATTCGCTGATGAACCGCGTGGCCTCGCGACGTTCGCGTCATCTCAGCACCGTGTCGGAATTCAGCCGCGCGGAGCTCAGCGAGGTGCTCGGCGTTCCCGCAGATCGCTTCACCGTCACCCCGAACGGTGCGAGTCACCTCCCGCTTGTGGCCGGCGTCGACAATCCCGAGCTTGAGGCTCGCATCACCGGCGACTACGTCGTGTGCGTGGGCAACCTCACCCCGAACAAGAACCTCGCCCCGGTGACGACGGCGCTCGCCCGCGCCGGGCTCAGCGTGATCGTTGTCGGTGCTGGTGGCGCGAGCCGCGTGTACGCACAGCAATCCGGGTTGGATGAGCCGGGAATCTGGCTCGCAGGGCGGCTGAACGACGCCGAACTGGCCCTCGTCATCTCCCGCGCGGAGGCGCTCGTATTTCCCTCTCTGTATGAAGGCTTCGGCCTGCCCATCGTGGAGGCGCAGGCGCTCGGCTGCCCCGTCATCGCCTCAGATCGCTCGTCGGTGCCCGAGGTTGCGGGTGAGGGCGCGCTGTACTTCGACCCCACGATTCCGCAGCAGGCCGTTGACCTGGTGCGCGGCCTCGACGCAGCGCAACGGCAGCGCCTCGTCGCCCGCGGGTACCGCAACGCCGCGCGGTTCTCCTGGGACTCCACCGCGGCATCCATTCTTGACCGCGCCCTCGGTCTTCAAGCGAAAGAGCCGGTGACCGCGTGAAGATCATCCAGTTCACCAGTTCATTGCTCGCACCACTGGGTGGAGCCGAGCAATACTGCATCGAAATCTCGCGCTGGCTGCGTGACCAGGGTCACGACGTGACGATCATGACCGGATGGATTTCCCCGGAGGTGCAGGAGTCGCTAGCGGCCGAAGGGCTCCCCGTGACTGTCGTGCGCAGCCGCAGGCCCTACCCGCCAGACCGCAAGGGGCCACGGCCCGCCGCTGTGCTGTTCCACCTGCTCGACCTCCTCGGAACCGTGCGGCTATCGCCGACCCTGCACCGCGCTGTGCGCGACGCCGACGTGGTGCACGTTCACCGGCTCCACGGTTTTGGTACCGCGATTCTTCGCCACCCCGGCGTCGCGATGACCGTGCACGACTACGGTCTCGTCGACACGACGACGATGCTGCTGCGGCATGGCAACCAGGTGGATGCCCCACTCGTGCAGCGCCTGCGTGCAGCGTTGATCGGCCGCACCGCGCGCACGGCAACGCTGATTTTTCCCACGGGGAGGTTGCGAGACAAGCACGCCGCGTGGGGGCTCAGGATGCCGGAGCGCACCGAGGTGATCCCGCACGGCTGGCGCATGAAGGCCACAGTCGCTGAGCCGAAGACCGGCCCTGTCGTGTTTCTGTACCTCGGCAAGCTGGTCACCACGAAGGGGGTCGAACTCCTGCTTGAGGCGTGGGGAGAAGGCATCTCTGGCGCGGAACTCTGGATTGCCGGAGCGGGCGATCTCGAACCGGAGGTGCTGCGCGCGGCGGCGGCTGGCAGGGTTCGCTATTTGGGCTGGGTTGACGCCGCCCAGCGCAGCGCCGCGCTCAGTTCCGCGTCTGCTCTTGTGGTGCCGTCGCTATGGCCGGAGAACTTCCCGCTCGTTGCCGCCGAGGCGGTCTTGGCAGGACTGCCCCTCATCAGCACGACCATCGCGGCCCCGCCCGTGCTGGAGCATCGCGGCAACGGGTTGCTGGCTGAACCGAACGCGGTCGATCTGCGCGGCGCGATGGTGACCATGCTCAGCAGCTCGCGTCGAGCCGAGCTGGCATCCGGCAGTCGTACACTCGCCGGCAGCCTCGACTTCGACCTGCACGGCAACCGAATCGTTCGGCTCTACAACCAGATCGTCCCCGGCGCCTCGGGGGTCGGGTCGAAAGGCCGCGGACTGCAGTGATCACCATCCTCGGCATCGTTACGATCGCAGCGGTCTGTGCCGTCTGGTTTCTGAAGCGCGAGTGGATGCAGTTCGTGGTCGGCGTGGCAGTGGCGTTCCCGCAGACCGCCGGACTGATCGTGCTCGGCAACGGGTTCCCGCTGTTCTACCTTGCCGTCGTCATGATCGCTGTCCTGAGCATCCCGTATCTCCTGTTTGCGATCGCCGCGCCGGATCGCGTGCCGGCTATCGACTCGCGCGGGCTCACGGTCCCTGACCGTCTGGCTCTTGCGCTGGTCGCGTGGGCCGCCGTCATCACCATCGCCGGTCCGCGAATATTTCGGGGGATGCGGGTTTTCGCGCCAGAGCTGGGCGTCGACGCTCAGGTGACGAATATGGCCATGTTGCAGCCGTCTCTCGGCAACCTCGCCCAGCTCGGCTATCTGACGTTTGCCGTGCTGTTCCTGCTGCTGTCTGGCCGGATGTTCCAGGTCGATCGTCGCATCCTCGGCACCGCGCTGTGGGTGTCGATAGTGCTCGCCGCGGTGCGGATCGTCGCTGAGCCGTTTTGGCCCCGCGCGTTACTGCAGAACATGCCCACCTTCAACTACGCCACGCCAGAGCGGCTCTCCGGCACGTTTTATGAGCCGTCTGTGCTCGGGCTGTATCTGGTGGCGGCTGCCGGGTATTTTGTGGCGCGGCTGTTCGCCCCCAGCGCTGGTGGTCGTATCCCGGCGGTGATCGCTCTCGCCCTCGTGGCGATCGATTTCGCCATGAACGAATCCGGTACGGCGCTTCTCGGCCTGGGGGTGCTCGGAATGCTTGCGGCGGTGTTCGCATTCGTGAGGTTGGCGGCGGCTCCCCGGCAGCGTGTGCGGCCGTTGCTGGTCGCCGGCAGCGTTGCCGCGATCGGACTCGTGCTGACGCAGCTTCCCTTGCTGGTCTCTCTCGCCGCTGGTTCCGCCGAAGACAAGGCGGACTCCAAAAGTTTCGTCGCCAGGACCGCCTCGAACTTACGGTCACTGCAGATCACGATCGAGAGCGCAGGACTCGGAATCGGCCTCGGCGGCAACCGTCCATCCAGTTTCTTCTTCCTGGTGCTGAGTTGCCTCGGAATCCTGGGTCTTGGGTTGCTCGCCGCACTCGTCGTCGTTGCCCTCACCAGGGCGTTGCGAATCGCCGTGGCGTCACCCGCCGCGTGGGGCCTCGCCGGTGTGCTGATCGCCGCGATCGTGGCGGTTCCTGATCTGTCGATGCCGGTGATCTGGATTTCGCTCGCTGCCTGCCTGTTCCCCTGGCGGCCACCTCAGGTCGAGGTCGAAAATCTCAGGCGGCGCGCTTACCCAATTCCTGTCGCGCTCGCCGACTGAGCGACCAGCGCTCGACTGGCGCTAACGCGCCAAGCGACGCCGTGAAGCGGTGGATGAACGGGTCGAGCAGTTCGCGCCCATGCGCGGTCAGGGGTCCGCTGCGCGTAAACGCGAGCTCAGGGAACCACGGCATTGAGTCTGTGCCCCACAACCGCTGCAGCAGCGCCTGGTATGAGCGTCGGAGCGTCGGGTCTGTGGCAAGACTTTCGCGCCAGCCGGCAGCCCCGCTGACCTGCGTGGCGCTGACCCTGATCAGCACGGTCGGCCGTGCGAGGCGCCTCAGCACGGCGCCGTTCGCCGCAGCGCGCAGCCAGAGGTCGTAGTCCTCTGCGATCGCGGATGGCTGATAGCCACCCGCGTCCCGGAGCGCATCCGTGCGAGCGAGCATCGTGGAATGAGGGTACGGGCAGTCGACGAGCAGAGCTGCAGCAGCGGCATCCGGCCCGAAAGTGATGGGCGGAACAGGCTTCCGAAGGCCGCCCCCGATCATCTGATAGGTGGAGAACACGACATCGGCTCCCTGGTCGATAGCCGCCAGCTGGGCCCGGAATCTGCCGGGCAGGCTCACATCGTCGGAGTCCATGCGCGCCACGAATTCACCGCTGGCGCGCGCGAGAAGGTGCTGGCCAGCGAGCGCGACTCCGCGTTGCTTCCCGCCCGGGATCACTGTGACTCTGGGGTCACCAGTGGATGCCGCAATCGCTGCAGTGTCGTCGGTGCTGGCATCGTCGAGCACGAGCAACTCTGAGTCTGGTGGCATGGCGCGAAGTGTGGACACCACCGCCGAGCGGATGGTGGCGCTGGAGTTGCGCGCAGGCATGAGAACGCTCAGGCGGGGCACGGGCAGCTCCTCGTTGCAGGGGTGATGGGCGGCTCCAGCATTCCATACCGGGGAGGCGGCCGAATGCTTAACCCTCCGATTAACCCGACGGTGTGTGCCCCGGATGCACCCTCCGTTCGTGGCGCGCTCATGGCACGGCTGCGGTGCGATCCCCTAGCCTGAAGGTGAGCTACCCACTCACACCCGATACCCGAATATCGCCCGTCTCATCGAACCGACCCACGGCTCGAATGCGACCGACCGCGTCCTTGGCGCGTCGACCCGGCGACCGCTAAGGAATAACATGCACAGCACCCGAGCTGGCGCACCCGTCGCACCCCCGCGCGTACGGGTGGGCTGCGATCTGCAGCGCGTTGCCGAGGTGAGCGAGAGCGTTGCGTTGTTTGGCGCGCGCTACCTTGATCGCGTTTTCACTCCCGTGGAGCGGGCGCTCTGTACCGGCTCCCATTCGGCCGAGAGACTTGCTGGCCGGTGGGCCGCTAAGGAGGCTGTAGCAAAAGTGCTGCGTGTGCCTTCCTCGGCCTCGCTGCCGTGGAGCAGTATCGAGATCGGCGCCGAGGAATCCGGTGCTCCAACTGTCTCCCTGCTGGGCCCCGCTGCCGAGCTGGCCGCGCAGGCGGGACTCTCCCACATCGACGTTTCCATCACCCACGACGGAGGTTTCGCGCTCGCGTTCGCCGCCGCAATCGAACAGGAAGAGTGTGCAGCATGAGCCGCCTCGACACCATCCACGGCGTACTCGACACTCACGGGAAGCTCGGCTCCGCGGCAGCGACGGTACCTGCGGGTGCCGACCTCTTCGCCCACGGAATGACCTCGCATGCGAGCGTCAATGTGATGCTCGCTCTCGAGGACGCCTTCGAGATCGAATTCCCCGACGAACTTCTGACCAAGGCCACATTCGGCACGATCGAAGCAATCGCGGCTGCCGTCGATGCGCTGTCGCCGGTGGCGGCATGACACTGATCTCGATCGCACCGCTGTCGCTGCTCGAGCGGGCCGAACACGCCGCAGGTATTGCAGGGCAGTTCGCGGCAGACGTGGATGTCACGGCTCGATTCCCCGCGGAGGCCGTCGCCGCACTCCGCGAGTCGGGTCTGCTCGCAGCGTCGGTCCCACGGCGATTCGGTGGCGAGGGTGCCAGCCTGACCGAGCTCGCACAGGTTGCTGAGCTGCTGGGCGCAGCCTGCTCGTCGACCGGAATGGTGTTTGCGATGCATCACAGCCAGGTGCTCAGCCTGTCGAGGCATCTGGCGGGCGCGCCTGCGATAGAGCGCGTCGTCTCGCGCATCGCCGCCGACGGCCTGCTGGTCGCTTCGGCGACGACAGAACTCGGGGTCGGCGGGGACGTGCGCTCGAGCCTGTGCTTCGTCGACGCAAGCGGCGGGGCGACAACGCTCGTCAAGAACACCCCCGTCATCTCCTACGGCTCAGAAGCCGACCTCATTCTGGTGACGGCCCGCCGCGACGCCGATAGCGCCCCGGGCGACCAGGTACTCGTGGTGTGCGACCGCGCAGACACCGCACTGGAGCGCACCGGAACGTGGGACACCATGGGCCTGCGCGGAACGTCAAGCTTCGGCTACCTGCTCACCGCCACCGTCGCGGCCGAGCGAGTCGTTCCCGTCGCGTACGAAACCATCTCGACCGAGACGATGCTGCCCGCCGCGCATGTGCTGTGGGCGGCGGTCTGGCTCGGGATGGCGCGCTCGGCTACCGACATCTCGCGCCGCTACGTGCGGGCGACGGCCCGCAGAAGCATCGGCACCATTCCGGCAGGAGCGACAGCTCTCGTGGGACTTGTAGCCGAGCTTGAACGCTTCGAATCACTCGTCGCGTCGAGTGCCCACAGGTTCGACGAAATCGCCGACGATCGAGACGCACTCGGCAGCGTTGGCTTCGTGGTGAGCATGAACAACCTGAAGGTCACGGCATCCACCCTGGTGGCAGACATGGTGGCGCGTGCCCTGAACATCACCGGAATCTCCGGCTTCCGCAACGACGGACCGTACAGCGTCTCCCGGTTGTTCCGCGACGCTCAGGGAGCCGCCCTGATGGTGCACAACGACCGGATCACAGCCAACACCGCCCACCGTATCCTCATCCAGAAGGGGTCATGACATGACCGACATCGCAACCAGTGACGACACCGCAACCCAGCTGGCCACCGCCCGAATCGCCTTCAGGAATGAGCTGCTCGACGCCGGCATCCTGATCGCGTCGTCGGTCGCCGGCGTGTATGGGCGATCCGGGACGTTCGAGTCGATCATCACCGGGCTCGACGCACTCCTCGCCCGGATGGCGGCACCGCTCAACGCGCAGGTGCTGCGCTTCCCGCCCGTCTACCCGCGCGTCGACTTCGAGCGCACCGACTACATCGCATCGTTCCCTGACCTGAGCGGCGTCGTCTCGAGCTTCGAGCGCGGCGACAAGGAGCACGCGGCCCTGCTCAGCGCCCGTGCAGACGGCGAAGCGTGGGACGGCTGGCTCGACCCGACCGATGTCGTGCTGACTCCCGCCATCTGTCATCCCCTTTACGCCACCCTCGAGGGCAGGCTCCCCGAGGAAGGCGGCGTCTTCGACCTCGCTGGCTACGGCTTCCGCCACGAGCCGTCAGAAGATCCCATGCGCATGCAGTCATTCCGGATGCGCGAGTTCGTCTTCGTGGGCACCCCGGATGCCGCCCAGGTCTACCGGGACTCCTGGCTCGACCGGGCCATCGAGACCCTCGCGTCGCTGGGTCTCGCCGTGGATGCGGTCCCCGCCAACGACCCGTTCTTCGGGCGCGCCGGACGCATGCTCGTCAACGCCCAGCTTCGGGAGAACCTGAAGGTCGAGATCATCGTGCCGCTCTATGGCGACCTGCACGAGGGCACGGCGATCGCTTCGGCCAACTGCCAGCGTGATCACCTGACGGCAGCATTCGGAATTCTCACCCACGACGGTGACGTCGCCCACGGTGCCTGTGTCGCCTTCGGCATGGAGCGCACGGCCCTCGCACTGCTGCGCACCCACGGACTGAACCCCGCCGAATGGCCCGAGGGCGTGCGCGATCTGCTGGGACTCTGCTCGACATGATGGTCGACACGTGGCTGGGTGACCCCGAAACCCCCCTGCTCGGCTTCCTGCACCTCCCGGATGGCGGTGTCGCGCGAAGTGGCGTGGTCATCTGCCCGCCCTTTGGTTTCGACCAGGTCCAGGCCTACCGGGCCATGCGGTTCGTTGGGCAGGAGCTGGCCGGACGGGGAATCGCAGCATTGCGTTTCGATTACCTCGGCGAGGGCGACTCGAGCGGGTCCACCGCGGCGTCCGATGCCGCTGAAGGCTGGATGGCCAGCATCCGGCATGCCATCCAGTACCTCCGCGATTCAGGGGTGCAGCAGGTGGCGCTGCTCGGGCTGGGCAGCGGCAGCCTCGTGGCGGCTGAGGCGGCGGCCACGGAGGATGTGGCAAGCCTGGTGCTGTGGGATCCGGAGCTGTCTGGACGGCGGTTCATCCGGAAACAGCGTTCGCTGTATGAACTCGCCGTGGGCGGAACGCAGGACCAGGCCGATGACAGCAATGCGCTCGTGGCGTTCTCCCTGCATTCCACGGCCATGGAGTGGCTGAAGGTCAGGGAGACGACGGTTGCGTCCCTCACCGCCCTCGGCATCGAGACCCTCGTGCTCGGCCGCAGCGCCTACGCGGCGAACCCGGCACTCGGGCGGCTCGCCGCGGCGGAGGTCGACAGCATCCATTTCAGGTCGATTGATGGCCAGGAGGGCCTTCTCGAAGTGCCCGGCGAGTTGGCGGTACTTCCGGTCGACGACATCGGCGCGCTGGTCGACTGGCTCGATCAGCGGGCTCCGGCTGTAGCATCCGCACTCACTCCGGTCATCACGCCGGAGGCCGTCGTCGGAACCGCACCCGACGGTGGGGACATCGTGGAGAGGCTCCACCGGGTCGGTGAGCACGACCTTTTCGCCATCGAGACAACGAGCGCGGCAGCTGATGACAACCTCGTGGTGCTGCAACCAGGAGCGTCAGAACACCGGGTGGGTCCGAGTCGGTTCCAGGTGCTCGCCGCGCGGGAGCTCGCTGGCCGCGGCCGGCGCGCCGTGCGTTTCGATCGCAGGATCACCGGCGACACCACAGAGGTCGTGCCCGGCGAACCCACCCTCATGTTCGCGCAGGAGTGGGTCGACGATACCCATGCGTTGCTCGCACGTTTCGCTCCGACCGGGCTCGCGATGGTGGGCCTGTGCGCGGGTGGCTGGGTGGGGGCCAGGGTTGCAGAGCAGCACCCGGCGCTGCTGACAGTGCTGATGAGCCCGAACTACTACAAGACCACACCGCTGAAGCCCGGGCACTACTCCGTGCTCGCGGCCGAGGCAGGAAAGGAATCACGGCTGCGCGCCCTCAAGGGTGCCGTGAAAAAGCACATCCCGGGCTGGCTCTGGCGTGTGATGTCGAGACTGCAGTTGTTCCATGACCCGGCCGTGCTTCTCGCGGCTCCCAGCCGTCCCGGCAGCACCGTCGCTGTGCTACTGACCCCGGCGGATGCCGTCAACTTCGCCGTCCGCCGTGGCCCAGAGGCGGTCGACCGGCTGACGCGTCGTGGCGCCGACGTTCGCATCATCAACTATTCGGTGGGGGATCACTCCCTCTACGGGGAGCAGATCCGGCACGAGATGATGGATGACCTGCTCGCGCTGGTCGAAGAGACCATGCCGCGCGCCGGCAGTGGTGCCGCAGCCACCATGACGTCAGCGACGCTCGCGTGAGCCGCGATGCCGCGAGAGTGACTCGTGTCAGGGCGCTGGGACTGTACGGACTCACGGTGGTTCTCAATGGCACCGTAAGCCTCGTCAGCATTCCGATCGTTGTCGCCATCGTCGGCGCCGACCAGTGGGCATCAATGGCCACCGGTCAATCGATCGGTGGCGCCCTCGCAGTTTTTGTTGCGTTCGGCTGGGGCCTGACCGGTCCGGCGACCGTGGCAAGGCTCGCGCCCCACCTGCGCCAGCAACTGTTTCTCGACTCGCTTTTTGCCAGGGGATTACTCGTACTGCCGGTCGTCGTGGTGCATGCGGTAGCCACCATCGCCATCGTGCCGCACGCCAAACCTGTCGCGTTTTTTGCAGGCCTCGCGATGCTTCTGGCCGGCGTATCCGCTGGCTGGTTCTTCGCGGGAGAGAGCAGGCCGGGGCGCTTTCTCGTTCTCGACACGGTTCCCCGTGTCGCGGGAACCATCCTCGGGTTGGTGCTGGTCATCCTTACCCAAAACCTGCTGCTCTTCGCGCTCGCGCAGCTCCTCGGATCGCTGGTGGCACTCGCCGTATCCGCGTGGGTGATTTTGCACGGGCGAGGACTCGACTTCCGAGCCGCAGCGCGGTTCAGGGTCATCGCCGGAAATCTTCTCGAGCAGCGCCATGGCGTCGTGGCGACGGGTATCTATTCCCTGTTTACTCCCGCCGTGCTCGGACTTGTGGCGGTCGTATCTCCCACGCTACTTCCCCAGTTCGTGTTGGCCGACAGGCTCTCCAAATTCGTCAGCATGGCGGCATCGCCGCTCGGCCAGGTTTTCCAGGGTTGGGTGCCAGCAGTCACCGGCCGGGAGCTCGCGCGCAGGCTGCGCGTCTCCGGCACCATCACGACGAGTCTCGCGCTCTCGGCTGGCGTGGGGTTCATGGTGTTCCTGCGCCCCTTCAGCGAATTAATGACCCATGGACAGGTCAATTACACCGTCGCCGCGGCCGTGGCCTTCGGACTGGTCGCCATGACCCAAATCGCGTTTCCCTACCTCTCGAACGTCGGCCTGATGGCGGTCAATCGCCTCAGCGTCATCGTCACGTCGGTTGCGGTCGGTGTGCCGGTGGCGCTCGTGCTTCTCGTCGTCGTCGAATTCGTCGCTCCGGAACACACGGTCTGGGCGCTGGTGGCCGGCAACGCAATAATGGTGGGCTGGCAGCTGGCGTCGCTGCGCGCGGCGACCCGGCAGCTCGCGGATGCCGAACGGCCGACGGCTCCCTCACAAACAGAGCCCGTCCCCAGCGGCGGCAGGTGAGCGTTAACCCGTCTCTTAACCCTGCAGACCGCTGCTCGGTTACTCAAAGTGCGCGTTGGGCCGCTGGGGTAATATCCGTAGATTGAAACCTATCGACGACCGCTTTGCCCCCGAAAGCATCGCCCGCCGATATTGAGACCTACCCGAGGTCTCTTACATCACACATAACCCGAATCCGGAGCCATCCACCCAATGGACATCCACGAATACTTTGGCGTGCTTCGTCGCGGCTGGGCGCTCATCGCGCTCGGGCTGCTTGTCGGTCTCGTCGGGGCCGCCGGTGCGCAAACACTGCAGGTTCCGACCTACACGGCAACCTCCCGCGAGCTGTTGACCACGGACACCTCCGGCAACCTCGCTCAGTCGCTGCAGGCAACCACGTTCGCGGAAGGGCGCATCGCCTCCTACGTGCTCGTCGCCTCGAGCGGTCTGGTGCTGCAGCCGGTTATCGACGAGCTCGGCCTCGACATGACCGTCGAGGAGCTGGCAGCAGACCTCGTCGTGACGGCGCCCGCCCAGACACTCGTGATCGACATCACCGCCACCGCGGCCACGCCCAGGCGCGCCCGGGACATCGCCAACACCACAAGCCGGGTTTTCAGCGAGGTTGTGACCGCGCAGGTGCAGCCCCTGACAGTCGTTCCCGTCGATCCCGCAGCAGTCGTCGACCCGGCAGCGCCCCCGGTGGAGCCGGTGACCGTCGTCCCCATCCGCATCGTCAACATCGAGAAAGCGTCCCTGCCTCCAGCCGCCCCGAGTTCGACGGCGCTGATCCTGCTCCTCGGCAGCTTCCTGGGGCTCGCCGCGGGCCTGGTCGGCGCGTCGCTGCGTGAGTCGATGGATCGCCGCATCCGCAACCGCGCCGGAGTCGCCGCCATCACTGCAGCTCCGGTCCTCGGCGCCATCCGGGGCGACCGCAAAGCCAGGATGTCGCCGCTCGTGGTTGCCGAAGCCCCAGACAGCGGCATCGCGGGATCGTTCCGGGCGCTGCGCGCCAACCTCGAGCACGTGCGCGTTCGCGGCGAGTTGAACAGCTTCGTCGTGACCGGCATCGCGTCGCGCCAGGGAACATCCACGGTGACGGCAAACCTTGCGCTCGCTCTCGGCAACACCGCTGCATCGGTGGTCGTCATCGACGCGAACCTGGCCTCCCCGCGTCTCAGCACCATGTTCGGTGCCAGCGGCGCGCGCGGTCTGACCGATGTGCTCTCGGGTGAGGCCACCATCGACGATGTGCTGCGCTGGTCGGACTCGGGCGACGTCTGCGTGCTTCCCGTCGGAACACACCGGCCGCGCACGAGCGAGCTGCTCGCCACACCGGCCATGCGCGACCTGCTCGCAGAGTTGCAGGGCAGATTCGAGGTCGTGCTGATCGATGCGCCCGCCATCTCTGCGGCGACAGACGCCGCCATGTTTGCCCTCTTCGGCAGTGGCACGCTGCTGGTTGTGCCTGTTGGCTCCAGCCGCCCCGCCGTCGTGGATGCACTCGCAGCACTCGAGCTCGGGGGAAGCGTTCCCGCCGGCATCGTGTTGAACAAGATTCCCACCGGCCGTCGCGGACGTCGCTCGTCTGCGGTGTCTGTCTCCACTCGTGTCGCCGTGTCGCTGGCGAAAGTGGCGCCGTCGACGTCGGAATCGTGGTCGCCCGTCGATCCGGCGTGGAAAGCCCCAACGGCAGCCGATGCGATCCCCGGAGCCACCCCCGCTCCGGTTGGCACCAGTCCCGTCATCCTGCGCTCGCGTCGCCCTGTGCAGCCCAGTTCAGCGCTCGAACGGCGACTGGCCAGTGTGCAGGCATCCGGCGCAACTATCGCGCGTCGCTTCATCTCGGCAGCGCGGGATGTTGTCGGGGCCGTCAGAACCCCCACGGTGGTTGAGGCGGCGCCGACGCTCGCCGTGCGCCCCACAGCCCCGCGATCATCCCGCAAGGTCGTCGAGGTGCCCTCATCGCGTTTCGCCCCAGCGGAGAGCGCCGCGGTCCCGTCGGTCACTCCACGCGGCGCCACAGAGCTCGTCACGGCAATACCGCCGCTTGCGACGTCCGTGTCGTCCCGCCGCTCGACGAGACCGGAGGGCAGCCCTGGGGTTGCCCCAACGCCCACCTCGACGGTCGCCGAAACGCCGCCGTCGAGCGAAAATGTCGGTGAGGACACGTCCGCGCGTCAGGCGGCGCGCGCGAGGGATGCCCACCGCACCGGCCCACGGATGGTCACAGTGGGTGACTACTCCAACGTCACTGACATCACCGCGTCCGTGTCACGTGAGCGCATTGCGAGAGAGAGCTACGCACTCAAGTCGCGTGAACTCGAGCGGGCTGCAGACGAACGCCTCGCCTACGAGCAGCAGCTCGTGGAGCGCCGCATCCGGGAGCAACTCGAATCACGTCAGCGGGAGCTGGATTCCAGCCTCGACGAGATTCTCGAAGACACCATCATCCTGCCGCGGTCGATCGTCAACCACTAGGCGGCCGAATCAGGCGCTGCGGGAGTCCTCGTCGAGCAGGCCAAGCTCGGCAGCGACGAGTAGCGCCTCAGTGCGAGTGGAGACGTTGAGTTTGCGATAGATGCTGCGCAGCTGGGCTTTGACCGTATTGCTGGCGACGAACAGCTTGCGCGCGACCTGCTCGATGGTCGCACCGGGATCGAGGGCGCGCAGCACCACGAGTTCACGCTCGCTGAGTGCGCCTGCAAGCGTCTGGTAGGGCGCCAGATAGCTGGTTCCCCTCAGTTCGTGGCGAGCGATGAAGGCCCCCGCATCAGGATGCAGTTCCGCGAGAGAGCGCAGCGTCTCGAGCGGCAGCAGGTGGAACGGCACGATCACACCCGACTTGTTCGACTGGTTGATGGCACGCAGCAGAGAAGCCGCTGCGTCCTCCTTGCGGTCAAGTGCGTGTTCGGATGCCGCACGCAGGACGGCGAGATCGAGCTGGCCGTGGCGCTCGGTGCGCCCGCGACCCTGGCCCTCGAGTATGAACAGGAGGGCGTGCTTCGGGTTGCCCGCGAGAAGTGCGAGCCTCGCTCGGCACACCGAGATCCAGGTGTTGCGAACCGGGCTCTGGTCGAGTGCTGCCTCGGCCCTCGGCAGCTGGCCGAGAAGCAGAGCGAGGTCTGCAGCGTCGCTCGTGAGCAGCACCTGCGCCGTCGAGCCAGCGACAAGCTGGTCGCTGTGCTCGGCCCAGGCGCGATCAAGATTGGAATCGGTCTCGACGGGGTCGCCCCAGTACAGCCCGTAACGGTTGCCGGCGTGCACCGCGAACGCCCAGAACTCGTCGTTGTCGCGCATGTCGGCGAGCTGTGCCAGCCAGTGGCGCGCACCCTTCGGGTCAAGCCGGCTGATGGCGACCAGCGCATTGGCGACGAGGCCTGCGCTGCCGGCGTTGTCATCATCATCGAGCGAGCGCAGAAGGTTGGAGGCCTGCTCCACCTCGCCTTCGAGGGCACGAGTCAGGGCGAATGCCTCCAGGGCCCGCGCGGACGACTGGCGGATCGCGTCGTCGAGCCCGTACGCCAGGTCGAAACTGCGCTGGAAGCTGTCGCGCGCACCCGCGAGATCGAGGCCGAGCAGCCGCGACATCCCGCTCTGGTAGTGCGCCTCGGCCAGCACAAGAGGCGGCCGATCGATCATGTCATCGCCAGCCAGCAACTCATCGAGCTCTTCGGCGGCCTCGAGCGCGCCGGTGTGGTCACTCTTCAGCCGATACACCAACGACTTTGCGAGATAGGTAATCAGCCGGTCCCATGACCGCATCACGTCGGGCATCCGGGTGAGCGTGGCCGGAGTTCTGCGGCTGAGCGAGAGATACGGGCGGGCCAGGGCGTCGCCATGGTTCCATTCGCACTCAATGTAGAGGCTCAACCGCGGATGTTCGTCGCGGACAGCTCGCGGGAGATCGAGGATGATGCGCTGCAGCGCCTGCTGATCCTCGGCGATGAACTTGACGAGCGAATCGTCGATGGCGCCTATCAGCGAGTCCCAGTCTTCTGCGAGCACGAAATGGGTGAGCGCCTCAAGCCCCTTGCCTGACGAGAGAAGACCGCGCGCGAGGGCGGAATGCAGCTCGGAAACGACGTCGGGGATGCGCGCACCCGCCTCGTCCAGCACCGCGCGGCGCAACGTCGGTTCCAGGTGGAAGCGGCCGTCGCGCAACAGCACCCGCGACTGTGCGAGTCGATCGAGGTCTCGGTCGTCGAAGGAACCCTGCGTCATGGCGGCGAGAGTCTTGTGGGTGAAAGTGCCAGCGATGGCGAGGGATGCGACCCGCTGCAGCTCGGCGGTCGACATGGTCTGCGCCCTCAACTCGAGCACGTACGAGGTTTCTGCCCGCATGCGAATCGCGTAGGTTTCGGAGTCATCGCCAGCCTCGGCATCCGGTTCCATCATGGCCAGAACCGCGGGCAGCACATCCGCCTGGGCGAGGGCCGTCTGGGCGAGCCCCGTCGCCGTGGACTCCGTCAGCAGGATGCCGGCCGCTGCCGCGGTCTCGCGAATCTCGTGAGGATTCAGCACGAGCGACGACGGTGCGGCCGTGACGGCACCGAACTCGATCCGCCCCCGTGCCATGAGAGCGCGCCGCGCGGAACAGATCGCCACGATCGACAGGTGCGGGGATGAGGCGAGAAGGTCGAGGAGCCCGGTGTCGACAGACGACCGAACTGCCGAGGTCAGGCTGACGGCAAGCAGCAGCGGCCGCTCGAGGGCCCGGGTGACGTGTGCGACGGCGCCATAGGGGTCGCCGGTCATCGGAAGGCTGAAAGCGTCTGCGAGAGCGGCCCTGATCGTCTCCCACGGTTGTGCCTGGGGAGTCGGGAAGTCGATCCACACAACGTCCCGGTCGGAGGAGTCTGACACCAACGACGCAGCAAGGATCGCGCGCACGGGCACGAGAGGAACATCGTGGATGATGTGGACGCGGCTCGATAGGGCGGCGCTGGCGAACGAGGTGGTGGCAACCGCGCCGAAACTGGGGATGCCGTGGCGGATCGGGTGAGGCATCCGGTCTCCTTGGGCATGATGGTGCGGTCGTGGTGATGTGGCGTACTACTACAGCCCTATCCATTAACCCGTGCACTCACCCGCTCGGGTATCCCCTATTGGGGTGCACCTTTGCTCCACTTGGGGGGACAGGCGAGCAATCTTCATTCGCCTGACATTTTCTCAGCTGTCCGTAGGTTACCGGGATAATGGGTCTATGTCAGCCCAACGTCCGATGCCCCGCGTGCTCGAAGGAAACATCGTCAGATTGATTCCCCTCGAGGATGAACATCTACCGGCGCTCTACCGCGCAATCGGAACCGCGGAGGTCTTCGAATCCGGCTACGGCGGCGGCGTGGCGGGACTGCCAACCTCCGAGGTCGAGTTCGTCGACTTTGCGCACCGCTTCTACCGTCGAGACGCCGGCAACGTCTACGGCGTGTGGCTGCACGACGGAACGCTGGTGGGAACATCCACCCTCGCCGACTTCGATGAACCGCGAGAACGCGCTCACATCGGCTGGACCGCCTATTCGCCGACCGTGTGGGGCACAGGGGTCAATCCCGAGTCGAAATTACTCATGCTCACCGAGGCATTCGACCACGGCTTTGGCAGGGTCATGCTGCAGGCCGATGCCCAGAATGCGCGCTCACGGGCTGCGATCGCCAAACTCGGCGCCCGGTTCGAAGGGGTTACCAGGCGCGACCAGCGCCGGGCAGATGGAAGCTGGCGTGATGCCGCCGTCTACTCGATCATCGTGGATGAATGGCCCGCGGTCAGGGCGGCGCTCGCGGCCCGCGTTGCCGAGTTTGCGTCCGCCGCGGGTTGAGCCGCGCTCGCCCGGTCGGCATCCGGCGCTAGATTTGACCGCATGAGCATGAATGACGAACACCCAGAACCGTCGGAAGAGCTCACGAGCCTTCGACGCAGCATCGACAACATCGACGCCGCGCTGATCCACCTCCTGGCCGAGCGCTTCAAGTTCACCCAGAGTGTGGGCAGACTCAAAGCGTCGACCGGCCTGCCTGCGTCGGATCCGGGGCGTGAGAAGGTGCAGATCGCCCGGCTGCGGGCGCTCGCTGAAGATGCCCGCCTCGACCCGGCGTTTGCGGAGAAATTCCTGAACTTCATCGTGGCTGAGGTCATCCACCATCACGAACAGATCGCCTCAACCGGAACGACAGAAATTCAGAAGTAGCCAGAAGGTGGCCCGATGTCCAGAATCGCCACGTACGCTCGAAGTATGAGCTGGAACCCCGCACACCCTCCTCGCCAGGATGGCCGCACCTTCGTCGTCACCGGCGGCAGCGCCGGCCTCGGATACTTCGCCGCCGAGCAGCTCGCGCGCGCGGGCGGCCACGTCGTGCTCGCCACACGCAGCCCCGAGCGGGCGGCGCGCGCTGAGGCATCCATCCGCGGAAACGTGGCAGGGGCATCCGTCGACTCGCTCACTGTTGACCTCGCCTCGCTCGCGTCGGTGCGGGAGGCCGGGTCCAGGCTCGCCGACTACGGCCGCATCGACGGACTCATCCTGAACGCGGGCGTCACCTCCGGCTCGAATGAGCGGCAGCACTCGGTCGACGGCTTCGAGCTCACCATGGCGACCAACTTCATCGGCCACTTCGCGCTCACCGCCCTCGCCTGGCCCGCGCTCACCCGCACCGCCGGCAGCCGCGTCGTCGGCCTCGGAAGCCTGAGCACCTTCATGGTGCCGCCGCACCCCGGCGACATGCTCAGCCAGCGCAGCTACAACTTCTTCCGCGCGTACGCGTTCTCCAAGCACGCGATGCACGGCTTCATCCTTGAGCTCGATCGCCGCACCAATCAGTCGACCGTTTTCGGGAGGGTTCCGGATGTCGCGGCTCTGCTCGCGCATCCCGGCTACGCGATCGACGGGCTGACGCCGCTGCGCCCCGGCATCGCGGATCGAACCCCGCTCATGCGCGCCGCAGCCCTCGCCGCGTCGTTCGGAACTCAGGGCAAGAACCGCGGAGCGGCGCCCACCGTGCGGGCTGCCCTCGACCCGGCGCTCACGGGCGGCGAGTTCATCGGCCCGAAGTACCTGACGCACGGACGACCCGTGCTGGCGCATCCCGCCGGAACGAGCGCGTCGCCGGAGTTCGGCGGGCACATCTGGGCCCTCGCCGAGGAGTGGACCGGCCGCGACTTCGACGTGTAGCCGCCGCTCCCGTCCCGCTCCCGCTCCCGCTCCCGCTCCCGCTCCCCCCCCGTCCCGTCGTCCCCAAAATCCCGCCGAGATTGCGCAAACTGCCGCTACGCCGGCAGCGATAGCGACAGTTTGCGCAAGGTCGGCGGGTGGTCATCCACCCTCGAGGGCTCGGTGGAGCTTCGCGAACAGGGTGGCCGGCCGGGCCAGGAGGAATTTGTCGACCCGGATGGCCCGCCATCCTTCCTCCATGATGTCGTCGAGCCGGTAGATGTCCCGAAAGTACTGGCGCTCCTCGCGATGGCCGCCACCGTCGTACTCGACCACGACCTTCTGAGCGCGGAACACGAGGTCACCGTGGGCGATTACCGCCCCGAAGTTGTTGCGGATCGGCCCGTTCACCTCCGGCTCGGGGAATCCGGCCCGCACGATGAGCAGCCGCAGGATGGTCTCCATGGCCGAGTCGGTGCGGCTGCGCATGAGCAGGACGGCCTCCCGCAGATTCACTACGCCGCGAGCGCCGCTCAGCGCCGCCACGAGACTCTCGATCTCGCCCAGTGTTGCGATGGGGCTGTGCCGCTTCAGCAGCCCGTCGCCCATGACGATGAGCTCATCCAGGCTCAGGATGCCGGCGCACTGAGCCCACGCGTCGACCGGCCGCGCGACCCTGAGCCCGCCGACGATCGTGGGCACTAGCGCCGACTGGTGCCCGATCACCCCACGGCTTCGCGGCGCCGGATGGGGCGGGGCGGCCGACACGTGCAGCTGCAGTTCCACGAAATTGCGGGGCATCCTGAGCCCGTGGATGGCCGCCGCCGTCGTGTGCGTGAACAACTCGTGCCGTGGCATCCGTGCCGCATAGGCGTGGGCGAGCTGGTCGAGGGTGACCTGTGTGCCGGGCGCGCGCACGCCGTGAAACGGACGGCCGAGGTCCAGCGCGCGCAGGCGGCGATCGGTGAGCGCGAATTCGCGAGCCTCCGCCGTGGTGAAAGGGCGGTCGCGCAGGCCCGGCGGCAGCGGGGCGGGTTGCCGTGACATCCGCAGAGTATGCCGTCACGGCGCCCCTCGCCGCCCAACTTCTCCCCAAGTGACTCTCCTCACCCCTCCCACCCCGCCGAGTTTGCGCAAACTGTCGCTACGGCGGTGGAAATAGCGGCGGAATGCGCAATCTCGGCGGAGTTAGACGCGTCGGGCGCGGCGGCGGCAGGCGGAGGCGCGGCGGCCGGCCGGCTGCGGCAGACTGGGGGGATGGATGACGGCGGCCGGGGCCTGGGGGAACTGCTGCAGCGCACCGTCGCCGAGCTTGAGGCCCGCGGCATCCACGACGAGGCTCTCGGCACCGTGAAGGCGGGGCGGAGTTTCGGGCCGATCGGCACGTCGACGAAGATCCTGAGCGCCGGTCGCGCGTGGCGCCTGGGCGTACTGCTGATCGACCGGGATGCGCGGCTCTACGAGACCGGATCGGTCACCCGCGCGATCGTTCCGCTGCGCGCGGTCACGAACCGCTCACCCGAGGCGGAGTCCCGCCGTGACGACCGCCGGGCCGCCGCGCGTGGCAATTTCGCCGAGGGGGAGGTGGTGAACTTCGACTACAGCCCGATCGACCTCAGCGCCGAGGCGCTCGCCGATGGCCGCGGCATCCTGGGCCTGCAGGATGGGGCGATCATGGTGCGCTGGCACGCCACGGATCCGCCGCGCAGGCTCGACGCCTACCTCGCCGACAGGCTGAGCCTGCTGGACGAAAGCTAGCGACCCGACTACTGCCCGATGACCGCGCCGAACCGGTCCGACATGGTCGCCTGGTGCACGCCGCGAAGCTCGTCGAGCGAGATCGTGAACTCGTCCTGCACCTCAAGCACACCGCTATTCTCGGTGACGCCGATGCGCAGGAAGGGGTAGCCGCGGCCGTCGCACAGCCCCTGGAAGCGCACGTCATCTTCGCGCGGCACGCTCACGAGCATGCGAGCGGTGGATTCGCTGAACAGGGCTGCCGTGGCATCCACGCCGTCGCGTTCCATGATTTCGGAGATCCAGACGCGGGCGCCGATGCCGAAGCGCATGACCGCCTCCGCCAGGGCCTGGGCGAGACCGCCGTCGGCGAGGTCGTGGGCGGATGCCACGAGGCTCTGCTCCCCGCCGGCGCCGATCAGCGCCGCGAGCTTCATCTCGGCGCCGAGGTCGACGGTGGGCGGCATGCCGCCAAGGTGATCGTGCACCGTGCCGGCCCAGGCGGATCCGTCGAGCTCGTCACGGGTGATACCGAGCAGGTAGATGTTGTTGCCCTCGTCCTGCCAGCCGGACGGGATGCGGCGGGCGACGTCGTCGATGATTCCGAGCACGGCGATGACGGGGGTGGGGTGGATCGGCACGTCGCCGGTCTGGTTGTAGAACGACACGTTGCCGCCGGTGACCGGGATCTCGAGCTCGAGGCATCCGTCGGAAAGAGCTTCAACGGTCTTGGAGAACTGCCACATCACCTCGGGGTTTTCGGGGGAGCCGAAGTTGAGGCAGTCGCTGACGGCGACCGGCGTCGCACCGGTTGCCGCGACGTTACGGAAGGCCTCCGCGAGGGCGAGCTGCGCGCCGCGGTATGGGTCGAGCTGGCAGTAGCGGCCGTTGGCGTCGGTGGCGACGGCGAACCCGAGACCGGATTCCTCGTCGATGCGCACCATTCCGCCGTCGTCGGGGAAGCTGAGCGCGGTGTTTCCGAGCACGTACTTGTCGTACTGGTTGGTGATCCAGCTCTTGTCGCTGAGGTTGGCCGAGCCGAGCAGCGCGAGCACGTCGGCGCGCAGGTCGGTCGAGCGCGGCAGCGAGGCCGTGGTGTCGGCCTGCAGCGCGTCGATCCAACTGGGGTACGCCACCGGGCGGTCGTAGACAGGTCCGTCGACGGCCACGGTGCGCGGCTCGACGTTGACGATCTCTTCCCCGCGCCAGTTGATAATGAGGCGCCCAGTGTCTGTCACCTCGCCGAGCACGGATGTCTCGACATCCCACTTCTTGACGACCGCGAGGAAGCCGTCGAGCTTCTCCGGGGTCACGATCGCCATCATGCGCTCCTGGCTCTCCGACATCAGAATCTCTTCGGCGGTGAGGGTGGGGTCGCGCAGCAGCACCTGCTCGAGGTCGATGAACATGCCGCCGTCGCCGTTGGAGGCGAGCTCGCTGGTGGCGCACGAGATGCCGGCGGCGCCCAGATCCTGGATGCCCTCCACGAGCCCGAGGTTGAACAATTCGAGGCAGCACTCGATGAGCACCTTCTCGGCGAACGGGTCGCCGACCTGCACGGCCGGGCGCTTGGTGGGCCCGCCCTCGCTGAAGCTGTCGCTGGCGAGAATGGATGCTCCGCCAATGCCATCACCGCCGGTGCGAGCCCCGAACAGCACCACCTTGTTGCCCACACCGCGCGCGTTCGCGAGGTGCAGGTCTTCGTGCCGCAGCACGCCGACCGCGAGGGCGTTGACCAGCGGGTTGGCCTGGTACACGGAGTCAAAGTAGGTCTCGCCGCCGATGTTCGGCAGGCCGAGGCAGTTCGCGTAGAACGAGATTCCCGAGACGACGCCGTGCACGATGCGCGCGGTATCGGCGTCATCGATGTGACCGAAGCGCAGGGCATCCATCACGGCAACCGGCCTGGCTCCCATGGAGATGATGTCGCGGACGATGCCGCCGACACCCGTCGCTGCGCCCTGGAACGGCTCGATGAAGCTTGGGTGGTTGTGGCTTTCGATCTTGAAGGTGACCGCCCAGCCCTCGCCGACATCCACGACGCCAGCGTTCTCGCCCATGCCGACCATGAGGTTCTTCTTCATCTTCGGGCTGACCTTCTGGCCGAACTGTCGAAGGTAGTTCTTGCTGCTCTTGTACGAGCAGTGCTCGCTCCACATCACCGAGTACATCGCGAGCTCGCCACTCGTGGGGCGACGACCGAGGATCTCGCGGATCTTCAGGTACTCGTCCTCTTTGAGGCCGAGCGCCGCGTACGGCTGCTCCTTCTCGGGGGTCACTGCCGCGTTGGAGACGGTGTCTGGAACAGATGGGCTTGACATAGACGGCGAGGGGGTCACGAAGCTCCTGAAAAAAGGGGTGGCCGGATGCCACGATTCTACGCGAGAGGCGCTCGTGACAGAATCGGGGTGTGCCTCCCGCCCTCGCGCCCGACGTCAACGCTGCCGACGCCGCGCCGCTGCCCGCGCTGAGCTGGGGACTCATCCCCGCCGCGTTGCTGAGCAGCTCGGCGGTGCTGCTCTTCTCGCTGCGTGGCACGTCGATCGCGGTGACCGTCGCCGGCTACGGGATGCTCGCCGCCGCCCTGGTCATCGCGTGGCTGTTCGACCGCTCCCAGCGCAGCGACGGGCTGTTCCGCGATCTGCTGCTGATCGCCACCGGCATGGTGATCGTGTCGACGATCTCGGTCGAGGCGAACATCGGGTGGGGCAACTTCTTCCTGCTCGGGTTCGTGCTCGCGGCCGCGGTCGCAGTTCCGTACCTGATCTCGCGCTTCGTGTTCGGTGACCGGGTCATCCGGTTCCCGTGGCGGGGCGGCTGGCCCTGGAGCCGGGTGCAGTGGGGCTACATCGTCTTGGTGCTCTTCCTCGGCTGGCTCATCCTGCCGTTCTACTTCATCACCTCGAAGGTTTATCTGAACTGGCCAGCGGTCACCGAGTGGCACGAGATTGCCAGGCTGTTCGTCGGGGTGAACGCGGTAGGAACCTGGGATGAGCTGTTCTTCATCCTGACCGTCTTCGTGCTCTTCAAACGACACTTCCCGGTGTGGCAGGCGAACCTGCTGCAGATGGTCATCTTCGTGTCGTTCCTGTGGGAGCTCGGCTACCAGGCGTGGGGCCCGCTGCTGACGATCCCGTTCGCCCTGCTGCAGGGCTGGATCTACTCGCGAACCCGGTCGCTGCCGTACGTGCTCACGGTGCACCTGCTGTTCGACCTCGTCGTGTTCCTGGTCATTGTGCACGCGCGCAACGACGGCATCATCGGCTTCTTCCTCGTCTCGCCGTAGGGCCGATTGGTCACGCGAGATCCGTCGTCAAAATCGTCGAGTGCTACAGTGTGCTACATGGATATGGTGACGCACCGCGAGATGCGCAATCGCAGCGGCGAGATCCTGCGGCGAGTAGCAGCGGGAGAGTCGGTGCAGGTGAGCAACAACGGGCGCCCGACCGCGATCATCGTCCCGGTGGGCGGCAGCGAGCTGGACGGGCTGCTCGCCCGTGGGGAGGCGCGGCCGGCTCGTACCGGGTTGGAGGCTTTGCTGTCGATCAAGCGGGTGGTTTCGCTGAAGACCTCTGCGGAGCTGATCGCTGACAGCAGGGGCCGCTGGTGACGATCGCGTACTTAGACACCTCTGCAGCGATGAAGCTGTTGGTTGAGGAGCCGGAGTCCGAAGCGCTGCTGCTCGAGTTGACTGGCTCGGATCGTCGGCTCGCGGCGTCGTGGCTTCTGCACACCGAGTTGCATTGCGCTGCCGGCAGGAATCCAACCATCATCGCCATCGAGGCCGTGACCACGGTGCTGGATGCGATCGATCTGGTGGATGTCACGCGAGGGGACCTGTTGGCTGCGGGTACACATGCGCCGCTGCGCTCTAACGACGCGATCCACCTGGCGACGGCTCTTCGGCTGGGCGTCGACGAGATCGTCACCTACGACCTCGAACTCAGTCGAGCTGCCGCAGCGGCCGGCGTTCGGGTGACTGCGCCTGCTTAGCGCAGAGAGCATCCCAGAAGACGCACGCTCTCCCATGCGGCGTTCAGGGCCGTGTCGTAGGCTGAACGTTTTGCCGTCGCAGGAGGTTTTGTGCTCGAAGATTTCGTCTGGCAGTCGTGGCTCGGTCTCGGCCTCGCCGTGCTCATCGCCCTCATCGTGGTGGTGATCATCATCGGCGCCGTGTCCATCGGGGTGCGTGCAGTCTCCGGTAGATATCCCGGACTTCGGCCCGCGATCGGCAGCGTGCGCCGCCGTTCGCGCCTCATGCTCGCGATCGTTGGGGTGTGGATCGCTGTCTCGCAGACGCTCCCCGCGCCTGACTGGCAGCCCGTGGTGGACCATGGATTCCGTATCCTCGCGATCTCCACCGGTGCGTGGTTGCTGGCAGGGGTGATCGGGCTGCTCGTCGACCATTCACTCACCCGATACCCCATCGACGTTCCCGACAATCGGGTCGCTCGTCGGGTGCGCACCCAGGTGATGATCATCCGGCGTCTCGGTCTAGCCGTGATCGTGCTCATCGCGGTCGGCTCGATCCTGCTGACCTTCCCGTCGGTCCAGGCCGTGGGCGCAAGTCTGCTGGCCTCGGCCGGTGTGGCCAGCATCGTCGCCGGTCTCGCCGCCCAGTCCACCCTCGCCAGCGTGTTCGCCGGCATGCAGCTCGCCTTCAGTGACGCCATCCGGGTGGATGACGTGGTCGTCGCCAACTCGGAGTGGGGACGCATCGAGGAGCTCACCCTCACCTACGTCGTGCTGCGCACCTGGGATGAGCGGCGTGTGGTGCTGCCATCCACCTACTTCACGACGACGCCGTTCGAGAACTGGACCCGCAAGGGCAGTGCCCTCACCGGGGCCATCCTGTTCGATCTCGACTGGCGGGTCAACATCGGGCGACTGCGGGATCAGCTCGACGTGGTGCTCAGCGAGACAGAACTGTTCGACGGTCGCGTCGCGAACGTGCAGGTGACGGATGCCACGGGCGGCCTCGTGAGCGTGCGGGTTCTGGTCAGCGCATCCGACGCCGGTCGCCTGTGGGATCTGCGGTGCCTCGTGCGCGAACAGCTGGTCGACTGGCTGCAGAAGACGGGCCCGGCGGCCCTGCCACGCAACCGGGTCATGATGGTCGAGCAGGAGCCGACGCCGCGTTCCCGCGCTACCGCAGACACCTCGACCAAATCCGGGCTGTTCAGCGGAACCCCGGAGGCCGAGGCGCGCGGTCAGGAGTTCACCGGCGCCATCACCGTGCCGGTTCCGACGCAGTAGCGGCCGCGAACCGCGGCGAATGTTGCGGACGGCGTCTCCCGCGCGCGATATGGCGCGGTTCGCGCGCGGTTAGCCGAGTTTCGGTGGGCCAACCGTCAGCAGCACCCCGAATACGGTGGCGACGGCGACAGCAGCGACGGCGGCGAACACCACGGGGCGCGCCAGAACGACGCGCAGGATGCGATCTGTGACGCGGCTGTCGCGCGGGTCGCCGGTCGCCGCGGGACGCCAGGCTCCGTCGAGGCGACCGGTGCGAGCGAGCCACAGCTCGACGGGGATCGTTGCGTACGGGATGACCGCGCTGCCGATCGCGAGCAACGAAGTGCCCACGCCCCAGCGCTGGTTCACCGCGACCAGAACGGCGGTAACGCCGTAGGCCAGGAACACGAAACCGTGGATTCCCCCACCGATCGACACGGCAACATCCAGTCCGGCGGTGGCCCGCAGGATGAGCCCGCCGATGAGCAGCGTCCAGGTGATCGCCTCGGCGACTGCGAACGTACGGAACAGGGAGCGTGGGGTGATCGTCATGAGGCTTTCGGGTTGTGTGCGGCGAGCGTGAGCCCAGCTTTGGCGGCAAGCCCGGCGAAGCGTGCTCGCTCGGTCGGGTCGTAATCTGCGGCGTCGATGGATGCCACCATC
Organism: Salinibacterium sp. G-O1; assembly: GCF_030063305.1. Lineage (GTDB taxonomy): Bacteria > Actinomycetota > Actinomycetes > Actinomycetales > Microbacteriaceae > Rhodoglobus. The sequence continues at coordinate 201,685 of NZ_JASISV010000001.1, forward strand.
CGGCCCAGTTGCGCGCGCACCGCCTCGCGCTGCCCAGGGGTGCGCGCGACGTAGCCGACTTCGTCCAGCAGTGCGAGCATCCGAGCCGCGACATCCGGATCACCGGCCCCGTACCGCCGTGGCTGCTGCAGGGCGACCTCCAGGAGATCATCGAACTCGTGAATTCCGCGGATCACCCGCAGGTTGCCATCCTCGTCGACAAGCCCAGGGCGCTGCTCAGGCAGCTCCGTCAGCGCCCCGAGGATCGCCGACAGGTGGCTGAGCGCGTGCACCGCCGTGGTGGGGTCATTGACGCCAGGCGAGAGCGCTTTGCTCGCGATGTCGGCGATCTGACGGATGCCGAATCCCACGTCCTGAGCGGCAGTGCGCTCGTACTCGAAGCTGTATGCGTCGTTTACCGCCGCTTGCAGGGCATCCGCGTCGACAAGTTCGCCGGTATCAGACCACCATGACACGAGCACCGTTCCGGCAATCACGCTGCTACCGACGGTGTGCTCTTCGGCGAAGACGACCGAATACCGGCGCGCGGTGTCCACGAGGCTGCTGTGGTCGACTGCGCTGATGAATCCGGATCGTTGTGCGGTGAGGATGTGAGGCTCCCCGAGCGCCGAGCGGTCGACGGCGACGGCATCACCTGGCTCCGTCGAGCTCACCAGCGCGATGGTGCCGCTGGTCTCGTCGTGCACCTCCCGCAGCATGGTTTCCACGCGCAACTGCCTCGAAAGGTGTGCCAGGAACAGCGTCAGCGTGACGATGCTCGCGAGCGTCAGCACGGATGCCACGGTCACCCCGATGCGCGGCACGAAGCCGCCCCCGGCCTCCGTCTCGTCACGGACGGTCCTCAGCACCGTCAGGGCGAAGGCAAACGTGGCAAGAAACATCGCCAGCGTCGCGTGCACAGCCCGATCACTCGCGAACAGGCGCAGCAGCCTCGGACTGGCCTGGCTGCTCGCCAACTGCAGCGCGACCACGGTGAGCGAGAAGGTCAGCGAGGTAGCGGTGATCAGCGAGCCAGCGATCGCCCCCAGCACAGCGCGTGCCGCAGGGGCGCCGCCGCTGAACAGGATGCCCTGCAGGAATCCTGCAATGTCCTGGTCGACGAGACGATCCAGGATCGGGATCGCAACACCGGCAGCGACGGCGATGACGATCCAAAACACGGGAACCGGCCATAGTTCGGTCGAGATGGACTCGCGCAGGCTTGCTACGCGTCGACTCCAGCGGTGCCCCCGGGCGGCGCTTGCCATGTCAGATCCTGGCGAGGGCCGAAATCGCGCTCGTGAAGAAGGCGAGGCCGTCGGTGCCGGAGCGCATCGCATCCGTCATGTCGGGGCCGAATCCCGGCTCGGTGGCATGCTCGGGATGCGGCATCAACCCGACCACGTTTCCGCGCTCGTTCGATACCCCCGCGATGTCGTTCATCGACCCGTTGGGGTTCACGTCGACGTAGCGGAACACCACCTGGCCGTTGCCTTCGATGCGCTTGATGGTCTCGTCGTCGGCCACGTAGCGACCGTCGGCGTTCTTGAGCGGGATGATGATCTCGGCGCCCGTCGCGTACTCGTTGGTCCACGCCGTGTCGGCGTTCTCGACGGTCAGCTTCTGGTCGCGGCGGATGAACTGCTGGTGTGCGTTGCGGGTGTGCGCGCCGGGGAGCAGGCGGGCCTCCGCCAGCATCTGGAATCCGTTGCAGATACCGAGGACGGGCATCCCGGCGTTGGCCGCGTCGATGACCTCGGCCATGATCGGCGCATGGCTGGCGATCGCGCCAGCGCGCAGGTAATCGCCGTAACTGAAACCGCCGGGAAGCACGATGGCGTCGACGCCGTGCAGGTCGTGATCACCGTGCCACAGCGCTACCGGCTCGGCTCCGGCGAGACGGATGGCGCGCTGGGCGTCCCGGTCGTCGAGTGAGCCGGGGAACGTGATGACACCGATCTTCATTCTGTGACCGTGATGCTGACGACATCCTCGATGACGGTATTGGCGAGCATGTCTTCGGCGATCTCGCGAACCTCGGCGAGCATCGCGTCATCCACCGGCCCGTCAACCGTCAGCTCGAAACGCTTGCCGATGCGAACGCCGGTGTAGCGCTCTTTACCGAGACGGGTGAGGGCGCCGGCAACAGCCTTGCCCTGTGGATCGAGAATCTCTGCCTTGGGCATGACCTCAACAAGAATTGTGGGCACCGAAACACTCCAGGAGTTCGTGGGCGAATAACACGATTCTACGGGACGAAGAGAACCACGACTGAGGCGACCACCGCGAGCGCGCCGATGCCCGCGAAAACTATGCCGAGAGTGCGAAGAAGTTTTTCATCGGGGGACGACCTGGTGAAGTGGCAGTGGCTACTGCGCCTGCGGTGGAACACCTCGAGGCTGTCGTGGTCGTGGGCCAGTGCGAGCTCGGTGTCTGTGAGCGGTCGCGATCGCACATCTCCCGCAGGCGTGAGCCAGTTGAGGGAGTCGCCGGAGATGGCCGCCGGTGCGGCCTGCCACGGTCCGCGAACGAGGAGCATGCAGCAAAGGATGACGAAGCACAGTGCGGCACACGAGAAACCGACGATCGTGAAGACCTCGGCGAGAAGGCCGATCGTCTCAGGGCCGCTCGTCATACCCCCACAATACGGGCGCCGGGGTGCCCGATGCGGCGAACCATAGGCCTCCTGTCGGCCGCGCTGCAAGCCCCTAGTCGCTGAGGGCGAGGCGACCCAAGCTGGATGACATGTACGTTGCCTTTTCTGCTGTTCCCGTGGCGCCTGGACCGCTCACGGCGGCCGTCGTCATGAAGCGACCGGCCGACGTGGAAACCGCGCTGCAACTCGCGCGTGCACTGGGTGCGTCGCGGCCGGTGCCGGGCGATGCATCCACCCGTGACCTCTGGGAGGCCTTCGCAACGGTTGCCGCCCACGACCTCGGCGCGGTGCGTGCCATGGAACCGCATCTCGATGCCATCGGAATTCTGGCTCAGGCCGGGATCGAAGACGCCCCAGGAACCTGGGGTGTGTTCGCTGCCGAGGGCGGCGACGAACCGCTGACGGCATCGACAGACGGAACCCTCTCCGGAACCAAGCAGTGGTGTTCCCTCGCCGATCGTCTCGACTCTGCGCTGGTCACCGCCACCACCAGCACCGGCAGCCGCCACCTGTTCGCGGTCGACCTCAGGCAACCAGGGGTGCAGGTGCAGCCGTCGACGTGGATGGCGCGGGGTCTCCGCGAGATTCCCAGTGGACCCGTGACGTTCACCGCTGTGCCCGCCACCCCCGTCGGTGAGCCGGGCTGGTACCTCGACCGCCCGGGGTTCGCGTTCGGCGGCATTGGGGTGGCCGCGTGCTGGTTCGGCGGCGCGGTAGGTATCGGCCGCACCGTGCACGCGGCCGCGGTGGCAAAGCCGAACCCGTTTCTGCTGGCGCATCTCGGAGCGATCGACGAGCTGCTGCACTCCTGCCGGCGCGCGCTGCTTGAGGCAACCCAGCTGGTGGGGTACCCATCGACCGACGGGCGCCTGCTCGCCAAACGGGTTCGTGCGACGGTCGCCAGGGCGAGCGAAGAGATCATTGTGCGCGCGGGGCACGCGCTCGGGCCGGCGCCGCTCGCCCTCGACCCTGCGCATGCGAAGCGGGTCGCAGACCTCCAGCTCTACGTCAGGCAGCACCACGCCGAGCGCGACGACGAGTCACTCGGCCGCGCCATCGCGGAAGGGCCAGCGCCATGGTGATGTTCGACGCGAGCCTGGCCGGTACCCCCACCGCGACCTGGGAGGCAGACTCCCGCATGCGTGACCGCCCGTCGCTGAGCCTGCACGGGGTGGATGAGCTGATCGTCGTGGCCGCCCACCCCGACGACGAGACCCTGGGGGCTGGCGGCCTGATCGCGCTCTGCTCGCGCCGAGGCATCCCGGTCACCGTTGTGGTGGTGACGGACGGCGGGGCCAGCGGCGAGCCCGGAATCGTGGCAGAACGCTCCCGGGAGTTGGCGGCAGCCACCGACATCCTCGCGGCGGGTGGCCGGGACATCACGGTCATCGAGTTTGGTTTCGCCGATGGTGGCACGCGGGAGAACATCGCGGAGATCACCGCGGCGCTCGGCCCGCACATCGCCGGCTCATCCCGGAACGCGCTCATCGTGGCGCCCTGGCGGGGAGACGGGCACCGCGATCACCGTGTCGTCGGCGAGATCGTCGCAGAGCTTGTCGGGGGTCGTAGGTTTGCGGAGTACCCGATCTGGATGTGGCACTGGGCGCATCCGGACGCCGAGGCCACCCCGTGGCAGACCATGGCGACCATCGACGTGGATGCCACGAAGCAGCGCGCCCTCGCCAGCTTCCGCTCGCAGACGCGCGGCGAGCATCCCGTGCTGCTGCCCGACTTTCTCGAGCACTTCGCCGGCGACAAGGAGTACCTCATCGTGGAAGACGGCGCGCTGCCTGCCGAATATTTTGACGCGACCTATCAGCGTCACGACGACCCGTGGGGTTTGGCAACGCGCTGGTACGAAACACGGAAGCGGGAGCTTCTGCTCGCATCGCTGCCGCTGCAGGAGTACGGAACCGCGCTCGAGATCGGCTCATCCATCGGGGTCACGACCGAGGCTCTCGCCGGTCGCTGCCGCGAACTGCTGGCCTTGGACGTCTCGGCGGCGGCCGTCCAGCGCGCTCGCGAGCGGGTGGGCGAGGCGGCGACCGTAGAAGTGCGGGATGTCACGCGTGACTTCCCGGGCGGAGAATTCGACCTCGTGGTGTTGTCCGAGGTCGGATACTATTTCGGCGCCTCGGGGCTGGCGACAGTCCTCGCGTCGATTGGGGCGGCACTGTCGACCCACGGCACCCTCGTCGCGTGCCACTGGCGGCACCCCGTCGCCGACTATCCCCTCACCGGCGATGACGTGCATGCCGCCATTGACGGGATCGGTCTTCACCGGATCGTGCGTCACGAGGAGGAGGACTTCATTCTCGAGGTCTTCAGTCGCGACCCCCGGTCGGTTGCCCGGACGACGGGACTGCTGTGACCCAGGTAGCTGAGCTCGTGGTGTTGATTCCCGCGCGAGACGAAGAGGCGCTCATCGCGCGTTGCCTCGAATCTGTGCTTGCGGCTCGGGCGAACGTTGACATTCCGGTGACCGTGGTTGTCGCCGCCGATGGATGCCTCGACGCCACCGCCGAGATCGCGCGAAGTTTCGACGGAGTTGTCGTCGTGGAGATCGACTCGTCCAATGTCGGCACGGCACGGGGGATTGCGGCTCGGACGGCGCTGGAGCTGATCGCGTGCGACCCGGGACGGGTGTGGATGGCGAACACCGACGCCGATTCCGTCGTGCCGCCGAACTGGCTGAGCGAGCAGGTGCGTCTGGCGAACTCGGGCGTGGACGTGATGATCGGTACCGTGCGACCCGAGTTCGACGAACTCTCTGTCGAACAGGAGCGGGCGTGGCGGGCGCGGCACGTTCCTGGCCAGCCCAATGGCCACGTGCACGGTGCGAACCTCGGAGTGCGGGCATCCACCTACTTGGAGGCGGGCGGATACGAAGCGCTGCCGGAGCACGAAGACGTCGACCTCGTCGCGCGTCTGAAGGCGGTGAGCCGCGTTGTGGCGAGCGACGACTGCGAGGTCGTGACATCCGGCCGAAAGTTCGGGCGGACGCCCGGCGGGTACGCCCGATATCTGCGCGAGGATCTGCTGTATGCCGCTGAAGGCATGGAAGCGCCCGTCGCGTAACCGGGTGCGTGGATAGTCGACTACTCGCGACGGTTCACGAACTCTGACGCGGCGGTGCAAGACTGTGGTGATGCGAAAAGCCGTGGGGATCGTGACCGTTGCTGTTGTGATGCTCACCGGGTGCAGTGCGCTCGGCTTTGAGCCGTCGCCGACGACCACGTACATCGACGAAGCCGGTACCGAGGTCACGGTGGATTGGGTCGACTACCCGGCGTATGAGGGAATCGACGGGGAGAGGCTACTGGGCCACCCGGATCAGGCAGACCTGGAGCCCGTGGCTCGCGACCTCGTCAAGCAGTTACGAACCGCGATTGCCGATGCTTCCGGGTATGCGATGACCTCGAGCGAACCCGAAGGTCGCTGGTTCGATGACGACAACTGGCACGAGCAAGGGGGCAACGGCTACGGTGGGCGCTCGATGCTCACGACCGTCAACTGTTGTGACTTGTCGTCGGAGGGTGCTCCGGAGGCAAGCGAATGGCAGCGCGTCTTTGATGCGGCGAACCAGGCCGTTCAAGCCGAAGGGCTGGGAGAATTCGTGCTCGACGATCCACTCGAATGGTGCGGGACCACCGCCGAGGAGTGCTGGCGGTGGACTGGTTTTGCGACCGACGGTGTGCAGTGGGTGTCGCTCCTGATTCAGGACGGCGCGCTTGACCCGACGGGTGACGCCGTGCGAGAGGCAGAAGAGCTCGATCGGCCGGTCGCCACCATTCAATTCGGATACGGCGCCACGGTCGTGCCGACCGGAAGATCGGATGAGTACGCGCGTGCTCTCGACCCCTTCGTCGGACTGAAACAGCCTCGGGCCACCGCCTCGAACTGACGCGCGCTGCGCGGCAAGCCGTAAGGGGCACCCATGCGGTCATCGCCATTCGCCCACACCCCGGATGCGACAGACTGAGGGGATGAGCACCGACACCGCGATCCAATCGCGCATCGTACGAGTGCTCGTCGCCGGTCAGGTTCTCGCGGGGCTCGGGCAGGGGGCGACCATTGCCATCGGCGCTGTGATCGCGAACGAGGTGGCTGGCGAGGCATTTTCGGGGGCAGCCGCCACCGCGAGCACCCTCGGTGCCGCCATCGCGGCGATCCCGCTCGCAAGGCTCGCGCAACGAATGGGCCGCCGCCCGGCACTCGCGCTCGGCGCGGCGACGGCTGCCGGCGGCTCGATCGTCACGGTGGTGGCCACCGGGCTGGTCTTCTTCCCGTTGCTCGTCATCGGGTTCGCCATGCTCGGGGTCGGCACCGCTGTGGGGCTTCAGGCGCGCTTCGCGGCAACGGATGTCGCGGCCCCGACGCGGCGCGGACGTGACCTCTCGCTCGTGGTCTGGTCGACCGCGATTGGCGCTGTCGTCGGCCCCAACCTCTTCGGCCCGGGGGTGGTGATCCAGGACGCGCTCGACCTTCCCGAACATACGGGCTCATTCGTCATCGCGATCGTCGCCCAGCTGGCTGCGGCCCTGCTCTACGTCATTGCGCTGCGCCCGGATCCGCTGCTGCTCGCGCGCGAGCGCGCGCTGCTCGCCACGCCCGTCACGGAGGTCGGAGCAGTGCGCGGCCGGTCGGCGCTCGTGTTCGCTATTGGGACGATCGCCATCAGCCACGCCGTGATGGTGTCCGTGATGTCGATGACGCCGGTGCACCTGACCCACTACGGCGCGAGTCTCACGATCATCGGCTTCACGATCAGCCTGCACGTGGCGGGAATGTTCGGACTCTCGCCCGCCTTCGGCTGGGCGAGCGACCGGTGGGGTCGGCTGCCGGTCATCCTCGGCGGCCAGGCGATGCTCGGCGCCGCGGTGATACTGATTGGCTTCGGTTCGGAAAGCACCCTCGTCGTAACGGTGGCCCTCGTGCTGTTGGGGCTCGGATGGAGCGCGACAACCGTCGCCGGGTCTGCGCTGGTCTCCGACCTGGTCACCGGCGCGACCCGTGTGCGGGTGCAGGGTCGCACTGACACGATCATGAGCCTCGCGGGCGCGGTCGGCGGAGGTGCGGCCGGCCCGGTGCTCGCGCTGATTGGGTACGCCGGGCTTGCGTGGGCCGCGGGGGTGCTCGTACTCGTGGTGTTGGGCGCCGCTGGCGTCATCCGTCCGCGCGTGGCCCGCTTCGTCTGAGGATCACAGCCGGATGACGTGGTCGGCGCTCGCCGCCGTGGCCGCGATAACAGTCGCATTCGCTTCATCCGGGCCCAGCGCCCATGCTCTCGCCTGCTCGGACGTCTTGCCAAACCGCTCGTGGCGCTCCACCAGTCGATCGATCCGGGTGTCGTGCTCAACCTCAACGAAGAATGTCAGGTCGAGCAGCTCGGCGGCCCGCTCCCACAGCAGGAGGTAGTTGCCATCGACCACCACGGTTGATAACTCCTGCGGAATGGTGATCGCGCCCGCAACCGGCTCCTCGATTCCGCGGTCGAAGCCCGGTGCCGCAACCGAATTGCAGGAGTTACGAACATCGGCGAGGGTGGCCACGAAGCCGTCGACGTCGAAGGTGTCTGGCGCGCCCATCCGCTCTCGGCGGCCGAGCCGGCGCAGCTCGGCCTGGGGCAGGTGGAAGCCGTCCATCGGAAGCAGCGCCGCCGTCGGCAGCCGCTCGACGATGGCCGCGGCGATGGTCGATTTACCGGCGCCCGGAGGTCCGACGATTCCCACGAGAAGGCGCCGCGCGGCAGGAGTCGCCGCGCGCGCCTGGAGCACGAGATCGACGACCTCGGTGAACGAGCTGAGGATCACAGCACACCGTTGGCCGCGGCATCCGCGATCACGAAGTCGGCCCAGTCGCGGTACCCGAGCGCGCTCGGATGGAACAGGTCTGTCGCGAAGAAGCCGTCGGTGTACGGCGGCGGAGGCGGCGACATGTGCACGGTGTCGAACGTGGCGACCACCGATCGCGCCGCATCCTCGAGGCTGCGCGAGTGCAGGTACAGGTTGAAGCGCAGGGGGTTCGGCAACAGCTCGAACCTGAAGAACGCCGGCAGCGACGACATCAGCACGAGCGGGCTGACCGCGGTGAGGGCGTTCAGGATGACCCGGATGTCACGCGCAAAGCTCGCGCGACGCCGAAGCCCGAGCGCATCGTTGGCTCCGACCGTGAGAAACACGACATCCCACCGCTGGGCTGCCACAGTGTCGAGGTAGTCCGTGACGATGTCGCGCGTTGTTGCGCCGTTTCGGCCGGCCGCCGTCCACTGGACGCCCCGTCCGGTGCGCTCCGCGAGGAGCCGCGCGAGGTTGCCCGGCAGAGCGTCGTCCTGGGTCGCGGCTCCGACCCCCGCCGCCGTGGAGTCGCCGAGCACGAGCAGCCGCAGCGGGTCGGGGCCGTCGAGTGATCCCTGCCAGGGCTGGGCGGCATCCGGAAGTCTGGGGGTATCCCGTCGGAGGCGCCGGCCCTGCGCAACGAGCACGGGTGCCGCCGGCAGCATCGCGACCCTGCTCAGCCTGCGGAAAGCATTCATTGCCCCATGCTAGATCGCCACGCATGCTCAATCGCTGGGCATTCTCACTGGGTAGGCTCGTGCCATGGATACCTCCGGCCTCGATGACTTTCTCGCCGACCAGGATTTCTCGGGGGTGGTGCTGATTCGCGATGGCAATCGCACGGTCTACGAGGCCGCGACCGGGCTCGCGACCCAGCGCTGGGGCATCCACAACACTCTGAACACCCGCTTCGACACCGCGTCGATCACGAAGCTGTTCACCAGCGTCGCAGTGCTGCAGCAGGTGGCTAAAGGCAACCTTGACCTCGAAACGTCGATCCACCACTACGTCGACCTTGAGGGCACGAGCATCGGCATCGACGTGACGCTGCTGCACCTGCTGACCCACACGAGCGGCATCGCGGATGATGCCGACGAGGAGGCCGGCGAGGACTACGCGGACCTGTGGCGCGAAACCCCCAATTACTCGGTGCTTGAGACTCGCGACTTCCTGCCGCAGTTCGTGAACAAGCCCCCGCTGGCTGCCCCCGGCGTCGACTGCCGGTACAACAACGCCGGATACATCCTCGCCGGGCTCGCGCTCGAAAAGGTCACGGGCGTTCCGTTCCGCCAGTACGTGTTCGACGAGGTCTTCACGAAGGCCCGGATGGACGATTCCGGGTTCTACGACCGCCGCGACGCAGCTCCCCGGGTCGCCGAGGGCTGGGATCTCGTCGACGGCACCTGGGTGCAGAACATCTACAGCTACCCGCCGATCGGCTCGCCGGACGGCGGCGCGCAGGCAACGGCCGCCGACCTCGTGACGTTCCTGAGGGCCGTGCGTTCCGGTGAACTGCTCAACAGCGAGTTCACCGACGAGTTCCTTTCCCCGCAGGTCGAGCATGACGAGGCCACCTGGTACGGGTTCGGCCTCGAGTTCGACATGAACGAAGACGGCACCGTGCGCTCGTACTACAAGGACGGCATCAACCCCGGGGCCTCCGGCATCGTGCGTCACTACCTCGAGGAGGGGCTCGACGTGGTCGTGCTCTCCAACTCCGAGGATGGCGCGTGGGAGGTCATCCAGCAGATCGACGAGCGCCTCGGCGGCTGAATCCGCGCTTAGGCCGGTGCGACGCCGACCCTGATGAGATTCGCCCACGGGTCGTCGAACGACAGGCTCTGACCGTCATCTCTGGTCTGGATGCCGAAATGCGTCATCCGCTCGGCCAGAGTCCCGAGGTCGTCTGCGGCTGGCACCTCGATGTCCACCCGCGCGAGCCCGAGGGCTGGAAGCCGCGGGCCGGCGCCACGCGAGTTCCAGGTGTTCATCGCCATGTGGTGGTGGTAGCCGCCGGCGCTGACGAACAGCGCCTGGTCGCCGATCGCGACAGTCTCGTCGAAGCCGAGACGACCCACGTAGAACTCGCGCGCCGTCGCAACATCGCCGACCTGGAGGTGCACGTGTCCGACCTGCGCGCCACCGATCATCGGCGCGCTGACGGATGCTTCGGTGAGGTTCTGTTGCAGGAACAGGTTGGGGTCGAGGTAGAGCGTGCCCATCTCGAGGGTTCCGTGTACCCAGCTCCAGGCGCTGCGCTCGCGGTCCCAGTACAGCTCGACACCATTGCCCTCGGGATCGGTGAAGTAGAACGCTTTGCTGACGAGATGGTCTGAGCTGCCGGTGAAGGTCGCCGGATATTTTTGCGCGACGGAGTAGACGGAGGCAGCAAGGGCTTCTTCCGTGTCGAAGAGGATCGCGGTGTGGAAGAGCCCGGCGTCGCGGGGGCTGGCGTGCTTCAGCTCGGGCGAGTGCTGCAGGATCACGACGGGAGTGGCGCCCCGGCCGAGCGTGACGGTGTCGGTGGTGGCATCCAGCACCTCAAGCGCCACAGCATCACGGTAGTAGGCCGTCATGGCGTCGAGGTTGCCGACGCTGAGGGTGACGGGCCCCATCGCGGTGTCTGCCGCGAGAGTGTGTTCGACCATGGTCGTCACAACCACGTTGTCGCCGCGGGTATTCCGCGGCGCGCATGGCGATGGCCCGCCGTCTGGGCCAGCGGGCCATCGTTACAGGATTCGGAGCATGACGCCGTTCGGTTTGGCGGCGTCAGAGCACCTTCTCGAAGCAGAGCGAGTTCGGGCTGTCGACGTAGTAGCCGAACTTCGGGATGCCGCTGTACCCCTCCCGCTCGTAGAACCGCACGGCATCCGGCTGCCGGTGGCCGGTCTCGAGCACGAGGCGTTTCCACTGCCGGTCCCGGGCGAACTGTTCCAGTCGGGCCAGGATGGCGGGCCCTGCACCGGATCCGCGGTGGGCTGGATGCACGAACATCCGCTTGATCTCCGCATGCTCGTCGTCGAGCTTCCTCAGTGCGCCGCTGCCGATGGGCTCACCGTCGTCGGCGTACGCGACGAAGAACATGGTGATATCGGCTGCCGTTGGGTGCGGGCCCGGCTCGGAATCGGGGCTGCCGTAGCGCTGGTCCAGGTCCAGTCGCTGGCCTTTGCGCATCGCGACGGAGTCAGGATGCCCCCACTCGACCTCGCGGACGATCACGCCCCGGTCAGGCGTTCGATCAGCTCGCGGTAGCGGGCGGCCGTGCGCTCCACGATCTCGGCGGGAAGCTCGGGCGGTGTGCCGGTCTTGTCCCAGTTCGCCGAAAGCCAGTTGCGCACGATCTGCTTGTCGAAGCTCGCCGTGCGGTCGCCGGTCTCGTACAGGGCCGCATCCCAGTAGCGGCTGCTGTCGCTCGTCAGCACCTCGTCGGCGAGGGTCAGTTCGCCGGTCATCGGGTCTGCGCCGAACTCGAACTTCGTGTCGGCCAGGATGATGCCGCGCTTCTCGGCGATCGCCGACGCCGCGGTGAAGATCGCCAGCGACGTGTCGCGCAGGGCCGCGGCGGCCTCGGCGCCGACCAGCTCGACTGTGCGCTCGAAAGTGATGTTCTCGTCGTGCTCGCCAAGCGGGGCTTTCCACGCCGGGGTGTAGATCGGCTCGGGCAGGCGGTCGCCATCGCTGAGCCCGGCGGGGAGCGGCACTCCACAGACGCTCTGCGACTGCTGGTATTCGAGCCAGCCGCTGCCAGACAGGTAGCCGCGCACGACGCACTCGACGGGGTACATCTCGAGGGTCTTCACGAGCATCGCGCTCGCGGGAAGGTCGGTCGCGCCATCCTGCGCCAGATGATTCGGCACTTCCAACTGATCGAACCACCAGAGACTCAGGCTGGTCAGCAGGGCACCCTTGCCCGGGATGCCCGGCTCGAGCACGTGGTCGAACGCACTCACGCGATCGCTGGCGACCATCAGCACGCGGCCCTCATGCTCGGCAGAGCGGTACAGGTCACGCACCTTGCCCGAGTAGAACAGCTCCCAGCCGGCGGGGACGGTGCTCACTGCGCGACCCGCAACGCGATGTCGGTGCGGTACTGGCCGCCCTCGAGAGTGATCGTGTCGAGCGCCGCGTAGGCCCGGGCCCTTGCCTCGGCGAAGTCCGCTCCGAGCGCGACGACGCTGAGCACGCGTCCACCCGTCGCGACGAATTCGCCGCCGACGAGAGCGGTGGCGGCATGCGCGATGGTCACGTTCTCGACGTCGGCAAGGCCGGTGATGGGCCGGTTGGTGATCGGATTCTCGGGGTAACCCTCACTCGCGAGAACCACGGTCACCGCAACATCCGTCGAGAACTCCGGGCGGGGCAGGGTTCCGAGTTCGCCCGACGCCGCTGCCAGCAGCAGCCCGCTGAGCGGGGTGATGAGTCGCGGCAGCACGACCTGCGTCTCGGGGTCGCCGAAGCGCGCGTTGAACTCGATCACGCGCACGCCGTCGTCGGTGACGATCAGGCCGCAGTAGAGCAGCCCGATGAACGGGGTGTCTTCGCTGGCCAATAGACGGATGGTGGGCAGCGCTACTGACTCGATCACGTCATCCACGAAGGATTCGGGCAGCCACGGCAGCGGCGAATATGCGCCCATCCCACCGGTGTTTGGCCCCTCGTCGCCGTCGAAGATGCGCTTGTAATCCTGCGCTGGCGACAGCGGAAGCACGTTGTGGCCGTCGCTCAGGAGGAAGAGCGAGACCTCCTGCCCAGAGAGGAACTCCTCGACGAGCACGCTGCCGTGCGCGAGCCAGAAGGTGGCATGCGCGATGGCTTCGTCGCGGTTGGGGGTGACCAGCACGCCCTTGCCGGCGGCCAGGCCGTCTGCCTTCACCACGTAGGGGGCACCGAACTCGTCGATGGCCGCGATGGCCTCCTCGAGCGATCCCGCCCTGGTCGCGCGACCGGTCGGAACGCCCGCGTCATCCATGATCCGCTTGGCGAAGGTCTTGCTGCCCTCGAGCGCCGCGGCGGCCTTGCCGGGGCCGAACACCGGGATTCCGCGCTGGCGCAGCTTGTCGGCGACGCCCGCCACGAGCGGTGCCTCCGGCCCGATGACGACCAGCTCGATGTCGTTGTCGAGCGCGTACTGCGAGACGATGTCGCCACGCGTCGGGTCAAGCGCCACGACGGGCACGACCGCGGCGATGCCGGCATTGCCGGGGGCCGCGGTGATGTGATGAGCGGGGCTCTCCCGCAGGAGAGACGTGATGATGGCGTGCTCGCGCGCACCGGAGCCGAGAACCAGAATTCGCACGGGTCAACACTACCCAGCCCGTACCGTATGGGTATGCCTCCCAAACGGATAGCCGACGCCGCCGGCCGTGCCGCGGTCGCCGCAGCACTGCTCGACGCGCCGACGCGGGATGCCACAGCCACCGCCGTCCGCTACCTTCTGCAGCTTCTCGCCGACAGCGCCGAGGGCAACACCGTCGAGATCAGGGTGCCGCCGTTCGGGGCCGTGCAGGCCATTCAGGGACCGCGGCACACCCGCGGGACTCCGCCCAACGTCGTAGAGATGGATGCCGCCACCTGGCTCGCCCTGGCCACCGGAGCGCTGGCGTGGGCAGATGCCGTACGTGCCGGCCGTGTTGCGGCATCCGGTCAAAGAGCCGACCTCACGGACTACCTGCCGATTGTGTGGCGCGAGATCTCCACTTCTGCTGGCCCCGAGCCGGTCTAGGCAGCAGAAGTGGAGGTCTCGGCGGCAGCGCCCAGCGTGGTGAGGGAGAATGGACGCGTGAGCGACGCAACCCCCGAGATTCCCGAGCCAGAGTCTGGCACCGAGAGGGTGACCGTGCGCCGCGCGCCCAAGATCCCGGCCTTCCTGATCGTGGGTGGCGGGGTCGGTGCGATCGTGACCTTCATCCTCACCGCGCTGTTCCCGGTCGATCCGCTGGTCGGATTCGGGCCGCTTTTCGCCTACTTCGCGCTCTTCGGGGTCACCGCCGGCGTGCTGCTCGGCGCGATCCTCGCCCTGATCGTGGACCGTCGCTCGAAGCTGCGCGCGCAGTCGGCAGAAGCCGAATTCATCACCGAGCGTGAGCCCGGACCCTCAGAAGAGCCGCCGGCTAACTGAGCTGAGTGCGCTCGACCCAGTTGAGGTACTCCGATGAGACGGAGCCTGTGACGTAGTCGCCGGTGAAGCAGCTCATCTCGAGCGCCGAGACGTCGGACCCCTCGATGATGGCGGCCTGCATGTCGGCAACCTCCTGGTAGATCAGGTAGTCACTGCCGAGCTCGATGTTGATCTCCGGGATCTTGCGGCCATGGGCCACCAGCTCCTGCCGTGAGGGCATGTTGATTCCGTACACGTGCGGGTAGCGCACCGGGGGCGCGGCGGAGGTGAACGTGACCTTGTTGGCGCCGGCCTCGCGTGCCATCTGCACGATCTCTTTCGAGGTCGTGCCACGAACGATCGAATCATCCACAATCAGGATGTTCTTGCCCTTGAACTCGCTGCCCATGGCGTTCAGCTTCTGCTTCACGCTCTTCTTGCGTTCGGCCTGGCCGGGCATGATGAAGGTTCGGCCCACGTAGCGGTTCTTGTAGAAACCTTCGCGGTATTCGACCCCGAGCTTCTGCGCGACCTGCATGGCGGCGGGCCTGGACGAGTCCGGGATCGGCATGACGACGTCGATGTCACCCATCGGCGTGAACTTCGCGATCGTGTCTGCGAGCTTGTTGCCGAGGCGGAGGCGGGCCTCGTAAACCGAGATTCCGTTCATGATCGAGTCTGGGCGGGCGAGGTAGACGTACTCGAACGAGCACGGAATAAGGGTGGGGTTTGCCGCGCACTGCCGGCTCGTCATCTCACCGTTCGGCGCGATGAAGACGGCCTCGCCCGGGGCGATATCGCGCACGAACTCGTACCCGGCACTCTCGAGCACCAGCGATTCGGATGCCACGATCCACTCGTCCCCGGTGAAACCGGCCTGACGGCGCCCGAGCACCAGCGGCCTGATGCCGAACGGATCGCGGAAGGCGAGCAGGCCGTGACCCGCGATGAGGGCGATGGCAGCGTACGAACCCTCGACGCGCTCGTGCACACGCGAGATGGCGTTGAACACCTGGTCGGGGTCGAGATCGGAGCCAGACACCTGCGACTGCAGTTCGTTCGCGAGAACGTTCACGAGCAGCTCGGTGTCGCTGGACGTGTTGAGATGGCGGCGGTCGATGTGGAACAGCTGCTTGGTCAGCTCACGCGTGTTGGTGAGGTTTCCGTTGTGGATGAGCGTGATGCCGTATGGCGCGTTGACGTAGAACGGCTGCGCCTCCTGCTCATCCGCTGCGTTGCCCTTGGTGGCGTAGCGCACGTGGCCGAGGCCCATGGTGCCGAGCAGGTTGCGCATGTCCCTGGTGCGGTACGCCTCGCGAACCTGGCCGCGGGCCTTCTGCATGTGCAGGGTGTTGCCATCAGCAGTGGCGATGCCGGTGGAGTCCTGACCGCGGTGCTGCAGCAGCAGCAGGGCGTCGTAGACCTGCTGGTTGACAGGCTGGGATGACACGATTCCGACGATGCCGCACATGAATAAGCGGGGCTCCCGAGCTAGAGGGGACGTACCCGGCGCGAGTACGTCTTATTCTCCCACAGGTTCGCGGTCATCACTTGGGATGAAAGAGACGGCCGTCGATGGTGCGGGGTGGATGCACGACCTAGCGTTGCTGACATGAGCAATCTTTCGGCGCACATCTCAAGGAACGTCACCGCGTACTTCCGATGGATCCCCGTCCTGGGGGCATCGGTCTACCTCACCCTCTGGTCAATTGGTGAAGCGTCACGCATGACGGGTGGCGGGGCATTCGTGATGGTTCTGTTCACGATCGCCATCGGCCTCTCGGGATTCTTCCCCCTCGTGTCCTTGACGCTCGTCACGCTCATCCCGGCGCTTCAGCTGTTCAATGTGCTGTATCCCCCGTCGGCCAATGGCTGGGCGATGTATCAGGCGGTAGGAATCGTCGGGCTCGTTGTCGCGTTCGGTGCCGAGGGGCGTGTTCGCAGGTTCGTGCTGCCCATGGGTGCATTGGCGTCGATCTTGTTAGCGGCTCGCATGATGTTGCCGAGCCAGCAGGGTTACTGGACCTCATGGGTGGGCACGACCTCGAACGTGACTAACCGCCCACATTGGGAAGGGTTCATATTTCTGGTGCTGGTCGCGTTCGGCTTCTTCTTCGGGATGTGGGCGATCGGCGTCGCCGGGCGCAGCCGGCTGCGCGAGCGCGCCATCGGGTTCAGGCTGCACAAGTCCAACTTCGATTTGAGACTCGCCGATGACCGCGCCAGGATTTCACGGGACGTTCACGACGCCCTCGCGCACTCACTGGCGGTGATTCTCTCCCAGGCCGAGGGCGCGCTCGCGCTGCAGGGGAAGCGGCCCGACGTTGCAACCGAGGCGCTGACGAACATTGCGTCAGTGGGGCGGGTGGCGCTGACCGATGTGCGCAGCCTGGTGGAGAGCATCCACGATGATGACCTCACCCTGACCAGGCCGGTGATTCTCGATCTCGATGCTGTGGTCAGCCGGATGCGCAAGGTCGGCATGGATGCAACCATGCAGAGTCTGGGGATTCCGCGGGAGCTGACGCCATCACGCGAACTTGCTGTGTTCCGTATTGTCCAGGAGAGCCTCACGAACGCGCTGAAACACGGCGGATCGACTTCTACGGCCCGGGTGACTCTCGATTGGCAGGGACGGGGGCTCGCTCTGCTCATCACCTCGAGGTCGGTGGGGGATGCGGGAATGTCGGTCGTCAGTCCGGGCGTAGGCATCGTCGGCATGAAGGAGCGGGCACGACTCGCTGGTGGCTGGCTGACGGCGGAGCGTGACGGGCATGAATTTTTGGTGACCGCCTTCATCCCCGCTCAACCTGTCGCGGCCACGCCGGAGCCCGCCGGTGTGTGAGCGCATTTCGGTTCTCGTCGTCGACGACCAGCCGCTCTTCGCCTCGGGCATCTCCATGATCATCGACGCCCAGGACGACATGGAGTGTGTCGACACCGCCAGCGATGGTCGCGACGCCTTATCCAAGGCCGCTAACCTCGCGCCAGACATCGTCATGATGGATCTCAGGATGCCCGGGCTCAACGGCATCGACGCGACGCGTGAGATGCTCGGCCGCGGAACGGCCGACGATCGCCCCCGCGTCATCGCGTTGACGACGCTGCGCCGGGACGAGGTTGTCGTGCGCGCCTTCGAGGCTGGGGCGAGTGCCTTTCTGACGAAAGACGCCACCACCGAGCAGGTGCTGGCGAGCATCCGGACGGTTCATGCTGGGGATGCGATTCCTGACATCGCGGCCACCCTCACTCTCATTGCCGGGGTCGCCGCGGCGACATCCACGCCGAGACAGCGGGCCATCGAGGCGCTGAGCCCGCGGGAGCGCGAGGTGTTTCTCCTGGTTGCGCGGGGGCTGTCGAACACCGAGATCGCGACGGCCGCCTATGTCAGCGATGCGACGGTAAAAACTCATGTCGGGGCCATACTCCGCAAGCTCAACCTCCGCAGTCGGCTGCAGGTCGTCGTTTTCGCGCACGCCAATGACCTGGTCGTGTTGTGACCGCCGTCTGTGCACTTGGTGGCCGGGTACTCTTGTTGCGTGACTGACGACTCAACTTCCAGCTACCGCGACGCCGGAGTCGACACAGCAGCAGGCGACCTCGCGGTCGAGCTGATGAAGTCTGCTGTGTCTGCGACACACGGGCCCAACGTTTTCGGTGGGGTTGGCGGCTTCGCCGGGCTCTTCGATGTGTCGTTCCTTAAGAGCTTCGAGCGGCCGCTGCTGGCGACATCCACCGACGGGGTGGGCACGAAGGTCGCGATCGCGCAGGTGCTCGACAAGCACGACACCATCGGCCAGGACCTCGTGGGCATGGTTGTCGACGACATCGTGGTCGTGGGCGCGCAACCGCTTTTTATGACGGACTACATCGCGTGCGGTCGCGTGGTGCCCTCCCGCATCGCCGACATCGTCGCCGGAATCGCGCGGGCGTGCTCTGCCACCGGAACTGCGTTGGTCGGGGGCGAGACTGCCGAGCATCCCGGGCTTCTGGGTCCTGACGACTATGACGTCGCCGGCGCAGCTGTCGGGGCCGTCGAGGCCGACGCCCAGCTTGGCGCGCACCTGGTGCAGGATGGCGATGTCGTCATCGCGATGGAATCTTCGGGCCTGCACAGCAACGGTTTCTCACTCGTGCGGCACATCCTCGCGTCGCGCGACATCGGCTACCTGGACAGGTCTGACGACCTCGGCGGCACAGTCGGTGAGGTTCTGCTCGAGCCGACACGCCTGTACACGGCACCCCTGCTTCGCGTGCTGCCCACCGGGGGAGTCCACGCGCTCAGCCATGTCACCGGTGGCGGTATCGCCGCCAACCTCGCCCGGGTGCTCCCTGTCGGATCCTGGGTCGAGGTCGAACGGTCAACCTGGTCGCCGCCGCCGGTCTTCCGGGTGCTGTCTGATCTCGCCGGCTCCACGCTTGAGAGCGCTGAGGGCACCTGGAACCTCGGGATCGGCATGATCGCGGTGGTCAGCCCCGGCGCGGCGGACGGCGTCATTGCCCAGCTGGCGGCTGACGGCATCCCGTCATGGGAGATTGGCCGCGTCGGTATGACCGCACGCGACCTGACCGGCTTCGAGCAGGGTGCCAAGGGTGTCAACGGCGGCGCAGTGCGCCTGACCGGAACCTACGCAGGCTGACGCCGGCGCACGCAACGCTTAGGCGCTCTTCGACTCGTCTTCGTCGTCTTCGTCGGTCGCGTAGCGATCCACGTAGAGGTCGTCGTCATCATCCGCGGGTGCAGCGCCTGCGAACTCTGGCCACTTCTCGAGGTCTTCCTCGAGTCTGGGGTCGATCGCAGAGCCCGGCGTGCCGAGCTCCTTTGCGAGAGCACCGTAGTTGGTATCCGGGCTGAAGTACTTGAGGTCGCGTGCGACCTTCGTGTGCTTCGCCTTTTGACGGCCGCGTCCCATGCGAGACCCCCTCAGATGTCTGTCCCGGTGCACCAGCCTTCGCGCTAAACAACGCGGCCGGCGAACGAGCGAACAGGGATGGATGAAAACCAACCGCCAGTTTAGCATGCGACCCATCCCACATTGCTGCAGATATGCCCCATCCCCGCTGCGACGAGTAACGTGGTCGGGTGACCACTGCCAACACCGATACCTCCGTGGTTGTCATCGGTGCGGGTCAGGCCGGATTGTCCGTCGCCTACTACCTCAGGCGCCTCGGGCTCGATCCCGGAAATGACTTCGTTCTTCTCGATCGCGGGCCGGGAACCGGCGGCGCCTGGCAGTTCCGCTGGGAAGCTCTACGCATCGGTTCCGCGCACAAAATCAACGATCTTCCCGGGCTCGACGAGCTCGGGATCAGCTTCGAGACGGCCGATCGCCAGGCGCCGGCGAAAGATGTCGTCGCCGACTATTACCAGCGCTATGAAGAGCACTACGGCTTCCAGGTCGTCAGGCCAGCGGATGTCACGGCGGTCGAGAATCACAACGCCGATCTGATCGTGACCCTCGCCGACGGTGATCACGTGCAGCAGGTCACGACCGAGACTGTCGTCAACGCAACGGGAACCTGGGGAGCCCCCTTTGTCCCGTGGTACCCCGGGCTTCGCTCCTTCGAGGGCAGGCACGTGCACACCAACGACTACGTCTCGGCTCAAGAATTCGAGGGCGAGCGCGTCGTCGTGGTCGGGGGCGGCACCTCCGCCATCGGCTTCCTCCTCGAACTCGAACATGTCGCTTCCGAGATCGCCTGGGTCAGCCGACGTCCCATCGACTTCCTCGAAGACGGCGGCCTCAACCTCGAGGCGCGCGTCGAGGCCGTGAAGTTGCAGGATGAGGCGGCTCGGGCCGGTCGTGCTCTGCCGAGCATCGTCAGCGGCACGGGCGTGCCGCGCACCCGACGCATCCAGGCCGGCATCGACCGCGGCCTGCTGAAGCCGCGGCCCATGTTCAGCGCCATCGAGCCGCGGGGTGTGAGGTGGGCGGACGGCAGCTTCCAGGAGGCCGACGCGATCATCTGGTCTACGGGTTTCCGGCCCGAACTCCGGCACCTTTCCTCCCTGAAGCTGCGCGAGAAGGAGGGCGGGATGTCGGTGGCGGCGGGCGTCGCCCTCGGTGACTCCCGGGTGTTCTTCGCGGGCTACGGCCCCCAGGCCAGCACGATCGGCGCCAACCGGGCTGGCCGCATGATCGCCCGCCAGGTGATCGCCACCCTCAGCAAGCTGCAGGCGCTGCGCGGATAGCCCGCTGCGCTCGCCCCTCCCGTCGCGCCGCGCAACCCTGTCCCGCGCGCTCCCGTGTGGCCGCGCAACCGTGTGCCGCGCGCTCCCGTGTCGCCGCGGCATCCCTGTCCCCCCGCGGCATCCAAATGAAGGAGATTTCTGGCTGAAGGCACGTTTTGCCAGCAAACTTCGCGGGTGGATGCCATATCTCCTTCATTTGGGAGTGGCAGGCGGGGCGCCGAGTCCCGCGCGCTCCCGTGTGGCTGCGCGACCGTGTGCCGCGCTCCCGTCGCGCCGCGGCATCCAAATGAAGGAGATTTCTGGCTGAAGGCACGTTTTGCCAGCAAACTTCGCCCGCGGATGCCATATCTCCTTCATTTGGGAGCGAGGGAGCGAGGGAGCGAGGGAGCAAGGGAGCGAGGGAGCGAGTGGGCGGGGCGCCTCAGCGCGCGAGCAGGTACCCGGCGGCGGCGGCGGCAACGCCCAGCACGAGGTTCAGGCCCACACTTAGTGCGGCGACGCGCCACTTTCCCTCGTGCACGAGCTGGATCGTCTCGACGCTGAAAGTGCTGAAGGTCGTCAGCCCGCCGCACAGGCCGGTGAGCAGGATGAGCCGGATGTCGTCACTCATGCCGCCACTGGCAGCGAGCCCCACGATCACTCCGCCGGCGGCCGAGCCGACCACGTTCACGATCAGCACCGCCCAGGGCAGCGCGCTGCGTCCCGCGAACGCAAGCACGACGAGGTAGCGGATCACAGCTCCGGCCGCGCCGGCCAGCATGGTGACGAGGATGACGATCACGCGGGATGCCCGTTCATTCGTTGACCTCGTCGATCGGGGCCCACCGTGCGCGACCGCGGCCGACGGTGAGGCCAGCGGCAGCGGCACCGAAGCCGAGCAGCAGGGTCAGCGCGAGGTAGAGGGCCGCGGTCATCCACTGGGCTGATGTGGAAAGCGTGACGAGCGAGACCGCCAACGCCGAGAAGGTGGTGAACGATCCGAGGAGGCCGACGCCGAGCCCGGCGCGAAGCCAGACCGGCGCCCGCTCCCACAGCCGGGCAACAAGTAGGCCAAGAAGAAACGCGCCGACCACGTTTGCGATGAGCGTCGACACGGGGAACGAGCCGTCGGTGTGGGGGATGACCGCATCCAGGCCGAGGCGCAGTCCGGTGCCGACCATGCCACCCACGATCACGGAGGCAAGGTCGCGCGCGGCACCTACTGGGGCGGCGATTCCGGTGCCTTCTTCGGCTTGGCGGAGGGCTTGGCGGCGGGCTTGGCGGCAGCGGCAGGCTTCGTCGCAGCGGCAGGCCGAGCGGCAGCGGGCTTCGAGGCTGCGGCCTTACCGGCACCCACCGGGGTCTTCGGCCGCACAACGGCGGCGGCGGGGGGCATCGGCTTTCTGGCAACCGGTCGCCGGAGCTCGCCGCGCCGATCCTGTCCGGGCAGTGGGCGCGAGCGGCGGCCGTAGATGAGCGTCGAGGAGTCGAGCAGCCACGGAACGAGCGCGATGACGACGCCGTGGGTGAGGGCGAGCTTGTGACGGATGCGCCTCGACGTGTGGTTGTGCAGCAGGTTCTCCCACCAGTGACCCACGATGTAGTGCGGTGTGTAGATGGTGATGACCTCGGGGCCGTTGTGCTCCCGGCGGAACCGGATGTACTTGGCCAAGGGTGCGCTGATGTCCCGGTATGGCGACTCGAGGATGTTCAGCGGAACCTTGATGTTCTGGGCGATCCAGTCCTTCTCGAGCTGGTCTGTCGCGGCGTCGTCGATGGAGACGTGCACGGCTTCGATCGAGTTGTGGCGGGCGGCGATCGCGTAGTCGAGGGCTTTCAGCACGGGCTTCTGCATCCGGCCGACGAGCACGATCGCGTGGTCGCCCTCCGAACCGAACATGGTGGTCGGGTCGGCCGCGATCTCCTTGTCGACGTCACGGTAATACCGGTTCACGCCGAGCATCAGGGTGAACAGGATGGGCATGATCAGGTAGACGAGCCAGGCGCCGTGAGTGAACTTGGTGACCGTGACGACGATCAGCACCATCGCGGTCATGGTCGCCCCGAGCGCGTTGATGACGAGACTCCGCCACACGCCGACGGGATCCGCGCAGCCGTCGCGCAGCATCCTGAGCCAGTGCCGCACCATGCCGATCTGGCCGAGCGTGAACGAGATGAACACCCCGATGATGTACAGCTGGATAAGCGCCGTGACATCGGCCTGGTACACCACCAGAATCACTGCGGCAACGACCGCGAGGATGATCACGCCGTTGGAGAAGATCAGTCGGTCGCCGCGCGTGGAGAGCGATTTGGGGGCGTAGCGGTCGGTGGCGAGCACCGAACCCAGAAGCGGGAAGCCGTTGAAGGCGGTGTTGGCGGCGAGCAGCAGCACGGCTGCCGTTGCGCCCTGGATCAGGAAGAACAGGATGCTGTTGTTGCCGAAGGTGGATGACGCCAGCTGCGCGACGAGACTGCGCTGCGGGATGTCCTCACAGTTTGCGTAGCCGACGAGATGGCACGCGTCTTCGGCGTAGTGCACTCCGGCGATCAGTGCCAGGGCGACGAGACCGACGAACAGGGTGATGGCGATCGCGCCCATCGCGACGAGAGTCTTCTGCGCGTTTTGTATATGCGGCTTGCGGAATGCAGGCACGCCGTTGGAGATGGCCTCGACGCCCGTGAGGGCGGCGCATCCACTGGCGAAGGAGCGCAGCAGCAGCAGGATGATGCCGGCCTGGGTGAGGTTCTCGGCCTGCACGACGTAGCCAGCGCTCTCGGCAACGGGCGGGTCGCCGGCGATGGTGCGACCGAGACCGACCACGACCATCACCGCGATGCTGCCGATGAACAGGTAGGTGGGAACCGCGAACGCCTTGCTCGATTCACGCACACCACGCAGGTTCACGGCGGCCAGCAGGATGATGAAACCCACCGCGATCTCGATCCGGAACGGGTTGAGGGAGGGGATCGCCGAAATGATGTTGTCGACACCGGATGCCACAGACACCGCGACCGTCAGCACGTAGTCGACCAGCAGGGCAGACGCCACGACCAGCCCGGCCTTCTCGCCGAGGTTCTTCGACGCGACCTCGTAGTCGCCGCCGCCGCTCGGATACGCCTTGATGAGCTGCCGGTACGACAACACCACCACGATGAGCAGGATCACGACTGCCGCGGCAACCCACGGCGCGAACGAGAGGAAGGCGAGCCCGCCGATCAGGAGAATCATCAGCAGTTCCTGCGGCGCGTAGGCCACCGACGAGAGCGGGTCGCTCGCGAAGATGGGCAGCGCAAGGTGCTTCGGCAGCAGCTGGCCCTCAAGTTTTTCGGAGGCGAGAGGCTCCCCGATGATCCACCTCTTGGGCGACCGTGCTTCACTCGTCACGAGGGATGACCCTACTCCTCGCCACGGGGCTGTCAACGCCTAGCGCGTGACCGTTATCTGCGGCACGTGCGCCAGCCCCTCCCTCCTTCGGAAATTCAGGAAATCCTGACGCTACGGACGAGCTTGCGCGCCCAGGGCAGGGTTCGGCAGCGGATCTCCTGAATTTCCAACGGTTGGGGAGGTCGCCGGCGCGCGCCCGGCCGCGGTGTCTCCGCCCGGCACCCGCAGCAGGGGCAGTGCAACGTTGACCATCGGCCCGATCAGCAGCGCGAATGCGAGAGTGCCGAGCCCGACGGTGCCGCCGAGAGCCCAGCCGATCGCAAGAACCGTCACCTCGATCGAGGTGCGCACGGCCCAGATGGGCCAGCCGGTACGCCGATGGATGCCCGTCATGAGTCCGTCGCGAGGGCCGGGCCCGAACCGCGCCCCGATGTACAGGCCCGTGGCGATGGCCAGCAGGACCAGTCCGCCCGCGAGCAGCAGGATCTGGGCCACGAGTGAGTCTGGCTCCGGCAGCATCCACAGGCCGACCTCGATGGACGGGCCGATCAGCAGCACGTTGGCGACGGTGCCGACCCCGGGTTTCTGCCGGATGGGGATCCACAGCAGCAGCACCACAACTCCGATGGCGTTGGTCACGATCGCGAAGTTGAGGCCGGTGTGCAGCACGACCCCCTGGCTGAGCACGTCCCAGGGCGAGGCGCCGAGCGCGCCTTCGAGCATCATCGCAATGGCGAAGCCGTAGAGGAACAGGCCGACGAGCAGTTGCGCGACGCGGCGGGACATGAGGAGCATGACTGCAATCCAATTGCACGATTGGACTGTGAACAAGATGCCAATTCCGTATAGTGGCGTCATGACTCTGGTTTCCGCGCGCGTATTGGCCTCGATGCTGACCGGATGGCGGGACGGCGGGGTCGCGTACACGGCGCTTGCAGGCCGCATCCGGCTGCTCGCGCTCGACGGCAGGGTGGCGGCCGGCACCCGTCTGCCGGCCGAACGCGAACTGGCCGCGCAACTTCAGATCAGCCGCACCACCGTGACTGCCGCCTACGCCGAGCTTCGGGATGCCGGCTACCTCACCAGCGTGCGCGGTTCCGGCAGCGTGGTGCAGCTTCCGTACCGGGTTCCCGTGCAGAGCGAGTTCCAGCCCGGATATCTGGACTTCAGCAAGGCCACCCTCCCGGCAATCCCCGGAATCGTCGCCGCTGCACAGGAGGCCGTTGAGCAGCTCCCCGCTTACCTCGGCGATTCCGGATTCGATCCCGTGGGCATCCCGGCCCTGAGAGAAGCGCTCGCCGACCGCTACACGGCCAGGGGCCTGCCCACAGATCCCGACCAGATCATGGTGACCATCGGCGCCCAGCACGCGATCTCGCTGGTGGCCCGCACGATCATGGCGCGCGGCGATCGCGCCCTCATCGAGAACCCCACATACCCGCACGCGATCGACTCGCTGAAGGCGGCCGGTGCGCGCCTCGTGCCCGTGAGCGTGACTTCGGATGGCGGCTGGGACGAACTCGCGCTCGAGCAGGCCATCCAGCGCACCAGCCCCTCGCTCGGCTACCTCATGCCAGACCACCACAACCCGACCGGCGTCTCGATGTCGGTCGAACTGAAGCAGCGCGTGCTCGCGCTCGCGGCCAGGCACGGCACGACGCTCATCGCCGACGAGACGATGGGCGAGCTCGGGCTCGACACCGGGCCGGTGCTTCCCTTCGCGGCGCACGGCAGCGCGATCCTGGTCGGCTCGGTCGGCAAGACCGTGTGGGGCGGGGTGCGGGTCGGGTGGATCCGGGCGGATCGCACGGTCATCCAGCGGCTGGTCAGGGCCCGGTCGGCCGGCGATCTCGGCACGCCCCTGATCGAACAGCTGATCGTGCTGAACCTGCTGCGCGACTTCGACTCGATTCTCGACTCACGACGGGCCTACCTGCGCGAGGGCCGCGAGCGGCTCGAACGACTGCTGGTCGAGCGCCTGCCGGAATGGACGGTTCCGCACGTCGGCGGCGGTCTCACGACCTGGGTGAACCTCGGGCACGCGGTCAGCTCGCAACTCGCCCTCGCCGCGCGAAACGAGGGCCTGGTCATCGCGGCGGGCCCCCGCTTCGGTGTCGACGGCGCCTTCGAGAGATTCCTGCGCATCCCGTTCTCGTATTCGGCCGACGAGACAGAACGAGGGGTGGATGCCCTTGCGCGCGCCTGGGCGTCGGTGGGCCGCCATCCGATCGCGGAGCCGGTGCACGACTTCGCCGCGAGCGTGGTGTGACCCGAAGGATGGCCGAATAATCCGCTCGGAGTACGTAATTCAAAGCGGACGCGGGGATAATCCATAGCAGGCACACAGCAGTGCTGACTGTCGTCAACCATCTGGCCACCCCCAGCAGCAGAGAGTTCTCCGTGCATCTTTTCTCCGTGTTCAGCCTGCGAAACCGGGCGCTCATCGCCCTGGTGACCATCGTCATCGGCGTTTTCGGCGGCATCTCGCTGACCTCCCTGAAGCAGGAGCTGATCCCGAGCCTGTCGCTGCCGCAGATTTTCATCATCACGACATACCCGGGCGCCGCCCCCGCCGTCGTCGACAAGGATGTGTCGACCCCGATCGAGGCTGCGATCCAGGGGGTTGCCGGCCTCGAGTCAAGCCGCTCCACGTCGAGCGCGAACGTCTCCAGCGTGACCGCGTCGTTCACCTACGGCACCAACATCGCGACGGCGGAGCAGAAGGTCCAGCTGGCCATCAACCGGCTCTCCAACCTGCCGGATGCTGCCCAAACCCAGGTTCTGACGTTCAACTTCTCGGACCTTCCGGTCATCCAGATCGCCGTGTCGAGCGACATGAACCCGGACGACCTCTCGGCGAAGCTCGAGAACTCGACCATCGTCGACCTGAAGAAGCTCAACGATGTGAGCGACGTCAGTCTGCTGGGCAGCACGGCGAAGCGCGTGGTGATCACACCCAATCAGGATGAGCTGTTCGCGCGTGGCCTGAGCAACCAGGCGCTCCGGGACGCCCTCGACGCCAACGGCGTGCTGCTGCCGGCGGGTCAGATCACCGAAGACGACAAGACCCTGACCGTTCAGGCCGGATCCAGGCTGTCGACCGTCGAGCAGATCGCGGCGCTCCCGCTCCTCGGCGGCAATACCGGCGGCGTCGTCACCATGACGGATGTCGCGACCGTCGAACTGCGGGACGACCCCGTTACCGGCATTTCACGCGTCAACGGCGAACCCGCCCTCACGATCGCGATCACCAAGACCCCCGCCGGCAACACGGTCGCGGTGTCTCAGGATGTGCGTGACCTTATCCCCGAACTCGAGAAGTCGCTCGGGCAGAACACGAAGTTCACGACCGCCTTCGATCAGGCGCCCTTCATCGAGGAGTCCATCAACTCGCTCGCCACCGAGGGCCTTCTCGGGCTCGTCTTCGCGGTGCTCGTCATCCTGTTGTTCCTGCTGTCGGTGCGATCGACGCTCGTCACGGCGATCTCGATCCCGGCATCCGTTCTCATCACCTTCATCGGGATGCAGGCCTCCGGGTACTCGCTCAACATCATTACGCTCGGGGCGCTGACGATCTCGATCGGTCGTGTCGTGGACGACTCGATCGTGGTGATCGAGAACATCAAGCGGCACATCGGACTCGGCGAGGAGAAGCTTCCCGCCATCCTCGCCGCCGTCAAGGAGGTCGCCGGGGCGATCACGGCATCGACGGCCACCACGATCGCGGTGTTCCTGCCCCTCGCCCTCGTCGGCGACATCACGGGCGAGCTGTTCCGACCGTTCGCCCTCACGGTGACGATCGCGCTCGCGGCATCCCTCTTCGTCTCGCTCACCATCGTGCCCGTGCTGGCTTACTGGTTCCTCGGCAACAAGCAGCCCAGCAAGCACGCCGGCTCGATGCCGGTTGGCGGCCAGCCCTCAGACCTGGCCGAGGCGCCCAATCGACTGCAGCGGGGCTACCTCCCGGTGCTGAACTTCACGCTCAAGCGCCCTGTCGCGGTCATTCTTGCCGCGGTGCTGCTGCTCGGCGGAACCGTCGCGCTGCTGCCCTTCATGAAGACCAACTTCATTGGCGACAGCGGGCAGAACACGCTGACGGTGAGCCAGACCCTTCCCCTCGGCGCGAGCCTGCAGGCCAAGGATGACGCGGCGATGAAGGTCGAGTCAGCGCTGGCCGACATCGACGGGGTCGAGACTGTGCAGCTCTCGATCGGCTCGAGCGGAAGCTCGCTGCGCTCCGCATTCACCGGATCAGGCGGAGCCACCTTCTCACTCACGACCGACCCCGACGTCGACCAGGTGAAGCTGCAGGCCGACGTGCGCGAGGCGGTGGCCAAAATCGCAGACTCCGGCGAAATCACCCTGCAGGCCGCTGGCGGAGGGTTCGCGTCATCCACCATCGACGTCAACATCACCGCAACAGGCGAGACAGAGCTGCGGGATGCCGCCGACGCCGTTCTCGCGAAGATGCAGGGTCTCGACGTGGTTGCCGAGGCATCCAGCAACCTGTCCAACGACCAGCCGTTCATCTCCATTGCCGTCGACCGTGACAAGGCGGCGCAGTCCGGGCTGAGCGAGATCGCCGTCGGCGGCATCGTCACCGCGGCGATGAACCCGTCATCGGTGGGTTCGGTGGTCATCGATGAGAAGACACTCTCGATCTACATTCTCAACGATGCTGCGCCGACGACGGTGCAGCAGCTGCGGGACTTCTCGATCCCGACCGCGACCGGCCTCGTGCCGCTCTCCGATCTCGCGACCGTGGAGGAGCAGAACGGCCCGGCCAACATCACCGCGATCAAGGGTCAGCGCAGCGCGACAGTCAGCGTGACGCCCAACAGTGACGACGTCGGAACCGCGTCAGCGCAGGTCTCACAGGCGCTCGACTCGCTGACGCTCCCGGCCGGGGCGGACGCGACCCTCGGTGGGGTCACCTCGCAGCAGGCCGACGCGTTCAGCCAGCTGGGGCTCGCGCTGCTCGTCGCCATCCTCATCGTCTACGTGGTGATGGTTGCGACGTTCAAGAGCCTCCGCCAGCCGCTGCTGCTGCTGGTGTCTGTGCCGTTCGCGGCGACCGGTGCGATCGTGCTTCAGGTGCTGTCTGGCATCCCGCTCGGCGTCGCATCGCTCATCGGTGTGCTGATGCTCATCGGAATCGTCGTCACCAACGCCATCGTGCTCGTCGACCTGATCAACCAGTACCGGGCGCGAGGGATGAAGGTGCGCGAGGCGATCCTGCAGGGCGCGTCTCGTCGTCTGCGTCCGATCCTGATGACGGCGGCGGCCACCATCTTCGCGCTGCTGCCACTCGGGATCGGGTTCACCGGCAACGGCGGCTTCATCTCGCAGCCGCTCGCGATCATCGTGATCGGCGGACTCGTGTCATCCACGCTGCTCACGCTCGTGGTGTTGCCGGTGCTTTACTACCTCGTGGAGGGCGCGAAGGAGCGACGCGACGACAAGCGCGCGGCGCTGGCTGCGGCCGAACCGGAGGTTGTGGGGGCGTAGCGGGAGGCTACAGGGTCAACTCCATGCAGACACTCGACGCCGAATCCGCGTACTCGCCGAAACGGGGGATGTGCCGGTAGCCGCGCTTCTCGTAGAGGGCGACAGCAGCGTCGGACCGATCACCGGTTTCGAGCCGGATGACGCCTGCCGAGGCATCCCGGGCATGCTTCTCGACGACGTCGAGCAGGTCGCCCGCGACCCCGGCGCCTCGGGCGTGATCGTGCACGAACAGCCGCTTCAGCTCGGGGAATTCGCGACCCGTGACCAGCGTCGCCATGCCCAGCGCCACCCCGTCACGACGCGCCACCCACACGGTCACGCCCGGCCGGTCGAGCTCGCCGATGTCGAGCATGAAGCACTCCTCGGCGGGGTAAACACTCAGGGCGTACTGCTCGCCCGCGCGCAGCATCTCCTCCACGTCTGGCTGCCTGGCAGGCTCGATCGCGATCTGCATTCCAACAGTCTGGCGCACCGCCCCCTCCCGCCCATTCCCGCCCAAATGAAGGAGAAACCTCGAATGGATGCGGCCCAGCGGCCCACGGCGGGGGTCTGGGCCGAAATTTCCTTCACTTGGGTGGGGACGAGAGCAGCTCGCCCTAGCCGTATCGGCCCGCATGGAGTAACGTGGGTAAGTCGGCTCAAGACAGCGCGAGCGTTCGCGCATGGGTTTGTAGTCTTGCGGGCCGGTTTGCCAACTACTGCCGAGAGCAGGGGTTGGTGACAATCACACGAATGTATGTGACGGCCCCGGTCAAAGATCGCCCGGGTTCAGTAAGGCATGGCGCGTCTATCCAACGCAGTCGGTGCTCTACCTTCATGCGCTCTGTGTTTGCTCACGCGTGACGTATTCACGCGGGTTAATACACGACAACATCAGAACCCAGGAAGAACTATGCCCAATTACTCCAAGCCGCCCGCTGGCGGCAAGAAGCCCTACAAGTCCACACCATCATCCAGCGCCCGCGGCGGCGCAACCGGTGCGCCCAAGAAGCGTTGGACCGGGGATGACCGTGCCGCTCGCACGGGCGACCGCTCAACCGGTTCGGCCCGCCCTGCGCGCGACGACCGTCGCCCAGACTGGAGCCCCCGCGACTCCAAGCCTTCGTACCAGGACCGCCAGGCGCAGGAACGTGGCGCCCGCCCGTCCTACGGCGACCGCAAGCCCGCGCGTCCCTCATACGGTGACCGTCCCGCAGTAGAGCGTCCGTCATACGGCGACCGCCCGGGCCGCACCGAGCGTCCCGCCTACAACGCGGACCGTCCGGCCCGCCCGTCATACGGCGACCGCAACGACCGTCCGGCGCGCAGCAATGACCGCCCGGCGTACAACGACCGCGCTCCGCGCACCGAGCGCCCGGCATACGGCAACGACCGTCCCGCCCGCAGCAACGACCGCCCGAGCTACAACTCGGATCGTCCGGCTCGCCCGTCATACGGCGACCGCAACGACCGTCCGGCGCGCAGCAATGACCGCCCGGCGTACAACGACCGCGCTCCGCGCACCGAGCGCCCGGCGTACGGTAACGACCGTCCGAGCTACGGCAGCGACCGTCCGGCACGCACCGAGCGCCCCGCGTACAACTCGGATCGCGCACCCCGCACGGAGCGCCCGTCGTACGGCAACGACCGCCCGGCTCGCAGCGACCGCCCGGCGTACAACTCGGACCGTCCGGCCCGCAGCAACGACCGTCCGGCATACAACGCCGACCGTCCCGCCCGCACCGAGCGTCCCGCGTACAACGACCGCGCCCCGCGCACCGAGCGCCCGTCGTACAACAGCGCTCGCACCGAGCGCCCGAGCTACGACCGCGCAGACCGCGCTCCCCGTCGTGACTTCGACGACCGCGCCCCCAAGCGCGAGAGCGACTACTACACGGCTCGCACCACGACCGGACCGGTCGAGGATGTCGTGCTTGAGCGCCTCGAAGCCGCCGTCATCACTGCGACTGACGTCGAGGGTGTGACCTTCGCCGACCTCGGTCTGGGAAGCAACATCGTTCGCCAGCTGGCCAGCATGGGTGCCGAGGCCCCCTTCGCCATCCAGGCAGCGACAATCCCGGATGTGCTCTCGGGCCGCGACGTTCTCGGACGCGGCAAGACCGGCTCAGGTAAGACGATCGCCTTCGGCGCGCCCCTCGTGGAGCGCCTCATGGAGAACAACGGTGGCAAGGACCGCCAGATGGGACGCAAACCTCGCGCCCTCATCCTGGCCCCGACCCGCGAGCTTGCCATGCAGATCGACCGCACCGTGCAGCCGATCGCACGCTCCGTCGGCCTGTTCACCACCACGATCGTCGGTGGTGTGCCCCAGTTCAAGCAGGTTTCCGCTCTGCAGCGTGGCGTCGACATCATCATCGCGACCCCGGGCCGCGTCGAGGACCTCATCGAGCAGGGTCGTCTCGACCTCAGCAACGTCATCGTGACGGTGCTCGACGAGGCAGACCACATGTGCGACCTCGGGTTCCTCGAGCCGGTCCAGCGCATTCTGAAGGAGACGAGCAACGGCGGCCAGAAGCTGCTGTTCTCGGCCACCCTCGACAAGGGTGTCGCCACCCTCGTCAAGCAGTTCCTCGTTGACCCTGCAGTGCACGAGGTCGCCGGTGAAGACCAGGCGTCATCCACCATCGATCACAAGGTGCTCCTCATCGAGCAGCGCGACAAGCGCGAGATCATCCAGGAGCTCGCACGGGGCGAGGGCAAGACCCTCATCTTCACGCGCACCCGTGCGTTCGCCGAAGAGATGAGCGACTACCTGGAGGACGCCGGTATTCCGGCCACCAGCCTCCACGGTGACCTCAACCAGTCGCGCCGCACGCGCAACCTGCAGCTGCTCACCAGCGGCCGGGTCAACGTGCTCGTCGCGACGGACGTCGCCGCCCGTGGCATCCACGTGGATGACATCTCGCTGGTCATCCAGGCTGACGCGCCCGAGGAGTACAAGACCTACCTGCACCGTTCGGGCCGCACCGGCCGCGCCGGCAAGGTCGGAACCGTCGTCACGCTGATCAACCGCAACCGCCGTCGCAAGATGGACGAGCTGCTCGGCCGCGCCGAGATCGAGGCCACCTCGGTCTTCGCGGCTCCGGGCGACGCGATGCTCTCCGAGCTCGCAGCGCTGTAGTTCCAGCACCAACGTACTCACACCCGCACGACTGCACAGCATGCAGTAGATCGATGGCACTCACCCGAGAGGGTGGGTGCCATCGTCAGTTAAGCGCTACACCGGGCGCGGCCGCCGCGGCCGCCCCTTCGGCCTCTCCGGCCGCGTCGAGAGTGCGGAGAGTGTCGTTATGGCTCCCCGATAGCGGCAACATTCGCACTCTCGATCGCAGTTTGGGCGTCGTCGGGAATACTGGGCGCCGGTCATTCGCTGTAACCGGAGGACTCACCCAGGGCCAAGTGCCTAGTCTGGTGACCACCGGTTTCTTACGAAAGGCGCCCTCATGGCTCGCATCCACAACGACATCACCGAGGTTTTCGGCAACACGCCACTCGTGCGCCTGAACAAGGTGGCCGAAGGCCTCGGGGCGACGGTGCTCGCGAAGCTCGAGTTCTACAACCCCTCGGCTAGCGTCAAAGACCGCCTGGGAGTAGCAATTGTGGATGCCGCCGAGAAGTCGGGCGAGCTGAAGCCCGGCGGCACCCTCGTCGAGGGCACCAGCGGCAACACCGGCATCGCGCTCGCGATGGTCGGCGCCGCACGCGGGTACAAGGTCATCCTGACCATGCCGGAGAGCATGAGCCAGGAGCGCAAGACTCTGCTCAAGGCCTATGGCGCCGAACTCATCCTCACCCCAGCGGGCGAGGGCATGAAGGGTGCGGTCGCGAAGGCCGCCGAGATCGTCGCGAACACCCCGGGTGCCGTGCTCACGAAACAGTTCGAGAACGCCGCGAATCCGGCCATCCACTTCGCTACGACCGGCCCCGAAATCTGGAACGACACCGATGGTGCCGTCGACATCTTCGTGTCTGGCATCGGTACGGGAGGAACCCTGTCCGGCACCGGTAACTACCTCAAGCAGCAGAAGCCCGGCGTTGTTGTCGTGGGCGTCGAGCCCGAGGAGTCCCCGATTCTCAACGGTGGCGCCCCCGGCCCGCACAAGATCGCCGGCATCGGCGCCAACTTCGTTCCCGAGATTCTTGACCGCGACGTCTACGACGAGATCATCGACGTCAACATTGCGCAGTCCGTCTCGATGGCTCGTCGCCTCGCCACCGAGGAGGGAATCCTCGCGGGCATCTCGTCCGGTGCGACCGTCGAGGCGGCGGTGCAGCTTGCGGGTCGTCCCGAGAACGCCGGCAAGACGATCGTCGTCATCATCGCCAGCTACGGCGAGCGTTACCTGTCGACCGTCCTGTACGAAGACCTCGCCTGATGGCGCCGTTCTCCCGCGCCCGGGAGGACATCGCCAATGCTCGACGTCGTGACCCCGCTGCGCGATCCAACTTCGAGATCTGGCTGACCTACTCGGGCCTCCACGCCGTGTGGGGCTACCGGGTCGCCCACTGGCTGTGGACTCACCGGCTCCACACCGCCGGCCGCGCTGTCTCGCAGTTCACGAGATTCCTGACCGGCATCGAGATCCACCCCGGCGCCGTCATCGGTCGGCGGTTTTTCATCGACCACGGAATGGGCGTCGTGATCGGTGAGACAGCGGTCATCGGCGACGACGTGCTGATGTACCACGGGGTGACGCTTGGCGGCACGAGCGTGAAGCATGAGAAGCGGCATCCCACCCTGGGCAACGACATCGTGGTCGGGGCCGGGTCGACGGTGCTCGGCAACGTGACCGTCGGTTCGCATTCGATGATCGGGGCGAACGCGGTCGTGGTGTCGGATGCGCCCGAAGGGTCGCTGCTCGTGGGTGCACCCGCGGTGCCACGCCCTCGGGCCTCCGCCGCAACCGATTCGTATGCGGACTCGGCGATCTACTACATCTGATCAGAACTCTGTCTTGCTCACTGCGTCCACAACGACATCGACAGCCAGAGAAAACCCGTCGTTCGCCCTCTGAAGGTTGTCTGCGGATGCGATCGCGTGAAGTTCCGGCAAATCGAAACCTTCGGAGCGCCACAGCGGGATGGGTGAGCCCGCGTCAACCGCGGAACCCAGGATAACCGCGTCGATCATCGCGGAGTATGCGGCGCGGCGGGCTGCGGGAACCCCTGCATCCTTCAAAATGACGAACAGCGCCTCATAGATCTCCAGTGTTCGCAGATCTTCCACGGGAGCTGCGACGAGGATGGGGGCTATCGCGGGCACCCGTGCGAGCGCTGATCGGATCTCGAACATCCATTCACGAAGGCGGTCAAGTGCTGGCGTGGATGGATCGACTAACGGAGTCAAGTCAACTTCGGCATACAGCTCTTCACGAATTCGATGCACGATGGCGATCCGGCCACCCGGCAGATGGTGGTAAAGAGATGACGCGTTTACTCCAAGCGCAGCCGCCACACCGGGAATGGTGAAGTTGCCTTTCTCGTCGACGAGAGCGAGCGCAGCCAATGCGATCGTTTTCGACGACAGGATGTTCTTCGACGGCCTACCCATGTGTTCAAAAGATCAGGACGCTGCGGCCCTTGGCACCGGCACGCATCAGGTCGAACGCGTCGTTCACCTCGTCGAGTGAAAACCGGTTGGTAATCAGGCGATCGATGGGCAACCGCCCGTTGAGGTAGAGGCGCGCGAGCATGGGGAAGTCGCGCGCCGGCACCGTCGCGCCGTAGTTCGACCCGAGCAAGGACTTGCCCTCTTCGGCGAGCGCCAGAACGTCGATCGGCACTGGCTGCCCTTCCGGGGGCAACCCTACGACCACGGCGGTACCGCCGCGTTGCAACGTGGCTGGCATGAGCGCGATGGTCTCGGGGCGCCCGATCGCTTCGAATGCGAAGTCCGCCCCATCCTGCACAATTTCGCGCACCCGCTCGGGCAGATCGGCTCCGGATCGAACGGTGTGTGTGGCGCCGAACGATCGGGCCAACTCGAGGGCATCGTCGTTGACATCGACGGCAATGATGGGGCTTGCCCCGGCCAAGGCGAGCCCCATGATGATGCTGAGCCCAACGCCACCGGCTCCGATCACGACGGCGGAGCGCCCCGGCTGCACTCGTGCATCGTTGACCACCGCGCCCACACCCGTGGCAATGGAGCAGCCAATGAGCGCGGCAACGTCGAAGGGGACCTCATCTGGCACCCGGATGGCGGCTTGTTCCGCTACGACGACGTACTCGCTCATCGACCCGACCGCGAGGTAGGGATAAGCGGGGGCGCCGTCGAGCTCAAGCGGCGAGGTGCCGTCGGGCAGCAGGCAGGCTTCTGAGTTTGAGCCCGTGCACACCCAGGTTCGGCCTTGGCGACAACTCGTGCAGCTGCCGCACGGGTAGAACCAGGTCATGATGACGTGGTCGCCGGCTTCCAGCGACGTGACGCCCTCACCCACAGCGTCGACAACCCCAGCGCCCTCGTGGCCCATGATTGTGGGGCTTGGCATTTGCCACTCGCCGTCGATCACGTGCCGGTCAGAACCGCAGACGCCGGATGCTCCGATCCGCACCCGCACCTCACCGGGACCGGGCTCACGCAGCGTCACATCGCGGATCTGAAGTTGATTCGTTCCGATGTAAACGGCCGCGCGGGTAGTGGTTGTCGTCACTGTCGAGCCTCACTGAGGCGCTTGCCGTACAGCAGTTTCGATGCCACGAGATACACGACCCCGGCGACCACCGCTGCTGGCAGCGATGCCGAGATCACCAGGAAAAGCGGCTGAGTCTCCAGCGTCATCGGGTTGTAGATCCACAGGTAGAACGTGGCTCCCGCGGCGAGTGCCACCAGACCAGCCCAGTTGATCCCCAACGGGTAGGAGTACAGCGTGCCGCGTTGGCCGAGGTGAAGCTCGCGCAGGTCGAACCGTTGCTTGCGCAAGAAGAAGTAGTCAACCAGCGCGATGCCGCAGACCGCGGTGAGGAAGGCACCAGAGAGCGCGACGAAGATCATGAACTGCTCGTACATGAACTGCGGGAAGAACGTCATGATTGCGGGCAGTACGAAGAAGGCCGCCGTGAGCACCTTCCAGGGCACTTTAGTAAGCAATCGTCCCGATGACTGTCTTATGGCCAGAATCGTGGAATAGACGATGGATGACATCGAGGTGATGTTCGCGAACGCAATAAAGATGAGCACGATCACGCCGAGGATTGATCCTCCGAACGGCACCATCCAGACTGTGGGGTCAGAATCACCGAGCGTGAGGGCTGCGGCCAATCCGACCATTTGGGCAACCATGGTGGCGATCAAGAGCCCGCCGAAGGCGGGCCACAGCGCAGCTTTGCGGGATCGGGTCAGTCGGGAGAGCGAGCCCATCACGGGGTACCACGACACACCGACTCCGACGTTGAACTCCACCGCGATCACGAAGTTGAGTGCGCTGTCATCGAAGGGCGCGATCGGTGACGCGCTCAGCAGGGCATCCCATGACGTGTTGGCGATCAGGAAAATCATCATGCCGACCGTGACGACCGCAAGCCCTGGGGCGATGACGGAGTTGAGGCGGCCGATGGTCACGGGCCCCCGTGAGAGCACCCACCAAGCCAGCAGGATTGCGAGCAACCCTCCGATGGTCACCACCGGGCCGTATTGGCCGAGGTCAGCGCCGACCATGGTCGAGGCAACCTGACTCGTCGCCCGACCGGCCATCACTGCCAGCAGCGACGACCATCCCATCTCAGTGATCAGGATGACGGTGAACACCAGCACACCGACCCCGACGACACCGAAGGCGCCCCGCAGCAACGTGTACTGCTCTGATCCCCAGCGTTGAGAGGCCACCACTGACGCCAACACCATGAAGCACAGGCCAATCGCATTGCCAATGAGCATGGCCGCTACACCGGCTTGGAAGCCGACCAACAGAGCCGTGGAACCGCCGACGAGGAAGGCCCAGGTAGCGATGGCCAGAGCGGTGTTCACCCAGGTGAAGTCGCGCGCGCTCCACGTGCGTTCACCCTTAAGCAGCGGGAAGGTGCCGAACAGGTACTCCTTCGACAGTTTCGGGTCGCTGGTGACGTCCACCACGCCGCGGCCATCGGCGCTCACAGTGCCACGACCAATGCGCCGATGGCGACAGCGAGCACCGTGACGCCGACGTAGACGGCTATCTCTCGTCCGGAGAGCGGCCGACGGGATTCATCGTCAAACTCTTCCCGTTCGATCACCCCAATGCGGCGCTCGAGTTCGGCAGCGACGGCGGGCTGCATCCCACTCTCGATCAGCTGGCTCTGGAAGCGCTCAGAGATGCCACTATCGGCGGCGGATTTGTCTGTCGGGGTCATGAGAATTCTCCTGCCGGTCAGGTGCGACGTCCTTGTCGCGTAAACCAAATTCGATTCGATTGTGTCATCATTGGGCACCGCAGAGTCTCGTGTCAACCCCGATGTCGAGGCGGGTCCTAGTGAAGGGACGCAGGTTGGACGGCGAACGAATCCACACGATTGCTGTCGCACAGGGCGCCGCCATCATCGACGACGTCGACCAGAATCTCGCGACGTTGCGCCGGTTGGCGTCTCGCGCGCAGGCCGAGGGCGCCGACGTGGTGGTCACACCGGAACTCTTTGCCACCGGGTATGCCCCGGATCGGGCCTGGAAGCATGACGGAGTGGAGATCCGCGCCGCTCTCTCGCAGATCGCCCGAGATCTGAACATCGCGCTGGTCGCCTCCACGATCGACACCGTGGCCGCGAGCCCCGGGGGCGCGGGAGCGCGCCATCACGTTGCTGCCTCGTTCATGGATAACAGCGGCACAGAGACAGCGCGGGTGCACAAACGTCACCTTTTCGGCGGTGAAGAGCAGCTCTGGCTTACCGCTGCCGAGAACTACGGAGAATCCTGGGAGTGGCGCGACGCACGCTGGGGAATGGGCATCTGCTACGACGTTGAATTCCCGGAATTCGCCCGTGCCCTGGCGCGCGGCGGCGTCGACGTCATGCTTGTTCCTACCGCCGTCCCTCAGTCGGAGCAAGGTATCGAAGGGATGGGAGAGGCGTGGCACTACTCGGCCACCCAGACTTCGATGCTGCAGGTGCCAGCCCGAGCGCTCGAGAACGGTGTTGTCATCGCCTACGCGAACCACTGTGGGCCCGGCTTCACGGGCCACAGTTGCATCGCGACACCTTTCGGTCGACACGCCGCGCTGCTCGACGATCGCGAAGGTGTCGCGGTCGTCACGGTGCCCATCGACGCCATCCACGCCTCCAGGCGGGTTAACACCTACCTAAACGACCTCGACAGAGCATTCCCGCCTGCACAACCCAAGGAGCTTCCATGAGTAAGCCTGTTGGCCCCATCGACGCGAGTCTCGTGCCACGCTATGCGGGCATCGCCACGTTCGCGCGGCTGCCGCGCATCGAGGATGTCGAGAGTGCTGACATCATTGTCGTCGGTATTCCCTTCGACTCCGGCGTGAGTTTCCGCCCTGGCGCACGGTTCGGCCCGAGCCACATTCGGGAGATCTCTCGACTGCTGCGCCCATACAATCCGGCGCAGGATGTGCATCCGTTCGACGCACAGCAGGTGGTAGACGCTGGCGACTTAGCGGTCAATCCATTTTCGATCGACGAGGCCGTCGAAGAAATCGAGCGACAGTCCGATGCCTTGCGGGCATCTGGAGCTCGGCTCGTGGTGCTCGGCGGTGACCATACTGTGGCATTGCCATTGCTTCGCAGTGTGTTCAAGCAACACGGACCCGTCGCGGTCGTGCACTTCGACGCACACCTTGACACCTGGGATACCTATTTCGGCGCACCCGTCACTCACGGCACACCGTTCCGAAGGGCCAGCGAAGAGGGTCTGATCGATCTTTACGCGAGTTGCCATGTCGGCATCCGTGGGCCGCTCTACAGTGCGCAGGACCTGCGCGACGATGAGCGACTGGGATTCAGCGTTATCTCGACGGTAGAGATCGAGACTGAGGGTGTGCAGCCGGCCATCGATCGTCTGCTGGCACGGGTCGGTGACCGGCCCGTTTATATCTCGGTAGACATCGACGTTCTCGATCCAGCGCACGCACCGGGCACCGGTACGCCCGAGGCGGGCGGCCTCACCAGTCGAGAATTGCTGCGCATTCTTCGCTCCATGGCACATCTCAACATCGTGGGAGCAGACGTCGTCGAGGTCGCGCCAGCGTACGATCACGCGCAGATCACGGGAGTCGCCGCGGCACATGTCGCCTACGAGCTGGTGTCGGCCATGGCGCCCCGGCGATGATGTTTCCCCACTAAATGGCGCGGTCGGCAATCGATTCTCAGCTGAGCGCGAGCATCGCCCCGGCCGTCACGGCCACGGCGAGTCCCGCGTACTGCACGGGCGCGATGCGCTCCTTCAGCACGATGGCGGCCAGGATGATCGTGCCCGCCGGGTAGAGCGCAGTGAGCACGGCCATCACTGACAGGTCGCCGATGCGCAGACCGATGAGCAGTCCCACGTTGGCGGTCGCGTCGATGACGCCGCACGCTACGGCGAGTGTGAGTCCCCCGCGCCACGACCCGAGCGGGGAGCCGATGTCTCGGCGTCGCGCCACGATCACCATGACGGCCACGATGCTGAACATGATGGTGGCGTTGACGGTCCGGTTCACGACGAGGGGGACGAGCCCCGAATCATCCGGAGCAGCGTCGATGATGATGAGGAACGCGCCGATCGCCGCCCCCGAACCGACCGCCATGAGCACCGCCTTGAGTGACGGGCGTACCGCGCCTTTCTCAGGCACGAAGCCGACCATGATGATCGCGACAAAGGCGAGGCCCAGCGCCACGTAGCCGAGAGTGCCGAGACGGTCACCGCCGATGAGGCCGACCGTCACCGGGACGATCGCCGAGACGACCGCGGTGAGCGGCGACAGAATGCTCATCGGCCCGACCGCGAGGCACGCGTACAGGAGCCCGATGGCGATCGCTCCGGTCACTCCGGATGCCGCACCCAGCAGCACGGCTGGCACCGACCAGTTTCCGCCGAAAAACGGCAGCCCAATCAACAGCACGACGAGGCCCGCGAGGGCCACAATCGCGGTCACCAGCACCGCGCTCATCCGCTTGGCGGCGAGTCCGCCCAGGAAATCTGCGGCGCCGTAAACCAACGCGCTCGACAGCCCGATGATGACAGTGAGCATGGCAACCAATCAGACGAGAACGCCCCACACTATCCGGTTGCCAACTGGTGACCGTAGGGTGACCACTTCGTACGGACTGTCGACTTTTGCTCGGGACCCCCCTAGGGTGACAACATTGCCCCCAAAAGGGGGTAGAACGCTGCACCCCCCCAAAAAGGAGACTGCCCGGTCATGCGCGCTTTTACATTCAGGCAGGGTGAGCAGACGCTCCCCAGCACCCCTCGCAGAACAGCGGCCGTCGCGATAGCGACCGCCCTCGCTCTCGCCGTCACCAGCCTCTCCGCGGTGCCCGCGGGCGCCGCCGAAGTGACCACCACCATCGCCGACGTGCAGGGCTCCGGCGCCTCCACGACGCTTCCCCCAACAACCGTTGTGACGGTGCAGGGCGTGGTCACTGGCGACTACCGCAATGCCACAGGCAGCGGCTACAAGGGCTTCTACCTGCAGGATCCTGCAGGGGACCCAGCCGATGACCGTTCAGACGGCATCTTCGTCTTCTCGTCCAACGCGAACCCCGCGGTCTCGATCGGTGACCTCATCACCGTCACCGGAACCGCCAGCGAGTTCAACGGGCAAACCCAGATCACGGCCACAACCGACGCGGCGTACGAGGTTGTCACCGCAGGGGTCGGCGTTCCCGCCGCGACCGTGCTCCCCGACAGTGTGACAGGCAACGCCCGCGAGCCATTCGAGGGGATGCTCGTCACCCCCGAATCGGCACTCATTTCGTCGAGCCACCAGCTCTACAACTTCGGCACCCTGTGGCTGAACGTCGGCGCCCTCGCCGTCAAGGCCACAGAGACGACGGATGCTGGCGATGCCGCCAACGCCATCGCGGCAGCCAACCGCGCCAACCGCCTGCTGGTCGACGACGGCTACAGCATCCAGGTGAGCAATGCGGCCCACCCCGGCACGCAGCC
Source organism: Salinibacterium sp. G-O1 (assembly GCF_030063305.1). GTDB lineage: Bacteria > Actinomycetota > Actinomycetes > Actinomycetales > Microbacteriaceae > Rhodoglobus. The sequence continues at coordinate 243,401 of NZ_JASISV010000001.1, forward strand.
GTACTTCGACACCGCCTCCGTGGTGCGCAACGGCGACAAATTCGTCTCGCCCGCCGGCGGCATGATCCTCGGCTGGGGCTTCTCCGACTGGCGCCTGCAGCCGCAGCGACCACTGAGCAGCACCTCGCCCGCCGAATACTCGGCGCTCAAGCCCACCTTCGAAACCCTAAATCCGCGCACCAATGCGCCGGCTGAGGTCGGAGGCGACTTCTCGGTCGGCGCGTTCAACGTCTTCAACTACTTCACCACGTTCGGTGGGGATGCCCGTGGGGCCGACAACGCCGAATACTTCGCCATCCAGCAGTCGAAGATCGTCGCGGCCATCAACGCTCTCGACGCAGATGTTGTCGCGCTGATGGAGATCGAGAACTCCGTCAAGCTCGGCGAACCAGCTGACGAGGCGCTCGGCAACCTGGTCGACGCGCTCAACGCGGCCGCCGGGTCGACGGTCTGGGCCTTCGTTCCCACGCCGACCACGCTGCTCGATGCCGCAACCACCGACTTCATCACCAACGCGATCATCTACAAAAAGGCGACAGCCACCCCGGTCGGGGCAAGCGTCGCTGACGTGGACGAGACAGTGTGGAACATCGCACGCGAGCCGATCGCCCAGACCTTCACGGTCGACGGCAAGACCATCACTGTCGTTGCGAACCACTTCAAGTCGAAGAGTCCGCCCTCGACCGGCGGAACCGAGCCGGCCGACCTGCAGGGCTTCTTCAACACCGAACGTGTTGCCCAGGCCAACCGCCTGAAGCTGTTCGTCGATGGTCTCATCGCCGACCCGGCCAAGGGCCCGAACGTCATGCTTCTCGGTGACTTCAACGCCTACGCGCAGGAGGATCCTTCCCAGGTTCTGACCGCCGCCGGCTACGTCGACCTGATCCCCACCAAGACCACCGAGTACACCTACACGTTTGATGGCGAGCTCGGCTCGCTCGACCACGCGTTCACCTCACCCGCGCTCGCCGAGTACGTCACCGGTGTCGACGTGTGGAACATCAACTCACCAGAGTGGTCTGACCGTGGATACGAGTTCGGCGCCGCCGAGGCCGGCACACCGTTCCGCTCGAGCGACCACGACCCGATCAAGGTCGGGCTGAGCTCGGCTGTGGCGCCCGTCACCATCGATTTGCTGAGCATCAACGACTTCCACGGGCGCCTCGAGGCGTCGGGAGCCGCTGCAGGCGCGGCAGTTCTCGCGGGCACGGTGAACAAGTACCGCGCGGCGAACCCGAACACGGTGTTCGTGGGTGCGGGTGACCTCATCGGGGCATCCACCTTCACATCGTTCATTCAGAACGACCAGCCGACAATCGACGCGTTCAACGCGATGGGACTGGATGCGAGTGCGCTGGGTAACCACGAGTTCGACCAGGGTCGTGCAGATCTCGACAACCGCATCCTGAAGGCGGTCGACTGGGACTACCTCTCGGCGAACGTCTACGACAAGACCACGGGCAAGCCGGCATACCCCGAGTACTCACTCGAGAAGTTCGGTGACGTCACGATCGGATTCATCGGTGCGACAACGGAGGAGCTGCCCAGCCTGGTCAGCCCGGCCGGTATTGCGTCGCTCGACGTGAGGCCGGTGGTGCCGGAGGTCAACCGCGTTGCGAACGCCCTCAGCGACGGCGACCCGTCGAACGGCGAGGCCGATGTGATCGTGCTTCTGGTGCACGAAGGTGCGGCTACCACCAACATCACCAGCGCCACAGACAACTCGGCGTTCGGCCGAATTGTCAACGGCGCCAACGAGAAGGTGGATGCCATCGTCTCCGGGCACACCCACCTCGCGTACAACCACCTGATCCCGATCGCAGGCACAGACAAGCTGCGTCCGGTGATCTCATCTGGCCAGTACGGCGAGAAGTACGCCAGCAGCGTGCTCACGGTCGATCCGAAGACGGGTGAGCTGCTCTCGATGACCACCGAGATCCTGGATCTCGTCGGCGCTGCGGCTCCCGACCCCGAGGTTGCGGCCATCGTCGCCGACGCCGTGGCAGTCGCCAAGGTGCTCGGAGCCGTGAAGGTCGGTGACATCACCGGCTCATTCACGCGTGGCAAGCAGACCTCGGGCAGCGAGAACCGCGGTGGCGAGTCGACGCTGGGCAACTTCGTTGCTGACGTGCAGCTCGAGGCGACCAAGGATGCGGGCTCCCAGATCGCCTTCATGAACCCGGGCGGTCTTCGTGCCGACCTGACGTTCGCGTCGACCGGTGCGACCGATCCAGACGGCAACGTGACCTTCGCCGAGGCAGCGGCCGTGCAGCCGTTCGCCAACACGCTGATCACGATGCGGCTCACCGGAGCGCAGATCAAGACCGTGCTTGAGCAGCAGTGGCAGCCAACCGCAGCGTCTCGACCGTTCCTGAAGCTCGGCGTCTCTGACGGCTTCGAGTACACCTACGTGGTGAACCCGCTCGTGGAAGGACAGCCGGTCACGGGTACCGTCACGGGAATGTACCTGAACGATGTGCGGATCGCCCCCACCGATGTTTTCACCGTCACGGCCAACTCATTCCTGGCCTCCGGTGGCGACAACTTCGGGGAATTCGCACTCGGCGCCAGCGTGACGGACTCGGGGAAGATCGACCTGCAGAGCATGGTCGACTACTTCAAGGCCAACCCGGTCGCCAGCCCCGACCCCGCGCAGCGAGCCGTGGGTGTGAGCCTGTCGGCCCCTGACGCCGACGGATACTCGCCGGGCGACCAGGTCACCCTGGATCTGTCGTCGCTGCTGTTCAGCAACTCGGCTCCCCTGACGGGGACCGTGGTGGTGAGCGCTGGTGACGTCGAACTCGGCAGCGCCCCGATCGACCCTGCGATCGTCGACACCACGGATGAGGGTGGTCGGTCATCCGTCGCCATCACCATCCCGGCGGGAACCCCCGGTGGCGCCCTGGTGCTCACGGTGAGCGTGCCGGAGGCGGGAACGTCGATCCAGGTCCCGATCGAGATCACGGTGAACGGGATCCAGATCGAGAACGTCAAGCAGCCCGAGATCAACGGGAAGGCCGCCGTCGGTCACAAGTTGAACGCGAAGTCGGGCAAGTGGAGCGTCAAGAAGCCGGACATCTCGTACCAGTGGAACCGGAACGGTGAGGCGATCGTCGGTGCAACCTCAGCGAAGTACACCGTCGTTGCCGCGGATATCGGAGCGAAGATCACGGTGACGGTCACGGCCAGCAAGGAGGGCTTCGCCGATGGGGTCGCCACCTCGGCCGAGGTGACCGTTGCGAAGAGCAGCAGCTCCACGTCCGGTTCGACCAACCGCACATTCGTGTTCGGCAACCAGCCCATCACGTACACCGTCACGGTGCGCGGGGAGGGCGGCGCGGTTCCGACCGGGGACGTCGCGATCTACGACGGAACCAGCAAGCTCACCACGGTCACCCTGACGGCGGCCGACAAGGGGCGCATTGCGGTTCCGGTCGACCTCGGTCGCGGCATCCACGTGCTGACGGCTCGCTACCTCGGAAGCGACACCGTGGACGGTTCGACCTCCCGCCCGAGCCTGGTGATCAGGTTCTAGTCAGGCAGATCTAGACACCGCCGGGGGCGGGCCAGTTCGCGCTGGTCCGCCCTTCGTGGTTTCTGCGTCAGCCGTCGCTCGTACACTCGTGGGGTGACTCCTGCCCTCAGCGTTCTCGAGAAGACCTTCGGATACGACAGTTTCCGGGGGCAGCAGGCAGAGATCATCCAGACCATGATCGACGGCGGCGACGCGCTCGTGCTCATGCCGACCGGCGGCGGTAAGTCGCTCTGCTACCAGATCCCCGCCCTGGTGCGCGAGGGCACCGGCATAGTCATCTCGCCGCTCATCGCCCTGATGCAAGACCAGGTGGATGCCCTTACCGCCGTCGGGGCGCGCGCCGAGTTCCTCAACTCGACCCAGTCGTCCGACGAGAGGCTGCGCGTCGAAACAGCGTTCCTTGCCGGCGAGCTCGACCTGCTCTACCTGGCGCCGGAGAGACTGCGAGTCTCGACCACCACCGACCTGCTCGACCGCGGCCGGATCGCCCTGTTCGCGATCGACGAAGCCCATTGCGTGTCGCAGTGGGGGCACGACTTCAGGCCCGACTACCTGCAACTTTCTGTGCTGCACGAGCGGTGGCCGAGCATCCCGCGTATCGCACTCACGGCGACGGCGACGGAGACGACCCGACGCGAGATCGCGCAGCGGCTCGACCTGGCGGATGCGCGGCAGTTTGTGTCGAGCTTCGACAGGCCGAACATCCAGTACCGCATCGAGAGCAAGCAGCAGCCGTTGCAGCAACTGCTGTCGCTGCTGTCGAGCGAGCACGCCGGCGACGCCGGGATCGTGTACTGCCTGTCGCGTGCGTCGGTCGAGAAGACCGCCGAGTTTCTGGTGCAGAACGGGATCACCGCGCTGCCGTACCACGCGGGCCTCGACGCGAGGGTGCGGGCATCCAATCAGAGCCGCTTCCTGAGGGAAGAGGGCATGGTGATGGTCGCGACGATCGCGTTCGGCATGGGCATCGACAAGCCGGATGTGCGGTTCGTCGCTCATCTCGACCTGCCGAAGAGCGTCGAGGGCTACTACCAGGAGACCGGTCGCGCCGGCCGCGACGGTCTGCCCGCGACCGCGTGGCTCGCCTACGGGCTTCAGGATGTGGTGCAGCAGCGCCGCATGATCGACCAGTCGGAGGGTGAACTCGCCCACCGCCGCAACCTCACGGCTCACCTCGACGCGATGCTCGCCCTGTGCGAGACGATCCAGTGCCGACGCGTGCAGTTGCTCGGCTATTTCGGTCAGCAGTCCAGCCCGTGCGGCAACTGCGACACCTGCCTCTCGCCGCCCGAAACCTGGGACGGCACGGTCCCGGCGCAGAAACTGCTGTCGACCATCGTGCGGCTCAAGCGCGAGCGCAACCAGAGCTTCGGCGCCGGGCACCTGATCGACATCCTGGTGGGCAAGCAGACTCCACGCGTCGCGCAACATGGGCACGATGCGCTGGCGACGTGGGGCATCGGTCAGGATGTGAGCGACCAGGAGTGGCGCGGCGTCGTGCGGCAGCTGCTCGCCCAGGGGTTGCTGGCCGTCGAAGGTGAGTACGGCATCCTGGTGCTGACCGAGGCATCGGCGTCGGTGCTGGGCGGGTCGCGCACAGTGCTGCTGCGCCGCGAGGCTCCCAAGCGGTCGAAGGCGGCCAAGCGGGCGGTCGTTGCCCAGCTTCCCGAGGCCGCGATCGGCCTGTTCGAGCAGCTGCGAACGTGGCGTTCGGCCGAGGCCCAGGCCCAGGGCGTGCCGGCCTACATTGTGTTCGGGGATGCCACGCTCCGCGGCATCTCGGTGACGAAGCCGTCGACCCTGGCCGAGCTCGGCACGATCAGCGGCGTCGGGGAGAAGAAGCTCGAGCAGTACGGCGAGGCGCTGCTGAAGGTCGTGGCATCCGACGCCTGATGGCGTCCTACTGAGCGGCGGCTTCTGCTGCGGCCTGCTGCTCCGCGACCTTCTTGTGCACGTCGTCCATGTCGAGCGCACGCACCGCGGCGATCACCTGGTCGAGCGCGGGAGCGGGAAGCGCCCCTGGCTGCGAGAAGACGAGCACTCCGTCGCGGAACGCCATGAGCGTCGGGATCGAGCTGATGCCGGCGGCGCTGGACAGTTCGCGCTCCGCCTCGGTGTCGACCTTTCCGAACGTGACGTCGGGGTTGGCCTCGCTTGCTGCCTCGAAGACGGGAGCGAACTGGCGGCACGGGCCGCACCATTCCGCCCAGAAATCCACGAGGGTGATGCCGGACTTCGCGACGGTGTCGCCGAATGCTTCAGAAGTAAGTGTGACGGTAGCCATGAATCCACCCTACGTTGGCAATCGCGGCCACGTTTGGATGTTCGCTCCCCGCGATCCTCGTCACAGCCGTCGGCGGGTGGGCATCTCCTCGACTTCCCTCAACTCCGGTGCGGATGCCGGCGCTGAAGCCAGACGGCGGGCGAGGCGCGACGTCCACGGGCTGGCTGTCGCCCCGTGGGCGAAGACGCTGACCAGGATGGTCCACACCGCGACCGAGAACACCGTGTCTGCGACGGCCCCGCTCAACCGGTCGAAGACCAACAGAGCGAACAGGATGGATGCCAACCCTCGGGGACCGAACCAGCCGATATACAGGCGCGTCTCGAACCGGGTGCGCGACCACGCCAGCGCGATGAGCACGGGAACCATGCGCACGACGGTCAACGAGAGCGCCACGTACAGGGCGATCTGCCAGGTCAGCGATCCAAGCACTGGGGCCGCGAGGACTGCCCCGAAGATCAGGAAGGTGATCGAGCCGAGAAGCTCGCCCTCGTCTTCAGTGAAGTCCTGCACATTTCGGCATTCATCGCGCGCTACGTAGCTGAACGCGAGTCCGGCAGCGAACGCGGCGATGAACCCGTTGCCTCCCACCACCCCGGCGCTGGCGTATGCGGCGACGGCAATGGCGATGGTTGCGAGCTGGCGGTAGATGCCGTCCACGAACCCGGCCCGCGCAAAGTGATTGAGCGCCCAGGCGCCGAGCGCTCCGACCAGCACGCCGAACAGAATTCCGAAGCCGATCTGCTGGGCCGCGAACACGCCCCAGTTGGTTGCTCCCGCCGCACCCGTTTCTGTCGCGGCGATGGCAAGGAACACCGTGACGACCGGGACCATAATGCCGTCGTTGAGGCCGCTTTCGACGTTCAACCCCTGTCTGAGCCGCACCGGCAATCGCTTGTCGCTCACTACTGCCTGCCCGAGAGCAGCATCGGTTGGCGCGAGGATGGCCGCGATGAGCGCCGCCTCGACGAGCGTGAGGTTGCCGAACAACACGGCGGCGGCCGCGGTACCAAGAACTATCGTCAGCGGCAAACCGATGCCGAGCAGCCTGGCGGGAAGCAGGATCTGCTTGCGGAGCGCCCGAAGGTCGATGCGAACGGCATCGGTGAACAGTACGAGCACGAGGGTCGCCTCCACCAGGACGGTGACCGCCTCGCTCTCCAGGTCGAGGAGAAAGAACTCGCCGCCGGCCACACCCAGCAAAACGCCTGCCGCGGTGAACACCATCGGAGCCGTGATCGGCGACAGCGCCAGCTTCCGGGATACCATCGCGAAGCCGAACACCACCAGCGCGATGACCAGTAGCTCCGTCATGACTGCCTTTCGCTATCCGTCCACCGGATCCGGCAGAACCGCGCGCGTGTGCACGACTGCCAGCCTAGGCGTTGGGTCGAATCGACCGGGAGGGCAGCCGATGCCGCGCCTCGTGGCGCCGGAAGTCCCGCGAACTGCGGCAAATCGCACGCGTGACTGCGCGCTCCGACAATATGGCGCGGTTCGCGGTTCGCGATCCCACCCTCTCCGGCGGCTCGACGCGCGGCCGGCGGCGGCCGCGGCGCTCGTGGCAGTCGCATCCCCACAAGTCGAGCGCCGCGAACTTGTGGGGTATCCACAACCCCCACGATGCCGTCCCGACGCCGGTTTGGTGCCTCCCTACCGACAAAGTGCGGCCTCCGAGGCTCAGACGTACCGTTGGATTATGAGCCAGCTCACCGACAGCACCACGCCCTCAACCTCCTCGCCAGCCAATGCCGAGGACGCGCCGACGGAGTCAAGTGTGACCCCCGCCGTCGACGTCGCTGCTCTCGGCGAGCAGCTGATGGGCAACTGGGCCGGCATCCGTCGCACGGCCCGCGCGCTCGCCGCGCAGCCGGCCATCAAGCGCATCGAAGGGCAGACGCTCACCGAGCACCGGGCGCGCACGATGGAGCAGCTTCACACCCTCGTCGCCGAGAAGGCGGTTCACCGCGCGTTCCCGAAGTCGGTCGGGGGTGAGGAGAACCACGGCGGCAACATCGCGGGCTTCGAAGAGCTGGTGCTCGCCGATCCTTCGCTTCAGATCAAGTCGGGCGTGCAGTGGGGCCTTTTCGGTGCCGCTGTGATGCACCTGGGCACCGAACGCCACCACGAGAAGTACCTCCCCGGCATCATGAACCTCGAGATCCCCGGGGCGTTTGCGATGACCGAAACCGGGCATGGTTCGGATGTCGCGGCGGTGGGAACCACGGCGACCTTCGATTCCCACACCGGCGATTTCGTGCTCAACACCCCGTTCCGCGCCGCGTGGAAGGACTACCTCGGCAACGCCGCCGTCGACGGTCGGGCCGCTGTCGTCTTCGCGCAGCTCATCACCCAGGGCGTCAACCACGGCGTGCACGCCTTCTTCGTGCCGATCAGGGACGAAGAAGGATTCCTCCCCGGCATCGGTGGAGAGGATGACGGGCTCAAGGGTGGCCTCAACGGCATCGACAACGGCCGGCTGCACTTCACCGACGTGCGCATTCCGCGCGAAGACCTCCTCAACCGTTATGGGGATGTCGCGGAGGACGGCACATACACCTCGCCGATCGAGAGCCCGGGTCGCCGCTTCTTCACCATGCTCGGCACCCTCGTGCAGGGCCGGGTCTCACTCGACGGCGCGGCCGTCGTTGCGAGCAAGCTCGCCCTCACCATCGCCCTGACCTACGGGTCTGAGCGCCGGCAGTTCACGGCCGGGAGTGAGTCGAACGAGGAGGTCATCCTCGACTACCAGCGCCACCAGCGCCGACTGCTGCCGCGACTGGCCACCACCTACGCGATGTCGTTCGCGCACGAGGTGTTTCTCGCCAAGTTCGACGATGTCTTCAGCGGTGCGCACGACACCGACGCCGACCGCCAGGATCTGGAGACCATCGCCGCGGCGCTCAAGCCGCTGAGCACGTGGGCCGCGCTCGACATCCTGCAGGAGGCTCGCGAGGCGTGCGGCGGCCAGGGCTTCCTGGTCGAGAACCGTCTTACGTCGCTACGCGCCGACCTCGACATCTACGCGACATTCGAGGGTGACAACAACGTGCTGCTGCAGTTGGTGGCCAAGCGGCTGCTCACCGACTACAGCCGCAAGTTCGCGCACGCCGGCCCCGGGGTGATGGCCCAGTTCGTCGTCGACCAGGTCAATGAGGCCGCGATCAACCGCACCGGGCTCAGGGGGCTCGTGCAGAGCATGCGCGACTTCGGCTCCACCGCGCGTTCGGTGGGCTACATCCGGGATGAGGATTCCCAGCGCCAGCTGCTTACCGACCGGGTGCAGACCATGGTCGCCGAGATCGCTGGGCGCCTTCGCCCCGCATCCAAACTCTCGAAGATCGACGCGGCGGCGCTCTTCAACGCCCACCAGAACGCCCTCATCGAGGCGGCCCGTGCCCACGGGGAGCTGCTGCAGTGGGAGGCGTTCACCGACGGTGTGAATGCGGTTCAGGATGCCGGAACCAAGCAGGTGCTCACTTGGCTGCGCGACCTGTTCGGGCTGTCGCTGATCGAGAAGAACGCCGCGTGGTACCTCATTCACGGCCGGATCTCGGGCCAGCGGGCCCAGGCGATCACCTCGTACATCGACGACAGGCTGCTGCCGAGGTTGCGCGTTCACGCGCTCGACCTGGTCGCGGCGTTCGAGTTCATGCCCGAGCACATCGGTGCTCCGATCGCCCTGGGCGCGGAGAAGGCGCGCCAGGACGAGGCTCGCGATTACTATCGGGCACAGCGCGACGCGGGCACCGCGCCGGTGGAGGAGAAGAACATCGATAAGGGCAAGCGCACCTAGGCTTGACTCGATGATCAAATTCTTTGCACGGGCGTTTTTCGCACCTGTTGCACGAGTGGTGTTCCGTCCGCGCATCCTGGGCAAACAGAACGTTCCACCCACCGGTGCTGTGCTTCTTGCCAGCAACCACCTGTCGTTCATCGACAGCGTCGTGGTGACGCTCGTGGCACCCCGATCCATCTCGTTCCTCGCCAAGAGCGACTACTTCACCGGAACCGGCGTCAAAGGGTGGATGTCTCGTTCCTTCTTCACCGGCATCGGGGCGATCCCCGTCGAGCGCGGCGCCGGGCACGCTGCCCAGGACGCTCTCAACAGCGGTCTCGAGGTTCTTCAGGGTGGGGGCGCCTTCGCGATCTACCCTGAGGGCACCCGTTCACGCGACGGCAGGCTCTACCGGGGCCGCACCGGCGTGGCGTGGCTCGCGCTGACAGCGGGCTGTGTCGTCGTACCGGTCGCCCTGACCGGCACCGAGAATTTGCAGCCGCCAGGGTCGAAGTTCGTTCGGCTGGCACGAGTCACGGTCGAGTTCGGTGAGCCCATAGACCTGTCTGTCCACGGCCCGGCCGCCTCGGGGCGCGCCAGGCGCACGGCCACCGACGATGTCATGGAGGCGATCCAGCGCATGAGTGGCCAGGAATTTGCGGACGAGTACAACGAGCCGCCGCCCGCAAACGTCGCCGAGCGGGTGCGTCGCGTCTTCCGCAGGCGCGGCCGCCACTAGCGGCCGCATCCGTCCCTTAGTCAGGAGGCGGTAGCGCCGGGGTGCACCGCGCTCGAATGCAGGGGGCGCGATGAAACCAGCCTGATGATGGCGGTGACCACGATGATCAGCGCGGTGGCCACGATCGCCGCGATGCCTGCCGGGGTCGACATCAGCTCGCCGGTGAGCCGCCCGACGGCGACCCAGGCGATGCCCCAGCTGAGCGAGAGGGCGGGGGCGATGCGGCCATGGCCGATGATCGCGAGCATGATTCCGACGGCGGATGCCACGGCCAGCACGACGACGGCCCACACATCCGGTGACAGCCCGAACCCCTCAAAGCCTGCCGCAGTGAAGACGGCCGCTGCGTTGGCGGCGGTCGCGATGCTGACCCAGCCGAGGTAGAGGCCGATGGTGCCATCGGTCACGAGGGCGTCGATCGCCCCGCTCGGTCGGAATTTCAGGCACAGTACGAACGCCCAACCGAGCACGCCGAGCAGCGCGGCGATGATGGGCAGGCTGAGTGGCAGCAGGTCGAACTGCACGCTCAAAATCCAGGCCGCGTTCAGGATGAGGGATGCCGCGACCCAGTACCCGAGGCGTCGGTGCCGCTCGGCACTCGACTGCTTGGGCAAGAACTGCCACACCGCATACGCGATCAGCCCGAGGTAAATGACGCTCCAGATCGAGAACGCGGGAGAGTCTGGCGCGATCGGGGTCGAGGTCGCGCTGAGGGCTCCGCCAGCGGCATCCTGGATCGGAGTTCCGCCAGCGGCACCGGAACCGATGAACGATCCGACCACCGCGATGACGGCGCTGGCGCCGACGGTGACCTGGCGGACGATATCGCGCGTTTCTCTCATGACGGCCTCCGGTGTCAGGAACTGATGACCTGACTCACCAGCAACGGTAGTGCCGGAGAACACCGCCGTCCTGACCCCTTGACATCTGGATAAAGTGAAAAATGCTGGCAATTACGGCCCGGTTTACCGGGGGCACAACTGGGGCAGATTTCCATCGCTCATCGGAGCGTCGCTGGTAGTAGCGTCAGATTATGACGTTCAACGACAACGCCCGAATCAACCCGAATAAGGTCTCGCGTCGCGGCCGCAACACCGGCATTGCCGTCGGTGGCGGAGGTGGCCTGCTCGTCATCGGGCTGTTCATCGCCTCCCAGTTTCTCGGAATCGATCTGACCGGACTCGCGGGTGGCGGTACCACCGGCGGAGGCGAGCCGCAGGGCGAGGCTCTCTCCGAGTGCACCACCGCCGAGGCCGCCAACTCCAGCATCGACTGCAGGATTGCCGGTGCCGCAGACTCGCTTGACACCTACTGGGCCGCCACACTGCCGGAACTCGGTCAGAGCTACCGCACCACCAATGTTGTGCTCTTCACCGACCAGACGAACACTGGATGCGGCGGCGCCACCAGCGCGGTTGGGCCGTTCTACTGCCCGCCCGACGAGACCATCTACGTCGACACCGTGTTCTACGACGACCTTCGGAACCGCTTCGGCTCGACGGGTGGGCCTCTCGCCGAGATGTACGTGATCGCCCACGAGTGGGGCCACCACATCCAGAACTCGACGGGAATCATGGACGGGCTCGACCGCGAGACTACCGGACCGTCGTCGGACTCGGTGCGACTGGAACTGCAGGCCGACTGCTTCGCCGGAGCGTGGGTGGGAGCGGCATCCACCATCAAAAACGACGACGGCGTGACCTTCCTCGATCCGGTCACGGATGCCCAGATCGCCGACGCCCTGAGTGCCGCGTCTGCCGTCGGCGATGACCGCATCCAGGAGTCGACGCAGGGTCAGGTGACCCCGGAAACCTGGACACACGGCTCGAGCGAGAAGCGCCAGCAGTGGTTCACCACCGGACTGAACGGTGGAGCGGGCGCCTGCAACACCTTCGAGGTCGCCAACCCTTGACCGCAGCGAGGGTCGAATCCGTAAACATCGGCACTGCCGAGCCGAATGCGCACAAGGAGAACTACGCGACCGGAATCAACAAGGTTCCCCGTGAGGGGCGCTGGGAGGTGCGCGCGCCTGGGCCAAAGCAGGGTGGGCTGGGCAGCGGTCTGGTCGGCGACTTCATTGGGGATCATCGGCATCACGGCGGCGACCAGCAGGCGCTGTATGCCTTCGGTCGGGAGGATCTTGACGACTGGGAGTCGAGGCTCGATCGGGAGCTGCTCAACGGGTTCTTCGGCGAGAATCTCACCACCTCCGGCATCGATGTCAACGGCGCGCGGCTGGGGGAGATCTGGCGAATCGGCGACACGGTCGAGCTTCGGGTGACGTCACCGCGGCTGCCGTGCAACACCTTCCGGGGGTGGATGGACGAGCCCGGCTGGCTGAAGACGTTTACCGCCGCGGCGCGACCCGGTGCGTACCTGGCCGTGGTCACACCCGGTTTCATCGGCGCTGGCGACGGCATCACCGTCATCCATCGTCCCGATCACAGGGTCACCGTGGAGATGAGCTATCGCGCGCTGACGCTCGAGCGCGAGCTTCTTCCCCGGCTGCTGGAGGCGGGCGACGACCTCGACCCCGAACTTCGCGAGTCGGCGGAGGCCACCGACGGCACTACTTCGTGAGGATCGGCTCGTTCGAGAAGTTGGGCACCAGATCCGGGAACGCGATCGCTGCGATCAGCGTGAGAGCGGTCAAAATGACCACGAGTGCGATGCCGGAGAGGGCGACGAGGCCGAGCCCGCCGATTGTGCGTAAGAACATGGTTCCACGGTAGCGCTGATTCCTGAGTCTGGGGCAGCTGGAGGCGTGAGCGTTAAACTGGATCGTGCCATCGACTGCAGAAACATCGCCGGAGCCTTCGCTCGACGTCTCACACGCCGTTCGCCCTGCCCGATCAGAGGCAATCATGGCAACGCTCACCGAGCGTGTCGTCATCGCCGACGGCGCGATGGGAACCATGTTGCAGAGCGCCGAGCTGACCCTCGACGACTTTTTGCAGCTTGAGGGCTGCAACGAGATCCTGAACGTGACCCGTCCTGATGTGCTCGAGGCGATCCATGGCGAATATCTCGAGACCGGCGTCGACGCGATCGAGACCAACACCTTCGGTGCGAACTGGTCGAACCTCTCTGACTACAACATCGAGGATCGCATCGAGGAGCTTGCCCGCGCGGGTGCCGAGATCGCCCGCAGGGCCGTCGAGTCGTTTGAGGCCCGGGATGGCAGGATGCGTTGGGTGCTCGGCTCGATGGGCCCAGGCACCAAGCTGCCCAGCCTCGGTCACACCACCTACGCGAACCTCAAGTCCACCTTCGCCGAGCAGGCGCTCGGACTCATCCGCGGTGGCAGCGACGCCCTGCTGATCGAGACGTCGCAGGACCTGCTGCAGACCAAGGCGGCGGTCAACGGATGCAAGCAGGCCATCGCCGAGACGGGCATCCGGCTGCCGATTTTCGTGGAGGTGACGGTCGAGACGACGGGCACCATGCTCATGGGCAGCGAGATCGCCGCCGCGCTCACCACCCTCGAACCGCTCGGGATCGACATGATCGGGCTGAATTGCGCGACCGGCCCGACCGAGATGAGCGAGCACCTTCGCCACCTCTCCCGGTTCTCGCACATCCCCGTGATGTGCATGCCCAACGCCGGCATGCCGGTGCTCGGAGCCAACGGCGCCAGCTACCCGCTCACCCCCGACGAGCTCGCGACCGCGCACGAGCAGTTCGTGAAGGAGTTCGGCCTCGGTCTCGTCGGCGGATGCTGCGGCACGACGCCTGCCCACATGAAGGCGGTCGTCGACCGCATCGGCGGCACCCGCACCCTCACGCGCGCCATCGAGGAAGACCCGGGAGTCGCGAGCCTGTACCAGCACGTCGGGTTCAATCAGGAGGCCTCGTACCTCGCGATCGGTGAACGCACCAACGCGAACGGCTCGATCGCGTTCCGTGAAGCGATGCTCGAGGAGCGCTGGGACGACTGCATCGACATCGCGCGCAATCAGATTCGGGAGGGCGCCCACCTCCTCGATGTGTGTATCGACTACGTCGGTCGCGATGGCGCCGCCGACATGCGCTCCCTCGTCTCGCGTCTCGCGAGTGCATCCACTCTCCCGCTGGTAGTCGACTCCACGGAGCCTGCCGTGCTGCAGGCGGGGATGGAGCTGATCGGCGGACGCCCGGTCGTCAACTCGGTGAACTTCGAGGATGGCGAGGGCCCGACGTCACGGTTCGGCCGCATCATGCCGCTCGTCAAGGAGCACGGCGCTGCGGTGATCGCCCTCACCATCGACGAGGAGGGCCAGGCGCGCACCGCCGAGCACAAGGTGCGCATCGCGACCAGGCTCATCGACACCCTCGTGGGCGAGTGGGGGATGCGTGTCGACGACATCATCGTCGATGCCCTCACCTTCCCCATCGCCACCGGCCAGGAAGAGACGCGACGCGACGCGATCGAAACCATCGATGCCATCCGCCAGATCAACGCGAAATACCCCGGCATCCACACCACGCTGGGCGTCTCCAACGTGTCGTTCGGGTTGAATCCGGCGGCGCGCTCGGTGCTTAACTCCGTCTTCCTGCACGAAGCCGTCGAGGCGGGGCTCGATTCCGCCATCGTCAACGCTGCGAAGATCGTGCCGTTGGCATCGGTTCCGGATGACCGGCGCAAGGTCGCGATGGATCTGGTCTGGGACCGCCGCGAGTACGACGTCGACGGCAACCTCACCTACGACCCACTGTCGGCCATGCTCGACCTCTTCGCCGGGGTGGACTCCGCGGCCCTCAAGGATGCCAGGGCCGCCGAGCTCGCCGGCCTTCCGGTGGGCGAGCGCCTCGAGCGCCGCATCATCGACGGCGAGGCGAAGGGCCTCGAGGCCGACCTCGACCTGGCTCGCGCCGGTGGCATGAGCGCGCTCGATATCGTCAACGTGCATCTGCTCGCGGGTATGCAGATCGTGGGTGCCCGCTTCGGCAGCGGCGAGATGCAGCTGCCGTTCGTGTTGCAGTCCGCCGAGGTGATGAAGGCCGCCGTCGCGCTGCTCGAGCCGCACATGGAGAAGTCGGAGGCCGCCGGCAAGGGCACCATCGTGATCGGCACCGTGCGTGGGGATGTGCACGACATCGGCAAGAACCTGGTCGACATCATCCTCACCAACAATGGCTATGACGTCATCAATATCGGCATAAAGCAGCCCCTCAGCGAGTTCATCCGGGCCGCGGAGGAGCACAACGCCGACGTGATCGGCATGAGTGGGCTGCTGGTGAAGTCGACGGTCGTCATGAAAGAGAATCTGCTCGAGCTCAACTCCCGCGGGCTCGGCACGAAGTGGCCTGTGCTGCTCGGCGGCGCCGCGCTCACCCGCACCTTCGTCGAGGATGACCTCGCGTCACTGTTCGACGGGCAGGTGCGCTACGCCAGGGACGCCTTCGAGGGTCTCGCCCTGATGGAGCCGCTCGTCGCGATTGCCCGGGGTGCCGCCCCCGACAGCGTCGGGCTGCCACCGCTGAAGAAGCGCATCCACGCAAAGTCGACGCTCGATCTGACCGAGCCAGAGAACATGCCAGCCCGTTCGGATGTCGCCAGCGACAACCCGGTGCCGTCGCCGCCGTTCTGGGGCACCCGCATCGTGAAGGGTGTCGCACTGGGCGACTATTCAGCGTTCCTCGACGAGCGCGCCACCTTCATGGGCCAGTGGGGGCTCAAGCCGAGTCGCGCCGAGGATGGCGCGAGCTATGACGACCTCGTCGCGACCGAGGGCCGCCCGCGCCTCAGGTACTGGCTCGACCGCATTCTCGCCGAGGGGATGCTGGACGCCTCGGTGGCCTACGGCTACTTCCCGGCGTATTCCGAGGGCGACGACATGGTCATCCTCCACCACGGTGACGATCCGACGGGCGTGCTCGGCACACCGGGGCTGCTGGCCCCGGATGGCGGGTCGGGCGGCGTGCCCGGCACCGAACGGATGCGCTTCACCTTCCCGCGCCAGCGTCGCGATCGCCACCTCAACCTGGCCGACTTCGTGCGTTCGCGGGAATCCGGACAGATCGATGTCGTGGCCATGCAGCTCGTGACGGCGGGTTCTGCGGTCGATGCGGTCACCGCGAAGATGTTCGCGGAGAACAAGTACCGCGACTACCTCGAGCTCAACGGCCTGACCATGCAGCTGACCGAGGCGCTCGCCGAGTACTGGCATTCGCGTGTCAGGGCCGAACTCGGCTTTGCCGCAGAAGACCCTGACGACCTGGCCGGGATGTTCAAGCTCCAGTATCGCGGAGCCCGGTTCTCGCTGGGCTACCCGGCCTGCCCCGAGATGGAGGACCGCCGCAAGGTCGTCGAGCTGCTCAAGCCCGAGCGGATGGGCGTGGTTCTGTCTGAGGAGCTGCAGCTTCATCCCGAGCAGTCGACTGATGCGTTCGTGTTCCATCACCCCGAGGCGCGGTACTTCTCGGTGTGACGTGCGCGTGGCCGAGCTTCGCGCGGCGGAGTGCCGCGAGGGTCGCCGGGCCGACGAGCACGATGCCGACGGCGGTGGTGATCGCGCGCACAGTGTCCCAGGTGAGAGTGGATGTCGCGAGGGAGTAGAGCCCGAACGAGGCGAGATTCTCGCCCAGCGGGGCGCCCGCCTGGTATGAGATGCCGGTTCCCGAGCCCACCGCGAACGGCCAAAACCATAGGTTCATCACGAGACCAAACGCATAGGATGCCGCGACGCCGTAGGCAACCAGCATCAGGATCTCGAGGCGCGCCGCCGTGCGCGGCGCACCCAGCGTGACGCGCGGCAGCAGCCCGGCGCCCGCGCCCACCCAGCCGCAGGCGAACAGCTGGAAGGGCGTCCACGGCCCGAACCCGCCCCACAACACCGACGACAGGGCGATGGTCAGCATGCCGAGCAGGAACCCGAACCGGGCGCCGTAGGCACGCCCGGCGAGGATCAGCAGGATGAAGACGGCCTCGACCCCGCCGACGCCGGTGCCGGCGATGCGGATCGCGGCCCCGACCGCGGCGAGCACGCCGAGCAGCGCAACGGTCTTGGCGGTGTACGACTGCCGGTCAAGGGTCAGTGCCACGGCGACGGCGAGTGCTGGAACGACGGCGAGGGCGACGGCGGGTGCGGCGGCCCTGGCATCCGTCGGCAACGCAGAGGCGACGAGCGGCCATGCGAACCCGGCGGCCGCTGCTGCGCTCGCGACGACGAGCGACCACGACGACCAGCGCTGGCGGATCGCGTTCACGATGCCACCGCCGGGCTCGGGCGGTCGACGCGGCCGGCCGCCATCGAGATGGTGCGCGTGGCGAAGCGGGCGGCGAAGTCGGCGTCGTGGGTTGCCACGACGACCGCGGTGCCTGACTCGGCGGCGCGAGCCAGCGCGGAACCCACGAGCTGTCGCGCGGCGGCATCGAGCCCGCGGGTTGGCTCATCCACCAGCAGCACCCGGGGCCTCGCCGATAGCTGGATCGCGATCACCAGGCAGAGCCTCTGGCCGGCCGACAGATCGCGTGGATGCCGCGACATCAGCCGCTCGGTGTCGCTCAGGAACCCCGCGAACACCTCGCGGGAGTGGGCGCCTGCGCGCCGCAACTCGTCGTCGACCGTGGTCGCGAACAGCAGGTCGTCGAACTCCTCTGGCACCAGCGCGACGGCACGGCGCCTGAGGCGCGGCTTCAGAGTACTCACGTCCAGCCCGCCCACATCGACGCTGCCAACTTTGGTGGGTCGGGCGACGGCATGCAGGAGGCTGCTTTTGCCGGCGCCGTTCGGCCCGCACAGGGCGACGAACTCGCCGGCGGCCAGGTCGAGGGACACATCGTCGACGGCGAGCCGATCGCCGTGGGCGACACGGAGGTGGCGCAACTGTGCGACAACCGATCCCGCCTCGGTGGCGGGGACGCGGGGCGTGACGGGGGCATCCGCGTCTGCATCGGCCGGATGCACCGTGCCATCGCGAAGCTCGAGTCGGGCATCCACGACCCCGTCCCAGGCGGCGATGTTGTGCTCGGCGACGACCACGCAGACCCCTGCCTCGTGCGCGAGGCGGTTGAGCGTCTGGACGATTCGACTGCGCGCCGCGGTGTCGAGGTCGGCCAGCGGCTCGTCGACCAGCAGAAGAACGGGGTGCGAAACCAGCGCGGCGCCGATCGCCACGAGGCAGGCCTCGCCGGCGGACAGCGCCTCCACCGGGCGACCCAACAGGTGCGCGATGAGGAGGCGTTCGGCGATCTCCTCCGCGCGCGCCCGCACGATCACCGGGGCGACGCCGCGCACGGCGAGGGTGAAGCCGAGCTCGTCGGCGACGGTCGCAGCGACAAAGGAGAGGCGTACAGACTGCGACACCACCCCGACGAAACCGGCAGTCTCGCGCGGCGGGGTGGAGGCGCGGTCGGCGCCCGCAACCTCGATGCTGCCGCGCTGCTCGCCCTCGGAATAGTGCTGCAACAGGCCGCTCATGGCGTGCAGCAACGTGGACTTACCGGAGCCGGTCGGGCCGGTGATGAGGGTGAGGGTGCCGGGGGCGAGGTTGAGGCTGATGCCGCTGAGGGTGTGTTCGCCGGCGAAGCCGAGGGCGGCATCCTGAATCACCACCGGTCGTTCGCAATCCGGTTCGGCGCTGCGGGTGGCCGCGAAACCGCGCACCTCCATGGATGCCCCGAGCGCGAGCGCGCGCTCGACGGTGTGCTCGAGCACGGGCACGATGAGCGACTGCAGTGAGCGTTCACCGCGCAGTTCGCGAGCCACCCGCACGCGGAGCACCGAATCCCTGAGGGCGGGCAGCGTCGCCCAGGCGATGGCGAGGGCGCGGGAGATGGTGCGCACCGGGCCCCTCACGGCACCTTTGGTGAGCAGCGCGCGCACGTTCACAGCGGATCCGAGCACGCCGAAGGCGAGGATGACCCCGGCGAATGGCAGGGCGCTGAGTGCCGCCGCTCCCAAACCGCCGGTCGTGATCGGGCCGAGGATGCCGATGTGGGAGAAGGGCCCTTCGAGCTGGATGCGCGGCAGATCGGCGAGCGTCACGCCGGAGCCGGCCGCGCCCCCGAACATCACGCGGTAGACGACTCGCAGCAGCACGAAAGCACCCGCGATGAGTGCCGCCGTTCTCAGCGGTGCGAGTCGCCCGTGCAGCATCAGCTGGAGGGTGGAGTGGACTCGGTGCCCGCGGTGTAGACGAGTCCGATGGATTCACCGTCGGCGAGCTGAAGGGTGCCGAGGCCCTCCTGTGCGTACTCCCACTCCGCGTCGGGGGAGGCCTTTACCCACAGCGCCCAGTAGGCGCTCGCGGAGGGCATTGACTGGCACGCTTCGACAAACTCGGGCTGGCCCTCGAGCGTGACGGTTTCGTCTGCGGCGGGCCGGTCGTTGACGCGGCACACGACCTGGTCACCGAAGTCGACGGTTCCCTCGGTCGTGATGCCGGCGGCTTCCACCGCGTCTGCGGCCGCTCCGGCTGCCCCGCACTCCTCGATCTGCGGGGCATCCAGCACGCCGAAATCGACCACGATGGAGACCTCGCAGGGTGCGGCTGATTCAGCGGCAGTCGGGCTCGAAGAGTCTGCGGGCGCGGCAGTCGCGCAACCGGCGAGGGCGATGACGACGAGAAGGGGGATGGCAGCAAAGGTCAATTTCACTTCGTAAGCCTACCGAGGAGCCCTGTTGTGTTACGTCGTGCTGCGCGGTGCTTCCGGGCGAAGAAAACCCGCGAGTTCCGCGACGATGGCGGCCTGATCCCAGCTGTGGTTGGCGCCAGCGATCTGTCGCACCGTGGCATGGGGCAGGTGGGTACCGAGGGTGTCGGCCGCTGCCTCAAAGATCGGCAGCGGTTGCTCGCCGACCAGCACGAGCGTCGGCTGCGAGATCCGTGAGAAGAGTTCGGCGGGAGGTGCCGACTGGGCCCAGGCGAGTGCCTCGGCGTCACCCTCGAGGCTCGCTGACATGGCCGTCATGACGGGCCAGGCCGGGCTATTTTTGGCGCCCTCGAGCCACTGGGGCGGCATGTCTTTCATGAAGTAGGCCTGGGTCGCGTCGCCGTCGCCTGCGGCGATCCGCACCCGCAACCCGGCGAGGAACTCGGCCCCACCGGCTCGCGACAGGGGCGCTTCCCACAGCGCAAGCTTCGTGGCGGGCAGCCCGGCGGATGCCGCAGCCAGTGCGATGGCCGCGCCGGAGGAACTGCCGAACAGTGCGGCGCTCCCGCCAGCAACGTCGATCAAGGCGCGGATGTCGTCGAGATCCCGACTGAGCCCGAGCGATGTCGCTGGGCTCTCGCCGCGACCGCGGCGGTCGTAGTTGATAACGGTAAAGCCTTCATCGGCCAGCGCTGCCGACAGCGCGACCGTGGCCGGATCGAAGGCACGGAACTGCATTGCGGCGGCGACCATGATGACCGCGGGGCCATCGCCCAGACGATCGAAGGCGATGCGGGTTCCGTCAGCTGAGGTGGCGTATTGGCTCATGCGATTCACTCCTTGCCACGAGTGTAGAGGCGCGCGGCGTCGCATGGTTGAGACAATTTGTGGCTTGTGGCTCGGTGGCTCAGCGGCTCACGTGTGCCGATCCTCCATCGACGAGGGTCAGGACCTCACGGAGACTCGCCATCGAGTTGTCGCCCGGTGTGGTCATCGCGAGAGCACCGTGTGCTGCTCCGATCTCCAGGGATTCCGAGGCGCTGCGCCCGTCGAGAAGCCCGTAGACCAGTCCGGCCAGGAACCCGTCGCCTCCCCCGACCCGATCCATGATGTTCAGGTTGTCGTAGCGGGTCGACGCCAGCGCACCCCCGCCGCGGGTGCGCGCAACGACGCTCCAGTCATTGACTGACGCGGAATGCACCACACGCTGAGTAGCGGCCACCAACGACAGCTGCGGAAACTTGTCGAGCACTTCAGCAGCGAGTTCGCTGACGGGAATCGACTGCCCGTCATCCGTCGCCTTCGCGCTCACGCCGAGTCTGACCACGAAGTCGGTCGCGCCGCCCACGAGCACGTCCGCGACCTCGGCGAGTCTCGTGAATACCTCTCGTGAGCGCTGGGCACCATCGGCGCCGGACCAGAGGCTGGGCCTGAAATTCAGATCGACCGATACCGCGGTGCCGTTGGCCCTGGCGGCGGTCGCGGCGGCAAGCGTTGTCTCGAGCGCGGAGTCAGACAGTCCGGCGAAGACGCCTCCCACGTGAAACCAGCGCACTCCGCGCGTTCCGAAGAGATGATTCCAGTCGATTTCGGCGGGAGCGAGCAGGGATGCCGCACTGTGCCCGCGATCGGAGACTCCGATGGCACCGCGAATGCCGAAACCACGCTCGGTGAAGTTCAGTGCGTTCCTGGCCGCGCGCCCGATCCCGTCAAACGGCCGCCACAGGATCAGGGACGTGTCGACACCGCCCGAAAGGATCAGGCTTTCGACGAGTCGTCCGACCTCGTTGTCGACGAGCGAGGTGGCGACCGAGGTGCGCAGCCCGAAGGTGCGGGACAGCGCGCGGCTGACGTTGTATTCGCCGCCGCCCTCCCAAACGGTGAAGCTGCGCGCGGTGCGGATGCGCCCCTCGCCCGGGTCAAGGCGAAGCATCACTTCGCCCAACGAGACAGCATCGAACTCACACTCAGCGACAGGCCGAAGTTTCAGGAACGTCATCGCAGAGCCACCTTTGCCTCATGCATCGCCATCGGATCCTTTCGTAAGCTCGCAACAGGATTGGTCAGTACTCCCAGGCCATCCAGCGCGATCGAAACCTCATCGCCGTCGCTGATGGGCGTCATCGTGCCTGGCGCCCCGGTGAGCACCACGTCTCCGGGCCCGAGGGTCATGATCGAGGTCAGGTACACGATCAGCTCGACGACTCCGTAGCTCAGGTCTGATGTCGAGCCGCTCACGCGACGCTCGCCATTGACGATGACGTCGATGGCCACATCGTGGGGGTCGAGGCCGCGGTGGATCCATGGCCCCAGCGGTGTGAATCCGTCACCGTTCTTGGCCTGGGTCATCATGCTGTCGAGACTCACCTGCTCGATCGCCGTCACGTCGTTCGCGACGGTGAAGCCGAGGATTGCCTCCGCGACATCGTCGGCGGCGAGGTGCCGGGATGAGCGACGCATGACGACCGCGAGTTCACCCTCCGCGTTTACTATCCCGGCTGCACTGTCGAGAAGGATTGCTTCTCCCGGCCCCACTGCGGTGCGCGCTGATTTGGTGAATGCCTGGGGAGGAAGATGACGATCTCCCGGGCCGTTGTGCGCCATCCCGAGGATCACCCGCGGTTCACATGGCGCGAGAAACTCGACATCCATGCCGAATCGCTCACCGGTCAGGGTCAGTCGATCCGCATAAGGATCGTGGATGCCTGCCCATTCGCCGTCGGAGAAGGCGACGGCGACGGGGCCGCTTCGCGTCGCGATTCTGGCGACGCGATCAATAGAACTCAACGGTGTTCACCACATTCTTGAGAGGTCGGCCATCGAGAAGGCTGGCCGCGTTGTGCGCGAACAGGTCGATGATGAGGTCTGGTTCGTTGCCTGAGGCGGCAGCGGTGTGGGGGCTGATCAGGACGTTGGGCATGTCCCAGAGGGCACTTGCCGTCTCGAGTGGTTCCCGCTCGAACACGTCCAGAGCCGCGAATCCGACGCGTCCCGAGCGCAGCGCGGCCGTCAGCGCCGTCTCGTCAACCACAGAACCACGCCCGACATTGACGAAGGTCGCTCCCGGTTTGAGGGCGGCGAAGAAGCCTTCGCCGATCAGGCCGGCCGTCGCATCCGTGCCGGGCAGGGTCACAACGACGGCGTCCGCACGCGCGACGACGCTGTCCAGTTCGTCGGGATGCACAAGCTCATCCACCCCGTCCACGGGCAGGCCGGTACGGCTGGTGCCGATCACGCGGCATCCGAGGGCCTTCACCAGACGCACGAGCGCGCTGCCGATGCCGCCGAGGCCGATCACCACGATCGTCTGTTGGCTGAGCTGGTTCATTTCCCAGCCCGCCCAGGCGTGTTCCGCCTGCTGGGAGCGCAGCCGGGGCAGGTTCTTGGCTCCGGCGAGCAACCCCAGCAGGGCGAATTCCGAGAGCGGGCCGCCATGCACACCCGCCGACGTCGTGAAGACGACACGTTCGAGCTCGTGGGCATCGAGACCGGCCACTCTCACTTGCGCGCCACCACCGGCCGCCATTGTCTGAACCCACCTCAGCCGCGGATTCGCCCGCACCGCGCGCCGAAGGGCGTCGGGGCTCAGATCGGGGATGCCGAACAGGGCATCAGCGGAGTCGAGCAGCCGCTCGAACGCCGTCGTCTGGGCAGGCGTCCGGGCAAAGTCCGGGTCTCCGCGGTAGTCAGTCGCGTGCCGCATGGCGGGCATGAGTGAGGGATCCCACAGCAGGTCGATCCGTGGTTCCAGCTGCAGCAGTCGATCACACTGAGGCTTGCCCAACGGGGTCGCCATCGCGACGCGCAGTCGCTCGGGTGTTGCCGCAGACATCAGATCATCTTGCTGAGGAATGCCTTGGTGCGCTCGTGTTGCGGCGCCCCGAACAGCTCGGCGGGTGTGCCTTCCTCAACGACGACTCCGCCATCCATGAACATCACTCGGTCTGACACCTCGCGTGCGAAACCCATCTCGTGGGTGACAACCACCATCGTCATCCCCTCTTCGGCGAGTTTCTTCATCACGCCAAGAACCTCGCCCACAGTTTCGGGGTCAAGCGCCGAGGTGGGCTCGTCGAAGAGCATGACCTTGGGCTCCATGGCGAGCGCCCTGGCGATCGCGACTCGCTGCATTTGACCGCCCGAGAGTGTGCGCGGGTATACGTCGGCCTTGTCGGTCAGGCCGACTTTCTCGAGCAGCGCCATGCCACGCGTGCGCGCCTCCGCCTTGCTCACTTTCGTCACCTTCATTGGCGCGAGCATGATGTTTTCGATCACGGTCTTGTGAGGGAAGACGTTGAACGACTGGAACACCATGCCGACGTCGCGGCGCACGAGGTTCAGGTTGGTTTTCGACTTCGTGAGGTCGTGGCCGCAGATGGTGACTGTGCCGACGTTGAACGTCTCGAGGAAGTTCAGGCAGCGCAGGAACGTGCTCTTCCCCGACCCGGATGGGCCGATGATGCACAGCACCTCGCTCTGGGTCACGGTGCAGTCGATGCCCTTAAGAACCTCGAGCTGGCCGTACTTCTTGTGCAGTCCTTCAACTGAAATGATCATGCGATGACTCCGTTTGCGTGGATCGACAGGGGGATGGTGTTCATGCGAGTTTCCGTTCTGCCCATGACCCGAAAAGGGAGATGGGGAACGAGATGATGAAGTAGAGCAGCGCTACGACGAGGAATGTCGTCAGCGGCTCCTGGTTGATGGTCGTCACGATGCGGCCGGCTCGGGTGAGATCGACGAAGCCGATCACCGAGACGAGAGAAGACGCCTTCACCAGCGCGATGAGGAAGCCGATTCCCGGGGGCACGGCCATCTTGAGCGCTTGTGGCATTACCACCCAGATCAGCGACGTGAAGTAGTTCAGGCCCAGGGCCGTTGCCGCCTCGGACTGACCCTTCGGCACCGCCTGGATGCCGCCGCGCATGATCTCTGCCATGTACGCGCCCGAATAGATCGAGAGTGCGACCACGGCGGTGGCGCCACGATCGAGCGTGAGCGACGGAACGATCAGGGGCAGCGCGAAGTAGGTGAACAGCAGGATGATGAGGATCGGCACACCGCGGATGAAGTTCACGTAGAGCGAGCTGACCCAGCGGGCGATCCGGCTCGGCGACGCCTTCGCGGTGCCGAACACGATGCCGAGGATGCTGCCGAGAATTCCGGATGCCGTGCAGATCACAATCGTCAGCCCGGCCCCGACCAGCAGCGGCGGGAGGTATTCGATGAAGTCGAAGTTCATGGTCCTTACCATTTGAATGCCACCTTCTCGATGGCGCGGGCGCCGTAGGCGATCGCAGCCGAGGTGAGGAAGTACAACAGCGCGCCGATAGTGAAGATCTCGAAGGTGCGCAGCGTCTGGGAGTTCAGGTTCTCGAGCACGGCCGTCAGCTCATCGAGCGAGATGACCGACCCGATCGACGAGAACAGGAACAGGATGATGAATTGGTTGGTGAGGGCTGGCAGCACATTCCGGATGCCGGGCATGAGCACGACGTGCCGGAAGGTCTGGTCGTAGCGCATCCCGAGCGCACGACCCGCTTCACGGAGCCCGTTCGGCACGGCGTTGATGCCGGCTCGGAAGATTTCCGCGGTGTATGCGGCGTTATTGAGGCTCATACCGATCAGCACCGACCACAGCGGGTTGAAGTTGATGCCCACTTGGCCGAGGCCGAAGTAGATCAGATACAGCTGCACCAGCAACGGGGTGTTGCGGATGACCTCGACGTAGCCGCGGCCGAACCAGCGCAGGGCGCGGAACCTGCTGGCGCGTGCCAGGTAGATGAACAGTCCGAGGAAGCTGCCTACGACGAAGCTCAGCGCCGTGACGTAGATGCTCACCCACAGTGCCTCGAGCATGATGGGGAGATACGGAAAGATGTCTCCGAAGTAGAGGGTCATGCATGGCCTTTCTCGTTCACCATGTCAGCAGGGGGTGGTGCCCGGCGGCGGCCGATTGACCGCCGCCGGGTCGATCAGGGCTAGCCCACGATGGCGGGAAGTTCGCCGTCGCTCCACTTCTGGTAGATCTCGGCGTTTGCGCCGGAGGCGTTGAGGTTGCGGATGAAGTTGTTGAGGTAGTTCAGCCACACCTGGTCGGCGGGCAGCACGCCCATCGACACGAGGGAGGGGTTCAACTCATCGCCGTCGACGACGGCGAGCTTGTCGTTCTCCGCAGCCATGTTGCTCACAGTGGAGGCACCCTCGACGAGAGCGTCAACCTTGCCGGCGAGCAGCGCCGCCGCCGCGTCGGCGATTGTCTCGAAACGCTCGACATTGGTGTCGGGGAAGTACTTCGTCATGATGCTGTCGTTGGTGCTGCCGCGGGCGACCGAGACGGACTTGCCGGCGAGGTCTTCGTAACCGTTGACCGGGTTCTCAACGCGGAACAGAACGCGCGCTCCGTGCGCAACGTAAGGAATGGTGAATCCGGCTTCCTTCGCGCGCTCGTCCGTGGCGGTCCACTCCGAGATGTTCACGTCGACGCGGTCGGCCTTCAGCAGGGGCAGGCGCCCGGTTCCGTCTGTCGCGACCAGTTCGAGCTCAACACCGAGGGCTTCAGCGAGCTTGGTGGCGATGTCGATGTCGTATCCCTCGAACTCGCCCGATGGCGTCTGCACGCTCCACGGCGGGTAGTCCGGGAGAACGGCAACGCGAAGCGTGCCGGACTTGATGACCTTGTCGAGCTGGCTCTGCGAGCTCGCACCCGCTGAGGCGCCGGTGGGTGATGTGCACCCGGTGAGCAGGAGCGCGACGGCGAGGGCCGGGATGAGGGCGAGTTTCAGATTGAACTTGCGCATGTGTAAATCTCCAGAGGTAGCTTCATTGGTATCTGCGGGATGTTCCCATATGATGGGAGCAGTTCTTGCTGTGTGAGAGCATAGCAGTGCAAGGGTACGTTGTGTCCACCACCAATTTCCGGATGTTCCGATGCAGCACCCTCGACGACGAAGTGAAGGATGATGACCGACGCAACCGACAATGGAGCCGGCCGCACGCAAGACATGGTGGGCAAGGCTCTGTCCCTGCTGACACTGCTGGGCGAGCATCCCCACGGCGCTGTGGCGTCAGCGCTCGCCCGTGAGTCCGGCTTTCCGCTCAGCACCGCTCACCGGCTTCTCGGCATCCTGGTGCGCGAGGGGTTCGCCAAGTTCGAACAGACGACGCGTCAGTATGCTGTCGGCATCCGCATCTTCGAACTCGCGCAGAGCGTGTCTGTGGCGTACGGCTTTGCCGGAATGACGCGTCCCATTCTCGAGGAGCTGTCTGCGATAACGAAGGAAGCATCCCTGCTCACCGTGCGCGACAACGATCGTCAGTTGTACGTTCAGACAATCGCGGGCCCCCAGCAGGTCAGCGTCAACGGTGAACCCGGTAGGCACGGACCCCTGCACTGCACCGCCGTGGGCAAAGTTCTCACCGCCTTCGCGGTCGACAGCGTGAGGGAGCAGTTGCTCGCCTCAATTTCCCTCGACGCCTGCAGCCCCAACTCCATCACTGACCGCGCGGCATTCCGCGTCGAGATCGAGAAGGTACGTCGGCTCGGCTACGCGATTGCCGACGAGGAGCACGAGCTCGGCATCCGCGCGATTGCGGTTCCCGTCTTCGTGCACGGCGAGGTGGTGGCGGCGTTGGCCACCGCAGCCCCGGCCTACCGCGCGTCTGTTGAGCGACTCGAGGAGTACGTGCCCCACCTGCACGAGACGGCACGCTCTCTCGCGACGGTCATGGCGCTGCAGTAGCCCCGGTCAGAGCCCGAACGAACGGGCGATCAGCATGAGCTGCACCTCCGTGGTGCCCTCGCCGATCTCCAGGATCTTGCTGTCGCGGTAGTGCCGGGCGACGACGTAGTCGTTCATGAAGCCGTAGCCGCCGTGGATCTGGGTCGCGTCGCGCGCGTTGTCCATTGCGGCTTCCGATGCCACGAGCTTGGCGATGGATGCCTCGGTCTTGAAGGGCTTGCCGGCGAGCATGAGGGCGGCGGCGTCGTAGTACGCGGTGCGTGCGACATGGGCCCTGGCCTGCATCCGGGCGATCTTGAACGCGATGCCCTGGTTCTTGCCGATCGGCTGGCCGAAGGTCTCGCGTTCCTTCGCGTACTTCACGCTCTCGTCAACGCAGCCTTGTGCCGCGCCGACGCTGAGTGCGGCGATGGCGATGCGCCCCTCATCGAGGATCTGCAGGAAATTGGCGTAGCCACGGCCGCGCTGGCCGAGCAGATTCTCCTCGGGAACCCGCACATCGACCATCGTCAGCGGGTGGGTGTCTGAGGCGTTCCACCCGACCTTGTTGTAGGCGGGCTCAGCCGTGAACCCCGGCGTGGGCGTCGGCACGAGGATGGTCGAGATCTCCTTGGCACCGTTGGCCGCCGTCCCGGTCACGGCGGTGACGGTCACCAGCGACGTGATGTCGGTGCCGGAGTTGGTGATGAACTGCTTCGATCCGTTGATGACCCAGTGGTCGCCATCCAGAACAGCGCGCGTTCTGGTGCCACCCGCGTCGCTGCCGGCACCTGATTCGGTGAGTCCAAAGGCGGCCAGGTTCTCGCCACTGACGAGCCGCGGCAACCACTGATGTTTTTGCTCGTCGCTGCCGAAGCGAAACACCGGCATGGCGCCGAGAGATACCCCGGCCTCCAGCGTGATGGCGACGCTTTGGTCAACCTTGGCGAGTTCCTCGAGAGCGAGACACAGTGCGAAGTAGTCGCCACCCATTCCTCCATACTCTTCCGGGAAGGGCAGCCCGAACAGGCCCATCTCGCCCATCTGGGCGACGACCTCATAAGGGAAGCTGTGCTGCGCGTCGTGCTCAGCGGAGACCGGAGCCACGACGGTTCGCGCGAAGTCCGCGACGGTATCGGCGAGCTCTTTGTACTCGTCGGGCAGATTGCCGGTGGCGAGGTATTCGACCATGGTGGTTCCTGTCTGTGGCGCGTTGTGACTAGCTCTGTTTGGCGTGGAGGGAGGCGTGACCGAAGATCGCGCCGAGCGCGGCGTCGGTGAGCACGGCCCGCACGTTTGTCGCGGCATCCTGATCCGCGCTGTATGGCGTGGAGTTGAGGATGCCGAAGATGGCGTGCATGCGCACCGCGAGGTCGGCGTCAGACAGCTCGGGCCGCAACCGGCCGGCGATCTGCTGCCATCCCTCGAGATAGGTGCGCTGGAGTCGTCGCACCTGTTGGTTTGCTTCGGGGGGAAGGTTGGCCAGTTCGCGATCCTGGATGCGGATGATGTCGCGCTCTTTGACGGCGAAGTCGGCGTGGAACGCGATCAGGTCTACGAAGGTGGCCAGGTCGTCGCGGCCCTCGGCGATGGTGGCCTCGAACCCGGCGAGAAGCCGTTCGCTCGCCCCGACGAGAAGCTCGATGAGCATCGCCTCCTTGCTCTGGAAGTGCCGATACAGCGCCGGACCGCTCACCCCGACCGCCGCGCCGAGGTCGTCGATAGACACCGCGTGATAACCCCGTTGGGCGAACAAATGGCCGGCTGCGCTCAGGTAGCGCTCGCGTCGATGCGCCTTCGCTTCAGCCCGCCAGGTCTCTGCCACAGAACAACCATAGCCATTGATGGACATTTCAGTTAGGGATCGCTAACCTATTTTTGTTAGCGATCACTAACCGAAATGGATGATCATGCAGCCCCTCTCGAGTCAGGCGCGACCCGCCAGTGCGGAGTTCCAGGGCAACGATGCCGCACAGCGTGCGGCGGTCGCAGAGCTTCGGGCGAAACTCGCCTCGACAGCGCTCGGCGGCACGGCCGCGGCCCGTGAACGGCACGTCTCGCGCGGCAAACTCCTGCCGCGCGATCGCATCGATGTGCTGCTCGACCGCGGAAGCGCCTTCCTCGAGATCGCGCCGTTGGCCGCGGACGGCATGTACAACGACGATGCGCCCGGCGCTGGCGTCATCGCGGGCATCGGCTTCATCCATTCACGACCGGTGATGATCGTCTGCAACGACGCGACGGTCAAGGGCGGCACCTACTTTCCGATGACGGTGAAGAAGCATCTGAGGGCCCAGGAGATCGCGGCCGAAAATGAGCTGCCGTGCGTCTACCTCGTCGATTCAGGTGGCGCGTTCCTGCCCCTGCAGGACGAGGTCTTCCCCGATCGGGATCATTTCGGGCGCATCTTCTACAACCAGGCGCGCATGTCGTCGCGGGGGATCGCCCAGATCGCGGCGGTCCTGGGATCGAGCACAGCGGGCGGCGCATACGTGCCCGCGATGAGCGACGAAACCATCATCGTGCGCAATCAGGGCACCATCTTCCTGGGCGGTCCGCCGCTCGTGCGGGCGGCCACGGGCGAGGTCGTCACGGCCGAGGATCTCGGTGGCGGGGTCACCCACACCAGGCACTCGGGCGTCGCCGACCACCTCGCCGACAACGATGAGCATGCACTGCAGATCGTGCGAGACATCGTCGCCCAGCTGCCCCCGGCACGGGAGCGAGCGTGGGCAGTCTCGGCGCCCGCGGATCCAGTGGTCGACCCCGGACAGTTGTACGGCGTCGTCCCGACCGAGTTGACCGTGCCCTATGACGCCCGCGAGATCATCGCCCGCATCGTCGACGGCAGCGAGTTCCACGAATTCAAGCACGACTTCGGCGCGACCCTGGTGACGGGTTTCGCGAAAATCGACGGGCATCCGGTGGGCATCATCGCCAACAACGGGGTGCTGTTCTCCGAGTCGGCGCTCAAGGGCGCGCACTTCATAGAGCTGTGCGACAAACGGAAGATCCCGCTGCTCTTCCTGCAGAACATCACCGGATTCATGGTCGGCAAGGAATACGAGATGGGCGGCATCGCCAAGCACGGCGCCAAGATGGTCAACGCCGTCGCGTGTGCACGCGTGCCCAAACTCACCGTGATCGTGGGCGGGTCGTTCGGAGCGGGCAACTACTCCATGAGCGGGCGTGCCTACTCGCCGCGCTTCCTCTGGTCGTGGCCGGCCAGCCGCATCTCGGTGATGGGCGGACCGCAGGCCGCCTCCGTACTGGCGACGGTGCGACGCGCGCAGCTTGAGGATGCCGGCGAGACATGGTCTGAGTCCGACGAGACGGCGTTCAAGGCCCCGGTGCTCGACCAGTACGAGCGCGAGGGCAATCCGTATCACGCCACGGCCCGGCTGTGGGATGACGGCATCATCGACCCGGCCGACACCCGCACGGTCGTGAGCCTGGCGCTCGAGGTCTGCTCGCGCGCCCCGATGGAGGACGTCTCCTATGGCGTCTTCAGGATGTGACGGGCATGTTCGAGACAGTTCTCATTGCCAACCGCGGCGAGATCGCCTGCCGCGTGATCGACACCCTGCGCGCGCTGGGCATCCGCTCCGTCGCCGTCTTCAGCGATGCGGATGCCGGCGCCCGGCACGTGCAGATGGCGGATGTAGCCGTGCGGCTCGGTGCCGCGGCCGCCGCCGACAGCTACCTCCACATCGACAAGATCGTGCGGGCCGCGCTCGACCACGGCGCCCAGGCGATCCATCCCGGCTACGGGTTCCTCGCTGAGAATGCGGCCTTCGCCCAGGCGTGTTCCGCGGCGGGCATCGTGTTCATCGGCCCGAGCGTCGAGGCGCTGACGGTGATGGGCGACAAGATCAGCGCGAAGGCGCAGGTCACGAAGCGAGGCGTTCCGGTGGTGCCGGGCGTCGCCGAGCCCGGAATGACCGATCAGCAGCTCATCGACGCAGCGCCGGGCATCGGATTCCCCGTGCTCATCAAACCGTCTGCGGGTGGCGGCGGTAAGGGCATGCACCTGGTCGAGGAGGCCTCCGCGCTGCCTCAGGCGGTGGCCGCCGCGCGCCGCGAAGCTGCGTCGTCGTTCGGGGACGACTCCCTCTTCATCGAACGCTTCATCTCCCGCCCCCGCCACATCGAGGTGCAAGTTCTCGCCGACGCGGATGGCACTACCGTGCATCTGGGCGAGCGCGAATGCTCGCTGCAACGCCGCCACCAGAAGGTCATCGAGGAGGCGCCGTCACCGCTGCTCGACGACGAGACGCGCCAACGGATCGGGCAGGCCGCCGTCGACACCGCCCTGAGCGTGGGCTACCTCGGCGCGGGCACTGTCGAGTTCATCGTCTCCGCCGACGCTCCTGACGAGTTCTTTTTCATGGAGATGAACACACGACTGCAGGTGGAGCATCCCGTCACCGAGATGGTGACCGGCATCGACCTGGTCGAGTGGCAGTTGCGCATCGCGGCCGGGGAGCGTCTCGACTTCGACCAGTCGGCGGTGCGCCTCACCGGTCACGCGATCGAGGCCCGAGTGTACGCCGAGGATCCGCAGCACGGCTTCCTGCCGACGGGCGGTCACGTGCTGGCGCTGCAGCAGCCCGAGGGCGAGGGTATCCGCGTCGACAGTGCGCTTGTCGACGGGCCGGCCGTGGCATCCGACTACGATCCGATGCTCGCGAAGGTCATCGCGTGGGCACCCAGCCGGGGCGCCGCCCTGCGACGCCTTCGGCGGGCGCTCGCCGACACCGTGACGCTGGGCGTCACCACCAACGTCGAGTTTCTGCAGCTGCTGATCGACGACCCCGATGTCATCGCGGGTGACCTCGACACCGAGCTCATCGCGCGCCGACTTGACGGCCTTGCCTTCAGGCCGGTGGATGCCACCATCGCAGCCGCGGGGGCGCTCGTGCTGCACGCGCTCAGCTTCGCGCAGGCCGGCCCAGCCGCGTGGCAGCAGCCCGCCGGTTGGCGGCTCGGGGATGCCGCGGCCGCCGTGTATCGCCTGGCGGCCGCCGACGCCGAGCCGCTCGTCGTGCGTGTCACGGGCACCCCGTCCGCGGCATCCATCACCGTTGACGCGGGCTCGCCACTGCCCGCCTCGGTCACGCTGGATTCGAGCCAGGGCATCGCCGTCGCCCGTGTTCGTCTCGACGGGGTGGTGACGACGTTCCGTTTCGCACGGGACGGCGACGTGCTTCACCTCGAGCAGGGCGGCGCCGTCTGGTCGCTGACCGACACCGGTCTGGTGCGTGCCGCCGCGCACGGGTCTGTGGAGTCCCCGACGCTGCGCTCCCCGATGCCGGGGGCCGTGGTCGCCGTCTTCGTCAGCGACGGTCAGAGAGTCGACGAAGGCGACCCGGTGCTGAGCATCGAGGCAATGAAGATGGAGCACGTGCTGCGCGCCCCGCACGCGGGAACTGTGGCACTGGGAGTAGAACTGGGTGCACAGGTCGCCGCCAACGAGGTCGTGGCGACCATCGAGGCAGAGCAAGAGTCAGACCCGGCCGACGATGAGGATGGCACACCATGACCGAGAAGCGCATCGTGCAGCGTGGGCTGTATTTCGAGGAGTTCGAGGATGGCGTCGTATACGTGCACAGCCCCGGCCGCACGGTCACCGAGACCGACAACGTGCTCTTCACCACCCTCACGATGAACACCCAGTCGCTGCACCTCGATGCGGAATGGTCGAGCCACACCGAGTTCGGCGAGCGCCTCATCAACAGCATGTTCACGCTGTCGACGATGGTCGGTGCCTCTGTGGCACAGCTCACCCAGGGCACGATCGTGGCGAATCTCGGCTTCACCGACATCGCTTTTCCGCACCCCATGCGGGCCGGTGACACCATGACGAGCGAGACCCGGCTGCTGTCGAAGCGACTGTCGAGCAGCCGCCCCGGCCAGGGCATCGTGCAGCTGGAGCACCTCGCGCACAACCAACGCGGCGACATCGTGGCCAAGGCCGTG
Source organism: Salinibacterium sp. G-O1 (assembly GCF_030063305.1). Taxonomy (GTDB): domain Bacteria; phylum Actinomycetota; class Actinomycetes; order Actinomycetales; family Microbacteriaceae; genus Rhodoglobus. Next base: position 277,014 of record NZ_JASISV010000001.1, read on the forward strand.
CGCTCGGTGCTCATGTTGTGCCGTCCGGCGGAGGATGCCGCGTGAACCTCGGCCCGGCGCTGCTGTTCTGCCCTGCCGACCGCCCAGACCGCTACGGGAAGGCGGCCGCCGCGGGCGACGCGGTGATCATCGATCTTGAGGATGCCGTCGGCCCCGACAACAAGGCCAGCGCACGCGAGGCGTTGGCAGCGTCTGCCCTCGACCCAGCGACCACGATTGTGCGGGTCAATCCCGCCACCAGCGCGCACTTCGACGCCGATCTGGCCGCCCTGCGTCGCACCGACTACACGATGGTCATGCTCCCCAAGGCAGAGAGGAAGGACGATCTCGCCGCCCTTGACGGCTTCGACGTGATCGCGCTGTGCGAGAGCCCGCTGGGGGTGCGCAATGCCGAGGCGCTGGCCGAGCATCCCTCCGTCGTCGCCCTGACCTGGGGTGCGGAAGACCTCGTCGCCGCACTTGGGGGCAGCTCCAGTCGGGCGGCCGACGGCGGCTACCGTGAGGTCGCGCGGTACGCCCGATCCCGGGTGCTGATCGCGGCGGCGAGTGCAGGCAAACCCGCGTTCGACACTGTGCACCTCGACATCGCCGACGTGGCAGGGCTGCGCTCCGAGGCCGAGGATGCTTCCGGCTCCGGTTTCGCCGGCTCGATGTGCATCCACCCGTCCCAGGTCGCCGTGATCCGGGCCGCCTTCGCGCCCTCAGAGGAGTCGGTGCAGTGGGCGACAGCCGTGCTTGCTCAGGCCGCCGCAACTCCCGGCGTCTTCGCCTTCGCGGGCTCGATGATTGACGAGCCGCTGCTGCGACAGGCACGCCACATCATCGCCGCGCGACGACACTAGAGCGGGCCCGGTCGGCGAGAGGGCTTCGCCGCTATAGTTCGCGAGCAGCCTCGCGGATGAGGGGCGCGATTCTGTAGGGCACGAGTTCGCTGATCGCCAGCGCCGTTTCGGTGCGTTCCACTCCGGGGATCGCCAGCAGCTGGGCGTTGACCTCGAACAGCTCCTCGGCCGAGCGGCAGACGATCTTCGCCATGATGTCTGACGGGCCGCTCAGCCCGTGCGCCTGGACGACCTGCGGGATCTCAAGCAGCGCGTGGGTGATCGTGGCGAGTTGCTGCTGGTGAGCGTGAATGGTCGTGAAGGCGGTGAGCGGGTACCCCAGGGCGGCCTGGTCGATGCATCGCTCGAACGAGAGAAAGGCGCCGGATGCCTCGAGGCTGGCCAGTCGCGCCTGCACGGTATTGCGGCTCAGCTTCAGCTGCTCGGCGAGCGCGACGGTCGTCGCTCGCGGGCTGGCGGTGAGGGCGAGCAGCAGCCGCAGATCGGTCGAATCGAGGGTACGCATAATGCGCAACGTTAGCCCTCTTCCCTCCGCCAGTCCAGAGGCCTGAGTTGTCATAATGCTCAGTCACAGTGCGAGGTATTGCGCTATCTGACCCGCGGTTCTTAGCATTGAAAGACAATCTGGACAACGCCGTGCGGATTGAAACGGATGAGGGCCCCATGCCTCAGCAAGAAGTCACCACATCACCATCGGCCGCGATGCCGGACGATGCCGCGGAGTTCGTGCAACTCATCACGGCCGACGGTTCGCGCCCATCCACCTCCCTCTTCGAGGCGTGGGTCACCGATATTGACGACGCGCAACTGGTCGCCCGCTACGAGGACATGGTCGTTGTGCGGCGCATCGATGTCGAAGCGACAGCCCTGCAACGCCAGGGCCAGCTGGCCCTCTGGCCGCCGCTGCTCGGTCAGGAGGCCGCCCAGGTCGGATCCGCCCGTGCGCTCGAAGACAAAGACTTCGTCTTCGCGAGCTATCGCGAGAACGGCGTCGCCTACTGCCGCGGAATTCCCGCAGTCGATCTGCTCAAAGTCTGGCGGGGCACGTCCCAGTCCGGCTGGAACCCATACGACTTCGGTATGGCAACCCCGCAAATCATCATCGGCGCACAGACCCTGCATGCCACCGGCTACGCGCTCGGCATGCAGAACGACCGGTCGGATGTCGTGTCGGTCACCTACTTCGGCGACGGCGCCACGAGCGAGGGCGACGTCAGTGAGGCGATGGTCTTCGCATCCACCTTCAAGGCTCCCGTCGTGTTCTTCTGCCAGAACAATCACTGGGCCATCTCTGAGCCTGTGGGCCTGCAGAGCAAGGAGCAGCTGGTGAACCGGGCTGCCGGCTTCGGGATGCCCGGGGTGCGGGTCGACGGCAACGACGTGCTGGCCGTGCTCGCTGTCACCCGCGAGGCACTGGAGCGGGCGCGCCGCGGTGACGGCCCGACGTTCATCGAGGCGGTCACCTACCGGATGGGGCCGCACACCACCGCAGACGACCCCACTCGTTACCGCGAGCCGGCCGAGCTAGCCGAGTGGGCACAGCGCGACCCGATCGCGCGTCTCGGCGCGTACCTTCGCAGCACGGGGGCTCTCACCGACGAGGTGGCCGGAACGATCGACGAGACCGCCGACCGGGTTGCGGCAGAACTGCGCGCCGGATGCCTCGCCCTGCCCGATCCCGAGCCGCTGAGCCTCTTCGAGCACGTCTACAGTGAGCCGCACCGCGGTCTTGACCGGCAACGCGACCACTACGCGCGGTACCTCGCCATGTTCGAGACCGCCCCGACCCGACCGGCGGTGCAGTCATGACTTCCCAGGTGATGACGCTCAGCAAGGCGATCAACGCGGGACTGCGCCAGGCGATGACGGATGACGACCGCGTCATCCTGATGGGTGAAGACATCGGAAAACTCGGCGGTGTCTATCGCATCACCGAGGGGCTGCAGGATTCGTTCGGCGAGCGTCGGGTGATGGACACCCCGCTGGCCGAATCCGCCATCCTCGGCACCGCCGTGGGGCTCGCCTACGCCGGCTTCCGGCCGGTCTGCGAGATCCAGTTCGACGGTTTCATCTACCCGGCCTTCGACCAGATCGTCAGTCAGGTCGCCCGCATGCACGCGCGCACCGCCGGCGCGGTGACGATGCCGATCACCATCCGGGTGCCGTTCGGCGGCGGCATTGGTGCGGCCGAACACCACTCCGATTCCCCGGAGGCCTACTTCATGCACGCCTCGGGGCTGCGGGTGGTGAGCGTGTCGAATCCGCAGGACGCGTACACGGTCATCCAGGAGGCAATCGCCAGCAACGACCCCGTGCTGTTCTTCGAACCGAAACGCCGCTATCACGTGAAGGGCGACGTGGAGCTTGAGAGCAGTGGCCAGGGCCGGAACGCCATGGACACCGCACGCGTGGTGTCTGAGGGGCGTGACGTGACGATCGTCAGCTACGGCGGGCTCGTGCAGGTTGCCGTCGAGGCGGCGCAGGTGGCGAGCACGGAAGGCGTGTCGGTCGAGGTCATCGACCTGCGCTCGCTCGCACCCATCGATTTCGAGGCCGTCGCCAACTCGGTGCGCAAGACCGGGCGGGTGGTGATCGTGCACGAGGCTGCGGAGTCCGGCGGGCTCGGCGCGGAGATCGCCGCCGGCATCACAGAACGGTGCTTCTACTCGCTTAACCACGCTCCGGTGCGGGTGACCGGCTTCGACATCCCCTTCCCTCCGGCGAAACTCGAGAAGTACCACCTTCCCGACCTTGATCGGGTGCTCGACGGTCTCGACCGCGCGCTCGACCGCCCCAACTCGCTCAGTGGCCTGGAGATCTCATGACCGTCAAGGATTTTGCGCTGCCCGACCTCGGAGAGGGCCTGACCGAGTCAGAGATCGTGGCATGGCATGTCGCCGAGGGCGACATGGTCGCCCTCAACCAGGTCATCGCCGATGTCGAGACCGCGAAGGCCATGGTCGAACTGCCCTCGCCCTACGCCGGGCGCATCGCCCGGTTGCACGTGACGGAGGGCACCACGGTCGCGGTCGGCAACACCATCGTCTCGTTCGAGGTGGATGCCGCAGATGCCGCCCCCGCGTCACCGGAGCCCGTCCCGGGACCGGAGGCCGACCCCGAGGAGGCCCCGCCTAACCTCGTCGGGTATGGCGCTGCCCCGCAGGCGGCGGGCCAGCCCGTGCGGCGTGCCCGGAACCTGCCGACGGCGGAGCCGTCGCCGAGCATGGCGGCCACCGTGCCGCAGCGCCGCGCCGCGCCGCCGGTGCGCAAGCTCGCCGAGTCGCTCGGAGTCGACCTCACGAACGTGCACGGCAGCGGCGAGGCCGGACTGATCACGCGCGCGGATGTGGAGGCAGCGGCGGGGGACCACTCGCCGACCCCTGACGCACAGTCGCCCGACGGCACGACGGTGCCGGTTGCGGGCATCCGCAAGCTCACCGCTGAGGCTGTGACACGCAGTGCTTTCACCGCCCCGCACGTCACGGTCTTTCTCACAGTGGATGTCACGCGCACCGTCGAGCTGCTCGACGAGTTGCGCTCGACAGCGCCGTTCCGCGAGCTGCGCCTGACGTTCCTTGCCGCGGTCGCCAAAGCAGTCTGCAGTTCGATGCAGCGCTCGCCGCAGGTGAATTCGCGCTGGGACGACCAGGGCATCACCCGGTTCGATCACGTCAATCTGGGGATCGCGGCGGCGACGCCGCGCGGCCTGCTCGTTCCGGTGGTGAAGGGTGCGCACACCCTCGACCTGGCGGGGCTCGCCTCCGCCCTCACGCAGCTCGCCCGCACCGCGAAGGCCGGCGAGACTCGCCCGCCCGACCTCACCGGTGGCACCTTCACCATCACCAACGTGGGGGTCTTCGGCGTGGATGCCGGCACGCCGATCCTCAACAACGGCGAAGCCGCCATCCTTGCGGTCGGGGCTGTCGCCCGACGCCCGTGGGAGTGGCGCGGCAAGGTGGCGCTGCGGGACGTGGTGACGCTCAGCCTGTCGTTCGACCACCGAGTGCTCGACGGCGAGCAGGGGTCGAGATTCCTGGCAGACGTGGGTCGCCTGCTGAACAACCCTGCCGGCGCTTTCGCGCTGTAACGTTCACGACATGGCTACCTTCGCGCAGATTCTCGGCGCCCTTCTCATTCTTGCCGCGTTCACGCTCACTCAACGTGGAGTGGTCACCCCGCGATCGCTTACGGCATTGCTGCTCAACCTCGCGGGCTCGGCGATCCTCGCGGTTGTCGCGCTGGGCGGTTTGCAGTGGGGCTTCCTGATCCTCAACACCGTGTGGTTCATCGTCGCCGCGTGGGGCATGATCGGGTGGATCAAGACGCGCAGGGCGGCCCCAGCCGTTCCCTAACCGGCGATGCGGATCATCTTCTTGTTGACGAACTCTTCGGCGCCGAGACGGCCGAGCTCGCGCCCGGAGCCCGATCGCTTCACGCCACCGAAGGGCAGCTCGGCACCGTCGGCGAGCACGATGTTGACCCAGACCATGCCCGCGTCGATGCGGTCGGCCACCCGCATCGCCTGCTCCTTGTCGGTGGTGAAAAGGTATGAGCCCAGGCCGAACGGCGTGTCGTTGGCGAGCGTAATGGCCTCCTCCTCGGAGCTCACCCGGTAGACCGCCGCCACCGGGCCGAAGAACTCCTCGTGGTAGGCATCCATTCCCGGTTTTACGTCTGTGAGCACTGCCGCCGGGAAGAACGCGCCGTCACGCGTGCCGCCGGAAGCCAGGGTCGCGCCCTGCTCCACCGCCCGATCGAGCTGGCTCTGCAGCCCCTCCGCGGCGGCAAGTGACGACAGCGGGCCCAGCACGGTGTCGGCCAAGGTGGGGTCGTTCGGGGCTTCGGCCGTCAGTGACGCTGTGAACTTCGACAGGAACTCCTCATAGAGCGAGTCGATCACGATGAAGCGCTTCGCCCCGTTGCAGGACTGGCCGCTGTTGTCGAGACGGGCGCCGACCGCGGCCTCGACCGTGGCATCCATGTCGTCGGTGCTCAGCAGGATGAACGGATCGGAGCCGCCCAGCTCGAGCACGACCTTCGTCAGATACTTGCCGGCGAGCGCGGCAACCGATGCACCGGCCGCCTCGGAACCGGTGAGCGAGACGCCCTGCACGCGCGGGTCTGCGATGACCTGCTCCATCTGGCTCGATGCCGCGAAGACGTTGACGTAGGCACCCTCGGGGAATCCGGCGTCCTGGAAGATCTGCTGGATCGCTGCGGCCGACTCGGGGCACTGCGACGCGTGCTTGAGGATGATCGTGTTGCCGATCATCAGGTTCGGGCCCGCGAAGCGCGCCACCTGGTAGTACGGGAAGTTCCACGGCATGATGCCCAGCAGCACGCCCAGCGAGTTGCGGCGGATGAAGGCGGAGCCGTCGCCGTCGAGCAGCTCGATCGGCTCGTCCTTGAGGAACTCGGGCCCGTTGGTGGCGTAGTACTCGTAGATCGCTGCGGCAAAGTCGACCTCGCCGAGGGCCTGCTCGATGGGCTTGCCCATCTCCCGCACGATGAGGTCGGCGAGTGCCTCTCTACGCTCAATGTGCAGGTCGGCGACCTTCTGCAGCAGCGCCGCGCGTTCGGCGGGCGTTGACGAGCGGGACCAGTCGCTGTGGGCGGCGGCGGCGGTATCGACGGCGGCGGCCAGGTCGGCATCCGAGATCGTGGCGTAGGTGGCGACGGATTCTCCGGTCGCGGGGTTGACGACGGCGTAGCTCATGGTGTTCCTCACGATCGGGTGTGTTTCGACGATAGGAGCGTCGGTCGGGGTCTGTCCAGAGCTAGGCCGGTTTCGGGGGTGCAGCCAGCCACTCCCGCAACTCGGCGCCGTGCTGGTCGAGCGCGGGTGGCGCGGTTGGTGTTGTGGGCTCGAAGGCGGAGTATCGCACCGGATGCCGGATCTGATCCGGATGCCCCGCATCCACCCCGATGCGCGGACTGAGCCCGAGTCGCTCGGCCAGCGCCAGTGCCTCGCCGATGTCGTTGACCTTGCCGGCGGGGATGCCGACCCCGCGCATCCGCTCGGTCCAGGTCGCGACGCCGGCGGAGGCGAGCCCGGCCTCGAGGCGGGCCAGCATCGCCGCGTGGTTTTCGACCCGCGCCGAGTTGGTCGAGAACTGTGGGTCGTCGGCCAGCTCGGGCTCACCGATCAGGGCAGCGAGGGCCGCCCACTGCCTGTCGTTGCCGACCGCGAGCGCGAGGTAGCCGTCGCTGCAGCGCACAGTCTCGTAGGGGGCGATTGACGGATGCCGGTTTCCCATGCGCTGCGGCACCTCGCCAGTCGCCAGGTACGCCGATGCCTGATTCGCGAGCGACGCGACCGCGCTCGACATGAGGTTCACCTCGACGTGCTGGCCCTCGCCGGTGCGCGCCCGGTGGATGACGGCGGCAAGGATCCCCATCACCGCGTCTTTCGCGGCCAGCAGGTCGATCATCGCGACCCCAACCTTGGTCGGCTCGCCGTCCGGCTGGCCGGTGACGCTCATGAGACCGCCGACCGCCTGCAGGAGGAAGTCGTAGCCGAGTTCGCCAGCACCGTCGCCGCTGCCGAAGCCGGTGATGGAGGCGTAGATCACGCTGGGGTTGCGGGCGCGAACGCTCGCCTCGTCGAGCCCGAACCGGGCGAGGGCGCCGGTGCGGTAGTTCTCGACCACGATGTCGGCCCGATCGGTGAGTTCGCGGGCCAGGGCCGCATCCGTCTCGTCAGAGAAGTCGAGGGCGATCGACTGCTTGCTGCGGTTCGCGCTCTCGAAGTAGCTGCTGGAGGAGCCGGCCCACGGCGGCCCGAAGCGGCGGGTGTCGTCGCCGAGGCCGGGTCGCTCGACCTTGATGACGCGGGCGCCCAGGTCGGCGAGCATCATGGTGGCGGTGGGGCCGGCGAGCACCCGGGTGAGGTCGGCGACGAGAAACCCGTCGAGGGGCCGCGCGGGGATGACCATCGTTGGCCCTTCTGCTGGATATCCAGAGCTTACCGAGGCTGTTCGCTATCACTATCGTGCCTGCGGTTCGTAGAGTGAGGGAATGGCCGACCCCTATGACTTGCTGTCGATTGATTCACTGCTGACGGCCGAGGAGCTCGCGCTGCGAGACACGGTGCGCTCGTTCGTCGACGAGGAGGTTCGCCCGCGCATCGCCGAATGGTACGAGAACGCGGTGTTCCCGGTCGAGCTGGTGCCGCGGTTTGCCGAGCTCGGCCTGCTGGGGATGCATATTCAGGGGCACGGATGCGCGGGCCGTTCCGCGGTTGAGTACGGTCTTGCCGCGGCCGAACTGGAGGCCGGTGACTCGGGGCTGCGCACGTTCGTGTCGGTGCAGGGGTCGCTCGCGATGAGCGCGATCGCCAAGCACGGCAGCGAGCAGCAAAAAGCCGAGTGGCTGCCGCGCATGGCAAAAGGCGAGGTGATCGGATGCTTCGCTCTGACGGAGCCCGGCTCCGGCTCCGACCCGAGCAGCATGACCACCTTCGCCCGGCGTGACGGCGACGACTGGGTGCTCACCGGCGCAAAACGGTGGATCGGGCTGGCGAGCATCGCGCATGTTGCCGTGATTTGGGCCCAGACGGATGACGGCATCCGGGGCTTTCTCGTGCCGACCGACACACAAGGTTTCGTCGCGACGCCGATCACCCCCAAGCTGTCAATGCGGGCGAGCATCCAGTGCGACATCGAACTGACCGACGTGCGCGTCCCCGGTGATGCGCTCCTGCCCGGCGCCGAGGGGCTCGGCGGCCCGTTCGCCTGCCTGAACGAAGCCAGGTACGGGATCGCGTGGGGTGTGATCGGCGCGGCCCGCGACAGCTACCGCGCGGCGCTGGAGTACTCGCTGCAGCGCACCCAGTTCGGCAAGCCGCTGGCCGCGTTCCAGCTGACCCAGGCGAAGCTCGTCGACATGGCGCTCGAGATTGAGAAGGGGATGCTGCTTGCGCTTCACCTGGGCCGACTCAAAGACAGGGGAGAGCTGAAGTCGCACCAGATCTCGATGGGCAAGCTCAACAACACGAGGGTCGCGATCGACGTCGCCCGCTCGGCGCGGGCGATGCTCGGCGGCAACGGCATCACGCTGGACTACTCACCGTTACGGCACGCGAACAACCTGGAATCGGTGCGCACCTACGAGGGCACCGACGAGGTCCACACGCTCGTGCTGGGCAACGCGATCACGGGGATCGCCGCGTTCCGCTGAGGCCCGCTTTCCCTCTGGACGAAGGGACATGAGCAGGTGGATAATGCGCTTATGCACCGGACCCAGCGGTGATTCACGAGACGGTCGAGAGTGATCTCGTCCAGGTTCCTCACCCACCCGCCGTATGGCCTTAGGCCAGCTCCACCGGAAGTAACGGAGAGGCAAATGCAACCCAGCATCGCATCCCTCATCCCGCTGAATATTGCGGGGGATGCGCCTCCCCCGGACTCGCGGAAACCCGCGTTCAACCGGTCCCTCCGAGTAGCCCTGGCGATGAAGGGCGGCATCAGTTTGGCAGTCTGGATCGGTGGTGCGGTGGCCGAACTCGATCTGCTTCGCCGGGTGCGCGTACTCGGCGCCCCCGAGCACCCGGCAGCGTATCTCGTGCATCTTGGAGTCGACGAGTCAGACGAGGTGATTGCGCGCGCAAGGATCTATGCCGATTTGATGATTGGCGCCAAATTCGATCAGGTCGAGTTTGACGTGCTCGCGGGTGCGAGTGCCGGTGGCCTCAATGCCGTTTTGTTTGGGGTTTCGCAGCGCGCCGGAGTGTCATTCGACACAGTGCTGCGGACCTGGCTAGATGCCGGTGCAGTGTGGAACTTGCTCAGGAAGCCCTGGGCGAAGAAGTACACATCGCTTCTTGACGGTGACCACTACTTCGCCGGGCAGGCAAGGAGGGCGATCAACGAGCTACTTGAGGCGCCGGCATCCGAGGATCATCAGGCCCGGGCAGTCTCGGTGGAACTGTCCGGAACCGTTGTGGACGCCGACGCCCAACCGGAGTGGGGATTCCAGGAGGGCCGCGCCCATTTCCGGTTCACCGGCAGCCAATCGCCGGCGCACGAATCCACCGTGCCCGGTGCGCCGATATCACCAGCAGGGCGCGAGATTCCGTCTGGGGACGCCCCGAACGACGTCGCGTTCGATCGTCTTGCCTACGCCGCCCGCACGACCTCCTCCTTCCCGGGCGCGTTCGAACCGGCGCGAATACTCTCACGTCCCGTCGGTGGCCTTGAGCGCATTGATCCATCCACTCCGCACATCGATTTCGACTTCGCGTTTAGCCATCACCGGGCACAGGCGAATCGGGCGGAGGTTGAGGCCGGCCGGATGCGCCCGTTCCGCGTGATCGACGGCGGTGTGGCCGACAATGTCCCGATAGACCGGGCATTGCGGTCCGTTCAGCGGATGCCCGCCGAGGACTTCGTCTCGCGGTCGATCCTCTACCTTGAACCCGACCCGACGAAGCTGCTGGTGCGCGACCCCACGCCGTCCGCTTTGGTGCCACCCTCCCCTGAGGCACCGCCACCGCCGAAGATCATCAGGATGATCGACAACATCCGCAATGCGATGAGTCTGCGCGGCGTTCGTGAGTCCGGAGATGAGGAGATCAACCAGCTTGAGCGGTTCCGGCGTGAGCGGATTCTCTGGCAGGGGCGCCGCGAGTCGTTCGCGTCGCTAGGCGTGAGCTACGACGCGAAAAAGGCACGACCTGGATACGCGCGTTATCGTTCAACCGCCGACTTGTCGCTGCTGAGCGATGCCCTCACCGATCCTGCTGTCTGGCAGCTCGGCACGGACCTGCCGACCCGCACGGCGGTACCGCCCGCATCTCGAGAGCTCATCGTTGCCCTCGAGACACAGATCTTTAAGTGCTACGACCCCGATCGGGTCGAGACCTCGGCGCTCGACAACGAGCAGATCGCCGCGGCCATCCTGCTCGGGCCACAGGCAGTTCTCGACGCCGCGGCGTGCGCGATCGCCTGGCTCCGCGAGCTGGAGTCAAACCTGTTCGACAGAGACCAATGGTTTTCCGAGGAGAGCGAGCGCCAGCGCATCGATGCCCGCCGCCGGGTAAATGACATAGCCGCCGCGGTCAGAGCCAACCGCGATCTCGCCCTGAACGCAGCGCTGATATCGACCTGCATTGATGATCACCTGGGTGCGGTCGGAGCCGCCAGGCTCGTCGTTGCGACGTGGATAGACGGCAACCACGACTGGAACGGTGACATCTACTGGTCCGAACTCGGCAAGGCCGTGGCACTCATCAAACAACTCTCAGATCGACTGCCGGAGGCGATGACACGCGACGTGCCGTGGACGGTCTTCGCGGCAATCGATGGCGCAGAGGCCATCGATCTCGCCCCGTTCACCGCGGTAATCGGCATCCCAACGCCGGTGTCGTCTCTACGATTCGATGTGATTTCGGCAAACGAGCGCTGCAGCCTTGACGAAGATTTTCGCAGCCTGCAACTCGCGCAGTCCGTTGATCTGGCTGAGCAATGGATGCACCTTGACGATGACGAACTCTTTGCGGCGCGAACTCATTTCGACGACGCGAGGGATATTGACGCCGCCGGGCACCGGAGACTTCAGCCGTTTACCAAGCTTGCAGGCACCACACTCTGGAGCTTCGGCGCCTTCTTCTCGAGCTGGTGGCGCACCAACGACTGGTGGTGGGGGCGACTTGACGGGGCCGCAGGGGTGGTGCGGATTCTCGGCGACCATGCCTCTGCCGATGCGACCTCTGCGGCCGCTGACGCTCGCGCAGCTCAATCTTCGATTCTGTCTCAGGCCGCACGGTCAGACGAGCGTGAACGGCCATTCGTGGGGGACTGCAATGACGTTGATCCGATTGCCGTTGCCGGTCGGATGTCCGCTGGCGCGCACAGTCTGCGCAACCTCTCCGACGGATATCTCGTCGCGGTTGCGTCACGCGCCGCACGCGCCGCGCTACGCGCAGCCCGCACGGGTCGGGGGACTATCGCCCGACTCGCGATCACCGCATTTCTGCCTCCGCTGCTTGTGAATCTCCCCTTTGTCGTCGCCCCAGCGCGAGCGGCGCTTCTCGCACTCGTCGTCGCAGCAGTCGTCGCTATCCTCGCGTCGGGCCCCGCAACTCTGCAGCCGTACCCGGAGTTCGGGTTCGTGGTGGGGGTTGCCGGTTTGGTGATTGTGGCCATTGTGCTTTCGGCCGCGCTGGTGCGGGGCGCGATAGAGCTTCACCAACTGGATCGTCGGCGCCCCGCCGTAATCAGAGAAGTAACGGCACCCCACGACCAGCTGGGAGGAGAATTGCGAGGGCTGCTTGACACACGTGGCGCGAGCAGCCGCAGTTGGTCCTGGGGAATGTGGATCGGTTCGGTTGCGTTCTTCGCAGCCGCGATTATCGCGACCATCGTGTACAGGGGAGCACAGCCGGTGGCGGTGTGTCTGACGCTGCTTGCGGTAGCGTCCCTGATTGCATCATTGAGAAAGGCGCGACGGCTCGACATGCCCCGGCCGGATGGCTCCACTCGCCGATGGCTGCTGGCGGGAATTGCGCCGACGGTAGTCATCGTGTTCTCACATCTGATCGCTGAAGCGACTTCCGGGTGGGCCAGGGAGTTGCTCGTCCCCTTATTGGTCGCGGCGGTGGGGTTGGTCGCCGCGTTTGTCCTGACGCAAGGTTGGCTGCCAGCACGGCGCTCAGCGCGCGAACAGGGCGTCCAGGAATCCCGCGGCGTCCTGTGGTGGCTGCTGACATTGTTCGCGACCGCCGCCGCAGCAGGTCTGGCCGCATGGCTGGTCATGGTTTCGTTCCAGGGAAGCTCTCTTCTCGCTCAACCTGCTGCGGCGGGGTTGTTCGCATGGTTCCTCGGCGCACACGTGTTTTGGTGGCTGAGCGAGCGAGCCTCGGGCGATAGCGCTCTAGATGCTGACGACACACCAATCGACTGAAAACCAGGCCGGCCTCTCTCAGGCGGTCGCGGGCAGCAGCTCGGCGAGCAGCTCTTCGATCCGTCGTTTGATGTCATCGCGGATGGGGCGCACATCTTCGATGCTCTTGCCTCGGGGGTCGACCAGCGCCCAGTCTTCGTAGCGCTTGCCGGGGAAGATCGGGCAGACGTCGCCGCACCCCATCGTGATGACCACGTCGGAGTCGCGCACCTGCTCGGTGGTCATAAGTTGGGGCACGCCCTGCGAGATGTCGATTCCCTCTTCGGCCATGGCCTGGATCGCGATCGGGTTGATCTGGTCGCCGGGTTCTGAGCCGCCCGAGCGCACCTCCACGGCCCCGCCGGAGAGCGCGGTCATGAATCCGGCGGCCATCTGGGAGCGGCCGGCGTTGTGGATGCAGACGAACAGGACTGTGGGCTTATCGGTAGTCACATCCAAAAGCATAGGCTCGGCGGGCGAGCTTGCCCCCGGGTCGGTGCAGCACACCCCGGTCGCAGGCAACACCAGCTCGACGTTGCTCGCGGCGGCCAGGTCGCCCGCGAGGTAGGCGGCAATGGAGCGCACCTGCTCGTGCCCGGTGGCGAGCAGGAACGTTGGGGCCCGCCCGTAGCTCTTCATTCCGGCGATGAAGAAGTTCGGTTCGGGCTGCTCGAGTTCGGCGAATCCGTGAGGCTCGACAGTGCCGCAGGTGTGCAGGTTCGGGTCGATCAGGGGAGCGAGCCTGACCGGAGCCTCGACGACCTCATCGAGGTCGAGGCGGATCTCGCGAAGGATGTCGAGGTTCGGCCGGAATCCGGTGGCGTTGACCACGATGTCTGTGGTGATGTGTTCCACATTTCCGTGGCGCAGCCCCGAGATGTCCACCTGGTTCCCGGTCTTCGCGAGACCGGTGATCTCGAAGCCGTCGACGATCTCGACAACGCCGAAGTCCATCAGCTTCTTCACTTTCGCGCCGAGCGACGCGCGGCGGGTCAGCTCGTCATCCTCAGAGGTGAACACCCGCTCTGCCCGCTTGTTGCGAATCACCCAGGTGACGCGGGTGTCTGGCTCGGTCTGGATGAGCGTGGCGAGGTTGATCAAAGTGTTCGCTGCCGAGTGCCCGGCACCGACGACGGTGATGTGCTTGCCTGCGAAGCGCACGCGGTCACGACCCAGCACGTTGGGCAGCGCGTGGGTGACGTGGTCTGCGACCTCCGCCAGGCCCAGCGGTTCTAGCCCGTTCGATCCGAGGCTGTTCGTGGTTGTGTAGGTTCCGGATGCATCGATCACGGCCCGCGCGGTAACCTCGCGGATGGCGCCGTCGCTGTCCGTGATGCGGAGGGCGAACGGGGTGGTGGCGCGGTTTGTGGAACGGGTGCGGTCCATGCCCTGCCGGGTGACGGCATCCACTCGAACTCCCGTATGGATGCGCGAGGCAATCTGCGGCAGCGCGGCCAGCGGGGCGAGGTACTTCTCGATCAGCTCGGCACCGGTCGGCGCGGTCTGCATGTTGTGGGGCTGAATCCACCCCGAAGCCTCGAGCAGGGTGCGGGCGGCGGGGTCGATGAGATGCCTCCACGGCGAGAACAGCCGGATGTGACCCCACGACGCCATGCTCTCGGCGATCGACTGCCCGGCCTCATAGATGACGAAGTCCACCTCGCGCGCGGCCAAGTGCGCGGCCGCGGCCAGGCCGATGGGACCGGCACCGATGATCGCCACCGGCAGGCCGTCGAGACGGTCTTCGCGGACCATGGGCGAGGTGAGGTCGATGAGCGTCACGGGAACTCCTTTAATATCGACTCCTGTCGATGCATCCAGTGTTCCGCAGAACATCGATGAATGTCAATATTCGAGATAGGGTGGAAACTATGAGCACGATGACCCTGCTGCCCGTGATCGACGCCGCGGCCTGCTGCGCACCGTTGACGCGTGACCCGCTGACCCAGGCGCAGGCCGACGACCTCGCCCGGTCACTGAAGGCGATCGCCGACCCGGCGCGGTTGCGGCTCATCTCGATCATCGCCGCCTCCGAAGGCCAGGAGGCGTGCGTGTGCGACCTGACCGAGCCGCTGAACATCGGCCAGCCGACGGTGTCGCACCACCTGAAGGTGCTCACCGAAGCCGGATTTGTCACGCGCTCCAAGCGCGGAACCTGGGCCTACTTCAAGCTCGTGCCCGGCGCCCTCGACTCTGTCGCCCGACTGCTCGTCACCGCGTGAACCTCGCACTCACCCGGCGGATGACCGCCGAGTTTCTCGGCAGCGCCCTCCTCGCGGCCCTCGTCATCGGCTCCGGAATTGCCGCCCAACGGCTCTCGCCGTCCGACACCGGGCTGCAACTGCTCGAGAATGCCCTCGTCACTGCCATGGGACTGCCGGTGCTCATCCTCATCTTCGGTCCGATCAGTGGCGCCCACTTCAACCCGGCAGTCTCGCTCGTCGACTCGGTCACCGGGCTGCGATCGTGGCGCGACACTGCCGCCTACATCCCCAGCCAGGTCGTGGGATGCATCGCGGGAGCCGCCCTCGCCAACCTCATGTTCGGCGACCCCGCCATCACCATCAGCACCACCGACAGGCTCACCCCTGGCCACTTCCTCGCCGAGATCGTCGCCACCACCGGGCTGCTGCTGACCATCTTCGTGCTCGCCAAAACCGATCGCGCCAGCGTCACCCCCTGGGCGGTCGGCGCCTACATCGGGGCTGCCTATTTCTTCACCAGCTCCGCCAGTTTCGCTAACCCCGCCATCACGGTCGGGCGCATGTTCAGCGACACCTTCGCCGGCATCGCGCCAACCTCAGCGCCCGGCTACATCGCGGCCCAGCTCGTCGGAGTCGTGGTCGCCCTCGGCCTGCTGCGCTGGTTCTACCCGCGGGCGAAGTCCCGCCGGTAATCCAACGCCTCGGGACCAACGGCACTGTCGTCGCCCGCGCCTTCGGGGTGGGATGGGGGCACCGACGCACACGAGGGAGAATCATGCGGGTTCTAGTCGTTCACGAATCGCTCTGGGGCAACACGAGGAAGGTGGCCGAGGCCGTCGCCCGGGCGCTGGAACCGATCGCGACAGTGGACGTGGTGGACACCGACTCCGCACCGGACGTGGTGGAGGGGTACGACCTGCTGATCGTCGGCGGCCCGACCCACGCCTTCTCGATGAGCAGGAAGTCGACGCGTGAGGGCGCCCGGCAGCAGGATGCTGACGTGCATGTGCCGGCACGCGGCATCCGGGAATGGCTGGATGACCTCACCCCCGTCACGGTGCCGATTCCGTCCGCAGCATTCGACACGAGGGTGAACTCGCCCCGCCTGCCGGGATCGGCCGCGAAGGCAGCGCGGCACGAGTTGCGATCGCGAGGGTTCGATGTCGCCATCAAGCCGGTGTCGTTCCGTGTTCATGGCTATCAAGGGCCGCTGGTAGACGGGGAACTCGAACGAGCCGCTGCGTGGGCCCGGGGTCTCGTCAGCGGCCTTGCCGTGCCGGCACTCTGAGCCCTAACCACGACTTGGGGGATTGATCAACCCCCTTTTCGTTCCCCAAAGCCTCCGTAAGCTCGTAAGCACGATACGTATCGTTCCGGTCCAGGCCGCGCTCGCGTAACCCCCGATCCGCGGGCGGGGCCTGGCGCCCGGGACGAAATCGGGAAGGGCGAATATCATGCGCGCCGCGACAAGCCTGGTCTGGCCCAAGACGGCTGAGGAATCTCGACCGTGGTTGCGATTCCTGCAATTGTTTCGCTCCAAACGCCGCACTCCCGCGCGTCGGTCTACCTACGTACCGCTCGAATCGGCGGTCGGCGATGCGCCCAGAGCGACTCGCTCCAAGGCACTGGAGCGGCCGAGCCCGGAGTAGCCCGGCCGCTGCTGTGATGTCAGTGCCCGGGCTCGCCGCCGTTGACGATGATAGTCTCGCCGCTCGTGTAGCTGGACTCCTGCGAGGCCAAATACACGAAGGTTGATGCAAGCTCGGCTGGCTGGCCGGGTCGACCATACGGGACTTGCTCCCCGAAATGCTCGAGCTTCTCCGTAGGTGCGGTGGCCGGTTGCAGCGGGGTCCAGAACGGTCCTGGGGCGACACCGTTAACGCGAACACCGCGCTCGGCAAGCTGCTGCGCCATGGCCCGGGTGAAGTTGGCGATCGCGCCCTTCGACGTCGCGTACTCGACCAGCTGAGGGGACGGGTGGAACGCTTGAATTGACGAGGTGGTGATGATGGCCGCGCCGGGCTGGAAGTGCTCCATCGCGGCCTTGGAGAGCCAGAATAACGAGTACACGTTGGTCTTCATGATCCGGTCGAGAGTCTCGGTCTCGAGGTCGTCGATGCTGTCGACGGTGGCCTGCGCCCCCGCAACCATCACCAGCAGATCGAGCCCGCCTAGCCCCTCCACCGCCGCTGAGACCAGGGCGCGGCACTGCTCCTCGTCGCCGATGTCGGCCTGCGCCAGCACCGCGTTGCGACCGGCGTCGCGAACAAGGGCCTCGGTCTGCTTCGCGTCGTCCTCCTGGGTGTGGTATCCGATCGCGACATCCGCCCCCTCACGCGCGAACGCGATCGCAACGGCCCGGCCAATGCCGGAGTCCGCCCCAGTGATGAGTGCGCGGCGGCCAGCGAGGCGTCCGTGACCGACGTAGCTCTGCTCGCCGTGATCCGGCACCGGATCCATCTTCTCGGTGTCGCCCGAGCCCGACTGCTGCTGCGGCGGGAACGGCGGGCGGGGGTATGCGGTCAGTGGGTCTCGGGGCGTGTAGATATCAGACATAACTCCGGTCTACCTGCCGGAGGAGCTTCGTTGAAGCGGTTGACTGCGGCGGTCAGGCGAGCTACGAGTGAGGATCGTGATGTCGCTCTCAAGCGACGCTCGCGACTCCAGCTAGAACGGCGGCGGGTCGGCTTCGCGGCTATGACCAGTGGGGCTGGTCCATACCGCTCTTTGCGCGCGCGGTGGTTTTTCGACGTGCCACTTTGTTTGGTGCTTCATCGTGTGGTGTTTTCGGCAGCGATGAGCAAGGTTCCCGGCCGTGGTGGGGCCGCCCTCGGCCCACGCTGTGGAGTGATCGAGGTCGCATTGCGCGGCCCGTCGCCCGCAGCCGGGGAAGTCGCAGGTGACCTGGGTTATTGCGAGCCACCGCCGCAGCGCGGCGGATGGACGGTATTGGCGAGGATCCATGTGGAGCACGGTGCCGCTGACCGGGTCGGTGAGCAGCCGGGTGAAGGTCGGGGCCGTCGCGCACAGCCGGCGGGCGGTGTCAATGTCGATTGGACCAATTCCCTCGAGGACGGCCGGCTGGTTGTCGTGCCCAAGCAGAGTGAGGACGGGAATCGTGAGCGCGACTGTGACCCCGACGCTCGACTGTTCACCTGTGCCAATCATCAGGTCGCTGAGCACGTCCGCGCGCAGTTGCGTCATGGTGCGCTTCTCGTCGGCTTCGGTGAACAACCCGAACGCGAGCGACTCGAGCTGAGCGCCGACCATCGCCAGCTTCTCGGCCGGCAGGTAGGCGTGCAGCCAGCCCATTCCGTCGCGATCGAGTTCGGTCCATGCGCCTCGGCGGGACTCCGCCGCCGCGTGGCGCTCATCGATTGAGCTGGCCTGCAGCCGCTCTGCGACGGCCTGCGCGCGTGCGCGGAAGCGGGCGGGAGCGAGGGTGCGGGCGGCATCCACCAGCTGGCTCTCGAAGTGGGCCCAGGAATCGGCGGGCAATTCGATGACGATCGAGGCGGCCTCACGGGCGTTCTGAGTGTGAATCTCGCCCTCGGCGAACCAGGCCCACAGAATGGGGAGCCGCTCGCGCAGCGTCCTGGCGACGTGGCCCTGGGCACGGACCGTAGCTTCGGCGATGTTGAGTCGCACGGCCAAATCCGCGGCGGCCGCTCGCTCGGCGAACTCGACAGCATCGCCCCTCAGCATTGCCGCGTCGATGAACACCTCAGGATGCGCGGCCGCCTCGCGCAGAGTCGCGTCGATCGCGCGGAACACCTCCGCCGATGCCCGCCACTGGGTGCGCTGGGCGAACTCGGCCTCGGCCATGCCGAACTCGACGCGGATATCTGCATTCGCCGGGTCGAGTAGGAGGGGTTCCATAGACACAGTCAAGCAGCGACCCCCGACATCTGAGGAGCGCGGAAAGTGCAGTTCAAGAGGCAGTTATGGGCGCCTTCCGCAACGCGGCCGGACCCCGACCGCCTGTGCTGCTCGAGGCTCGCGATCTTCAGCACGGATCGTGGCATCTGAAATCTAGCTGACCGCATCTCGCCAGAGCGAGGCAATCAGTGAGTGGCCGTACGGCGTGGGGTGCACACCGTCGTACGCGATCGCCGCCGGTCCCTGGCCTGATGCTGCAGCACTTAAGGGTGCTTGCAGCGCGACGTGGGTCGCCCCGTACTCCGAGGCGATGGATGCGACGACGGCCCTCTTGAGGTCGACGTCGTCGGTGAACGCTTCCTGAGCCGCCGTGAGAGGCAGAAGAAACGGTTCCATAAGCACGAGTCGCGGATGCCCGCTCGCGAGTGCTCGATCAAGCAGATCACGGTACGCCCGAGCGAACTCGTCGGGGGAAGTGTGCTCACCTGGCTCGGCGCGGCGCCAGGTGTCGTTGATTCCGATGTACACCGAGAGAAGGGTGGGCGCGTGGGTCATGGCGTCCGCAGACCACCGCTGTTGCAGATCTGCGATGCGGTTGCCGCCGATCCCGCGGTTGATGACTGTGGTCTCCGGCCCCAGGTGGTCAGCGAGAAGACGCACATACCCGCGGCCGAGAGGTGCGTCTGCTTCGTCGAAGCGGCCGGTCTCGGTGATGCTATCGCCGATGAACACGACCCTCATGCCGACGCCCCCCGCCAGGTGAGATGTGCCGCACCGATCCGGGTGTCAGCCATGCCGTAGAAGAAATCAAAGCCTCCAGCCCTCGACTCGATTGCGGTGGGGAAGACCACGTTGTTCACGATCCCTTCGCGCTCGTCGGAAGTCTCCGGAAGCAGAATGGGCAGGGCCGTGCGCCCAATGAGCTTCGTGACATCCGTCGCATCAAACAGCATCGCGCCCGCGCTGTAGAAGACGTTCTCCTGCTGATCGACTCCCTTCACCCATTCCCCGCGAACCCCGTGGTGAATCGTGAGCCAGCCCTCCGGTACGCGGACGGGCGGAGTGCCGCCCCCGATCTTGAGCTGCTCCCACTCGTGCTCTGGCATAGCGACCAGGGTGTGCTGCTCCCAGGAGCGCAGCCAGGCGAGGGATTCGCGGCGCCGGGAGATCGGCAGGAAGGACATCCAAATGCCCAGCCGCGGGTCCTCGATGCCAGCGGGGAGCGGCTCGCCGGCACCCGAGATGATCTCGTCGAGATCCCAAATGGGCCGGTGGAGCATTGCCAGGGCGGGCTGACCATCTGGCGCGGTTACGACCTCGGGAAACAGCAACGCGTCCTTGTTGCGATAGAGGTTGAAGTCGGTGGACCACCGCGACTCGAACGCGAAGTCGACGACGCCGAGCCGCTCCCAGTTGAGCAGGTCGGATGACGCGGCGAGAGCGATCCGCGGCCCGAACGGCCCGTATGCGGCGTACGTCATGACCCACATGTTGATGGCGTCGATGCGGGTAATGCGTGGATCCTCGGTGCCGGCGGTGCGCGCATTCTTCTCAAAGGGCAGCTGGGGTTCGAGCGCGAACCCGTCGCGTGCAACCGATGTGGGCACGCCGTCCGTCTCGATGAGGCGCGCTCGACCTATGCGTGAGTAGTTGCCCCCCCCGACCACCCTCGGAAAGAGCCAGGTCGTCCCTTCTGCGTCCCGTGCGGATGCTGGGTTGAGTACGCCCTCAGCTTCGCGGGGGTCGTCAGGGTCAGGCGTCATGACCGCCCCGAGTCGCTCAACCTCGATCCAATCGCTAAGTCGATCGCCGATCTGAAGTGTCGCGGACTCTGTCATGTCATTCTCCATTGAACTGTTTGTGTTGCGTATTTCAAGAAAATCTCTTGCAATGTCAATAATCATGCTACGGTATTTATACGCATTACAAAACCGGCCGGGATACTTCTCGGCGAACGCACGAGGAGGTGCCATGGAGAAGAACGCCAACGCGTCAACGCGACGCGTAACGCAGGCTGACGTCGCCCGGCTCGCCGGGGTGAGCCAGGCAACGGTGTCGCATGTCATCGCGAGCCTCGAATCCGGCACGTCACGCGTCAGCGACAAGCTGCGCACGAAGGTCACCGAGGCCATCGACCTGACGGGATACGTTGTCAATCCGATCGCCCAGCGCCTCGCCGGCGGTCGCAGCGGCTTCGTGGGTGTGTTCACCTACGAGCCCATCTTCGCGGGGGAGGCCGACAGCTTCTACCACCCGTTTCTCGTGGGTGTCGAGCGTGCTGCCGAAACCGCAGGCTGGAACCTGGTGCTCTTCACGGGTGCCGCCAAAACCGAGGGTCGGCGACGCATGCTCGCCGACGGTGCGCGCTCACTGTCGGTAGCCGATGGATGCATCCTCCTCGGCTTGCACTACGACGCTCGCGACCTCGAAGCCCTGCTCAACGAGCGCTTCCCATTCGTATTCATCGGCGCTCGCCATTCCGACGCCGGAACCGTGCCGTATGTAGCGCCGGACTATGAGCCTGCGACTCGCGACGTGCTCGATCTCATGTTCGCCTACGGACACGGACGCATTGGATACGTCGGCGATCTCAATCCCGAGCAGGTTAACAATGTGCGCTTGCGCGTCTACCGGGATGTCATGAGATCGATGGGCGATCAACCCGGCGTCTTCATCGACTCGACAACGACGCCGTCAATCGTTCTCCAACAAGTTCTCGACAACAGGCTCACAGCGGTCGTGACCGACAACACGGGCATCGCGGGCATGTTGCGCGCAGAGGCCCAGGAACGCGGCATCCGAGTACCGGAAGACTTGTCAATCGCCCAGCTGGGTGACGCCGAGATAGCCGACGAAGTGGACTGGACCGGATTCCACATCCCTCGCGATGAACTCGGTTTTGAGGCCGTGAGGCTGCTCGCCGAACTTATCGACGGTACTTCGAGCCCCGACGATTTGCAACGCCTTTTCCCCTGCGCCGTCATCGACGGCACCACCGCGGGCCCCGCGCCCCGAACGCCGTCGAGCGAGACCAGCAGCTCTCGAGGGGTGGAGCTGTGACGTCATATCGTGCAGACGTCGCAGTGATCGGCGGCGGACTCGGCGGGGTTGCGGCGGCGATTGCGGCCGTCCGGCGCGGAGCGACCGTAGTGCTGAGCTGCGAAGAGCCCTGGCTGGGCGGGCAATTGACCTCCCAGGCGGTGCCGCCCGATGAGCATCCCTGGATTGAGGACATCGGCGCCACTGCGACCTACCGAGCGTTGCGAGACGGGATTCGTGCGTACTACCGCCGAAGTTTTCCCCTCGACTCACGGGCGCGGGACCGTGGCGATCTTAACCCCGGAGCGGGGTGGGTCAGCAAGCTGTGCCACGAGCCCAAGGTCGCTGTCGCCGTTATCGAAGAAATGCTCGCGCCATGGGTCTCTGGCGGCCAGCTCACGATTGTGCGATTGGCCAAGCCAGTCGCGGCGGAGGTCAACGGCGCACGAGTGACCAGCGTGCGGTTGCTGAGCCAGACAGCGGGTGACGTTGAGGTCGTCGCAAACTATGTGGTCGATGCGACCGAACTCGGCGACCTGCTGCCCCTGACCGGTACCGAGTATGTGACGGGATTCGAGTCGCGCGACGACACGGGAGAACCACACGCGCCTGCCGTTGCGCAACCAGACAATATTCAGGCCCTCACCGTCTGCTTTGCCCTCGACCACGTCGACGGCGACCACACGATCGACAAACCTGAGCAGTACGAACACTGGCGCGCGGCGGCTCCCGCCGCCTGGGGTGGGCCGTTGCTCAGTCTCGAGGCGCCGCATCCCCGAACTGGCGAGAAAGAATATAAGGTCTTCCAGCCGAACCCTGGCGACGACGCCCTTGCCGTGGACGCCGATCAGAGTGTGGTGGCCGGTCACGACAACCTGTGGCTGTTCCGCCGCATCGCGGCCCGAGACATGTTCGAACCCGGAGCCTATGCCAGCGACATTTCGCTTGTGAACTGGGGCATGATCGACTACCTCGAAGAGCATGTCATTGATGTGGATGACGCGACGATGGCATCCCGGATCGGCGATGCACGGCAGCTCAGCCTCTCGCTCCTGTACTGGCTGCAAACCGAGGTTCCGAGGCTCGACGGTGGTCACGGTTGGCCGGGACTGCGCCTGCGCCCCGATGTGACTGGTACCGACGATGGCCTGGCGCAGGCTCCGTACCACCGTGAGGGTCGGCGCATCCGCCCGCTCCGCCGCGTTGTGGAGCAAGACCTGTCGCTTGCCGTGCGCGGCGGCCATGGAGCTGTGCACTATCCAGACAGCATCGGTATCGGCATGTATCGCATCGACCTGCATCCCTCGACGGGTGGCGATGGATACATCGACGTGGCATCGTCGCCGTTCGAGATCCCGCTTGGAGCTCTCATCCCCGAGCGCATGGAGAATCTGCTGGCGGGCGCCAAGAACATCGGCACAACCCATGTGACGAATGGTTGCTACCGCCTACACCCGGTTGAGTGGAACGCCGGCGAAGTCGCCGGCCTTCTTGCAGCCGACTGCGCGCTTTCGGGCCGCACCCCACACCAGGTCTGGCACGACGGTCGCCTCCTCGGCGACTTCCAGGGCCTCACAGAACGC
Organism: Salinibacterium sp. G-O1; assembly: GCF_030063305.1. Taxonomy (GTDB): domain Bacteria; phylum Actinomycetota; class Actinomycetes; order Actinomycetales; family Microbacteriaceae; genus Rhodoglobus. The sequence continues at coordinate 300,441 of NZ_JASISV010000001.1, forward strand.
TTCGGCATTCCTCGCAGATGGCCAGAAGGAGTTTCGGGCTATTAGCAACGCCGGAGTGAGACCCCGCGACGGCATGCAGGCCGCGCGGGGGTTTACACACAGCACCAGAACCGCAAAACAACCACAGCAAAGGAGCTGCACATGAATACTAACCACACCAAACACGCTCGCCGGATCGGCGCCGCGTTCACTTCGATGCTCATGGTGGGCGCCCTCGCGGCCTGTTCTACCGAGCCAGCACTGCCCGACGAACCGGTAGACCTCACCGTCGCCCTCTGGTCGGCAAACGAGGCACACCTTGCCCTGTTCAACGAGATCGGCGCCGCGTACGTGGAGGCGAATCCCGACCTCGTTTCGTCCATCACGTTCGAGACCATCCCCTTCGACGCCTATACAAGCACGCTGACTACCCGTATCGCGGCGGGTGACCCGCCCGACCTTGCCTGGATGTTCGAAAGCTCGGCACCAGAGTTCGTAGATGCTGGCGCACTTGTTGACCTCACAGAGACCCTCAGTGCGACCGAGGGTTACGACTTCGAAGACCTGAATCCGAGCGCGATGAAGCTGTGGACCGAAAGCGACTCGACCTACGCATACCCGTTCTCGACGACGCCCCAGATTTTCATGGTCAATAACGACCTCTTCCACGCGGCAGGAATCCCGACCGCGCGCGAAATGTTGGAGGCAGGTGACTGGACGTGGGACGGCATTCGTGATTCCAGTGCCGCCATCCTCGCCGCCACGGGAAAGCCCGGCTTCCCTGTGCGGCTCGACCCGGCAGTGTGGCAGTACCTTGCCTTGATCTGGGAGGGATTCGGCGCATCCCCATGGAGCGAGGACGGCACGGAGTGCACGTTCGACTCGCCTGAGATGGTGGAGGCTCTCGAGTTCATCCGCGACGGAGTCTATGTCGACGCTGCCTTCCCGAAGCCCGGCAGCAACTTCGACTTCTTCAGCGGAGGAGCTGCCATGGATGCCGGCGGTATCAGCCAGGCCAATAAGCTCGACGGCAGCTTCGACTGGGACGTGCTTCCGCTTCCCGAAGGGCCGGCAGGGCAAGTCAACATCATCGGTCAGGCAGGCATCGGCGTGCTGAAAGCAGGCGATAACCACGCGCAGGCGGCCGGATTCCTCGCCTACTACAGCAACCCCGAGAACGCCGCCAAACTGGCACAGTTCTTCCCGGCGCCGCGACTGTCACTCACTAACGTCGACGTGCTCGGTCCGGTGAACCCGGTACTCAGCGCTGACCAGCTGCAGGAAATCGTCGTAGATACGGTGACAGACGCCCAGACGTTCCCGTCGCACGCGAACTTCGCGGCAATCAGCAACGCAGTGCAGCCACTGTTCGACGGAATCTGGACGGCAGACTCCGACATCCCGAGTATCGCGGCTGACGTTTGTGGCGTGATGAAACCCCTTCTGGAGCGCTAAACCTTGTCAACTGTACGTCCACTACTGTTGGGGAGCGCCCGGCGCGGCGCTCCCCAACGGGGACCGAAGCTTTCACGTCAACGCAAGAACGACATCTCGACGGCGTACGCGATGATCGCACCATCTATTCTCGGTGCCGCCGTGTTCGTGGTGTACCCGCTTGTCGCGCTGTTCTGGTACTCGGTGCAGGATTGGCGACCGCTCGCAGGTGGTCCCGAGTTTTCCGGGCTGGACAACTACATTCGGCTGCTCTCTGACACCACTCTGCGGGACTCGCTTATTGCCAGCGGAATCTTCTCCGTCGGGCTGGTCGCCCTGAACATGTCGATCGCTCTTGTGCTCGCCGTGCTGCTCAATCAGAAGCTCGCTGGCACAACCGTCTTTCGCACGATCTTTTTCTCGCCAGTGGTGGTTTCGCTTGTCGCGTGGACCCTGGTGTGGACCTTCCTGCTGCAAAACAATGGCGGCATCAACGCCCTCTTTTCGCTGGTGGGCCTTGAGGGCCCCAACTGGCTCAAAGACACAGGGTGGGCGATGCTCTCGGTGATTGTGGTTCAGGTGTTCAAGGGCGTCGGGCTCAACATGATCCTGCTCCTGGCTGCGTTGCAGGACGTACCGGAAGAGCTCGTTGAGGCCTCTCGGATTGACGGCGCGAGTCGTTTCAGAGTGTTCCGTTCGATCACGATGCCGCTCATCAGCCCGACCTTGCTCCTCGTGTCGATTGTGACAGTGATCGGATCGCTGCAAGTCTTCGCGCAGATACGCATCATGACCGGTGGTGGTCCGTCGAATTCGACCAACGTGCTGGCCAACTATCTGTATCAAGTCGCCTTTGAGGTGAAGGAGTTCGGCTACGGCAGCACAGTCGGAGTCGTCATGTTCGTCGTCGTCCTCGGCCTGACTCTCGTGCAATGGCTCGCCAGAACGAAGTGGGTTCACAATGAAAACTAGCCGCACGCTCACCGCCTCGAAGAAGTGGCGCGGATCCGTTATCGCCCTCTACTCGGCGCTCATCCTTCTGACGATTCCCTTCCTGTTTCCGGCATGGTGGATGGTGTCGTCCAGCTTCAAGCCGCTCAGCCAGATCATGGAGTATCCGCCCACGCTGCTGCCGCGTGATCCGACCCTGGATGCGTACGTTGCGGTGTTCGAGCAGCCGTTCCTGTTGCAGTACTGGAACAGCCTTTACATCGCAGTGCTGGTGACTCTTGGCACACTCGCGGTATCCGCGATGGCCGGCTATGCGTTCGCTCGAATCCGGTTCCCAGGCGTCAACGCGCTCTTCCTGGTGGTGTTGCTTGGGCTCATGCTGCCAGCCGAAGTGACGATCATCCCGCTCTTCCAACTCTTCACAGCACTCGACCTCAACAACACGCATTGGCCGCTCATCATCATGCCGATCTTCGGAGCCTCCAGCGTGATGGGTACATTCGTGATGCGGCAGTTCTTCCTCGGGATTCCACAAGAGCTCGAAGACGCGGGATCCATGGATGGCCTGAACCGCTTCGGAATATTCCGCCGAATTGCGCTCCCGCTCGCGCGCCCGTCACTTGCGGCCGTCGCTATCCTCAGCTTCCTTGCGTCGTGGAACGCCTTTCTCGAGCCACTCGTCTTTCTCTCGAGTCGCGACAAGTTCACGCTGCCGCTTGCCCTCACCCAATACACGGACTCGGTCGGACTCCCGATCTGGAACGTGCAACAGGCGGCAGCCACCCTCACCGTGCGGCCAGTACTGCTGGTCTTTGTCTTCATGCAACGTTATTTCGTACAGGGCCTTGCCCAGACTGGAGTTAAGGGATGACCGAGCTCAATGCCGATGTCATCGTGCTGGGTGCTGGCGTGGGTGGCGTTGCGGCCGCTCTGGCGGCGCTCGACGGCGGAAGCAGCGTCATCCTCACCGAGGAGACCGACTGGATAGGCGGGCAACTTACCTCCCAGGCTGTGCCGCCCGATGAGCACCCGTGGATCGAGCAGTTCGGCGCCACGCGCGAGTACAGCCGATTTCGAGCCGGGGTGCGCGACTACTACCGCCGCAACTACCCGCTGACCGCCGTCGCCGCCTCCCAGGCCGCGCTCAACCCCGGCGCGGGTCGTGTGTCCGGGCTCACCCATGAGCCGCGAGTCGCGCTCGCGGTTCTCGAGGCGATGCTGGCACCCTGGGTCGCGAGCGGAAAGCTCACGATCCTGATGAGGAACCGACTGGTGCGCGCCCATGTTGACGGCGACCGTGTTACCGAGGTTGAGGTGCTCGACCTTATCGATGGGGGCACGACGCGCCTCCGCTCTGGAATGTTCGTCGACGCGACGGAGATCGGCGAACTGCTGCCCCTGGCTGGCATTGAGTATGTGACTGGTGCCGAGTCCCAAACTGACACCGGGGAGCTTCATGCCCCCCAGATCGCCGCGCCGCAGAATATGCAGTCGGTGAGCGTCTGCTTCGCGATGTCGCACCATCCCGGCGAAGACAACACGATTGAGCGCCCGCGGGACTATGAGTACTGGCGCGACTATCGGCCGGGCGCCTGGGGCGGATTGCCTCAACTCGGGTTCACCGCACCGCATCGCATTACCCACGAGCTCGTAACAATGAAGTTCGATCCGAACCCCGAGTTCGACCCTGCCGTCGGGCCAACGAGCGTTGACGACGATCTCCCGGCGCGCACGAATGCCTGGCTATTCCGGCGCGTGCTCGCCCGTGGACACCTCACCACGCCGGGAGTGAGTGATATCACCCTCGTCAACTGGCCATCAATCGACTATCTGGGCGGCAACCTCTTCGAGAATTCTGCCGAGGAGGCCGCGGCTCACCTCGAGGCGGCGCGACAGCAAAGCCTCTCACTCATGTATTGGTTGCAGACCGAGGCAGGCTATCCGGGTCTGAAGCTTCGAGGTGACGTGGTGGGCACCCGCGACGGCCTCGCCAAGGCGGCCTATCACCGCGAATCGCGCCGCATCCTTGGCCTTGAAAGAGTCGTGGAGCAGGATGTCTCGGCGCTCGATCGCGACGGCCTGGGGGTGCGGGGCTGGCGTTCGTCGGTCGGCATCGGCAGTTACCGCATCGATCTGCATCCCTCAACGGGCGGCGACAACTACATCGATATTGCCGCGTATCCCTTCGAGATCCCGCTCGGAGCGCTCATTCCGCAACGGGTGCGCAACGTGATTGCGGGGGCGAAGAACATCGCCACAACCCACATCACCAATGGCTGTTACCGACTGCATCCTGTCGAGTGGAACATCGGAGAGGCGGCAGGTCGACTTGCGGCCTTCTGCCTTCGGGCAGGTACTGAACCGCACGCGGTTCTCTCGACAGATGAGACTCTTTCCGACTATCAGCGCACCCTGGAAACGACTGGTGTGCAGCTCCATTGGCCGAGGTTGCATAGCTACTAGGACGTCTCGCGTCTCGCGTCTGACATGAATCAAGGGAGATTTGTTGATGAGTAATACATCTGGCCGTCGTGGTCTCGTGCGCTCGCGCGCGACCGCATTTGCTGTATTCGCCGTTCTGGTGATCGGAGCCGTGGTGTCACCTCACACGTCTGTCGCGTACGGTGTTGACCCGGTGAGCGGGGTTCTCCTGCGAATTGCGACCGTAACAGAGACAGCGGGGCAACCCCGAGTAGGGGCCTCGATTCGGCTTCCTCTCGTGGTTGATGCTGCCGAGCAGATCACTGCCGACGCTCTGTTCGTCGTTCGGGAGGGCGAATCGGATCCACTGCCCACCCAGGTGGGAGGGCAGCGAGTCGAGGCTGGGCGAATGGTTGCCGCTGATGTCTACGTTGTGGATGACGTGGACGCGTTCGAGAAGGTGACGTATGAGCTGCGCCTTGCAGCGACATCCGTACCCACAGTCATCGCACCAATCGACGTAGTGGATGTACCGAGCGGGGTCACGATTGAGACAGCCGACCTTGAGGTCACCATTCCTCGGACGGGTTCACAGGCTGGGACGATATCGACCTTGTCGGCGCCCGCTCTCGGCGTGAGCGGGACCGACCTGCTTGCCAGGGCGACCCTGCGTGAAGAGCGGATGATGAACGGCGACATCAATGCGGATGCCGAGGTTGAAGACAATGGCAGCGCGGCCGGTTGGCAGGGGGCGGCAGCCTCAGGTCCTGAGGTGCTGAGCTGGTCGAGTGACCGGTTTGCGAGCGGGGCGCATTCGCTAGCGATCGATACGACGCCGGCGGAAGCCGTCCAACTCGACCTCAACCCCAACGCTCTCATTATCGATTTCACCTCTCGGGGCTACGTGGAGACTGGGACGTGGCGCAACAGTGCGCTCGCTGGGTACCAGCAGCCCAGCCACCGGTACAGCACAACGGCAGGGTCGACGGCGACGTTCTCCTTTACTGTCGCAACTGGCGATTACGACGTGTACGTCTGGATCCCTGGGAGCGTCTCGTCCGCACAGAACAATCCCGCTGCCGCGCCGTACACAGTGCAGGCTGTGGGCGGCCCGCAAGCGGTGACTCACAACCAACGCGAGGGCATTGGCACGTTCGCGCCGCTGGGCAGCTGGGCGCTCGACGGCGCAACAACCCTCGCCCTTGCGGCAGGCGGCACGAGCACCACCCGTGCAGACGCAATTCTCGTGCTCCCGGCCGGGCAACCCCTCATGCCACGATCGTTCGCCGCCGACACAGGCTCTGCCGGCTATGTGGAGACGGGCACGTGGGCCACGAGCAACTACCCCGGAAATACTGCCAGCGCACATCGGTACAGCATCACCCCAGGATCGAGAGCCACCTGGTCGTTTACCGGAATGGAACCAAGGGACTATGACGTCTACGTCTGGGTTCCTGCCGCTGGCACCAGCAACGGCTCCAATTCGTCCACCGCGAGCTACGAGATTGCGCACTCGGCCGGCACCTCGACAGTCGTGCTCAACCAAAAGTTGTCCACGAACTCATTCCAGCTCCTCGGCACTTTTACTATGGGTGCAGCAGGCAGTGTGGCTTTGACTCTGGATGACACAGCGCGTCACCGGGCCGATGCTGTCGTGCTCGTGCCGCACGGCGTGCCAGTGCCAGACCCCTTGCCACTGTCAGCCTCGCCAGGTGGTTCCTGGACTTCGGAGGCGGAAGCTGTCGCGCCGGGTGAGCGCCTTGCCGTTCACGCCTGGGGCGCTCGAGAAAATGCGGACCCTGGAGCCATTGTTTCCACTTCCGCACGGTTTCTCGACGGGAGCGGCACCGAGATTGGCCTGGTGCAGATTGGCGCTTTCGTCGATGCTTCATGGACTCGAGTGACCGGGGCCCTGACCGTCCCCGCAGCCGCGGCGTCGGTTCAGATCGTTCACGGTGTGGAGGGTCGGGCGAAGGCGTGGTTCGACAACGTCACCCTGTACAAGGCGGCTGCATCGGCAGCGGCTCTCTCTGCCGCGTCGTCTCGGCAGAACGTCAGCGTCGCGGTCGAGACGGGGGTTGCCGTCGTCATTGTCACCGTGGTGAACCAGCTCGTCGTCAGCGGTACTCCCAGGCAGGCTTATCAACTCGTTCAGTACCGAATTCCTCGAAACGGCAGCAGCATTTCTCAGACCGTGGAATATCGCGGAACGTCCGATGTGTCCGATGCCCCGGAATCAGTTGCTGCGACCTCCCTCGTCGTTCTGGATGGACAGTGGACGCTGCCTGGCGGCGGTGCGCTGAGCACCACTGATTTCTCCATAGCTCTGGGCGACTCCGATTCGGGTCTGGATACCGCAACGGCGGTCGTTTCCACCGTAGGATCCTCGGCCGTAATCGTCGTAGGGTCGAACGTCGATACCGTCACGTCGGTCGGGGTCAACGGCGCGCGCGCGACATTTAGTGGCCCGACGCGCAAATCGACAGGTGTAGCGACGTTTGCCGAGCGCTACCTGCGGCAGGACCGCACTTGGTCAACGCTCGCCATTCTCGGCAATGATGATCCAGAAAGCTTGAGAGAGCGCTACCTCGTTGAGGCCAACCCGTTGGTTGCAAGCGTGGACGACCCCGGCGTTACCTTCGAGGATGACCTCGTTCCGCTGATCCGCGAACTCAACGACACTATCCTCACGACCACCAATTCCAGCCTCGCTGAACGGGCCTGGACTGCTCGCGCGCTCGCGGCATACGTGAATGCGGATATCACTGCAGACCCCGCATACACAGCCATCGGTGATGCCATCATCGATGCCAATATTCGGCCTGAATACCTCACAGTGGCCTATCACGCTTCTCGATTCCAAAACGATGCGGCACTGATCGACGAAGACTTGCAGCAGTTGCCTTTTCTCTACTACTTCAGTGGCGACGAGCGGTTGCCGCAGTATGCAGAAGCGATTGGTCTAGCCGCACTTCAGGAACTCGCTTTCGATGACAACAACGGCGACCGTGCTCTGGCGGGCTCGAAAACGGAGTTCGCTGCCCTCGAAGACCGTTCCTCGGTCAAGAACATGGCAGCAACCGCCGGCATGGTTTTCGTGTGGGGAATGAATCAGCGCGGGAACGTCGCTGGGCTTGAAGAGCTGCGAGAGATCTTCGAGGCTCCGCAGTTCGCGCAATGGGTTGGCGCGGGCGAGACTGCGTACATCGCGGTATCCAACGGCGACCAGGTAGCTGTGCGAGGTGACGCTGAACCGTACTACAGCAGCGTCGTCGCAGGCGTTATCCCCTTCATCGAGGAGGCTTCGGGCGGGGCAATAGACATGAGCGACAGTGGGGCGCACTCGATCTGGGCGTCCATATCCATCGACACGAATGGCTTGGGGGAGGACGCGAGTGGGTGGCCCCAGTCCGACTATGTTCAAACCCACAGTCACCGCCTGGCCTGGAACCCCAGCGCACTGTGGCGGATGATTCCCGACCTAGCCGAGACCGATGGAGTGACCTTCGTCACTACGACAGCCAGAATCCTCGGTCGGTACGTTCAACTCACCCGCGAACCGGTCTCAGCAGATACAGCAGAGTTGCAACTGCCGAACCTGTCTGACCCCGATTTTGGGCGACAGTTCAATCGGAATTGGTACAGCTCAGACGGGCTCACTCGAGAGACCAACCCCGGCGTGACGCAGAGCGTGGCGAAAGTGGTGAATATGATCTACTTCCACCATTTCTATCCCGGCGAACTCGGTTAGACGCATAAAAGCAGGTCCTGGCCTGGTTCGTTCAATGGTGACTCGTGCCGACCCCTTTGGTCGAGAGCTAACTCGCGCCTTGTAGCTGCCAGAGAAGTAGAGCTGTCGCGACACGCTGGCGGTCGAGGCCCGATCTCACCGACAGGCCGAAACGGCGTTCAATTGTCGCCAGTCGTGACTGAATGCTGCTGTGATGGAAATTCGCGTCGCGCGCCGCCGAGCGAAGTGAATCTGAGTGCAGCACGGTGTCGAGTATCCGGATGGATTCATCCCCACCCGGAGATGCGGCGAGGGACTCGATCTTGCGGACGTCTGGATCGTCGCGGACTAGGGCCGGCTCTAGTTTCGCAAGCGCGCCAAGTACTCCAACCTGGGTGGCCTCGAGTTGGCGGGGCCAGGAGCGGCCTAGTCCGGCAAAGCGGAGCGCGCTGCGCGCTTGGTTCCAGGCGACGGGCGCAGCGAGTACCTCGACGACGCCGCTACTTGCCGCCCGCAAGTCAATCGATACTCCGCTCCAGCTGATGGGCATTCGACCGGTCGTGACGACGATGATGATCTCTCGCGACAATTGAGCAGTAAATGCGGGACGCTGCCACGCGTCGCGAAGGCTCACTCCGAGTCTTTCGACTTGGGTTGAGTCGGAGAACTCGCCCTGGATTGCGATCAACTGCACGTGACTCGACGGGTCAATTCCCATCAGCCGGGCCGCGCGAGACCGCTCTGCCTCGTTGGCCTTTTCGTTGACGAGCAGTTGAGCCAGAGCGGGGTCCGCCAGTCCAGCGGCCAAATCCGCTTCGCCGCTGGGGGCCGATCGATTAACCACCGCGCTGACCGTGATCGCCATTCGCTCAAGAATGAAGTCGTCCAGGTCGCCACGAGTACCGCTACGGTCCAACCAGACCGAGCCGCCTGCACTGTCTTCATGACCATCAATTTCTAGCCGCACAAAAGACTCTGACGGTGTTGCCCCTCGGACTTCGAACCCGTCCGGACCAAATACAACTCGAAGTCCAAGATGAGGCAGAGCGAGCCCGGCGGGGCAGTCTGCAATAATTGCGCTCGCTCTGACTACCGATTCGAGGCCCGGTTGGTGAATCAAGAGTTGGTCGAAATAGGACACGACCCTCAGCGCTCGCTCGCCTGCAGCGTTGGCCCAGATATCTGCAGATTTGTCTGATGTATGTGTTATTTTTCGTTTGTACGGTATGTATTACATCGCGTCAGATGTAACATGAGTGTGACAAGAGTATGCCTTGGAGCTAAGAAGGGTCAGATGCGCATTCGAACACCTACCGACTTCGGTGCTATCGCGCGACAGCGGAGGCGCGATCTAAAGCTCTCCCAGAACGCCCTAGCGGAGCGTTCGGGCGTGACTCGTCAGTGGTTGGTGCGGTTCGAGAAGGGCGGTAGCGAAGTCGCCTTGTCCAAAGCCTTTGCAGTGCTCGCGGAACTCGATCTAGTCGTGCGGGTCGACGCGCTCAGGTCGGGTGGCGACGCAATTCCGCGGTTACTGATTCCCAACATGACCGTGTCCGAGTTGCGCATGGACTCAGCGAAGCTTTCGAAGGTCCGCGAGGCGATCCATTTCATCGACCGAGATTCATCGAACTCAGCGGTGCGGAATGACTGAAGATCTAGACGTCCATATGTATGGCTATCGTGTTGGGACTCTGACCCGAATCGCGACCGAGGACTATTTGCTCGTTTACGACGAAAATTGGTCGAGCGCCGACGAATCTGTGCCCCTATCCATTTCTCTTCCTCTGTCTCAAAAAGAACACCGTGGACGAGGGTTGACCAACTTCATCGACAACCTCCTTCCGGACAATCCGGATGTGCGCCAACGATGGGCCACCGATGCGGGGCTCGACAGCGTTGAGCCGTTTCTTCTCCTTCGCGAATACGGGCAGGACGTAGCGGGTGCCGCATCCTTTCGGTCTTCGGGAGCGTCCGTGACCTCGACGAGGCGCATGATTACAGGTGCCGAGATCGCGGACCGCATTCGCGAGATCCGTAGTGACGACACCGCATGGCACGACGACCGACAACCGGCGCCCGGGCAATTCTCACTCGGCGGCGCCCAGAGGAAGTTTTCGCTTGCTCGACATGGCGAAGACTGGTTCGAGACCTCCGGCGATGATGCCTCAACACACTTGTTCAAGCCACAAGTCGAGGGCGTCCCAGACGGCGAGCTAGTCGAATACCTAGTCATGCGTACGGCCTACTTGTTGGGGATTCCGACCGCGAGGGTGGAACTCTTCACAAGCGGCGGTCAGCATTCCCTCGTTGTCGAGAGATTTGACCGGCGCGTCGAGCACGGCCAAACCATTCGGCTGCACCAAGAAGACTTACTCCAGGCGCTCGGCCAGCCGAAGCTGCGCAAGTACGAGAAACATGGGGGTCCCGGCATCGACTCGATTGCCGCGATGCTCTCCCAGCATGCAGATGCTGAGTCCCTCAGACGTTACGCAGCCATGCTGTTCTTCTCGTGGATCGTTCTTTCGACGGACGCGCACGCGAAGAACTACTCGATCTTCCTGGGACCGGAAGGAGCAAGTCTGACACCGATGTACGACGCTTCTTCGGTGCTTCCATATCTCGGTCGCGATCCAGCACTCGACCACCCCTCTCTCCGGCAACGTGCGAGCGAGATTGAACTATCGGTTCGCTTCGGGGCAAGCAATCTTGCGGGCGACGTAGCTCGATTCGAGCTTGAGACAGTAGCGCGCCAATGTCGAATGGCTAGCGATGACCTGCTGTCAGTTGTAGCACTGCAAATCCTTGAGATCGGGGACGTCATGTCTGACGCTGCCTCGGACATGCCCGCCGAGCTCCAAACGGACACGATCGCGCGCGTTGTGGATTGGATGCCGGTTCGCGCTAAGCAGGCGGCAGAAGCGATTGGTGTTGCGGGTCTTTTAGCCTGACCGCGCTAACCTGACCGCGATCTCACACGGCGAACCTAGTCGATGACATCAGCTTCGCTCAGGGCTCCTTCGAGAACGGCCTGAACCTCCTTCGCGTGGCCGAAGCTTCCGCTCTCACCGAGCTCGTTCATGAAAGCTCGCGCTTCAGCGGAGAGCTCTGGGTCGCCTGACTCGATCGCCGTCGCGATAACCACCGGAACCGCATGCTGAGACAGCTCGCATATAGCGATTCGCCTCGACTCGGCGTTCTTGAGCAGCATCTTGGTAACACGACATGTTCGAATCTCGCGTCCCACACTGAACCAAACCGATCGCGAATAGAAGAGTCTACGGAGGGGGAGTGCATGCTGACGTTGCTCCGGCTCCCACACTTCGATCCTCCGATTTGCTCCCGAGGAGCCACGCAAGTCCCCATCAGGATGGTCGTCCATTGCGAGGACAGGGCAAGTGGGGCATGGGTCAGGTCAAGGCCGGTTGCCTTGACGGTACCTTCGGTGACCTCACGAGCTCTGACCGTGGAACCACCGCGAAATTCCGGACTAGTTACAGTCGACGTATTGTTCTGGGGAAACCCATGAAAATCAGGATGAGCAGCGCGTCCATCTCTCCGGACTGGAACCCATGTAGTCACGAAACGTTAGAACGCACCTAACAAGCTCTGCGTGAAATCGGGCGTACAAAGCGATAGAGGGGGCGAGCTGCAATCGCAATGTAGTCATTCAACACGTGCGCATCAAACGCCTTCGGTGGCACAACTCTCGAAACACCCAGCTGACCGACACTTCTAGTGGTGGCTCCGACGGGCGTCGATCCCGTGACCTCACGATTTTCAGTCGTGCGCTCTACCAACTGAGCTACAGAGCCGTACGAGTTTTCACTCATACTGCACAAAAAGCCCCTCCTTTCGAAGAGGCTTTCTGCTTTGCGACCCTGACCGGACTTGAACCGGCGACCTCCGCCGTGACAGGGCGGCGCGCTAACCAACTGCGCTACAGGGCCTAGCTATTAAATTCTGTGTTTGGTGACCCCAACGGGATTCGAACCCGTGCTGCCGCCGTGAAAGGGCGGTGTCCTAGGCCACTAAACGATGGGGCCTCGAAGTCACAGACTTTCTTAGCTACCGAGGGACAAGCATAGGGGTCTATTTCGCAAAAGCCAAACCGAGGCAAAATGGGCAAAAGGTGAGGATGTCCGAGGCATCCATTCCTCAGCGCGGTAGTTTCAATCCGTTGTTGAACCTTAACAAAGTGGGCTCTTCAAGATTTTTCTGGGAAAACGCGCTCGACGTTGCTACTGTGAACATTGTTATCAGTGTTACTGGCGTGACTCGGGGCTGCGCAGAACACGATTTGGGGAGTAATGAAAAACACGTACATTCGCCGGGGGGCGACCAGTATCACTTTGCGGTCGAAACGAGATCGCGTGATTGCGGTCATTGCTGCGTTCTGCATCGCTGTCACAGCGACCACCATTTCTTCGCCGTCCGCGTCAGCCGCCGAATACCCAACGTGGCAGGACGTCACGAACGCCCGCAACAACCAGGCAGCCACCGCCGCCGCGGTTGACCAGATCAGATCGCTCCTCGCGCAGCTCGAAGCTGACGCCGTGCGCACGCAGGCCGAGGCTGAGGCCAAGGGCACCATCTGGCAGGATGCAGAAAGCAAGTTCGCTGCCGCGGCCGCACGTGCAGGCACGTTGCAGGAGCAGGCCGACGCCTCGAGTACCAAAGCGGCAGCGTCAGAGCAGCGTGCCGGCCAGATGGCCGCGCAGCTTGTACGCAACGGTGGCGGAGACCTCACCACCAACCTCCTCCTCAACGCGCAGGACGCAGACAACCTGCTCGACAACCTCGGGCTCTCCAGCAAGGTCAGCGAGCAGGCCTACGCAATCTACGAACGTGCCATCGTCGACCGCAACACGGCACAGGCCCAAACCGACGCCGCCGACGTCGCCAAGACGGAGCTCAAGGTTCTCAAGGAAGAGGCCGAGAGGCTGTTCATCGAGGCGCAGGCTGCCTCCGCTGCGGCCGCCGCTGCGGTGGCAGCCCAGACCAAGCACAAAGAAGAGCTCGAGGCTCAGTTAGTCGCACTCACCGCCGCCACCGCGGTCACCGAGGCAAGCTACCTTCAGGGTGTTCGGGAGCGTGAGGCGGCCAGGGCCGCCGCCGCCGCGGCATCAGCTGCAGCCGCTGCTGCGGCCGCTGCGGCTGCTGCAGCAGCCAGCCTGGAAGCCGGCGAGATCAGTTTGAGCGGCTGGGTTCGCCCAGCAGGCGGCTACCTCTCGTCCGTGTATGGCTGGAGCATCGGCTACGGCAGCAACTTCCACAAGGGCATAGACCTTGCCGCCGGCTGCGGAAGCCCCATCTTTGCCGCATCATCGGGCACCGTCGTGTACGCGGCCCAGGGCTGGAACGGTGGCTACGGCAACATGGTGATGATCGACCACGGAAACGGCGTGACAACCCGCTACGGCCACATCATCGACGGCGGCATCCAGGTCTCGTACGGCCAGTCAGTGGGCGTTGGCAACCAGATCGCGCGAATCGGCAGTACCGGCAACTCCACCGGCTGCCACGTCCACTTCGAGGTGCTGGTCAACGGCAACCTTGTCGACCCAGTGCCGTTCATGTCCGGCAAGGGAATCCGCCTTGGCTAATTCACGTGGCCTGGTCTCCGAGCGCTAATGCCTGCGCGTCGCCGCCCCCTGGGGGCGCTTACTATCGTCGTCTCCGCAAGCCTGATGCTCACGCTCGGGCTGGCGAGTTCCGCCGCCGCAGTTGAATACCCGTCATGGGATGACGTGCAGAACGCCCGGCAGAACCAGGCGACCACGGCAGCAACGGCGGCCGAGATCGAGCGCTACCTCGTCACCCTTGAGACCGAGGCGGCCAACCTCGGGCGCGCGGCTCAGATCAAGGGCGAGTCGTACAACGTCGCCCGTGATGCTCTGGATGTGGCATCCACCAAGGCGGAACGCCTCGACGAACAGGCTCAGGATGCCGCGGCGCGAGCCGAGCAGTCCAGCCGTCGTGCGGGGCAGATCATCTCCCAGCTCGCCCGCACCGGTGGCGGAAACCTCAGCCTGAGTCTCGTGCTCAGCCCGGACGCCGGCAACATGCTCGGCAGCCTCGGCTCGATGACCAAGCTCACGGAACAGACCGCGCACCTGCTCGACGAGGCCACCCAGGACAAAAACGTCGCCTCGGCGCTCACCGCCCAGGCCAAGACTGCTGAGAAGGCCCGCACGGCGCTGGCTCAGGATGCCCAGACGGCGTTCGACGACGCCAACGCGGCCTCGGCGGTCGTCGTCGCGAGGATCGCCAGCCAACAGGCCGCAGCCGATCAGCTCTACGCGCAGCTCGCCGCCCTCAAGGGCACCACCGCTGAGGTTGAGCGGCTGTACATCGAGGGCAAGACCGACGTGCGCCCGGTGGTGCCGACGGCACCGATCGCACCGAGTGTTCCGCGGCCCACACCTACGCAGCCCTCCACCCCAGGCAGCGTCACCCCGCCCGTGGTCACGCCGCCAGTCGTGGTTGCGCCACCGGTAGTGACGCCTCCGGTGGTGACGCCGCCCGTGGTTGCGCCGCCGGTGGTGACGCCCCCGGTCGTCGCCCCGCCCGTGGTCGCGCCGCCTGTGACCCCCGCTCCCGCGCCAGCTCCGGCGCCCTCTGCCGTCGAGGCGGCCATCGCCTTCGCGACCGCCCAGCTCGGCGACCGGTACCAGTACGGCGGCTACGGCCCGGACGCCTGGGACTGCTCGGGCCTCACGAAGGCGTCGTACGCGGCGGCCGGCGTGTACATCGGCGCGCACGGATCCACCAGCCAGTATCGCTACCTCAGCGGTCAGGGCAGGCTCGTGCCGATCAGCCAGATGCAGCGCGGCGACCTGATCTTCTACTCGGGAGACGGCTCATACGTTTACCACACGGGTCTCTACATCGGCGGCGGCAGGATGATCGAGGCCCAGTACGAGGGAATCCCCGTGAAGATCGCCACCGTGCGCAGCTACGACCTCATGTCCTACGTCGCTCGCCCGACGGGCTGACCCGCCCGGCCGCGCTCTCGCTGCCGTCCCGCCGCATCACCCACCGCGGCGTCCCGCACCCGTCCTTCACCCGCATCCGTCGCCGAGATTGCGCGAATTGTCGGAATGGATGCGCGGATAGCGACCGTTTGCGCAACCTCGGCGGCTATGGGCGATGCCGCAGGCCCCTCCGCCATCCCAACTTCACGCGCATCCCTCGCCGAGATTGCGCGAATCGTCGGAATGGATGTTCGGATAGCGACAGTTTGCGCAATCTCGACGGCAGGGCGGCAGGGGCGGAGGTGGCAGGGACGGCGGCGCGGCAGCGGTAGGCGCGGCCACCACCCCACCCCCGCACGCAGAAGCAGGGCGGCCCCGGAACCCCGGGGCCGCCCTGCTGTTCGTGCGAAAACTAGTGCTTGGCGTCGGCGAGCTTCTCGATGCCGGCCTGCACGACGGCGTCGGCTTCTGCCGCGTCGCCCCATCCATCGATCTTGACCCACTTGCCGGGCTCGAGGTCTTTGTAGTGCTCGAAGAAGTGCTCGATCTCGTTGCGGGTGAACTCCGGGATGTCGCCGAGGTCCTGGATGTGCGCCCAGCGCGGGTCTTTCGCCTGCACGCAGATCACCTTGGCGTCGCTGCCGCCGTCGTCGGTCATGTTGAAGACGGCGACGGGGCGCACCGAGATGCCGACGCCGGGGAAGGTCGGCGCGTCGAGCAGGATCAGCGCGTCGACGGGGTCACCGTCGAGGCCGAGCGTGTTCTCGAAGTACCCGTAATCGGTGGGGTACGCGAAGCTGGTGAAGAGGTAACGGTCGAGGTAAACGCGGCCGGTCTCATGGTCGACCTCGTATTTGTTGCGGCTCCCCCGGGGGATCTCGACAACGACGTCGTATGCGGTCATGGCTCATGCTCCTAAAAAAGTCTGGTGTTTGCTGCCGATAACGTTATCGGATGCCGCACTCCCGTCAGAGACTGTCTCCCGCAATCGCCGATGTTCGTCGAGCCGTGCGCGACGCTCTCGCCGACGGTGAGCTCGTGCTCGTCGCTCTTTCGGGCGGCCCGGACTCCCTGGCGCTCGCGGCGGCGACCGCGTTCGAGGCGAGCAGGGCCGGTGCCAAAGCGGGCGCCGTCATCGTCGACCACGGTCTGCAGGCGGGGTCAGCGGATGCCGCGGCGCAGGCTCGCGAGCAGGCCATCGCCCTCGGGCTCGACCCGGTCACCGTCAAGACCGTCACCGTGGGGGTGGACGGCGGGCCGGAGGCCGCGGCCCGAACAGCCCGCTACCGCGCTTTGGCCGAGGCGGCGCAGGAGTTGGGCGCGACCGCGGTGCTGCTCGGCCACACCCTCGACGACCAGGCCGAGACCGTGCTGCTGGGGTTGGCGCGCGGCAGTGGGGCGGCGAGCCTCAGCGGGATGGCCGCCGAGGCGGGCATCTACCGCAGGCCGCTGCTGGGTATCCGGCGTCGTCAGACCGAGCAGTTTTGCGCAGACTCGGGGTTGACGCCATGGCACGACCCGCAGAACCTCGATCCCGCCTACACGCGCGTGCGGGTGCGCACCACGGTGTTGCCCATGCTCGAGACCGAGCTCGGCCCCGGCATCAGCGAGGCCCTGGCCCGCACGGCCGAGCAGTTGCGCGAAGACACCGAGGCGCTCGACCACTTTGCCGAGGAGATCGCGGAAGACCTCGCCGAGCACTCCGAGGCGGGCATCTCGCTGCCGGTGAAGGCGCTCGCCGCGAACCCGGCAGCCCTGAGGCAGCGGCTGATCCGGTTGGCTGTCGAGAGTGAGTTCCATGTCTCGCTGAGCCGGAGCCATACTTTGGAGGTCGCCAGGCTGGTCACCGACTGGCACGGGCAGGGGCGCATCGACCTGCCCGGCGTTACAGTTGAACGTCGCAGTGGGCTGCTGCACTTCAGCGCCAGAACGAACGAAACATAAGGATCCAATGGAACTCGCCGATGTTGCCGATGACTTCACCGAGGTGCTGCTGACTGAGCAGCAGATCAACGAGAAGATCGCCGAACTCGCGCGCCGCATCGAGCAGGATTACGCGGGCGAGCGGGTGCTGCTGGTCGCGGTGCTCAAGGGCGCGGTCATGGTGATGGCGGATGTCGCCCGCGAACTGAAGATGCACGTCGAACTCGACTTCATGGCGGTGTCGTCGTACGGGGCCAGCACCCAGTCGAGCGGCGTCGTGCGCATCCTGAAAGACCTCGACGTTGACCTCAACGGCCGCCACGTCATCATCGTCGAAGACATCATCGACTCCGGGCTCACCCTCGCCTGGCTGCGCTCCAACCTCGAGAGCCGCCAGCCAGCATCCCTCGAGATTCTCGCGCTGCTTCGCAAGCCGGATGCCGCGAAGGTCGACGTCGACGTCAAGTACTTCGGTTTCGACATCCCGAACGCCTTTGTCGTGGGATATGGGCTCGATTACGCCGAGAAGTACCGCAACCTTCGCGGGATCGCGGTGCTCGCGCCGCACGTCTATTCCTGAGTAACGCCCAAGGCGAACATCCAGCCGCCGTGCAGCGCGGTAGCGGTAACCTTGCAGCACGTGTCTCCAGCAGGAAAGGTCTGGGCTCCGCAGCCCAAACATCATGGACTTTAAGCGCATCTTCAAGGGCCCGATTGTTTACATCGTGTTCGCTATCGTCGCCGTGTGGATTGGGTCGACCCTGCTCATGGGCGGCGGCTTCAAGGTCATCTCCACCCAGGAGGGCCTCGACCTGCTTTCGGGCAACACCGTCTCGTCGGCCAAGATCGTGGATGGCGAGCAGCGCGTCGACCTCACGCTCTCCAAGGCCGCCGGCGACAACGGCACGCAGGTGCAGTTCTATTACGTCGCCCCTCGCGGCGAGGAGATCGTCACCGCCATCAACGCGGCAGACGTGAAGTTCGACGACGAGGTGCCGCAGACCAACTTCTTCACGAGCCTGCTCGGCATTCTGCTGCCCTTCCTCATCATCGGTGTGATCTTCTACTTCCTGCTCACCCGCATGCAGGGCGGTGGCAACAAGGTCATGCAGTTCGGTAAGTCGAAGGCAAAGCTGGTCGGCAAGGAATCCCCGAAGGTGACCTTCGCCGATGTCGCGGGTGCGGATGAGGCCATCGAAGAGCTCGAAGAGATCAAAGACTTCCTGAAAGACCCGGCCAAGTTCCTCGCTGTTGGTGCCCGCATCCCGAAGGGCGTGCTGCTGTACGGCCCTCCCGGTACCGGTAAGACGCTGCTCGCCCGCGCGACCGCCGGCGAGGCTGGTGTGCCGTTCTACACGATCTCCGGTTCCGACTTCGTCGAAATGTTCGTCGGTGTCGGTGCAAGCCGGGTGCGCGACCTCTTCGACCAGGCCAAGCAGAACTCCCCGGCCATCATCTTCATCGACGAGATCGATGCCGTCGGTCGTCACCGAGGCGCCGGCGTCGGTGGCGGAAACGACGAGCGCGAACAGACCCTCAACCAGCTGCTGGTCGAGATGGACGGGTTCGACGTCAAGACGAACGTCATCCTGATCGCTGCCACCAACCGCCCAGACGTGCTCGACCCCGCGTTGCTGCGCCCCGGTCGTTTCGACCGCCAGATCGGCGTCGACGCGCCAGACCTTCAGGGTCGCAAGCAGATCCTCGAGGTGCACGCCAAGGGTAAGCCGATGGCTGACAGTGTCGACCTCGAGGTGCTCGCCCGCAAGACACCGGGCTTCACCGGTGCAGACCTTGCGAACGTCCTCAACGAGGGCGCGTTGCTCACCGCACGCAGCAACGCCCAGCTCATCGACAACCGTGCGCTGGATGAGGCTGTCGACCGCGTCATGGCCGGCCCGCAGCGCCGCTCACGACTGATGAACGACAAAGAGAAGCTCATCACGGCGTACCACGAGGGTGGTCACGCTCTGGCTGCCGCCAGCATGCGCAACACCGACCCCGTGACGAAGGTGACCATCCTTCCGCGAGGCCGCGCACTCGGTTACACGATGGTGCTGCCGCTCGAAGACAAGTATTCGGTCACCCGCAACGAACTGCTCGACCAGCTCACCTACGCCATGGGCGGCCGTGTTGCCGAGGAGATCGTGTTCCACGACCCGACGACCGGGGCGTCCAACGACATCGAGAAGGCGACGGCGATCGCCCGCCGCATGGTCACCGAATATGGCATGAGCGCGAAGGTAGGTTCCGTGAAGCTCGGCCTCACCGCCGGCGAGCCGTTCCTCGGTCGGGACATGGGCGCGAGCCGCGACTACTCAGACACCATCGCCGAGACCATCGACGAAGAGGTGCGCACGCTGATCGACCAGGCTCACGATGAGGCTTGGCAGGTGCTCAATACGAACCGCGACACCCTCGACCGGCTGGCCACAGAGTTGCTCGAGAAGGAAACGCTCGACCACGTCCAGCTCGCCGAGATCTTCGTGGGCATCGAGAAGCTGCCTGAGCGTCCGCTCTGGCTGTCGAGCGACACTCGGCCGCTGTCAGACCGGCCGCCCGTGCAGGTGCCCACCAAGGCTCCCGTCGACTCCGGACTGGTCGATGGCGGGGTGGAGTCAGACACCAAGGCCGCGCGACCGGCGCGACCGCGTCAGACGCCCGGCATCGCCACGGCCTAGGCCGGCCATGCCTGTCGACTCCGGACGCATCGAGGCGGCCGTTGCCGAAATCCTTGCTGCTATCGGTGAGGATGCGACGCGACCGGGTCTGGCATCGACCCCGAAACGGGTCGCCGAGGCGTACGCCACGTTCTTCGCTGGGGTGGGCGTCGACCCTTCGGGCCTGCTCGCCGACAGTGTTCCCAGCGACGGACTGGGTGAGCTGGTGCTGCTGCGCGACATCGAGTTCCGCTCCATATGCGAGCACCACCTGTTGCCGTTCCTCGGCGTCGCCCACGTTGCCTACGTTCCCGGCGAGCGGATCATCGGCCTCGGCCGGGTGGCCGCCGTCGTCGACACTGTCGCGGCGCGACCGCAATTGCAGGAGCAACTGACGGAGCAGATCGCCGACGCCGTACAGTCAGGACTCGAACCGAAGGGGGTGCTCGTCGTGGTGGATGCCGTGCACGGATGCATGACCGCGCGTGGCCATCGACAGACGGCCAGCTCAACCGTGACGCTCGCCTCGCGCGGTTCACTCACCGACCCCGTGCAGCGCGCGGGCGTCCTCACGCTGATCGGCGGCCAATCGTGACTCCCACCAGGCCGAAGGTGTTCGGCATCCTCAACGTGACGCCCGATTCCTTCAGCGATGGTGGCCAGTACTCCGACCTCGCCGAGGCGATCGGGCACGGCATCGAGTTGCACGAGCGTGGGGCTGACGTCGTCGACGTCGGCGGGGAATCCACCCGGCCCGGCGCCTCGCGCGTCGAACTCGAGCATGAGCAGGAACGCGTGCTGCCGGTGATCCGGGGGCTCGTCGCTGCCGGCGTTCCGGTGAGCGTCGACACCCTGAACGCCGACACGGCGCTCGCCGCTGCGGCTGCCGGGGCATCCATCATCAACGATGTGTCTGGCGGGCTTGCCGATCCCTTCATGCACCGTGTTGTCGCCGAGACAGGCCTGCAGTACATCGCCATGCACTGGCGGTCGCCCGACGCCGGCGCAGGAGCGATCGACGAGTATGACGATTTGGTGAGCGAAGTCCGGGCCGAGCTGGGGTTGCGGCTCGAGTCGCTCACGGCCGCTGGGGCTGACCTCGCGAACGTGATCATCGACCCCGGACTCGGCTTCGCAAAGACTGCAGAGCACAACTGGCGGCTGCTCGCGGCTCTTCCCGCCCTGGAATCCCTCGGATGCAAGGTGTTGATTGGAGCCTCCCGCAAGAGGTTTTTGGGCTCGTTGCTGGCGGATGACGCCACCCCCGCCGCGCGCGACCTGCCCACCGCCGTGGTGTCAGCGCTGGCCGCCGACGCCGGTGTGTGGGGGGTGCGAGTGCACGACGTGGCATCCACCGTGGCCGCGTTCGGTGTGTGGTCGGCCTGGCAGACGGGACGCGACTCATGAATCCGCTTGACACCATCACGCTCACCGGGCTTCGGGCGAACGCCTTCCACGGTGTCTTCGACCACGAACGGCGCGACGGGCAGGTGTTCATCATCGACGTCGTCGCGCACCTCGACCTCGCGGCCGCCGGGCGCACGGACGACCTCGAGCAGACACTGCACTACGGGGTGCTTGCCGAGGAGGTCGTCGCGGCCGTGGAAAGCGACCCCGTCGACCTCATCGAGACGGTTGCCGAGCGGGTGGCGGCTGTCGTGCTCGCCCACCCGGCGGTAAAGCTCGTCGTGGTGACCATCCACAAGCCGAACGCTCCGATCACCGTCCCCTTCGACGATGTCGCCGTGACCATCACGCGCGCCGCGCCCGCCACCGCCCAGACGATCGGGTTCGGCTGACGATGACGGTAAGTCCTGCGATCCTGGCCCTGGGGAGCAACCTCGGTGACCGCGAACTCAACCTTCGGCTGGCCGTGCGCGACATCGCGATGCTCGACGGGGTGGTGGCGGTCGCCGCATCCGGAATCGTCGAGACCGCGGCGATCAAGCCGGACGGCATCGACCTGGATGCTCCGTCGTACCTCAACGCGGTCGTGACCGTTCGCACGACGCTCGCCCCGCAGGCGTTGCTCGACGCGCTCAACGGGATCGAGACCGAGCACGGCAGGGTGAGAGACGTGCGGTGGGGCGATCGCACCCTCGACATCGACATCATCGCGTTCGCCGACCTCGAACTGCACACGCCGACCCTGACCATTCCGCATCCCCGGGCCGCCGACCGCGCTTTCGTGCTGGCCCCCTGGCTGCAACTTGACCCGGATGCCACAATCACGGGCCGCGGCCGGGTCGCCGAACTTCTCGCCCCACTCGAATCGCCTGCCGAATACCCGGCGGAGGCACTGCTGTGAAGCGCACCACGCCCGCCACCCTGTTGCTGCTCGCCGTTCTCGGCGGGGGAGTGATGTGGTTCGTCGAGACGGCGCTTGCCGCATCCGGCCGCGCCGTCATCATCCCCCCGGTCACGCTCGGCCTCGCGCTGCTGCTCATCGGCATCATCATCGTGGTGATGGCGCTTCCCGTGCGCCGGGTCGCACGCGGCGTTGCCCACGCGCGCATCGATCCGTTCTACGCCACGAGGGTGCTGGTGCTGGCAAAGGCATCCAGCCTCGGCGGTGCGGTTCTCGGCGGCGGCGGCCTTGGCATCGTTGGCTATCTGGTGAGCCGATCGGTGGTCGGGGCGCCCGTGACAATGTCGATCACGGCGACCGTGGGTGCAATACTGCTGCTGGTGGCAGGGCTGGTCGCCGAACACATGTGCACGATTCCACCCGACGACACGAAAAGGGATGACGGCAGCCCGGATCTCCGAGGTATCGCATGACGCACAGGCTGGAAATCCCCAACATCGAGTGGCGCAGAGTCTCTCCCCGTTACATCGTCGTCGACCTTGTCGGCACCCTGGTCTTCGGGATTATCTCCTGCGTGGCCACCTCGCTGCCGGCGCTCCTCTTCGGAAACGTGCTGTTGTGGGCGATCCCCGCATCGCTCGCCGTTATCTTCATCATCACGCTGGCGCTCACCCCGCGCAGGGTGCGATCCATTGGATACCAGCTTCGCGACGACGACCTGCTCTTCCGGCGCGGACTCATGTTCCAGAGGTTCGTTGCCGTGCCATACGGGCGGATGCAGCTCGTCGACATCAATCGCGGGCCGCTTGACCGCGCGGTCGGGCTCAGCGAACTGAAGTTCGTGACAGCCGCCGCATCCACCGGTGTCGTCATCCCCGGTCTCACGTCGGCAGATGCCGAAGCTCTGAGAGACAGGCTGGTGCAGCTGGCGGAGAGCCGGAGGGCCGGGCTGTGACGGTCCGCGACATCATCGAGCCAGGCGCGAGGCTGGCCGACGGGCAGTGGCATCGGCTTCACCCGGCCACACCGGTGCTGAAGGGCGGCATCGCGCTGCTGGCCATTGTGGGTGTGATTATCGTCAACATCCGCGACATCCTGATCGACGTCGTCATCGGTGGTGGCGACGTTCCCAGCGACCGCGACCCCCTCGTGTGGATCTACGAGCACGAGTTCGCCGGGTTGTTCGCGCTCGCCCTGCTCGCCGGCGTGCTGCTGTTCGTCGGTGGGTTCTACCTGTCGTGGCGCATGCACAGGTTCCGGGTCACCGACGAGCAGGTGGAGGTGCAGAGCGGCATCCTGTTCCGCACCAATCGTCGCGGTCGCCTCGATCGCATCCAGGGCATCAATATCTCGAAGCCCTTCCTGGCGCGACTGTTCGGCGCGGCCAAACTCGAGGTCAGCGTCGCGGGCCAGAACGCGAATGTGCAGCTTGCCTATCTCGGGTCGGCGGCGGCAGATGAGTTGAGGCGCGAGATTCTGTTGCGCGCCTCCGGCACTCACTCCGCGGCCGCGGACGCCGCCCCTTCCGCCGGCGGGGTCATCGGGCAGAGGGTCAGTGAGCTGCTCTCGCCCGAGCTCGACCCGGACGCGGCCCCACCTGAGTCGGTGGTGCAGATGCACCTCGGCCGACTCATCGGATCCCTGCTGCTGAGCGGTTTCACCGTCGTTTTGATCGGCGGGATCGTGGCTCTCGTCGTCGTCACCACCACGACGCGCCAGCCGTTCTTCCTCTTCGGATTCGTGCCGGCCATCATCGGTATGGGCGGCTTCTACATCTCGCGATTCACCCGCTCGCTGCGGTACAGCATCGCCTCGACGCCCGACGGAATTCGGGTCGGCTTCGGCCTGCTGTCGACCAGCAATGAGACGCTTCCGCCCGGCCGGATCCACGCCGTCAAGGTCAGCCAACCGTTGCTATGGCGTCCGGCGGGATGGTGGGAAGTCAAGATCAACCGCGCATCCTCATCATCGGCGAGCGGTGCGGCCGGTCAGGCGAACACGACGATCCTCCCCGTGGGTAACCTCTCCGACACGATGAAGGTGCTTGAGCTCGTGTTGCCCGGTCTGGTCGACCCTGCCGCGATCGAAATGCTGGAGCGCGGAATGCTGTCGAAGGGCGGCGACGACGGCTTCACGAATTCGCCTCGCCGTGCCCGGATCCTCCGCTGGTTCTCGTGGAACCGCAACGGGTTCGCGGTCGTGCCCGGCGCCGTGATGTTCCGCAGCGGAGCGATCTGGCGCGAGCTGGTGGTGGTGCCTCAGGCGCGACTGCAGAGTCTCGGAATGCGACAGGGTCCGCTGTTGAGACGACTGCGGCTGGCCACGCTGAGCGTGCACACAGTTGCGGGTCCCGTGGTGGCACGCCTCGGCGCGATCGACAAGTCCGAGGCCGTCGACGCGTTCGGGGCGATCAGCGCGGCAGCGGTCAGCTCGGCCGAGATCGACACGAGCCATCGCTGGCGCATGACGCTGCCGCCAGCGCCTCCCCAGATTCCCGTGGCAGAGCAGCCGTGATGGCGTCGCAATCGGGGCGCCTCGGCGTCGGGATAATCGGAGCGGGCCGCGTCGGGCCGGTGGTCGGAGCCGCCCTGGCCGGCGCCGGACACATGATCGTGGGCATCGCCTCAATTTCCGAAGACAACCGGGATCGGGCGAGGGCGCTGCTGCCCGACGTGCCCATCCTCGAGATTCCCGTGCTGCTCGAGCGCAGCGAACTGGTGATCCTGGCCATCCCGGAGGCAGAGATCGAGTCACTCGTGGCGGGGCTCGCGGCCACCGGCTCGTGGCATCCGGGGCAGCTCGTGCTGCACACGGCGCCCGGTCTCGGCTACACGGTGCTGGCGCCCGCGGTTGCCGCCGGCGTGATCCCGCTGGCCGTGCATCCGACGATGGTCTTCACCGGCACCTCGCTCGACCTGGTCAGGATGCGCGAAAGTTTCTTCGCCGTCACCGCGCCCACCCCGGTGCTGCCCATCGGGCAGGCTCTCGTGGTCGAAATGGGCGGCGAGCCGATCATCATCGCGGAGGCCGACCGCGCTGCCTACGCGGAAGCGGTGTCGACGGCGACGAACTTCTCGGCGTCCATCGTGCGCCAGTCGACCGCCATGCTCGCCGAACTCGGTATCGAGTCTGCCGCGCAGGTGCTGGGCCCGCTGCTGCGGTCGTCAGTCGAAACAGCACTGCAGGAGGCCGGGGGAGACTCCGACCTGCTGCGGGGGATGCCGGACTAGCTCCCCAACAGCCGGCGCGCGTGGTCGGCGATGATGCCGGCACTGCGTTCCTCGATGAGGATCGAGTAGTGATTCACGTCGTCGATCACGAGGATGTTCAGCTCGGGCAATGTGGTGCGCCATCGCTCCAGCGCGGTGGGGGTGTAGAGCGCTGGTCGCTCGTTGCGTGGGCCGAGCGGGGCGACCAGCAGCGTGGTTCCCGGCCGGATGGCGGCGACGGCCGCCTGGACCTCTGGGGGGCCGTAGAAGTCGGGGGCATCCCGCCTCATCGCGTCGATGGACGTTCGTGAGCGCATGACTGGGGGCTCCCCGACGAGGTCGTAGTCGACGTACGCCTCGACCAGCGGGGTCCAGTTCTCCTGCAGCGCTGGGTGGGTGGCGGCGAATGCGCGGTACGCCTCACGGTCGGGAAAGCTCAGGCTGAGCCGGTCCACCGGCGGGTTCAGCGCCTGCGCGGCATCCTCCAGCAAAAGGCCACGCGGAAGCGGCAGGGTGAGCCCGCCGTCAACGAGCAGCACTCCGCTGACGCGATCGGGGTACTGGTGGGCAGTGACGTTGGCGACGAATCCACCCATCGAATGCCCCATCAGGGCCACGCTGTCCAACCCGAGCGCGTCGATCACCGCGATGACGTCGACGGCGTGCTGCGTCATCCCCCACGGTCCCGGCAGCTCGCTGCTGGCGCCGCGCCCCCGCAGATCGGGCGCGATGAGGCGAATCTCCGGCATGGCGTCGACGACCGCCGCCCAGACCAGATGAGATCCGGAGATTCCGTGGATGGCGAGGATCGCGGGCGCATCGGGCGGACCCCATTCGGCGACCCTGAGCCGTCCGCCATCGACAAAGACGTCGCAGGTTCGATAAAACACAGCGTGCTCCAACCAGGGGAAAACATCGCCGGAGGGGTTTTCGCGAAACGCGGGTCGCGGTACGGAGACGCACACACAGTATCAGGCGGTCAATCGCTTCGGTCGGTGGCTTATACGATCTAGGAGACCACGCTGGCCCCTCCGGGCTCAGGGTCGAAGTGCAGGAGGATCAGCGGTGCGCGCAACACAGAGGCCTGTCGTGATCGAGACGATCCGTGGAATCCGAGAGGCGCTCGCCGCAGAACGCGCCGCCGGACGCACTGTGGCACTCACGGCGACGCTCGGGGCCCTGCACGATGGGCACCTCTCGCACCTCGAGCGCGCCGCCGAGCTCGCCGACATCACGGTGGTGTCGATCTTCGTCAACCCCACGCAATTCACCGACCCCGCAGACCTCGACAAGTATCCGCGCACCCTCGACGACGACCTCGTGGCGCTCACGGCGGCCGGGGTGGACTACGTGTTCGCTCCCAGTGTCGACGAGATGTACCCGCAGGGCCTCACCCAGACCAAGGTCAGCGCCGGCAAGCTGGGAACGCTGTACGAGGGGGCGTCCCGCCCGGGCCACTTCGACGGTGTGCTCACCGTTGTCGCCAAGCTGCTCGACATCGTGGCGCCTGATGTCGCCACCTTCGGGCAAAAGGATGCGCAGCAGCTGTTCCTCGTGCGCCGCATGGTGAGCGACCTCAACCTCCCGGTGCGCATCGAGTCCATCGAGACCGTGCGCGAGCCGGACGGCCTGGCGCTGTCCAGCCGCAACCGTTTCCTCGACCCGAAGCAGCGCCGCGCGGCGCGAGCCCTGTCCATCGCGCTGGAGGCGGCAGCATCCTCGGCGGAGCGTGGGCTCGACGCCACACTTGCCGCCGCGCAGGGTGCACTCATGGGTGAGGCACTCGTTCAGCTCGACTACCTGAAGATCGTGCATCCCAGTACCTTCATGCCGGTGGATGACGGCTACCGCGGCCCCGCGATCGTCATCGTCGCCGCAGTGCTCGGCACAACCCGCCTCATCGACAACGAGTCGATCTACATCGGCTGAGCCGGCGGGGCAGGGGTGTCGATACGCGATCCGAACCGGATGAGGTTGGCGTCTGGGTCGAGACAGGCGCCCTCGCGAAGGCCGTAACTCGTGTCTGTCGGTTGGACGAGTCGCCCCTCGACACGGGCGTTCTTCCACTCCACATAGAGCGCATCTGCGTCCGAAACATAGAGGTACACGGCGCTCATGTTCTTTCTCGGTTTCAGGTTGACGACTTGAGCGAGGTGGAGCTCGATGCCGTCACGCTCCGCAAACGCGTATGGTTCAGCGCCCTCGTATCGACGGACTGAGAACCCGAGCTTCTCGTAGTGCGTCATTGCGGAAGCCAGATCGCTCACAGGAAAGACCGGCGCAATTCGCTGGAATGTCATAGCTCCGACGGTACTCGCCGGTCCGCCCGGCGCCTTCCGCCGTTTCCGCGATGTCAGTTCAGCCTGACATCAGTCGCAACTGACATCCCGTTTTTTGGCCCGGGCCCGCCGAGATCGCCACTTTTGCTGCCTGCAGCGCGCCCTGGGCAACAAAAGTGGAGGTCTCGACGGCGGGTGCGGGAAGGGAACGCGCGTAGGCTGGCCCGCCTGATGACTGACATGGATGCCGCGGCAGGGCAGCGCGCACGACTCGAGCAGCGCCGGCGGCACGCCGAGGCGCTCGCGGAGACACTCGGGCGCGAGCGCGCGGCGCTGGTCGAGGCATCCGAAGCATCGAACGCCGACGACGAACACGATCCCGAGGGCGCGACCATCGCCTTCGAGCGCGCACAACTGGATGCCACCATCGCCGACGTGCGGCGCCAGCTGGCCGACCTCACCGCAGCGCTGGCGCGGGTGGATGCCGGCACCTACGGAATCTGCGTCATCTGCGGGCTGCCCATCCCGGCCGAGCGCCTGGAGGCCCGACCTTCCGCGACGACCCATGTCGCCTGCGCCCCCTGAGCGCGCGGAATGCCCCGGTAACATGGGAGCGCTATGAGCAACGAAACCACCGCGCCCACCACGCCCGCCGAACCAGAGTCTGCCGAACTGAGCGCCGCCGAGGTCAGCGAGCAGAAGGCCGTGCGGCTTGCCAAGCGCGAGCGGCTCATCTCCAGCGGCCGCGAGGCGTACCCGGTGGCGGTTCCCGTCACGACGACGATTCCCGCCGTGCGCGAAAAGTACGCGCACCTCGTCGCGGATGACACCACCGGCGACATCGTCGGCATCGCCGGTCGCCTGGTGTTCGCCCGCAACACGGGCAAGCTGTGTTTCGCAACGCTCCAGGCCGGCGACGGCTCACGTGTGCAGGCGATGGTGAGCCTGGCCGAGGTGGGCCAGGATTCGCTGGACGAGTGGAAAGAGCTCACCGACCTCGGCGATCACGTGTTCGTCAGCGGCGAGGTCATCTCCAGCCGACGCGGCGAGCTGAGCGTCATGGTGAAGACGTGGCAGATCGCATCCAAGGCCGTGCTGCCCCTTCCCAACCTGCACACCGACCTCAGTGACGAGTCGCGCGTGCGCAGCCGCTACCTCGACCTGATCCTGCGCGAGCAGGCACGGTTCACCGTGCGCGCCCGCGCGAAGGTGAACGCATCGCTGCGCGCGACTTTCGCCGCCCAGGACTACCTCGAGGTCGAGACCCCGATGCTGCAGGTGATGCACGGTGGCGCCTCGGCCCGACCGTTCTCAACCCACAGCAACGCGTTCGACACCGAGCTGTTCCTGCGCATCGCACCAGAGCTGTTCCTCAAGCGTGCCGTGGTCGGCGGCGTCGACCGGGTGTTCGAGATCAACCGCAACTTCCGGAACGAGGGTGCAGACTCCACCCACTCTCCCGAGTTCGCCATGCTCGAGGCCTACGAGTCGTACGGCGACTACAACCGCATGGCCGACCTCACCCAGCAGCTCGTTCAGAACGCGGCGCTTGCGGTGGCCGGCCAACTCGTCGTGACGTGGGCCGACGGCACCGAGTACGACCTGGGCGGCGACTGGGACCGGGTGTCGATGTATGAGTCGGCGTCCGCGGCATCCGGGCTCGACATCACACCCGACAGCCCTTACGACTACCTCGTCGCCGAGGCGGCGAAGGTCGGCATCGAGGTCGATCACCCCACCCACGGCAAGCTCGTCGAAGAGCTGTGGGAGCACTTCGTGAAGCCGGGGCTCACCCGTCCGACGTTCGTTATGGACTTTCCCGTCGACACGAGCCCCCTCGTGCGCGACCACCGCACCATCGCCGGGGTCGTCGAGAAGTGGGATCTGTACATTCGTGGCTTCGAGCTGGCCACGGGATATTCCGAGCTCATCGACCCGGTCATCCAGAGGGAACGTTTCGTCGAGCAGGCGCAGCTTGCGTCGAAGGGCGACGTTGAGGCGATGCGGCTCGACGAGGAGTTTCTGCGGGCGCTTGAACACGGGATGCCGCCCACCGGTGGCATCGGACTCGGAATCGACCGACTGCTCATGGCCATCACCGGCCTGGGCATTCGCGAGACGATCCTCTTCCCGCTGGTGAAGTGATGAGCGACCTCAAACTTCCTGGCGAAGACAACAAGAAGAAGGGCCCCTCCTTCAACCGCATCGTGCTCTGGGTGATCGTCGGGGGCGTCGGCCTCTACCTGATTGTCTCGGGCGTCATCGGGATCCTGGTCAAAGCGAACCAATGAACCGAAAGACTTCGCGCCTCGTCACCGGCCTCGCCCTGGCGGGGATGCTCGTGCTCATTGCGGTGGCTTTCATCTTCACCAGTTACGCTGGATAGGTGCCTCAGGAATTTTGGTCTAACGCGATCTACTCGGTGACCCCGACGATCCTCGTTGGGCTCGTGTTCTGGTTCGTCATCCGCGCGATCCTGAAGGCCGACGGCAACGAGCGCAAGGTGCGGTCGCGCATCGAGGCCGAGGAGCGCGCGAAGATCGCCGTTCCCGCCGACCCGAAGGCCTGACCCGCCGACCCGAAGGCCTGACCCGGCCCTCCGCGCGCATCGAGTGCGCGCTAATTGTCGCTATAGCGCTCCCGAAGCGACCAGAGTTGCACTCTCGATGGGGATCGAGTCCGAATTTGGCAGTCGAGTCCAACACCGTCACGCCTAGGGCGAACACCGGTCTTTTTGGGAGGTCACGAAGTTACTCTCTTTATATCGGCACCGAATCCTGCCCGGTGCCTAAGGAGTGAAGAAGATGTTCGAACGATTTACAGACCGAGCTCGTCGTGTTGTCGTGTTGGCCCAGGAAGAGGCCAAGATGCTCAACCACAACTACATCGGCACTGAGCACATCCTGCTCGGGCTGATCCACGAGGGTGAGGGCGTCGCCGCCAAGGCCCTCGAGTCTCTCAACATCTCGCTCGACGCTGTGCGCGAGCAGGTCCAGGACATCATCGGCCAGGGCCAGCAGCAGCCGACCGGCCACATCCCCTTCACCCCGCGCGCCAAGAAGGTGCTCGAGCTCTCGCTGCGCGAGGCACTGCAGCTCGGCCACAACTACATCGGCACCGAGCACATCCTGCTCGGCCTCATCCGCGAGGGCGAGGGCGTTGCAGCACAGGTTCTCGTCAAGCTCGGGGCCGACCTCAACCGCGTGCGCCAGCAGGTCATCCAGCTTCTCTCGGGCTACCAGGGTAAGGAGGCCGTCGCCGTAGGAGGCAACGACGCCACCCCGGACAAGGGCAGCCAGATTCTCGACCAGTTCGGCCGCAACCTCACCCAGGCGGCGCGCGACGGCAAACTCGACCCGGTCATCGGCCGCGAGAAAGAGATGGAGCGGGTCATGCAGATCCTCTCCCGCCGTTCCAAAAACAACCCTGTCCTGATCGGCGAGCCCGGCGTCGGTAAGACCGCCGTCGTCGAGGGGCTCGCCATCGCGATCGTGCGCGGCGACGTTCCCGAGACGCTGAAGGACAAGCAGCTCTACACGCTCGACCTCGGTTCGCTCATCGCCGGTAGCCGCTACCGCGGTGACTTCGAGGAGCGCCTCAAGAAGGTCACGAAAGAGATCCGCACGCGCGGTGACATCATCACCTTCATCGACGAGATCCACACGCTGGTCGGCGCGGGTGCCGCTGAGGGCGCAATCGATGCTGCCAGCATCCTGAAGCCGCTTCTGGCCCGCGGTGAACTGCAGACCATCGGTGCGACCACCCTTGACGAATACCGCAAGCACTTCGAGAAGGATGCCGCTCTGGAGCGCAGGTTCCAGCCCGTGCAGGTGCACGAGCCGTCCCTGCCTCACACGATCAACATCCTCAAGGGGCTGCGCGACAAGTACGAGTCGTTCCACAAGGTGTCGATCACCGACGGCGCGATCGTGGCTGCGGCGAACCTGGCAGACCGCTACGTTGCAGACCGTTTCCTCCCAGACAAGGCCATCGACCTGATCGACGAGGCCGGCGCACGCCTGCGTCTCTCGATCCTGTCTGCGCCGCCGGAGCTGCGCGAATTCGACGAGAAGATCGCGGCAGTGCGTGGCCAGAAAGAGGGCGCCATCGAGGACCAGGACTTCGAGAAGGCCGCTTCGCTCCGGGATGAGGAGAAGAAGCTGCTCGGCGAGCGCCTTCGTCTCGAGAAGCAGTGGAAGTCGGGCGACGTGTCGACGACCGCTGAGGTTGACGAGGGTCTCATCGCCGAAGTGCTCGCCGCTGCGACGGGCATCCCGGTCTTCAAGCTGACCGAGGAGGAGTCGTCGAGGCTCATCTTCATGGAGAAGGCGCTGCACATGCGCGTCATCGGCCAGGAAGAGGCCATCTCGGTTCTCGCCAAGACCATCCGCCGCACGCGTGCCGGCCTCAAAGACCCCAAGCGCCCCAGCGGTTCGTTCATCTTCGCCGGCCCGACCGGTGTGGGTAAGACCGAACTCGCCAAGGCGCTCGCGGAATTCCTGTTCGACGACGAGAACGCCCTCATCTCACTCGACATGAGCGAGTACGGCGAGAAGCACACGGTCTCGCGACTGTTCGGTGCTCCTCCCGGATTCGTCGGCTTCGAGGAGGGCGGCCAGCTCACCGAGAAGGTGCGCCGCAAGCCGTTCTCCGTGGTGTTGTTCGATGAGATCGAGAAGGCTCACCCCGACATCTTCAACTCGCTTCTTCAGATTTTGGAGGAGGGACGCCTGACGGATGGCCAGGGTCGCGTGGTCGACTTCAAGAACACCGTGATCATCATGACCACCAACCTCGGTACGAAGGACATCACGGGCACCCCGATCGGGTTCACCTCGGCGACAGACACCGCCACCGGTTACGACCGGATGCGCGGCAAGGTCGTGGAGGAGCTCAAGAAGCACTTCAAGCCCGAGTTCCTGAACCGTGTCGACGAGACCATCGTCTTCCCGCAGCTCAGCCCGGAGGAGCTGCTGCAGATTGTCGACCTCTTTATCAAGCGCCTCAGCGAGAGGCTGATGGATCGCGACCTGACCGTCGAGCTCACGCTGCCGGCCAAGGAGCAGCTCATCAAGGTCGGTTTCGACCCGTCGCTGGGAGCCCGGCCGTTGCGCCGTGCTGTGCAGCACGAGATCGAAGACCGCATGAGCGAGAAGATCCTGCACGGCGAGCTGAACGCCGGTGACCACGTGCACGTCGACTACATCGACGGACAGTTCGTGCTCACCACGAGCCGCCAGGCCGGCCTCCCCGAGAAGGAGCCGGAAGCGGTAGAAGCGTAAGAAATTGAGAGGGGGCGGTGGGGAAACCCACCGCCCCCTTTTTCTTGCCCGGAGGGCAGCCCCTAACATGGGGCGTGGCTTCTTTTACCGTCAGACCAGCCCGAACCAGCGATGTTCCCCTGATTCAGGGCCTCGTCGAACCGCTCGCGCAGCAGCGCATCCTGCTCGGAAAAGACCGGGTTGTGCTGTACGAGGCCGTTCAGGAATTCAGGATCGCCGAGAATGCCGACGGCGAGGTGGTGGGCTGCGGAGCGCTTCACGTGATGTGGGAAGACCTCGGCGAGGTGCGCACACTCGCGGTTGCGCAGGACTGGCTGGGCACCGGCGCCGGCCACGCCATTCTCGAGGACATCGAGAAGCACGCCGCACAACTCGGGCTCAGCCGGCTGTTCTGTCTGACCTTCGAGACCGCGTTCTTTGGCAGGCACGGTTTCACGCCGATCGCCGAGGACGTCGTTGCCCCCGAGGTTTTCGCTCAGCTGGCGCTCTCCCCCGACGAGGGTGTTGCCGAATTCCTCGACCTGTCCCGGGTCAAACAGAACACGCTCGGCAACACCAGAATGCTGAAGCTGCTGTGATGGATCTCTCACGGATGTCTATCGGGCTGCCCGGCGCGCTCGACCACACGATCGTCGCGCACCTCGCGCCCGTCATCGAATCGCTCGGCTTCCGCGGCCTGTGGCTCAACGACACCCCAGACGGGGACGCCCTCGCGGGGCTTGAGGTTGCCGCCATTGGCACGAGCACGCTGAAGCTCGGCACCGGGGTGATCCCTCTCGACAGACGCGGGCCGAACGAGATCGTCGGCGCGATGAGGGGCCTGCCCCAGGAGCGGTTGTCGATCGGCGTCGGTTCGGGCAGTGCCCGGCATCCGCTGGGTGTGGTCGCGCGCGGAGTTCGGGAGCTCACCGAGCGCAGCGAGGCATCCATCGTCGTGGGTGCTCTTGGTCCGAGGATGCGCCGGATGGGAGCCGAAGCTGCGGGCGGTGTGCTCTTCAACTGGCTCACCCCGGCGGCCGCCGCCGATGCAACGGCCGAGCTGCGCCGCGACGCCCGCGGTCGTGATGTGCGGGCCGTGCTGTACGTGCGAACCGCCATGACCGAGGATGCCCGTGGTGCGCTCCACGCTGAAGCCGATCGTTACAGCAGCTATCCCGCGTATGCCGCGAACTTCGAGCGGATCGGGGCAACCGCCAAGGACACGACGATCGATGGCTCGGTGCCGGGTGAGCTGGCCGCGAGAGTTGCCGAGTATGCGCCTCACGTCGACGAGGTGGTGCTCCGTGCGATTACCACCGAGCAGACTCTCGGCGCCCATCTGGAATTTCTCGAGAAGGTAGCTGCCTGAAGATCCGGTCGCAGTGGGCGTGCCCTCGCGCCTCCAGGGCTCGTACGCGCCTAGCCTGTGTGCATGTCGACGTTTCGAACACCGGTCGGCCCCCAGTCCAGCAAGGTGTACTGGCGTCGCCGGCTCATCGTGGCGCTGGGGCTGGTTGCCGTCATCATCATCGTGTTGCTCATCGTGAACCGTCCTGGCGAGAGCGCGCCTACCCCGGCCGCCACCTCAAGCAGTCCGACGTCACCGACCGCAACGGCCGAAGCCCCGCCGGCGGCCGCTCCGGGTGAGACGGTGGTCTGCGACCCGGCGATGGTTACCGTTGAGGCGACGACCGACGCCGGTGAGTACGACTCGGGGGTCAACCCCGTGCTGTCCTTCAGCCTCAAGAGCCGAATGACCAACCCGTGCACTATCTCGGCGGGCTCGAACCTGCAGGAGTTCGTGATCACCAGCGGCAGCGATCTCATCTGGAATTCGAAAGACTGCCAGGTCGACCCGGTTGAGGCCACCGCGACCCTGCTGCCCGGTGTTCCGCTCGCAGGTTCCTCGCTCACCTGGGATCGCACCCGCTCAACGCCCGACACCTGCGACACCGAGCGGGACCAGGTCGACGCAAGCGGTGCGACCTATCGGCTCGACGTGAAGGTCGGCGACATAAAATCCGGCGACTCGCGCGCCTTCATCCTGAATTAATGACCAGCGAAACACCCAAGCCCGGTTCCGCGCAGCTCGCGGCGGCTCTTGAGGCTCAGGATGTTGCGGCCGTGGCCTTTGCCCTTCGCAATGACCACGTGGTCATGCCGATGCTGCCCGTCGACGGCCCGCCGCAGGTGCGCGTGTTCCGTCGCGGCGATGCCGACCGCTACATGCTGTTGCTGTTCTCGTCGCCGGAGACATACAGGCAGATGGTTCCGGATGAGGACGACCACCGGGTGCTCGCCTACGACGCCGCAGCCCTGCGTGAGTTCCTGACCGAGTACATCGGCGTACTGGAGGCGGTCTGGTTCGACGTCGCCGGCCCTCACGCCATGCAGGCGGCTCCGCAGGATGTGCTCGACGCCCTTCAGCTCGACGCTCCCTGACTGACGCCCGGCGGGGCGAGCGTAAGCTGAGCCCGTGGTGGATGGTGCGGCAACCGACGATTCAGGATCACTCACCGCACGGCAACGCCGAGCGCTCACCACTGTCAGAAGCGACAGGGTCATCATCGCGACGCTGGCCGGCGCTGGACTCGTGGTGTCTTTCATGCAGACGCTCGTCATACCGATCTATCCGCGGCTGCCCGGTTTGCTGGATGCCCAGCCCGCCGACGTCTCGTGGGTGCTGACGGCCACGCTCCTCTCCGCTGTGATCTCGACCCCCATCAGCGGCCGACTCGGCGACATGTTCGGCAAACGACGCATTCTTCTGCTTCTGCTCGCCATCCTCGTCGGCGGCTCGATCATCTGTGCGATTTCGAGCACCCTCATTCCGCTGGTCATCGGCCGCGCGTTTCAGGGAATCGGCATCGGCGTGGTGCCGCTGGGCATCAGCATCCTGCGCGACGTCATCCATCCCCGCAATCTGGGCGGGGCTGTCGCTCTCGTGAGTGCCACCCTGGGCGTCGGCGGTGCGGTGGGTCTGCCTCTCGCCGCCACGATCGCGGAGTTCGCGGACTGGCACTGGTTGTTCGTCCTCGCGACGGCGCTGGGACTGGTCGCCATCGTCGCCGTTGCGATGGTCATCCCGGTCAGCACCCTGCGCACCGGGGGAGCCTTCGACTACCCCGGAGCCGTGGGTCTCGCTATCGGCCTGTTCGGGATCATCATGGCCGTTTCCAAGGGCGCGGAGTGGGGTTGGCTTAGCCCGTTGACGCTCACCCTGCTGCTCGGTGGTGTACTGGTGCTGATCGGCTGGGGCGTGTTCGAGCTGCGGTCGAAAAATCCACTCATCGATCTTCGGGTTGCCTCCAGGCGTGCAGTGCTGCTGACCAACCTCGCCTCGATCGCCGTGGGTTTCGCTTTTTTCGTGGTGAACGCCTCGCTGCCGCTCGTGCTCGAGGCTCCGGTTGCCACCGGTTACGGTCTGGGACTGCCGCTGATTCTCGCCAGCCTGTGCCTGATGCCGCTCGGTCTCGTGATGTTCTTCATGTCACCGGTAGCCGCCCGGCTTTCGGCCGCACGCGGGGCTCGCACGAGCCTCATCCTCGGCTCGGCGATTGTGGCCGCCGGCTTCATCCTCGCGATCTTCTTCCTCGACCAGGTCTGGCACGTCATCCTGGTGTCCACCATTACCGGCATCGGGGTCGGTTTTGCCTACGCCGCCATGCCGACCCTCATCATGCAGTCGGTTCCCCCACACGAAACCGCCGCCGCGAACGGGCTGAACTCGGTGATGCGCACCCTCGGGTCTACCTTCTCGGCGACACTGGTGGGGGTCATTCTGGCAACACACGTGGTGGTCACCGACGGCGGTGAGGTGCCCACGCGCGAAGGGTTTGGCTGGGTTTTTGTGATGGGGGCGACGGTGGTACTGATCGGTTTGATGATTTCGCTTTTCATCCCGCAGCGCGTGCAGCGGTACGACACGTCGAGTATCCCCGTGCAGCGGGAGCCCTGACTCGCCCAAGCCCTGAGAGAATGAACCGGTGCCAGACGAAACGCTTTTCATCCTGAATCGACCATCGACGGATGCCCCGGCGCACGATCCCGACGGAGCCCCGTTTGCGCTCGCCGACGTCGCCCTGCCGCACCTGAGTGTCATGGATCTCGCCGCCACCCGGGGTGACGGGGTGTTCGAAACCCTGAGCGTATTCGGGGGATGCCCGCAGGCCATGGATCACCATCTGGCTCGCTTCGCACGATCCGCGGCCATGCTCGAGTTGCCCGCCCCGGATCTCGACGCCTACCGCGCCGCCATCCTTGCCGCAGCCGCTGAGCTCGATCCCGCCCAGGAAGCCTTCGTCAAGATCGTGCTGTCGCGCGGGGTGGAGGGGTCTGGTGTGCCCACCGGGTGGGCCTACGGGGAACTGTCGCCTGATCACACTGCGGCGCGAACACGCGGAATTTCGGTCGCGGTCCTCGATCGCGGGTATCGTTGCGACGTCTCCGAGACCTCGCCGTGGTTGCTCGCGGGTGCCAAGACTTTGAGCTACGCGATCAATAAGGCGTCGATGCGTGAGGCAGCGCGTCGCGGCGCCGACGACGTCGTCTACCTCTCGAGTGACGGCATCCTGCTCGAAGGGCCGACCTCGACACTCATCTTCAAACGTGGCAACAGGCTGATCACCCCAGACCCGGCCCTGGGGATTCTCGACGGCACGACGCAGGCGAACCTGTTCCGTTTTGCGGAGCGCCAGGGCATGACGACGACGTTCGGGAGATCACCGCTCGAAGCGCTGCGGAAGGCGGATGCCGCGTGGCTGGTTTCCAGCGTCAGGCTCGTGGCACCCATCCGCGAACTCGATGGCGAGACCTTTCCCGTCGATTCAGAACTCACCGCCGCTATGAACGGGTATCTGTTGGATTTACGCGAATAGTGTGCCAGCGAGCGCCTGTTTTGGGGGGATTGTCCCCCGTTCTGGGCGTGCAATGAGGGTAGAACAGGGTTTCTATCATGTTGCCGCCCCGTTATTCTGGACTGGTGGACGACAACTTCGGTGTGGCGGCTGGTTGGTATCCCGATCCGCTCGGACTCCCCCAACTTCGTTGGTGGGACTCGGTCTCGTGGACGGAGCACACCTCCGAGGCTCGCGCACCGATCGTGCTTCATCCCACCACCATTCTCGGATTTGCCGACGATGACAGCGACGACGAACGTACCCCGGATTTCGAGGGTGACGATTTTCCCTCCCGCCGCGAGCAACGTGCGCGCGAGCGCCGTGAAAATGGCGACCTGCTCCAGGCGTCTGCCGAGCAGCAGACCCCAGCGAGTTCGGAATCCGCTGAGGACGTCGAGATCGATCTCGGGCTTCATGTCGACGACGACCGCAACGAGCTGAGCGCCCGACCTCTGCTCGCGATGACCCTGCGGGAGCTCGAACCGCCGCTCACCGAGACGGTCGACGACGGAACACCGGGCCCGCGCCGCGCGAGCACTCATGCCAACGCCCTCCCGGCGACGCCCCTTCTCTCCGCCATGGCTGAAACGCCGGAAGCCGACGAGGAGGCCCCGGTTCGCGCGATCAAGAAGGTGCGCACCTACACCGTGGCGGTGTGGGCCATCGCACTGATGCCGTTCTTCCAGGTGGTGGCCTGCATTGTTCTCGTCACCGTGCTCGGGCTGGGAAGCAACTGGCCGCTCGTCATCGCCACCATCGCGCTTCCCTACTTCGTCGTGCTGGGCCTCGCCTCGTACGATCGCCTGGTGTTGCAGGTTCGTGGCCACGTGAAGCCAGCCAACGGATTTTGGGCGCTCCTGACCCCACTCGGCTACCTCATCGTCCGATCGGTCCGCACCTATCGCCAGACGGGGAAGGGGTTCGCTCCGCTCGTCGTGTTCGCAACAGCGAGTCTCTCGGTAGTGGCCGGCATCCTCGTGGTTCCTGGCATCCTTCTCGCGGCCCTGCCGGGGCCGTTTGCTGACGAAGCGGCCGCATCGGCACGCGCCACCGCGATGTCTCTTGGCGGCGACATCACCCTCGCCTGCCCGTCGCCGCCGTTGCTCGTTGGTGACACGTTCACCTGCGTCGCGTCGAAGCCGAGTGGCGAGACCGACTCCGTCTCCATTGCCCTTGAGCGCGAGAACGGCTGGATCGTCTGGCGTGTGCAGGACTGGGGCTCCTGGGTTCTGACGGCAGACTAGCCGTCCCGGCTAGAAGTCCGGGACGTCGACGCGCTCGGCCGTTGAGCTCGCGAACGCGAGACGCATCGCCTCACGGAGATGCATCGCCTCCGAGTCGATGACGGTGGAGAAGCCCAGCCGCCGCGCCTCGGCCACCCGCTGCTTCGCATGGGATGCCGGCCTGATCTCGCCCGCGAGACTGATCTCACCGATCACGGCCTGTGTCACCGGGAACGCCTTGTCTCGATATGCGCTCGCGATGGCCAGCGCGATGGCCAGGTCGGCGCCCGGCTCTGTCACGCGGATGCCGCCGACCGTTGACACGTATACGTCGAAGCTCGACAACGGCAAACCGGCGCGACGCTCAAGCACTGCGAGCAGCATCGCCACCCTCGACGAATCCACCCCGTTGACGACTCTGCGCGGCTGGGGTGCCTGCGTCTTGACGATGAGCGCCTGCACCTCCACGGGCAGCGCGCGCCTGCCTTCGACCGCGATCGTGACGCAGGTTCCGCTGGTGGGCGTGCGAGCCCTGGACAGGAACAGACCGCTCGGGTCAGCAACCTCGGCGATGCCGTCGCCGGTCATCTCGAAGCAGCCCACCTCGTCCGTCGGGCCGAACCGGTTCTTGTGAGCGCGCACGAAACGCAGGCTGGACTGGCGGTCACCCTCGAACTGCAACACGACGTCGACGAGATGCTCGAGCAGCCGCGGACCTGCGATGGAGCCGTCTTTGGTCACGTGGCCGACGAGCAACACCGGCAGGTTGCGGTCTTTGCTGACCCGAATGAGAGTGGATGCCACCTCGCGCACCTGCGACGGACCGCCAGCGAGCCCGTCGGTCAGCCCCGAGGCTACGGTCTGGACGCTGTCGACGATGACCAGCTGGGGCTGCACCTGGTCAATCTGGCCGAGGATCGTGGCGAGATCTGTTTCTGCCGCCAGAAAGAGCGACGGCTGCAGCGCGCCGGTGCGCTCGGCCCGAAGCCGAACCTGGCTGACCGACTCTTCGGCGCTGACGTAGAGCACGCGCTGCCCGGAGGCCGCCGCCCGCGATGCCACCTCCAGAAGCAGTGTGGACTTGCCGACACCGGGCTCGCCGCTGAGCAGGATGGCCGCGCCCGGTACGACGCCGCCGCCGAGCACCCTGTCGAACTCCGCGATACCGCTGGGCCAGTGGGCGACGGACTCCGCGCCGATGTCGGTGATGGAGCGCGCGGCCCGCGACTCGGGGATGCTGACGGCATTGACCCGCGCGGCGGGCTGCGTGGAATCCTGCACCGTGCCCCACTGCTGGCACTCGCCGCAGCGACCCACCCATTTGATGCTCTGCCAGCCACACTCGGTGCATCGGAAGTTGGTGGTGACTCTGGCCATGCTGCAACCCTAGATCGGGCGGACGACACTGGAGGGGCGGCATGCCCGCGGATAGGGTGACAGTGTGAGCGATACCCGAGATTTCGACCCGCGGTTCGACCCGGCGTTCCAACGTGGATATGTGGAGGGCGCCTCGACTGCACCGAATCGGGTGCAGCGTCCTCCGGCGGTCGGCCTGCCACCGGAGCCGCTGGCGGCGGCCGCTCCGCCCGCACCGGATGCGCGCTCGGCAGCGGTGGGCGAGCTCCAGGCGCATCCTGAATCGCCCGCCGTGTCACTGGTAGGAAACCCGTGGATCAGGGTGCTGTGGATCATCGCACCGGTGTTCATCATCGGCGGCCTGGCGGGGCAGGCATGGGCGCAGTCGCGGATGTTCGGAGGCTTCAGCAGCAACGGGCCTGACGTCGTCACGAGCTACATCGTTCCCGCGGTCGCCCAGTCGATCTGCCCCTGGATGGTGCTAATCGGACTCGCCGCACTGGTCGGCGTCGTCTTCCTGCACGCCGTGCGTTGGCGCGCAGCGGAGTGACTCGCGTGCCCCTGGCGCTTCTCGGCGCCGGCATCGCGGTCGCACTGCTTGGAATCGCGGTGCTGGCGTTTACGATCGCCGAGTACGTCGGGAATCCTCTGGCAGTCAGCAGCACTTCGGGTCGGAGCGTATTCACAGACGGGGATGGCGGCTTCGTCTCGTATGACTACTTCCAACCCGGGCCGGGGGTGTCGCTCATCACGACGGGCGGCGTTCTCACCTTCGCGTCGCTGTTTCTGTTGGCGATGTTGTGGCGTCCGCGTCGCCGCTAGCTTGTAGCGCTGCCAGCCGCCGCGCCACGGCCGGCTCGAACGCCGCCGCCCAGATGCGGTAGCCGCGGTCGTTGGGGTGGAACAGGTCGCCCGCGAACTGGGTGGTGATGCCCCACAGTCCCTGGCGGTCGGTCAGCCGGTGCAGGTTCACGACGGTGAGTTCGCGCTCGGCGGCGGCCGCCCGGATCAACCTATTCGCGATGCGAGCCTTCTTCTGCCCTGACGTGAAGTAGAAGCTGGGCAGGTCGGCCACAATCGCGTGCGAGGGCACCGCGTCGAGGATCACGGCGATCTCGCGCTCGAACCTGCGCTCGTCGAAGTTCGCGACGTCGTTGGCGCCGATGCACACCGTCACGATGTCTGGGTCGAGTTTCGCCAGCCTCGGCAGCTCCGACTCGATGGCAAGCCCCAACGTCGCGCCCGAGATGCCCAGGTTCGCCACGCGCAGCGTGCGATCGGTGCGACTTCGGATGCTCCGTGCCAGAAAACCGACATAGCTGTGGTCTGGCCGGCTCGCGCCAATGCCCTGCGCGGCCGAATCGCCGATCGCCACATAGAGCAGGTCACCGGCCTCTTTATTGCGCTCGCGCCAGAATTTCGAGTTCACCGGAATGTTGTCAGCCAGGCGGATGCGCCACACGTCCTGGCGGCGTTTCAGCCAGCGCGCCCAGGCCAAGATCGCGCCTCCGGCACCCGTAACAATCGC
The DNA here is from genome assembly GCF_030063305.1 of Salinibacterium sp. G-O1. GTDB lineage: Bacteria > Actinomycetota > Actinomycetes > Actinomycetales > Microbacteriaceae > Rhodoglobus. The sequence goes on from NZ_JASISV010000001.1 coordinate 342,575, forward strand.
TGCGCTGATCACTAACTTCACTCTGTGAGCGTACGTGCCCTGAGCGTGTACTAAACTCTTCCCCGGAACCGTGTCCGAGCGGCCGAAGGTGCAACTCTCGAAAAGTTGTGTGGGTGAAAGTCCACCGTGGGTTCAAATCCCACCGGTTCCGCCAATAGGCTGTTCTCGATTCTTAGCGTTTACGTTCTCGAATCTCAGCCAAAGGAGAAAGGGCCACCAGAATCTGGTGGCCCTTTCGTTGGTCTGAGCGGGATTTTCGACAGGATCCGCGCAAGTACCTATTGGTGAGCAGCCCGTATCCGCGCGGAAGTTCTGAAGTCGCGTTTCTGGCGCGACTGCTAGTGCTTCGAAAAGGAAAGCGCAGCTAGCTGAGGCATGCCTGGCCTGCCGAGTCCAAGCCGCACTGTGGATCCTTGCACCGCAGTGTGATCGCCTCTACGCGTCCCCCTTTATGCGGGCGACCTTCGTGCTCAAGTAACGGTCGCACTGATTTCCAGTAGCCGAAACTTGTCCCATGGCCTGTATGAACAACCGCGAATCGCGCTTCATCCGGAACTTAGACAAAAATTGCGATGGGCACCACTCGGATAGAAGTACCTGCCACTCGGGATGCGAGCTTTAGGTCAAGGAGGTTGTCAATTTTGAGGCCCCCAACGGTAGTGCTTGTTTGCCCTTGAATCATCCCTGTGACCTGGTTGATCACAGTATCCACTCCATCAGGAGAAAGGTTTCTGAGGAGTTTGTTTCGCTGGAGAACCGGTACATTCTCCTCTGGAGAGGACGTCACTTTTCCGAGGACGGTGAAGACTCCGTCCAAAATACGATCCTCGTCATCTACTACGAAATGTGCGTTGTCACAGATAGTTATTGCAGTGAGCGATCGATCCCCGGACACTATATTGCCGTAATATTCCCGCGTTTTGTCTTGCCGAAAATCAGCTTGCAGGGCCTTGACTACGTCCCTCGCGAGTCCCGCATTCACCTCTGCTCGCTCATTCATGGTTACCGCCGCCCTCTTGACCAGCTCGATACTGTCATAGCCCTCAAAGAGCGCAGTCTCCTTCTTTACATGGAGCCATCGCGTGATCTGACCCACCAAATCCGGGGTCATCACGTCCATGATGGTGGTCAACTCGGAGGGAGCGAACGTAGCTTGGTACTCGACGAAATCGCCACTCTGAAGATGCTCTGCGTCATCGATCGAGTCAACGCGCTTCAAGAGAGAGCGAGCTTGGAGCTCTTTGCGAACGATATTCAGGTAATAGGCCTGCGAATAGACAAATGACTGTGTTGACCTAGTGCCGGTAGCCACAATTTGCCCGGTGGACCCAGCGCCGGATACATCGCCCTTCAGTCCGGCATTTCCGAGCAGGGGGACTTTGACGTTCGCTTGTGTGGCAATCGAGACGCCGCCTTCAACGTTTATCGAATTCGTCGTATCGCCGACGTTTTCTTGTATCGATTCGGTGATCAACGGGGCGTTAAATAGTTGTTGCACCAGCCCTGCGACATGGTCAGGATTTTGGTAGATCGAAACCACCGGAACAGATCCGCGGCTTACGACGTGAATTTCCTCAGGAATATGGCTCACCACTCAATCGTTTTGTGGAAGATGCGATGCGTCCCACAACTAATAAGTTCCAGCCTCTGACGAAGGCACGGCAGGTCCACCTAACAATACTGCCGCCTATGAGCGCATCGATAGATTCACGTCACACCTGAGGCTTGGGCTGAAGCCGCGACCGTCGCTCGCTTGACTGACTCGCACTTGAATCCTCCCCATCAGGAAGTCAGTCTGTCGACAAGACACATCCGAATCAGTTTTGACTAGTGATGGTGGGAACGCTCTTTCGGATGTGTCCAGGGAAACACTGACGCTGAGGTCGATCTGGGGTGATAACTCGACACGAATTCGAAGAATCACGATCGATACCCCGTGCAACAATGAACCTAAGGCAACGGGCTCCAACGTTGCCCCGCTAAACCAAAAGAAAAAGGCCCGCCTGCAAGCGGGCCTTCTGTAAAGCGGTTGAGCTTCCGTTGAAGAAGCTCTGGGTGCTATTTCACCCGGTACAACTACTGGAAAGAATACGCGCGTGAGGTTGCAATTGCAATCCCACGCACCTGGAGTAAACCTTCGACGGACGAGAGTCCCGAGAAGGGGGCGTAAAGGTGAAGAGGAATCCTTCTAACCGCGAGCGCCTCACAGCCATTCTCAAACTTGTGGGAGGCGCAGTCGTAAAGGCTGGCCTTCTCAAGCTTGTGTCGTGGCTGTGGGACGGGCTGCAGCCCTGATTGACGAGAGCCGGATTCATTTGCTTCGTAGGTGAGTCCGGCTCTCTAGGGCCGAGGCGGATGAGGTGTGACAGCGAACCACTCGAATCTGTCGACGCTATGTCGAGCGTCGCAGCACCTTCGCTCTTGGTCGGCAGGCCCCGACACGGATGTCGATGCAATTGTCGAGTCTTCGACGCCTTGTCAACGCAAAAGACGCTGAGGGTTACAACGAGCCAAAATCGAACAGGGCGTGAGCGCTGCATGTCGGAGTTGACCTGTAAGTTCATCGGGAATGCCAATCGCGCTTAGATCCACCGGTCAGATCGAGCTTCTCGATCCTCGGTCGCGAGGTGTGGGTGCGGGCATCAGGTCCATGACCTGTGCGCGGCACAACCGAGACCGATAAAAATGAGCAAGGCTCTCTCTTAGAATTCCGATATGAATCGTCAGAACCGCGGGCTCATCATCGGCGTTGAATTAGCCCCCTTGATCGCCGCGATGGTTGCTGGCGGCGTAATCACACCTACCCTCGTTGGCGACGTTATCTGGCTCCCCCTGGCGATTCTCCTGACCGCGGTCGTCGTGTTGTTGATATTTCTCGCGTGGCCAGGGTTCCTTTTTCTCTACCGTTCCCCACCACCGACGCCGATAGCTCAGCGAAGCGCATTATTCGGCCCACTCCACTGGTTTTTCAGGGCGGTGTGGGCGGCAGCGGTTTTCGGCATCTCGATCGTTCTGGGCACATTCGCTGGAACCGTCGCGACCGAGGCTAGCGCTCAAGTCGTCGACGAGTCGAAGCGCTTCCAAGCTATCTGGGACACTCTGGCTGCCGTTGCGCTTGCACCTGTCATAGGCGGTGTCGCGGCCGTAACCTTTGTGATTCTCGGGCTACGGTGGCGAAACGATCTAAGAGCGATCGCAACTGCACCTGCTGTGGCATCGATGGCAGGGCAGTACCGAGAACGACTGGGCCTCAGAACTCTGACTGACGCGGAGCGCTTTCAATTCGACAGGCGCGTTCGATCCTGGATATTCGGTGTCAGCCCGGGGGCAATCGTCGGACTAACGCTGCTTTCGCTTGTCTGCGTTATCGGGTCGTTCACCCACACGTTCTCCTAGAATCACCGTGAGAGTGTCCAGGTAGAACAGTCTGCGCGTCGCTGGGCATTCCGAAACAGACCTTGCTCCGTAGTCTTCTGGCCAGGCGGCATTTAGCAGTCGACAATTGATGGCGGGACAGCCAGCGGCGCATGATGTAATGGCGAGTATCCGACGGGCTTGGGGAGATGCGCGCGACGATTCTGGGCACATGTCAGGGTGTCGAGACGGGGCGCGATGTCCATGTCGCTGCGTACAGGTCTGCTGCACATGATGCACGTGGCAGCGATGCTCAGGTCTGCTGTGTTGCGATTGATCGATGAACCGGGCTCCTCTGGGCTGTTGAACGCGAACGAGACCAGACCCGAATTTTGACGTCGCTGCATTTCGTATGATCTGTGCGCGGCAGAGGGACTCGGTTGGGATGCGCGACGAGAATCGAGTGGTGGATTCAGCGGATATTCAGAGTGCGCTCTGGGTCGCACACGGTCGCCTAAACGAGCCAACCACTAGGGTCAGGTAGAGCCGGACGCTCATCGCCGCTTTGGAAAGTAGCAGCAACAGAATTGTCACGATACGAAATACACGCATGGTTCGCCTCTAGTCCTTTCTGTATCCGTAAGCGACTTAAAGCGGCGTTTGATGGCTAGGCGCAGTTGGACGGTCAGCGGCTTGGCGAACGCGACGGGGTTAGACCTGGACGAGACCCTGTTGGCGCTGTGGGGCGGTGGGATCTACTATCCGGATGCGCCCTCGTCGCGCATTCGTTCAGGCGATGTGAGAGCCGCGGAGGCCGTCACCGGTTTTTTTGGCGATCAACGCAGCCGGTTGAAATATTGGCAAGAGTTGCTCGATCTGTCCCGACCCGAACTGGCTGCATTGCTTCATGAGCTTGGATTCGACCTACATGAGCGGGCTAAAACTCTTCCGAAGGGCGCGATAAAGAAACTCGCCGGACACACGCAAGGACTCGTATCGAGCCCAGTCAAGAGCTCGCGAGAGCCTCAGCCCGCGCTGGTGTTGCCGGTGGCGCCACCATTCCGCTGGTCGTGCATCGGGTCAACCAAGGCAGTTTCGTGGGTGACGGCCGAAGAGGTTCGAATCATCCATCACGAGCTGGAAAAGGACTTCGCCGCTAGCGATGATCCGATCTCGCCCCCTGGCGTGAAATCAGATTCGCTTTTGGAAAGCGCCGTCGCTCGTCAAAATGCGGGATATGGTCACGAAAGAAAATCCACAACCGTGGTGTCAACCGCCGCAGCCTTGCTCCATTCGCTCGTGCAGAATCATGTGTTCTACAACGGCAACAAACGGACCGCGTTGGTCTCGATGCTCGTCATGCTGGACAAGAACGGAATGGTGCTGAGCTCGAACCAAGACGAGCTCTTCCGCTGGATGTTACGAGTGGCTGGACACGATCTGCTGCCTCCCGGCTTCGAATACGACAACCAGGCAGACCGCGAGACGTTCGCTATTAGCGAATGGATCAACAGGCGAAGTCGAGCGATTCGACGAGATGAAAAAGGCGTCACGTGGCTAGCCCTGGCTCGAATACTGAAAAAGTTCAATTGTGAAGTTTCTCGCCGTGGGGAGCGCATGGATATCGCCAGAACCGTAGAGGTGAGACGAAAGTCCTTACTGAAGAGCGTGAAACTTGAAACCCTAAGATCCACTTACGTGAACACCGGAGACGGGCGAGAAGTACCTCGGAAACAACTCAAGAGAATTCGAGAGGAACTGCGGCTGGACGAGGCACATGGAGTGGACGCCGAGGCCTTTTTTGACAGCAACCGTGAGATTGATGATTTCATAGCCGAATATTCGAAGCTGCTCCGTCGACTTGCGCGCGTCTAGTTAGCCTTCTCATTTCCCGCCGAACCTTTCACCAAACGCCCGTGCAGACGGATGAGCGTTCAGCGAGTCCTGACTTGACGCGACGTAGTAGCAGCGGACAATATCGACAATCCGAGACTGGGCGACTGTCCGACGCGAAGGAACATCCCAGTCGAGCTGGACATCTCGAATAGTGAATAGTGATTGTGCGGGATAAGTCGCGACATTCTGTGACGCTTGTCCCGAGAGTCACGGTACGCATCTGGTGAGGAAAATCCGTCGGTCGCCCGATGGGGGCCGGATTCCTTGCGTCGACAGGGACTGGCGTCGGATAGGGCCAACGAGAGGCGTGCCTTCGCAGTCCGGTCGAAACTCGGTAAACCATAAGTAGCCGGTTTTCAACCGAAGGAAGCCGATACATTGCCTCTCACCGGCATTTCTGAAGATGAGAGGATGATGTGCGAATAAGAAGAGGATGGCAGTAGCCGGCCAATGCATTGTGGTCAGCGTTTAGGCGGCTAGATGAGATTCGAGAACCGCCCGCCAGTGTGATGTCTCGGGAAATCGAGAAACGGCTGAACCCTCAGTGATGGGGGTTCAGCCGTTTTTTCGTTGGCTGCCGCCGCTGAGTTTGCGCGAACTGTCGCTATCCGAGCATCCATTGCGACGGTTTGCGCAATGTCGGCGAAGGATGCGGGTGGAAACAAAGCCGCATCGAGGCTGTTATGCGAAGTCGGGATCCGGGGCGCTGCCGTAGCTGAACCCGGCCCTAGGGCGCCAGCCGTTGTTGAGCACGCCGTCGCTCTCGTCGTAGCAGGAACCACACAGTGATTCGTATGCGACATCCACCGCGTCGATCGCGACCTGGTCGCCGTCAAAGAAGTAGCGGTCGCCCACGCGTCTCGCGTTGAGGACGGCTTTGCGTCCGCAACGGCAGATCGATGATGCGGGGGTGCGCGGTCAAGTGCAGCAGGTGGTCTTTTAGTTCGCTGCGCCGCCATTTCTCCCAAAGTTCACCATTACCTGACCTGCACCTGCATCGAGAACTCGTCCTGCGGGCTGCCGTCCTTCGCGCTCGTGGAGTAGGCAACGAGGTCATACAGGCCGATCGGGAGCGCGGACTGAATCGCGAGAATTGCCGTGAAATCTGACTCCTGGTCGCCCCGCTCAGCGTATACATGCTGCGAGACGACAGCGACGCCTGAGGCAGTTCGCAACTCAAGGGTGAATTGCGCCTCGAACACAAACGCCCGACCCGTGACCGCAAGAGTGGAACCGGGTGCGACAGCCGCCCCACAGACCGGAGACGTGATGAAGATGGGCGGACGATCGGCGGTCAGGGTCACCTCCCGTTCGACCAGGTTGATGATCGATCCGTCTTTTGCGCTCAGCTCGTAAGCCCGCAGCGTGATCGCCTCGCCTGCCTCCGGTGGCGGGAAGGCGAGTTCGCTTGCCCACGTGCCCGGCGTTCCTGATCCCGACGTCGCCATGATGTGGCGCACACACAGGGTCTCGTCGCTGGCCCCAATCGCATCGATCGTGAGGGCCGCCTCGAAGGTGTTCGACGTGCCGCTCATCGGGATCGGAATGGAGACGCTCTCAGAGTCCGTCGGTGAGTCGATCGTTATCGCACCGGCGGTCGGCGTGGAGGTCGGTGTGGGCGATGGCGATGCTGTGGGGGACGGCGAACTCGCTGTTGGGGTTGGCGTAGTGGCGGGCGGCAGAACGGGGCCGGGCGCGCATCCGGATAGTGCGATGACCAATCCAGCGATGCCCGCCGCCACGACGAGCCGACTTTGCGCAACCATGAGCGGCGCCTCCCAGCGGTACCCATTTTACGCCCGATTTGGGAGAAAGGCTCCTACCTCATACCGACAAATCCATGCAGCGGGGGCAATCTTCTACCCCCTACGAGCGCGTCACAAAGATGACCCCACGGTAGGCGGGGTCGCCGAAAGCCACCATCTGGTCGAGCACCGCGATCGACACCGGCAGGTCGTGGGAATCGACCCAGGTCTCGCCCTGCTCTGCCGTGATCCACGGGTCGTTTAGCAGCACGGTGTCGCCCTGCACGGCGTGCGCGACAACCCAGTGCGGGGTCGACGCGCCGTGCATCGGCGCCTCCTCGATCAGCAGGATGGCCAACTCGCCGCCAGCAATTCGTTCGACGATCTGCTCGATCGATAGCACCTCGGTGTGCTGCTGGATGCCGCGGCTGGCAGCCTCGGCGCGAGACTGCGCCTGAAGCTGCTCCCGAAACACGCGGTCTTCGCCGCTGTATGACTCCAGCAGAGTCGGCTCCGTCGTGTCGAGGTGAAGCTCAAGACGGATAGGAGCAGCGGAATCGGCGGCCGCATCGTGCACTGCCACGGCCAGACCGAGTGGTTCGCAGGCGGGGAAGTTGGTGGCGGTACGCCAGAACGCGAGTTCGCGCTCGCGGGCATCCTCATCGGCGGTCGAGGCGAACGGGTCGAGGCCCAGATGGGTGAGGGCCGTCATTGCGGCGACGGCACCGCACGTGAACATCGTGGTCTGGCCGTAGTACGTCAGCTGGGGGTGAGGCCAGGCGGTGTGCCACAGCACGAAGCCGCGGAACCCTCGCGTGCCGTCGGCCGACGAGATGGGGTCACGCAGCGCGGTGAAGCCGAGACCGTGGGCGTAGTCGGGCAGTTCGGCATCGAGCGCGAGCTGCCATTTGAGGGCGGCATCGCCACGCTCCACCGAGGCTGCGATCACTTCACCGAGAAGAGCGCGGGCGGCAGCGTCGCCGTCGGCCGAGAGGTCGACGAGCTTCGTGTAGCGCGTGTTGGGTCGAGAGGAGGTGAGGGCGGCGGCGGTGCCGTCGGGGGAGTCGAGCATCCACACCTGGGGGTTGTACGGCCCACGGTCGAGCTGCCAGTGGGCGGCGCGCTCGTCGCCGAGCACGCTCAGCAGTGCGGCAGGAAGCTGCGCGGGGGTGATGCGCTCGACGGTATGAGTGGAGGGTTCCACGGGGATCCTTTCGGCGAACGGTGGTGCTTGTGGCGCCGCGTTCAGTGGGTGGGTGCTTCGTGAATGGATGCAGCGACCAGCGTCTGCGTGTAGGGGTGGGTCGGCGCGTTGAGCACGTCGTGGCAGTCACCGGACTCCACCACTTCGCCGTTGCGCAGCACGTACACCCGGTCGGCAAGCTGGCGGACAACGGCGAGGTCGTGCGAAATGAAGAGGATCGAGAGCCCCAGGTCGACGCGCAGTTTCGCGAGCAGGTCGAGGATCTGTTTCTGCACAGAGACATCGAGAGCCGACACCGATTCGTCGCAGATGAGCAGTTGCGGTTGCACAGCGAGCGCACGCGCAATGGCGACCCGCTGTCGTTGGCCGCCCGAGAGCTCTGCCGGGCGCTTGACCGCGAATTCGACCGGCAGCTCAACCAGGCGCAGAAGCGAATTCAGGTCGGATGCCGGACGCCCCGCCACCCGAAGGGCCAGCTTCAGCGACCGGCCAACACTGATCATCGGATTCAGCGACGAGTACGGATCCTGAAAGACGATCTGCATCTGCTTCGGCGTGCGTGAAGCGCGACCGGGAGCGAGCACGACGCCGTCGAAGACGATCTCTCCGCTGGACTCCCGTTCCAGACCGGCGATGCAGCGCGCGATCGTGGTCTTGCCCGACCCGCTCTCGCCGACGATGCCGACGGTCTCGCCGCGCCCCACCGCCACGCTCACGCCGTGCAGCACCGCTTTGTCGCCGAAGCTCTTCGTGACGTGGGTGGCGACAACGAGGTCGTTCAGCATGCTGGCGTCGGATGCCGCGCGCTCAACGGCAGCGGACCGGTCAGTCAACGACGGGTCGGCTTCGATGAGCGCACGGGTGTACGGGTGGCTCGGCGCCGTGAGCACGGAACTCGTGTCGCCGCGCTCGACGATCTCGCCATGGCGCATGACCAGGACGTGTTCCGCGCGGCCGCGCACCATGCCGAGGTCGTGCGAGATGAGCAGCGCTGCCATGCCGCGGGCCTGCTGCAGGCGGCGGAGCAGGTCGAGGATCTCACCCTGGTTGCTGGCATCCAGCGCCGTGGTGGGCTCATCAGCGATGAGCAGCTCGGGGTCGGTCGCGAGGGCGGCGGCGATGGCCACACGTTGGCGCATCCCACCGGAGAGCTCGTGTGGATACGCGCGCGCAACGTCCGAGGGCAGGTTCACTTCGGCGAGGCGCTGGGTGACGAGGTCTGCGCATTCGCTTCGGCTGAGGCGCCGGTCGCTGGCGGCATCGATGGTCATCGCGATCTGGGTTCCGCAGCGGTGCACGGGGCTCAGGCTCGTGAACGGATCCTGCAGCAGCAGTGAGATGCGGCGCCCACGGGTGGCACGCCAGATCGCATCCGTTGCGGGGAGTTCGATGGTCGCAGTCGTGAGAGCGATCGAGCCTCGGGCGCTGAATCCGGACGGCAGCAACCCGGCGATGGCTTTGGCGGAGAGCGTCTTGCCCGAACCGGATTCGCCGATCAGCGCGAGGGTCTCGCCCCGTCCGATCGCGAAGTCGAAGGGAGCCACAACTACCCCGGCCGGACCCTCGATCGTCAGGCCGGCGACTTCGACATGGGCGTGCGTCATGAGCGTCCCGTTCTGGTCAGGTTTTGGCCAAGCCAGTCGCCCACCAGGTTTGCCGCTGAGGCGACGCCGATGATGAGAAGCGCGGGCACGAGAATGGCGGCGGGATTGTCGATCATGATCGCGCGACCGTCGGTGAGCTGGCGGCCCCAATCGGCGGTTCCCGGGGCAACGCCGACGCCCAGGAACGAGAGCGACGAGAACGCAACCAGAGCGAACGCCACGTTGAGCATCGAGTTGGTGATGATCAGCGACCACACGTTCGGCAGCACCTGCGTGAACATGATGCGGGCTTTGGAGAGGGACAGCATTTGGGCTGCCTCCACGAACGGTCGGGCGGCCTGCTCCATGACCCCGGCCCGCACGATCCGAATGTCCGAGGGCGAGAACAGCAGGATCAGCAGCAGCACGGTCATCCAATAACCAGCACCGAAGATGCCGGCGACGACGATGGCAGCAAGCAGCAGGGGCAGCGAGAACAGCAGGTCGGTCCAGCGGCCGATGATGAAGTCGACCGGGCCGCGGAGGTAGCCAGAAACCGTCCCGAGCAGGATGCCGAGAAGCATCGACCCGAGGGCAACACATACCGGTCCGACGAGAGCGGAGGCGGCTCCCGCGATCGTCAGCGCGAGCACGTCACGGCCGAGTTCGTCGGTTCCGAGAAGGTGACCGGGGCTGCCGGGGGGCAGCAGCGAATCGAGGATCGACTGCGCTGTGGCATCCGGAGCAATCAGGTTGCCGAAAATGGCCAGCACCGTGACGATCGCAAGGAGGGCGATCGAGGCCCACACGACGATCGGATGCCGGCGGCGCGACCGCGGGAGTTTCGCCAGGACGATGGCCTCGGTGCTGGTCACTGTGAACCCTCCCTGGCGCGGATGCGGGGGTCGAGGAAGATGTATGCGAGGTCGGCGAGGAGGGCGATCGTCGCGATCGTCACCGCGACCAGCAGCGTGAGTGCCTGGACGACGGCGATGTCTTTGAACAGCACGGAGCCCTGCAGCAGGGTGCCAAGACCCGGCAGGGCGAAGGTGGTCTCGGCCAACACGGTGCCGCCGACGAGGAACGTCAGCACGAGGCTGGCACCGGTGACGATCGGGATGGCGGCGTTGCGCAGGGCGATCAGGTGCACCTGGCGGTCGGGGAGGCCCCGGGCGCGACCGAACGTCACATAGTCCGATTCGAGTTCACGCAGCATCGCGGTGCGGGTCAGCTTCAGGATGATCGCGCCGAGGCCCAGCGCCAGGGTGATGGCGGGCAGTACGAGGTGCCAGAGGGTGTCGAGTCCACCGTCGCCGGCCCCATAGACGGGGAAAATCGGCACGTAGAACGCAAACACGTAGAGAAGGAGAAGGCCGACGGCGAAGGTCGGCGCGCTGAGGCCGACAATGCCGAAGCCTGTCGCGAAGCGGTCGATCCAGCTTCCCGAGCGCACCGCACTCATGACGCCGAGGGGGATGGCGACGACGAGGGCGATCAGGAAGGAGAGGCCGCTGAGCGCGGCGGTGATGCCGAGGCGGGCTCCGATCACGTTGGCGACCGAATCCTGAAGACGGATGGACTGGCCGAAGTCGCCGGTGAGGGTGTTGCCGAGCCAGATCAGGTACTGCATGTAGAGCGGCTGATCGAGGTGGTACTGCGCGCGGATCGCGGCGACGGCATCCGGTGATGACGGCCGGTTGCCGAGGAGGTTCTTGACGATGTCGCCGGGAGCGAGGTGCAGCATCGAGAACACGATGATGGAGAGCACCAGGAGGATGCCGATGGTGCCGAGCACGCGCACCACAAGCATGCGGCCCAGGGGCCGAGCTCGTGATGCGCGTGCAATCGGGGAAGTGGTCACTGGTTATCCAGCGGCGTGCAACATCGTGGGCCATGACGAGATGAACGCGAACGAGCTGTAGTTGCTCATGTCGATGTTCTTCGAGAACGCCGTTGCCGACTGACCCCACCAGAGCGGAACGTTGATGACCTCTTCCGCCTGCAGGGTCTCGGCCTCGATGAGGAGGTCGATGCGGGCCGACTGGTCGGTCTCGGCGCCAACACGCGCGAGCAGCGAACGCACCTCGGTGTTGTCGTAGTTGGAGATGTTGTCCTCGCCGAGCATGTACGACGACACCTCCGACGGGTCGCCGAGGGTAGAGAAGTACCACATGAGACCAACGCCGTAGCTGCTGTCGGGTTCGAGGCTCGCAAGCCATTCCTCGATCGGAACTTCGCGCACGTTCAGCGTGATGCCGATCTTGGAGAGGTTCTCGGCGAGCGACTGCGCGGCCGTGCCGAGCTGGGGTCCGGTCGAGGGGAACAGGATGTCTGTCTCGAAACCGTCAGGGTGGCCGGAAGCTGCGAGGGCGGCTGCGGCGGCATCCAAATCGAAGTCGTACTGCGGGATCGTCGCGAGCAGGTCACGCGCATCGTCCGCGCTGTACACGCTGCCGAGTGATTCGGGGGTGGCGATTGCGGTGGCGACTTCACCGTGCCCGCGCAGCAGTTTGTCGACGATCGTGGTGCGGTCAACGCTGTGGGCGAATGCTTCGCGCACCTTCGGGTCATCGAACGGGGCGAGGGCGGTGTTGAAGTACATGCCAACGTACGAGAGGTCGTTGACGTAGTCGACCCGCATGCTGGGCAGGCCTTCCCACTGGCTGGACTGCGCGAGCGGAACGTTGAACGCGACATCGATGTCTCCGGACTGGGCCGCGAGGAGGCGCGTTCCCTCGTCCGGGATGAACTTCACGTTGATGTTCTTCACTTCCGGAAGGTCGCCCCACCAGGTGTCGACGCGTTCGAAGTTCACGTGCGAGTCGGGCACGAACTCGGTGACCTTGTAGGGGCCGGAGCCGAGGAGCAGTGCGCTGCTGGTTCCGACGTCGCCGTCGTGCTCTTCCCAGAACTTCTGCGACGTGATGAAGGCGGCACCACCGGTGCTCATGTTCGCGGCGAACGCGGAGTCGGGCGCGGTGAGGGTGATGGTCACTTCGCTGTCGCCGGTCTTCTCGACCGTGTCGACACCGCCGAGGTAGTAGGAAAGGCCGGGTGAGCTGGTCTCGTCCCGCGCCTGCTCGATGCTGAACACGACGTCGTCGGCGGTCACCGGGGTGCCGTCCTGAAACATTGCGTCGTCCCGAAGTTCGTAGACGTAGGTGACGTCATCCGGCTGGTCCCACGACTCGGCGAGACCGGGCTGAATCGCGCCGTCGGCGTCGATCGAGACGAGGCCCTCCTGGGTGATGGAGGCGATGTAGTAGTTCAGGATGCCGCTCTCGGCGCCCACATACAGGCTCGAGAGAGATCCGGGCAGGGCAACCGTGATCGTCTCGATGTTGCCGTCGGCGGTGGAGGTGCCCGGCGTGGCGCAGCCAGCGAGCAGCAGGGCGGACGCTGCAACGGCGACCGTGGAGGCCCGAGCCCCCTTGGTCAGGGTGGAGTTGGTAGATCTCATGCGCAGTTCGTGCCTTTCGGTGAGGGTCACAGGATGAGTGAAGGGAGGAGACGAGAATCGCGCGCGTTGCAGATGCGAGTGCTGTGACAGGGCCGCGCGGTCACTGCTGGTTTTCCGGGCCACCTCCCGCATGGCGAGCAGTCGTAGGGCCACCGCGATGCTGGGGGTGTCCGACGAGTCGTCACGGGTTGTCGCATAGATGCGTCGACGAAGTTTGGGTTGCAGCTCGAGCGCAACGACGCCCTCGGGCAGGGCAATGGTGGCGAGGGCGAGCTCCGACAGGAACGTCACACCGATCCCGGACGCCACGAGAGCCAGGGCCGCATCCGTTTTGGTGACGTTGTGCCGCAGGGTCGGCTTCTCGGCGAGAGCGGTGGCGGCGGTGACGAGCTGCTCGGTGCAGGTGGCTGGGCCGCCGACCCAGATGAAAGGGAGCAGTGCGGCGATGCTGGCGGCGGGGCCGAGGGCGTCGGCTGCGACGCGGGGGACGATCGCGAGCACGTTCTCTGAGAGGAGGAAGCGCGAACGCAAACCGTCGGCGCTGGTGTGTGAACTCGAGGCGATCGTGTGGTCGCTCGTGTAGCGGTAGTCGAGGGCGATATCGGCGCGACCGTCGGCGACGGCGGCGAGGGCCGCATCCGGTTCTGCTTCGCCGAATTCGACGTGGATGCCGGGAAACTCGCGATCCAGTCGCGACAGGAGCGGCACGATGATGCTGGCGACTGCGGCGGGGAAGGCGGCGAGGCGCACGGCGCCGCGGTCGAGTCCGAGGTGGGCGGTGAGGTCGCTGGCGGCCGCCGTGATGACTGCGTCGATGCGCGGCGCGTGGCGAGCGAGCAGGGCGCCCGCCTCGGTGAGTTCCATGCCGCGTGAGGTGCGGGCCACGAGCGCGATATTCAGCCGAGCTTCGCTGCGCTTGAGGTGTTGGGTGATCGCGGGCTGGCTGAACCCGAGCTGGCGGGCGGCCGCCGAAACGCTTCCGGTTCTGTCGATCGCGACGAGGATGCGCAGCATGTGCAGGTCAAGGGCGCGCGTGAGTTCAGCAATGTTCGCGGATTCTTCAGGTGCGGCCTGCATAACGACACCTTATGGCTAAACCGCCCCGCCATAACGTTACAAACTTATTAACTTGGTCCGGGTGGCGGTAGCGGGAGTATGTGAGGAGCTCGTCAAGGCCTGCCATCGACAGCCGTCATGCTGCAGGCTGGGCAGATGAAACAAGCCGCTCACCGTGCTTCGCGCAGGCGCCGGGAGCAACACCGGGTCTTCCGAATGGCGGGTCCGGCCTCGCAAACGGGTGATCGGCCGACGTACCTGCTTCTGCACGGCATTGGCCTCTCGCACCGTTCGTTCACGCCTCTCGCGAAAGCACTGTCAGCATCGGGCGACACGATCGCCCCCGACCTTCCGGGTTATGGCGCGACCCCCACCCCCGACCGGCCCATCTCGGTGGAGCAGTATGCGGCGAGCATCGCGAGCGTAGTCGAGCGCACCGCCGGTGGGCCGGTCGTGGTCGTGGGGCACTCCATGGGCGCACAGTTCGCGCTGGAGCTTGCAATCACCCGCCCGGACCTGGTTGAGTCCGTCGTGCTGGCGGGGCCGGTTGTCGACCCCCGCTGGGACAACGTGGCGATCCAGGGGGCGCTTCTGGCCGCTGACGCGCTGACTGAGCCGATGGCGACGAAGCTGATGGCCGCGCACGGCTATGTACGCACCGGACTCCCCTGGTTCCTGACGGAGACGAGGGAGATGCTGGAGTACGACACCCACGAGCGCATCGGGCTGCTGCGGAAGCCGCTGCTGGTGATTCGTGGCGAGTACGACACGATCGCCAATGAGGGGTGGACCGAGTGGCTGGCTTCCCAGGTCGCCGGGGGAGCATCCCGCACCTTCAAGGGGCACAGCCACAACGTCATCCACTCCGGTCCGGCCGAGGTCGCCGAGGCCATCGTGCACTTCAGCTCCCGGTCGGAACGGCAGCTATGAAGGCGCTCCGCAACGGCTGGTGGTGGATGCTCGACTACGGGTACGCCGGATACTGGCAGTTTCGCGCGGCCGTCGACCGCCGACGCCCCGAGGCCTACCGGTCTGGCGCAGGGCGCCCCATCGTCGTTATCCCGGGAATCTGGGAGACGTGGCAGTTCATGCGGCCCCTGGTGGAGAAGATGCACGACGCCGGGCATCCCGTCTATGTGCTCGCAGCCCTCGGCCGCAACTCTCGCCCCATTGTGGAGTCGGCGGCAGCGGTGGTCGATGTGATCCGTCACTACGACCTCAGGGATGTGCTGCTGGTCACCCACAGCAAAGGCGGCCTGATCGGAAAGTATGCGATGGCCACGCTGGATATCGACCAGCGGATCGCGTCGATGGTGGCCGTGAGTGCGCCCTTCGCCGGCTCCCGGTATGCGCCCTATCTGCCGCTTCAGAGCCTTCGAGCGTTTTCACCGCTGGATGCCACGACCGTCCTGCTCGGCGAGAACCTGTCGGTGAACTCACGCATCACATCCATCTATGGGCAGTTCGATCCCCACATCCCCGAGGGCAGCGAACTGGCGGGGGCCCGCAATATTGGCCTCCCCACAGGAGGGCATTTCCGCATCCTCAGCCGCCCCGAAATCGCCGACGCGGTGCTGCAGATGTGACTGTTGCAAAGTCGTCTAGTCGATGGGCTCCGCCCATTCGGACCGCCAGTCGGGGGCCTCGGACTTTGGCGTGTAATAGCGCGTGTCGCGAATGATCGACCCGTCCGCACCGAACTCCAGGATGACCACCACGTGCCACACGTCTCCGGCGTAGTCATTCACCCCCTCGACGACCCAGACTTGCCCCGAGCCTACGACTCGGCGGAGGGTGATCGAGGGGGGAACGGGAAAAGCCTCCTGCATCGCCCGCATGGCCTCACGTCCACGTATGCGCTCCCCCGACTGCGGCATCTCCATCACGTAACCGTCGTCACGAAGCCGATACTCAGCGTCAGGGGAGAGCCCCTCCCCGGTGAGGCCGAACAAACGCTCGAGGCCTTCGCGCATCGTCACCGGATCGTTGTCCGTGATTGCCCGCAGGAATAGTTCGCGCACCTCAAGGTCGCTCATTTCGTCCTCCCGGCCGACGCTGATACTCGAGTACGAACATTCTGCTCCTACTCCCGACGGAAGTGTTCCCCACGCGAATGACGGTCATGGCTGCGAGAATGGCATGGATGTCTGCCCCAGACGAGACTGCAACTCCGGTCGATGCCCCCGCACCGCCGGTAGGAGGCATGCGCACCTTCCGCCAGATTCTGGTGAACACCGCCATCGCCAACGTCACCACGAGTTACCTCTGGTTCGCGCTGACCTTCTGGGTGTACCTCGAAACGCGGTCGGTGCTCGCCACCGGCATCGTCGGCGGTGCGTACATGCTGCTGGTCGCAGCGTTCTCGATGGTGTTCGGCACGATCGTCGACCGGCATCGCAAACATCTCGTGATGCTGTTCGCCGGGTCGGTAACGCTCGTTGCCTTCGGAATCGCGGGAGTCATCTACCTGCTCTTCCCGGAGTCGACCCTGCTCAACATCGGCGGGCCGATGTTCTGGGCGTTCTCGGGCATCATCCTGTTCGGCGCGGTCATCGAAAACATGCGCAACATCGCGCTGTCGACCACCGTGACGCTGTTGGTGCCGACCGAGCGGCACGCCAACGCGAACGGTCTGGTGGGCACAGTCCAGGGGCTCGCGTTCATGGTCACCAGCGTGTTCAGCGGGTTGTCCATCGGCCTGCTCGGCATGGGGTGGACGCTGGTCATCGCCCTGGTCATCACCGCAGGGGCGCTCGTGCACTTGCTGACCCTGCGCATCCCCGAAGACAAGCCGGAGCAGCAGGGCACGCGGTCACCGCTTATCGACCTGCGCGGCAGCATCACGGCGGTGCGAGCGGCGACCGGTCTGTTCGCCCTGATCATCTTCTCGACGTTCAACAACCTGATTGGCGGGGTGTACATAGCCCTGATGGATCCGTACGGCCTCGAGATGTTCCCCGTCGAGGTGTGGGGCATCGTGCTCGGAATCACGTCGACCGGTTTCATCCTGGGCGGTCTGCTCATCGCCAGATTCGGCCTCGGTCGCAACCCCATCCGCACCATGCTGCTGCTGGTGATCGTGATGGGAATTCTCGGGGCGCTGTTCACGATTCGCGAGTGGTGGTGGCTGTACGCGCTGGGCATCTGGATCTACATGATGCTCATCCCCGCCGTCGAGGCGGCGGAGCAGACGGTCATCCAAAAGGTCGTGCCCTTCCGCACCCAGGGCCGAGTCTTCGGATTTGCTGCGGCGTTCGAGTCTGCTGCAGCACCCATCACGGCGTTCATGATTGCCCCGATCGCGGAGTTCATCATCATCCCGTTCATGAACTCGCGTGCTGGCCAGCAGAACCTGGGCTGGTTGCTGGGCGAGGGCCAGGCGCGCGGGATCGCCCTGGTATTTCTGGTCGCGGGGCTGCTGATGGTCATGGCTGCGATCGCAGCCTTCTTCACCCGCTCGTACCGCACGATTTCGGCTCAGTATTTGGATGACGGCGCCGCGGAAGTCAGCGACCTCGGCACGGTGCCGGTGACGGCGGGCGACTGATGCAGCTTCCGAAGCCAACCGAGAGCGATAAAGAGCTCTTTCGCTCCGTCATCCCTGACGCGCCAACGATCACGATCAAGCCGATGTTTGGCAATCTCGGGGCCTTCGTCAACGGAAACATGTTCGCGGGGCTCTTCGGCTCGACCATCGGCATCCGCGTGCTGGATGAGGCGACGAGGGCAGAGCTGCAGGAGATCGACGCCATCGCGCCCTTCGGGCCGAGCGAGCGTCCCATGCGCGAATACGTCGGGTTACCGGCCGCGTGGGCATCCGAGCCGGAACTGCTCGCGAGCTGGGTCGCCCGCGCATTCTGGCAGGTCGAGACGCTTCCGGAAAAGAAACCCAAACCGCGCCAACAGAAGTGAGCAGGCCGCACATTAGGCTGAATGCGCTGTCACCGTGCCATCGCGCGGGCTCCCACGACGTTAGGTACAAGCTTCATGCAGTTGGATGACGTGAACCCCGCCTCTGGCTCGGAGCCGAAAGACACCCGGCGGCCCCGCTGGGTGTACGGCGCCGGCGGCGAACCGGATCCGCGTTTCAGTCTCGCCAATGAGCGGACCTTCCTCGCCTGGGTGCGCACCTCCCTTGCGCTGATCGCTGCGGGCGTTGCGCTCGAGGCGCTCCAGGTTCCGGCCCACCCCGAACTCAGGCTCAGTGCTGCACTCGTGCTCATCGCGCTCGGGCTGATTGCGATAGTCCAGGGCGGAATCAGCTGGGCGAGAACCGAGCGCTCCATGCGACTGGGGGTCGCGCTGCCGGGCCTGACGATCGGTGGGCTCATCATCGGTGGCGTTCTTGTGGTGGGCGTGCTGGTGCTGATCGGATTTCTCTGGTGAGTGACGCCCCGTTCGACATCGGGCTGCAGCCCGAGCGAACGCTGCTGGCCTGGCGTCGAACGTGTCTCGCCCTGGCGGTCGGCGCCATGCTCGTCATCAAACTGGGCGCCCCGACCTTGGGGATCGTTGCTGGCATCATCGGCGTGATCTCCCTCGGCCTCGGCGCGGGAGCGTACGTCGTGGCGACGGCGCGGTACCGGATGGTGCACACCGAACTCTCCGCCGGCCGAGTCCTTCCCGGGCCGGGGCTGCAGGTTGCTCTCATCGCGCTCGGTGTCGCCCTGGGCGGGAGCCTTGCCGCGGCCTGGGTGATCGCGGTTGCCGTTGATCGCATACCCTGAGGCCAATGGATCATTCCCTGCTCAAGCAATTTGTCGCGGCAGCGCGGCAGCTGCACTTCGCGCACGCCGCGAAGTCGCTCGGGGTTCCGCGCTCCAGCCTCATCGCCGCCATCCGGTCTCTTGAGCAGCAGCTCGGGTACGAGCTGTTCGACTCGAGCGCCACATCAACCCAGCTCACCGCCGAGGGCGAAGCGTTCCTCATCGATGCCGAACGACAGCTGGACAAGTCAGCGAAGTCTGCGGCGGCATCCGCGGCGAAGCCCGGTGGCAAGGCGAAGGCTTCGAAGGGCAAAGGCCGAGCTCCGGCCGTCAAGGGCCAGCCGAAGCCCGGCCGCAAGCGTCAATCTCGATAGGCGGATTAGACGTTGCTGGATGCCTCCCACAGGTTGATGCCCAGGTTCACTGCGTGCTCGTCGATTTCGCGGAGTTCCGCGTCGTCGAAGGTGATGTTCGCCGTCGCAGCGAGGTTGTCTTCGAGCTGAGCGACACTCGAGGCGCCGACCAGAACTGACGTGACCCGCGCGTCGCGAAGGCACCAGGCGAGCGCCAGCTGCGCAAGGGTCTGGCCACGGTCGTGGGCGATGGTGTTGAGGGCGCGAACGTGATCCAGGGTTTCTGCAGAGATGACATCGCGATCCATGGATCCGTCTCGCGCGGCTCGTGAATCGTCCGGGATGCCGTTGAGGTATCGATCCGTCAGCAGCCCCTGTGCCAGCGGGGAGAAAGCGATGCAGCCGGCACCCAGCTCATCCAGCGTGCCGAGCAGGTCATCCTCGATCCAGCGGTTGAACATGGAATATGAGGGCTGGTGGATCAACAACGGCGTGCCCATTCGGGCGAGGATCTCTGCTGCCTCCCGCGTGCGTTGCGGGGAGTAGCTGGAGATTCCCGCGTAAAGCGCCTTCCCGGATACGACGGCATCGTGCAGCGCGCCCATGGTCTCTTCGAGCGGTGTATCGGGGTCTGCGCGGTGGGAGTAGAAGATGTCGACGTAGTCGACTCCGAGCCGACCGAGGGACTGATCGAGGCTGGCCCGCAGGTACTTGCGGGATCCGAAATTGCCGTAGGGGCCGGGCCACATGTCGTAGCCAGCCTTCGTCGATATCACGAGCTCGTCGCGATAGGCAGCGAGACTCGTTCGAAGGATTTCGCCAAAGTTGCTCTCGGCGCTGCCGTATGGCGGTCCGTAATTGTTGGCCAGGTCGAAGTGAGTAACGCCAAGATCGAACGCGCGAGTCACAATCTGTCGCTGGGTTTCGAAGGGGGTCGTGTTCCCGAAGTTCTGCCACAGACCCAATGAGACCGCTGGAAGTAGCAGTCCGCTCGCGCCGGTGCGGCGAAACTGTGCACTTTCGTAGCGTGCATCGGAAGCGGTGTGGGTCATCGACAAATCTCCTCATTGTGGGGATCCCCGCTGGCGGGGGTGAGCAATGTGATTGCTCCCTAGTAATAGTGCACCCAGCTTCCGGCCCACCCGGCCACAGGTGCCAATCTCGATAGTTCGTCGGGCAGGCGCAGTCAACCCGTTCCCGAAAGCTGCGACACCACGTAGACCTGAAGGATGAGAGCTCTTACCTGGCAGTCCACCGGAAAAGTCGCCGTCGAAGACGTGCCGACAGCCCACATCGTCGACCCCACTGATGTCGTCATCGCCATCACCTCGACCGCGATTTGCGGATCAGACCTTCACCTGCTCGACGTGCTCGGGCCGTTCATGCACCAGCATGACGTGATGGGTCACGAGTCCATGGGCGTGGTGACCGAGGTCGGCGACGCTGTGCAAAAGCTGCGCGTCGGCGACCGGGTGGTCATCCCCTTCGTCATCGCGTGCGGCTACTGCTACATGTGCACCAGGGGGCTAACCTCCCAATGCGAAACAACCCAGAACCGCGACCAAAAGGCGGCGGCGTCGCTCTACGGCTACACCGAGATCTACGGTCGCGTTCCCGGTGGACAGGCCGAATTTCTGCGGGTGCAGTTCGCCGACTTCAACGCGATCAAGATCAACGGCGACCTGCCCGACGAGCGATACTTATTTCTGAGCGACATCCTTCCCACCGCCTGGCAGGGCGTGCAGTACGCGAACGTTCCGGATGGCGGCACCCTCGCGGTGATCGGCCTGGGGCCCGTCGGCCAGTTCGCGACCCGCATCGGAAAGCATCTGGGTTACCGCGTGATTGCGGTCGATCCGGTGCCGGAGCGTCGGGCGATGGCCGAACGGCACGGCGTCGAGACCCTCGACCTAACCGACGACGTGCTCGAAAAGCTTCGCGGGCTCACGGATGGGCGTGGGCCGCACTCCGTGCTGGATGCGGTCGGCATGGAAGCGCACGGCAGCCCGGTGGCGGCGTTCGCGCAAAATGCGGTCGGGCTCCTGCCGGCAGCAGCGGCCAAGAAGCTGGCGAAGACTGTGGGCGTCGACCGGCTGGCCGCGTTGCTGCTCGCGCTGGAAGCCGTGCAGCGAGGAGGAACCGTCTCGCTGAGCGGCGTCTATGGCGGTGTGGCGGATCCCTTGCCGATGCTGACCATGTTCGACAAGGGCCTCACCCTGAAGATGGGCCAGTGCAATGTGCACCGCTGGATCTCTGACCTGTGGCACCTCGTCGAAGACCCGAGCGACCCGCTCGGTGTGACCGACCTGGTGACTCACAAGGTGCCGCTCGAGCAGGCGGCCGAGATGTACGAGCTGTTCAAGAACAAGCAGGACGGCTGCATCAAGGTCGTGCTGCAACCCTGACGCCTGATCGGGCCCGCCAGGGGTGGGGCCGACTCACAGGTACGTCGGTTGACTCAGCCTTTCCGCGCCTTCACAGCCTCGATGAGCTGAGGCACCACGGTGAAAATGTCTCCCACGACACCGAAGTCGGCGATATCGAAGATGGGTGAGTCGGCATCCTTGTTGATCGCGATGATCGTCTTCGCGCTCTGCATGCCCGCCCGGTGCTGGATGGCACCCGAGATGCCGAGGGCGATGTAGAGGGTCGGTGAGACAGTGACGCCGGTCTGGCCGACCTGCATCGTGTGGTCGACGTAGCCGGCGTCGACCGCCGCGCGACTCGCTCCCACGGCGGCCCCCAGGGAATCGGCCAGCTGTTCGACGAGCACGAATTTCTCCTGCGAGCCGAGGCCGCGGCCCCCGGAGACGACGATGTCCGCCGTTTGCAGGCTGGGCCGCTCGGACTGTTCGCCCTTCTCGTGGCGTCCGCTGATCGTCGACGCGGGAGCCGTGTCGCCCGCGATGTCGATGGGGATGACTGTGCCAGCCGCGGCCGGTGCTGCGCCCTCGACCGAGTTGGGACGAAGAGAGATGATCGGGATGCCGCGGGCGGCCACCGCCCGCACGGAATACGACCCGCCGAAGGCCTGCTGCGAGACGACGAGCGAATCGCCAGAACCTTCGATGCCCTCCACGTCGTGGAGCAGGGCGCCGTCGGCACGCACCGCGAGCCGCGCGGCGATCTCGCGACTGTCCGTATCGCTGCCGACGATGACCGCCGATGGGCTCGCGGCCTGCACTGCCGCGTGCATGGCCGCCACCTGTGGCGTGATCAGTGTGCCCGACGCGTTGGGCGTCGAGGCGACGTAGACGTTCTGCGCGCCGAGGGAGCCGAGCTTCGCCGCGAGCTCCGCTCCGTCGCCTTCGTCGACGACGATCACCGCGGCCGGGTCTCCGGCGATGGCGGCCGCCGCGAGGAGCTCACCGGTGCTTGCGGCGAGTTCGCCGTCCACGTGCTGGGCAAGAATCAGTACCTGTGCCATGGCGTGCTCCTAAATGAGTTTCGCTGCGATGAGGAATTCGGCAACCTGCGTTCCGGCGGTGCCGTCATCTTTGATGATCGTGCCGCCCTGTCGGGCGGGGCGCTCGGTGACCTGCTCGACCACCGACCAGGAGTGCGCTCCTCCGGTGTCGTCGCCAGCCAGCCCGAGATCGCCGAGCGACACCGCGTCTACCTTCTTTTTCTTGGCAGACAGGATGCCCTTGAAGCTCGGGAATCTGGCCTCGGCGATCTGCTCGGTGACC
The DNA here is from genome assembly GCF_030063305.1 of Salinibacterium sp. G-O1. GTDB lineage: Bacteria > Actinomycetota > Actinomycetes > Actinomycetales > Microbacteriaceae > Rhodoglobus. Next base: position 365,621 of record NZ_JASISV010000001.1, read on the forward strand.
GAGACGACCGCGGGCAGCTGGGCCGTCACGTCGAGGTGGCCGGTTGCCGTGAGCCGTTCGCCGCTGACGGTGGCACCGTCGACCGCGAGGGTGCGCAGGAAGGTGAGCTGGGCGAAGCCGAGCCGCTCGGCGAGCATCGCGGGCACAGCGCCGGCACGGCCATCCGTCGATTCGTTGCCGGCGATGATCAGGTCGAACCCGCGGTCGCGCAGGGCCGCCGCGAGGGCGGCGGAGGTCTGCACCGCGTCGGAACCGGCGAGGCCGTCATCCTCGATATGGATGCCGTTGTCTGCACCCATCGCGAGGGCCTTGCGGACGGCAGCGAGAGCGTGGTGCGGCCCCATTGTCACGGCCGTCACCTCGGATCCGGAGTTCGCCTCCTTGGTGAGCAGGGCGACTTCGACGGCCTTCTCGTTGATCTCATCGATCACCAGGTCGCCGCTGCGGTCGACGCGCTTGGTCGCCGGGTCGATCCTGCGGTCGCCCCAGGTGTCGGGCACTTCTTTGACGAGTACTGCGATCTTCATCACACTCTCCGTGGTTTAGTTGGACTTCCTAGTTTTTAGTAGGATGTCCAACTATTATAGATGGGTGCCCGCGAGGGCGGTAGGGCAATAAGCGATAGGTAGTCGATGTATCCAGTAACAGAAGACCAGCAGGCCCTCGTGGAGATGGTGGCGCAGTTCGCGGCGGAGTCGCTCGCGCCCAACGCGGCCGAGTGGGACGAAACTCACCACTTCCCGATCGACGTGCTCGAGGAGGCTGGCGCCCTCGGCATGGGCGGCATTTACACACGAGAAGAGTTTGGTGGTTCGGGGCTGAGCCGGGCAGATTCCGTGCTGATCTTCGAGGCGCTCGCCGCCGGCGACAGCACGATCGCTGCCTACATCTCGATCCACAACATGGTGACGTGGATGGTCGACACCTACGGAACCGACACCCAGCGCGCCGAGTGGATTCCCCAGCTCACCGCGATGACGACGCTCGGCAGTTACTGCCTCACCGAGCCCGGCGTCGGGTCTGACGCTGCGGCGCTCAGCACGCGCGCCGTGCGCGATGGTGACGACTATGTCATCACCGGGGTGAAGCAGTTCATCTCTGGGGCAGGCGCAGCCGGTCTCTACATCGTGCTCGCGCGCACCGAAGATACGGGCAGCCACGGCATCAGCGCCTTCCTGGTCGCCGATGGAACCGAGGGCCTCAGCTTTGGCCCGCTCGAAAAGAAGATGGGCTGGCACGCCCAGCCCACCCGGCAGGTCATCCTCGACGACGTGCGCGTGCCGGCGAGCGCGATGCTGGCGGGAGAGGGCGACGGCTTCGGCATCGCGATGAGCGGCCTCAACGGCGGTCGGCTCAACATCGGGGCGTGCTCTCTGGGAGGCGGGCAGGCCGCTCTCGACAAATCCGTGGCATACCTGAAACAGCGCAAGGCGTTCGGGGCACCCCTCATCGAGAACCAGGCCCTGCTCTTCCAGCTGGCCGACATGGACACCGAACTCGAGTGCGCTCGCACCCTGCTGGCGAGAGCCGCACACGCTCTCGACAACGGCGATGCCGACAAGGTTAAGCTGTGTGCAATGGCGAAGCGAGTCGCGACCGACGCAGGATTTTCGGTCGCGAATGCGGCGATCCAGCTGCATGGCGGCTACGGCTACCTCTCCGAATACGGGTTGGAGCGAATTGTGCGAGACCTGCGAGTGCACCAGATCCTTGAGGGCAGCAACGAGATCATGCGCATGATCGTCGGGCGCAGCCTGGCCGACGGCTGATGAACGCCGACCCCGCGACCACCAACGGCGACGTGCTCGTGAGCACCGCGGGAATGGTCGGCCGCATCATCCTGAACCGCCCGAAGGCGCTCAACGCACTGACCCACGGCATGGTCCTGACCATCACCGAGGCCCTGTCGGCCTGGGAGACGGATGACGCGGTGCGCACCGTTGTACTCACCGGCGCCGGGGAGCGCGGGCTGTGCGCTGGGGGCGATATCGTCAGCATCTACCGTTCAGCCAAAGACGGCGAGGGGGATGCCGCGAGCTTCTGGGCAGACGAATACCGGCTCAACTCGTACATCGCCCGCTATCCCAAGCCCTTCGTCGCTATCATGGACGGAATTGTGCTCGGCGGGGGCATCGGCATCTCGGCGCACGGCTCACACCGCATCGTCACCGAGCGCACGAAGGTCGGCATGCCCGAGGTCGGCATCGGATTCGCACCCGACGTCGGCGGAACCCTCCTGATGGCGAGGGCGCCCGGCGAACTCGGCACGCACCTCGCCCTCACCGGCGGGATGGCCTCCGGGGCCGACGCGATCGAGGCGGGCATGGCCGACTACTTCGTGGAGGCTGCCACATTGCAGCAGCTGCTGACCGAACTCGAGGGCGAGTCCGCCGACGCGGTGATCGCGCGGCACTCCACTACCGCTCCGGCGTCGCCGCTGGCCGCCGCCCGTGGCTGGATCGACGAGGCCTATGCGGGAAGTGATGCCGGCGAGATCGTCGCGCGCCTCGCGGCCTCACCGGTCGAGGATGCCAGAGCCGCGGCATCCATGATTCTCACGAAGTCGCCGACGAGCGTGAGTGTGGCGCTGGAGGCGATTCGCCGGGTGACGCCCGAATCAACGCTCGAAGACGTGCTCAATCAGGAGTACCGGGTCGGGCTCAGGTTTCTCGAAGGCACCGAGATCGTCGAGGGCATTCGCGCGCAGGTCATCGACAAGGACCGCAAGCCCGCGTGGTCGCCGTCGAGCATCGACGGGGTCACTCGCGCCGACATCGACCACTATTTCGCGCCGCTGGGCGAGCGCGAACTCGGCCTCACCGCACTGGACAGGAGCACAACATGAGCAACGTCGCTTTTCTCGGGCTGGGAAACATGGGTGGCCCGATGGCGGCCAACCTCGTGAAGGCCGGCCACACGGTGACCGGATTCGATCCGGTGCCGTCGGCGCTGGAGCACGCCAGAGAAAATGGGGTCACGATCGCGGATGACGGCGTCAGCGCTGTCGCTGGCGCCGACGTCGTGATCACGATGTTGCCGGGCGGCGCGCATGTGCTGAGCGCCTACAGCGGCGGCCTGTTGGCGGCGGCATCGCCCGGCACCCTGTTCATCGACTGCTCCACCATCGACGTGGATGACGCGCGCGAGGCAGCCGCGCTCGCCGTCGACGCCGGCCACCGTGCCATCGACGCCCCCGTTTCCGGCGGCGTCGTCGGCGCTGAGGCGGGAACCCTCACCTTCATGGTCGGCGCCGCCGACGAGGACTTCGCGATGGCCGAACCGATCCTGTCGATCATGGCGGGCCGGGTCGTGCACTGCGGCGCCTCGGGTGCGGGCCAGGCCGCGAAGGTCTGCAACAACATGATCCTCGGCATTTCGATGATCGCCGTGAGCGAGGCGTTCGTGCTGGGCGAGAAGCTCGGCCTCAGCAATCAGGCACTGTTCGATGTGGCATCCAGCGCGTCTGGCCAGTGCTGGGCGTTGACCACGAACTGCCCGGTGCCCGGGCCCGTGCCGACCAGCCCCGCGAATCGGGACTACCAGCCGGGCTTCAGCGGCGCCCTGATGGCGAAAGACCTTGGTCTGGCGCTCAACGCGCTGCAGTCGACCGGGGTCGCCGGCGAACTCGGAACCCTCGCAGCGACCATCTACCGGAGGTTCGCCGAGGAGGGCGGGGACGTCAAAGACTTCTCCGCGATCATCAACACCATCCGCACCAATTCCCCAAAGGATGCAGCATGAGCGACTACGAGACAATCCTTCTTGAGCGCCGCGACCGGGTGGCGCTGATCACCCTGAATCGGCCAGAATCGCTCAACGCCCTCAACCTGGCGATGATGCACGAACTGGTCGAACTCACCGCAGAACTGGACGCCGATGACGGCGTCGGGGCGATCGTCATCACCGGCTCGCCCCGCGCCTTCGCCGCGGGTGCCGACATCAAGGAGATGGCCACGCACACCTACCTGGAGGTCTATCTGGCCGACTGGTTCGCCGGCTGGGAACGGCTGTCAGCGGTGCGCAAGCCGATCATCGCCGCAGTATCGGGCCACGCTCTGGGGGGTGGATGCGAGCTTGCCATGATGTGCGATTTCATCCTGGCCTCAGACACCGCCACCTTCGGCCAGCCCGAGATCAAGCTGGGGGTCATCCCGGGCATCGGCGGATCGCAGCGGCTCACGAGGGCGATCGGCAAAGCCAAGGCGATGGAGCTGATCCTCACCGGCCGCACGATCACCGCGGTCGAGGCTGAGAAGGCCGGGCTCGTGGCGCGAGTGATTGCCGCCGATGAGCTGCTCGACGACGCACTGAAGACCGCGGCGAAGATTGCCTCGATGTCTCTGCCGATCGTGATGATGGCGAAAGAAGTGGTCAATGCGGCTTTCGAGACCACGCTCTCCAGCGGGGTGCGATTCGAACGCCGGCTCTTCCACTCCGCGTTCGCGACCGACGACCAGAAAGAGGGTATGAGCGCCTTCATCGAGAAGCGCGCCCCCAACTTCACCAACCGTTAGTCGTGCGTGGCCGGCTCCGGCTGGCCGAAGTCGCCGGCGTCGCGACGGAACCGGCCGAGCATCCCGATCAGGCTGTCGAGTTCGGGCTGCTCGAATCCGGGGTTTTCGAAGACCGTCGCGTTGAGGGCGGCCGTCGCCTGCGCGGCGATGGCCCTGCCGTCATCCGTGATCTCGACGAGGGTTCCCCGGCCGTCGGTCGGGTGGGGGAGGCGCTTGACGAATCCGGCGCTCTCCAGCCGGTCGACAGCGTTGGTGACGCTCGTGGGATGCACCTGCAACCTGGCGCTCGCCTTGGCCATCGGCAGCGCGCCGCTGCGCGTGAAGCTCAGCAGGGTGAGTAGCTCGTAGCGCGAGAAGGTTAGCCCGAACGGCTTGAGAGCCTTCTCGATGCGGGAGAGCAGGATCTGTTGGGTGCGCATGATCGCCGTGATGGCGGTCATGCCGTCGGCGGCGTCGGCCCAGCCGTGCTTGATCCACTGGCGACCGGCCTCCGCAATGGGGTCGGGGTGCACTGGCTCAATCACACGTTCATAGTGCCATGCGCCGCGGCATCACCCGGCCAGTTCGGTCAGGATGTCACGGACGAGGTTCAGGCCCAGCTCGACCTCGGCGAAGGTGGTGCTGAGCGGCGACAGGCCGATGCGCAGCCCGTCGGGGAACCGGAAGTCGGGAATCACGTCGCGCAGCCACAACAGCTGGGTCACCTCGCGGAAGGCGGGATGCTGCAGGGTTACGTGGCTGCCGCGGTGGTCGGCGTCTCTCGGGCTGCCCACGGTCACCCCGAATTCGGCGAGGTGGGCATCGCTGAATTCGATGACGAAAGCCGTCAGCGCGAGGGATTTGGCGCGGATGGCCTCGAGGCCGGCCTCCTCGATCTGATCCACCATGTCGTGCAGCGGCACCATCCCGAGCACCGGGGGCGTGCCGCTGAGAAACCTGCGCATGCCATCGGCCGGCCGGAAACCGTCGGCCATCGCGAAGACGTCTGCCGCGCCCATCCACCCCTGGATCGGCTGGCGCAGCTCGGGTTGCAGCCGGCTCGCGACATACGCGAACGCGGGCGCTCCCGGCCCGCCGTTCAGGTATTTGTAGCTGCAGCCGACCGCGATGTCGACGTTCCACGCGTCGAGCTCGGTCGGCACGACTCCTGCCGAGTGGCAGAGATCCCAGAGGATCAGCGCGCCCGCCTCGTGCGTGATTGACGTGATTCGCTCGACATCGGCGATGTACCCGGACTTGTACGCGACGTGACTGAGCACGACGAGTGCGGTGTCAGCTCCGACCGCGTCGGCGACGAGCTCGGGGGTCGCACCGAGTGCGGGGTCGGTCTCGATCCACCTCAGTGTGAGGCCGCGTTCGGCGGCGATGCCCTCCAGGATGAAGCGGTCGGTCGGGAAATTGTCGGTGTCGATCACGATCTCGGTGCGTCCCGGCCGCGCGTCCACGGCCGCCCGAATGAGTTTGTAGAGCAGCACGGTGGTGGAGTCGGCGACCACCGACTGACCGGCGGCAGCGCCGAGGGCGACGTGGCCGATGCGGTCTCCGAGGGTCAGCGGCAGCTGCATCCATTGTTCGTCCCACGAACGGATCAGGCGCGAACCCCAGTCGTGCGCAACGAACCCGGCGAGCCGATCGAGGGTGGCAGTCAGAGGGCGCCCGAGCGAATTGCCGTCGAGATAGGCGAGAACCTGGTCGCTCTGGATGAAGCGGCTCGGGAACCCGGCCAGCGGGTCGATCGCGTCCAAGTGGTGGGTCATGCTGGCAGCTCCTGAATATCGGTTGCGGGTATGACCATGGCCCTGCAAAGCCATTCGACGACGTCAGCCTCGGCGTCGCCAGGGATAAATGTCTTCAGCGGCATATGTTCCGCCGGGAGCAGGCCCAGCAGTGCTTCGATGACGTTCGGTAGGGCCGCCATGAGTGCCGTCAGCTCGCGCCGGTTGAGGCCGACGGGCAGTGCGCCGTTGCCGAGGTCGGTGCCGTAGTGCACCCGCCCGCCGAGTGCCGCGAACCGCTCGAGATTGCCGAACGCGCGATCGAAGTCCGTGCCGTAATTGCCCCAGCCATGCATGTCGAGGGTCGAGATCCACGACATACGCGCCGCCATGCTCGTGAGCACGAAGTCGTCGAGCGTCTCGGTCCAGGGAGTATGCGCGAGGGCGTCGACCTCGGCCTCCAGAGCGCGTGCGGCCTGGCCGGTGCCCTGCGTGTGGGCAACCACCGGCAGGGCGGCGCTGTGTGCCGCCGCGACCACCGCGGCGAGAACGTCGTCGCCGAAGGTCGGCCCGGCGTCGGAGTTGAGCGCGATCTTCACCACGCGCGCACCGGCGGCGAGCACCTCGGCGATGGCCGCATCCACGTCGTCCACGGCGCCGACGGCACGGGATGCCTCGGTCGGCGCCCAACCGGATTGCGCCGGGTACCCGTGCGGCGCCGTGAGGATCGGACCGGCGACGTCGGTGACGGGGAGGCGGGCATCCGTCGTCTGGGGCCATTCGCGCGCGACCGCCGGATCCCAGCCGAGGTCGAGCACCCTCGCGATGCCGTTCTCGCGCAGGGTCGCGGCGTCGACCAGGCCGAGGTGCACGTGGCTGTCGGTGAAGCCGGGCAGGATGGTGCCCTCGACCCAGCTGCCGTCGATGAGGGCGCGCCCGAGCATCAGGCGCCGATCTCGTTTCGCACGGCGAACAGCTCGGGGAAGAAGGTGAGGCTCAGCGCCTTCTCGAGAAACTGGGTGCCGCTCGATCCGCCCGTGCCCGCCTTGATGCCGATCGTGCGGGCGACCGTGCGGAGGTGTCGGAAGCGCCAGAGTTGGAAATTGTCTTCGAGGTCGACGAGCTCTTCGCAGGCTTCGTACACCCGCCAGTGTTCCTTCGAGGTGCGGTAGATGTCGACGAGCACCGGGACGAGATCGGGGGTGAAGACGTGCGCCAGGGTGACGTCCCGCTGGAGCAGCGTCTCGGGGATCGGGAAACCGGCGCGGTGGAGGTAGCGCAGGAACTCGTCGTACAGGCTCGGCTCGTGCAGCAGTTTCTGCAGGAGTTCGTGGGCGGCCGGGTCGCTCTCGAAGACTTCCAGCATCTTCTCGTTCTTGTTGCCGAGCATGAACTCGACGGCGCGGTACTGGTACGACTGAAAGCCGGACGAGGTGGCGAGAAACTGGCGGAACTCCGCATATTCGGTGGGGGTCAGGGTCGCCAGCACCGACCACTGCTCGGTCATGGTGGTCTGGATGTGCTTGACCCTGGCGATGCGCTTAAGCGCTGTACCGAGGTCGTCGGCCGCCAGCGATTGTCGTGCCGATCGCAGTTCGTGCAGCATCAACTTCAGCCAGAGCTCACTCGTCTGGTGCTGGATGATGAACAGCATTTCGTCGTGGTGTGTGGGCTCGCTGCGCAGGTGCTGTGCGCCGAGAATCTCATCGAGGGCGAGGTATTCCCCATAGCTGAGGCGCTTGTCGAAGTCGGTGACGATCGAGTCTTCCAACTCGCGGGTGTTGGATGTGTCATCCGTCATGTACCGACCGTATCTCGTAGCTCGCGACCGTCATAGGGCTGGCAGATTGCAAAAGCGAACGTGAGCACCTCAAACCGCTGGTATAGTTTTCAGGTTGGCTTCGGCCGGCAGGCACGACATGCGCCCGTAGCTCAGCGGATAGAGCAATTGACTACGGATCAATAGGCCGGGGGTTCAAATCCCTCCGGGCGCACCCGAGAACGAGACGTCACATTCGTGTGGCGTCTCGTTTCGTTTAACCGACGTTTCGTTCGCGGGTGCGCCAGTGAGGACGCGAAGCCTCTCGTGGGCCCCGATCCGCGCAGTCCGCGGCATTGCGCATTTCGCGCACTCGCACGGACGCTCGACCGCGCAATGTTGAGGCGGCTCGGATTGGGAGTCAAATCCCTGCTGGCGTGCAGTCGAGGGGGCATTTCAAAAGCTCCACTCATCGCGTGGTGACTTTTCTGCCGAACACGTCGACCGCTACCGCCTAACTGTCGTCACTCCGGCCGACGGAGCGCCGCACGTCGCGCGAGGTATTCGGTCTCGTCGATCTCTCCGCGCGCGAACCGCTCGTGCAGGATGCGCTCAGCATCATGGTGCGAATGGTGCATATCGGTCGTTCCCTGCCCGGAGGGCGCGCGCCGAAGGAGCACCACGACGACGGCGGCCACGCCTCCCCAGAACACGATCATTAATATTGCCATTGCGATCCAGCCGGCAATTCCCCAGCCGTCGCCACTCCATCCGTACATGGTCAAACCTCCGTTGTTTCACACAACGTACTTCTCGGCGTGATTGCGAAACAGGGCCTTAGGTCCTCAGGGCCAGCAGAAGTCGGCGGCCCTTTTGGAGGTGACTTCCCGCGCCAGATTCGCGAATCGAGGTGGGTACTCATGGAATGCCGGGCTCGGATGTTGCTGGGCCGCAGCCACGTGGTTCTTCTGGAGCGTTCCTGCGCTCTTCGGTTGCGCATCCGCCTTATTACCTGACTGCCGCCTCAGTGAAAGGGATTGCCGGACGCGTGGCGCGGTGGTACTTCACGGCCACGGCGAGTGCAATAAGCCGTGGGCTCGTGTGGGGACTGTCACGGGTGGTTCCCAATCACTCGCCGGCCACGACGGACGCGTGTATGTCGCGGATGATCGCGGGCTCGCGTCCACCGACGATGACGGTGCTACCTGGACCGTGCTTACGCTCGCTTTGCTGGGTGAGTTCGGCGTCTCGCAGGGACTTAAGGCTCTATAGCCATGAGTGCATCGGACGGAAGATGAAGTAGGCACCAATCGGCGCCATCTTTCTAGGGAGCGTCCTCATGATGTGGGGTAACTACGGAATGGGACTGTGGGGGTGGGGATTCGGCGCGCTGATTCTGGTCGGCGTCGTCATCCTCATTGGGGTGCTGGTTCGACTCTTTTCAACCCCCCGGGCCGGAGCACCGGTCCCCGGAGCCGTCACGGGCGAAACTGGGGCGACACCTCCGAAGCAAATCCTGGATGAGCGGTACGCGAAGGGCGAGATGACCACAGAGGAGTATCAGGAGCGACTGACCGGTTTGGGGCTGTAGAGCGGCCGGCGGCTCGCAGGTCACTCAACCGAGTCAGCTTGTCGGCCGGGAACGTGAATCCAGTGGCTTGTTGGTCGGACCGTAGGATCGGATGATGGCGGACAAGAAGAAACTCACACTTGCCGGATCTGTTTCGCTGGGCGCTGGCGTGATGGTTGGGGCGGGAATTTTCGCTCTCGTCGGTCAGGTCGCCGGGCTCGCCGGGGACTGGTTCCCGGTCGCATTCCTGGGTGGCGCAATCGTCGCGGGTGTCAGCTCGTACGCCTACGTGCGATATTCGAGCGTGAATCCGTCGTCCGGCGGGATCGCGATGCTGTTGAAAGACGCTTACGGTCCCGGAGTGGCAGCGGGATCATTCTCGCTCTTCATGTACGTCTCAATGGTCGTGGCCGAGAGTCTGCTTGCGCGGACGTTTGGAACCTACCTCCTGACACCCTTCGGCCTGCAGGGCTCGGTCGTGCTCGTGCCGCTGCTCGGAGTTCTGGCGATCGCGGCGGCCGCGATCGTGAACCTGGTCGGCAACCGTCTGGTCGAGGGCTCGGCCACCGTCACCGCCATCATCAAGGTTGTTGGTATCGCGGTTCTTGCTATCGCTGGCCTTATCGGCACGGCCGCGTCCGGCGATGGGCTGTTCGCGAACGCCTCCGGCCAGCCGGCCGACTTGGTGGGTGTACTCGCCGGCACGACCCTGTGTGTTCTCGCCTATAAGGGGTTCACGACGATCACCAATCAGGGCGGCGACATCCGCGACCCTAAGAAGAACGTCGGGCGATCCATCATGATCTCCATCGCGATTTGCACGGTGCTCTACCTGCTCATCACGGTGTCGGTCGCCTCAAGCCTCGGCGCCGAAGGGGCGGTAAAGGCACGGGACTTCGCCTTGGCGCAGGCAGCCGAGCCGCTGTTCGGGGCCTGGGGTGTCGGCCTCACGGTGGCGATCGCTGTCGTCGCCACGCTGTCCGGGTTGCTCGCAAGCCTGTACTCGGTCTCCCGCCTCTACGCGATGCTGCAGGACATGCGCCAGGCACCGTCTTTGCCGGCCCGCATCCCTCATCAGCCGCTCCTGATCACCGCCGGGCTCGCCATCGTCGTGACCGCGTTTCTCGACCTCACCCAGATCGCATCCATGGGGGCAATCCTCTACCTCAGCATGGATATCGCGGTGCAATGGGGGCTCGTTCGACGCCTTCGCGACAAGGTCCCCACCCGACGGTGGGTGCCGATGCTGGCGATCCTGCTCGACGTGGTCGTTCTAGTCCCGTTCATCGCGGTGAAGGTCCAGTCCGATGTGGTGACCATCGTTGTCGCGCTCGCTGTCGCGGCATCCCCATCGTCATTGCCCAGATCATCGGGGTACGTGTAAGGACGCCCGCGCGATGACGTGACAACCTTGCCTATGAGCCACGTGGACGAAGTCACGGACGGCGAATTGACAGGTTCGAGGACGACGAATCAATTACCCTAACTAGGTTCACGAGCGGAAGGCGAGTCACATGAAAGCGATGTTGACGTTTTCCTCACGCCCCCGCTCAAGATGGCGTCGCTATGGTTTTGGCCTGCTTGCGGTCCCCGCGATTCTGGTGGGCATGATCTCGATGCATTTTCTCGCCTCCGAAAGTTTCTCGCCAGGCACTCACTCGGTCAGCGCGTCAGCCGCAGCCTCCGTGGCACCAGTTGTTCCGCAGGTTGAAACGCTGAGGTTTGAGAGCTGCGCGGAGATATGCGGTCCCGTCAATGACATGCTCGGGATGGCATGCGTTCTGGCGCTCCTCATCACAGCGGTCCTTCTTGTTTTCCACGCCTTCCGTTTTCAGTTCCGCACGGCGCGTGCGGCGCTGTTGATGAATATCGCGCGCATATCTGCACTGTCACTGCCAGCACCTCCGTCACTGCACGTTCTCTCTATTAGTCGAACCTGATTCGCTGACGCTCGGTCATTCCGGGCTAACGCCGCATGCGGCTCAGCGTTTCACCTCATTCGACTAGAAGAAAGAAACATCATGAACACTCGCGCAATCGCGCTGCTTTCGGCCGCGCTAGCAACGACCCTCGCCCTCGCCGGATGCTCGGCTGGAGCCACGGATGCGTCTGGCGGCTCCTCTCCATCGTCATCCAACTCGGCCGAATCATCCGGCGCAAATAGCGCAGATGCCTCCTTCGCCATGGAGATGGTTGCTCACCACGAGCAGGCCGTCGAGATGGCGCAGGTGGTGCTGGACAAATCAGGCGTAGACCCTCGGGTCGCCGAACTAGCGCAGGCCATCAAGGATGCTCAGGGCCCCGAGATCGACACCATGAACAGTTGGCTCGATGCCTGGGGCGCAGGCGGCTCGATGGACGGTATGGAGATGGGCGGCACCATGTCCGACGCAGACATGGCTGCCTTGAACTCGGCCTCCGGTGCTGACGCGAGCAAACTCTTCCTCGAGCAGATGACCGTGCACCACCAGGGCGCCATCGAAATGGCCGAAACCGAGGTGCGGACCGGCCAGAACGCCGACGCACTCGCACTGGCGTCGAAGATCATCGACGACCAGACGGCAGAGATCGCACTCATGAAAGACATCCGCGACACGCTCTAAAAGCGCGCGTCTGGACTCGTCCGGGGCCGCGGTGGCTTGTAACTACCGCTGCCCCTCAGCCCACCTTCTACTGTGGTCGCCCGCGAGCGACCTGTTTGGACACCTATGACTCACCGCTATCCGGATGCCCCGGCAGCTCTCACCCGTCGCGAATCCCTCTCGCGCGAGAAGAGACCGCGCCTCAAAGCCACACGCACGCTCCGCAGCAGCGCCAGGGGAGGCGGCGGGATTGCGCTCGTCGCACTTATGATGGCCACCTACGTGCTGCCCGCCTACGCAGCGCAAGAAGATGTCGCGCCTGCGGAAGCTTCTGGCCCGTCCGCGCAGCTTCAAACGGTACGGGTGCCGGGCGTCAGCGCGAACGCGAGCGATTCGATCCTCACCTCTGCACGCGACTCTTTCCAAGTAACCAAGACCGTTTCAGCCGGCGTTCCGTACTCACGCATCGCCGACACCTTCACGAACAACCCGAACGCCGCCATCCAGTGGCCGTTCCTTGTGGGAGTGCCGATCAGCAGCTGGTTCGGATTCCGCGATTGCACCGGATGCCCAACCTTCCATAAGGGCATCGACTTGAACCCGGGCCTCGGCACCGCAATCCAGGCTATCGCCGACGGGGTGGTCACCGAGGTGGGCCCCAACGATGCGGACTACGGCACGAATGTCGTCATCACCCACCAAATCAACGGACAAGTCATCAGCAGTCGCTACGCGCACATGATCGAAGGCTCAACACCACTGGCAGTGGGGGATGTCGTCACCGTCGGCGCCCTCGTTGGCCAGGTGGGGAACACCGGAATCAGTACCGGCGCGCACCTGCACTTCGAGATACTTCTCGATGGCGTCACCCCGACCGATCCATACGCTTGGCTGAAAGCTGAGGTTGGATCGTGAGCGCGCTCGCCATGCTTCCGACGGCAATTCCCAGCCCCGACGTCAGCTTCATCGACATCGGCCCGGTGCGCATCCATTTCTACGCCCTCTTCATGATCGTGGCCATCGCCGCTGCGACCGTGATCGCCGGGCGGCGGATGCGTCGGCTGGACATACCCAGCGGTGTAGCCCTCGACATCGCCATCTGGGCGGTACCGATCGGGATAGTCGGGGGTCGGCTCTATCACGTGTTCACGCACCCCGGTGATTATTTCTATGCGGGTGCGAACCTGTGGACGGTGTTCTACGTCTGGGAGGGCGGGCTGGCCATATTTGGCTCGATCACCTTCGGTGCGCTGGGGGCGTGGATTGGCGCGCGGCGCAGCGGGGTGCCGCTGGTGGCCTTCGCTGACGCCCTCGCCCCCGGCCTCCTCCTCGCGCAGGCAATCGGACGAATCGGCAACTACTTCAACCAAGAGCTCTTCGGTGCCCCCACCACACTTCCCTGGGGACTGGAGATCGACCCGAGCAGTCCGGCGTTCCCGAGCGGACTTCCCGATGGAACCCTCTTCCACCCACTTTTCCTTTACGAGATGCTGTGGAACATTGCGGGCATCGTCGTTGTCCTCGGAATTGAACGGCTCAGTCGACATCGACAGGGTGTCGCGGTCGGCACCTACTTTGTTTGGTACGGCATCGGCAGGGCCTGGTTCGAGTCGTTCCGTCTTGACCCCACAGAGTTCGAACTGTTCGGGGTGAAGATCAACATCATCACGGCGCTGGTTGCGGCTGTTGTCGGTCTTTGCATCATTTGGTTCAACTGGGCCCGGGCGAACAAACCATCACAGGCCATCACGGATCAGGCCATCAAGGAACCACAGAAGGGCAGCGCAGCACTATGAACCCTCACGGCAAGAAGACCAAGGCCCCCAGCGACCTTGAACATCCTTGCCGGACGAAAGCGCCCCACGTCACGACCTTCGGCTTGATCACCCCCGTTTTTCACCCCTCAGCAGAAAGATACGACTATGAGTTCAGCTTTCACCCGACGCACGTTCCTGAGTGGGCTCGGAGCAGTTGCCGCCGCTACCGCACTTGCAGGCTGTACAACGTCGCCATTTTCCACTTCTCGGATCATGCCGACGGACGACCTGATCGCGCGGTATGAGGCACAGCGCGCCGCCTCGGGAAGAACAGTCACGCAGGCACTATCTTCCGAGAATTTCAGCACCGCAATTGCCGGGACTAACGTGCAGACCTGGGGCTACAACGGCGCACTCAACGGGCCGACCATTCGCGCACAGGCCGGTGACTTGCTTTCGGTTCAACTCAAGAACTCACTCAGCGAAGCAACAAGCATTCACTGGCACGGGCTCGCGCTTCGCAACAACGCAGACGGCGTTCCCGATGTTACCCAGAAGGCCGTGGCTGCGGGGGTCGACTATAACTACTCGTTCCTGGCTCCCGATCCGGGAACCTATTGGTATCACTCCCATGTCGAAATGCAGCGCGAACGGGCGCTCTACGGCGCACTGATCATCGAAGACCCGAAGGAGCCCCTGAGCTACGACCGAGAATGGGTCGTCATCCTCGACGACTGGGTTGACGGCATGCCGGGCACCCCGGACGAGCTCCTTGCCTCGATTTCTGGCATGTCTGGAATGAAAATGGGCGGCGAAAGCGGAATGCTGATGGGCGCGTCAAGTAACTACCTCGCCGGCGACGCCGGCGACGTGAAGATTCCCGTGCACCTGTTCAACGGAAAATCCGCCGATGCCCCAGATCGATTGGAGGCGAAGCGGGGCGACCGCATTCGTCTGCGCATCATCAATGCTGCAGGAGACACCGCGTATCGAGTCGGACTGCAAAACCAACAGATCACCCTCACCCACGCCGACGGTTTCCCCGTGCAACAGGTCGACGTCGATGCCGTCGTGCTCGGGATGGGCGAACGAATTGACGCACTCCTCACGGTCACGCAAGATCACACGGCGCTCTTTGCGCTCGCCGAAGGCAAGGGCGGCGGCGCTATGGGCATCATTTCGGTTGGCGCCAGCACCGCGGACATCCCGTCGCCCCCCGTCACCCTGTCGGGAACGGTCACAGATGGTGGGAGGCTCCGTGGAGACGAGTCGGTGCTGCTGCCCACCAAGACGGTTGACCGTGTCATCGACATGCAATTGACCGGCGGGATGATGATGTACGACTGGGGGATCAACGGGCGCCGATTCGACCCGACCGCTCCCTTTGCCGGCGCTTTTGACATCCGTGTGAACGAACGAGTGCGCGTCAACATCAACAACTCGACGCTCATGTGGCATCCCATGCACCTTCACGGCCACACCTTTCAACTCGACAACGCCGGTGCCCGAAAAGACACGGTGATTGTGCGCCCTGGTGAAACTGTGTCGTTTGAATTCGACGCCAACAACCCGGGCCAATGGCTCACCCACTGTCATAACGCGTACCATGCAGCGCGAGGCATGATGGGCGTGTTCTCGTACGTGCAATAGCCAGCGGCCAGGTTGTCAGGAAGTTCAGTTGGCGTCGTCCAGGCAACGCTTTTCTAAAACTGCCGCGCCCACATTTCACCCACACTCGGAGAACAGCGTGGTCAGCCCACGGCGTCGAGGTCACTTCCAGTCACAAGCGTTTTGGCGGGATTTGGGCCGCGCAATGTCGAGGCGGCTCGGATTGGGAGTCAAATCCCTCCGGCCGCGCGACCGGGCGGACGCGAAGACTCGGTCGCTACGTGGTGGCCGCTGCCTTGAAACATCCCACTGTGTAGGGATACTCGAGGGTGGCGGAGTAGTGGTACTGCTCGACAATCTCGCCATCGAGCAGTATCGGGCTAGTGCGGCCGTGGCATTCGTCGAGGTCACCGTTGTTGGGCAGTTGGCCCGTCGCGTCGCGTTCGACCACGATCGGGTAGCCGTCGACCGACCATCCGACGACAGTGGATGCCCCGGTCGCGTTGTCGCGCAAGCAGGTCGGTATCTCGTGGTAATGGTAGGCGCCCCGCTGTTCGGGGTGGCCCTGGCAGACATCCTGGGTCTCGTGGGCGACCGCATCATCACCGCGAGCATCCACTGCACTGAAGAGCACGACACCGTTCAGCAGAACCCCGATGGCGCCCATGCCGAGGCAGTTCGGTGAGGAGCTGTCCTGGGGGGTCATCGGCAGTGTGAATGTGAAAGCCAATGCATCGCTGATGGCGTTCGGGTTGCGATCGTAGGCCGCAGCCGGGTCGGAGGCGGCGATGGGGAAATTGCCTGTGGCGGTGTCAACAGGCAGATTGTTGGTCGAGATTACTCGCTGACCGGTGTCAGTATTCACGGTGAAGTTCGCGGTCGGCCAGCTCACCTCGCCCTGAACGACGACCTTCTCGAGGGCGTTCCACGTGTCGCCGTGCACCCACGGGCCGACGACCTGGGCGCCGGGGGCATTGGGATTGGCGGGATTGCAGGAGAAGACGCTTCCGAGAGCGGAGCCATCCGTCGAAAACTTGCCATCTCCCAGAGGGATCGCGTCAACGGTCACACTTCCCGGCTTATCCCAGACGTTAGTGATCGATGCGCTCACTGTCGGGCTAGGCGACGGTGTGGTCGTCGGAACGGGGGTTGGGGTTGCGACCGAACTGCAACCAACCAGGAGAAATGTCGCGGCGAAGACGCCGAAGAGGGACGAGGCACGTAGAGAAATCACGTTTAAGGGTACCGGGCACTCGGACGTGCCACCACGGTCCAGCCTCGCGGGCCTGGGGCTCGCCTAGAAATATCGCTGGCCCAGACGCAGGACAAAATGCGTCGGAAGCAGTCGACCTCCCTTCGGTTGAGTGCGCCGCCGGATTACGAGCTCAGCGACCGCAAGATTTATTACCCACGCCAGCCCCATCAAAGTTGTGCGTGAGAGTTCATGCGTTGACCCGAAGATGATCGACCCGGGGATAAGCACGACGGCTTGGGTGCCCGCTCCGATTCCGATCGCGTATGCCCTGGTCATCCACACGCTGTGTGCGACGAACTCACGCTTCGCGATTGAGCGGATACCAAGTACAACGCAGGCGATCATGGCGGCCCCGAAAATGAGTCGCAGCGCAATCAGCACAGGCCCGTCGCCCACAGGATGCGGATAGAACGCTGCCATCCACATTCCTGAGAGGGCCGCAACCAGAGCTGCAGGGATCACAATGCGACCGGCCCAGCGATGCCATCGAGCCTTGCGTCGACGTAGCGCGGGGACAAACTGGAACGCCCCGAGAAGGCTGAAGATCGTGACGCTCGCGATGTGCGTGACAACGGGGATGGGTGAGTCCAGGAAACGCGCGTTGGCGGCCGTCGGGACTACGTTCCCGGTCAACTCGGTGAGTCGCATCCCGCCCGCGAGGATCGGGATCAGTGCGAGCAGGATGAGGCCGGTCGGGGCCAGCCATTGGCCTCTGGGCCCTCTCACCGCCCCCGGGCTGGCTATTGCGGTCATGATTCGGGTTCTTCTTTCGAATTGTGGGTGACATTCAGGGAGATCAGCGTGACGCCGAGGTCTCC
This sequence comes from Salinibacterium sp. G-O1, assembly GCF_030063305.1. Lineage (GTDB taxonomy): Bacteria > Actinomycetota > Actinomycetes > Actinomycetales > Microbacteriaceae > Rhodoglobus. The sequence goes on from NZ_JASISV010000001.1 coordinate 383,199, forward strand.
GACGCGTCTCAGTAGGCCGTGTAGGGCAGCTTGATCAGTAACGTGGCCGGTGAGGGTGGTGGTTCCATCGGTCTGGTTGGTGAGCGTGAAGCCCTCGAACCAATCGCTCCAGCGTTGGTCAAGCTGCCCGCGTAGGCGAATCTCGTACCGGCCGGATTCGGCGTCGCCGTGATCTGGTGGATGAGTCATCGCCGTGCTCTTTTGAAGTGAAGATCAGTTCGTCGCGATCCGGTCGTGGTCGGCAGCCGTAACGGTGAGCACAGCGGTGTTTGTGCGGCTGCTCTTCCACAGCGAGAATCCGAGCCAGATGAGTGCGGCACCCATGGGCACCGCGGCCATGCGCTCGAGCGCGTGCGGCAGCAGGGCACCCGCCACCGGCGTGATGGCCGCAGCTACGATCAGCAGGATTCCTGCACCACGAGAGAGCATTCGGGCGCGGATGATGGCGACGCCGAATAGGAGTGCCCCGCCGACATAAAGGATCGCGCCGACGTTCGGAAGTGCTGCCAGCGCACCGAGGTCAGTGACGGCGGGGTAGCGCCCGAATAGCCCGACGAAGTCGACAGCGAGCTGGGGTGCGCTAACGGCGATCAGCGGTGCGATGAGCGCTTCAGCGAAGTTGAATGCCGCCTGCAGGATGAAAAAGAATCCGAACATGACGTATCCAATGGGGCCGAGGATGCCGACTTTGCGAGCCTGGTGCAGGTAGAGGCCGGTCACCCCGATCAGGGCGAGCACTGCCTCGACGAAGCTGAGCACGTGGACGTTTACCCACGCCTGCGTCGACAGGGACTCGATGACATCGGCGGGGTGGATCAACTGGATGACGATGTAGGCAGCGCCGGCGAGACCCGCCGCGACGGCGGCCACGCGGGTGAGGGCGGACGGGGTGATGCTCATGACAGGTTCTCCGATGCTTGAGGTTGCCCCGGGGCGATTGCCTGGGGATCTCCTGAAGTTACGAAGAGACGTGGTGACTCGTCATCACCACATCCAGAAAGATGTGGTGATTGTTGCGTCTAGATGAGGCCCAGGGTTTCCGCACGCCGTACGGCGCCGGCCCGTTCGCTGGCCTCGAGTTTGAGGAAGATGTGCCTGGTGTGGGTGCGCATTGTGTTCAAGGAGATGTGTAGCTCGCGCGAGATCTGGGGACCCGTCAGCTCGGTTGCGAGCAGTCGGAGAACTTGAAGCTCTCGCTCGCTCAATGGATCGGCCAGCGTCGAAGTCGGGTCTACCTGCAACCTGTTCCGGATGGACTGGCTAAGAAGGCGGACAAAATCCGGTTGGATCCCTGCGCCCGCGGCCGTGCGCAGCAGCGCGAGGATCGGTGCGCCCTCGTCGAGGAAGAGTTGGATGTACCCCTCTGGCTCCGCGAGGTTGAGGGCTCTTTCCAGGGAAGCGAGGGCTGTCGCCGGTTTCTGTTGGGCGTGAAGGATGGTCGCAACGAGTAGCGAGATCTCGATGATGCATCCGGCTCGTCCGCCGCCCTCGGCGGAATCGAGCAGTCGATCGAGGAGTGTTGCTGCATCTGCGAGCGAGCTTGGCGTGTTGTGAGCGATGAGCGCGCGAGCCAGGGTGATGTGCCCGAACTCCCTCAAGTAGGTGAGCTCTCCCTGGACGGCGTAGCCGTTGTCTGTTGCCCAAGAGTGAGCATCTGCTGCCCGACCTTGCTCAATCCAGAGCCGAGCGATGAGAGCGCCGATCGGTTGAACATCGGGGAAAAAGCCGCGACGGTACTCCTTGTCCGCGTCTCTGAGGTGGTCGAGTGCGCCCTCAAGGTCGCCCTCGGTTCGTCTTGCATCGGCCATGGCTATGGACCATCGGTACCGGTGCTCATGAGCGAAGGCTTCTTCGCCCAGATCGTGGGCGATCGAAAGGTGTTGGGTCGCGAGTGCTGCCTGACCACCGACGTGGAGCACGCGGCTGAGGCCAGAGTGAAGATCGGCAGCAGGGGGTACTTCAACGCCGGATGCCTCTGTCTCGAGCAGGGCACGTTCGTATGCTGCCCGGGCCTCCTTCAGCCGACCAAGGGTCACCAGCATGTCGCTGACGACGATGGTGGTACTCAATGCATCCAGAACGTTTCCGGCCCGACGGAGGTTTGCTGCGGATTCGCGGAACTCCACGATGCCTGTTTCCAGATCACCGGTGCTCCACGCGGCCAGGCCGAGCATGCCAGCGGCCGCGCCTCGACCCAGGTGGTCATCCGGAGCGGTGAGATCCCGAGCACGCTGGGCATGTTGCCGGATAGCGGGCATGTCCTCCGACGCCATGGCGATCGCGGCTCTGTACAGTGCGATAGTGACTGGCAGTGAGTCGAGTTCACTGCCCGGTTCCGAGTCGTGCACCCCAGTTTTCCCGCCAGCGGCAGCTTCGAGCTGTCGCTCTGCTGCTGCCAACTGCGGTTCCACTGCCGTCACGTCCCCCGCGACGAGGGATGCCCACGCGGAGAACACCTGCAAGACCGGTCTTCGGCCGATCACCTCCGGCGGCAGTTGGGCAAGCCAGCCAAGCAGTGTCGTGTCCTGGCGGCTCTTGCGCACACTGGGAATCGTGGATTCGATGACCCGTGCTGCCCGCGCGAAGTCGGAACCAGCGATACCGTGTTGCACCGCTTCGGCCGGTGAGTCATTGGATTCAAACCACTCGCTTGCCCGGCTGTGCAGTGTTTGAACGTGGGCGGTGCCGTGTGCCATGAGGCGCACCCGCAGCACGTCCGCGAAGAGGTGGTGGTAGCGGTACCACTGGCGCTCGTCATCCAGCGGAACGACAAACATGTTCGCTCGCTCGAGCGCTTCCAACATTTCGGCGCCGCCCGTGCTGCCGGTGGTCGCGTCGGCGAGGGGGCCCGACAGTCGATCCAGGATGGCGGTCTGGCAGAGGAATTCGCGAACATCCAGTGGCGCCCGGTCAAGAACCTCTTCGATGAGGTAGTCGATGATGAAACGGTTGCTGCCAGTGAAGGCCGTGATGAACTCGGACACGTCGCCGCGATCCCGAAGAGAGAGGGCCGCAAGTTGCAGGCCAGCTATCCATCCCTCGGTGCGGGCTCCGAGGGCCGCGATGTCTTTGTCCGAGAGGGATTTGCCTGAAGTCCGAGTAAGGAAGGCTCCCGCTTCTGCGGGTGTGAATCGCAGGTCGGATGCTCTGATTTCCGTTAGCTCTCCGCGTGCTCGCAATCGCGCTAACGGGAGCAGTGGATCGGAACGACTGGCGATCGCGACGTGCATTGTTGACGGCAGGTGGTCGATCATCAACTCGACGGCTTCTCGAACGGCAGGGTCCTCGATGAGCTGGAAATCGTCGAGCACGAGAAGAAGACGACCGGGGCTCTGGGCGACCTTGTTGAGAAGCCACGGGATGGTCACGTCCAGTGAACCCGTTGGGTCGTCATCGCTGAAGCCTGACTCGCTAATCGCGCTATCGATGGCCGCTGTCAGATACGACTGGAACCGTGCTGGGTCATTGTCGGCACTGTCGAGCGAGAGCCACGCGACCCGCAGATCAGGACTGGAGAGTCGGCTGGATGCGATCCATTCGCTCAGGACGGTCGTCTTGCCGAATCCCGCCGGGGCTGAGATGAGCGTCAACTTCGCGCCACGCCGCATCCCGTCGTCGAGCTTTCTGGTGATGCGTGAGCGCGATATTGCTTGCGGGCGCAGCGGTGGCACGAAGAGCTTCGTGGCCAGAACTGGCATCACCATGTGCCAATACTAAGGATGCTGCCTCGTCGGTCCGGTCGCGACGGCGGCCGGACCGCACGACTCAGCGCTGTGCTGTGCGAATTTTTCCGTAGAGCCGCATCAGCTGCGGCACCACCAGGTACACCGCAAGGGGAACGACCACCACCGAGAGGACGAAGGCGCGCAGCACCGGGTTCCAGTCAGCGGCGAACGGAGCGATAGCGAAGAAGCCCAGCGTGACGAGCGGGAAGATCGCGATCCAGGTGATGACGGCCCTGGCATGCACGGAGGGCGGCCTGAGTGCCGAGGGCTGCATGGCGGTAGTCGGGGCGGGAAGTGACATGATTTGTTCCTTCATTTTGCGAACCGGCCTTCCGGTTATTGTCGCGCCGCGGTCGCGGCGTCGAGGTCGTTGTTGAGAAGCCACCCATTGATCGAGATGGCGGCCGCGCTGCCAGCACCGGCGGCGGTGATGATCTGCGCGCTCGGAGTTACCACGTTTCCGGCGGCCCAGACCCCGGGAACGTTGGTGGCGCCGAAGGGGTCCGTGCGGACCAAGCCGGTGCCGGCATCGGTCTCGCAGCCGAGCCCCCTGAGGAGTTCGTCCTGTGGCCGTTGGGGCGGCGCTATGAACACGGCATCTGTGGGGACGACATCACCGCTCCCGAGGGCAACCCCGGTAAGCGTCGCCGACGCGCCGACGAGGTGAGATGCGTTGGCGGTGACGACGTGAATGTCGAAGGCCTCTAGCCGAGATAGTTCCGAGGGACCAAGGTCAATGCCGTTGGTGATGAAAGTCACGGCGTCGCTGTATCGGCGAAGAAGGCCCGCCTGTTTGATGGACATTTCGCGGGCGGGTCCGCCGATGACGGAGATTCGCAGACCGCGCACCTCATAGCCATGGCAATAAGGGCAGTGGTGAACAAGTGAGCCCCACCGGTCACGCAGTCCAGGGATAAGGGGGAGTTGATCGACGAGACCGGTGGCCACAAGGATTGCGCGAGCCCGCACGGTCGTCGCATCCACAAGTGTGACCCGGAAGGACCCCGCGTGCGTATCCACGCTCGCCACTGAAGCGGCGAGGAATTCGCCACCGTACCCTTCGGTTTCGTGGCGGGCGGTCCTCAGGAACCCTGCAGGGTCCACCCCGTCGCGAGAGAGGAAGCCATGCATTTGTGTGGCGGGCGCGTTTCGCGGCTGACCAGAGTCAACGATGAGAACGTCGGCGCGGGCTCGCGAGAGTACGAGTCCGGCGCTCAGGCCAGCGGCTCCTGCGCCAATGATGATTACGTCGTAGGTGGTTGTCTTGTTCACGAAAGCACTGTGACATTGGTCGGAGTCGTTGTGGGAGAACTGTTGCTGAAACTGGGACAAGGTGCTTTTCTGATGGCATGAGCACATCGCTGCGGATCCAGACTGAGCTGAATCAGATCGCACCGCGCCTGCGCGCCGCGAGGCAGAAGAAAGACATGACGCTCGAGGAGTTGGCCGAAGTGACAGGAATTTCCAAGAGCACCCTGTCGCGGCTCGAGTCTGGGCAACGAAAGCCCAGCCTTGAGTTGCTGCTGCCCGTGGTGGCGGCGCTTTCGGTGCCGCTGGACGATATCGTGACGTCGCCGCGGATCGCCGACCCTCGCGTTCCGCAGAAGTCCACACGGTCGGATGGCCGCATCCTGACGCCCTTGTCGCAGCATCCGGGCGAACCGCAGGCCTTCAAAGTAACCATCCCCGCAACGGATCGGGAACCGGTCCTCCGAACCCACGGCGGCTACGAATGGATCTACGTTCTCGCGGGGCGTCTCAGGCTCGTCCTTGGCGAGCATGACATTGTCATGGGCGCGGGTGAGGCGGCTGAATTCGACACCAAAAATCCACATTGGTTCGGCGCGGCTGGCAACGGTCCGGTCGAGATCTTGAGCATGTTCGGCAAGCAGGGCGAGCGGATCCATCTCCGAGCCAAATCCACCTCACGTTCTTGAGAGGCATGCGACTGGAAGGCGGCGACCAGAACATCTGCGCGGGAGGCGACGGCGACTGCTATGACTTCGTCCACGAGTCGAGGGCTGCTTCTACGCTGGCGATGAGCCGCAGGAAGCTGCGCTCCAGGTCAACGGGCATCGCGAACCCGCCGCTCGTCTCAAGCGCGACGTAGCCGTGAAGTGCGGCCCGCAGGAACCGGGTCGCATCCACTGCATCGTCGCCCTCCAACCCGTAGCCAGCCAGCACGCGAAAGACGGTTTCGACCAGAGTCGAAGAGGCAGCGATATCGTCCTCATCGCCATTGACCGGCGCACTCACGGATAGCGGGTACAGCCCGGGATGCTCGAGCGCCCACTTCCGATAGGCGATCGAGATCGCGGTGAGGGCCTGGTCACGCGACCTTCCGATCGCCGCGTCCGATAAGGCCGCCGCCAGCCCCGTCTTGGCGAGCAGCATGGCACCGCGTCGCAGGGCCGGCATGCCGTCGACATGTTTGTAGAGAGAGGGAACGCGAACGCCGAGGCTTTCGGCCACGGCGCTGAGAGACAGGCCCTCCGCGCCCCGATCATCGATGATGCGGGCGGCTTCCCTGACGACAACGTCGATCGTTAGCCCAGCTCTAGGCAAGATCGCTCACCTCCGCCAGGAACGCGGAAATGGCTTCCGCAACGAGTTCGGGCTGTTGCGACTGAGGGTAATGGCCAGCTTCGGGGATCATCACAGTCCGCGCTGTGAGCGCCTTTGCGATCCAGGCTGCTTCGTCGCGAGGGTTCTTGAAATCCGGGTCTTTCTCGCCCATCACCACCAGCGCTGGAGTGTGCACTCGTCCGAGACTATTCGCAGCTTGGAGGTGGTCGGTGCGTGTGGTCAGGCTGAACGCGCGCGCGTAGCCGGGCCGGCGCATGCTCGCTGCGACCCTAGCGCGATACTTATCGAAGTCAGCAGGAAGGCGGCCGGCGTAAAGCTTCGGGAGGTAGGCGTTCCATACGGCCGCGGCCCACGGCCTGGCCATGAGGATGCGGAACGCGACCCGAGTCATCACGCTGTCGGATGCAGCTTGCCGAACGAACGGACCGATAAGCACAAGGCCGTTTACCAGGCCGGGATGCTCCGCCGCCACGATTACGGCAGCACCGGCGGCCATGGAGTTGCCGATGAGGACCGCGGGCCCCAGCTCTTTGAGCAGTGCAGCGAGATCTTCGGCTGTACTCGCGTCCCCGTACTTGGAAAAGGTGACATCGCTATCTCCGTGGCCTCGGAGGTCGACGGCGACCACCCGGTACCCGGAAGACACCAGCGCCGGAGTGAGGAACCGATAGGCAGATCGCAGGTCGCCCATCCCGGGCACCAGGACCACAAGAGGGCCATCGCCCTCGCTTTGATAGGCGATTCGCCCCTCGGGACGAACGAGGTACTCAGTTTCCGCATTCATGCGTTGGTTTTCCATGTGGCTAATGTAGTTAGCCAATGGGCTAAAGTCAATACCCAAGAATGTCGCTATCCGGAAGCCCTCAGGGGCTCGAGAGCGGCCAGGACGAGGTCGAGGCCGAAGATGAACTCCTCGGCCGGGTCGTAGCCGGCGGCGAAGAGCACCGTGGTGGACTCGTTGAGGTAGGGGAACTTGTCGGGAGGGGTCTGGGGAAGCCAGACGTTCTCCGCCATGTCCGCGAGCTCATCGGTGGTGTCGAACGGCAGGCTGGCTTCCTGCAGGGCGAAACCGTAGACATAGCTGTCGAGCAACCAGTTGGCGTGCGTCGTCATCACGACCGAGAAGCCAGCCTTCCGCAGGCAGGCGGTGACAGCCTCTCGGTGGAGGAGGTTCGCCGGCCCCGGCGATGTCCGCGACTCCATCAGTCCGATCGCCCACGGGTGGCGTGCCAGAACCTTTCGAGCGGATACCGCCCGCTGTCGCATCGCGGATTGCCAGTCGGTCTCTTCGGGCGGGAGGTCGATCTCCTGGAACACGACGTCGATCATGGCGTCCAGCAACTCATCCTTGCTCGCCACGTAGTGGTAGAGCGACATCGCGCCCGCGCCGAGCGCGCCCGCCAGCCGGCGCATGCTCAGCCCGGTGACCCCCTCGCTGTCGGCGAGTCGGACCGCCTCGACTACCACCCGTTGCTTGCTCAGCCCCGCGTCTGACGCGATCTGGCGTTCTCCCCTTGCAGACACGGATTTCCTCGCTCTCTCAATACACGCTTGACAATCGTACAGCGTACGAGCATAGTACAGCGTACGACGTACAGCGTACGAACACCCGCCGCCATTCCGGCGGCGGATAGTTACACGAGAAAAAGGAAGAACTGATGGCCATCCGAACGAGAACCCTGAACCTGCTCGACAACCCGCCGATCCCCGTGCAGGCCAAGCTCGCGGCGGCCTGGACCAGCCTCATGTTCCTCGTCATCTACATCGACTACTTCCACCTCTACCAAGCCGGTGAAATCGACAAAATCCGGGGCGGCAACATCTTTGCATTCGAGATCAGCGCCACCTTGATGTCCGTTTTCTTCGTGATCATCGCGATCCCGGCCCTGATGGTGATGCTCTCCATCGCGATGCCCGCCCGCGTGAACCGTGCCACGAACCTCGTCGTGGCATCGCTGTACATCCCTGTCATGGTCTTCAACGTGGCAGGGTCGTCGCCGGATTGGGCCCTCTACTACGGCCTCACCATCGGAGTCGAGGTGCTGATCCTGGCCTTCATCCTGCGCTCCGCCTGGACATGGCCGCGAACCCCCGCGATTCCAGCCGGACCCGCGACGACCGATCGTCGCCAGGTATCCGTGTAGGTGTGCGTCAGCTAGTAGCTCTCGAGCACCGTCGTAACGGCCCACACAACATTCGCGGCGATGAGTGCGCTGAAGAGCAGGAGCCAGAACGCTGACGGGATGCCGGTGCGCCTGAACAGCAGGTAGGCATCTGACGTACCCAGCTTGTCGCGACGGCGAGTGTGTACGCCGATCACGGTGGCGAGCCCGCGCACGCTACCCACGAGAAGGGCGATCGCGAGCACGAGCAACACGTAGCTCTGTTGCGTGGGCGTCGCCCAGAGCCAGAGCGCGGCGCTCGCGGCGGCGGACACGGCGACCACGAGGAATCCGAAGAGGTTTCTGATCACCAGCAGTGTGAGAATCAGGATGATGCCACCGACGAAGAGGGCGAGTGCCGTGTAGCCCTGCGTGACGCACCACAACTGCACGGCTCCGACGATGGCGGGCGCCGGGTATCCGAGCGATCCGCTGATCGCGGCGCCAAGCTTGCCGCGGCCGCTACTGACTGCTTCACCCGAATGGTTCATGCGGATCTTCATGCCGTGCACAAAGCGTCCGGTCAGAATCGCCCCGATCGCGTGCCCGAGTTCGTGCACGAGGGTCGTGAAGAGCCCGAACCATTTCCAGATCGGCTGCGGGATGCTGAGCGCGGCCGCAACGGCAACGAGCACGATCAGCAGCGTGGGGGAGATCTCGACGGGTGGCGTGCGGGCCAGAGAGTCGAGGAAGTCGTCCATGGGCGAATTCTTGCACCTCGCCGCGCGAGATTTCTCCGGGGCGGTCCGCTCCCGCGGTCGCAGCCCCATGTTCCACGGACTCAGGGTTTTCGCCCAGACTGGAGGAACGTCTCAGTCGACGAGTGCCTCCGATGCGCGGTCGCACGACCAGGAGTGGAAGGTGTGCCCATGGCCCAGCCCGTGACGTTTGCGATTGTCGGAACGGGATGGCGTTCCGAGTTCTTCCTCAGGCTTGCCCAGGCGGCCCCGGAGCGGCTCCAAGTGTCGGCCGTCGTCGCGCGATCGGATGCCGCGGCAGAGCGCATAACGCGAACCTGGGGTGTCACGACAGTCCGCACGATCGACGATGCCCTGGCCCTCGCGCCCGAGTTCGTGATCGCGTCAGTGTCATGGGCATCGATGCCCGCGGTGGTGACCGAGTTGGTCGAGAAGGGCGCGCGCGTGCTGGCGGAAACCCCGCCGGCCCCCACGCTGGAAGGGCTCCGAGAGCTGTGGGTGGCGGTCGGGTCATCTGGTCTCGTTCAGGTCGCCGAGCAGTACATGCTGATGCCGGGCCACGCGGCGCGCCTCGCCGCTGTGCAGTCGGGCGCGATCGGCACGCCGACGAGCGTGGAGGTCGCGTCCACCCACCTGTACCACGCGACATCCATGATGCGATCATTCCTCGACGCTGGGTTCGCTGAGACCGTCGTCTGCGCACGAAAGTTCACCGCCCCGCTCGCCGACCCGCTCACCCCCGCCGGATGGGTGACCGACCCGGCGCCCGTGCCGCGCACCACCACGATCGCCACCCTCGACTTCGGCGACGGGCGGATGGGGCTCTACAACTTCGTCGACAACCAGTGGTGGAACCCGCTTATCGCTCGACGTATTGTGATCCGCGGCTCGCTCGGCGAGATCGTGGATGACACGGTGACCCGTCTCACGGGCGAGGGCGTCGTGGTCTCGCCCATCTCGTTCCGACGCTCCGGCGTGGATATGAACCTGGAGGGAAACGAGGTCGTCTCGGCGTCGTTCGAGGGTCGGCTCGTCTATCGGAACCAGTGGATCGGCTCCCGGCTCTCCGAAGACGACATCGCCGTGGCATCCTTCCTCGACAGGATGGGCAGCTGGGCACGTTCGGAAGGTCCCGAGCCGTACCCCCTCGCCGACGCCTGCCAGGATCACGCCCTCGGGCTGGCGATCGAGGAATCCGCCGCCTCCAACGCCGATGTGCGCGTGGTGCGAGAGCCGTGGGCGCGGTAGCCGACATCCATCCAATCAGGCCGACCTGGACCGGCCGGTGTAGGCAACCATATGCCTGAATTCGCGGTCGGCTATCCCGGTTGCGGTCCATGCATGAACGCCCGTCCGCTCGCGCTAGCCAGCTAAGCCGTGACCGACTCGAGGATATTTTCGAGGCGGACGTAGCTCGTTTCCATGCCGTCGGTCATGCCGGTTGCCAGCACCGCGTCACGCTGCTCGGCGTCCGCGTAGGTGATGACGAGTGACAGCAGCGTGCCTCCCGCGACCGGCGTGAGTGTGAGCTCGTTGCGGGTAGCAGGGAAGTCCATGCCGATCATGGCTTCTGTCGTCACCGCGCGATACGGCGGCTCAGACTCGAGCAGCTCCCCGGTGAATCCGAAGCCCTCGCCGCCGTCTTCCGGAGCCCACATGTAGCGGTAGCTCTCGCCGACCGCGGTGGCGATTTCGCAGACCGGCATTGTCCAGCCGTCGGGCCCGAGCAGCCACTGTTTCATGAGCTCGGCATCGTTGTGCGCGTGCCAGACCTGATCGATTGAGCCACGGATGACGCGTGTAACACGCACCTGCGTGTCGCTGAGGATCTGCGCCTCCGTTGCTCGGTCGGCGGCGAAGGCGGCGAGGTCGACGAGCACATCGTCGATCTGCGCCATGGCCTGACTCGTGCCCTCGAGCATCCCCATTTCGAGCAGCTGGTCGAGCTGTTCGGCGGTATCGAAACTGGAGACGGTTGTCAGGCGAGAGCCGCTGTCGGTCGCCTCAAACGCAAAAGTCGCGCGACTTGATGGCAACTGGGTGTTGGGCTCGCCTGTCTCATCCGCGAACCAGTCGATGATGTCGAAGGATGTGCCTGCGTCAACGTGGGTCCATTCCCAGCAGCCGTAGTGCTCGTCGCCGGTCGGACCGGTCATTCGGTAGACGCTGCGGCCGCCGACGGCGGCGTCGTGGCGGAGGAAGGTCGCGGGGTAGGTGGGTGGGCCCCAGAATCGCTCGACCTGGCGGGGGTCGATATAGGCATCCCAGAGCCGACTGACCGGCGCCGCGAAATCGGCGACGATCGTGATGGAGAGCTTGTCGAGGTCTTTCTCAACGGAAGTGACGGGCATGATCGGCCTTTCTAGGTGGGTTCTTCTTCGAGTAGGGCGTCAAGGCGCTCGATCCTCGAGCGCCAAATGTGTTCGAACTGGTCGAGCAGGCGCTGCGCCTGGTGGATGCGGTCGGGATTGCCCCGCACCATCCGTTCACGACCGCGTGGTTCCTTGGTCACGAGCCTCGCCTCCTCCAGCACAGCGACGTGCTTCTGAACTGCAGCGAATGACATGGCGTACGCAGCTGCGAGCTGAGACACCGAAACTTCGGTAGCGAGAGTTCGGCGCACGATATCGCGTCGCGTCGTATCGGCGAGAGCCCGGAAAATCCGGCTCACGTCGTCATCGGAGAGTTCTATTACAACCATTTGGTTGTACGTTACTCCGGGATCGTCTGGCGCGCAATGCCGGGAAGAAGATCCGGTTCCGCCGTTGCAGGGCGCAACCAGCCCGTTGCTCGACCTACGCGGCGCCGGAACCGCAATACTCCGTCGAATTCGCACGACGAACTGCTATATTCGAATATCGCACTTATGTTCGCATAGCGACGGTTATTTGCCCGTCCCGCGTCGGAACGAGGGAAGGCTCCGGTGATCAACAAGGTCGTATCGTCCGTCGAAGAGGCCGTCGCCGGAGTTGTGGATGGTGCCACGGTGATGGTCGGCGGCTTCGGTCGTGCGGGTCAACCACTTGAGTTGATCGATGCCTTGATCGCACAGGGCGCCACGGACCTCACCATCATCAGCAACAACGCCGGGAACGGAGACGTTGGTCTTGCCGCCCTTCTCGCGGCACGGCGGGTACGCAAGATCGTGTGCTCATTCCCGCGGCAACCGGATTCCTGGGTCTTCGACGGCCTGTACCGCGAGGGCGCGATCGAGCTTGAACTAGTTCCGCAAGGCAACCTGGCCGAACGCATTCGCGCGGCAGGAACGGGCATCGGTGCCTTTTTCTCCCCGACCGGTGTGGGCACCCAACTTGCCGAGGGCAAAGAGACTCGTGAAATAGACGGCCGCGTGTATTCGCTCGAATATCCCATCAGAGCCGACTTCGCGCTGATCAGTGCCTGGAAGGCGGACCGTTGGGGCAATCTCGTCTATCGAAAAACGGCGCGCAACTTCGGCCCAATTATGGCCGCGGCCGCGACCACAACTGTTGTGCAGGTCGATGAAATCGTGTCGTTGGGATCGATCGATCCAGAGAATGTCGCCACGCCCAGCATCTTCGTGCAACGCGTTGCCGTGGTGGGCGAGCGTGAATGGCTGAAGGATGATGTCTTCGTCGGGGGAGTCGACCTCGAAGGTCGGCCGCTCGAGGCATCGGCTGGCACAGATTCAGCAGGAGGCTCCCGGTGACCACGAAGCTGAGTCGCGCCGAACTGGCGCAGCGAATTGCGGCCGCGATTCCGGAGGGCGCCTTCGTCAACCTCGGAATCGGCGCTCCGACGATGGTTGCCAACTACCTCCCCGCTGATCTCGAGATAATCCTGCACACGGAGAATGGGATGCTGGGAATGGGTCCGGCGCCACTGGCGGGCGAAGTGGATCCCGATCTCATCAACGCGGGCAAGCAGGCGGTGACGGCTCTGGACGGGGCCGCCTACTTTCATCAAGCGGATTCCTTCGGGATGATGCGTGGCGGTCATCTTGATGTCTGTGTGCTCGGCGCGTTTCAGGTCGCAGAGAACGGTGACCTCGCGAACTGGTCGACTGGTGCCCCCGGGGCGGTGCCAGCAGTTGGGGGCGCGATGGACCTCGCGATCGGTGCAAAAGAGGTCTACGTGATGACGGATCTGCTCACCAAGCAGAATGAGTCGAAGCTCGTCGCCGCCTGCAGCTATCCCCTCACGGGCATCGGCTGCGTTTCGCGCGTGTACACCGACCACGCGGTGTTTGACGTCACTCCCGAGGGTTTCGCGGTGCGGGAACTCTACGGCGACAACACTGTCGAGCTACTCGCTACCCTCACTGGCCTGAGGCTGATCGACGCGACCACCGCCTCCGCATTCGACGAAACCAAGGGGCACTGACAATGACCGGCACCTACATTTACGACGCGGTTCGCACACCGTTCGCGCGCCACGCAAAAGCATTCGCCGACGTGCGGCCCGACGATTTGGCCGCCATCGTGATGCGCGCATCGGTGGAGCGCACGGGGCTCGATCCCGCACGAATCGACGACGTGATCTTTGGCGATGCGAACCAGGCGGGCGAGGACAATCGCAACGTCGCCCGCTTCGGTGCGCTTCTCGCCGGTTTTCCGACCTCCGTGCCAGGGGTGACGGTGAACCGTCTGTGCGGATCCTCTGTCGAAGCTGTTCTGCAGGGAAGTCGCGCCATTGAGTCGGGTGATGCTGAGATCATCCTCGCGGGCGGGGTCGAGTCGATGACGCGAGCTCCCTACGTCGTGGAGAAGTCGGCCCGACCCTTCGGCACATCCAATCAAACGATGTGGAACACGTCTATCGGCTGGCGAATGGTGAATCCGCTGCTGAACGCCGAGTGGACCATTTCAAATGGTCAGAGTGCGGAGAAACTTGCCCAAATTTTCAAGCTCGATCGCACCCAGCAGGACGAGTTCGCCGCACGCAGCCACAGGCTCGCCGCTGCAGCATGGGCCGCTGGAATCTACGATCCAGAGATCGTACAAGTGCCGCTACACGAGTTGGGTCGCGATGAGGGTATTCGGGATGACACCAGCGTCGACACCCTTGCCGCGCTTCGACCAGCGTTCGCCCAGGATGGCACGGTCACTGCGGGCAACTCATCCTCACTCAACGATGGTGCGTCTGCGATTCTTCTCGGCGCCGAGGGTGCGCTCGACGTGGAGCCACTCGCGCGCGTGACCGGCCGGGGCGTCGCAGGGAACGAACCCGACGTCTTTGGAATCGCGCCGGTTGAGGCTGCCAACCGTGCTCTCGCGCGCGCTGGACGCACGTGGGCCGATGTGGATGTGGTGGAGCTCAATGAGGCATTCGCCTCCCAATCCCTTGCGTGCCTGTCGCTGTGGCCGGACCTGGATCCAGAACGCGTGAACATCCACGGTGGAGCCATCGCCATGGGCCATCCTCTGGGTGCCTCCGGCGCGCGCATCATTGGGCACGCGGCGCACGAACTCAAGCGCCGCGGTGGCGGTGTTGCCGTCGTGGCCATCTGCATCGGAGTGGGGCAGGGGCTGGCGGTCGTGCTCGAACGCTAGCCGGCCGCGGCCAGCCCCGTGCAATGGCTCATCTTGCTGCAGCCTGTTGTCTCTCCGGTTGAAGCTGGTCTTCAACAAAAACGGGCCTGCGCAGCAGAACGCCGCCCGCGGATATGACGACTGCGGAAACAATCAGCATGACGAACACCGCAACCCAGCCACCGGTCGCTTCCCGCAGCACTCCGAAAAGAAGCGGGCCGAGGGAGGCGATGCTGTAGCCGACCCCCTGCACGAAACCGCTCAGCGCGACCGCTCCGTTCATGGTGCGGGAGCGTAGGTTGATCAGCACAAGGCACACCGGGAATATCAGTGCACCCAGCCCAATAAAGATGACCCACAGCACTGTTGCGAATCCCGGAGCGAACAGCAGCCCGAGGTCGCCGATGATGAAGAACAGCGCACCTAGTTGCACAAGCGGGCCGATGTTATGTATTCGCGCTGCAAGCACGGGGATCAACAGCGCTGCCGGCAGTCCCATGGCGGCATACAGCGCCAGAAGCGCACCTGATTGTGCCGCTGAGGTCTCGGCTGTCTGCGCAAGGATGTCCGGCAACCATGTCAGCACGCCGTACACATTGAACGACGACATGGCGAAGACCACGGCGATCGTCCAAGCGACGCCCGATCGCCAGATGGGCCGCCCGCCGAGCGAGAGCGGTTGCGCAATCTCTGCGACGCCGTCGACTTTGCTGCTGGCCTTCTCGTGTGACCTCTGCACCAGGAGGATCGCCCACGGAACGAGACTTGCGAAGGCGAGGATCGACCACATTCCGAGCGAGACCCTCCAATCGGTCGCGTGAGCGACGGGCACGGCCACGAGCGCCGGCAACGCGGCGCTCGCTGAGGCAAGGGTCGCGTAGAGCGCGGTGACCGTTCCGATGCGATCCGGGAAATAGCGCTTCACCAGGGGGGGAAGCAACACGTTGCCGATGCCCATGCCCACCAGAGCGAGCACGCTCCCAACCAGGAGAATCCCGTAGCCGGGTGCGGCGGCGCGCAGGAGGTGACCTGCGATCATGAGCGCAATCGCGACGACAAGAAAGACCTCGAGGCCGAGTTTGCGGGCGATCCCTGCACTGGCGAGTGCGGAGATAGCGAATGCCATCGGAGGAACCATGCCCAGAAGGCCGAGCGCCACATTGTCGAGCGGAATGTCCGCAGCAATATCCCGTGTGATGGGAGAAATTGCTGAGACCGCCGTCCTCAAATTGAGCGCGACCAGAAGGATGCCCAGAAGTGAGATCGTGCGCCCAGCCCACAAGGGGAGGGGCCGGGGATGGGGCATGTTGCTGCCTTCGGTTCGATTGTTCATACTGTCGCCACCGGCCCGTGAACGCGGAACGAAACTAAGTCGCCGGTTTCACAAGGCACAAGCCCAGGTACTCGGGCGACAAGGTGCATCCCGTCATCACGCTTCAGGTCGACCAGGTGGTTCATCCCCTGGAACCTGACGCGCATGATTTGGGCATGCTGGGCACCCAGCTCCCGGTCCTCGGGAGATCCGACAACGACCGATTCGGGGCGCAACACGGCGAACGAAGTCGATTCAGCGCTCGCACCACGAACGGCGAGTCGCCCAACCGTCGTGTCGACCACGCCATCGGCGACACGGATTGCTGGTACCAGTGTCGCGTGACCCACGAACTCTGCCACGAAGCGATCTGCCGGTCGCTGATAGATCTGTTGAGGGCTTCCCACCTGGTGGATGCGGCCTTCGGACATGACGATGACCTCGTCCGCGAGTTCAAATGCCTCATCCTGGTCGTGAGTGACCAGCAGCGCCGTGGAGTCGGTGCGCCTAATTGCATCGACCATGTCACTGCGTACCCGCTCTCGCAAATGGGCGTCCAGTTGCGAGAACGGTTCGTCCAGCAGGATGATGCGCGGACTGGTGGCAAGCGTTCGCGCAAGTGCAGCGCGCTGCTGCTGCCCACCCGAAACCTCGTGAGGCATGCGCTGTCCGACGTCACCCAACCCGACCAGGTCGAGCAGGCGGGTCGTGGACGCAGTGCGTTGGTCTCGCCGCACACCGTACCCGATGTTCTCGGCGATGGTGAGATGAGGGAAGAGCACGTTGTCCTGGAACACGAGACCCACACCGCGACGTTCTGGCGGAACGTGATGGCCAGGGGCCTGAACGAGGGTTCCGGAAAGGGACACCGTGCCAGCATCCGGGTGCTCGAGCCCGGCCACCATGCGGAGCACCGTCGACTTTCCGCATCCTGAGGGACCCAAAATCGCGGTGAGTGTCCCTGTGTGAACCGTCACGTCTACGTTGTCGACGGCAAGTCGATCCCCGAATCGGCGAACGAGCCCGGTGGCGAGAAGCGCAGGAGGGTTTTGCTGCGATGTCATGTCTGCCTCACCCGAAGGGTCGCGCGATGATGTCCAGCAACGAGAGGAACAGAGATCGCCATGAGCAGAAGGGCCGCGATGCTTCCGGTCGTGAGTTGCCCCTCCGATACGGCTCCCCAAACGCGAATCGCCAGCGTTTCTGTTCCCGTCGGGCGCAAGAGGAGGGTGGCGGGCAGCTCCTGTGAAACCAACACCGCAACAATCAGTGCCCCAGTCATTGCGGCGCGCCACACCAGGGCGACGCCAACTCTCCGGCCAGTTGACCAGGCTCCCTGCCCCAGGATTCGGGAGACCTCGAAGAGCCGGGGATCGATCTGCCGCAATGCCAGCTGCTGAGCACCAACGGCCACGGGAAGGAAGATCGCAGCGTAAACGAGGATGAGCATGGTGCTGGATTGATAGAACACCGGCGGCAGGGCAAGGCTCACTATAAGAAACCCAACGCCAATCGCGAGATGGGGGAGCGAATGCGTGATCCAGGGAAGAGTCTCGGCGATTCGCCCGAGCCGCGATGTTCCCCGATAAGAGCTGAGCGCAATGGGTATGGCGATGAGAGTCGTCACAACAGCTGCGACGAGCGCGAGCTGCAACGTATTCGCAGTTTCGGCAATGATCGGCCCCACGAGCACCCCGGAGATGAGTCCGCGCACTGCCCAGACCGTCAGGGTGGCCACGGGCACGATCAGGCTGAGTAAGACGACACACCACAGTGCTGCGCGAGCGGCGATACGGCCTGGAAGCGACAGACGGAGCGCGAGAGGGGGCCTGGCCCGGGAGGCGACCGGCATCGGGCGACCGCCGAGGATTGTCTGCAGCACGATAAGAACTGTCGCCATCGAGATCAGCACACCCACCAGCGAAAACGCGGACGCGAGGTCAACGCCCCCACGAAACTGTGAGTAGACAGCACGCGTGAAGGTGTCGTAGCGGAGCACGGAGACGGCCCCGAAGTCAGAGAGGGTATAGAGCGAAACGATGCAGGCGGCAGTGGTCAGAGGAGTGCGCAGCTGCGGGAGGATCACGCGGAAGAATACGCGGAAGGGTGGGTCGCCGACCAGACGCGCGCTCTCCTCCAGCGCAGGATCCAAACGGTTGAGTGCGGTGACGACGAGGGCGTGCACTATGGGGAGGTTCGACACGATCAGACAGATTGCTGCGGCCCAGAGGCCCTGGGCTACTGGCACTGGGCCGAGGCCGAGCGGTGCGAGGAGTTGCGATATCAGTCCCGCGCCGCCACCCAGGCTGACCAGTGAGAGAGCGAGCAGATAGGCCGGGAGGGCAAGAGGCACCATGACCAGAAGAGAGAACATTCTTCGACCGGACAGATTGGTTCGCGAGACGAGAAGTGCCGCTATCGTGCCCAGAATCACCGCTCCGATTGTCACCACAACAATCAATTGCACAGTGCCGCTCAAAAGTTCGATCAGTCGGCCCGCTGGAATGCCCGAAGCGGTCCCGGCCGTCACTGATTCAACGAGCAGGACGACCAGCGGAGGGAGGCACAATCCTGCCGCAATCAGTAACGCGACGACGGCCATCCAAGGTGTTTTTTGGGCACTCCGTCGACTCAGTAACGTCGCGAAGTTCCTGCGGTGGTCAGACACGTCTAGATGAGGCCGGCCTGTGCGATGAGCGTCGTTGCCACGGTGAGGTTGTCGCCCACCTCATCCAGATGCATTCCGCGAATATGTTCGACGTCGAGAGGATTTTCCCCAGGAGGCGTGCCGATTCCGTCGACGAGAGGGTATTCCTTCACATTGTCGAGAAAGTGACGCTGCGAACTGTCACGGAGCATAAAGCGGATGAAGTCGAGAGCGGCCGAGCGATGCAGGCTGGATTCGAGCATGCCGATCGTTGTCGGCATCAGCACATCTCCGGGATCGCCAACGCGGAATGACCTGTTTGCCGCATCGGCTGAACCGCGCTCTTCAGCCATCTGAAGCGCGTAATAGTGGTTGACCAATCCGACATCGACGTCGCCGGCGGCGACTGCTTCGACGATCTCGTGATTCCCGCTGAACAAATGCGGATCGTTAGCCGCAATAGCTTCCAGCCAGCCCAGCGCGGCCTCTTCACCCTCAGTCGTGACCATCGATGCAATGAAGGAGACGAACGAACTGTGAGTCGGTGCAAGTCCGACGCGACCTCTCCAGGATGGCTCGGTCAGCTCGTTGATCGACTGTGGGAGGTCTCGTTCGGTCACGAAGGCGGGGTTGTACGCCATTACCCGCCGCCGGCCTGTCACCCCTACCCACTCGTTGTTGGCACCAGAGATTCCGTCCGGAACTCGACCGATGATGTCATCAGGCAGCGACGTCAGGAGCTTGGCGTCAACGAGCGCGCCGATGTACACGGGGTCCTGCGCAAAGAAGACGTCGGCGGGTGAGTGTTCGCCTTCCTGCAGGATGGTCGTCGCTAATTCTCCGGTACTGCCGTAGCGAGCTTCGACCGTGAGACCAGTCTCGGACTCAAAGGCCTCCACCAGAGGACGAACATGCTCCTCATTGCGTCCCACGTAGACGACGAGGGACGTCGAATCGTCGACAACGTCTGTGTTCACCCCTCCCGCGGACGCGCCACACCCAGTTATAGCGAGCACCGCGGTGATGAGTAGAATCCCGGGCCGGAGACGACGCGACCGTGTCGCGTCCATCAACGGTCCGGCACCACGATGAATGGCACTGAGTCGCTGTCGCGCAATGTCTTCTCGAGGCTCGGTAGGCGATTGTCGATGATGTCATCCAGTTCGGCGAGGACGCCGGCAGCCTGTCCAGCGAGGCGATCAAATACTTCATAGGTCGCCGGAGTGGGCGCAGTGTCCGAAAGTTCGATGACGATCTCCGGTAACAGCTTTATCTTCTCATCGAGACCCGCAGCCATCTTGAGGGCGTCATTGTGGTTCTTGAGGTCGGGGTTAGAGAGGACTCGCTCGATGCGATCGAGTTCGCCGACTACAGATTCCATCGCTGACGTCAGCTCATCGTCATGTGCAATGCGAGAACGAACGACGCTCAGCTGCTCGCGAACAGATCGAGCGCAGGCGACTCCGTCGTTGATGCGCTGCAGCGTATCCCGGATGCGCACCAGAATCTCGTACTGCAGCCTTAGATCGGCGTCCGTCGCTTCTCCGCGAGGGTCTCGAATAACCGTGATCGTCTGGCTAACCGTGGTCTCGCCCGCTGTGAGTTCTGCAGTGTAGGTCCCCGGTGCCACCCTCGGGCCCGGCAAGTAAACGGTGCGCGCGCCCTGATCGTTCGCCATGCCGAGTACCGGCGTGACTCGCAGGTCCCACAGGAATGAATTAATTCCCGGTGAGACTGTGAGCTTTTCCTCGATGGGCACCTCGCGGGCCGCATCCTTGCCGGAGCTGAAAGTTCGGAGGATTTCACCGGCCTCGTTGCGCACGATGAGGGTGAGCTCCATCGACCCCGCCTCGCCCGGTTGCGGCGGCACGAAGTAATGCAACTGAGTGCCGTTTGGGGGATTAGTGCCGCCGTCGAGCCACACCGACACGACGCGTCCATCCGGCCGGCGCTCACGCGTGAAGGTTGCGCCACCGAGCGGAACTCCGGGAAAGCCGCCCATCCAGCTGCCTTCCCCGGGCATGTCGAAACCGTCCGGGGTGGGGTAACGATACGTCAGTGGGGGCTCACACAGCGTGAGTGAACGCGCATCGCTGATGCGTGCCGACTCGCGGAACGGGGCAACATCATCCAGAATCCAGAATCCTCTACCGTGCGTACACGCGATCAGTTCATGATCGCGAATCTTGAGATCATAAATGGGCACCGAAGGCATGTTGCCGCTTAGTTGTGCCCACGAAGCCCCAGTGTCCGTCGAGAACCACACCCGACGCTCGGTCCCGATAAACAGCAGGGAAGCGACCTTCGGGTCTTCGCGAACTGTGCGAATCCACTCGCCCTGAGGAAGGCCGTCAACGATCGCCTCCCAGGTCTGGCCAAAGTCGCGCGTACGAAACAGAAAGGGGCGCGAGTCCTGCACCCTATACGCGTGAACTGCCGCGTAGGCGGTGCCCGCCGTGTGCTGCGACACTTCAATTCGAGAGATCGTCGCCCACTCCGGCAGTCCAGTGGGGGTGATCTCGTTCCAGGTTTCTCCGCCGTCGCGTGACAGCTGGATGAGACCGTCATCAGTGCCGACCCACAATTCATCGGGCGTTAGCGGCGATTCGGCGAACGAATAGATAGTGCAGTAGACCTCGGCGCCTGTGCTGTCGCCCGAGATGGGTCCGCCGGTGGGCAGCTGCTTGCTCGGGTCATTGCGGGTGAGGTCGGGGCTGATGGCTTCCCAATCGATTCCCCCGTTGGGTGACCGGAATAGGCGCTCGCCGGCGACGTACAGCACGCCCGGTTTGTGCAGAGAGAATTCGATGGGGTACGTCCAGCCGAACCGATGTTGTGACTCGGAGGCCCCAACTCCCATGAAGTATTCCGGCCAGACCGCCACGTCACGTGCCTGCTCGGTCACCTGGTCGAACCGCAGCAAAGGACCGGGATGACCGAATCCCGCGCCGCCCAACATCACGTAGCGAGGGTCCGATCGGTCGAGTGCGACGTCGCCAGCTTCGGCTTCACCGAGTTCTACCGAGTCTGCCCAGCGAATCGCGCCCTTCCAGGACCTCGACGGGACACGGATACCCGAATTGTCCTGTTGTGTCGCATAGAGATCGAAGGGGAACCGGTGGTCGACGTCGAAGCGGTAGAGCTGAGCCGTGGCTTGGTTGTAGACGGTTGACCAGGTCATTCCGGCGTTCAATGAGACGCTGGCCCCTCCGTCATTGCCGTTGATCATCCGGTTGACATCGTTCGGATCGATCCAGAGGTCGTGGTTGTCGCCGTGCGGGGTTTGCACCTGTTGGAAGGTGCGTCCACCGTCGCGTGATCGCCAGGCCCAGGTGTTCATGCTCCACAACGTGTCCGCTTCGGTGGGATGCGCGATGAGGTGGCTGTAGTACCAAGGGCGTCCTTGAACGGAGCGTTCTGTAGAAATGTGCTCCCAGCTCAGTCCGTAGTCGTCCGAGCGGTAAATGCCACCCTGGTCATCAAGAGCTTCGACGAGCGCCCACACGCGGCCAGCTTTCGCGGGACTGGTGACCACGCCCATGCGTCCCAACAGCCCTGTTGCGAATCCGGGATTGTCAGACACCTTCTCCCAAGTGTCACCGCCGTCGACCGAACGCCAGAGGCCAGAATCTTCACCACCGGAGATGATGTTCCACGGGTGACGGACAGCCTCCCATATGGACGCGAAGACTATCCGCGGGTTGTGTGCATCAATGATGAGGTCTGCTGCGCCCGCCTTATCGGACACGTGCAAAACGTGCTCCCAATCGCGCCCACCATTGGTGGTCCGGTAAACGCCGCGCTCGGGGCTGGGGCCAAAGATGTCGCCGGTTGCGGCAACGAATGCCACGTCGGCATCGGTTGGACTCACGCGGACCTTTGCGATGTGTTTCGTTGTTTCCAACCCCAGGTGATCCCACGTGCGGCCGCCGTCTACTGTGCGGTAGACGCCGTCTCCTGGCACAACGTTGTTCCGCGCGAATGATTCTCCCGTGCCCACCCAGACGACATTCGAATTGGACTCCGCGACGGCTATCGCGCCTATCGATGCAGTCGCCAGTTGACCGTCGGTCACGGGTCGCCAGATCTGGCCCGCGTCGTCGGTGCGCCACACGCCACCCGAACATGCGCCCATCCAGAAGCGTCGGTAGTCGGTGAGATCTCCGAAGACCGCTACTACGCGACCTCCTCGAGCAGGGCCCACGTTGCGCCAGCGCTGCGGAACCTCTCCAAGGACATCAGACAGTTCCTGCGTGGTTGGGCTCATCATTTCTCCTCGTATCGTGATGTCGACCCCGGACGAACGCGAAAAACCGACACGCGTGAACGGGCACTCGACAAGTTCGGTGACTGTTCTACAGCGGCTTAATCTTCAGGATTACGCGTTCTGACTGGATCTGCTCTGGCGCATACGGGCGGTTGAAATAACGCCAGGCGAGGGTGTCGGCGTGGGCCCGGGGCGCCTCGCCGTGCACGACTTCGGAGACCGTTCCGCGTACCTCGGCGTATTCGTAAGGGTTGTCCTTGTTGATGATGAGCACGACGACGCGTGGATCCCGTTGCACATTCGCAAACTTCGCCCGATGCACTTCGGTGTTGATAATGATGTGCTCGTCATCACAATCCACCCACATCACCTGCGCGCACGGTTGACCATCGGCTGTGAGAGTTGTGAGGGACGCAAAATTGCCTCCGGTGGCCAGTAGACGAACTTTCTCGCTGAGCATTTCAGACCTTCCCTATTTCACTCTGACTCTGGAATCGAGCAGCGCGTACGCAAGGTCAACCAGAATGCTCGCGATAACTACAAACAGCGAGGCTAGGAGCATCGCGCCGATGATCACCGGCTGGTCTCCGCGGTTCACGGAATCGATGGCCAGACGGCCGATCCCATTTATTCCAAAGATGCGTTCGGTTACGACGAGGCCGCCCATAAGTATGGCGAAGTCGAGGCTGATCTGAGTCACAACCGGGGTGAGCACGTTGCGCATTCCGTGACGATAGACGACCCGATCCTCGCGGATACCTTTGCTGCGCGCCGTTCGGATGTAATCCTCACCCATCACACTCACCAACTGACTACGGACCAGTCGCGCGTACGTGGCGGCTGCCACAAATCCAACGGTGATCCACGGGAGGAGGAGGTGCCGCGCCCACTCCAGCGGATTTTCGGTGAATGGAACGTACCCGGCGGCCGGGAAGAAGGTGAGTCCCATGACCGTGAGGAGATAAAAGAAGACATACAGCAGGATGAGTCCGGCCACGAAGGTGGGCACGCTCAGTCCGGTGAGGACAAAAGCTGTGCCGAGCTTGTCTCGCCACGATCCGGGCTTACGCGCCGCGCCGACACCGATGGTCACGCCCAACCCTAAAGCGACCACCAGCCCGCCGACAGCCAGCGACGCGGTCGCAGGGAGACGCCGAACCAGGGAGTCAAGCACGGGCTCCTTGTTGAAGAACGAATAGCCCAGATCGCCTTGGAATAGCCCGGTGATGAACAGCCAGTACCGTTCGATGACGGGCATATCGAGACCAAGCCGAGCACGCACCTGGTCGATCTGGTCATTGGTCGCCTGAGGGCCAGCGATCGTCGCCGCAGGATCGTTGGGCGCGACGTAGAAAAGCAGGAACATCACTCCGCTGATCGCGATGAGTGTGAGGATGCCAGACAGAATCCGGCGAGAAAGGAAGCGGATCACTCGGCGATCTCCTTCTTCTTCAGCTTCGTGACGCGACGCTTCTTTGCGAAGAGGGTCTGCCTTGGGTCGAGCGCGTCACGAACAGAGTCACCGAGCAAGTTAAAAGCCAGCGTCACACACAGCAACGCGGCCGAAGGGAAGACGAGCATCCACCAGGCGATCGTGTACATGCTGCCCGTTGACGCGGCCGCGAGCATATTCCCCCACGTTGCAGTCGGGGGCAGCACACCGAGCCCGAGGAACGACAGCGTCGCCTCAAATACGATCGCCTGCGGAATCAGCAACGTGCCATACACGAGGATGGGAACGACGAGGTTGGGAAGCACGTCGACGCGCATGATGCGCCAGTTCGACGCGCCGAGGGATCGTGCAGCTTCAACGAATTCTTTCTCGCGAATAGACAGGGTCTGCCCCCGAACGACACGAGCAATCGGTGCCCACGAGAAGAGAATGATCACGACGACGGTGGTGCCGAACGATGGCCCAACGAGGGAGACGAGTGAGATTGCGAACAGCAATTGCGGCAGGCTCAGGGTGGTATCCATGAACCAGGTCAGGACGGTGTCGACCTTTCCGCGCATGAAACCGGCTGTCATCCCCACCAGGGTGCCAATTCCGAGCGCGCCAACCGTCGCCACGAAGGCGACTATCAAACTGAGCTGGGCGCCATAGATCAGGCGAACAAACAGATCACGGCCGAGATTATCTGCACCCAGCAGGAACTGGTCGTTCGGTCCCGTCGGTAGCCCGGAAGGGGTAAGACCCTCTTTGCGGAACTGTTCGTCCGGACCATGACCCACCAGTCCTGAGATGAGCGGAGCTGAGATGGCAGCGACGATGACGAGCACAATCACGACGGCTGACACCATCGCGGTGGGGTCATGACGCAATCGCGACCAGACGAGCTGGAACGGGCTGCGGGCGGCAACCCCCGTGCGAGCACTCGCGGCTGACACGGAGGGTTGATTATCGAGGGTTGTGTCGGTGGGGGCATCCACGGTCGGCTCGGGCATTAGTGGGCCTCCTCTATCTGCGTGGTCGAAGACGCACCCACCATGGCGGTCACGTCATCGAGGTGGGGTGCCGCGGCCAGGAGCGAGCGAGTGTACTCGTGTGCTGGTGCTCCGTAGATTTGCTCGACCGGCCCCGACTCGACGATCTTGCCCTTATACATCACAGCGACGCGGGCAGCGATGTGCTCGACCACAGCGAGGTCGTGGGCGATGAAGACATACGTGAGCCCGAGTTCGCGCTGCAAGGAACTGAGCAAGTTGAGAATTTGCGCCTGGATAGAGACGTCTAGAGCCGACACCGGTTCGTCACACACAATCAGCTTGGGCTCCAGCGCGAGAGCACGGGCGATTCCAATGCGCTGTCGTTGGCCGCCCGAGAACTCAGCAGGAAAGCGGTTGTAGTGCTCGGGGTTCAGGCCCACGAGTTCCATGAGGTCTTGCACCCGGGAGCGCAGGTTTCTCCCGTCAGCGATCCGGTGGATGACGAGTGGGTCAGCGATGATCGACCCAACACGGCGCTGCTGATTGAGGGAGCCGAACGGGTCCTGAAAGACCATCTGGACGTGTCGTCGCAAGCTGTGCCGTTGCGCGGTGGTGAAGGTCGAAATGTCCTCGCCCTCAAACTCAATAGTGCCACCTGAAAGCGGGATCAGTCCCGTTAGCGCCCGGGCGAGGGTGGACTTGCCGCTACCGGATTCGCCGACGATTCCGAGAGTTTCGCCAGCTCGAATATCAAGACTCACGCCATCCACCGCAACGATCTTGTCGCGAGTGAGCCCAAGCAGACCTTTGCGGGCACCATCGAATTCGATGCGCACATCGGAAATCCTTGCCAGAACCTCGCCCGTCTTCGCGATCCCCGACTCGGCGGCGGGAATGATGGGGAGCACGACCGGGCCCGCGAATTCTGTAGGGAGGATGCAATTGGACTGCTGCGTCGGCGAGATGACGCGCGCGTCGGGAAAAGTTTCCAGGCAAGCCTCCTGGACGAATGCGCAGCGTGCTGCGAAAGGGCAGCCGGGCCGATCGTCCAACAAGCTCATCGGCTGGCCAGGAATCGACTGGAGAATTGTGCGTTGGCTGCCTCCTCGTGGCACCGAGCCGAGCAGCCCTTTGCTGTACGGGTGATGCGGGCGCCCAAGCACTTCAGCGCGGGTTCCCCGTTCGACGATCCGCCCCCCATACATGGTGATGACGTTGTCTGCGACGCCAGCGACTACGCCGAGGTCGTGGGTGATCATGAGAATTGCTGTGCCGTGTTCGCGCTGAAGGTCCTGCATCAGGTCGAGGAGTTGCGCTTGAACTGTGACGTCGAGCGCCGTCGTCGGTTCATCCGCCACCAGAAGGGCGGGTCTGAGGGCGAGCGCCAGCGCGATCATCACGCGCTGGCGCATCCCGCCGGAGAATTGGTGGGGGTAGTCATCGATGCGCTTATCGGGATTCGGAATGCCGACTTCGTCAAGCAATTTGATGACGCGTGCGCGCACACTCTTTGCGCTGCTGCGCTCGTGACGTTGGATGGCCTCAGCAATCTGCCATCCGATTCGAAACTGCGGATGAAGCGACGACAGGGGGTCCTGGAAGACCATGCCGATCTGCGGTCCGCGCACAGCGGAAAGCTCCGCGGGATTCATGGTCAAAAGATCTCGGCCCTGGAGAAGGGCGCGACCGGTCACGTGAGCCCCGGCAGCCAATCCCACCATCGCCTGGGTGCTTACGGACTTCCCTGACCCGGACTCCCCTACAACACCAAGGGTCTGTCCATGATCGAGTTCGAAGGAGATGCCGCGTACCGCGTGCAGTGGACCATCACCGGTGCTAAAAGTGACATCGAGATTTTCTACTGTGAGCAGCACGCGGCATCGCCCTCCAAACTTATGTATCTACTGGTTACTGACTGATCGGATTCAGCGACTCACTCGCTGAGCCACACGTTGGCCATGTCGCCATTCTTGGTGGACGCCAGAAAGCCGAAACCGCCGACCCGTGCCGAGCTGAACACCGGCGTGCGAGTGAACGCAACAGGAACCCATGCGGCATCCATCGTTGCGATCTCGTCCGCTTTCATCCAGCTGTTGCTGGCTTCTTCAGGATCGGTAGCAGCGAGTGCCGCATCGATTTCGGCGTTGAATTCATCGTTGTTCCACGCACCGAAGTTCGCTGAGCCACCTTCGTAGTTGCGACCGTCAAGCATCGGGACCAGGTACGCACGACCATCGAGGTAGTCAGCGCCCCACGCGGCGATGGCGATGTCCCATTCGCCTGCCCGGGTGACATCCTCGTTCAGCAGGAATTCACCATAGAAGGCGTTCTGTGTTGTGACCCGGAGGTCAACTGCAAAGCCAGCAGCTTGGAGGTCCTGCTGAAGGATGGCGGCGATTGACGCGTATGGTTCAGTTTCGCGGTACAGAACGCGGACAGGAACGTCCGAGCTGTAGCCAGCGTCTTCGAGCATCTTCTTGGCCTTCGCCTGGTCGCCCTCATCCGGAACGTCGAGAACGTTGGTCGGGTCATCGCCGAGCACCTCGGGAGGAAGGATCTGCTTTGCGATCTCAGCGAGGCCCGGGCCGCCGAGTGTCTGCTGGATTGCAGCGCGGTTCACGGCGAAGTTGAGCGCCTGGCGAACAGCCGAGTCAGCAAACGCACCGTCGGCGTTCGGGCTGAGCGTGTTGATCACGATGTAGGGCCGGATTCCGCCGCTACCGCCGACGACAAGTCGCTCATCATTTGCCGCCAGAAGAGCAGGCACCGCGGCGGTTGGCGTAACGGTGTCAGCCCACTGCATGTCTACGGTTCCAGCTTCGAGCTGCTGCTGGACGGCGGCGGCATCCTGACCCATCGAGATTTCGACGGCGTCAACGTAAGCCTCGCGCACGGTGTCCAGGTCTGCATCCCAGTTCGGGTTGCGCTCAAGGATGAGCTTCTCGTTCGGCGTGTACTCGGTGATGCGGTACGGGCCGCTGGAGATCATGTTTTGGCGCAGCTCCGGGGAGTCCGGGAGGTAGTCGAGGTATTCGACTGGCTGCGGTGCCATGAACACGCTGAGCGCGAGAATGCTGATGAAGTCCGTTGCTGGCTGCGTGAGAGTGAAAGTCACGGTGTTGTCATTCGTTGCCGCGACGCCAGCGACATCGTTGCTCTCTACGTAATCGCGGATCGCGTCGATGTCAGCAGCGACTTCGGCGAATCCAGCGCAATAAGCCTCAAGGCCATCGATCGTCGCGGTGTAGTACGACAGCGCGACGGATGGCGAGACCGGGTTGCAAATACGCTTGACGGCGCGAACGACGTCGTCGGCGACAATTGCGCGTGGGCCGTCAGGAGCGTCGAAGTTTACGCCCTCCTGAAGTGCGATCGTGTACGTCAGTCCGTCATCCGAAATGCCCCCGTTTTCCATGGTGGGAATTTCCAGTGCGATGTCAGGGACGATCTTGGACGCGCCGGAGTCACCGTCAGGAAGGTCCGCGAAGAGCGCACGGGTGATGAGGCGGTGCAGCTGGGAGTCCTGAGCGCTGTATGACGAAGCCGGGTCCATGTAGAGAACATCGGCGTTCCCCGCAACGATGAGGGTTCCGCCTGCCGTCGCGTCTGAATTTCCGGACGGTTGCGGGGCGGTAGTGCACCCCGCCAGCATGGTGAGGGGGACAGCCATGGCGAGGATCGCCACGGCCTTCGTGCGTAGGTGTTGCTTCATTGTGATTCCTCTCTTGCCTCGATGAGGCGTACTCCGGCGCCAAAGTGCGCCTGGATTGCGGTTCGGTGATGTGAGGTGACGGCTCTAATTGGCGACGAGGTCGTTGGAGTGTGTGTTGATGCTCGAGGTGCCGGTCTCCGTCATGAGGAAGACGTCTTCAACGCGCACGCCGACGCGGCCCGGCCAGAACACAGATGGTTCGATCGTGAAGAGCATGCCGGGCTCGAGGGGGGTGTTGTCTTCCTCGGAGATGTAGGGAAGTTCGTGTACGTCGAGACCGATGCAGTGACCAGTGCGGTGGCGGAACCAGTCGCCATAGCCACCCTCTTCAATGACGGCGCGAGTGGCGCGGTGCACATCTCCACCGGTAGCTCCAGGAATGGCAGCCTGGCGGCCGGCCTCCTGGGCCGCGATGACGAGGTCGTAAACGCGTTCGTATTCTTCGTTCGGTGTTCCGATGTGGATGGTGCGGCCGAAGTCCGAGCAGTAACCCTGGGTGATCGCGCCGAAATCGAAGCTGACGCCCGCACCCGACTTGAGCGAATCGTTGGAGACCCGCACGCTGGCATCGCGACCAAGGTCGGGGCCCATGGCCCACACGCCCGTGTCAAAGGAGGCTCCCAGGGAGCCGTTCTGCCGCATCCGGAGGTCGATCTCTGAGGAGAGTTCGAGCTCGGTTATGCCGGAGACAACCATCTTTTCGATATCTGCGAACACGGTGTCGACGATCTGGGCGGACTGGCGCATGAGGGCGATCTCCTGGTCGTCCTTGATGCGTCGGATCTGGTTGATGATTGTGTCGGCGACGACGAATTCAGCGTCTGGCTTGTGGTTGCGCAGCTCAATGGTGGTTTCCGCCCAGCTGCGTCCGCTCATCGCGATCCGGCTCACGGCGTCTGCTTCGTGGCCGCAGCTCTCCTGACCGGGGCGCGCTCCCATGGCTACGGTGTTCGCCTTACGCGTGTAGCTGTCAAATGCCTTCCGAAAGATTTCTCCGCCATCATCGGTTTCGGTGGCTGTCATCACTTCGCCGGTGATGCCGTCCGGGAGGTCAAATTCTTGGAAGTGGCGCGTAAGAACAAACAGTGGGTCGTTGCCTGGAGAGATGAAGGCACCGGAAATCCAGTGATTGGTGTACCCAATGTTGCCGAATGAGGGAAGCCTGCGTCCGAGCCCAGTGAAGTACTCGAGGTCTGACTGCGAGGCGGGCAGGAAGACTACATCGATGTGGGACTCATCGAGCTTGGCCCAGAGCTTGGAAAGGCGCTGGGAATAGTCAAAGTCAATCTTTTCCATCATGGACGTATAGCTCGTTTCTTTTCGGTGGACGACACAGCGGTGGGGTTCATGAACGCACGGTGAGGTCTGAGTGCCGTGGACAGGGTGCTCACCGAAGTTCGACGCGAGGCACGTGCGCGGCCCGGCGGATTGGCGATGGGTGTGCCAGTCGTCATGAGCCGCTCCTTCGTTGGAAATGCGTCGTTTTAGCGCGCGAAAACGCCCAAGAGGTGCCTGGTTGTTGTTGGTGTTGTGCGCCCGCTGTCGTTGAAGTGGGGCGCCAAACTGAGCAGTTTTTCGCTTTCGTTTTTACTGTAGCGGTAATGTCGCGTTTTGAACACTAGTTCGCAATGCGAACAAATTACAAAAGGGATCCCTGCTAAGTCGCCGATTGGGCGCGCCGATAATCCGGCCCGGGATCACACGGCCGGCAGGTGCGGTGAGATCACCGAAGTGGTCTACCGCGCCGTTGGGTTAGACAGAAGGGGAGTCCACCGCGAGCCGACGACGATGAGCCGTGCGCCAGTCACGTCCAGCGAGGACAGCGATCGAGACGCTCGCTAGAGCGAACACGGCCACTGCAAGCCACTCCCATTCGCCATTGCCGGCGTCCGGCTCCAGGCCGGTCAGTCTTTCGATCCATGTCGGCCACACAATCGTCATCACAGTGAGGGCGCCAAAAACCAGTGCCACGATGATTTCTATACGCGCTCTAGCCATCACTTCTCAATTCCTGCGAGTGGGTGGTGCAACTCAAGCATGATCACCCGAGCCGTCGATGATGTCGATGTCGGAACGGTCGCCCAACAGTTCCCAGCGCTGCAGCGAGAACGGCACATTCCCATTCAGCCAGACGTAGTCGTGGAAGTCGCGCGTCGAGAAAGCGTCCTTCTGCTGGTTGATGGCATCCGTCATCATGCGGATGAGGAGCATCTTGCCCACGTGGTACGACATCGCCAGACCCGGCGTCGCGATGTACATCGACGATTCGTCCAGGGCGGTCTCGCGGTCCATGGGAACAAGATCGACGAAGAACTGGGTCGAGTCATGCACGCTGAACTCACCGGTGGCGAGGCTCACATCGGCGATAACCCGAAGGCTGCGGAGGCGGTTGAAGTTATGGATGACCTCTTCCGAATGGGGCGCGTCCGTGAACAGCCCCGCCAGCATCATCATCTCCTCGTTGTAGAAGGCGATCCCTTCGTTCGCCGAGGAGTCGTAGTAGCGGCGACGCAGCGGATTCTCGTGCGCCGACGCCAGAGCAAGCTGCTGGTAGTGCGCCCCCTCATGCACGATTCCGAGACGGGGATCGCGGGCGTTCGCCGCGTAGAAGTAGGGGAGGTTTGGGGTTGGATCGGGGGAATACGAAATCCCGTCCATCTCCAGTCGCTGCTCGCTCGTAAGATCGTCGGTCACTCCGAGCCAACGCAGCGGCTTCACATAGTCGGGAAGTGCGCCGACGAGGTAATGCCGCAGGCTGTCTGGCTGACTGAGCAGGTTTTCGGACTCGTAGAAGTCGCGAACCTGTTGCTCCTGCCGTGCCTCGCGTGCGACCTGCGCCTCGACGCTCTCCGAGATCCTGTCTGCAGCAAGATCGCGGTATCGATTTGTCACGATGGTCTCGGCGACGACCGCTCGTTGGTAGTCCTGGCGGGCGGCGCGCACCATGTCTTCCGGCTCGGCCGCGATGAGCGCGACGTTTCGAAGGAACCAGATGAATTTTTCGCGACCTACCGCCTGATCGGCGGCCATCGAGTCGGCGTGGGTCTCCAGCCAGCCCCGGAACGCGCCGAGAGCCGCAGCCGCCGCTGGCGTCACGCTGCGGATTTCGTTGAGCACACCGGCATCCACAAAGCCGTCGAGTTGTTCCACCGACTCAGCGAACTGGGCCTCAACGTCGGCGAGCATCTCCGCCGCTACCGCCGCGAGGCTGCTGACACCCGCCCGGGAGAGGTTCTGCTGAGCCACTTCGACCTGCGCAGGAATCGCCTTTGCCGCGATGAGGAGGGCCTGCTGTCGGTCCGCCGAGAACGGAGGCACTTGAAGCAAGCGGTCGAACCACGGTCCAAGGATCTGACTGGTCAGGAAGACAGCGTCTTTCTCCCAGTTGCGCAGCGTGTCGATGTCCCAGATAACCCGGGCCAGGGCTGAGCCGATCAGTCGATAGTCAACCTGCACTGGCACGGGCTCTGCAGTGACGTCCATTGCGAACCAGCGCGCGTGGAACTCGTCATACCGGCTCCGGATGTCATCAATGGCGGGAACAGTGAACTGGGGCACCCAATCGACGGCGCGGTCAACTCGGGGAATGTCGTCGCCCGTGTGGAAGGCAATTGCGTTCCGCCACTGCCAGACCTCGGAGCCTAGTTGTTGTACAGCTTCATGTCCCATGTGATCTCCTTTGATGAGCTCCAACACCTGGGGCGTTGTGAGCGGTTGTATGTGTAAAGGCGCAACGATCTGACTGCGATTTCGCAGCCCCCGTCCGCGCCTACAGCGGTTTGATTTTGAGGATGACGCGCTCAGATTCGATCTGCTCGGCAACGTACGGGCGGTTGAAATACCGCCATGCGAGGGTGTCTATGTGCGTGCGCGCCTCGAGCCCGTGCACAAGTTCAACGACAGTCCCGCGCACTTCTGCGTACTCGTACGGGTTGGCTTTGTCCGTGATCAGCACGACGACGCGAGGATCCCGCTGAATGTTCTTGTACTTAGCGCGGTGCACTTCGGTGTTGATGATGATGTGCTCATCGTCGCAATCGACCCACATAACCTGTGCGCACGGCTGACCGTCGGCCCTGAGCGTAGTGAATGACGCGAAGTTTCCCGCAGTTGCGAGATGGCGAACTTTTTCGCTGAGCATTTATGCCTTTCCTGAGTGGCTATTGGTCGCGCCTCGAGCGCTAGTCGGCGTGATGCTGTTGAGGCGCCGCCAGGAGGGACAGCGCCCCAACAGGGCTTGTGGGAAGTGGGTTGGCGCAGCGATTCAACGTGGCTCGAGCGTCCTGGTTTCAAGCAATTCCAGACGGACGGCGGGGCCACCCGCCGGCTGATGCCAACACGCTGCGGCGCGTGAATCCTCGACAATCACCAGCGAGGGGTCTTCGGTCCTGCAGCGATCCATGGCGACAGGGCAGCGCGGGTGAAAGCGGCAGCCAGTCGGAGGCGCAGCAGGGTCTGGAACCTCACCCTCTGGGGCTACAGGGGCCGAAGCATCCGGCTCAAGACTGGGAATGGCGCGTACGAGAGCGTCCGTGTATGGGTGCAGTCGTGATTCCCACAACTTAACCGTTGGTGCCGTTTCTACGATCCGCCCCAGATACATCACGGCGACCTTGTCAGCGATGTGTTGAACCACGGAGAGATCGTGTGAGATGAAGAGAAGTCCCATTCCGCGTTCTCTGGTCAGATCGACCAGGAGGTTCGCAATTTGGGCCTGGGTCGAGGCATCCAGCGCTGACACTGCCTCATCTGCAACGATGACGGATGGTTTGGGGGCCAGCGCTCTGGCGATTGCGATTCTCTGCCGTTGCCCACCGGAGAATTCGTGAGGGTAGCGGTCAGCAATCGCGGCCGACAGGCCAACAGATTCGAGAAGCTCGATTGCGACCTTGCGGGCGGAGGAATCGGCCTCAGCGCCGGTCAGGCCGTCTGCAACCTGGCGCCAGATGCGGCGACGTGGATTGAGCGACGAGTACGGATCCTGGAACACCATCTGCAGTCCAAGGTCGGCCCTGGGTCGCGCGCGGCGACCGACCGGGCTCACCGGCACGCCATTGAGTGTCACCTCTCCAGAGGTCAGCTTCTGCAGGCCGACGATGCCGCGTCCCAGTGTCGACTTGCCGCAGCCAGATTCACCGACAAGTCCGACGATCTCGCCGGAGCCCACTTCGAGAGAAGCGCCGGCGACCGCCCGGACGGGGCGGCGGCCGGGGGTCTTGTAATCGACAATGACATTACGTACTTCAAGAAGCGACACGGGGATCCTTCGGGGTAGCGAGCGCTATATCGAGCAGTTGAGCCCGGTCTGGAAGCGCGCCAAACGGATCGACCGCACATGCTGCGAGGTGACCGTCTTCGAGTTCACGGAGCCGAGGCACGTCGGCCCGGCATGAGTCGACAGCGAAGACGCAGCGCGGGTGGAACGCACAGCCGCTCGGGCGACGGTCCGGGGTCGCGGCTTCGCCGGGGATGGGCACGAGGGCCTTGCCGAGCGCCGCTCCCTCCGGAAGAGCGTCAATGAGTGCGCGCGTGTACGGGTGCCGGGTGGAGTTGAGAACCTGCGAGATGGAGCCGTTCTCTGCCATCCTCCCGCCGTACATTACGTACAGGCGGTCCGCGACGACATTCATAACGGCAAGGTCGTGCGTGATAAACACGACCGCCATCCCCGTCTCGCGGCGCAGTCGATCGAGCAGGTCGAGGATGCCTGCCTGCACTGTCACGTCGAGCGCTGTGGTGATCTCGTCGGCAATGAGAAGCTTTGGGCCGCAGGCCAGGGCCATCGCGATAGCGATTCGCTGCCGCATTCCACCGGAGAAGCGATGGGGAAATGCTGACAGCGCCGAATGCGGATCTGGAAGGCGCACCAGCTCGAGGAGTTCGGCTGCACGCGCCCATGCCTGCTTGCGCTTGAGCCCCTGGTGCACCCGCAGGTGTTCCGTTAGCTGAGTTCCAATGTTAAGCATGGGATGCAGAGAGGTCATCGGGTCCTGGAACACCATCGCAACATCGGAGCCGCGAACGGCCTGGAGCTGCTTCGGCCGCATCGAGAGCATGTCGGCTCCGTCGATTCTCACTTCTCCCGTCGCCGTTGCTCCGGCGGGCAGAAAACCAAGGGACGTCATCGCGGTCACTGTTTTGCCGCTGCCGCTCTCCCCGGCTATGCCGACAATCTCGCCCGCATTGACGGTGAGGCTGACCGACTCTACAAGAGTGCGGCCGCCACGAAGGTGGATTGAGAGGTTATCTACTTCAAGCAAGCTCATGTGTCGTTCCTTAAAGTTCGCTCGTGGCAACAGAGCGCGCCGAACGCGGATCGAGGGCATCCCGCATAGCGTCTCCTAGAAAATTGAATCCGAGAACGACGCTGAAAATCGCAAGCCCGGGGAAGAGTGCCACCCAGTAGTTGTAGAACACCGCAGCGCCAGACGAGACCATGGATCCCCACTCTGCAGAGGGGGGCACGGCGCCCAATCCGAGGAATGACAAGCCAGACAGGAGGAGTACGGCATTCCCAAGCTCAAGCGAGGCGAGCACCAGGACAGGACCCGCCACGTTGGGCATCACCTCTTTAACCAGGGCCTTGCCGCTCGAGTCGCCGAGCAGGCGGCTTGCTGCCAGATAGTTCGTTTCTCGAAGGCTCAGCACGAGGGAGCGGGTGACGCGGGCATAGGCGGGCCATGACACAACGACGATCGCCAAAACCGCATTCGTCAGAGATGGGCCGAGGGACGCTGCAACGGCCATGGCGAGGATGATCGCAGGAAACGCGAAGAACAGGTCGACGATACGCATGAGGGCAGCATCGACAACACCACCCACGTATCCGGCAATGGCGCCAACGGTCGCGCCAACGAGAACCGACAGCGTGACGAGCAACACCGCGAGCGGCAGGCTCACACGCGCGCCATAGATCACGCGCGAAAGAATGTCGCGGCCCACGACGTCTGTGCCGAACGGATGGTCTGCCGACGGCGCCAGGTATCGGCCGAAATTCTGCGCAAGAGGGTCGTGCGGAGCGACCCATGGCGCCAGGATCGCGAGGATGGTCCAGGTGAGGATGATGACGATTCCTACGACCGCAAGCGGCCGGCGCCAGGCGGCGGGAAGGCGCTGGCGCGCCGGGAACCATCGGCTGCGCCTAATAGGTATTCCATCCGGGGCAAGTGCGGGATCTGCTGCGGGAGAAGTCATGCTCTGCGAATCCTTGGGTCGATGATGCCATACAAGAAGTCGACGATCAGGTTGACGGTGATGTACACGATGGCCACGAAGAGCGTGACGCCAACGATCGCAGGCAGGTCGAGGTTGCTCGCGCTCCTGAACGCGTAGGCTCCGATGCCGGGCCAGCCGAAGATCTGCTCGACGAGTACCGTCCCGGCGAGGAGAGAGGCGAAAGCGGTACCCAACACGGTGATGACCGGCACGAGCGCACCACGGAGAACGTGGCGGAGGATGACAGTGTGCCTGGGCAGGCCTTTCGCCTCCGCCGCGCGAACGTACTCATTTCCCAGTACCTCAAGCATCGACGATCTCGTGAATCTCAACAGCAAACCGATCATGGGGGCGGAGAGCACGAGAGCCGGAAGAATCAGGTGCGATATGGCACTGGCGAACAGTGTCAGATCGCCGGCGAGAAGCGAGTCGAGCGTGTACATCCCCGTGACCTGACTGGGCGGGGTCTGACCGGGATTGAGTCGACCGGAAGACGGGAAGACGCGATTGAGGGTCGAGAAGACGTAAACCGCTATGAGGGCGAGCCAGAAGATCGGGATGGACACGCCACCGAGGCTCACCACCCGCAGCGCTTGATCGACGAGGCCATTAGCGCGCAGCGACGCGACAATTCCGAGACCTACTCCCACGATGACGGCGACGATCGTGGCGACTATTGCAAGCTCCGCCGATGCGGGTCCAAATTGAGCGAGGTCAGACAGTACGGGCTTCTGCGTGCGAATCGACGTGCCGAGATCGCCTCTCAGGAGGTTGCCGAGGTAGATGAAGAACTGAACGTACAGGGGCTGATCGAGGCCATACCTTGCCCGGACCGCAGCTACGATCTCTGGATTTCCCGCTGCCCGCTCGCCGAGCCGGGACGTCGCGGCATCCCCGGGAAGCAGCGCGGTGAGAACAAAGGATACGAGGATGATCCCGACGGCGAGAATTGCGGCCGACCCGAGTCGGCTAAGGATGAAGCGAAACAACATGAGGGCCTCCCTCTCTCGTCGTCGACCACGCTGTGGTTGCGGTAGTGCTGGTTGACGGCCCGCTGTGAGCCATCAACCAGCACTATCCCATTACTTGCCGATGTAGGTCAGGTCAATTCCGAACACTGCGGAGAAGACTGCTCCCTCAATGTCCTTGCCCGCGACCACAGTTGCTGCAGGCTGGAACAGTGGCGCAAAAACGCCGACCTCGTTCATAGTCAGCTGGAACTCGCGGAATATGTCCGCACGCTCGGCTTCCTCGGTGGCTACCGCCGCTTTATCCGCGAGCGCAACCAGGTCGGGGTTCGAGCCTCCGGTCCAGCCGGCGCGAAGACCAACGAGCTTGTCCGGTGCGAAGACAAGGTAGTCGGCCGGGTCCGGGTAGTCCGGGTTCCAGAGCCAGAGTCCCATTTGTTCGGTGCCGGCGCGGTAGGAGTCAAGCGCGGTCGAGATGGGCGCCGGAGCAAGTGTGATCTCGAGCCCGACTTCCTTCAGGTTCGCCTGAACGCGCTCAGCTACAGTTCCGAAGCTAATTCCAGCAACCGAGAAGTCGCTGGGGTATTCGAGCGAGATCGGGTCGATGTCGCCCAGCTCCTGGACTGCCGCCTTTGCCTTGTCGATATCGCGAACTGCGGCATCTCCCGGCTTGAGAGCGCCGAAGAATACGCTCGGAATTACACCGGGGACCTGCGCCGAGCCTTCTCCAGCTATCTCCAGCAGACCGTCGTAGTCGAGGCCGTACTTGACTGCGTCGCGGAAAGCCTGAGTCGAGGTCACCTTGGAGATCTCGGGGCTCGCGTTCGAGAACAGGAAGAAGATCGTTGGCGAGATGCCGCTTTCGATTGCGAGTTCCGGGTTGGACTCGATTGCGGGCAGCTGGTCAGCGCCGAGGTCGAGTGCGATATCGATGGTGCCGCTCTGAATGTCCATGAGCTGGTTCTCGGCGGTGGCGTTCTTCAACACGATCTTCTCGTACGCCGCGGGCTCGCCCCAGTAGTTCGGGTTTGCCACGATGACGGTTTCAGTTTCCGTGTTGAAGGTCTCGATGATGTACGGTCCGCTACCGGCCGAGGTCGTGTTCAGGAACTCTTCCGCGGTGTCGGTGGTGCTTGCGTCTGCGGCATCCGTTCCGCCGTTTTCCTTGACGAGCTCGGAGTTGACGATACCCAGCGTCTGGGCGGTGATGATTGCCGGGATCGCGGTGTTGGGCTCGTCCGACGAGATGACGACGGTGCTCTCATCGGGCGCGGATACTGACAGGCCTTCCATGAGGAAGGAGCCGTTGCCCTGGATGTTCTTGACGCGGTCGAAGGAGAAGACGACATCAGCAGATGTCAGAGGGGTTCCATCGGAGAAGACAACATCGTCCCGGAGAGTGAAGGTGTATTCGGTCGCGCCCTCGTTGGCCTCGTAGCTCTCGGCAACCATCGGAATGGGGGTGGTCGCGTCGCCCTTTGCGAAGGTCAGCAGCGTGTCGTACACAGCACGGCCGAAGATTCCGCCGGTTGTCTCGAAGCTTCGCGCCGGGTCAGCGGTGGACAGGTCGAAGGACTTGCCGACAACCAGAGTGGTCTTCGCTGTGCTGGCCTCGGGTGCTGTCGAGTTTCCCGAAGTGCATCCGGTCAGCGCGAGAGCACCCGCGAGTACGGCAGCGACGATTGCGCCGCCACGTGAGATTCTCATCAGGGTCGTTCCTTTCATTTCCATTGGAGTTGCAGTGGTTGGTGCAGGGTGGTGGTCTGTGTCTTAGTGCGCTGGTGAAGCAATCACGTCTTCGTGGTTGTGGGCCACGCGCCACCCCTCCGGGGTGCGGCGCCAGACTCCGGTGTTGCGAATGCGTTCGTCGGGGGTGTCGCCCTCAAAACGAACTACGAGGATGTGACGCAGTACGGCGACGTCGCCCCACACGTCGATGACCTGATCGAACGCCTCGAGCGACGAAACCTTCGCCTGGTCATCGCCTGTCGGTCGGGCTGCACGAACAGCGTTCAGACCGTCGAGGCCACGCACGAGTGCCTCATGCTCTGAATCCCAGATCGTGCAGTCCGGGTGGATGTGCCGGTCGATGCGGGGCCGGTCCTGCGTTTGAAATCCGCGGTACATCTCGTTCTGGCCGTGCCAGATCTCTGCCTTGTCGGTCTCGATCGTCATCCGTTATCCGTTCGTCCGGGAATGGCTGGTGTTGCTGCGCTGGCAGTCGCTTGAACCGTGAGCCTACACGGGTGTTGCAATGTTGAACAAGTGTTCGTCTTGCGCACTTATCGACTGCCGAAGCGCCCGGGGCTGAAGGGCTGGAGGTTCCGATTGACCGCGGTTCTCGTAGCGAGATCGGCGAGCATGCGCCCCATTAGGGGTCCGGCTGTGAAGCCCATGTGCGGATAAATGCCCACAAACACGCCCGGCGCCGACTCGTACTCCCCAAGGATCGGGAGAAGGTCGGGGGTCGCGTTTCCGATGCCGGCCCACGTGCGTACGACGTTTGCATTGGCGATCGCCGGGGCAACCTTCATCGCAACGCGAAGGTTGTCCCGCAGGGAATCTGGGTTGACTACCCACTCGCCCGCGCTGTTGCGGCGCGCAGGCCAGCCTCCCCCGATCAGGAGGGCGCCAGTGTGTGCCTGTTTCAGTGTGAGCTTGTCGCCGGCGTTATAGACGAGGTGTTTG
This sequence comes from Salinibacterium sp. G-O1, assembly GCF_030063305.1. GTDB lineage: Bacteria > Actinomycetota > Actinomycetes > Actinomycetales > Microbacteriaceae > Rhodoglobus. The sequence goes on from NZ_JASISV010000001.1 coordinate 423,116, forward strand.
ACCAGCGGTTTCACCGGCTCAGTCGCGCTTACCTGAACCGCCTCACTTGTCACGGGGATGTCCAGGTTCAGCATCCGGCCAATCGCGTTCATTCCGTCTCCGGCAGCAAGCACGATGGAGCGAGCTCGGATCGCTGTTGACCCGGCCTCCAACTCATAGCCGTCGTTCATCCTCGTGATGCTGCGCACTGGCTCTCCGAGTGCAAAGCGAGCACCGTGGCGTTCGGCGGCGCGGGCGAAAGACGGCGCAGCAACCAGCGGGTTCGCTTTCCCTTCGGTGGGCATGTACTCACCTCCTGGCATGTCGGGGGAGACCCAGGGAGCCATCTCGCGAAGTTCCGATTGGTCGAGCATGCGGGAGGAATATCCGGCCCCCTGCTCTATCGCGACTTTGCGAGCGATGTCGTCGAGTTGCCCCTGAGTAGCGCCGATGAGAATGCCGCCGTTGCGAGTCACTTCGAGGTCAACGCTGAGTTCGTCAGACAAGCCCTCCCATAGGTTGAGCGAGTCGGTGAGCAGGTCCAGGGCGGGGAGAAAGCTGCGCGCCCAGTCCTCCCCGCGTTCCATGAACGAGGGGTGCTGGATCATTCCATGGAGACTTCCAGCGTTGCGACCTGACGCCTCGGTATTCAGATCTTTGGCATCGATCAGCAGTACATCAACGCCGCGCCTGGCGAGCTCGTAGGCGGTCGCCGCGCCCGTTATTCCGCCGCCGATGACGGCGATGTCCACATCTTGTCTCACTGCGCCCTGCCCCCGATCGACGACTCAACTCTGTCTACCACGCCGCGTCGATGCAGCGCTCGCTGGGTGCGGGATTCGCGAGATGGTGGGTCGGAGCCTATTCCCACGAACGCTGTTCCTGGTTGTGGATGAGCCGCCAGCCTTCGGGCTGGCGCTTCCAGACGCCCGTGTTGCGAAGCAACTCATCGGGCTCGTCGCCTTCGAATACCACCGTTGCGTAGTGGCGCAGCACAGCGATGTCTCCCCAGACATCGGTTACCGGGTCGTGGGCGGTGAGCGAGACAACCTTCGGCTGGTCGTCGTCAGCGGGACGGGCCGCGCGAACCGCGTTGAGTCCGTCGAGGCCGACCACCATCGACCAATTGCCGGAGTCCCAGATGGTGCAATCGGCATCGATGTACTGATCAGTTCGGGCGCGGTCGCCTGTTTCGAAACCTACGTACATATCCTGTTGTTGGGCCCAGATTTCTGCGGCATCGGTCTCGTTCGACATTGCTTACTCCTGCTCGTCTGAATGGTGTGCAATCATGATTGAGAATAACCGCTATTCGCCCTCTCGTGCGCAAAGCGGATAGATGGCACAATTGAATCGAACACCACCCACGCTCCAGGAAGGCGCCGCAATGGTCGAAACACACGCCCGAGAATCACACGCGATGGTTCGTGATCATGAGGTGCCGCTGGGAATCTACGTCGGCGGGTCCTGGGAAACGACAGAGCGCGAATTTACAGTGGTGAACCCATCGACTGGCGATGTGATCGCGAGCGTTAGCGATGGTGGGCCAGCTGACGGGATTCGTGCGCTTGATGCGGCCGTCGCTGCTCAGGACGAGTGGCGAAAGATGGCCCCGCGCGCGCGGGCAAATCTCTTTCATTCCGCGCATCGACTGCTGGTGTCGCGCGCCGATGCCTTCGCCGACATCATGACCCTGGAAAGCGGAAAACCGCGGGCAGAGTCGGTAGGCGAGTTTGCGCTATCGATGAGCTTTTTCCAGTGGTACGCAGAACAGATCGCGCATATCCACGGAACGTATTCGACCTCGTCCTCGGGCGGCTTCCGTGTGATGACGACCAAACAACCTGTCGGACCGGCCTTGCTCATAACGCCGTGGAACTTCCCCATGTTGATGAACGCGCGAAAAGGAGGCGCTGCGCTGGCTGCGGGGTGCACGGTTGTCCTGAAGTCGGCAAGCGAGACGCCCTTAACCGCGGCCCTCTTCGTCTCCACCCTCGAGGAGGCGGGTTTTCCGCCAGGGGTAGTCAACCTCATTCACACGAGCGACTCAGCTTCAATTTCGGCTCCGCTGTTGGCCGACCAGAGATTGCGCAAGGTCAGCTTCACCGGCTCGACGGCGGTCGGAAGCATCCTTCTGCAGCAGTCCGCACGCAACATCGTCAATGCCTCCATGGAGCTCGGCGGCGATGGGCCTTTCATTGTGCTCGCTGACGCCGACGTAGACCTCGCCGTGCGGGAGGCAGTTAACTGCAAGTTCCGGAATGCCGGCCAGGCATGCGTTGCTGCAAATCGCATCATTCTTCATCGTGACATCGCCGAGGAGTTCACCGAGAAGTTTGTTGCTGCGTCCAGGGCGTTGCCGGTGGGCGACGGCTTCGATGGCACCTCCGTTGTTGGACCACTCATCAATGCTCGTCAGCGTGAGCGTACAGAGCGCTTGGTGGAGGACTTCCAGAATGCAGCAGGGGCCACCCTCCTGCTCGGAGGAAAGCCGATTGAAGGTGATGGCTTCTTCTTCGAGCCCACCGTGCTGAGTTTCCCTGACAAGAAGCACGAGTTCTGCAACGACGAGATCTTTGCTCCTATCGCGGCGCTCTACACAGTGGACTCGGTCACCGAGGCGCTGCAGTTCGCTAACGACACTCACTACGGCCTCGCCGCTTACCTTTTCACGACCGATATCTCTCGGGCGATCACTCTTGCAGAGCGACTTGAGTTCGGCATGGTGGGGGTCAACCGCGGCATCATGGCTGAGCCATCTGCGCCCTTCGGCGGTGTAAAGTCTTCCGGCCTCGGGCGCGAAGGCGGCCACGATGGGCTGGATGACTTCCTCGAGCCGAAATACATCGCGCTAACGGTCGACGAGTCCTCGATCGAATAGAGCTCGTTCGAACAGGCCGGGCCGCCCGCAACGGGCGTGCTCGGCGCTGTCGGCGCTGTCAGCGCTTGATGTCGCGCGAGATCTGCTGGGTTACTTCGAGCAGGCGGGGCAGGAACTTCGACTCGAGCTCTTTCATCGAAGCACGCGACGCGGGCACTGAGATATTGACAGCCGCCCACATCACTCCATTCGCGTCGTAGACCGGAGCGGCAACAGCGCGAACGCCTTGCTCAAACTCCTCGTCGTTTATGGTCCACCCCTGCTTGCCGGCTGTCGCGATGAGGGCCCGCAGTTCGCTCTCGTCGGTGATTGTCTTGTTCGTGAGCGCGGGCCGTGGATACGTCGCAAAGAAATCGTCGAGTAGTTCGGGACTGAGCGAGGAGAGCAGGAGTCGACCAGTGGAGGTCGCGAACGCGGGAAGCCGACGGCCGACTCCGATGTTCACGGTCATGATTCGGTCGGCAGCCGCACGGGCGACATAAACGATCTCGCCGCGGTCGTAGGCGCAGGCAGAACATGATTCGTTGAGTTCTTTGCTGAGCTCCTCCATGTAATGCTGAGTCACCTCGACTGCAGTCGACGATGACAGGTACGCATAGCCGAGTTCGAGCACTCGTGGGCGGAGGTAGTACCTCTTGTCGTCGACGCCCAGGTAGCCCAGCGACTCCAGCGTGAGCAGGAAGCGGCGCGTGGCAGCGCGACTCTGGTTGGTTGCGCGCGCAACATCCGCCATCGACAGGCGATCATGCCGGTCGCTGAATGCGCGTATGACGCGGAGTCCGCGGTCGAGGGACTGGACGAAATCAGCCGCTCCGTTTGCGGGGCTTTCTGTATCGCTCACTTTTAGTCCTTACCTGACTGTCGCTCGACAAGAAAGTAGCATATAGCGCCTAGGGGCACGGTGTGCGATCTACGACCGGGATGTCCGCAGAGTGACCTATGTTGAGAGAATCAATGTCGCATGCGCCCGATCTCCCCTATGCTGTAAAAGTTCATTACACGCACATTCGTGCGCAGAGAGGAAATTATGGTCGTCGAGCTTCGAGGCAGCTATACCGTCGCCGTTACCCCGTTCACCGCAGACGGCTCGTCGATCGACGTGGCTGCACTTCGGAAGTTTCTCGATTGGCAGCTCGCCGAGAACGTCCCCGGCATCATCATGCTCGGAACCACCGGTGAGTTTGTTGCGGTAACGGATGATGAACGGCAGCAGCTCATCGAAGAGACTGTCAAGCACATTGCTGGTCGTATTCCAGTGCTCGTCGGCGCCATGGCCGCCAGCACCAAAGAGGCAGTGCGTCGGAGCACTCAAGCCGAAGAGCTCGGCGCCGACGGCCTGATGATCCTTCCTCCCTTCTATTACACCCCCACTGACGACGAGATCTTCCGTCATTACCAAGCGATCAGTGAAGCCGTTCAGGTGCCGATCATGCTTTACAACAACCCGGTGACATCCAATGTCGACATGAGTGCGAAGCTCGTCGCCCGCCTGGCCCGTGCTTTCGAGAACGTGCGGTACATCAAGGAATCGAGCCAGGAGCTCGGGCGTGTGCGGGATGTGCTCGAAGCCAGCGACGGTCTCATCAACGTCTTCGCCGGGGAGCGTGTCGTCGACTCTTATCTCCTCGGAGCGGTTGGCTATGTCAATCCCTACGGCAACTACATCCCTCGGGCATCCGCAGGCTTTGTTAAGCTCGCCGCGGAAGGCCGTTTCGAAGAGGCGCGCACTATCCAGCGGCTCATCGACGAACTTGACGAGATCATCGCCGAGGGGCACCCCACATACGGTCACCAGTGCTACTCGAAGGAGCTCGCTGCCCGGGCTGGCTATCCGGTGGGGACGGTCCGTCCGCCACTCACCACCTTCGCCCAGCTCGGGGCCGAGGGCGAAGAGCGCGTCAGCCGCATCCTTCCGATCATGGATCGCATTTCGCAGCAGGCCAAGCTTCTGGGACTGTGACACCAGCGTGGACACCAGCCTCAAGCACGACCGCCCGTCTCCCACCATTGCGCTAATGGGGGTTGGAACAATCGGCGTTGGGTGGGCCGTGGTGTTCGGGACCGGTGGCTGCAACGTGCGCGCGTATGACTCGCAGCCTGCGATGCTGGAGAGGTTCCTTTCCGCGGTGGAATTCCGTCTCACAAAGCTCGCCGAGGCAGGTCTCATTAGCGAGGACGTGGCGACCGTTCTCGACCGCATTGCGGTGGTGACGTCGCGCGAGGACGTGATTCGGGGCGCGAATCATGTGCAGGAAAGCGTGACCGAGTCCGTTGAGGTCAAGAGGGATTTGTTCGCGTGGCTCGATGAAGCGACCCCTCCTGACGTAACCCTTGCGAGTTCGACATCCACGATCCCGTCGTCGCGGTTCACCTCTGGCCTTCCGGGGCGGGACCGCTGCCTGGTGGTGCACCCCGCTAACCCGCCGTACCTGCTCAGGGTCGCTGAGGTGGTGCCGTCTGAGTACACGAGTGACGCAACCACTGACAATGCGGTCGAACTGCTGCGATCGGTGCGGATGTCGCCGGTGGTGGTCAGGAATGAGATCGAGGGCTTTGTGTTCAACCGCCTTCAGGGCGCACTTCTGCGCGAGGCCTATTTCCTGGTGGGAGAGGGCGTTGTCACGCCGCGGGACCTTGACACTCTCGTGCGCGACGGCCTCGGTCGGCGTTGGTCCATCACAGGCCCGTTCGCGACGTCGGAGCTGAATACCCGCGGTGGCACCGCACGGCACGCCGAAGTTAACGGTTCCGTCTATGCACGCATCGGAAGCGCCCGAGGCGCGGGCGACCCCTGGATACCCGAGACCATCGCCTATGTGATGGATGAAATGAATGAGGTGCTCCCCGGAGGAGACTGGGAAGCAAACGTTCTGCGTCGCGAGCTGGCCATGATCAAGCTTGAGGGCCTGAGACACCAGGGCGATGTGCCCAGCGTGATCGTCGAGAACTAGCGAAGGCCACAAGCGGCCCTAGTCGCGGCAGATGCCTTCGGCTACGACTGCGCGGCCGAGTTTGATTTCAGGATCCGGGAAAGAAACTGCCTGGTGCGATCTTCCTTCGGGCGGTCGAGCACCTCAGCCGGCGTGCCCATCTCGACAATCGCGCCGCCATCCATGAACACGACCCGGTCGGCAACCTCACGTGCGAAGTCGATCTCGTGCGTTACGACCATCATGGTGAGTCCTTCGTTGGCAAGACGTCGCATGATCGAGAGCACCTCCCCGACGGTCTCAGGGTCAAGGGCGGAAGTTGGTTCATCGAACAACATGACTTTTGGCCGCATGGCGAGTGCGCGGGCGATCGCGGCGCGCTGCTGCTGTCCGCCAGAAAGTTGGCGGGGGTAGGTGTTTTCTTTCCCCTCAAGCCGAACCCACTCGAGCAACTGCATGGCGTGTTCCTGCGCCTTGGAGCGGCTTGTCCCGAGCACCTGAATTGGCGCCTCGATGATGTTCTCAAGAACGGTCATGTGGCCGAACAGGTTGAAGCTCTGAAACACCATCCCGATGTCGACGCGCTGGCGTGCGAGCTCGGCAGGAGTCAGCTCAACGAGGCTTCCACGCGACTCACGCACGCCGACGGTCTCGCCCTGGAGGCGCACCACGCCGCCGTCTGGCTTCTCGAGGTGGTTGACGCAACGTAACAGCGTGCTCTTTCCAGACCCTGAAGGGCCAATAATGCACACGACTTCGCCGGGATACACGTTGAGTTCGACGCCACGCAGAACCTGAAGCTTGCCGTAGTGCTTAGAGAGGTTTTCGATCTGGATTATTGGGTCGGAATCAGCGTTCATCAGTGCGCAATCTCCTTTGTAGCGAATGGTTGCCGACCGCCCAAACCGAAGACCTTCTTGAACTTGGTCAGATAGGAGTCTGGAACGTTCCTATTCACGCCCTTCGAGTAGTAGCGCTCGATGTAGTGCTGCCCGATTGATAGAACCGTGGTCAGGAATAGGTACCAAATGCAGGCGACGACGAGCAGCGGAATCGTTTCGAACGTTCGCGCGTAAATCACCTGCACCGTATACAGCAACTCGCTAATGGCGACGATGCTGACGAGGCTGGTGCCCTTCAGCATTGAGATGACCTGGTTGCCCGTCGGCGGCACGATCACGCGCATTGCCTGCGGAAGGACGATTCGTCTCATCGCGTTTCGGCGCGACATGCCCAGTGCGGCCGCGGCTTCTGTCTGTCCGTGATCAACGGATTGGATGCCGGCCCGGAAGATCTCCGACATGTACGCGCCTTCGTTCAACCCAAGACCCAGCATGGCGGCCATCATCGCGGTCACGACCGTGTTGGTGTCGAATTCGAGCAACTGCGGCCCGAACGGCACGCCCATCGTGAGCTTGGGAAGAAAGCTCGCGAGGTTGTACCAGAAAAGCAGCTGGACCAGCAGGGGTGTGCCGCGGAATAACCAGATATACCCGTCTGCGGCGACATTCAACAGCAGGCTGTTTGAGATCTTCATGAGGGCTAGGAGAAGACCGATCACGCTGCCCAACACCATCGCGACTACCGTGAGGAACAGTGTCAATCCGACGCCGCTCAGCACCTTCGGGCTGAAGAGGTACGAGCCGACCACATCCCATCTCATGGCCTCTGCCGAAACAAATTTCGAAATGACCTCGAGAATTACGATCACCACGAAGATGCGGATAGCCCAACCGGCAACCGTGCTTAGGGTGGATCTTCCGTTCCGCGCTGCCTTTACGGCTTTGATCGATGGGGAAGTAGCGAGTTGAAGTTGCGTGGTGAGTGGACCCCGCCCGGGCTCCTTCTCTGAGGTCTCTTTAGTTCTCATGAAGCACCCCTGCTCTCGTGGATATTTGGCCTCGCTTCGAGCGGCGACCGACCATCATTTCATCATAGGCGTTGTTCGCGCAGCGACCAAGTGTTCGAAAAACGAAAAAGTTTACCAAACTGTGGCCTTGCTTCGAGCCGAAAACCATTGACAGCAATGCACGCTTGATGAACACTTGCACGCTAAGCGAACAATATTGGCTGACGACGAAGGAGCCGTACCCACAATGAAGCTAACCCCCACAGCGAACCGCAGGTTCATTGCCGTGGCCGCATCCGCCGCAATCGCGGTAGTGGTTGCCGGCTGCAGCGCCACCACTTCCGACTCGGACGCAGGAGGCAGCGACTCGGGCGTCGAGGTTGCCGGAGTGATGATCCAGAAAGACAGCGAGCTGGCGGCGCTGGTTCCTGAAGAGGTTTCCGCCTCCGGCAAGCTCACGGCGATTCAGTATGACAATGCTCCCGCTGACACGTTCCTCGACGAGAACGACAAATTGGCCGGCTGGGGCCCTGACCTGGCTCGCGCTACGGCCGCCGTTCTGGGGCTCGAGTACACCGCTGAGGTGTCGGGTGCGTTCGACACCTTCATCCCGGGCATTGAGAATGGTCGCTACAACACGTCATGGGCTTCGATCATCGTGACGGAGGAGCGCCTCAAGGTCGTCGACATCGTGGCAGTACATGAGAGCACGACCGGCGTCATTACCAAGGAAGGAGCTGGCCACAGCATCGCCACACCCGAAGACCTCTGTGGTCTCCGGGTTGGAGCGCTTGCAGGTTCTGCCTTCCTCATCCAGTTGGACGAAATCATCGCATCCTGCGACGAGGCTGGTGCCGAGGCGCCGACCGTCGACTCGTTCCCCCAGCAGGGCGCGGCGCTGCTTGCGGTGTCATCCGATCGAATTGACGCGTTCATGACTGCCAAGGGTCAGCTTTCCTGGCTGCTCCGCGATGGTGGCAGCGCCGAGGGACTGGAGATCCAGGCCCTTGACTACCAGCCGAATCTTGAAGGCGTCGCCGTCAGCAAGAAGTCCGGAATGACTGAAGCCATTACTGCCGCGGTCAACAAGCTGATCGCGGACGGCTCCTACGCAAAGATCCTCGGTTTCTGGGACATCGACTTCGGACTTGTCGATGAGGCCATCGCGAATCCGACGCCGGGTAGCTAGACCCAGCTGATTGTGTGGTCCCGGTGCCGCGACATCTGTCGCTGCACCGGGACCTTTGCGTTTCGCGGGGATCTATCTGGGTGGCTAGCTGCTCGCCACGGCCCCGTACTGAGCGGGCCACCGCTCGTCGCCACGAAGCTGTCGAGCCGCGAGATTCACCCAGTGAGATTCCCGGAGCACGGCGCGCCCCAGCATGACGGCGTCGGCCAGCCCTGAGCGCACGATTGTCTCCGCCTGGGCGGCGTCAGTGATGAGCCCGACTGCCGATGTCGCGATCCCAGCGTCGGCTCTGACCCGGGCGGCGAACGGCACCTGGTATCCGGAGCCAACAGGGATGGGAACTCGCGCGATGCCGCCGCTCGAGCAATCCATCAGATCGACGCCGATGGATTTCAATTCCGCGGACAGCCGCACGGTGTCTTCGACAGTCCAGCCGCCTTCTGCCCAGTCCGTCGCCGATATGCGAACGAACAGCGGGCGTCCGGGGGCCCAAACGTCCCGAACGGCGGACACCACTTCACGCAGCAGCCGGGTTCGGCCCTCGAAGTCGCCTCCGTACAAGTCGGTGCGCTGGTTGGAGAGCGGTGAAAGAAACTGATGCAGCAGGTAGCCGTGGGCCGCGTGAAGCTCAATGACGTCGAATCCACACTGAACCGCGCGTCGGGCCGCCGCGACGAAATCGGCGATGATGCGCTCGATCTCAGACACCGTGAGCTCCTCGGGCTCGGGGAGCCCCGTGAACGCAATCGGCGAGGGGGCAAGTGTTGACCAGCCGCCATCGGCCGGCATGATGTAGCCGGTCCCCGTCCACGGCGTCGACGTGGAGGCTTTACGACCGGAGTGAACCAGTTGCACCCCGATGAGCGTTCCCTGATCGTGCACGAAGTCGACGATGGGTTTCCACCCGGCAGCTTGCGCATCCGTCCACAGCCCGGTGTCGTTCGGCGAGAGCCGGCCCTCCGGGCTGACGGCGGTTGCCTCGGTAAGAATGAGGCCCGTCCCCCCCAACGCAAACTGCCCCAAGTGAACAAGGTGCCAGTTGTTCGGTATCCCATCGGCGCCCGCAGAGTATTGGCACATCGGGGAAATCCACGCGCGGTTGGGAAACGTAACGTCTCCCAGGGTGAGCGGGCTGAAAAGCACAGAACCGATATCTGGCGTCATCGAACGTAGCTCGCGCCATTGACGTCGAGTGTCGCGCCGGTGAGGTGGCGCAGACGCCCCTCGCACAGCATCCCCACCAGTGTGGCGATGTCGGTTGGAGGGACCCACTCCTTCATCGCGAGCCCTTCAGTGATCTTGTCTACACCGCCTGAGCTTGCGGCTGCGGTCTGGCTCATCTCGGTCTGAACGACGCCTGGTGCAATGAGGTAGGCGAGCACTCCGCTCGCAGCGTATGCACGTGCGATCGTCTTGACCATCGCTGCGTAGCCCGCTTTTGACGCTGCGTAGGCAGCCAGGCGTGCGCTAGAGGCACCGCGTTGTGCTGCCCAGCTTGAGATGCCGACGATAACGCCACCGCCGTTGTCGAGATGGTGTTGGGCGGCGAGGCGTGTGAGATCGGATGGGGCGCGGGTGTTCACCTGCAGGGCGAGATCCCACGACGCATTCCACTCCGCGGCGGTGGCGTCAAAATCCACTTCAGGCATGACTGCGGCATTGCAGACCACCGCGTCTATGCGACCTCTCCACTCAACGGCCGTAGCCCAGAGTGCCGCCGCCGCCGCCGGGTCAGAGAAATCGGCGGGGATGAGCAGCCGTTCGGGCGCGGCGGCGGTGGCTTCTTCCGCGCCGTGGGCAGAAGTGTTGTACTGGGCTATCACGTGAGCTCCGCGCTCGCTGAGTTCACGTGCGATGCTTGCGCCGATTCCGCGCGAGGCGCCGGTTACGAGAATGACCTTGCCTGAGAGATAATCCATGGGTTCCTCCGCGGGAAGCTTTGATCGTCAACTGTCGCGATTCCGCAGTTGATTTGGTAGGTTCATATTGCGAACATAAGTTCTTAGAACGCACTTTCTTGTTCATGAGCATATCAAATCCCAGGGAGTTCACCCATGACACAGCAATCCTCGGCCTCCCTCAGCGAGATGGACCGCCAGCACCTCTTTCATCCGTTTACGGCTCTCAAGTCGTTCGACTCGACGGGCCCAGCTCTCACAATCGTCAGCGGCTCTGGTTCCACGCTCACGGACTCAAACGGGGGTACCTACCTGGATGCGATGGCCGGACTGTGGTGTGTGAACATCGGATACTCCCGCCCCGAAATGGCAGAAGCACTCGCCCATCAGGCCATGACCTTGCCCTACTACCACGCCTTCTCCGGCATGGGCACGGACCTGCCCGCCCGTCTCGCCGCTCGACTCACCGACATGGCACCGGTGCCGGTCTCCAGGGTCTTCTTTGGCAACAGCGGTTCTGACGCCAACGACACCCAGGCCAAACTTGTTTGGTACTACAACAACGTGCGTGGGCTGCCTGACAAGAAGAAGATCATCTCGCGCACACGCGGGTACCACGGCGTCACCGTGCTGAGTGCCGGGCTGACCGGCCTGACCAATTTGCACGACGGTTTTGACCTTCCGCTGCCGATGATCAGGCACGTTCGACCCCCGCATCGCCTCTGGGAAGCCGAGCCCGGCATGACGGACGCCGAGTTCGTGGCAGTGCTCGCGGACGAGCTGGAGCAGCTCATTCTTGCCGAAGGTCCGGATACCGTCGCCGCGTTCATAGCCGAGCCCATGCAAGCTGCGGGTGGTGTCATCATTCCTCCCACAGGCTACTTTGAAGCGATCCAGGCGGTTCTCAATAAGTACGACGTGCTGCTCATCGCCGACGAGGTGGTGTGCGGCTTTGGCCGACTTGGTGTCGACTTTGGCACCACCGCTTTTGGGATGAAGCCCGACCTGATCACCGTTGCCAAGGGCATCACCTCTGCCTACGTTCCACTCTCCGCGTGCCTCGTTACGCCCAAGGTGTGGGATGTCGTGATGGCGGGTCAGGACCTGTACGGCGGATTCGGTCACGGATACACCTACTCTGCACACCCACTCGCAGCCGCCGCTGCCCTCACCAACCTCGACATCATCGAGAACGAGAATCTGACCGAGCGCGCAGCGACGATCGGAGCACACCTGCACCGCCGGCTGCAGGAGGAGTTCGCCGGGCACCCCAACGTGGCGGAGATTCGTGGACAGGGACTCGTCGGTGCTGTGGAGTTTGTGCAGAGCACCTCACCGATGACGGCGTTCGATCCAGCCATGGGATTCGCTGCGAAGGTGACGAGACGCAGCCTCGCGCACGGCGTCATCACGCGAGCCCTTCCTGCGGCCGACACCATTTCATTCTCTCCACCGTTTACAACAACTGAGGAAGAGATTGAAGCGATGGTCGCGGGAACGCGGCGCGCGCTGGACGACGTAGTGAAAGATGAAGGACTGATTGGCTAGTGCCCAGGGCGGGATTCCTCGGGTTGGCGTGATTGTCAACCCGATCGCCGGCATGGGCGGAACCGTCGCGTTACACGGCACTGATGGCGATGCGCCCGCCCGCGCACGCGCACTGGGGGCCTTGCCCGGATCAGAAGAGCGGATGCGCCGCACGCTGACAGTTCTGCGTCGGGAGCACCCCGGAAGTCTCGAGGTGGTCGCTGCCGACGGAGTTATGGGCGCCGACAGCGTTCGGGCAAGCGGGCTTATTGTCTCGACCACGGTCGAAATCGCGAGCGGCTGCACAACGGCCGAGGACACCCGTTCCGCTGCGCGTGCAATGTGCGACGCCGGCGTCGACCTCGTGCTGTTTGCGGGAGGCGACGGCACCGCGGCCGACATTGTTGGGATGCTCGGAACTAGCATCGCCTTGTTGGGGGCTCCCAGCGGCGTGAAGATGCACTCCGGCGTCTTCGCGCGAACCCCCGAACGGGCAGGTGAGATTGCCGCCGAGTATCTGCGAGCGGGTGATCGGCGCAGCACCGAAGAGACCGAAGTTCTCGACGTCAGAGCGGGGGAGCACGACATCAGCAACATTGGAGTTGCCCGGGTGCCGCGCACAACCGCTGGCGTGCAAGGCCCCAAAGTGGCGCGCGCTGACAGCACGAGTGCAGACATTCGCGCGCTCGGGGCGCAGATCGCTGCGTCCATGCTTCCCGGCACCACCTACATACTCGGCCCAGGCACGACCGTGGGCAGCATTCTCTCGGCGCTTGGCCTCGAGGGCACCCGAAACGGTTTCGACATCGTCGTCGACGGCGCGATCGTGACCAGAGATGCGTCTGAGGGTGCGTTGTTCTCGCACCTCAGCGCTCACCCGAACAGCTTTCTGGTGCTGGGCGTTGTCGGCGGGCAGGGATTCCTCCTTGGTCGAGGCAACCAACAGATCAGCCCTCGAGTCCTCGCGCTTATCGATGATGCAAACATCGTTATCGTTGCGGCGCAAAACAAGGTGGATGCGCTGCAGCCGCCCATGCTTCACGTCGACCTCGGTCGGGCTGAGCCGCACATCGCGCTCCAGGGCTATCGCCGAGTCCGAACGTCTCCCACCCGCAGCACTGTCTTACGAATTGCCAACTAATTCCCGCCGGAAGGAAGCGAAAATGAGTCCGCTCACCCCTCATCCCTATATGGGGAATTCAACCGAAGCTGCCCACGAGAGAATGCTCTCTGCCGTCGGAGCCGCAGACGTGGAGGAACTGTTTGAGCAGATCCCCGCAGATCACTACGGGACGCAAGGCACCACGCTGCCGGACGGCATCGTCTCGGAGGCTGAGCTCGAGCGTCATGTCGACGGTATCCTCCGTTCGAATGCGAATACCCGTGATCACCTGAGCTTCCTCGGTGCGGGGAGCTGGCAGCACTATGTGCCTGCCGTATGCGATGAAATCGCGGGACGCAGCGAGTTCCTCACGTCAGTTTGGGGAACGCCGTCGTCGGATCACGGGCGTAACCAGGCGTGGTTCGAGTTCGCCTCCCAACTCGGAGAGCTCCTCGATCTCGAATTCGTTGGTCTGCCGGTGTACAGCTGGGGTTCGGCTGGCGGCAATGCGCTACGCATGGCGGCCCGGCTAACCGGACGCAGCCGGGTAATTGTCACCGCAGCCATCGACCCGGAGCGCCGAGCTGTCATCGAGAGCTACTGCGGTCAGCAGGGATCAGCCCGTGCACTGGAGATCATCGACCTCGGCTTCGACCCCGCGACGGGTCAGGTCGATCTAGAGGATCTCGCCGCAAAGCTGGATGACTCGATCGCGGCCGTCTACATTGACACCCCAAACTACCTCGGTGTCTTCGAGGCTCAGGCTGCGGAGATCACGGCGCTCGTCCACGCGGTGGGCGCCGAAATGATCGTGGGAACGGATCCCCTCAGTCTGGGGATCGTCGCACCCCCCGCGGCCTATGGGGCAGACATTGTCATTGGATCGACACAGCCGCTTGGCGTCCCCCTGAATGCGGGAGGAGGCGTCGGGGGGTTCATCGCGACGCGCGACGAGGAGAGGTACGCACGCGAATTCCCGACCCTTCAGGTCAGCATCACAGACACGTTGACCCCCGGTGAGCGTGCATTCGGGCTGACCCTGTTCGGGCAGAGCTCGTACGGATCGCGCGAAGAGGCAAATGACTGGACCGGCAACTCGGTCTACCTTTGGGCGATTCGCAACACTGTTTATATGGCGCTGATGGGGCCGGCCGGTTTCGCCGAAATCGGCACGACGATCATCTCCAATGCGCACGAGGCGGCCCAACGGGTCGCCGGTATTGACGGGATCACGGTGCGGTTCCCCTCGGGATATTTCAAAGAGTTCGTCGTCGACTTCAGCGACACAGGACTCACCGTCGCGGAGGTCAATCGACAGCTTTTGGCCGAGGGCATTTTCGGTGGCAAAGACCTCAGCGCCGACTTCCCGGAGCTTGGCCAGAGCGCCCTGTTCTGTGTAACCGAGGTGCACAACGAAAGTGACATTGATCGATTGATCAGTGCCCTCCGGAAGGCGGTACAGCGATGACTCGCAGCGAAATTCGACCATTCCATTCCGCGCGGTGGAGCGAGCCCGTCATCATGGAGATGGGTGCCCCGGGCCGACGCGGAACAGTGCCACCAGCAGCGTGGGGTGCCAGAGGCGCGGCAGAGCTCGTGCCGTCAGCGCTGCGCCGGACCGAGGCCCCGGGCCTGCCCGAGATGTCTGAGCCTGACGTGCTCCGCCATTACCTCCACCTGTCTCAGCAGACCATGGGCATGGTGGGCATCAGCCTCTTCGGCACCTGCACGATGAAGTACAACCCGCGAATCAGTGAGCGGATCATTGCGCGTCCCTATGTGGCAGATGTGCATCCCGCCCAGGACCCGTCCACGATGCAGGGCGTGCTTCAGATCGTCCACCAATTCTCGGAGGCGCTGACCGCCCTCTCGGGAATGCCAGCGTTCACCTTCCAGCCCGGGGGCGGAGCCGCAGCGGCTTTCACCCACGCGGCAGTGACGCGTGCCTATCACGCATCGCGGGGCGAGCAGGGGCAGCGAACCGAGATCATCACGACAGCACAGTCGCACCCATCCAGTCCGTCAACCGCTGCCGCGGCCGGGTTCGACGTGATCACGCTGCCGGTCGAAGAGAACGGGTATCCGTCAATCGAGGCGCTTCGGGCCGCGGTGAGCGACCGCACTGCTGCGTTGATGGTGAACAACCCTGACGACATGGGAATCTACAACCCCCATATAAAGGAGTGGGTCGACATCGTCCATGAGGCGGGCGGTCTGTGCTTCTACGACCACGCCAACTTCAACGGCGTCATGACTCGCCTCCGCGCCGCAGAGCTGGGTTTCGACGCGTGCATGTTCATGCTGCATAAGACGTTCGGCGTGACGAAGGGCGGCGGCGGACCCGCCGTGGGTGCTTACGGATGCTCGGAAGAGCTGAGCAAGTTCCTGCCTGGGCCGCGCGTAGAGAAGCTGAACGATGGTTATGGCCTCGTTGAGTCTCCCTCGAGCCTCGGGCGCATCCGGGAGTATCTCGGCAATGTGCCCCAGGTGATTGCTGCCTACACGTGGTTGAAAGCGATGGGCGGCAACGGCCTGCGCGAGGCTGCCGACCTCTCGGTGCTCACCAACAACTACATGGAGAAACGGATTCTCGAGATCCAGGGGATCACCAAAGCGTTCCCCGGCGTGACGAAGCGACGGCTGGAAATGACTCGCTTCAGCCTCGCTGAGATCACCGAGGAAACGGGTGTGACGGCGGTAGACATCCAGAACCGCATGACTGACTTTGGTATCGACGCCTATTGGCTCAGCCACGAACCGTGGATTGTTCCTGAGCCGTTCACACCGGAAGCGGGCGAGGCGTGGTCGATCGAAGACATCGACTACTGGATCGATGTGCTCGCACACGTGATCGACGAGGCCCGAAGCGACGCCGATCTTGTGAAGACATCACCTCACAACCAGGTCGTGGCCAGGGCGAATACGGCCGGACTCGATGATCCTGAACGTTGGGCAACGACGTGGCGGGCATACCAGCGGAAAAGTGGAAAACACTAGTGCGAATTCACAGTAAGGGCTTTGGCGCAGCGCCCGACGCGATCACGCTCAAATACAACGGCGCGAGCGTCGAAGCTCAGGCGAGCGACACTGTGGCGTCAGCGCTCATCGCGGCGGGTGACCCTGCTCTGCGCGTAGCCCGCGAGGACGACAAGCGTGGCGTCTTCTGCGGAATGGGAGTGTGTGCCGAATGCACGGTCATGATCGAGGGCAAGGGGGAGAGCCTCGCGTGCATGACCCCGGCCACGGATGGCATGGTGGTGGAATCCGCCGAACCTCGCCTTGATTTGCCGAGCCTGGAAACGGGATCATCCCTGCCAGAGTCGACCCTCACCCCGGATGTGGTCGTCATCGGAGCCGGCCCGTCAGGACTCGCGGCGGCAGCGGTTGCGGCGGAAAGCGGGCTCGATGTCGTGCTGCTCGACGAACGCGGCAAGCTTGGTGGCCAGTACTATAAGCAGCCGGCCCCTGACTTCGACCTTGACGAACATCAACTCGATGGCCAGTACCGACGGGGTCGCGCGCTCATCGGGCGGGCACGAGCATCCGGTGTCCACATCCTTGACCGCGCAAAAGTGTGGGGTGCGTTCGCTCCGGACCACATCGTCGCAGCGAGTCCGGTTGAACGATGGGTGATTCGCGCCAAACGTGTGGTGCTTGCCACGGGCGCCTACGAGCGCGGGGTGCCGATGCCGGGCTGGACTCTTCCCGGGGTCATGACGACCGGTGCAGCTCAAACGTTGTCCCGGTCATATCAGGTGTCGCCCGGACAGCGGGTGCTGGTCGCGGGTAACGGCCCTCTGAACATGCAGGTTGCGGCCGAACTGGCTGCGGCCGGAGCGACCGTGGTCGCCCTCGTTGAACTTGCCACTCCGGTGCGCGCGTCGAGCGTCCTCCAGAGCGCGACCATGGCGCTGTCGTCCCCCGGCCTCATCGTTGACGGAGTTAAGTACGGCCTCGCTCTGGCTCGCGCGCGGGTGCCCATCATCACGGGCAGTGCCGTCGTGAGGATGACCGGCGACGAGAGCGGCGTGACCGGCGCTGTCGTGGCACGCCTGGATGGCGACGGCACGCCGGTTCCTGGCACTGAGCGGTCCTTCGAGGTTGACGCCGTGTGCATGGGGTATGGCTTTCTCCCCTCCAATGAGATTGCACGGATGCTCGGCTGCAGCCATCGGTGGGACGAGTCCCTCAAGTCGCTCGTGGTTGAGCGTGATGAGGATGGCCGCACCTCCGTGCCCGAGACATACGTCATTGGTGATTCGGCACAGGTTCATGGTGCGAAGGTTGCGCAAGCTCGCGGAGTTATTGCGGGTGCATCGATCAGCGCGGATCTCACGGGAGCGGTGCCCGGCTCTCTCGAGCGAGAACTCGCAGCCGCTCGTCGCAACCTGGCGCGCAATATGCGCTTCCAGACAGCGCTGAACCGCATCTACGCGGCTCCCGTGCTGACCGTTGAGCTGGCCACGCCGGAAACGACGGTGTGTCGATGTGAGAGTCTCAGCTTCGACACGGTTTCGCGTGGTCTTGACGACCTCACGTCAAGCGCCGGCGCGAGCAAGCGAGTGTCGCGCGTCGGTATGGGCAAGTGCCAGGGCCGCTATTGCGGACCCGTGGTCGTTGCCCTGTCGGCGTTGCGCAGCGGTGTCTCGGTGGACGAGCGCTCTGGATTCGCGCCGCAGGTACCGTTCAAGCCGA
Source organism: Salinibacterium sp. G-O1 (assembly GCF_030063305.1). GTDB lineage: Bacteria > Actinomycetota > Actinomycetes > Actinomycetales > Microbacteriaceae > Rhodoglobus. The sequence goes on from NZ_JASISV010000001.1 coordinate 441,166, forward strand.
CACCGATATCCGTTATCGCCTCGCCGGAACAATAGGAGACTGATCTGGTGAGAGTTGTCGTTATTGGGGCCACGGGGCATGTCGGGGGATACCTGATTCCCGACCTCGTGGCTTCCGGCCACGAGGTCGTGGCTGTCAGCCGGAACGCGCGCCCTCGGTATCGTCAACACGATGCGTGGGACTCGGTGGAGCACGTCGTAATCGACCGCGACGCGGCCGAGCGCGCCGGCACTTTCGCGGAGGACATCGCGAGCCTCAACGGAGACGTCGTTGTGGACATGATCTGTTTCACCCCCGATTCGGCTCAACACCTTGTCGACGGACTTCGGGGCCGTGTTCTTCGGTTGATCATGTGCAGCACCATCTGGGTCAAGGGGCGTCTGGCATCGGTGCCGGCAGATGAAGACGTGGTGAGCGAACCATGGGGGGACTACGGCATCGACAAGGCCGCGATCGAGGAGATTCTGCGCCTCGAGTCACTGCGTCCAGGGGGGCTGCGAAGCACGGTCATTCGCCCCGGCCAGATCTGCGGGCCAGGATGGGCCGTCATCAATCCCCAGGGCCACGGTGGTCTCGAGGTATGGGAAACCATCGCTGCCGGGGAACCGGTGGCGTTGCCAAACTTCGGGTTGGAGACCCTTCACCATGTACATGCGAGCGACGTAGCCCAGGCATTTCAGCTGGCCATCGAACGCGAAACCGCTCCCGCGTTCGACGTCTTCAATGCCGTCGCCGCGCGCGCCAGTAATCTCCGGGGCCTCGCCGCTGCGATTGCGACGCGATTTGGTCGCGAGGTGGCCTTTGAATTCGTGCCGTTCGAGGCTTTCCGTGAGCGAGTGTCGCCGACCCAGGCATCGACATCATTCGAGCACATTTCCCGGAGCCAGGTGATGAGCATCGAACGTGCGAGGACTGAGTTGGGTTACCGACCTCGCTACTCGGCAGAGGACGCGGTCGCTGAGTCAGTCGGCTGGCTCTGCGAATCGGGCATGCTCTCAGCGAAGGCCGCCTCACGATGGTTGGGCTAAGAAACAACGTGTGACGGCCTGCGACTGAGTGGGCCAGGCCGTGCGGTCTACGGGATGCTGTTCCAGTATTTGGCCCGGTTGTATTGCCATGCCCACTCGAGTTCGCCACCCAGTTCTGACGCAGCACGAAGGGCAAAATGGGGTTCGCGCAGGAACTGACGCGCAACAAAGACGATGTCGGTGTCGCCGGTGACAATGGCAGCTTCTGCCTGCTGGGGCGATGTGATGAGACCGGCGACGGCAACAGGGATGTCGACCTCTGCGCGAATCTTGCGCGCCAGCGGCTGCTGGTAGCCGGGTCCGGGCACGATGTGTTGGCCCGGGCTGTTGCCACCCGAAGACACGCTGATGAGGTCGACACCGACGAGGCCACGAATCACCGCGATGGTGTCGTCCACCGTGACGCCGCCGGGTACCCACTCCGTGGCGGACAGGCGCACGACGAGCGGCATGTCGGCGGGAATCACTTCGCGGACCGCTCCGATTACCTCGCGAAGAAGGCGCGAGCGTCCGGCGTCGTCCTTCCCATATTCGTCGGTACGAGTGTTCGAGGTCGGGGACAGGAACTGCCCCAGAAGGTACCCGTGCGCGGCATGAATCTCAACAAGATTGAAACCGGCTTCGACAGCTCGGCGGGCGGCGGCGCGGTAGTCATCGACAACCTTCTTGATGCCAGCGATGTCAAGGGCGATGGGCGCCGCAAACGGCTCGTACGGTAGGTCGGTCGGTCCGACCGTGGCCCAACCGCCCTCGGCGGGCGGAACGTATCCCCGACCGCGCGTCGGTGGAGCGGTCGAAGCCTTGCGCCCCGCGTGGGAGAGCTGCATGCCGATGAGCGAGTCCATGCTGTGCACGAAATCGACAACTCGACGCCACCCGGTGGTGTGATCGTCATTCCAAAATCCTGCGTCATCGGGAGAGATTCGTCCCTCGGGGGAGACTGCGGTTGCTTCGGTCATGATTAGGCCGGCGCGCCCAAGCGCGTACGAGCCGTAGTGTGCCACATGGAAGTCGGCCGGGTGGCCATCGATCGAGGAGTACATGCACATAGGGGCAACCCAGAGGCGATGCGGAACGGTGAGTCCATTGATGGTAATCGGCTCAAACAGTTGAGACTTGGGGCTAGGCATACAAGGTCCTCTCGATGGAAATCACTCTAAAACTTGGGTTCACGGCTGGTCCGAAGCAAGTCCGGCTCCACGTTGTCGTTCGACGGTCAGGCCGTCCCGCACCCACGTGACACAGGTGCGGGTGTTGGGCACTCCATCGATCGTCATCACGCAGTCGAAGCAAATTCCCATACCGCAGAAATAACCTCGTGGCTCGCCTGATTCGTCTTCGCGAAGGTCATTTTGGCCGCACGCCATGATCGCGGCGGCGACGCTCTCGCCCTCGAACGCATCCTGCGTTACGCCATCGACGACGATGCGCACGCGAGCTCCACGTTCCATGCCGTGACCAGTAGTGCGGCCCGAACTCACGATTGACCCGCAGTGGGGGCGAGCAAGCCTTCGTCAACGAGAACGGCCCGCATAGCCGAAAGAGCCTCCGGGTCATTCACCGGCAGCCGGGGACGGCGAACGTGTCCGGCAGGCTGGTCCAGCATGTGCATCAACGCTTTCAGCTGTGACTGGTAGCCACCGTAGATTCCGGCCCAGCCGCCCGGAAGCCACAGCTTCGGGAAGAGACGATCCTGGATCGCCGCATACCGCTCCATGGATTCAAAGTCGCCTGCCCAGTAGCTCTCCCAGAACGCCGGGTCCGGAGCCCCGAAGAGGGAGCCCCCACCTACGGTGCCGTCGCCACCCTCTGTGCGAAGCACCTCCACACCACGAGCGGACATATACGGGCCGAAGACGCGCACGCGGTCACGCACGCGACGCGACGTCTCGAAGAACTGGTCGGCGTTCGGCGTGCTGTCCTTGATCGCGACGATCGAGTCGATGTCTGCCAGGCGGTCTGCGAGGTCAGAGTCGATATCGATGCCGGTGCCGTGCGGCCAGTTGTAGACGACTGTGGGCCCCTTGACTGCGGCACTGACCTCTTCGTACCAGGTCACCACTTCGTTGGGGAACAGTTTGATGTAGGGCGGCGGGGACACGAGCACACCGTCGGCGCCGGCGTCGAGAGCGTGACGTGCCAGCACCTGCACGTTCTCTACGGTGTTCGAGGTGCAGCCCACGAGCACCCGCATTCTTCCATTCGCTGCACCGACGGCCGTTTCGGCGACAGTTTTTCGTTCGTCGACACTTTGCGAGAACCACTCGCCGCACGTGCCATTGACTACGGCACCGTGCATCCCGCGTTCTACGTACTGTTCGATCAGTGCGTGCATCGTTTCGGTGTCGAGCGCGCCGGACTCAGTGAACGGGGTCACTACCGCGGGCAGGTACCCAGCCCAATCGATGTCATCACGATTCATTTCTCAGCTCCTATTATCTGGTTTTGCATAGCTTTGGTGGATTCTGTGGCGAACGTCTTACGACATCCGGTCAAGGGAGAAACGCTCGTGGAAGGGTGACGATCCCGTGTGCTGATTCAGGATCTGTTCAGACACCTGGTACGCGAAGATGGGGGAAAACGTGAACCCCGTAGTCGCAACGCAGGCGAAGTAACCAGGCACTTTCGCGGACTCGCCGACAATGGGTGACTTGTCTTCAGTAAAAGCGATCACCCCAGACCACGTGCGGATTACTCTGACATCGTCGAGAGCGGGAATGATCTCTCGGGCGACGTTGAGATTTCCGGAAGCGCTCTGCCACGTGGTGGGGTACCGGGTCGGGTAGGCGGACTCGCCCGTCGGCCAACCTCCACCCACAATGAACCCGCCGTGGGAGGTCTGCTTCAGTGTGAGCCGGCGGCCGATGTGCTGCACCATGGAGGGGAGCAAGTGCGGTCGGGCTTCGGTCACATTGACGTGCAGGCCTTCGCGCCTGATCGGGAAGTTGAGTCCCACCATTTCGGCGAGTTCGCCGGCCCAGGCCGCGGCACAATTGACGACACGGCGGGCGTAGAAGGTGCCCTGCGAGGTGTGCACAGTGAAACGTCGAGATGGGGATGCGTCGTTGACTTCGATGCCCAGCACCTCAGTGTGAGTCCTAATGGTGGCACCAGCCTCCGCAGCGCGCTGCGCGTAGAGCGGCGCGGTGGTGAGTGGATTGGCGTGCCCTTCCAGGCCACAGTACGTTGCCCCCAGGACCCTGTCCGAAAAGTACGGAGCCCGATCGCGGAGTTCCGCGCCCGTGAGCACTTCGGTTTCTATTCCGGCTTCGGCTTCGAGAAGGTGTTTTTCGTGCAGGATCTGCAGCTGTTCCGCAGTCTCGGCGACCATCCAGCCGCCGGTCTGGTGAAGACCAACGTCGGCTCCAAGTTCCTTGCTGAGGCCCTTCCACAGCTCATAGGCTCGGACGCTGTCACGGGCATCGCCGAGCAGGCGGTCCCTGTCTGCCGTGGTTCCTGCGCCCGAGAGCTGGTGGATGGCAAGTTGAAAGTGAAAGCTTCCGGCATTGGTGCCCGAGGCTTCCCGATTCAGCTCCCCTCGTTCGAGGAGCGTCACCTCCACGCCCTCTTTCGCGAGGTAATAGGTGACAGCCGCGCCGGCGATCCCACCGCCGATGACCAGGACGTCGACCTCTTCAGCGTTCTCCGGGGCCTCAGAGAACAGCCGCTCAGCGCGCACAGGTTTGGTCGAGTCGGCCTTGGTGTCGAAAAGGCCGGGGTCTGAAACGTTCGCGTTTGCGATCGCGCTGATCGGTGTTGGTCGCACAGGCATTCGGGGAGTCGTCGGCGCAACTTCGGAGATCGACACTCCTCGGTTCTCGGCAATCATCGATGCAATATGGCGGCCGCACATCCGCCCCTGGCACGGGCCCATTCCTGCGCGAGTCAGCCCCTTCACCGCACTCACGTCGGGAGCCTGATCGATCGCCTCCGCGATCGCGGAGAGCTTTATGCCCTCGCAGCGACAGACCGTGGTGTCGTGCGTGGCGAGCTCGAAGATGCCATCGCCGACGTGGTACATGCGTTCAGCGGCCGCGGTGAGGGCCCGGCGGCGCTTGAGCGCTGAGAGAAGCCGAGATGCGCGAGCCGCGGCTTCCTCGTCGGTGAGCGCGTCGGCGTCGGTGGCCACAGCCAACGCCGCCAACCGTCCTTCGTCTGCAGCGACCGCGGAGCCTTCGACTCCGGTTCCGTCGCCAGCCGCGTAGATACCGGCAACGCCGGTGCGACACCACTCGTCTCGGCGGACAACGGGTCCGCCGAGATCCTCGTTGTCGTCGAATTCGCAGCCGACCAGCCGGAGGAGTTCGGTGGCGGGGGAGAATCCGTAGCCGACGCAGAGCACGTCGGCGTCGATGATCTCTTCTGTGCCCGGCAGCACCCGCCAATGCTCATCTACCGCCGCGTGAACGACGCGTTCGACGTGCCCCTCGCCTTCTGCGCGCACGACAATGCGACCGTACCTCAGGGGAATCCTGTGCTTAAGAAGGGAAGCTCGATACTTCGCCGCGTCACGGAGAAGCCCGACGTTGCCGGGCGCGGCCAGGGCAACCCGTGCGAGATCTGTGATGCAGGGAGCGGGGCCCGACTCGAGAGCTGTCACGATATTTGCCCCATAGCCGGCGAGCTGGGCGGGGAATGCGAGAGCTACGGGGCCGGACCCGGCGAAGACGATGCGGTCGCCGGGAATTACAGCCTGTGTCTTTGCCAATGTTTGGAGGCCGCCAGCGGTGATAACCCCGGGAAGCGTCCAACCCGGAAACACCACGGGCCGGTCGTTGGCGCCCGCGGCGATAACGACCCGGGCAGCCGACATCCGCTCGACGGTCTGACCCTCTCGCTGCACCATCGCGGTCCAACCGTGCGGGGAGGGTTCGACGCTGACCACACTCGCCCGCAGGACGATCTCGGCGCCGCTCCGCGCCGCCTCGTCGATGAGGCGGCGGCCAGCGCGGTACTGCGCACCCATTGCTCGAGGGTCTGTAACCCGCATCCCGGGGCCAGGTTGTTTGTATACCTGGCCCCCGAGAGTTGGGCGTTCATCGATGAGCGCTGTCTTCAGGCCTGCGGCCGCTGCCGTGGAGGCAGCAGCCATTCCGGCGGGACCGCCCCCCACCACGAGGACATCGAAAACACGCTCATCTTCTTGCATTGGTTAGCAGCCACCCGGCATGTCGGGCATTTCGGGTGCCATGATCGAGCGGTACAGGTCGGCGAGTGTGCCGTCGTTCTGCACCTTGCAGAGGAACGCGTCAAGCTTTGACACCAGGGCGCTGTTGTCCTTCTGAACTCCCCACGAGCCGTAGTAGAGGCTCAACGGACCATCCACCTTGGCCTGTGCCAGCTGGTTGGGGTTGGCAATGCTGAACTGGGCGAGAATATAGTCCTCGACGACGACCGCAGCCGCACGACCGGTGGCAACCTCAAGAAGCGCTGCATTCTGGTCGGGGAATCCGCTGACGGTGGCGTTGGGGAAGTTGTCGCGGATCAGCTGTTCGTTGCTCGAACCCTGAAGGGCCGTGATGATCACACCCTCCTTATTGAGCTCATCGATCGTCAAGCTCGTGCTGTCCCCTTCGGGCACAGCGAGAATGCTGCTGTAGGGAATGTAGCCGCGGGAGAAGTCGATAACTTTCTTCCGCTCATCGGTGGCACTAAGGCCGACGGAGACCATGTCGAACTGCTTGGCCTGCAGCCCTGGAATCAGGCCAGCAAAGTCCAGGTTCTTGATCTCGAGTTCAACTCCCATCTCTTCGGCGAGTGCGTTGAGAAGCTCGACGTCGTAGCCAGTGGGCTTGTCGCCCTCGAGGTACATCTGCGGCTTGTACTGAAGGTTCATTCCGACGACGAGAACTCCTGGCGTCATCAGTCCGTCGTTCTCCGGGGCGGCGGATTCTTCAGTGGCGCCTCCGCTGGCGCCCCCGCTGGCGCACGCTGAAAGCACTAACGCTGCAGCTGCCATTGTCGCAACGAGCGGCAACTTCAGGGCCTTCCTGACGGATCGTGTCTTCATGCTGTTCTCCTTCTGGTTGTTTGTTGAGGTGTGATTGGGCGACGGGTTGAGGTCTGCGCTACTTCACAAAGAGCTGCGCGGTGGCAAGGGAGCTGGCCCTGGTTTTGGCAACGATCTTGTCGATGTTGCGACGTTGACGGGCCCTGATCGCGCGCCCGAGAAGGGCCTTGGGTGGGCGAACGTAGACGCCCTCGACGAGCCTGAAGACCAGGTCGATCGCGAATGCGGCGATCACGTAGATGATCGCCGCTGCCGTGTACAGCACGAAGGGCTGGAATGTCGTCGCAACCAGGTTCTGTGTGACGCGGACGACCTCGAGCAGGCCGATCACCGTGAACGTGGAGGTGTCTTTGACCATCCCGATGTACATGCTGCCGATGTTTGGCAGTGCAATCTTGATCGCCTGAGGAAGGGAAACCGAGAAGAAGATCTGGCTCGTACGCATCCCCAACGCCCAGCCGGCTTCCGTATGTCCGTGCGGGACAGCGGTGAGTGCAGAGCGGAAGATCTCCGCAAGGAAGGCGCTGTAAAGCATCGACAGCGCGATCACGCCTGCCTGGAACACGCTGAAGCTGATACCGAGTACCAACGAGAGGCCAAAGTAGACCCAGATGACACTCACGAGGGCTGGAACGCCACGGAACACGTTGATGTAACCGACGGCAATCCAGCTAACGGACCTGGGGCCGTTTCGCAGGACCGCCAGCAGCAGCCCAACCACTGTCGAGATCAGGAGGGCGACTGTGGACACCGACAACGCCGTCCACATTCCGTTGATCAGGGCCCCGCGGTTGTCCCAGATGAGTCCCCAGTCAAAGTCGAACAGGCTCATCACTTCACCGCTTTCAGGAATTCTTTGGCTCGTTCGGTTGTGCAGTTGTCGTAGAAGCCGCGCGGCCCCGATTCAACGATTCGTCCGTTTTCCATGAACACGTTGAGATCGCCAATTTCCCGAGCGAAACCAAACTCGTGAGTGACGACCACAATGGTCATCCCCGTCTCCGCAACCTCGCGCATGCTCTTCAGCACCTCGCCAACGAGCTCAGGGTCAAGCGCGGAGGTCGGTTCATCGAAAAGGATCACATCCGGATCCAGCGCCAGGGCTCGCGCGATGGCAACGCGCTGCTGTTGACCACCAGATAGCTCAGATGGGTAGTGCCCGGCTCGCTCAAGGAGGCCCACCTTTCGCAAGGCTTCCGCTGCATGTTCGCGCGCGTCGCTCATGCTCTTTCCCTGCGCTTTGCGCTGTGGCAGCGCGACATTATCAAGAGCGCACAGGTGGGGGAATAGGTTGAATTGCTGGAAGACCATTCCCACTTTGCGCCGCAACTGCAGCTTTGTTCCGCGCTTCAGGTTCTCATCGGCAAACCCGGGGCCGTACTCGACTCCATCAACCTTCAGCGAGCCCTTGGTGGGTTCTTCGAGAAGGTTGATGCTGCGCAGCACGGTGGACTTTCCCGAGCCCGAGGGGCCGAAAAGCACGACGTGCTCGCCCTGATGAATATCGAGGTTGATTCCGTGCAGAACTTCCGTCTGCCCGAAGGATTTGTGGAGTCCCCGAATCTGAACGATGGGGGTTTTGACAGCGTTGCCGCCGGCGGGTCGCATTTCGTCGACACGGGTACTCATGCGCGGACCTCCGTAATAGAGACATAAAGGCCGGCTGGATCCTGGAAGTACGCGTAGCGCCACACCTGGCCGTCCGTCATCGTGATCTCGACGGGCTCGCCAACGAGGGGGATGTCCATGGCCTTCAAATAGGCGAGTGCAAGGTCGAGGTTCCGGGCGCCGATGGCGAATTCGAAGGTGCCGAGGTGGCCCCATTCACCGCGCATGTCTGCGCCAGGTGGGTCCTGTTCGACGGGTTCAAGTGCCCCACCGTGCGGGCTCGTCAGCAGCATCATCCGCTGGACTGGTGGTACCCGGCCAACTGATTCGAACCATGGGTTCATCGGCGTGTTCACCCCGCTGGCATCGAATAGTTTGCCGGTGAAACCCAGTTTTCGGTAGAAAGCCTCGGTTTGCTCGATATCGGTGACCCCGAAAGCGACGTGATTTACCCCTTGAGGGCCGCTCGGATGCGGCCACCCTGATTCGAGCGTTGACCATTCGATGAGCTCGATCTTTGCGCCATCGGGATCTTCGACATACGAGAGCCCGCAATGCGTCTGGTACGGATCGAGAACCTGCTCGTCGGGCTCCATCAGGCTTGTATGGCCCGATGCGACTAGTGATTGGTAGAACTCGGCCTGGCCCTTGACGTGCAGGCACACCTCGCAGATGCCCGGCTCGCCATAGGCGAATCCCTCCGGGAGTGGCCCCTGCTCGCGGCTCGTGATCTGAACCAGCTTCACACCGGATCGGCCTAAGACGGTGGGGTTGATGCTGCGCAAGTAAACGACGCGGGCTTCCGTTGAATCGTGTCCTGTTGCCTCCTGAAGGCCGCCCAGGGGTCCGGCGTAGTCGAACACGACGTCCGAGAAGCCCAGTTGCGCATAGAACTCGAGCGATGAATCCATGTCGGAGACGCCCACGCCGATGTGATCAAGGCCTATCAACGAACCAAAACCATGGGTGGCCTGACTGGTCATCCGAATCCTCCGGTGCTCATGTGACGGCTACCCGGCGCCGGCACCAACTCGGGGTTAGGTGCCTGATCCAGGATGACGGCGTGGTCGCCTAGGGGAAAAGGTTTGCACACCGAACGTTTGAACGCAAGGCGAACATAAAAGTTCGCCTTGCGTTCAAAGGTTCGCATATCGTACAGTTTTGGGATGCGGCCCCCGTATTTCCCACGGGTGCATCGTCAGTGTCATATGGCGAGGTTTGCCCCGCGGAACGCAGAACCGCACTTGCCCGCCGACGAAGCGTTGTAGGAGAAATGGACGAATCAGCAGATGCACGCGGATCGACCGACTCACCAACGGAATTTGTGTCGCGCCGTTTTCTCGTGACCGGCGGAGCCCGGGGTATCGGGGCCGCGGTCGTCCGGCGTCTGTCGAGTGCGGGCGCCTCCGGACTCATCGTTGATCAGACGGTGGATCCTGCGGCACCCACCGCATGGCCGGCAGTAGCGGTAGATGTCACAGATGAAGCCGCCGTGCGCGATGCCATCCAGGCAGACGTTGAAGAAAATGGCCCATTTGATGGGCTTGTCGCGGCGGCGGGAGTTGTGCCCAGTTGGCATAGCCCAACCGACGTTGACCTCGAGATGTTGAATCGAACCCTCGCTGTAAACGTCACCGGGTTCGTCGCAGCCATGAAGTACGCTGCACGCGACATGCCTCGGGGGTCAACCATCGTCGCTATCGGGTCGCTCAATTCATGGCGTGGAGACCCGAACCTGCTCGCATACGCGGCAAGCAAACATGCAGTCCTAGGAGTCGTCCGTTCGGCTGCGCAGTCGCTCGGTCCCCGGGGCATCCGAGTGAATGCCGTCGCCCCCGGACCTGTCGCGACCGACGCACTGCTGGAGCGAATGGAATCCAGAAGCGCGATCACGGGAATGACCCAGACCGAGGCGCTGATGGCCGCTGAACGACTTACCGCATTGGGGTCACTCGCGACGCCTGACGACATCGCTGACGCGGTGATGTTCCTGTCCGGCCGCAGTTCCGCCGCGATTACTGGGCAGATTGTCGCTGTCGACGGAGGGCTGCTCTAGATGCACACGACAAGTGGCTTGGATCTTGACGGCCGTTCCGCATTGATCACCGGGGTTTCAGGCGCGATTGGATCCCTTATCGCCTCTACATTCGTCGAGCGTGGCGCGCGAGTGGCTGGCACCTATCGAAGCCGTGAGGCGGCAGCAGAAGGTGCGCTGGCAGCAGCGCTCCCCGGGCGCTCGACTCTCTTCCGCGCAGAGCTGGATTCTGCGCCATCCGCCCGGGAGCTATGGCGTCGCGTCGAAGAGTGGCACGACATGGACACCCTTGTCGTCAACGCAGCCGCGATGACCCACGCTCCGTTGGCCGGCGACGATACCGACGCCTGGGACAGCAGCTGGGAGCGCTCATTCCAGGTCAACGTGCTTGGCGCGGCGACACTCATGCGCGAGGCCGCTTTGTCGTTCTCGCAACGAGGGTTCGGAAGCATCATCGCGATTTCGAGTTGGGCCGCCGAGCAGGGCTCCCGCCTGCCCGATGCCAACGCTTATGCGGCCTCGAAAGCGGCGCTTCGTAACTTCGGGCAAACGTTGGCACGCTCGTATGCCCGCGATGGCGTACGCGTGTACGTCGTGGCGCCAGGTGTTGTTGGCGGCGGGATGGGAACTTCCGGTTTAAGTCCCGACGAAATTCAGGCAGCAGCGGACGGACTGGCGATGGGACACCATGTAGACCCTCGCGAGGTGGCGGAGCTGACAGCTTTTCTGGCAACCGATCGATGTCCGAGCCTGACGGGTTCGACCATCGACCTCAACGGCGCGTCGTACATCCGCTAGTGACCAGCGTCACGCCCGCGCCACGCGCGCTTCAACCTCTCGAACGGGCCACACTCATATGACAATTTATTCGACCTCCAACCTCGAACAACCTGACTCCGAGATCCAGTCGGTCGCAATTGTCGGCGCTGGCAGCATCGGAATCGCGTGGTGCATCGTCTTCGCGAGTGCCGGTGTTGACGTTCGGATCTTCGAGCTCGATGAGACCCGACGGGAGTCGGCCCTGGCGGCAGCGGAGTCATTGCTGCACGAAATGCATGGCGCTGGACTGCTCTCGGAGCCGGTTGACGACATCCTCGTGCGGATGAGCGTGTGGGAGACGCTGGCCGAGGTTGTTTCCGGAGTCGGGTACGTGCAGGAGTGCGTCGTCGAGAATATCGATGTGAAGCGCGAACTCTTCCACCAGCTGGATCAGTTGACGCCAAAAGAGGTCGTGCTTGCAAGCTCGACGTCTGCAATTCCGTCCTCGAAATTTGCGGGCGAACTTGAAGGCCGTGATCGTTGCCTCGTGGTTCACCCGGCGAACCCGCCATACTTCCTCCGCGTCGCTGAGATCGTTCCCGCCGAGTTCACCTCGTCCGCGACGGTTGCAGCGACAGCCGCAATCCTCAGGCGCGTGAGGATCTCACCCGTCCTTCTCAACACCGAGATAGAAGGATTCGCTTTCAACCGCCTGCAGGGAGCGCTCCTACGAGAGGCCTACTGCCTGGTGCGGGACGGAGTAATTTCAGCGGTTGACCTCGACACGCTCGTGAGGGAAGGGCTCGGGAGGCGATGGTCAGTCGTCGGCCCTTTTGCCACGAGCGAACTAAACACTCGCGGTGGCCTTCGCCAACACTCCGAGGTTCTGGGTGCGGTGTACGCCCGATTCGGCCTCGAACGCGGTCTCGAGAACCCATGGACGCCCGCCACCATCAATACGGTCGCCAACGCGATCGAGCAGGATTTGCCCTTCGGTAACTGGGAAGAGAACGTGCGCGAGCGTGACCACGCGATGATCAAGGTCGCGTCACTTCTTAAGGGCTTCGAGAACCCGCTGGTGCGGGGCGAATCCTAGGAGCCCACTACCGCGCGCCGATCCGAAGCTCTCACGAGGGTTCCGGTTCGACGATCGCGCGATGCAGGTCCTGAACGGCGAGGGCGACGTCGAGTGGCGCGTCAAAAGGCTGATTGTGCCCGCTCGCGCTGAGCCGGTGATCGATCAGACGCGTGAAGCGAGCGGTGTGCTCGTCGCGGGTGCGCGGCGTGATCATGGGGTCCTGGGTGGGGTCGATGACGATCGCGGGGACGTCGATGGTGGGAAGTTGCGCGAGGAGGTGTTCATCCTCGTCGTATTCCGGGGCGCCCGGCGCGAGCCCGAAGCGGTGGCGGTATGAGTGGATTACCACCTCCACAAAGTCAGGATTGTCGAACGACCCGGCTGCTCGCTCGAAGTCGGCGCCGGAGATGGCGCGTTCTGGTGACCACTCGCTCCACAACTGCATGGCTAGCTCGCGTCGATACCGGGTCAGTCCTGCCCGCCCGCGCTCGCCGTGGAAGTAATACTGATACCAGTCCAAGTTCTCATCCCAGGGTGGTGCTGGTTCGCTAGAAGAGGCAATGTCCTGGATGGAATCACCACCGAGCGCGACCACGCCACCGATGTGTCCCGGGCTGAGCGCGGCCGCCACGCAGGCAGCGCGGCCTCCCCAGTCGAAGCCGACGACGATGGGTGCCTTCAGCGACAGCGTGTCGATCAGCTGCAACACGTCGCGCCCGATCGCGGCCTGTTGACCGGACCGTTGAGTCGCCGCCGAGGTGAACCGGGTTGGTCCGAATCCGCGGAGGTAGGGAACGAGAACCCTGGCCCCGGCCGAGGCTAGTGTCACAGCGACGGCAGAGTAAGAATGCGGGTCGTAAGGAAACCCGTGTAGAAGCAGAACGGGCCACCCGTCCTGCGGGCCGGCGGTTTCGATGCCGACCTCCAACGGGCCGCTGGTCACCGATAGGTACGAGTACATCGTCATGAAATGTCTCCTGGTTCGTGCCCCCGACCGCCCTGAATTACGAGACGAGGACGGCGAGCTCTCGTTCAATTCTGAAGGCGAGTTCCCTGAGGAAGCTGAGCTGTTCGTCGGTGGGCGCGGGCCGCGGACGGCTGTCGAACACGCAGATGGCGCCGATGCGCACCCCGTCTGGAGCCTTGATCGGGTAGCCAGCGTAGAAACGAACATCGGTGGACGGCACGGCCCGATCGTCGTGGCGCGCGTCCGGGACGACGAAGTGGGTGGCCGACTGGACGGTGGTGGCGCAAAAGGACTGGTCGAGCGGCGATTCCGAGTGTGAGACACCCACGGCGGACTTATGCCACTGCCGACCCTCGTCGATGAGCGTAAAAGCGGCACTCTCGGTGCCGAACATGGTGCGCGCCATCCGCACGATGCGATCGAAACGTTCTTCCGGAGGAGAGTCGAGGATGCCCGTCCGGCGGAGGGCAGCCAGTCGGTCATCCTCGGTTTGAGCGGTTCCCCTAACAGTGTGGTCGCGACGCGACTCGTCTGAGCGCAGGAGCGGCACGAGCACATGGGCGACGTTAAGGGCGGCCTGACGGTATTCCTCAGGTCCTCGGTATCGATCGTCTGATGGTTCCAGTGGCACCGGGAGCAGGTCCGCCCTCGACACCGGGGATACGTAGATGGTGGAGCTTCGTTTTTCGCAGAGGCTTTGGGTGACGCTGTTGAGACGTTCGGCCCATCGATCGATCAGCCCGCCGGGACGGGTTCCGAAGAACGGTATTCCGCTGGGGGATGACACCCCGACTATCACCACGGGATGCACGCCCATCGCATCTTCGAGAGCATCGAGGAGTCCGTCCATATGGCGTCTCCAGCGCCGCACCGAGATCAGCTGGAACGCATCACTCGCGCCGACAAAGACGATGACGGCGTCACAGGCACCCATCGGCACTGCGGATAGCGATCTCACGGCGGTCGCTATCGTCATGCTTGGGTCGGCGTGGATGCGGACTTCCGACCCGCGCCCGGTGGCGACGCTGAGCGCCCGAGCCAACTGCCCGGGCACGGCGAGGTCGTGGGTGAGCACTCCCCATCCGACAGCGAGGCCGTTGCCGACGACGAACACGCAGTCCGGGTCAACGCCCGATGCGTGAGCGACGGGCGTATCCAGGGGGCGGACCGGCAGGTCGTCGACGAGGTTGCGCCATCGATAGACGTGTCTCATCCACAGCCCGCCCACAGCGGAGATCAGTCTTGGCACTGATACACCGTAAGTAAATTCATCGCCATTCAGCAGACCGCCACTCCGAATGACGGGATCCCGACCCCGCTACTCGGGGCCGAGTTGCGGCAGCGATGCTACGGTCGGGATTCACCCGACAAAGGAGTTGGATTATGGCAAGGAAGGTCTACACCCCTGATCAGCAAGTAACCCGGTTGCGGATTTACAACATGGTGGCTGGAAGTGTGCACCTGGTGCAGGCCATCGGCTTCGCCATTGTGCTCACGATGCTCAGCTCTCAGGTTCTCTTCGCCGTTACTGCCGACTATCTGGCGGGCCCTCCCGGAGTGCCCGTGCCTCCCGAGCGTGTGACCCTTTTCGAGGTGAACATCGGCGTCGGCGTTGTTGCCTTCCTTGCGCTCAGCGCCTTCTTCCACTTCCTCATCTCAAGCCCCGCGTTTTTCGGCCGATACAAGAACGGGCTTCAGCACAACCGCAATTACTTCCGCTGGGTTGAGTATTCGCTGAGCTCGTCGATCATGATCTGGCTCATCCTTGCGATCAATGGTGTCACCGACATCGGTGCGCTGTTCGCAGTGTTCGCCGTCAACGCCGCCATGATCCTGTTCGGTGCGCTTCAGGAGAAGTACGAGCAGCCCGGTTCCGGCGGCATGCTGCCCTTCATCTTCGGATCGATGGTCGGCATCGTTCCGTGGATCCTCATCCTTATCTATTTCCTGCGACCAGGCAGCGCAAGCGATGTTGCGGCACCTGGCTTTGTGGTGGGCATCGTCATCTCGCTGTTCGTGTTCTTCAACACGTTCGCCATCAACCAGTGGCTGCAGTACAAGCAGGTCGGTAAGTGGAAGAGCTACCTGCAGGGTGAACGCACCTACATCACCCTGAGCCTTGTCGCTAAGACGGCGCTGGCCTGGCAGGTGTTCTCGGGCGCCATCATTCCGGCTATCGCGAACTGACCGCCGGACGCCGCTACTTCAGCGTCGAGGCGTGGTCAGGCACGTACCGAAATTCGTCTTTGTCGGGTCGCTCGTAGTCGTCGGCACTCGGGCGATCCGGGATCTTGACCTTCTCGGGCTCGAGGCGCTCATAGGGCACGCTCGAGAGCAAGTGGTTGAGGGTGTTGATTCGCGCGGTGCGCTTGTCGTCGCTCTCGATCGTCCACCATGGTGCTTCGTCGATATCGGTGCGCTCGAACATCTCGTCTTTGGCCCGGGAGTAGTCCTCCCACTTGGTGATGGATGCAACGTCGGTCTTCGAGAGCTTCCAGCGTCGCAGGGGATCCTTCTGCCGCGAACGGAAGCGCTTTTCCTGCTCGTCATCCGAGACCGAGTACCAGTACTTGAGGAGGATGATCCCATCCTCGACGAGAAGGCGTTCGAGCACGGGCGTCTGCTCCAGGAAGCGTTCGTGTTCCTCGGGTGTGCAGAAACCCATGACCTTCTCGACCCCTGCCCGGTTGTACCAGGAGCGGTCCATGAGCACGATCTCGCCGGCCGTCGGCAGGCGCTCAATGTAGCGCTGGTAGTACCACTGGCCCTTCTCCGACTCGGTGGGCTGAGCGAGAGCTACAACTCGGGCCGAGCGTGGGTTGAGGTACTGCATGACCCGTTTGATCGAGCCACCCTTGCCGGCGGCATCCCGACCTTCGAAGATCACGAGCACCCGGGTTCCGGTCTCGACGACCCAACGCTGCATATCAACGAGCTCGGCCTGAAGGCGCTCAAGTTCCTTCTCATAGGCCTTCTTGGGCATCTTCTTGGCGTACTTGGGCTTACTCATCGACAGGTGCTTTCAGTTTCAGGGCGCCGGGCGACACTCGCGCGGTGAACGCCACGGCCTCGCCGAACGGATCGCCGTCCAGTTCAATTTCCGCCGCCCGGCTCAGGCGAACCTCGAATTCCGTGAGTTGGGCGATGTCAACAGCGTCGACATCGACGTCAGTCATCTTGCGGCCAATTTTCGTGCGTTTGACCACCCCGTTTTCCCAGAACACCTTGAACACAAGCTGGAACCAGCCCCGGATCGATTCCGGTTTCAAGACGACGATGTCGAGCATGCCGTCGTCCACCACGGCTTCCGGCAACAGCAGGATGTTGGCCGGCAGCGAACCGCAGTTGCCCACGATCACGGCCTGTGCGCTGCCACCTCGGCGACTCTTCGGCTTGTCAGAGCGATATTGGATGCGCAGCTGATCCTTCTGGCGGAGCACGCGAAAGAGCGCGTGCGAGTAGGCCAGCCATCCGACCTTCTTCTTCAGGTCCGGATCGGTGTTGTTCATGATCTTGGCATCCAACCCCACGCCCGCCATCACAAGGAAGGTGAGGGTTTCGGACTTGCCGCCCGGCCTCTTGATGTCGATGACGGCGACGTCGATGTTGCGATCGGTGCCGGAGTACGCGGTCCGGATCGAGTGCTCGATGTCGTCGAGCGTGAGCTCCAGGTTTCGGGCGAGCAGGTTGCCGGTGCCTGAGGGCAGCAGCGAGATCGCGGTATCCGTTCCGGCGAGCACCTCGGCGACCGCGCGAACGGTGCCGTCGCCTCCGGCCGCGATCACCAGAGTGGCGCCGGCTTCGAGCGCTTCCTTCGCCTGGCCTCCGCCCGGATCCTCCTCGGAGGTTTCAAACCAGAGGGTGTTCCAGTCGTGCGACGCCTGCTCTGCGGCGATAGCCGCTTTGATCTCGTCGATATCGACCTTGATGGGGTTGTAGATGACGGCCGCAGTTGCGCGGGCGACGGGAATTGTGCCGCTCGAAGACGGACTCACGACGGATGACATGGAGCGATCCTAGGGCGGTCTGAGGCTCAGGATAGGGGGTTGACATTGTGGGCGACGTGAACGGTACGCTGCCGCAATGAATACACGTCCAGCCAAAAAGGTCGCACGCGACACCCGGAGTTCAGACGCGCTTCACTTCCTGGCTCGAGCTGGCTTCGCCGTCAACGGCCTCGTCCACATCATGATTGGCCTCATCGCCTTCGGCGTGGCCACCGGAACAGGAGGGCAGGCCGACCAGTCGGGTGCCCTAAGTCAAATCGCGGCGAACCCTGGCGGAACAGCCATCCTCTGGGTGGCCGCAGTCGCGCTCGCTGCCCTCGGTTTCTGGTTGATTCTCGGCGCCTTCCTGCTGCCCAGTTCCGACCCCAAGAAGAAGGTTGTGCATTTCCTTTCTGAGGCGGGCAAAGGCGTTGCCTATTTGGCGGTTGCTGGCACGGCCGTGACGTTCGCCCTTGGGGGGTCATCCAGCAGCGAAAGAGACGTCGACACCTTGAGTGCGCAACTCATCGCTGCACCGGGCGGAATTCTTGTCTTGTGGGCCATTGCACTGGTCGTCTTCGGCGTCGGGGTGTACTTCGTGACGAAAGGCGTCAAGCGCCGCTTCATCGACGACATCGACCTGCCCAGCGGCAAGGCGGGCAAGCCGATCGTCATCCTGGGCGTCGTCGGGTACGTCGCCAAGGGGATCGCGCTCGCATTCATGGGAATCCTGTTGGGGATCGCCGCCTTCCGCACAGATCCCTCTCAGGCGGCGGGCCTCGACGGCTCGCTCAAGACGCTCGCTGAGCTGCCGCTCGGCCAGGTCATTCTCGGAATCATCGGCCTGGGATTCATGGCCTACGGCGTCTACTGCTTCGTGCGCGCACGCATCGCGCGCCTCTAGCGTTTCTCACCCGTCACGCGCATCGTGCGGTGGGTATCGAGAGCGATGATCCCGCCGAGCACGGTCAGCGACAGGAACACCGAGGCCAGCGCGTCCGACGGCCAGTGGTATCCGAGATAGATGCGGCTGATGCCGGCAATGAAGATGAGGATCACCGCGACAGTGAAGGAAATCGCAGCGATGCGTGGCCTCTCCCGACGGGAGAAGACCAGGTAAGCGATCAGAAGCATGAAGTCTGCAGCACCGGCCACGTGACCGGAGGGGAACGACGGGGTCATGTCTGAGCCGAAGAGCATCTGATCGAGGGGCGGTCGTTCCCTGCCCACGAGTCGGGTGACCACCTGCACGACGATGAGTCCGGCAAGAAGCCCGATAATCAGCAGGAGCGGGCGCCAGAAATGCTTCGAGAAGAAGCTCCACGCGATGACGACGACCAGGGCGATAATCGGCAACGACACCGGCCCAAAGATCACCGCCAGCCAGATCATCACGGAGGTCACGGTGCCGGATTGAGTGCTGATGAGCCATTCGTGGAACGGCTTATCGAGCCCAGGGACCTCGCCCTGGCTGGCCACGAGCACCAGTAGCGTCACGAACCCGGTTACGCCCACGGCAATCAGCACGGCCGACCACGTGTACAACTTGCGTTTCGTTGACGCTGGGACTTCACGGACTTCGACGAGGAACTTCTCGTGGAATGCGCGCAGCCGCGACTGCTTTTCTGTGGCCTGGGTCATCTCGACTCCGTTTCGTGCGGCAGTGGTGCCATGATCGTGTCCGGTCAGAATATGGGAGCCGCGCAAAACCCAGCTACCCGTTGTCTCCGGCGGCCGAGTATGAGTAGCGGGCGATCTGCCTCTCGCACACTCACACACCGCTCATGGGATCGTCATAGGAAGCTCATAGGGATTGCCGGTGGGATGTTCCTTGTCACCACAGACAGGAGCATCCCATGGTTACAGCAGTCATGATCGCCATCGATCTCGTCGCGATCGTCATCCTCATTTTCGGCCTCTACTTCCCGCGGCATCGTCGCAAGGATTTGGTCGTCGCCTTCCTGACCGTGAACGTCGGGGTGCTGGCGGTCTCCCTGGTTCTGGCGAACATGACCGTGGGGTTGGGCGTCGGCCTCGGGCTGTTTGGGGTGCTGTCGATCATCCGGCTCCGGTCTTCTGAGATCAAGCAGCACGAGATCGCGTATTACTTTGCGGCTCTCGCCCTGGGCTTGCTTGCCGGCCTCTCGACCACTATCGACCCGCTGATCGTCGGTCTCATGGTGCTGATGCTGGCCGTCATGCTCGTCGGCGACCACCCGAGGCTGTTCGGAACGTACCGGATGCAGACGATGCAGCTCGACACCGCATACACCGACGAGGTGGCGCTCACCGCGGCCCTCGAAGGGATGCTCGGTGCGCGAGTGCACCACGTGACGGTGCGTCACGTCGACCTCATCAACGACTCGACACTCGTCGAGGTGCGCTACCAACTCGAACCTTCGTACCGAACCGTTGAAACACACGAGCGACTGGACGCCTGATGACAACCGCAACTACGATCACCGGACTGACTCCCATCTCGCTGGTGGAGCTCAACGAGAAGGCGGCCCTGCAGACCAGGGTTGATCGCAAGTACGCGCTCAGCCGAGTGGACGCCGCCATGGTGCTGTCGGCAGTGGATGCCTCGACCAGGGTTCTCGAGATCGACGGCCAGCGCGCCAGTTCGTACGAATCCGTCTACTTCGACACCCCCGACCTGCTGAGTTATCGGATGGCGGCGCACGCCCGTCGACGCCGGTTCAAGCTGCGCACCCGGTCGTACCTCGACTCCCAGCAGACGTGGCTGGAGGTCAAGACCCGTGGCGCACGCAGCACGACGGTGAAAGACCGGATCGAGCACGAGTTGGAGCACCGCGACCGGCTCACGGGCTCAGCGAGGGACTATGCCGACAGTGCCCTGGAGTCTGTCGGCATCGATAGTCCGGCCGGGCTGGAGCTGGTGCCGACCCTGGTCACCCGCTACGACCGCACGACCCTTTTCATCGAGTCGAGCCTCAGCCGCGCCACGATCGACAACAACCTCAGCTGGGAGGGCAGCGACGGCCGGATCATGCATCGCCCCGACCTCGTGATCATCGAGTCGAAGTCGGGCTCGCGCACCTCCGAAATCGACCGGCTGCTCTGGCGGTGGGGCCACCGGCCCGTCAACATCTCCAAGTTCGGAACCGGACTTGCCGCCATCAGACCAGACCTTCCATCCAACAAATGGGCGCGAGTGTTGCGCCGCCACTTCTCAGGAGCTTGATCATGAAGAGCAGGAAATTCACCCTTACCGCCGTCGCCAGCACGCTGTTCATCGGCGGCATGCTTCTTGCCGGATGCTCGGCCACCGTCGCGACGGGCACCGCATCCGATGCCACCGTCGCAGAGAGCACCGTCGCGTCGACCGTCGAGCTGGGCGCGGCCGCCACGGCGGTGCTCGCCGCTAACGCGAATTCGACGACCGTGAACGACGACGAGTGGTCGATGGAGGGGGCGGTGAGCATCGCGCTCAGCGGCACATCCGCCACGGCCGACGGCGCCGGCGTGTCCGTCGACGGCACCACCGTGACGATCACCGAGGCTGGCACCTACGTGCTGTCAGGAACGCTCGACGGTCAGGTCGTCGTGAACACCGACCAGGAGGGGGTCGTTGCCCTCGTGCTCGACGGGGCACAGATCTCCAGTTCGACCAGTGCCGCGATCGCCGTTCTGAACGCCGAAGACGTCGCCGTGTCGCTCAGCGGGAGCAACATCCTCTCCTCCACTGGTGCCGACGAAGAGGCGAATGCGGCGCTGTTCAGTGACGCAGACCTGACTATCTCCGGCGACGGATCGCTTGAGGTGACCAGCGGCGCGAATGACGGGATCACGAGCCTCGACGACCTCATGGTTCTCTCGGGTGAGATCACCGTCACCGCGGCGGACGACGGGCTCCGAGGCAAGGATTCGCTGACCATCGAGGGCGGGACCGTGACGGTCAACGCCGGCGGAGATGCTCTCAAGTCAGACAACGAGGAGGATGCCACGCGCGGGTACGTCCACATCGCGGGCGGCACCCTCACGCTGGTCGCGGGCGACGACGGGGTGCAGGCGCACACCGACCTCGTCATCACCGGCGGATCGACCACCATCGACGCGACGGATGATGGTCTCAAGGCGGAGGTCGACCTGGTCGTCTCGGGAGGCGCGACCTCGGTGTTGAACTCCTACGAAGGAGTCGAGTCGTATTACATCACCATCGAGGGCGGCAGCCTCGACGTTCATGCCAGTGATGACGGGATCAACGCCACCAGCGGAACCAGCACCACCACCGACGTCGGGGGAATCGTCGAGGCCGATGATGGCGCCCTGGTTTTGATCACCGGCGGAGAGCTCACGGTCGAGGCGGAGGGTGACGGTCTCGACACCAATGGTTCGGCCCTGATCACCGGCGGCACGACGACAGTGTTCGGCTCATCGAGCGACCGCGAGGGAGCTCTCGACACCAACGGCACCATCGTCGTGGATGGCGGCACCGTGCTGGCTGTCGGCACGACCGGCATGGCAACCTCGCCCGACGACACGTCGGCGCAGGGCTGGTTGAGCGCCGCGCTCGACCAGACCTACGTGGCCGGTCAGAGCGTGCAGGTGCTCGACGCTGACGGAACGGTGGTCGCTGAGTTCACCTCGGTGAAGTCGTTCCAGTCGGTCGTGCTCTCCGCGGCAGCCCTGGTCAACGGCTCCACCTATACGGTCACCGTCGACGGACAAACCGCCGGAACGGTGACGGCGGGAGTCGCGGCCGCAAGCATGGAGGGCGGCATGGGAGGCCCGCCGGCTCGCGGCTAGCGACTCGTGGCATCTCAGAAGACCCCGTCAGGTGTGACGGGGTCTTCTTGTCGGCTATCGCGCGCTCTGCATGGTGGGCACGTGCGTGGCCGGTGCCGGTCGGATTGCCCAGATGAGCAGGTAGGCAATGGTCCACAGTTCCCCGACCGTCGCAGGCACGAGCAGCGTGTCCCTGATGATGCTCGGAAGCGCGGGGAGCGCTGCGCCGATGAGGGCGCTCAGGATGAAGCCGCCGCCGCCAACGATGAGCACCCAGCCGAGCGATACGGGCATCCGCCGGGTCGAAATCATGAACCATCCCATGGGCAGCAGCCACAGCCCGAAGAACACCGGCCCTGCGGCCCAGAGCGAGTCGTAGATTGAGAACAGTAGTGCCACGCCGGCGGCCGCGTCGCCTGCGGGCGCAAGCGCTGCCGTGCTCGCGCCGTGAGTGGCCGCGGAGAGCATCGCCGAGCTTGCGAGAAGAACCAGGCTATTTGCTACCCCAAATGTGGCGACAGCGTATGCGGCGACGGGGCGCTCCCGATGAAACAGAGCAAAGAACCCGAGTGCAACGAGGGCCTGAGTGAGCACCAAGAACAGTTCAAGCGCGACGGCGGCGTTAGCGACTTCAGATCGTTCCAGGATGTTCGCAAGTGTCGCGACCGGATCATCCATCACTTCGAGTTGTGGGCGGATGACGAGCTGGCTCAGCAGCCCGGTGATGAGGAAGGTGAGGTAAGCAACGCCGGTAAGACGAGCGATGCGGGCGGACGGGTTCATCGTTTCTCCCAACAAGGGTGTCAAGTGCAGATCGAGATATTCAGCCGGGTGGTGCGGGACGGGCTACCCGGTCGTTCGGCCCATCCGTTCATGGCCAGGGTGACCATGTCGCCTCTCCTTCGTCAGTTGTTTCGGCGGCGCCCGAGCGCCCAGATCGCGATCTCGACGCGATTGCGCACGCCGAGCTTTGTCATGAGGCTCGTGAGGTGTGTCTTCACGGTGCTGAGTGTGATGTGCAGCTCCGACGCGATCTCGAGGTTGCTGAGGCCGCGGGCCACGGTGGCGAGTACATCCTCTTCGCGGGAGGTTAAGGGCTCGATCGGCTGAGCCGGAGCTAGCGGGAGCCGCTGCTCCTGATGAACAAACGCTTCAAGCAGCCGCACAGTGACTTTCGGAGCGATGAGCGCCTCGCCGTCGGCAGCGGCACGGATCGCCTGAGCGAGCAGGGCCGACCCCGCGTCCTTGAGCAGGAAACCGCGGGCGCCCGCGCGCAGGGCCGCGTACACGTATTCGTCCAGGTCGAATGTTGTGATCACGACGACTGACATCGGATTCTCGACGCCGGGCCCAGCAAGGAGCCGTGTCGCCTCGAGGCCGTCGACTCGCGGCATCCGGATATCGAAGAGACACACGTCGGGACGCAAGGACCGAGCGAGGCTCACGGCTTCCTGTCCGTCGACGGCCTCGCCGACAACCTCGATGCCATCCTGCGCGTCGAGGATCGTGCGCAGCCCGGTTCGCACCAGCTCCTGGTCGTCGGCGACGAGCACTCGGATCGTCATGAGCCAGCTCCCGCGCGCGGGAGGTTGGCGGCGACGGTCCAGCCACCCTCGGGGTCGCGACCTGCACTGCACGTGCCGCCCAGAAGCTCGGCGCGCTCGGTCATCCCCGCGATTCCGTAGCCGGCAGGCGCGGCCATTCCAGTCGCCCCGTCGTCGTGCACGGTCAGGCGCACGCTTTCGGCATCAGCCGCGACGTGAACATCAATGCGGGTCGCGCCGCGCGCGTGTCTGCGGGCATTGGTGACGGACTCCTGAGCGATCCGGTACACGGCAGCCGCGACCGGAGCTGGCAGGCCGTCGACATCGCCGCTGATATGAACGGCGACGGCCGGAACCGCACTCTCGCCGCCCACCAGCTGCCAAAGGTCGGCGATCGTGGCGGCCGGTGCAAGATCCACCGAGTCGTCGCTGCGCAGAACGCGCACCATGGAGCGCATCTCGGCCAGCGTGCGTGATGCCTCGGCTTCGATAACCCTGAGCGCGGCGGTCGCGGCATCGGGATTGGTGCCAACGGTCGCGAGGCCGGCCTGCGCCTGGATCGCGATCGCCGAGACGTGATGCGCGACGGTGTCGTGCAGATCGCGGGCCAGTTCCTCGCGCTCACGCGATTTCACGCGATCAAGCTCCCGCAGCCGGGAACCCGCCCTAAGTCGGAACAACAGCCCGACGGTAACCGTAAAGAGCACGATCCCGAAGCCGCTGATCGCGTCGGCAAGCACGAACGGTCCGAGCAGGGTTGACGCGGCGGTGGACGCGAGCATGATGGCCAGCCCGATGACGACCGAGCGTCCCGACCCCCAGCGCGACACCGCGTACACGAGCAGCAAGACGTAAGCGACGGTGTAGAGCTGGATGTCGGCGCCGGTCGCCAGCCGGAACGTCTCGATTGCTCCCAACACGAGCACGAGCATGAGAAGCGGCCGGGTGCGACGCCAGAGTAGCGTCGGTACCCCGGCGATAGCGATGACGGCCGCCGGCACGATTTGCGGCACGTCGCTTCGCAGCATCGCCTCGATCACGGCGAGCGGCGGGATCACGGCGACGAGCAACCAGTCGCGCCAGACCCGTTTCGGCGGCGCCGGATACGCGGGGGGCGCGGTCCACGCCGAACGTAGTAGCCCGATCATGCCCCTCATGTTACGGACCGACGAATCACGATCTCGGCGATCGCGAGGTTGATGATCCAGCCCGCGGTCAGGAGGGCGACCTCGGTGGGGCCGTCGACGGGTGCGCCCCCGCTGATGGGCACCCAAGCGAGAAATACGAGAACCTGCGTGCCGGCGCCGATTCCGACGGCGTAGCCGCGGATCATCCAGGCGCGGTGTGAGCGGATGTCGCGCCGCAGGACCGCGCGGAGGCCCAGCAGGATGCTCATGACCATCAGGGCGGCAAAGCCCACGCGGACTATCGTGTCGTATTCGGGACGCGGGTAGAACACGGCCATCCACATCCCGGAGAGGCCCGTGATGACGCCCGCTGGAGCGAGGATGCGCCCGGAGACACGATGCCAGCTGGGGCGGCCGCGCCGCAGTTGCGGCACGAACTGGAAGGCTCCGAGCAGCAGGTAGATTGTGGCGGCGACAACGTGCGCGACCACTGGGACAGGCGAGTTGAAGAACCGGGCATTGGTGTCCGTGACCTCGGCCCCGACCGTCAGTTCGGTGAGCCGGAAGGCGCCGGCGATCACGGGCACAAGGCTCAGCAGAATGAGGCCGGTGGGGACGAGCCAGATGGGGCGCCCTTTGAGGCGTGGGCGCCGGGATGCCGGGGCCGAAGTCTGTTGAGTAGTCACCTTCTCAGACTGGCGCGGCAGCGGGCGCAGCACATGGGGCAGAAGTACGGGATTCGAGTCAGTCTTATGGCTGGGTCGAACGGGCAAGCAGGAGGGTGCCGATTACTCGACCTCGAGACGCGGGAGGCTTTCGGCGATCGCCTTGATCGCCGAAAGTCGACGGTCCCACTCGGCACCAATGGCGTCAAGCTTTCGTGCCGTCACGCTGAGTTCCGCCCCGACGGCACGGAAGCGCAGCTCCCGCCCCACGCGCACCGACTCCACAAGGCCGACCTGCTGCAGCACGCCAAGATGCTTCGCGATCGCCTGCCGTGAGACCGGCAGGCGATCGGCGAGCGCCGAGGCCGACGCATCCCCTTCGCCCAGAGCCGCGAGGATGCTCCAGCGGGTCTCGTCCCCGAGCGCGGCGAACACCGGCACCAGCATCGCGGTCATCAGGAGGTGCGCTCCAACAGCGCGACGAGCTTGTCGAGCTCCGCGTCCCAGCCGCCGCGGTGGTCTTCCATGTCGGCAATGGGATCTGAGGCCGTATCGAAGCCGGTCTCTACGACTGTGAGCCGGGTGCCACCCTCGTACTCTTCGAGGGTGAAGGTGAAGACCGTCGAGTGTTCTTCATCCATTTGTTGAGGCGTGACCTCGCGTTGTCCGTCGCCGCACCAGCGGTACGCGATCATCCGTGGCGCGTCCAGGGCCTCGATGCGCAGGGCTAGCGGTGCGCGCTCCGGCCACGTGATGGTTCCGGTTGCGCAAATGCTGACGGGGCTCAGTTCAACGCGGCCGAACCATTGAGAGATGTGTTCAGGCACGGTGACGGCAGACCACACCGAGTCGATGGGGGCAGCAATAGTGATGGTGCGGCGTACCGTAAGCGCGGTCGTGTCGATGACGGATGCTTCGTTATTGGTCGTGCGCATGGTGTTCGTTCCCTTTCGTCACGTTTTCTCTGTGCAATCACATGGTTGCACAAAGAATCGGCTACCGCAACCCCTCAGTTGCAATTGCGCTCACGGCAGGCGAGGATCGGGCCGGAGCCGACACGCGGCGCTAGGCTCGCCTCGGTAGGCGGGGTCGCAGACCCCGGACCCGACCGCAGACCTCAGGCGCAGACACCTCCTCGAAGGGCGAACATGACACCTCGACGGGCACCCCACTACCGGGCACACGAGTTTGCTGCCATCAGCACGCCGCGGTTGCTCCTGAGAGCGATGACCTCCGGCGATGTCGACGACGTGCACGCCTACATGTCGAACCCGGACGTGTGTCGATTCCTGCTGCACGAACCGCGCTCGCGCGAGACGGTGGCACTGAAGATCGAGGAGTGGTCAACGATGGGCCGGCTCGCGGTGCCGGGTGACGACCTGCAGCTCGCCATGGAATTCACGACCGACGACCCGGAGGCCGGGAGAGTAATCGGACACACCTATTTCAAGTTGACGAGCGTCGACGACGTCACGGCCGAGATTGGTTGGACCCTCCACCCGGGCTTCGAGGGCAAGGGATACGCCACCGAGGCGGCCGCAGCGATGCTGGCCTATGCCTTTACAACCCTTGGACTCAATCGCGTGTACGCAGAACTAGACCCTCGCAATATCGCGTCAGTCGCGCTGTGTGGCCGGCTGGGGATGCGGGAGGAGGCGCACTTTCGGGAACACATGTGGCTGAAGGGCGAGTGGAGCGATACCGGCATCCACGCAATTCTTCGATCCGAGTGGTCGGCGCGCCAGAGCGGTTAGAGGGGTCCGCGGCGCGCGATGGTCCCGGCAAACAGCGCGTGCAGCAGCGGGAGCAGCGACGCGACCATCATGACCGTCCCGAAGACAGCATCCTGAGGTCGAAGTACGATGCCGCCGATCAACAGAGCGGCGAAGAGGATGGCCGAGATCAACTGTCGGCCGAGGCGTTCGAGCGCTCCGAGCCGACGGTCGAGCTTGGGGGTCTGCACCGCGATCCTGCCCTCATCGATGCGGGTCGTGAGGTCGTCGACGCGCTGTGGCAGTCGCGCGAGAATGCTCGCCATCGACACCACCTTCTTCGCGGCATCCTGCACCAGCTTTCCGCCCTCGCTGCGGATCAGCTGAGCGGAGTAGGGTTCGACGGCGTCCCAGATGTTGAAGGCCGGATTGAGGGAGCTCGCCATGCCCGAGGTCATCGACATCGCGCGCACGATCAGCAGGAAGTTCTCGGGAAGCTGGAACGGCTGCGTGCGCACCAGGTCTCCGAATTCGAGGGCGAACGCCCGGAACTCGCGCGGGTCGACCTCCTGCAGCTCGGCGAAACCCATGCCGCCGAAGCGGGCGAAGGCGGTGGTCATCGCTCGCTCGAGCTCGACCGTGTCTGCTGAGGGGAGAAGCACACCAACATCCCGGATGCCGTCGACCATACCCTTGCCGTCGCGGGACGCCGCCGCGATGAGGAGGTTTCTCAGGCCCTTCCGGAGCCCCTCCGGCACCTCGCCCATCATCCCGAAGTCGATGAAAGTGAACTTCCAGGAACGACCGGCACCGTCCGGGTTGGCGAGAGGGGTGACGAAGATGTTGCCGGGATGCGGATCTGCGTGGAAGAAACCGTGGAAGAACAGTTGGTCGAACATCACCGCGGCAAACTCCGCGGCCACCTCGACCGGGTCGATGCCGGCGGCCCGCAGGCCGTCGACGTCATTGATCTTGATCGCCGTGACATCCTGCGACGTCAGCACTCGCCGGGTGGTGCGTTCCCACACCAGCTCGGGTACGCCGACCCTGTCGTCGTCGGCGAAGTCCTGGCCGAATCGCTCGCCGCTGGCCGCCTCGTGCAGGTAGTCGATCTCTTCGAGGCTCGTGGCCGCGAACTCCTCGACGAGAGCCGGCATGTCGACGCGATTGGAGACGAGTCGAATCCGACTGAGCCACTGGGCGACACGGCGAAGCGCCATGAGGTCCACATCGACGATCTTGTCGATACCCGGCCGCTGCACCTTCACCACGACGTCGCGCAGTCCGGTGTCTTCCGCATCGATATTCGACAGCCGGGCGCGATGAGCCTGGCCGAGGGATGCCGCAGCGAGAGGTACGGGGTCGACGAAGGAGAAGGCGCGCTCGAGCGGCACCCCGAGCTCGGCTTCGGCGAACACCCGAATCTCATCAAACGGGACGGCGGGAACCTCATCCTGCAGCCCCTCGAGTTCTTTAGTGATCTCGGGCGGCAGCACGTCGAGCCGGGACGACATGAACTGGCCAACCTTGATCATCAGACCGCCCAGATCGACAGCGAGCACATGAAATCTGCGCGCGATGTGTTGCAGGCGTGCCGGCCGACCTCGTGCCACGAACCCGGCGAGACCAAACCGGGGAAGGAAAAGCTCGAACCACCACGCCTGAGCCAGGTAACGTGCCGCGAATCGCAAAATCTTGCGGTAGCGGGCGCGCATGGCGCGGGTCTCGGTCATCTAATCTCCCTGATGCAGCGGCGCTGCCGGCACCCGTTTAGTCCTGCGCGAGGATGGTGTAGAGCTTACGGCGAGCGTCTTCGAGCACGCCAACAGCCTGCTTCACCTGCTCAGCACTCCCGGATCGCCCGACCTGCGTCGCTGCCTGGGCGAGCTCGAAGCCGGCCTTGGTCAGCGCTCCAGTCCGCCCGCTTTCGCGAGCGCCCTGCGTGTCCCATGGCGCTTTGGTGTCGGCCGCAGCGCCTGCCACCTGTCGTCCCTCCTCCGTAAGGGAGTAGGTCTTTCGACCGTTTGATTCCTCGGCAACGATGAGACCCTCGTCGGCCAGCAACTGAAGCGTGGGGTAGACCGAGCCTGGGCTTGGCTTCCACGCGCCGCTGCTGCGTTCGTCGATCTCGTGAATGATTTGATAGCCGTGCATCGGCTTCTCTGCCAGCAATGCGAGTACCGCGGCGCGCACGTCGCCTCGACCCATTCTCGGGCCGACTTTCTTCTCGAATTGACCGCGCAACTGCTCCATTGCTTCCCATACGGCGCCGCCTGGCCAGCTGTCGCCCGCCCCGCCGCGGTGTCCGGTGAACCCGCCACCCATAGATGAATTGCTCATGACGTCCTCCTTTGCGCCAGCACCCAAACGCGCTCGGCGATACTTAACGATATATCGTTAACCATCGTGTTGCCCGTGAACTTTGCCGAGTAGAAGTAGCGTCACTACGAAACCCGCGTAAATATCCGCTTTCGAGTGCCCACTTGGTCGATTTTCTCTGATATTCTGTAGCAGCACTACACAAGAAGCGATAGGCGCGCTGACGGCCCTTCGCGTTCCTTCTTTCCGTCAGCGCAGACGAAGGGCCCGATTCTGTGGTGGAAATCGGGCCCTTTTTCGCGCTCGGTTACTCGACGCGGCTGCGTCGGAATGATGCGAGCTGTTCTTTCATGCTGGCGAGCCGCGCCGCATGAGCGCTGCCACGGCGCAGCGACACCGCTGTGGCAAGGATGTCGACGACCACCAAACCTGCCAGTCGGCTCACCGATGGCGTGAGGGTATCCGTGTCCTCGAACGTTCGCACGATGATCGGGATGTCGACTATCCCGACCAGGGAGCTGTCGGCCTCCCCGGTGATGCAGATCACCGTGGCTCCAGCGCCCTTGGCGGCTGTCGCTATGTCGAGAATTGACGAGGTCTCTCCGGTATTGGAGATCGCCACGAAAACATGCCCAGGCCCGGAAACGGCAGCCGCCATGAACTGCTGGTGAGGATCCCCGGGTGCGAGGCACGGGACACCGAAATGGGGTGACTTCTGGGCGGCATCTGCCGCGATGATGGCCGACGCGCCCAAGCCCAGGAACGTCACGGAGTTTGCGGCCAGAATCGCGACAACTGAGCGTTCGATCTGCTCCGGATCGAGGGCGCGGCGGGCGCGATCGAGGCTGCTGATCGTGTGATCGAACACCTTCGTCGAGAGCTCGCCGGCGGAATCTCTGGGCGAGATCGTCGACAGGGTCGCCGGCATTCCCAGCGCGAGGCTCTGTGCCAGCGCCAGGCGGAACTGCTGGAAACCGTCGAATCCCAGCGCCGTGGCGAACCGCATGACGGTCGGGTCGGTGACCCCTGCGGCGTCCGCGACGGCGGCCATTGTCGCGTTGACGACGAATGCCGGATCGCTGGCGACGAGCTCGGCGACCTTGCGCTCGGAACGTCGAAGCTCCGGCAGGCGGGCAGCGAGGTGCTCGATGAGCGGAATTCCGGGGTCGTGGGCCATGGCGTTAGCTCCTCAGTGGGCTGTAGTCGACCCCGAAGCAAGAGTAACCAGAAGGTTGGCTACCGCGAACTCGACAGCACGGCGAGTGCTTGCGTCGGTATACGCGCCCAGGTGGGCGGTGAGAGTGACATTCGGATGGCTCAACAGTGGATGCGCGACGGGCGGCTCTTCGGCGAACGCATCGACCGCGTATGCACCGAGTTGCCCGCTGTTCAGGGCCGCAAGGGCCGCGCCGGGATCGACAAGGCCCCACCTCGCGGTGTTCACCAGAGTGGAACCGGATGGCATCGTGGCGAGCAACGCCGCGTCGACGAGTGCCGATCCGTCGGGAGCTGGTGGGCTGTGCAACGTGATCGCGTCAGACGAAGCGAACAGTTCTGCCAGTGAGACCTGCCGAGCGGGTCCGTCGCCGACTGTGGCGAAGGGGTCGCTCACCAACACCTGCGCGCCCAGAGCAAGACAGAACTCGGCGACGAGGCGGCCGATGGCGCCGTAACCGACGACGCCGATCGTGAGGTCGGGGAACTCCCGCCCGAGAGTCCGGCTCCAGCGACCGTTGCGCAGCGCCTCATGCGATGAGGCAATTCCACGGATTCCCCCCAGCAGATGGGCGAGGGCAAGCTCCGCCACGCCGCGAGCGTTTGCTCCACGGGCCGTCAGAACCTCGACGCCGCGGGCTGCGGCCGCATCGAGGTTGACTGTGTCCGAGCCAGCACCATTGCGGCTGATGACGCGCAGGTCGGGGAACAGGTCGAGCTCAGCCGCCCCGATCCTCTCGACCCCCGCAAGCCAACCCACGATGTCGCGGGGAAGGCGTTCGAGGTCAGAGAGCACGGGGGCGACCCCGGCGGGGCCGGCAACGAGCTCGTAGCCCGCCTCCGTGAGGGGTCGGAGCTCAGCCGTGTTGAGATGGCCTGCCGCCGTCAGTGACCGGGGGGTGATGAGCACGCGCCCGGTCATGTCAGGCGCGCGTTCCGCCGGCGAGGCGCGAGAGCTCGTCGAAGCCAGCTCCGGAGGTGGGGATCTCGATGTCGAAGACCTCGGCGATCACCTGGGTCCAGCCGTGGATGAAGTACTCCCAGCCGTCGACCACGGTGATGACCCGCTCCGCGGCGTGGGCGCGAGCCTGGTCGAGGAACACGAGATCACCGCGATAGTTGAGATCCCAGGCGTACGACTCGCGCGGGAATGAGGCGGCGTTGCTCAGGGGCGAGCCCGGTGCATCCTTGCCCAGCCCCGTTGCATTAACCACGACGGCGCCCGCGGACAGGCCCGCGAGGATCCGATCGTTTTCCGCGGCGGTGGCCACCGCAACGGTCGTGAGTGGAACGTCGGAAGCTGTAGTCTCGTGAACCCGCCGCAGGATGTCGAGCCGGTCTGCGCTGCGGTTGGTGACGATGACGGCGGTCGGCCTGGCGGCGCGCTCCGGCCGGCTGAGGTGCCAGTCCATTGCGATCGCCGATCCGCCGGCGCCCATGATGAAGAGTTCACGCGGTGTCGCCCACAGCTCGGGGGCGATGAAGGAATCGAGGGCGAGCCCGGATGAGAATGGATCCTTGGCCGACGCTCGAAGGCCACCATTCCGCTTCGACAGGGCGCTT
Organism: Salinibacterium sp. G-O1; assembly: GCF_030063305.1. Classification (GTDB taxonomy): domain Bacteria; phylum Actinomycetota; class Actinomycetes; order Actinomycetales; family Microbacteriaceae; genus Rhodoglobus. Next base: position 473,531 of record NZ_JASISV010000001.1, read on the forward strand.
ACTTCGGTCATGAGAGACGCGAGGGGGTCGATCTCGTCGAACAGGTCGGATGCCGCCGCGTACAGGTCCATCTTGTGAGTTGTCACCAGGGCGCCAAGGCTCAGCGGGTCGCCGGCGATGAACTGCACGACCGCGCGATACTGCTCAGCGGGAGCGTGAATCGGCAGGTCGATGCCGACAAGTTCCACCTCTCCCAGGCCGAGGTGCTCGGCCCAGCGCGGGAACACCGTGCGTATGGATGAGGAACCGGTCGAGACACCGATGAAATAGAAGGTGCGTACTGCTGCGGGCTCGAGGGTGTCTGCGGTGAACGTGCGCGGCGTCATGAGTGGTCATTGTTGGTGAGGGCTCTCGCGCGAGCAGTGATCCCGTCCCAATCCTGGGAGTTGATCGATGCGGTGTCGGCGATCCACGTGCCACCGACCGCGATGACCGCGGGGATGTCCAGATAGTCCTGAAGGGTGTTGGCGCGGATCCCGCCGGTCGGCATGAACCTCACGCCGGCGCCGCCGAGTGGTGCTGCCAGAGCCGAGATGGCTGCGGGGCCTCCCGAGGCGGCCGCGGGGAAGAACTTGAGCACGTTGAATCCGGCATCAATGGCAGCCATGGCCTCGGAGGCGGTGACCGCTCCGGGGATGAAGGGAAGACCGGATGCGCGGGCAGCGTCGCCGAGAGAAGGAGTGAGCCCGGGTGAGACCAGGAAGCGCGCGCCCGCGGCGACGGCCTGGTCGAGCATGCCGGCGTCGAGCAGGGTGCCAGCTCCGACGAGTACATCCGGTCGCGCCTCAGCGATGGCGCGGATCGCGTCCAGCGCTGCGGGGGTGCGCAGGGTCACCTCAAGGGCGGGCAGGCCTCCGGCCGTCAGGGCGTCGGCGAGGGCGACGGCAGTGGAGGCGTCGGCGATCTCCACCACGGGGACGACTCCAAGTTTCGCGAGCGTGAGGAATGCGTCGTTCATTTTGTTCCTGTCAGTTGGTAACCGGTGTGATCGGGGTTTGAGCGTGTCGTCCAGCCGTCGCCATCCGTGACGATGAGGTCTCGCATGCCGTTGGCGTCGGCGATGATCTCGTAGTTCTGGCCAGCGTCCGCGGCGTAGCAGAACAGGGTGACGAACGGCACATCTCCCGTGTTGACGCTGCGGTGAATCCATTCGCCGGGCACGTTCACGGCATCTCCCGGCGAGAGTGGGACAGCCTCACTGCGACCGTCGACGGTCTCGAGCAGCATGACCCCGGTGCCAGACAGGCAGTAGTAGAGCTCAGCCCGGTCGGAGACTTCGTGGAGGTGCCCGCGCGTGACGGCGAATTCGTCCCCGTAGCGTCCGGGAAGAACGCAGCTCGTGCCGACGATGAGCGAGCCGGGGCCGGAGTTGTAGCGCTGTTCGTCTACGGAGTACACGAGGTGCTCGGCACCCTGAGTGTCGAGGGCATGAGCATAGGCCGCGGAGTCACGGTAAACACCGCCCATGTCGCCGAGCGTCTTGCGGTACGACCGAGTGCTGCCCGTGAGCTTTCCTTCGGCGTGAACCCGCAACAGGGTGGGGGCGTCAATGGACTCCGTCATTCGTCCTCCTGGCTCATTTGGTAGTAATACTACACAAAGTCCGCCAAGATGGGGTTAAATCTCGGGATTCGGCGCATCCCCGGGGTGTGCTTTGTAGTATTTCTAACGGAGTGTGGGTCGCGACGACGTCAGCGTTGTGGAGTGCTTTCGCGCAACAACACCTCGAGGATGATCGTCTCCCCGGAAACCCACGAGTCGTCGAGCACCGCTCGGAGCGCTTCGTGCCCGACCTGAGTCAGCGGCACGTGCACGGTCGTGAGCGCGGGAGTGACATCCTTTCCCGTAGGAATATCGTCGAACCCGGCTACCGCGATATCGGCACCGACCTCACGTCCGGCTTTTCGGATGGCTGACACCGCGCCGAGCGCGATGACATCGCTGATGCCGAAGACGACGGCGCCGGGCGCGACGCCTCCGGCGAGCGCCTCATCCATTGCGCTCGTTCCACCCTCACGGTCGAACCCTCCGCGAATCACCCGGCTGATGTCGCCGCCGCCCGACCGGAAGCCCTCGCTGAACCCTTCGATGCGGTCGTCGGACGTGCGCACGCCCTCCAGTGCACCGAGAACGATCGCCGAGCGATATCCGCGGGCGGCCAACGCGACCCCCAGCGCTCGCGCTCCGCCGCGGTTGTCGATGAGCACGGCGGGGAAGTCGCCTCCGCCGGGGCCGACAGTGACAATGCGTCCCCCTCCGGCGGTCAGGGCATCCAGCTCATGTTTCAGGCGGGGGTCGGTCGTCTCGGCTCGGCGTGATGCCGCGAGGATGAGGCCGCGCGGTCGCTGACCGCGCAACGCTCGGACCAGCCGGATCTCCCGCTCAGCGTCCCGCTCGGTGATGGCAATCGTGACGACAAGTCCGGCCTCGTCAGCACCGTGCGCGACGCCGGAGGCGAGCAGACCGAAATAGGGGTCCGCGATGTCGGCAACGAGCAGCGCAATGATGGCGGAGGTTCCCTTGGCGGTGGCCTGGGCTGACAGGTTCGCGCTGTATCCGAGCAGCTCCGCGGAGCTCCGCACGCGGTCGCCGTACGACTCGGCGACCTTGCGGGTCGAGCCGTTGAGCACCCGGGACGCGGTTGCCAGCGAGACTCCGGCGTGGCGCGCTACGTCGTGCAGCGTGGGCGACGCGCTACGAGGGCGATCGCGGCCGGGGTCGGCGGTGATATCGGTCATCCCCGCAATACTACGGACGGGCGAGGTGCGGCGAGACTGTCGCGCCGAAGCTCGTCGCCGTGCGTCGGATGGTCTCGCCCGGCTCGGTGGCCCACACGTCGGCGTTGAAGATCTCCACCTCGATGTCCCGGTCGTAACCGGTGTCGATCACCGCTCGCGTCAGGGTGTCAAAATCGATGATTCCCTCGCCGGGGTAATGACGCGAGAGCAGCACGTCGACGGGCAGCGGCGTCTTCCAGTCGCAGACCTGATACGTCGCGATGCGCCCCTCCTCACCCGCTCGGGCAATCTGGCCGAGAACATCCGGATCCCACCAGATGTGAAATGTGTCGACGGCCACCCCGACAACTGCCGGATCGAAGTCGGCGGCCATGTCCAGTGCCTGACCGAGCGTCGAGACGACCGCGCGGTCCGACGCGAACATCGGATGTAGCGGCTCGATCGCGAGCGTGACACCCGCCGCCGCGGCACCCGGAGCCAGCTCGCCCAGAGCATCGCGCACGCGCTCGCGGGCACCGATCAGATCGCGTGAACCGTCGGGCAGCCCCCCGGCGACCAGCACCAAAACCGCGGTCGATCCTTCGGCCCCTGCGCTCGCGAGGGCTGCGGTCTCCTCGATGGCGACGCGGTTGTCATCGATCGATGCGCGGCGCGCGGCGCCCTCAGGCATCGTGAAAAAGCCGCCGCGGCACAGGGTGGTGAACCGCAGCCCCGAATCCGTCAGCATCGCTGATGCCGTGGCGAGGCCCACCTCCTGCACGGGCTCGCGCCAGAGGCCGATCGCCTGGACTCCGCCAGCGCGCGTGACCTGCAGCGCTGTGGCGAGGTCGGCGTGTTTGATGGTGGCCTGGTTGATCGACAGGCGCGGATCCGGGGCGCTCACGCGTCGACTCCGTTCAGGCGCAGCATCCCATGCCATCGGTGCGCGGCCAATTCTGGCTGTTCGAGGGCGTTCGCGGCGTTCGCGAGCTCCACAATGCGTGACAGATGCGGAAGGCTGCGCGCCGAGTGCAATCCGCCCACCATCTGGAACGCGCTCTGATGCCCGTTCAGCCACGCGAGGAACGCAACGCCGGTCTTGTAATAGAAGGTAGGCGCCGCGAAAATCTGGCGGCTGAGTGCTTCGGTCGGGGCGAGGATCTCGAGGTATCGGGCAGAGTCGCCGGCATCCAACGCCTGGACCGCGGCCGATGCGACCGGCGTGATGGCCGCGAATGCACCGAGCAACGCGTCGGAGTGCTGCCTCGGGCTGCGCGGGTCGCGCTCCGGCTGAGGAGCATCCGGAACATCCGCCCCGCCGATCAAGCCGACGTAGTTGAAGTCGTCGCCGGTGAACATACGAACGCCCTCCGGGAGGCGTTCACGCACCGACACTTCGGATGCGGCATCCAGCAGGCTCATCTTCACGCCGGCGACCTTGCCGGGGTTCTCCTGGATGACGTCGAGCAGCACAGTCGCTGCCTCGCTCCAGTCGGCACTGCCGAAGTAGCCGGTGAGCATCGGGTCGAAGGCGGGGCCGAGCCAGTGCAGCACGACCGGCGTCGTTGCTGCTGCCAGCACCTCGCGATACACCCTTCGGTAGTCGTCCGCAGACTGGGCCGCGCGGGCGAGGTGACGGCTGGCCATGAGAACGGGGCCGGCGCCCTGTTCCTCGGTGAAGTGGAGCTGCTCCTTGTAGGCGTCGATCACCTCGTTCAGCGAGACGACCTCGGCGTCGAGGTGGTCGGTGTTGACCCCGACCACGACCGAGCCGCCCTCCTCGCGCGCGGTCTGGGCAGAGCGAGCAATCAGTTCACGCGTTGCGGCAGCATCCAGCCCCATATTGCGCTGAGCCGTGTCCATCGCATCGGCCACACCGAGGCCCCACGAGTACACTGCGCGACGGAACGCCAGCGTGGCATCCCAGTCGATATCGGCGGGCTGGCCGGGAGTGTTGTCTGCGTGAATTTTCGGCACCACGTGGGCAGCCGCATAGGCAACGCGACTGCGCAGCGGGGCGTCGGGCTTGGAGTACCCGGGGGAGTCGGCGAGGTCGACGGTCGATGTCGCACCGGACGCCGCGAGGAGGGTGAGGTGTGGCATCCGGGGTCAGTCCAGCGTCAGCGACGGAAGCTCGATCTTGCGACCCTCGCGGCTTGACTGCAGACCGGCCTCGGCGAGCAGAACACCTCGCGCGCCGGCGAGCAGGTCGAACTCGTAGGGCGTCTCGAGCACGTACGACTCCAGGAACTCCTCCCACTGCTGGCGGAATCCGTTCTGGAAAACGTCGTTGACCGGAACCCCTGCCCAGTCGCCGTCGTAGTTGTGGTCGTCTGCCAAGTCGGGGTTCCAAACCGGCTTCGGCGTCGCGTTGCGGCTCTGGATCTTTGCGCCGAACAGACCGACGACGGCAGAGCCGTGTGTGCCGTCGACGTGGAACTCGACGAGCTCATCGCGATTGACGCGGACGGTCCAGGAGGAGTTGATCTGCGCGACGACGTCTCCGTCGAGTTCGAAGATTCCGTACGCGGCGTCTTCGGCAGTGGCGGTGTACGGCTCGCCATTCTCGTCCCAACGGGTCGGGATATGGGTCGAGGCCTGTGCGTACACAGAGTTGACCTTCCCGAAGAGGTTCTCGAGCACGTAGTTCCAGTGCGGGAACATGTCGACGATGATGCCGCCGCCATCTTCTGCGCGGTAGTTCCAGCTCGGACGCTGGGCGGGCTGCCAGTCGCCTTCGAACACCCAGTAGCCGAACTCTCCGCGAACGGACAGGATGCGGCCGAAGAAGCCCGAGTCGATGAGGCGCTTGAGCTTCTGCAGCCCAGGAAGGTAGAGCTTGTCGTGCACGACGCCGGTCTTGACCCCGGCAGCCTTCGCGAGACGAGCAAGTTCAAGCGCCTCCTCGACGTTCTCGGCGGTGGGCTTCTCGGTGTAGATCGTTTTGCCGGCCGCGATCGCCTTACGCAGCGCGGTCGACCGCGCCTTCGTCACCAGGAAATCCGCGTAGATCTCCCAGCGGGGGTCGGCGAGCGCTGCGTCCAGATCGCTCGTGTAATCCTCGATGCCGTGCCGGGCGGCGAGCTCGGCAAGCTTCGCCTCGCTGCGCCCGACGAGAATCGGCTTGACGGTGATCTTCGTGCCGTCGGACAGCTCGATTCCGCCCTGATCGCGGATGGCGAGGATCGAGCGCATCAGGTGCTGGCGGTATCCCATGCGCCCCGTTGCGCCGTTCATGATGATGCCGATCTCGCGGACCTGCGGTCCGGTCGACGTCGCCGCCACCGTTGGGGAAACTGATTCTGCCATTGTGCAATCCATTCGGTTGTGTCCGTTAAGACGGGAAGTCGGGATGCGGGTAAACGCTTTCCCAGAGTATGCCATGAGCTTGGATGCCCCGCAACCGGTCTCCCGCAAATCGTCGGGGGCGCGAGAACCTGCGCGCAGAGCCGCGGCTACAGCTGCGTGAGCAAGGCAAAGCTCCAGGGCTGCAGGGTTATGTCGAGTGTGAGGGCGCCCTCCGAGGCCGCGTACTCCTCGACGCGCAGTGCGCGCGCGCTCTCGTCGATCGCGGCCTGATCTGCGCGACTGAGGTTCGCGGGCGACCCGCGGTCCGTCCACGCAGCGATCGCGTTCCCTGACGACTCATCGACGACCTCGAGGCGGAATCGGGCATCGGGGGCAAGCCCATCGATGCGCACCGAAACTGCTCGAGGGGTGCCGGTGGCGAGCGTGGCCCTGGCGATGTCGCGGGAATCGATCGATGCCGGAACCGTCAGCGTTACCTCGGCGGGGTAGTGAAAGAGTGCTCCGACGAGCTTTCCGTCCTCGCTTCGGCGGGTCAGTGCCCCGACGTCGGTCGTGGCAAGCAGCTCGTCACCGAGTTCGGCCAGAAAACGGTAGGCGTGATAGGTCGGTTTCGGAATGCCGTGGTGGGTAAGCAGCCCAAAGCCTCCATGGAATGGCTCCTGGCCTCCGCCCTCTTCCTCGAAAATGTCAGTGAAGGCCCAGTATGCGAGCGAGTCGACGAGGCCGATGGTGTCAAGGTTCGCCTTGAGCACGAACGTCCCCGCCTGCAGATGGTCGTGCGTGTGGTCTCGCGAGCTGGACGACGACGACCATTCGGTGAGGTGGATTTCAGCATCCGGGTAGTGGCTCTCGTTGACGAGCGTGCGCAGCAGGCGGAGGTCGCGCGCGGTGGCGTTGACATCACGGGTCAGCTTCGCGCCCTGCCCGTGCCCGTCGAGAGCCCAATCAGTCGGGTACGGATGCACGGAAATGAAGTCGACCGGAAGGCTCTCCTGTTCAGTGAACGCGAGGAACTCGGCGAGCCAGACGGGCTTCCACTCGAGCGCCGAAAGGTCTTCTGCTGCGAGCACCATCGCGTGCTGAGATGTGTCTTCGGTTTCTCCATCGAAACGGGCATCGGGCACGAAGTTGCTGGTGGCAGGGCCGCCCACGCGAAGCGCGGTGTCGACGCTCTTGACGGCGCGAGCGGCGCGCTTGTACATCTCGAGGTACTCCGCGCGTGTGCCGCGGAAGAAGGGTGCAAGATTTGGTTCGTTCCACACTTCGAAGTACCACGTGCGGATCTCGTCGATTCCGTAGCGGTCCCGCCAGTGTTCCACTGTGCGAAGAACCAGCTGCTCCCATTTGTCGAAGTCGGTGGGAGGACTGCCGTTGGCGCGCCACCAGAACCCGGTGGCAGTGTGGACAGCGATCTCGCTGGGCATGAACCCAAACTCGACGAACGGGCGGATGCCGCTTTCCAGCAGCGCGTCGAACAGCACATCCATGTACTGGAACGATGGAGCGACCTGGCCGGACTCATCCTCGCGATAGACGAACATGTCGTCGTGGAACAGGCCGTGGAAGCGCAGGTACCTGAAGCCCTGCACCTCGATAACCTCACGAAGCTGGCGCTGCCAGTCTGCTCGAAGTCCCTCATTTGCTCGGCCAGCACCCGCGACGAGGTTCCAGTGATGCCGAAACGGGGTTCCATCGCCGCCAACGTGGGCACTCAGAATTGAGGGGTCTGAGGTGGGTTCTGTGGGGGCCATGACGAGTCTCCGATCGCTTTTCATCATGGTAACCGCTTTCCGCAATGGCGTATGCTGCTCAGCTACGGCCATCCTTCTCGCGGGCCGGAATTGACTGAGGGGATGACGATGACGTCAACGTCAACGACAACGGCTCCGGCGGGCGCGATCCACCCGGACGCCACCCGGGCGGCCAGCGGTTTGGTCGACATCCCACTCGTCGGGGGACCCCTGACCATCCGGGGCGCAGTGTGGATCGAACCCACAGAACGGGGCATTTTTCCCCGGCGCTACCTGCCTCCCGCAGCCCACCGGTTCGTCGATGAATTCATGCGCGCAACGATGAGTCAATCGGCTGGCATTCGCATCGCGTTCCGCACGGCGGCGCGGCAGATCGAGCTACGGGTGTTGAGTACGAGACTTGCGGACTTCGTCGACGCGCCCCCGACCATGGCGACCTACGACATCTGTGCGAACGGCGAAGTAGTGAGCACGGCTTCCTCAGACATCGGGACCCGGCTGGTCCTCGTCGATCGAAATCTGAGCGCGGTGGTCGCCGGCGGGGAGGCGATTCTAAACTTCGCGCTCGATGGGCAGGAGCGGGAGTACGAGTTGTGGTTGCCGTATGCCGACGAGGTGGAGTTGCGCGGATTTCGGGCGGACGCGCCGGTGCTGGCATCCAGCGCGCCGAGCCGGCCTCGATGGGTGCATCACGGCAGCTCGATCAGCCATGGGTACGTCGCATCGAGAACCACCCGCACCTGGCCGACTATGGTCGCGCAGGCCAGCGATCTCGAGCTGGTCAACCTGTCGTATGCCGGCAACGCAATGCTCGACCAGTCGACGGCGCGCACCATCCGCGACACCCCCGCCGCCGTCATCTCGGTGAAGCTCGGCATCAACGTCGTCAATGGCGACGTCATGCGCCTGCGAGCATTTCGAAGTGCCGTTCACGGATTTCTCGACACCATTCGCGACGGTCATCCGGACACCCCGCTGCTGGTCATCTCGCCCGTGTGCTGCCCGCCGGTCGAGACGACGCCCGGTCCGACGGTGCGCACGGGAAGCGGCGACACCGCGTGGTTCGAATCGGCCGGGAGTGTCGATGACGTCGCTGCGGGAAAGCTCAGCCTGCAGGTCATCCGCCGCGAACTGGCTGACATCGTCGCTCACCGTTTCAGGCACGACCCGCACATCGGATACCTGGACGGGTCTGACCTGTACGGCACGTCCGACAACCTCCGACAGCCCATGCCCGACAACCTGCATCCGGCCGACGATGTCAACGAACTGATTGCCGAACGATTCGCAGCGGCCGCCTTCGGCGCCAACGGATGGACGCCGAGGTCTTCGCTGTGACCGCGATCACCACACCTGAGCCGTTCCTTGCCCGCCGATCCATCCATCTCGACTTCCACACATCACCTCTCATCCAACCGATCGGCACCGCGTTCGACGCGGCGGAGTTCGCGGACAGGTTCGAAGCACTGAGGGTCGACTCGGTCACTCTCTTTGCCAAGTGCCATCACGGCCAGCTCTACTACGACACCGACCGCGCCGAGCGGCATCCCGGCCTAGGGGAGCTTGACCTCTTGCGGGAACAGGTCGAGGCGCTGCGCGGCAAGGGCATCCGCAGTCCGCTGTACCTGAGCGTGCTGTTCGACGAGCATGCCGCCGCACTCCACCCCGAGTGGGTCGCCGTCGACGAGCGCCGCAACCCCGTCCGGGTGGATTCTCACGGGGTCCCCGGCTGGCACATCCTCGACATGACAAGCCCTTACCGTGACTACCTTGCCGAGCAGATCACCGATGTTCTCGAGCGGTTCCCCGATGCCGATGGATTCTTCTACGACATCTGCTTCGACCAGCCAGGGTTCTCATCGACATTTCGCGCGACAGCGCAGGCGATGGGACTCGATCCCGACCGGGAGGCGGATCGCGCTACCGCTGCGCAGGGAGTGTCGCACGAGTACATGGCGCGCTACCGCGACCTGGTGCAAGGCACCGGGCGCGATGGCACTCCGCGCTCCGTGTTCTTCAACTCCCGGCCGCGACTGCACCTCGCCGCCGAGAAGGAGTTCTGCACCCACGACGAGGTCGAGGCGTTGCCGACCGGCGGCTGGGGCTACACGTATGCCCCCTATGTCGCACGCAACGTTCTGCCCATTCAGCCCCGCGCGCTGGGCATGACCGGCCGCTTCTTCGGCAGCTGGGGAGACAGCGCCAGCCTGCACCCGGAAGCCGCACTCGTGTATGAGGCGCTGCAGATGGTCTCGCTCGGCATGGGGATCTGCATCGGCGACTCGCTTCCCGCTTCTGGTCGCTCTCATCCGGCGGTCACCGATCGGCTCACGGGGCCGTTCGCCTATGTCGAGAAGGTTCAGGATGTCGCGAAGGGGTACCAGCGCGTCGTCGAGGTGGGCGTCATCCGGCCCGTTCCTTCGGGAGCGGACGTTCACGATGTCGACGCCCCTGGCGCAGGAGAGCTCGGCGCGCTTCGGCTTCTCACCTCGATGGGGCTGAGTTTCGATTTCGTGGCTCCCGGTCATGACCTGACTGACTACAGGGCGGTCGTCATCCTCTCCGGAGTTGTGCTCGATCCCGCTATGCGCCTGGAGCTTGAGAGGTTCATCGCGGGTGGGGGCTCGGTGTTTTTCTCGGGCATTCTGGCGGGCGACGAAGATTGGGTTGCCGACGTTCAGGGGTTGCGTCCGATTGACGCACCCGCGTTCGAGCGTGAGTTCTTCCGTCCCGTGCCGCAACACACGGGGCTTCCCGACTTCGACTTTGTCACCCCTGGGTCGATCCGTCGGATGCAACCACACCCGGACGCACTCGTTCTCGCGACCGTCACCGAGCCATTCTTCGACAGGACTGCGCAGTCGTTCAGCGGCCATGAGTACACGCCCGCAGGTGCCGCGACCGAGCATCCGGCAATGCTGGTTCACCACGCTGTGGCGACCTCACTGTTCCCCGTGCTCGAGGCGTATGGGCGCCTCGGCGTGCCCGAGTACGCCGATCTCGCGGCCGCGGCCATCCGCACGATCATGCCGACTCCCGCCGTGCGGCTGGCGGGTCCGAGCCACCTCGAGGTTGCCCTGCACAGTGCGCCGGATTCGGCGCTGCTGCACCTCATCAGCTTCCTTCCGTCACGTCGCGCGATGTCAGACGTGGAGACAGTGCTCGAGCCGATACCGGTTGTTGAGCTCGTCGTCGAGCTACGGTCGGATCGTGCCCCGAGTGCCGTCACGCGACCACTCGAGGGCGACGCCGTGCCCTTCACCTACGCCGACGGGTACGTCAGGTGCGAAGTATCGTTTGCAACCGGCCACACGATGCTGGTCGTGCAGTACCCCGTGTGATGCACGCCAGACGGCCGATGCCGTCAGGGCGCTGAGGACGCTTGCAAACGATCGAGCCGGGTACCTTCCACATCGTTGAACCAGGCATGTAGCGCGTTCGACATCGACCGCACACGGCCGGGCTGAGCGTCCGCGAGATCGATTGTCTCGTGCGGATCAGAGCGCAGGTTGAAGAGCAACGGTGTGGATGTCGCCGGCGCACTGAAGAGGGGGATCGGGCCGACGTCGATGTCCTGCGGTTCAGTCACTTTGATCTCGGCGTCGCGATCAAGATCGCTCTGCAGCGCGTCCAGTGTTCGCTCCCAGGCAGGCCAGACGAGCTTCCAATCGCCGTCACGCATCGCGGAGTTGGATTCGGCGAGCGGGGTGTAGCGCGTCCACTGCCAGAAGCGTGTCGAAGGCTCGTCTCGTTCGCCCCGGAGCGCGGCGAGCCGGCTCGCGCCATCGAGCCTGGGGATCGTGCGGCGTCCACCGGCCGCATCGATCAGCGTCGGCATCCAATCGACGAAGTGCACAAGACCGTCGTGGGTGGAGCGGCCAGGTAGACCGTCGGGCCAGCGCACCATCATCGGTACCTTGATTCCACCCTCGAAGACGACAGTCTTGGAGCCGCGTAGCCCACTGTTGAAACGGTGCGTGGACTCTTCGCCCTCACCGTGGAAGTCAGGACCGTTGTCGCTGGTGAACATCACAATCGTGTTGTCGGCGATGCCCAAGTCGTCCAGCAGCTGGAGCAGGGCGCCAACGCCGTCGTCGACCATCGCGAGCATCGCGTAGATCGTTGCTACCGCTCGCGACACGACCTCGTTTCGGTGGAACCTCTCCACGAGTTCCGCCGGTGCCTGCAGTGGGAAGTGGGGTGCGTTGTACGCAAGGTGCAAATAGAACGGCTCGCCAGCGTTTCGTCTGACAAAATCCAGCGCCTCCGCGGTGAAAACGTCTGTCAGATGTCGGCCGTCACCGCTCATGCGCGCTCCGCCCTTCTCGATGCGCCAATCCCAGTAGTCCTGCCATCCGCCCTGAAATCCGACAAACTCGGTGAATCCGCGGTGCGTCGGGTGGAAGGCAGGATCGAAGGCGCCGTTGTGCCATTTCCCCACGAGACCTGTCGCGTATCCGAGCTCGGACAACTCGTCTGCTTGCGTCCGTTCACCGACCGCGAGTCGATCAAGCCCGCGTGCCTCCATCGTGTCGATAACACCGGTGCGGTGGGGGTACCGCCCCGTCAGCAGCGCGGCTCGGGCCGGCGCGCACACCGGGGATCCCGAGTAGTGCTGCGAGAGCGACACCCCGTCCGCCGCGAGCTGGTCAAGCACGGGCGTCGACGACAGGCCGCCGTTGACGCTCGACAGGTCGCCGGAACCCATATCGTCGACGACGATCTGGATGATGTTGGGGCGGGTGGCCACGTTGCTCCTTTCCCGGGACGGCGCCGGCACAGGGCGCTCTTAATCATCGGGATGCTCCCAGAATGCCATGTTCTGGCAAATAGAGAAAGCGTTTGCCGTTCAATCCCGCACCCTCGCGGTGGCACCCCACGCCCGCCAGGTGGTCTCGACAAGCAGTGCACCGATCGCGACGATCCCGATGGTGGGAATGTAGGTGGCGACAAGCACCCCCGCACCGATGGTGGCGAGGGCCAGAACGCTGAAGAAGGGGCGCGCTGCGACGAGTCGAGCCGCCCTGATCACCGTTGCGCGCAAGGTTTGCCCGGGCGATGCCGCACTCGGGATTGCCAGAATAACAAGCGTCAACACGGCTGTGACACAGAGCACCACTGCCAGCATCGCGACCCCGGCTGGCGGGGGAACACTGAGCCAAAATGCCGTGCCAATCCACGCAAATAGGCCGATCAGGAGTGCAATCGGACCGATCGACCACAACGTTGAGAAGTGCTTCGCGGTACCGCTCAGCAGCGTGCGAATCGGGCGGGACGGGCCCTCAAGGCCAATGGCGGCGCGTGCATCAATCGCGGCGGCGGAAGCTGGGCCGGCGGTGACCAGCCCGAGGGTCAGTACGAGCCATCCCAGGGAAAGGATGATCACGTCACCTGACACCGTGAGAGCGCCCAGCAAGGTGAGCCTGGGGCCGGAACCCCGAGGGGCGGATTGTTGGGGCATGGGACAAGTCTTACATCCCGAAATGGCAACGAGGGTTGACTCTTGGTATGCGCTTTCCGTATGGTGTGGAGATTGCATTCCCCACGAAGTTACAAGGAGGTTCTCGTGAAGAGGCGCTCAAGGTCCATTTCCGCAATCGCGGCCATCGGTGCGATAGCACTGGCCATCACAGGATGTTCAGGAAGCGACGGAGGCGGTGCAGCCGCACCCTCCGAAGATCCTGCAGACATGACAGGAACGCTGCGGGTTCTCATCCCCAGCTTCCCCGCAAGCAATGAAGGCACCGCCGCGTGGGATGCAGTAGTCGCCACGTTCAACGAGGAGTACCCCGGGGTGACGGTCGAGCCAGACTTCGCCACCTTCGGCAACCTGAACGAGAAGATTTCGACCTCGCTCGCCGGCGGCAAGCCCTACGACATCCTGGTGACCGGCGTTGGCTGGGTTCCGCCATTCGCGTCTCAGGGCGCATACCTTGACCTCGAGCAGTTCGGCGTCACCGACAAGTCGCTGAGCGAAGACGCCGTCCCCGCGATTGTTCCCGCCGTGACGTACGAGGGAGCTGTTTACGCATACCCGCTGATCATGGGAGCGAAGCCCATGGCATACAGCCGCGCAGCGTTCGAGGCTGCCGGACTTGACCCTGATTCACCGCCGTCGACCCTCGCGGAGCTCACCGCCGCGGCGGAAAAGCTGACCGTGCAAGACGACAGCGGCAAGATCACCCGCGCTGGCTTCGACTTCTGGGCAGCGGCAAGCAACTACCGCCAGGCCTATGTCTCGGTGCTCGGTGCGCTCGGACGCGACCTGTACGAGGATGGCGAGCCCGGATTCGACGGAGCCGAAGGTGCTGAGGCGCTTGACTGGATGTCGGACATGATCAACGTGTCGAAGGTGGAGGAGTTCGGCCAGAAGTCTGCGTCGGGCGCACCTCTGCTGCTCACCGGCGAGGCCGCCATCGGTTTCACCGGCGGCTACATCGACTGCGCGGCAGTGACACAGGAGCTTTGCGACGATCTGGAGTTCTTCAACCTGGAGGACTCAGACCAGGCAATGTTCTCCGGCGGACAGGTGGCATCGATCGGAGCCGGCAGCAAGCTGGCCGACGCGGCATGGGGCTTCATTCAGGCCCTCGCAACTCCTGAGGCCGTGGCCAGCATGTCCGAGCTGAACTTCGCCGTTCCCGCTGCATCGGGTGCCGGGGATTCAGAAATCGTTCAGTCCAACCCCGCGAGTGCCTTCGTCTACGACAACCTGCAGTTCGTCGTCTTCGAGGGTGGGGCGGCCAACTGGCTCGACCTGCGAGACTCCTTCAACACGGAGCTCGACAAGGCATTGCTCGGTCAGGGGTCCTCCGCGGACATCCTGAAGGGCCTTGCCGAAAAATCCAAGTAGTCCTTGACCGCAGTGTGGCGGGGTCGGCAAGCCCGACCCCGCTCCACTGAATCGGATGACATGACAGAGAGGCTCCGACGATGACGTTGAGCACCGAGGTGCAGTCGCCGGCACCCAAGGCCGACAAGCCGCCACTGAGCACGAAAAAACGGCCCGCAAACGGGATGATCCGGGCGCAGCGGCGAGCTGCCTGGATTCTGATGGGGCCAGCGCTGCTGAACATCTCACTGTTCCTCGGGCTCCCGCTCATTCTTGCCTTCGCCCTCAGCTTCACCGACTACGGCTTCTTCGCAGCGCCGAAGTTCATCGGTATCGACAACTACCTCGAACTGTTCGCTGACTCGGACTTCCATGTTTCCGTCGTCAACACGATCGTGTACACACTCATGGTCGTGCCGCTCGCCATGGCGCTGGCGTTGATTGTCGCGCTGGCGCTCAACATGCCGATCAGGGCCAGAAGCACGTTTCGGGTCATGTTCTACATCCCCGTTGTCACGGCAACGGTCTCGGTCGCCACGGTCTGGCTCTGGATCCTCAACCCGAACGTTGGTCTCGCGAACGAGATCCTTGGCCTCTTCGGGATGCCCCCCTCACGATGGCTGGACTCCCCAGACACCTCGCTGCCGAGCCTGGCCATGATCGGTATCTGGCAGGGACTCGGCGCGAAGATGGTGATCTATCTCGCGGCTCTGCAGGGAGTGAATCCCGTGCTCGTCGAGGCGGCACGCCTGGACGGCGCAAACAAGTGGCAGATCTTCTGGAACGTGACGTGGCCGTCGCTCGGACCGGCACACTTCTTCGTGTTCGTCACGTCGATCATCGGTTCGTTCCAGGTTTTCGACCTCGTCTATGTCACGACACAGGGCGGGCCCGCGAACTCCACCCGCGTGCTTGTCTACGACGTCTATCAGAACGCCTTCTCCGGGCTCCACCTGGGCTATGCGTCCGCGGAATCCGTCTTCATGTTTATCCTCATCGCGGTGTTCATCGCCGCGGGCCTCCGGCTGCAAAGGAGCAAGTCCGATGACAACTGAGGTCATTCGCAATACCTCTACCGACGGCCGGTCGGCCGGCCGGATCACTCGCAGGGTGCTGTTCTATCTTGTGCTCTCGATCGCGGCGTTCGCGATGGTCGTGCCGTTCCTTTGGATGGTGCTGACATCGCTTAAGTCACCGGCGGAAGTGAACAGCTTCTCCTGGTTGCCCACGGAGCTGCACTGGGAGAACTACGGCGACGCGATGTCTGCTGCGCCGTTTCTCGACTACTTCCGAAACAGTTTCATTTTGGCGGTCGGACAGACAGCCCTGACGTTGACCTTCGCCACCGCTGCTGGGTATGCCCTCGCCAAACTTCCCATCCGGGGCAAGAAGTACGTCATGTGGTACGTCATCGCCCTTCTGATGGTGCCGTTTCAGGTGGTCATTGTTCCGCTGTTTCTGGTGGTCAAGCAGATCCCGTTGTTCGGCGGCAACGACATCTTCGGCCAGGGCGGAAGCGGTTGGCTCGACTCCTGGTGGGGGCTCATCATCCCGCTGTCGATGGGTCCGCTGTTCATCTTCCTGTCGCGCCAGTTCTTCACAACGCTCCCGGATGAGCTCGCGGAAGCGGCGCGAATCGACGGCGTCAGCGAATACGGGATCTTCGTGCGCATCATGCTCCCGCTCGTCAAGCCTGCGCTCGTGACCATCGGGGTATTCCAGATCGAAGCGTCGTGGAACTCGTTCATCTGGCCGCTCATCGCGACGCGATCGCCCGATCTGCGTCCGCTGCAGCTCGGACTGGCGATCTTCTCGCAAGACGAACTTAACGTGCAGTGGAACTACCTGATGGCAGGTGCCACGCTCGCGACCGTGCCCATGATCGTGCTCTTCATCCTCGCCCAGCGGTACTTCGTTGAGGGCCTCGCCAGCTCGGGGTTGAAAGGATGACCACCACGCGCGGCGCCGCATTCCAGCAGCATGGACCACAAGAACACGAGTCGCCGGCGGCCGGGGCGTCATATGGGATCCTCATCGGCTCCCAGCACCTGGCCGAAATGCTCTTCGGAGAAGGTCTCGAGATGCTCGCCGGTGTGCCGGGCCGGGCCGTGTCGCCCATCGTTACCCAATGGGATGACCGAGCGCTCGCTCAGCTTGAGAATGTGGATGTGCTTGTCACGGGCTGGGGAGCCCCAAAGCTCACCGACGAGATAGTTGCGTCGCTTCCCCGTCTGCGAGCGATCATCCACGCCGGGGGTGCAACCGAGTACTTCATCACCGCCGCGGCGCGGAGCACGATCAGTGTCGTCAGCGCTGGAGCCCTGAACGCAATTCCGGTCGCCGAATATTCGCTCGCCATGATCCTGCTGGCCTGCAAGCAGGTGTTCCGGGCTGAACGGCACTACCGCGAGCACCGGACTCACATAGACAGGGAACTCGTCTTTCCGAACGCGGGAAACTACGGGCAGACTGTCGGACTTGTGGGTGCGTCGCAGATAGGCCGGAATCTGGTTGGCCTCCTCAAGCCCTTTTCCCTCCGCGTCGTCGTTTTCGACCCATATTTGACTGCGGATGACGCGGCAGCGCTCGGGGTGGAGCAGGTCTCGCTTGACGAACTTCTCGCCACGAGTGATGTGGTCTCGCTCCACGCTCCCCTCAACGCCGAGACGACCGGAATGATCGGCGCTCGCGAGCTGGCGCTGATGGCGCCCGGTTCAACTCTTCTCAACACCGCTCGGGGAGGCGTTGTCGACCATCCCGCTCTCGAGCGCGAGCTCGTTTCCGGCCGTATCGACGCGATCCTTGACGTAACCGATCCGTTCGAGCCGTTGCCCAGGGATTCGCCGTTGTGGGACTGCCCCAACGTCATCATCACCCCGCACGTTGCCGGCTCGATGGGAACCGAGCTGCGGCGGATGGGTGAATTCGTGGCGTCCGAGTTGTCGAGCGCCCTCCTCCGCGTGGATGCCCGCTGACGGGTCGATCGTCAGCGTCGCGGGGGAGTGCTTTCGCGAATGACCACGTGAGCGCCGATGATGCTGTGACGTGGCGTGGCGGCTCGGTCTGACTGAGCGAGCCGCAACGCTTCCGTCGCAACCGCGTCCCACGGGAGATGAACGGTCGTCAATCCCGGGGTGATATCGCGCAGAGACGCGATGTCGTCGAACCCTGCGACGGCAATGCCCTTTCCCCGCTCGCCCGAATCACGCAAAAAGGTGAGCACTCCGAGCGCCATCGCATCGTTGACGGCGAAGATCGCGTCGAGCTTGATGCCTCGGCGCAGCAGATCGCCGGTGGCTGCGTACGCGCCATCCCGGGTGAATTCGCCGGTGATGATGCGATCCACTCCCAGCGTGACTCCCCCCTCGGCAAGACCCTCGACGAATCCCCGGGTCCGGTCCAGCTGCGTCATCCCGTCGGCGTATCCGGCGAGAATCGCAAAGTGCTCGTAGCCGAGTGCCAGCAGCTCAACCGCCAGATCGTGGGCGCCCGCTTGATTGTCGTATGACACGGTGTCGAAGGGGAGGCCAGCCTGCGTGATCATGACTACCCGGCCGCCCTCTGCCTCGTATTGCTGGAGCGCAGCGACAAGATCCGGAATTCCGCGGTCGTCGATAGTGCGCCCACCGATAGTCATGAGGATTTCGGCGCGTTGCGCGCGTGCGGCATGCACTTCGCGCACGAGGTCTGCAGATTTTTCGCCGACGACGACGAGGGTGATTCGGATTCCCGCGCGACGTGCGGCCTCGACAACTCCGACGACCATCGGGTTCGCGTAATCGTTCGGCATCGACTTGACCAGAAGGGTTACGCCGCGATGGCGACCCCGAGCAACCGCCTGGGCCGCAACATTCGCCGTGTATCCGAGTTCGTCGGCGGCAGCGAGCACTACGGCGCGGTTGCTTTCTTTGACAGACCGGGCGCTTCCATTCAGCGCGCGCGATGCCGTCGCGACAGAGACACCGGCCCGATGCGCAACGTCACTCAGACGCGCTGGTCGACGCTCCATGTCGATGCGCTCCTTCCGATAGGTGGTCGAGCTAATCCAGCGTATCGCCTATGGAAATCGCTTGCCGCTGGGCACGCTTGTTTTCCGCAATTCGGTCATCGGGGCTGCGCCGCCCAGCTCGCAAGCTGCCCGATCAGCGCGAGATGACCGGGGGAGGCATAAGCCCGCTCGTCATGCCCCAGCACGTCTACGGCGACTCGGGACGCGTCAAAATGGCGCACCCAGGCAGTTGGTTCCGTTGCGACGAGCCCTTCGTGTTCGGCAACGACGACGCTCCGCCCGAGAAACTGCAATCCGCAATAGCGTTCGTCGAAGAGCTCGAATCCGGCCACGGGAGTGCCGTCTGGCATCGTCAGCCCCTGAACGTGCGCGTCATCGGCAGGCGGATGCGACGAGAGAGTCGGCACCCACATCGCACCGATCGCCGGCGCCCACTCTGGATAGTCGCGAAGGGATGCCACGGCGCAGTGCATGGCGAGCACGCCGATTCCGCGCTCGAGCGCTGCCCGGAGACCCTCAATGGACGTCGCCGGTGGCTGGCTGCCCGGGTCGTTACGCCAGGGATCGCCTGCGTTGACGACCAGGAGATCGACGTCATCGAGCGACCGCATCGCGTGGTCGACATCGTCGTCGATCTGAACGATGAAACCCCGGTCTTCGAGTGCTGCCGCGAGGATCGGACTGGTGCGAGGAAACGGATGCCAGGGGTCGGCGTATCGACCCGTGCCGCTCGCGATCAAAGCTCTCATGCTGGTACCTCCTGAGGTAGCGAGGCGAGGTCGTTGCCTAACCCCCGTGGTCGCGCGACAGAGTCGCGGATGACGACATGCGTGACGAGCAAAACGTGCGCCGTGGTCAGTTGCAGGAAACCCCTGCGCTTCCCGCAAAATCCCTGATCGTGCTGCTGTGCCCCTGCATCTGCTCACTGTAACCGATGGTCTTCACGCAACCCGGATAGGCGGACAATGGGCGACATGCCCATTCATTCTTCACGCACGCCCACGACCAATAAGGGTCACCGGTGATCCGCCGCTTCGAGGAGCTCGACTGGCAGAGCACGCCGATGGGCGACCTCACTCTTCGCCGCCGCACTGACGCGGAGTTGCGGGTGGAAATCTTCGAGGTGAAACTCGGGGAAGAGTTTTTGATGTCGAGCCTGTTCACGGTCGCGGAGGAAGAACTCGCCTCGCTCGGGCTCGCCGTCGCGGTCGGCGATGAACTCCAGGTGCTCGTCGGGGGATTGGGCCTCGGCTACACCGCCATCGCGGCGCTGCGCGATCCCAGGGTGAGCGCCATGACCGTCATCGACACGATGCCCGCCGTCATCGACTGGCACGAGCGCGGGCTCCTCCCGGTGTCTGAGGCGCTAACGAGCGATCCACGAACGAGGCTCGTACTCGACGACTTCTTCGAGGTCATGCGCGGCGAACCCGAATCGCCCGAAGCGCGCTACGACGCCATCCTGCTGGATGTGGATCACTCGCCCCGGCACCAGCTGGACCCCAGCCACGCGGATCTGTACACCGAGGGCGGACTGTGGGCGCTCGCCCGCCACCTCAAGGATTCGGGGGTGTTCGCGCTGTGGTCGGATGACCCGCCCGACGAAGACTTCATGGCCACGATGCGTCTCGTGTTTGCCGAGTCACAGGCGCACGTGGTCGACTTCGACAACCCGGTCACCGGCGGCGTCTCATCGAACACTGTCTACGTGGCACGGTGATCATGCCCGCAGTGATCGTGTTCGATGTCAACGAAACCCTCTCAGACATGTCGCCCATGGCGTCGAGGTTCGTCGAAGTTGGAGCTCCCGAGCATCTGGCTCGAGTCTGGTTTGCGGCGCTCCTTCGGGACGGTTTCGCGCTTGCCGCTGCGGGCGGCGACGCACAATTCGGGGTCGTCGGCTCCGAGGTTCTGCGGGACGTGCTTCGCGGGGTGGCGCTGAATCGCGACGTTGACGCTGCGGTGGCCCACGTTATGGACGGGATGGGTCAGCTGGCACTGCATCCGGACGTCGCCGACGGAGTTCGATCCTTGAAGGATGCTGGCCTCCGCCTCGTGACCCTGACGAACGGCTCTGCGCAACTGGCCCAGGCGATGTTCAGCGCCGCAGGGATCCGCGAGCACTTCGAGGCTCTTCTGACGGTCGAGGATGCCCCGGCGTGGAAGCCGGTTCGCTCGGCATATCAGTACGCGGCAGACACTTGCGGAACGCGGCCAGGCGACATGCTGCTGGTTGCAGTGCACCCATGGGACATTCACGGAGCCTCCGAAGCAGGGCTGCGAACCGCATGGCTGAACCGAACCGGAGCGGTGTACCCCAGCTACTTTGCGGCGCCGGACTTCACAATAGAGACCGTGGGCGACTTGGTAGCGGAGCTCACAGCATGAGAATTCTCACGGCAACCGAAGTTGGCGGCATCCTCTCCATGGAAGATGTTTTTGCCGCGACGAAATCGGCGGCAATAGCTCACGTCGAAAACCGGACGCAGCGACCGGCGCGCAGCGTGCTGACACTCGATCAGGGACACGGTGAGTTCCTCGTGATGCCCGGTGTGGTCGGCACCTCCCAGTTCGGTGTCAAGACGTGGTTTACGTTCCACGATGCGATGGCCCCCTTGCCGGAGACGGCCGCCGTGATCCACGTCGTGGACTCGGCGACGAGGGAGGAGGTCATCATGGACGGGTCCCTCATCACAGAGCTCCGCACCGGCGCGATCACCGGGCTGGCCGCGGCAAGGCTGGCTCCGGCGTCCAGCAGCACCCTCGCCGTGATCGGGACGGGCCGCCACGCGCGCAGCCAGGCTCTCGCCCTGGTTTTCGCGCTTCCCGGGATCACCAGGATCAGCTTCTACTCGCGCAACGAAACGGCTCGCACGACCTTGGCGAGGGACGTCGGTCTCGAACTCGCCGAAACCTACCCGGACCGGCGTATCGAGGTACGTGCTGCCTCGACCGCCGCCGGGGCCTGCGACGGAGCCGAGGTCGTCGTCACGGCGACCAACGCCTCCCAGCCGGTGATTCAGGATGCCTGGGTCACCGACGCCGCACTTGTGTGCGGGATGGGCAGCCACTCCAGGGAGCAGTCTGAGATTGATCCCATCACGGTGGCGCGGGCCGACCGGATCGTCGTCGACACCATCGCGGGTGCCGTCGATACGGCTGGTGACATCGCCAACGCGATCGATTCCTGCGGTGTGGACCGCGGCGATGTCATGGAGTTGGGCACGCTCCTGGGCGACGAAGCGGTGACCGGGAACGACGGCCGGCTCGCGGTGTTCAAGAGCGTCGGCTTCAGCGCGGCAGACGTCGCGGTGGCGAGCTTCGTGGCCGAACGTGCCCTCGCGCTGCAACTCGGCACGATCATCGACATCCACCGCTAGGGCGTCCGAGCCTCAGATGCTGCGGTGGTCTCTCACCGCAAGCTCGAGCGCCTCCAGGTTGGGCGCGAGTGCGTCATCGACGGCCAGCGGGTCGGTGAGGTTGAGCTGCTGCATTGCGCGGCGACTCTCGGGTGCCGTGTTGATCTCGTGTTCGCCAGACTGCAGCGCGGCGATCAGGTCGGTGATGACATCCTCGAGCGACCGACGAGCCCACCCCAGATCAGCGCCGGCATTCTGAGACGACATCATCGCGGTGTCTGTGGCGCCCGGATATACGGTGGCGACGTGAACGCCGGTTCCGATCAGTTCGCGTCGCAGCGCCTCACCGAACTGCGCAAGGCCGCCCTTCGTTGCCGCGTACACCGAGTAGAACGGCATGCCAACCAGTGCGATTCCGCTGGCGATGTTCAGCACGATGCTGCCGCGCTCGGTGCCGCTCTGTCGGAGCGCCGGCAGCAGGGCCTTGGTCAGCAGGATCGGGGCGGTCAGGTTCAAATCGATCATCGAGTGCACATCGGCATCGGTCGTCAGCTCCAGCCGCCCAGCGCGCACGTTGCCGGCGTTGTTGACGAGAAGATCGACGGTGCTCCAGGCGGCGACGGCCTCCGTGACCCGGTCGACGGCTCCGGGCTGGGTCAGGTCTTCGACCAGGATCTCCGTGGTGCCGCCGGCGTTGGCTACGAGGCTGGCCGTCTCGGTGAGGGTGTCGAGTTTGCGACCGACGAGCAGTAGGTGACCTCCCCGGCGCCCGAATTCGAGGGCGAGTGCGCGGCCGATGCCCTGCCCCGCGCCCGTGACGATTCCGCGGCGGTCGGTGAGGTCGAGGTTTTTGAGATCCATGTGCACATTCTTTCCGTTGGTTGCCCATCCGACAACACGCAGCCGGTGAGGAACATTCCGGGGAAATTCTTTCCGCCACTACTTCACATATACCCCTAGGGGGTATACACTCGCTGACATGAGCGAACACAGTCACGACACGATGGCCGCTGATGAGATGGCCGACCACAGCGAAATGGCCAAGGGCGGCATGGATCACTCCGGCCACGGCGGGCACGGTGATCACGTCGCCCAATTCCGACGTCTGTTCTGGATCATGCTGATCATCGGCGTGCCCGTCGTCGTGTTCAACGACATGATGTCGATGATCCTGAACTATCCGCTGCCTGACCTGCCGTTCATCGCCTGGATCTCGCCCGTGCTCGGTACCGTCATGTACGTGTGGGGCGGTCGCCCCTTCCTCACCGGAGCCGTCTCAGAGCTGAAGACCCGCAAGCCGGGCATGATGCTGCTCATTTCGCTGGCCATCACCGTCGCGTTTCTCGCATCCTGGGGTTCCAGCCTCGGCCTGCTCGATCACCAGCTCAACTTCTGGTGGGAGCTCGCGCTGCTCATCGTCATCATGCTGCTCGGGCACTGGATCGAGATGCGGTCGCTTGCGCAGACATCGACGGCTCTCGAGTCACTTGCCGCCCTGCTTCCGGATGAGGCTGAGCGGGTCGACGGCGACACCACCGTCACGGTCGCCCCCGCAGACCTCGTCGTTGGCGACGTGGTCGTGGTGCGTCCCGGCGGCAGGGTGCCGGCCGACGGCGACGTCATTGAGGGAGTCGCCGAGGTCGACGAGTCGATGATCACCGGCGAGTCCAGGGCCGTGAGCCGCGGAGTCGGGGACCATGTCGTAGCCGGAACCGTCGCCACCGACAGCGCACTGCGGGTACGCGTGACGGCCGTCGGCGACGACACGGCGCTTGCTGGCATCCAGCGTCTCGTCAGTGAAGCCCAGGCCTCGACCTCTCGCGCCCAGCGGCTGGCAGATACTGCCGCGGCCTGGCTCTTCTGGTTCGCGCTCGGAGCCGCCGCCATCACCGCCGTGGTGTGGACGATCTTCGGATCCCCGGAAGACGCGATCATCCGCACGATCACAGTGCTCGTCATCGCGTGTCCCCACGCTCTGGGGCTGGCGATTCCGCTGGTCGTGTCCATCGCCACCGAGCGCGCGGCTAAGGCCGGGGTGCTCGTGAAGGATCGGCTCGCGCTCGAGGGCATGCGCACCGTAAGTTCGGTGCTTTTCGACAAGACGGGAACCCTGACCAAGGGGGAGCCGATCGTGTCGAGTATCGCCGTCGCCGAGGGTGTGTCTGAGGAAGACCTGCTGGCCATGGCGGCGTCCGTGGAAAGTGACAGCGAGCATCCCATAGCCAAAGCAATCGTCGCCGCGGCGGAGGCGCGGAGCCTGATCGTTCCCCGCGCATCCGACTTCAGGGCGTCTCCGGCGCTGGGTGTCACGGGCACGGTCGACGGCCACAGTGTCAGCGTCGGCGGGCCCGGAATGTTGAGCTCCCACGACGCCGCACCGCTGGCCGAGAGCTCGGCCTGGGAGCGCGACGGGGCGATCATCCTGCACGTGCTGCGTGACGGCGAGGTGATCGGCGCCTTCGGGCTGGCCGACGAGATCCGTCCGGAGTCGCGACAGGCGATCGACGCACTCCACGAGCTGGGCATCCAGGTGGTCATGATCACCGGAGACGCCGAGGCCGTGGCGCAGTCTGTCGCCGCAGAGCTCGGCATCGACAGGGTCTTTGCCGGGGTGCACCCGGAAGACAAGGCCGCAAAAGTCATCGAACTGCAGTCGGAGGGGCGAAAGGTCGCCATGGTCGGCGACGGCGTCAACGACGCGCCAGCCCTCGCGCAGGCCGATGTCGGCATCGCGATCGGCGCCGGAACCGACGTCGCCATCGCGTCGGCCGGCGTCATCCTGGTCAGCGACGACCCCAGGTCGGTGCTGTCCGTCATCGAGCTGTCACGCAGAAGCTACGGGAAGATGAAGCAAAACCTGTGGTGGGCGGCGGGCTACAACCTGATCTCGGTGCCGCTTGCGGCCGGAGTGCTCGCGCCGATCGGCTTCATCATGCCGATGGCGGTCGGGGCGCTGCTCATGTCGGCATCGACCGTCGTCGTCGCCCTCAATGCGCAACTGCTGCGGCGCCTCGACCTGCGCGCCGAGGTCAGCGCCGAGGCCCTGCTCTCCGAGAAATCCCGCACGTACTAGAATGGATACCCCATAGGGGTATGAGAGAAGGGCTCGACAATGGTCGGATACTCCAGCAATAAAGAGGATCTACTGAAGAGGCTTCGACGCGCCGAAGGACAGGTGCGCGGCATCCATCGCATGGTCGACGAAGACACGTACTGCATCGACGTGCTCACCCAGGTCTCTGCGGCAACCAAGGCGCTGGAGACCGTCGCCCTCGCGCTGCTCGAAGATCACCTGGCCCACTGCGTTGCTGAAGCCGCGCGCGAAGGCGGTGCCGTTGCCGATGAGAAGATCCGTGAAGCATCGGCCGCCATCGGCCGCCTCGTGCGGTCATAAGCCTGAGGAGGCACAGCATGAGTGAAGCAAAAACCAACGAAGATTTCCTGGTCGAAGGGATGACCTGCAGCCACTGCGTGGCGAGCGTCACCGAGGAGGTGTCGGCGATCGAGGGAGTCGAGAGCGTCAGCGTCGACCTGCAGGTCGGCGGGGCATCCCGGGTCTCGGTCGTCAGTGATCGCGCGCTGCCCCCAGAGCAGGTTCGCGACGCCGTCATCGAGGCCGGCTATTCGCTCGTCGCGGAATAGAGGCGAGAGTGACTGACATCGATCTCACGATCGGGGGTATGACCTGCGCGTCGTGTGCGACACGAATCGAACGCAAGCTCAACCGCCTCGACGGAGTCACGGCCACGGTCAACTACGCCACCGAGAAGGCCCGCGTCACGGCGGACGGCGTCGACGCGGCGACCCTCATCGCCGCGATCGAAGCCACCGGATACACCGCCGTCGAACCGGCACCGGTGGTGCCGGACGATGACGTCGAAGTCGCGCCGATCGATGGCGAGACCGCCGAACTTCGGCGGCGACTGATCATCTCCGCCAGCCTGACGGTGCCCGTCGTGTTGCTGTCGATGATCCCGCTGCTGCAGTTTACGAACTGGCAATGGCTCGCGCTCACGCTCTCGGCCCCCGTGGTCGCGTGGGGGGCGTGGCCCTTCCACCGTGCTGCAGCAATAAACCTGCGCCACGGCGCGACCACCATGGATACCCTCATCAGCGTCGGCGTACTCGCTGCCTTCGGCTGGTCGCTCTACGCGCTATTTTTCGGCATGGCGGGCGTGCCGGGGATGCACATGACGTTCAGCCTGTTCGCGCATCCCGAGTCTGGCGCCAGCGAAATCTACCTCGAGGTCGCGGCGGCCGTGACGGTCTTCATCCTCGCCGGACGATACATGGAGGCTCGAGCGAAGAAGCAGTCCGGGGCGGCGCTGCGCGCGTTGCTGCAGTTGGGGGCAAAAGACACCACGATCGTGCGCGACGGCGTCGAGTCCCGGGTGGCCGTGGCATCCCTCGTCGTCGGAGACACCTTCGTCGTTCGTCCCGGCGAAAAGATCGCCACCGACGGCCTCGTGGTCGACGGCGCATCTGCGGTCGACCTCAGCATGCTCACGGGCGAATCGGTGCCGGCCGAGGTGGGGCCAGGCGATCGGGTGGTCGGTGCCACGGTCAACGTCGGTGGGCGGCTTATCGTCGAGGTCACACGCATCGGTGCTGACACCGAACTGTCCCGCATCGCGCGAATGGTTGAAGACGCCCAGAACGGAAAAGCTCAGGCGCAACGGCTGGCCGACCGGGTCTCGGCGATCTTCGTTCCCGTCGTCATTGGGCTGGCGGTGCTGACCTTCGTCGGCTGGATCATCGCCGGTGGCTCACTCGAGCAGGCCTTCACCGCAGCAGTCGCGACGTTGATCATCGCGTGCCCCTGTGCGCTGGGACTCGCGACACCGACGGCACTCATGGTGGGCACCGGGCGCGGATCGCAGCTCGGCATCATTATCCGTGGGCCACAGGTGCTCGAACAGACCCGCACCGTCGACACCATCGTGCTCGACAAGACAGGAACCGTCACGACCGGCACCATGGTCGTGCAGTCCGTCACGGCCTTGGCGGGCAACGACGAGCGGACACTGCTCGCGATGGCAGCGGCGGTTGAGCACCCCTCGGAACATCCCGTGGCTCGCGCGATCACCGACCACGCCAGCGGAGCCGGAATCGAGATCGCGCAGGCGGAATCCTTCGCCTCCCATGCCGGCCGTGGGGTGCAGGCGACCGTGGACGGCCACCTCGTGCTCGCAGGTAAAGCGAGTTGGCTGACGGAGTCGTGGGCGGTTGCTATCAGCGACGACGACCTCGCGCACATCGCGGCCGAAGAGTCGCGTGGGTCGACGGTAATTGCTGTTGCCTGGGATGGCGCGCTGCGCGGCATCCTGACCGTGCGGGATGCCGTCAAGGCAACCAGCCCCCTCGCGATCAGCCGCCTTCGTGCGCTCGGTCTTCGGACGGTGCTGCTGACCGGAGACAACGAGGGAGCGGCCAGCGTCGTGGCGAACGAGGTTGGCATCGATGAGGTGCACGCCGGAGTGACGCCGCAGGGCAAGCTCGACGTCATCCGCGACCTGCAGGCGCGCGGGCGCGTTGTCGCCATGGTCGGCGACGGCGTGAACGACTCGGCGGCGCTCGCCGCGGCCGACCTCGGCATCGCCATGGGCACCGGTACCGACGCGGCCATTGCCGCCAGCGACATCACCATCGTCAGCGGCGACCTGCTGGTCGTCGCCGACGCGGTCAGGCTGTCCCGCCGCACGCTGGCGGTGATCAAGGGCAATCTGTTCTGGGCTTTCGCGTACAACGTTGCCGCAATTCCGGTCGCGATGCTCGGCTTGCTCAACCCGCTGCTCGCCGGCGCGGCGATGGCGTTCTCGTCGGTGTTCGTCGTCACGAACAGCCTGCGACTTCGCCGGTTTGCCGCTGCAGCATCACAGGGGTCAAGGGGCCCCAAATATACTTCTCGGACAACCGTCCGAGAAGTGATAGAATGATCTGATGCAAACGACTGGAGACGACGAGTTCCAGTCCTCCCGTATCGTCAGCAGCGTCAGCACAGACCCGCGTGCCGAGCACACCCGCCAGCTGGTTTTTGCCGCCGTGCGCCAGGTGCTCTCTGATCGCCCCACGCGCGTGACCGTCGCCGATATCGTGCGTGCCGCAGGGATCAGCCGCAGCACCTTCTACGCCCACTTCGGCAGCCTCGATGAACTGGCCGTAGAAGTTTTGCGTCGACAGTTCGACGAGATCGGCGATCTAGGGGTCGACTGGCGCCGCGACGACATGATCCCGGGTCGTGCCGCAGCCCGACTGGGGTTCGGCCGGCTCATCGACCACATCGTCGACAACTTTCCGTTGTATTCGAGTGCGCTGCAAACTCCACACACTCGAAGCGCCTATGACGCACTCGTCGAGAGCTATGTGACCCGCCTGATGCACGCCGTGATCACCCTCGACACCGTGCCGGACGATGTGGACGCGAAACTCGTCTCCACCTTTATCGCCGGCGGGGCGATGACGCTCATCAGTGCGTGGATGCGCGGACAAATAGAACTTTCGGATGACGACCTGGTTCGCCAGCTCGTTGATCTGCTTCCCCACTGGATTCTCGAATCCCCAACAAAAGAAACGACACAACAATGAAGATCGAAATCGGCGAGACCCTCGTTTACCCCCACCACGGCGCTGTGACCATCACCGAGATCAACACGCGTTCCATTCGGGGAGTCGAAACGCGGCTGATGACGCTTCGCGTGCACACCAGCGAGCTCACCATCCAGTTGCCCGTCGACAACGTTGAGCTCGTAGGCGTGCGCGATGTCATCGACGCTGACGGTGTCACCGCCGTGTACAAGGTGCTGACCGACGAATTCATCGAAGAGCCAAGCAACTGGTCGCGCCGTTACAAGTCCAACCAGGAAAAAATGGCCAGCGGAAGCGTCTACCGCGTCAGCGAGGTCGTCAGGGACCTGTGGCGCCGTGACCAGGAGAAGGGCGTCTCGGCGGGCGAAAAGCGCATGCTCGAGAAGGCGCGCCAGATCCTGGTGTCCGAGCTCGCGCTCGCCCAGGGCAT
This sequence comes from Salinibacterium sp. G-O1, assembly GCF_030063305.1. Lineage (GTDB taxonomy): Bacteria > Actinomycetota > Actinomycetes > Actinomycetales > Microbacteriaceae > Rhodoglobus. The sequence goes on from NZ_JASISV010000001.1 coordinate 502,523, forward strand.
CGTGGATGAAGAAGCAGCGGTGCTGCTTCTGGGCGTGCTGTCGAGTGCGACTCCCGCCCCACAGGACGTCGTTCCCGCCTAACCTCGATCAACGTCGAGGCATGAGTACCGTTTCATCCACCCGAACTGGCGCGCCCGCACTTGGCGCTTCGGGTCTTGTTGTTGCCGGCCTGATCTGCCAGGAGGTCGGCGCCGCCTTTGCGGTGACGTTGTTCCCTTCGGTTGGTGCGGTCGGCATGGTGAGCCTGCGGCTCGCCTTCTCGGCCGCCATCCTGATGCTCGTGTTTCGACCGCGCCTACGCGGCCGTTCACGCGCAGACTGGATGACGGTGCTGGCGTTTGGGCTGTCGCTCGCCGGTATGAACGTGCTCTTCTACGAGGCCCTCGCGAGGCTGCCTCTCGGGGTGACCGTCACCATCGAGGTGCTGGGGCCGCTAATTCTGTCTGTGGTCGTCAGCCGCCGGGCATCGAGCTGGCTGTGGGCGGTGCTGGCGTTTGCGGGCGTCGCGATTCTGGGCAGGGGCGGATTCGACTCGCTCGACCCGATCGGCGTGCTGTTCGCGGCGGGGGCTGGCGCGCTCTGGGTGGCGTACATCCTGATGTCTGCGCGCACCGGACAACGGTTCGAGCGGCTGGACGGGCTCGCGATCGCCATGACCATGGCTGCGCTCGTGGTGGTGCCGTTCGGCACCGTGACCGCCGGGGCTACGATCATCCACCCGCAAATCCTGCTGCTGGGGCTTGCCGTCGCCGTGCTGTCGTCGACGATTCCCTACGGCCTTGAACTGCTCGCCCTGCGTCGGCTTCCGGCCGCGACCTTCTCGATTCTGTTGAGCCTCGCGCCGGTGCTCGCCGCGCTCGCGGGCCTTCTCATCCTCGGTCAGCAGCTGACCGTACTCGACCTGCTCGCGATGGTGCTCGTCGTCGTCGCCAGTATGGGCGCGGTACGGGCGGCCAGCCGCCGATCGCGCACCCTAATCACTGAGGTAACCCCATGACGATGATCTCGCGTCGAGAGGCTGCATTGCGGCTCGACATTCCGCTGGAGATGGCCCGGCGCCATGACCTTCCGACCCGGATGTCTGAGCAGCAGCTCGACGCCCTGCGAGCCGACCCACCGGCGTGGCTGGCCCAGTCGTGGGCGAACCGCACCGGCAAGAAGCCCGTGTGGGTGCAGCTGACCTGCGACATCTGTGGATTCACCGAAGCGGCCCGCCCCAAGAAGTGGTGGCCGGCGTTCACCTGGATGACGTGTGCCGACCATCATCCCGACGAATTGCAGGCCGTGGCAGCGGGGCTGGTGCGGCGCGAGGTCGATGGCATCGGGAGCCGCTTTGTGGGAATCGTCGACGAGGCGCCCGGCGAGGCCGAGCCCTCCTAGCGTCGTCTGGTCACGACTGGCAACTCGGGCACCAGAACGTTTCCCTGAGCTGGAGCGGGTTGTTGCCCAGCGTGCCCTTCAGGATCCTGGTGCCGCAGCGAAGGCAGGGTTTCCCGGCCCGGCCGTAGACCCAGTCCGTGTCTCCCCGGAGCTTTCCGGTGGTGGTGCGTTCGGTGCGGTCCTTGTTGGCTTCGATCAGCTTCTTCGCGAGCGCGACCATTCTCGGCAGGTCATTCACCTCGCCGACCGGTCGGGTCGGCAGCACCCCCCGCAGAAAACACAGCTCGCAGCGGTAGACGTTGCCGAGCCCCGCGAGGTTGCGTTGGTCGAGCAGGGCAAGCCCTATCTCGCGCGCTGGATCGCTCGCAAGATTCTCGACGGCTTGTGCGGGGTCCCAGTCCGAGCCCAGGATGTCGGGGCCGAGGTATCCCACCACCGAGTCTTCCGCTGCGCGTTCCACGACCTCGAACAGGCCGAGCTCGAACCCGACCGCGGTGAACTCATCGTTGGCGATGATGGCACGAGCTTGATATTCGGGCCGTCGCCAGCGCGCCCCTGTGGGGTAGATGTGCCAGGAGCCCTCCATCTTGAGGTGACTGTGCAGGGTATATTCCCCGACCCGCATGAGCAGATGCTTGCCGCGACTGACGACCTCTTCTACAACGTTTCCGGTGAGGTCAACTGTCGCGAATTTCGGCACGCGGATATCGCAGCGCGTCAGCACGGTGCCGTCGAAAACCTTCGCGAGGTTCTTCGCGGAACGGTAGACGGTGTCGCCCTCAGGCACGAAGCCTCATGCCTTGGGGCGTCGATGCAAACCCGGCTTCATCCAGCATCGAGCCCAGGGTCGTTCCGACCGAGAACTCGCCGTCGATCCGTTCGATGCGAAGTTTGCCGATCCTGCTGCGCACGATCGCCGTCAGCGACACGGCCGCGGCCCGAAGGGCATCATCGTCGGCCGTGAAGGTGAGGACGGTTTTGCCGCCCCGCTCGACATAGAGCACGAGTGATCCGTCGACCATGACTACGAGCGCGCCGGCTTTGCGGCCGGGACGATGGCCGCGCTTCTCCGCTGGCACCTGCGCGACACCGGGCTCCGTCTCGACCGCGACGGGAGCACCGGGCCAGGGCAGAGCCGCGCCGTAGGGATTCGCCGGGTCGGTCGCCGCCAGGGTTACAGCCTCGAGCTTCGGCGCAGCATCCGGTTCGAGCACGAAGTTGCGCAACCGGTCGACGGTGGCCCCGGTCGCGAACTGGGCGGCGCCCAGCCCATCCACGAAGTAGCCCCGCCGTGCGCGACCCGACTCCTCGAAACCGCTCAGCACCTTGTAGGCGAGGGCGAAACCGCCGCGCACCCCCTCGCTGACGACGGCGCCGCGCGTAACAACGCCGTGCCGTTCGAGCATGGATTCGGCCATCGCCTTCGCACGAACTGTCGTGTCACCTTCGGCGAGCGGCAGCAGTGACCAGCGGCCACCGCCGGTCGGGGGCCCCGAGTTCATCACCCTGGCCGAACTCGAACGTCCGCGGAGCGAGCGCGTGCGCCTCGGCGCCGCAGGCCCGCCCAGATACGAGCGCAGCGGGGAGAAGGTGTCGTTGGTGACGAGCCCGGCCCACACCAGATCCCACAGCGCAGCGTTCAACAACTTGTCGTCGGTGCTGCCCACGGCCTGACCGAGCTGCCGGAAGAAGTAGGCGCCGCCGCCGGCGAGGGCCTCCAGAATGGAACGCTGAAGCTCTGTGGTCTCGTCGCCGCTCGGTTCGGCGAGGGTGACTCGCGCGGTGTCTGCGAGGTGCAGGCTGACCCAGCCGTCGCTGCCGGGCAGCACACCGTTGCCCGACCAGATCACCTCACCGGAGGCGGTCAGCTCGTCGAGCCACGCCTGCGAATAGTTCGGCACGCGCGCAGGCAGCACAAGAGACTCCCACGCGGATGCCGGCAGCGCCACACCGGCGAGCTGGTCGATGACTTGGGCCACGCCGTCGACGCCGCGCAATGGACCATTCACGTTCTGCCACACCGGCAGGAACCGGCCGAGCGCGGACTGTTCGACCGGCTCAACCTCCTGACGTAGCGCTGCGAGTGAACGCGACCGGAGGCGACGCAGCACCTCCACCGAGCACCACTCGGTTCCGCTGGCACCGGGACGGAACTCGCCGTCGATGACGCGACGGTCGGCCGCAAGCCGACGGAGGGTGTCGGTGACGACGGCTGTTCCGAGGCCGAACCGCGTCGCGGCATCCTGCACGGTGAAGGGGCCGTGCGTGCGCGCGAAGCGGCTGACGAGGTCGCCGACCGGGTCGGGAACGGGTTCGATGAAGGCGGATGGCACGCCGATGGGCAGCGGAACGCCGAGGGCGTCACGCAGTCGGGCTGCATCCTCCACGACGGCCCACTGCTGCGTGCCCGCGATGGTCACCTTCAGCGCGCGGTTGGCTCGTTGGAGTTCGGTGAGGGCGTCAGACACCTCAACCTCGGGCAGACACCGTTCGGTGATCTCGTCGATGGACAGCGGACCGAGCATCCGGAGCAGGTCGACGACACCCTCGGAGTTTCGAGCCTTGCGGTCGGGAGCCAGCCGCTGAAGTTCCAGTTCGACCTGGTCGATGACGGCAGGATCGAGCAGCTCTCGTAGCTCAGCACGCCCCAGCAGCTCAGCGAGCAGGGTCGGGTCGAGCGACAGCGCCGCCGCCCGGCGCTCGGCCAGCGGCGAATCGCCCTCGTACATGAAGGCGGCGACGTACCCGAACAGCAGCGACCGCGCGAAGGGCGACGGCACTTCGGTCTCGGCCTCGACCATGCGGATCTTGCGTGTCGCAAGCTCGTTCGTGAGTGTCATCAGCGCCGGAAGGTCGTAGACGTCCTGGAGCACCTCGCGCACGGTCTCGAGCACGATCGGGAAGCTCGGGTACTTGCGCGCGACATCCAGCAACTGGGATGCCCGCTGCCGTTGTTGCCACAGCGGCGAGCGTCGACCGGGGTCGCGGCGGGGCAGGAGCAGCGCCCGCGCCGCACACTCCCGGAAGCGGGCGGAGAACAGGGCGGAGCCGCCGACCTCCTCGGTCACCGTGGCTTCGAGCTCATCCTTCTCGAAGAGGAACAGTTCGGCGCCGGGCGGCTCGGCATCGGAGTCGGGGATGCGCACCACGATCCCGTCGTCACCGGCCATCGCGGCGCCATCCACTCCCAGCCTGTCGCGAACGCGTGCGCTGATAGCCAGGGCCCACGGCGCATGAACAGGTATGCCGTAAGGGGAATGTAGGACGACCCGCCAGTCGCCGAGCTCGTCTTTGAAGCGCTCGACAACGAGAGTGCGGTCGGTCGGCACCTGTCCGGTTGACTTCTGCTGCTCGCCGACGAGCGCGATGAGGTTGTTCACCGCGCGCTCATCCAGCCCGATGTTCTCGACCCGGGTGCGGGCGTCGGCGGCCGAGCTCGTCGAGATCTCGCGCACGAACGAGCCGATGGCGGCGCCGAGTTCGGCGGGGCGGCCGAGGCCGTCGCCCTTCCAGAACGGCACCTTGCCGGGCTGACCGAAGGCGGGCGAGACGAGCACCTGGTCGTGGGTGATTTCCTCGATGCGCCAGCTGGTGGTGCCAAGCGCGAAGATGTCTCCGACGCGCGACTCGTAGACCATCTCTTCGTCGAGTTCACCCACGCGTCTGCCCGGTGCGCCGGGGTCGCCGCCGACCATGAAGACGCCGAACAGCCCGCGATCCGGGATCGTGCCGCCGGAGGTCACGGCCAGCCGTTGGGCGCCCGGACGCCCCGCGATCGTTCCGGCCACGCGGTCCCAGACGATGCGGGGGCGCAGCTCGGCGAACTCGTCACTGGGGTACAGACCGGCGAGCAGATCGAGGGTGGCGTCGTAGGCGCTGCGCGGGAGGGTCGCAAACGGCGCACTGCGCCGCACGGTATCGAACCACTCCTCGACGTCGATCGCCTCGAGGGCTGTGGCCGCGACGGTCTGCTGGGCGAGCACGTCGAGCGGGTTCGCCGGCACCGCGATCGCTTCGATCTGGCCCGACTTCATCCGTTCCACGGCGACGGTCGTGTGAATGAGGTCGGTGCGGTGCTTGGGGAACAGCATGCCTTTCGAGATCTCACCCACCTGGTGTCCGGCTCGACCGATGCGCTGCAGTCCGCTCGCGACCGACGGCGGGGACTCCACCTGAATCACGAGGTCGACGGCTCCCATGTCGATGCCGAGTTCGAGCGAGCTCGTCGCCACGACGCACCGCAGGCGGCCGGACTTGAGGTCGTCTTCGATGATCGCGCGCTGCTCTTTGGAGACCGAGCCGTGGTGCGCCCGCGCTAACAACGCGGTGGAGCTAAAAGAATCGCGCAGCGATTCCGCGACCCCAGCGCCGACCGAGCCTGCGAGGGAGGACGCGGACGCCTCAACGCGTTCAACGTTGATGTCGTTCAGCCGTGACGTCAGCCTCTCGGCCAGCCGACGCGAGTTCGCGAACACGATAGTGGAGCGGTGCTGCAGAATCTCGTCGACGATGCGCTCTTCGACGTGGGGCCAGATCGAGCCGGTCGCCTCAGCGGTAGCCCCGGCAGACGAACCGCCGCGGGGCTCGACCGTGCCCGGCTCCGTCATGTCTTCCACCGGCACGATCACCGAGAGGTCGAAGGTCTTCGCGGCCGGGGGCTGCACGATGGTGACGGGGGCTCGCCCGCCCAGAAAACGCGCGACCTCCTCGAGCGGACGCACCGTGGCCGACAAGCCGATGCGCTGTGCCGGCTTCGGCAGCAGCTCATCCAGGCGTTCGAGAGACACCGCGAGGTGGGCTCCGCGCTTCGTCGAGGCGACGGCGTGCACCTCGTCGACGATGACAGTATCGACGCCAACCAGCGTCTCGCGGGCGGCCGAGGTGAGCATCAGGTACAGCGATTCGGGCGTCGTGATCAGGATGTCCGGCGGAAGCCGCGCGAGCAGCCTCCGATCGCCGGGGGTGGTGTCGCCGCTGCGCACACCGACTGTCACGTCGGGGGCGGTCAACCCGAGCCGCCGGGCGGTCTGCGTCACCCCTACGAGCGGGGCGCGGAGGTTGCGCTCCACGTCGACACCGAGCGCCTTGAGTGGGGAGATGTAGAGCACCCGGGTTCGGGCTCTCGGATCTTCGGGCACCGGGCGGGATGCGAGTTGATCGATCGCGTACAGGAACGCCGCGAGGGTCTTTCCCGAGCCGGTGGGCGCGACGACCAGGGCATGTGCGCCGGATGCGACGGCCTCCCACGCGCCGAGTTGGGCCGGGGTGGGCGCGCTGAAGGCCCCGTCGAACCACTCTCGTGTTGCGGGGGAGAAGCTGTCGAGCACCGAGCCCATCCCACCATCATCCCGTGCGCCACCGTCATCCGAGAGGGGTTGCGCTCAGGGCGTGCGCCGCCTAGCCGTGGCTGCGCAGGAACCCGCTGAATTCGGCAAGCTCCGGCGTCGAGATGGAGTGGCCGATGCCCTCATAGCTGCGGATCGTCGCGGTGGTGTGCTGCGGAATCCATGCTGCCGTGCGGTCGATCGCCTGGCTCGGGATGACCGCGTCGTCGGTTCCACGGCCCCAGAAGACAGCCGGCTTCACCTCGGCCAGTCGCGCGTCGCCGGCGTGCTCGCCTGAGGCGATGAATCCTGACAACGAGACCGTCGCGGCAAACCGTTCGGCGTCGTGGCGCAGCAGCTGGAGGGCAAGCGCGCCGCCCTGCGAGAACCCGAGCAGACTCACCGCACCAGAGTCGATGGTGTCGAGCCAGTCGATGACGGCTGCGGCTGCGGCATCCACTTTGTCCATGGGCGGCTCACCCGCCGGGCTGTCCTGGCGCGACCACCACGCCCAGCCGCCGCTCTCGGCGATGGGCGCGCGCACGGCGGCGATCACCGGTTCGAGTGGCAGCGCCGGGGACATGGCGAAGAGGTCACCCTCGTGCGAACCGTACCCGTGCATCAGCACGAGCAGCGGTCTGCCTGCCCTCTCACGTTCGGGGGCTGACCAGAGAATCGCTGACTCGTCCAATTTCACCTGTCCATACTCGCACTGCTGCATGCCGGTCGGCGCGGAACGGTGAGTTGGGTGACAATGGAGCATGGCATCCACAGGCACTCCCGACCCGAATTCAGGCTGGTTGAGCGACGAGGAACTCGCGGAGACCCGCCGCCGCCTCCCGCTGCTCTATGTGGAGGCCGTGCCGGTGCGTGTCGATGGTCTCGGTCGCGTCACCGAGGTCGGCACGCTGCTGCGCGCCAATGACGGCGAGTTCACCCGCACCCTCGTTTCTGGCCGCGTGTTGTACGGCGAGACCGTTCGCGACGCGCTGTTCCGCCACCTCGAAAAAGACCTGGGGCCGATGGCCTTCCCGTTGCTTCCGGCGAGCCCGCTGCCGTTCACGGTGGCCGAGTATTTTCCCTGGCCCAGCGAAAGCCAATTCATGGATGCGCGCCAGCACGCTGTTTCGCTCGCGTTCGTGGTGCCGATCACCGGCACGTGCGAGCCGCGCCAGGACGCGCTCGAGGTCACGTGGATGCGACCGTCTGAGGCGGCATCCGAGTCCATCACCTCCGACATGGAGGGTGGACGCGGGGCACTGCTGCGCGCCGCGCTCGCCTCCGTCGGCGTTCTTCCGTAGGGGGAGTAAATAGATGACCTTCCCGTACACACTCACGCGCGTTGGCGTAGTTATGGCGCCGGAACCCGGCAACGACCAGGAGATCGAGGGTGTTCTCAACCCTGGCTCCGGCCGCGATCAGGACGGCAACCTCTACCTGCTTCCCCGGATCGTCGCCGCGGGAAATATCAGTCGCGTCGGACTCGCTCGAGTCGTGATCTCCGACGGTGTTCCCACCGGGGTCGTGCGCGAAGGCGTGGTTCTCGAGCCGGATCGCGGCTTCGAGTTTGGCGTTGGGCACGGTGGTGTGGAGGATCCTCGGGTGACGTTCATCCCGCGCCTCGGGCTTCACGTGATGACCTACGTCGCATACGGCCCGCTGGGGCCCCGCACGGCGATCGCCACATCCACGAACATGCGTGACTGGAAACGCCTCGGACCGGCGCACTTCCTCTACGAGGATGAGCTCGATATGGATCTCGGTCTCTTCCACAACAAAGACACGGTGTTCTTCCCCGAGCCGGTGACCGCACCGGACGGTATCGAGTGCTTCGCCGTGCTGCACAGGCCGATGTGGGATATCGGCGAGACGGCCCCGGGGGAGGGGGTGCGAACACCGGCGGGAGTGGATGACGCGCGGCAGAGTATTTGGATCAGCTACATCCCCGTGGATCTCGTGTTGGCCGACATCCGGAATATCACGCTGTGGGGCCAGCACCGTTTCGTAGCGGGGCCCGAATTCCCCTTTGAAGCTTTGAAGATCGGTGGCGGCCCTCCACCGCTGAGGGTTCCGGAAGGGTGGCTCGTCCTCCACCACGGAGTTACCGGAACGATCGACGGCGCCTTCGAGCAGCAGAGGAACGTGAACTACAGAGCGGGCGGGATGATCCTGGATGCGCTTGATCCGTCGAAAGTGGTCGCGCGTTCGACGGAGCCGCTACTCGAGGCGGAGACTGAGGAGGAACGCAACGGCATCGTGCCGAATGTCGTCTTCCCGACCGCGATCGAGGAGATCGACGGCCAGTTGTGGGTGTTCTACGGGATGGCCGACACCAAAATCGGTGTCGCGCGCCTCGATCGAGTCGTTTAGAACGGGACCATTCTCGTCATTGCGTCACGCGCCGGAATGCGCAACGATGGAGAGGTATAACATCGTACCGATACCTTCCCGACGTCGTGGAGTAGCCAAATGAACCAGCCAGTAGACAAGACCTCCGCCGGTATCGGCGAGCGCCAGTTTCATATCGGGGTTGCCCCTGGCGAGGTGTCGACGGTGGCGCTGCTCCCGGGAGACCCGTTCCGTGTTCCCCTCGTCGCGGAATTCCTCACCGACGTGAAAACGGTGGCGCACAAGCGCGAGCACCTCACCATGACGGGCATGTACAAGGGTCGGCTCATCACCGCCACCTCGACGGGGATGGGATGCCCGTCCACCGCGATCGCCGTCGAAGAGCTCGTCCGTGTGGGAGTGACCTCCCTCATCCGCGTGGGCTCGTCCGCTGGCCTGCAGCCCGGCGTCAAGCCCGGTGACCTTCTGGTTAGCGAAGGAGCCCTGCGCAACGACGGCACGACGGCCGCCTATGCCCACCATGGCTTCCCCGCCGTTCCCGACCTTGAGATCGCGCTCGAGCTCGCGAAGGTCGCCCGTGAACTTACCGAGGGTACAGACGCCTCCGTGTACTCCGGCATCAATGCAAGCGATGATGCCTTCTACGCCGAGACCCCAGCCTGGATCGCCGAGCTCAACGGCCTTGGCGTGCTGAACGTCGAAATGGAGAGCGCCGCACTTTATGTAGTTGCGCGCCTGAGGGGCGTTCGTTCGGGCATGATCTGCTCCACCTCCAGCAACCTGTTCGACGGCACGAGCCTTTACTCCGGAACCGAACAGGCGCTCAAGGAGGGCTGGATGCGAAGCATCGAGGCTGCGCTCGAAGTTGCGGTTCGGCTGGAGCTCTAACCATGCTCGTCGACCTGCACTGCCACCTCGAGGGCAGAGTGCGGCCGTCGACGGCCGCCGAGCTTGCCGCTGCCGGTGGGGTGCCGGAGCCGGAGGGCGGCTGGGAGCGCGCCATCCGCCTCGATGGCCCGGCAGATCTCACCGTGTATTTGGCGAAAGTCGCGTCGACGTACCCCTTCTTCCGCTCGATCGACGCCACGCGCCGCATTGCGCGGGAGGCCGTCGAGGATGCCGCGGCCGCAGGTCTCGACTACCTCGAGCTGCGCTTTGGCCCGGCAACCCATGCCGAGGATGAGGCCGGCATCGATGCCGTCATCCAGGCGGTGGTTGACGGCATGCGGGAGGCGTCCGACGATACGGGCATGCCGAGCGGAGCCGTCGTCGCGGCACTCCGCCACCACGACGAGGTCACGAATCTCGCGGTCGCCCGGGCCGCCGCTCGCTGGGCGGGGGCCGGCGTCGTCGGCTTCGACCTCGCGGGCGATGAGCTGCTGTTCCCCGCGCTGGCGCCACACCGGCGAGCGTTCGACCTGGCGCGGGCCGCCGGGCTCGGGATCACCTGCCACGCGGCGGAAGCCGCGCCGGGTGCTGCAGCGCGCGAAGCCGTCGAGGTGCTCGGAGCGACGCGCATCGGCCACGGAGCCCACATCCTTGCCGACGCCGATGTGCTGCGCTTCATCGCCGGCGAGGCGATCGTGGTTGAGATCTGCCCCACGTCCAACTGGTACACCGGCGCCATTGCCGACATCGCGCAGCATCCAGCCCCCGCCTTCCGTGACGCTGGGGTGCGTCTCGCGCTTGGCGACGACAACCCTATGCAGACGGGAAGCGATCTGTCCGGGGAGCGTGCCGTACTGCGGGATCAGCTCGGATTCTCGCCGTCAGACCTCCACGCGCTCGACCGCACCAGCGTGGATGCCGCTTTCCTCGACCCTTCCACCCGTACTGCCCTTTCGGCAAAACTGGACAGCTCGTCCGCAGCATGACCCACGCACCATCAACACCCTCGCATCACCACGGCAACGAAACGGAGACAGCAATGCAACGACGCACATCGGTCATCCCTCTGCTCGCGCTGGGGGCCATTTCGGCCCTCGTCCTGAGCGGCTGCGGCTCGGCCCCCACCACCAGCGAGCCCTCGGGAGCAGCAACCTCTGACTTCGTGCCATGCGCGGTGTCAGACCTCACCGGCTTCGACGACAAAGACTTCAACGAACTCACCTACAACGGGGTGAAGGAGGCAGCTGACAGCCTTGGGGTCGAGGTCAAAGCCACCGAATCCGCCTCTGAAGACCAGTATTCGGGCAACATTGGCGCGCTCATCGACGAGGGGTGCGACCTCATCGTCACCGTCGGTTTCGCACTCGCGTCTGCCACGCGGGATGCGGCTCAGGTCGACACCGATGTGAACTTCGCCCTCATCGACAGCAGGGTGAGCAACGACGACTTCAGTCCACTCGAGCTCGACAACGTGAAGCCGGTGCTGTTTGACACGGCCCAGGCCTCCGTACTTGCGGGATACCTCGCCGCGGGAGCGACGAAGACGGGGGTCGTCGGAACCTACGGCGGCATGCCGTTCCCCTCGGTCACGGTCTTCATGGACGGCTTCGCTGACGGAATCGCCGAGTACAACACGGTGCATTCGGCGAGCGTGAAGCTCATCGGCTGGGACAAGGAGGCGCAGGATGGTCTGTTCGTCGGCAGCTTCGACGACCAGAACCAGGCGAAAATCCTCACGGAGGGCCTCATCGACCAAAACGTCGACATCGTCATGCCGGTAGCTGGCACCCTCTTCAAGTCGTCCATCGAAGCATTCAAAGACCGCTCGATCGACGGCGCCATCATCGGCGTCAACTCCGATGCGTTCGTGTCTGCGCCCGAGTACAAGGAGTACTACCTCACCTCGGTGCTGAAGAACCTGACGACGGCTGCGAATGAGGTCACCCTCGCCGCCGCGGACGGCAAGTTCAGCAACGCGCCGTACATCGGCACCCTCGAGAACGATGGTGTGGGCATCGCACCGACGCACGACTGGGAGTCGAAGCTCGATGCGGCGCTGCTCGATGAGGTGGAGAAGTTGAAGGCCGACATCATCTCCGGCGCCTTCGTCGTTGACTCGCCCTCCTCTCCCAAGAGCTGATCGTTACTGACGATCTGGTCGGTGAGCAGGGCACCCCCAAGGCTGCCCTGCTCACCGATCTCACCGCTTTCGCCACCCTGACCGGGTGGGGCTACTTCCCGATCGCGTTCATTGGCCGGCTGCCTTTCGCCATGATGATCGTCGGGATGCTGACCCTCATCAGCACGGCACGGGGTTCCATCGCCGAGGCGGGCCTGGCTGCGGCCCTCGCGGGTCTCGGCACCGCCGCGCTCGGGCCACTCGCGGGATCGCTTGCTGATCGCTACGGACAGCGCGTCGTGTTGCTCGTGATGAGCGGCATGAGCATTCTCGCGGTGGCCGTCGAACTGGCCCTCGTCGCGACGGACGCCTCCACACTCGCGGTGGTGGCTCTCGCCTTCGGGGTGGGGGCGACCATGCCGCAGGTCGCGCCGTTTTCCCGGTCGCGCCTGGCCCAGTTCGCTGCGACCGCGCGATCCCCGCGGCGGCGGGCGCGCGCAATTTCGTTGGTGATGAGCTACGAGTCGGTGATGGATGAAACGTCCTTCGTCATCGGGCCCGTCCTGGTGGGGCTGCTAACGACGCTCATTGCACCATGGGCACCGCTGGTCATCGGAGTGGTGATCACGGCCACTATCGTCGTGGCGTTCGCCGTGCATCCGTCGGCGCGTGTCGTCACGCATGCGGCGGCGCACGACCGAGGAGGGCGGCTGCCGAGACGAGTGCTGCTGCTCGCATTGGCCATGCTCGCCGTCGGGGGGATGTTCGGATCCATCCTCACCGCGTTGACCGGATACATGAGCGAGCGTAACGCTGGTGAGCAGACCGGAATCATCTATGGGGCGATGAGCGTCGGCGCCATCGCGATCGCGATCGCCGTGGCAGCGCTGCCGGCCCGGGTGACCCTGGGGCGTCGCTGGCTGTTCTTCGCCGTGCTCGCGCTGGCGGGAGCCCTGGCCCTCGCGCTGGCGGCACCCCTGGGAGCCGTGCTGGCGGGACTGCTGCTCGCGGGCGCGGAGGTCGGCGCCGTACTCGTCACGCTTTTCAGCCTCGGCAACAGGACTGCACCAGCCGGACGGTCGACGATGGTGATGACGACGCTGCAGAGTTCGCTCGTGGTGGGGCAGGCGCTCGCGACGGCCGTCTGTGGGGTACTGGTCGAGCAGAGCGGCCCAGGCGCAGGCTACGCCGTAACGGTCGGTCTCGCGGTGGTATTGATCGCGCTGGCGGTGGTGGACGCGCTGACCGAGCGTCGACGGGCTGGCGCTAGGCGGGTTGCCACGGCATGACGGCGAGGTGACCGAATGCTGGTGGCAGCGCACATTTCGAGATGTACACCGGAACACCACCCACGTGGGCCGTCTGGGTGAGCACGAGCAGCGGGTCGCCGGCCTTCGTGGCGAGATGAGCGGCGCGGGTCGGACCAGCCGCGCTCGCCGCAACCCAGCTCACCCCGGCGGTGAGCACGTTCCCGAGTCGTCGGTTGAGTGCCTGAAGCAACGTGGATGACTCGGCAGCGGCAGCGCTCAGCTGCGCGGCCGCGTCCGCATGGATGCCTCTGAGCCGCTGCTCGTCGGGCACATACTCCTGCACGAGCGCGAGCGGCTGCCCGTCGCGTGACACCACGCACTCGCGGAACCAGAACGTGCCTCCCACGGAGGAACCCAGGTGGTCTGACACAAAATCGGTCGTCTCCTGAAGCGTGAACTCGAGCAGCGTCGTCTCCACCAGCGAACCCGACTCTGCCAGCAGTGCTTCGAGCGACGTGAATTCTTCTGTGTCGTCCTTCGGGAGGGTTTCGGCCACGAAACGTCCGATACCGCGCTTGGTGACGACGAGTCCATCCTCCTCAAGCAGGAGCATGGCCTCCCGCACCACGGTCCGGCTCACTCCGAGTGCTGTGCCGAGCTCGGTCTCGCGGGGCAGCAACGCTCCCGACGACAGCGACCCGGAGCGGATGGCCTGGGAGATTCGGGAATACACCGCAACGCGCAGGGGCTGGCCGGGGGAAGTGAGTAGCGGCCGCTCCAGAAACTGCGTTGCTTCGCTGACGGACATAGGCCGAGTTTACGTCGCGGCTACCGTTCAGGGTGCGCTGACCACGACGCGCGCCTTGGTGACCTGGTAGCCGCCGCGAAGGAATGCCGCCGCCATGGGTGCGTTGGTGGTGTCGGTCGTCCCGGTGATTCTGCGGGCGCCAGCATCCGCATGCATGTGCGTGCTGCCGGTCGAGTTCTCGGCGGACGCGATCCACCCAACCTGCTGTGGGCCGATGAATCAGTACCCTTGCGGGTACGTACCCATTCAGGTACCATCAAAAAATGGATGAGATATTTCACGCACTGAGCGACCCACATCGGCGCCAGATCGTTGATCGTTTGAGCGAGGGTCCAGCGTCGGTGACTCAACTCGCTGGTCTGTTGCCGATCGCCAGACCCGGCGTTTCCCGGCACTTGCGGGTATTGCGTGCGGCCGGACTCGTCACAGTAGATGCCGATGCGCAGTTCCGCATCTACAGCCTGGATCTGGCGCCGCTTGCCGCTCTTGAGGAGTGGTTGCAGGTCCGTCGCGGACTATGGACACAGCGGCTGGATGCCCTCCAAACAGAAGTGGCGCGCGGCAAGCGGAACCGTGCCATCGCCGGCGAGGTCAAATCCAGGGAGGCATCATGATTCCCACCCCCGTGCGAGGCACCACCCGCGTTGACGACGGTGTCGGTGTCGTGACGGTCGTGACCGAGTATCCGACCCCCGCGGTCGACTTGTGGGAGGCGATCACTGCGCCCGAGCGACTCGCGCGGTGGTTCGGAGACATCCGGCCCCGAAGCGATGACGCCGCGACCTACGACGCGTCGCTCACCACCGGATGGAGCGGCATCATCCGGATGGACGAATGCGAACCGACACGGATGATCCGCCTCACCCTCATCGATGAGACCGAACCTGAAACCACGGTGACCGCACTGCTGCTGCCGGTTGATGGCGGAACGCAGCTCACCATCGAGGAGCGCGGACTGCCCACCGACGACCTCGAATCCTACGTCGCGGGATGGCATGCTCAAGTCGATCAGCTTCAGGCGGACCATGCCGGTGCTGCGCCCGTCGAGTGGCGCCCGCGCTGGGAGCAGCTCCGCGCCAGCTACCGCAACGCGTAGCCGGGTCGCGGCATCCGGCGCAGGCCCGCGGTTGTGCGTCAGTCCTCCGGTAGCTCGGCAAATGCCTGCTTGGTGGCGGAGTACCACTGCATCGACTGCTTCGGATGCTTCCAGCGACCCTTCATTTCGTTGCGAGCCTCCTCGTGGGTGGCGTCTCCCGACTTCACTGCTTCCTTGAGGTGGCGATCCTGGGCCTTGATCACGTCGTCAGCAGTTTCACCACGCAGGGCTAGTTCGCACGGACCACCCAGCTGGAGGCAGGTCATTGTTTTCATCGTCTCGGATCCTCACAGGTCACGCGTGCCTCCATGTGAGGCCGCTACTTGATTGACGGTTGATCTCCAGCAATTGTGACCGTCTTCCGGCGAACAATGCGATCCAGAAGTTTTTGATCGCCGCGAAAGTCGATCCGATGCACAGCGCCGTCCACGACCGTGAAGTCGAACGCGACCCGCGGGGAGCCTTGCTGGAACCACGCAGCTCCCGGGCGGCCGTCAATGAACACAGGCACGGCGGCCTTCGCCGCGCCGTTGAACATCGACGCCACCGCTGTGCGACCCGCAATCCGGGCCGGAGTGCCAGCCGAAATGGCCGCCTCATCACCGGCGACCACGACCCCGGGCGCCAGCAGTTCCAGCAGCTGCTCGAAGTCGCCCTCCCGCGCGGCCAGAAGGAACGCATCGACAATCTCCCAATCCGCTCTGCCGCGCTCGACGTCGTAAGGAACCACCTTGCCGCGAGCACGCGAGGCAAGCTTGCGCGACGCGGCGGGTGTGGTGCCCAGGATCGCGGCGATGGTGGGGAAGTCGATGCCGAAGCTGTCGTGAAGCACGAAGGCCACCCGCTCGTTGGGGGACAGGCGGTCCAGAACCACCTGAAGGGCAATCCCGACCGTGTCGGCCAGCGCGAGGTCTTCGGCGGGGTCCGCGGTGGGCGAAGCCGGCGCCAGATCTGCAACGGGAATCGCCTTCGTTGCGCGCAGCCTGTCCAAACAGAGCCGGGTCGTGACGGTTGTCAGCCAGCCGGGCAGGTTCTCGATGTCGGTCTCGGTGGAGTGCAGGCGCAGCCATGCCTGCTGCACGATGTCCTCGGCCTCAGCATGGTCGCGCAGAATCCTCCCGGCGATTCGCACCAACCTCGGGCGTTCCTGCTCGAAAACTGCCGTCTCGTCCATGCGGGTCACACCTTCAATCGTGGTCTCATTAAAGAGTGACGGATGTCGGCGCCTGAGTGTGACCGAATGGCTACCTCGCCGCAGCGAGGGACTCGGCGATCGTCTGCGCGAGCGGAGTCGCCGACCAGCCGAACCGGGCCTCGAACTTCGCGGAACTGACGGTCCACGGCTTCTCGAACTCGTACATCATCTCGAGCGACTCCTTCAGCATCGGCATGACGAGCGCGAGTGCTTTCAGCCCAAACCCGTTGATGGCCTGCACCTTGGCGCGTCCGGTCTGGCCAGCGGCCTCCCAGATCTGCTGGGAGAACTCGGCCACAGTAATGGGGTGGGTGACGGGCGGGATCCACACCTGGCCCCACGCGTCGTCGCTCGTGCCGAGGTCTGCCATCGCCCGCCCGACGTCGGGTACGAAGCTGAAGGAATGCGGCTGATCCTTGGCTCCAAGCCATTGCATCGGGCCACCGGCGATCGCCTTGGCAAACACCATGTTCTGCATCAGTGCGTACCCGGGGCCGAAGTAGTTGGATGGGCGACTGATGGCCACCTCGAGGCGCCCTTCGGCGTGAGCGGCGAGAGCGGCATCCGCCATGGCCTTGCGGACGCGCCCCTTCTTCGTGTGCGGGTGTTGAGGGGAGTCTTCGGTGATGGTGGCGCCGTCGGCATCGCCATACATGTACAGGTTGTCGGCCAGAACCAGGCGGGAGCCGTTGGTGGCGCACGCGTCGAGCACGGCGGCCTGAAGTGCGGGGAACTCCTCCTCCCAGCGCGTGTACCTGGGTTGCGTGACCTGATACGTGACGGCAGCGCCCCGGGTTGCCGAGGCCGCGAAGGCGGGGTCGCTGACGTCGCCCGCAATGACTTCGACGGCGGCGGGAAGGATGCCGCGCTCGCCGGAGCGGTTGACTGACCGTACGGACCTGCCGCGGGCGACAAGTGCGGTTGCGAGGGCAGTTCCGACGCCTCCGGTGCCGAGTACCACGTGGGTTTCGGTCATGATCTTCTCTCTCTGTTGTGGCGGGTGGATGGGATAACAGTGTTAAGTGACGGCCAAAAAAAGAGAGGCGGTGCTCAGCCGAGTTCCGTCAGGATCGCTTCTGTGATCGTCGCGGCCCTGCGGCGCACCTCATCGGGCTCGAATGCGTCGATCTGGTCGCCCAGGCTGATGGACAGTGATACCACGCCATGCATGCCGGACCAGAGAATCGCCGCCGCTTCCCGAGGATCGCTCGAGCGAAGCGCGCCCGATTTCATCGCGACGGCGACCAGCGTGATGAGGGCGACGAATGACTCCGGCTCCGGACGGTCGGCACCCTCGATCTCGTCGACGAGCCGACCGATGGCCCACGCCCTGGGGCGAATGAACATGACGTCATAGTGGAGTGGATGAGTGAGGCCGAACTCCACGTAGGCGCGACCCACCGCGCGCAGTTGCTCCAGCGGGTCGCTCGTGCTGGATGCCGCCGCCCCCAGGGATTCCCCGAACTCAGCGAAGCCCGCCTCGCACACGGCGTACATGAGGTGATTCTTGTCCGTGAAGTGCAGGTAGATGGTCGTGGCGGAATACCCGATCGCGTCGGCAATCTGGCGCATGGAGATGCCGTCGACGCCGTTCTCTTTGAAAAGCCGGGTCGCCTCCGTCAGGATCGCGCTGCGCACGTCCTTGGCTGGGAGGGTTCCGGTTTTCACCACACCGTCACTCTACTTAACAGTGTTAAGTAGATCAAGACCGACGAGATGCTCGAGGAGCTCTGAACTGCCGAGGCCGGTCTGCAATTGCCTCTGGTAACTCAGCACATTAGTTGCGAGCCCTAGCAAATGTGCTGAGTTGCCAGAACGTTTGAATGCACTCCGCCGACCGCCGCCGTTGGCGCGAAAGCGTCGCCCGAAGCCGAGTGACGCGTGGCAGGGTCTTCGTGTGACATTGGTGTTCGCAGCGTAAGCTGAGTGTTTATCTTCGTTCAAGGGAGACGCACATGTCGACTGAATCCAACGACACTCTTTGGCTCACGCACGCCAGCTTCGACCGCCTCCAAGCTGAGCTTGAGCGTCTTCAGGCAGCGCCCAGCGACCATGCAGGCAATGACGCCCGAATCATTGAGGTGAAGAACATCCTGCGTCGCGCCGAGGTGAGCAACAAACCGGATGACGGGCTCGTCGAACCCGGAATGGTCATCTCCGTCCTGTTCGCGGGTGACGACGAGCCGACGAGCTTCCTGCTCGCCCAGCGCGACCTCGCCAGCGGCCAGGACGATCTCGACCTCGATGTGTACTCGCCGTCCACTCCCCTTGGGTTGAGCATCGTCGGAAAGTACCCCGGTGATTCCTTCGCGTACACGACGGCAAGCGGTAAAAACGTCAGTGGCGGCATCCTCACGGCGGTGCCCTTCGGCGGCTGACGACCGGACGGTGTCATTCGGCTCGCTCGAGCCGGAGCAGCGAACACAGAAGGAGTCATCATGAAGAAGTTCATTCTGTTGCACCAGGGATTCGTGCCACCCACCGCCGAAATCGGCGCAGGTTGGATGGCCTGGTTCGAGAACATTGCTCCCCACACCGTCGAGAGGGGTCATCCGTTCGCGGCCGGCCGCGAAGTCAGCAAAGACGGAACGAGTGTCGAGCTCGATTTTTCGGGCGTACCGATGACCGGCTACACGATCGTCAACGCCGAAGACATGGATGCCGCCGAGGCCCTCCTCGAGGGACTACCCATGATCCACAGCACGCGCATCTACGAGCTCGGTGCCATGTAGGCACGCGGCAGCGCGGCTTCCGCTCCACCCCGGAGGGTCGCTTAACGCTGAAACGCCGCCCGAACCTGAGTTCGGGCGGCGTTTCGATGCTGAAAGTCAGCGACCGCGGCGTTGTCCGCCACCGGCGTTCGGGCGAACGACCTGGCCGACGCGGATGGGCCCGCCCGCAGCCTGGGCGCGGCCGTTGCCGCCGCGCGGACGCGACGGTGCCTGCTCTTCGCGCGGGGCGCGAGCGGGCTGTGCGTGAGACGACTGCGCGTGCGGCTGGGCCGAACGCTGGTCGCTGCGCTGCTCGCCTCCGCGGCGCTCGCCAGCGACCGCTGGGCGGCCCGAACCGCGGCCACCGGCGGCCTGGGCCGGACGGCCCGAGCGGTCACGACGCGGAGCGCCATCACGGGCGGGTGCGCCGTCGCGGTTGGCGCGCTTGCGCAGAGCGTTGGCGCCCTGCGAGCGTCCACCCTGCGACTGGCCATGGGCTGGCATCGCGGCACGAGGTGCCGGCGTCACGTAGGCCGCGACATCCCCGACCAGCGCGGTTACCGACGCCGAAGCTGCGGTGACGTGCTGCGGAGTGACGGTGATCTGCGCCTTGCGCAGCAGCGCTGCGGTGTCTTTACGCTGGGCGGGCAGCACGATCGTGACGACCTCGCCCTCCTTGCCGGCGCGGGCCGTGCGGCCTGAGCGGTGCAGGTACGCCTTGTGCTCAGCCGGCGGGTCAACGTGAATCACGAGCTCGATGTCATCGACGTGCACGCCACGAGCGGCGACGTCGGTGGCCACGAGAACGCGGGTCTCGCCCGAAGCGAACGATGCGAGGTTACGGTCACGAGCGACCTGCGAGAGGTTTCCGTGCAGATCCACCGAGGGGATGCCCGAGTCGGTGAGCTGCTTCGCGAGCTTCTTCGCGTGGTGCTTGGTGCGCATGAACAGGATGCGACGGCCCGTGCCTGAGGCGAGCTTCTTGATGAGCTCGTTCTTCTCGTCAACCCCGGCAACCTCGAAGACGTGGTGCGTCATCGCGGCGACGTGCGAGTTGGCCTCGTCGACCGAGTGCAGCACCTCGTTGTGGAGGTAGCGGCGCACGAGCTTGTCAACGCCATTGTCGAGCGTGGCGCTGAACAGCATCCGCTGTCCGCTCTGCGGGGTCTTGTCCATGATGCGGGTGACGACGGGCAGGAATCCGAGGTCGGCCATGTGGTCGGCCTCGTCGAGCACGGTGACCTCGATGGCGTCGAGCTGCACGAAGCCCTGCTTCATGAGGTCTTCGAGACGGCCGGGGCAGGCAACGACGATGTCGACGCCGGCCTTGAGGGCGGCGACCTGGCGCTGCTGTGACACGCCACCGAAGATCGTGGTGATGTTGAGGCCGTTGGCGGTCGCGAGGGGCTCCATGGCTACGGTGATCTGGGTCGCCAGCTCACGGGTCGGTGCGAGCACCAGACCGAGCGGGCGTCCGGGGCGGCGCTTGCCACCGGCGAGAGCGCCGCCGAGGCGGGCGACCATCGGGATGGAGAAGGCGAGGGTCTTGCCCGAGCCCGTCTTACCGCGGCCGAGCACATCGCGGCCAGCCAGGGTGTCGGGGAGGGTGTCGAGCTGAATGGGGAACGGCTCCAGGATGCCGCTGGCGGTGAGCGCAGTGACGAGACGGGGCGGCACGCCAAGCGTGCTGAAGGTATTTTCTGACATACGGGGTTCGAGTGCCTTTCGGGGCATCAGGATGCACGCACTTATCCGGATGAAGCTGGAAGTGGTGCTGAATGGCGAAGGTGGCTTTGGCCACATCCGTTCGCCGTGAAAGTATCTACAACCCGGATTGAACCGGGGAGAAGAGGAAGCGTTCTACGACGCAGGGAAACCGTCGTGGTTTCACAAGTAACCCCAGCGTAGCAGACGGCCTAATGAGACCCGGAATACCGCTCACCGGCGGGAATCTCCACGGCCACAGTGTTGCCCGGCTGGGCCAGGGGGCACGCCCACATCGGGTCATAGGCGCAGGACGGGTTGTAGGCGAAGTTGAAGTCGAGCACGAGAGAGTCCGGGCTGCCGCCGGCGCCGAGGTCTGCCCCCTTGACGGTGTCGAGCAGGTAGCGGCCGCCGCCGTAGGTGCCTCCGCGGGCCCCGGCCAGGGCGTCCTTCACCGGAATGAAGATGCCGCCGCCGTACGAGGCGAGACGCCACACGTCCAGCGGGCCGACGCCGGGCACATCGGCGACGCCGATGAGGTCGAACGGCACGACGCCGTCGGTGCCGGTCTCGACCTCCATCCGCCGTTCCTCGGCGGGGGTGAGCGCGACCTCGAACCTCCAGTCTGGGTTGTACGGCGTGACCGGCAGCCCGGTGAAATTGGCCAGGTCTTCCGGCAGCAGCGGAGTCGCAGGATGGTGCGCGAACAGGTCATCGCGCTCACGCCGCCACAGGTCGTGGGCTGCAAACAGGTCGGTGGATTCGCGCACAGCGGCATACATCGCGAACACGCGGCGGCGCCAGTCGGCGACTTCAAGGGCGGTCATATCCCCACGCTAGACCGCTGTCGGCGCCTCATGCTTGACTTCCACCGTGGAAAAGGGTGACTTTCGCCGAGAGCGCAGAGACCTGTACGCGCCGCCGCGGGAGGTCGTGGCGGTCGACGTTCCTGCGTTCGAATTCCTGGCCGTCGACGGTGTGGGCGACCCGAACTCGAGCCAGCACTACGTCGCAGCGCTCGAGGCGCTCTACTCACTCTCCTACGCCGCGAAGTTCGCCTCCAAAGCTTCCCTCGACCGCGACTACGTGGTCGGTCCGCTCGAAGGGCTCTGGCATTCCGATCGGATGGAATCGTTCACCGATCGGTCGAAGAGCGAATGGTCGTGGACGATGATGATCCGCCAACCCGGGTGGTTGACCGAAGAGGTGCGGGCGCTGGCTCTCGCGAAGGCGGAGAAGAAAAAGCTGGTGGCGCTCGCGGACGTACAGTTCATCACGCTTGCTGAGGGCACCTCGGCGCAGCTCATGCACGTGGGCAGCTACGACGATGAGGGGCCTGCGATCGCCCGAATGCACGACTGGATCGCCGCCAACGGATACGCGCTGCGCGGTCGTCATCACGAGATCTACCTCGGCGACCCACGCCGGGCCGCGCCGGAAAAACTCAGAACCGTGCTTCGGCAGCCCTTCAGCTGACGGCTACTTCCAGTCGCGCGAGAGTCGCTTCAGCTGGATGCCACGCCACTGCCAGAACGCCCAGAAACCGATCCACAGCACCGGGGTGAGTGCCCCAGCCTCCACGATGAGCTGATCGCGGTAGAGCGTGCGTGCCCCCGGCAGCGCGGAGACCGCCATGGTGTGCTCCCACCGCGTCACCGCGGAGAGCGGCCCTGACAGGCCGCGGCCGGTGTCGCGCACAGAGCGCACGCCGTCGCGCTCCCGGAAGGTCAGATCGATGGTCTGCTCGCCGATCACGGCGGCCCCGAAGGCCTTGGCGCGCACGAGGTGCAGGCCCTCCGTCCACGTGTCGGGGAAGCCGCCGGGTTCGAGCGAGTCGAAGGTGGTGAAGGGACCAGAGACCGCACGGAACACGGCGGGGCTGCGGATCGCGCGCCACGCGGCATCCGCTGCACAGTCGAGTTCAAGCTTGAGAAGGATGCGCATCAGACCATTGTGGGGTCGCTGGCAATCGGCTGGCAGGGCCTTGACTTCGATGTCCGGAGGGAATGCTGGCCGCCGTGGTCGCGTTGCAGCAGAGACATTGACCGATCCACGAAGGGCATCATGAAGGCAATACTGGGCGACACCATCATCGCCGAAGCACCTAAAGAAGATCTCATCTCCATCGAGGGCAACTGGTACTTCCCGCCGTCGAGCGTGAACAGCGAACACCTCGTCGAGAGCGGAACGCCGTACACCTGCCCGTGGAAGGGCGATGCCCAGTACTTCTCGGTGAAGCAGGGCGAAACGCTGCTGCAGGACCGCGCGTTCAGCTACCCCACCCCGCACCAGACCGCTTTCGACCGCGTCGGCAAAGACTTCTCGGGCTACGTGGCCTTCTGGAAAGACGTCAAGGTCACCGAGTAGAAGTGAAGCGGGCCCACGGCTCCTTTAGGGGCTGTGGGCCGGTTCGATGAGCACCGACGGTTGTGGGCGCAGGATCCCCGCGAGGATCGCCTCGATGGCGAACTCCGAAGCGCGACCCAGATCGACCGCGGTCGGGTCGAGAAGCCACTGCACCTGCATTCCGTCCATCACGGCAAGAATCGCGGCCGCCGCGTCATCGATGTTCGATTCGTTGTCGACCCCCTGCTCGGTGCACACGACGCGGAAAGCGTGGGACACCTCGCTTCGCAGGGTGGTGTATCGCCTCTGGAAGAATTCGCGACCGGGGTGGTCGTCGGTCACCGACTCGGCAGAGAGAACCGCGTACGCCTGAACGATGCCGCCACGCTGAGCGTTGAGAAACGCCGTCATGACGAGGTGGCGAAACAGCGCGAGCCCGTCGGGGATGTGCTTCCCTTCCAGATGCGCGACGTCGGTCTCGTCCCGGTGCGCGAGCACCTCGAGAAGCAGTTGATCCTTCGAGCCGAAATGATGCAGGATTCCCGCGTGCGTCATCCCAACCTGGTCGGCAATGTCCTGCAGGGTGCCCCCCGTGAAGCCTTTTGATCCGAAGATGTCGATCGCGGCATCGAGGATCTCGCGCCGACGGAGCAAAGTCTCCGGGCGCGATCGAGGCTGTCGGCGGGAGCTAGCCACGGTATTTCCTTTCCTGACGTCAGTGAGTCTACGCAGCGTTTAGTTCGGATCCGCAACTATTTCAACGCGCTTGATTAACTTGCTTACTGGACTGTAAGTTAAACGCGCAATCACTCTCAGCGCTGAGACATCGCTTTCTCACCAAAAAGCGAGGGCGCGGGATGCCACCACTAAGGAGAAGCAATGAAGCTTGTGTCCACCGTCGTCGCCGTAGGTTTGGCCGCGACCCTGATGCTCACCGGCTGTGCCGGTTCAGGAGCACCCAACTCGTCCGGTTCGGGCGCGGCCCTCACGATCGCGAAGCCCGACGGAGCCATCACCACCGAGTCGCACAACCCGTTCCTCGGCGACTCGTCGGCGTCCAAATACTCATACGGCAAGGTCATCTTCGAACCGCTCGCCCTCGTGAACCCCACGGGCGACCTCAACACGACACCCTGGTTGGCCGAGTCCGTTGAGTGGAGCGACGACTACACGCAGCTCGTTGTCGTGCCACGTAGCGGCGTCAACTGGAGCGACGGCACCGAGTTCACAGCCGACGACATCGTGTTCACCTTCGACATGTACAAAAGCGGCACCATCACCGATGGCGCGGGACTGAACGTTACCGACGTCACCGCGGACGGCGACACTGTCACCATCACGTTCGGCAACCCGAAGTTCACCGCACAGGCTCGCGTGCTTCACACGCCGATCGTGCCGAAGCACATCTGGGCAGACATCGCCGACCCCAACACCGACCCCCTCACCGACGAGGGACTCGTCGTCGGTACCGGACCGTACGTGCTCGACAACTGGTCCACCGAGTCTGTGACTCTGAAGGCCAACCCCGACTACTGGGGTGGCGAACTCGCGGTTCCCACGCTGAACTACGTCTCATACGGCGACAACGCCGCACTGACGACAGCGCTCGTATCCGGAGATGCCGACTGGGCCCAGGCGTTCATTCCGCAAATCCAGGACAGCTACCTCGCCGCCGATGAGGAGAACCACTTCCTCGCCTCGCCCACTTCGGGGGCCGGAACGCTGTTCATGAACCTCCAGACGAAGCCGTTCAACAACCCGGCACTGCGTCAGGCGCTCGCATGGACCATCGACCGCCAGGCCTACGTCGACATCGCCCGTGAAGGCGCGAGCTCGGTGATCTGGAGCTCGACGGGACTCAGTACCCTGCTCGACGATGAGATTCTCCCCGAATACAAGAACGAAAACTACTCGGTCGATGTCGACAAGGCCCGGCAGGTGCTGACCGACGCCGGCTACACCTGGCAGTCCGACAAGCTCATCGACCCCGACGGCGAGCCCGTGTCGTTCTCGCTATCCGTCCCCTCGGGATGGAGCGACTGGAACACCGAGCAGGCGCTCATTGCTGAGGAACTCAAGGAAGGCCTCGGCATCGACGTCAAGGTCGACCAGCCTGACTGGGGCGGCTGGGATGCCGCACGTCAGGAAGGTACCTTCCAGGCGATCATCCACTGGCTCGAAGACACCGGCAATGCATACGGTCTGTACACCTCGACGATGGATCCCAAGTGGATCGTCGACAACAAGGCACAGTTCAACTTCGGTCGCTACAACGACCCCGCTGTGACCGAGGCGCTCAACACGTATGCGGCGACTTCGTCAGAGGCCGACCGTGCGGCAGCGCTCGCTGTGATGCAGAAGGCGTTCGTCACCGACGTCCCAGCGATTCCGCTGGGATCCCACCCCCTGTTGGGCGAGTACAACACGCGCAACTACGTGGGCTTCCCGACGACGGATGACCAGTATGCGTCGGCGGACCCGACGCAGCCGGGCGTCCTGCAGATCCTGACGAAGCTCAAGCCCGTCAACTGATCCGAAGCAGGCAGGGCGGATGTACCCAGTACGTCCGCCCTGCCTGCGCGCCAGCATCATGAGAGCGACCATCAGCCGTGAGTAATGCACTTCTTTCTGTCCAAAATTTCTCCGTCATCTACGACGTCGACCCTCCGGTACAGGCCGTGACGAAGATCGATTTCGAGCTTCGGCGGGGCGAGATCCTCGGCCTCGCGGGCGAGAGCGGGTGTGGCAAGACCACGCTGGCCTACGGCATCCAGCGTCTCCTCAAGGCGCCCGCCGTGATCACCAGCGGATCCGTCGTCTTCCACGACGCCTCAGGCGACGACATCGACATCAGCGGCCTCGGTGTCGAGGACATGCGCCAATTCCGGTGGGACAAGATCTCGATGGTGTTCCAGGGCGCCATGAACGCGCTCAACCCCGTCGCGACGATCGGGTCTCAGCTGGAGGACGTCTTCGAGGTTCACCGCCCGAACATGTCGAAGGCGCAGCGACGAGAGGCCGTCGTCGAACTGCTCGACATCGTCAAGGTCGGCGGGCAGCGTCGCCGCTCCTTCCCTCACGAACTCTCGGGCGGCATGCGCCAGCGCGTCATGATCGCCATGGCGCTCGCACTGCGCCCGCAGCTCATGGTCATGGACGAACCGACGACCGCGCTGGACGTGCTCGTCCAGCGCGAAATCCTGCGCCAGATCTCCGACCTGCGCGACGAGTTCGGCTTTTCCGTCATCTTCATCACACACGACCTGCCCCTCCTGCTCGAGATCAGCGATCGCATTGCGATCATGCGCGAAGGGGAGATCGTCGAACTCGCGACGGCGGAGCGGATCTGGAACAACCCACAGGACGAATACACGAAGAAGCTACTGTCGTCTTTCCCTCGGCTCACCGGCGAGAAAGGCCTGGTCAAGCGATGACCCTCCTCGAATTCGACTCCGTCACCAAGGTCTACTCCGTGCGCGGCGCAGGGCAGATCAAGGCTCTGGACGACGTGTCTTTCACGCTCGAGTCAGGGCAGACGATCGGCGTCGTTGGCCAGTCCGGTAGCGGAAAGTCCACGATCGCGAAGATCCTCACTCAGCTTGAGACGGCGACGAGTGGTGAGGTGCGTCTCGACGGGCGGCCTATCCCTCGTCACGGGAGTGGATTGCGTCGCTATCGCCAGCAGCTGCGCATGGTGTTTCAGGATCCGTTCGCATCGCTCAACCCCTACCACTCCGTGCGGCACCACATCGAGCGCCCGCTACGCCTCGACCAGGTCGTGCCCAGGGACGAGCTGAAGGCCGAGGTGCGCCGCCTCCTCGAGCGGGTGCAACTGCCTATTTCCGCGGCCGATCGCCGACCCCACGAACTCTCCGGTGGCCAGCGACAGCGCGTCGCTATTGCCCGTGCGCTCGCCTCCCGACCGAAGATCCTGGTCGCGGATGAGCCGGTGTCGATGCTCGACGTTTCCATCCGCCTCGGCGTGCTGAACCTCCTGTCCGATCTTCAGCGCGAGGAAGGACTGGGCGTGCTCTACATCACCCACGATCTCGCGACCGCCCGACACTTCAGCAACGAGATCATCGTTCTCAATCAGGGCCGGATCGTGGAGCGCGGCACGGCCGACGATGTCATCCTTCGCCCGTCTCATCCATACACGCAGGAGCTGCGGGCCGCATCACCGGACCCCGAGAAGTTCTTCGCATCGATTTCCGACGCCGAAGGAGGCGCGCGATGAATGCAATTCAGACCCCGTTGCACACGGAGGACTACGACGCGCTCGAGGTCGGCACAACCGCGACCACCGCCAGCAAGGGAAGCGTTCGTGTTCCGTGGAGGTTCCTCGGCGGACGCGCCCTGTTCTACGCCTTCACGCTCTGGGCCGCGGTGACCATCAACTTCCTTCTTCCGCGCTTGATGAAGGGCGACGCTGTCTCCGCCTACCTCGCTCGCAACCGGAACATCAGCCCGGAGGCCGCTGACGGACTGCGCGCACTCCTCGGCCTCGACACCGACAAGTCGCTCTTCCAGCAGTACATCGATTACTGGTCACTTCTGGTGCGGGGCGACTTGGGCGTCTCCCTCCTGCACGGGCTTCGGCCGGTGACCGAGGTGATCAGCCAGGCGCTCCCGTGGACCATCGGACTCGTGGGGTTCGCGACGATAGTCTCGTTTGCGATCGGCACGATCGCCGGTGCGATAGTCGGCTGGCGACGCGGCAGCAGGCTTGACGCGATCATCCCCATCACGACCTTCCTCAGCACGATTCCCTACTTCTGGCTCGGGCTGCTGGCGATCGCCCTGTTCTCGGTCAATCTCAGGTGGTTCCCGATCGGCAAGGCCTACGGGGTCGGGTGGAGCCCGGAGTTGTCATTCGAGTTCATCGGTCAGGTCATCCATCACGGATTCCTGCCGGCCATGACAATCGTCATCGCCTCCCTCGGCGGCTGGGTGCTCGGAATGCGCAACATGATGCTGACCGTGCTCGACGAGGACTACATCACGGTCGCGCAGGCCAAGGGCATGACAAACCGGCGTGTTTTGTGGGGCTACGCAGCCCGCAACGCGGTGCTCCCGCAGATCCAGAGCTTCGCGTTGTCGATCGGATTCATTGTTGGCGGCACGATCGTGATGGAGATGGTGTTCAGCTACCCCGGGGTGGGCAAGCTGCTGCTCGACGCGACGAACGCGAAGGACTACGCGCTCATGCAGGGAGTCTTCCTGGTGATCACGCTCTCCGTGCTCGTCGCGAACATTCTCGCTGACGTCGCCTACGCATTTCTTGACCCACGTACACGCCAGACAGGTGCCTAAGCCATGACTGCTCCATTGAACATCATCACCCGTTCGACCGCCCGCTCCCGGTTTGGCGCCGCGTTTGCAATGTTCCGCAATCGCAAGTCGATCACCGGGCTCTCCATCCTCGGGTTCTTCGTGCTGGTCGCGATTTTCGCCGACGTGCTCGCGCCGTACTCACCAACCAAGGTCGACCCCACGGCGCGATTCCAGGCGCCGTCGTTCGAGCATTGGCTGGGCACGACCCACATCGGCGAGGACGTGCTGAGCCAGGTTATCCACGGCACACGGGGAGTCATCGTCGTCGGTTTCCTGGCAGCCATCATCGCCACGCTCATCGCGATCATCGTCGGCGTGATCTCCGGGTATCTGAGCGGATGGCGCAGCGAAGCCCTTTCGGCTCTCACGAACGTCTTCCTCGTGATCCCTGGGCTCCCCCTCATCATCATCGTCGCGTCGATGTTCGACAATCCGCCGCTGTTCGTTATTGCCGCGGTGCTGGGACTCATCGGCTGGGCATGGGGCGCACGGGTGCTGCGCGCGCAGACAATGTCGCTCCGTAACCGCGACTTCATCCAGGCCGCGCGCGCCAATGGCGAGCCGCTGCGTCGGATCATCGCGGTCGAGATGCTGCCGAACCTCATGGCGCTCATCGCCGCGAGCTTCGTCGGCACGGTAACCGCTGCCATCCTCGGCCTGACGACACTGTCGTACATCGGTGTGATCCCAGTGACGACCTACAACTGGGGCACGATCCTCAACTGGGCGAGCGCGCAGGGTGCGTTCCGGCAGAACCAGTGGTGGTGGTACCTGCCCCCGGGACTCTGCATCGCGGCCATCGGTGTCGCGCTGTCGCTCATCAACTTCGGTATCGACGAGTACGTGAATCCTCGCCTGCGCTCCGCCGGCGAGAGGGCGCGGGCCATGAAGAAAAAGGGCCTCAACATCAACGACGCCGTCACCGCAGTCCGTACCAACACCACCACGAAAGAAACACGATGACCATCCAGATCACCACGGATGTCCCATACCTGGACCCCACAATCCCGACCCCGCAGCGAGTCACCGACCTGGTCGGCCGCATGACACTGGCCGAAAAGGTCGGCCAGATGATGCAGTTCGATGCCCGCGATGGGCTCGAGCACATCGTGCTCGACCGGCACGCCGGGTCGATCCTGCACACATCGCCCGCGAAGGTACTGCGCGCCGCCGAGCTGACCGACGAGTCGCGCCTGCGCATCCCGCTTATCGTCGGTGAAGACTGCATCCACGGTCACTCCTTCTGGGAAGGGGCAACGATCTTCCCCACCCAGCTCGGCATGGCGGCGACGTGGGACGCGGAGCTGGTCGAGCGAGTGGCGCGTGCAACGGCCGTCGAGGTGGCGGCCACGGGCATCCACTGGACCTTCTCGCCGGTGTTGTGCATTGCGCGTGACCTGCGCTGGGGGAGAGTCGATGAGACGTTTGGCGAGGACCCGTACCTGATCGGCGAGCTGGCCGCAGCGATGGTGCGCGGCTACCAGGGCAACGGACTTGGCGACCGCACCGCGATCCTCGCGACGGCGAAACACTTCGCGGGGTACTCGGAGACTCAGGGTGGGCGTGATGCCAGCGAGGCCGACATCTCGCAGCGCAAGCTCCGCTCCTGGTTCCTGCCGCCCTTCGAGCGGGTGGCGCGGGCGGGCTGTGCCACCTTTATGATCGGCTACCAGACCACCGACGGCGTGCCCGCCACCCTCAACAACTGGCTGCTGAACGACGTGCTCCGAGGCGAGTGGGGTTACGAGGGCACCCTCATCACCGACTGGGACAACGTCGGCCGAATGGTGTGGGAGCAGAAAGTCCAGCCCGACCACATGCACGCCGCAGCGGCCGCCATCCTCGCCGGCAACGACATGGTCATGACGACGCCGGACTTCTTCCAGGGCGCACTGGATGCCGTGGAGCAGGGCCTGCTCGACGAGAGCGATCTCGACCGCGCGATAACGCGCATCCTGACCCTCAAATTCGACCTCGGGCTCTTCGAGAACCCGCGGCTGCCCGACCCCGCTGTCATCGAGTCAGTGATGGCCGCACCGGAGCACACGTCGCTCAACCTCGACGTAGCCCGCCGCTCGCTGGTGTTGCTGCGCAACGACGGCAGCCTGCCCCTGCAGGAGAATCGCGCACTGCGGATCGCAGTAGTTGGCCCCCTCGCCGACGACGCACAGACCCAGCTCGGCGACTGGGCCGGATCGTCCGGTCAGGTCGACTGGCTCGACAACGGCCAGCCGCGCGCGCAGATCACCACGGTGCTCGACGGCCTGCGAGCTCTGGTGCCGGCCGACTGGACCGTCACCCACGCCGAGGGCGCCGACATCCTTACCCTTGCGGACGACCCGGCAGGGTCGCACTTCCCTGACGGGCAACCCCGCCCGAAGGTCGTCGTGCCTGCCGAGGTCGACGAGGCGAAGATCGCCGAAGCTGTCGCGGCTGCGGCCCAAGCCGATGTCGTCGTGGCGGTGGTCGGCGACCGGATCGAGCTGGTCGGGGAGGGGCGTTCAACGGCAACCCTCGAGCTCATCGGAAGTCAGCGAGCGCTCCTGGAGGCTCTGGCCGCCACGGGCACCCCCCTCGTCATCGTTCTCCTTGCGTCCAAGCCTCTTGTGCTGCCCGATGCAGTTCGGGACGCCTCCCTCGTTTGGGTTGCGAACCCCGGCATGGAGGGCGGCCGCGCAATTGCCGAGCTTCTGCTTGGCAACATCGAGCCGTCGGGGCGACTGCCAATCTCGTTCGCGCGGCACGTCGGCCAGCAGCCCACCTATTACAACCAGATTCGTGGACAGCATGGCGATCGCTACGCCGACCTCACCCAGAGCCCGGCCTATGCCTTCGGTGAGGGTCTGTCGTACACGACAGTCGACTACGACGAGGCGACAATCGTCACCCCCGAGGTGACAGCTGCCGACACGGTGCGGGCCACGATCAGACTGCGCAATTCGGGCTCACGCTCCGCGCACGAGATCGTGCAGGTCTACGTGCGTGACTCTGTAACCTCGGCCAGCTGGGCTGACAAGGAGCTGAAGGCGTATCGTCACGTCGACCTCGCGCCGGGCGAGACGACCATCGTCGAGCTGGGACTGCCCGTCGCCGACTGTTCGATCATCAACGCCGCGGGTCAGCGTGTGGTCGAGCCTGGCGCTTTCGAGCTGCTCATCGGTCCGTCGTCGCGCGATGAGGTGCTGCACGCAGTCGGGTTCAACGTCTCCGCGTAAGTGATCACCGCAACCGCGCCCTGTGTGCTCGCACCTTGGCGCGGTTGCCGCACCGCTGCATCGAACACCATCGCCGGTTGTTGGAGCGCGACTCGTCGTAGAAGATGAGCTGGCAGTCGTCGGCTGAGCATTGCCGGATGCGGTCGGCCCGGTCTGCCGAGAACAGCTCCACCACCTCGCGCGCCATCACCGACAGGGTCTGGCTCACCCGCGCGTGTGCGCGACCAGCCTGACGGCGTCCGCCCGCCAGCGCCGGTGGGATGTCCGGGGTCGCCGCGAACAGGTTGATCACGTCCACGTCGTCCTCCGCGGGCCGCAGCCCCCGGCTGATCGCGATCGCCGAGCGCGCGATCACGGCACGGAGGGTGAGAGCGTCGACGAGGTCGCGATCGGTGGCCGTGCCATCCACCTCGGGGAATCGCTCGTCGAGCCAGCCGGCCAGGTCGGTGGGGGAATCGATGGTCTCCTGGGCGGGAGTGCCGTCCATGGGCCCGGTATACGCGAAGTCGAGAGCCAGGGATCCGGCGTCGAAATGCCACCGATGGCCGTCGCCACTGGTAAACCACTGCCCAGCCTCTGTGCCCACCCCACCCAATATAGGGCGCGGGTAACCAATACAGTTGGTTACATGAGCGACACAACGGGCAAGACGAAAGACGCCGGCTGGGAGCTGGGGGTGCGCACGACCGTTGCCGCGCCCTTACCCGTCGTGTGGCAGTACCTGCTCGGTGACGGCCTCGCCACCTGGCTGGGCGAGATCGACGCGCTGCCGACCGAGAAGGGAGCCGAGTACGCCACCAAGGATGGCGTGAAGGGCACGATCCGCAGCTACACCGAGAACTCCAAGCTGCGAATCTCGTGGCAGCCCAGCGACTGGCCGCATGACGCCATCATCCAGCTGACCGTGAAGGAAACCATCACGGGCACCACGATCGGCATCCACCAGGACAAGCTCGCCAACCGCGACGAGCGCAGGATGATGCTGGGCCACTGGAAGAACATCGCCGCAGCATTCGACCAGCACTTCGGCTAGGGGCTACCTCTTCACCCAGCCGATCGTGTGCGCCGCGTTGAACTTCTTCGAGCACCGTCCGCACGCGAGGGCACGGGTGGGCTTGCGATACCGGTAGTGCACGTGCCCAGCCGGGCAGGTGCCCATCCATGGTGCAAGCTCGTTGGCGATCGCGCCGTCGTGCAGCCGCTTTCCTTCGTAGCCGAGGTCTGACGCGATCGCCTTCCACTGCGGTCCGTGCCCGGCGCGGGTGCCCGCCATCGCGTGCGCCACCTCATGAAGCAGCACCTGGTGGATCTCGTCATCCTCATACTTCGCGGCGAGATACTTCGAGACGCTGATGCGCTTGTGGGTGTAGTTGCAGAGCCCGGCGCGGGTTTTCGCGTTGTCGAACTCGAAACTCCAGCTGCGGTCGAGGTGCAGGTCGATGAGGGCCGCCGCCCACGTCCGTACCCTGCTCAACTCAGCCATGCCTCGAGGTTAACCCGAGCCGCCGACGCTTCCGCCCCCGCTGCATCCAAATGAAGGAGATTTCGCCCTCAACCTCGGATTCGGGCCGCCCACAGCCCTTTTCGCAGAAATCTCCTTCATTTGGATGGGGGCGGGGGCGCCGGGGGTCGCACTCTGGCCCCTCGGCAGCCCGCGGAGTACCGTTGAACCATGGATCACGCACAGGTTCAGCAATGGCTCGACCACTACATCGCGGCCTGGGTCTCGTACGACCCGGACGACATCGGCGCTCTGTTCAGCGAAGACATCGAGTATCGCTACCACCCGCACGACGAGCCAATCAGGGGCAGGGCGGCGGTCGTCGCATCCTGGCTCGATGAGGGCGAGGCTGACGACTCCCCGTCAACGCGCGATGAGCCCGGCACCTTCGAGGCGCGGTACCAGCCCGTCGCGGTGGACGGCGACGTGGTGGTCGCTCGAGGCGTCTCGGAATACCGGGACGTGCCCGATGGGCCCATCATGCGCGTCTACGACAACTGCTTCCTGATGCGCTTCGACGATGACGGGCGTTGCCGCGAGTTCACCGAGTTCTTCGTGGAACGACCCTCGCTCTAGCTCGCGGGCGCCAGCTCGACCTGCAGAATCCGGTCGTCCCTCTCGCGCGGCGAGCCACGACCATCGGTGTTGTTGGTCAACATCCAGAGCGAGCCATCCGGGCCGGGAATCACATCGCGGATGCGCCCGAAGCTGTCCGCGAAAAAGTCCATCGCGGTCGTCGGTGAACCGGGGTTGATCGCCCACAGGCGCTCGCCACCGAGGCCCGCCATAAAGAAGGTGCCGCCCACCCACGTCAGTCCGCTGGGGCTCGCGTCATCCGTCGCCCACTGGTAAACGGGGTTCACGAAGGTCGGGTCATCCGATGCGCCCTCGACGATTGGCCAACCGTAGTTGGCCCCGGGCCGGATGATGTTGAACTCGTCCCAGGTGTTCTGCCCGAACTCGGCGGCCCACAGCTGGCCTTCGCCATCCCACGCGAGGCCCTGCGGGTTGCGATGGCCGAGCGAGTAGACGAGCGATCCGGTGAACGGGTTGTCGTCGGGCACCGATCCATCGATGTTCATGCGCAGGATCTTGCCGTTCAGACTCGCCGAATCCTGGGAGCTGTCGCGGTCGCCGGCGTCGCCGACCGTCGCATAGAGCTTGCCGTCGGGGCCGAGCTTGATGCGACCGCCATTGTGGTTGCCGGCCTTCCTGATTCCGGTCAGGATGTCGCGGCTCTCGCCCAGCGCATAGCTGCCCGTCGCGCCGACCAGGTCAAACCTCACGATCCGGTTGTCGTCCGCGGCGGTCAGGTACACGAACAGCCCGGGGGAGCGGCCGGGCGCGAGCTCGATGCCGAGCAGCCCGCCCTCGCCGCCGGGAGCCGCGCCGTCCACGGAGCCAACCTCGCGCACGGTGCCGTCAGCGGTCAGCTCCAACACCCGCCGGCTATCGCGCTCGCTGATGAGGGTGGAGCCGTCGTCGAGCCGCACCATCGACCACGGAGCATCCAACCCGCTGGCAATCACCGACGTTTCGCCGACCGGCTGCACCGCAGCGGCTGCGGCGGAGGCGGTGGGAGCGGGAGTGCTGGGCGTGGGCGTGGTCAGCTCGCCCGGAGCCTGCGTGGCGCACCCCGCGAGCAGTACCGCGACCACGGCGGCGGTGAGGGCTGAGCGAATACGCATGCCTCCATCTCACCCCAGATCGGCAGCGCGCGCACCTGTCACCCTCTCCCCATGGGACCGCGGGCGGCAGGCGGCGGCGCTACTTGCCGGACTTGACCTGGAAGATGCCCTTCGACGGAGGCGGCGACTGCACCGCGCTTTCGTCGGTCACGACCTGGGCGCTCGCGATGAACTCGCGCAATTCGGGCCCAACGATGACCTTCGACGGATGCGGTCCTGCGGCCAGCAGCCGCGGCATCCAGTGGAAAGGAAGCTCGCTTGCAGAGCCGACGAGCACGAGGTTTCCGAACCGCCGCCCCTTCAGGATCTGTGTCTCGGCGAGGATCGCGACGTGGCCGGAAACGGCAGACAGGGTGGCCGCCTGCGAGCGGGCGAACGCCAGCCCCGGGCCGTCGGCGACGTTGGCGATCAGGATGCCACGGGGCGAGAGCAGCGCGACCGCGCTGCGGTAGAACTCGACAGACGTCACGTGCGCGGGGGTGCGGGCGCCGCTGAACACGTCGACCACGAGCAGGTCGACGGAGCCGTGCAGTCCGGGCGGCAGTTTCTCCATCACGGCCCGCGCGTCGCCGTGGCGCACCCTGATCGAGGCGGACTTCGACCACGGCAGCTCCGCGCGCACCAGGTCGATGAGGTCCGACTCGAGCTCGATGACCTGCTGACGCGAGCCGGGGCGGGTCGCTTCGACGTAGCGGGGGAGGGTGAGGGCTCCCGCGCCGAGGTGCACGGCCGTGATCGGCTCGCCGGGCATCCCAAGCTGGTCGATGACATGGCCCATGCGGCGCACGTACTCGAAGAAGAGTTCGGAGGGGTCATCCATGTTGACCTGCGACTGGGGCGTGCCGTCGACGGTGAGCGTGTACGCGCCGTCAACCCACCGGTCGGGGGAGATGGTGGCGAGGTATCCGCTGTGGGACAGCACTTTCGACGGGATCTCGGTCACCTGTCGAGGGTACCCGCCCGCCGTCGCGCTACGGTGTCATCATGAGCGAGCCGATCCGTCACATCCCCGAAAACATGCGCCGTCAGCTGGATGCTCAGTCCTACGTCGGCCCCGCGACCTTCGGTATGCGGCCGCTGCTGACGGAGCCGTCGCAGCTGGACGAGTGGAAGCCGGATGTCGCGATCGTGGGCGCACCGTGGGACGACAGCACCACGAACCGGCCGGGCGCACGCTTCGGTCCGCGGGCGCTTCGCGCGAATGCGTACGACCCCGGCACCTATCACCTTGACCTGCAGGTGGAGATGTTCGACCACCTCGAGGTTGTCGACTACGGCGACGCCGTGACCAGCCACGGCATGTGGGAGCTGTCGAAGGCCGCGATCTACGAGCGCGTCAACGACGTCGCCAGCCGCGGCATCGTGCCGTTCGTTATCGGCGGCGATCACTCGATCACCTGGCCGGCAGCGACCGCGGTGGCCGAGCACCACGGCTTCGGCAATGTGGTGATGATCCACTTCGATGCGCACGCAGACACCGCGAACATCCTCGAGGGCAACCTGGCCAGCCATGGCACCCCGATGCGTCGGCTCATCGAGTCCGGTGCGATCCCCGGCACACACTTCCTGCAGGTTGGCCTCCGTGGCTACTGGCCCGGCGAGGAAGACCAGAAGTGGATGCGCGACAACGGCCTGAAGCATTTCATGATGCAGGAGATTTGGGAGCGCGGGGCGAAGGCCGTCATGACCGACGTGATCGCTGCCGCCCGGGAACGCGCAGACAAGGTGTACGTGTCGATCGACATCGACGTGCTCGACCCCGGCTTCGCGCCGGCAACGGGCACCCCGGCGCCGGGTGGTCTCGCGCCGGTCGATCTGCTGCGCATGATCCGCCAGATCGTGCTCGAGCTGGATGTCGTCGGTTTCGACGTCATGGAGGTCGCGCCCGCCTACGACCACGCCGACATCACGGTCAACAACGCCCACGGCCTGATCTGGGAGGCGCTCGCCGCGATGGCGGTCCGAAAGCGCGACGCCCGCGCCTGAGGCATCCGCGCGCGTTGCCGAGCGCATCCCGTCTCTCGCCTCCCCACCAAATGAAGGAGAAATCCGGATGCGGCGCCCCCATGCCGCACGAAACGCCTCCTGCGGCAGAAATCTCCTTCATTTGGGGGGAGAATGGCGCGGGAGGCCACGGGCACGGGACGAACCCGCGCCAGCCGAGCGCGTCAGGCGTCGGTGTCGTCCGGGAGTCCGCCGAAGTGCGCCCACAGCACCTCGTCGACGAGTTGGATGCTCGCCGCAAGTCGCTGCTCCGCGTCGCCGCCCACGAGCGCCCACGGCTGGTCGCGCACGGTCAGCTCTTCCTCGAACCAGCGCTGCATGGCCTCGCGGTAGTCCTCCCCGTCACGGATGCCGTCCTGCTCGAACGGCACCCCCTCGATGTCGCTGATGATGTATAGCCCCCGCTGAGGAAGCTCGGGCACGGCATCGAAGGCTGCGGTCGAGGCGTCGCCGAGGTAGCGGCGTTCCCACAGGCGGGTCGCGAAAGCGTCGGTGTCGCACAACAGCACGGGTGAGCCGGCGGCAGCCGCGGCATCCTCAAGGCGTTGCTGCTCCTCGGCGATGTTGGCGAAGTCTTCGGCGGTCCACTCTGCGGAGTGCACGGGCGCGTCAGGGTCGTTCTCGATCACGCCCTGCCTGGCGAGCAGCATCCGGGTGTACTCGCGGCCGTACTCGGGCACCCAGATGGTGTGCTGCCACACGTCGCCGCGCGACTGGTAGTGGGCGGCGAGGGAAGCGGCGAGCGTGGTCTTGCCGCTCGATTCTGAGCCGACAAGGATGATCCGGATGGCTCGCTCCGCTCGCACCTCGGGTGCCAGTTCACGCCAACTTGCCACTCTTATAGTCCATTCCCAGAATCAGGTCAAGATTCAACTTGCGCAGGCGTGTCAGATCGTCCTATAGTTGATCCTTGCGCTCCCAATCAAAACCATGCCGTCATATTGCGGACAGCTGGCGTGCCCCGAGTATAGCGGCGGGGTAAATCGTTCCTTGATTTTGGTGAGCATTTCATTACCGACCGTCGGGTTTCCGACATTAGGGCCCGACGGGGTCCACGGAGGTTATTTCCTTGGCTGCTGCGAAAAACGCATCCACCAGTAAGTCCCCCAAGAACGGCCGTGCAGCATCGCGGCTTTCTTTCGCCAAGATCACCGACACGTTGACGGTTCCGGATCTGCTTGCATTGCAGACCGAGAGCTTCGACTGGCTGGTTGGCAACGAGATCTGGAAGCAGCGCGTTACGGACGGTGTCGCCCAGGGGCGCACCGACCTCCCTTCGCGCAGCGGACTGGATGAGATCTTCGAGGAGATCTCTCCGATCGAAGACCTCGGC
Source organism: Salinibacterium sp. G-O1 (assembly GCF_030063305.1). Lineage (GTDB taxonomy): Bacteria > Actinomycetota > Actinomycetes > Actinomycetales > Microbacteriaceae > Rhodoglobus. The sequence continues at coordinate 540,769 of NZ_JASISV010000001.1, forward strand.
GAAACCATGCAGCTCTCGTTCACGGGTCCTGAGCTCGAAGAGCCCAAGTACACGATCGACGAGTGCAAGGAGCGCGGAAAGACTTTCGCCGCTCCTCTCTATGTGAACGCCGAGTTCATGAACCACCTCACCGGTGAGATCAAGACCCAGACGGTCTTCATGGGCGACTTCCCGTTGATGACGGAGAAGGGCACGTTCATCATCAACGGCACCGAGCGTGTCGTCGTGTCTCAGCTCGTGCGTTCCCCCGGTGTGTACTTCGACCGCACCCCCGAGAAGCTGTCCGACAAGGACATCTACTCCGCTCGCATCATCCCGAGCCGTGGTGCATGGCTCGAGTTCGAGATCGACAAGCGCGACCAGGTCGGCGTTCGCATCGACCGCAAGCGCAAGCAGAGCGTCACCGTCTTCCTGAAGGCCCTCGGCCTGACGAGCGAGCAGATCCTCGAGGAGTTCAAGGGCTTCCCGTCGATCGAGCTCACGCTCGAGAAAGACAACATCCTCACCAAAGAAGAGGCGCTCAAAGACATCTACCGCAAGCTCCGTCCCGGAGAGCAGGTTGCTGCCGAGGCTGCACGCGCGCTTCTCGACAACTTCTACTTCAACTCGAAGCGCTACGACCTGGCGAAGGTTGGTCGTTACAAGATCAACCGCAAGCTCGGTCTCGACACCGACATCAAGCAGTCGGTGCTCACCATCGAAGACATCATCGCGACGATCAAGTACATGGTCGCCCTGCATGACTCGTCGTCGAGCTACGTAACCGTTCACGACAACGCGCTGTCGACCATCAAGGGTCTGCGCGATGGCAAGAAGGTGGATGTCCGTCTCGACATTGACGACATCGACCACTTCGGCAACCGTCGTATCCGCGCCGTGGGTGAGCTCATCCAGAACCAGGTTCGCACCGGTCTCTCCCGTATGGAGCGCGTCGTTCGCGAGCGCATGACCACACAGGACATCGAAGCGATCACCCCGCAGACCCTGATCAACGTGCGCCCCGTCGTCGCCGCGATCAAGGAGTTCTTCGGTACCTCGCAGCTCTCGCAGTTCATGGACCAGAACAACCCGCTCGCGGGTCTGACCCACAAGCGCCGCCTCTCGGCGCTGGGCCCAGGTGGTCTTAGCCGTGAGCGTGCTGGCGTCGAGGTTCGAGACGTTCACCCGTCGCACTACGGCCGCATGTGCCCGATCGAGACCCCGGAAGGCCCGAACATCGGCCTGATCGGTTCGCTCGCATCGTTCGCACGCATCAACGCGTTCGGGTTCATCGAGACTCCGTACCGTCGTGTCGTCGGCGGCACGGTCACCACGACCATCGACTACCTGACCGCATCAGAAGAAGATGACTTCGTTGTCGCGCAGGCAAACGCACCGCTCACGGCTGCGTCGACCTTCGCTGAGCCTCGCGTGCTTGCTCGTAAGAAGGGTGGCGAGGTTGACCTCATCCCCACCGAGCAGATCGGCTACATGGATGTGTCGCCGCGCCAGATGGTGTCGGTTGCTACCTCGCTGATCCCGTTCCTTGAGCACGACGATGCAAACCGCGCGCTCATGGGTGCCAACATGCAGCGCCAGGCTGTCCCGCTGCTGCGCAGCGAAAGCCCGCTCGTCGGAACCGGTATGGAGGGCTTCGCAGCCATCGACGCCGGCGACGTCATCACCGCCGACAAGGCCGGTGTCGTCTCCGAGGTTTCGGCCGACGTCGTCACCATCCAGCTGGATGAGGGCGGAACGCAGGATTACTTCCTGCGCAAGTTCGACCGCTCCAACCAGGGCACCAGCTACAACAACCGCGTCATCGTCAGTGCGGGCGACCGCGTCGAGCAGGGCGAAGTCCTGGCCGACGGCCCCGCGACGGAGAACGGCGAGCTCGCCCTCGGAAAGAACCTGCTCGTGGCATTCATGCCGTGGGAGGGTCACAACTTCGAGGACGCGATCATCCTGAGCCAGAACCTGGTGAAGGACGACACGCTCAGCTCAATCCACATCGAAGAATACGAAGTGGATGCCCGCGACACGAAGCTCGGCAAGGAGGAGATCACCCGTGACCTCCCCAACGTCAGCCCGGAGCTGCTCGCCGACCTCGACGAGCGTGGCATCATTCGCATCGGTGCAGAGGTTCGCCCCGGCGACATCCTCGTTGGCAAGGTCACGCCCAAGGGTGAGACCGAGCTTTCCGCCGAGGAGCGCCTGCTGCGCGCCATCTTCAACGAGAAGAGCCGCGAAGTTCGCGACACCTCGCTGAAGGTTCCGCACGGTGAGGCCGGCACGATCATCGCTGTCAAGGAGTTCAACGCTGACAACGATGACGAGCTCGGCTCGGGTGTCAACCAGCGCGTTGTCGTCTACATCGCCCAGAAGCGCAAGATCACCGCTGGTGACAAGCTCGCTGGTCGTCACGGCAACAAGGGTGTTATCTCGAAGATCCTGCCGGTCGAGGACATGCCGTTCCTCGCCGACGGAACTCCGGTCGACGTCATCCTGAACCCGCTCGGTATTCCTGGACGAATGAACTTCGGTCAGGTGCTCGAGACTCACCTCGGCTGGGTTGCCAAGCAGGGCTGGGACGTTGATGGTGCACCCAAGTGGGCCAAGACGCTTCCCGACCACGCTCGCAGCGCGGCTCCAGGCACCAAGGTTGCGACCCCGGTGTTCGACGGTGCGCTTGAGACCGAAATCGAGGGTCTGCTCAACTCGACGACGCCCACGCGTGACGGTGACCGCCTGATCGACTCCACCGGAAAGACCCGTCTGTTCGACGGTCGCTCCGGTGAGCCGTTCCCCGAGCCCGTCTCGGTCGGTTACATGTACATCCTGAAGCTCCACCACCTGGTGGACGACAAGATCCACGCTCGCTCGACGGGCCCGTACTCCATGATCACGCAGCAGCCGCTGGGTGGTAAGGCTCAGTTCGGTGGCCAGCGATTCGGTGAGATGGAGGTCTGGGCGCTTGAGGCATATGGTGCCGCGTACGCGCTTCAGGAACTCCTCACGATCAAGTCGGATGACATCCTCGGCCGCGTGAAGGTGTACGAGGCGATCGTCAAGGGTGAGAACATCCAGGAGCCGGGTATTCCGGAGTCCTTCAAGGTGCTCATCAAGGAAATGCAGTCGCTGTGCCTGAACGTCGAGGTGCTCTCGGCCGACGGTTCCATCGTCAACCTGCGCGACACGGATGACGAGGTCTTCCGCGCTGCGGAAGAGCTGGGCATCAACATTTCCACGCGGTTCGAGTCTTCGTCCATCGACGAGATCTAGAACCTCCCTCTCACTCATAACTGCAGCTCCTAAGAGAGAAGACATACATTGCTCGACGTTCACGCGTTTGACGAAATTAAGATCGGTCTCGCTACCGCCGACGACATCCGTCGCTGGTCACATGGTGAGGTCAAGAAGCCAGAAACGATCAACTACCGCACGCTCAAGCCTGAGAAGGATGGTCTCTTCGGAGAGCAGATCTTCGGCCCGAGCCGTGACTGGGAGTGCTCGTGCGGCAAGTACAAGCGAGTCCGCTTCAAGGGAATCGTGTGCGAGCGTTGCGGCGTTGAGGTCACCAAGTCCTCAGTGCGCCGTGAGCGCATGGGCCACATTGAGCTCGCCGCACCCGTAACGCACATCTGGTACTTCAAGGGTGTTCCGTCGCGACTCGGCTACCTGCTCGACATGGCGCCGAAAGACCTCGAGAAGGTCATCTACTTCGCGGCATACATGATCATCTCGGTGGATGAGGAGGGTCGTCACTCCGACCTCCCCGGCCTCGAGAACGAGATCCGTCTCGAGATCAAGACCCTCGAAGGCCAGCGCGACACTCGCATTGCTGACCGCCTTGCGAAGCTTGAGGAAGACCTCGCGGCTCTTGAGGCCGAGGGCGCCAAGAGCGACCAGAAGCGTCGCGTCAAGGATGGCGCCGAGAAGGAGATGAGCCAGGCCCGCAAGTCGTTCGACGAGCAGATCAGCCAGCTCGAGCGCGTCTGGGACGACTTCCGCAGCCTGAAGGTCGGTGACCTCAAGCCTGAGGATTCCGTCTTCCAGGAACTGCAGGACCGTTTCGGAACCTACTTCGAGGCCTACATGGGCGCCGAGGCCATCCAGAAGCGCCTGCAGGCGTTCGACCTGGCCACCGAGAGCGTTGACCTCCACGACCAGATCGCCAATGGCAAGGGCCAGAAGAAGATCCGCGCCATCAAGCGACTGCGCGTGGTCAACTCCTTCCTCCAGACCGGCAACTCGCCGGCCGCCATGGTGCTCGAAGTTGTGCCGGTCATCCCGCCCGAGCTGCGCCCGATGGTGCAACTGGATGGTGGCCGCTTCGCGACCTCCGACCTCAACGACCTCTACCGTCGTGTGATCAACCGCAACAACCGCCTCCGTCGCCTGCTTGACCTCGGTGCTCCCGAGATCATCGTGAACAACGAGAAGCGCATGCTGCAGGAGGCCGTTGACGCACTGTTCGACAACGGTCGTCGTGGACGCCCCGTCACAGGTACCGGCAACCGTGCCCTCAAGTCACTGAGCGACATGCTCAAGGGCAAGCAGGGTCGTTTCCGCCAGAACCTGCTCGGAAAGCGCGTCGACTACTCCGGTCGTTCGGTCATCATCGTCGGCCCGCAGCTCAAGCTTCACCAGTGTGGTCTGCCCAAGCAGATGGCACTCGAGCTGTTCAAGCCGTTCGTGATCAAGCGCCTCATCGACCTCAGCCACGCTCAGAACATCAAGAGCGCCAAGCGCATGGTCGAGAGGAGCCGCCCGCAGGTGTGGGATGTTCTCGAAGAGATCATCCGCGAGCGTCCGGTGCTGCTCAACCGCGCACCAACGCTTCACCGTCTCGGCATCCAGGCCTTCGAGCCTCAGCTGGTCGAGGGCAAGGCCATCCAGCTTCACCCGCTCGTGTGTGCTGCGTTCAACGCAGACTTCGACGGTGACCAGATGGCTGTGCACCTTCCGCTGTCGGTCGAGGCCCAGGCCGAGGCCCGCGTGCTCATGCTCGCGAGCAACAACATCCTGAAGCCGTCTGATGGCCGACCGGTGACCCTGCCCACACAGGACATGATCATCGGCCTGCACCACCTGACCACGCTCAAAGAGGGCGGTGAGGGTGAGGGCCGTGCGTTCTCGTCCGTCGCCGAGGCAATCCTCGCGTTCGATCAGCACTCGCTGAACCTGAACTCGAAGGTGCGCATCCGTCTCGAGAACGTGTACTTCGCCGAGGGCGAGGCCCCTGAGGGCTTCGTGCAGGGCAAGACCGTTCTGATGGACACGACCCTTGGTCGCGCGCTGTTCAACGAGGCTCTTCCCGCCGACTACCCGTACATCGAGGCAGTCGCCGACAAGGGCCAGATCTCAGCGATCGTCAACGACCTCGCGGAGCGCTACCCCAAGGTGGAGGTCGCAGCAGCACTCGACCGCATCAAGGACGCCGGTTTCCACTGGGCCACCCGCTCAGGTGTGACCGTGGCGCTGAGCGACATCGTGACCCCGCCGAACAAGCCGGAGATCATCGCCGGCTACGAGAAGCAGGCCGCGAAGGTTCAGGACCAGTTCGACAAGGGACTCACGACCGACGCCGAGCGTCGCCAGGAGCTCATCGAGATCTGGAACAAGGCGACCGCAGAAGTTGCGACCGCCATGCAGTCCAACTTCGCCTCAGACAACAACATCAACCGCATGGTGTCGTCTGGTGCTCGTGGTAACTGGATGCAGGTTCGCCAGATCGCCGGTATGCGTGGACTCGTGTCGAACCCGAAGGGTGAGATCATCCCTCGCCCGATCGTGCACTCCTACAAGGAGGGCCTGACCGTGGCCGAGTACTTCATCTCGACTCACGGTGCCCGTAAGGGTCTGGCCGACACTGCGCTTCGTACCGCTGACTCCGGTTACCTGACCCGTCGACTCGTTGACGTCTCGCAGGATGTCATCATCCGTGAAGACGACTGCGGCACGTCCAAGGGTCTCGACATGCCGATCGCAGCACAGGATGCCGCTGGAAAGTGGATTCTCGACAGCAACGTCGAGAACTCGGTCTACGCGCGCAGCCTCGCCGCTGAAGCGGTTGACGCCAAGGGCAAGGTCGTTGCAGCCGCCGGCGCCGATGTTGGAGACGTTCTGCTTGACACCCTCGTGTCGGCTGGCGTTCACAACATCAAGGTGCGTTCGGTGCTCACGTGCGAGTCCGTCGTCGGTGTGTGTGCTGCCTGCTACGGCCGCTCGCTTGCTACCGGCCTGCTCGTCGACATCGGTGAGGCCGTCGGTATCATCGCGGCCCAGTCGATCGGTGAGCCAGGAACGCAGCTCACCATGCGTACCTTCCACACCGGTGGTGTTGCTTCGGCAGACGACATCACGCAGGGTCTTCCCCGCGTGACCGAGCTGTTCGAGGCTCGTACGCCCAAGGGTGCTTCGCCCATCGCCGAGGCCGCAGGTCGCATCACGATCGAGGACACGGATCGCGCTCGTCGCCTCATCCTGACTCCCGACAATGGTGATGAGCCCGTTGCCTACCCGGTGCTTCGCCGCGCAACCCTCCTCATCGAGGACGGCCAGCACGTCGACCTGGGCCAGCAGCTTCACGTCGGAAACCTTGACCCGAAGGAAGTTCTTCGCGTCAAGGGTGTCCGTGCCGTGCAGCTTCACCTGGTTGATGGCGTGCAGGGCGTGTACCGCTCGCAGGGTGTGCCGATTCACGACAAGCACATCGAGGTCATCGTTCGCCAGATGCTCCGCAAGGTGACCGTGGTTGACCACGGTGACACCGGACTTCTGCCCGGTGAGCTCGTCGACCGGCTCAAGTACAACGAGCTGAACCGCGCTGCTCTCACCGAGGGCAAGTCCACAGCATCGGCTCGCCAGGAGGTCATGGGTATCACCAAGGCGTCACTGGCAACCGAGTCGTGGCTGTCGGCCGCGTCGTTCCAGGAGACCACGCGTGTGCTCACGCAGGCCGCCATGGAGGGCAAGTCCGACCCGCTGATGGGCCTCAAGGAGAACGTCATCATCGGAAAGCTCATCCCGGCAGGCACGGGCCTCCCGCGCTACCGCGATGTGTCTGTCGAGGCGACGGAAGAAGCCAAGGCCGAGCGCTACCCGAACCGCATCTTCAACGATGAGTCCGTGTTCAGCGAGAGCGACCTGAGCTTCGTCGATTTCGACAGCTTCAGCTCGGATGACAGCAACCCGGGAACCTACAACTAGGCAGTCTCGGCGTCACCTTCTGGTGGCACCAACGAAGGGCCCTCGTCACTGCGACGGGGGCCCTTCGTCGTGTCAAAAACAGCGTCTACCCCCCGATAACGGGACTGTCGCGCGGGTGACGCCACGAGTTACATTGACACTCGACGTTGAATGCTGCCTCACCCGAAGAGGACGCGGCGTCGTGATGCAGCAATATTGGGGGAAAGTCGATGACTTCGTTAACGGAGATTCTGATTCTGCGTGGAGTTATGCCCATCGAAAGTCTTGACTCGTTCACCGACGGCTGGGGTGAAGAGGAGAACTCTGTCCGTGCCCTCGTTGAGAAGGGTGTTCTCACCGAGAATCAGGTGGCCTCCGCGCGCGCGGCCCAGGCCGGTCTGCCCTTCGTTGAGCTGCTCGAGCACCCGGTCGACCGCTCGGCTGTTTCGCTCGTTCCGTCGTCGTTGTGCCGTCGCCACGAGGTGCTGCCGATCGCGATGGGCGCCGGCTCCCTGACCCTTGCGATGGTCGATCCAGGAAACATCTTCGCCATTGACGACGTTCGTGCGGCCACGAAGCTGCAGATTCATGTCGCTGTCGCAGAACGCTCCGACCTGCTCAGCGCCATCGACCGCTTCCACCGCGCCGACGGTGAGCTGAACGATCTCACCTCAGAACTCGAGGAAGAGAACGTCAGCACAGACGTCGCGCTCGCCGGGCAGGAGCCGAAACAGGATGACGCACCCATCGTGCGCTTCGTGAACCTGTTGATCAGCCAGGCCATCCAGGACCGCGCATCCGACATCCACATCGAACCGGGTGAGCGCCAGCTGGCCGTCCGCTACCGCATCGACGGCGTGCTCCACGAGATGCAGCACGCACCAAAGTCGATTCAGAATGGCGTGATCTCGCGCCTGAAGATCATGAGCGACATCGACATCGCCGAGCGCCGCAAGCCGCAGGATGGCCGCATGTCGGTCAGCCACGGCGGTCGCAAGATTGACCTCCGCGTTGCCACGCTGCCGACCGTGTGGGGCGAAAAGGTCGTCATGCGTATTCTCGACAACGCGGAATCGAACATGGCGTTGAGCGATCTGGCGATGCTCGACCACAACATGGAGAGCTACCGCTCATCGTTCACCAAGCCGTACGGCATGATCCTGGTGACCGGGCCGACCGGTTCCGGTAAGTCGACAACCCTCTACACGACGCTGCACACCGTTGCGAAGCCGGAGATCAACGTGATCACCGTCGAAGACCCGGTCGAGTACCGGATGCCCGGAATCAACCAGGTTCAGGTCAACACGAAGGCTGGCCTCACGTTCGCGAGTGCGCTGCGGTCGATCCTTCGTTCCGACCCCGACGTGGTGCTCATTGGTGAGATCCGTGACCACGAGACGGCCCAGATCGCCATCGAAGCCGCTCTCACCGGGCACCTCGTGCTCTCGACTCTTCACACCAACAACGCCCCGAGCGCGGTGACCCGACTCATTGAGATGGACATCGAGCCATTCCTGGTGGGGTCCGCCATCGACTGCGTTGTCGCGCAGCGACTCGCTCGGCGCCTGTGTGACCGGTGCAAGCAGCCGTATCAGCACGACTCTGCCGAGTTGTCGAACCTGCGTTTCGGTTACGACCCGAGCCAGCCTGTGCCTGTGCTGTTTCGCCCGACGGGCTGCCAGACCTGTTCGGGCACCGGATACCGCGGTCGTGTCGCCATCCACGAGGTCATGCAGATGTCGGAAGAAATCGAGCGGATGGCGGTAGATCGCGCCTCTGCGGCCGACATCGCTCGAACTGCACGCTCGCAGGGGATGATTCCGCTGCGGGACGACGGCTGGAGTAAAGCTCTGATGGGCCTTACTTCCATTGAAGAAATTTTGCGAGTAGTCGCCTAATACTGGCGATCGAGATCCGGGGGGACCTAATGACCAGAGAAGTGCACGAGATTCCAATTTCAGACGAGTCGAGCATGCTGCGCACCCGCGTGCGCAGCGAATCGACCGAAGGCTTTCCGCCGCTCAAGCAACAGACCGCGGTGTCGGCGTACGACTTGGCGCCGCCGCCAGTGCAGTTCGGTGCTCCGGCGCCGCAGGCACCAGCCGCGGGTGTGGCAGCTCCGCCAGCGCCGACCTACGTGCCGTCAGCGCCGCTGATTTTCCCACCGCAGCCACCGCAGCCAGCGTCGCCCGCCGCACAGGCACCAGCACAGGCACCAGCACCAACACCAGCGGCAGTGCCGCCGGCGATGGCGACGCCGCCGGCGCCGGTGTCTGCGATGGCTCCGCCGCGCGTAGTCGCTCCCGCAGCGCAGCCTCAGGCGGCCGCGGCGGTGACGCCCGCAGCGACCACCCCGCCGGTGACGGCACCTGCTCCGACGTCACGGCGTGCCGCCGTCGCCCAGGACGCAATGACCGAGGTGCTGTCGGCCGTGCCGTCAGTCGCACCCGCCGCAGCCTCACCGGCTGCCGCACCGGCCGCGCCCGCACCCGCGCCGGAAGCTGTCACGCTCCCGCTCAGCACCGCGTTTGGCGGCACGTTCCTTCCGGCGATTCACTCGTCGTCGGAGCCGCTGGAAAGCGACATCGACCCTTCAGGCGACATCAACGTTGGAACCACCGAGCATCCAGAGGCAAGCCCTCAGCTGATCGACGCGCTGAGGGCTGTCCTGCGGCTGACGGCGTCCGACCTTCATGTGTCGTCAAATGCGCCGCCCATGCTGCGAATCGACGGCGCACTGCAGCCGCTTCCGGACTCCACGGTGTGGAGCAAGGAGACGGTTGCAGACGCCCTCATGAGCTTGCTTACCCCGGCTCAGGCAGCCACTTTTGAGGAGAAGCTCGAACTCGACTTCGCTTTCACGGTGTCTGACAAGGCCCGTTTCCGGGTGAACTACTACCGGCAGCGCGACACGATTGGTGGCGCGTTCCGACTCATCCCGACCGAGATCAAGCCGCTCGAAGATTTGAAGATCCCCGACACGGTGGCACGTTTCGCCGAACTCGCTCGCGGTCTCGTGCTCGTCACCGGCCCTACCGGTTCGGGAAAGTCCACGACCCTGGCCGCCTTGGTCGACTTGGTGAATCGCACCAGAACCGACCACATCGTGACGGTGGAAGACCCCATCGAGTTCATGCACGGCAACAAGCGTTCGCTGATCAATCAGCGCGAGGTCGGCAGTGACACGCACAGCTTCGCGTCGGCACTCAAGCACGTGCTTCGTCAGGACCCCGACGTCATTCTGATTGGTGAGCTCCGAGACCTCGAAACGATTTCGGTTGCGCTCACAGCCGCCGAAACCGGTCACCTCGTGTTCGCAACCCTGCATACGCAGAGTGCGGCATCCACTATCGACCGTGTCATCGACGTCTTTCCGCCGCACCAGCAGGAGCAGGTGCGCGCGCAGTTGGCATCCACCCTGCAGGGCGTCGTCTGTCAGACGCTGGTGAAGATGGCCAGCGGCAAGGGCAGAGTCGTTGCCACCGAGGTGATGGTGGCGACTCCCGCTATCGCCAACCTCATTCGCGAGGGGAAGACCTACCAGATTCCGACCGCTCTGCAGGCTGGTCGAGACCTGGGAATGCTCTCGATGGATCAGCACCTCGCCGACCTGGTCGACCGCGGCAAGATCACTCATGCCGCCGCGATGGAGAAGGCGCAGGACCCGGAGGGGTTGAAGCGACTGATCAACCGCGTAGATTCGGGTGTTTCCTCGGCGTCTACCAAGATGGCGGCTGCCGCACACGACTTCAGCTCCAGCTTCTCTGTGACGGCGAACTGACATGGCCGGCACAGCGACATTCGTCTATAAAGGTCGGGATGCCAGCGGCAAGGTTGTCAAAGGCCGCGTTGACGCCATGACCCAGGGTGCGGTCGCCAACCGACTGCGCACCATGGGGATCGCTCCCCTGACCATCGCGGAAGCCTCGGCTGGCACTGGACTCCAGATGGAGATCAACCTCGGCTCATTTGGCACGAAGGTCGGCCTGAAGGACCTCGCCGTCATGAGCCGGCAGATGGCGACGATGATCACGTCGGGCCTCTCGCTGTTGCGGACGCTCGCGATCCTCTCCGATCAGACCGCTAACCCCGAACTGAAGAAGATTCTCACGGCGATCACGCGCGAGGTCGAATCCGGGTCGTCACTGTCCGATGCGACGGCACGGCACAGTCGGGTTTTCCCTCCGATCATGATCAGTTTGATCCGTGCGGGTGAGACTGGCGGATTCCTTGACGGGGCCCTGCTTTCGGTCGCCAAGAACTTCGAGGCGGAGGTCAAGCTGCGGGGAACCATCAAGTCGGCCCTGACCTATCCGGTGATCGTTTTCATCATGGCGATCCTTGCTGTGATCGCGATGCTCGTTTTCATCGTTCCGATCTTCAAGACCCTGTTCGAGGGATTCGGGAGCGAGCTTCCCCTCCCCACCCAGATGCTGGTCTGGATGTCGAGCATCATGTGGTGGTTCCTGCCACTGCTCATCATCGCGTTGATCATCTTCTCAATCTGGTGGAGCCGCAACAAGAACACCGATCGCGTCAGGCGCTTTGTCGATCCGCTGAAGCTTCGCATCCCGGTATTTGGCCAGCTGTTCAGAAAGATCGCCATCGGGCGCTTCGCCAGGAACTTCTCGGCGATGATGGCCGCTGGTGTTCCCATCCTGCAGGTGCTCCACATCGTGGGCGAGACCTCGGGCAACTGGGTCATGGAAGAAGCGTTGCGAAAGGTCGCCGAGTCGGTGCGTCAGGGGCGGACCGTTGCCGAGCCTCTCTCGCAGGAAAAGGTGTTCCCCTCGATGGTTACCCAGATGATCTCGGTGGGGGAGGACGCCGGTGCGCTCGAGCAGATGCTGGGCAAGATCGCCGACTTCTACGACGAAGAGGTGAACTCGGCCACCGAGCAGCTCACGGCCATGATTGAGCCGCTCATGATCGCGTTCCTGGGCGTGGTGGTCGGCGGGATGATCGTCGCGCTGTACCTGCCAATCTTCAGCATCTTCACGCTGCTCGGCGAGTAGCAACCTTTGACAGGCCGGATGCGGCCGGATGAGAGTCGAGCACATTCGACTCCTCAGCCGGCCGCATCCGTTGTTTAACCGTGCGTTCCACCCCTCTACTGGGGTCGATATATCGCCAAATGTGCCCTGTTCCGGGGATTCCACCCCCGGAAATACAGGGCCACCATTGTCTCAGGGGGTCAAGTACTTTGGGGGCCCTGTCCAATTCATAAGACAGATGGAAAAGAGAAAAACATGTTCGCACGAATCAAGAACGAGATCGCCAACCGGCGCGCCGGCATCAAGAGCGAAGAGGGCTTCACCCTCATCGAGCTTCTCGTCGTCGTCATCATCATCGGCATCCTGGCCGCGATCGCCATTCCGATCTACATCGGTGTCCAGAACAGCGCAACCGACTCCGGCGTCAAGTCGGACCTCGCCAACTCGAAGATCGCGGTTGTCGCATACTTCACCGACAAGCCGGCCGGACCGGCACCTGCGCTCTCGGATGCCGTTCTCGGCACCTACGGCTTCACGAAGGGCGCGGCCATCACCACCGGTCCCGCATTCGTAGGCACCGCGCCGGCGGCTGCTGGCGCGAGCTTCTGCGTCCAGGCCACGAGCAGCACCACCAAGGTATTCAGCGTCACCGCCAAGGGCGGCGTCGTTGAGGCACCCTGCACCTAACCAATAGAGATTCAAGGATGGGGTGCCGCAGCAGCGGCACCCCATCCGCACCACTTAAGACCGCAATTTTTTCCCAGCTACATAGGTTTGCACAACACCCTTGGGGGGAGGCACAGTGAACACGTCACACCCGCGCGAATCCGCATCGCCGCTCGCGCCCCGACTTCAACACTCGGAAGATGGCGTTGGGCTCATTGAGATTGTGGTCGCACTGTTGCTGCTGGCGGCCCTGGCAACCGCGCTCGTTCCCGTTCTCCTCAACGGTCTCAAGCAGGCTTCGTCCAGCGCGACGCTGGCCACTGCCTCTCAACTTGCAAACGATGAGCTCGAGCGGGCGCGCAGCTGGAAACGCTGCAGCGACCTGAGCCCAGGCACATACAACGTGACCGATGCCCGTGCAGTTCAACTCACGCTCTCGACCACAGTGGGTTCCTGCTCACCCTCTCCCGAGAACCCAGCATCGGTTGCCGTGACGGTCGTCGTCACACGACTGGACACGAACGTCGTTATCACATCGACGAAGACCTACATTTTCATCGCGGAGCTCTAACATGAACCAGCATTCCGCGGCTTCTCCGAGTAGCGCCACCAAGCGGGTCGTCGCAAGCGAACAAGGCCTCACCCTCGTCGAGGTGATGATCTACGCGATCCTTCTGTCCGTCGTTGTTGCCATCGCCGGAGGCATGATCTCCAGCGCCGTGAACGTCTCAAAGACGGTCGTCAGCATGACCGGGAACTCGACGGCGGGCCAGCTGGTAGCCAAGTCTGTTGTCACTGGCATCAGAAATTCTTCAGACTTCAAACTCTCCAGCCCGACGGGGAACGATCAGTTTCTCGTTGCCAGGCGCGCCAGCTCTGGCGCAACACTCACCTGGAGCTGCAACGCCTGGTACTACTCAGCGACGGACGGATCAGTCAGGTTCACCGCCTCCAACGTCGCGATTCTGCCGCCATCCGCCGCTGAACTCGCGACCTGGACGCAGCTGACCAAGAACGTGCAGCCCGTATCGGGAACCGCGATTTTCACGGCGCTGAATCAGCGGCTTTCCGTCTCCATCCTTGGCCTGGATGGAGCCAACCGGCCAATCGACATCACGAGCTCGGCAACCAGCCGCGCCGGAGCATCAGGGAGTTTGTCATGTTTCTAGAGCGATTCGTTCCCGCACGATCTGAGCGCGGTTCGGCACTGGTCGCCGTGCTCGGCGTCTTCGCGATGGGGCTCATCCTGACCACCCTGATCGTGTCTTCCGTCGTGCACGGGCTGGGCTTCAGCACATCTTCCCGGGCCTCCGTGCAGTCGCAGGCTGCCGCAGACGCGGGCATTTCCGCTGTGCGCGCTGCCCTCTACACCGCGTCCAACTGCAATGCCCAGCCCACGCCCGGTGTCTATGTCTCTGCGAGTTCGCCAACCTACACCGTGGCTGTGGAGCGCAATAACGGAGCTGGATGGGTTACAGGGTGCCCCACCCTTCTGACTTCTCAGGTGCGGCTCACCTCGACAGGCACGGCCGCAGCTAAGGGAGTCTCTGGCAACTCTGCCGGCGACGTCAGCAAAGTTCAGGCGACCTATGAATACCTGATACCCGGAGTTACCCCGAGCGGCGTCGCAATGTATCTGCACGATGGCGCCGTCATCGAGGCCAACTCCTCCCTCGATCTGTCGGAGGGGGGAAACACGGGCCTCATGGTGAAAAACGGAACGCTCAACTGCGACAAGAATAACGGCGTGATCAACGGCAGCCTGATGGTCAGGGGCAACCTCGCCTTCGGGGGAAGCTGCGAGGTCACCGGCAGCGCTGTGGTCACCGGCAGCACCACTCTCGGATCGGGGCGGATCGACGGCAACCTCACCTCCGGTTCGGTATCTCCGAACCCCCCTGGGTCGAGGGTCGGAGGAACCTATACCCAGAGTGCGGCTGCTCCGGCCATCCCCGACTGGACCAACCTCACCTATCAGCCGAGCGACTGGAAGACCTCACTAGGCCTCCCGTTCGAGGTCAGGGCCATGAACGCTAGCTGCTCGCTGAGCTCGGGAAATCTTGGCGGCACGGTCTCCGGGTACCCCGTCATCATCAACGCTCTCGGATGCTCGTCCGGACTTTCCGCCAACAACAACACGACGGTGTCGCTCACGAGCGACGTGGTTATCTTTGCGAACAAGTTCGACTTCGACGGCGTCAACTCGCTGGTTTTCAAGTCGGCCAGCTCCGCCAGCTACCGCCTCTGGTTCATCACTCCAGACAACGGGCCGGCGGGTGACAAGTCACCGACGTGTGGATCTGGTCAGGGACCCTTCACGGTGAAGAACGGTTTCGAGGTGAACAAGCCGATCTCGGCCCTGCTCTACACACCGTGCGCTTTCGAGGGCAAGAACGGGTTCACCTGGAACGGCCAGATCTACGCAGGCAAGTACAGCGAGATCAAGAACAACCCGAGCTTCACCTTCGTTCCCGTCGGTGCAGGGGGGGTCGACTTCGACAACGCCACCGTGACGACTCAGGTGACCAAGCCTCAGCCGGGTGGGCTCGAATCGATGCGGAACATCGATGGCTAGCCTGACGGTGGCGCTCGTCGGCGCATTCGGACTGCTTATCGGCTCGTTCCTCAACGTGGTTGTGTACCGCGTTCCCGCACGGCAATCGATCGTGTCTCCGCCGAGCGCGTGCCCGCAGTGTGCAACGCCGATACGGCGGCGAGACAACGTTCCTGTGCTGTCCTGGCTGATCCTGCGCGGCAGGTGCCGCGACTGTCAGGCGCCCATTTCGCGACGCTACCCACTGGTGGAGCTGGCAACAGGGCTGTTCTTCGCTGCGGTGGCCGCCTGGTTCACGCTTGTCTGGCTGCCCGCCGCCGCACCGGCAACAACGAGTCAGCAGGTCGGGGCCGTCGTGCTGTTGGTTGCGTTCCTCTATCTCGCGGCAGTGTCCGTGGCGCTGGCATTGATCGACCTCGATCACCGCATCCTTCCAAACAGCATCGTGTTGCCCAGTTATCTCGTGGGGGCAGTGCTTCTGGCGGCCGCAGGCCTGCTTACCGCCGACTACTCCGCGCTGTTGTCATCCGCGATCGGCGCCGCAGCGATGTTTGGAACATACTTCCTCCTTGCGCTGATATACCCGCGCGGAATGGGAATGGGCGACGTCAAGCTCGCGGGTGTTCTTGGGTTGTTTCTGGGGTACCTCGGGTGGCAGGAACTCGTGGTCGGGGCCTTCGCAGCGTTCTTTCTCGGGGGGATCTTCTCGATCGCTCTCATCCTCATGCGGCGCGCATCCCGAACGACGGCAATCCCGTTCGGGCCCTGGATGCTGCTCGGTGCCTGGGTGGGAATCTTTTTCGGCACCGTCATCATGGGTGCCTATTTGCAACTATTCGGAATTATCTAGGGGGAACTGATGGCTATTACACAGGTAGTCGGGGTCGATATCGGCTCCGGCGCGATTCGAGCGGTGGAGGTGTCCGGTATTGGCTCGAAACGGCCTTCGGTCGTGCGTTTCTCCACCATGCCGCTGCCGGATGGTGCAGTGCACGCTGGTGAGGTCCTCGAGGTCAACACGGTGGCAGCAGCACTCAAACAGCTATGGAGCACGGCAAAGTTCAGCAGCAAGAACGTCGTTCTCGGTGTGGGAAACTCCAAGGTTCTCGTCCGCGACTTCGCAGTGCCCAAATTGAGCCTCGCCGAGATTCGGGAGTCGCTGCCGACTCACGTTCAGGAGATGCTCCCGGTGCCCGTTGCCGACGCGATCCTGGACTTCTATCCCATCTCGGAGTCGCCCTCTGACACCGGTCCCGTCGTCAACGGGCTGCTGGTCGCCGTGATCAAGGAATCCGTGCTCGCCAACGTGAAAGCTGTGCAGGCCGCGGGGTTGAACCCGATCGGAGTGGATCTGATCCCCTTCGCCCTGACCCGGCTCACCTCTGCTGCCCGGCTGGTCGGAAACGTTGCGCATATTGAGATCGGGTCCCGCACCACCAACGTCATCGTGACAACCGGGGGGGTGCCCCAGTTCGTTCGAACGATCGCGAACGGCGGCCACGACCTGACCGTCGCACTCGCCGACCGTCTGGATCTATCGCTCGATGACGCTGAGGCGCTGAAGCGTCATCTGGGTCTTACCGGAGCTGCGGCGACACCGGAGCAGGCTCCCGCAGTCGCCGTGATCCGGGAGATTACTGCCGCTCTGCTCTACAGCCTGCGAGACACCCTGGGCTATTTTGCCAACTCCCGCCAGAACGACCCTTTTGCCGGCGTCGTTCTCTCCGGCGGAGGGGCACAGCTTCTGGGGCTGGCAGACGCCTTTTCTGAAGTTGCAAGGATCCCGGTGGTTCTCGGTGACACTTTTGGGAACATCGACGTCGCCAAGGATGCGTCACGTGGAGCCGGGTCACAAGCCGGCCTCAACGTCGCGCTCGGGCTTGCATTGGGAGGTGCAGCAGCATGAGCGCCAAGAAGCAAAGCAGCGCGCGTTTAGTCGTCGGTGGCCCCGCTCACGCCAACCTGCTTCCGCCCGAAGTGGGAATCGCGGCACGGGCTCGCGCGATGCGCCGCACTGCGAGTGTTCTCGTGGTGTTGTCGGTAGCTCTCGTGCTGGCCAGTGTCGTAGCCGTGTCTGTGCTCGCGCTGGTCGAGGATGCCAAGCTTGATGCAGCCAATGCGAGAACCGACCAGCTGGTGCAGGAACAAGCCCAATACTCGGAGGTTCTGCGAGTCAAGGGCATGCTCGAGGCAGCGAGCGCCGCGCAGCTCGTGGGCACCTCGACCGAAATCGACTGGAAGTCTTACCTGGTAAACATCCAGAACAGTCTTCCCGAGGGCACTCTCGTGACCAACGTCTCTGCTGAGACGGCGACACCGATTGTGGACTTCGTTCAGCCGTCGGTTCCTCTTCAGGGCGACCGTATCGGCGAGCTCCGCTTCACTGCGACCAGCACGTCGCTTCCGAACGTTGAAGCGTGGCTCGTTGCTCTCTCGACCCTCACTGGATACGTCGACGCGTCGCCGGGCTCCGTGACGTTGGACGAGGAGTCATTGACCTACCAGGTAACGATCACGATGCACATTAACACCGATGCACTGTTGCTTCGGTTCGACGAAGCGGGCCGCGCCGCAAGAGAAGCGGCGACAGCACAGACGGCATCGGATGCCAGCGACAGCGAGAGTGAATGACCATGAATAATCGATTCTGGATGATCATTGCCGGTGCCATCGGCGTCGCGATCTTCGCGTTCGGCTGGTTTCTCGGTGTTGCTCCGAAGGTGGATGAGCTGAATGCGTCCATCGCGCAACAGGCGTCCGTCGAGGTGCAGAACAAACTGCACGAAGCCTCGTTGGCCGATCTGAAGGTGGAGTTTGAGCAGATTGATGCTCTCAAGTCTGAGCTGGCGAGCGCTCAGATGCTTCTTCCGGCCGGTGATGATCTGTCGACCTTCCTCGGCGAACTGCACCGACTGGAGGCGTCAAGCGGCGTAGTTCTGACTCTCTTCGGCGCAAGTGACGGCCAGGGATTCATCCCTGCGCCGGCATCCGGGGCAACCAATCCCCTCGTGACCGAGGCTAACTTCATCGCCATCCCCATCAACCTGACGGTGAGCGGAACACGCGAGCAGGTCATCCAGTTCGTCAGCGATCTGCAATTTGGCACGCGGCTGTTCCTCGTCACGGCGCTGACCGTCGCACAGGATCCCGAGAATCCGGATGTCTACGACGGCAACATTTCGGGCCTGGTGTACGTGCTGGTTGACCCCTCATCGCCACCGCCAACTCCGACAGCCCCCGCGGCAGTGGAGACCGAGGCGGCTGCCGAGGGGGAGCCGACCACCTAGGAAGGGTTCGGTGTTGTAGCGAATAAGCCGCACCTGAGTCAAGGGGGCGCAGCAATGCGCCTCCTCGCTAGACTGGACGCCGACTGGCAGCCAGGCATGAGGAGCAGCGATGACCGACACGAACCACGAATCTGGGACGAACAACCCGAACGGTGACCCGGAATATCGTGAACCCCACGACGACGCCGTGCAGGAAGCCGAGATCGTGGACGAGCCGGATACGGTTGTCGTTCATGACGAGCTGATCGTGGAAGACGACGAATCCACCGTGGTCGAACCAGAGGTCACGCGCGCAAGCGTTGTCGAGCCCGAGGTTGCGCGACCCACGGTGACCGAGCCCGTCGTCGCGACGGATGACCCGGCCGCCGTCCGCACGGAAGATCCGACAGTCGCCGCGCCCCAGCAAGTGGTCTACGTGCAGACGCCTGCCGCGCCACGCAAGCTCGGCAACCGGGGGATCGGCACGCTGATCGCGTTGCTGTCTGCTCTCATCTTCGGCGCACTGCTCGCGGTCATCACCGCGGTCATTCAGTACGCCAATTCGGGTCGATTCGACTTCGGATTCCTCTCGCAGGCCCAGTTCTACATCCCAATGCTGTTCTTTGCTGTGGCGTTCGTTCTGCTGGTGCTTCTCGTCAACCGCGGGGCCTGGTGGGCGTACATCATCGGCAGTGTGCTGGTTGCGGTCGTCGTCTACTTCGGCACGATCGGCTTCGGCCTGCTGATCACCGGCGTGATCTCAAACACCCCCTCTGAGGCGAACGAGCGATTCGTCGCGCAGCTGTCGAATCCTTTCGTTATCGCATCGGCGCTTCTCGCGCGCGAGGTGTCGCTCTGGTTCGGCGCGCTCATCAGCCGCCGCGGACGCAGCCTCAAGGCGCGCAATGCTGTGCGGCGTGAGGAGTACGAGCGCGAGCTCGCAGAGCGCCGCGCGCGGGTCTGATCACCAGCAACGAGTCACCGTCGCGAGCCGCTCGTGCGGGGCTGGCCGTCTTCGCCACGGTCGGCTACCTCGCGGCGCTCATCGCGCTGTGGGGCATCCTGAGCGTGATTGTCGACCGCGATGTTGTCGACTATCCGGATGCCGGCACATTGCTGGGGCCCGCGATGGCCCTGGCGGCCTGTGTCGTCACCTTCGTCTTCGTGATGAGGGCATCGGCCGGGCCGAAGCCGTGGAGACACGTGGCGGGTGCCGCCGTGATCACGACCGTTGCCACCCTTCTGGTGGCGGGCATCGGCTACAGCATCACCCGGGGCGATTTTGCGTGGATGCCCGCAGCAGCCCTCCACTTTGCGCTGGGGCCGTTCGTGCCGGGGGCAGCCGTGCTCTCGGCGGCGGTGGTTGCAGCGTCACGAGCTGTCACCAGGCGGCCGGGAAAGGGTGGTCCGGCGGCGGAATCATTTGACCGCCGCCCCGGATGAGACTATTCTTTTCGAGGTGTGCGCTTTGTCGTGCGCCTGAATCGTGCTCATGGCACCGATCAGGCACATGCGCCTCGCACCAAGGGTTCGTTCTTCGAGCGGCCCCCACGGCATACCCGCAAATTTCCTTCCCAGGAAGCCAGCGGGTCCAGATGAACTCACGCGATTGCGTTCTTGTAGAAAAGAACCGATCTCGCGAATGCTAACCATCAAGACGCTGTCACCGTGCAGCAACAACAAGGAGTTACTTAGTGCCCACCATTCAGCAGTTGGTGCGAAAGGGCCGTTCGCCAAAGGTCGTCAAGACCAAGGCTCCCGCCCTGAAGTCCAACCCGCAGCAGCGCGGCGTTTGCACCCGCGTCTACACAACTACCCCGAAGAAGCCGAACTCGGCTCTTCGCAAGGTCGCCCGCGTCAAGCTTTCCAACGGCACCGAGGTCACCGCCTACATTCCAGGTGAGGGCCACAACCTGCAGGAGCACTCCATGGTGCTCATCCGCGGCGGTCGTGTTAAAGACCTCCCCGGCGTTCGCTACAAGATCGTTCGTGGCGCACTCGACACCCAGGCAGTCAAGAACCGCAAGCAGGCCCGCAGCCTGTACGGCGCCAAGAAGGATAAGAAGTAATGCCTCGTAAAGGTCCAGCACCGAAGCGTCCCGTAGTAGCGGACCCGGTCTACGGCGCTCCCATCGTGAGCCAGCTCGTCAACAAGATCCTGCTCGACGGCAAGAAGGGTCTGGCAGAGCGCATCGTTTACGGCGCACTCGAAGGCGTTTCGGCCAAGAACGGCGCGGATGCGGTTGTCACCCTCAAGAAGGCGCTCGACAACGTGCGCCCCACCCTCGAGGTCAAGTCCCGCCGCGTCGGTGGCTCGACGTACCAGGTTCCGGTCGAGGTCAAGTCTCACCGCGCCAATACCCTCGCGCTTCGCTGGTTGACCAGCTACGCCAAGGGCCGTCGCGAAAAGACCATGACCGAGCGCCTCACCAACGAGATTCTCGACGCATCGAACGGTCTCGGAGCGGCAGTCAAGCGCCGTGAAGACACCCACAAGATGGCCGAGTCGAACAAGGCATTCGCGCACTACCGCTGGTAACAACTCATCGCTGGTCGGGCGGTGTCGGATTTCCGATGTCGCCCGATCGATGAGTGCAGCGTTCATTACACAAACTTTCGGAGGAACCTGTGGCACAGGACGTGCTCACCGACCTGAATAAGGTCCGCAACATCGGCATCATGGCTCACATCGACGCTGGCAAGACCACGACGACCGAGCGCATCCTGTTCTACACGGGCATCACCCACAAGATCGGCGAGGTGCACGATGGTGCAGCGACGATGGACTGGATGGCGCAGGAGCAGGAGCGTGGCATCACGATCACCTCTGCTGCTACGACGTGTTTCTGGGACAAGCACCAGATCAACATCATCGACACCCCGGGCCACGTTGAC
Source organism: Salinibacterium sp. G-O1 (assembly GCF_030063305.1). Lineage (GTDB taxonomy): Bacteria > Actinomycetota > Actinomycetes > Actinomycetales > Microbacteriaceae > Rhodoglobus. The sequence goes on from NZ_JASISV010000001.1 coordinate 562,314, forward strand.
TTCACCGTCGAGGTGGAGCGTTCGCTTCGCGTGCTCGACGGCGCTGTCGCGGTGTTCGACGGCAAGGAGGGCGTTGAGCCCCAGTCCGAGACCGTCTGGCGCCAGGCCGACAAGTACGACGTTCCCCGCATCTGCTTCGTCAACAAGATGGACAAGCTGGGCGCCGACTTCTACTTCACCGTAGACACCATCATCAAGCGCCTCGGCGCCAAGCCGCTGGTCATCCAGTTGCCGATCGGTTTCGAGAACTCCTTTGAAGGTGTTGTCGACCTGGTCGAGATGCGCGCCCTCACGTGGCGTGGAGACTCCAAGGGTGACGTCGAGATGGGCGCCAAGTACGCCGTCGAAGAGATCCCGGCCGACCTCGTCGAGAAGGCGAACGAGTACCGCACAGCGCTGCTCGAGGTTGTTGCCGAGACCGATGACGCGCTCCTCGAGCGCTTCATGGAGGGTGACACCGACTTCTCGGTGGCCGAGATCAAGAAGGCCATCCGCAAGCTCACCGTCAACAGCGAGATCTACCCGGTTCTCTGTGGTTCCGCTTTCAAGAACCGTGGCGTTCAGCCGATGCTGGATGCTGTTGTCGACTACCTGCCGAGCCCGCTCGACGTGCCGGCAACCGAGGGTCACGACGTTCGCGACGAAGAGAAGATCGTTGAGCGCCACCCCGACTCGACCGAGCCGTTCGCCGCGCTCGCGTTCAAGGTTGCTGTTCACCCGTTCTTCGGTCGTCTCACCTACGTTCGCGTTTACTCCGGTAAGGCAGACTCGGGCGCTCAGCTGATGAACTCGACCAAGGGCAAGAAAGAGCGCATCGGCAAGATCTTCCAGATGCACGCCAACAAGGAAAACCCTGTTGACAGCGTCACCGCCGGTCACATCTACGCGGTCATTGGCCTCAAGGACACGACCACGGGAGACACCCTGTGCGACCCGAACAGCCAGATCGTGCTCGAGTCGATGACATTCCCAGAGCCCGTCATCGAGGTTGCGATCGAGCCGAAGACCAAGGCTGACCAGGAGAAGCTGGGTGTCGCTATCCAGAAGCTCGCCGAGGAAGACCCGACGTTCCGCACCGAGCAGAACCAGGACACCGGCCAGACGGTCATCAAGGGAATGGGCGAGCTTCACCTCGACATCCTGGTCGACCGCATGAAGCGCGAGTTCAACGTCGAGGCAAACGTCGGTAAGCCCCAGGTGGCATACCGCGAGACGATTCGCCGCATCGTTGACAAGCACGACTACACCCACAAGAAGCAGACCGGTGGTTCAGGCCAGTTCGCGAAGGTGCAGATCTCACTCGAGCCGATGGAAGTCACGCCCGAGAAGATCTACGAATTCGAGAACAAGGTCACCGGCGGTCGCATCCCCCGTGAGTACATCGGATCCATCGACCAGGGTTTCCAGGCGTCGATGGCAGTGGGCGTTCTCGCCGGCTACCCGATGGTCGGCGTCAAGGGAATCATCCTTGATGGCGCTGCCCACGATGTGGACTCGTCAGAAATGGCGTTCAAGATCGCCGGCTCGATGGCATTCAAGGAAGCGGCCCGCAAGGCCGATCCCGTGCTGCTCGAGCCGCTCATGGCCGTCGAGGTGCGTACCCCAGAGGAATACATGGGAGACGTCATCGGCGACCTGAACTCGCGTCGTGGCCAGATCCAGTCGATGGAAGATGCGACTGGCGTCAAGGTCGTCACGGCCAAGGTGCCCCTGTCGGAGATGTTCGGTTACGTCGGCGACCTGAGGTCAAAGACCTCTGGCCGTGCTGTGTACTCGATGACCTTCGACAGCTACTCGGAAGTTCCCCGCGCGGTAGCTGAAGAGATCATCCAGAAGAACAAGGGCGAGTAATAGCCCTGCACCCGCGGCTCACCGAGCCCGAGTAACATAACAACATCCAATCGCGAAGCATCCGATATATGTCGGATGCCCAGCAACGAGTCCTGAGGAGGACCCACAGTGGCTAAGGCCAAGTTCGAGCGGACCAAGCCGCACGTAAACATCGGTACTATCGGGCACGTCGACCACGGCAAGACCACGCTGACGGCCGCCATCTCGAAGGTACTTGCTGACAAGTTCCCGTCGGCGACCAACGTTCAGCGCGACTTCGCGTCGATCGACTCGGCGCCGGAAGAGCGCCAGCGCGGTATCACGATCAACATCTCGCACGTTGAGTACGAGACGCCTAAGCGTCACTACGCTCACGTCGATGCACCCGGCCACGCCGACTACATCAAGAACATGATCACCGGTGCCGCACAGATGGACGGCGCAATCCTCGTGGTTGCTGCTACCGACGGCCCCATGGCTCAGACGCGCGAGCACGTGCTGCTGGCCAAGCAGGTCGGCGTGCCGTACCTGCTCGTCGCACTGAACAAGTCCGACATGGTTGACGACGAAGAGATCCTCGAGCTCGTTGAGCTTGAGGTCCGTGAGCTGCTTGCAGCCCAGGGCTTCGACGGCGACAACGCTCCGGTTGTTCGCGTTTCCGGCCTCAAGGCCCTTGAGGGCGACGAGAAGTGGACCCAGTCCATCCTCGACCTCATGGAAGCTGTCGACGAGAACGTTCCTGACCCGGTGCGCGACAAGGACAAGCCGTTCCTCATGCCGATCGAGGACGTCTTCACGATCACCGGTCGTGGAACCGTCGTGACGGGCCGCGCCGAGCGTGGAACCCTCGCGATCAACTCGGACGTCGAGATCGTTGGAATCCGCCCGACCCAGAAGACCACGGTCACTGGTATCGAGATGTTCCACAAGCAGCTCGACGAGGCATGGGCCGGCGAGAACTGTGGTCTGCTGCTCCGCGGCACGAAGCGTGAAGACGTTGAGCGTGGCCAGGTTGTTGTCAAGCCAGGCTCGGTCACCCCTCACACGAACTTCGAGGGAACCGCGTACATCCTGTCAAAGGATGAGGGTGGGCGTCACAACCCGTTCTACGCGAACTACCGCCCGCAGTTCTACTTCCGCACCACCGACGTCACCGGCGTCATCACGCTGCCTGAGGGCACCGAGATGGTCATGCCCGGCGACACCACCGAAATGACCGTTGAGCTGATTCAGCCCATCGCCATGGAGGAGGGCCTCGGCTTCGCCATCCGCGAGGGTGGCCGCACCGTTGGTGCAGGCAAGGTCGTCAAGGTACTCAAGTAGTCCTTTAGATTCACAGCAGCAGGGCCGTACCTTCGGGTGCGGCCCTGCTGTCGTTAACCCCGCCGTTCGAGCGTCCGTACCCACTAGCCTGTGGTCATGAGTCGAACGGTGGGCAAGATCGTTCTCGACGTGCTGGTAACCGTCGCACTCTCGCTCGTGATCCTCAGCACCTGGCGATGGATGGCCGGGTCGACGCTCGGTGATGGTTTCGGTGAGGCGGCGCAGCGGCTGTTCCTGTTCATGGACATCGGCCTGCTCGTCTGGCTGATCCTGATAGCGGTCGCGGCCGTTCGCCGGAAGCCGGCCGGCGCCGGTCTCACTCTCGTCTTCGGCGCCGTCGGAGCGCTGGCCAACCTGATCACGGTCATCATCGTGGGATATGTGCAGCAGGGCGGCTGGGCTGAACAGTTCATCCTGTTTGCCGTTGAAGCTGGCTCGGCGTTCCTCATTGCGGCCGTCGTGGCTGTACTACTCGTGCACCGACTGATTCTCAAGCCCTCCCAGACGGTGAATTCCCGACCATAGTCTGGGCACATGCCCCGACTCCGCCGCAGCGACTCGAGCGGAAAGGGCCTGCGTCGACGGCGGGCCGGCAAGGGCTTCTCCTACCGCGACGAGAGCGGGCATCCGGTGTCTGCCGAGGAGCGAGCCCGCATCGAGCTCCTCGCGATTCCGCCCGCGTGGGAAGACGTCTGGATTTCGCTCTACCCGAACGGCCACATCCAGGCGACCGGTGTGGATGCCGCCGGCCGAACCCAATACATTTACCATCCGTTCTGGCGGCAGCAGAAAGACCGCCTCAAGTTTGATCGCGCGTTGAGTCTCGCGGAGTCACTGCCGAGCGCCAGGCGCAGGGTCACCTCTGACCTCAGGGGCGGTGAGGCATCGAAGACCAGGGCTCTCGCTGCGGCGTTCCGCATGCTTGACACGGGCTCGCTGCGAGTTGGCTCCGAGCGCTACGTCGAGCAGAACGGCAGCCACGGATTGTCGACGCTGCTCTGCTGCCACGCCAGCGTGCGCGGCGACACCGTGAGCCTCGAGTTTCCCGCGAAGAGCGGGCAGCTGTGGGACTCGGAGATCGTCGACACCGACCTGGCCGCGGCGCTGCGCACTCTCGCGCGGAGGGGTGCGGATGACCGACTTCTCGCCTGGAAGGAGGGCAGGTCGTGGGTTCCCCTCACCGCGGAGGACATCAATGCCTACGTTGCAGAACGCACGGGCGGCGAATTCACGGCGAAAGACTTCCGCACCCTGCGTGGTTCCGTCACGGCCGCGCTCAGCCTCGCGCAGGCAGGGCCGCAGGCGTCGGTGACCGCCCGCAAGCGCACAATAGCGCACGCGATGCAGGAGGTCGCCGCGGTGCTGGGAAACACCCCGGCCGTGGCGCGTACCAGCTACGTCGATCCGCGGATCGTCGACAAGTTCGACCGGGGACGGACCATGGATCCGCTCGGTCGAGCGTCGGCGGAATCACGTCTGCGCGAACTTCTCCTCGATTGAGGTGGTGCCGGCGTCAGCGCCCGGACAACCGGGCACTGAGCGCATCGGTGGTCGCCGCCGTCGCGCGGCCCAGCGTGGTCCACTCGTCGCCGACGGCATCGGTGCGAAAGGTGAGTCCGATCGCGGCGGCGGGGTAGTCGTTTCGGTCGACGGCGGCCGCACCCACCGAGCCGTACTCGGCGGTGATCTCGCCGAGCTCGGTGGCCCAGCCGCGGGCGCGTGTGTCGGCGAGCACGCCGTCGAGGGCGGTGAGGCTTGAGGGCCCGATGGCGGTGCGAAGAGTGAGCTGGCGCTTGCTGGGGTAGAGAGCGCGCACCTGAGTGGCGGGCAGCAGGGCGAGCATGGCCCTGCCGGTGGCGGTGAGGTGGGCCGGAAGGTGAACTCCGATCGCCGAGACAGTCATGGGGGCGCGGAGCCCCTGCACCCGCGCCGCATAGACGACATCCGTTCCGCTCAGCACGGCGAGATGGGCAACGACGGGAATCGGGGCGCTGGCGACCAGCTTCTCCATCAGGGGGGAGGCGAGCCTCGCCAGCCGGGTGCTGCGCAACGAGGCGGTCCCCAGCTCGGCGACGAGGGAACTGAGCCCGTAGGTGCGGTCTTCGGGGTAGTGCACGACGAATCCCTCGTCCATGAGCACCGCGATGAGCTGGTACGCCGACGAACGGGGCAGATCGAGTGCGCGGGCGAGCGAGGCAGCGGGTACAGGGCCGCTACGCGAGGCGAGATAGCGCAGGATGGCGAGAGTATTGCGCGCGGCCGGGATCTGCGGCATCCTCACCCCTGTCTGATATTTCAGACAGCTTATCGCGACACCCACTGATGTGGCGAGGGCGCGCGTAGTTCACTGAGCCCATGGATACCGTCACCGTCGGCATCGGGCCGCTCACTGCCGACGAGGTCATCGCCGTCGCTCGCCACAACGCCCGCGTGGGGGTGTCGTCACTGTCGGTCGAGGCGATGGCCCAGTCGCGTGCCGTGATCGACGCTCTCAGCGACGATGAGGCTCCGCACTACGGCATCTCGACGGGTTTCGGGGCGCTCGCGACCAAACACATTCCGGTTCAGCAGCGACTGCAGTTGCAGCGCTCACTCGTGCGCAGCCACGCGGCGAGCTCAGGACCCGAGGTCGAGCGCGAGGTCGCGCGCGGCACCATGCTGCTGCGGCTCTCGACCCTCGCCACCGGGCGCACCGGATCCCGCCCGGTGATCGCCGAGACCTACGCCGCCCTGCTCAACGCCGGCATCACCCCCATCATCGGCGAGTACGGCAGCCTGGGCTGCTCGGGCGACCTCGCACCCCTCGCGCACTGCGCCCTGGCGATCATGGGCGAGGGCGAGGTGACGGTGGGAGACCGGCGTCTCGCGGCATCCGACGCTCTCGCCGCCGCCGGCATCGAGCCGGTCGTACTGCGCGAGAAGGAGGGCCTCGCGCTGATCAATGGAACCGACGGGATGCTCGGAATGCTGTGCCTCGCCATCGGTGACCTCGCCGATCTGCTCGACACGGCCGACCTTGCCGCAGCGATGAGCGTCGAAGGGCTGGCGGGCACCGACCGGGTGTTCGCAGAGGATCTGCAGGCGCTTCGGCCGCATCCGGGTCAGGCCGAGTCTGCCGCGAACATGCGTGCCGTCCTTGAGGGCTCCGGAGTGATCGCCGCCCACCGCAGCGGCGGCTTCACCAGGGTGCAGGATGCCTACTCGTTGCGCTGTGCCCCACAGGTGCACGGCGCAGCCAGAGACACCCTCGCCCACGCCCGACTGGTCGCCGGCCGCGAACTCGCGAGCGCCATCGACAACCCAGTCGTGCTGCGCGACGGTCGGGTCGAATCGAACGGCAACTTCCACGGCGCACCGGTCGGATATGTGCTCGACTTCCTGGCCATCGTCGTCGCCGACGTCGCGAGCATGAGCGAGCGACGCACCGACCGCTTCCTCGACAAGACTCGCAACGGCGGGCTCAACCCGTTCCTCGCCCACGATCCGGGCGTCGACTCCGGCCACATGATCGCCCAGTACACCCAGGCCGGGATCGTGAGCGAGCTCAAGAGACTCGCGGCTCCCGCCTCGGTCGACTCCATTCCGACGAGCGCGATGCAGGAAGACCACGTCTCGATGGGGTGGAGCGCTGCACGCAAGCTGCGGCGCAGCCTCGACGGGCTGACGAGGGTGCTGGCGATCGAACTCATGACCTCGACCCGCGGCATCCAGATGCGGGGCGAGACACCAGCCCCGATGTCGGCCGCGGTCATCGAACGGCTGCGACGGGTTGTGCCCGGCCCCGGGCCTGACCGCTACCTCGCGCCAGACATTGCCGAAGCCGTTGCCCTCGTGGCGAACGGAGAACTGCTCCGCGCCAGCGGACTGAAGGAACGGACACCCAGATGATCACCGCACACCGTGGTTCGACCCTGCACACCCTCGGTTGGCCGCAGGAGGCGGCGCTGCGCATGCTCCAGAACAACCTGGACCCGGAGGTCGCCGAACACCCGGAAGACCTCGTTGTGTATGGCGGCACGGGCAAGGCCGCTCGCGACTGGCCGAGCTTCCATGCGATCGTGCGCACCCTCGAAACGCTGCGTGGCGACGAGACCCTGCTCGTGCAGTCCGGCAAGCCGGTGGGAGTGATGCAGACCCACGAGTGGGCTCCTCGGGTGCTGCTGGCCAACTCCAACCTCGTCGGCGACTGGGCGAACTGGGACGAGTTCCGCCGCCTCGAGCAGCTGGGTCTGACGATGTACGGCCAGATGACGGCCGGCTCCTGGATCTACATCGGCACCCAGGGAATCCTGCAGGGAACCTACGAGACCTTCTCGGCGGTGGCCGCCAAAAGGTTCAGCGGCACCTTGGCCGGCACCATCACCCTGACCGCCGGCCTCGGCGGCATGGGCGGCGCTCAGCCCCTCGCTGTCACCATGAACGACGGCGTCGCGATCTGCATCGATGTCGACCCCAGCCGAATCTCCCGCAGGATCGAGCACGGCTACCTCGATGTGTCTGCGAACTCCCTCGACCACGCCCTTGAGCTCGCCTACGCGGCGAGGGATGCCAGGAAGCCACTGTCGATCGGAGTGCTCGGCAATGCGGCATCCGTCGTTCCGGAGCTTCTCGCGATGGGTGCCGAGATCGACATCGTGACCGACCAGACCAGCGCGCACGACCCGCTCGCCTACCTGCCCCTCGGCGTCGACTTCGACGACTGGGCCACCGCGAAGCTCGATGCCGGATTCGCGCAGCGCGCCCGCGAATCGATGGCCGTGCACGTCGAGGCGATGGTCGGCTTCCAGAGAGCCGGAGCCGAGGTGTTCGACTACGGCAACAACATCCGCACCGAGGCGAAGGCGGCAGGCTACGCCGAGGCGTTCGCCTTTCCCGGGTTCGTGCCGGCATACATCCGCCCGCTCTTCGCCGAGGGCAAGGGACCGTTCCGCTGGGCAGCGCTCAGCGGAGACCCGCGCGACATCGCCAAGACGGACAAGGCCGTGCTCGAGCTGTTCCCCGAGAACGAGTCGCTCGCGCGCTGGATTCGCCTCGCGAAAGAGCGGGTGCATTTCCAGGGACTGCCGGCGCGCATCTGCTGGCTCGGCTACGGGGAGCGGGATGTGGCCGGGCTCAGGTTCAACGACATGGTCGCCTCCGGCGAGCTTGCTGCACCGCTCGTGATCGGCCGCGACCACCTCGACTCCGGGTCGGTCGCGAGCCCGTACCGCGAGACCGAGGCGATGAAAGACGGATCTGACGCGATCGCGGACTGGCCGCTGCTCAACGCTCTGGTCAACACCGCATCGGGGGCGACCTGGGTGTCGATCCATCACGGTGGAGGTGTCGGCATCGGGCGCTCGATCCATGCGGGCCAGGTGACGGTTGCCGACGGCACAGCGCTCGCCGGCGAAAAGATCGCGCGAGTCTTGAGCAACGATCCCGGCATGGGCGTCATCCGGCACGTCGACGCTGGCTACGATGAGGCCATCGACACCGCGGCTCGACTCGGGGTGCGCGTTCCCATGCAGGAGGGCTGATGCTGGCGCACGATCCGCTCTGGCCCCGCGCGGGCGACTGGCCGGTGCCGACAGGACGATCCGACGCCACGATCGTCGGCATCCCGACGCACTCGACATCGCTGTCGCCGACGCAGTCGCACCTTACTCCGGCGGCAGTCCGGGAGGCCCTGCGGCGCTTCAGCCTGCAAAGCTCGCTCGTCATCACCGACGCCGGCGACGCGACCGAGCCTGACACGGTGGATGCCACAGCCTTCGTCGCGGCGATCGACGCTGGTCTCGTGATCGCGCTCGGCGGCGACAACAGTGCGACGGTGCCGGTCGCTCGCGGCCGCAACGCGCACGGGCTCGTCACAGTTGACGCCCACCACGACCTGCGCGACGGCGTGAGCAACGGATCGCCGGTGCGACAGCTGGTCGAGGCGGGCCTGTCCGGCACTCGCGTCGTACAGATCGGGATCGAACCCTTCGCCAACTCGCGCCACTACGCCGACCGCGCCGCCGATCTCGGCATCACGGTCATCACCCGGGACGTGCTGCGCCACCGCCCGATGGACGACATCATGGCCGAGGCGATCGAGATTGCGGCGGCCGGCGGGGGAGCCGTGCACGTAGACCTCGATGTCGACGCCTGCGACCGCGCGGTGGCGCCCGGCTGTCCCGCGTCGGTGCCGGGCGGCCTCGCGGCGATCGACCTGCGCGTCGCGGCGAGGGTGGCCGGTGGGCATGCCGCCGTGGCATCCATCGACCTCGTCGAAGTGGATGCCGCGGCCGACGCCCCGGACGGACGCACCGTTCGACTCGTCGCCCTGTGCGTGCTCGAGGCGCTCGCCGCACTGGAGACCCGATGACCACGACCCTGGTCGACTCGATCGGCCTGCTCGTCACCCACGACGACGAGAGGCCGCCGCGCGAGAACGCGGCCATCGTCATCGAGAACGGGGTGGTGGCCTGGGTCGGCGACGCATCCGAGGCGCCGGCCGCCGACGAGCGGATCGACGCGGACGGTGGATGCGTCATCCCCGGCTTTGTCGACAGCCACAGCCACCCCGTGTTCGCCGGCGACCGTGCCGACGAGTTCGAGGCACGCATGGGCGGAACGCGCTACGAGGCAGGCGGAATCCAGCGCACGGTGAGGCTGACCAGGGAGGCCACCGACGAGCAGCTGCTCGCGAACGCGACCCGACTCGTCGCCGAGGCTCGCGCGCAGGGCACGACCACGATCGAGATCAAGAGCGGATACGGGCTCACCGTCGCGGACGAGGAGCGAAGCGTGCGCCTCGCGTCGACCCTCACCCCCGAGGTCACGTTCCTCGGTGGGCACGTCGTGCCGCAGGGCTCCGACCGCGACGAGTATGTGGCGCTGGTCACCGGCGAGATGCTGGATGCCTGTGCCCCACATGCGAAGTGGATCGACGTGTTCTGCGAGGCCGGCGCCTTCACGGTCGACGAGAGCCGTGCCATCCTGACCGCCGGAATCGCCCGCGGCCTTGGCGCCCGAGTTCATGCCGGGCAGCTCGCCGAAGCCGGCGGGGTAGCCCTGGCGGTCGAGCTGGGGGCGGCGAGCGTCGACCACTGCACCTTCCTGTCTCGGGAGGATGTGGATCTGCTGGCGGGCGGCGAGACCGTGGCAACCCTGCTGCCCGGCGTCGAGTTCTCGACCAGGCAGCCATATCCGGATGCCCGCCGCCTGATCGACGCGGGCGTACCGATCGCGATCTCCACCGACTGCAACCCCGGCTCGAGCTACACGACCTCGATGGCGCTGTGCATCGCGCTCGCGGTGCGGGAGATGGGGATGACACCCCTCGAGGCGCTCACCGCGGCGACCGCCGGGGGCGCTGCAGCCCTGCGCCGAACCGACGTCGGCCACCTGAGAGTTGGCGCAAAAGCCGACCTCGTGGTGCTGGCGGCACCCACCTACGTGCACCTCGCCTACCGCCCGGGAGTGCCCCTGGTTCGGCGGGTACTGGCTGCCGACCTCGTCTGACGCCTCCCGGGGCGCAAATCCGACACGCCCGGGTTGCAGCAATGGCAAACCTGTGACAAACTCTTCTAGTTCAACACTTCCCGCTTACGTAGCGCGGAATCACTTCCAGGCAGTGCATAGTCCAGGTCCTAAGGATCGAGTGGCTAGGCCGCGGGAAGCAGAACCAGGTTCAACAACTCCCCGTGTATCTCGGATCAACTCCTTGCTGCGCGGCCGGAGTCACAACAAGCAAGCAATTGACAGATAAACAGTGGTGCGAAAGCAGAAGTGCTGAGCATATGGGGCCGAAAGGCGCCGCGCTGCAGTCCTGAGAAGTACTAAAGGAAGAGAGTCACCCATGGCGGGACAGAAGATCCGCATTCGACTGAAGTCGTATGACCACGAGGTCATTGACTCGTCGGCACGCAAGATCGTCGACACGGTAACCCGCGCGGGTGCCACGGTAGTTGGCCCAGTGCCGCTGCCTACCGAGAAGAACGTGATCGCCGTGATCCGCTCCCCTCACAAGTACAAAGACAGCCGCGAGCACTTCGAGAAGCGCACCCACAAGCGACTCATCGACATCATCGACCCGACTCCCAAGGCAGTGGATTCGCTTATGCGACTCGACCTCCCCGCCGACGTCAACATCGAGATCAAGCTCTAGCTCGCGCTACAGCTACTGAGTCGAATAGGAAACCTCCATGACTAACACCAAGACGATCAAGGGATTGCTGGGCAAGAAGCTCGGCATGACCCAGGTCTGGGATGCGAACAACAAGCTCGTACCCGTGACCGTTGTCGAGATCACCCCCAACGTCGTGACGCAGCTGCGCACGCCGGAGATCGACGGCTACAGTGCCGTGCAGATCGCATACGGGCAGATCGACCCCCGCAAGGTCACCAAGCCCCTCACGGGCCACTTTGACGCTGCAGGCGTCACCCCCCGCCGCCACCTCACCGAGCTGCGCACCGATGACACGAGCGAGTACTCGCTCGGCCAGGAACTGACCGTCGACATGTTCGAGGTTGGCAAGAAGGTCGACGTCATGGGCACCAGCAAGGGCAAGGGATTCGCCGGTGTGATGAAGCGTCACAACTTCAAGGGTGTCTCCTCCAGCCACGGTTCGCACCGTAACCACCGCAAGCCCGGATCCATCGGTGCTTCCTCGACCCCGAGCCGTGTCTTCAAGGGCATGCGCATGGCTGGTCGTATGGGCGGTGACCGCGTTACCGTCCTCAACCTGATCGTCCACTCGGTCGACCTCGAGAAGGGCATCCTGCTCGTCAAGGGCGCCGTTCCCGGTGCCCGTGGTCGCATCGTCTTCGTCCGCAACGCAGTGAAGGGGGCATAGTCGTAATGGCTACCTCAATCGACGTCATTGATGCTAAGGGCAAGAAGGTCGACTCGCTCGACCTTCCCGCCGAGGTCTTCGACGTGCAGACCAACGTCCCGCTCATCCACCAGGTCGTCGTCGCCCAGCGCGCCGCGGCTCGCCAGGGAACGCACAACACGCTGCGTCGCGGCGAGGTGTCAGGAGCCGGCCGCAAGCCGTTCAAGCAGAAGGGAACCGGTCGCGCTCGTCAGGGCTCGATCCGTGCTCCTCAGATGCGTGGTGGTGGCATTGTGCACGGTCCGCACCCGCGCGACTACTCACAGCGCACCCCCAAGAAGATGATTGCTGCTGCTCTTCGCGGTGCACTCTCGGACCGCGCTCGCGGTGACCGTCTTCACGTCATTGACTCCCTCTCGGTCGGCAACCTGCCGTCGACGAAGGCAATGGCCGCTCTGCTGCTCGACATCGCGCCCTCGAAGAACGTGCTTATCGTTCTGCAGCGCGACGACGAGACCAGCTACAAGAGCGTCCGCAACCTGCAGGCCGTTCACGTACTGCCATTCGACCAGTTGAACGCCTACGACGTGCTCATCAGTGACGACATCGTCTTCACCAAGGGTGCTTTCGAAGAGTTCGTAGCCTGGAACACCAAGGCGACCAAGGAAGAGGTCAGCGCATGACCACCGTCACGTTCAAAGACCCGCGCGACATCATCATCGCGCCCGTCGTCTCCGAGAAGAGCTACAGCCTGATCGATGACGGCAAGTACACCTTCGAGGTCGACCCCCGCGCCAACAAGACCGAGATCAAGCTCGCGATCGAGAAGATCTTCTCGGTCAAGGTCGGATCGGTCAACACGCTGAACCGCACGGGCAAGACCCGTCGCACCAAGTTCGGCATCGGAAAGCGCAAAGACACGAAGCGTGCGATCGTCACGCTCAAGTCCGGTTCCATCGACATCTTCACGGCTGTCGGCTAGGGACTGAGGAGAAATAACAATGGCTATTCGCAAGTACAAGCCCACGACTCCAGGTCGTCGCGGTTCCTCGGTAGCAGACTTTGCCGAGATCACCCGCTCGACCCCGGAGAAGTCGCTACTCCGTCCACTGCCCAAGACCGGTGGTCGTAACAACGCAGGTCGTATCACGACCCGCCACATCGGTGGTGGCCACAAGCGCCAGTACCGTGTGATCGACTTCAAGCGCAACGACAAAGACGGCGTCAACGCCCGCGTTGCCGAGATCGAGTACGACCCCAACCGCACGGCACGCATCGCGCTGCTGCACTACTTCGATGGTTCAAAGCGATACATCATCGCCCCGAACAAGCTCAACCAGGGCGACATCGTAGAGTCGGGCGCTTCCGCTGACATCAAGCCGGGTAACAACCTTCCTTTGAAGAACATCCCGGTCGGTACCGTCATCCACATGATCGAGCTGCGTCCGGGTGGTGGCGCCAAGATGGCCCGCTCCGCCGGTGCATCGGTTCGACTCGTCGCCAAGGATGGCCCCTTCGCCCAGCTGCGTCTGCCGTCCGGTGAAATCCGCAACGTCGACATCCGCTGCCGCGCCACCATCGGCGAGGTCGGAAACGCTGAGCAGTCCAACATCAACTGGGGTAAGGCTGGCCGCATGCGCTGGAAGGGCGTTCGCCCGACCGTCCGTGGTGTCGCCATGAACCCCGTCGACCACCCTCACGGTGGTGGTGAGGGTAAGACGTCCGGTGGACGCCACCCCGTCACCCCCTGGGGTCAGAAGGAAGGCCGTACGCGTAAGCGCAACCTTCCGAGTGACAAGCTCATCGTCCGCCGCCGCAATGTCGGCAAGAAGCGCAAGTAGGAGTCAAGAAGATGCCACGCAGTCTGAAGAAGGGCCCCTTCGTCGACGACCACCTGCTGCAGAAGGTCGTCAAGGCGAATGAGGCCAGTAGCAAGAACGTGATCAAGACCTGGTCGCGCCGCTCGATGATCATCCCCGCAATGCTGGGTCACACCATCGCGGTGCACGACGGTCGCAAGCACATCCCGGTGTTCATCACCGAAACCATGGTGGGCCACAAGCTCGGAGAATTCTCCCCCACCCGTACCTTCCGTGGACACGTGAAGGATGACAAGAAGGGTCGTCGTCGCTAATGGTTGAATCCATCGCTCGCGTGAAGCACATTCGCGTCACACCGACGAAGGCTCGTCGTGTTGTTAACCTCATCCGTGGAAAGCAGGCGGTCGAAGCTCTGGCCATCCTGAAGTTCGCACCCCAGGGTGCCAGCGAGCCCGTCTACAAGCTCGTCGCAGCGGCCATGGCCAACGCGAAGGTCAAGGCAGACGCCAGCAACAGCTACCTGGACGAGCAGGACCTGTTCGTCTCGCAGGCTTTCGTTGACGAGGGAACGACCCTGAAGCGGTTCCAGCCGCGTGCTCAGGGCCGCGCCTTCCAGATCCTGAAGCGCACGAGCCACATCACGATCGTGCTCGCGACTCCGACTGAAGCCGACGTTGAGAAGGCGTCAGCCAAGACCACCGCCACGAAGGCAGGGAAGAAGTAATGGGACAGAAGGTAAACCCCTACGGTTTCCGTCTGGGAATCACCACCGACCACGTGTCGCGTTGGTTCTCTGACAGCACCAAGGCCGGCCAGCGTTACAGCGACTACGTCGCTGAGGACGTCAAGATCCGCAACCTGCTCAAGACCTCACTCGACCGTGCAGGCGTAGCCCGCATCGAGATCGAGCGCACCCGTGACCGTGTCCGCGTTGACATTCACACGGCGCGCCCCGGTATCGTCATCGGTCGCCGTGGAGCAGAGGCAGAGCGTATTCGCTCCGACCTCGAGAAGCTCTCGGGCAAGCAGATCCAGCTCAACATCCTCGAGGTGAAGAACCCAGAGGCTGAAGCTCAGCTCGTTGCACAGGGAATCGCCGAGCAGCTCGCTGCTCGTGTCGCGTTCCGTCGTGCAATGCGTAAGGGCATGCAGGGCGCCCAGCGCGTCGGCTCGGTCAAGGGTGTTCGCATCCAGGTTTCCGGTCGACTCGGTGGCGCTGAGATGAGCCGTTCAGAGTTCTACCGTGAGGGCCGCGTTCCGCTGCACACCCTTCGCGCCAACATCGACTACGGCTTCTACGAAGCAAAGACGACGTTCGGCCGCATCGGCGTGAAGGTCTGGATCTACAAGGGCGACCTCACGAACAAGGAGCTTGCTCGCGAGCAGGCCAACCAGAAGTCATCCCGTCCGGAGCGTCGTGACGACCGTGGCGGCGACCGCCGCGACAGCCGTCCGCCCCGTGGCGCAGGCGGTTCCACCGCAGCGCCCAAGGCTGACGCACCAGTTGCAGCAGGAGTTGAGGCGTAACCATGTTGATTCCCCGCAAGGTAAAGCACCGCAAGCAGCACCACCCCGGCCGTAGCGGCCAGGCGACTGGTGGAACGGTTGTTTCGTTCGGCGAGTACGGCATCCAGGCACTCACGCCTGCGTATGTCACCAACCGCCAGATCGAGGCCGCTCGTATTGCGATGACCCGTCACATCAAGCGTGGTGGAAAGGTGTGGATCAACATCTACCCAGACCGCCCGCTCACCAAGAAGCCTGCCGAAACCCGCATGGGTTCCGGTAAGGGCTCGCCCGAGTGGTGGATCGCCAACGTCAAGCCAGGTCGCGTGCTCTTCGAGCTCGCCGGCGTGAGCGAAGAGGTTGCCCGCGAAGCACTCACTCGTGCCATTCACAAGCTGCCCCTGAAGGCACGCATCATCAAGCGCGAGGAGGGCGACGCATAATGGCGATCGGCACCAAGGAGCTCGCCCCAGTCGAGCTCGATACCTATGAAGACGAGCGACTCGTCGAAGAGCTGAAGAAGGCGAAGGAAGAACTTTTCAACCTTCGCTTCCAGGCCGCGACCGGCCAGCTCGAAAGCCACGGACGTATTCGCGCTGTCAAGCGCGACATCGCTCGCATCTACACGGTCATCCGTGAGCGCGAGCTGGGCATCCGGGCAACACCTGTTGCTGTCGAGGCTCCGGCCAAGGCAGAGAAGAAGACAAAGGCAACCAAGAAGACTGACGCAGCGGCAGAGCCCGCAGCTGAGGTCACCGACGCGACGAAGGAGGCGTAATCATGGCTAAGGTCACAGCACCCGCAGAAGGTGCAACCCCAGCGGCTGAGACTGCTGAGCTCGCTCGCGGTTACCGCAAGAGCCGCCGCGGCTACGTACTGAGCAACAAGATGGACAAGACCATCGTTGTCGAGGTCGAAGACCGCGTAAAGCACCCCCTGTACGGCAAGGTCATCCGCCGCACATCCAAGGTCAAGGTTCACGACGAGGCCAATGAGGCCGGCGTCGGTGACCTCGTTCTCATCAGCGAGACCCGTCCGCTCAGCGCTACGAAGCGCTGGCGCCTGGTCGAGATCCTCGAAAAGGCCAAGTAATGCTTCAGCAGGAATCCCGAGTTAAGGTCGCCGACAACACCGGCGCCAAGGAACTCCTCACGATTCGCGTTCTCGGTGGCTCCGGCCGTCGTTACGCGGGCCTCGGTGATGTCATCGTCGCCACCGTCAAAGACGCGATCCCTGGCGGAAACGTCAAGAAGGGTGATGTCGTCAAGGCGGTCATCGTCCGCGTCATCAAGCAGACCCGTCGTTCCGACGGCTCATACATCAAGTTCGACGAGAACGCCGCCGTCATCCTGAAGGCAGACGGAGACCCCCGTGGAACCCGTATCTTCGGACCGGTTGGCCGCGAGCTTCGCGACAAGAAGTTCATGAAGATCATCTCGCTCGCACCGGAGGTGCTGTAACTCATGGCAAACATTCGCAAGGGTGACCTCGTTCAGGTCATCAGCGGCCCGACCCAGGATCGCGGCGGAGACCGCGGCAAGCAGGGTCGCGTCATTGGCGTCATCGCTGAGAAGAACCGCGTGATCGTGGAGGGTGTCAACTTTGTCACCAAGCACGTCAAGGTCGGTCAGACCCAGCGCGGCACGAAGACCGGTGGCATCGAGACGATGGAGGCACCGATTCACGTGTCCAACATCGCGCTCGTAGACCCCGAGACCAAGCTCCCCGCTCGCGTTGGCTTCACTGTTGAGACGGATGACCGTGGCAAGACCACGCGCGTTCGTTACTTCAAGAAGTCACGCCGCGTCGAGACCAAGAAGTCAAAGGCATTGAAGGGCGAGGCAGCCGAAGAGAAGGCAGCCGAGAAGCCCGCAAAGGCAGCCCCGAAAGCCAAGAAGGATGCTGCAGCTGAGAAGCCCGCCGCAACCGAGAAGGACGCAAACTGATGACTGACACCGCAACTGCTGCGCCGACTGGCAAGACCCAGCCGCGCCTCAAGCAGAAGTACCGCACCGAGATCGCTGCGCAGCTCAAGAAGGACTTCGGCTTCACGAACGTGCACCAGGTGCCCGGACTCGTGAAGGTCGTTGTCAACACCGGTGTCGGAGAGGCAGCCCGCGACGGCAAGATCATTGACGGCGCAGTGAAGGACCTCACGGCCATCACCGGCCAGAAGCCGCAGGTTACCAACGCACGCAAGTCGATCGCGCAGTTCAAGCTGCGTGAAGGCCAGCCGATTGGTGCACACGTCACGCTTCGTGGCGACCGCGCCTGGGAGTTCCTCGACCGCCTCGTCACGCTCGCGCTTCCGCGTATCCGTGACTTCCGTGGCCTGAGCGACAAGCAGTTCGATGGTCGCGGCAACTACACCTTCGGCCTCACGGAGCAGTCGATGTTCCACGAGATCGACCAGGACAAGATCGACCGCGTTCGCGGTTTCGACATCACTGTCGTCACCACGGCGAAGACGGATGAAGAAGGACGCGCGCTGCTCAAGGCGCTCGGCTTCCCGTTCCGCTCCGCTGAGAACACGAAGTAAAGTCCCGCACAGTTTTACCGCCAACAGGCACCAGTTCAACCAAGCATCACCGATCGACCAGGTCGGCATTCGCGTAACGGATGTCGAAACCGGGCGAGATATGGAAACACCCATCATGACAATGACAGATCCGGTCGCAGACCTGCTGACCAGACTGAGGAACGCCAACTCGGCGTACCACGACACGGTTTCGCTGCCCAGCAGCAAGCTGAAGACCCACATCGCCGAGATGCTCAAGAACGAGGGTTACATCGCGGCGTGGAAGATCGAGGAAGCCCGCGTTGGCCAGACCCTCACGATCGACCTCAAGTACGGCCCCAACCGCGAACGCTCCATCGTGGGCATCAAGCGCGTATCGAAGCCCGGCCTGCGTGTTTACGCAAAGTCGACCGAGATCCCCAAGGTCCTCGGCGGGCTCGGCGTCGCCATCCTGTCAACCTCCTCCGGTCTTCTGACCGACAAAGAGGCGACCTCGAAGGGCGTAGGTGGGGAAGTCCTCGCCTACGTGTGGTAACTGACCATGTCACGTATTGGACGCCTCCCCATCTCCGTCCCTGCAGGGGTCGAGATCAAGATCGACGGCCAGGCCGTCGCAGTCAAGGGCCCGAAGGGTGAGCTCAACCTCACCGTCAAGAACCCGATCAAGGTTGCACTCGAAGACGGACAGGTGCTCGTCACCCGCCCGGACGACGAGCGCGAATCGCGTTCGCTTCACGGCCTGACCCGCACGCTCATCGCGAACCAGATCGTCGGCGTTACCGACGGTTACACCAAGGGCCTTGAGGTCGTCGGTACCGGTTACCGCGTCGCAGCCAAGGGCGCCTCGCTCGAGTTCGCTCTCGGTTACTCGCACTCCATCACGGTTGACCCGCCCGCGGGCATCAGCTTCACGGTCGAGGGCAACAACAAGGTGACCGTCGTCGGCATCGACAAGCAGGCCGTCGGCGAAGTTGCAGCCAACATCCGCAAGCTGCGCAAGCCAGAGCCCTACAAGGGCAAGGGCGTGCGCTACGCCGGAGAAGTAGTCCGCCGCAAGGCCGGAAAGAGTGGTAAGTGATCATGGCTCTCGGAATCAAACGAGGTAAGAGCAAGTCGGCAGCCAAGGCTCGCCGTCACACACGCCTTCGCAAGAAGGTCGTCGGCACCGAGGTGCGCCCGCGCCTGGTCGTCACCCGTTCAGCCAGGCACGTATTCGTGCAGGTTGTCGATGACTCAAAGGGTTTCACCCTGGCATCGGCATCCACGCTCGAGGCTGACATGCGCACTTTCGACGGTGACAAGACCGCCAAGGCACGCAAGGTTGGCGAGCTCGTCGCCGAGCGCGCAAAGGCAGCAGGCATCGAGGCAGTCGTATTCGACCGTGGCGGCAGCCGCTACGCAGGACGCGTCGCAGCGATCGCCGATGGAGCACGAGAGGGCGGACTGAACCTGTGACCGACGCAACGAATACCAACAAGGAGCAGGACGTGACGTCCGAAGTAACTGACGCACCCGCAGTGGTTACGGCTGAGGCCGTAGCTTCAGCTGCAGTCGTCGACGCGCCGGCAACGGACGTTACCAACGAGCCTCGCGAGGCCCGCCGTGGCGGCCGTGAGCGCAGCCCCAGCCGTGACCGTGGCAACAGCCGCGACGCGGAGAAGAGCCAGTTCCTGGAGCGCGTTGTCACGATCAACCGCGTCTCGAAGGTCGTGAAGGGTGGTCGTCGCTTCAGCTTCACCGCTCTCGTGGTCGTCGGTGACGGTAACGGACTGGTCGGCGTTGGATATGGCAAGGCCCGCGAGGTTCCTACCGCCATCTCCAAGGGTGTCGAGGAAGCGAAGAAGAACTTCTTCCGCGTTCCCCGCGTCGCCCAGACGATCCCGCACCCCGTTCAGGGTGAGGCCGCAGCAGGC
Organism: Salinibacterium sp. G-O1; assembly: GCF_030063305.1. Taxonomy (GTDB): domain Bacteria; phylum Actinomycetota; class Actinomycetes; order Actinomycetales; family Microbacteriaceae; genus Rhodoglobus. The sequence goes on from NZ_JASISV010000001.1 coordinate 582,025, forward strand.
GTAGTACTGCTTCGTCCCGCATCCGCCGGTACCGGTGTTATCGCTGGTGGTCCAGTTCGCGCCGTACTCGAGTGCGCTGGCATCCACGATGTACTCAGCAAGTCACTCGGTTCGTCGAACACGATCAACATCGTGCACGCGACGGTAGCTGCCCTCAAGCAGCTCGAGGAGCCTCGTGCGGTTGCCGCACGTCGTGGCCTCGACCCCGAGCACGTCATCCCGGCTCGCCTCCTGCGCGCCGAGGCAGAAGCTAAGGCAGGTGTCTGATGGCTGCACGCCTGAAGGTAACCCAGATCAAGTCCAAAATCAGTGAGAAGCAGAACCAGCGCGACACCCTGCGGAGCCTCGGGCTTCACCGCATCGGTGACGTCGTAGTTCGCGAAGACAATTCGCAGAACCGCGGCTACGTTCGCACTGTCGCTCACCTTGTCAAGGTCGAGGAGATTGACTAATGGCTGACGAAAAGAACGCTGCCGAAAAGGCTGCACCCAAGAAGGCTCCGGCTAAGACCGCTGCCGCCAAGGCCCCTGCGGCCAAGGCTGCCGCGCCGAAGGCTGCTGCACCGAAGGCTGCCGCAGCCAAGAAGGCTCCGACCAAGGCTGCTGCTTCAACGTCAGACGACGCTGTAGCCGCCAAGGCTCCTGCTGCGAAGAAGGCTCCTGCTGCGAAGAAGGCAGCGTCTGGTGACGTTGCCCGCCCGCAGGTGCTGAAGGTTCACCACCTTCGCCCGGCCCCCGGTGCCAAGAAGGACAAGACCCGTGTTGGTCGCGGTGAAGGTTCAAAGGGTAAGACTGCTGGCCGTGGTACCAAGGGAACCAAGGCTCGTTACCAGATGCGTGTTGGCTTCGAAGGTGGTGGCGTTAACTTCGTCATGCGCGCCCCGAAGCTGCGCGGGTTCAAGAACCCGTTCCGCGTCGAGTACCAGGTTGTCAACCTCGAGAAGCTCGCCGAGCTCTACCCCAAGGGTGGGGATGTCACCATCCTCGACCTGGTCGCAAAGGGCGCCGTTCGCAAGAACGAAAAGGTCAAGGTTCTTGGCGACGGCGACATTGCGGTTAAGCTGAATGTTGCAGTCGATAAGGTCTCGAGCTCAGCTGAGCAGAAGATCGTCGCCGCGGGCGGTTCCATTAAGTAACCATCCCGCCACTTGCCGATGCAAGTGTTGGCGTTAAAACGAGTGGGGTTCCCTCCCGGGGAGCCCCACTCGATTGCATTACTACATAATCGGAGGCCTTGTGTTTAGAGCTGTCGCGCGGATCTTCCGCACGCCCGACCTTCGCAGGAAGATCGGGTTCACGCTCGGCATCGTTGCGCTGTTCCGTCTCGGTTCGTTCATCCCCGCTCCGTTCGTCGATTTCGGCAACGTGCAGCTGTGTCTCGCAGGAAATGCCGGCACCCAGGGTTTGTACGATCTCGTCAACCTCTTCAGTGGTGGGGCTTTGCTCCAGCTGTCGATCTTCGCTCTCGGGATCATGCCGTACATCACGGCGTCGATCATCGTTCAGCTGCTGCGCGTGGTCATCCCACACTTCGAGACTCTGTACAAAGAGGGCCAGGCTGGCCAGTCGAAGCTGACGCAGTACACCCGCTACCTGACGATCGCGCTTGCTGTACTCCAGTCAACAACGCTGATCACCGTCGCGCGCAGCGGTTCGCTCTTCCCCTCCAACTCCGGCGTAGCCGAGTGCAGCCAGCTCATCACGGATGATTCCTGGTACGCCATCATGCTGATGGTCATCACCATGACGGCAGGCACTGGCCTCATCATGTGGATGGGTGAGCTCATCACTGAGCGCGGCATCGGCAACGGCATGTCGCTGCTGATCTTCACGTCAATTTCGGCTCAGTTCCCCGGCTCGCTCAGCAGCATCCTCGCCGCAAAGGGCGTTGAGGTCTTCATCGCGGTGATCGCCGTTGGCATCATCATCGTGGCCGCTGTGGTGTTCGTGGAGCAGTCGCAACGTCGCATCCCGGTGCAATATGCAAAGCGGATGGTCGGCAGGCGCACCTACGGTGGCAACAACACGTACATTCCGATCAAGGTCAACATGGCTGGCGTTGTGCCAGTGATCTTCGCATCGTCGTTGCTGTACCTGCCTGCCCTGATTGCGCAGTTCAACACACCGGCTGCCGGCGAGGCTCCGGCCGAGTGGGTCGTCTGGATCCAGAACTATCTGACCTCGGGCGATCACCCGCTCTACATGCTGCTCTACTTCGCCCTCATCGTCGGGTTCACGTACTTCTACGTCGCGATCACCTTCAACCCAGAAGAGGTTGCCGACAACATGAAGAAGTACGGCGGATTCATCCCCGGCATTCGCGCGGGTCGTCCGACCGCCGAATACCTGGACTACGTGCTGACGCGCGTTACCCTGCCGGGTTCTCTCTACCTCGGCCTGATCGCGTTGATCCCGCTGATCGCGTTGGTGCTCGTTGGCGCCAACACGAACTTCCCGTTCGGTGGGGCAAGCATCCTGATCATCGTCGGCGTGGGGCTCGAGACCGTGAAGCAGATTGACTCGCAGCTTCAGCAGCGTCACTACGAAGGGCTGCTCCGTTGACCCGGCTTCTCCTCATCGGGCCGCCCGGAGCAGGAAAGGGCACCCAGGCCGCTCGGCTTGCTGAGAACTACAGCATCCCCGCCATCTCCACCGGAGACATCTTCCGCTTCAATGTGAAGAACGAGACGGAACTCGGCTCCAAGGCGAAGGCCTACATGGATGCCGGCGACAATGTTCCGGATTCCCTCACCAACGCGCTCATCCGCGACCGTCTTGCCGAGTCTGACTGTGACGCAGGATTCCTGCTTGACGGCTACCCCCGCACGACGGACCAGGTGCGCGAGCTCGACGAGTTTCTTGCCGGGCACGGCACGGCGCTCGATGTTGTCGTGGAACTGGTCGCAGATCCGGATGTGGTCGTCGAACGACTCCGCAAGCGGGCGAGCGAACAGGGACGCAGCGACGACGGGGAGTCTGTCGTGAGACACCGCCTCGAGGTCTACCGCGACCAGACCGAACCGTTGATCGATGTTTACGATGGTCGCGGAGTGCTGGTGAAGGTCGATGCGATCGGCGAGATCGACGTCGTAACCGAGCGGATCACCGCCGCTCTCGCAGTGCGCGGCATCGAGCTCGCGGGCCACGCGAGCCACTAGTCGTGGCATTCGGCAACCGAAAGCTCTATAAGACTCCAGCTGAGCTGCGCCTGATGGTGGAGCCCGGAATACTCACGGCGGCTGCGCTTGCAGCCGTCAGGCTGGCCATTGCCCCAGGGGTCACGACCCTCCAGCTGGATGCAATCGCCGAGCGGGTCATCCGCGCGGGTGGCGGCGTGCCGAATTTCATGAAAGAGCCCGGCTACCGACACACGATCTGCGCGTCGGTGAATGATGAAATCGTTCATGGCGTTCCCGGTGACCGCGTCATCGCGGCCGGCGATTTGGTGTCAATAGACTGCGGTGCAGAGGTGGGCGGCTGGAACGGCGATGCTGCCTTCAGCGTCGTGGTGCCCGACCCCTCCCGACCCGAGGTCGTGGCGCAGCGGCAGCAGCTGTCCGACGCCACCGAACGTTCGCTGTGGGCTGGAATCGCGGCGCTGGCTACCGCGCGCAAGCTCAACGACGTTGGTGGCGCGATCGAGGATTCCCTGCAGGGCGACATCGAATACGGCATCGTCGAAGACTTCACCGGGCACGGGATCGGCCGTTCCATGCATGAAGATCCGCCAGTGTTCAACTATCGCGTGCGGGGATCGAGCCCGGAGATCAAACCAGGGCTCGTGGTGGCGATCGAGCCCATGGTGACCATGGGCGGCATCGACTCGCACGTGCTCGCCGATGACTGGACGATCGCGACAAACGATGGGCTCGACGCAGCGCACTGGGAGCACTCGATCGCTGTGCACGCCGGCGGGATTTGGGTTCTCACGGCGGAGGACGGCGGCGCTGACAAACTCGGGCCGCATGGCGTCATCCCGGTTCCTGTCGCCTGACTCCTAGGGGAGCAGCCGTGTTGTGCGGGCGCGCAGGTGCACGTTGCATGACACAAAGGCTTCGGCGTAGCGAACGCCGGACTGAAGCCCACGGAAGGCAGCGACTGTCGTTATCTGCCCGAGTACGTCCATGTCGTCGTGGTGCTCCAGCCACGTCAACTGGCTCGCGTGGGAGCGCATCATCGCCAACTTGGTATCGAGCTGCTCGGTGATGTCGACAAACTCGCTCGGTTGGAAACCCAGGCCAGCCATGGTGTCCATGTAGAAGAGCGCCGGAACCGCACCGATCGGATCACTCCCCGTGTCGTAGAGGGGGAGTGTCGCGAGAAAGCTTGCTGAGAAGGCCAGCGCGGAGGCCTGATTGTGGTCCTCCATATAGTCGCCGGGCGAGTGGGTGATGATCACGTCTGGACGCGCACGTCTGATCGCGGTGGCAACGAGAAGCTTTTGATCCTCGCTGCTGGCATCGACCTCCCCGTCTGAAACTCCCAGATTCACATAGTCCGCGCCAATCAGCGACGCCGCCGAACCAGCCTCGCCACGGCGGGTCTCGGCCACGTCGGAACGCGTGCCCGAGGTTGCGCCGCGGTCACCGCCGGCGATGTGGCACATCGTCACGTGATGACCCAGTGACCGGTACTTTGCGAGAGTTCCCGCGCACATCAATTCAAGGTCGTCGGGGTGGGCGCCGATACCCATGATCCTCAAGGACGCGGACGGTACAGCCATGGTGTTTCTCCTAGCGGGTGAGGTCGAGAAGTTCGTGTTCGCACGCGTCAATCGCCCGGCGACACGCGCCGATCAGCACGGCGTCATCGCCCAGTCCGGCGAGGAGGAGATCGGTGGTCAGCGGTGTGAGTTCGTTGAGCAGTTGCGTGAGCCGCTCGAGCATCCACGAGCCAGCTCGCGAAATGCCGCCGCCAATGATCACGAGGCTGGGATCAAGGATGCTGATCACCGACGCAATTCCCGCCGCGGTGTACGCGAGAAGTGGTTCAACAATCGCGACCGCCTCGGGGTCGCCCGCTTCTGCATGGCGGTAGATGAGCGCTGCATCGACCCGCTGACGATCCCCTCCAGCGGCATTGACCAACGATCGACCTCCGCCAGACTCGATGAGCTTTTGGGCGGCACGCTGATACGCGGCGCCGCCAACGAGCGTTTCGAAGCGTCCGCGCCGGCCTTCGGTCGCCTCCGTGTCCAACCCAACGAGGGGCAGGTAGCCGATCTCGCCAGCACCACCGCGCGCCCCTCTGATCAGCTTTCCGGACTTCACGATGCCGAGCCCGACACCAAAGCCCAGGTGCACGTATGCCACATCGTCACACCCTCTGGCCGCCCCCCGCCATTGCTCGCCGACCACGGCGAGGTGAACCTCGTTCTCGATGTGAATGGGGCAATCGCCCAGAAAAGACATCTCGGCCACCAGATCGATGTCGTCCCAATCCGGCAGCTGTGGAGCGAGGGTCACCCGCTGCGTGGTGGGATCCACGATGCCCGGCGTCGCGATGCACAACGCGCGAATCTCCGAATTCTCAAGGTTGGCCGCCACGATGGCACGTTGCAGGGCTGCGCGCACCATGTCGAGAACTTCGGCGCCGGTGGCGACACCAATCAGATCGACCTGTTCCTGCGCGACCAGGGTGCCGGACAGGTCAGACACCGCCACGCGCGCACGTGTCGCGCCGATGTCAACGACGGCAACGTGGGCCGAGTCTTCGCGAAACGAGAGCAGCCGCGCGCGTCGACCGGGGCTGCCGGTGGGAGGCTCGGGGGTCTCGGTCACGCGATCTTCGTTGAGCAATTCGGTGGCGACGGCATCCACAGTGATTTTGGAAAGCCCCGTCGCTTTGCTGATGGCCGGGCGCGACATCGGCCCGCGCGTCCTGAGAGTGGAAAGCACCTGGCTGCGGTTCATCCTGCGCATCAGCTGCGGGGAACCGGTGACGGCAACAACGTGGTCACGCTCGGGGCTTTCCTCTTGCGGACACATAATAAATAAGTTACCTTCCTAACTAATCAAATGACAAGTCCGAACCGGAACCCCGGACACCCTTCCATCGGACTCGCGAAGCCGAAGGAGACTTTCGTGGAAAACAAGATCTGTCTGAACAGCAATACCTACCATGGCTTCGATTTCACGGATGCGGTCCGGGGCGCGCGAGACGCAGGCATCCATTTCATTGAGATAGCGGCCGTGCGCGGGTACACCGAGCACGCTCGCTGGGAAATGACCGACGACGAGGTCGGGGCGATGCTGGCCACCCTGCGCGAGAACGACATCACGATTCTCGGAATGTGCGGCCACACCAACATCATGACCGAGGACGGTCGCGAGAACCTGCGGAAGAATCTCGGCCTTGCTGCCAGGCTGGGCGCGTCCTATGTCGTCACGGGCACTGGCGAGACTCACGGAGACGAACACGTCATCGAAGATGACACCGAGCTGGTGGAAATTCTGAGAGAGCTGTCGGCCGTAGCGGAAGGCCACGGACTCACGCTCGCGGTCGAGACACATGGGGCGAGCTACGCCACCGGCGTGCAGATCAAGGAGCTCATCGGCAAGGTGGGCGCCCCCAACTTCAAACTCAACTACGACACGGCCAATGTCATCATGTACGCCGACACTCAGCCATACGACGACCTTCGCGAGAGTGCAGACGTGATCGTCGGTATTCACCTGAAGGACAAGGCCGGCGAAAGCGCGGAATGGAACTTCCCGGCGATCGGCGACGGGGATACTGACTTCGCGCGGGTGTTCTCGATTCTTCAAGAGACGCACTGCGTTGCACCCCTGAGCATCGAGATCGAGTTCACGTCGGAGGGGCCGGCATCGGTCGACGAGGTGCACGACGCGCTCGTGCGCTCGGCGAACGTTGTTCGCTCGCTGCGAGGAGAGTAGGCGAACACGATGACGACAATTGCGATCGTCGGGCAGGGCTACATGGCGCGGACGCACGCCGCATCGTGGGCGAAATTGGGATTCGCGGAGAACATCAAATACATCCAGACTCCTCGACCGGGTGAACCTCTCGAGCATGCCCCCTCGGCGACCTTCGTGACCGATCTCGATGCCGTGCTCGCTGACCCTGAGGTCGACGTGATCTCGATCTGCAGCCCGACCGACAGCCATCCGGAGATCGCGATTCGCGCGCTGCGGGCTGGCAAGAACGTGCTGCTCGAGAAGCCGATCGCCCTGACAATCAGCGACGCCCTCAAGATCCGTGATGCCGCCAGGGACAGCGGCGCGATCATGATGATCGCCCAGGTCATCAGATTCTTCAAGGGGTATCAACTGCTTCGTGATGACGTGCGCGACGGCCACCTCGGCACCGTGCTCTCGGTGCGGGGCTCCCGGTTGAGTAACCGGCCCGACTGGGCGAAATGGTGGCACGACGAGGAGCGTTCCGGTGGAGTCGTCGTGGATTTCAGCATTCACGACTACGACCAACTCAACCTGTTTCTGGGAGAGCCGGTAGCTGTTTCGGCGGTCAGCGTCAGCACGCTCGGTCCCATCGAGACGACCGTGGAGTATCGCGGGGGTGGAGTGGGGCAGGTGCTCAGCTTCGCTGACACCGCCCAGGGCGTTCCGTTCACGAGTTCGATCGAGGCTCTCGGAACGAAGGGCATGGCCGGGTACGACTTTGCGGCGGCCGCGCCCACAGCTGGGGCATCCGGTGTCAATGTCTACTCGCGATCCGGTGTCAACGGGTCTGAATCCCGCGAGATCGAGGGCGATGACCCGTACACGGCACAGGTCGAGTACTTCCTCGATTGCATTCGCCACACCAGGCAACCGGGCCTCAGCACCACAGAGTCCGCGATCCGCGCGCTCGAGGTCTCGCTCGCGGCCCGTCAGTCAATCGCCACCGGTAGACGCATAACCATCGAGTCGTGCGTAGCAGATGCTGATGCCGCCGGGACGGTGTTCGCGCCGTGAACGCGTCGGTAGCGCAACATCCCGTCCTGCGCCTTCTCGCCAGGAACAATCTGTGGGTTGCGCTGCTCGTTGCGGTGATTGGTCTGAGCATCGCCTCGGCAACATTCCGGAATCCGGCCAACCTGCAGAACATCCTCGCTCAGAACGGCATCATCGGCATCGTCGCAATGGGCATGCTGGTGATGATGATCAGCGGGGGCTTCGACCTCTCGGTCGGCGCGGTCGGCGGCGCAGTCGCGGTTCTTGCCGCGTTCATCTCGCGCGAGGTCGGGCTGCCTGCAGCGTTGCTCGCCGGAGTGCTGCTCGCGACAGTAACCGGCCTCATCAACGGCCTCATCATTGCCCGGTTGCGAATCAACTCGTTCATCGCGACTTTCGCGCTGGCGAGCATCGTCACCGGGATCATGTTCGTGATCACTCAGGGCAAGTCGGTGGTGGGCAAATCCGCTGAGTTGCAGGCGTTCGCGTATGGCTCAGTGTTCGGCGTCTCCTACCTTTTCCTCGCGTTCATGATGTTCGCGATTCTGACCCACCTCGTGCTCACGAGAACCAAATGGGGCCACTGGATCTTCAGCGCTGGAGCAAACGAGCATGCCAGCTACCTCTCCGGGGTGCCAGTGGTGCCCGTAAAGATCGCGGCCTTCGTGTTCGGCGGAATCGCAACAGCGCTGGGCGGCTTGCTGATGTTCGGCCAGTCAGCGATCGGGCAGCCGACAGGAGCCGAGGCGTGGCCGCTGAACGCCATCGCGATCTGTGTCATTGGTGGCACTGCACTCTCTGGCGGAGTCGGGCGGGTAAGCAACGTCATCGCAGCGACCATCCTGCTCGGCGTCATCGGGAACGGGATGAACCAGCTGGGGGTCTCGCCGTACTGGCAGCCCGCCGTCGTGGGCGCCATCATCCTCGCCGCCGTGATCGCCGACCGGGCGGGACGTTCGCGTGACAGTGACCACTGACGTGTTTCCCATCGATTCACAGAATGACCCAACCCATCACATACACAGAAAAGGTGCACCGCAATGAACTCTCACAAGCGCACTAACGTGCTCATGGCAAAGTCAGGGGTTGCCGCAATCGGCATCGCCAGTCTCGTCGCACTGGCAGGCTGTAGCTCTGCCAGTCCAGACGCTGCTCCCGGCGAGGCGGCCGGCTGCGACAACATAACGTTCCTGATCAACAACATGGCCAACCCCTGGATCGCAACCCTTGCCGACGGTGCTGTCGCGCAGGCTGCCGAGCTGGGCGCAAACCTCACCGTGCAGGACGGCGCCAATGACAACGCCACGCAGATTGCTCAGCTTCAACAGGCCGTTGCCAATGGCACCAGCGGCATTCTGATCCAGAGCATTGAGGCTGACGGGATCGTCCCCGCGGTCCAGCAGGCCAACGCCGCCGGAATCCCCGTCGTCGCCGTGAACGCGAACGTCGGCGACGGCGCCGAACTCGTCACCTACGTAGGCGTCGATCAGTCGGATTATGGAGTCGGTCTCGCTCAGCTCGCCGAGCAGGCAATCCCGGACGGTGGAAAAGTCGCCCTCATTCAGGGCATCGTCGGCAACCCAGTCGAGGTGCTGCGCACCGAGGCATTTGTCGAAACGATCGGCAAGAATCCAGCGATCGAGATCGTCGCAACCGTCACGGACAACTGGAGCAACGACGAAAACCTCGCCGTCGTCCAGGACCTCCTCACGAAGTTCGGTCCGGGTGAACTCGACGTCATCGTTGCCGAGGGACCCGAGATTTACATCGGCGCCCAGTACGCGCACAGCATCGGGCGTGACGACGTGAAGTTCGTCGCCGGTGACTTCCCCAACCAGGTCCACGCGGGCATCGAATCCGGCGAGGTCTACGGCGCAGTGCTGCAGGATGGGGCAGAACAGGGCAAGGCAGGAATCACGGCCCTCTGCAGCTGGCTCGAAGGAAACGAGGACGCTGTGAAGCGGCCCACCGACTTCGTCGAGCTGCCGCTCGTGACCAAGGAGAACCTCAGCGAGTTCAGCACCTCCTGGGACTGGTAACCAGCCTGTAGCTGCGCCGGCCGACCTTCGCGGGTCGGCCGGCGCAGACGCATCCCATCGAAAGAGGAGCACGATGCCAGAACTGCGCGATCCCGTCCCCCCTCGGGTGCAGATGATCGGGATAAGCCAGACCTTCGGAACCACGACGGTTCTTCACGACGTCGGACTGAGCATTGCGCCGTCGGAGATTCACGCCCTGGTGGGACAGAACGGGGCAGGCAAGAGCACACTGATGAAGATTCTCGGTGGCATCTATCCGGAACACCAGGGAACCGTGCGAATCGACGGCCACGAAGCAACACTGTCGTCACCGCGGGATGCGCTGCGCGAGGGCATCGGACTGATTCATCAGGAACTGAGCCTCGTTCCATCGCTGACGGTGGCCGAGAACATCATGCTGGGTATCGAGCCCGGCCGCGCCCTCTACGGCAAGAAGACGACGCGAGACGCTGCTCACGCCGTCGTCTCACAAGTCCCGATGTTGGCCAGTCTTCCGCTGTCATCGCTCGTTTCCGAACTCAGCACCGGCCTGCAGCAGCGGGTCGAGATCGCAAAAGTCCTGTCACGCGACGTGAAGGTGCTGGTGATGGATGAGCCGACGGCGCGACTCTCGGGGCCGGAACGAGCCGACCTTCGCGACCTCATGGTCGAACTCGCACGGAGCGGGATGGCGATCGTCTACATTTCCCACTTTCTCGAGGAAATCTTCCAGTCGTGTCACTCGGCAACGGTCCTTCGCAACGGTCGGGTTGTCGACAGCGGACCGATCGAAAAGTTCACCCTCGGATCGATGACCCGCGCGATGCTCAACGAGGAGCTCGCGGCCGAGGAAGCCGCCGCCACCTCCAGGGATGATCGGCGAATCGCGATGAAGCCGGTAATCGAACTCGTCGGGGTCACATCGGCGCGGGTGTCGGATATCGATCTTGTGGTCAGCGAGGGCGAGATCGTCGGCCTGGCGGGCCTGGTTGGTTCGGGTCGCTCGCGAGTCGCCCGCACCATAGTCGGCGCTGAGCGCCTCACCGCGGGGCAGCTTCTCGTCGACGGGAAGCCAGTGTCGATCCACGGCCCCCGTGCCGCACTCGCGAGAGGCATCGTGCTGGTGCCGGAGGCCAGAAAGACGGAGGGCATCATCGGATCGGCCACCGCAGCGAAGAACATGATCCTCATGGCGCTGGACCGCGGCCTTGCCCCGCGGGGGGTGATCGATCGCAAGCGAAGTGTCGCGGCGATTGCCGACAAGTTTTCCGGACTACAGATTCGCCCGGCCGATCCGGCGCTTGAGGCCCAGCGCTTCAGCGGGGGAAACCAGCAGAAGCTGCTCCTCGCACGCGTGCTCCTGGCGCGGCCGCGCATGATCGTGGCAGATCAGCCGACCGCCGGCGTGGACGTTGGCACCAAAGCGCAGATCCATCGCCTGCTCAGAGCCGCCGGAGCCGACGGCACGGCGATCCTCGTTGCCTCGGACGACCTTGACGAGCTCATCGCCCTGTGTGATCGAATCGTCGTGATGAAAGATGGGCGTGTCGTCGGCTCGCACCTTCGGTCCGAACTCACCAGACAGAACCTCATCGACCTGATGTCGGGGGCAGAGGCGATCCATTAGCTGGTCGCGCACGATACACCCCGAGTAGCGAAACGCCCGGGAATGACCTAAGCTTGATCCTTGGTGTTTCTGGCCGGTTTTGCCGTGCCTGAAAATGCCGAAATCCCCGCAGACCAGCGAAATCTAACTTTTAGCGACGAAGAGGCTATGGCCAAAAAAGACGGTGTCATCGAGATTGAGGGCGCAGTAGTCGAAGCTCTACCCAACGCAATGTTTCGCGTTGAGTTGACCAACGGCCACCGTGTACTTGCTCACATTTCGGGCAAAATGCGACAGAACTACATCAGGATCCTCCCGGAGGACCGTGTGGTTGTGGAGTTGAGCCCCTATGACCTGACCCGCGGCCGGATCACCTACCGCTACAAGTAGTGCCGTGACGGTCGTTGCTCAGGCAACGCGCCAACGGTAATCGCGCTGGAAAGTAACGACTCGTGGCATCCCGCGAGTACGAAGACAGCGAGTACAAGGAATAACAATGAAGGTAAACCCCAGCGTCAAGCCCATCTGTGACCACTGCCGCGTCATTCGCCGCAATGGAAACGTCATGGTGATCTGCAAGTCCAACCCGCGTCACAAGCAGCGCCAGGGCTAACAGCTCACCAGCTCGACCAGCAACACAACTGAATAAGAACGGCAGAACCAGAAGCCACGATCGCGAAAGCGATTATGGCGGACACCACCGGTTGGAGGCCGGTGTACAGGTTTTGTCCCACACCTCCACTCACTCACAGGAGAAGCCACCATGGCACGTCTAGCCGGCGTCGACATCCCGCGCGACAAGCGCGTAGAGGTCGCACTGACTTACATCTACGGTGTTGGCCGTACGAGGGCCCTCAAGACCCTCGCCGACACCGGAATCAGCGGGGAGATCCGCGTAAAGGATCTGACCGATGAGCAGCTCATTGCCCTTCGCGACTACGTCGAGGTCAATTTCAAGGTAGAAGGTGACCTCCGTCGTGAGGTTGCCGCTGACATCCGCCGCAAGGTCGAGATCGGCAGCTACCAGGGCATCCGCCACCGCAAGGGCCTGCCCGTTCACGGACAGCGCACCAAGACCAACGCTCGTACCCGTAAGGGACCGAAGCGCACCGTAGCCGGCAAGAAGAAGGCCCGATAGTCGCTGGGTTCACCCCACTGACGTCGCCATAAAGGTTTTAGGAGAACACCATGGCAGCACCAAAATCGGCCGTTCGTAAGCCGCGCAAGAAAGAAAAGAAGAACATCGCGCTGGGCCAGGCCCACATCAAGTCGACGTTCAACAACACCATCGTCACGATCACCGACCCCACGGGTGCGGTAATCAGCTGGGCATCGTCGGGTACCGTCGGCTTCAAGGGTTCGCGCAAGTCGACCCCGTTCGCCGCACAGCTCTCGGCTGAGTCGGCAGCACGCCAGGCGCAGGAGCACGGCCTGAAGAAGGTCGACGTCTTCGTCAAGGGACCGGGTTCAGGTCGCGAGACCGCGATCCGCTCACTCCAGGCCGCTGGCCTCGAGGTCGGCTCGATCAACGATGTGACGCCGCAGGCGCACAACGGTTGCCGTCCGCCCAAGCGTCGCCGCGTTTAGCTTTATCGGCTGATGGCCACGCGCACGAGCACGTCTCGGCGCGCGGCCATCAGCTCCTGTTTGTAGCTCAACTCACTCACAACTCAACAGATCGACGGGCCAGCCACTCGTCGCGCCTCAAGTGTCATATAGCGGACACTTTGCCGAAAGGAAACACCAGTGCTCATCGCACAGCGCCCCACTCTTGCTGAAGAGAACATCTCCGAGTTCCGCTCGCGCTTCGTCATCGAGCCGCTCGAACCCGGTTTCGGTTACACCCTCGGAAACTCACTGCGTCGCACCCTGCTGTCATCGATCCCGGGAGCTGCCGTAACGAGCATCCGCATCGACGGCGTGCTGCACGAGTTCAGCACCGTTCCCGGTGTCAAGGAAGACGTCACCGAGGTCATCCTGAACATCAAGAACCTTGTTGTTTCGAGCGAGCACGACGAGCCGATCACCGCTTACCTGCGCAAGCAGGGCGCCGGTGAGGTCACCGCTGCCGACATCTCGGCTCCGGCCGGTGTCGAGATCCACAACCCCGAGCTCGTCATCGCCACCCTGAACGACAAGGCGAAGTTCGAACTCGAGCTGACCATCGAGCGTGGACGTGGATATGTTTCCGCGACCCAGAACCGCAGCGAATTCAGCGAAGCCGGCCAGATCCCGGTCGACTCGATCTACTCGCCAGTGCTGAAGGTCACCTACCGCGTCGAGGCAACTCGTGCCGGTGAGCGCACCGACTTCGACCGCCTGGTCGTGGATGTCGAGACCAAGAACGCGATCACCCCGCGTGATGCAGTCGCTTCGGCCGGTCGCACGCTGACCGAGCTGTTTGGTCTGGCTCGCGAGCTGAACAACGCCGCAGAGGGCATTGAGATCGGCCCAGCGCCGGTCGACGCCGTTCTCTCCAGCGAGCTCAGCATGCCCATCGAAGACCTCGACCTGTCTGTGCGCAGCTACAACTGCCTCAAGCGCGAGGGAATCAACACCGTGAGCGAACTCGTCGCACTGTCGGAGACGCAGCTCATGAACATCCGCAACTTTGGACAGAAGTCGGTAGACGAAGTGAAGGACAAGCTTGTCGAGATGGGGCTGTCGCTTAAAGACAGCGTTCCCGGCTTCGACGGTGCCCACTTCTTCGGTGGCTACGACGACGAAACCCCTGCCTAAGCGTCTCACCGCAGACTTTTGATACTGGAGAACTAGAAAATGCCTACACCCACAAAGGGACCCCGCCTCGGCGGAGGGCCAGCCCACGAGCGCCTCATGCTCGCGAACCTGGCCGCGGCCCTGTTCACACACAAGAGCATCAAGACGACCGAGACGAAGGCCAAGCGGCTGCGTCCCGTCGCCGAGCGACTGATCACCTTCGCCAAGAAGGGTGACCTGCACAACCGTCGCCGCGCGCTGTCGATCATCGGTGACAAGAGCGTCATCCACGAGCTCTTCACCGAGATCGCGCCGCTCGTCGAACTGCGTGAGGGCGGCTACACCCGCATCACGAAGCTCGGTTTCCGCAAGGGCGACAACGCGTCGATGGTTCAGATCGAGCTCGTGCTCGAGCCTGTCAACCCGAAGCCGAAGTCGGTCAAGAAGACGGCAGCAGCCAAGGCTGAGCCCGTTGCCGCTGACGAGCCCGTTGCCGACGAGCCCGTGGCAGACGACACCGCCGATGAGACCGCTGTTGCAACCGAGGCTCCGGCCGAGGACGCAGCCGCTGACAAGGCTCCTGCAGAGGACGCCAAGTAGTAGTTGGTTATTGAGTTCGGCCCCGCTTTCGAGCGGGGCCGAACCTCGTTAACCGGCCGATCCCGCGCAGGCGTAGTTTGGGATCATGGCCAGCGAGGCGACGACGATTCAGGTTCCGGGCCCCCACGGGGTTCGTGACATGCGGGTGTCGAGCCCGTCCAGGGTGTTGT
The DNA here is from genome assembly GCF_030063305.1 of Salinibacterium sp. G-O1. Taxonomy (GTDB): domain Bacteria; phylum Actinomycetota; class Actinomycetes; order Actinomycetales; family Microbacteriaceae; genus Rhodoglobus. Next base: position 597,049 of record NZ_JASISV010000001.1, read on the forward strand.
GGCCGGAGGCGGGCGTCACCAAACTGCAGCTCGCGGAATACGTGATCGCCGTCGGCGAGGCATTCGTGCTTGCCAACGGCGACCGGCCGGTCTCGCTGCAGAGGTTTCCCTCCGGTGTCGACGGCGAAGAGTTCTACTCCAAGAACCCGCCGAAGGGCGCTCCCGACTTCATCCGGAGCGCGCCTGTCGTCTACCCGAGCGGCAGATCCCATCCGCAGCTGGTCATCGACGAGCCGGCGGCCGCGGTCTGGGCCGTGCAGATGAACACGATCACGTTTCATCCATGGGCTTCGCGCGCCGGCAACAGCGATAACCCCGACCAGTTTCGCATCGATCTCGATCCGCAACCCGGCACGGATTTCGCGGACGCCACCAGGGTGGCCGTCGAGCTGCGCTCGGTGATGGCCGAGGCCGGGCTCACGGCGTTCGTCAAGACGTCCGGCAACCGTGGCCTGCACGTCTTCGCGCCCATCCGTCCCGAACACGAGTTTCTCGTCGTGCGCCACGCCGTGATCGCCGCGTGCCGCGAGCTCGAGAGGCGAATGCCGGATGCTGTCACCACGTCCTGGTGGAAAGAGGAGCGCGGCGAGCGGATCTTTCTGGACTTCAACCAGGCGAACCGGGATCGCACCATGGCCGGCGCGTACAGCCCGAGGCCGCTGCCTCACGCGCCCGTCTCGACACCGCTGGAGTGGTCGGAGCTGGATGGTGCCGATCCTCGCGAGTTCACCGTGCTCACGGTGCCAGGTCGGCTCGCGGAGAGTGGCGACCCCTGGCAGCATTTCGCAGACGACCCCGGAGAGCTTGGCGCGCTGCTCGAATGGTGGGAGCGTGACCTCAGCAACGGGCTGGGGGAGCTCCCATTCCCGCCCGACTTCCCGAAGATGCCGGGGGAGCCGCCTCGCGTGCAGCCCTCGCGCGCGAAAAAGCCCTAGCGCGCCGCTAGGTGAGCGTCAGCTGAAGACCGTTCCGAGGTCGTAGGCGACGGGGCGCTCCAGCTGGCCGAGCGTGCACGAGCGCGCTTCCCGGTCGGGACGCCATCGTTCGAACTGCACGGTGTGCCGAAAACGGGATCCCTCCAACTGGTCGTAGCGCACCTCGACGACGAGCTCGGGGCGCAAAGGCACGAACGACATGTCGCGCGAGCCGGAGAAGCGGCTACGTTCGGATTCGCCGACGATCGGGGCGCCGCTGTCATCACGGACCACCACATGATCGAGTTCAGCGATGAGCTCCTGGCGGCGCGCATTCGAGAACGCGGAGATGCCGCCGACGCCGCGCAGTTCGCCGTCGTCGCCGTACAGTCCGACGAGCAGTGAGCCCACACCGCTTCCCGACGCATGGATGCGATAGCCGATGGCGACAACGTCGGCGGTGCGCACGTGCTTGGTCTTGAGCATCGTGCGCTTCCCGGGCGCATAGGGGGCCGCAAGTGGTTTGGAAACCACCCCGTCGAGCCCGGCTCCCTCGAACTCGGTGAGCCACGTCTTGGCGAGCGCGCTGTCGCGGGTCGTCTGCGTAATGCGTAGCGGGGCCTCCAGAGCCTCGAACAACCGTTCCAGGGCGGCCCGCCGCACCTCGAACGGCTCGTCTTTGAGCGAGCGGCCATCGAGGTGGAGCAGGTCGAACGCTACGAAGTCGGCCGGATTCTCCTGCGAGAGCCGCAGGATCCTGCTCTCGGCCGGGTGGATGCGCTGCGAGAGCGACTCCCAGTCGAGACGCTCGCGGCCGATCTGGCCCTGCCGAACGACGATCTCCCCGTCGAGCACGCACGAGACCCCTAGCTGGCGGGTGAACTCGGCGACGAGCTCAGGAAAGTAGCGGGTCAGCGGCTTCGATCCGCGGCTGTCGATCTGCACATCATCGCCGTCGACGTAGACGATCCCCCTGAAGCCATCCCACTTGGGCTCGTAGCTCAGGCCGGGGCCTTCGGGGATGCCTTTCACGGCTTTCGCGAGCATCGGCGCAACAGGAAATCCATCGGGAAGGTCCATTCGCCTACACTCGCACAGGGGTCGAGCAGTTAGATACCCCTTCCCCAGCCGATGCCCCCTGCGCCTGTCGATTGCCCACAACGGCACGGATCCGCGCAATGCGGGCCGGGGTTTTCTCGGTGAAATAGACTTGAATGATGGAAGAGGCGAACCCTGTGCAGCCGGGGATTGTGATTCGGCTGCGTCTCGACATCGCGTATGACGGCACCAATTTTTCCGGGTGGAGCACGCAGCCTGAGCTTCGAACTGTCCAGGGCACTATTGAAGACGCGCTTGGCGTTATCTTTCGCAAACACGGCCCCATTCCCACGCTTGTTGTCGCCGGTCGAACGGACGCTGGGGTGCACGCCAGCGGCCAGGTCGCTCACCTTGACCTCACCGCGGGGCAGTTACGCAGCCTCGACCGACCCCGCCGCGGCAACCTCGGGGGCCGACGCTATGACGGCCCAGCGTCGCTAGCTCGGCGGATTAACGGGATCGCGGGGCTTGAGGCCGACATCTATGTCTCCCGAGCGGTCATCGCCCCGGAGGGCTTCGACGCCCGTTTCTCGCCGATGTGGCGCCGCTATGAGTACCGCATTTCCGACAACGAATCTCCGCGCGATCCACGCTACCGAAATCACACTGTCTGGTATCCGGCGACGCTCGACGTCGACGCGATGAACGTTGCGGCACAAGAGCTGCTTGGGCTCCATGATTGGGCGGCCTACTGTAAGCCGCGCGAAGGAGCTACGACCGTGCGCAGTCTCGAAGAATTTCGATTCTCTCGCACCGACGAGGGGATCATCGTCGGCGAGGTGCGTGCCGATGCGTTCTGCCACAGCATGGTGCGGTCCCTCGTGGGGGCTGGGGTTTACGTCGGGCAGGGCAAGCTCGATTCGGGGCGACCAGCCGACATTCGGGATGAGCGCTCGAAGGGGAGCGAATTCAAAGTGATGCCGGCAAAGGGCCTTACGCTCGTCGAGGTGGGTTATCCCGCAGACGACCAGTTGGCAGCGCGGGCAGAGCTGACTCGCGCGCGACGAAACCCACTGGAGTAATGGGCTTCTGTGTAGCCGCTAGTCGGGCATTCGACGGTCGGTAGCGTCGCGCCGCGCTCACCGGTACCACTCGCTGGCTCGGCGCGGTTTGACCGGAAGCGAGTCGAGCGTCTAGACTCGACCCTTGGTGTCTGTGCCCCGTGCCTGACACCCGATCATGAGCCCTCCAGTGTTTTGAAACAACTGTTGCAAAACACGCGGCTGTGTTCCGCGACATCGTCAACGAACCGACCACGGAGTGGGATTCACGAACACCTCAATCGATCAATGAAAGCAGCACTATTGTGACGCGTACATTCTCACCCAAGCCCGAAGACGTCCAGCGCGACTGGGTCATCATCGACGCAACCGACATCGTTCTCGGCCGTCTCGCAACCCACGTGGCAGTTCTGCTGCGCGGCAAGCACAAGGCAACTTTTGCCCCCCACATGGACATGGGTGACTTCGTCATCGTCATCAATGCGGAGAAGGTAGCCCTCACGGGTTCGAAGCTGGCCAACAAGAACTACTTCAGCCACTCCGGTTACCCGGGCGGCCTGACCGTGACGACCTACTCCGAGATGGTTGCGAAGCACCCCACCCGCGCTGTCGAGAAGGCAGTTCGTGGAATGCTCCCGAAGAACTCGATCGGTCGCGCTCAGCTCACGAAGCTCAAGGTCTACGCAGGCGCAGAGCACCCGCACGCGGCGCAGCAGCCTACGCCGTACACCCTTTCCCAGGTCGCTCAGTAGCGCCCGCGCTTCTCACGCAAAGAACTAAGGACTTATAAATTGGCCAAGATCGAAGACTCCGTCGCCGAGTCAGCACCCGCGAGCTTCACCACCGAGACGCCTGCTGCTGGTTACTCCACCGAGACTCCCGCTGAGGATGCCCCCAAGGCTCCCCGCGCAGTCCTGACCGTTCCCGGCGCAGCCGTGGGACGCCGCAAGCAGGCCATCGCCCGCGTGCGCCTCATCCCGGGGGAGGGCACCATCACGGTCAACGGCCGTGAGCTCGCCGAGTACTTCCCCAACAAGCTGCACCAGCAGCTCATCAACGACCCGTTCAAGATCCTCGATCTGCTCGGCAGCTACGACGTCATCGCAAAGATCACCGGTGGTGGCCCCTCGGGCCAGGCCGGCGCACTTCGCCTCGGCATCGCGCGTTCGCTGAACCAGATCGACGAAGAGAACAACCGTGCGGCCCTGAAGAAGGCCGGCTTCCTGAGCCGTGACGCTCGCGTCAAGGAGCGTAAGAAGGCTGGACTCAAGAAGGCCCGTAAGGCTCCTCAGTTCTCGAAGCGCTAAAGCGCTTCGCGCAAGAGCAGGCATGTCCAGGCTCTTTGGTACAGACGGTGTTCGCGGACTCGCGAATGGCGCACTGACCGTAGATCTGGCGCTCAACCTTGCCCAGGCGGCTGCGGTCGTCCTGGGCAAGGGAAGAGTCGCCGACGGTCGTCGTGCTTCGGGCCGTCGACCGGTGGCGGTCATCGCTCGCGACCCCCGGGTTTCCGGCGAGTTCATCGCCGCCGCGGTTGCCGCTGGCCTGGCGAGCTCGGGCGTCGACGTGTTCGACGCCGGAGTGGTGCCGACACCGGCACTCGCGTATTTGGTGGCGGATTTCAAGGCCGATCTCGGCGTCATGATCTCCGCATCGCACAACCCAGCGCCCGACAACGGGATCAAGTTCTTCGCCGCGGGTGGCACGAAGCTGCCCGATGAGGTCGAAGACCGCATCGAGGCGATGCTCGATCAGCCGAAGCTCGCGCCCAAGGGCGCTGACGTCGGTCGCATCAGGCGGTTCTCTGACGCCGAGGATCGCTACCTCGTGCACCTCCTGTCGACTCTTCCGCATCGGCTGGATGGCATTCATGTCGTGCTCGATTGCGCGCACGGTGCCGCGGCCGGCGTCTCGCCCCAGGTTTTCACTGACGCCGGTGCACAGGTCACCGTCATCGGAGCAGACCCCGACGGCATCAACATCAACGATGGGGTCGGATCGACCCACCTTGGCCCTCTCGCGGCGGCGGTCGTGGCGCATGGTGCCGACATCGGCATCGCCCACGACGGCGACGCGGATCGCTGCCTTGCCGTGGATGCGCAGGGCAACACGATCGACGGCGACCAGATCATGGCCATCCTTGCGCTGTCGATGGCGGAACGCGGGGTGCTCACCGATCGGGCCCTTGTCGCGACCGTCATGAGCAACCTCGGCCTTCGGCGCGCAATGGCCTCCAACGACATCCGGATGGTCGAAACCGCTGTGGGCGACCGCTACGTGCTTGAGGCGCTGTCTGCACAGAAGCTTTCCCTGGGCGGTGAGCAGTCCGGGCACGTCATCATGACGAAGTTCGCGACCACGGGCGACGGCATCCTGACCGGACTGCACCTTGCCGCAGAGATGGCCAGAACGGAAAAGACGATCGCGCAGCTGGCGTCGGCCATGACGGTGTACCCGCAGGTTCTGATCAACGTTCGCGGCGTCAACCACCTCGGGCTGAAATCCAATTTCGACATCGCCGCTGCCGTTGCCACCGCGGAGGCGACGCTGGGCGATTCCGGTCGAGTGCTGCTTCGCCCGTCCGGTACGGAGCCGATGGTGCGGGTCATGGTCGAAGCCGAGCACCAGCATGTCGCTGAGTCGATCGCGGAGGGCCTCGCGGCCGTGGTTCGCGAGAGGCTTCCGCTCTAGATCTTTCGCAGCAAGACGCTCGACACCGCATGGTTTGACCCCTTGCGCAGCACGAGTGAGGCGCGCGGCCGTGTCGGCAGGATGTTCTGCTCGAGGTTCGGCGCATTGATGCTGGCCCAGATTCCCCGGGCTCGCGCGCGAGCTTCGTCCTCGCTCAGCTCGGCGAACCGGTGGAAGTACGACTGCGGGTTGGAGAAAGCGCCGCGCTGCAGTCGGAGGAACCGCTCCTCGTACCAGCGCGCGATGTCGCTGGAGCGAGCATCCACGTAGATGGAGAAGTCGAAGAGGTCGCTGACGGCGAGACTTCGCCCCCCGACGGGTGGCTGCAACACGTTGAGACCTTCGATGATCAGCACGTCTGGCGCGTTGACGACGATTTCGGCGTCGGGAACTATGTCGTAGGCAAGGTGCGAGTAGAAGGGCGCGCGAACCTCCCGAGCCCCGCTCTTGATCTTGCTGACGAAGCGGAGCAGCGCCCTGCGGTCGTATGACTCGGGGAAGCCCTTTCGTTCCATCAGCCCCCGCCGCTTCAGCTCGGCGTTGGGGAAGAGAAATCCGTCTGTCGTGACCAGCTCGACCCTGGGGGTGTCTTCCCACCGTGCCAGCAACTCGCGAAGCAGCCTCGCGATTGTCGATTTGCCGACCGCAACCGAGCCGGCCACCCCGATCACAAACGGCGTGTGCGCCGCTTTACCCCCAATGAACGTGGATGTCGCGGCGTGCAGTTTCTGCGCGCCCTCCGCGTACAGGCTCAGGAGTCGGCTGAGCGGCAAATACACTTCTTCCACCTCGACCAGGTCGAGTTCGTCGCCCAGGCCGCGGAGTCCGATGATCTCTGTGCGGCTGAGCGGTGCCGTCATGGTGGGCGCGAGCGCAGCCCAATTCGCCCGTCCCAACTCGATGAACGGCGAGAATTGTCCGTTGTTGTTGAGGGGCTCTGACATCGGCTAAATCCTACCGGTGTGTCGCCGACAGGCTAAGGCAACTAAAATCAGTTCCCATGTGCGGAATCGTGGGTTATGTCGGTAGCAACTCGAACGGCAGCAAGAGTGTCGAGGTGCTCCTCGGTGGACTGAAGCGACTCGAGTACCGCGGTTACGACTCGGCGGGCATTGCCGTCATCGACGAGTCGGGTCATCTCGGCACCCGCAAGCGCGCAGGCAAGCTGCAGGCGTTGCTGGACGACCTCGACAATGCGCCGCTCGCGAATGGTGCCACGGGTATCGGACACACGCGCTGGGCGACCCATGGCGGGCCCACCGACCGCAACGCGCATCCGCACCTCTCTGCCGACGGCAAACTGGCGCTCATCCACAACGGAATCATCGAGAACTTCGCCGAGCTCAAGAGCGAGCTCGAGTCAACCGGCGCTAGCTTCAGCAGCGAGACAGATACCGAGGTCGCAGCCCTCCTGGTCGGCCTCGAATACGACAAGACGGCCGACCTGACCGTTGCCCTTCGAAACGTCGTAGCGCGCCTCGAGGGTGCCTTCACCCTGCTGGTGATGCACGAGGACCAGCCTGGCGTCGTGGTTGGCGCTCGCCGCAATTCGCCGCTGGTCATCGGACTCGGTGACGGCGAGAACTTCCTCGGTTCCGATGTCGCCGCCTTCGTGGAGTTCACCCGACGAGCCGTCGCGATCGGGCAGGACCAGATGGTCACCATTCGCCCAGACTCGGTCGAGATCATTGATTTTCAGGGCAACCCGGTGGAGGCCGAGGAGTTCGATATCGCGTGGGATGCGTCGGCCTCGGAGAAGGGCGGCTGGTCGAGCTTCATGGCGAAGGAGATCAGCGAAGAGCCTGACGCGGTTGCGAACACCACCCTCGGACGTGTGCACGACGGACTCGTCACTCTGAAAGAGCTTGAGCCCATCAGCGACGATGTGCTCGCTGGCATCGACCGCATCGTCATCGTCGCGTGTGGCACAGCCGCATACGCCGGCATGCTGGGCAAGTACGCCATCGAGGAGTGGTCGCGCATTCCGGTGGACGTCGAGCTTTCGCACGAGTTCCGCTATCGCAACCCGATCATCACCGAGCGCACGCTCGTGATTTCCATCAGCCAGTCCGGCGAGACCATGGACACCCTGGTCGCGGTGCAGCACGCGACGAAATCCGGCGCGCAGGTGCTCTCTATCTGCAACACCCACGGGGCGACGATCCCGCGAGAGTCGCACGCTGTCGTGTACACGCACGCAGGTCCGGAGGTTGCCGTCGCGTCAACGAAGGCTTTCCTCGCCCAGGTGACGGCGCTCTACCTGGTTGGCCTTCATCTTGCGAAGGTCAGGGGAACCCAGACTGACGAGCAGATCCGCGAGAGCGTGGCCGAGCTTCAGGCCGTGCCCGAGAAAATTTCCGAGGTGCTGAGCGTCTCGCAGGCCGAGATCGGCCAGATGGCGCGATGGATGACCGACACCCAGTCGGTGCTGTTCCTCGGTCGCAACGTCGGGTTCCCGGTCGCGCTCGAGGGAGCACTGAAGCTCAAGGAGCTGGCGTACATCCACGCTGAGGGGTTCGCCGCGGGCGAGCTCAAGCACGGCCCGATCGCCCTGATCGAACCGGGACAGGTCGTCATTGTGGTGGTCCCCAGCCCGCGTGCCCCGCACTCGCTTCACCCCAAAGTTGTGTCGAACATCCAGGAGATCCGCGCGCGCGGCGCTCGGGTGATCGCCATTGCCGAGAAGGGGGACGCGGCTGTGCTTCCCTTCGCAGACGAGGTCATCCCGATTCCGCTCGCAGGTCCGCTCTTCGAGCCGTTCCTGGCGGTGGTACCCCTGCACATCTTCGGCATGGAACTCGCGGCAGCGAAGGGTCTCGACGTAGACCAGCCGCGCAACCTCGCCAAGTCCGTCACCGTCGAGTAAGGGTCCCGGGGGAGACACTGATGATCGTCGGGATCGGCGTCGACCTTGTCGACATCGCGCGCTTCGAGCACGGGCTGCAGCGCACGCCCGCGCTCATCTCGCGCTTGTTCGCCGAGAGCGAACAAGTCAAGAATGGGAAGCCGATGCCGCTGCGATCACTCGCGGGTCGATTCGCGGCCAAGGAAGCCTTCATAAAGGCCCTGGGCGATTCCACCGGCGTCACCTGGCACGATCTGCGGGTCGAATCCGATCACCTCGGCAACCCCAGCCTGGTGCTCGGCGAGGCCACGCAGGCGATCGCTGATGCGAAAGGCATCACGTCGGTGCACCTTTCGATGAGCCACGATGCCGGGGTGGCCATCGCCTACGTGATCGTGGAGTCCACGCCATGATGCGCGAGGCCCTGATCGATCTCGGCGCGATCTCGGGCAATGTCGAGAACCTGCGAGCCGCTGTGGGGGGTATGACGTCGATGGTGGTCGTCAAGGCCAATGGATATGGGCATGGCGCAACTCAGTCGGCGCGGGCGGCCGTCGCGGGAGGAGCCGACTGGCTCGGCGTCGTCGATATCGACGAGGCGCTTGAGCTGCGCGCAGCAGGCATCCAAACCCCGGTTCTTGCGTGGCTGCACGACCCGGATCAGGATTTCGCCGAGGCCATCGCCGCGCGGATCGACCTCGGGGTGAGCTACCTCGAGCAACTCGATCGGGTTGCCGCGGCATCCGGAACCGGCCAGATTCATCTCAAGGTCGACACCGGACTCGGCCGCAACGGCGCGGCACCGGGGGACTGGGCGGCTCTGTTCGACGCTGCCGCGGCCCACGAGCGCGCCGGCCGGATCGTGGTGCGAGGCATCTTCAGCCATCTGGCCGGGGTGAGTGACACCGATCAGGTGGCATCCTTCGAACAGGCCCTCGCGGAGGCCGCGGCGACCGGCCTCACGCCGGAACTCGTTCATCTCGCGGCGAGCGGTGCCGCGCTCGACGTGCCGAACTCCCGCTTCGACATGGTGCGGTTCGGGGTTGCTGCGTACGGACTATCGCCATACAGCGGAGGCTCCCACCCCGCCGTTTCGCTGACCCCAGCGATGCAGCTCAGCGGAGCGGTGGTCTCGGCCAAGCGCGTGAAAGCGGGAACCGGAGTGTCGTACGGGCACGAGCACGTCGTACCGAGAGACACCACACTCGCGCTGATTCCGCTGGGCTACGGCGACGGGATTCCCCGTCACGGTTCAGGTGCAGGACCGATCAGCATCAAGGGCAAGCGCTACACGGTGGCGGGCAGAGTTGCCATGGATCAGGTGGTGGTCGACGTGGGGGATGACGATGTTGCGGTCGGCGACCGCGCGATCTTCTTCGGCGACCCGGCCACCGGCGTGCCCTCTGCCGACGACTGGGCCGAGGCGTGCGGCACCATCAACTACGAAATCGTCACGAGGATCGGTAACCGTGTCGTGCGCCGGTACACGTCGTGATCGTCGTCTCGACCGTGATCGACACCCCCGAGTCGATGGGCGAACTGGGCGCGACGATCGCCGCGGAGCTTGAGGCGGGAGACCTCGTGCTGCTCAACGGCGAGCTGGGCGCAGGGAAGACGACACTCACCCGGGGAATCGGCGAGGCTCTTGGCGTGCGGGGTGCCGTGACCAGTCCCACGTTCGTGCTCGCGCGCACCCATCCCCGTGAGGGCGGCGCGCCACTCGTGCACGTTGACGCGTACAGGCTCGGCAGCGCGCTCGAGCTCGACGACCTCGACATCGACTTCGAGGCGTCCATTGTCGTCGTCGAATGGGGCGCAGGCATGCTCGACGGTGTCGTCGACTCCTGGCTTGAGATTGACATCGACCGTCCACACGGCGGCGATATGGATGCCGAGGTCGAACCGAGGCAGGTTCGCATCACCGGCCACGGACCGCGCTGGGCGCAACTGGGATGGATCGATGCTGCTCGCCATTGACACGTCAGCCGGCACGAGTGTTGCCGTGGTCGACCTCGACGGCGGCATCCTCGCAGAGCTCTCCTCCGACGATACGCGCCGGCACACCGAGGTAATCGGCTCCCTCATCGCGGCGTGCATCGCTGACTCCGGCATCACGGTTTCCGCGCTCTCCGGCGTGGTCGCAGGCATGGGTCCCGGCCCCTTCACCGGACTGCGGGTCGGCATCGCCGCGGCTCGCGTGTTTGCGGTGGGCGCTGGCACGAAGGTGATTCCGGCGGTCAGTCACGACGCCATCGCCTTCGGATGCACCGAACCGACACTGGTTGCGACAGACGCGCGCAGGCGCGAGGTCTACTGGTCGACCTATTCGGGCTCGGATGCCGCCGGCCTCCCGATCCGCACGAGCGGGCCGAACCTCGCCAAGGTGGGCGAGCTCGACACCGCAGTGCACGGATTCGCGGACTACCGCCTGGTGGAGGCCGCAACGGTGTCTGCCGGGGCTCTCGGGATGCTGGTCGAAACCATGCTCGCGAATGGCCGCGACGTCGAGAGCTCCTTCGACGGGCATCCTGGCGCGCTCTACCTACGATCGCCCGACGTCACCATGTCGAACGGGCCAAAGCGGGTCACGACATGACCTGGCAGTTGCGAAGGGCCACAGCCGATGACCTCGACGCGATCATGGCGATCGAGTCGACGGTGTTTACGACAGACGCCTGGTCTTCGGCGATCATGCGGGCCGAGCTAGCAGACCGGCACGGGTACTACCTCGTCGCGTTTCCGCCCGGCGAACCCGACCAGATCGATGCGTATGCCGGGCTGCGCTCGCCGCTGAGAGAACCGCAGGCCGACATCCAGACCATCGCCGTCGCGGAGCGCGCGCGCCGTAACGGACTCGGGCGAGTGCTGATGTTGCAGCTGATGTCTGAGGCGCGCACCAGGGGAGCGCGTGAGATCTTCCTCGAGGTTCGCGCCGACAATCCCTCGGCGCAGGCGCTCTATGTTTCGCTCGGCTTCGAGCAGATCGCCGTGCGCCCAAACTATTACCAGCCAGATGGCGTCGACGCGATCATTATGCGCATGGCCGTCGTCGAGCCGAAAGTGAGCGTGGCGCTATGAAGCCGTTAGTTCTCGGAATCGAGACGAGCTGTGACGAGACGGGCATCGGCATCGTACGCGGCACCGAGCTGCTCGCCAACGTGATCTCGTCGTCCATGGATGAGCACGCCCGCTACGGCGGGGTCGTGCCTGAGGTCGCAGCGCGTGCGCATCTCGAGGCACTGGTGCCGGCGATCGAGCAGGCGCTCGCCGAGGCGGATGTCACGCTCGCTGATCTCGACGCGATCGCCGTGACCAGCGGACCGGGGTTGGCCGGGGCGCTCATGGTCGGCGTCGGTGCGGCCAAGGCGCTGGCTGTCTCGCTGGACAAGCCGATCTTCGCGGTCAACCATCTCGTCGGCCATGTCGGAGCCGACCTCATCAGCGACACTGAGCCGCTCGAGTATCCGACAATTGCGCTTCTCGTGTCGGGCGGGCACACCTCCCTGCTGCTGGTGCGCGACCTGGTCTCCGACGTCGAGTTGCTGGGCGAGACGATCGACGACGCCGCCGGCGAGGCCTTCGACAAGGTCGCACGCCTGCTCGGGCTGCCGTACCCCGGCGGCCCGCACATCGACAGGGTCGCAGTGGGCGGAGACCCGAAAGCGATCCGTTTTCCTCGGGGCCTCAGCCTCCCCAAAGACATGGCGAAGCACCGGTACGATTTCTCGTTCTCAGGGCTCAAGACTTCGGTGGCGCGCTGGGTCGAGCGCGAGCAGGATGCCGGAGCCGAGCTTCCGATCGCGGATGTCGCGGCGAGCTTCCGTGAGGCCGTCGTGGACGTGCTCCTCACCAAGGCGGTGGCGGCATGCAACGACCTCGGCGTACCCCGGCTTCTGCTCGGCGGTGGGGTGGTGGCCAACGCCCGGGTTCGCGAGCTAGCGGCAGAGCGCTGCGAGGCTGCTGGCATCCGGCTTCGTATTCCGCCGCTGTCGCTGTGCACAGACAACGGCGCGATGATCGCCGCCCTCGGTGCTCAGCTGATCATGGCCGGTCGCCCGCCGTCGACCCTGGACTTCGGGGCAGACTCCACCCTTCCCGTCACCACAATCCAGGCCTAGCGCTGCCTGGTGGACGCGTTGAGGTCGCCTGCCGGACGCGCCACGTTGACAATGTCACCGCCACGCTGGGACTATGGCATCGCCGCTAGGCACCGACTTTCTTAGGAGCGCACTCATGACCGACCCAACACCGTACTCAGAGCCGCAGCCCCAGCAGCCGCAGCAGCCGTACAACGCACAGCCGGCCGGGCCCAAGACAAACGTTCTCGCGATCATCGCGTTGATCGGTGGCTTCGTGGTTCCGCTCGCCGGAATTATCGTCGGCTTCATCGCTCTCAACCAGATCAAGACCACGGGTGAGGCCGGCCGCGGACTTGCGATCGGTGGCATCGTCGTCGGCTTCGTCGTGGGCGCGCTGACGCTGCTGATCATCGCAGTGTCAGTGATCCTCCCGCTCGTGCTGGTCGGCTCGTACGGCGGATACAACTACTAATTCCCGCTGAAGCCCGCGCCTCGAAAGCGCGGGCTTCTTCTCTTGGAGCAACCATGACCACCAACACCCCAGACAACGAAATTCCTCCCGTACCGGTTCCGCCGGTCACTCCGCCCCCACCAGCTCCCGTCGAGCCCGCTCCGGCCGCTGCTGCGCCTCCCGCGCCGCTTCCTCCCGTGTCACCGGCGCCTCCCGCCCCCGCGGCCGCACGTCCCGACCCATACGCCGCCCCGGGCCAGACAGCACCGTATGCGTCGCCGGCCGCTGCGCCCCAGCCGAACCCATACGCCCCCGTGGCCGCTGGCCCGGTCCAGACCCTGAGCATCGTGGCGATGATCGTCGGCATCCTCGGCGTGCTCATGTCGTTCGTTGGGCTGGGATTCCTGCCGGCGCTCGCCGCCGTGATCATGGGCCACCTCGCCCAGAAGCGGCAGCCGTGGGCGAAGCCCTTCTGGGTCACCGCCCTCGTGACGGGCTACGTGGGCCTGGGAATCTCCCTGATTGCCGGGTTGTTCTTCCTGTTCGTCTTCATTGCGGCTTCCAGCGGCAGTTCCTTCTAGCCGATTACCCGTTCGACCAGCAGCGCCCTGCGCTTACCGCCCACGCGCGTAAGCATCAGGGTGCCGCTGGCGTCTCCCTTCGGCGCCAATGCCGTGCGGTATTCGGCGGGGTCGATATCGACTCCTCGCTTCTTGATCTCGAGCGTGCCGATTCCTCGCGCCGCGATCTCGCGCTTCAGGGTGCGCTTGTCGAGCGCGAAATCTTCGAGCACCCGGAAACAGGTGGCGAACGGGGTCACGTGAGCGGTGTCTGATGTCACGTACGCGATCGAGGGGTCGAGCATCCTGCCCCCGATTTTGCGCGCGAGGTCGCCGATGAGCCTGGCCCGGATGACGGCCCCGTCGGGTTCGTACACGAATTCACCCAGCGCGCCCGCTGCTTCGTCTGCGCTGTCTGCAGCGGCCGTCATCTCCGCCGTCCCGGCATCGCTGATGACGAGGGCTGAGCGACGGATGCCCGGGCGAGCAAGCGCTCCGAACCACAGCCCGAGCTCGACCACGTCCCGGTCGACCGAGACCCACTGGGCTTCGGCCCCGGGGGGAATCAGCTCGCGGTCGATGCCGGGACCGAGCTTGATGCCGGTCGGGTACAGTTCGGCCAGCCCGAAGGCGAAGTCGAGGGATGGCGACCAGTCGCCGGGGTCGCGAAGCCTGCGGGCGCCGTCGCGCCGGGCCGGGTCCAGGTAGATGCCGTCCACCCCCGCGAGGTTGGCCTCTTCCGCGGCCGAGTGCTCCACGCGGGCGTTCGACCACGGTGCGAGGTTGTAGGCGGCAATCGCGGCGGTGACCTCGTCACGCTCCACGGCGGTCACCTCGAGGTCGAGTGCCGCGATCGCCAGTGCATCCGCACCGATTCCACAGCCGAGATCGGCGACCCACTTGACGCCGGCATCCGAGAAGCGGCCAGCGTGGTGAGCCGCCACCCCCAGACGTGTCGCCTGCTCGAGCCCCGCCTCGGTGAAGAGCATCCGGTCTGCGAATGATCCGAACTTGGTGGTTGCCCGGTGGCGCAATTTGGCCTGATTGAGCACCGCTGAGACGAGCCCGGCCGGATGCCCGGCTTTGCGAAGATCTGACACCGTGCGAACCACATCCGCTGTGGAATCGAACGGCGGAAGGGAATCGAGCAAGCGGAGTCCTTCGGCAGAGAAAAGTTCTCGAAGTTCGGCCTGATCCATTCCCTCACGGTACCCGTGACGGCGGAGTAAACATGACAGGGTCGTGATTCGTCTGGCACTCACGTTGATCGAGTGCCAGCGAAGCTCTATAGTTGGGTTGGCACTCTCACAGGGAGTGTGCCAACCCAAGGTTTCTAGAAAGCAGAGGTCAACCGTGTCGGTGTCCATCAAGCCGCTCGAAGATCGAATCGTCATCAAGCAGGTAGAGGCAGAAACGACCACAGCGTCGGGTCTTGTCATCCCTGACACCGCGAAGGAGAAGCCCCAGGAGGGCGAGGTCGTCGCAGTGGGCCCAGGCCGCATAGACGATAACGGCAACCGCGTCCCGCTCGACATCGCAGTGGGCGACAAGGTCATCTACTCCAAGTACGGCGGAACCGAGGTGAAGTACGGCGGGGAAGACCTCCTCGTGCTCTCAGCTCGCGACGTGCTTGCGGTCGTAGTCCGCTAATTACGTTTCGCCAGAGTCCCGCGCATGCGGGTTCTGCCAAAAAGACCCCGTGGTTCTGCCACGGGGTCTTTTGCGTGCCCAGCCACACGTAGGCTGGATTGGTGCCCCCGACTTCCGCTACCGACGACCGGGTGTCGCGTCCCGGCCTCGCCTTCGCTCTCGCATCGTACGTGCTCTGGGGTTTTCTCCCCGTGCTGTTTGTTTCCCTTCGGCCGGCCGGTCCCATCGAGATCGTTGCCTGGCGGATTGTGCTCTCGCTGATCTTCTGCGCCCTCCTGATCTCGGTGACTCGCGGATGGCCTAGGTTGCGCGCCATCGTGCGCGATCGAGCCACCCTGGTGTCTCTGTCCGTTGCCGGAGTATTTATCCTCGTGAACTGGGTCGTCTACGTCTTCGCCAGCCTGAGCGGGCATGTGGTCGAGGCGGCCCTCGGATATTTCACCAACCCGATCGTGACCGTGCTGCTCGGGGTGATCGTGCTGCGCGAGCGACTGCGCCCGCTGCAGTGGATAGCGATCGGCGTCAGTGCGGTGGCTGTGCTCGTTCTCGCCATCGGCTACGGCTCTTTCCCATGGATAGCGCTCACCCTCGCCTTCAGCTTCGGTTTTTATGGGCTCGTCAAGAAGCGCGTGGGTCCGAAAGCCGACGCGATCAGTGGCCTGACGGTCGAAACCGCAGTGCTCGCGCCTGCCGCGGTCATCGCGCTGCTGATCATCAGCGCTGCCGGCGGATTGACCATCGGGACCCAGGCGGCCGGTCACACCGCTCTCATGCTCGCGCTCGGCGTCGCCACAGCGGTACCGCTCATCCTCTTCGCAGCGGCGTCGCGCAGGCTGCCGCTGACCTACATGGGACTTGTGCAGTACATCGCGCCGATTCTCCAGCTCCTTGTCGGTGTCGTGCTGCTCAAGGAGGACATGCCGCCCGAGCGCTGGATAGGGTTCGGCATAGTGTGGCTCGCGCTGGCGATCCTGACCGTTGACATGTTCGCCTCATCCGGTCGGCAGAGACGACGCCCGGCGCCCATGGTGGAAGCCGTGCCGTAACCGATCACACCGCACCTTTTCGGTCGATTGCCGAATCGTTACGTACTGATAACGGAATATAACGATCGTGCCGTGTTACACGTCTGTAACCCCCCTGTATTGTGCCGGGACCCCGGTGCCAATAGCTTGGCTAGAGGGCCCCACCGAAGTGGCTCTCATTTCCATGTCATACAACACGCAAGGAGCAACATGAGCGTATTCGCGAAGGCAACAGCCCCACGCTCGCGGTCACTTAAGTCCCTGATCAGCGGTGTCGCCGTCGTCGGCGTCAGCGCACTCGTCCTCAGTGGCTGTGCAGCACCAGCAGAAGAAGGTGGCAACAGCGCCGGACCGGCGCAGGACCTCTCGCTCAAGATCGGTACGGCACTTCCCGTCACCGGTAACCTCGCTTTCCTCGGCCCGCCCGAGATCGCTGGTGGCGAGTACGCAGCAGCCGAAATCAACGCGGCCGACCTCGGCGTGCAGATCGAGCTCATCCAGGGTGACTCGGGTGATACCGACAACAAGGCATACGAGACCGAGATCCCTCGCCTCCTGGGTGAAGGTGTCAAGGCCATCCTTGGTGCAGCATCATCAGGCGTGTCGCTGCAGTTCATCGACCAGGTAACTGGCGCTGGAGTCATCCAGTTCTCGCCGGCCAACACCTCGGCGGCATTCACCGACTACGCCGACAACGGACTGTACTTCCGTACGGCCCCGTCTGACGTGCTCCAGGGCGAGGTGCTCGGCAACCTGATCGCAGAGTCGGGTGCAGAAACCCTCGGGATGATCGTGCTCAACGACTCCTATGGCACCGGCCTCGCCAAGGTCGCCAAGGCTGCCTTCGAAGCTGCCGGCGGTGAAGTGGTGGCTGAGGTCAGCTACAACACCGGTGACACCACCTTCGACGCGCAGATCTCTGAGGTTCGCGCGGCTGACCCCGACGCGATCGCACTGATCACGTTCGAGGAAGTGTCGACCATGATTCCCGCTCTGAGCGGGTACCCGGCCGACCAGCTCTACTTCGTAGACGGCAACCTGAAGAACTTCGGCACCACGTTTGCTCCGGGCACCCTCACGGGCGCCAAGGGCACGCTTCCCGGCCTGAGCGTCGACACGTTGACGGAGTTCACCGGAAACCTGAACACGTTCTGGCAGGGCGAGGGTAACCCCGCACTCGAGGACTTCAGCTACGCAGCCGAATCTTATGACTCGGTTGTTCTGCTCGCTCTCGCAGCACTCGCAGCCGGTTCGACCGACTCGGACAAGATCGCTGCGAAGCTGCAGGAAGTCTCCGGTGGTTCTGGTGACGGTGAGAAGTGCACGAGCTTTGCAGAGTGCGCTGACATCATCAACGGTGGCGGCGTAGCTGACTACGACGGCATCTCAGGCCCGATCACGCTGAACGATGTCGGAGACCCGACTGAGGCCACCATCGGTGTCTACCAGTTCGGTGAAGACAACAACTACAGCGCAATCAACTAAGACTGCGCGGTAGGAGGGCCCCCGGCGAAAGCCGGGGGCCCTTCGTCGTGCCAGGCGCTCTCTCGCAGCGCTCAGGGGCGCCCGCAGGCAGCGAAAAACCCCGCTCCTGCAGCAGGAGCGGGGTCAGTCGGTGACAGTGGGTCAGGTGCCGAGCGTACCGAGGTAGAGGCCGATGACCTTCGGGTCGTTCAGCAGCTCGCGCCCGGTGCCTTCGTACGCATCGCGACCCTGGTCAAGGACGTATCCGCGATCGCAAATTTGCAGGCATCGGCGAGCGTTCTGCTCGACCATGATTGTGGTGACGCCTGCCTTGTTGATCTCTGAGACGCGCAGGAATGCTTCATCCTGACGCGCTGGGGACAGACCGGCGGATGGCTCGTCCAGAAGCAGCACGTGGGGGTCCATCATCAGCGCACGCGACATGGCTACCATCTGGCGCTCACCGCCGGACAGCGACCCTGCGCGTTGCTTGAGGCGCTGACCGAGTTCGGCGAAGATGCCCGTGACAAACTCCAGGCGCTCTGCATAGATTTTCGGGTTCTGGTACAGCCCCATCTGGAGGTTCTCTTCGATGGTCAGGCTGGGGAACACGTTGTTGTTCTGCGGCACGAAGCCGACACCGCGCGCCACCAGTTTGTTCGCCTTAAGCCCAGTGATGTCCTCACCGTTCAGCTCGATGCTGCCGCCGCGGATTTTCACCTGCCCGAAGATGGACTTGAGCAGCGTGGACTTGCCGGCGCCGTTCGGGCCGATGATGCCGATCAGTTCACCCTGCTCGGCGACGAGGTTGGTGCTGTTGAGGATGTTGACGCCCGGCAGATATCCTGCCGTCAGGTCGGTGACCTTGACCACCGCCGTCTTTGTCGCGGTATGGCTCATGAGCTCTTCTCCGGGTGTTCTGGCGGGGTGCTGTCTTTATGGGATCGTGAGCGGATGTTGCCGTCGAGGGTGGCAACCTCGTCTGCCATGTACTTGCCGACCTCCGGGATGTCCCCGGCAATGCGGCCGGTGACAACTCCCAGGTCGACATCCTGATGCGCACCGAGGTACGCGTCGATGACGGCCTGATTTTTCATGACCTCGTCAGGCGGGCCCTCTGCAACAACCTTGCCCTCGGCCATGACGATCACCCAGTCGGCGATGTGGCGAACCATGTGCATGTCGTGCTCGACGAACAGCACCGTCATCCCCTCGTCCTTAAGGTCGAGGATGTGGTCGAGCAGTGACTGCGTCAGAGCCGGGTTGACCCCGGCCATGGGCTCGTCGAGCATCACGAGTGTCGGCTCGCTCATGAGTGCCCGTGCCATTTCGAGGAGCTTCCGCTGGCCTCCAGAGAGGCTGGCCGCGAAATCTTCGCTCTTCTCGGCGAGCTTGAACTTCTGAAGGAGCACCATGGCGCGCTCTTCGATTTCGCTCTCCTGCTTGCGCCACAGGGCAGGGAACAGGCTCGACAGCAGGCGTTCGCCGCGCTGACCCTTCGCGCCGAGTTTCATGTTCTCGAGCACGGTCAGAAGACCGAGGGCTTTGGTGAGCTGGAAGGTGCGCACCTGACCCAGCTGCGCAACCTTGAACGCGGGGACTCCAGACAGGGAGTGCCCCTCGAACGTCCACTTTCCCGCGTCTGGCTTATCGAACCCGGTGAGCAGGTTGAACAGTGTCGTCTTGCCTGCACCGTTGGGTCCGATGAGGGCGGTGATGGCGTTTCGTGGAATCTCGATGTGTTTGACGTCGACCGCGGTGAGCCCACCGAAGGTGCGACGGATGTCGTCCGCGATGATGATCGGATCGACCTTCGCCACTCCAGGAGCAATCTCGCCCTTGTGCAGGCCCGTCGACTTGGGGCGCTGCTCGGGTGCTGCGGTGCTCATCGGTTCGTCGCCGCCCGGCAGTTCTTCACTGTTTGACAAAGGTCAGCTCCTTCTTATTGCCCAGGAGTCCCTGGGGTTTGAAGATCACGAGCAGCATGAGCGCGACTCCGACGAGGATAAAGCGCAGCGTCTGGGCCTGCGTGGTCGACATGAACGGCAGGATGCCGCTGGTCACCAGCGCTGGCAGCACGTTGCTCAGGAAGGTTTGCACCACCCAGAACAGCACCGCGCCCAGCACCGGACCAAAGACTGTCGCGGCACCACCGAGAAGCAATGCCGTATAGATGAAGAACGTCAGGGACGTCACGTAGACGCCGGGATTCACCGAGGATGGCAGGGCGTACACGATGCCCCCGAGGGCACCGAACACACCGCCGATGACGAGAGCCTGCATCTTGTAGGCGTAGACGTTCTTTCCGAGCGCACGCACCGCATCTTCGTCTTCACGGATGCCCTTGACGACGCGTCCCCAGGGGCTGCGCATGATCGTGAACACGATCAGCACGGCAAGCGCGAGGATGACGAGGCCGAAGATGCGCACCCACCATCCCGTCGCGTTGTACGTGAACGGCCCGATCCCGTAGGTTCCGTCCGGGATGGGGTTGGAGGCACGGAAGCTGTCGTGGTAGCCGCTGAGGCCGTCTGCGGAGCCAGTGATGGCATCGAAGGTGTTGGTCAGGAACAACAGGCGCACGACCTCGGCCGCCGCGATGGTCACGATGGCGAGGTAATCGCCACGCAGTCGCAGGGTGGGGATACCGAGGAGCAGCGCGAAGATGATCGACGCACCGACCCCGACGAACATCCCGGCCCACCAGGGGAAGCCGAAGGTGAGAGCCGAGATTGCGTACCCATATGCTCCGATGGCCATGGATGCCGCAACACCCATGTTGAGCAGGCCGGCGTAGCCGAAGTTGACCGCGAGACCCACGGCTGCGAGCGCGTAGGCGATCGTGGCGGGGCTGAGGATGGACGATGTCGTATTCGACAGAATCTGAAGGAAGTCCATGGTCTAACCCACTCTCTCTTTCCGGCCGAGCAACCCTTGAGGACGCAGCAGCAAGACCAGCACAAGTACGCCGAGCGCCCCGACGTACTTGAGGTCGGACGATATCCAGAGGGTGGAAAGTTCCACCAGCAGACCAATGACGATCGATCCGACGAGCGCGCCGAACGCGGTTCCGAGACCACCCAGGGTCACGGCGGCGAAGATGAGCAGCAGGATCTGCGCACCCATATCCCACCGGATGCCGGGGCGGAAGTACGCCCACAGGATTCCGGACAGACCGGCAAGACCCGCTGCGACGATCCACACGACGCGAACGACGAAGTCGACGTCGATGCCGGATGCCGCGGCGAGGGATGGATTGTCGGCCA
The DNA here is from genome assembly GCF_030063305.1 of Salinibacterium sp. G-O1. Taxonomy (GTDB): domain Bacteria; phylum Actinomycetota; class Actinomycetes; order Actinomycetales; family Microbacteriaceae; genus Rhodoglobus. The sequence goes on from NZ_JASISV010000001.1 coordinate 618,093, forward strand.
CCGCTCGCGTTGCCTTGCCGATGCGTGTTCGCACCAGCCACCAGGCGACCGCGAGGATCACCACGACGCTGATTCCCATGCTGGTCATGTCAACGACGCTGAGGGACACCGAACCGAAGAGCTTGATCTTGGGGGAGTCCGCGCCGGGAAGTTGTGCGGTGCCGCCACCGATGAAGAACTGGAAGATGTACCGTAGCGCCAGCGAGAGACCGATGCTGACGATCATCAGCTGAACCACGCCGACCCCGCGTTTTCGCAGGGGTCTCCAGAGGCCGGCATCCAGAACGTAACCGAACGCCATGCTCAACAGGATCGCTATGGGAATGGCACCCCAGATGGGCACGCCGAGGCCACCAGACATCACGAGGGTGGCGAGGGCGCCGAACGTCACCATCTCGCCGTGAGCGAAGTTCGAGATACTCGTGGTGCCGTAGACGAGCGAGAGGCCGATCGCCGCGAGACCGAGCATGAGACCGAAGTTGAGGCCATTGACGGTTCGCTCGACGAGTTGGTCGAAGAAGCTCGTCTGGTTGCGCTCACCACGACCGATGAAGAAGTTCATGACCGCGCTGCCGCTCGGCCCGATGCTCACTTCTTTGACGTTCGGGGAATCGTCGGCCTCGTCAACGACAGCGATGTCGGTGGGCAGAGTGTCTTCGTTGAGGGTGACCGTGTAGTCGCCCTTCTCGGGAACACCGATGGCCCAGCGGCCTTCAGCGTCCGTCTTGACTTCCGCCGAGTATCCGCCCCCATCGACCTTGATCTCGATGTCTTCGAGCGGCACACTGTTGAGCTTGACGTTGCCGACCACCTTGAAGTCGTACTTGTCGAGGTTGATGTCGTCGGCCGCGGCCGGACCGGCGAGCAGCGTGAGCGCAAGGGTCGCTGTAAGCGTTGCAAGGGCTAGGACGCCACTGCGCTTTGTCCAGCGAGCGCGACGTATTCGGGTAGTAGTCACAAAACCTCCTGACGGCACCAGCCAAAGCTGTGCTCCGCGGGTGCTGGCGCACCGTCTTCGATGACGATACTGCGCAAATGTGTCTCGGGTGTTTCCATCGGGACACATTTCGGTCTTGCCATTATGGGGTGTGGAATACCCGCAGGGCGAACGGGTTAATATTGGATACCGGTATTCAGCGCGGCATCCCGGTCTCAAATGTTCCAAAGTAAGAGGACCTCATGGACCAGCCTGACCCTTTCGGCTTTATCGGCCTTACCTACGACGACGTCATGCTGCTCCCGGGGCACACCGACGTTATTCCGAGTGAAGCAGACACGAGCTCGCGACTGACCCGCCGCATCAGGGTGGCATCGCCGCTGCTGTCAGCGGCGATGGACTCCGTCACGGAATCGCGCATGGCGATTGCGATGGCGCGCAACGGCGGCATTGGCATCCTGCATCGCAATCTTTCGATCGAAGATCAGGCCGCTCACGTCGACAAGGTCAAGCGCAACGAGTCAGGGATGATCACCAACCCGGTGACGACGTCGCCGGATGCCACGGTCGCGGAGGTCGACGCGTTGTGCGGCCAGTTCCGCATCTCGGGCCTGCCCGTGGTGGAGTCGGATGGCACCCTCGTGGGCATCATCACCAACCGCGATATGCGATTCGTGTCGCCGTTCGAGAAGTCGACCACCCTGGTTCGCGACGTGATGACCCGGACACCGCTCATCACGGCACCGATGGGCATCGACCCGGATTCGGCCGTGGCCATCTTTGCGCAGCACAAGATCGAGAAGCTGCCCCTGATCGACGGCAGCGGCAGGCTCACCGGCCTCATCACTGTCAAAGACTTCGAGAAGACCGAGAAATACCCCAACGCCACCAAGGATGACGAGGGCCGCCTGCGCGTGGGTGCCGCCATCGGATTCTTCGGGGACTCGTGGGAGCGGGCCGGGCAGCTTCGCGACGCCGGCGTCGACGTCATCGTGGTCGACACCGCCAACGGCGACTCGGCTGGCGTGCTCGACATCATTCGTCGGCTCAAGGGTGACAGCGCGTTCGACGCCGTCGACATCATTGGCGGCAACGTCGCGACACGCTCAGGAGCTCAGGCGCTCATCGAGGCGGGCGCTGACGCTGTCAAGGTCGGTGTCGGACCCGGCTCGATCTGCACCACCCGCGTGGTCGCCGGGGTCGGCGTGCCGCAGGTCACCGCGGTCTACGAGGCATCACTGGCCGCGCGCGAGACCGACGTTCCGGTCATCGCCGATGGTGGTCTGCAGTACTCGGGTGACATCGCGAAGGCGCTCGTGGCCGGCGCCGAGACCGTGATGCTGGGTTCGCTGCTCGCGGGAACCGACGAAAGCCCGGGCGATCTCATCTTCGTCAACGGCAAGCAGTTCAAGAGCTACCGCGGCATGGGCTCGCTCGGCGCGCTCCAGACCCGAGGCAAGAAGACCTCGTACTCTCGCGACCGCTACTTCCAGTCGGATGTTCCGTCAGACGAGCAGCTCATCGCCGAGGGCATCGAGGGTCAGGTGCCGTACCGCGGCCCGGTATCGTCCGTCGTCTACCAGCTGCTCGGAGGGCTGCGCCAGTCGATGTTCTACACCGGCGCCAGGACGATCGACGAGCTGCGGGCGAAGGGCAAGTTCGTGCGGATCACCGCTGCCGGGCTGAAGGAATCACACCCGCACGACATCCAGATGGTGGTCGAGGCGCCCAACTACCGCAGGTAGTTGGGCCGGCGCGTCCGATCAGAGGGCGAGCGCCATCCGCATGATCGCCTCGGCGAGCACCTCCGGGCTGCAGGCGAGGTTGAGTCTGGCGAAGCCACGACCCTGGGTTCCGAAGGTGGGCCCGGCGTTGAGGGCGACCCGTGCTTCCTCCAGAATCCGGATGCTCGGATCGTCGCCCAGCCCCATCGCCCTGAAGTCGAGCCAGGCGAGGTAGCTGGCTTCGGGCATCCGGTAGCCGACCTCGGGGAGCAATTCGTCGAGAAGGCTCGCGAGAAGGTCACGGTTTGAGGTGATGGAGGCCAGGGCGCCATCCAGCCACTGCTGGCCGTGCTCGAACGCGGCAACGCTCGCGTGCAGGCCGAGCAGGCTCGTGCGGAACCCGACCTCTTCGGGCATCCGGTCGAGCACACGAAGGCCCCGCTTGCCGCCGGCGACCATGATGGCGCACTTGACGCCGGCGAGGTTCCATCCTTTGCTGGCTGACGTGACGGTGATTCCGCGCTTGCGGGCCTCATCCGACACGCTGAGGTACGGGACGAAATCCACCCCGGGATGCACCAGCGGTCCGTGGATCTCGTCGCTGATGACGGTGACCCTGTGTGTGTCGGCGAGGCGGGCAACGGCCTGCAGAGTCTCGGCCGAATGCACGAGGCCGAGAGGGTTGTGCGGGTTGCACAGCAGCAACGCGGTGGCTCCGCCCGCGAAGGCGCGCTCGAGCCCATCCAGATCGATGCTCCAGGTTGTGCCATCGTCGAGAAGGGGTACCTCGGCGATCACGCCGCCTGCCTCGGGAACCAGGTCGAAAAACGGCGGGTAGACCGGGGGCATGATGACGACGGCATCCCCAGGGCTGATCGACTGGCGCAACGACTCGACTATCGCCACGCTCACGTCGGTTGCGGTGCGCACCTTGAGTGGATTGACGACCCACCCCCAGGTGCGTTCGGCGTAGCCCGCGAAGGCGGCTGGCAGCGGACCGGGGGAACCCACATACCCGGTGTCGGACGCCTCAATCCTGGCGATCATCGACTCCGCGATGACAGGCGCAAGCGCGTAATCCATCTCGGCGACGAACAGCGGAAGCACGTCTGAGGGGTATGCCGTCCACTTCTCACTGGTGCGAGTGCGGAGCTGGGCCAGCGGAACTGCGCGAACGTCGGTCATAAGACAAGCTTGCCTCATCCATCGCGCCTAGACTTGACGCGTGAATGACATCGAAATTGGCCGCGCCAAGCGGGCCCGTCGCGTGTACGCCTTCGACGACATCGCGGTAGTGCCGTCCCGCCGCACGCGTGACCCGCAGGATGTCTCGATCAGCTGGACGATCGACGCTTATACGTTCGACATTCCGGTGCTGGCGGCGCCCATGGACTCGGTCGTCAGCCCGAGCACTGCCATCGCCATGGGACAGCTCGGCGGCCTCGGCGTGCTCGACCTCGAGGGCCTGTGGACGAGATACGAAGACCCCGAGCCGCTTTTTGCCGAGATCCGCGAGTTGCCTGCCGACGGCGCCACCAAGCGGATGCAGCAAATCTATTCGGAGCCGATCAAGCCGGAACTGGTCACTGCGCGGCTTGCCGAAATTCGTGCGGCAGGCGTTCCCGTCGCTGGCGCGCTGAGCCCGCAGCGCACGAAAGAACTCTCCAAGACGGTCGTCGACGCCGGAGTTGACCTGTTCGTCATCCGTGGCACCACCGTGAGCGCAGAACACGTGTCGAAGGCCGTCGAGCCGCTCAACCTCAAGGAATTCATCTACGAGCTGGATGTGCCGGTCATCGTGGGCGGCGCGGCCACCTACACCGCGGCGCTTCATCTCATGCGCACGGGTGCCGCCGGTGTGCTCGTCGGCTTCGGCGGGGGAGCAGCATCAACGACCCGCGCGAGCCTGGGCATCCACGCTCCGATGGCCACGGCGGTTGCCGATGTCGCCGGCGCAAGGCGTGACTACATGGATGAGTCCGGCGGCCGATACGTGCACGTGATCGCCGATGGCGGTCTGGGAACCAGCGGTGACATCGTCAAGGCGATCTCGGTCGGCGCCGATGCGGTCATGCTCGGCAGCACCCTCGCGCGGGCCACAGACGCCCCCGGAGGCGGCTGGCATTGGGGTGCCGAGGCGCACCACTCCGAGCTGCCCCGCGGCAATCGTGTCGAGGTCGGCTCGCTGGCCCCGCTGAAAGAGATCCTCTACGGGCCGTCGAGCGCCGCAGATGGCCGGGTCAACCTCATGGGTGCGCTCAGGCGATCGATGGCAACGACCGGCTACTCCGACCTGAAAGAGTTCCAGCGCGTCGAGGTCGTCGTCGCACCATACAACGCGGAGTAATCATGGCCAACCGATCCGTCACTCGTTCGTCAAAACTCGGCGCAGAGGAGCGGGCGGCCGCTCTCGAAACGCTGAAGTCGAAAGAGCTCGACATCCTGGTGATCGGTGGCGGGATCGTGGGCACCGGTGCCGCGCTGGATGCCGCGACCAGGGGCCTGCGGGTCGGTATGGTCGAGGCACGCGACTGGGCCTCCGGTACCTCGAGCCGCTCGTCGAAACTGGTGCATGGCGGCATCCGCTATCTGGAACAGCTCGACTTCAGGCTCGTGCGCGAGGCTCTGATCGAACGAGGATTGCTGCTTCAGCGCATCGCGCCCCACCTCGTGAAGCCCGTGCGCTTTCTGTACCCGCTCACGAAACCGGTCTTCGAGCGCCTCTACGTCGGTGCTGGGATGTTGTTGTATGACATCTTTAGCTATTCGGGCGGTAGGCCGCCCGGGGTGCCGCACCACCGCCACCTGACGAAGCGCCAGATGCTGAGGGCGATGCCGAGCCTGCGCAACGATGCGTACGTCGGTGGCCTCACCTACTACGACGCCCAGGTCGACGATGCGCGCTTCGTGGCCAACCTCGCGCGGACGGCAAGCTTTCACGGGGCCCATGTCGCCAGCCGGGTGCGGGTCGAGGGATTCATCAAGGTGGGTGAACGCGTCGTCGGCGTGAATGCCCACGACCTCGAGACCGGCGAGAATTTCGAGATCAGGGCGCGACAGGTTGTCAACGCGACCGGCGTCTGGACCGATGACACGCAGGCCATGGTCGGTGCGCGCGGCCAGTTCAAGGTTCGCGCGTCGAAGGGCGTGCACCTGGTGGTGCCGCGCGATCGTATCCACTCCAAGCTCGGGCTGTTGCTGCGCACCGAGAAGAGCGTGCTGTTCGTCATCCCGTGGGGCCGGCACTGGCTGATCGGCACGACAGACACAGACTGGAACCTGGACAAGGCGCATCCGGCCGCGACCTCGGCAGACATCGACTACCTCCTCGGTCACGTGAACAAGGTGCTTGCCGTGCCCCTCACGCGCGACGATGTCGAGGGCGTTTTCGCCGGCCTTCGACCACTGCTGGCCGGCGAATCAGACCAGACCTCCAAACTTTCGCGCGAGCACATCGTCGCTCACACGGTGCCGGGCCTGGTCGTGGTGGCCGGAGGCAAGTGGACGACCTATCGCATCATGGCGATGGATGCGATCGACGAAGCCGTTGCTGCGCTCGACGGCAGCGTCTCGAAGAGCATCACCGCCGACATCGCCCTGCTCGGCGCCGAGGGCTATCACGCGGCGTGGAACAAGCGCAGCAAGATGGCGCGCGCCTTCGGTGTGCACAAGGTGCGTATCGAGCATCTCCTCAACCGCTACGGCGTGATGACGGATGAGCTGCTCGACCTCATTCGTGAGCAGCCCGAGCTGCTCGATCCGCTGCCGGGTGCCGACGACTACATCGGTGCCGAGGTCGTGTACGCGGCCACCCACGAGGGTGCACTGCACCTCGATGACGTGCTCGCCAGGCGCACCAGGATTTCCATCGAAGCGTGGGACAGGGGAGTGTCAGCTGCGCCCGTGGCCGCGGGGCTGATGGCGGGCGTACTCGGCTGGGACGCCGAGCGCACGCAGAGCGAGGTCGACCACTATCTCGAGCGGGTGGCCGCCGAGATCGAGAGCCAGTTGCAGCCGGATGACGCCTCCGCCGATCGCGCCCGGCTCGAAGCTCGCGACATCTGAGCGGCGCCTGCGCTCCGACCTGGTTCACAGGGCGCCGGACGTGCCGACGGTAGACTGAGAACATGGTTGACGTGCGGCGTGTAAAGCTCCCCGGGGTCGGTGTGCTGCACACCTTCGTGACAGATGATGGCGGCAAAGTAGGCGTCATCACCCACCGTTCCGGCCACAGCGACCTGATCACCTTCTCGGATGACGTGGACGGCTCCGACGCCACAAAGGTCTCCCTCCGACTCGACGAGGATGAGGCGCACACTCTCGCCGAATTGCTCGGTGGCACGCGCATCACCGAATCCCTCTCGAAGCTCGACGCAATCCCCGGACTCACCATCGACTGGTTCACCGTCGATTATGAAGACCACATCGCCGGCAAGAAACTTGGAAATCTCGCCAGCCGTGGCCTCGTCGGTCTCTCCGTCGTTGCGGTAGTGCGCGGTGAATCCGCCAACCCCGCACCCTCCGACGATTTCACCGTTTTCCCGGGTGACACGCTCGTCGTCGCCGGCTCACCGGAGAAGGTCGCCAAGGCTTTCACTTTCTACCGTTCGGGCGACATCAACAAGGTGCCTGCTGACTCCACCAGCGAGGGGTAGCGGGTGCACCTCGGCGAAGATCTTCTCGTCCTGGGGCTTCTTTTCGTCATCGCCTACGGCTTTGGTCGTCTGGGCAAGCTCATCGGTTTGCCCGCCATCCCCATCTACATGCTCGTGGGCGTTCTTGCGAGCCCCAACACCCACTTCTTCCCGCTCGACTTCGAGGCGGCAGACGTGGAACTCGTCGCCGTGTTCGGGCTCATCCTGCTGCTGTTCAGCCTCGGCCTCGAGTTCGACCAGGACGAGTTCTATGGCAACGCTCGTGCGCTGATCCTGTCTGGCGGCACACGAATCGCGATCAACCTCGTGGTGGGCTTCGCCCTCGGACTGTGGATCGGGTGGGGAACCAGAGAGGCGCTGATCGTTGCTGGGATGACGGCAACCTCATCCAGCGCGATTGTCACCAAGCTCCTGATCGAACTGCGTCGACTGGCCAACCGAGAGACACCCACCATCCTGGGCATCCTCGTGCTCGAGGATGTGTTTGTCGCAAGCTACCTGGCGATCGTGGGAGTCGTGCTCGGCGGCCAGACCGACGGCGGTGCCATTGCCCTGCAACTCGCCATCTCTTTCTCGTTCCTCATCGCGATGTTCGCGCTGGCCCGTTGGGGCGGGCGATTCGTCTCGCGCCTCGTGAACACGAAGGATGACGAGCTCTTCACAATCCTGTTCTTCGGCCTCGCTGTAGCTTTCGGTGGGATCGGGGAGATGCTCGGGGTGTCTGACGCGATTGGCGCCTTCCTCATCGGCCTGGTTCTCGGAGCGACTAAGTTTCGCGCGCGAATCGAAGCGCTCGCACTACCGCTCCGCAACGTGTTCGCCGCCTTCTTCTTCCTCAACTTCGGTCTGGCCCTCGACGTTTCGACCTTCGGCGAGGTGCTCATACCGGCCGGAGTCGCGGTCGTGATGACACTCATCGTGAACACCCTCGGGGGGCAGTTGATCGCCTGGCAAAACGGGCTCACCCGGGCCGAGGGGCTGAATGTCAGCGCGATGCTGCAAACGCGCGGGGAGTTCGCGCTGATCCTCGCCACACTCGCCACAGCGGCGGGACTCGACCCACGGCTCACACCGTTTGCCGGGCTCTATGTGCTGTCCATGGCCATCATCGGGCCGGTGCTTGCCGTCAACTCGGAGAAGATGGGGAAGATCCTCTTCAAGTCGAAGCCCTCGAAGAAGCGGCAACCCAGTCGCGACAGGATGCAGGCAGAAGAGATCGCGCTCGTCGAAGCGGCGATGGCAGGCGAGGATCTACCCGAGCCCAGAATCGCGGACGACATCATCGAGGTCTTCCCCGACAGCACGGGCACCGGTCACCGGGTCGCGGACCAACCGCATGCTGAGCGGTCCGACGAACAGCCTGAAGAACACTTCGAACGCAAACGGGATCCGGAATATTGATGCAGACTCAGGCCACCATGTGGCAGATCGCCCGCAGGCCCCGCTGGATCGGCGCGCTTGTGCTGGCGCTTGCCATCGCCGGAGGTTTCGCCGCACTGGGCCAGTGGCAGCTCTCGCGCAGTTTCGAGAGTGCAGCGCCCTCTGAGGTGCTGACCGAGGACGTCGTCGCACTCGACACCGTCAGCACCCCGCAGCAACCGGTACCCTCATCGGTCATTGGCCAGCGGGTAACCGTCGACGCAAGCTTCGTGCCGGGCGATTATGTGGTGTTGAGCGACCGGCTCAACGACCTCGACTCCGCCCCCGGCTACTGGGTCGTCGGGCATGCCGTCGCCGCCGACGGGGCGAGCATCGCGGTGGCGCTCGGCTGGGCGCAAACCGAGCAGGAAGCTATAGACGCTGCCGCCGCTCTCGAACGCAATGCCCCAGACGGAACGATCAGCGGTCGGTACCTGCCGAGCGAGTCGCCGCAGGAGTCGGACTTCGAGGCCGGCAAACGCAGTGCCCTCGCCGTCTCCGAGCTGGTGAACCTCTGGGCTCAGGCGCCGGCGGGGGTGTACGGCGGTTACCTCGTGGCGGATGCCGCTGCATCCGGTCTGCAACAGATCGACTCGCCGCGACCATTGAGCGAGGTTCCGCTCAACCTGCTGAACGTGTTTTACGCGATCGAGTGGATCGTCTTCGCGGGCTTCGCGGTCTTCCTCTGGTATCGCCTCGTGCGCGATACGTGGGAGGAAGAGGGGGAGGCTCTTCGTGACGCCGAGCTCGCAGCTGGCTCTGCGCCAGCGCCCGTAGAATAGAGCAATGCCCATCGGACCCCGGCCAGAAGACGTCGCCAAGATCCGACGCACCATCTCCGTCTACAAGGTGTCCTCATACATCACCGGCACCTTCCTGTTGCTGCTCGTGCTCATGATGGTGTTCCGCTACGGGTTCGGTGTCGACATCGAGTTGCTCGGGCCATACGGATTCCTCGCGCTCACCCCGAAAGATCTGATCGCCGGAATCAACCTGTCGACGCTCATCCTGATCGCCCACGGCTGGTTCTACGTGCTGTATCTCGGGGCTGACTTCGTGCTGTGGCGCCTCGTGCGCTGGTCGTTCACGCGATTCCTGTTCATCGCCCTCGGCGGGGTCATCCCGTTCCTGTCCTTCTATTTCGAGCGCCGCGTGCCCAGGGATGCCCTGGCCGTCATCGCTCCCCTCGAGACCCAGGAAAAGGTCGCAGCATGACAGAGCCATCCACCACAGTGCCGTCAACCGAGGCGCGTCCCGTCCTGGTCGTCGACTTCGGAGCGCAGTACGCGCAACTCATCGCCCGCCGCGTGCGCGAGGCGAGCGTCTACAGCGAGATCGTGCCTCACACGATCACGGCGGCCGAGGTCGCAGCGAAGAACCCGGTCGGCATCGTCCTGAGCGGCGGACCGTCGAGCGTCTACGACGAGGGATCACCCACACTCGACGCCGGGATTCTGGCGCTGGGAGTGCCGGTGCTCGGCATTTGCTACGGCTTCCAGGTGATGGCACAGCAGCTCGGCGGTGAAGTGGCCAACACCGGGCTCCGTGAGTACGGTGCGACGGATGTCACCCTCACGCCGGGCGCGAGCACACTGCTGGGCGACCAACCGAGCACGCAGACAACCTGGATGAGCCACGGCGACTCCGTGTCTAAGGCTCCGGAAGGTTTCGCCGTGCTGGCCTCGAGCGCGTCGACGCCCGTTGCAGCGTTCGCGAGCGACGAGCGTCGCCTCTACGGGGTGCAGTGGCATCCCGAGGTCAAGCATTCCGAGTACGGCCAGCGCGTGCTCGAGAACTTCCTGCACGATGCTGCCGGCATCCCCGCAGACTGGAACAGTTCCAACGTCATCGATGAGCAGGTCGCGCGCATTCGCGAGCAGGTCGGAACCTCGCGTGTGATCTGCGGACTCTCCGGCGGTGTCGACTCCGCGGTGGCCGCCGCGATCGTGCACAAGGCGGTCGGTGACCAGCTGGTCTGCATCTTCGTCGACCACGGGCTGCTGCGACAGGATGAACGCCGCCAGGTCGAGGAAGATTACGTCGCCTCCACCGGAGTTCGGCTCGTCACGGTCGACGCCGTCGACCAGTTCCTCGACGCGCTCGCCGGAGTGACCGACCCCGAGACGAAGCGCAAGATCATCGGGCGCGAGTTCATCCGCTCGTTCGAGAACGCGGCAGAGGCACTCGTGCTCGAGGCGCAGGGCGATGGCGCGACCATCGACTTCCTCGTGCAGGGCACCCTCTACCCGGACGTCGTCGAGTCCGGCGGCGGAACCGGCACAGCCAACATCAAGAGCCATCACAACGTGGGCGGGCTGCCCGAAGACCTGAAATTCTCGCTCGTCGAGCCGCTGCGCACCCTCTTCAAAGATGAGGTGCGCGCGATCGGCCGCGAACTCGGACTGCCCGAGGTCATCGTCGGCCGCCAGCCGTTTCCGGGGCCAGGCCTGGGCATCCGTATCGTGGGTGAGGTTACCCGTGAGCGTCTCGAGCTGCTCCGTTCGGCGGATGCGATCGCCCGCTTCGAGCTGAGCGCCGCCGGTCTCGACAACGAGATCTGGCAGTGCCCCGTGGTGCTGCTCGCCGACGTGCGCAGCGTCGGAGTGCAGGGCGATGGCCGCACCTACGGCCACCCCATCGTGCTGAGGCCCGTGTCATCCGAAGATGCGATGACAGCAGACTGGACGCGCCTGCCCTACGACGTGCTCGCCCGCATCTCAAACCGCATCACCAACGAGGTACCCGGAGTGAACCGCGTCGTGCTGGACGTCACGTCGAAGCCGCCGGGAACCATCGAGTGGGAGTAGCCGGCCGGCGTCACCTCTGACGCCCAGAGGGGCTGCTTCGGGCAAGCCCCCGGCGGAGGCTCCCGCGCGGGCCCGTCGTGGGGCATGCTTGAGTGGTGACTGACACCCGGGCGCCAGCGCTGGATTCACTCGAGCGACTTCGAGCGTCGCTCGCCGACGCCGGACTCTCGCTTCCGCTCGACGGCGCGGCCGCCCAGCGCGACGCGGCCGCCGCGGCCGTGCGCCAGATCGACGACTACATCCGACCCCGGCTGGCCAACCTCGACGCACCACTGCTCGCAGTGGTCGGCGGGTCGACCGGCTCCGGCAAGTCGACCATCGTGAACGCGCTCATCGGCACACCCACCACCCGGGCTGGCGTCATCCGGCCGACGACCAGGCAGCCGATTCTTGTGCACGCCCCGGTGGATGCCGGCTGGTTCGCGACCGACCGCATCCTGCCCGGACTCGCGAGGGTGCGCGGGAGCATCACGGCACCCGGCACGCCGGCCTCGTCGGCCGGAGACGCCCCCACCGCCGACCGCATCAACGAACTCATGTTGCTCGCCCACGACAAGGTGCCGATGTCACTGGCGATCATCGACGCGCCAGACATCGACTCGGTCGCCGACGACAACCGTGCGCTCGCGGCCCAGCTGCTGGCTGCCGCCGACCTGTGGCTCTTCGTCACCACCGCAAACCGCTACGCTGACGCGGTGCCGTGGGCGCTGCTCGACGGCGCCGCGTCCCGCAATATCACGGTCGCCGTCGTTCTCAACCGGGTGCCGCCCGGCGCGGCCGGCGAGGTGCTGCCCGACCTGCAGTCGATGCTCACCGCACGCGGCCTCGCCGACGCGCCAGTCTTCGTGATCGAGGAGCAACCGCTCGACGCGCTCGGGATGCTGCCAGCCGAGGCGGTTGCAGATCCCCGCGGCTGGCTCACCGACATCGCCTCGGATCGTGCCGAGCGCACCCGCATCGCCGCGCGCACGCTGCGCGGGGCGATCGTCGACCTCGATCTGAAGGTCGCGTCCATCGCCGCGGCCCGCCAACACCAGCTGGACTGGCTCGATGGCACCGCCACCGCCGTCGCCCACGAGTATTCGAGCGCGGCGGATGCCGTCGACGAAGCCACCCGCGACGGTGCACTGCTGCGGGGAGAGGTGCTGGCGCGCTGGCAGGACTTCGTCGGCACCTCCGACGTGTTCCGCAAGGTCGAACGGTGGTTCTCCCGGGCACGCGATTCCGCCACCGCGTGGGTGATGGGGCGGCCTCAGCCGGTCATCGACGTCGAGGTACGCATCGAGCACGGGCTGCACGCCGTGATCGTCGACCAGGCGGGACGGGCTGCCGCGGCATCCTGGGCAAGCCTCCAGCGCAGTGAAGCCGGTCGGATGATCGCCGAGGCGCATCCGGAACTCGGCACAGAAAGCGATGGCTTTGGCGACAGGGCAGCTGCCATGATTCGCGAATGGCAGGGGGCACTGCTGCGCCTCATCCAGGACAATGCCGGATCCAAGCGGGTCAGGGCGCGCGTGCTCTCGGCAGGCCTCAACGTCGTGACGGTCGCGCTGATGATCGTCGTCTTTGCCTCCACCGGCGGACTCACCGGTGGCGAGATCGCCATTGCGGGCGGCTCCGCGGTGCTCGGCCAGAAGCTGCTCGAAACGATTTTCGGCGAGGACGCTGTGCGGCGCCTCGCGGGAGAAGCGCGCACAGACCTCACAGCACGGGTCGACGCGCTCTTCGCGACGGAGGCCGCTCGAGTGACGGCCGCCCTCGACAGCACCAGGTTCGGCTCATCCCCTGGCGCGCTGCGGCGCGAATCCGCCGCACTGCTGAGCGATGTCCGCACCGCTGGCGAGAGCGGGGGAACCGAGTGAGCTCCAAACGAAAGGTCGGCCTCGACGACCGGCTCGCCGCTCTGGCCACGGTGCGCGCCACGGGCGAAGGGCGACTCCCCGACGCTATCGCCCGGCAACTCGACGCCGTGCTCACCCATGTCACCGAACGCCGCAAACGCTCCCCGGAGCACACCGTCATCGGTGTCTTCGGCGCCACCGGCTCGGGCAAGTCCAGCCTCGTCAACGCGCTCGTCGGGCAGGATGTCGCCACAACCCACGTGCGACGCCCCACGACCAGCGAAGCCCACTCCGTGAGCTGGGATCCGAACGGCGCGAGCGAGCTCCTCGACTGGCTCCAGGTTCGCAAACGCACAGTTCTCGACGATCCACTCGACCCGCGCGCCAGCACCCTCCTGCTGCTCGACCTGCCCGACTTCGACTCGATCGAACGGGCCAACCGCGACATCGCCGAACGGCTCGCCGGTCAGGTGGATGCCCTCATGTGGGTCGTCGACCCGCAGAAGTATGCCGACGAGGTGCTGCACGCGCAGTTCATTGCCCCGCATGCCAAACACTCGGCCGTTACCCTCATCGTGCTCAACCAGATCGACCTGTTGCCGGCCGACCAGGTGAACCCCGTCGTCGACTCATTGCGCGGAATAGTCGAACGCGACGGCATTCCCGGCGCGCGGGTCATCCCTGTCAGCGCCCGCACGGGTGCGGGCATCCCCCAGCTGCGCACTGCACTCGGCGACCTCACCGCCGCGAAGAAGGCGCGGGAGGCGCGCCTCGCGGCCGATGTCACCACAGTCGCCGCCACGGTTCCGGATGCCGGAAGCGCCAAGCGCCCGACGGCACGTGACACCAACGCCCTCATCGCCTCGCTCGGTACCGCGGCCGGCGCCGATGTCGTGGCCAACGCCGTCGCGCGCTCCTATCGCAAGCGCGCCGGCCAGGCCACGGGATGGCCGGTCGTGTCGTGGGTGCTTCGCCTGCGGCCAGACCCGCTCGCCCGCCTCGGTCTCGGGCCCTCGCGCCGCGGCGACGACCCAGCGTTTCACCGCACGAGCATGCCCGCCCTCAGCGCCGGTGCCGCAGCGCAGGTCTCACTGTCGGTGCGCGGATACACGGATGCCGCGACCGAGGGTCTCACCGACACCTGGCGCACGGGCATCCGCACTACCGCCGACCAGGCCATCGCCGAGCTTCCGGCTCAACTCGACCTCGCCATCGCCAGCACGCCGTTGCCCGCCAAGGGCTCGTGGTGGTGGGTGATTTTCGGCATCCTGCAGTGGATATCCGCGCTCGCGGCGCTCGTCGGCATCGGCTGGCTGCTGGGTGCGGCGCTGCTGCCAAGCGTAGGGTTGCCCGCGTTCGAGGTGCCGAAGGTCGAAGGCTGGGCCGTGCCGACCCTGTTCATCGCGGGAGGGGTGGCCCTCGGCATCCTGCTCGGATTGCTCGGCGGAGTGCTGGCCGCCGCGACCTCGGCCGGACGTCGTCGGAGCACCCGTAAGCGACTGCTCGGCTCGGTGGGCGCCGTCGTCACCCAGACCGCAGTGACCCCGATCCTCACCGAGCTCGACCGTGCCCGTGACTACTCGGCGGCGCTGACGCTGGCCAGATAGTTCGCCGGGCCCAACGAAACATGGCCGCCCCAAGGGACGGCCATGTGCGAGACGGAACTTAGTTGCTGCCTCGAATGATCGAGATCAGGCGGAGGATCTCGACGTAGAGCCAGATGATGGTCAGCGTGATCCCGAAGGCGGCCTTCCAGCCCCAGCGGCTGGGAGCTCCGCCATCAACACCCTGCTTCACCGAGGTGAAGTCGAGCACCAGCGAGTACGCGCCCATGAGGATCGCGAGAGGTCCGATGATGAGTCCGAGCGGGATTCCGAATACCTCGGTGCTCGCCAGACCCCACGGGTCGTTATTCAGGCCGGTGAGCTGGGTCACGACGTTGAACAGCGAGAAGATGAGGTACGAGATGCCCGCGATCATGAAGATCTTCGTGGCCTTCTTCGACGCTCGCACCTTGCCGTTGGCGAAGAGCGCCAGGGTGACGCCGAACACGATGCCGGTTCCGATCAGCGCCTGGAAGATGATCCCGGGGGCGCTGGCTTCGACAACCCGCGAGAGGCCGCCGACGAAGATGCCCTGGGCGACCGCGTAGGCGAGCACCAGCGGGGGTGACGGCTGCTTCTTGAAGATGTTGACTAGCGCGAGCACGAATCCGAGCAGAGCAAACGGCAGCATGAGCGCGGGGATGTTGTAGCCGATGACTCCGCCGCCCACGACGAACGCGAGGGTGATGACCGTCTTGAGGATCGTGTTCTCATAGGTCATCCGGTCGGTCTCGGCAGGGCCGGCCGACGGGCGGTTGTAGATCTCCTGAAGCTGATCTGCTGAGAGGCCAGGCTGAACCTGGGTGCTCATTTTTGCTGCGGCAGTCGCCGGGGTGGCGAAAGATTTAGCGCTGAATGCGGGGTTGGACATGGCCATTAGTGGTCGTCTCCTTCGGCCTCGCGGCCATCGTTACGTCAAATTTAGCGGAAAGCAGTCGGGGATTCGCTGAGTTTCTGTCCGCCTGCAGCGATCAGCCGGGCGCACCATGCAGATCCCACAAAAACGGTCATCGAGATGACGAGCGCGAGCGGCATTCCCGAGTACTCCATGAAGAACTGGGGGATGATGAATCCGTTGGCCAACGGCAACACCACAGTGAGGTAACTCGCTGGCGGCCGGTGGCGCACGAGCAGCCAGCACAGGTACGGAGCGACGAGCATCCACATCGATGCCGGCCCCGTCAGCATCAGCCAGATCTGCGCCGTCGTGGGTACGATCACGAGCATCCGGCGCCAGCCAGCCGACGGCATGATCGACCAGCCGACGGCGTGAGTTGTCGTGCCGATGAGCAGCAGCGGCAGAGTCCAGGTGTTGGAACCCTGAAGCTGGATGGCGCCCCCGACGATCAGTAGCAGGCCAGCCAGGTAGCGGCCGCGGTATGTACCCCAGCGCAGAGGCAGCGTCGACGTCGGCTCACGCCAGTGGGGATTGATCACGCTTAGCGAAACAGCATCGCGAGGGCCACGAACGACCCGATGCTGCCGATAACGGCCAGGACGATGACGACGAGGGCGGGCTTCGGGAGGCCACGCACCAGGCCGGTCACCGAGGCGGGCTGGTCGGGGCGGATGGCGGCGGGAATCGGCGGGGTGTCCGGTTGTTCGTGGGGCTCGGCCATCACGACCGGCGTGCCGCAGGTGATGCAGTACTTCCAGAGCGGGTCAAGCTCTGTGGAGCACGAAACGCAGGCGGCCATAGTCGAATGCTACCGGTGGCCTACCCTTGTGGAGTGAGCTCGGCGCATCCACCCCTCGTGATCGCGCACCGGGGGGCCAGCGGGTACCGGCCGGAGCACACCCGCGCTGCCTACGAACTGGCCTTCGAGCTCGGCGCCGACGCCGTCGAGCCCGACATCGTGGCCACAAGCGACGGCGTGCTGGTGATCCGGCACGAGAACGAGATCTCAGGCACGACGGATGTTGCCACTCGCGCCGAATTCGCCGGACGTCGCACCACGAAGGTCATCGACGGTGTGACCCACCATGGCTGGTTTACCGAGGACTTCACGTGGGCTGAGCTCAGCTCGCTGAGAGCGGCGGAACGGCTGCCGGGCATCCGTCGCGAAAGTGCCACGTACGACGGGCGTTTTCCGATTCTGCGGCTCACCGACCTGTTCGGCATCATCGATGCGCAGGACCGGCCGCGGGTCATGGTCGCCGAGATCAAGCACGCGACATACTTCGCGTCGATCGGACTGCCGCTCGACGAGCTGTTCACCGAGGCCGTTTCCGGATGGGCGACATCCGACAATCTCATCGTCGAGAGTTTCGAGCAGACCCTGCTCGGTCAGCTGCGCGACCGGGGGGTGCCCGGCCGATCGGTCTTTCTCGCCGAGGCGTCCGGGGCGCCGGCCGACCTTGTGGCCCGAGACGGCGGCGACGCGCGAACCTACGCCCAGCACCTCGAGGTGGACGGCCTCGCACGGTTGGCCGACGAGGTCGATGGGGTGAGCGTCGGCAAAAAGCTGCTGCTGGCCGACGCCGGCCGGTCGTTTGTCGACGGGGCGCACGACGCCGGGCTTGTCGTGTTCACCTGGACGCTGCGTGCCGAGAACAGCTTCCTCGCCAGAAAGTTTCGGCGCGGCCCCGGGCCCGCAGAGCACGGTGACTGGCTCGGCGAGTTCCGGCGCGTGCTGGCGACCGGCGTGGATGGCGCCTTCGCCGACCAGCCCGACCTCCTGCTGCGCGCGCTCGCCGACTGACGCCGCGCGTCCGCGCGTCCGGTGCATCCCTCCCTCCCAAATGAAGGAGATTTCGTCGCGTAGGCCTTGTGGCGCAGACGGCGGCGGTCGTTTGAGAGAAATCTCCTTCATTTGGATGACGGAGCGGGAGGGCCGTGCCGGCGAGGGCCCTACAGGTGATCGCCTCGGGCGACCGCGGCCAGGACAGCGGCCTCGACCTCTGCCCAGCGGAACATCACCTGGACGTAGCTGAAGCGCAGCACCCGATATCCGAGCGCACTCAACACCGCATCCCGCCGCCGATCTGCCTCGAATGTCTCGGGGCTCGTGTGGTACTCGGCTCCGTCCACCTCGATCACGAGCCGGGTGCCGATCAGGAAGTCGATTCGCCCGACGGTCGGAATGCCCACCTGACGCCGCAGCGGGAACGGAAGATCGCGCATCCTGAACCACAGGAGCCCCTCGATGCCCGACTCGCAGATTCCGTCGATGCGCCGCAACCACGGTTGGTGCACGGCAGGGGCGGCGGGGATAGACCTCCTCCACTCGGGCCAGAGTTCGGGCCGGCGGTGAAGCAGCAGCCCGGCGACGGCAGACACTATGTCCGGAGTCTGGCAGGAAACGAGATCCCGGATGGCGGCCAGCGGCGGCAACAGAAGGCGGCCTGGCGCGTCACCGTCGCGCCAGTGCACCACCACCCCAGATTCCGCGGCGGCAGCGATGCGAGAATGGGAATCGCGTGGCATCCGGAGCCTGCAGGCGTTGTGCGCGACAGACACGTGCAGCCCGGGGTTCGCGACGAGGCCGGCCCCCTGAAGTTCGAGCGCGGAGAGGCAGGTGAGCCGGCCGCCGACCCTCGCCGCGGCCAACACCGCCGGGTGCACATCGTGGTGCGAGTACCAGCCCGGGCGCACCCTCACGATTGACCGCGAGCGGATGGCGGCCGCGATGTCGTCCCGTGTGTGGCCGCGGGCGTGCAGCTCGAAGGTGGCGGCGAGTCCGTCCAGCGCGGAGATGGATGCGCGGACGCTCGTGACTCGGATCCCGGCTCTGGTTGCTGTTGTGCTCATGGCGCGACTGTGACGTATCACGCGCCGCGCGGCGCCAGGATCCGCGGAACTGTGGAAAAGCATCCGCCTACCCACCAAATGAAGGAGAAGACGGCGCGACGAGCGCGTTTGTGCGGGCCACCGCACGGAGGCGGCGAAATCTCCTTCATTTGAGAGTGGGGGATGCGGAGACGGGGACAGGGACGTGGGGGCGGAGGCCGCGCGCGTCGGCGGTCGCGCCTAGAATTGCGGGCGATGACTTACGTTCTTGACTCGTTCGAGCAGCCCGGCCACACGACGGGTGGCGGAATCGACGATGCCCTGTTGGCCGGGCTCAATCCTCAGCAGCGCGAAGCGGTGGTCTACCGCGGTCAGTCGCTGCTGATCGTGGCGGGGGCGGGCTCCGGCAAGACGAGCGTGCTCACGCGCCGCATCGCCGGCCTGCTGCAGACCCGCGAGGCGTGGCCGAGCCAGATCCTGGCCATCACGTTCACGAACAAGGCGGCCGCCGAGATGCGCGAGCGCGTGAAATCGCTGGTGGGGGATTCCGCGGAGGGGATGTGGATCTCGACGTTCCACTCCGCCTGCACGCGCATCCTTCGTCGCCAGGCCGAGTCGATGGGAATGAAGCAGAGCTTCACCATCTACGACACCGCAGACCAGCGCGCCCTGCTCAAACGGATCATCAAGGAGCTCGGTGCAGACACCGTCGGCTTCACGCCGGGTGGGGTGTCGAGCCGCATCTCGAAGCTCAAGAACGAGCTCACCGACATCGACGCCTTCGCCCGCAGCGTCAACATGGACGACCCCAAAGAGGCCGGTTTCGTCGAGATCTTCAAGCGCTACACCTCGGCGCTCCGCCGGGCCAACGCGCTCGACTTCGACGACATCATCGCCGAGACCGTCTACCTGTTCCGTGCGTTTCCGGATGTCGCTGCGCTCTACCAGCGCAGATTCCGGCACGTGCTCGTTGACGAGTACCAGGACACAAACCACGCCCAGTACGCCCTGATCCGCGAGTTTGTGCGCGCCGTCGCGCCGCAGAACGTGCCGGCGGACACCCGCATGAAGCTCGACCCGAACGGCGGCATCCCCGGGGCATCGCTCACCGTTGTGGGCGACAGCGACCAGTCGATCTATGCGTTCCGCGGGGCCGACATCCGCAACATCACCGAGTTCGAACGCGACTTCCCGAACTCGAAGGTGATCCTGCTCGAACAGAACTACCGGTCGACCCAAAACATCCTCGACGCGGCCAACGCGGTCATCTCAAACAACTTCGACCGTAAGGCGAAGAACCTGTTCACGGTCGTCGGGTCCGGCGACAAGATCACCGGATTCACCGGGTACTCGGGGCATGACGAGGCCCAGTTCGTGGCCGACGAGATCGAGGCCCTGCGCTCGGCAGGCGGCAGCCTCAATGACATTGCCGTCTTCGTGCGCACCAACTCGCAGACCAGGCCGCTCGAAGAGATCTTCATCCGTTCCGCGATTCCGTATCGGATTCCCGGCGGCACAAAATTCTACGAACGAGCCGAGATCAAGGATGCGATGGCCTACCTGATCCAGGTGGCCAACCCCGACGACGACCTGGCCCTGCGCCGCATCATGAACGTGCCCAAGCGCGGCATCGGTCCCGCCACCGAGGCGGCCATGCAGGCCCACGCGAACCGCATCGGCACCCCACTTCGCGAGGTGCTTGCGGATGCGGGCCAGCTCGGGCTCGGACCGAAGGTGACGGCAGCGATTGTCGAGCTCGGCGAGATCCTGGATGACGCTGGCCGGGTGGCCACGACGGCCGCTCCGCACGACATCCTCACGGACATCCTGAAACGCACCGGCTACCACCAGGCGCTGAAAACCAGCGGCGATGCTCAGGATGAGGCGCGCGCCGAGAACCTGGAGGAGCTGGTCTCGCAGACCAAGGAGTTCAGGACGGTCAACCCGGAGGGCTCGCTCATCGACTTCCTCACCGGCGTCGCGCTCTTCGCCGCTGCGGACGAGATCGACGACGAGGATGGCTCGGTCTCGATCATGACCCTGCACACCGCAAAGGGTCTCGAATACGACGCCGTCTTCCTGACCGGGGTCGAAGAAGACCTGCTGCCGCACCGAATGTCTGCCAACGAGCCCGGCGGGCTTCAGGAGGAACGGCGACTGTTCTACGTAGGAATCACCCGCGCCCGCAAGCGCCTCTACATCTCGCTCGCCGCCTCCCGCGCGAGCTTCGGCGAGGTGAACGTCGCGATGCCGAGCCGCTACCTGCAGGAGATACCGGCCGACCTCATCGTGTGGAAGCAGTCTGGCGGCGGTGGCGGATTCCGAAGCAACCGTCCACTGCGGTCCGCTCCGATGCGTGACAGCTACAGCGCATTGCCGCCCGCGCCGCCGCGCGTGAAGACGGAGTGGACGAGCGCGGTGACCGGGCTCGTGCGCGACAACGGCGTCATGACCCTCGAGGCTGGCGACCGCATCCGGCACACCGATTTCGGTGAGGGCAAGGTGACCGCCGTGACGGGCGAGGGTACCAAGCGCGTCGCCGAGGTGCAGTTCGACACCGCAGGGCGAAAGCGCCTGCTGATCAAGATCGCACCGATCGAGAAGCTATGACGCAACGCGAGCAGGCGCGCCAGCGCATCATCGTTCCCTCGGTGCGGATCACCGAGCCGATGCAGTTGCTCGCGCACACGCTCGCCACGATTCGCGCCGACCTCGAGCTCACCGAAGATTTCCCGCCCGAGGTTGAGGCCGAGGCCGCCGCGACCGTCGAGTCAGCGGTGCTGCCGCCGGACGACCTGACGGCGATCGGGTTCGTCACCATCGACCCCGAGGGGTCAACCGACCTCGACCAGGCCGTGCACATCGCGCGCAGCGGCGACGGCTTCGTGGTGAGCTACGCGATCGCCGATGTGCCGCTGTTCGTGCCGCCCGGTGGCGCCGTCGACGCCGAGGCGAGACGCCGGGGCCAGACCATGTACGCGCCGGATGGGCGCATCCCGCTGCACCCCACGGTGATCAGCGAGGGCGCGGCGTCCCTGCTCGCGGGCGAGACCCGCAGCGCCTACGTCTGGACCTTCGAGCTGGATGCCGCGACCAACGTGACCGCGACGACACTGCGCCGGGCGCAGGTGCGATCCCGTCAGCAGCTCACGTACGCCGAGGCGCAGGCATCCATCGACGACGGATCCGCGGACGAATCACTGCAACTCCTGAAGGAGGTCGGACTCGGACGCATCGAGGTCGAACGCGAGCGCGGGGGAGCCAGCCTCAACCGGCCAGACGAGGAGGTCGAGTTCGAAGGGGGACACTACCTGCTGGTGCGGCGCGATCCGCTGCCGGTGGAGGAGTGGAACGCCCAGATCTCGCTGATGACCGGCATGGCGGCGGCGGCAATCATGCTCGACGGCGGTGTGGGCATCCTGCGCACGATGCCGGCGCCGGACGACGAGACACTGGAAAACTTTCGCAGGCAGGTGGCGGCACTGGGATGCCCGTGGCCAACCGATCAGGCGTATGGCGAGTACCTCCGCGAGCTGGATCCGGCAGAGCCGAGGGCGCTCGCGGCGATTCATGCGGCAACCTCCCTCTTCCGCGGAGCTGGCTACACGGCCTTCGACGGCGAGTTGCCCGAGGAGCGGCTGCAGGCAGCGGTCGCAGCACCTTACGCGCACACGACGGCTCCGCTACGGCGACTGCTTGACCGCTTCGTGCTGGTGACCTGCGAGGCGCTGACAGCCGGACAGCCTGTGCCCGAATGGGTGCGCGAGGCGCTCCCAACGCTTCCCAAGGAGATGGGGCGCTCTGACGGGGTCGCGTCCCGCCTCGACCGGGCCTCGGTGGATGCGATCGAAGCCGCGCTGCTCAGCGACAGGATCGGCGAGCAATTCGACGTTATCGTCACGGGCGCGAAGAACGGTGGCGGCAGCATCCAGCTCACCGACCCGGTGGTGACGGCGAGCATCGAAGGCGAGGTGACGGCCGGAGATTCCGTTCGCGCCACCCTGGTCTCCGCCGACATCGCCAGTGGCACGGTCGTCTTCCGGCTCTGATCGGGCGGGTGCTCAGTCGAGCGCCTCCATGGGGTCGGCGTGAACGATGCCGGGCCTGATGCGGTCTCGACGCACCCACAGCATGACCACGACGAGCAGGGCGATCGAGACGACGAGCAGTGCGGTGGCCGACACGGCGACCGCTGAGGGAATCCCGAAGGCAACACCGAGCGCTCCGATGACCACGCCGCTGCCGACTCGCGAACCCATCGCGGTCGTCTGCCCGGCGCCCACAAAGAGGCCCTGCCGATCCGCCGGGGCCGCGAGCTGGATGACGGTCTGTGCGGTCGACATGGAGATGATCGACGCCAGGCCGGAGATCCCGAGTGCCAGGAGGGTGAGGGGAACGCTCCGTGAGAGGGCAAACACCAGCATGCTCGCGGCGAAGACGATGGTGCCCATGATGGCAAGTCTCGAGCTGGCGCGCACGCCGCCGATTGCCTCAAGGCCGATGCCGCCGACGATCGCGCCGAGGGACGTGGCGACGAGCAGCAACCCGTAGCCGAGGCCGGAGTCGGACTGGCCCAGCAGTTCGCCGAATTCGGGGAGCAGGGGCATCACGGCGGTGCCGATGAGCAGACCCACCGACCCCTGAAGCAGCATCATCGCGAGGATCGGCGGGAATCTCGGCACCTCCTTCAGCACTCCGAATACCTGTCGCACGCTCGGGCGCGCCGGGCGCGCGGCACCCGCACGCCGGGAGTGACCGTCGATGGGCACCCTGATGAGGTAGACGAGAAAGGGAATATAGAGCGCGACGATCACGAACATCCCGATGCCCGGCCCGATCGTGAAGAGCAGCACGGCGCCGATCGCCGGGCCCACGAGCTGCCCCAGCGAGAGCCCGGTAGCCATGAGCCTGATGCCGCTGGTGAGATCTTTCGTGCCCACCATGTCGAGCAGCATGACCTTGTCCGCCGGCTGCCACAGGGCGCTCGCAAACCCATGGAGCACCAGCAGCACGACGCAGTGCCAGGGCTGCAGGGTGGCCGAGACGATCAGCACACCCCACCCAACCGATACGAGCATGAATAACGCGAGCGACGTTTGAATGATCCGCCGGTTGTCGAAGCGATCGGCCAGGGATCCGAACGGGATGGAGAAGAACAAATGGGGGAGCCAGTGGCTGACCACCGCGAAGCCCGCGAGCACCGGCGAATGGTAGAGCTGCCACATGACCCAGTAGGTGAGCGCGTGCTCCGCGTTATCTCCGGCCATCAGCAGGCTTCCGCCCATCAGGTACCCCCGGTACCAGCGGACGCGCAGCGCAGAAAACCTCACACCGCAACCGTATCCCCCATGCGGAGCGGGCCTAACCGGGCAGTGAACCCGTCCTGAACCGCGCGAGGTAGCGACGTTTCGGGGCATGTCGAATCCACCGCGGCAGCAGCGGATACGCGACCCGGATAAGTCGAACCAGTCGGTCGAAGCGTCGCTGGTCGAAGGCCAGTCCGTAAGCATCCCGCAGTGCGGGGCTGAGCAATCCCGCGGTTAGCAGCCTCAGTGTGGGCATGGCGGCGCGCATCCACCACGGCCCTGTCGATGGATGAAGCAGCTCACCTGCGACGCCCTTGGCGACGTCGTCCACCCGAAGCGCGGTCTCGGCGGTGGCCCAGTAACGCGCGAACGCTGCGGGAGTCTCGGGCCACAGTGCGCGCGGTAGCCCCAGCGTGGTCGCGATGATGGAGTAGTCCGCGAGCAGCGACTCCGCGTCGGCGGCGGCGAGGGGACCGTAGACGAGTTCACGCACGCGCATCGCCGTGTCGTAGAGGGTGGCCGCCACCCAGAGTTGCAGCTGGTCGTCCCTGGCGCTGTATTGCACGGCCGCACCCGGCTCGGACCTCACGGGAGCGTGCGCTGCACCCACCCTCCGTGCGACCCGACGCACCTCGTCCGCGGTGCCGTACACGATGACGTAGAGATAGGTGAGGGTGCCGTGCAGCCGGTCGAGGGGTCGGTTCGCGAAGTCGCTGTGCGCGGCGACGCCGTGCCCGACACCGGGATTGGCGAGTTGCAGCAGAATGGCGCGGGCGCCGCCGGCCAGCAGGATCGCCTCGGCCGAGACGTCCCCTATTCGCAGGGGGGTCTGCGGCAGTCCGGGCATGGACCCATTCTCCCGTGCTGGCCCTGTGACAGTCCCCTGCGGGAGTGACCTTCATCGAGATCGCCACTTCTGTGGGGTCGAACGCGGTCCAGGCAGCAGAAGTGGCGATCTCGGCACCGCAAGTGGGCCAGACCGTGGCTGGGCGGAGTCCCGGCGCCCCTAGCGTGAAAGTTCCGAAGAATTTAAGATCGGTCTAAGACGGCATCGAACGCAGTGGCCCGGAGGAGTCGGTAGGCTTGTGCGTGGCCAAAGTGTCTTGATGTCGAGTTATTCCGACAGCAGGCATTCGCCTTTCAACTGAAACCGATCGCTACGATTGCGAGAGTTACGTGGATCTTTTCGAGTACCAGGCTCGGGACCTTTTCGAATCCTATGGAGTGCCTGTACTTGCCGGCATCATTGCCGACACACCGGCTGAGGCGAGAGCGGCGGCCGAGAAAATCGGCGGAACCGTCGTCGTCAAGGCGCAGGTCAAGGCCGGAGGTCGCGGCAAGGCCGGCGGCGTCAAGGTGGTGCACAATCCTGAGGATGCCGCCACCGCAGCCGAGGCCATTCTCGGCCTCGAGATCAAGGGCCTGACCGTCAACCGGGTCATGGTCGCCGCCGGTGCACGCATCGACAAGGAGTACTACTTCTCGATCCTGCTCGACCGGGCGAACCGTTCATACCTGTCGCTGTGCAGCGTCGAGGGTGGCATGGAGATCGAGGAGCTCGCGGTAGAGCGTCCGGACGCTCTTGCGAAGATCGAGGTCAATCCGCTCGACGGCATCGACCTCGCCAAGGCAACTGAGATCGCCCTCGCGGGTGGCTTCGATGCCGAGCTCGCCGACAAGGTCGCGCCGGTGCTCGTGAAGCTCTACGACGTTTACAAGGGTGAGGATGCGACGCTCGTCGAGGTCAACCCGCTCGTACTGACCGAAGATGGCCAGATCCTGGCCCTCGACGGCAAGGTCACGCTCGACGAGAACGCCGAGTTCCGTCACGCGAACCACGCTGAACTCGAGGATGCAGCTGCTGCAGACCCGCTCGAGGCCAAGGCGAAGGCTGCCGGCCTCAACTACGTGAAGCTCGACGGCGAGGTCGGAATCATCGGTAACGGTGCTGGGCTCGTGATGTCCACGCTCGACGTGGTCAGCTACGCCGGTGAGAAGCACGGCGGAGTGCGACCGGCCAACTTCCTCGACATCGGCGGCGGAGCATCCGCTGAGGTCATGGCCGCTGGCCTCGACGTCATCCTCGGTGACCCGCAGGTGAAGAGCGTGTTCGTGAACGTCTTCGGCGGAATCACCGCGTGCGACGCCGTTGCGAATGGCATCGTCGGTGCGCTCAAGGTTCTGGGCGACACCGCGACTAAGCCGCTGGTCGTCAGACTCGATGGCAACAAGGTTGAGGAAGGCCGCGCCATCCTCGCCGCTGCAGGCAACCCGCTGGTCACACTGGCGGACACCATGGACGAGGGCGCCGACAAGGCCGCCGAGCTGGCTTCGAAGTAAGGGCAACGGAACAATGTCAATCTTCCTCAACAAGGATTCAAAGGTCATCGTCCAGGGCATCACCGGCGGCGAGGGCACCAAGCACACGGCGCTCATGCTGAAGGCGGGCACGAACGTAGTCGGTGGCGTGAACGCGCGCAAGGCCGGCGAGACCGTCTCCCACGACGGTGATGTCATCCTCCCCGTGTTTGGCACCGTCGCTGAGGCGATGGAGTCAACTGGTGCCGACGTCTCGATCGTCTTCGTCCCGCCGGCGTTCGCGAAGAACGCCGTCGTCGAGGCCATCGAAGCCGAAATCGCTCTCGTGGTCGTCATCACCGAGGGAATCCCGGTGCAGGATTCTGCCGAGTTCTGGGCGCTCGCCAAGAGCAAGGGCAACAAGACCCGCATCATCGGCCCGAACTGCCCCGGAATCATCACTCCGGGTGAGTCGCTCGTCGGTATCACCCCGGCCACCATCACGGGCAAGGGCCCGGTCGGTCTCGTCTCCAAGTCGGGCACCCTGACCTACCAGATGATGTTCGAACTGCGTGATCTGGGCTTCTCGACGGCCATCGGTATTGGCGGCGACCCGATCGTGGGCACCACCCACATCGACGCTCTCGAGGCATTCGAGGCCGACCCCGAGACCAAGGCGATCGTCATGATCGGTGAGATCGGTGGTGACGCTGAGGAGCGCGCGGCCGACTACATCAAGGCGAACCTGACCAAGCCGGTCGTTGCCTACGTTGCAGGCTTCACCGCCCCGGAGGGCAAGACCATGGGCCACGCTGGCGCCATCGTCTCCGCCGGTGCCGGTACCGCTCAGGGCAAGAAGGAGGCCCTTGAGGCCGCCGGAGTCAAGGTCGGCAAGACGCCGAGCGAGACCGCAACCCTGCTGCGCGAGGTTCTCGCAGCGCTGTAACACAGCGTCGCTGCGGAGCCCGGCTCCTTGGCACCCAGCTTCACCGGATGGCCCGCTTCGGCGGGCCATCCGTCGTTGCTACCACACGAAGACTGGTGACCCTCCGGGGGTCTCCGACGGCAGGATGAGGTCGGTCCCGGCGTAGCGCGCGGTCAGCCAGTGCACCCCGCGCGTGAGCTTCGGCAGTGTGAATCGGATGCGTCCGTGATCGTTTTTCGTGAGGGTCCCCGTCGCGATGACGACTCCGTGGTCGAGCACCTCCACGGTTCCCGTCGGAGTGGCCTCGCCGGCCTCGACCACCGCCGTGTACTTCACTTTCGTGTTGGTGGTGGCGAAGGTCGGTTGTGCGGAGCCGCGGATGCTGCTGACGACAGGCTCGGGCTGCTCGCCCTCCATTAGTACGGCAACCGTGCGTGCCGGCACCGTGACGGAGCCCGTCGCGGTGCTCCAGGTGGTCTGCTTCACGACGTCGTCGAGACCGTTGGACTGGGTTTCGCTGAGGGTGAAGTTGCGACCGGCGAGCTCCGGAATGACCTGCGTCGTGGCATCCGGAGACGCATTGAAGACCACGATGAGCCCATCGAACTGATCGTCGACGTCCGTTCCGAGGGTGTCGTCCACCGTCATTGTGATGACGCCGGGGGTGGCATCCGGTCCGCTGCCGGGGAAGGCGAGCTTCTGGCCGATCGTCTCGGCGTCACCGAGCCTGAACAGCGTGGTCGACTGCTTGAGCCGGAGCAGATCCTGGGCCGACGCCGAGCTCGCAGCGATATCTGCCGGGGTCGGAGTCAGCGCGGGATCTTCCAGCAGCCCAATCATGATCGGCCACTTGTCTTCGTTGTCGGCCGCTGTGGGAAGGCCGACACCGAAATTGTTTGTCTGGCCGCTCCAGTCAATCCGGTTGAACCAGTCACCCGAGTTATAGCTGTTGCGGTCGAGGGACTTCGACCGAAGCAGATCGGTGCCAGCGTGCCACAGCGAAGGCGACTGCGACAGCGTCGCGGTTGCCAGCGACAGTGTGTTCATCCGCACCCGATCGGCCATGGGAGTGTCGGCCGGGAGCTTGAGGGCGAGCAGGTCGAAGAGCGTCTCGTTGTCGTGCGCGTCGACGTAGTTGATGGTCTCGGCGGGCTGGCTGGCGTAGCCGGCGGGCTGACCGTTGTACACGAACTCGTCACCCCGCTTTACGGTGCCGTCTGAGGCAACGAAGCTGAAGTCGCTCAGGTTTCCGGTGAGCCCCAGGCGGACGAGGTCGGTCTGCTGCGCAAGTCGCACCAGCGCTTCGTCCGTCGTTCCGTTGATGGCGGCTCCGTTCGGGTCTGTGCCGAGCCCGGTGCCATATCCCTGCTGCTGAATGGTGCCGCCATCGACGGGGCTGCCGCCGTGGACTCCGTCGCGAAGACGGTCGTTGAAGGTGCCGATGCCTGTGCCGCCGAGCTGGCCCTGTGCTGCCTGCTCGAAGAGCGCGTTGTTGGCTACCTCCCCGAAGTTCCAGCCTTCGCCGTACAGGTAAATGCTCTTCCCGTCGACGCCATCCTTTTTCAGGGTCAGAGCATCGAGGGCATCGCGCACCGCGATCATGTTCGCTTTCGAGTGGTGGCCCATCAGGTCGAACCTGAACCCGTCGACCTTGTACTGACGGGCCCACAGCACCACCGAATCGACCATCAGCTTCTCGGCCATGTCGTGTTCGGTTGCGACATTCTGGCAGCAGGTGGATGTCTCGACCGCGCCGCCTGCGTTGAGGCGGTGGTAGTAACCGGGCACAACCTGGTCGAGAACCGACTTCTCGCCCTGTCCACTCTGCGCCGTGTGGTTGAACACCTCATCGAGCACGACCTGCAGGCCGGTCTCGTGCAGGGCGCCGACCATGCTGCGGAACTCAGCAACGCGGGCGCCGCCCTCGGGGTTAAGTGCGTACGAGCCCTCTGGCACCGAGAAATGGTAAGGGTCGTAGCCCCAGTTGAAGCCGTCCGCGTCGGCAATCGCCTGAATGCACGCCTGCTGCTCAGTCGAGGCAGGGCCGTATGACTCGAGGTCGCAGTTCGGCGTCGCCTGGGCGGCCCGGTTCTCCTCGATCGTGGCGATGTCGAACGTCGGAAGCAGGTGCACAGTGTTCAGTCCGGCATCCGCCAGTTCGGCAAGATGCCGGGTGCCCGCGCTGTCGACGTCGAACGCCCCATAGGTGCCGCGCAGGTTCTCGGGAACACTCTCATCAGAGATCGAGAAGTCGCGCACGTGCAGCTCATAGATCGACCGGTCGACCGGATTGTCGATTACCGGCGCTGCAGTCTTTTCCCACTCTTTCGGTCGATACCGCTTGTCTGCCAGATCGACCAGCACCGAGCGAACCGAGTTGACGGTAAGCGCAACGGAGTATGGGTCGGTGACCCGGTTGACCTCGATGGCACCTGTCGTCGGCGCAAAGACGGTCACCTCGAACGCGTAGGAGGCTCCCGCCCAGGCTTTCTTTCCGGTGGTAGTCCACGCGCCATCGTCCTGCCGCTTGAGCGCAAGGCGGGTGGGCTCGGCCTCATCGCCTGCTGTCCAGACGAGGGCTTCGACCTTCTGCGCGGTGGGAGCCCAGAGTGCCAGTGTCGGCTTTGACTTCGACCACGACGTGCCGAGGGTGCGCTTCGATGCGGCCTCCGCGTACAGATCGTCGAGCACCCCGGGGAGCTGCACGCCGGTCGCGGCGGTGAGCAAGTCGTCAATTCCGAATAGAGCGACCTGCAGTTGGGTCGTGAGCAGCTTTTCGACCGCGGCTCGATCGACACCGACAGGCCGAAGGGCAACAGCGTTTTTCAGCGCAGGGAACAGCGCCTTCTCGGCATCGGAGAGTCCGGCGGGGTCGTACGTGAGCTCGACCGTGCTGCCGCCGGAGACCTCTCCGTCGGCAATCGAGAGCCCGGCAGAGGCCGAGGAATAGAGCACGAAGCTGAGGTCTTTCGGGTCAGCATTCGTCGGAAGCAGATCGCGTGGCCACGCGAGGGTGTCTTCAGAAACCCAGTGGGCGCGTTGCTGCCCGGTGCCGGCCAGCGGTGGGTCGGCCGACTCGATCGTGAGCACGTGGGTCGCCAGCGTGTAGCTGAAGAGCGTGTTCTTGCCCTCTGTGGCGGAGAACTGGATGTTGGGACCGTCGGCCACCCCGCCGGCGCCGTAGTTCTCGGCCCAGCTGAGGTTGTGCGCGACCTTCCCCTCATAGGATCCGGTCGGAAGAGTCGATGTCGAGAACGTGAAAACGCCGTCCCCATCGGCATCCTGCAGCCAGGTCGCGAGGCAATCGGGCTGCCAGTCTCCCGGGCATCCTGCCTCGCTCTGGAACGACCCTGGCGCGACGATGATGTCACCCTGCGCCGAGTTCTGGAAGAACTTTGTGCGCGGGTCGAAGTAGAAGGTCACAGCACCACCGGGGGAGGTGTAAGAGACATTCGATCCCTGTGGGGCTCCGCCAGCGCCGTAGTTGATGTCCCAGCTGCCGTTGATGGCGACCTTGTACTCGTAGTCGCCGGCGGGGATGTCGAAGGTGCCCGAATAGATTCCGTCGGCACGTTTCGTGAGCTTCGCCGCATCGCAGCCGGGCTGCCAGTCTCCCGCGCAGCCCATCTCGGAGTTGTGGCTTCCCGGCACAGTCACCAGGTCGATACCAGGCTCGGGGTCGACAGTGTCGACGAGATTCACCGCGTTACCGATCGAGGCGAAGGTGGATGCCGCTGCCCGCTGCCCTGCTGCATCGGTCGAGATCGCGCGGTACTCCACAAGCGTGCCAACCGCGAGTCCCGCGGTGTCGTGGAATACGCGCGGGCTGGTGTCTTCTGCCGTGCCGAGTTTCGTCCAGTCGCTCGAGCCGACGACGCGCCACGCGAAGCTTGTCTCCTGCCACGTCGCGTCGGCGACATCCGCGCCCACGGGTGAAACGCCGGTGAGGCCGGCTCCCGCAACAGGGGCATCGATCGTGATGGCGGTCGCCGCGGCAGGTGCCGTCACGGGCCGGTCGGCGAGCAGGACGATTGAGCTCAGCGCCGGAACGGTCAGGGTGACCTCTCCAGCGGCGTTTGCTGTCGTTGCAGCACCGGCAGCACCGTACAGCACCGAGTAATCGGCCCCGGCGGTGAGTGTATTGAAGGTGACGGCCTTGGCTTCGCTCGAGTTATTGAGCGCTACGAGGTGCTCGATCTTCTCGTCTCGATCGACCCGGCTAAAGGCATACACGCCAGCCCCGGAATCGGCGTACCGCTCGATCTGGGCACCCTGGGCGAGCGCCGGGTGAGTGTTGCGCAGCGCCGAAAGGGCGGCGATGTGAGCGTAGAGCGGGGCGTCTGTGCCGTAGCGGTCGACCGATCCTGCCGTCTCGCCCGTGATGAGCGGCTGAGTCGTGTATTCGTCGACCTGGCTGGCGAAGAGAGACTGCCGGGCGCTTTGATCGTTGCCGCCGCCGACGCCAGCGAAGCCCTGTTCGTCGCCGTAATAGACCACGGGCTGGCCGCGGGTGAGATACATGAGTTCATGGGCCAGCTCGTCGCGCGCGAGCGGTGCATCCGTGTTCTTGAGGAAGTAGCCGATTCGGCCCATGTCGTGATTGCCGAGGAACGTCGGCAGGGCATAGGCGTTCGAGTCCGGCGTGGTGTACAGGTCGTCGCTAGCGAACAGAGCGCTCAAACCCCTGGCACTGTTGCCCGCGGCGAAACTCGTCGCCTGCGACTGGAACGAGAAGTCGAGCACAGAATTGATGTCGGTTTTTCGAACGTAGGGCGAGGTGTTCGCGGCGTTGGCGTCGTAGACCTCGCCGAACATGAAGAAGTCGTCATTGCCCTTGGCTCTGGCGTAGTCCAATACCTCTGTCGACCACGTCTGCCAGAACTCGAGGTTCACATGCTTGACGGTGTCGATGCGGAATCCGTCGATGCCGAAATCGACCCAATTCTTGTAGACGTCCACGAAACCATCCACAACCCTGGGGTTCTCGGTCATGAGGTCGTCGAGGCCGGAGAAGTCGCCGTCGAGCACGCTTTCACCCTCGAAGGTCGAGTCGCCGCGGTTGTGATACAGCGTGGGATCGTTCAGCCAGGCCGGAACCTTGCGATCCGCGTTCTCGGCGGAGACCACCGGCGTGTACGGGAAGGATGTCGCGGCATCCAGCTCCGGGAAGTCGGCGCTGCCAGCCACCGCCGCAGGGTCGAAGGGCTCGCCAGCCGCCGTCAGGTACGGCACCGTGGCCTTGTCGATGTAGCTGTATTGCTTCTGCTCGTTGTCGATGATGTCGGCGGTGTGGTTGGTGATGATGTCGAAGTAGACCTTCATGCCGCGAGCGTGAGCGTCGTCGATAAGCGCTGACAGCTCGGCGTTCGTGCCGAGGTGAGGGTCGATCTGGGTGAAATCGGTGATCCAGTAGCCGTGGTATCCCGCCGACGCGTTGTCGCCCGTGCCCTGCACAGGGTTGTTGAGGAACGACGGCGTGAGCCAGATCGCGCTTGTCCCGAGGCCCTGGATGTAATCGAGCTGCGAGTGAAGCCCCGCGAGGTCTCCGCCGTTGTAAAAGCCCTTTTTGGTCGGGTCGTAGCCCGAATCCATCGGGTCGCTTCCCAGGCCAGCCGTGTTGTTGGCTGGGTCGCCATCCTTGAACCGGTCAGTCATGACGAAGTAGAACTGCTCATCGCTGCCGGGTTGCCGGATCGGGTCGGCGACGAGCGCGGCATCCTGGTCGCTGTAGCTGGTTGCCAGGCTGAGAGCCTCGAGACCGACGCGCTTCTTCGCGAGGTCGAAGGTGAACCGAAGTGTGCTGTCGCCGCCAACGGTGAGCGGGATGTTGTCTGCGCCCCCGTCGAGGCCGTACGCCTCGTCCCAGGAGTCGTTGAGAGCGACCTTGTAGTCGTAGCTGCCCGCAGGAAGCGTGAACTCGGCTGACCACAGTCCGGCGGTGCCGGTGGGCACGAGGGCGGTCGCGTCGCAGGCCGGATCCCAGTCGACATCGCAGCCCAGCTCCGATTGCAGGCTGCCGACCAACGCGACGGTCGGTTCTGCTGCTGCGGCTGCCGGTACGAACGGCAATGGTGCGACGAGAAGCCCGGATGCGACGATGGCCGCCGCAGAGATCGTGGCGAGCGCGCGAGCCGCGCGATGGGGCTGTGTCATCTTTGACTCCCGAGATCGTGGTGCGCTTCACTGCGCAGAGACCAACGAGAGTGACGGTACTCGACTGGCAGGTGAACTGCAAGCGTTTGCACGACAAAGGGGTCTACCCCCGTGTGGGGGAGAGGGCAGCAAGGCGCCCTCCGGCACCAGCCGGAGGGCGCGCAGGGGTTACTTCATCATCTCGCTGACGCAGATGAAGTTACCTTCGCTGTCGCGGAGCCAGGCTGAGCGCAGGTCGTCGATGGTGGCGACTCCGTTGACAGTCTTCATATCCGGGGTTTCGTACTCTTCGAATACGACTCCGTTTGAGCGCATCACCGACATTTCTCCGTCGAGGTCGTCGGTGACCCATAACATCTGGGTGTTCTGGGCGGTGCCGGCGTTCGGGGTCTCATAGAGGTCGAACGCGGTGCCGGGAGACGGGTGGAACACGAGCATGCCAGCGTGCTCTTCGTCCGGATCCATCCCCAGCTTGTCGTGGTAAAAAGTGCGTGCTCGCGCGAGATCTGCGGCGGGCAGCACGGTGTGTGCTTCTTTCATCATGGGCCAGCTCCTCAAGGCCGTTGAAAGGTTCAATGGCAGTGCGGGAGGGGGAGGGGGCGCCGCACGGCGGCGCATCGCACTCGAGCTCCACGGTCGTCGGCGAACGGCCGACGCTAGTTGTGGTGTGCCCGACTCTACGCTCGTCGTCGGCCCGTTTCCAGTGGCTCAGGACGGTTGCTGGGCCGAGAAATCGGGGAGCTCCTGAAGGGTCCACGTGTTGCCGTCCGGATCGTCGAAGGTGACAAACCTGCCCCAGGCCTGCTCGTCGACGTCGCTTGCCTCGACTCCGTGCGATCGCAGGTGGGCCAGTGCCTCGTCTGCATCCGGAACGACGACCTGAATGGAGTTTTGGGTTCCCGGCGTCATCTCGGTGATGCCCTCGCCAAAGGCAATGGAGCACGCAGATCCTGGCGGAGTGAGCTGCACAAACCGCAACCCGGGCATGACGGTCTGGTCGTGGTCGACGGTGTATCCGATGCCAGCGTAGAAGTCGCGCGCGCGGTCGACATCCGTGACGGGAATAAAGATTAGTTCGATCTTCCAGTCCATGATTCTGTCCTTCACAAAGGTGTGGCGACGGTTGTGACGATAGTAGGACGACCGGTGTCATGAGGGCTAGAGGTCGTCGACCACGCATAGGCTGGCTGGACGACTAAAAGGGGTATTTGTGACACGTCGACTTCTCGCACCAGGCATGCTGGCTGCGGCGACTCTTGTGCTCTCCGGATGCAGTTTTCTCGCGCCGATCGTTACGCCGCCGGCGGCCTCGGAACCCACGGACGTGAACGGCTACTACTCACAGTCCCTCCGGTGGGACAGCTGCGGCACCGACCTGGAGTGCGCCACGGCCAAGGCGCCCATCGACTGGGACTCCCCGGCCGACGGCTCGATTGACCTTGCCCTCGTCAAACATCTGGCAACCGGTGTCGCGCAGGGTTCCCTGCTGGTCAACCCTGGCGGCCCCGGCGGTTCAGGGTGGGACTACGTCTTCTACAGCGGCGAATATTCCGCCACCCCCGCCGTCGTCGAAAATTTCGATGTCGTCGGCTGGGATCCGCGAGGCGTCGGGCAATCCACACAGGTAGTGTGCTTCACCGATCCGAAGCAGACGGATGAAACCTTGTACGGCACCTACGACAGCCCGTACGACACGCAGGGCTGGATCGATGAGCTGGCGACGGTGGAGCAGTCCTTTGCGGCGGCGTGCGAGAAGAACACCGGCGCCCTGCTCGGCAACGTTGACACCGCCAGCAACGCCAAAGACATGGACATGCTGCGCGCGGTGCTCGGCGACGACAAGCTGAACTACCTCGGCTACTCCTACGGCACCTACTTCGGCACGGTCTATGCCGAACTCTTTCCGGATAAGGTCGGCCGTTTCGTGCTCGACGGCGCCGTCGACCCGCTCATCAGCGACTTCGAGAGTCTCAAGTTCCAGATGGCCGGGTTCGACAGCGCCTTCCGGGCGTACCTCGCAGATTGCCTCAGCGGCCCAGACTGCTTCTTCCAGGGGACGGTGGATGATGCGGCCGCCCAAGCCCGGTCGGCTCTCGACAACGTTGACGCCGCCGGCTTCACCAACGCAGACGGCCGGATGCTCGACTCAGCAACCCTCGCCACGGGCATCCTGTTCAATCTGTATTCGGAAAGCTCATGGCCGAGCCTGACCGCGATGTTCACCTCATTGGCCGCCGGCGATCCCGGCCCCACCTTCCAAAGCGCGGACTACTACAACTCGCGCAACGAGGACGGCACCTATCAAAGCAATTCCTTCGAGGTTTACGTCGCGGCTACCTGCGTCGACGGCGATTTCGTGAACGATCCTGCCTCCACCCTCGATCGCATCGCCGAGATCGATGCTGCAGCCCCCATCCTCGGCAAGTACGCGACCTACGACGACTTCGCCGTACTCGACACCGCGTGCACCAACTGGCCGGTGCCGCGCGCCGCCCTGCCCACCTCGTTCTCCGCCGACGGCGCGGCGCCCATCCTCGTGATCGGAACCACAAACGACCCGGCCACGCCGTATGCGTCGGCAGTGTCGCTCGCCCAGCAGTTGTCGAGCGGGGTGCTGATCTCGTACCAGGGCGAGGGCCACACCGTTTATAACCAGGGCGTGGCCTGCATCGACACCGTGGTCGACGACTACTTTGTGAACGGCACAGTTCCCGCCGCAGATCCGATGTGCTAGTCGTCTTTTTCGGCGAGCTGGACTGACAGTCGAATCGGCGCGTGGCCGGTAGGCCGCGCAGGGCATGGCGCCGCCGCCCGGTAGTGTCGCCAAGGTCATGAATCGCCAGCTCACCGCCCTGTTCGCCGCATTGGAGGCGATCCTCGTGATCGCGATCGGTGTGGCAATCCCGTTGGTGCCGCTGACGCTGCTGTGGGGCATCCAATACGGGCTCGCGATCGACTGGGCAGTGTTTTGGAGGGTGGCGGTCGACACCTGGCTGCTCGGCCACGGCGTTGACATCGCGATGACCCTCGACCCGGTCACCGCAGCCCAGCTGGGGCTGCCCACCGCCGGTGCGCCGTTCACCCTGACGATCGCGCTGCTCGGATTCGCGCTGTTGACGGTGCTGCTCGGCGTTCGGGCAGGCCGGCGCGTGGCCGAGACACGATTCAGGATCCTCGGCGAGCTTGTGTCGCTCACCACGTTCGCGCTGGTCTCCTTCACTGTGACCTTCACGGCGCAGCATCCTGACGCCACGCCGTCGCTCGTGCAGGGCACGCTGCTGCCGACGCTCGTCTTCGCTGTAGGCCTGGCAATCGGTGTGCGTCGAACGCGGAACCTGCAGGATAACCGCGGCAGCTCCATTCGCGACTGGATCAACGACTGGCCCACCACCGTGCGCGACGTCGTGATGACGGCTCTGCGCGGCGGGGCTGCTGCAGCCGCGACCGTCTTCACCCTCGCTGCCGTGCTCACCGCCGCAGCGATCCTGATGTCGTACGCCCGGATCATCACCCTCTACGAGAGCCTGCACACCGAAGTGCTCGGGGGAGTGACGATCACCCTCGCCCAACTCGCGCTTCTGCCCAACCTGGTCATCTACACGGCGAGCTGGCTTGTCGGTCCCGGCTTCGCGCTGGGCACGGGGTCTACGGTGAGCCCGTTGGCTACGCAGCTCGGTCCCGTTCCCGCAATCCCTGTGCTGGGGGCGCTCCCGCCAGAGGCGCTGGCGTTCGGATTCGTCGGACTGCTCGTTCCCGCCGTCGCGGGATTCCTCGTTGGCGCGATCCTCGGCCCTGGCGCACGCCGAAAGCTCGAAGCGCGCGAACTTGCGTTCGTGGCGATCGGCATCGGCCTGGTCGGCGGCGTCATCCTCGGGCTGCTGGCATGGGCATCCACGGGCGCTGCCGGCCCGGGACGGCTTCAGGATGTCGGCCCGAATCCGTTTGCGGTCGGCGGGTGGGCAGCGCTCGAGCTCGGGCTCGCCGCCATGGCAGGTCTGTTCGCGAGCCTGAAAAGAAGCTCCGCAAAGGTCGACGTCCTGCAGGGATAAGATTGCCGGGTGTTATCACTCGTAGTCCTGATCTCGGGGGGCGGGTCCAACCTTCTCGCGCTGCTCGAAGCCGCCGAAGATGTGCAGTTCCCGGCGCGCGTCGTCGCGGTGGGTGCCGACCGCCCTGCCGACGGATTCGATCATGCCGAGCGTTTTGGTGTACCCACCTTCTCGGTAGCGATGTCGAACTTTCCCGATCGCGACTCGTGGGGCGATGCCCTGCTCGAGCAGATCGAGGTCTGGCAGCCGGATCTTGTGATCCTCAGCGGTTTCATGAAACTGCTGCCACCCCGCGTCATCGCGGCGCTGTCGCCCAACCTGGTGAACACGCATCCTGCCTATCTGCCCGAATTCCCGGGAGCGCACGGCGTTCGGGATGCGCTCGCGGCGGGTGTCACCGAGACCGGCGCGAGCGTCATCGTCGTCGACAACGGGGTAGACAGCGGGCCGATCATCTCGCAGGAGCGCGTGGCCGTGCGGCCCGGCGACACAGAAACCAGCCTGCACAACCGGATCAAACCCGTTGAGCGCCGACTGCTGATCCAGGCAGTGCTCGACATCGCCAACTCCCACATCGACCTGAAGGAGCTCTCATGAGCGGCCCCAGCCACGCCCCGTCCGACTACCGATCGCGCGACGTCATCCAGATCGAGCGCGCCCTCATCTCGGTGAGCGACAAGACCGGGCTCGTCGAGCTCGCGACCGCGCTCGTCGCGGCCGGGGTTGAGATCGTCTCGACGGGGTCGACGGCAAAGACCATCGCTGCTGCCGGGCTCGCCGTGACCGAGGTTGCCGACGTGACGGGATTTCCGGAGTCGCTCGATGGCCGGGTCCGCACGCTGCACCCCGCCATTCATGCCGGCCTGCTGGCCGATCTTCGACTCGAATCGCACGAGCGCGAGCTGGGCGAGCTGGGCATTGCCGCGTTCCAACTCGTGGTCTCGAACCTCTACCCGTTCGTCGAAACTGTCGCCACCGGAGCACCCGTTGATGACGTGATCGAGCAGATCGACATCGGAGGACCCGCGCTCGTGCGGGCCTCGGCCAAGAATCACGCGAACGTCGCTATCGTCACGAGCCCGGCGAGCTACCAGCAGATCGAAAAGGCTCTCACTCTCGGCGGAACGACCCTTGCGCAACGCCAGCGATTGGCCGGTGAGGCGTTCATGCACACCGCGGCATATGACACGGCAGTCGCCGCGTATTTTGCCCAGAACGTCGGCATCGCCGCGGAGCATGCGAGCGCCGCGGACGACGAAGAGTCGAGCTTCGCCGACACCCTCAACTACGAGGTGCACCTCAAGAACACGCTGCGCTACGGGGAAAACTCCCACCAGACCGCCGCTCTCTTCGTCGAGAATGGCGGCCGTGGCATCGCGCAGGCCAACCAGCTGCACGGCAAGGAGATGTCATACAACAACTTCGTGGATGCCGATGCTGCAGTGCGCGCTGCCTACGACTTCGACGAACCGGCCGTGGCCATCATCAAGCACGCCAATCCGTGCGGCATCGCGGTGTCCCGCGGCGCGGGCGACCCGGTGGCATCAGCGCACGCGCGAGCCCACGCCTGCGACCCGGTCTCGGCGTTCGGCGGTGTGATCGCGTCAAACCGCCCCATCACCCTCGGAGCCGCGGAGTCGATCAAGGACATCTTTACCGAGGTCGTTGTTGCCCCGGGATTCGACGCTGACGCGCTCGAGGTGCTGCGGTCAAAGAAGAACCTTCGGTTGCTGCAGCTGCCGGACGGCTACGAGCGCTCCCCTGCGGAGTTCCGGCAGATCTCCGGTGGCGCACTCGTGCAGTCGCCAGACACCTATTCCGACTTCAACTCCGACGCGTGGACGCTCGTGGCGGGCGACGAGGTGGATGCGCCCACCCGCGCAGACCTCGAGTTCGCGTGGC
The DNA here is from genome assembly GCF_030063305.1 of Salinibacterium sp. G-O1. Taxonomy (GTDB): domain Bacteria; phylum Actinomycetota; class Actinomycetes; order Actinomycetales; family Microbacteriaceae; genus Rhodoglobus. The sequence continues at coordinate 657,443 of NZ_JASISV010000001.1, forward strand.
GTGCCGTGCGTGCGGTGAAGTCCAACGCCATCCTGCTCGCCAACGACGGCGCATCAGTCGGCGTGGGAATGGGCCAGGTCAACCGGGTCGATTCGTGCCAACTCGCCGTCACCCGTGCCGGCGACCGGGCGGCAGGCTCCGTTGCGGCAAGCGACGCGTTCTTCCCCTTCGCCGATGGGCTCGAGATTCTGCTCGATGCCGGAGTGCGCGCCGTCGTGCAGCCCGGTGGATCCATCAGGGACGAGGAAGTGATCGCGGCCGCGAACAAGGCGGGCGTGACCATGTACTTCACGGGCGAGCGGCACTTCTTCCACTAAAAGCTCGCTCACAGCAAGCGCATAGGCGAACGTCGATAGGTTGTGGGCATGCACCTCAGCGCTCTGAATCGTCCCCTGCCCACCGGTCGCAAAATCGCTGCGGCGGTGATCTCGGGCTTCGTCGTAGCCGCGGTAACGCACCTGGTTTCCGTCCTGGTCTTCTTCGTATCCAACGGGGCAGCCAGCGCCAACATCGTCCCCATCAGCGACTACTTCGTTCCGAGCAGTCTCTTGCTGTTCGTGCTGTACTCGGTGGCCGCTTTCCTGGGCGCAAACCGGATGTGGCCGATCGCTCTCGGCGCCGGGCTGGTCAGTGGCATGGCCGCGGCGTTTCTCGGAACCCTGTACGCGGTAGCCGTGGCGGGGCCGCTGAGCGCCGAGGCCGTTGGTTTCGTCGCCGCCAGCCTCCTGGGTTCGAATCTGCTCTACTTCGTCGTGGCCGGGGTCGTCGCCGCGACAGCGGGCCGTTTCGCCTGGGCAGCGACTGTCTCGAGCCGTTCGCACCGCGTTGCGTTCATCCGGCAGCCAGCATCGAACCTCGCCGATGGCGAGATCACCCACATCGATCGCACTGAGCTGGATGAGACGCTCGCCGACACCCAGTGGGACAACTACGTCGAGGCTTTGGTCAACGCCGGCTTCGAGACCGTGGAACTGCCCGCGGCCGATGAGCACCCCGACTCGGTCTTCGTCGAAGATGCCGTGGTCGTGCTGGGCGGTACCGCCATCATCACGCGACCTGGCGCGGAGTCGCGCCGCGGCGAGACCGACGCCGTTCGCCCGGCCGCCAGGAAGGCCGGCTTGACCGTCCGCGAGATCGTCGAGCCTGGAACCCTCGACGGTGGCGACGTTCTGGTCGTGGACTCCACGATCTACGTCGGTCGCGGGGGACGAACCAACGCGGAGGGCATCCGCCAGTTCCGCGCCTTCGCTACGAAGCTCGGATACACCGTGGTCGCCGTTCCGGTCACCAAGGTGCTGCACCTCAAGAGCGCCGTGACGGCCCTCCCGGACGGCACCGTTGTCGGCTACCTCAAGCATGTGGACAAGCCGCAGCTGTTCCCCCGTTTCCTTGCCCTGCCGGAGCCCGGCGCCGCGGTGGTCGTACTCTCCGATGACACAGTCATGATGGCGACGTCCGTTCCGAAGTCGATCGCACTGATCGAAGACCTCGGCTACACCGTGGTCGCCGTCGATGTCAGCGAGTTTGAGAAGCTCGAAGGATGCGTCACCTGCCTTTCGGTGCGCCTCGGCTAATTCCGGATAAATCGATCATGAGTTGTGGTCGACTATTGCGTGGGCCCGAGTAGCGCGCGTATTCTGGAGGGCTGCCCAGGCCCGTCACCCCATCAGGGTGCGGCCCGGTCACTCCCCAGTTCACCATCACGGGTGCCCACGCGCCCATCCCCATAAGGGACGCTCATGCTCCAAACCTCGGCCCAGCCGGGACGCTCCAGACAGGTCAGTACCTTCGCCTCGATCCGGCGTCTGTACCCGTACATGAAACCGGCCATGCCCCGCATTTACCTGGGGATGGTTGCGGCGCTTGCCGCTGGAGTGGTGGCTCTGCTCATCCCGCAGGTGCTGCGGGGTCTTGTCGATGGCCCGCTGCAGTCGGGTGACGCGCTGCAGATCTGGCCGGCGTTCGCGATAGTGCTCGGCCTTGGGGTCGTCGAAGCACTCATGGTGTTCCTGAGGCGCATGTTCGTGCTGACCCCGGGCACGCACGTCGAGGCGCGCATGCGCAACGCCCTGTACGCCAAGCTGCAGGGCCTCCCGGTGGGTTTCCATGATCGTTGGCCGAGCGGGCAGTTGCTGTCTCGAGCCGTCAGCGACCTGAACCTCATCCGGCGCTGGATTTCGTTCGGTCTCGTGCTGCTCGTCGTCAATGTTCTCACCATCGTGGTGGGGTTCGTGTTCCTCATGAACATCTCGTGGGTGCTCGGCGTGCTGTTCATGGTGCTGTCGATTCCGCTGTGGATCTACGGCTACCTGTTCGAGAACAAATACTCCATGGTGGCCCGCCGCAGTCAGGATCAGGCCGGCGACCTCGCGACGACCGTCGAGGAGTCTGTGCACGGCATCCGCGTGCTGAAGGCCTTCGGGCGCGGCAAGCACGCGCTGAGCAACTTCGCCACCCAGGCAGAGGAGCTTCGAGGCACCGAGATCGAGAAGGCCAGGGCCATCGCCGGAATCTGGCTGTGGCTGCTGCTGGTTCCCGATGTCACGTTCGCCCTCTCCCTGCTGGGCGGGGTGTGGCTCGCGGTGAACGGTGAGATCAGCGTGGGCGACCTCGTCGCGTTCTTCGCCACCGCGACCGTGCTGCGCTTCCCCGTGGAATCGATCGGATTCCTGCTGTCGATGACCTTCGACGCCCGCACGGCAACCGACCGGTTCTTTGAGGTGATGGATGCGGAAAACAGCATCGTCGACCCGATCACCCCGCTGACGGTCACCGATCCCCGGGGGCGGCTCGTCTTCACCGACGTGCACTTTCGCTATCAGGATTCGCCGGAGCACGTGCCCGACCTCGTCAACGGGGTGGATCTGGCCATCGAGCCCGGCGAGACGATGGCCCTCGTCGGCCTGACCGGCTCGGGCAAGTCGACGATCACCGCGCTCACCACCCGCCTGTACGACGTGACCGGCGGTTCGATCAGCGTCGACGGCGTGGATGTGCGCGACCTCCGGCTCACAGAACTGCGGTCGTTGATGGCCATGGCGTTCGAAGACGCCACCCTCTTCTCGGCAAGCGTCCGCGACAACGTTCTGCTCGGCCGACCCGATGGCACCGATGCAGATCTCGCTGAGGCCATCGACATCGCGCAGGCGGCGTTCGTGCACGACCTTCCTCAGGGGCTCGACACCCTCGTCGGCGAGGAAGGCCTCAGCCTGTCCGGTGGACAGCGCCAGCGGCTCGCCCTCGCGCGTGCGGTCGCCGCGAGGCCATCCGTGCTCGTGCTCGACGATCCGTTGTCTGCCCTCGATGTCGACACGGAGGCGCTGGTCGAGGCAGCCCTCAGGAGGGTGCTGGCGTCGACGACCGCGCTCATCGTGGCGCACCGGCCATCCACCGTCATGCTCGCTGACCGGGTCGCGCTGCTGCAGGACGGCCGTGTCACGGCGGTCGGAACCCATTCCCATCTGCTGGAGTCGAGCGAACACTACCGTTTCGTCATCTCCAGTCTCGAAGACGAAGAGAAGCGCGAACGATCGGAGGTGGGCTCGTGAGCGTCACCGGAGTTGAGGGTGAAGAGCGCAGCGACTACACCAAGGCCGAAAGCCGGCAGATCAGGCAACGCTCGCTAAGGCTGCTCGGCTCGCTGGTGCGCCCGCTGAAGGCACGCGTCATCCTGACCATGGTGGTCGTCATCATCAGCACAGCGGCGCAGGTCGCCGGCCCCGCGCTGATCGCCTTCGGTATCGACCGAGGGCTACCCGCCCTGGTGGGTGGCGACTGGATGCCGCTGGCCCTCGTCGTGGTCGCCTACCTGGTCACCGGCGTGGTGGGGGCGACGCTGATCGCCTGGTACACGGTGCTCACCGCGCGCGTGAGCCAGGCCATCCTGTTCGACCTGCGCAAGCGGGTGTTCCTGCACACCCAAAAGCTGTCGCTCGAGTTTCACGAGAGCTACACCTCTGGGCGCATCATCGCGCGCCAGACCAGTGACCTCGACGCGATCAGGGAACTACTCGACTCTGGGATCAACCAGCTCGTGCAGGGCGCGCTGTACATGCTGTTCATCGCCATCGCGATGTTCTCGCTCGACTGGGTGAGCGGGCTCGTGCTCTTCGGGGCGCTCATCCCGCTCGGCTTCCTGACCAGATGGTTCCAGAAGCGCTCGCAGACCTACTTCCGCGAAACCAGGACGGCGTCGGCGAAACTGATCGTGCAATTCGTGGAGACGATGACGGGCATCCGCGCGGTCAAGGCGTTCCGCAAGGAGAAGCGCAACGAGACCGAGTTCGGCGGGCTGGTCGAGAGATACCGCGTGACCAACGCCCGCGTCATCCAGCTGTTCGGAATCTTCGACCCCGGCCTCGTGCTGATCGGCAACGTCGCGCTCGCGGTGATCCTGCTGGTCGGTGGGCTGAGGGTGGCCGGGGGAGGACTCGCCATCGGGGTGCTGCTCGCGGCGCTGCTCTACGCTCGCCAGTTCTTCGCGCCAGCCCAGGAGATGGCGATGTTCTACAACTCGTACCAGTCGGCCGCGGCCGCGCTCGAGAAGATCTCGGGGGTGCTCGAAGAGCGACCGAGTGTGCCAGACCCGACCAGGCCGATCGACCTGCGCAAGGCACAGGGGCGCGTGAGCTTCTCAGACGTCGAGTTCGCGTACAAGGCTGGCCGCGTCATCCTGCCGCAATTTGACCTCGAGCTGCCGGCGGGCCAGACCGTCGCGCTGGTGGGGTCGACGGGGGCAGGCAAGTCGACGCTCGCCAAGCTGATCTCGCGGTTCTACGACCCATCGCACGGCACCATCTCGCTGGACGGCGTCGACCTTCGCAAGCTTCACCCGAAAGACCTGCGCCGGGCCATCGTGATGGTGACCCAGGAGGCCTACCTGTTCTCGGGCACTGTCGCCGGCAACATCGCGCTCGGCAAGCCCGACGCGACCAGGGACGAGATCGTGCGCGCGGCGAAAGCCGTGGGAGCGCACGAATTCATCGAGTCGCTGCCGGGCGGCTACGACACCGACGTCAACAAGCGGGGTGGGCGAGTGTCTGCCGGGCAGCGGCAGTTGCTGTCGTTCGCGCGCGCCTTCATCGCCGATCCGGTGGTGCTGATTCTGGATGAGGCGACCGCCTCGCTCGACATTCCATCTGAGCGGCTGGTGCAGGAGGGCCTGCAGACCCTGCTCGCCGACCGCACCGCGATCATCATCGCGCACCGCCTGTCGACGGTGGCGATCGCCGACCGGGTGCTCGTGATGGAGCACGGGATCATCGTCGAAGACGGAACGCCTCGGGATCTCATCGCTGGAACAGGTCGATTTGCGCAACTGCACGCCGCGTGGCGGGACTCGCTGGTGTAGACCTGAGGCTATGACGACCATCACCCCGTACCTCTGGTTCGATAACGACGCCGAAGTCGCCATCGGCATGTATTCCTCCCTGTTCGATGACGCCAGGACGATCAGCCTGACCCGACATCCGGAGGGCATGCCTCTGGCGGGCACCCTCATGACCGCCGAGTTCGAGCTTGCTGGTCAACGGTTCATCGCGCTCAACGGCGGCCCGCACTTCTCCTTCACGGAGGCTGTCTCGTTTCTGGTCTCGGTGGAGAGCCAGGCCGAGGTCGATCGACTGTGGGACGCCCTCACCGCCGATGGCGGGTCGGAGTCACAGTGTGGCTGGCTGAAGGATCGGTTTGGGCTGTCGTGGCAGATTGTGCCCACAGCACTGCCGCGATACCTCAGCGACCCCGATCCGGAGAAGACCGCCAGAGTCCTGGCGGCGATGATGCAGATGCGCAAGATAGTGATCGCCGATCTGGATGCCGCCTACGCGGGCTGAGCCGTGCCCGCCCGGCGCGCCGCGCTACGGGGTGTGCCGCGCCTGGGACAGATTTACGCGGAAAACTCCGTCGCGCGACCACGTGAGCGGGGTGCCCTCCGCGCGGTAGTGCTCGAGTGCGCGCTGTTCGTGGTGGATGGCCGGATGACCGCTCGCGCGAACGACCCGCCACCACGAGGCATCCGACCCGTAATGCGACATGACCTGGCCGACGGCCCGTGCGGCGCGCGATCCGATCGCGGCGGCGACGTCGCCGTAGGTCATCACCGAGCCGGGTGGAATGCTCTCGACCACGTCGAGCGCCCTGCTGATGAAATCGTCTGGCGGCGTGGCCACTAGAGGCCGAGAACGCCGATGTTTTCGCCGTACTGGCTCTGGCCGGTGATGGTGAACCCGACAGCCAGGAAGAAGGCCTCGGGGCCGTCGTCGCCTGGCTCCCACAGGGCGGTCACCCGATCGAAGCCGCGGCTCTTGGCCTCTTCCGCGAGGGCTACCACCGCAAACCGGCCGACGCCTTTGCCCTGCTCGTCTCCGGAAACTGTGACGCGCCAGATGCAGCTGCGAAACTCTTCCTGCGTCGACTCTGGGTCGAAGTTGCCGCGGATGAAACCCACGACCTCGTCGTCCTCGTTGAGCACAACTCGTGGCCAGGATGTCACGGGACTGAGATACGCATCAGCGATCGCATAGGTCGGCGGAGTGACGAACTGCTCCTGCCCACGCCGCAACGTGAGGTTGTTCGCCGCGACGATGGTCTTGGCGGAAAGTTCTTCCAGTCTCAGCTCACCCATGCACACAGGCTAACGCCCGAGCGCTCCGAGTGCCAGAACAGGCAAAACGGAAGTATCTCGATATCAAGATACTTCGCTGAGCGAGTATGCTGTTCTCGGCCCAAAAACTAAGGAGTTCAGCTTGTCCAAGATCAAGGTAGAAGGCACCGTCGTCGAGTTGGATGGCGATGAGATGACCCGCATCATCTGGCAGAAGATCAAAGACACGCTCATCCACCCGTACCTCGATATCAATCTCGAGTACTACGACCTCGGCATCGAACACCGCGATGAGACCGACGACCAGGTCACTATCGATGCTGCACACGCGATCCAGAAGCACGGCGTCGGCGTCAAGTGCGCGACGATCACACCGGATGAGGCCCGCGTCGAAGAGTTCGGTCTCAAGAAGATGTGGCGCAGCCCGAACGGCACGATCCGCAACATCCTGGGCGGCGTCATCTTCCGCGAGCCCATCATCATTTCCAACATCCCGCGCCTGGTTCCCGGATGGAACAAGCCGATCATCATCGGTCGTCACGCCTTCGGTGACCAGTACCGCGCCACCGACTTCCTGTTCAAGGGCAAGGGAAAGCTGACCGTCGAGTTCACTCCAGAAGACGGCTCGGAGCCCATGAAGTTCGAGGTCTTCGACGCACCGGGCGACGGAATCGCCCAGGTTCAGTACAACCTCGACGACTCGATCGTCGACTTCGCCCGCGCGAGCCTGAACTACGGCCTGTCGCGTAACTACCCGGTGTACCTCTCGACGAAGAACACCATCCTGAAGGCCTACGACGGTCGCTTCAAGGACATCTTCGAAGAGATCTTCGTCACGGAGTTCAAGGAGAAGTTCGATGCAGCGGGCCTGACCTACGAGCACCGCCTCATCGACGACATGGTCGCATCGGCCATGAAGTGGGAGGGCGGCTACGTCTGGGCGTGCAAGAACTACGACGGCGACGTGCAGTCAGACACCGTGGCCCAGGGCTTCGGATCGCTCGGGCTCATGACCTCCGTGTTGTCAGTTCCGGATGGGTCGGTCGTTGAGGCCGAGGCCGCGCATGGAACGGTCACCCGCCACTACCGCCAGCACCAGGCCGGTAAGCCGACCTCCACGAACCCGATCGCCTCGATCTATGCGTGGACCCGTGGACTTGCCCACCGCGCCAAGCTCGACGACAACCCGGCGCTTGCAGAATTCGCACACACTCTCGAAGACGTCGTCATCAAGAGTGTCGAGGCCGGCCACATGACGAAAGACCTCGCTCTTCTCGTCGGACCCGACCAGAAGTGGGAAACCACCGAGGAGTTCCTCGACACGCTCGATAAGAACCTGGCGACACGTCTCGCCTAACCTCTCGCGGGAGGGCCCTCAGGCTTCGGCCTGGGGGCCTTTCGCTTTCTGCGGGTGAAAGGTCTCGCCGCGCTCCAGCATCTCGATGAAGGTGGCGATCTTCGATTGGCGAGTCGTTTCGCGCTTGACGTTCGCCAGGCGGAACAGCATCGCCCATCGGTTCTGCACGGTCAGGGTTCCGAACATCGTGGATGCGGCGGGGTTCGCGTCCAGTGCGGCCTGCAGGTCGGCCGGAACCACCGCGTCTTTCTGCCGATACGCGGCGTCCCACCGCCCGTCTGCCTTCGCGCGATCGATCTCGGCGAGCCCGGCTGGGCGCATCCTGCCCGCGGTGATGAGCCTCGCGACATGCCCCTGGTTGATCTGTGACCACGGGCTGCGCGTTCGCCGCGGTGAGAACGACACGAAGTAGTAGTCGGCGTCGATCGAGCCGGCCTGACCGTCGATCCATCCCTGGCAGAGGGCGACATCGAGAGCCTCGGCGTAGGTGATTCCCGGCAGGGTCGTGCCCTTTTTGCGCAGTCTCAGTCGCACACCGTTGTGGTCGAGTTCGTCGGCGAGCCACGCCTCCCACTGGGCGACGACGTCGAACTCCAGCAGTGGACGATCGGCGATGGCGGCCATGCGGCCATCGTAGAACCAGCGACCGACGCGAGGCCAGCGGCTAGTAGCCCGAGAAGGAGTCGGAGTGCACGCGACGCACTCCCTGCGACCGCAGCGCCGTGCGCAGGTCGGTCACGAGGCCGGGAGGTCCAGACACGTACACCCGTCGACGAGCCAGATCCGGGATGGCGTCGGCAAGGCGCTCGCCGGTTACGCGCCCACTTCCCCCGTACACCCACCCTGCGGGCAGCTCCGCGGGTGCCTCGGGCGAGTACAGCACGACCCGAGCGCCGGAACGTTCGAGTGTGTCGCGGTATGGCAGCTCCTCCGATGAGCTCGTGGCGTACGCGACCACGATGTCCCGCTGCTCTCCTTGGGCCGTTGCGTGGGCGAGCTGGCTTGCGAACGGGGTGATGCCGATGCCGCCGGCGACGAGTAGCAGTGGCTGCGAGGCATCCCGTGGCAGGGCGAAATCGCCGCTCACCCCCGTTCCATGCACGATGGTGCCCGGCTGCAGATCGAGCAGGGCCTGCTTGAAGCTCGAGCTTCTGGTTGGCACCGTGATCGCGAAGGTGATGGGGTTCTCATGGCCGGGCGCTGACGAAATACTGAAGTGGCGCCGGGTGCCCCTGAAGTCGGCCTTGCGGTGCGGGATCGTGAGTTCCATGTACTGGCCGGGGGTGTAGCGCACGGCGCGCGACGGCTGGAACGCGAGCTCGAAGGTGGCCGGCCCCACCTGCTTCTTGCCGAGATAGCGAAGCCGGATGCCACGCCGCTGGCCGAACGCGAACGCCACGAGGTTCGCTGCCAGCAGTGCCAGCAGGTACTTATTCGCAATGCCGGAGTTGAAGGGCACCGCGAAGACGAGTGCGGCGACGACGGCGATGGCGAGCTGCTGCCACAGGCGCGGCGGGAGGGTGAGCGGTTCGCTCAGCATGAATCCACCGAAGAAGAAGAGTGCAGACGACAGGAAGGCGAACCCGAGCGCAGACTCGAGTGTGCTGCCCCCGATGAGCGCGGCCGCGACGCTGACGGCGCCAGCGGTGACGGCGAAGGTTGCGCCCAGCGCGAGTCGCTGCGTTCGGTACAGCACGAGGAGCGCGCCGATGACGATCACGGGCTGCAGATATGGCGTGCCGATCCACCAGGCCGGGAAGGCGATGCCGACGACACCCACGACGAACGTGCCGACGGCGGCAGGGTTGAAGATGTGGCGACCGCGCACCGCGATGAGGTATTTCGAGGCCGTCGCGATGGCCCCGGTGATGGCAATGCCAGCCAGCGGCAGCGGATCGGTTGTCGGCTCCATGATCATGAAGATCAACAGCCCGGTAATGATGGATGACTCGACGTGCCACCGTCGCTTCACCACGAGCGCGCCCGCCCAGCCTGTCAGCATCGTGGCTCCCACTGCGACGACGAGCGAGGCAAGCAGGTCGAGCGGTGTCCGGGAGAGCTGCCCCACGAGCGACAGCGTGACGGCGACCACCGTGATGGCCGTCAGGCACAGCAGGACGAGCATGTACATCGGGATGCCGCCGGTGGCACGGTCTAACACTTTTCTCATACGAACAGCTCCCCGTCCCATTCTGGCGAGCACTCGACTCGGCCATCCGACAACATTCGAACCCAGGTGACATCGAACTCGCGGGTGATCCGGTCCGGTTCCGTGAAGAATAGCGCCGTGGCGATCCCGTCGGCGTGGAGCGCCAGCGGCGAGATGGCCCATGTGGCGATCACCTTGCGGGTGGGCAGCCCGGTGGTTGCGTCGATGACGTGGTGCATGTCGTCGCCCCACGCTCGCCGGTTGGTCGCAGAGGCGCAGATCGAGGAGCCCCGGATGTTGGCGACGCCGATGGCCTTCGTCGGGTCTTTCGGATGCTCCAGCGCCACCCGAATGGGCAGTGCGCCGCTGTGCCGGATGTCGCCACTGCCGTCAATGATGAACTCGGTGTGGCCGGCATCCGCCAGCAGCTCGCTGATGATGTCCACGAGGTATCCCTTGCCGGCGGCGCCCACGTCGATGAACGCCGGGCGCGCCGTTGTGAGGGTGTGACCGTCCCACGCGAATGCGTCGTCCCAGCTCGGGGTTGGCCCGGGCCTGCCCGTGGGTCGCAGCGTGTACGCGCGGTCGTAGCCGAGTCGCTCCATCGCCTCCCCGACGAGCGGCGACATGCGTCCGTCGGTGGCCGCGTACAGGCGTCGATAGAGATCGAACAGCGGCACCGCATCATCCGGAAATTCGAAGGTGCCGGATGTGCGCGAGATTCGCGTCACGAGCGAATCGGTGCGGAAGCGGGAGTACGTGCGGTCGAACACCTCGATGCGACCGTGGATGGCCGATTCCAGCTCGGGCCCGATTGGCTGTGCGGTGTCGATCTGCCACCCCGTGCCGATGGCCTCGAACAGCACGCTAGGAGGCAGCGTCGGCCTTGATCGCGTCGATTGCGGCGTTGAAACCGCCGCTCGTCAGGGACGACCCCGCGACCTTGCTGACCGCGAGGGAGTCGATGTCTTTGCCCACGACCTCGGCGGCGATCCCGCGGATGAATTCGCCCTGGTAGCGCTGGGAGTCGTGGCTCTCACCGTGACCGACCACCACCACGGCGGTGACGATGTCGTCAGCCAGCACGACTGTCACGTCCACGGTCTCTGTGCCGTTGGGCGACTGGTAGTTGCCGCTCTCGGTGTACGTGCCGTCGGTGTAGGCGATGTCGCCAGACGATGGGTCGATTTCTGCGGCGTTCGATCCATCGGTGGCACTACAGCCAGCCAGAGCGCCCGCGAGGGAGAGACCGGCGAACACAGCGACGGTGCCCCTGTGATGGTGAAGCGATGGCATGACGACTCCTGAGCGTTCCGGACTGCTGTCCCCCAGCATGTCTCATTGTCCGGGAGGTTTCCTGAGGAAATTCCCACCCAACAGCACCTCGGCGTCGAATACTGAACATGGGCACTCGGAACGATGTAGTGGTGGCAGTGGTGTCGGCAGTTCTTGCCGTTGGTTCGGCCGTGTTGCTGTTGGGCTGCTCGCCGTCGCTGCCCGATCCATCGGCAGAGCCTCGTGACCCTCAGGCCACACGGGTCGCGTTTTACGGCGATTCGTACACTCTGGGAACCGGGGCGTCCGACAAAGACCTGCGCTGGTCCACTGTTGTCTGCGATGAACGCGGCTGGAGCGAGTTCAACCCCAGCGTGAATGGCCTCGGCTTCATCAACAACAGATCCATTTTCGGCGAGGGCGATGAGCCGAGCCAGATCATCGCGGATGACCCCGACATCGTGTTCGTGACGATGGGGCTGAACGACAACTTCAGCTTCGACGCGAGGGCCGATGCGATCCGAGCCCAGATCACCGACGACCTGGCGAGGCTATCGGCGGCCCTGCCGGAGGCGCGGTTCGTCGTCGTCGAGCCCTTCTGGTACACAGACGCGCGTCCAGACTCGGTCGAGATCATCAATGGCTGGGTGATGGATGCCGCTGGAACCATCGGAGCCGACTACATCCCCGGCGCTTCGCACTGGATCGAGAACCATCCTGAATGGATGGCACGCGACGGTCTGCACCCGAATGACGCCGGTTACGCCGCTATTGCTGTGCGCATGAACGTCGAACTCGCCAAGCTCGGCCTCTAACCGAGGCTAAACTGGAATGGTGAGCAAACCCGTCGACGTCGCCCTCATCGGCGGGGGCATCATGAGTGCCACCCTCGGTGCCCTTCTCCAGCAGCTTGAGCCCGACTGGGAGATCCAGATCTTCGAGAGACTCGACGATCTTGCCCTCGAGAGCACCAACCCATGGAACAACGCAGGCACGGGCCACTCGGCGCTGTGTGAGCTCAACTACACGCCTGAGCGAGCGGACGGCTCGATCGAGATCGCCAGTGCCGTGAAGGTGAATGAGCAGTTCCAGGTGTCGCGCCAGTTCTGGTCTTTCCTGGTCGAAAATGGGGCGTTGCCCGAGCCGACCGCGTTCATCAACGCGACTCCTCACATGAGCTTCGTCTGGGGCGAGAAGAACGTCGAATACCTGCGAAAGCGGTTCGACGCTCTGAAGGACCACCCGCTCTTCGCCGGGATGGAATTCAGCGAGGATGCCAGAGTCATCCGCTCCTGGGCCCCCCTGATGATCCCCGGCCGTAGCAAGGCGCAGCCGATCGCGGCGACGCGAATCGCCTCCGGCACTGACGTCGATTTCGGAGCGCTCGCGCACCTCCTGACGAAGAATCTCGTCGCGGGTGGAGCGAAGCTCAACACCGAGGTGCTGGTCACCGGACTCAAGCGCACCCGCGACGGCCTCTGGCAGTTGAAGATGCGACGCGATATCGGCGGAACCCCCATCAAGCCGCTCGCGGCGCGCTTCGTGTTTGTCGGCGCCGGTGGGTACGCGCTCAACCTGCTGCAGAAATCTGGCATCAAGGAGATCAGGGGATTCGGCGGATTCCCGGTCAGCGGCGAATTCCTTCGCACAGACAACCCCGAGATCGTCGCCAGGCACATGGCCAAGGTCTACGGCAAGGCGGCGACCGGATCGCCCCCCATGTCTGTGCCGCACCTTGATCTGCGGGTCGTGGATGGCGCAGGCAGCCTGATGTTCGGCCCATACGCTGGCGCAAGCCCGAAGTTCCTGAAGACCGGTTCGATCTTCGACCTTTTCGCGTCGCTCCGTTGGCACAACGTGATTCCCATGGTCGCCGCGGGCGTTCAGAACCTCGGCCTCGTCAAATACCTGGTCAGCCAGCTCGCAGCATCGAAGTCCACTAAGTTCGCGGAGCTGCAGGAGTTTTATCCCAACGCAAAGCCTGAGGACTGGTACACGATCACCGCCGGCCAGCGCGTGCAGGTGATGAAGAAAGATAAGAAGAAGATCGGGGTGCTGCAGTTTGGTACCGAGGTGGTGGCGGCTTCGGACGGCAGCATCGCCGGCCTTCTCGGAGCGTCTCCCGGTGCATCCACTGCCGTTCCCATCATGCTGGGCCTTGTGGAGAAGTGCTTCCCAGCACGGATGGACGACTGGCGTCCGGAGCTTCAGCGCATGATCCCGACGTATGGTCAGACGCTCGCCGATCAGCCCGAGCTGGCACAGCAGACGATCGAACGTACGGCACGCACCCTGCTCATCAATCCTTGACCGTGTATCGGGTTGCGGTGACAAAATCTGGTGTCCCCCATCCTGTCCCCGTGCCGTGTACCCCGATTGTGGGCTGTTGGGCGATTGAGACCGTGTGCGATAGTGGGATTACGCACCGTTGTGGGGCACGGTGAACCGCATTCAGCCCGCGGATCCGTTGTCCTCCCGCGCTTACTCTGCACCAAGGAAACCCCGATGACAGTCACAGATCCTTTTCAACGCGACGTGGATGAGGCGCCTCCGCGAGTGCGTCTCGCCGTGCTCGATGACCACGAAGTGCTCCTCGACTCCCTGGCGAGCTGGATCGGCACCAACGCTCCAGACTTTGAACTCGTGTTGAGCGCGAGCACGTGGCAGCAACTCGTGCACAGCAGTAACTTTCCCACCGATCTCGTGTTTATCGACTTCCAGCTGAAAGAGGCTGTGTCCATCGAAGCGCGGGTTCGTACGTGCCGGGCCGCCGGAGCCAAGGTGATTGTGCTGTCGAGCCTCGATACCCCGGAGGCGAGCGAGCGAGCCCTGGCCGCAGGGGCCGTCGCCTTCCTGTCTAAGACTCTCCCGATGCGCGAGGTGATGGAAGCTGCGCGCGCAGCCATGGGCGTGGCGCCTGAACCGGACCAGCGTGATTGGCGTCCCCGGCCCACCGGTGCCACCACTCGTGTTCGTCCCAAGCTAAGTGCGGGGGAGGCGGAGGCCTTCACGCTCTACGCCTCGGGACTGAGTACCCCGGAGGTAGCCGAGCGGATGAACGTGCAGTATGAGACCGCAAAGACGTATCTTCGACGTGTGCGGGAAAAATATTCGAAGGTGGACCGCCCGGCCAGCAAGAAGGCCGAACTTATCAGGCGGGCAGCCGAAGACGGTTTCCTGCGCTAATCAGAACGGGACAATGAGCAAGCTATATTTCCGCTACGGCGCGATGAACAGCGGCAAGAGCACGGCCCTACTTCAGGCTGCATTCAACTACGAAGAGCGTGGTCACAGCGTGCTGCTGGCGAAGCCTCAGGTCGACACGAAAGGCGACGCAGCGATCGTCTCACGGCTGGGGGTCACTCGTCCGGTCGACTTCACTGTGGCGCCAGACGAAGACATCCTGCAAAAGTTTCAGAGCCAGCGAGCCGCGGTTATCGCGCGCACCGGCTCGACCGTGAGCTGCCTGCTCGTCGACGAGGCACAGTTTCTGACAGAGGGCCAGGTCGACGACCTGCTCAGAATTGCCATTCTCGAGAACGTCCCTGTGCTCGCGTACGGCATCCGCACGGACTTTCAGACCGTGGCGTTCCCGGGAAGCCGCCGACTGCTCGAGATCGCACACTCCCTCGAGGAACTGAAGACGATCTGCCGCTGCGGACGCAAAGCCGTCTTCAACGCGAGGCGTGTGGGCGATCGCTACATCTTCGACGGCGACCAGGTCGCGATCGACGGGGTGGATGTCGCGTACGAATCACTGTGCGGATCCTGTTACCTCGACGAGAGCGACGGCGTGCTCAACAATGGCTGGCGCCCCAGGGCCGAGTTCAGCTACGGCAGCGCGCCGGATCCAGACTTCGCCTAACCGCCTCGATGCGGCTCCGTCCCCACCCCCATCCTTCGCCGACCTTGCGCAAACCGTCGGAATGGATGCTCGGATAGCGACAGTTCGCGCAAAGTCGGCAGCGGCACCGCCCAACAAAAAACGGCTGAACCCCCATCACTGAGGGTTCAGCCGTTTCACGATGTCCTGAGACATCACATGTGTCGGGGTAGCGGGATTTGAACCCACGACCTCTTCGTCCCGAACGAAGCGCGCTACCAAGCTGCGCCACACCCCGATCGCCAGCGCCGAAGCGCGGACTCATCAAGAATAGCTGAAATCTCGGCCGGTCAAAGTCACAACCACTGCTTCGGGCGGGCAGGCGAAGCGAACCGGTGCATAGATCGATGTGCCGATGCCGGCACTAACGTTCAGGTACGCCGCTTTGCGGGCGTGCTGCCAGATGCTCAGGCCCTTTGCCTGCTCGCGAGGGATGTCGCAGTTCGTCACCAGCGCAGGCTGCCCGGGGATGCAAACCTGACCGCCGTGGGTGTGACCGGCGAAGATCATCTCGGCGCCGTAATTGACGAACGAGTCGAGCACTCGCCGGTATGGGGCGTGTGTCACGCCGAGTGACACGGATTCGGGACCGTTGGGCTCATCCTGCCATCCCACGTTCTCGCGCATCTCCTCGATGGCGCCGGGGAGCTGGTCGAGTCGGTCCCATCCGCGGTGCGCGTCGTTGGTCCCGAAGAATTCGAGGCGTGAGCCGCGCATCTCGATGGCCCGAGCCTTGTTGTTCAGCGAGAGCCAGCCGAGCTGGTTCTCGAAATATGCCTCGAGGCGATCAATATCGAGGTTGGCGGCACGGGAGGGTTTACTCGATGGACCAGTGAAGTAGGAGAACGGGTTCTTGAGTTGCGGGCCGAAGTAGTCATTCGATCCGTTGACGAATACGCCGGGAACACCGGCGAACACGTCGAGCGCGTTGATCACGCCGTCAATCCCGTCGGGGTGTCCGAGGTTATCGCCGGTGTTGACGATCAGATCGGGCTCGAGCAACGCCAGCGAGCGAACCCAGTCCTGCTTGAGTGACTGCCAGGGCGCCATGTGCAGGTCTGACAGGTGCAGCACGGTGAGCGGCCGCGCACCGGGTTCGAGAACGGCAGCCGTCTCGTAGCGGATGGTGAAGCGGTTGCGTTCGACGAGTGCGCCCCACGCGAAGGCAGCAGCACCCGCCGCAGCGGCGACACCGAGTGCCGCGCCAGCAACCTTCACGGGCGTGGGACTCACGGGCAGCTGACCTTGCCAACGCCGAGTGTCACGGGCGTTCCTGGCACTGTCGGTGCTCCCGCCGCCGGGTCGCTCGATTGCACCTTGCCCACGCGGGGATCGGATGGCAGGACGGGGCCGGGGCCGGACGACGGCGCCAGCACGACGCACTGCTGGCTGACCGAAGAGTAGCCTGCGGCCTGCACCTGGGACTTTGCATCATTGAAGTCGTTCGACTTCCCGTCACCCACCACGTCCGGGAACGGTATCTTGTTACCCTTGCTGGTGTAGACGGTGATGGTGACGCCCTTGGCGGAGATGGTTCCGACGGAAGGATCTGTGCCTACGACCCTGCCTGCTTCGACATCGGAGTCAATAGCGCCGCCATCGGCGTAGGAGAATCCGAGCCCCTCGAGAATCGTGCGTGCCGCACTCGCTGTCAGCCCGGCAACGGGAGGAACGGTCTGTCCTCCTCCGGTCATCAACTCTGGGTCTGGGGCCGGCCAGTCCGCTCCGCCGTACTTGGCGTTGAGCGCGCTAACGGTCGGATTCATGATGTAGTGCCTGAGGCGGATACCTGACACTCCGGCATACCCACTGTCGAGAATGTCGTAGTCACCAAAGATGTTCCCGACCCAGACGACCGTGCCCGCCGTTGAGGTGCCGGTGGCCATCCACGTGTGGTTTGCGCTGTCGGTCGTTCCGGTCTTTCCGAAGATCGGAATTCCGTCGTCAGGATTCGAGTAGACCTGGTTTCCGGTCACCATGACGCCCTTGAGCACATCAATGGCGGTGTCGGCGATGTTCGCGCTGATGGCCTGACGGCAGTCTGGAGTCTGCCCGGTGACGGAGGTGCCATCCGGCATCGTCACCTTGTCCACGATGATCGGCTTGCAGTAGAGGCCATTCGCAGCGATGGCAGCATAGGCAGCCGCCATGCTGAGGGGCGTGACGGTGTTAGTTCCGATGATTGAGGTCGGGTTGGTCTCAAGAGGGTCGCCGTCGGCTCGCTCGACCCCGAGGCTCGCAGCCACGTCGCGAATATCACACAGGTCGAGCTGCTTGGCCATGGAGAAGAACACACCGTTGACCGAGTTCACGGTGCCGTTTCGCACGGTGTAGGTTCCGGCCTCGCCTGCGTTGTTCTTGAAGGAGAACGTCCCGCCGCTCAACTTGTCGCCACACGCCGTGTAAGAGCTAAAAGGTTCACGTGAATTGGGGCTACCGCTCACCCTTTCCTCGACGCCATTGCCAGCCTTGAGCCAGTCGAGGAGGGTGAAGACTTTGTAGGTCGAGCCCGGCTGGAATCCGGAAGATCCACCGTATTCGTAGCTCGTGTTGAAGTTGACTGCCGTTGCGATCGAGCCGGCGCCCTCCGCGGTGTCGTCGAAGAGCTTGTTCTGCGTCATCACCAGAACCCGACCGGTGTTGGGCTGCACGGTCGACGTTGCACTGCCGAGTTCGAAGCCGGTCTCGGTGTTGGGAGCGTAGGTCCATGTCGCATTCTGCGCCGGAATTTGCACATCCAAGTCGAGGGTGGTGTACAGCTTGTAGCCACCAACCTTCCAGTTGGCATTGCGCTCCGCGGCATTGTTGCCGAGGAATTCGAAATCGCCCACGCTCTTGACAACGTAGTCGCAGAAGAACTTGGCGTAGTCGTTGGCGGCGATACAGCCGTTTACGGCCGGCTTCGGGTTGATGGTCGTTTCGTCGACCGGAGTGGCGATCGCCTCATCCCGTTCGGCCGCAGTGATGTTTCCTGCGCCGTACATGGAATTGATGATGTAGTCACGTCGGTCTTTATTCGCCTGGAAGTTTTCGGGGTCACCGAGATTTCGCACGTTCGGATATTGCACGATGGCGACGAGGCTGGCCGCCTGAGCGATGTTCAGATCGCTGGCGTTGATGCTGTAGTAGCGC
This sequence comes from Salinibacterium sp. G-O1, assembly GCF_030063305.1. Classification (GTDB taxonomy): domain Bacteria; phylum Actinomycetota; class Actinomycetes; order Actinomycetales; family Microbacteriaceae; genus Rhodoglobus. The sequence goes on from NZ_JASISV010000001.1 coordinate 675,840, forward strand.
TGCGATGCCGCCTGAATCCCGTAAGTCGCATTGCCGAAGTTCGCGATGTTGAGGTACGCGGTGAGAATTTCCTTCTTCGTGTACTTCTTCTCGAGCCCGATCGCCTGCTTCATCTCTTTCAGCTTGCGGTCGAACGATTCTTCCTTCGACTTCTCGTAGGCGGCGTCGCGCTCCTCCTGCGTGGGCAGGTTCTCTGCCTCAGCGGTACCGATGTTTTTGACGAGCTGCATCGACAGCGTGGATGCCCCACTCTCGACCTGGCCTGAGCTCAGGTTGGCAAGCGCTGCCCTGACCACGGATGACACATCGACGCCCCCGTGCTCGAAGAAGCGGGCGTCTTCACCATCGACCGTGGCGTCCAGAGCGAATTTCGAGATCTCGTCGTAGCCGACCTCTTCGCGGTTCTGGTCGTAGATGGTCGCGATCAGCGTCGTTCCGTTGACGTTGCCTTCGCCCGTGTAGGTCGCGTAGATCTCGTTGCGCTGCGACTGCTGACCGATGTTGATGTATTCGGGCAGGCTGTCGAAAACGCCGATGGTGCTGGAGGCGGTCACACCAGTGACGGCGATCGCCGGGGCAACCATGACGGTTACGAGGATTCCGGAGAGGACGCTGAAGCCGAGGAGTCCGGCAATACCGGAAACGACGCCTCTACGGGGGGGGTTTTGGGCAGACATAGAATTAGGGTACGGGACGATCCCGTATTAGAAGCTGAACGGAAGCCGACAAATGCCCCAGTGGGAGTACCTCACGACGCCGCTCATCATCCACAACACCTCCGCGATCCTCAATAACTGGGGCTCAGAGGGGTGGGAGCTTGTGCAGGTGGTGACCGGACCCGAAGGTGGACTGGTCGCCTATTTGAAGCGACAGAAAGAAGAAATCTGATGTCACAGTTGGATGATCGGCTCGCCGAACTCGCCATCACCATCCCAGCCGTAGCCAAACCTGTCGCGGCATACGTGCCGGCAGTGATCTCGGGAAACCTCGTGTTCACCTCAGGCCAGCTGCCCTCGGTCGACGGGAAAGTGGCGGTAACGGGCAAGGTCGGCGCCGAGGTGGACGCCGAGACGGCGAAGTCTCTGGCGCGCATCTGCGTGCTGAACGGACTCGCTGCGGCCCAGAGTGTGCTCGGTTCGCTCGACAGGATCACCCGTGTGGTGAAAGTCGTCGGTTTCGTGGCATCCGACCCCTCGTTCACCGGCCAGCCGGGCGTCATCAACGGCGCGTCAGAACTGCTCGGTGAGATCTTCGGTGATGCTGGCATCCATGCGCGCAGCGCCGTCGGGGTTGCCGTCCTTCCGCTCGACGCCCCGGTCGAGGTCGAGTTCCTGTTCGAGTTCGCGTGACCGAGGTCTGGTCAGACGGCCAGGCCGGATCCAGTGCAACGGCGCACGATCTTGATCTGAGCCGCTACGACGACGCGCTCGCTGGCGTCACCATTCGTGGGCGTCGACTCGTGCAGGACAGCCGGACTCTCGAGCCGGGCGACATCTTCGTCGCGCTCGGGCGCCCGGGCGCTCCGGCCTTGCCGTGGGTGCGCGACGCGCTGGACCGTGGCGCCTCTGCCGTGCTGGTGGATGCGACGGAGGCGACGAGCGAGCTTCCTGAGCACGTGTACGGCGTGGCAGAGCTGAAGACAGTGCTGGGCCGGATGGCCGACGACTTCAGCGGGCATCCCTCTCGGGCAATGACCATGGTGGGCATCACCGGCACAAACGGCAAGACTTCGACCGCGCATCTGCTCACCCAGGCCTGGAAGGCGCTCGGAACCGAGTCGGCGACCATCGGAACGCTGGGTGCCGGGGTCACCGGCGATCCAAGGATCAACATGGGTATGACGACGCCGCAGGTGTCGACCGTGCATCAATTTCTCGCAGACTTCGTCGCGAGGGGCGTTCAGGATGTCGCCATGGAAGTGAGCTCCCATGCCCTCGAGCAGGGCAGGGTCGATGCGGTGGAGTTCGACATCGTCGCCTTCACGAACTTCACCAGGGATCACCTCGACTATCACGGCACGATGGAGGAGTACGCCCGCCAGAAGGCGAAAATCTTCACACTGCCGGGCATCATCGCCGCCGTCGTCAACATCGACGACGCGTTTGGGCTCGAACACTTCGGAAAGATTGCCGAAGGGATCCGCCGCATTGGGCTGAGCTCTCACGGGCATCCCGACGCAACGGTATCGGCCGAGAACGTGCAGCTCACCACGCAGGGAGTGCGGTTCGACCTCAGAATCGAGGGGACCCGTCACGCGGTAGCGAGCTCGCTCATCGGCAGGTTCAACGTCGACAACCTGCTCGCTGTCGCCGGCGTGCTGTACGCCCAGGGGGCGGCTCCGTCGGTCATCGCCGGGCTGCTGGGCCCGCTCACACCGGTGGTGGGCCGGATGACCCGTATTCAGCCGTCGCCGTTGCTGCCCCTCGTGGTCGTTGACGCCGGTCACACCCCTGACGCGGTGCAGCAGGCTGTCACCGCGCTGCGGGAGTCTGGCCACTCGCGCATCGTGACGGTCTTCGGTGCAACCGGGGATCGAGATCCCGGCAAGCGCCCCGAGATGGCCCGAATCGTTGAGGCCGGCTCCGACCTCGTGATCGTGACGGATGACGACGTCCACTTCGAGGACGGTGACCGCATCCTTGACGACATCCGCAAGGGTTTCGAGCATCCCGAGCGTGTCGTTGAAATTCGTGACCGCGCGACCGCGATCGCCTACGCGATCGATGCCGCCGGCCCGGACGACGTCGTGCTGCTCCAGGGCAAAGGGCACGAGCCGTACCAGATCATTGGCGACGAGCGGGTGCCGTTCAGCGATCTTGACACCGCCGAACGGCTCATCGGGGACAGGCTGCTGAAACTATAAGGTCATTTCATCTTGTCGGAGATGATCTGCATCACCGAGGTGTCTGCGAGCGTCGTCGTATCGCCGATCTCGCGGCCCTCGGCGACGTCCTGAAGCAGCCTCCGCATGATCTTGCCTGAGCGGGTTTTCGGCAGCTCAGACACGATGAACACCTGTCGTGGCCTGGCGATGGCCCCGATCTGCTGTGCAACGTGAGTGCGCAGCAGGGCGGATGCTTCATCCACCGTGTGGTCAGCAGCCTGCTGCGACTTGATGATGACGAACGCGACAACAGCCTGGCCGGTCGCCTCGTCGGCAGCACCCACCACGGCCGCCTCGGCGACCATGTGGTGCGACACCAGGGCAGACTCGATCTCCTGCGTCGAGAGCCGGTGACCCGAGACGTTCATCACATCATCAACGCGACCGAGCAACACGATGTCGCCGTCGGAGTCGACATGCGCGCCATCGCCGGCGAAATACTTCCAGTTGCCATCCTTCGAGAATCGCGACCAGTAGGTTTCCCTGAAGCGCTCGGGGTCACCCCAGATGCCGCGCAGCATGGCGGGCCACGGCTCGGACACCACGAGCAGCCCGCCCTGGGGTGGGTCGACCCTGGTGCCATCCTCGCCGAGGATGTCGATCTTCACGCCGGGGATGGGAACCTGCGCCGAACCCGGTTTGAGGGTGGTGAGACCCGGCAGCGCCGAGATCATGATGCCGCCGGTTTCGGTCTGCCACCACGTGTCGACGATGGGCGCGGTACCTGAACCGATGACATCCCGGTACCAGATCCAGGCTTCCGGATTGATGGGTTCGCCCACCGAGCCGAGCACGCGGATCGAGCTGAGATCGAATCCCTGGGGGATCTGCCTGCCGAGCTTCATGAACGAGCGGATCGCGGTCGGCGCCGTATAGAAAATCGACACCTTGTACTTTTCGATGAGCTCCCACCAGCGACCCTGGTGGGGAGTGTCTGGGGTGCCCTCGTACATCAGCTGGGTCGCGCCGTTCGCGAGCGGCCCGTAGACGACGTAGCTATGGCCGGTGATCCAGCCGACGTCTGCGGTGCACCAGTAGACGTCAGACTCGGGATGAAGATCGAAGACGTTGCGGTGGGTGGAGGCGACCTGCGTCAGGTAACCCCCACTGGTGTGCAGGATGCCCTTCGGCTTGCCGGTCGTGCCCGAGGTGTAAAGCACGAATAACGGATTCTCAGCCTCGAACCCCTGTGCTTCGTGCTCGGCGTCGGCCTTGGCCAGCTCGTCGTGCCACCACAGGTCGCGACCCTCCGTCCATTCCACATCGTTATCGCCGCGCTTCACGACAAGCACGTTGGTGACGGTGGATGTGCCGTTCTCGAGCGCGCCGTCGACAGCAGCCTTCAGCGGGAACACCTTGCCCTTGCGCCAGCCGCCGTCAGCGGTGATCACGAGCTTGGCGCTGGCGTCGTCGATTCGGCTGCGCAGGCTTTCGGAGCTGAATCCTCCGAACACGACGGAATGGACTGCGCCGAGCCTGGCGATGGCGAGCATCGCAATGACAGCTTCCGGGATGACGGGCATGTACACAGCGACGCGATCGCCCTGGCCGATGCCGAGCGCGGCGATCGCATTGGCGGCGCGCTTCACCTCGGCGGTCAGCTCGGAATAGGTGTAGCTGCGGCTGTCGCCGGGCTCACCCTCCCAGTGGATGGCCACGCGGTCGCCGTTGCCCGCGATGACATGGCGGTCGAGGCAGTTGTACGCGACGTTGAGTTCCCCGTCGCCAAACCAGCGGGCCACCGGTGGGTTAGACCAATCCAGGGTCTCGGTAAAAGGTTTGTGCCAGTGCAGCAGCTCTCTGGCCTGATCGGCCCAGAACGAAACCCGGTCTTCCCTGGCGTCGTCATAGATGGCGGGGCTGGTCACCGAGGCCGCAGCAAATTCAGCGCTTGGCGGGAAGCGGCGGGTCTCTTGGAGCAGGCTGTCAATCGAATTGGTGGACATCAGATCCTCGTCGATCTCACGGTCTGCCAGGAACCGCGAACAATGTGTACAAAAGCGAACTCCTAGATACTAGCGAAACTCTCATTGCGCGCCCGGCTTGTTGCGATACAATTGCACAGCCAAAGTCACATTTGGCTGGTAGCGCAAGTGATTCCCCCCAATCCCGCGCTACCGTGGCGGCGCCCGTTCCCCCCAATGGGCGCCGCCCCTCTTTAAGCCCAGTTTTTTAGCGGCAGATGTCGCCGGTCTCTCGTCGTCCACAGGATGCTGATCCGGTCGTCCTGCACCTCTGTCACAGGCCTGCTCCTTGAGGGTGCCCCACACGATTACCGTGCTGGCATGTCCTACGACCAGGTGACGGCCCCCTTCGTAGCGACGCGTCCCGGAGTTCCTGCGATCACGGCAGCACGGCCCGGCATCGCCGATTTCGGTCCCCTCGAGGGGCTACTCGCAGATCCTGCTGTCACCGACGTGTTCGTCAACGGCGCCAGCGCGGTCTGGGCAGACCGCGGCGGCGGGTTGGAGAGGCAACCGACGATGGGTTTGCTCGAGTCCGAGTTGCGGGAGTTCGCCGTGCGCCTCGTCGGTCTCGGCGGGCGTCACATCGACGAGTCCAGCCCGTGTGTCGACACCCGCATCCATGACGGGATCAGGGTTCACGCCGTTCTGCCCCCGATCTCTCCCCAGGGAACGCTGCTGTCTATTCGCATTCCGCGGGAGCGGCCGCTGTCGCTCGACGAGCTGGAGGCTGCGGGTTTCTTCGAACAGGTGCCGGCCTCGGTCGTGCGCGCTCTGGTCGCTGGGCGTAAGAACCTGCTGATCACCGGCGCCGGGGGCAGCGGCAAAACAACCCTGCTCTCTGCCCTTCTGGGCGAGGCCGCGGTCACCGAGCGCATCGTGGCGATCGAGGATGTCAGCGAGCTGAGGGTGCGGCATCCACACTTCCTGTGTCTCGAGGCGAGACAGGCGAACATCGAGGGGGCCGGGGGAGTGGGGCTCGCCAGACTGCTTCGAGAAGCGCTGCGGATGCGCCCGGACCGGCTGGTGCTGGGCGAATGTCGCGGCGCTGAGATTCGCGAGCTACTGGGAGCGCTCAACACCGGGCATGATGGTGGCGCAGGAACCCTTCACGCCAACTCCCTGGCCGACGTTCCGGCCAGGCTCGAGGCGTTGGGCGCGCTCGCCGAGCTGAGCGCGACCGCCGTGGCGCGCCAGGCTGTCAGTGCCATCGGCTGCGTGCTGCACCTCGAGCGCCACGCCGGGGTGCGCAGGCTCGTTCAGGTGGGCACGTTATTGCTCGATGACCGTGACCGGCTGGTTGTTGTGGAATCCGCGTGAGGCTGCGCTCTGCCAGAGGACCGCAATCGCCCGTGCCGCTCGCCGAGGTGGCAGCGGTGACACAGCGGCTCGCGGTGTTGCTGGCGGCCGGGGTAACGCCGGCGTCCGCCTGGCGCCATGTCGCTGCATCCACCGGCTCGACCGTCGCGGCGAGGGTGGCGGCCGCCCGTGATTCAGAAACCGCCGACGCTGTGGCCAAGGCGGCCTCGGGGCTCGACCCGCTCGAGAGCGGCGCGTGGCGTGGGCTGGCTGCAGCGTGGACAGTCGCCACTCGGGCCGGAGCGCCACTGGCCCCCTGCCTCAAACGCTTCTCCCAATCGCTGCGCGACCTTGCCCAAACGCAGCGCGACTCGAAGGTCGCGCTCGCGGGGCCGATTGCGACGGCCCGAATGGTCGTCGTGCTTCCCGCCGTTGGGGTACTTTTTGGCATGGTTCTGGGCTTCAACACCCTGGCCACGCTGTTCACGACGCCCATCGGGTGGGCCTGTCTCGCCGTCGGCGGCATCCTCATCGCGGCTGCGTTGCGGTGGAACCGAAGCCTGGTGGCAAAGGCAAGACCGACCGATGCCACCCCCGGCATCGGCTGCGACCTGATGGCCATCGCCGTCAGCGGTGGCAGCTCCCTGGACAGCGCGCGGGCGATCGTTGACGAAACCGTGACGCGCTTTGCCCTTCCCGGTATCAGCGGTGTCGACGAAGTTCTCGAACTGTCACGAAGCGCGGGGGTGCCCGCCGCCGAGCTTCTGCACAGTGAGGCAGAAGAACAGCGCAGGGTCGCCACCGCACACGCACAAGAAAACGCGGCAACGCTGACGGTGACGTTGATGCTGCCCCTCGGGTTGTGCATCCTTCCCGCATTCATGGTGCTCGGTGTCTTCCCGCTTCTGGTCACCGTCATCTCGTCAACCGCAGGCACGTTCTGAGTTTTTCTGCCGCGGAGGGAGGCAGAGCGATACTCTGGCCGAATCATGGCTGCGACACCCACGAGCACGAGCGACACCCTCATGCGTGACGTTCTGGTCTGGGATGTGCGCACCTGGTCTGTCGCCGTGGACCTGTGGGACACCGCACTTCCCCAGACGGAGTCGCCGCTCACGTGCCTCGAAATCGGCGCCGGACCGGGAGGACCGTCGCTCTGGTTGGCGCTGCGGGGGCACCACGTTGTCTGCTCCAACCTCGCAGACACCCGACTCCTGGCGGAGCCACTCCATGAGAAATGGGGAGTGACCGAGAACATCGAGTATCGCGATGTCGATGCCACCGCACTTCCCTACGAGAACCACTTCGATGTGGTGATCTTCAAGTCCGTGCTGGGCGGCATCGGGCAGCTGCAGGCCGAGGCGATGGCTCAGATTCTGAAAGCGCTCAAGCCCGGTGGACGACTTCTGTTCGCCGAAAACATCCGCGGCACAATTTTCCACCGGATTGCGCGATCGATCGCGTACAAGATCCGGGGATCGTCCTGGCACTACCTGACTCTGGCCCAAATGACGGCGCTGCTGGATGGTTTCTCGTCGGCGACGATTCACTCCCATGGGGTGCTGGCCATGTTCGGCACCACCGAAGTCAGACGCCAGGCGCTGGCGGCGGTCGACGACCGGATCCTGAATCGCATCACACCACGGTCGTGGAAATACGTCAGCTACGGCGTCGCCACCAAGTAGCACCTGCTCGTTCCCAGCGCACACTCCCTCGACGATCTGCACAGATCGTCGATGCGGCTGCGGTCTCTCTGCCCATCGGGCGAGACTCGATGTGCTCGGCCAGAACAGGAAGTGCACATGACAAAGCTGGCGAAACTGCTGCACGACAAGGTGCTGCACGATGAGGAGGGAGCGGCGACCGCTGAGTACGCCATCGCGACGATGGCAACTGTTGGACGTTTAGGGCGTACTTCAGTGGGCGTAAAGGTCACCGAAAGCGCGTTCAAGGGCGATTAGGTGCAGCATTGCTCCTCGTCGCACGCCTGCCATTGGGTGCTTAGCGTGGTAGCGGAAGACCATCACTTTCTTGTCATCGCCGACCACCGCGGGCAACGTCATCTTCAGTTGGTCGACGGGAATCATCTCGAAACCTAGTTGGTACTTCCCGGATGTTTTGATGTCGGCCCAAGTCATCGACGCCAGCGACTCAAGCACAGCCGCAAAGGATGCCTTTTGATCCTTCGACATCTTCCTTTGTTTCACCCCGAATTTCGGGTCGAGATGCTGCAGGCAAAATGTCGGATGATGCGACTCGTAATCGGGGGGTGAGTCGTACGGGAGGGTCCGATCACCGAAATCCGGTCGTACCGACGGTGCCGTTTTGTCAGTTCCGCGAGCCAACGATCAGACCGGTCGCGCTTCAGACCAAAGGCTTCCGAAATAACGCTCCAACGCTGCAGTGGGAATTGTGGTCTCCCTGACCCCGTCCTGGTAGGTGTCCTTCCAAGGAGCTTCGTTGTGCGTCATCTCACGAAGAGCCCAAGCGCTGCGCGCGCCGTGCGTCTTCCAGACCGCTGCGAGCCACCCCGAGGTATCCCTGTCGATGCTGGAGAAGTCAAACTCGTCCTCGAACTCGATAGCGTTGCTGCCGAATTTTTTGAACTCGTGATAGACCGCAGGGACTACAGGCCCGTGGCCCCATGCCTGAATTGGGTCCCCAAACAGCGGATTCCCATCGTGGTTAGCAATGTAGTGGCCCTGGGCGTAGTAGAGCAGCTTTTGAAGTTTGAGGTTCGAAATAACGCCTTCTTCATCGAAGCGCGCCCAAGCAAGGAACCAACGCGCGATCGTGGAGGCTTCATATGGTGCTGCTGTAGTCATGGGAGTTCACCTTCTCGTGGGTGGCTGTGGGTGAGGTGGCTGGTCGGTGGCGTTTCCCAGCGAAGGTTTCGGCGTCCTGTTCGAAGGAACCGTGCATAGTTCAGTTTATTCCTGTACCACTCCGAGGCTAGCCCCCAATTGGGCGCGTTGGATACCAGCTAGACCAGCGACAGCCCGCACTCCGGGCACCTCCAGGCGATCCCGAGCCGTTCGCCGGTCGGCTCCATCCTCACGAGGCAAGCCGGACAATTCGGGGTGTCGAGGTCGTCGAGGTCCATCCGGCGATCATCCTCCGAACCCGTCCCCACGCGAGCGAGTTCTCCACAGCACGAAGAAACCCCCCGGTATCCACTACCAGGGGGTTTCTTGTGTCGGGGTCCGGTCCCATCTCAAGGCATGGACCGCCGACATTGGCCGGACCCCGGGCTCGTCAAAGCGGGGTCCGGAGCTCGTTAGTCGCCGTAGGCGGGGCCGCTGTCCCGTCTCGGGCGGCTCGCCCTCTGGCGGCGGAGGGCGATCAAGTCGACTTGCTTCTCGGAGGCCGAGCGCGGGTCGGCGTTGACGGCCTCGCGTGCCGCTTCCACTTCGGCGAGCCGACCGAGGCGGCGCATTGCGCGATCGTCACGCTCGCGTGCCTCGTTGAGGGCCTCTATTTGTTTCTTCGTAGTGTTCATGGTGTTCTCCTTCGGATTCGGTTGGGTGGGTTGGTCGGCGGTTCCGCTCGCCTCTAGTCGTCGTCCTCGTCGTCGCCGTAGTAGCTCGACACGCTCCACGCCCGAGGGCGTCGGGCTTGGCGACGGAAGGGGGAAACCGGGGCAAGCCCGGAAACTTCTCCCTCGTGCCCCTTCTCCGGCTCCGGGGTGTCGCCCCCTACCGGGAAGGCCTTGACGGTGTCCGGCTGGACGGGGAGCACCGGCTCGCGCCAGGGCGAGGCCGCTAACTCCGCGTTGATCTTCGCCCCCCACTTCTCCAGCCGGTCCCGCATCTTCTTCGACGGCTTGGTCGGCTTCGCGTGCCTCGCCGCCTGGACCTCTCCGGCGAGCGCGACGGCGTCCGCGTCGGTCAACGGGGCCGGGGCTGTGATCGGCTCACCACTGGCGAGGAGGGCGCGCTCGCGGCGGAGAGCCTTCTCCCCCCGGCGGAGGTTCCACTCGGCCTCGTGGAGCCGGAGACGCTCGTCGCGGTTGAGCTCCTCGTAGCGCTCGCGGTCCCGGACGACCCCGAGTCGCGCCCCGGCGAGGATGCTCCCCATGAAGGCGTTCTCCTCGATCTGCTCGTCCCGCCATGCCGCGTTACGGATCGCCGCTCTCGGGTTGTCTTGTCGAATTGCTCTAGGCATCTTGTGCTCCGTTCGGAATGTCGAGCCCGAGGAGCTTCGAGCGCTGCGCCTCGGTCTTGAGAATGAGTGAATAGATTCCGTTTCGGATCGTCTGGGAGGACGCGAGGCGGAGGTCGTCGTTGAGGCGGCGGAGAACGTCGTCGAGGCGGTCCTCGACTTGTGCCCGGAGCTCCTCGGCCGCCTCGGCGGACAGGCGAGCGTATGCCAGGGACGCGAAGCTCTGCGCCTGCCAACCGGATACCCCGAGGGACTCGCCGATCGCCTCGTAGCTGTGACCCTCCCGCCGCATGACAAGAGCCTTGAGGACCTTCTGCCCGTCCTCGGAGACCCCGGCGGGGGCGAGGACGACCGTGCTCGAAGTCTTCTTGTTCTTGCTCACAGCGCACGCAACCGATTGACGATCACGTCGAGGGCGTGGTCGAAGCGTTGGATCGCCTCGTCAAGCTGGACCCGGCCCTCGCCCCACTGAGCCGTGACGTGCCCGTAAGGGAGGTCGGCGGGAGCGAGGAGCTCCAGCACCCCCATGCTCGTCTCAAGGGAGGCGTACTGGAGTTGCATCTGACGGAACGCGAGAGCCAGCTTGTCGCGGGCGAGCTCGGCGTCTTTGCGGCACAGCTTCTGCCACTGGACCTTGTGGGCCGGGATCGACTCCCGGAACGCCGAGTGAGCCTGAGCGAGCACGAGCCTCCCCGGCTGGAGCCGCGCGTTCGCCTTCTTGAGCTCAATCTCGGCGAGGGTTTGGAGCTCAGTGGGGTCGTGGTCGGCGTCGTCCTTTCCTTCCTCGTAGAGGGCGGCTGTGCGCGCCTCGTCGGCGCTCTGAGCGTCAAGGAGTGCCCGCTCCGCGAGGGCAAGCCCCTGCCCGTTGCGGACAGTGCGGTCGTAGGCATCCACGAACGCCTGGAGGCGCTCCTTGATCGCCGGGATCGGAACGTCCGCCGGAGCGGGTCCCGAGTAGTTGATATTGAGGTCTCGGTCGATAATTTGGATCATTTTGGGTTGCCTTTCGTTGGGGATGGGTTAGAGGTTGTCGGCGTCGAGTTCGAGACCGGGGGCGAGCGTGTACCTGGAGCCGTTCAGGACGACCTTCCCGGTCTTGTGGAGGGCGTTCATTGCGTCGTAGGACGTTTTGCGGTTCATGCCGCCCTCAATGAGAAGGTCACGCCACTGGACGCGGGTGGAGCCGCCCTCTGAGAAGGCCGAGATAAAGGTCCCGAGCGCGACCTCGACCGACGGGGCGAGACGTGCCGCGTCGGTGCCGCCGCCTCCCGAGCCTTGGATGATCGCCGAGTCGCCGCGCTTCACGATTTCGAGAGTCGCGATCGGCCCGCTCACCCCGTCTTTGGATTTGATCGTCTCGAACTTGATCGAGGGCGACTCCCCGCTCAGGCTGTGGATTTGGTCCATTGCGCCTCGGAGGGCGGAGCTCCCTCGGAGGTCGCCGCCTTTACCGAGGTGATGAACGAGGACAATCGAGGCGCCTCGGCGGGCCTTGCGGATCGTGTCGGCGGCGGCGATGACGACGGACATACTCGTCGCGCTGTTTTCTTCGAGCCCGGGAGAGACCCTCGCGAGGGTGTCCACGACGATGAGGTCGATCGCGTTGTCGGTCACGAACCGAGCGAGCTCCTCAACGTGGGCGGAGTTGCCGAAGTCGGGCGCCGTCGTGAGAAACGTGAGAGCGCCCTCCGGGAGGGTCATCTTCCATGCGTCCTCGACGGCGCGGAGCCGGGCGCCGAGACCGGCCTCGCCCTCTCCGGCGATGTAGAGGACCTTTCCCTGTTGGGCCTTGCGCCCGAGAACCGTCCCGCCGCTCGCGACGGCGACCGACTCAAGGAGCGCCAGATGGGTCTTGCCCGCGCCGGGGTGACCGGCGAGCATGATCGTGCTCGCCTTCGGGATGATGCCCTCGACGTGCCACTCGTTGACGGGCATATCCGCGAGCTCGTCGCTGGAGAGCATCATCGAAGCGAGCGAGGGCAGACCGGCGGCTTCTTCTGCCCGGGCGCGTCGCAGACCCTCGCGGAGTGCGATCTGACGCTCCATCGACTCATTGGCGAGGCGGTCGCGCTGCGAGTTGTGATCGAGCTCTAGGCGCTTCGCGTTGTCCTCGTCGCGAGCCGTGCGAGAGCGGACCTTCCGAGCCTCTACGGCGTCCTTCCAGATTCGGGCCACGACCTTGTCAGGCAGGCGATCGATCCCGGCCTCGACCTGATCGGACTCGAAGCGCCGGAGGGCCTTGAGCGCGCCCTCCTTGCTCGTGGCGGTCTCGACGAGGTTGTCGGCCTGGAGTTCGAGCATGAGGCGCGAGATACCGAAGTCGGGCGAGTCGTAGTCCTCGGACCCGCCCGGTCCCCGTTGCTGGGCACGAGCGGCCGAGAGGAGGTCCGCGACAGTGAAGTCTGAACCGCTGGAGAGACCGGCTTCGTCCAAGAGACGCCGGAGCCGCGCCTCACGCTCTGGGGCGAGGTTGTCGGCCCCGCTCGGGACCTCGGCGAGGACTTGAAGCGCGAGGGCGTCACAGGCCGCGAGAGCGTCGACGGGTTGGTCGTCGCTCACGAGGTGGGCTCCGGGGGGCGGGCGGGACGGGAGTTGAACGCCGCGTTAACCCGGCGTGCCTGATCGACGCGGAGAAGGAACACGGCCTGTTGGCGGCGTGCCGTGGTCGAGAGCTCCGGCCATTCCTTGTCGACTTGCTCGAAGTAGCTCTCCAGGTCGGCGGGGGTGAGCCCGGCTCCAGAGTCGGTCGCGGTGACCTTGCGACCACGGCGGACGAGGCCAAGGGTTCTAAGCTCCTCCTCGACAACCTCGGGGGCGGTGCCCTTCTTCGCCGCCTTCTTGCGGTACTTCGCGATGAAGTCGGCCCGGAAGGGCTCCTCCTTTTCCAGCTTGGCTCGCTTAGCCGCGTTCGCTTTCGCGCTCCGGGCTTCCCGCTGAGCGGGCGTCATGCGAGCGGCGGCGGCGAGGCCCCCTTTACGTCCCGTCTCGGCGTCGAACATCAGCGAGCACCCCCGCCGAGCAGCGTCGAGAGACGGGAGGACTGTGCGCCTGAGAGTCGAGGGGCACAGTCGACGACGCGAGAGACAGCGTCGCTGTCTGACGAGGCGGACCCCTCGGCTGCTTCTGAGGGGGTTTGGTAGCGGTCGAACATGGCGGACCCTTTGCGGATCGCCGTTCTAGTGGCTAGCTGAATTTACAACGGTCACCCCGAGGGGGCATTTCTTACGGGTGTTCATTCCGGACCGGTACGCCTCAACAGAGGCGAGCAAGACCAAGGTACCACCGAAAGGCGGGTGTCGACCTTGCGTACCCCCGTCTTTCCGGGGATTTTCGGTTATCTACCAAGCAGGCAAGCCCGGAAACTGTTGGTTGTCTACAAAGGGTGTTGTCGGTCCTGTTCTTGGTCCTCGATCCCCCTTCTATGCCTGTGCCGTCACCGTCACGTCTCACCTCCCCCTATAGGGGGGGGGAGGAGAGGGTGACGACCTAGGTGACGACCGTCCGCACTCTTCCGCACTTTCCCGGAAACATGCGGAATCTGGAGGGTGACGACCAAGGTGACGACCGTTACACGGGTAGGTGACGACCTAGGTGACGACGACCCAAAATCACCAAGGTCGAAGGTGACGAATTCCAAGCTGGATAGACCTCCTGTAGAGGCAAGGGACCCCGCTCGGGAGCTCGGACCGGGACCGGGACCCGGAGGGGAACTGCTAGGGCTCGTTACCCTATTCGTCCCCAGCGCCCGCGCACGCCCTCGGACCCTCCCGCGCACGCCCTCGGAACCTCCCACGAACCGACACGGAGCCCGAGGAAGAGCCTGATTGACCTCGATCTGGACCCGTTCAATTACGCCCGCCGTCCGTTCGCGGTCGCCGTCGTCATCCGGGCGTAGAGGGTGGCGGCGGTCGACCGTATTGTGAGGCGTACAACCCACGAGAGATTGGACACAACATGGCAACTAAGCACGAGGCAGAAGCTGCGCTCTACACCGCGATCGCGAAAGTAACCGAAGACCTGGAAGCGGAAGGTGTCCGTTCACCGGGTCGCGCAAAGGCACTTGAATCACTCGCACTCGCATACCGATACGTCTTGGGCGGACCGCAACCAGGGGGAAGTTCCGGCTCCCGCGCGGAATAGCGCCGTCGTCATCCGGGCGTAGAGGGAGCCGCTATTCCTTCCACAGAATGTCGGTCGTCGAGGCCATGCGCTCCATCGTCTGCGAGCGCCCTCCCTGGCCGACAGTGTGGACGACTACGGTCATGAGGGTTTCTAGGACGGCGCGCTTCCGAGCGAGCGAGAGGCCCTCCCAGAGCGCGGCCACGTCGACGGCGTCGACTATGTCCCCGAGCACGTCGACGCGTCCCGCCTCGGTCATCTGGGAGTCGATCGCCGCGAGCTTCTCTCGTAGCGACCGGATCGAGGCGCGGGCGTTCTCGGTCGTGAGGGTGCCGTCTGCCACGAGCTCGACGACACTGTCGAGGCGGGCGGACAGGGCGAGGCGCTCGGCCCGGAGGGCGTCGGCGTCGGGGCGGTCCTTGTCGAGGAGGAGCTCGACGGCGTCCGGGCGGGAGAGCCGCTCGACGATGACGGACTCGACGAAGCGGTCCAGCGGGTCGCCCCGCCTCATGAAGTGCGCCATAGAGCGGCACCGGTACGAGTGGATGCCAGCCTCGCCGCCTCCGGCCCTCACGGGCTCGTAGCAGACCCCGCACACGGCGAGGCCGGAGAGAAGCCACTTCCGGGCCACCTTGCCCCCGTTGTCGCGCCGTCCGCCGTTGCCGAGGACCTCCTTCGCCGCGAGCCACGTCTCCTCGCCGACGATCGCCTCCCACGCGCCCTCGACGCACTGATCGCGAGTGATCGTTTCCTGGTCGTAGGTTCCCCACCCGCCCTCGGGAGGCGTCGGTAGGAGCGCCGCGTAATACGGGGAGAGAAGAATCCGTCGGACAGTGGTCGGCCGGAATGGCACGCCCTCGGGGTGATTCTTGTACGGAAGGGTTCGGCGTCCGCGTTCGTTGAGGTCCCGAGCGATCGAGCCGAGCGGCACTCCGGCGAGGAACTGCTCGAACATGAGCCGCACGTCCGCCGCTCGCTCCTCGTCGAGCTCGTAGGCCTGGACGGTGCCGCGCTCGGCCCGCTCCTTCGTCGACACCCATCGGTAGCCGTATGGCACGCGGCCCGAGGTGGGGACTCCCTTGGTGCGCCGGTCGCTATTGGCGAAGACTCGACGCTCTGCCTTGACCTCGCTCTCGTTGCGAGCGACGGCGGTAAGCACGTTGGCAATGAGCCGCCCGGACGGGGAGGCGAGGTCGACCTCGCCGTCTGTGGTGACCGTGGCGACCTTGGCGGCCGTGAGCGCCTCCAGAGCCGACAGGGAGCGCCCGAGCCGGTCGAGCTTGCGGACGATTAGAACGTCGAACTTGCCCGCCCTAGCGTCCCCGAGCATCCGGTCGAACGCGGTCCCCTCGCCGCGCGCCTTGTATCCACTGACATTGTCGTCGACGTAGCGCTCGACGACGGGGTAGTCGCGGGAGGCGGCGAGAGCCGTGCAAGCCTCGATCTGCCGGTCGATCCCGAGAGGCTCGGCGACGGATTGGCGGGCGTAGATTGCGGCTCGTAGCGGCGCGGGGTTCTTCGTACTCATGACTCGTCTTCGTCGTCCTCGTTGAGGGCATCTAGCGCCTGCGCGCCAATAAGGGCGAGCCTGCACACGGCTTCATGGTCCGCAGTGCGCAATACGGCCAACGCTGCCTCATCGCCCGCGTGACTCCACACGTCTTTAGACGCGTTCGCGTCGTACTGTTTCTCGAATGCGGCGTACGAGGCGTTGTTCGCCTCATGAGCAAGCGCCATGGCGAGATCATCGGGGCGGTTCCGGAGGGAGTCGATATCATCGTTCATGCCCCAATACTGCCTTATACGTCCGACCATGGCGGCGGTGGGATTCGCAGGTCTTCTGGTCGTGATCATGCGATCAGATGAGGTGCGGGGGATGCTCACCGACATCATCCGCACGGCGCTGTCGATTCCGGGATGACCGCCCGGGCTCGCGGCAGGCGACGCGCACGCGATGACGGCGGCAGCGTGACCGCAGAGTTCGCGGTGACGATGCCGGCGGTCATCCTGTTGCTCGCCTGCTGCTTGTCTGGCGTGCAGGTGGCAGCCCAGCAATTGCGATTGCAGGATGCCGCGGCCTCCGCCGCACGCTCCCTCGCGCGGGGCGACTCGGCGGCCGCCACGGTCGCACGTCTGGAGCCCGGCGCCAGCGTCACCGAGCGCTCGGATGGTGAGCTCGACTGCGTCACGCTCACGACCCGATCGACCGGCGTCGTGGGGGTCATCGGAGGATTCACCTTGGCGGCCAGCAGTTGCGCACTCGGCGGGGGCAGGTAATGCGGAGACCAACGGTGCGGGTGCTGCGCTCAGACGCCGGGGCCGGGTCAATCCTTTCTGTCGCGATCATCGGTGCCGTCACGGCTCTCACGATGATGCTCGCACCTCTCTATATAGGAGTCATGGCGAGACGGACGGTTGCCGGGGCGGCGGATGCCGCGGCGCTCGCCGCGGCAGACACCGCCATCGGAAGAGTGCCGGGCGTGCCGTGCGACGCCGCGGCCGCCGTCGCTGGCGCGAACGGCGCATCCATCGTCTCGTGCACGGTCGATGGGCTGGTCGTCTCCGTCACTGCAGAGAGGATGGTGCTGGGGATTTCTGTGACCGCAGCGGCGACGGCTGGCCCCGCCGACTCAACTGTGAATTAGGTGACAGTGCGGTTGGGGTGTGTATGGTGTCGCTGACGGGGGCAGTTGCGCCTTCTCGTTCGTTCCAACCCAAGGAGTACCGTGCCCGGCACGAAGAAACTCGTTATCGTCGAGTCGCCCACAAAGGCAAAGACGATTGCCCAGTACCTCGGCGATGGCTACGAGGTGCAGTCTTCTGTTGGCCACATCCGCGACCTCATCGAGCCGAAGAATCTGCCGCCGGAGCTCAAAAAGGGCACACTCGGCAAGTTCTCCGTCGATGTCGAAAACGGGTTCGAGCCCTACTACGTCGTCTCCGACGCGAAGAAGAAAACCGTCGCCGACCTCAAGAGGGCGCTCAAGAGCGCCGACGAGCTCTATCTCGCAACTGATGAGGACCGCGAGGGCGAGGCCATCGCGTGGCACCTGCTGCAGGAGCTGAAGCCGAAAGTGCCCGTGCACCGCATGGTCTTTCACGAGATCACCAAGGAAGCGATCAAGCACGCGCTCGACAACACCCGCGAGCTCGACACGGCCCTGGTCGATGCGCAGGAGACCCGTCGCATCCTCGACCGTCTCTACGGTTTCGAGATCTCGCCGGTGCTGTGGCGCAAGGTCGGCCCCGGCCTCTCCGCCGGCCGCGTGCAGTCGGCAGCGACCAGGCTGGTCGTCGACCGCGAACGCGAGCGCCTCGCGTTCGTCACCGCAGGATACTGGGATCTGATCGCCCAGTTCACACCGAAAACGGCGCCCCAACAGTTCGAATCACGCCTCGTGCGCCTCGACGGAAAACGCATCGCCGCGGGTCGTGACTTTGACGACAAGGGCGTACTCAAGGGCGACGCCACCATCGTGGACGAGCAGGCAGCCCAGACTCTCGCGGAGGCACTGCGCGACCCGAAGACTGCCATCACGGTCAAGAGCGTCGAGTCGAAGCCGTACACGCGTCGTCCAGCAGCGCCGTTCACCACCTCGACTCTGCAGCAGGAGGCCGGGCGCAAGCTCAGGTTCTCGGCGCGACAGACGATGAGCGTGGCGCAGTCGCTGTACGAAAACGGCTACATCACCTATATGCGTACCGATTCACCCACGCTGTCACAGCAGGCGATCGACGCTGCGCGCAACCAGGCGCGAAGCCTGTACGGCGCCGAAACGGTTCCAGACAAGCAGCGCGTGTACTCCGGCAAGAGCAAGAATGCCCAGGAGGCGCACGAGGCGATCCGCCCGTCCGGCGACACGTTCCGCACTCCGAGCGAGGTGGCGTCTTCCCTCCGTGGCAACGACTTCAAGCTCTACGACCTCATCTGGAAGCGCACGGTGGCGTCGCAGATGGCCGACGCGAAGGGCTCGACCGCGTCCATCACCATCGGCGCGGGTCCGACCCCGGCGGGTTCGATCGCCGAGTTCGTCGCCACCGGCACGATCATTACCTTCCGCGGTTTCATGCACGCGTACGAGGAAAGTCACGACGAGGAGCGCAACGAGGCGGCCGAGCCGGCCGAAGCCAAACTTCCTCCGCTCACCGAGGGCCAGTCCCTGACTCTCGTCGAGGTCGAGGCCAAGGGCCACGAGACTTCAGCGCCTCCCCGCTACACCGAGGCCAGCCTCGTCAAGACTCTCGAAGAGCTGGGTATTGGGCGCCCGTCGACCTACGCATCCATCATCTCGACGATCATCGACCGCGGCTATGTCACGCCTCGCGGCCAGGCACTCGTGCCCAACTGGATCGCGTTCTCAGTGGTGCGACTGCTCGAGGAGTACTTCGCCGACCTGGTTCAGTACGACTTCACCGCGGGCATGGAAGACGACCTCGACCGCATCGCCGGCGGGGAGGCCGACCGGGTCGAGTGGCTCACCGGTTTCTATTTCGGCAGCGAGAAGCACCGCGGCCTGCGCACGGTTATCGACAACATGGGCGAGATCGACGCGCGCGAGATCAACTCGATCAGGATCGCGGATGACGTCACCCTGCGCATCGGCAAGTACGGCCCCTATCTCGAGGCGCCGGGCGACGACCCGGAGACCCCGCGGCGCGTCAACATCCCTCAGGAACTCGCTCCAGACGAGCTCACGGCCGAGAAGGCTCGCGAGCTGATCGACGCCCCCGTGGTTGGCGATCGCGTGATCGGATTGAACCCCGAGAACGGCAAGGAAATCGTGGCGAAGGACGGACGGTTCGGTCCGTACGTGACCGAGCTCGAGCCAGAGCTGCCTCCGGTCGAACCCGAATACGTGCTCGACAAGAAGACCGGTGAGCTCAAGGAGAAGAAGGCCAAGAAGGTCGCGGTCGTAAAGCCGCGGACGGCATCCATCTTCAAATCGATGGATCTGGCCACCGTTGATCTCGACACCGCGCTCGCGCTGCTGTCGCTGCCCCGCGTGGTGGGAGTCGACCCCGAGAGTGGTGCCGAGATCCTGTCGCAGAACGGTCGGTTCGGTGCCTATCTGAAGAAGGGCACAGACACCCGCTCGCTCACCTCGGAAGACCAGATCTTCGAGATCGATCTTGCCGGCGCCCTCGAGCTGTTTGCCCAGCCGAAGTACGGCGGGCGGGCGGCATCCAGTGCCCTCAAGGAATTCGACGCAGACCCGGTCAGCGAGAAGCCGATCAAGATCAAGGATGGCCGTTTCGGCGCCTACGTGACCGACGGCACGACCAATGCGACGATCCCGCGCGGCGAGAACATCGAAGACATCGACTTCGATCGTGCCGTTCAGCTGCTTGCCGACAAGCGCGCCAAGGGGCCGGCCAAGAAGCCAGCCGCGAGAAAGCCCGCCGCCAAGAAGCCCGCAGCGAAAAAGCCGGCGGCCAAAAAGCCTGCACCGCGCGCGACAGCCGCGTCGAAGGCTGCGGGCGGCGACACCGCCGCCAAGAAGCCGGCCGCTCGCAAACCGGCAGCGAAGAAGACCGCTTCACCGCCGGCCCCTGCCCCAGCTCCGGCCGAATAGTGGCCGGGCTATTCATCACACTTGAGGGTGGTGACGGGTCGGGCAAATCAACGCAGTCTCGGATTCTGGTGGAATGGCTCGAGCAGTCCGGGCGTACAGTCGTGGTCTCACGTGAACCGGGCGGAACCGACCTTGGCCTCGAACTGCGCGAGATCGTGCTGCACCGGCGCGGGGAGATCGCTCCGCGGGCCGAAGCGCTCATCTACGCCGCAGACAGGGCCCACAACATCGCCACGAAGGTGCGCCCCGCTCTCGAGCGAGGTGACATCGTGGTGCAGGATCGCTACCTCGACTCCTCGGTCGCGTACCAGGGCGCTGGCCGCGTTCTCGGCGGTGATGAGGTGCGTGAGGTGTCGCTGTGGGCAACGGAAGGGCTGCTGCCCGACCTGACCGTGCTTCTCGACCTGCATGAGGACGCTGGCAAGGGCCGCCTGGCCGACTCACGCACGCGCTACGACCGACTCGAGGCCGAGGCGACGGAATTCCACGGGCGTGTGCGCGCCGGCTATCTCGAACTGGCGGCGGTCGAGCCCGAGCGATTCCTCGTGTTGGATGCCAGGGACACCGTCGAGGCCATCTCGGATGCGATTCGCGCCAGGGTCGAGGCGCTGCTCTCGAACTGACGGGAGCTGCGGCAACCGGCATCCGCCGCAGTCTGCTGTCGGGCGCAGCGCTTAGGCTTGGCCCATGGCGGTCTGGGACGAGTTGACAGGGCAGGCTGAGGCTATTGCGATAGTCGAGGCAGCGGCTTCAGCGTCGGCGATCGGTGGGTCAGGTGACTCGTCGATGACCCATTCTTGGCTCATCACTGGGCCGCCCGGGTCTGGCCGGTCCAACCTCGCCTACGCTTTCGCGACAGCGCTGCTGAGCCCCGGCGATCCCGAGGGTGACGCCGCCGCCGCTCGACAGGTGGCCGCACGCACGCACCCCGATCTCGGTGTGCTGAGCACCGAACGCGTGATCATCGCGATCGAAGAGGTTCGGGCGCTTGTCGCCACGTCACAGTTCTCACCCTCGGTGGGGCGCTACCGCGTCATGATCATCGAAGACGCTGACCGCATGGCGGAGCGAACCTCGAATGTGCTTCTCAAGGCACTCGAAGAGCCGCCGCCCCGCACCGTGTGGATCCTCTGTGCTCCGAGCGAAGCCGACCTCATCCCGACGATCAGGTCGCGCGTGCGCACCGTTCGTCTGCGGGTGCCGGATATCGCCGAGGTTGCCGCTCTGCTCGAGCGTCGCGACGGAGTGGATGCCGCGACCGCGACCCGCGCCGCCCGTGAGGCCCAGTCGCACATCGGTATGGCCCACCGGCTCGCCACGAACGCCGAGGCGCGTGAACGACGCGAGCGCACGCTGGATGTCGCGCTGGGCATCCGCTCGGTGTCGGGTGCCGTCATGGCCGCGGCCTCGATGGTCGATCTGGCCAAGGCCGACGCCGTGGCGATCACGGAACAGCGCGACTCAGAGGAACGCAACTCGGCGTTGCGGTCACTCGGTATCGAACCGGGCGGCACGATACCTCCCGCGCTGCGTAGCCAGCTCAAGAACCTCGATGAAGACCAGAAGAGACGGGCAACACGCAGTCTTCGCGACGGAATCGATCGCATCATGGTCGACCTGCTCACCCTCTATCGCGACATCCTGCTGCTGCAGCTCGGTGTGCCGGGGGAGCCGATCAACGTTCGAATTCTCCCGAGGCTCGAGGCCGCCAGTGCATCGTGCACCGCCGTCGATACGCTGGCGACCATGGATGCCATCGCGACGGCCCGCGAGCGCATCGAGAGCAACGTGCCTCCGGCCCTCGCGCTCGAGGCGATGCTCGTCACCGCGATCCGCGGGAGCCGGGGTTGAGGCGGCGCCCAGTCACAGCACTCGCTGTGGCGCTGGTCGTCACGCTGACCTTGAGCGGCTGTGTCTCGTGGTTCCTCCCGCCCGCCGCGAACACGACGTCGACGCCCACCGGCGAAGATGTTGCGCCGGAACTCGAACCGTTCTACACGCAGATCCTGTCGTGGTCCAACTGCGACGGCGGCATGCAGTGCTCCACCGCAGAGGCCCCGCTCGACTGGAGCGACCCGAGCGGTGACTCCATCGAGCTCGCGCTCGTGCGCCAGCCAACGACATCCTCAGACCGGATTGGGTCGCTCTTGGTCAATCCGGGCGGGCCCGGGGGTTCAGGCTACGACTTCGTGAAAGACAGCGTCGACTACGCCACCGACGACAAGCTTCAATCCCGGTTCGATATCGTCGGCTTCGACCCTCGAGGAGTCAACCGGTCGACGCCGGTGACGTGCTACACCGACCCCGCCGAACTCGACGAATACATTTACGGAATTCTTCCCGGCATGCCCGGCTCAGACGAATGGATCGCTGCGGCCACCGCGTCGACCACGGCTTTCGGCAATCGTTGTCTCGAGTTGACGGGACCGTTGCTCGGCAACGTCGACACCCCGAGCGCCGCCCGCGATCTGGACATGCTGAGGGCGATCCTGGGGGACACGACGCTCAACTACCTCGGATTCTCGTACGGAACGCTGCTCGGGCAGGTGTACGCCGAGCTGTTCCCCGACAAGACCGGCAGGCTCGTGCTCGACGGCGCGGTCGATCCGGCCTCAGATGATTTCGAGGGCACGGCCACCCAGGCGCAGGGCTTCGAGAGCGCACTTCGGGCGTTCCTGAAAGATTGCGACTCGGCAAAAGATTGCCCATTTACGGGGTCGGTTGACTCCTCGCTGACCACGATTCGCGCCCTGCTCGACAGCCTCGACGTCAGTCCGATCGCTAACGACGATGGCCGTCAACTGGGCAGCAGCGCGATGTTCACCGCGATCATCCTGCCCCTGTACAACGCGGGCAACTGGGGTTCGTTACGCGAGCTGTTCAGCACCGTCTTCGAGGGCGATGCCAGCTTCGCTTTCCAGCTGGCCGACGCGTACAACGGTCGTGATGCGAACGGCGAGTATGACAGCAACCAGACTGAGGCTTTCATCAGCATCAACTGCCTGGACGCTCACGGCGGCGGGGATGTGGCGCAGATGCGCTCAGAGGCGGCTGAGCTGAAGAAGCTCGCCCCCGTATTTGGTCCGCAGATGTCGTGGGGTGGCACGGGATGCCCGAATTGGCCGGTTCCGTCGAAGCGCGACCGCGCTCCGATCGTGGCTCCCGGCTCTGCCGACATCCTTGTGGTGGGAACCACGAACGACCCAGCGACCCCGTATTCCTGGGCAGAAACCGTTGCCAACACTCTTGAGAACGGCCACCTCGTCACCTACGACGGAGAAGGCCACACGGCGTACAACAAGTCCAATGACTGCGTGAATAAAGCGGTAGACGATTTCCTCATCGACGGGACTGTGCCGGCGACTGACCCCCAATGTTGACCCGCCCCGTCCGCGCAAAATTGCACTCCGTGCAATAATAAAGGCATGACGACGGATACTGCGACGCCGGGCCTGCGCGAACGAAAACGTCTCGCCACCCGAAGGGCCATCCAGCTCGCGGTGCTTGATCTCGTCGTTGAGCGTGGACTGGACGGCGTCACGGTGGACGAGATCAGCCGAGTCGCCGACGTCTCACCGCGCACTTTCTTCAACTACTTCGCGTCAAAAGAGGAAGCACTGCTGGGTAATCCGCCCGAGCTCCCGTCGGGCGGCCAGGTCGAGGAATTCGTGAACGGCGGCACACCTGGGAGCTTCCTTGACGACATCACGCGACTGCTGATCAGCGCCGGCGAATCCATCACCAATGATGTCGAGATGATGCAGAGGCGCCATGCCCTGCTGAAGCAATACCCCCACCTTTTCGCGATGCGCATGGCCACGATGCGCAAGTTCGAGGAGCAGGTCGCGGCGGTCATCGCCCGCAGGCTGGGTGCCGACGACCCGACGCTGGCGGCCGATCCCATCCGCCTCGGCGAGAGGGCGAGACTCATCACGCTCGTGTCGTTCGGAGCCATGCGTCACGCCTGGACCTGCTGGGCAAACGGGGAATCGCCCGCGAAACTCTCCGAGCGGCTCACCGAAGCTTTCACGGAATTGAAGACACTCTTCGCCTCGCCTCGCGCCTGAGTGTCGTAGCCGCCCCAAATCTCGGCTAGGCTCTCATGCTGTGCCTCGGGTAACCCGGGCCCGCCGCCTTAGCTCAGTCGGTAGAGCATCTCACTCGTAATGAGAAGGTCGTCAGTTCGATTCTGACAGGCGGCTCCGAATTCTGTCCCCCATGTGTGGGGCACCCCGGCAACGAATCGCCCCCAATGCGGGGGTCGACAGGTCGAATACGTCCCTCTGTGCTTGCCACAGCCCTGCCGCACCACATAGCTTTTACGCAGGCACACGTTTTTGGGGGTTGTGCCGCTGTGGTACGGGGGTACACACCATGAAAAAAACTGCGTTCATTTCGACGGTCTTCGCGACCGTCCTGGTTCTCGTCTTGCCGTTCTTCGGTGGAGCGGGTTCCGGACTGAGCACGTCGGTCGTCGCAGACGCCGGTGCTACAGCGCCACCGCTAGCTGCCGTGCCGGTTCCGGCAGGATCATCCATCTCCGCCGCGCCTCGTATCGAGATAGCCACAACCACGCAGGTGATCGACGAGCCTGTGCTCCAGAGTGTCGCCGCGTCCGTTGGAGTTGCCAGCCGCGAGTGGGAGAGCCTGAAGCCAACGGCCGTGCCCAAGTCGGTCGCGCTGATCGGAGGCTCTTCGCAGAGCTCAGCCTGCACCAGCGATGTGAGTGGCACCGTCGGGGCCGCACCCGCCGCGGTTTCGGCCCAGGGTGTTGCAGGCACCACCTCTGACGACCTCGCCTCTTTCGCATACCAGTACAACGCGACGAGGATCGCGAACTGCCTCGAACCGATTTCCTACTCGAACTTCCGCTACGACTCCTGCATGGAGGCACGACTGTTCTGGATGGCCGAGTCGCCCAGCCCTGACCCTCTTGACGCCTGGGGCCACATCGGTTCGGTGCGCAGCGACGGTGTGCCGAGCACCGGCTGTGACGGAAACCTCGCGGGCGGTTCGGGCAACACCGGAGCAACCGTCGCCCAGAAGTGGTGGAACTCGACCTCGCATCGTGCCTCGTTGTATCGTCCAGGCTCCAGCATCGCCGGCGCCTGCATCGCATTCGCGATGTCGCATGGTGGAATCGACGAGCCCGTGTCGTTCGTCAGGGCCGCCGCGCGCTGGACCACCTGCTAGAGCTACGAGCGACTCGGTCGCTCTCGGTATCATTGACCGATGAGCGACGTGCAGCAGCCTTCGGCTGAATCCGGCTGGAACCTGAGGGCTCTGATAGCGAAGAACCCGACCGTCTGGCTGGTCTCGGCGCTCGCCGTGGTGTTCCTGCTTCTTGCCACCGCAGCGTTGTCGCTGGGGTTGGCATCGTCATCCGCACCCACGGCGGTTGTGGTCACCCCGACGAGCACCTCGACGGCGAAACCCGGCCGGGTGCAACCCGCCGGACTGTCCCCGGCGAGTCGCCTGCGCACGTGTTCGGTGAGCGGGGCGGCCGCGGATCCGGATTTGGGGAATCTCGCCGCATCCGTGATTTCGGCTACCACCGGTGAACTGCTTTTTGACCGGTCCGGGGCATCACCGCAGAGTCCCGCAGGTGTACTCCAATTGCTGACTGCCGCCACTGCCATCGCGACGCTCGGCCCCGGCGCAACACTGTCGACGAAAGTTATGGATGGCACCGCCCCCGGTTCGATCGTGCTGGTGGGTGGCGGGGATGCGACGCTATCGACGACCTCAAATAGCGTCTACGACGACGCACCGCTGCTGTCGGACCTAGCGACCGCTGCGATGGAGAAGTACACGATCGCGCACCCCGACGTGCCCATCACCAGCGTCATCCTTGACGCTTCCCTCTGGGACCCGGCTGACAACTGGGACCCGTCGTGGCCGGTTTCGGAGCGCACCGAGGGCTACCAGCCTTTTGTTACGGCTCTCATGGTGGACGGTGACAGGGCCGACCCCACGAGGCTCATCAGCCCTCGAGGGGACGACCCGGTCACCAGGGCCGGCGAGGCTTTCGTCGCTGCTGCGGGTCTCACCGATGTTGTGCTGTCCAACGGAACGGCGAACGGGTCGACCGTGCTCGCCGAGGTGTCGTCGCAACCTGTGGCGACACTCGTCAGCCAGATGCTGATGACCAGCGACAACGCCCTGGCCGAGATGCTGGTGCGGGCAAGCTCGCTCAAAAAGGGCCTCGGTGGTTCGTCTTCGTCGGTGCAGGAGGTCGTACGCGGGACGCTTGCTGGCCTCGGGATGACCGGCACCGATGTGCTCGTCATCAAGGACGGCTCGGGCGTGAGCGCCAACAACGCGGTACCGCCGGCGTTTGTCGCGCAGCTGATGGTCAAGGTCCGGGCGGGAGATGCCGGACTCGGTGCCGTCCATGACGGTTTGCCGGTGGGCGGCGACTCGGGCGACCTGTCAGACAGGTTCACCGGCGATAACGCCACTGCCGGGGCGGCAACGCTCGCCAAGTCCGGCTGGATCTATCACGAGCGATCGCTGGCGGGAACTGTCACAGCGTCCGACGGTATTGCCCTGACGTTTGCCTTCTATGGCCTCGGTGACGCCATTTCGTTCGATACCCGTGAGGCTCTCGATTCCCTCGTTGCCGCGGTGTACGACTGCGGTAACAACCTGAGCAACAACTGACCGGGAGCGGATGACGTGACCTCGGCGCTTTTCATCATCGATGTGCAGAACGATTTCACGGAGGGCGGGGCGCTCGGTGTCGCTGGCGGGGGAGCGGTAGCTGCTGGCATCGCGCGGCTGCTGCTGGAGCATCCCGGTCGCTACGATCACGTCTTCGCATCCCGCGACTGGCACGATGGCGATAACGACAACGGCGGGCATTTCAGCGCAACACCGGATTTCGTCGACAGCTGGCCGGTGCATTGCGTTGCTGGCACCATCGGAGCCAGCTACCACGAAGCCCTCGAGCCTGCGCTCACGGCCGCCCCTGGCGTCATCCACGTGCGTAAGGGGCAGGGGGAGCCCGCCTACTCGATTTTCGAGGGGTCCACCGAGGGCGGCGAGACGGTTCAGGATGCGCTCGAGCGCCTGAACGTGACCGACATCGATGTGGTCGGGATCGCCACGGACTACTGCGTGCTGGCCTCGGCCGTCGACGCGCTGGCCGCCGGATACGACGTCCGCGTGCTCACGGACCTCATCGCCGGGGTCGCACCGCAGTCGAGCGACGCTGCCCTGGAGAGGCTTGCCTCCGGCGGGGCCATCGTCGTGGAGTCACCACTGGGGTTGAACGGTGGCTGAGCGCACCGACGACAGCGACTCGTTCGAACCACTCGGCGAGCCGCACGAGGTCGAACCTCTCCGCACGAGAGGTCAGGGTCTGCGTCTCGCCGTCTCGCTGGTGCTCGCTGGCCTCGTCATCGGCGGAATCGTCGCCGCCGGCACGACGGTGGTCGGTGGTTTCGCACAGACCGAAGCGGGACTGTGTCGCATCACCTGGGCATCATGCACCGAACTGTCGCTGAACAGTGTCGAGTCTCTCAGCGGGCTCGACTTCCCGGAGGGCACCGAGGTCGTGAGCGGGTTCTCACGCGAATCGTCAGCCACGCCCGAATTCCGGGCAGAGATCATCCTGCCCGAGGGTGCGCAATTCACGCTTTCCACCGGCTACGACGCGCTCGAGGAGCCCCAGCCGGGACTCGTCCCCGCTGTTGACGACGCCGAGCTCAGCGACGTGCGCTACTGGTCGCGCTTCAGGCAGGTGGCGGGCAGCACAGCGGCCGCGGCACAGGGGGTCGACGCGCAGGGTCGCACGGTCATCCTGTTCGATACTCACAGTCTCGGATAGCCGTGCCGGTCATTCCCATTTCGGATCTGTCAGATCCGAGGCTCAAAGACTTTTCACACCAGACGGATGTCGCGCTCAAGAAAGCGCAGGGCACTGAGCACGGGCTCTACATTGCGGAGTCCGCGCTGGTGCTCGAGCGAGCGCTGGCAGCCGGACACCGACCGCGCTCCGTGTTGGCGCTCGGCAACACGGTGGATGAGGCGGTCGCGCTGGTCGGGCCGGATGTTCCCGTGTTCTCGGGCCCGCCGGAGTTGCTCGAGCAGCTCACCGGGTACCTGCTGCACCGAGGACTCATCGCGTCAATGCACAGGCCAGCGCTGCCGCCGGTCGAGCAGCTTCTGGCGAGCGCGCGGCGAGTGGTGATCCTCGAGAACGTGGCCGACCCGACAAACGTTGGCGCTATCTTCCGCTCGGTCGCCGGGATCGGTGCAGACGCTGTGCTGGTCACGGCACGATGCTCTGATCCGTTCTATCGGCGGGCGATCCGGGTGTCGATGGGCACAGTGCTGCAGGTTCCGTGGACCAGGATCGGGCCGTGGGCCGAGGCGCGCGAGCAGCTCCAGGGGTTCCACATCGCGGCCCTCGCCCTCAGCCCGGAGGCGGTGTCGCTGCGGGAGTTCGCAGCGACGGCCACCGACCGCATTGCCCTAGTGCTCGGCGCAGAGGGGGAGGGGCTCACGCCGGAGGCGATTGCCGCGGCCGACTCCGTCGTGAAGATCCCGATGGCACACGGGATCGACTCGCTGAATGTCGCCGCCACGGCGGCCGTCGCGATGTACGCCCTGGCCTAGAGCGCGCGCATGCTGTTGTTGCGCGCGTCGTGCGTGAGCTCGGCCTTGCCCAGTTTTTCCAGCAGCGGCGGAAGGTACATCCCGAAGCGACCGCGGTAGCCCTTGCGCAGCCCGTACCAGCCGCCGACCGGGTTTGATTCCGACCTGCCCCATGCCTCGACGGTTCCGTCAGCGGGGGACTTGCTCTCATCGGCGGCACCCAGCGGCACCCAATCGCCTTGCTCCCCGAGCCACGCGGTGAGGTCGTCGATGGCTCGCGCCTGGTATTTCAGTGTCGTGGATCCGACCTGGCAGACCAGTTCATCGCCCTCGATGAACATCGTGTAGCTCGAGCTGCCGGGAGCCGTCACTAGCTCCCACGGGCTGTCTTTCGTACCTTCGGTCATGGTCGAACGGTACACCTCGCCGATTGCCGGCGAAAGCTGTCCAACTAGACCAGCAGCTGGTGCTTCGCGAGCTGCTTGTAGAGCGGGGTGGTCTGCACGAGCTCGGAGTGGGTGCCGATACCGACGACCCTCCCATGGTCGAGCACGACGATCTGGTCTGAGTCGACCACGGTCGACAACCTGTGCGCAATCACGATGAGCGTGCGGTTTTCGGCCACGGCATCGATAGCCTCGCGCAGCAACTGCTCGTTGAGGCCGTCCAGGGAGGAGGTCGATTCATCCAGCAACAGGATGGGCGCTGCCGCGAGCAGCGCCCGGGCGATGGCGAGCCGCTGCCGCTCCCCGCCCGAGAGCATGACCCCGTCTTCGCCGACCGGGGCCTCGAGGCCGAGTTCGTTTCGCTCGAGCACCTCGGTGAGGTTCACCGATCGCAGTACGTCGATGCACTCCTGGTCGGTCGCGTGGGGCGCACCGATTCTCAAATTCTCGGCTAGCGTGCCGGCGAGCACGGGAGCGTCCTGCTCGACATACCCGATCTGTGACCTCAGGTCGGTGCGGTCGAGGGCGCGCAGGTCGACGCCGCCCAGCCTCACGACGCCACCCTGTGGGTCGTAGAAGCGCTCGATCAGCGCGAGGATGGTGCTCTTTCCGGCTCCGGATGGCCCCACCAGGGCAGTGCGCTGGCCGCGCGCGGCCGAGAACGACACACCATGCAGCACACCTGTCGGCTCGGCCGATTCGGTGTCTTCCTGCGCTGGCGCCTCCGCGTTGTCGCCGGCGACGGGCGCCACCGCGTACTGGAAGTCGACATCGTGGAACGAGATCGCGTCGACCGACGCGATCGGGGGCTGCGCGTCATCCGCGATCCTGGAATCGTGCTGGCTCTCGGTGGGCAGAGTGATGATCTCCTGGATGCGTCCGAGCGCACCGAGCGCCTGGTTGACGGAGTTGACGGCGCCAAAAGCGGTGGTGAGCGGCATGATCATCATGAACAGGAACAGGATGAACGACACCAGGCTCGCGATGGTGATGGCCCCACTGGCCACCCTGAACCCGCCGACTCCCAGCACCATGAGCAGCGACACCTGCAA
Source organism: Salinibacterium sp. G-O1 (assembly GCF_030063305.1). GTDB lineage: Bacteria > Actinomycetota > Actinomycetes > Actinomycetales > Microbacteriaceae > Rhodoglobus. The sequence goes on from NZ_JASISV010000001.1 coordinate 705,939, forward strand.
CGCGATCCCGGCAATGGGTACGACGAGTGCGGAGATCTTCGCGACCGCAATGCCCATATCCCAGGCACCCTTCGCCTCCTTCTCGATGGTGGCGATCTCACGGTCAGTGGCGTTGGATGCCCGCACCGTGCGAATGGCGCTGAGCGCTCGTTCGACGGCGGCGGCGAGGTCGCCCACCTTCTCCTGCTGCTTGCGGCTGGCCACCCGGATGCGCGCGGAGAGCATCACCACTGTCACCACGGATATCGCGATGACAAGCACGGTGAGTCCGAGCAGGATGGGGTCGATGATCAGCATCGCGATGAGCGCGCCGACGAACACGAGTGCGCCGCCGATCGCGTCAACCAGGCCCTGGGTGATCACGGCGTAGAGCAGCGTCGTGTCTGAACCGACGCGCGAGACGAGGTCGCCGGTGCGGCGGGAGTCATACTCGCTGATCGGCAGCCGCAGCATCCGTCGAATGAGCTGCCGACGAGCGGAGAGCACGACCGAGGTGCCGGTGCGCTGAAGGAGGTAGTGCTGGAAGCCGCTGATGATGGCGGCGGCCACCACGAGACCAACGAGCACCCAGACGAGCATGCCGAGGGGGTCGTTGTTCTGCACCCGCGTGATGACCTGGCTGACCAGCAACGGTTGTGCCAACGACGCGGCAGCCCCGACGATGCTCAACCCGATGACGACGCTCAGGATCTTCTTGTGCTCGCCCAGGTATGGCAGAAGCTGTCCGAACGTGGCGCGTGGGCCACCGTCATCCTTGGCGCCGAAACGCGAACGACGGGTGCGTGTGGGGGAGCTGCTCATTGTTCCTTCAGTCTTTTGCGGGCGCTGGCCCACCCACGAGCGTACGTCGTGGAAGCTGTGTGTCGGTGTCGCACGACGTGTGCTCCACCTGCCGCTATGAGTTGCGGATGCCCCGCAGAACAATCGCGGTGGCGAGGGCTGCCTCGGCAGCCTCGGCGCCTTTGTCTTCCTTGGAGCCGGGCAGCCCGGCGCGGTCGATGCCTTGCTGTTCGTTGTCCAGGGTGAGCACCCCGAAGCCGACCGGCTTGCCGGTGTCGATGGCGACACGGGTGAGTCCGTCTGTTGCGGCGGCACTCACGTACTCGAAGTGCGGGGTTCCCCCACGCACGATCACGCCGAGCGCCACCACGGCGTCGGCGCCGGCATCGAGCGCGACCTTCGCCGCCACCGGCAGTTCGAAGCTTCCGGGAACCTGAATCTCGGTGACCTCAGCGCCCGAGGCGAGCAGCACCCGGCGGGCGCCAGCAAGCAGCCCCTCCGCGATTCGGTGGTGCCACAGTCCGGAGACGATGGTGACCTTCAGGCCGGTGCCATCGGTGTCGAGTACGGGATGTCCTTCGCCGCTCATGAATTTTCAGCCTTTCGTGCCGTGGACGCGGCAAGCGCCTCATCGAGCACATCGGTGGTGGGAATCACGTGACCCATGCGGTCACGCTTGGCTTCGAGGTACCCCTCGTTGAACTCTCCGACACCGACGACGAGGGGCACGCGCTCGTCGATGGTGATGCCGCGCTCCTCGAGCTGGCGAAGCTTCTCGGGGTTATTGGTGATGGCCCTGACCCGGCCGATGCCGAGATCGTTCAGGATGGCGACCGCCGCGCTGTAGTCGCGACCGTCGGCCGAGAAGCCGAGGGCGAGGTTCGCGTCGAGGGTGTCGAGTCCGTCCTCCTGAAGTCGGTAGGCCTTCAGCTTGTTGATGAGCCCGATGCCGCGACCCTCGTGCCCGCGCATGTAGATGACGACTCCGCCCTGCTCGTGAATCATGTCGAGCGCAGCGTCCAACTGGGGGCCGCATTCGCATTTGCCGGAGTGGAAGACCTCACCGGTGAGGCACTCGGAGTGCACGCGCAGAAGCGTTCCATCGGTGGGTGTTCCCGAGATGATGGCGAGGTGGTCGGCTCCGGTCATCCTGTCGCGGTAGGCCCTGAAGCGGAATGCTCCGTGGGCCGTGGGCACCGTCGTCTCCACCTCGAAGATCACGCGGGACGTCTCCGGGATCTCGACGGCAAGCGGCACCTGCGAGTCGCAGTGCCATTCCTGCAGGTAGTCGATGAGCGCCGCGATCGTGACGACCGGGATGTCCATGGCCGCACCGAGCGCGATGAGGCCGGGAAGGCGCATCATCTCGCCGTCGTCCGCGACGATCTCGCCGATCGCACCCACCGGAACCAGCCCGGCAAGCTTCAGCAGGTCGACCGTGGCCTCGGTGTGTCCGGGGCGCTCGCGCACCCCGCCGTCGACAGCACGCAGCGGGATGATGTGCCCTGGGCGGTTGAGACTCATCGGCGTGGATGTCACGTCCGCCAGCACCCGCAGGGTGTGAGCCCGATCGGCGGCACTGATTCCCGTGCTCATGCGATCCGCGGCATCCACGCTCACCGTGTACGCCGTCCTCAGCGGATCCTCGTTGTCGACGACCATCAGGGGCAACTCGAGCCGGTCGGCGATCTCGTTGGTCATGGGGGCGCAGATGAACCCCGAGGTGTTGCGAATCGTCCACGCCAGCCATTCCTGGGTGGCCGTCTGGGCGGCCAGGATGACGTCGCCCTCGTTCTCGCGACTCTCGTTATCTGCGACGATGATCGGCTTTCCCGCGCGCAGAGCGTCGAGGGCAGCGGGAATGTTCGTAAGACTCATCGGTCTGACCTTCCATCAAAACTCAGCATCCGTTCGACGTGTCTGGCCAGGATGTCCGTCTCGATGTTCACGGAATCGCCCACCACCTTGGCGCCGAGCACCGTCGCGACCAGGGTCTCGGGGATCAGCGAGACCTCAAACCAGTCCGCGCCGACCGCGCTGACGGTGAGCGAGACGCCATCCACGGCGATGGATCCCTTGCGCGCGACGAGGGGTGCGATGTCCGGGGTCAGGCTGAAACGCAGCACCCGCCAGGCGCTTCCCTCGTCGATCGAGAGCAGCGATGCTGTGCCGTCGATGTGGCCCTGCACGATGTGCCCGCCGAGGCGGTCGCCGACCTGTGCTGCTCGCTCGATATTCACGGCCTGGCCAGCAGAAATGCCTCCAAACGTCGACATGGCGATCGACTCCGCCATCACGTCGGCGGTGAACCAGTCAGTGCCCTGGTCGACGACGGTTAGGCAGACTCCGCTCACCGAGATGGAGTCGCCGTGGCGAGCATCACTCACGGCCAGGGGTGCGCGAACGGTGATGCGGGCAGCGTCGCCGTTGACCTCCCAGGCCGTGACTTCGCCCAGTTCTTCGATGATTCCGGTAAACACTAGTGACCTGCTTCTGTCATGGGTCTTGCGACCAGGAGGATGTCGTTGCCGAGGTGTTCAACGGCGGTGATACGCAATTCGCGGGCGTCGCCGACGTGCGTCACGCCGATGTCTCCGATGGCGAGGCGGTCGCCACCCAGCAGTTTCGGGGCGAGGTAGATGAGGTATTCGTCGACGAGTCCTGCTGCGACGAAGGCACTCGCGAGCGTCGGCCCGCCTTCGACGAAGGCGCGCCGGATTCCCTGTTCGAACAGCCAGGTCAGGATCTCTTCGAGGTTGCGGCTGCCGGTCTCCAGCACCCCTCGCGGGTGATCCCACAGTTTCGCCGTGCCAGGGATCTGGCGCTCGCCGATGACGATGGGCAGCGGCTGCTCGGCCAGCAGCTCGCCGGCATCGCCCCGCGCGGTAAGCGAGGGGTCATCGTCGAACACCGTCCCGGTGCCGACCAGGATGGCGTCGTTGGCCGCGCGCTGCTCGTGCACACGCTGCCGCGACGCCGTTCCCGTGATCCACTGGCTCGAACCATCGGCCGCTGCCGCCCTGCCGTCGAGACTCGACGCCCACTTGACCGTCACGAATGGCCGCCCCAGCTTCGTCGCCAGCAGCCAGGCGCGCTGAAACTCAGTGGCCTCGGCGGCCAGAACGCCCGCAATCACGTCCAGGCCGGCGTCGCGCAGTCGTGCGGCACCACCAGCCGAGGTGGGTCCCGGGTCCGACACGGCGTACACGACGCGTTCGACACCAGCGGTGACGAGCGCTTCGCTGCAGGGGCCGGTGCGACCCGTGTGGTTGCAGGGCTCAAGCGTGACCACCGCGGTCAGCCCGACGGCGGTGTCCACCTTCGAAAGCGCGTCCACCTCGGCATGGGGCGTACCCGAGCCGCGGTGCCAACCTTCCGCGACGACCGTGCCGGTGGCATCCAGCAGCACGCAGCCGACCTGCGGGTTGACGCCGGTGGCCGGTCCGTGGGCCGCGAGTTCGAGGGCACGACGCATGGCGGGCTCGAAGCCCTGCCCTGCGGTCGGTGGCACTGCACTCAGTGGCACTGCACTCAGCGGCACTGCACTCGGTGGCACTGCACTCATCCGGTGTCCTCGTCTCGGTGAAAGACGGACTCCGGGTTAACGGTCGTGAGACCTGCGGCGCGACCTGATTGCCGTGACGCTCGTGCTGCCTCTCATCCGGACTGAGGATTGTTGCCAACCCATTACCGTCGGTCCCGGAGTTTCACCAGGTCAACCACATCGAGGCTTTCGCCCTTCAGTGGCTCGCGGACTATCACCGCCGGTTCGGACTTTCACCGACCCCGGAGCACGTATTTACTGCTTACGAGTCTAGTCAACCTCCCGGGGCCCGCGATATTCCCGAGACATATAGTGAGTCACATGCGAGTTGAAAACACTGTTGCTCTGATCACGGGCGGAGCGTCGGGGCTGGGTCTTGCCACTGCACGCAGGCTTCTGGATGGCGGTGCCACCGTCGTGATCGCCGATCTGGAGACCTCCCGAGGGGTCGAGGTCGCGGCCGAACTCGGGTCGCGCGCCCACTTCGTGCCCACGGATGTCACGAGCGAATCGGATGCCATCCGCGCCGTCGAGGCGGCGGCGAGCCTGGGCGGGCTCGACATCCTCGTCAACTGCGCCGGAATCGCTCCGGCGGCCAGGGTGGTCGGCAAGAAGGGACCCTTCCCGCTCGACAGCTTCAGCCGGGTGATTGAGATCAACCTCATCGGCACTTTCAACATGATCCGCATCGCTGCGGCGAGCATGGCCGAGCAGCCGACCGACGACGAGGAACGAGGGGTCATCGTCAACACGGCCTCGGTGGCAGCGTTCGACGGTCAGATCGGGCAGGCCGCGTACTCGGCCTCGAAGTCCGGGGTGGTCGGGATGACACTGCCCATCGCCCGCGAACTCGCGCAGTTCAAGATCCGCGTGGTCACGATCGCGCCGGGAATCTTTCACACGCCAATGTTCGACGCGCTACCCGCAGACTCGATCGCGTCGCTCGGTGCTCAGGTGCCGCATCCCGCCCGGCTGGGTAAGCCCGAGGAGTACGCGTCGCTGGTCGCCCACATCGTCGACAACCCGATGCTCAATGGCGAGACGATCCGCCTCGACGGCGCGATCAGGATGGCGCCGCGCTAGCCGAACAGCTTCTGCAGCCGCTGCACGCCCTCCAGCAGCGCTTCGTCGCCGAGCGCGTACGAGAGTCGCAGGTAACCCGATGGGCCGAAGGCCTCGCCGGGCACCACAGCGACCTCGGCCTGGTCGAGGATCAGGTCCGCGAGCTCGAGCGAGGTCGTGGGCGTGACCCCGCCCCATTCGCGACCGAGCAGCCCCGTGACATCCGGGTACACATAGAAGGCGCCCTCGGGGTTGGGGCAGACGAGACCGTCGATCTTGTTGAGCTCGGACACGATCAGCTTGCGGCGGCGGTCGAACGACTGGCGCATGACCTCGATCTGGTCCTGCGGGCCCGTGAGGGCTTCTATCGCCGCTCGCTGCGAGATGTTCGACACGTTCGACGACAGGTGTGATTGCAGGTTCGACGCGGCCTTGATGGCATCGGCGGGGCCGACCATCCAGCCGAGCCGCCATCCCGTCATGGCGTAAGACTTGGCGACCCCGTTGACCAGGATGGTGCGGTCAGCGAGCGCCGGCACCGCTTCGACCACGGACACGGCCCTGACGCCGTCGTAGACCAGGTTCTGATAGATCTCGTCCGAGATGACCCACAGCCCGTGTTCGAGCGCCCACTCGCCGATGGCGCGGGTTTGCTCGGGGGAGTAGACGGCGCCCGTGGGGTTCGACGGCGAGACGAACAGCAGCACCTTCGTGCGGTCGGTGCGTGCTGCCTCGAGCTGCTCGACCGTGACGAGGTAGTTCTGGTCGGCCCCGGCGAAGACGTCGACCGGCACACCGCCGGCGAGCTGGATCGCCTCGGGGTACGTCGTCCAGTACGGAGCCGGCAGCAGCACTTCGTCTCCGGGGTCGAGCAACGTTGCGAAGGATTGGTACACGGCCTGCTTACCGCCGTTGGTGACGATGACCTGTGAGGCGCTGACATCCCATCCGCTGTCGCGCAGGGTCTTGGCGGCGATCGCTTCGCGCAGTTCGGGCAGGCCGGCCGCTGGCGTGTAGCGATAGTTCTTCGGGTCGAGAACGGCCCGGGATGCCGCATCCACGATGTTCGACGGAGTCGCGAAGTCGGGCTCCCCAGCTGCGTAGCTGATGACGGGCCGACCCTCGGCCTGGAGGGCCTTGGCCTTCGCGTCGACCTTCAGGGTGGCGGATTCGGCGATGGCGGCGATACGACGGGAGATGCGGGTCTGAGTCACGGGTCAAGTTTACGGCGGTCGCCTCTCGGTCGCACACGCCACGGTGGCCGGAACCGGACGTGGGTCCTGGTTCCGGCCACCGGGCTGTCATCGGCCGGCTGTGCGTCAGTCTGTGGCGACGGATTTCGCGTGGTTGCGCCGGTAGCCTTCCCGCGCCAGGTAGGCACCCGCCGCGAGCAGAGCGAGAATGACGGCGATCAGTGTGGCAATTCCGACGCCGGTGTACGCAAGACGGTTTGTCGCCGAGGTGATCGGCGCTCCCGCACCGGCGCCATTTCCGTTGATCTCGGTGGGCACGCTGGTTCCGAGTCCGCCGCCGTTGCAGTTCGATGTGCAGTTGGGGTCTGGATTCGACGCTCCGGGAGTGCAGTTGGTTGCACACGAGTCAACGATCCTGGTGACATTCGGCCCGACGCTGGCCTGCGCCAGGTTGACGGTGGCGCCTTTCGAGGATCCTGCGCCCCCGAGCACGGTAACCCTGACCGCGGTCTGCGTGAACATTGCATCCTTGCTGCCATGGGCACCCCGGGTGAGTTCCTGCAGGTTCACCTTCACCGATATGACGGAAGTCAACACGGTGCCGACGCCTTTGCTGCCGAGCAGACCATCGACCGCCGGGTTGAGCAGACCGGCGTTGAGCCGGTCAACGACCTGCGCCACGGCGCCGTCCGAGTCGAACAGCGAGTCGTTCAGTCCTGCTGCCAGACCGTCAAGGATCAGGTCGGCGTCGATTTTTGCAGAGACCGTCCCGCCCAGGAGGGAGACCGACGCAGCGGCCGTCGCGGCCGTGCCGCCCAGGATCTGCTGCACGGTTCCCTTGATGTCGACGTTGACCGTGCTGCGCAGATCCGGCAACGCCTTCGAGACCACGTCGCAGACTGTCTTCGTGGTGTACCCGATGACGCCCTGAGTCACTGTGGTTCCGCCGGTGGTCCCCGTGGTGCCACCAAGCAGACCACCCAGGCCGCCCAGGACACCGCCGGTGATCGGCGTGACGATGTCGCCGATGATTGGCACTTGGATGTCCCTACAGATTTGGCTATCAAGTGACCTCTGCGGAGACAGCATGTCGAGGTCAGCGTGCACGGTCACCTGCGCTCCGCGAAGAGCGACAGTCACCTTTTCGGCGATCTGATCGGTGAGGGTCGACACGGTGTCGGTAATGCCGTTCAGGATCTGGTTGACGACCGGGCCCGAGAGTAGCTCCGTTCCGGGAGCGAGATCGTTGAGCTTTCCCCCTGAGAACTGTGCGAGATCGACCGAGACCTCACCCGTCTGGAGGTTGAACGTCACCCCGCCGTTGCCGTACGTGCCCGTGAGCAAGGGCTGGACCGCCCCGTGCACATCGGCCGTCACGACCGCAGACACGTTGGCTGACGACCCGATGGCTCCGAGGACGGGGTCGACGACGCGGTCGACGGCGTTGCCGAGAATGCCATCGTTTCCGCTCAGGCTGGCAATCGCGGCATCCACCGGCAGGAGCGCCGTATTCACCTTCGGGCTGAGTTGGGCGATGGCTGGGCTCGTGAACGACAGCGTCGCTTCCGCCAGCGTGTAATCGCCCGACGCGGTCGTCAGGCTCGCCCTAGCCTCGGCGGCTACGGCGTCGAGCGAGAGCTTCAGGTCACTCAGGACGGGAGCGTACGTGCCATTGAGCAGTGAGTTGAGGTGAAGATCGATGTCGTCACCCTTGCCGATGGCTCCAGACGTGGCCATCGACGATCCGTCTTTGGCGGCCTGGGCGAACTGGTGCAGGATTCTCGCGTCCAGAACGTCACCGAGCCTCAGGTGCGCGGCGTTCCCGCTGTTCACGCCAATCGTGTTCAACGCCGTCACCGACAGCGGGTCGCTGCTGCTCTGCATCGGCTGTGAGCCGTTGTTGCTCGCGAATGCCGGCGTGAGTTCGACGATCGAATTAAGATCGAGGCCGAGCAGAGTGCCAGACAGGAACTGCCCCTCGCCGTAGGAGGCTGGCAGGGTGGCGGCGGATGCTGCGCCAGGACCCGCTAGGGCAAATCCCACCGTGAGAGCGCAGATTCCTACGGATGCGCCGACCCGTTTGACGACAGACGCGGCAGCACTCCCTACTGGCTTTCCGAAGTGTGATGAATGTGGTGTGAACACGACTGGTACCTTCCTGATCCTGGTGAGAGGGTGAGGAAGCTGTGGTGCGATCTGCGTCGAAATCAACTCGGGTTGTCTCTGACTGGAGACGGTGAGCTTGACGAATACTGCCTGACCTCAGCTTCGTTGCGCCCTAAAAGCGGGTACTGCTCGATATTTAGCTGTGCCGAACGCGAGCGGGTATGTCTCGCAGGCGACACATCGAGTCGTCGCTTATTTAAAGAGACAGCCCATGACGCCATCTATGACGAGCGTTATGAGACTTTTTCATCAAGGGTTTTGGGCGCGACACAGTCCCCGCCGGAGCGGGCTATGTCGACGGGGAATGCTGAGCTACGGCCTGCCGAGACCGCGGTAGGTCCAGCCCGCCGCGCGGAAAGCCGCGGAGTCCAGGCTGTTGCGACCGTCAACCATGATGCGGTTCCGCACGAGCCGGCCTGCCCACTCCGCGTCAAGGTGCCGAAATTCTTCCCACTCGGTGACGAGCACCACGGCATCCGCGTCGGTCAGCGCTTCCTCGAGGGTGTCGACGTAATCGAGTTGAGGATGCAGCTTCCGCGCATTCGCGATCGCGTGCGGGTCTGTGGCGACTACTGTGGCGCCGAGTCCGCGGAGCTGCACAGCGACATCCAATGCCGGAGAGTCGCGGATGTCGTCGGAATAGGGCTTGAATGCGAGACCCAGCACGGCCACCTTTTTGAGGTTGACGGAACCTCCGAGCGATTCGACGGTCAGGTCGACAACCCGCTGCCGCCGACGGAGGTTGATGGCATCCACCTCTTTGAGGAACGCTACGGACTCACCCCTGCCGAGCTCTTCCGCTCGCGCAGTGAACGCCCTGATGTCCTTGGGCAGGCAGCCTCCGCCGAACCCGACACCGGCGCCCAGGAATCGTCGCCCGATCCTGACATCCAAGCCGATGGCGTCCGCCAGCTGTGTCACGTCCGCACCGGTGACCTCAGCAATCTCGGCCATCGCATTGATGAAAGAAATCTTGGTGGCCAGGAACGCGTTTGCGGAGACTTTCACCAACTCGGCGGTCGCGTAGTCGGTGGCGATCAGCGGTGTGCCCGCATTCAGCGCCGAGCTGTACACGCCATCCAGCAATGCCTTCGCCGCGGAGGCAGCCTGCTCCTCGGGGGGCAGGCCGTAGACGAGCCGGTCGGGTGAGATGGTGTCTTTGACTGCGAATCCTTCCCGCAGAAATTCCGGGTTCCATGCCAGCATCGCATCGGCCCCTGACTCCGAAATCATCGATGCGAGCGCTTCGGCAGTTCCCACAGGAACTGTCGACTTTCCCACGACCAGATCGCCCGGATTCAGGAACGGGATGAGGTCACGCACTGCGCCGTTCACGTAGGTGAGATCGGCGGCGTACGACCCCTTCTTCTGCGGCGTGCCGACGGCGATGAAATGCACCTGCGAGCCTTTGGCATCTTCCATGCTGGTCGAGAACCGCAGCCGTCCGGTCGCAGTAGCTGATACCAGGATCTCGGGAAGCCCCGGTTCGAAGAAGGGGGCCTCGCCGGCCGACAGCGCGTCGATCTTGGCCTGGTCGACGTCGATGCCGACGACGTCGTGGCCCAGTTCGGCCATCGCTGCGGCATGTACGGCGCCAAGGTAACCGCATCCGATCACGGAAAGTTTGATGGTGACTCTTTTCGTCGGGGTCGAGTAGTAGTTTGCCGCAATCTGTGGGATTTGGTGTTCAACTTGGATGACGTACACTGGTGGAGGTAGTTGAAATCTGCCAAGCTTTTGCGCGCCCTCCCCTAGTGACAGCGGGGGAATGTGGTTCGTCAGAAAGCGAAGGGCGGTGGCTCAATTGGTAGAGCAGCGGTCTCCAAAACCGCAGGTTGCAGGTTCAAGTCCTGTCCGCCCTGCAAATCCCTGAACGCAGTTCTGCGTGCAGGGGTATCGGAAGGTGTAAACGAATGGCGAGAAACGTGGTTGACGATCCCAGCGAGGACGTCGTAGCCAATGCCAAGAGTGATCGCGCCCAGAAACAGGGGCCATTCGCTGGCATCATGCTGTTCTTGCGCCAGGTCATCGGGGAATTGCGCAAGGTGGTTACACCGACGCGCAAGGAGCTCGTGAGCTTCACCCTCGTCGTCCTGGTATTCGTCGTCATCATGATGGCTCTGGTTTCAGGGCTCGACTTCGGCTTCAGCGCCCTGGTCAACTTCCTGTTCGGCGATCCGACAGTCGCAGGCTGATCGAACCAGTTTTTCGGCGATCGACGTTTCGCCCCATGAACAACAGCAACGAAAAGAGATTTTGTGTCTGAGAACCACCGCGACGACTTCGAGCTCGCTACGGCAGCAGAGCAGTCTGGTGAGGTCGACGAAGTGCAGACGGGTAACACCGACGCCGCCGCCTCCCACTCGGAAGATGCGGCTGAGCACGAGGCGATGCACGTGATCGATGACGACGAGGAAGAGGGCGACCTCGCAGGACTCCTCGAGGCTCTCGACGCCGCGATCGACCCCGAGGCAGACTCGATCGTCGATCACGCTCTCGACGTCGATTCAGTGGATGAGGCCGACGCCTCAGTGGCGGCAACCGACGACGAAGCCGACATCGAGGCAGAGGAAGAGGCCGCAGAAAAGCCCGGCGTCACCCCGTACGACGGACCCGACCTCGGCGACGACGCGGATGCAAGCGACGTTGACCCGTATGACGCGTTCAAAGCTGAGCTGCGCGAGAAGCCGGGCAAGTGGTACGTCATCCACTCCTACGCAGGCTTCGAGAAGCGCGTGAAGCAGAACATCGACAACCGCAAGATCTCAATGGCCATGGAAGACTACGTCTTCGAGGTTCAGGTACCGATGGAAGACGTCGTCGAGATCAAGAACGGCCAGCGCAAGCTCGTCAACCGCGTGCGCATTCCCGGATACGTGCTTGTACGTATGGATCTCAACGAAGACAGCTGGTCTGTTGTTCGACACACCCCCGGCGTCACCGGGTTCGTGGGCAACTCGCACAACCCGCGCCCGCTTCGTTTCGAAGAGGCCTTCAACATGCTCAAGAGCCTCGTGCAGATCGTCGAAGCTCCTGCCGTGAAGGGTGCGCCCGGCAAGGGCAAGACCCCGACACGAGTCATCCCGGCCGAGATCGATTTCGAGATCGGCGAGACCATCACCATCAAGGAAGGTTCGTTCGCGGGCCTGCCCGGCTCGATCAGCGAGATCAAGGCCGAGAGCGGCAAGCTCATCGTGCTCGTGTCGCTCTTCGAGCGTGAGACCCCGGTCGAGCTCAGCTTCGACCAGGTCACCAAGATGTAGTTTTTTTTCAGAGGGCAGGGCGCATTCCGGGTGAAGACCCGGGTGCGCCCTTTCTTCGTTTGATCAGGCCGCGCGAGTGACCTGACTGCGGGTCGGTGTCCAGTCAGGAATTCCGGGCCCGCGCACGTAGGGAATGCCTGCGAACATTCGGTACTGCCACGGCCCGGCGTCGACTATTCGATGGTGCCAGTAGCACAGCAGGATGCCATTATCGAGCGCGGTGGGCCCGTCATCTCGGTCGGGGATCACGTGATGAGCCTGCAACATGTAGTGGGGGCTGGTGCACCCGGGCGTGGAGCAGCCGAGCCCGTCCCGGGCCACCATCCCCAGTCTCTGCATAGGGGTGAAGCAGCGTTGCGGCGAACTGATTGCGGTGACGGAACCGGTCTCGTCGGTGGTCACGACGCGGTACCCGCCGGCGTCGATGAAGCGTTCGATGGTGCGCCGGGATACCGGGAAGGGGGAGTCGGCCATGATGCCGATCGCATCTGAGTCGCGGCCGCTCTGGTTGGCGAGATCGGCGGCCGTCACGGTGACCAGCACCGAGACCGGCTGCCCGTCGAGACGGGGTGCGCCTGCTCCCGCGGCCGCTGCGATGAAGATCTCGCCGAGCGCATCGTGGCGGCGCTGCCCAGGGGTGCGCGAGTCGTAGCCGCTGGCGAGCTCGTCGGTACTCGCGAGAATGGATTCTGGATCGCTAAACCTCGGGGAGCGGCGATGATCTTCCAGCAGCCCGGCGAGCAGCGAACCGATCTCGGGTATCAGCCTGCCATTGGCAGGTATCAGGCCATCTTCGTCGGGCGCGCCGAGTCGAAACTGCCGACGACGTGTCGCACGTTCTTCGCGGGGGCGGGCACCGTCGGGGTCTGCTGCCGCCGTGACCTGACGGATCTCTCCGGCGAGGTAATTGACAGACACCGTGGCCGCAACGGCATCACCCGCGGGGGATAGGCCGCACGCAAGATTCACCATCACGCTCTCGGCAGCCTCGAGAACCCGAAACGACGTGCGCCCGGCGATCGATGCCAGTTCCGTGGCGATCAGCGTCGCGGCATCCAGTCCAACCGCGCCAGCATTGAGCGCATCGCCCACCAACGCATGCGGAGCCGGCAGCGAACCGCCAGTGAGCCCCCTGTCTGCGCACACCGCTGCAGCGACCTTTAGGCGTGCGCCCGCCGACCGCTCCGAGATGCGCGCCAGCGACGCGACCGCAGCAATGGGCGACGCATACCCCAGACGCTCAGCGATGGCGGAGTCGCCCACTATGGGGGCAAGCACTCGCACTCGCGCGCAATCCATCAACCGACCGGCCGACTCGACCATCGCCACGGCGTCGGCCACCGGATATGTCGCGTTCTCGTCGCAGAGAAGTTCAACCAAGGCAGCCACTTCGTGGGCGACGGCCTGTACCTGACCGGCGATTGTCGAGGGGTGAACCATACCATGATCGTACCGGACATTCGAACATATGTACACCCCCATTCGGGGGGTGGGCCGCACTTCTCAATGGCCAACCACCGACATTTACCGTAAGATAAACAGGTTGCCCTTTCTGGGGCGACCGCACCGCATCCGTCGGATGTCGGGAGAGCTGTCCAACACCGGCCAGTTCGAACAGAAAAGGAAAATAATGGCACCGAAAAAGAAGGTTACGGGTCTGATCAAGCTTCAGATTCAGGCCGGCGCCGCCAACCCCGCACCGCCCATCGGGCCTGCGCTGGGTCAGCACGGCGTTAACATCATGGAGTTCTGCAAGGCGTACAACGCTGCGACCGAGTCGCAGCGCGGCAACGTCATCCCGGTGGAGATCACCGTCTACGAGGACCGTTCGTTCACGTTCATCCTCAAGACCCCGCCGGCGGCAGAGCTCATCAAGAAGGCAGCAGGAGTTGCCAAGGGCTCCGGAACTCCGCACACCGTCAAGGTTGCGAAGCTCACCAAGGACCAGGTTCGCACGATTGCCGAGCAGAAGATGGTTGACCTCAACGCAAACGACGTAGAGGGCGCGATGAAGATCATCGCGGGAACCGCTCGCTCAATGGGAATCACGGTGGAGGCATAATGTCCAAGAATTCCAAGGCATACAAGGCCGCCGTCGAGAAGATCGAAGACGGCAAGTTCTACACGGCTACCGAGGCAGTCGCTGTTGCTCGCGAGACCGGATCGAAGAAATTCGACTCCACGGTCGAGGTTGCACTGAAGCTCGGTGTCGACCCGCGTAAGGCAGACCAGATGGTGCGCGGCACCGTCATCCTGCCCCACGGAACCGGTAAGACCGCCCGCGTCATCGTCTTCGCAACGGGACCGGCCGCAGACGCCGCCATCGCAGCAGGCGCCGACGAGGTCGGTGGAGCCGAGCTCATCGAGAAGGTTGCCGGCGGCTACACGTCGTTCGACGCCGCAGTCTCGACCCCTGAGCTCATGGGCCAGGTCGGTCGTCTCGGAAAGGTGCTTGGCCCCCGCGGCCTCATGCCCAACCCGAAGACCGGCACCGTGACCCAGGACACCGCCAAGGCAGTGTCTGAGATCAAGGGCGGAAAGATCGAGTTCCGCGTCGACAAGCACTCCAACGTGCACTTCGTCGTGGGCAAGGCAGGCTTCACCCACGACCAGCTGAGCGAGAACATCAAGGCAGCGATCGACGAGATCGTTCGCTCAAAGCCCAGCTCGTCAAAGGGTCGTTACATCACCAAGGGAACCGTCTCGACGACGTTTGGCCCGGGCATCCCGCTCGACGTCAACTCGCTGGCGTAATTCACTTCCGGGAAAGGGGTCGACTTCGGTCGGCCCCTTTTCTGCGTCCCCGCTCGCCCCGTACACTTTCCGAAATGACGGAGATCTCGTGACAAAAGCCCCCAAAACGGCCCCAGGGGCCGCCAAAACCCCGCCACCTCCGTCATTTCGGAAGGCAGAGGTAGAGGAGCGGGCGCAGGCTCCGGTGCAGGCGCAGGCGCAGGTGCGGGGCGCGGGGCCGGATGACACGGCGCTCCTTCACCGGGTAGCCGCCGAAACCTTCCCGCTGGCGTGCCCCCCGGACACCCCGCTCGAGAGCATCGAGACCTTCATCTCGCAGAACCTGTCGGAGGCGGCCTTCGCCGGCTACCTGTCGGACCCGGAACGCGCTCTGTTCATCGCCGAGGTCGATGGCGGTATTGCCGGCTACGCGATGGTGGTTCACGGCGACCCGACGGATGCCGATGTGCTGGCATCCGTCAGCACCCGCCCGACCGCAGAACTGAGCAAGCTCTATGTGCGAGCCGCGTTCCATGGCGCGCGGGTTGCCGCGGCTCTCGTCGAGGCAGCCGTCAGTGCAGCGAACGCTCGGGGTGCGCGCTCGGTGTGGCTGGGCGTCAACGACCAGAACGAGCGGGCGAACCGTTTCTACGAGAAGAATGGATTTGTGAAGGTCGGCGCCAAGACCTTCCGTCTGGGTGAACGGCTGGAAAGCGACTTCGTTCGCGAACGACCGCTCCGCTGAGTTCAGCCGGGACTGACGGTGAGCACGATCTTGCCGCGCGTGTGTCCGGTCTCCAGCGCTGTGTGTGCTTCCGCGGCCTGATCGAGGTCGAAGACCTGATCGACGAAGACGCGAATATCACCGGATTCGAGCAACCGCGAGATGACGCTCAGTGTCGCTCCGTCTGCCGGCACTTTATACCCCGTCGCGCGAACTCCGGCGGCCGCTGCGTCCTCGGCCATGGTGGGCCACGCGCCGCTCGGCACGCTCACGATGAGACCTCCCGGCTTGAGTACGCCGAGCGATCGGGTGGCGGTCTCTTCCGTGAGATTGCCGACGAGGTCGATGACGACGTCGAGATCGGAGGTGACATCCTCAAATCTGCTAAGGGTGTGATCGATAACCTGGCTCGCCCCAAGGTCGCGCAGCCAGCCGGTGTTGCGAGTGGACCCCGTGGTGATGACGCGGGCGCCAAAGTAGTTGGCGAACTGGATCGCGAAGTGACCTACTCCGCCCGACCCGGCATGAATCAGGATGCGCTGACCCTCGTGCGCTTTCGCGACGTCAACAACGGCTCCCCATGCGGTGAGCGCAGCCAACGGCACGGCCGCCGCCTCGACGTGGGAGAGGGATGTGGGTTTCTTCGCGATGCAGGTCGCCGGAACGGCGACGTACTCGGCGTAGGTTCCGCCGAACCGGGGAACCATGGTCATCCCGTACACCTCGTCCCCGACTTTGATGGGATGCGATGTGTAGGGCGACTCGACGACGTGGCCGCTGAAATCGTTGCCGAGCACGACCGGAAACGCGCCGAACGCCGCCGCGACCCCGGCGCCGGCGCGGGACTTGGCATCGATCGGGTTGACGCTGGCGGCAACCACTTTCACCAGAAATTCGGCGTTGACCGTGATCGGCCGTGCAATCTCTGAGAGGTGCAAGACGTCTGGCGAACCGGTTGCATCAATCACGATGGCGCGCATTGTGCTCATCTGCTGGCCTCCCTGCCGGTGTTCTTCCACCAGTAAACGGCTCCAATGAGTCAACGTTGTTTCGGCAGTGTCACTTCGGTGCAAATTCTGACCGATAGGATTCGAGGATGAATCTGCTCTTCGCCTCCCTCCGTATTCTGGCGGGGGTGGCGGGGCTTTCCGCCGTCATCGCGACGCTCGCAGACACCGCGTCGCGGACGCCGATTAATCCGTTCAACTTCTTCGGCTACTTCACTCTCCAGAGCAACATCCTGGCGGCCATCGTGCTGATTGTTGTTGCAGTCGTAATTTTTCTGGGGAAGAAGCAGTCTCCAGCGCTGATCCTCGCTCGAGGTTGCGTGACCGCCTATGTCGTCATTGTCGGTGTCGTGTACAACACTCTGCTGGTGGATACGCCGGGCGGGGGCGGCGTGGAGCTGGAGTGGGCCAACTTCGTGCTGCACATTGCCATGCCGGTCTATGTCGCGGTCGACTGGATTTTCTTCGGGGATCGCCCCCCGCTGCCGTGGCGCAGATTCTGGCTGGTGCTTGGGTATCCGATTGTGTGGCTCGCCGTCGTTCTTGTGCGTGGCGCGACGGACGGCTGGGTGCCGTATCCGTTCCTCAGCCCGACTCTCGGTTATGGCGTGGTCGCGCTGTACTGCGTCGGTATCGCTGTTGCGATTGCTGTCGTGGGCGCAGCGGTGTGGGCTCTCAGTCGCGTGCGAATCCTGAAGCCGTAGCGAGAGCTTCCTTTGCGCAGGGCCGAGTTCGTTGCATCCATTGGGGGATGCCTGCTGGTGATGATGTCGCTCGTGATCATCTGGTCTGCGCGACTGTCGGTCCCGGGAGGGGTGTACGTCAGCGAACTGGGAGCTGAGGGCATGCACACAGCGGCCTGGTTCGAATTCGCACTGCTACTGCTCGTTCTGGGCGGGAGCGCGATCGCGTGGGCCGGACGCCGAGAGCGGTCGCGGGTGGGGGTGCTGCGCGCCTGGTCTCCCGCGATGTCGCTGTGGATCGGCTGCGATCTGTTCCTCATCGCTTCTCAGGTGACGTGCACGTCCGGCTGCCCGATCCCGTACGGGTCGACGTTCAACTTCCAGGATTTCACGCACACCCTGGTCGCGGTGCTGGCCTTCGCGGCAGCCTGCTGGGCGATGCTCCAGTCTGCGTTCGCCCACAACCATCGCGCGCTCGCGGTGTTCTCGAGCGTGGCGGGCATCCTGGTCGCCGTCATCGCAGCCACCGGTGGGATCTTCTCGCTGTTCCGGTTCCAGCTGGAGTTGGGAAGCTGGTTGGAGTTCGTCGCCACGACGCTCGCGATCACCTGGCTCGTGGTGTTCGGTGCGGTTCTCGCCGCTCGGTTGCTGCGCGAAGCCGCCTCGCGATCAGCGCTGCATGAGCCCCAGCAGGCGGTTGGCGAGTCCCACTAATACGTGGATCTCGTTGTCGTCCCGTTCCACCCAGCGGCATTCCGGCTCAGGGTTCACCGGCACGAAATCGTTGTGCTGCTCCCACACCACGAGGGTTCGTTCGGCCCCCAGCACGTACTGCTGCCACCACACCTGACGGAGGTAGGAGCGGGGGATGCTGCGCCACGAGTGCCCCGTCGTCTTGATCTCAGCCAGCACCACCGTGCCGTCATGGGTCGAAACGCCGTCGGGGGTGGCGAGGTGCAGCGGTTGGCCGTGCGCGTGGAAAAGTGTGGAGCTCGGCTCGATCCTGTGGCGCGCTCGAACCCAGCGGGCGATCTCGGGTTCGCGGGCCCTGCCGTGGTCGGTGTAGGCGTTTCCGCCGAACCCTGAGCCGAGCAGCTTGTCCTGCAGCACGGAGTGCATGGCTTTCTCGCTGGAGAACCTTGCAGCGTCGGTGGCGGTGACGCCGCGGCTACGGGCCCGGATCCACGCCACCCGATCGTCAGAGCTGGCAACGACCCGGTCCCGGTGGTTCGGGGCGGGAAGCTCCCACAGATCGAGTTCGGGCTGAATGCTCACGTGTCCATTGTCATACAGTGGTGGGTGCGCTCGTGTGTCAACGAAGGAGTTTCCGTGTCGCAACATCCACTTTCGGTCCAGCTCTACACGGTCAGGGACGCTCTCGCAGCCGACCCGGCTGCAACCCTGGAGCGCATCGCCGGTCTCGGGTTCACCACTGTCGAACTCTTCGGCATGGTGGAAAAAGTCGACATGTTTGAAGAACTGTTGCCGCGATTCGGTCTCACACCGTCGTCAGCACACGCCCCCCTGCTGGGCGTAGATGTGGTTCCCGTGTTTGACGCGGCTCGACGGCTCGGGGTGACGACGGTCATCGATCCGAACATCCCGGCTGCTGTCTGGACGGAGTCAGACTCCGTCGTCCGGGCGGCGAACGAGCTCAACGCCGTCGCTAGCGTCGCCGCCGACCTCGGCATCACCGTCGGTTACCACAATCACTGGTGGGAGTTTGGCGACCTGGACGGCACGACCGCCCTGGAGGCGTTCGCCGACAACCTCGACCCAGCCGTCCTGCTTGAGATCGACACCTACTGGGCGCAGGTCGGAGGGGTGCCCGCGGTGGGCCTGCTCGAGCGCCTCGGTGACAGCGTGGCGTTCATCCATGTAAAAGATGGAGACATCAGCGAGGACAACAAGGCCCAGGTGGCCGTCGGCAGCGGCAGGATGCCCGTGGCTGATGTGCTCGCAGCGGCACCGCAGGCCGTGCGGGTCGTCGAGCTCGACGACTTCAGCGGTGACGTATTCGATGCGCTCGCAGACAGTGTCACGTTCCTCCGATCGCTCGGAGAGGACCTGTGAGCCGCTCTGGACGCGTTGGCGTCGGGATCATCGGTGCGGGCAACATCAGCACCCAGTACCTCGACAATCTGACGACCTTCCCCGATGTTGAGGTGCTCTTCATCGCCGATATCGACCTGGCGCGCGCCCGGGAGCAGGCCGACAAGTACGGGGTGGCCGGCAGCGGAACCACCGAGCAGCTTCTGGCCCACGACGGCATCGAGATCGTCGTCAACCTGACGATCCCCGCCGCGCATGTCGAGGTGGCCAGGCTCGCGCTCGCGGCCGGAAAGAACGTCTGGACCGAAAAGCCGATCGCCCTCGACCGCGAGAGCGGCAAACAGCTGCTCGCCGAGGCCGCACGGCTGGGTCTTCGCGTCGCAACGGCACCAGACACGTTTCTCGGCGCAGGGCTGCAGACCGGCAAAAGGCTCATCGAGGACGGCCGCATCGGCACGCCGCTGACGGCACTGGTGCTGTTCCAGAATGCGGGACCCGAGCCGTGGCATCCGAACCCCGACTTTTTCTATGTGCACGGCGGTGGCCCGCTCTTCGACATGGGGCCGTACTACCTCACGACCCTGGTGCAGAATTTCGGCCCCGTGAAACGGGTCGCGGCGACGTCATCCGTCTCGAAACAGTCTCGCGTGATCGGCTCGGGTTCGAGGGCTGGGCAAGAGATCCCCGTCGAAGTACCCACTCACATCAGTGCTCTTGTGCAGTTCGAGAGCGGCGCGTCGGCGCAGTGTGTCTTCAGCTTCCAGTCTGCGTTGCCCCGCAGCGGGTTCGTCGAGTTCGCGGGCTCGACCGGCACCCTCGTTTTCCCGGATCCGAATATGTTCGACGGTGAGCTGCTGCTGTGGGCGGATGGCGCGAAGGAGGCCGAGATCGTGTCGACCGAATCTGCTGTCGGTCGCGGCACCGGAGTGGTCGAACTGGCTCGGGCGATCCGCGCGGGAGTGCCGGAACGGGCATCCGGCGAGCAGGCCTATCACGTGCTCGACGTCATGGTCTCGATGGTCGAGGCGGCGGAATCCGGCGAGTTCGTGACGGTGGAAAGCACGGTCGAACTGGCAGGATCGCTGCCCGAGGGATGGGACCCCCGCACAGCGACCCTGTAGCGCTACTTCTCGGTCACCTTGCCCTGCTTGATGTGGAGGCGGCGCTGGGCCCGTTTGGCCACGGCCGAGTCGTGCGTGACGATGATCAGGGTCAGGCCCCGGTCGCGCCACGAGGTCTCGAGGAGATCCATGATGTCGTCACGGGTGGCTTCGTCGAGGCTTCCGGTCGGCTCGTCGGCCAACAGCACCTCCGGCTCTTTGACGAGAGCCCGCGCGATGGCGACCCTCTGCTGTTGCCCGCCCGACAGCTCGGAGGGCCGATGCGCGCCGCGATCGGCTAGACCAACCGACGCGAGCGCCGTCGCTGCCCTCGACCTGCGCTCGGCGGAGGTCAGTCCAAGAGGCTCAAGTGCCGTCTCGACGTTTTCTTGCGCGGTCAGGGTGGGGATCAGGTTGAATCCCTGGAAAACGAACCCGATCTCCTTTGCCCTGATGCCGCCCAGCCGCGAATCCGGCATGGTCGAAAGATCATTGTCGCCGAGCGACACCGACCCCGTCGATGGCCGTTCGAGTGCGCCCAGCATCTGCAACAGCGTGGATTTTCCGCCGCCGGTTGGCCCCTGAATGGCAACCATCTGGCCGCGCGGAATGGTGAGGGTCACGTCATCCAGCGCCTTCACAGTGCGTCTGGACGTTGCGTAACTCTTGGTGACGTTCTTCAGTTCGTACATGTTCTGACTCCTGATCGGGTGGCTACGAGATGCTGCGCAGGGCTTCGGCTGGCCGGAGTCTGGCGGCACGCCAGCCCCCGAACACTCCGGCGATGATGCCGCCGAGAAGGGCGAGCCCCACGGCGATGAGGATGATGGGCACGGTCACGGGGGCCTGAAGCACGATGTCTGTTGTCGCCGCGACCTGGGTGGCTGCTGCTGGACCGCCTCCGCCGCCGCGTCCACCGAAACCTGCCGCGCTGGCCGCATCGGCGGTGGTTCCCGCACTCAGTGTGGGCGCGGCGAGGTTGACGGCGAGCAGCCCGATGAGTCCGACCGCAACACCCACCGCGCCTCCGATGGCACCCTGCACGACGCTCTCGCCGGCGACCTGGCCGACGATCCGTCGGTTGCTCCAGCCGATGGCTTTGAGTGTTCCGAACTCACGCGTGCGCCTGGTCACGCCCGAGATTGTGAACAGGACGGCGATCAGGAAGGCGGCGGCCAGCACCAGGATCGACAGCCAGGTGCCGAGTCCGGCCACGAGGGTGGAGGCCGTGGACAGCGACCCTGACACGCTCGACGCGAGGTCGGCCTGGGTCTGCACCGTGGCATCCGGAAGCGCAGTCTCGATGTCAGACTGCACCTGGGTGATCGCCTCGGATGACGACGCCTGGACGTAGATCGAGCTCACCTGGCCGTCGAGTCCCGAAACCGCCTGCGCAACTCCCAGCGGGATGTAGGTGTTCGACGCGGTCGCGGCATCGGACGTTCCGGATGTCACGAGGCCGATGACCTCGAAGTCGGTGCCGCCGATCGCCAGGGTGTCTCCCACGGCAACGCCTGCGGTGGTGGCGTAGGCGGAGTCGACGACGACCACGCTCGCGGCGGAATCCGTGGACTCGAAGGTGCGGCCATCGGTCAGAGTTGCCGAGGTGAGGGGACCAACCGCAACGCCGGCGACATCGATGCCCTCCACCGTGAAGGAGTCGACATCGAACGAGCTGCCACCGCCGCCGTCTGGACCGCCGCCACGAGGGGCGCCGCCGTCGGTGGGGCCGGCAGCAGCAGTGCCCTCCTGGGTCTGTGTGATGTCGGGGATCTGCCCGTTGAAGCTCGTGTTGCTCAGTGACAGTGTCGCTGTTCCGGCTGAGACGTTGTCGACGGCGAGCACAGTCTCAAGCGTCGTGGAGTCGAAGGTGGTGGTGTCGCGATCGACGGCCAGCCGGGACTGGCTCAGCGACGTCGAGCCATCCGTGGTCTGCCCGTCGGCTGCGCCGAAGTCGAACGACGGTCGTTGGCCCGCTCCGTCTCCGGTCGGAGCCACGGGAGTCTGGCTCACGGTGATGTCGGTGCCCACCCCGTACACGGAGGCGAGCACGCTGGACTGCGCATCGCGCACTCCGGCAGCAACGCCATTCACGATGATGACGAGGGCGATCGCGAGGGCCATGCCGATCGCGATGATCGCTGTATGTTTCTTGCGGTTGGTGAGTTCCCGCATGAGATAGGTACCGAACACTGACGCTCCTTGAGAAGTGGATGTTACGGCGAAGCTATTCGCCACTTCTATGAGGAGGCCAAGGCCAACCTGTGCTTTACCTATGCACTGGAGGCTCATAGGTGACTCATAGGTTGATGGCGATACTGGAGTTATGTCAGATTCCCGCCACACCTCGTCGGTGACCCAGCCGAAACTTACCCGTGCAGACGGCAGCCCCATCCGCGCCGTCGTTGTCGACGATGAGGAGTCGCTCACCGACCTCCTGTCGATGGCGCTCCGCTACGAGGGTTGGGATGTCCGAATTGCAGCAGATGGACAGAAGGCCATCTCCATGGTCCGCGAGTTCCGCCCTGACGTCATCGTTCTCGACATCATGCTCCCGGACATCGACGGACTCACGGTCCTGTCGAGACTCCGGGCTGACGGCATCCAGACACCGATCCTGTTCCTCACGGCGAAGGATTCGGTGGATGACCGCGTCGCGGGGCTGACCGTCGGGGGCGACGATTACGTGACCAAGCCGTTCAGCCTTGAAGAACTGGTGGCCAGGCTGCGTGGGCTCATCCGGCGTTCGAGCGTGACGGCGTCCGCTGAGGAGCAGTCGATCATTGAGGTAGGCGACCTGATACTCGACGAGGAGAGCTACGAGGTTCGCCGGGGAGACACGCTCGTCGAGCTCACCGCGACCGAGTTCGAGCTGCTGCGGTTCCTCATGCGCAACCCGCGACGGGTTCTGAGCAAGTCGCAGATTCTCGACAGGGTCTGGAGCTACGACTTCGGCGGCCGCTCCAGCGTTGTCGAGATCTACATCTCCTACCTGCGCAAGAAGATCGACTCGCTCGGGCCCGCGATGATTCACACAGTCCGTGGCTTCGGCTACGTTCTGAAGCCGCACCAGTGAGCGGCCGCCGCTCCCGGCTGACGCTGCGTCGCAGGCTGGTCCTCGGCATCGCCGTGCTGCTTGCGACCCTGACGCTGATGATCGGGGTGGTGAGCGTGTTCTCGCTTCAGGGGTTTCTCGTGAATCGAGTTGACGCGCAGCTGGATGCCGCGACGAGCCGTTCGCAGGGCGCATTCAGGCCGCCGGATGGCGGTGTCGGCGGCTCGGGGGAGAAGCCTCGGGCCGAGAAATTCCTTGCGCTTTCGGGCCAGCCCGAAGGCACCCTCGGGGCCATCATCAACTCGGGCGCTGTATTCAACGCCGCGGTGCTCGATGCCTACGGCCAACCGGTGACGCTTGATTCGACGACGCTCGACGCGCTGCTGTCCCTCCCCACGGACAGCACACCGGTGACGGTCGACCTCGGCGAGGGCCTGGGCCAATACCGGGTCGCGGCGCAATCGAGCGGACCGGCCGGCGATTCGCTCGTCATCGGACTACCCCTGCAAAGCGTGCAGGACACCCTCGTGCGACTTTCGCTGCTCATCGCCGGAATAGGCCTGCTCGGCGTGATCGCCGCCGTCGTTGCTGGCGCGCTGATCGTTCGAGCGGCGCTGCGTCCGCTGCAGCGGGTCGCCGCGACGGCCACGCGGGTCGCGGAGCTTCCGCTCGACCGCGGCGACGTGGCGCTCGCGGTACGGGTGCCGAGCGCTGACGCCGACCCCGCGACCGAAGTTGGTGCCGTGGGCTCGGCCCTGAACCACATGCTTGAGCACGTGGCATCCGCTCTCGAATCGCGCCAGGCGAGTGAAAACAAGGTGCGCACGTTCGTCGCCGATGCCAGCCACGAGCTGCGCACTCCGCTTGCCTCCATCAGGGGATACTCGGAGCTGACGCGGCGAGGCAATCACGTGCTTCCCGACGATGTCGTGCATGCCATGGGCCGCATCGAGTCGGAGTCGGTGCGCATGACCTCGCTGGTCGAAGACCTGTTGTTACTGGCGAGGATCGACGAGGGAAACAAGCTGGAGACCGCCGAAGTCGACCTCGGGAGGTTGCTCGTCGACGCCGTCAGTGACGCGCGGGCAGCTGGGGGTGACCACACCTGGTCGGTGGATGTTCCGGATGAGGTCGTACTGATCACCGGTGACCCCGGCCGGCTGCACCAGGTGATCGCTAACCTGCTCACCAACGCGCGCACGCACACCCCGGCCGGGACGAGCGTGACCGCGAGTCTCACGTCCGACGGCGACAACGCCGTAATCGAGGTGCGCGATACGGGCCCCGGAATTGACAGCTCACTGCAGCCCAACATCTTCGAGAGGTTCGTGCGCGGCGACGGTTCGCGCTCCAGGGCCAAGGGCAGCACAGGCCTCGGCCTCGCAATTGTCAGCGCAGTGGTCGAGGCGCACGGTGGTCGCGCTGAGGTGACGAGCGAACCCGGCAACACGGTGTTCCGCGTCATCCTGCCCGGTCTCGTCGACTGACGTCCGCCGCAATCCCCTCCCCGCCGCTCTCCCACCATCTTTCCCACATCCGCGCCGCACCCGCCCGCCCCTTCCGCCCGCCCCCTTCCGAAATGACGGAGGTTCGCGCGTATTTACCGCGTTTTGCGCCAAATCGGGGCTGTTTGGGCCGCCATCTCCGTCATTTCGGAAGGTGGCGGGGCGGGGCGGCGCCGGTCGGAGCGCGTGGAGTGAGCGAGCGCCGCGCGGTGGCACACTGGAAGGATGACTATTTCTTACACAGCGCGGTGTGCAGCATGAGGGTCGCCGTCACGGGCGGAAACGGAAAGCTCGGCCGCGTCACAGTGCAGGCGCTGCGGGATGCCGGCCATGAAGTGACCGTGCTCGACGTAGTCGGCTCCGACCGCCAGGCGTTTACCGTCGTGGATTTCACCGACTACGGCCAAACTGTCGACGCGTTCAGCAGCATCGACAATCGCCACGACGGTATCGATGCCGTCGTGCACCTCGCCGCGATTCCGGCGGGTGGTCTGCGCTCTGACAGCGCGACGTTCCACAACAACATGAACTCGACGTTCAACGTGTTCCAGGCGGCTCGACGGGTCGGCATCCGCACCATCGTTTACGCCTCGAGTGAGACGCTGCTGGGCATCCCGTTCGAGACGCCACCGCCGTACGTGCCGCTCGACGAGGAGTACGCGAGCCGGCCCGAGTCGACCTACGCCGTCGTCAAGCACCTCGAGGAGGAACTCGCGCAAAAACTCGTGCGCTGGGACCCCGAGCTGAGCATCACGGCCCTGCGCTTCTCGAACGTGATGAATGTCGACGACTACGCGGCATTCCCCGGCTACGACGCGGATGCCACGCTCAGGTCGTGGAACCTGTGGGGCTACATCGACGCCCGCGATGGTGCTGAGGCCATCAGGCTGTCGCTGGATGCCGCCCGCCCGGGTTTCGACGTCTTCAACATCTTTGCCGCAGACACCGTGATGTCCCGGCCCAGCGCCGAGCTCATGGCCGAGGTGTTCCCTGACGTGGAGTTCCGCTCTGAGGTCGAGGGTACGAATTCGCTCGCCCCCAGCGAGAAAGCCCGCCGAATCCTCGGCTTCGTGCCGAGGCACAGCTGGCGCGATCACGTCTAGTTTGCGCCGTGCGGCAGTTTCGCCTAGTCTTACCGAAGCCAAAGACCGCAGGTGGTTTTCGTGTGCGCAAGCACGGGAAGACCGAAGTGCCGCGAAAGCGACAGCCAGCGCAGGTGTGTGAAGAAGTTTTTCGGGTCAGCCCGTTTCTCAGCTCCGTGCCCTGCGCTCACTCAAGAGTTTTCACTCCAGAGTGAACCTGCAGCAGGCCGGAGCTTTTTTGTTCCCGGTGTGCACTGTTCGGCGGCAGTCCAATCCACAATTTAGGGAGCACCATGGCGAACAAGGAAGCATCAGTCGCCGAGTTGACGGAGAAGTTCCGTACCTCGACCGCTGTCCTGCTCACCGAGTATCGCGGACTCACTGTTGCCCAGCTCAAAACGCTGCGCAAGTCAATGAGTGAGCACGCAACATACGCCGTGGTGAAGAACACGCTGACAAAGATCGCGGCTAACGCGGCAGGAATCTCGTCTTTCGACGAGGAGCTTGTCGGGCCTTCCGCTATCGCCTTCGTACACGGTGACCCGGTCACCGTCGCGAAGACTCTGCGTGACTTTGCCAAGGCAAACCCTCTGCTGGTTGTGAAGGGCGGTTACTTCGACGGTAACCCCCTGAGCGCTGCAGAGGTCACCAAGCTCGCCGATCTTGAGACCAGGGAGGTGCTCCTCGCGAAGTTTGCCGGAGCCGCCAAGGCCTCGCTGTTCGGCGCCGCATATCTGTTCAACGCACCGCTTGCAAAGGCCGTTCGCACGGTCGAGGCGTTGCGCGAGAAGCAGGACTCTGCTGCGTAGTGCGAAGCACTCCGACAAGCACAGCGCGCGTTATCAGTAATTAGACATCTACAAGGAGATACATCATGGCAAAGCTGACAAGCGAACAGCTGATCGAAGCATTCAAGGAGCTCACGCTCATTGAGCTCAGCGAGTTCGTCAAGTTGTTCGAGGAGACCTTCGAGGTCACCGCAGCAGCACCCGTCGCCGTTGCGGCCGCCGGTGGCGCCGCTGCAGCAGCAGAAGAGGTTGAGGAGAAGGATTCCTTCGACGTCATCCTTGAGGCTGCTGGCGAGAAGAAGATCCAGGTCATCAAGGAGGTGCGCGCTCTCACCAGCCTCGGCCTCGGTGAAGCGAAGGCAGTCGTTGATGGCGCTCCGGGCCCAGTGCTCGAGGGTGTCAACAAGGAGACCGCCGAGAAGGCAAAGGCTCAGCTCGAAGAGGCTGGCGCCACGGTTACCCTCAAGTAACTTCGGTTTCACGCGAAGGCGTCGCTCCCTCCGGGGGGCGGCGCCTTCGTCGCGTTAAGGGGCGGGTTAAGGCGAAGGCTAATGGATGTCCCGGCGGCAGTTGCGCCCGGCCGAATGCGGCTCCATAATTAGGTTTGTCCCCACCCCCCGAATGTGGGACGCCCATCCGAAAAGCACTCGCATCCCGACCGAGTTGCGCTAATCGGGTCTAGACAGTCTTACCCTCTGGCTAGCACCGACACCCGGCAATGCAAGTGCTCCTACGAAGTTCGTACCTGAAAGTGCACCCCCGATGCATACTCGTGCCGTTCCGATTGCTGCACCCCTGAGTTCGGGCGCAAACCTGCTCGCGCTGGGCGGGCTCGGGTTCCTCCAGCGCGGGCTTGTGCCCGCGGGGCTCACCCTTTCCACGCGCCGTTCGGGGACGCGGGAAGTGTGACCCCAGGAAGTCCGGTCTGCGTTCGTCACTGTTCGTGGGCCGGGCTTTCAATTTGTGCGGCGCCAGGTGAGAAAGTCGAATGGTCACCCTGCCGACGGCGCAGTGGTGCTCCCTCGCACTTCGAGGCTCATGGGGTACGCGTGCCAGGTCGGGGGCGAGCGGTCCGGGCGCTCGACCAACTCATCCATCGCGAGGTTCACCGCCATCGTTCCCTGCATTTTCGGATTCTGGGCGAGAGTGGTGAGCCCGAACATCGGCGCGAGGTCGTGTCCGTCGATTCCGACGACGGACAGTTGCGCAGGGATCTGAATGCCCAGCTGGCGGGCGGCAACGATGATGCCGATGGCGACCTCGTCAGACCCCGCCACAATGGCGCTGGGACGCGTGCGGGGGTCGGCCAGTATGGCCAGGCCCGCGGCGTATCCACCCGGCATCGAGACCTCGGCTTCACGGAATAATTCGTCGCCGCAGGGCAGTCCGGCGAGGTTCATCGCCTGCCTGTAGCCGGCCAGCCGCTGGGAGTGCACGCGGAAGTCCATTTCGTCCTCCAGGAATCCACCGATATGCATGATTCGGGCATGGCCGAGGCTGATGAGATGATCCGTGACCAGTGCGGCGGCGGCTACATCGTCAATGCTCAGGGTGGCAATTCCATCGACCTGGCCTCCAATGCCGATGATTGGCTTGGCCAGCGAGTGCAGAAGCCCAATTTCGTGGGCGGTGAGTTCTATTCCCACCGCGATGACAGCATCCACACGTTTTCGTACGAGGAAGTATTCGGCCACGCGGCGGCGCTCTGTGGCGTCGGCGCTCAATCGATACAGCGTGAGGTCGTATCCTTCGGCGATGAGGGACGTCTCGATGCCCTCGAGAACTTCGCCGAAGTACCAGCGATTGATGTGGGGGATGACCACCCCGATATTTTTGGTGGATCCAGTTACGAGGCTGGACGCGTTCGACGAGACGACGTACCCCATGGTCGCTGCCGCAGACACGACGCGGTTGCGGGTTTCTTCGGAAACATAGCCGTTTCCGCTGAGTGCGCGGGATGCGGTGGCCTTGGAAACCTCCGCGAGGCGGGCGACATCGCTGAGCGCGCTCATGATGCTCCCTTCGACGCTGATAGGACTGCCACAGCCTAACCGCGGGCTGGGAAATGTGGAACCGGTTCCATGCGCTGAGGGCGAGCGTGATGCAATCGTTGTGAGAGCGCTCCCATATTTTGTGGGGATGTGGCCGAATTGTTAGGCGGAACTTCATGTCAAGCGCTTGCAATGGACACGATCTTGACCTAGTTTGGCCTGTGGAACCGGTTCCCGAATTGGTAGTGGTTCTTCCCTTGCAACACATCCCCCCACGCGTGAGTCCCTAGTGGCACCCGCGATCCACCCTCAATGAGGAGGAAGTATGAGTTTCATCGTGCAGCGTAGATTCACAGCACCCTTTGCCGTACTCGCCGTAGCAGGTCTCGCACTCGCGGGCTGTTCAAGTGACACGGGCTCCAACGCGGGACCGGGAGACGCCGGCGAAGCCGATGGCGTCGTCACCATCTACGGCACCATTCAGGACACCGAGGCAGATCTGCTCAACGAGTCCTGGGCCGCCTGGGAAGAAGAAAACGGCATCGACATCCAGTACGAAGGATCGAAGCAGTTCGAAGACCAGATCACCGTACGCGCTCAGGGTGGCACCGCGCCGGACCTCGCGATCTTCCCGCAGCCTGGCCTGCTCGCCGACCTGTCGTCGCGCGACTACATCCAGCCAACTCCCGACAGCGTCAAGGCGAACGTCGACGAGTACTGGGGTGCCGACTGGGCTGGTTACGCCACCTCTAATGACACCCTCTACGGCGCACCGCTCATGGCCAGCGTCAAGGGATTCGTTTGGTACTCGCCGGCAAAGTTCGCCGAGTGGGGAGTCGAAGTTCCCACCACGTACCAGGAGCTTCTCGACCTGACCAAGACGATCCAGGGCAAGATCGGCTCCGCACCGTGGTGTGTCGGATTCGGCTCTGACGCCGCAACCGGCTGGCCCGGAACCGACTGGGTCGAAGACCTCGTGCTGCGTGAAGCCGGCCCGGATGTCTACGACCAGTGGGTTGCTCACGAGATCCCGTTCAACGATCCCGCGATCGCCTCGGCGTTCGACTCGGTCGGCGAGATCCTGCTGAACCCGGACTACGTGAACGCCGGATTCGGTGACGTGAAGTCGATCAACACCACACCCTTCGGCGACCCGGCTCGTGCCCTCGGCGACGGCTCGTGCGCACTCCACCACCAGGCATCGTTCTACGACGGATTCATCCAGGACCCCGCCAACGGCAATGCCACGGTCGGACCGGATGCTGACATCTGGGCCTTCATCACCCCCGGCACCGAAGCAGGAGCACCGGCAGTCACCGGTGGTGGCGAGCTCGTCGGAGCGTTCTCGAACGACGCAGACACCGTCAAGGTTCAGGAATACCTGTCGAGCCCCGAGTGGGCGAACAGCCGCGTTGCCCTCGGCGGTGTGATCAGCGCTAACAAGGGTCTCGACCCGGCAAGCGCATCCAGCCCGATCCTCCAGTCTGCGATCAAGATCCTGCAGGACCCGAAGACGACCTTCCGTTTCGATGGATCGGACCTCATGCCCGGTGTCGTCGGTGCAGGTTCGTTCTGGACCGGCATGGTCGACTGGGTCAACGGCAAGTCGACTGAAGAGGTTCTGAGCACGATCGAGGCTTCCTGGCCATCTGAATAGGCCCAGCACCTCACGCACGACCCGGCCCCAGGGCCGGTGAGGGCCGACGGAGTATGTTCCGTCGGCCCTCGTCATCCCCTAGTCTCGAAGCACAACGACCGAGTTCATTGCCGCACTCGAAAGGACGTTCATGTCAGCGTTTTTGAAATGGCTCGCCGATCTATCGCCATTCGCGCAGATACCGCTCGTCATCCTCGCATTTCTGTTCGTCATCGCGGCGGTGCTCTTCTTTATCGAGATCGCCCCCAGGTCCGGAACCAAATACACGGTAATCCGCCTCGTGGTGTGCGTGGTCGCTCCGACCGCACTGTTCCTCATCCTCGGATCGGTCTGGTGGGCCGCGATCCTCGCGGCATTGCTCGGCGCCGCGTTCTTCCTCCTGGACTACCGGGCGAAAGCCGGCTCCGGCTACCTTTTCCAGCTCATTGGGTTCCTCAGCCCCGCCATGTTCCTGCTGGCGATCGGCCTGGTCTACCCGACCATCGCGACCTTCTTCAAGTCGTTCATGAACGCTCGCGGCAACCGATTTGTCGGCTTTGAGAATTTCATCTTCGTGTTCGGGCAGGAGGGCAACCGCGTCACCATCCTCAACACGATCATCTGGGTGCTCGTCGTTCCCGCCTTCTCCACCATCGTCGGCCTCGGCTACGCGGTGTTCGCCGACAAGGCGCGCGGCGAGAAGGTGCTGAAGGCACTGGTGTTCATGCCGATGGCGATCTCGTTCGTCGGCGCGAGCATTATTTGGAAGTTCGTCTACGACGCCAACGGCGCGGGCCAACCACAGATCGGCATCCTGAACGGGATCATCGTCGCCCTGGGCGGACAACCGATCGACTTCATCGCGGAGGCGCCGTGGAACAACCTGTTCCTCATGATCATCCTGATCTGGGTGCAGACCGGTTTCGCCATGGTCATCCTCTCTGCCGCCATCAAGGGTGTGCCGACCGAACAAATCGAGGCAGCCCAGCTCGACGGCACCAACGCCTGGGAGCGGTTCATCAACGTGACGGTTCCCGGCATCCGGAGCTCCATCATCGTGGTGCTGACCACGATTTCGATCGCGTCCCTCAAGGTCTTCGACATCGTGCAGACCATGACGGGTGGCGCGAACGGAACGAACGTGCTTGCCAACGCGGTCTACGCACAGAAGCTTGAGGAGGGCAGGTCGTCGGCCTTCGCCGTGATCCTCTTCCTGCTGGTTCTCCCGATCATCATTTACAACGTCAGGCAGATGCGCCTGCAGAAGGAGATCCGATGAGCGCGGTCGCTCCGATCGATGTTCCGGTTGACGCCAAGACGGAACGCCAGCTTCGCAAGGGTGAGAAGGCCGCAGAGCGTCCCACCCTGCGCAAGTCCAAGGAAAAGCTGACGAGCAAGGGCGCGACAATTGCTGCCGTCATCATCGCGATCCTCTGGACGACGCCGACGCTGGGCCTGCTCATCACCTCGTTCCGGCCCGCCGAGCTGATCAACACCTCAGGGTGGTGGACGGTCTTCAGCAACTGGGGATTTACGACCAACAACTACGAGCAGGTGATCGGCGGTGAGGCAACCACCGTCACGCTCGGGCAGTCGTTCATTAACTCGATTGCCATCACGATTCCTGCGTCGCTGTTTCCCCTCGTGCTCGCGGCTCTCGCGGCGTACGCCTTTGCGTGGATTCCGTTCAAGGGCCGCAACATCGTCTTCATCGGTGTTTTCGCCCTGCAGGTCGTGCCCATCCAGATGGCCCTCGTACCGCTGTTGAGCCTGTTCGCGCGAGGTTTCAAAATCGGTGACGTCGCGCTTTTCGACGGATTGGGCGCCGGAGGAAACTCCTACGGCCAGATCTGGATCGCGCACACCATCTTCGCGCTGCCGCTGGCGATCTTCCTGCTGCACAACTTCATCTCGGAGATCCCGGCCGAGCTCGTGGAAGCAGCGAGGGTGGATGGCGCTGGCCACGGCCAGACATTCTTCCGAATCATCCTGCCGCTGTCGATGCCGGCGATTGCCTCGTTCGCCATCTTCCAGTTCCTCTGGGTGTGGAACGACCTGCTGGTGGCGCTGGTCTTTGCGGACGGAGCAGTCGGGCCGATCACCAAGGTGCTTCGCGAGATCACCGGAAACCGCGGTCAGGACTGGTACCTGCTCGCGTCTGGCGCATTCGTCGCCATGATTGTTCCGCTGATCGTGTTCTTCGCGCTGCAGAGATTCTTCGTTCGAGGACTGCTCGCCGGTTCGACCAAGGGCTAAGTGCTCGATAGCTAGTGCAGCCCGCCGGGAAACCGGCGGGCTCAGCACTTTAACCGTCATACAGTGGAGCAATGAGCGGAATGCACGGCGGTGGCCGCATGCGGGGTGGTGATGCGACCGCGCAGAGGGCGGCCAATGCGACGGCGCCCAGGATTCCCCACCTGCTCAAGCGAATTTCCGGACTGTTCGCGCCACATCGCCGGGCACTCACGGTCACCATCGTGCTGGTGCTTGTCAGCGCCGCACTCAGTGTGGTGCCGCCTCTGCTCACCAAGCAGGCGTTCGACCTCGGGCTCTTTCCGTCCAGCGGCAGCCCGGACGTGCCCGTACTGATTGAACTCGTGTCCATCATGGTCGCGCTCTGGATCGCATCAGCGGCCCTCGGGGTGTGGCAAACCTGGTTGACGGCAACCGTCGGCAACAAGGTGATGGGGGCACTGCGCATCCGTCTCTTCGGCCACCTGCAGGCGATGGAACTCGCGTTCTTCACCCGCACCAAGACTGGCGTGATCCAGTCGAGGCTGCAGAACGACGTCGGCGGGGTCGCCGGGGTGCTGAGCAACACCATCTCGAGCGTCATCGGCAACACCGTCACCGTGATGGCGGCCTTTGTGAGCATGCTGGTGCTGAGCTGGCAACTCACGGTGGTAGCGGTCATCCTGCTCCCGATCCTGGTCATCGCCCAGCGCCGGGTCGGCCAGGTGCGCGCGCGAATAGCGACGAAGACGCAGGAGTCGCTCAGCGACATGACCGCGATCACGCAGGAGACGCTGAGCGTCAGCGGCATCCTGCTCGCGAAAAGCTTCAACCAGCAGAAGGCCGAAATCGGGCGCTACGAGGCCGAGAACCGCAACCAGATCAGGCTGCAGGTGAGCCAGCAGATGAGCGGCCAGTGGTTCTTCGCCATGGTCAACATCTTCCTCTCGATCATTCCTGCCGTGATCTACATCGTTGCCGCGTACCTGATCACCGGGGGAGTGGATGTCACGGCGGGCACGATCGTCGCCTTCACGACGGTGCAGGCTCGCCTGATGTTCCCGCTGCTGGGCTTGCTGCGTGTTGCCCTCGATCTGCAGACGTCGTCTGCGTTGTTCGCGAGGATCTTCGAATACCTCGACCTCATTCCGGCCATCACCAACAAGCCCGACGCGCACGCGGTCAGAGACACCGAGTTGGGCAGGATCGAGTTCGACGACGTCGTGTTTCGCTATCCGGATGCGAACGACGACTCGCCGGCCACCCTCAAGGGCGTCTCGCTGGTCATCGAGCCTGGGCAGTTCGTCGCCTTCGTTGGCCCGTCGGGGGCGGGCAAAACGACGGTCTCGTATCTGATTCCGCGCCTGCACGATGTGACGAGTGGTCGGGTGCTGTTCGCGGGCGACGATGTTCGTGATCTCGAGTCCGATTCCCTCGTGCGGAACATCGGGATCGTCAGCCAGGAGACCTACCTTTTCCACGCCACCATCGGCGAGAACCTGCGGTACGCGAAGCCGGATGCCACGCAGGAGGAGCTGGAGAGCGCGGCGAGGGGCGCCAACATCCACGACACGATCGTGTCGTTCGCTGACGGGTACGACACGGTCGTGGGGGAGCGCGGCTATCGACTCTCCGGAGGAGAAAAGCAGCGCATCGCCATCGCGCGGG
This sequence comes from Salinibacterium sp. G-O1, assembly GCF_030063305.1. GTDB lineage: Bacteria > Actinomycetota > Actinomycetes > Actinomycetales > Microbacteriaceae > Rhodoglobus. The sequence continues at coordinate 740,203 of NZ_JASISV010000001.1, forward strand.
TGCTGCTGAAAGATCCGGCCGTGCTCATCCTCGACGAGGCGACGAGCGCGCTCGACTCGATCTCGGAGCGGGTGGTGCAGGATGCCCTCGACGCGGCTTCCCGTGGCCGCACCACGATCGCTGTCGCGCATCGGCTGTCGACGGTCATATCCGCTGACGTCATTTTCGTGGTGGTGGCAGGCAAGGTCGTGGAACGAGGCACGCACGAGGAACTGCTGTCATCAGGTGGGATGTACTCATCCCTCTATTCGCAACAGCTGCGATAGCTATTCCTCCTCGTTGCGCTGTGTCGCTCTAGCCCTTGACCGCGCCCGCGGTCAGACCCTGAACAATGTATTTGCTCGCGAATGCGAACATGACCAGGGTCGGAATGACGGTGAGCACAGCCGCAGCGGCCATCGGGCCCCACTCGATGTTGAAGCTCGTGATGAAGCCGTTGAGCGCGGTGGGAATGGTCTTGTTCGAGTCCGAGTTCATGAGTGTCACCGAAAGGAACAGTTCGTTCCAGGAGTTCACGAAGCTGAAGATGAAGGTGGCCATGATTCCCGGAAGCATCACGGGGACGAGCACGCGAAACAGTGCCCCAATCCGCGAGCATCCGTCGATCATTGCGGCTTCTTCGAGTGCGTCCGGAATGTTAGCGAAGAACCCGCGGAGCATGATCGTGCTGAACGGTATGGAAATTGCGATGTAGACCACGATCAGTCCCCCGCGAGTGTCAACCAGGCCGAGATCCGACATCATGTTGTACAGCGGGCCGAGCGCGATGAACGCCGGAATCATCTGTGTGACCAGGAAGGCCCCCAGGACTGCGCCCTTCGACTTGAACTCGAAGCGGGCGAGGATGTACCCGGCCAGAAGTGAGATCAACGTGACAACCGTCGCGGTCATGGTCGCTGCGAACAGACTGTTGAACATGTAGGTGCCGAAGTCGGCTTTGCTGAACAGTCCGATGAAATTGTCGAAGGAAATCTCGGTCGGCCAATATTCGAGAGGGAACTTGAAAATCATTCCCGGTGACTTCAGCGACGTAACCACGATCCAGTACAGCGGGAACAGGGTGATGATGAGCCAGGTGCCCAGAAAAATGAACTTCGCGATGCGCCCGGCAACGGACTCTCGATTAATCACCTACTGCTCCTTCTTTTCGCGCATTGCCATGAGGTAAAACGTCGAGAACACCAGCAGGACCAGCACGACGATCAAACCGACGGCGGATGCTTGCCCGTAGTTGCCCTGCTGGGTGAGGTCAATCATGAAGGTGGTTACGATGTGCGTTTGCCCGGCGGGGCCGCCGCCGGTCATTCCGTAGATGATGTCGGGGAAGTTGAATATCCAGATAATTCTCAACAGCACTGTCAGTGCCAGAGTGGCGCGGATGTACGGGATCGTGATGCTGAACAGGGTGCGAATCTTGCCTGCGCCGTCGATCGCCGATGACTCGAACAGGTCGTCAGGCACTGACTGAAGGGCGGCAAGAATCATGATGGCGAAGAAGGTCACCCCGTACCACACGTTTGCGATGATGATCGCGGTCATGGCGAAGTGGGGATCGGACAGCCAGGGTATCGGCGTCTCGATGAGGCCCGTTTTCAGCAGCAGATCGTTGATGACGCCGAATTCCCCGTTGAACATCCAGCGAAACAGGATGCCAATGAGAAAACCGGAGACGGCCCACGGGAAGAAGATGAAGGCTTGGTACACACCGCGAAGGAAGAACCGGCGCCGCAGCCACAGCGCGAGAGCGAATCCGATCAAGAACTGGGGGATCAAGGAGCCGACAACCCACAACACGGTGTTGCCCAGCACGCCCCAAAAATCAGCGTTGGCGAAGATCTCGATGAAGTTGTTGAAACCCACCCAATCGGTATTGCTGAGGTCGTTGAGGTTCCAGTTGCGGAACGCCATCTGACTTCCGGACAACATCGGATAGTAGGTGAAGATGGTCACGAAGATCGCTGACGGTGCGAGGAATCCCAGGATCGTCCACGCGCGACGCCGCGTGAACTGGCGACGCTTTCGTGATCTGTTGTTGTGGTCGGGGGGACCCACCGTGATCGATGAGTCCCCCCTTTCAACACTGCGTGTTGCAATCGACATTTTTAGCCGGCGTTCTTCCACTTGTCAGTCCAGAACTGGTCCCAGCTCGCCAGCAGTTCATCCGAGGTCATGCTGCCAACGAGGACCTTCTGAACCTCGGTGTCAGACTTCTTGACCCACTCTGTCCACCAGGACACATTGCGAGGCTGGATGACGTTGAGGTACGTCTCAGGCTGCTCGTTCATTGTCACGTACGAGGCCCACGGCCCTGTCGTGTAGTACGGGTCGTCCGCTGCGCCCTTCACGATCGGCACCAGCGAGTTGCCCTTCGCAAAATCGATGGTGCGATCTCCCGATGTGAGGAACTCGATGAGCTTGACGGCTTCTGCCTTGTGAGTGCTGCTCTCGGCAACTCCCCAACCCGCGGTCGCTACGGGCTGCGCTGCCATTCCAGACGGCCCGACGAGGAGCGGCGTGGTTCCCCACTGATCCGCGGTGATCGACTGCGACTCCGAAACTGTGGCAATGACTTCGGGGTCCTGCAGGAGGAATGCGGTCGTGCCGGAACTGAAGCCCTGAACCATCTCGGGATATCCCCAAGCGACGGAGGACGGCGGCGAACCCTTCTCGAAGAGCTCGAGGTAGGTTTTCATCGCGTCCTTGGCTTCGGGAGCCGCGAAAATTGTGCTGCCGTCGTTCATCTTGAATGCGTTGGCCTTGTCGAGGTTTTCGGCGACATATGCCTCGATGATCGCCACAACATTGCTGTTCGCGTTACTTCCACCGCGGAAGGCGTAGCCAAAAACGTTCTTCGAAGGGTCGTTGATCTTCTCGGCTTGCTCGAGGAGGTCCTCCCAGCTGTGAGGCGGCTCGGCGAATCCGGCCTCTTTCACCAGGTCCGTGCGATAGAACAGGCTCAATCCGTAGAAGCCGTACGGCACGTAGTAGGCCTTGTCGTCCTGCACCGTGTAGCTCTTGGCATTGTCGGTGAGGTCGTCCCAGCCGTCCCAGCCCTTGAGGTCATCCTTCATGTCATAGAGCCAACCGTTGGAACTGAACGGCCCGACGGTGATGTCGCGCACCTCCAGCACATCGATGCCCTTCTTTGACTGGAGCATCTGCTGGAGCTTCTGATCCGCCGAATCCGTCGGGGGAGAGATCAGGTTGACCTTGACCCCCGGATTGGCTTTCTCGAACTCGTCCAGCTGTCCCTTGATGAGCGTGGTACGCGCGGGGTTGGTCAGACTCTCGACCATGTTGAGAGTGACGGTGCCCCCGTCGCCCCCGCCGCCGGCACTGCATCCGGCCAATGCCAGTGCAGCGACGACGCCCATAGCGGCGAGGCTGAGTTTCCTGTTGTGAATCATGTGATGCCTTCCTTGTGACGGAGTAGCGCTCTACTTCTGGTGTGGTGCTTCTTACCCTCGTTGGGCCGACCGTCCCTGTTCTGCGATGAAAGGAACAGCCCGCTCAACAAAATCTTCAAAATCGTCTGCTGTGTTGTAGACGTGGGTCGACAGACGCAGATAGCCATGACCTGCCCAGCTGGTGATGGCCGTTTCGATGCCGAGGCGCTGCGCAATGAGGTGGCGCAGGTCATGCGAGCCTTCGAGGGTCGTCGCGAGTCCACGGGGAAGGCGGATGAGTCGAAGACCGTTGACGGGTTCGCCCACGTCGACGGCAGCATCCTCATCCATCTCGGCAGAGAGGGCCTCGGTCACTATCGCTTGCGCGTAGTCGCCGAGCTCGGTGATGTACCGGCGTGCCTCATCCCAGCCGTAATGCTCCTGGACCAGAGCGAACGCCGAAGGTGCAGCCAGGTATGGCGTGACGTCTATGGTGCCCTGCTGGTCGAAGCGGGTCGGGTATGGTTCCGGGCTTCCCCAGGAGTCAATGACGGGAAAAAGCTTCTGAGTGTGCTCGCCGGAGGCGACGATGGCCGCAGTGCCGCGGGGGGCGCATGCGAATTTGTGGAGGTTGCCGACCCAGAAATCTGCATCGATTCCGTCCACAGGGTCTGCGAAGAGGGCGGGCGAATGTGCGGCATCGACCAGCACTGGGATGTTCAGTTGTCGCCCCAGAGCTGCAATCCGCCCCACCGGAAACTGTCGCGCCGTGGACGACGTGACGTGGTCGAGCACGATTAGCCCGACGTTGTCGTTGAGCTCTGCGGCGAGCAGGTCGAACGCGTCGTCGTTACTGGCATTCAACGGGATGTGAACCGTGACAACTGTTCCATTCCAGCGGCGGGCGAGTCTCTCAGCCCCCATCAGTACGGCGCCGTACGTGTGGTCGGTAGTAACGATCGTCATGCCGGACCAGGCCGGCACATTTGCATAGACAACGCTGACGCCCGCGCTGACATTGGGAACGAGGGCCGTGGCATCGGCGTCGGTGTTCAGAAACGACGCGATCTCGAGTCGAGCCTGAGCAACCCTGCCGCCGAGATTCATGAACCAGTCGCACGGGTTGGCATCCATGATCCGCTGGAAGTCCTGCTGAATGCGCTGTGCTGCGCGTGGGACCGCCCCGAAAGACCCGTGGTTGAGGTGTCGAACTCCGGAGTCGAGCGACCAGTCCGTGAGTGCGGGCTGTCCCTCCGGGGTCAGCAGCCCCGACGGTCTGCTGGGTATCTCGGTGGGAGTCGCCCGCAACGGAGCCACAGTCGGCGTCGTCGCTGTCGAAAGCTGGTCCGGAAGCATGGTTCCTCGTCATTGGGGTCATGGGGCGCCTGGTGTAGAGCGCAATACACAGCATAGTCATGCGATGACTTTTGTCCAGAGGGGCGAAGTAGAATCCCATAAGATCGATTTTTGAGGGATCACATGCAAAGTCATATGACCTCTTGTAGAATCAAGGCAATTCTCGATCGTCGATGGCGCGACTGCGGGCGCGCAGCACGATCGCCTCCGCGTGAGTCGCTAGATTAGGGATGCGGATTTCGGTCCTAAGAGTTCCGGTGCGGCGTTGATCGAGTGAGGGCGGTGTCACATGGCGGCAATGACGAAGGCTCTCGATGGCTTGCGCGAGATGATCTCCTCGGGCGAGTTGGCCAAAGAGCAGCGATTTCCGCCCGAGCCAGAACTGTGTGAACGGCTAGGCGTCTCGCGGGGCGCACTGCGCGAAGCATTGCGCACCCTGGGCGCCCTTGGAGTCATCGAGGCCAGGCATGGGTCCGGAACCTACGTGTCGAAGCTCGATCCTGCAGATATCGTGCGGAGTTTTTCACTGACGGTGGACCTTCTGCCACTCGAGGGGTTGCTGCAGCTCTTCGAGATTCGGCGCGTCCTCGAGGCCCATGCCGCGGCTCAGGCGGCCGCTCGGTGTACGCCCGAAGAGTCCGAGCACCTAAATTCACTGGTTGCGCAGATGGAAGCCGAGCCGGACCAGAGGGTAGCGGCGGATCTCGACAGACAGTTCCATGACCTCATCTGCAGGATCGCCGGCAACCCGACGATTGCCTCCCTCATGGATGTCTTCCGCTCGCGCTCGAGTGATTACAACATTCTGGAGGGACCGGACGGCGAAGCCGCGCAAGCGGCGAGCGACTCGGGGCACCGCAGCATGGCGTCGGCGATTACATCGCACGATCCCGTGGCGGCAGCGAGCGCCGCGGGATCGCACGTCGCGCAGACCGAGCACTGGCTGCGTAGGTTCATGGATGCGACTGAACACTAGCTGTGCATCCCTCCCGGCCAGCTAGGTGTCGATGAGTTGTTCGATGCGGTACCCCACCATTTCCCGCATCACCAGGCCGGTATTCGTGCGTTTGATTCCGTCGATATCCAGAATTCGTCCAGCGATGCGGTAGAGGTCGTCGGCATCCCTCGCGACCACGTGGATCAGCAGATCCGCAATCCCCGTGAGTCCATTTACTTCGAGCACTTCGGGGATCGTTGACAGGTTCACGCCGACCGCGGCGAGCTTGCGCTGAGTGACCGTGGTGAGAATGTAGGCGCTCAGCGGATAGCCCAGGAATGCCGGGTCAATCCGGCGCTCGAACGTTCTTAGCGCTTTTCTCTGCGTGTACCGCGCCAGGCGCGACCGCACTGTATTCCGCGCCAGACCGGTTTGTTCAGCCAGGGAGACAACGGTTGCGTCCGGATCCCGGTTGAGCGCCCGGAGCAGCAGAGCGTCCATGGGATCCGCGGTGGTCTGTGTGGTCAATTTGTGCCCCAATCACCATCGTGAAGACGATCAATATGATCATTATGGTCAAAATAGCATAAGTCTGTTGCGCGTTTAGCGTCCAACTGCTGTGATGTGAGCGGAATATGTAGTACCCCGAATCGGTTTGACCTAGCCAGAAATACTCGCCATGGAGAACACCATCACCAGCTACACCGCACTGGATGCAGTCGACGACACAGGAATACAGCTCGACACCCTTCAGGAGGTTGAACGGAAGATTCTGTGGTTGTCGACCGCGATGATTCATCATGCGAATCGAGTCAGGGAGAATGTCTCCGGAATGAAAGTCGGAGGACACCAGGCCTCAAGTGCGTCAATCGCGACGATAATGACGTCGCTGTGGTTCGGCGAGTTGAGGCCTGAGGACCGGGTTTCGGTGAAGCCGCACGCATCCCCGGTCCTTCACGCGATCAACTACCTGCTGGGGAGCCTCGACGCGCGGTATCTGACCACCCTCCGGCAGTTCGGCGGGTTGCAGAGCTATCCGAGTCGTTCAAAGGACCCCGATCCCGTCGACTACTCCACCGGCTCGGTGGGGATCGGCGCGACTGCGACAATCTGGGGCGCGCTCTCGCGGCGCTACACCAGCTCCGTGACGGGTGTATCGAGCCGCGGCCGCCAATATGCGCTGGTCGGGGATGCTGAACTCGATGAAGGCGCCATCTGGGAAGCCGTGCTTGATCCGAACGTCGCTGATCTGGGCGAGCTTGTGTGGATCGTCGACCTCAATCGGCAGTCGCTGGACCGTGTCGTTCCCAATATTGCTGCGGGAAAAATTGAACAGCTTTTCCTGGCCGCCGGCTGGCAAGTTATCGTCGTTCGTTTCGGCGCCCTGTTGGAGAGCATCCTGGCCCAGCACGGGGGCGAAGCGCTACGCAAGCGAATAGTCGAGATGCCGAATGCCGAATATCAGCGGATACTGCGCTGCACCCCGGCAGAAGCGCGCGAACGACTGTCGAGCGGGAATCTCGATATCCAGAACCTCCTCGCCGGACTGGACGACGACACCCTGGTGCGCGCGCTGCGCAACCTCGGCGGCCACGACCTGTCGGCTTTGCGGGCCGCGTACGCCCAGATCGATGACACCAAGCCGACGGCCATCATCGCCTACACGATCAAGGGTCATGGATTGCCGACAGAGGGACACCCACAGAACCACTCATCCCTGCTCACCGTCGATCAATTCACTCAGCTCGCGGGGAAGCTCGGTGAAGATGAGCACAATCCATGGGCAACATTTGCGCCTGGATCAGCTGCGGCGGCACTGTGCTCCGCAACCGGCGCGCGCCTGACACGCGTCGGCGAAGCCGCGGCAGCGGTGCCGGCAGTGCCGACAGATTTTGGGAGGACGCCATCCGGTGCGGCAACGACGCAGGCAGCTTTGGGTCGCACGCTTCTCGACCTGACGAGGTCGACGCCCGAGCTTGCTCGACGAGTGGTTACCGTTAGCCCCGACGTGAGCTCAAGCACGAACCTCGCTGGGTGGGTCAACAAGGTGGGAGTCTGGTCGAGCGAGGCACGCCAGAACTGGTTTGACGGCGACGGCGAGACCATCATGCATTGGCGGGAGAAGCCGGATGGTCAGCACATCGAACTGGGCATCGCTGAATCGAATCTGGTTGGCCTGCTCGGAGAACTCGGCTCAACGTGGAGTCGCTGGGGCCAGCCCCTCATCCCGATCGGCGTGCTGTACGACCCCTTCCTCGAACGTGCGTTGGAGCAATGGTCGTACGGTATTTATGCTGGCGGCCAGTCGATCATCGTGGGAACGCCGTCCGGAGTGACCCTCGCGGCCGAGGGCGGTGCCCACCAATCGATCAAGACGCCATCCATCGGTATGGAACAGCCCGGCTGCGTGAGTTACGAGCCCGCCTTTGCTCTCGATGTCGAATGGATACTGCTCGCAGCGATCGCAAACGTGGGTCGCCCTGACGGAACGTCTGCGTACCTGCGACTCTCCACAAAGTCTGTTGATCAGAAGCTCGCGGCAATTCCTGTAGAAGGGGCCGCGCGGGAGAGACGGCGACGCCAAACCGTTGCCGGTGGGTATTTTCTAAGGAAATCGAACAACGCAAGGGCGACTCTCGTCGCCGCCGGCGCCGTCATCCCCGAGACGCTTGATGCCGCGGCCCAACTGGAGGCCTCAGGCGTCGCTGTCGACGTGGTGTGTATCACCAGCCCAGGATTGCTCTTTGAGGCAATGCAGGCGCGCAATGGCCAGGGAACCGCGCCAAGTTGGATCCTCGATCAGGTGTTTCCTGTTGAGCGCGCCCGTCCGATGGTGACGGTGCTGGATGGCCACCCGCACACGTTGTCGTTCCTCGCGGGGATTCACCGCGTCGCCAGTCGGCATCTCGGAGTGACCGGATTCGGCCAGTCAGGTGACATGGCAGACGTGTACAAGTATCACGGCCTCGACGCGGACAGCATCACGCGCGCCGTGCTCGATGTGCTCGCGGTGGAGACGGCTGGGTAGCCGGATTCATCGCTCTACGAGCGGCAACTGGGTCGGCTATTCGCGATCGGCGAGCATCCGCGTCATCAGCTCGATCTCGCTCGACTGGGCCTTCACGATGCTGCCCGCGAGGTCAAGCACGACGCGGTTCTCGCTGCGTTCGACGACCGCCTCGGCCATCTCGACGCCACCCGCGTGGTGCGCGATCATGAGCTCGAGGAAGAGCCGCTCGGCCGCGACCGAATCGCTCGCCGACAATTCCGTGATTTGCTCGCGGGTCGCGAGCCCGGGCATCTGCGACCCCGGCGCGTGGGCAGTCTCGGCGGCGTGATCGTGGCTGGTCTCGCCGAGCGGGGGCAGTGACATCCACGTCATGGAGGGGTCTGTCGCAGCCTGAGGGAGGCCCCATTGGGCGAGCCAGCCGAACATCTGGCCGGACTGCTGCGCCTGCGAGGTCGCGATGTCGTAGGCGAGCAGTCTGATGTCAGGGTCGGCTGTCACGTCACGCACGATCATGGCCATCTCCACGGCCTGATTGTGATGCACCTGCATGTCCCGCGCGAAACCCGCCTCCGCGCTGGAGTCGACGGGGTCGCTGTCCCCCGGCGCGCTCAGGCGACCGATGACGAGGGAGACGGCGACCAACGCGATAGCCGTGAGCACTGCGGCGATCGCGAGCCGTCGACTGCGCCCTGGATCAGCGGTGACAGCGGGTTTAGGAGACGAGTCCGGGGCCATCTACAGCTCCCGTGCACAGGGCACCCGGCTCGGGTGCCGCCGCCGACTTCCAGTACTTCTGGATGAACGACTGCATCCTCGGGTCATCGACGCCATCGAGCTGCACCTGTGCGCCCCAGGCCGAGATCACGACGGGAGCAGGCAGGCCCGGGTAGGGCGACAACACGGAATAGGTGCTCGGCACGGCGCTGCGCAGTGTCGAAACGTCGCTGTCGTCGAGCGCATCCGGATCGTAAGTGACCCAGACCGCCCCGTGTTCGAGCGAGTGGACCGCGTTCTCGTTGGCCTGGGGCTCGTCGTAGATCCCGCAGTTGAGCCAGGCGGCGAAGTGGTCACCTCCGGCCGGAGGGTTCATGTCGTATTTCGACTCGTAATCGACGGTCTCAGGGCCGACGTGCACCGAGGTGAGCCCGGGGAACTCCGTCAGGCCGGCGATGTCGATGTCGTCCGGGGTTGGCTTCGGGGTCGCACCAACCACAATGAAGCCAATGACGAGGGCAAGCACAGCAACACCGCCGAGCACGGCGGCGCCGATTCCGATGCGCTGGTTGCGCTTTTGGGTTGACACCCGCTTCTGCAGAGCAGCGACCTTGTCGGCTCTGCGCGCGTCGCGTTGTTGTTTTACGGTGGGTTTCGATGGATCGGGCACGGCATCCTGTCGGCTCGGTGGTCTCGGTAACCACAACCGTACCGGGCGCTCATTGTGGAGACGATGTGGGTGACGGCACCGCCAGCGTTACACGGCAACCAGACGAATCAGGATGGCGTGTTCCGGATGCAGGCTCGGCATCGGCAATCCCACCTCGGCAAGATAGGCGCCGGTAGCCGTGATGCCCTTCGGCACCCACTCAGGGCCGTGCGCGTGGGCGTACGGGGAGCTGAGCGTGGGAAACACAACCCGAACCTCGTAGCGGGACGCGGCGTCCAGTCCCGGGAATCCGACCATTCCCGGTGTCTCATCGGACGAGGTGGACAGGCTGGCAAAGGCGAACAGCGCCTCACTCCCGTCCTCCGCGACGACACCATTCAGCGAGCTCGACGGGTCGACGAGGTCGGCGTGCACCGATGTGCCGGAATGGATGAGGGCACGATGGGCCTTGTAGAGCGACACGGCCTGGGAGAGTTCGGCGACGGCCGCGTCATCCAGCTCACGCACGTCCCACTCGATTCCGAAATGCCCGAACATGGCGACGATCGCCCGGAATGACAGCGAATGGGTGCGCTTTGTGGTGTGCGAGTGTGTGGGCCCGACGTGGGTGCCGACGAGTTCGGGGGGCAGCACGGACTGGGTCCAGCGTTGGATCGTGTGGCGTTCGAGGGCGTCGTTGCAGTCGGAGGCCCACACCCGGTCGGTGCGCTCGAGCACGCTGAGGTCGACGCGGGCTCCGCCCGATGAGCAGCTCTCGATCTCCACGTGCGGATGTGCGCGCTTCAGCTCATCCATCAGGCGGTACGCGGCCAGTGTCTGCGCGTGCGTCGACGGCGAGCCGGCGTGACCCATCTCGGTGAGATCCCGGTTCTGGTCCCACTTCAGGTAGGCGATGTCGTTGTCGGTCAGCAGGGCATTGAGCCTGTCGAAGACGTAGGTCCAGGCCTGCGGATTCACGAGGTCGATGCACTGCTGGTGGCGCCACTGCTCCGGGATGCGACTGAGGCCGGGCCCGCTGATCCAGTCGGGATGTTCGCGGATCACATCGGAGTCTTCGTTGACCATCTCCGGTTCGACCCACAGGCCGAAGTCCATACCGCGGGCGTGCACCTCGCTGATGAGGGGCGCGAGTCCGTGCGGCCACACGGCGTCGTCGACAACCCAGTCACCGAGACCGCGGGTGTCGTCGCGCCGGTTGAGGAACCAGCCGTCATCGAGCACGAACCTTTCCACTCCGAGCAGCTGCGCGCGCTCCGCGAGTTGCAGGAGACCCTCGAGGTTGTGATCGAAGTAGACGGCCTCCCACGTGTTGAGTACGACGGGACGGATGCTGCTCGGGTGATTCGGCCGCGATCGAAGGAAGCGGTGGAAGACCTCGGAAACTCCATCGATGCCGTTTGCTGAATAAGAGGCGTACGTCCACGGGGTGGTGTAGCTGCCGCCGGGTGCAAGGCTGAGTTCGCCCGGCGCGAAGAGCTCCGCGTTGCCGATGATGGGGGAGCCGAGCGGGGTCTTCTCGACCGAGGTGGCGCGGTTCCCGCTCGAGCCGAGGTGCGTAGCCCACACCTTGCCCGAGCGATCCGAGAATCCGCGCGAGCCGACAGCGGTGAGCACGGATGCGTCGTGCCCGGTTCTGCCGTGCCGGTACTCCCGCAGCCATGTGCCCTGGTGCACGGATTGCCGTTGGGGGTGCTGCTCGCGGCACCACCGCCCTGAGAGGTCGAGGATCTCGGCTGCGCCGAGACCGGCGGGCAGCGTCGTTGCGAGGGTGAGCAACGCGTAGTCCGTCTCGCCGTCGTTGTTCAGGGTGTGACGGATCCGCAGCATCCCGTGCTCAGAGAGTGCGATCTCGATGTTGAGGCTCAGCCCTGCGGCGGCATCGGCCATCGTGATCTCGCAATGGCCCTGGTCAGCCACTGTCACGTCGGTTGTCACCAGCCGGGGTGAGAAGGCGATGCCGTCGGGGCGGTGGCCTTCGAGGGCCGGGCGGCCACGCCAGCCGCTGGAGGATTGCGGGAGCAGCTCCTGGCGGAACGGGAGATCGTTCGCCGAGTGCGCGATCGGGCCGACTTCGGCGAGCAGGTCGCCCTGGTCGCCCACATCGGCCCCCCAGTGCACGACGACAGGCGTCGACGCTGAGACATCGAGGATGAATGACACGCTTCCGCCGCGCATCGTGATACTGGGGTTCATTGGTTCGATTCCCTGTTGCGTCCCCACTGCTGCGGTGTGGTGAATGGCAGCAGTGGGCGACTATCTACTCGGTTGTTCGGTTTTCGCGGATGACGGCGACGCCGCCGCCTCGCAACTCGAGTCGGCCAGCTGTGGCCTCCCCGGTAAGCAGGTCGGTGCCGTTTGCGGTCACGGAGACCGCGGATGCGCCGTGGTTGATGGCGAAGAGCCAGGTGTCTTCCCCATTCGATCTGCGCACGATTTCGAGGTCACCCGCTGGGCTGTCGGCGATGGCGAGATCTGCGTCGATTGCGATGGTCTCGAGCAACTCGAGAACGCCGGTCTCGCTGAGCGAGGTGCCGACGTAGTACGCGAAGCCCGAACCGACGGCACGGCGGGTGACGGCGGGTGAGCCCGCGGTCGGTCCCTCCGCGTACTCCGCGAGTACCTCGGCGCCGGCGGAGCGACCGAGTTCGCTGAAGATGCGGCCGACCCCGAAGCGCGAGAGGGTGGTCGTCTCGTTTTCACGCAGTGGGTAGAACTCCTCGATGCGTACTCCGAGCAGGTCGGTGAAAGCTCCGGGGTAGCCGCCGAGGCGGACGTGGTTGTCCTCGTCGACGATCCCGGAGAAGTAGGTGACGACGACGGTGCCCCCGGCTTCGGCGAATGCGCGAATGTTGTCGGCGCCGGCATCCGTCATCAGGTACTGCATGGGCACGATCACGGCGCGGTACGACGAGAGGTCGTCGGTGGCTGCACGGAAATCGGTCGTGACCTGCGCGCGGTAGAGGGCGTCGTGCCACAGTCGCGTCTCGGCCATCATGCTGAGATCGGTGCTCGGGTGCGAGTCGAGCTCGCTCGCCCAGCGCGAATCTGCATCATGGATGATCGCCACCGGTGCGTCGCTGACCCTCGAGCCGACCAGCTCCGAGATGCTGCGAAGAGCGGCGCCGAGTTCGACGACCTCCCGCCACACCCTCGAGTCGGTGCCACTGTGCGGGAGCATCGCGGAGTGGAACTTCTCTGAACCCGCCTCGGCGGCTCGCCACTGGAAGAACAGCACGGCGTCGGCTCCGCGGGCGACGTGCTGCATCGCGTTGCGCAGCATCTCGCCGGGCACCTTCGCAATGTTGCGCGGCTGCCAGTTGACGGCCGACGTGGAGTGCTCCATCAGGATCCACGGTGCGCCGCCAGCCAGGCCGCGCACGTAGTCGGAGTTCATGGCGAGGTCCTGGAAGTTGCGCGGGTCTTCCGCGACCAGGTAGTGATCGTTGGAGACGACATCCATCTGCTCGGCCCAGGCCGCATAGTCGAGCGGCTTGTCGAGACCCATGAAGAAGCCCATGAAGTTCGTGGTCACGGGGTGCGGCGACCGGTCCCGGATGATCTTGGCCTCAGCTTCGAAGCAGGCGAGAAGCTCATCAGACGAGAACCGCGCAAAGTCGAGGGCGTGGGTCGGGTTGACGAACGTGCCAGACAGGCGCGGGGGAGTGATCTCGCTGAATGAGTAGTAGTGCTGCGACCAGAAGGCCGTGCCCCAGGCGGCGTTGAGGGCATCGAGGTTCTCGTAGCGGTGCTCGAGCCAACGCTGGAATGCGGCACCCGATTCGTCGCAGTAGCAGGGCTGGTTGTGGCAGCCGTACTCGTTGTGTACGTGCCACATCACCACAGCGGGATGCGATGCATAGCGATCCACGATCGCGGTGGTGAGGGCTGCGGCGGCGCGGCGGTAGTCCGGGCTCGATGCGCAGAACGCCTGCCTCGAGCCGTATCCGAGCCGAACGCCCGTGGCGGTCACCGGCAGTGACTGCGGGTATTTGTGCGAGAACCACGGTGGCGGCGACGCGCTCGCGTTGGCGAGATCGACGCGGATGCCCGAACTGTGGAGCAGGTCGAGGATGCTGTCGAGCCAGCCGAACTCGTACTCACCCTCGGACGGCTCCAGCAGCGCCCAGCTGAAGATGCCGACACTGACCAGGTTGACTCCGGCCTCCGCCATGAGGGCGACGTCCTCCACCCAGACGGAGGGGTCCCACTGTTCGGGGTTGTAGTCGCCGCCGAAGCCGAAGGCCGGAACACCGTCGTCAGACAGACGGCTCGAAATGTACTGCACGAAGTTACCCCTTGCTCGCACCCAGGGTCAGTCCGGCAACGAACTGGCGCTGTAGCGCGAGGTAAATGATGAGAGTCGGTATCACGGTGATGATGGCACCCGCAGCCATCAGGTTGTAATTCGAGAGGAATTGCCCTTGCAGGTTATTGAGGCCGGTCGTGACCGGCAGCAGGTTTCCGCTCTGGATGAACAGCAGAGGCCAGAAGAAGTCGTTGTAGATCCAGATGACCTCGAGGGTGCCGAGCGCGGCAAGTGCCGGGCGGGTGAGGGGCATGATGATCGCCCAGTACTGGCGCCAGACCCCGGCGCCATCGACAAACGCGGCCTCCGTGATGTCGTGCGGAAGTGCCTTCATGTAGTTCGAGAGCACAAAGGTGCAGAACCCGATCTGGAAAGCCGTGTCGACAGCGATGACGGCGAAATAGGTGTTCAGCAGGCTGCCGGACCCACTCACGCTGTATGGCAGTTCAAAGTTCTTGAACATCTGGAACAGCGGTGCGGCGAGAACCTGCGGTGGCAGCAGGTTGCCGGCGGTGAACATGATCAGCAGAGTCACGTTGAACTTCCAGCTGAACCGGCTCACCGCGAACGCCATCATCGAGGCGAAGAGGAGAGTGAAGATCACGCTCGGGACCACGATGATGAGTGAGTTGGTCAGCAGTGATGCGAACCCTCCCTGCGTCCAGGCCGTGGCGAAGTTGTCGAAGTTGAACGCTCCGCCGAAGCTGAAGTAGCCGAACTTATCCGTGTCGGCCTTGGGGCGCAGTGCGGTGAACATCGCCCAGCCGAGCGGGATCAACCACAGCACCGACATGATGATGAGGAAGAGGTGGATTCCATAGCGGGGACGGGCGAGCGAGCCGGGCTTGCCGCGCCGCGGGGTCGTGGCGCCGGCCGGAGCGGCAGCGCGGGTAGTTGTAGTTGACATCAGGCGTCCTTCTTGAAGGTGCGACTCAGGTAGATGACGATGGGCACGAGCGACACGACGAGAAGGATCGCGGCCAGCGCAGACCCGACGCCGATGACCTGGCCCTCACCCACAAGGTTCTGGATGACGAGGGCGCTGATGAGCTC
The DNA here is from genome assembly GCF_030063305.1 of Salinibacterium sp. G-O1. GTDB lineage: Bacteria > Actinomycetota > Actinomycetes > Actinomycetales > Microbacteriaceae > Rhodoglobus. The sequence continues at coordinate 755,635 of NZ_JASISV010000001.1, forward strand.
AAGCCCGTTCGTGCCCCTGTTGATGATGTAGACGATGTCGAAGGCCCTCAACGACTCGATGATCGTGATCACGACGATCACGATGTTGATGGGTCGCATGACGGGGAAGATGATCCTGAAGAAGGTCTGCACCGCGTTGGCGCCGTCGAGGGATGCTGCCTCGCGCAGCGAAGCGTCGACGCCCTTGAGGCCCGCCAGATACAGGATCATGACGTAACCGGCATGGCGCCAGGTCGCAGCGATCAGGGCGGCCCAGATGTTCACATCCGGGTTTCCGAACCAGTCGACCGCCTGCGGGGTTCCCGAGGTGCCCAATAGGAAGTTGAGCAGCCCGTTGTTCTGGGAGTAGAACAACTGCCAGATGACACCAATCAGAACGAGAGACAACATCACGGGAGCAAAGAAGATGCTCTGGTAGATGCGGCTTCCACGAATGTTCTGATCGAGCAGGATCGCCAGCAGCAGCCCGAGAGGGGTAGCGATGACTGCGAGGAACACAAGCCACAGCACGTTGTGCTGCAGGGCGGGCCAGAAGGGCGGATAGTCCTGAAGGATGAAGGTGTAGTTCGCGAGACCGGCGGGGCGTATGTCGGAGAACGCGAGACCGTTCCAGCGGACGAACGAGAGAAGCACCGAAATGATGGTGGGGATCCAGATCAGGACGAGCTGGATGAGGGTGGGCACGAACACCATCGCCGCGAGGACGACCTTGTCGCGCCGTGTGAGGAGGCTGTAGCGGCGGCGGAGGCCGGAGGGCTTTGCCCCTCCGGCCTTCGCCTGTGCGTCACCCGTGATGACGGACATGGGGTTGAACCTTACTGGGCCGCGTACAGGGCGGTTGCCTGCGCTTCGAGGTTGGCGGTGTCGATCGTTCCATCCTTCAGGAAGCCCTGCAGCGCGGGGATCATAACGTTGTTCGCCATGGCGGGCAGTGCATCGCGGTCGAAGAACTGGCTGACCGATTTGGCGTCGGAAATGACACCGGCGAGCTTCTTGTTGAATTCGGTGTACGACGAGGTGTCGGCATCCTTCACCGTCATCAGGTTCGCTGTGTCGACGGAGAAGTACGCCTCCTGGCCGGCCGCAGTTCCCATGAACGCAAGGAAGTCGCGTGCAGCCTGGTTCTCGCCGCCGCGCTTGGTCAGCATGAGTCCGTCGATCGGAGCCTCGACGGCCTCCCTGCCTTCAACCGCGATCTCGGGGAACGGGAAGAAGTCGATGTCGGCGAGCACGGCCGGGTCGGTGAACTGCTGGGTGACGAACGAGCCGAGCAGGTACATGCCGGCAGAGCCGTCACCAAGCGACTGCGCGCCTTCCTGCCACGTCATACCGAGGGCGTTCGTGGACTGGAACGGGAGCAGCTGCTTCCAGTTGTCGAACACGTCCTTGACCTTCTGCTGGTCCCACGACTCTTCGTGTGCGCAGAGGTCGACGTGGAACTGGTAGCCGTTGGTGCGCATGTTGATGTAGTCGAATGTGCCCATCGCGGGCCATCCGTCTTTATCAGCGAACGCGATCGGGGTCATGCCGTCTGACTGCATCTGCTTCGACAGCGCGATGAGCTCGTCGAACGTGGTGGGCTCGGTGTAGCCCTTTTCGGCCCACACGCTCTTGCGGTAGAAGAAGCCCCAGGGGTAGTTGTAGTTCGGCACGAAGTACTTCTTGCCGTCGGCTGCTTCCGATGCGAGCGCGAGCCCCTCACCGTAGTTGCCACCGATTGTTTCCCACACGTCGTCGATGGGGGCTACGAGGCCCTTGTCGGCGTAGTAACGCATGCGGTAACCGGCGAACCACGTGAACATGTCGTCGGGAGCGCCCTGAAGGTAGGTGTTGATGTTGTTCTGGAAGTCGTTGTGGGCCACCGTGTTGGTGGTGATCTCGACACCGGACTGCTTCTGGAAGGCCTCGACGACTGCCGCGTATGCACGCTTTGGCACATCATCGGAAGAACCGGAGCCGAAGGTAGCGGTCTTCGACGCTGCTCCGCCTCCCGTGCTGCCGCCGGTCGGCGAGCATGCCGCGAGTGCGGTGATGGTCGCTGCGCTGAGTGCGCCGCCCATCAGTACGCGGCGGCTGACCTGAGTTTCGGCGATCTTTCCGAAGGCACTGGCTTTGTCAAATGACATCGTGAATTACTCCTTTGTAATGTGATTTTCTTCAGGATCGATACAAGAAACCTGAACGTGCAGCGGCTTTCGAGTGGCCGTGATTCTCGATGTTGTGACGCGGCCGACCGAATGTCCACGGCTCAATATACACGTGTAGATGTCCGGTGGGAACAACCAATAAAAATCAGGTGGGAACGCATCCACACGACTCGCGAATCACCAGATCGGCAGTGAAAGAGATGTGGTGCAGGTCGACCTGCTCCCGTGCCGTGAGGGCGTCGATGGCCGCTGCTGCCATCTCGATGACGGGCTGATGCATTGCCGTCAGCGGTGGCCAGGTGAACTCCGATTCGACCGACCCATCGAATGTGACTACCGCAACGTCCTCAGGTACTCGAACTCCGTGCTCGTGCAGAGCCCTGAGCAGCCCTACCGCCTGGAGGTCAGACGTGACGTAAATGGCGGTCGGGACGACCGTCATGGCCATCATCGCTTTTCCGGCAATGTATCCACCCTCGCGGGTGTATTGCTCGAAGACAATCGGCCCCTTCTCGAGGTCCGCGGCCTCGAGTGCATCGGACCAGCCCGCCCTACGATCGGTCGTGGATACGCTTTCGGCGTCGCCGCAGATCAGGGCGACACTCTTATGGCCATGCCCGATGAGGTGTTCAACAGCCACCCGCGATGCTTCCCGGAAATTCACACCGAGGCTCGCGACACCCGGCATGGGTCGCGCGCGGTCCAGAAGCACAAGGGAGATTCCCGCCGCCTGCACGCCGGCCACATCGGGATGATCCTCGTTGCTCGCCCACAACAGCCCGTCAACCTGGCGAGAGAGCATCTTGCCGACGAGTTCATCTTCATGCTCATGCGTCCCGGCAGAGTTGATGAAAATGATGGACAGGCCTTTGGTGGCAGCAGCTCGCTCGATCGCGCGCGCGAACTCCGCGAAATAGGGGTTGGTGTTGTCTGAAATGACGAGCCCGATGATCTCGCTGACACCACGCTTGAGGGCACGAGCGGTGGCGTTGGGTCGGTACTGGAGTTCCTGGATGGCGTCCAGTACCCGATCGCGGGTCTCTGGCGCGACATTGCGCGGACCCGAATTGACGACATAGCTGACCACGGCGCTGCTCACCCCAGCGAGATCGGCGACATCCTGGCGCGTGACCCCGGAACGCCGAGGGTGGGGCGAAGTCGCCATGGTCTTCTTTCTGGGAAGGATCCGTTGTGAGAGGGTGTCTCGAATCGTACAGGCATGTCAGTTCGTGACGCTGGACCCCGCCCGACAGTAGCCCGCTGGTAGATTTGGGCCACCATGAAGTACGCGAACAGCATCCTCGACCTTGTCGGCAACACCCCACTTGTGCGCCTCAACAGCGTCACCGAGGGCATCGCCGCCACGGTGCTCGCCAAGATCGAATACCTGAATCCCGGGGGCTCGTCGAAAGACCGCATCGCCACCCGCATCATCGACGACGCTGAAGCGAAGGGCCTGCTGAAGCCTGGCGGCACCATTGTGGAGCCGACCAGCGGCAACACGGGCGTCGGGCTCGCGCTTGTCGCGCAGCAGCGCGGGTACCACTGCATCTTCGTGCTGCCCGACAAGGTGGGCGAAGACAAGCGCAACGTGCTGACCGCCTACGGCGCGGAAATCGTGGTGACGCCCACAGCGGTTGCCCCCGACAGCCCCGAGTCGTACTACTCGGTGTCGGATCGACTCGCCCGCGACATCCCCGGTGCCTTCAAGCCGAACCAGTACGCGAACCCAAACGGGCCCCTGAGCCACTATGAGACCACCGGGCCCGAGATCTGGCGGGACACCGAGGGCAAGATCACCCACTTTGTCGCCGGAGTGGGCACGGGCGGCACGATCAGCGGAGTCGGGCGGTACCTCAAGGAGGTGTCCAACGGCGGCGTACACATCATCGGTGCCGACCCGGAAGGCTCGGTGTACTCCGGAGGAACTGGTCGGCCGTACCTCGTCGAGGGTGTGGGCGAAGACTTCTGGCCTGAGGCGTACGACCCGAGCGTCGTCGATGAGGTCATCGCGTCATCCGATGCCGAATCGTTTGACCTGACACGCAGGCTCGCTCGCGAGGAAGGCCTGCTCGTGGGCGGCTCGAGCGGGATGGCGGTCGCCTCTGCACTGAAGGCTGCCGCCTCGCTCAGCGCCGACGACGTCATGGTCATCCTGCTGCCGGATGGTGGGCGCGGATACCTCGGCAAGATTTTCAATGACAAGTGGATGCGGTCATACGGATTCGCGTCCGTCACCGACGAGAAGACAGTTGGCGACATCGTGCGCTCGAAAACCGGCCTGCTGCCCGAACTCGTGCACGTGCATCCCACCGACACCGTGCGTGATGCCATCGAGATCATGACGAAGTACGAGGTGTCGCAGATGCCGGTGCTCACGGCAGAACCACCCGTGGTGATGGGCGAGGTGAGCGGCGCGGTCGACGAGCGCTCCCTCATGGACGCCGTGTTCACCGGCGGGGCGAAGATGACCGACGCCGTTCGGGAATTCGTGGGAGCGCCTCTGGGTTTGATCGGTGTGCATGAACCGGTAAGCGCGGCACGAACAGCACTGGCTAGCGCCGATGCTCTTCTTGTCACCGAGGGCGGAAAACCCGTCGCGGTGCTTACCCGGCATGACCTGCTGACCTTCCTCAGCGCCTGAACTTCGAAAAGAGCCCCGTGAACGACGACTACTCCTTCTCTACCCGCGCGATTCACGCCGGCCAGGAATTCGACCCGACCACGGGAGCCGTTGTGCCTCCGATCTACATGACGTCGACCTTCGTGCAGGACGGCATCGGTGGATTCAGGGGCGGCTACGAGTACGCGCGCGGTGGTAACCCCACGCGAGACTCGCTGCAGACGCTTCTCGCCTCGCTCGAAGGTGCACGTCACGCCTACAGCTTCGCATCCGGTCTCGCCGCCGAAGACACCCTGCTGCGTGCGCTGCTGACGCCGGGCGATCACATCGTGATGGGCAACGACGTGTACGGCGGCACCCACCGTCTGGTCAATCGGGTGCACGTGCCGTGGGGCGTATCGCTCTCGACGGTCGACATGGGTGATCTGGATGCGGTGCGCGCGGCCATCCGCCCCGGCACCACAAAGGTGCTCTGGGTCGAGACCCCCAGCAACCCGCTGATGAAGATCAGTGACATCGCAGCTCTCTCTGCTGTTGCCCACGAACTCGACGTGATCGTTGTGGTCGACAACACCTTCGCGTCGCCCTACCTGCAGCAGCCGCTGTCGCTCGGCGCCGACGTGGTCGTGCACTCGACAACCAAGTACATCGGTGGCCATTCCGATGTGCTGGGTGGCGCCCTCGTGCTCAACGACGACGAGATCGCCGAGAAGGTCGGATTCCTGCAGTTCGCCGTCGGCGCGGTGTCCAGCCCCATGGATGCCTGGCTCACCGTGCGAGGGATCAAGACCCTGGCCGTGCGATCCGAACGGCACTCGTTAAATGCTCAGACCATCGCAGAGGCTCTGGTGGGGCATCCGAAGCTCGACGCCGTCTACTACCCGGGCCTGACGACCCACCCCGGCCACAAGATCGCCGCGAAACAGATGAAAGCATTCGGCGGCATGCTGTCTGTCGCGCTCAGCGGCGGCTCGGCGGCGGCTCGCGCCTTCGCGGAAGCGACCACACTGTTCCAGCTGGCCGAATCGCTGGGAGGAGTCGAGTCGCTGATCGGGTACCCCTCCGAGATGACGCATGCGTCGGTTCGGGGCACCGAGCTCGAGGTACCGGAGAACGTCGTACGGCTCTCGGTCGGCATCGAGGATGTCGATGACCTACTAGCCGACGTGCTGGAATCGCTCGACCGTCTGTAGCTTTCCCTCGCAAACCTGACACGACTGTCAGGAGGGTTGTCTACCCCCGCTCCAGAGGGTAGTGTCGCAAGCGCTTGCACAACGCGAGAACTTCGAAAGAACGGCCTTTCGGCGCATGACTGCCCACCCGGGCGCAGCACACCGGGTGATCCTGGCGATCATCGGCCCTGGCCGGTCGATCGACGACACAGGAAGGCAACACCAATGACACTGCAGTCACGCGGTCGAATGGCCACAGGGGCAATTCTGCTCACGACGGCTTTGGCCCTCACCGCCTGCTCATCGGCAGGCTCGGAAGACAAGACTCCCTCAGCGGGCTCCCTCACGGTCTGGGTCGACGCAGACCGCGCGGCCGTGCTGAAGGATGCCGCCGCCGAGTTCACCAAAGAATCGGGCGTAGAAGTCAAGCTAATCCAGAAGGACTTCGCAGACATCCAGGAGCAGTTCATCGCCCAGGTTCCCACCGGCAAGGGCCCTGACATCACCATCGGTGCCCACGACTGGCTCGGCAACTTCGTCACCAACGGTGTCGTTGCCCCGGTCGAGCTCGGCAACAAGGCCAGTGAGTTTCAGGAGGTCGCGGTAGCCGCAATGAGCTTCGACGGCGTCACCTACGGCGTTCCGTACTCGATTGAGAACATCGCGATGCTGCGCAACACCGCGCTGGCGCCGTCCGCGCCGACCTCCTATGACGACATGATCGCCATGGGGAAGGCCGCCGGAACCGAGTTCCCGTTCATCGTGCAGGTCGGTCCTGAGTCTGACCCGTACCACCTGTACCCATTCCAGACCTCGTTCGGAGCTCCGGTGTTCGGAACCAACGCCGACGGCAGCTACAACGCGGACGAACTCACCATCGGTGACGCTGGCGGCGACGAATTTGCCACCTGGCTGGCTGCGCAGGGGGCTGAAGGCAACCTGAACATCTCGCTCACCGGTGACCTCGCCAAGGAGAAGTTCAACGCTGGTGCTTCGCCGTTCTTCATCACCGGCCCGTGGAATGTTGCGGACGCGCAGGCCGCAGGCATCGACGTCGCGGTCGACCCGATCCCAGCGCCAGGCCCGAACACGGCCCAGCCCTTCGTTGGTGTTCAGGGTTTCTACGTGAGCGCTAAGAGCGAGAACACTCTCGCGGCCAGCGAGTTCCTCACGAACTACATCGCGACCGAAGAGGTGCAGACTGCCCTGTATGAGGTCGGTGGACGAGCACCCGCTCTCACCGCATCGTTCGAGGCAGCATCGTCAGACCCGATCGTCGCCGGCTTCGGCGCGGTAGGTGCGACGGCCGTTCCGATGCCGAACATCCCTGAAATGGGATCGGTGTGGCAGTACTGGGGCGTCACCGAGGCCGCGATCATCAGCGGTCAGGCTGACCCGGTTGGCCTCTGGCAGAAGATGGCCGCCGACGTGCAGGGCGCAATTTAGCACTCGCCTCGTGAGGGGCCAGGGCGCTATGTGCCCTGGCCCTTCACCCGAGATCAGCAGGATGGCATGAGCATCGAAACACCCGCACGCACTAAACGTCCGTCGAGCGACCGAAAAATTGGCTCAACCGCGACCGGCACGAAGGTGCTGCTCGTTAAGATTGCGGCACTGGCGATCGTCGATGCCATCAGCCTGTATGCACTCTTCATCGTGTTTGCCCAGCGTGACTGGGTCGTGTTCGGGGCGATCCTGCTCGTCACGATCGTCGTCAACGTTGTGTACTTCAGCAAGAGGATGTTGCCGGCCAAGTACCTCGTGCCGGGCGTCATCTTCCTCGTCGTGTTCCAGGTCTTCATCATCGGGTACACGGCCTACATCGCCTTCACCAACTACGGCACCGGACACAACAGCACCAAGCAAGACGCTGTTGCCGCGCTGATCGGATCGTCCCAGGAGAGGGTCGAGGATTCCCCGGCCTACGGTCTCACGGTCGTCGAGAGCCTCGGCACGTACAGCTTTCTCGTGACAGACCCCGATGGCGACGTGAGCATCGGCAACGAAAACAGCCCTCTCGCGGCGGTCGATAACGCCACGATTGAGGGAGGGAAGGCAGTCGGAGTCCCCGGCTACAACACCCTCAACTTCTCTCAGATCGTGGCGGCGCAGCAAACCATTGCCGCGCTCGCCGTGCAAATCAGCGACGACCCGAACGACGGGTCCCTGCGCACCCCGGACGGCAGCAGCGCGTTCGTCTACCGGTCGAACCTGCTGTACGACGAATCCGCCGGCACAATGACGAACACGAACACCGGGGTCGTGTACTCCGACACGGGTGTGGGCGCGTTCACCGCGAGCGATGGCACCGAATTGCGGCCGGGGTGGAAGATCGAGATCGGCTTTGCGAACTTCGCCAGGGCATTCGGCGACGAATCGATTCGCGGTCCGCTGTTCAGCGTCGCCCTGTGGACCTTCGCGTTCGCGTTCCTTTCTGTAGCCACGACATTCCTGCTCGGCCTGTTCCTCGCGGTGGTTTTCAACGATCGACGGATGCGTGGGCGCAAGGTCTACCGCGTGATGATGATCCTTCCGTACGCTTTCCCCGCGTTCCTGTCAGCACTGGTCTGGGCGGGGATGCTGAACCGCGACTTCGGGTTCGTCAACCAGGTGTTGTTCGGGGGAGCCGACATCCCGTGGCTTACCAACGAGTGGCTGGCGAAGGTGAGCATCATCCTCGTGAACCTGTGGCTGGGCTTCCCCTACATGTTCCTCGTGTGTACCGGGGCACTGCAGTCGATCCCGGAGGAGCTGCAGGAGGCTGCGACGATGGATGGCGCCAAGCCGTGGGCGGTCTTCAGGTTCATCAAGATGCCACTGCTGCTGGTATCCATCGCCCCCCTGTTGATCTCGTCGTTCGCCTTCAACTTCAACAACTTCAACCTGATTTACATGCTCACCAACGGCGGGCCCCGGGATGTGGCGGCCGGCGTGAACGTCGGTGCCACCGACATCCTGATTTCGATGGTCTACAAGGTCGCCTTCGTCGGGGCGGGTCGAGATTACGGGCTCGCCAGCGCCTTCTCGATCATCATCTTTGTGCTCGTGGGTGTTATCGCGGCAGTGAGCTTCCGGGCTACGAAGTCGCTTGAGGAGCTGAACTAATGACGACAGTCGACAAGGCGAAGTCCACCCAGCGCAGCTTCAACTTTGGCCGCTGGTTCGGGGCAACGGGATGGCGGCACCTCATCGGTGTGGTGATGTCGGTGTTCGCGATCTTCCCGCTGCTGTATGTGCTCTCGGCATCATTGAACCCGAGCGGCACACTGATCAGCGCCAACGCGCTGTTCAGCGTCTTCGACATCGGCAGCTACACCCAGCTGTTCGACCTTCCCCAGCAGCCCTATGCCGCGTGGTACGGAAATACCCTGGTGATCGGCATCACGACGTCGATCTGCACGGTATTCCTCGGCGCAATGGCGGCATATTCCTTTTCACGTATGCGATTCACGGGACGTCGCGTTGGGCTTCTTGCCCTGCTGCTTGTGCAGATGTTCCCGCAGCTCCTCGCCGTGGTCGCGATCTTCCTGCTGCTCAACGGCATCAGCGACATCTTCCCGGCGATCGGGCTCGACACTCAGATCGGCCTGATCATGGTCTATCTCGGGGGCGCGCTCGGTGTGAATACGTACCTCATGTACGGCTTCTTCAACACTGTGCCGACGTCGATCGATGAAGCGGCAAAGATCGACGGGGCGGGTCACGCGAGGATCTTCTTCACGATCATCCTGAGGCTGGTCGCACCGATTCTCGCGGTCGTCGGGCTGCTCTCGTTCATCGGCACCACCAACGAGTTCGTTATCGCCTCGATCGTTTTGATCGAGCCGGAAAAGCAGACGCTCGCGGTGGGGCTCTACCAGTTCGTGTCAGACGAGTTCTCGAAGAACTACAGCATCTTCGCGGCGGGAGCCGTGCTCGCGGCGCTGCCGGTGATGGCGCTCTTCCTCTACCTGCAGAAGTACATCGTGAGCGGGTTGACCGCCGGTTCGGTGAAGTAGTCGCCGTTGCGCGCTAACTAAGCTTCAGGGCATGACTGCGCTGCGTGGCGGACCGAAAGCAAACATTCGCGACGTGGCGGCGCTCGCGGGTGTCTCGCACATGACGGTGTCGCGGGTGCTCAACGAGCATCCGAGCATCTCACCTGGCACACGCGAGCGGGTGCTGGAGGCTATCCGGGAGCTCAACTACCGCCCCAACAGCGCCGCTCGGGCATTGGCGAGCCGCAAGACGAGCAGGATCGGTGTCGTCGTCGACAGCGTCATGGAGTTCGGCCCGAGCAGCACACTTCGTGCGATCGAGGACGCCGCACACGATCGCGGGTACACGGTGTCGTCTATCGCGGTGTCGGCGGACCGCGCGATCACCGCGCACGACGCCCTGATGAACCTCATGACCATCGGGATCGATGCGCTGTGCCTGATCACCCCGCGCACGTCGTCGGTCGACCTGTTGCGAGAGGTCTCGAGCGGCATCCCGACGCTGGTCGTGAAGGCGGAGCCGGAAGACGACTTGCTCACGGTCTCGGTCGACCAGGGGATGGGAGCGTCGCTCGCGGCGCAGCATCTCATCGACCTGGGTCATCGGGAGATGCTGCACCTTGCCGGGCCGCTGGACTGGCTGGATGCCAGGGGCCGGGCTCATGAGTGGCGGCAGCACCTCGAACGCGAGGGGCTACCGGCGCGCGAGCCCGTGGTCGGCGACTGGACCTCGGACTTTGGCTACGCCTTCGGGAGCACCGTGGAGCCCGACTTTACGGCCGTCTTTTCGGCCAATGACCGGATGGCGCTCGGGCTCATTCACGCGTTCCACGAGCGAGGCATTCGCGTGCCGGAAGACGTGAGCGTCGTCGGCTTCGACGACGTCCCTGACGCGAGGCACTTTCTGCCGCCCCTCACAACGGTGCGACAGGATTTCGCCGCGCTCGGTCTGCTGAGCGTGGCAACGCTGCTCGCTGAGCTGGAGGGAAACGAGGTTCAGAGGCGTTCCATCATCGAGCCTGAGCTCATCGTGCGGGCCTCCACCGCACCGCCGCGACGCTCGCTGGGCCCGCCCCAGACTCGCTTGCCAACCGCCAATGTGAACGGTAACATGAGCGCTCATGAAGAGCTTTAGCCTCGATGTCGAGGCATCCATCGCCCACGCGAGGGCCGACGTCGCCGCGCTGCATGACGAACTCGTTCGATACGGCCTCGTGGTCTGGACGGGGGGCAACGTGTCCGGGCGAGTACCCGGTGCCGACCTCTTCGTGATCAAGCCTTCCGGTGTCTCCTACGCAGACCTCACGCCCGAGAACATGATCCTGTGTGACCTCGACGGCGATGTCGTGCCCGACAGCGCGGGCTCGGACCGCGCGCCGTCGAGCGACACCGCGGCTCACGCGTACGTCTACCGCAACATGCCTCACGTCGGCGGCGTTGTGCATACTCACTCCACGTATGCGACGGCATGGGCAGCGCGCGGCCAGGAGATCCCGTGCGTGATCACTGCGATGGCCGACGAGTTTGGCGGACCCATCCCGATCGGACCTTTCGCAATCATCGGTGACGACTCGATCGGGCGCGGCATCGTCGAGACGCTGGGCTCGCATCGCTCCCGCGCGGTGCTGATGCAAAACCATGGACCCTTCACCATCGGGTCGTCGGCCAAGGACGCGGTCAAGGCCGCTGTGATGGTGGAGGACGTCGCGCGCACCGTGCACATAGCGCGCGAGGGCGGCCCACTCATCCCCATCCCGCAGGAGGCCATCGATCGTCTCTTTGACCGATACCAGAACGTTTACGGACAGAGCGAGGATGACGGTCGATGAGTGCTGACGCAATCCGCCTGGGTCACACCGCCCTGGGAATCGAACTGGGCTCGACCCGGATCAAGGCGTGTCTGGTCGGCGACGACCCCTCGGTCATTCTGGGTGTCGGCGAATTCGAGTGGGAGAACCAGCTCGTCGATGGCCGCTGGAGCTACTCGCTCGAGGACGTGTGGACGGGAGTGCAGGCCGCTTACGCCGCCCTGGTGTCAGACGTCGAGCAGAACTTCGGGGTGCGCCCTGACACGTTTGGGGCCATCGGCGTCTCCGCGATGATGCACGGCTATCTCGCGTTCGATGCCGACGGTGAGCTCCTGGTGCCATTCCGCACGTGGCGCAACACCTCAACCGGACCCGCGGCGGCCGAACTCACGAGCACGTTCGGGGTCAACATCCCGTTGCGCTGGTCGATCGCCCATCTCTACCAGGCAGTGCTCGACGGCGAAGCGCATGTCGCGGCAACCCGCTTCCTGACGACTCTCGCCGGGTATGTGCATTGGCAGCTCACGGGGGAGCGAGTGCTCGGGATCGGCGACGCGTCAGGGATGTTCCCGATCGACGACGAGACCCGAGGGTATGACCCCGACATGGTCGCGCGCTTCGACGCCCTTGTCGCCGATGCCGCATCGCAGCTGCTGCTCGCTGACGTTCTCCCCAGGGTCCTGCTCGCCGGCGAGCCTGCCGGAGTGCTGTCGGCCGCGGGCGCGGCACTGCTCGATCCCAGTGGAAGCCTGCAACCGGGAATCCTGCTCTGCCCGCCCGAGGGCGATGCCGGAACCGGCATGGTCGCCACCAATTCCGTGGCACCGCGCGCCGGCAACGTCAGCGCGGGCACGAGCATCTTTGCGATGGTGGTGCTCGAACGTCCGCTGGCGAAGGTGCACGACGAACTCGACGTCGTCACGACCCCGGCCGGCGACCCCGTGGCGATGGTGCACTGCAACAACGGGGCCAGCGAACTCGCCGCGTGGGTGTCGATCTTCCGGCGCTTTGCCGAGGCGGCGGGCACACCCATCGATGCGGATGCCGCATACTCCGCACTCTTCACCGAGGCGCTCGCCGGAGAGCCGGATGCCGGAGGCATCCTTGCCTACAACCAACTCGCCGGCGAACCGATTGCGGGCATCGCCGAGGGGCGGCCGCTTGTCGTGCGCGGCAACGACAGCCAGTTCACTCTGGCAAACCTCATGCGCGCCCAGCTCTACGGCGTTTTCGCCACCCTCAGTATGGGCATGGCGGTGCTCGACGACGAGGGTGTCGAGCTCGACCAGATGTTTGCGCATGGCGGCGTTTTCCGAACGGCCGGAGTGGCTCAGCGCTTTCTCGCCGCGGCACTTCGCACCCCGGTATCCGTCGCACAGACGGCCTCCGAGGGTGGCCCCTGGGGCATCGCCGTTCTCGCGTCCTATGCTGCGTCCGGATCGCACGGGACTCTCGCCGACTACCTCAGTGCCCGCGTTTTCGGCGGCGCGAGTGTCACCGTTGTCGAACCGGACCCCGCGGATCTGAGCGGCTTTGCCTCGTACATCGAGCGCTATCGAGCCGGTCTCGCGATCGCGCGAATCGCCGCCGAATCCATCTGACCTTCGAATCAAGGACCCTCATATGACCAGCATCATCCCCGACCTCACGACGAAGACCGTCTGGTTTCTCACCGGCAGCCAGAGCCTGTACGGCGAGGAGACCCTGCGCCAGGTCGCCGAACAATCACAGGAGGTCGCGGCGACTCTCGGCGGTGCATCCGAGATCCCCGTGACGATCAAGTGGATGCCCGTGCTCACCAGCAGTGATGCGATCCGACGCGCGATGATCGACGCCTCGAGCGACGACTCGGTCATCGGCGTCATCACGTGGATGCACACCTTCAGCCCGTCCAAGATGTGGATCAACGGCCTCAGCGTGCTGACGAAGCCGCTGCTGCACCTGCACACCCAGGCGAATGTCGCCCTGCCGTGGGACGAGATCGACTTCGACTTCATGAACCTCAATCAGGCTGCCCACGGCGACCGTGAGCACGGCTACATCCTGAGCAGGATGAGCATCGCCCGCAAGACGGTCGTCGGCCACGTGTCGAACCCTGCCGTCATCGCGCAGGTGGCGGAGTGGACCCGCGCGGCAGCCGGCTGGAATGCTGCACAAAACATGAAGCTTGCACGCTTCGGCGACAACATGCGATTCGTTGCTGTGACTGAAGGCGACAAGACGGAGGCCGAGATCCGCTTCGGCGTTCAGGTCAACACGTGGGGTGTCAACGAGCTCGCGGATGCCGTGCACGCGGCATCAGACACCGACATCGATCAGCTTGTCGAGGTCTACCTCGACAGCTATGACGTGGCTCCTGAACTGCTCAAGGGCGGGGAACGTCACGAGTCGCTGCGCTACGGGGCCGCGGTCGAACTGGGGTTGCGCTCATTCCTCGAAGCTGGCGGATTCTCCGCTTTCACCACGAGTTTCGAAGACTTGGGCGCACTCCGGCAGCTGCCCGGCCTCGCTGTGCAGCGGCTCATGGCCGACGGGTACGGCTTCGGCGCCGAGGGAGACTGGAAGACGGCGGTGCTCGTGCGGGTCGCCAGCGTCATGGGAGCCGGCCTGCCCGGGGGAGCGAGCCTCATGGAGGACTACACCTACCACCTCACCCCCGGCGAGGAGAAAATTCTCGGCGCCCACATGCTCGAGGTCAGCCCGTCGCTCAGTTCCGAGAAAGCGAGCCTCGAGATCCATCCGCTCGGCATCGGCGGCAAGGAGGATCCGGTGCGCCTTGTCTTCACGGCCGACGCTGGCCCTGCGGTCGTCGTCGCACTGAGCGACATGCGTGACCGTTTTCGACTGGTCGCGAACGTCGTCACGAATGTGCCGCTGGATGCGCCGATGCCGAACCTCCCCGTCGGCCGGGCCGTCTGGATTCCGAAGCCGGACTTTGCGACATCCGCGGCGGCCTGGCTGACCGCCGGGGCCGCCCACCACACCGTCATGACCACCCAGGTCAGCGTTGAGGTGTTCCGCGACTTCGCCGATATGGCCTCCACCGAGTTGCTCGTCATCGATGAAGACACCACTCTGCGCGGGTTCCAGAAGGAGGTGCGCTGGAACGCGGCGTACTACCGCCTCAACCAGACGCTCTGATCCGGGGCCGCGTCAGCGCGAATAAACGGAGGCGCCCGTGATGGCCGAGATCACGATCTCGTTGGTGACCTCGTCGGTGCGGAAATGCCCGTTGTTGCGACCGAGCCGCAGCACAACGATCCGGTCTGACACTGCCTGCACATCGGTGATGTTGTGGCTGATCACGATGACGCCGAGCCCGCGCTCGCGGAGGCGCTCGATCAGGTTCAGCACTTCTGCCGCCGCCGCCACACCGAGTGCTGCCGTCGGCTCGTCGAGGATCACGACGCTGGGTTCGCCGATGAGCGACCTCGCGATCGCGACGGTCTGACGCTGGCCACCCGAAAGGGTCGCCACCCGCGCACGCACCGACGGGATGCGCACACTGAGTTCGCGCAGCAGCGCCCACGAGCGGGTCTCCATCTCGACATGGTCGAGCACGCCCCGCACCGCCAGTTCGCGGCCAAGCCACAGATTGCTCACGACGTCGAGGTTGTCGCACAGCGCCAGATCCTGGAACACAGTGGCAATGCCGAGGTCGTGGGCTTCAGCCGGGTTGCCGATACTCACCGGGGTTCCGGCGAAAGTGATGGAGCCGGCGTCAGGCTTAAACACCCCGGCGAGGATCTTCACGAGAGTGGATTTGCCGGCGCCGTTGTCTCCCACGAGGGCGACGACCTCGCCGGGATACACCTCGAGGTCCACTCCGGTGAGCGCGCGGACCGCTCCGAAGTTCTTGCTGATGCCACTCATGGAGACGAGCGGCACGACAGGCGCGAGCGGCAGTGCGGCCGGTGATGCCTGCATCGGTGTCTCCTCGGTGCGAATCTGCGCCGCCATTGTGTCGCTCTGGCCGTCGAATTGCCTGTTGGTCATCGTATCTGCGGCTTCCACTCTGCGGCTACGTTGTCGATGGCCGCGGCGAGGCAGCCGAGCACTGCTGCCCGGTCTCCCAGCATGCCGGTCACGACCGTTGGGGCGATAGTGCCGATGGTGGCTCGCTCGAGTTCGTGCCTGAGCGGTGCCAGCAGAAGTTCGCCGGCCTCGGCCAACTCGCCTCCGACCACGATCATTTCGGGGTCGAACATGGTGCTGATGATCGCGGCAGCCGCGCCGATGTGGCGACCGGCATCGGCCAGCGCCCGGGTAGCTCCGGAGTCGCCGGCCTCCGCCCGCAGCAGCACGTCGCGCAGGCGATGGATACCCGGATCGTCGCGGAACAGCTCGAGAAGAGCGGGCCCTGCGGCGAAAACCTCGAGGCAGCCTTTGTTGCCGCAGGCACACAGCGGCCCACGCGGGTCAATCATCACGTGGCCGATTTCGCCTGCCCTGCCGGTTGCCCCGCGATACGACGATCCGTTGATCAGCAGACTGCCGCCGATCGAATTGCCGACCCTGACGTAGACGCCGCTCGTGATGCCCCTGGCTGCTCCCGACCGCAACTCGGCGAGCCCGCCCATGTTCGCCTCCGTGTCGACAAAAACCGGAAGCTGGATGCGCTCGCTCATGGAGTCGGCCATGGCGACGCCATCCCAGCCGCGCATCAGCCCCGGGGTGGAGATCATCCCGGTCAGCGGATCGACGGGGTGGGGCAGCGCCATCCCGAGCACGAGGATGTCGCTCACGGAGGCATCGAGTGCATCGACCATGTCGCCGAGGAGCAGTGCGGCGCGATCCATCTCCCTGTCATGGCGATGATCCGATGCCAGGGGGAGGTGGTTCTCTGCGACCACGGTGCGGTCGACGTCAGAGATCGCGACCCTCATGTGGCGCTTTGAGATGTGCAGCCCAGCTACGAGCCCCTGCCGTCGGGCGAGGGTCACCTCGACGGCGCGGCGGCCGCTGCGCGAGGTGCCCGCGGTATTCACGACGCCAGCAGCAGACAGTTCCTTGACGATGTTGGAGATGGTTGCGGCAGAAAGCCCCGTCGCGCCGGCAAGCTCCACCTGGGTCAAATGACCGTGGCGTTTGAGGGATTCGACGATTCGCGCGCGATTGGCTTCGCGTAGTGAAGTCTGCGAACCCGGCGTTGGGTGTCGGCTCTGCACATCGAAACCATACACTTTTCCGCGTGTTTATAGGCTTCCTGAGCTTTTTTGCTGGTCGTGGCTCGTGAGATTCGGGCGGAAATATCACAGTTTGGTATTTCTTGAGTTCACTAATTGACGCCAAGCCATCAGGGGGTTAGATTCTCGTAGGCGGATAGCACTGATTGCCAGTGCTAAACCATGACGCGGAGGTCAAGCTGTGGAGTTGGAAGGCAATTCTGAGCCGACGATCCTCGAGATGCGCAGCATCACCAAGGAGTTCCCGGGTGTCAAAGCCCTCGATGAGGTCTCCCTCACAGTCAAAGTCGGTGAGATCCACGCAATCTGCGGCGAGAACGGTGCCGGCAAGTCCACCCTCATGAAGGTGCTGTCTGGCGTGTACCCCTTCGGGACCTACGCCGGCGACATCGTCTACCAGGGCAAGACCGTCAAGTTCCGCGATATCAAGCAGAGTGAAGCCGACGGCATCGTCATCATCCATCAGGAACTCGCGCTCATCCCGCTGCTGTCGATCACCGAGAACCTCTTCCTCGGCAACGAGCCAACAAAGCGCGGTGTGATCGACTGGGTCTCCGCCCAGAAAATGGCGCGGGACCTGCTCGCACGGGTGGGGCTTTCGGATGACCCCGACACGCTCATCAAAGACATCGGCGTCGGCAAGCAGCAACTAGTGGAGATCGCCAAGGCGTTGCACAAATCGGTGAAGCTCCTGATTCTGGATGAGCCGACCGCGGCTCTCAACGAGTCAGACTCCCAGCATCTGCTCGACCTGCTTCGAGGCCTCAAGGGTCGCGGCATCACCTCGATCATCATCTCCCACAAGCTCAACGAGATTGAGGCGATCGCAGACGAGATCACGATCATCCGCGACGGCAAGGCGATCGAGACCCTCAACGTCAGAGACGACGGCGTCGACGAGGATCGCATCATTCGCGGCATGGTCGGTCGCACGCTCGAGAACCGCTTTCCCCCGCGCATCGGTGACGTCGGGGAGGTGCTGTTCGAGGTGAAGAACTGGAACGTGCGCCACCCCCTGGTTGCTGACCGGATGGTGGTTAAGAACTCCAGCTTCACCGTAAGACGCGGTGAGGTCGTCGGCTTCGCAGGCCTCATGGGTGCTGGCCGCACGGAGCTCGCCATGAGCATCTTCGGGCGCTCATACGGCGTCTTCCAGTCTGGTGCCCTCTTCAAAGACGGCAAGGAAATCAAGGTCACGAACGTCCAGGACGCGATCGACAATGGCATCGCCTACGTGAGCGAAGACCGCAAGGCTCTCGGGCTGAACCTGCTCGACGACATCAAGCGGTCTGTCGTCTCGGCGAAGCTGTCCAAGATCTCGAAGGGCAGCGTGGTCGACAAGGTCGAGGAATACCAGGCGTCCGAGAGATATCGCAAGAGCCTGAGGATCAAGACGCCGACCGTCTACGAGGGCGTGAACAAGTTGTCTGGGGGAAACCAGCAGAAGGTCGTGCTGGCGAAGTGGATGTTCACCGACCCCGACATCCTGATTCTGGATGAGCCGACCCGCGGCATCGATGTCGGCGCCAAGACCGAGATCTACGGCATCATCCGCGACCTGGCAGCTCAGGGCAAGGGAGTCATCATGATCTCGTCCGAACTGCCGGAGCTGCTGGGCGTCTCGGATCGCATTTATACGATCTTCGAAGGCGCCATCACCAACGAAATGTCGGCTGACGAGGCCGATCCGGAAACCCTGATGAAGAGCATGACGTCGACCGAGAAGAGAGCCCCGAAGCTATGAGCGAGACAGCCACCCGAGCCCCCGAGAAGTCCGGCGGCATCCGAGAACTTCGCAAACTGTTCGCCGGCGGAGGGCGCCAGTATGGCATCCTCGGCGCACTCGTGTTCATCATCGTGTTCTTCCAGATATTCACTGATGGCAAGACACTCGACCCGATCAACCTGATCAACCTGATCAACGGCAACGCGTACGTGCTCGTGCTCGCCATCGGCATGGTCATGGTGATCGTCGCCGGTCACATCGACCTCTCGGTGGGTTCCGTGGCCGCGTTCGTCGGAATCGTCGTCGCCCAGGTGATGAAGGGTCTCAGCTTCCCCGGTCTTCCCGAAGGGATGAGCTCGTTCCTGACCGTGTTCATCGGCATCATCGTCGGATTGATCATCGGCGCGCTGGTGGGGGCATGGCAGGGATGGTGGGTGGCCTATGTCGGAGTGCCAGCCTTCATCGTGACGCTTGCTGGCATGCTTCTGTTCCGCGGCGCCAACCAGTTCGTCGGCAACTCGACCTCCATCCCGGTGCCGCAGGAGTTCAAATTCATCGGCGGTGGCTTCCTCAACGACTTCGGCCCCGACTTCGGATTCTCCAACCCCACCCTCATTCTCGGAGCACTCGTGGTCGTCGCCGTGATCTGGCAGGAGCGTCGCTCGCGCGTCGCCCAGCGCAAGATGGGGGCAGACATCGCGCCGCTGTGGGTGAGCATCGTACGTCTCGTAGTTGTGCTGGCCGTCGTCGTCGGAGCGACCCTGCTGTTCGCGACCGGCCGTGTCGGAACGAGCTTCCCGATCGCGGGAATCATCCTCGGCGTTCTGGTGCTGGGATACTCCTTCCTCACCAACAACACGACGATCGGACGCCACATTTTCGCCGTCGGTGGCAACTGGCGAGCAGCCGAGCTGTCTGGCGTCAACATCCGCAAAGTCAACTTCTTCGTCATGGCGAACATGTCCGTCATCGCAGCGCTGGCCGGCATGATCTGGATCGCCCGCTCAGCGGCATCCGGCCCCGGCGACGGCGTCGGCTGGGAGCTTGACGCGATCTCGGCTGTCTTCATCGGAGGCGCAGCGGTGTCGGGCGGCATCGGAACCGTCGCCGGATCGATCATCGGCGGGCTCGTGATTGCGGTGCTGAACAACGGACTCCAACTGCTCAGCGTCGGCGCCGACCGCGTGCAGATGATCAAGGGCCTCGTGCTACTCATCGCCGTCGGGGTGGATGTGTACTCGAAGCGTCAGGGGCGTCCATCCATCATCGGCTTGCTCACCCGCAAGCGCGGCGGAGAACTCGATGTTTCCCCCGGCGCGAAGCCCGCCGGAACCCAGACTCCCACCCCCTCAGCGGGTGGAGCAGAAGAGACCGTTCGACCTCCGGACCAGCAGCCCAGAGGTTAACCCCAGCGGTCTCCACTTAACAAACGCACCAGGAAAGAGAACAGCAATGAAGAAGATCGTTATCGCGACGACCGCTTTCGCGGCTATCGCGGCATTGACGCTCGCGGGCTGCGCCAGCCGCGCTCCGGAATCGGGAACCGATTCGACTGCGGGAGCCTCCGGCTTCGCCGCCGACGCCACCATCGGCGTGGCCCTGCCCGACAAGACCTCGGAGAACTGGGTGCTCGCAGGCCAGCTCTTCACCGACGGCCTCACCGAGGCCGGGTTCAAGCCGGACGTACAGTACGCGCCCGCCACCGGAACCGTCCCCGAGCAGCAGAACCAGATCAACTCGATGGTCACCAACGGTGCCAAGGTCATCATCATCGGCGCCAAGGACGGCTCGCAGCTCTCGACCCAGGTTGAGGCAGCCAACGCGGCTGGCGCAACCGTCATCGCCTACGACCGCCTCATCCTGAACACCGACGCGGTGGACTACTACCTCGCGTTCGACAACTTCAAGGTTGGCGAGCTGCAGGGTCAGGCCCTGCTCGACGGACTGAAGGCAAAGTTCGCGGACAAGGCCGCTTACAACATCGAGCTGTTCTCGGGCTCGCCCGACGACAACAACGCCGGTGTCTTCTTCGCCGGCGCGATGAGCGTTCTCCAGCCGAAGATCGACGACGGAACCCTCGTTGTGGTCTCAGGCCAGACCGCTGTCGCACAGACGGCAACCCAGGGATGGCTTGCGCAGAACGCTCAGAGCCGCATGGACACGCTGCTCGCCGCGAACTACCAGGGCGTCGAGCTCGACGGAGTTCTCTCGCCGAACGACACCCTCGCCCGCGCGATCATCGAGTCGGTCAAGAGCGCCGGCAAGCCGCTGCCCGTCGTCACCGGCCAGGACTCAGAGGTTGAGTCGGTCAAGTCGATCATGGCTGGCGAGCAGTACATGACCATCTACAAGGACACCCGTGCGCTGGTTGCACAGGCCATCGTGATGGTTCAGGACCTGCAGAAGGGCAACGCGCCTGAGACGAACGACACCGAGTCGTACGACAACGGCGTCAAGGTTGTTCCGTCGTACCTGCTCGCACCGCTCGTTGTGACCAAGGACACAGCTGCCGAGGTCTACGCAGGCAACACCAGCCTCGAGCCGCTCACCAAGTAGCAACTCGTAGCAAACAAAAAGGCCGGTCGGGGTTCGCCCCGGCCGGCCTTTTGCTGTGATCTTCGCTAGGCCCGGGCTGCGTACTGCTGCCGGATGATCGGGCGGAAGTCGCTCTGGGGCTCAGCCGCGACATCCATCGCCCAGTCCGGACGCGCGCCCGTCAGCGTCCATGCCGCCTGAACGGCAGCGCCCCGCGCGACATACTCGCCGGGGGTGGGTACCACAACGGGAACGTCGAACACCTGCGCGGCGATGGCCGACACGGCGGGGTTCTGGGCGGCTCCGCCGACCAGAAGGATGCGCTGCGCCGTCACGCCCTGGCGCCTGAGTGCGTCGAGCCCGTCGGCGAGCCCACACAGCAGGCCCTCGATCGCGGCCCGGGCGAGGTTGGGTCGGGACGTCGAGGCGAGGGTCATCCCGAAGAGGGATGCCGTGGCATCCGGCAGGTTCGGGGTGCGCTCGCCCTCGAAGTACGGCTGCAGCACGAGGCCGCCGGCGCCAGGCTCGGCCTGAAGCGCGAGCTCGCCGAGTTCGTCGTGGCTGACGCCGAGCAGCCCGGCGATCGAGTCGAGCACCCGCGCAGCATTGAGGGTGGCCACGAGTGGAAGGAAGAGACCGCTCGCGTCGGCGAACCCGGCCACGGTGCCCGTGTCGTCGCGCGACGGGGTCGCGGTGACCGCGAACACGGTGCCGCTGGTGCCGATCGACACGACGACATCGCCGTCGCGGGCGCCCAGCCCGAGCGCGGCCGCGGCGTTGTCGCCGGCACCGACGCCGACCGCCGTCGCGGCACCCGCGCCCGCCTCCTTCGGAAATTCAGGAAGTGGGGGCACTGTGCCGGCCCGGCCGCCCGCAGCCACTACCCGCGGTAGCACCACGTGCGGCTGAACTCCTGAATTTCCGAAGGGACGGCGCAGGGCCGCCGCGAGCAGCTCGAGGTCGTACTCGCCCGTGGACGGATTGAAGTAGCCCGTGCCGCTCGCGTCTGACGCGTCGGTGGTGAGCGCGTCCAGCCGCGGATTCTCCGGACCGAAGCCGCGCAGCCGCCACGTCAGCCAGTCGTGGGGGAGTGCGACGGCCGCGACCAGCTCGGCATTCTGCGGCTCCTTGTCGCGCAGCCACCGCAACTTGGTGATGGTGAACGATGCGACGGGTACCGAGCCGGTGCGCGCGGCGATGTCGGAAAACTCGTCGGCCAGGTCGCGCGCAGCCTGAGCAGAGCGGGTGTCGTTCCACAGCAGGGCGTCGCGGATGACACGACCGCCGTGATCCAGCACGACCATGCCGTGCTGCTGGCCACCCACCGAGATCGCCTCGACGTCGTCGAGCCCTCCGGCGTCGGCGACCGCGAGGACCAGGGCGCTCCACCAGAGCTCAGGGTCGACCTCGGTGCCGGCGGGGTGCGCCGCGCGTCCGGAGCGCACGATGGCGCCGGTCGCGGCATCCACAATCACCACCTTGCAGCTCTGGGTGGAACTATCGATGCCAGCGATCAGCGTCACGTGCGTTGCCTCTCTGGCGTCGGTCAGCGAGCGCCGAGCAGGTGCTCGGTTGCGAGCTGCTGCAGGCGGACGAAGCCGAAGCCCTTGCCGTTGAAGTACGCGTCGTGATCGAAGTCTTCGAACGCTGACTTGTCTGCGAGCAGGTCGTCGTAGGTTTCACCATCGGAGAGGGTGGTGACGGCGAGCTCGGTGACGCGCGACGCTTCGAGGGCCTCCTGCACTTCGGGGTCCGCGCGGAAGGCAGCGGCGCGCTCCTTCAGCATGAGGTAGTTCGACATGTTCGCGGCAGCGGAATCCCACACACCGTTTTCGTCCTCGGTGCGGCTGGGCTTGTAGTCGAAGTGGCGAGGTCCGTCGTAGGTGGGACCGCCCTGGGGCGAACCGTTCTCGAGCAGGTCGACGAGCGAGAAGGCGTTGTAGAGGTCGCCGTGGCCGAACACGAGGTCCTGGTCGTACTTGATGCCGCGCTGGCCGTTGAGGTCGATGTGGTACAGCTTGCCCTGGTAGAGCGCCTGAGCGATTCCGGAGGTGAAGTTGAGCCCGGCCATCTGCTCGTGACCGACCTCGGGGTTCACGCCGAACAGTTCGGGGCGCTCGAGGGTCTCGATGAACGCGATCGCGTGGCCGAGGGTCGGCAGCAGGATGTCGCCGCGGGGCTCGTTCGGCTTCGGTTCGATCGCGAACCGGATGTCGTATCCCTTGTCTGTAACGTACTGCGCGAAGACGTTGAGGGCTTCACGGTAACGCTCGAGGGCGCTCTGGATGTCCTTGGCCGAGTCGTACTCGGCGCCTTCGCGTCCACCCCACATGACGAAGGTCTTCGCCCCGAGCTCGACGCCGAGTTCGAGCTGGCGCATGGCCTTGCGCATCGCGAACCTGCGGACGTCGCGGTCGTTGGAGGTGAATCCGCCGTCTTTGAACACGGGGGCGCTGAAGAGGTTGGTGGTGACCATCGGCACGATGATTCCGGTGTCTGCCATGGCCTGCTTGAGGCGGTCGATCTGCTTCTGGCGCTCGGCGTCGGTAGAGCCGAAGGCGAACAGGTCGTCGTCGTGGAAGGTGAGTCCGTATGCACCGAGTTCCGCGAGCTTCTCGACGGCGTGAACGACGTCGAGGGGTGCGCGGGTCGGGCCACCGAACGGGTCGGCTCCGTTGTAGCCGACGGTCCAGAGGCCGAAGGAGAATTTGTCGTCACGGGTGGGGGTTAATGCTGGCACGAGGGCTCCTTTGCGGCGGACCGATAAAATGTTGTCGTGCACAACCTATCCCGATAATGGTCGACCGTCAATGCTCGACTATTGACGCGTGGGTGTGGTCTTCAGCCAACGCACCTGCCGCAACCACTGATGCCCCTGTCCGCCCTCGTGGTTGTTGTGGGGATATACCTCGATCTCGCTTTGACCGGCGTAAGAGTTGTACGCGGCGAAGACGGTGGAGGGCATCACAACCTCATCCATCAGCGCCACGGAGAACAGGGCAGGCGCAGTCGCGCGACGAGCGAAGTTCACGCCGTCAAAGTAGCTGAGGGTCGCGAGCACGGTGTCAGTCTGGTCGCGATGCACGGCGAGGTAGCGGGTGATTTCCGTGAAGGGAGGCATCGGAGTCACCTCGATTGCCCGGCGGAAGTGGCACAGGAACGGCACATCCGGCATCACCGCCCAGAGGTCATCGCGCAGGCCAGCGACGGCGAGCGTGATGCCCCCACCCTGGCTGCCGCCGGTGGCGGCGATCCTGTCCACGTCGACGAATGGCAGCTCGCGCACGGCGTCCACCAGGCGAACGGCGTCGGTGAAGACGCGACGGTAATAGTAGTCGGCAGGGTCGAGGATGCCACGGGTCATCGATCCCGGAAACGCGGAACCCGCGCCGTGCGGGTCGGGGGTCTCTCCACCGGAGCCCCAGGCGCTGCCCTGGCCACGGGTATCCATGACCACATTGACGAAGCCGCTCGCCGCCCACCCCAGATGTTCGTGCGGAAGTCCGCGCCCTCCGCCGTATCCCACGAACTCGACCACCGTCGGCAGCGGGCCCTCGAGGTGGCGCGGTCGGATGACCCAGGCGCGCACCGGTTCACCCGCGAAACCGGGGAAGGTGAGGTCTTCGACGATCACTTCGCTCAGTGTGGATTCCACGGGGTCGAGCTGCACGTCGCCCCCGGCATCACGAGACTCGGCGAGCGTCGACGCCCAGAACTCGTCGAAATCTGCGGGCTCGGTCACCTCGGGTGTGAAAGCCTTGAGTTGTTCCAGGGGAAGGTCTGTCAGCGGCACAGCGGGCTCCTCGAATGTTGTGGGTGATTCGAAAAAAGAGTCTGACACAGCGCCGTCGAGCCGGTCGCTCACTGGCCGCGTATGGTGTGGCTGTGACAATCACCGAAGGCAAGGGAAGCCGCAACGAGTCGGTGCGGCGAGACAACCTCTCGACCGTGCTCGGTCTGGTGCACCGCAGCGGCGGGCTCGCCCGTTCCGCGCTGACCGTTGCGACGGGCCTGAATCGTTCGACGATAGCCGCGTTGGTGGCAGAGCTCGTGGCGCTCGAACTCGTCACCGAGGGCATCGCCGATCCCACCAGAAGGGTCGGTCGACCGTCGCCCCAGGTGCAGCCCGGGTCGCAGCCGGTGGCGGTGGCCGTGAATCCCGAGGTCGACGCCATCACGGTGGGCCTCGTGGGACTGTCGGCGCGGGTCGAGCATCGCGTGCGTCATGAGATGGATCATCCGGCGACTCCCGAAGAGACCGCCAGGATCATCGCTGACCTGCTGACGACTCTGGCCCCCGAGCTGCGCGGTCGTCGACTGCTCGGCATCGGACTCGCCGTGCCCGGCCTGGTGCGTGCGAGGGACGGTATCGTGCGATGGGCTCCGCACCTCGACTGGACCGACGCCCCGCTCGCCGAACTGGTCGAGTCGGAGACGGGTGTTCGTGCGTATGTCGGCAACGATGCGAGCCTGGGCGCGTTGGCCGAGCACCTCTTCGGGGTCGGTCGGGATGTCGACGATCTCGTCTACATCAATGGCGGCGCCAGCGGTATCGGTGGCGGCGTGATCGTTGGCGGGCAGCCGCTCGGAGGGGTCGGCGGCTATGCGGGGGAGTTCGGGCAGAACCGCCCCGGTGTGGGCAGGCAGGCAGATCGTGTCACGGCCGACGGCACGGTGGAGGTGGAGGTCAGCCGTGCACGGCTGCTCTCGGCGCTCGAAATGACGAAGGCGGACGAACCGGAACTGCACAGCGCGCTGCTCGCCTCGACGGATCACGCGGTGCACGATGAACTGGCGCGTCAGCGCCGCATCCTGAGCGTCGCGATCAGCAACGCCATCAACGTTCTCAACCCGTCGCAGGTGGTGCTCGGCGGTTTTCTCGCCGACCTCCGGGCGATCGACGCCGAAGGGTTCGACGCCCTGGTTTCTGAGACCACGGTGCCTGCCGCATGGTCCGACGTGTCGATCCTCCCCGCCGAACTCGGCGCCGACCTCCTTCTGATCGGCGCGGCCGAGCTCGTCTTCGCGCCGCTGCTGGCAAACCCCGCGGGCGATAGCTCCGCCGACGAACCCAGGTGGGCATCGTCGAAGTAGCCTCAGTTCTCCGTTAGTCTTTAGGGCGGCAGGGCCGCAGCCGTCACCTGCTTTCTTCGCCGACCACCGTTTTGGGCTCGGTTATTGGGCGCTCTGTCTCGCCCTCCGTTTCAAGGATCATGCATGTCCGTCGTAGTTCACCCCGGTGACTCCCTCCTGCCGCGCCAGCGGCTCGTTTACGTACTCGTTCTCGGTGCGTTGACCGCGCTCGGCCCGTTCACCATCGACCTCTACCTGCCGGCCTTCCCCATCATCGAAGCCGATCTGGATGTCACGACCGCCCTGATCCAGCTGACGCTGACGGCAACGACGCTGGGGTTCGCCTTCGGGCAACTGCTGGTCGGGCCGTGGAGTGACAACGTGGGCCGCCGACTTCCGCTGATCGTCGCAACCGCGGTGCATGTCTTCGCAAGCATCGGTGTTGCCATGGCGCCCGGCATCGAGTGGCTGTTGGTGTTCCGTGTGCTGCAGGGCGCGGGGGCGGCAGCCGGCGGTGTGGTCGCCATGGCTGTGGTGCGCGACCTGTTCGGCGGGCTTCCGCTGGTCAGGATGCTG
The DNA here is from genome assembly GCF_030063305.1 of Salinibacterium sp. G-O1. Classification (GTDB taxonomy): domain Bacteria; phylum Actinomycetota; class Actinomycetes; order Actinomycetales; family Microbacteriaceae; genus Rhodoglobus. The sequence goes on from NZ_JASISV010000001.1 coordinate 782,458, forward strand.
TCGAGGCTGGCACTGGTGAACGGACTCGCGCCGATCCTCGCGCCCCTGATCGGCTCACAAATGCTGCTGCTCTTCCCGTGGCGTGGAATCTTCGTGGTCCTCGCTGGTTACGGGGTGTTTGTGGTGCTCGCCGCGGTGTTCTTCATCGTCGAAACGCTTCCCCCGGCCCGCCGGAAGGATCTCGGGCACAGCACCATCGGCCAGCGTTATGGGTCGCTTCTGAGAGACAGGGTGTTTATCGGGGTCGCCATCATCGGCGGAATGACATTCTCGGGGCTCTTCACCTACCTGTCGTCGTCATCATTTCTCTTCCAGGATGTCTACGGCCTCGACCCGCAGCAATACGGCCTGCTCTTCGCAGTCAACTCGCTGGGGATCGTCTCCGGGGTGCAGATCAGCGCCTTCCTGATGCGGTACATCGGGCCGCAGTGGATCCTCGCGGGAGCGGGGGTCGTGCTGCTGCTGACCTCCGCCATCATCGTGTTCGTCAACATCAATGGGGGAGGCCTGTTCGGCATCCTTGTGCCCCTGTTCTTCTTCATCATGGCCTGTGGTTTCTCGTTCCCGGCCACCCAGGTGCTCGCGCTCAACGGCCACGGCAGTGAGGCAGGCACGGCGGCGTCGCTGCTGGGTGCGCTCAACTTCGGTCTCGCTGGGCTCATCTCGCCCATTGTCGGGCTCTTCGGCATCAACAACGCCATCGCCATGGGGTCGATCATGGGGCTGACCGCGGTGGTGTCCATCGTCGTGATGTGGATCGTGGTGCGCCCTCGCACAGTGCCTGCACTATCGCGCTGAGCTGCGCAAGGGGGCACCTCTTCGCCGCACGCGGGGTTAGCGTGATTTCATGACCACCCCCATCACTCCAGAACGCGCGCGCAAGGTATCGCGACGCTGGCCCATCATCAGCGGCGGCACCGCTGTCGCGCTGGCCGTAACTCTTGGTCTGCTCGTCGCCTTCCGGGAGGGGCCATACGGTTTCGACACGGAATGGCTCGACGAGCTGGTCGAGCACCGAAACCCCTTTTGGGATGCTCCCGCGTTAGCGATGAATTTCCTCGGCGGGGGATGGTTCGGCATCTTCGTGGTGCCGATCGCGATCGCCGTGACCCTGCTGTTGATCAAGAGGCGTTGGTCCGCTCTCTACTTCGTGCTGGCGACGATCGTGAGCGCCGGGCTCGTGCAATTACTCAAGACGTTGTTCGGTCGCGACCGCCCGCTCGACATGCTCGTCAGCGCGGACCCCGGGTCGTTCCCGTCTGGCCACGTGGCCAACGCCGCGACCATGGCGGTGGCGCTCGCCATCCTGTTTCAGCGCGTCTGGGTGTGGGCGGCCGGCGGCGCCTACGTCGTACTCATGATGCTCAGCCGCACGTACCTCGGAGTGCACTGGCTGAGCGACACGGTGGGTGGTCTGCTGCTGGGTGCCGCCGTGGCGATACTCCTGTGGGCGCCACTGGCGACGAGGCTGCAGCGGGAATGGAGTGCGCCCGCCGCGAAGGCGCGATAGCGTCACGAGTATGAGAATCCTTCTGGTCGGTGCTGGCGGCGTCGGCGACGCTATTGCGAAGATCGCGGCCCGCCGCGACTTCTTCGAGACGATGATCGTGAGCGACTACGACATCTCCCGCGCCGAGCGCACCGTTGCGTGGATCACTGCCCGGCACGGCGACCAGGGTGCACGATTCGTGGCGGCACAGATCGACGCGTCTGACCCCGACAACGTGGCAACCGTCGCGCAGGAACACGGCGCCACGTACGTGATGAATGCGGTGGAGCCGAAGTTCGTGCCGACCATCTTCGCCGGCGCGCTTGCCGCTGGCGCGAACTACGTCGACATGGCGATGAGCCTGTCTGAGCCGCATCCCACCGACCCGCACAATGAGACCGGCGTGAAGCTCGGTGATGACCAGTTTGCCCAGGCCCCCGATTGGGAGACCGCGGGACGACTCGCACTCGTCGGGATGGGGGTCGAGCCCGGACTCAGCGACGTGTTCGCGCGCTACGCGGCAGACCATCTCTTCAGCGAGATCGACGAACTCGGCGTGCGTGACGGCGCAAACCTGGTGGTGCGCGATGAGGCAGGCAACGAGATTTTCGCGCCATCCTTCAGCATCTGGACCACCATCGAGGAGTGCCTGAACCCGCCGGTGATCTGGGAGAAAGATCGCGGCTGGTACACGACGGCGCCGTTCAGCGAGCCGGAGGTGTTCGTTTTTCCGGAGGGCATCGGCGCGGTCGAGTGCGTCAACGTCGAGCACGAAGAGGTGCTGCTCATGCCCCGCTGGGTCGACGCGAAACGCGTCACCTTCAAGTACGGGCTCGGTGACGAATTCATCGGAATCCTGAAGATGCTCAACCAGCTCGGACTCGACAAGACAGAACCCGTTCGCGTGCGATCGGCCGACGGCCCCGTGATGGTGGCCCCGCGAGACGTCGTGGCAGCGGGCCTACCCGACCCTGCGACGATCGGCCCCCGGATGACCGGCAAAACCTGCGCGGGCCTGTGGGTGACCGGAACCGGGGTGGCCGGCGAGCCGCGCGAGGTGTACCTGTACCACGTGAGCGACAACGAGTGGACGATGGCCGAGTATGAGGCGCAGTGCGTGGTGTGGCAGACCGCACTCAACCCGGTCATCGCGCTCGAGCTGCTGGCCACGGGCGCGTGGGAGGGCACGGGTGTGCTCGGCCCGGAGGCATTCGACGCCACACCGTTCCTCACGTTGATGGCGCGACCGGTCGACGACGGCGGTTACGGTCAGGTCTGGGGCATGGAGGATCGACTGGCCTAGCCGCGCACGCTCTGTCGATGAGTCATAAGCTGGCCACCATGACGGATGCAGCAGCACAGGTCGAAGCAGCGCGAAAAGCACTCGCCGATGCGGAGGCCGCACTGGCGGCCGAGCAGGCTGCCCCTCCCGCCGAGGAAGGCCCGCCGCCAGCCGGACCGCTGACCTCAACCGAGGTGGACGAGATTCGCGTCGGTTACACCTTTGACGCTCCCGCGCTGGAGATGGGCGCCCTCGTCAACGGCGACGCGCTCGCCGATGTGCCGATCCGCATCCCGATCTCCATGGTCAACCGTCACGGACTGGTCGCCGGTGCCACGGGTACCGGAAAGACGAAGACGCTGCAGGTGCTCGCCGAGCAGCTCTCCGCGGCGGGGGTGCCCGTGTTTGCGGCCGACATCAAGGGCGACCTCTCCGGGATCGCGAGCGAGGGCACGTCGAGCCCGAAGCTGCTGCAACGCACCGAGAGCATCGGCCAGCACTGGGCGGCCGCGGCCAGCCCCACGGAATACTTCACGCTCGGGGGCCTCGGCACCGGCATCCCGATTCGGGCGACGGTCTCGAGTTTCGGTCCGCTGCTGCTCAGCAAAGTTCTGGGCCTCAACGACACCCAGGAGTCGAGCCTTGGGCTCGTGTTCCACTACGCCGATCGCGCGGGGCTCCCGCTGGTCGACCTCAGTGACCTTCGTGCCGTGCTCAAGTGGCTCACGAGCGAGGAGGGCAAACCCGAGTTGAAGGATCTCGGCGGGCTTTCGGGTGCGACGGCCGGCGTCATCCTGCGCGAACTGATCGGGTTCTCAAACCAGGGCGCCGATGTCTTTTTCGGCGAGCCAGAGATCGACACGAGCCTGTTCCTGCGCACCACGGCCGACGGCAAGGGCATCGTGAGCCTGCTCGAGGTTCCCAGCGTTCAGGATAAGCCCGCGGTCTTCTCGACCTTCCTGATGTGGCTGCTGGCCGACCTGTTCAACGACCTGCCCGAGGTCGGCGACATCGCCAAGCCGAAACTGGTGTTCTTCTTCGACGAGGCGCATCTGCTCTTCAACGGCGCATCCAAAGACTTCATCGCCTCGATCACCCAGACGGTGAGGCTCATCCGGTCGAAGGGCGTCGGCATTTTCTTCGTCACGCAGACGCCGAAGGATGTTCCGAGCGAAGTGCTCGCCCAGATCGGGTCTCGCGTGCAGCACCAGCTGCGGGCGCACACCCCGGATGACGCGAAGGCGCTCAGGGCGACGGTCTCGACGTACCCGACCTCGGGCTACGACCTCAAAGAGGTGCTCACCACCCTGGCCACCGGTGAGGCGATCATCACGGTCATGAACGAGAAGGGAGCGCCGTCGCCCGTGTCATGGACGCGGCTTCGTGCGCCACAAGGCTCCATGTCGCCGACACCCCTCGCGGCAATGCAGGCGACGGTGGCGGCAAGCCCGCTGCTGGCGCAGTACGGCACCGCGGTCGACCGGGAGTCCGCCCGCGAAATCCTCGCGACCAAGATGAACGCGGCCGCTGCCGCAGAGGCCCAGGTGGATGCCCAGAAGGAGGCAGCGCAGAAAGCCAAAGACGCGGCGAAAGCACAGGCCGACTACGAGAAGGCTGTGCGAGACATGGCAAAAAGCTCGGCTCCGAAGTCGCGACCGCGCACCACCACACGCACGACGACGCGCAAAGACGACAACCCGATCGGCGACATTCTGGGCTCGCGCACCGGACAGACCGTCGTGCGGGAAGTGTTGCGCGGGATCTTCTCGACCCTGAAACGGCGCTAAGGCCGGGGGAGGGTCCCCACGATTTCGTGCATCACGATCCCGGCAACGCCGGTCGCGACGATGGCGGCAAGAAATACCAGGACGCCCAAAATAGGGCGACGTTCGTACCAGTAGCCGAGGTCGGGGAACTCGTGAAGGATCTCCTTCGTCGACATGATCTCGGCTTTGGCGATGAGCGGCACATCGAGGGTGGCTGCGACGAGATCCATGTCGGTTCGCGTCCAGAATCGACCGCGCATCCTGACCAGAATTTTTCCGTCGTGACCGCGCACGAACAGCTGAGGAACCCCCTCCGGCTGCGCGGCATACGACGTGTTCACGAGAACGGCAGAACCGATCTCGTCCTTGGTGAACGTCGTCAGGTTTCGGAAGAAAGCCCGCTCCGAGATGCTCGTCGGGTCGACCAGTACGAAGGCCCTCAGGTAGCGAACGATGGCGAGACCGACGATGAGTGTCGCCACGATCTGGGTACACAGCACCGCGGGCCATGGGCCCAAAGGAGAAGTGATGTAATACAACGCCCCGAAAACCGGGACAAAGAACACGGCGAGCGCGGCAAGTCCACGAGGTAACAGGTACGAATGCGGACGTAGGCGGATGCTGTCAGTCAATCGTCGTACCGTCGCAACCGCTGACCACAGATTCCCCCAGTGTCTGTGACAGATGCCACTCAAATCGACAATTCGCGTCACACCAGAGCGGAGAATGGGGGATTCGAACCCCCGAGGGCTTGCACCCAACCAACTTTCCAAGCTGGCGCCATAGGCCACTAGGCGAATTCTCCTGGCCGGTCATCCAACTGTTGCAATGACCTCAAGGAATCATAGCCGTTGAATGCCGAGGCCGCGTGCACGGGCTACAATCGTTGTGGCTCCTCGCGTGGCGCCACCTTGGCCAACTCCCCCAGGACGGAAACGTAGCAAGGGTAACCGGGCTCTGGCGGGTGCGCGAGGGGTCTTTTACGTTAAACTTTCGGCCAGGCGCTTCGCGCGGCCGACATCCCACTTCGTGGGATCTTGTATGAGACTCCCATGGTGGGCGGGTTTCAGGCCTTTAGGCTGAGCAACATGGCTCGTTCGATTTATGTCACGTCCGCTGAAGGTCACTCCGGTAAGTCATCAATAGCCCTCGGGGTGCTCGACACCCTCCTTCGAACGGTAGAGCGGGTGGGAGTCTTCCGGCCGGTCGCGCGGTCGACCGCCGAGCCCGACTACGTGCTCGAACTGCTGCTGGGGCGTGACGGCGTGAACCTCGACTACGACGAGTGCATCGGCACGACCTACGAGGCCGTGCACGAGGATCCGGATGCGGCGCTCTCGCGCATCGTCGAGCGGTTCAAGGCCGTCGAGAGCCAGTGCGACGCTGTCGTCATCGTCGGCTCCGACTACACCGATGTGGCAACCCCCACCGAGCTCGGATTCAACGCCCGTGTTGCCGCAAACCTCGGCGCGCCCGTGCTGCTCGTGCTGACCGGGCGGGAGCCGAGCGAGTCTCGCGCGCGGACCGCCGACGAACTCCGGCAGGTGGCCGAGCTGAGCCTTCCCGAGCTGACCGCCGCCCACGCCAGCCTTCTCGCGGTGATAGCGAACCGGGCGGATCCGGAAGCCCTCGACGAGATAGTCGGGGCTCTGTTCAAGGCTGCTGCCGTGCCATCCTGGGCCATTCCCGAGGATCAGGTCCTGGTGGCGCCCACCGTCGAGGCGATCATGACTGCCGTCGACGGCACGCTACTGAAGGGCGACACGGCACTGCTCGCGCGAGAGTCGCTCGGCGTCGTGATTGCCGCGATGTCGATGGAGAACGTGCTTCCGAGGCTCATCGAGGGCAGCGTGGTGGTGATTCCCGGTGATCGAAGCGAAATGGTGCTCGCGGCCCTGATGGCGCATGCATCCGGAACCTTCCCGTCGCTCGCGGGCATCGTGCTGAACGGCGGATTCGAGCTGTCACCGGTGATCGACAGGCTGATCGAGGGACTCGACGAGTCCCTGCCCATCATGGTCACCGAGTACGGCACGTACGCCACCGCGCAACGCATCGTGCAGACGCGCGGGCGGCTGACCGCGACATCCCAGCGCAAAATTGACACGGCACTCGCGCTGTTCGAGAAGCACGTGGATTCTGACCTGCTGGCCAGCGAGCTGGGTGCCGGCCAGTCGAGCGCCGTCACACCGCTCATGTTCGAGTACGCGATTCTCGAGCGAGCCAGATCGAACCGCAAGCACGTCGTACTGCCGGAAGGCACGGACGACCGCATCCTGCTGGCGGCGGGCACGCTCCTCAGCCGCGACGTCGTCGACCTGACCATCCTCGGCGATGAGGCGGACCTTCGTGCGCGGGCGGCAGGTCTCGGGGTCGATATCAGCGCAGCGACTGTCATCGACCCGACCAGGTCTGACCTGCGCGAGCGTTTCGCGGAGGAGTACGCCCGGGCGCGCGCCCACAAGGGGATGACCGTCGAGACGGCCCGCGACATCGTCACGGATGTGTCGTACTTCGGCACCATGATGGTGCACCTTGGGCTTGCCGACGGCATGGTCTCCGGGGCGGCGCACACGACGGCGCACACCATCACCCCGGCGCTGCAGTTCATCAAGACCTCCGACGGCGTCGACGTGGTGTCGAGCGTGTTCTTCATGGCTCTGGAGGACCGCGTGCTGGTCTATGGCGACTGCGCTATCGTTCCCGACCCTGACTCTGGGCAGCTCGCAGACATCGCGATCTCGTCGGCGGGAACGGCAGCACAGTTCGGCATCGACCCGAGGATCGCGATGCTCTCCTACTCGACCGGGGAGTCCGGCTCCGGAGCCGACGTCGACAAGGTGCGTGCGGCCACCGCGCTGGTGCGTGAGCGTCGCCCCGACCTGCTCGTCGAAGGCCCGATCCAGTACGACGCGGCGGCAGACGTCGCCGTCGCGAAGACGAAGATGCCGGAATCCCAGGTCGCCGGGCGCGCGACGGTCTTCATCTTCCCCGACCTCAACACCGGCAACAACACCTACAAAGCCGTGCAGCGAAGCTCAGGGGCCGTCGCGATCGGCCCGGTGCTGCAGGGCCTGCGCAAGCCCGTGAACGACCTGTCGCGCGGCGCCCTCGTGCGCGACATCGTCAACACCGTCGCCATCACCGCGATCCAGGCCCAGGGGGTCACGGCATGACCACCGCGTTCATCGTCAACTCCGGATCGTCGTCGATCAAGTGGGAGCTGGTTGACGTCGAAACCGAGCAGCGCCTGCGCGGGGGAATCGTCGAGCGCATCGGCGAGACGGGAGCCGCGGTCGATCATGAGCACGCGATGGAGAGCATTCTCGCCGAACTCGGGGACGAGCATCCTGTGGTCATCGGCCACCGCGTTGTGCACGGCGGCAGCGAATTCACCTCCGCAACGCTGGTGACGGATGAGGTCGAGGCTGCCATCGAGCGGCTGTCGGCCCTGGCCCCGCTGCACAACCCGGCGAACCTCGCCGGCATCAGGGCGGCGCGGGCGGCCTTCCCCGGAGTGCCGAACGTTGCCGTCTTCGACACGGCATTCCACCAGTCGCTGCAACCGGCCGCATACACCTACGCGATCGACGCAGAGGTGGCCGCCGAGCACCACGTGCGCCGCTACGGCTTTCACGGAACCTCGTACCACTATGTGTCGCGGCGGGCGGCAAAACTGCTCGGCCGGCCGCTCGAAGAGCTGAAGCTCATCGTGTTCCACCTCGGCAACGGGGCATCCGTCACCGCGATCGATGGTGGTCGTTCCGTCGACACCTCCATGGGGATGACGCCGCTCGAAGGTCTCATGATGGGAACCCGTTCGGGCGACCTGGACGCCGGCATCCTGTTTCATCTGGGCAGGGCGGGATTCTCGTTGCCGGATCTCGACACGATGCTGAACCGCAGCAGCGGTCTGCTCGGGGTCGCCGGCAATGGCGACATGCGCGACGTGCAGGCTGCTGCGGCGGCGGGGGATGCCGCGGCCCGGCTTGCGCTCGACGTCTACTATCACCGCCTCCGTCACTACCTTGGGGCGTACCTCGTTGCGCTCGGGGGAGCCGACGCCGTGGTGTTCACGGCGGGCGTCGGAGAGAACAGCGCACCCACGCGGGCCGCGACGGTCGCGGGGCTGGGGTGGCTCGGCATCGAGCTGGATGCGTTCGCCAACAACCGCAACTCTCGCGATGCGAGGATCGTCTCCACCAACGGTTCGCGCGTCGCGGTGCTCGTGATTCCCACGAACGAGGAGCTGGAGATCGCGCGGCAGTCCGTCGCCGCGATCGGTTAGCGCGGCCTTCCGCCGCGCGGCTGCCCGTGCGCCGGGCCCCACACGGGCACCCGTTTCGCGCATCCAAATGAAGGAGAATTCCGCACTTGGAGCGCCCGCGCGCGGAGATTCGGCCCAGTTCTCAGAAATCTCCTTCATTTGGATGCGGGAGGCGCGCGACCCGGGCGGCCCAGGGCCCACCCGACTCCTGAAGGTCGGCGGTGGCGGCTACTGTTGACTCGTGGTTGCAGCCCTGTATCGCCGTTACCGGCCAGAGACGTTCGCCGAGCTGATCGGCCAGTCTCAGGTGACCGATCCGCTGCGCACCGCGCTGCGCACAGACCGCGTGAACCACGCCTACCTTTTCAGCGGACCCCGAGGGTGCGGCAAGACGACGTCGGCCCGCATCCTGGCCCGCTGCCTCAACTGTGTTGAGGGCCCCACAGACACCCCCTGCGGCGTGTGCCCCAGCTGTGTCGAGCTGGCCCGCGACGGCAGTGGTTCGCTCGATGTGGTCGAGATCGACGCCGCGTCGCACAACGGCGTGGATGACGCACGCGACCTGCGCGAGCGTGCGGTGTTCGCACCGGCCCGCGACAGGTTCAAGATCTTCATCCTCGATGAGGCGCACATGGTCACCCCGCAGGGCTTCAACGCCCTGCTCAAGATCGTGGAAGAGCCCCCGGAGCACGTGAAGTTCATCTTCGCGACGACCGAACCCGAGAAGGTCATCGGCACGATCCGCTCGCGCACCCACCACTACCCCTTCCGGCTGGTTCCGCCCGCCCAAATGCTCGACTATGTGCAGCAGCTCTGCGAGAGCGAGAAGGTGCACGTCGAGGCCGGCGTGCTGCCGCTCGTCGTTCGCGCTGGCGGTGGCTCGGTGCGAGACACGCTGTCGCTGCTCGATCAGCTCATTGCCGGGTCCGAGAGCGACACCGTCGACTACGAGCGCGCTGTCGCGCTGCTCGGCTACACCCACGGCGCGCTGCTCGACGAGGCCGTCGACGCCATCGGCTCGCGCGACGCTGCCGCCGCGTTCGGTGCTGTCGATCGCGTCATCCAGACCGGGCAAGACCCCCGCCGATTCGTCGAAGACCTGCTCGAACGACTTCGCGACCTCATCATCGTTGCGGCGACCTCCGGTAACGCGGCGTCGGTACTCAGGGGTGTTCCGCAAGACCAGCTCGACCGCATGGCCGCCCAGTCTGCGGCCTTCGGCCAGGCTGAGCTTTCCAGGGCTGCGGATGCCGTCAACTCCGCCCTTACGGAGATGACCGGGGCCACCTCGCCGCGGCTCCATCTCGAGCTCATGGTCGCGCGCATCCTGGTCCCGGCCAGCGACGACACCCAGCGCGGAGCGCTCGCCAGGGTCGAGCGCCTCGAGCGCCGCGTCGGGGTCGAGGGTGCGGGTGGCACTGCGTCCGCGCCTGGTCCCGCAGCTCAGGCTCCGGCAGTTCAAGGGCCGGCAGTCGCTGCTCCGCGTGCCGCGGCCCCGGCGGTCCAGGCGCCTGCAGCCGAGAAGCCTCCGGCCGCAGCCGCAGCCGCGGCCGCAGCCGCACCTCCCGTCGCGACGCCCGCGGCGCAGCCCGTGCCGGAGATCCGGTCGATTGACCCGGTGATCTCTGTGCCGGTCGGCCCCGTCACCCTCGCGCAGGTCAAAGACGCGTGGACCGAAATTCTCGAGGTCGTCAAAGACGCGCGCCTCAACGCGTGGATGGTCGTCTTCACCGCGAAGCCGCTCGAACTTCGCGACAACAATGTGCTCGTGCTGTCGTTCGCGAGCCAGCGGGATGTCGACGCGCTCAAGCAGCAGGCGGCGCCCGGGCAGGGTGTCGGCGAGCTGCTCAAGAAGGCGTTCGTGCAGGTGCTCGGCTTCGAGCCCGCCTTCATCGCCAGAGTGGATGCCTCAGCAGCGCAACAGCATGCTGCACCGCCCGCGCTCTCCACCGAAGAACCCCCCGCCGACGATTTCCCTCCGACCGAGGGCGGCGGCTGGGCCGTCGCATCCATCCCGGATTCGGAGCCGATGCCGGAGCGCGCCGAGGTTTCGGGGCTCGGCGAGAAGAAGCCGTCGGCGGCTCCACAGAAGTCCGCGCGGCCGGAGGCGCGGGCCGATGCGCCCAAGACCCAGGCTGCGCAGCCCGCCACGCAGGCCACGCCACCCGCGCCGGCCGCCAAAACCACCGCCGCGCCATCCACGAACGCTCGCTACGGTGAGGCCGTGGTGCGCCAGCTGCTCGGAGCAACGTTCATCGAGGAGCAGGCTGTCGCCCCCCGCGTGGTGCCGATGCCGAGAGACGACTAAACCATGTACGACGGAATCGTTCAGGAACTGATCGACGAGCTCGGCCGGCTCCCCGGCATCGGGCCCAAGTCTGCCCAGCGCATCGCGTTCCACATCCTGCAGACGCAGAGCTTTGATGTCACGCGCCTGTCTGAGGTGCTGCGCGACGTTCGCGATAAGGTGCGGTTCTGCGACATCTGCGGCAACGTCACCGAAGAGCAGACCTGCTCGATCTGCCGCGATCCGCGCCGCTCGCACGTCACGATCTGTGTGGTCGAGGAGGCCAAGGATGTCGTGGCGATCGAGCGAACCCGCGAGTTCAAGGGGCTGTACCACGTGCTCGGCGGCGCGATCAGCCCCATCGACGGCATCGGCCCCGACGACCTGCGGATCAAGCAGCTCGTCGGCCGGCTCGCGGACGGCTCGGTGACCGAGGTCATCATCGCCACGGACCCCAATCTCGAGGGCGAAGCGACGGCGACCTATCTCACGCGGCTGCTGCAGTATCCGAACCTTCGCGTCACACGCCTCGCGTCCGGGCTGCCGGTGGGCGGCGACCTGGAGTACGCCGATGAGGTCACCCTCGGGCGCGCCTTCGAGGGACGCCGGGTTGTGCAGAACTAGAGCCCGAGCTTCCGGCACCGTGCGACCCAGCAACATGTGTCACCGCTAGAATCTACTTTTGGGCCGTCTACGAGGCCAAAACTTTTCCGCAGGAGAACCACGTGAGCCTCATTGTCCAGAAGTTCGGGGGCTCGTCGGTCGCCGATGCCGAGAGCATCAAGCGCGTCGCCAAGCGCATCGTCGAGACCCGCAAGGCAGGCAACGAGGTTGTCGTCGTCGTCTCGGCGATGGGCGACACCACCGACGAACTGCTCGACCTCGCCAAGCAGGTCGTGCCCATCCCTACCGGCCGCGAGCTCGACATGCTTCTCACCGCGGGGGAGCGCATCGCCATGGCGCTGCTGGCGATGGCCATCCGCAGCCTCGGTATCGAGGCCCGCAGCTACACCGGCAGCCAGGCCGGCATGGTGACGGATGCCCAGCACGGGTCCGCGCGCATCGTGGAGGTGTCGCCGAAGCGGGTTCGCGAGGCCCTCGATGATGGTGCCGTGGCGATTGTTGCCGGGTTCCAGGGTTTCAACCGCGGCACCGGGGATATCACTACCCTCGGCCGCGGCGGATCCGACACCACAGCCGTCGCCCTCGCCGCCGCCCTCAATGCCGACGTGTGCGAGATCTACACCGACGTGGATGGCATCTACACTGCCGACCCGCGAGTGGTGGCATCCGCCAGAAAACTCGACAGGATCACGAGCGAAGAGATGCTCGAGCTCGCGGCGACAGGCGCCAAGGTGTTGTACATACGCGCGGTGGAATATGCCCGCAGGCACGGTGTGACGCTGCACGTGCGGTCGTCGTTCAATAACAACGAGGGCACGCTGGTCGTGAACCCGATCGAAGGAGAAAACGTGGAAGAGCCGATCGTCACCGGAGTCGCCGCAGACCTCAGCGAGGCCAAGATCACGGTCGTGGGCGTGCCCGACATGCCGGGTAAGGCCGCGCAGATCTTCACGCTCATTGCGCGCTCGAACGTCAACATCGACATGATCGTGCAGAACGTGTCATCCGCCAGCACCGGACTCACCGACATCTCGTTCACCTGCCCCAAGTCCGACGCCCAGGCCGCCATGGCCGCGCTCAACGAGCACAAGGAAGACATCGGCTTCACGTCGCTGCAGCACGACGACCAGATCGCGAAGCTCGCGGTCGTCGGCGCCGGCATGCGCACGAACGCCGGGGTGTCGGCGATGCTCTTCACCGCCCTGTTCGAGGCCGGCATCAACATCGAGATGATTTCGACCAGTGAGATCAGGATCTCGGTGGTCACCCGCGCAGATACCGTCAACGATGCCGTGCGCGTGGTTCACACGGCGTTCGGTCTCGACGGCGACGTGGAAGCTCTCGTGCACGGAGGAACCGGCCGCTAGCCACCGTGCCGTAACGCGGCCAGCGGGCGTGAGAGAATTATCGCCATGAGCAACATCAGCCCGGTTCGTATCGGCGTCGTGGGCGCCACAGGCCAGGTCGGTGCCGTTGTGCGCCGCCTTCTCGAAGAGCGCGACGTCGCTATTGCCGAGATCCGCTTCTTCGCCAGCGCGCGAAGCGCGGGCACCACCCTCGAGTTCAAGGGTGAGCAGATCACCGTCGAAGACGCGTCGACCGCAGACCCGACCGGCCTTGACATCGCGATCTTCTCCGCTGGCGCAACCACCTCCCGCGCGCAGGCTCCGCGGTTCGCTGCCGCCGGCGTCACCGTCATCGACAACTCGTCCGCGTTCCGGATGGACCCCGAGGTGCCGCTCGTCGTCAGTGAGGTCAACCCGCACGCGATCGACGACGCCCTGGGCGGCATCATCGCCAACCCGAACTGCACCACTATGGCCGCGATGCCCGTGCTCAAGGTGCTCGACACCGAGGCCGGCCTTCAGCGACTCATCGTCAGCACGTACCAGGCCGTCTCCGGTGCTGGCCTCGTCGGCGGCGAGGAGCTGTACGCGCAGGCCAAGGCCGCGATCGAGCAGGATCCCCGCAGCCTTGTGCACGATGGATCCGCTATCGACTTCCCGGAGGCGAAGAGCTTCCCGAAGACCATCGCGTTCGACGTGATCCCGTTCGCGGGCAACCTCGTCGACGATGGCTTGTTCGAGACCGACGAGGAGAAGAAGCTCCGCAACGAGAGCCGCAAGATTCTCGAACTGCCCGAGCTGCTCGTCAGCGGCACCTGCGTGCGCGTGCCGGTGTTCACCGGTCACTCGCTGGCGATCAACGCCGAGTTCGCGAACCCGCTGAGCGTGGCGCGCGCGAAGGAACTGCTTCAGGATGCCGCGGGCGTGGTGCTCACCGACATCCCGACGCCGCTCGAGGCGGCCGGTAAAGACCCGAGCTATGTGGGTCGTATCCGTCAGGACGAGGGCGTGCCGAACGGTCGCGGACTCGCCCTGTTCATCAGCAACGACAACCTGCGCAAGGGTGCGGCGCTGAACGCCGTGCAGATCGCCGAGCTGGTCGCCGCGAAGCTGAGCACCAGCGTCGCGTAGGTCAGCCAGCCCGGTCGACCGTTTCTAGTCGTCGAGTACGAACGTCACTTCGAGCACGACATGCCATGCGGCAATCGCTCCGTCGGTGACTTCGACCTTCTGTTCCTTGACCCAAGCCCCGGTTACCCCGCGCAGCGTCTTGCCGGCTCGCGCGATTCCGGTGGCGACCGCGTCGTCGAATCCGACCTCTGAACGGACGTTGAGTGTGGTGATTCTCGCGACGGATGACATAGTTTCCTCCTCGTTGACGGCACTATCAACGACGAGAGGTGATCGGCTGACCGCCGCTCATCGTCACCATCAAGCGTAACGCGCGCCCGTTTTCGGCGTCAGCGGAAGATGATCGTCCGCGCCCCATCGAGCAGCACGCGGTGTTCCGAGAACCATTTCACGGCCTGCGTGAGGGTGCGCGATTCTTCATCCTGACCGATCGCGACGAGCTCGCTCGCGTTGCGGGAGTGATCGACGCGCACCACGTTCTGCTCGATGATCGGCCCCTCGTCGAGGTCGCTCGTCACGAAGTGGGCGGTCGCCCCGATGAGTTTCACGCCGCGCGCATGCGCCTGCTTGTAGGGGTTGGCGCCCTTGAATCCGGGCAGGAACGAGTGATGGATGTTGATGGCCTTCCCGCCGAGCGCCGCACACAGTTCGGGGGAGACGATCTGCATGTAGCGCGCCAGCACGACGAGCTCGATGTTGTGCTCCTCCACCACCTCGAGCACGCGCTGCTCGAAGGCCAGCTTCTGGCCGGGGCTCGTGACGGGGTGTGCCTCGAATGGCACGTCGTAGAAGGTTGCCAGGCTGGACAGGTCGGGGTGGTTGCTCATCACCAGCGGCAGGTCGACCGCGAGCTGCCCGGCGCGTTCGCGGTAGAGCAGGTCGTTGAGGCAATGGCCGGCCTTCGAGACCAACACGAGGGTGCGCAGGGGGCGTCCGACGATGTCGAGCACCCAGGTCATCCCGTACCGCTCCGTCACCGGCGCCAACGCGGCCTCGAAGGTGGCCTTCGAGGCGTCTGACTCGACCTGCAGTCGCATGAAGAAGCGGCCGGTGTCTGCGCTGGAGAACTGCTGCGACTCGGTGATGTTGCCGCGCGCCGACACGATCGCGCCGCTGACGGCGTTGACGATTCCGGGCTGGTCGTCGCAAACAAGGGTCAAAATCCAGTGGGTGGATGTCGCGGCAGAGGTTTCAGGCACGAGGCAAGATTAGCGTCGCCGGGCCTCTACGCCGTCTGGCAAGTAGGCTTGTCGTGACGGCGCATGGCCCGCGTCGTCCCGCGGGCGGCGAACGCACCACTTCCACCGAACGGATTTCGCCTCTATGGGCGCGCCACGAACTACTCCAACAACCATTTTTCCCTGGGCAGGTCTGCTCACCCTTTCCGCGCTGATCTTCACCTCGGTGACCAGCGAGTTCCTTCCCACCGGGCTGCTTCCCGAGATCTCGGAAGAGCTGCGCGTGTCAGAGTCGCAGGTCGGACTGCTCGTGACGGTCTTCGCGGGCACGGTCGTGCTGAGTGCTGCACCGCTCAGCGTGCTCACCCGCCAGTATTCGCGCAAGTTCCTCATCATTGTCGTGCTGATCGTCTTCGCGGTGGCCAATGTGCTCGCGGCGCTCGCGCCGAACTACGAGATGCTCATCGGCGCGAGAGTGCTCGGCGGTCTCGCGCACGGGCTCTTCTGGGCGGTGGTGGGCGCGTACTCGGCGCACCTGGTTCCGAAGCATCAGCTCGGCCGCGCGATTGCGATCACCGGCGGAGGGGGCACAGCAGCGTTCGTGCTGGGCGTGCCGCTCGGCACCGCGATCGGCCACGCCGTCGGCTGGAGGCTCGCGTTCGGCAGCATCGCCGCGATCGTCATCATCCTGACTCTCGTCACGATAAAGCTGCTGCCGGCGGTGTCGCACGGCGTCGTGCTGTCGACGGGCGAAATCGCGATCCCCATGCGCAAAGACCGCACGGTTCCTGCGGTCATCGCGGTCGGCATCATCCTGATTCTGATCGCGTTCGGACACAACCTCTTCTACACGTACATCGCGCCGTACCTGATCGGCCCGGTCGGCATCGATCCCGGAGGTGTGGCCGGCGTGCTCTTCCTCTACGGCGTTGCTGGCGCCCTCGGACTCGTGCTCGCGGGAACGATCGGCGACCGGTTCCCGCAGCTGGCCCTCATCGGTGCCGTGGCGCTGGTGATGGCGGCGGTGCTGGTGATCGGCACCTTCACGACAGCGACGGGCGTGGTTCTCGCGGCGATCTTCGTCTGGGGGATGGCGTTTGGCGCGCTGCCATCGCTGATGCAGGCGCGAATGATGCACACCGCGTCGGTGAGGGTCCGCGATGCAGCGGCCGCCTACTTCACGACGTCATTCAACGTGGCGATCGGTGGCGGGGCGCTGGTCGGCGGTGCGGTGCTCGACGGTTGGGGTATCGGCGTTCTTCCCTTTGTGGATGTCGCGATTACCATCCTCGGATTCGCCCTCATCCTCGTGGTTGCCGTGTGGCTGCGGCGGCGGTCCCGCGCCGTCCGGTGAGGCCGGCGCACTAGCTGCGCGCGGCACGGCCGGCAGCCAGGGGTGCAGCCGGCCATCTACTGTGTGCACGCCCATCACCGCGATCGGGATGAGCACGAGCGAGCGCAGGTCGACGAGCACGTGCAGCACGATGGGTGCCACGATGCTGCCGGTGATCACATAGAGCGCCATGAACAGCGCGCCGACGAGGGTGGTGCCGATGATGCCGATGGCGCCCTGGTAGAGGTGCAGACCGCCGAACAGCAGCGACGAGAAGACGACGGCCGCGATGGCGTTGCCGGTGGCGCCGAAAACGAGCGCGGGGACGGCGAGGCGAAACGCGAGCTCCTCGACGATTCCGGCGTTGATCGACAGCAGTGCGCCGAGCCCCAGCTCCTGCCGGTTGCGGGGGAGCATCGCCTGGATGTCGCCGACCGAGACGATGCGGTCGTTGTCACGTCGCGCGTCGCGGGCCGCTATCCACGTGAGTACTGCGACCGCGACGACCAGTCCGGTGATGACGCCACCGACCAGGCCTGGGCTGTCCGCAATGAAGCCCCGGATGCCAGGCACCCCCGGCCACGTCTGCAGCTGCGCCAGCAGGGGGCCGACGTATGTTCCCGCGAGCAGCAGCACGGCGAGCGAGATGCCGCCGAACGTGAACAGGGATTCGCGCAGCCACTTGCGGAACCTGGCCTGCCGTTTGACGGTCCCGCGGTAGCGCTTGAACTGCTGGTATTCGCGCCGGTCTTTGCGAACCGTGCGCACCACGAGCAGCGCGAGCATTGCGGCGAGCGCAAGCCACAGCAGGGGCGGGGTAAACGCCCAATTCGGGTCGAGCATGTGACCATGCTGTCACTTGCGGCTGGGAAGCGAACACCAACGAGCCGAGCCGGGTGGCGGTCGAAAGCTTAGCGCCGAAAAATGCGCTTCAATTTGGCGGCGATGCGGCTCGTCCAGGCGTCGGTGAACTCGTTCGACAGCTTGAGGGTTTCCTCGCCCAAATTTGCACCAGCGGCCAGCGCTTGCACCACTTCTTCCGCGCGTTTCCGGTGCGCATCCGCGGTGTCGTCAGGGGTGGGCATTGCGCCACACTAACAGCGCGCTGGCGAGCGAGCTGGTCACGGGAATGTGTGGGCATACCGCAGACTTATCCTCATAATGACCGCCGACGTTGGATTCCGCTCCGAGCGCGGCCCCATCCTGATTTCCCTCATGGTGACGGCTGCCCTGGTGGCGATCGACGCGACGGTTCTTGCCACCGCGATCCCGACCATCGTGAACGATCTGGGCGATTTCGCTCTGTTTCCGTGGCTGTTCAGCGTGTACCTGCTGGCGCAGGCCGTGACCGTGCCCATCTACGCGAAGCTGTCGGACGTGGTTGGGCGCAAGCCGATCATCCTGTTCGGTATTGCGGTGTTTCTGCTCGGGTCGATTCTGTGCGGTTTCGCGTGGAGTATGCCCGCCCTGATCGCGTTCCGCGCTGTGCAGGGGCTTGGTGCTGGCGCCGTGCAGCCAATGTCGATCACGATCGTCGGCGACATCTATTCCCTGACCGAGCGCGCCAAGGTGCAGGGTTACCTCGCGAGCGTGTGGGGAATTTCGTCGGTGGTTGGCCCTCTGCTCGGGGGCACGTTCGCGCAGCTCGACGCGTGGCGCGGGGTCTTCTTCCTCAACGTTCCGCTGTGCATCATTGCGGGGTGGATGCTCATCCGCTTCTTTCACGAGAAGGTGGAGCCGCGCAAGCACAAGGTCGACTACCTCGGGGCCGTGCTGTTGACCGCCTCCCTGACCCTGATCATCCTCGCGGTGCTTCAGGGTGGGCAGACGTGGGCATGGGATTCGCCGCAATCGTTCGCCGCGTTCGGTGTTGGCGGGCTGCTGCTCGCGGCGTTCGTTCTCGCCGAGACGAGGGCGGCCGAGCCGATCCTGCCACTGTGGGTGTTCTCGCGTCGCCTTCTGCTCACCACCACACTCGTGGGCCTCGGCGTCGGCGCGATCCTCATCGGGCTGACCTCGTATGTGCCGACCTACCTCGAGGGTTCGTTGGGTGCACCTCCCCTGCTGGCGGGCCTTGCCCTGGGTGCTCTCACCCTCGGCTGGCCGATCGCTGCGGCCTATTCCGGACGTTTCTACCTCCGCATCGGCTTCAAAAACACCAGCCTGATCGGCATCAGTCTCGTGGTGCTTGGCGCACTCACGCTCGCCGTTTTCGGCGCCACGCCCTCCGTCGTGATCGTGGCGATCAGCTGCTTCATCGTGGGCCTCGGCATGGGTCTGGTGGCGGTGCCGACACTGATCGCCGCACAGTCCAGCGTTCCCTGGAATGAGCGCGGCGTTGTCACCGGCACCAACATGTTCGCCCGCTCCGTCGGCAGCGCGATCGGCGTGGCCATCTTCGGCGCCATCGCCAACTCGATCTTCGGCGAGGGGGATGCTGCGTCGCTTTCGCCCGCGACCATCACCGCCGGTTCGACAGCGGTGTTCGTCGCGGTGCTGGTGGCGGCCGCGGCTGCTGTGGTCGCCGTCGTCGTGATGCCGCGCACACCGGTGGCCCGTTCCGCGGAGTAGCGCACGACTGGTTGACACCCTCGCAGGAGAGGAGAAGAGTGGGCCACGGGCGGCAACCCATCGCGCCCATCCGGGGGGTCATTCGACCTAGCGGAAGGATCCCAGATCATGGGAACGCCAGAGACTGTTGTCAGCGAATTAACGCCGAATTTCGCGGGACGCATCATCACCGCGGTTGACGAAGACTACGACCAGGCACGCGCAATTTTCAATGCCATGATCGACAGGCATCCGGCCGTGATCGCGCAGTGCGCTTCGGTGAAGGATGTCGTCGCCGCCATCCAGGCCGCCCGAAATGCCGGGATGGAGATCTCGGTGCGGGGCGGCGGGCACGGTGTCGCCGGCGCGGCGCTCGTCGACGATGGCCTCGTCATCGACCTTCGCCTCCTGAACAGCGCGACGGTGGACGCGAAGATGTCCACGGTGACTGTGGGCGGCGGTGCCACGATGTCGGATCTCGACCAGGCGGGCAAGCCGTTCGGGCTGGCCACGACGGGCGGGCGCGTCTCGTCAACCGGCGTGGGCGGCCTCGTCTTCGGGGGTGGCGGCGGCTGGCTGGATCGTGCCTTCGGGCTCGCGTGCGACAACCTCGTTTCGGCCGATCTGGTCACCGCGAGCGGTGAGCGTGTGCACGCCAGCAACGAAGAAAATACCGAGCTCTTTTGGGCTCTGCACGGCGGAGGCGGCAACTTCGGTGTCGTCACCTCGCTGACCATGCGCCTTCACCCGCTGCCCAGTGCCACGCTCGCCATGCTGTTTTGGGATCCCGCCGAGGGGCCAGCGGTCGGACGTGCCTTCCGCGACTTCATGATGACCGCACCGAACGCGATCGGCGGGGGGGCTGATGTTCCTCACCGGACCCGATGAGGAGTTCGTTCCCGAGCACCTCCGCGGCCAGCTCGCGATAGTTGTCGTAATGGTGTTCACCGGGCCGGAGGCCGGCGCGCGCATCGCTATGGCCCCGATGATGGGCCACGGGCACCTGGCAGAGATGATTGCGGAGATGCCCTATGCAGACCTCAATTCGTCATTCGACGATCCGGCTGGGATGCGCAACTACTACTCAGCCGAATACCTCTTCGACCTCCCCGATGAGGCGATCGACCGCGTCTGCGCTCGGGCGGGTGACATGGTGGTGCCGTCATCCTCGGCGATCGCGATGGCCCGTCAGGGTGGTGCCGTCGGCGACGGCCCGAGCGGGTACCCGGTGCCGTGGCGAGCAGCGTCGTGGATCATTCATCCATTAGGAATTTGGGATGACCCCGCCGACGATGAGCGGATGATCACGTTCACCCACAATTTGTGCGGCGACGTGGCCGAATGGGCGACCGGATCCGTGTACCTCAACTTCATCGGCGACGAGGGCCGCGCGCGCACGATCGCCGGCTTCGGTGCCGACAACTACGAGCGTCTGGTTGCGGTGAAGGATCAGTACGATCCCGACAACGTGTTCCACCACAACCACAACATCGAGCCGAGCCTGGCGCGCTAGCGGACGCCCCGGATCGACGGCACCCCTAAGGGGGATCGCGCGGCCACAACCGCGCGGGTACCGTGAAAAGTGTCTCTGCTGGAGACAAATTTTGGGGGACGAAATGTATGAATTCTTGACCGGGGGAACTTTCCTGCTGCTCGGTGTGCCGATCGTTGCCGCCATCATCGTGGGGCTCGTGTTCACGTTGTTCGCACGGAAGGTCAGCGCGCTGCCGTTGGCACCGGCGGCTGCTCTTCGCATGAACGACGACGGCAGCCTGAGCGAGGTTGTCGAGCAGCAGCACGCGCTCGCGGCGTAGGGAACCCGAACTGGGGTAGGCGGCGATTGCGCAACGGTCGCTAATATCGAGGAATGTTCAGCCAGTACTCGCCTGACGTTTCGGTAGTCCTTGGTGCGTTTCTGGCTGCGTTTGGGCTCTATTTGGCTGTGGTCGCCGGCGTTTTTGTCCTCTGCATTTTTCTCGTCTACACAATCATCTGGCGATCAGTCCGTCGTGGGCTTCACGAGTTCTATTTCCCAGGAACAAAGATCGGGTCGCGACAGCCTCAGCAGTCCTCAGCTCCTCCGCGCGACTGGTAGTTGCTGAGGCCCATGAACTACTGGGCCGAGGCTCCTCATGCGCTGCCGCTGGTAAAGGTGCTGTGAAAGTAGTCGAACAGAGCTGGACTGACAGCTTCTTCGAACCCCAGATGCATCCTCACGACCGAGAGTGGCTTCCCGTCACTAGCAGGCATCGTTGTTTGTTCTGCATCCGCGGAGCGGGCTCGGCCCAAATAATAGAAGTCGCTACCTTCGGCATCCGACTTCTTCGCGAAGACGTGCAGTTCTACGGCGTTCTGGACGATGGGCTGCACGTCGGGACTCGTGAGGGTGCGCTTGCTCTTTGAATACCAGAGGAAGGTACGAGGATCCAGCAATTCGTCCTCGTACGCTGTGCTGGCGGCCACTTCGTCCGATTTGTGAAGCGTGACAAAGATCGGACACGTGAAGGTCGACTGATCCACTCTGTATCCGTAGATCGTCGAGTACATGTTCGACGACCAGTTGAGTAGTCTGCTCGCGTCTTTTCGGGAGTATTGCATTCCCGGCGTGAACGGGCGGTCCGGGAGGTAGCGTTCGTTGATGAGGGCTAACCCTGTTTCGATCGCGTCGTCCACATTCCGCTGGAACGCCGCAGAATCGCGATAGTAGCGCGCGAATGTGTCGTCCAGGCGCGCACCTCCTTCGGCGTCGGCATAGGCGAGCCGGTCTATCCTAAATTGATGTTTTTCCGAGGCAGTATTGAAACTGAGCGCAAGACTTCGGATGGCGCTACTGACGGTTGAGTCGGACACTTGCAGTCCCGACCTGGACAACTCGTCGACGATCGACTCCCGGCTTTGAGTACCGCCGCTGATGAGCAGTTTTAGAAGAGCGAGTTCATGAGGGCGCTTAGCGGTGAGCAACTCCCTGGTGATGACTGAAAGGTAACTTGATTGATCTGCGGATAGCCCCGACTCCTCTTTGAACAATTTGGAGACCAGCAGCGGGTAGTTACCGACTTTCGTAGCCAGAATTATCGGGTCCACCGTGTCGAAGCGCACGAAGTCGAGGAGCATCGGCGTCCGACCAACACGGTTTCGGATTGTTTCTATTGCCGCCTTGAGATTTTGAAAACTGTCGATCTTGGAGCTTGCTAGGGAACGGAGCACTCTCTCCTGGGCGACCCGGTCGAATCTCACGCTCGAAAGTCCGGCGATCACGCCTACCTCCTGAGCGGCAATGAGATTCTTTCGGAGCGATTCCTTATTCAAGGACTGGTCGCCGAAGAGCGCGATGGGAATGAGGTAGTTGTTCTCGTAATTGCCGATGAAATCGATGACGACGAGATATCTCTTACCCGGCGCATGTCGGAGGCCCCTACCAAGTTGTTGAACGAAGACAATGCTGGACTGGGTTTGGCGCAGCATCACAACCTGGTTGATGGACGGTATGTCGACGCCTTCATTGAAAATGTCGACGGTGAGGATGTAGTCGAGCTCTCCTTCCTCTAGGCGTTCGACGGCACGCTCGCGATCCTCAATCGAGTCATCACCAGTTAGCGCGATGGTTCGCAACTGGGAGCCATGAAGGACGCGACGGTTTAGCTCGGAGGAGAGTTCGTGTGCTTCTTCTTTCCTGCTGCAGAAGATCAGACCTCGGGGTGCTACGCCCGCTTGTCCATAAGTGTTCAGCGCACCCAGGATGTGCTCAACCCGTTCCGCGCCGACAAGTCGAGCGAGAGAGGTGCCGTCGGTCGTGGTTTGGCCATCCACGAAAGTTACGTCGGCCACCCCGTAGTAATGGAAGGGCGACAACATGTTGAGTTCCAAGGCGCTCTTGAGTCTGATCTCATAGGGCACGTTGTAGTCAAAAAGCTCAAATATGTTGACGCCGTCAGGGCGCTCGGGGGTGGCAGTCATTCCAAGAAGGAACTTCGGCCGGAAGTGATTAAGTACACGATCAAAACTCGCGGCGCCGGCACGGTGCACCTCATCAATGAGCACGTAATCGAACGCGTCCGGGTCTAGCTGATCAAGCACGTGTTGCTGCGAGAGGGTCTGGATCGTGGCGAACACGAACTGGCGATCACTTTGCCGAGTCGAGCCAGCAAGCTTTCCGAAGCGGTCGCTGTCGCCCCCGAGCACGCGGCGGAATTCATGAATCGCACGGTCCAAAATCTGCTCACGGTGGGCGACGAAGAGCATTCGTTTCGGACCGACGGATCGCACGTCGAGCGCGGACAGAATTGTCTTGCCCGTCCCGGTTGCAGAAACAATAAGTGCTCTGCTCTTGCCTGTTTCGCGCACTCGCGCAATCGCCGTAAGCGCTTCTGTTTGCATCGCATTGGGCACAATTTCCGTAGCTGGGGGCTCCGGGGCGCTGAGAGATTCGCGTCGAGCCCGATGCCGGGCAGTGTGCCGATTCGTTGTGACCGGAGGTGTGAATCGCGTGGCGTAGTCGTCGATCCACTGCTGCGTAAGTGGGCTGGATTGATCGAGTCCCTCATCAAGGAGGTTCGTGAACTGCTCCGCGAGATCGCTATCCCGCGAGGCAGAAACGCGTAAGTTCCATTCGTGATTGCGGGTAATTGCCCCGGCGGTCAAGTTCGCACTGCCGAGGATGGCGGTGACGCTTTGCGGGCGGTGAAAGACGTATCCTTTCGCGTGGAACGCCGGGTCCGAATGCATCCGAACGTCCACACCCAGCCGATTAAGGTTCAGCAGTTCCGCGAGCGCCTGGGGCGAATTGAAACCTAGATAGTCAGACGTAATGATCCGACCGACCCCGGCGAAGTCGATCAAATCCTGCTTCAGCAGCGCGATCGCCGCCGTTGAGACGAACGCCACCGAAAACGTGAACGACGAGGCGTGTTTGAGCTCGTAGCGTAGGGCTCGTAGCACTGAGTCATTGGCAGAGTTCAACACGAGGTTGGGTTGAAACTCCCGCGGCGAGTGCACGCTCTTGTCGAGATATCCGAAGCCGATGTCTCGCCCGAAGGGCTCGAGATCGTTGAGATCGACGGTCACAGGGAATTGAACTTGAGCTCGATAGCCTCGACGGCAGGGAGGTCGGCGGGTGCCCATTCCAGGGAACGAAGTTGGGGCGGCAGTAGCCAGACCATATCCTCGTGTTCCGAAAGCTCGGGATCGCCTTCCTCCAACTCGCAGTAGAAAGTCGTGAGCGTCACGATCCCAAAGTCATATTCGTGGGTTGTGACGGCGACTTCCTCCCCGACAGCTACCGTGCAACCAAGCTCTTCCACGATCTCGCGCTGGAGGGCCTCACAAGGTGATTCGCCCACCTCAATTTTTCCGCCGGGGAACTCCCACATCCCTGCAAGGGCACCGGCTTGGCCGCGTTGAGCGCAGAGGATCCGACCGTCGCGCACAACTACCGCTCCGACGACGTCAATCTGCTTTTTCACGTGGCTCCTTTTTGCATATGAGGGCAGGGCGAGAAACATGGCCTGTTCTCCGGCCAAGACTATTGGGGGTCACGCGAATAGCCAGTGAACCGCGCTAGGCCACCCCCACCCACAGTCCATCCCGCGCTCGCGTCATCGCGACATACAGTTCTCGCCGATCGAGCTCGCGCTTCTCGAAGTCCGAGGTGTCCACGTTGCCGGTGGCTGCGTCGAGAAGATGTCTTGCTGTGCGCACGACCAGTACCTGCTTGAACTCCAGACCTTTGGCGCGTTTGATGGTACCCACCTTCACCGCGTCGCTGGATCGTCCGGTGTACTCGAGAAGGTCGATTGACCGCACCCCTGCGGCGGCGAGGGCCTTCGACATCTCCTGCGCGACCCAGTTGGTTGCGGCCAGTACTCCGATATCTCCGGGGGATGTGCCCGAGTCGATCAGGTGGCGAACATGCTGCACGACCGAAACGTCGTGGAGTGACCGTGATACGAAGTGGTTAATCGATGGCGTTGCGCCATGACGAACGATTTCACCGTGCTTATCGCCAATGGAGCTGGCGCCCTCAATGTCCAGAAATTCATCACCGGCCACGAGGCTCGCTGCGAACTCCACAATCTCGCAGGTGTTGCGGTAATTCTTCGTCATGATGACGCCGCGACCAGCGATGGAGACGTTCGCCTCCGCCAGCGTGAACCCACCCGGGTAGATAGTTTGTTGCCCGTCGCCGATGAGATTCAGGCCGTCTGGCCGGTCCCCGACAATGGAATGAAGCATCCGGATCATCGCGCATGTTAGATCTTGTGCTTCGTCGATCACGATCGCGCTGTATCCCTCGAGCGGGCGTGCCTTCAGGGATTGTTCAGCGAGAAGTATCACGTCGGCGAAATCGTGGATATCGCGCGAGCGTAGTTCGGCGGTGTAGGCGCAATATAGGTCCCACACCGCGATGCGGTGCGGTGTGGTGAGCCTCTTCCGGCGGCCCACCCTGGCGAGGCCTGCATACTGCTCGAAGTCGGTCAGCCCACGGCCCTTAAGGACGCTGACGATCTCCTCTTTCCAGTAGTCCACGTCCTTATCCAGCCGAGCGAGTTCGCTCTTCAGGCCAACGGATCGCCAGGCGCTCGCAAACGCCAGATCCGCCTTCTTCCCATCGACGTTGACCTTGACGCCCCTGCTCCGCAGTAGTTTCAGTGCGAACCCGTGGATGCCTGAGAACTCGATACGGTCGGCAACCTCCGGGGCCATCCGCTCGGTAAGCGAGTTCAAAACGGCCGGCAGGGTCTTCACGAAAGTCGTGACCAACACCTTGCCCGGTCTGGTGCGAGCGATGAAGGCAGCGCGGTGAAGGCCCACCACCGTTTTCCCGGTGCCGGCTGCTCCCCGAATTCGGGATGGCCCGTTGAATGATCGGCGGGCCAGCCGAGCCTGGTCAGGGTGAAGGAACGCCATCCATTCTTCAATCGGCTTCGCCAGAATTCCCGCGAGGAGCGCATTCTCGATACTTTCGACGGTGATGAGGGCGTCGTCGAGGCTGATCGGGATCACCGGCGCGGAGAGCGTTGTTTCGAACGGCTGCTCGCGGGTGACGTAGAGCGGGAAGTGACTCTCGACTGCAGCCAGTGCAGCGTCGACCTGGGACGAGCTCAGACGACCGCCGCGTTTGAGGAAAAAGCTCGGCGCGGCATCCTCCCCGATCAGATCCACGCCGCCGACGCGGCCCTGGATGCCTCGCTTGTTCATGAAGACGGCGACGGTGCGCACCTCGCCAGCGGGAAGTCCCACCTCGGCGAGAGCGGCCTCGACACCGGGCGCGAGGCTGGCGATGTTGTCAAAGCGGTCCGTGACGTCAGCCTGCCCCTGAAACACTCGATCGGATTGCACCGAGACATCCGTCCATGATTTTGCGTCGACCACGAACACGCCGGAGGGTCCAACCAGCACGAAGTCGACCTGCGCTCGGGTCGAGCCTGGCCACGACCGATCGGTCAGTAGATGAAAACCCTGGTCTTCGAGCGGCGTGAGCATCTCTCCGAGACGCCTCTCCGTGGATGCCGCAGCCATATAGTTGCGGTGCATCTCACGGGCCTTCGACGCCTGAAATTCGTACTGCTCAGCTTCGAGGCGGTAGCGTGCAGCCTCGGTGACAGCAGAATGACCTGCAGACATGTGTTCTCCCCCGAGAGTAGGCAGCCGAAACGCCGCCTTAGCTGCGACGCTACCGCGACGTTTACGTGAGAGATAGTCGCCTCTTCGGGGGTGCTTGGGGCTCGCGTCCGGCGAGCGCGCCCGTTTGGCGCGAGGGCGGCTGTGCGCACGGGCGCGCTCGCGCCCAGGGGGCGCGGTGGACGAGCCGAGGGGGCGCCGAGGGGGCGCGGTGGGCGCCCCGGCTACCGCAGCGCCAGCGTGAACGGCAGCACGCCGCCCGCACCCGCGCGCAGCAGCGTCCGTGATGCGACGGTCAGCGTCCAGCGGCTGTCGGCCAGGTCATCCACCAGGAGTACCGGCCCGGCGGGAAGCGCGAACGGCACCGTGAAGGCGTCGAACACCTGCGCCAGGCGGAACGCGCTGTTGCCGCCCGGCCCACCCTGAGGGGCGGCGGCGTACTCGAGCGAGCCGAGGTAGTCCAAACGGCCGGCGGCGGCAAGGCCGCGGGCGACCGAGTCTATGAGCTGCGGATGGCTGCGCGACGGCATCGCCACGACGCCGACCGGGCGCTCGGCCCAGCCCCAGTCCGCGAGCACGCGCACGCACGCGGCGAGCATCGCGGGGGATGCGGGCGCATCCGGGGCATCGACGGCGAACACCGAGCGCAGCGTGCCGCCCCAGCCGAGGTCGGTGAGACGGGCGAGCGCCCGGCCCTCCAGCATCCGCTCGGCGGGCGGGATGTTGCCGCGGGCGACCGCGGATCCGGTGGGCCACTGCGCGCGCGGGTCGATCGGCACCCCGACACGGTCAAGCGACGACGCGGCCTGCGCCGTGGCATCCACCCCGAGATCTGACGCGAACCACGCGCCCGCGCAGTTGTCGCAGCGCCCGCACGGGGTGGCGGTCTCGTCGTCGAGGGAGCGCTGCAGAAACTCCATGCGGCAACCGGATGCCCCGGCCGGAAGGTTCTCGTAGTCGAGCATGTGCTGCTGCTCGGCCTTGCGTTCCGTGGCGATGTTCTCGTAGCGCTCGCGGTCGTACGTCCACGGGCGGCCGGTGGACACCCATCCGCCCTGCACCTTCTGCACGGCCCCGTCGACGTCGAGCACCTTCAGCAGCAGCTCGAGCGGGGTGCGCTTGATGTTGACGCGCGCCTCCAGCGCCGGGGTGCTGAGTGGCTGGTCGCTGAGCTCGGCGAGCACCGCCTCCGCCCGCTCCTGGCTGGGCATGGATGCCGTGGCGAAGTAGTGCCAGATCGCCTCGTCCTCCGGGCCGGGCAGAAGCAAGACGTCGGCGTTCTCTGTCGCGCGGCCGGCACGGCCCACTTGCTGGTAGTACGCAACCGGAGAGGATGGAGCGCCCAAATGCAGCACAAACCCGAGGTCGGGCTTGTCGAAACCCATGCCCAGCGCGCTGGTGGCGACCAGCGCCTTGACCTCGTTGCGCTTGAGCGCCTGCTCGGCGTCCTGGCGCTCGGCGGTGTCGGTCTGGCCGGTGTACGCGCGCACGTCGTGGCCCGCATCGCGCAGCAGCCGCGCAGTGTCCTCGGCGGCGCTGACGGTGAGCGTGTAGATGATGCCGCTGCCGGGCAGGTCGCCGAGGTAGGTCAGCAGCCACGCCAGGCGCGCGGCGGCGTCCGGCAGCCGCAGCACCCCGAGCCGCAGTGAGCGGCGGGCGAGCGGGCCGCGGATCGTGCGCACGGTGTCGGAGGAGCCCAGCTGCGCCGCGACATCCGCCACCACGCGCGAGTTCGCGGTCGCCGTCGTTGCGAGCACCGGCACTCCGGCGGGTAGCTCCGCGATCAGGTCGCGTAGCCGGCGGTAGTCGGGCCTAAAGTCGTGACCCCAGTCGCTGATGCAGTGCGCCTCATCGACCACGAGCATGCCCGTACGCCCGACGAGTGCTGGTAACTGCGTTTCACGAAACGCGGGATTGTTGAGCCGCTCCGGGCTGACGAGCAGCACATCCACCGAGTCATCCCGAAGCCGTTGCTGAATCTCGGCCCACTCGTGCGGGTTGGTCGAGTTGATCGCCACCGCGCGCACGCCCGCTCGGGATGCCGCGGCGATCTGATCGCGCATGAGCGCCAGCAGCGGCGACACCAGGATCGTCGGCCCCGCCCCGCGCTGGCGCAGCAACAGGGTCGCCACGAAGTAGACCGCGGACTTGCCCCATCCGGTGCGCTGCACCACGAGGGCACGGCTCGCATCGTCGACGAGTGCGCTGATCGCCTCGAACTGCCCCTCGTGAAAGTCGGCGTCGTCGCGCCCGACCAGGGTGCGCAGGATGGCCAGGGCAGCGGTTCGCGTATCGGTCACACCCCAGTGTTGCAGGGGCGTGAGACAGCGGCGTCGCTCAGCAGGCTCCCCACATGCCGGCTCCGGCGTCGATTGCGGCGCGTTCGGTCGCCTCGATCTCGGCCTGGAAGAGCAGGTTGGGGCTGTACATCTCGACCTCGGCGGCGCCCTGCCTGAGCAGTTCGAGATTGATGTTCGTCGCGTCATCCGTGTAGATAAACAGCAACGACCGACCGTATTGGTCCAGCGGCTCAAGGTCGGGGAGAACCCAGACGTGAGTGCCCTCGGGGAGGAGTTGTCGCAGCAGGGCGGTGGATTCGTCGCCGTAGCACTCGAGCCTGTCGCCGATCTCGGGAGTGTTGATGCCGAGCATCCTCACCTTGCGACCGTCGGTGAGGAAAAGGGTGTCGCCGTCGTGCACATACTCCACGGTCGCCTCGGTGGCGCCGCTCGGGATGCCACCCGCCGCCGTCTCGGCGACGGGCGCGGTGCTCGGCTGGGGTGACGTCCCGGGTGTACCGGTCTCGCCAACGCCCGTGAAACGGCCGATCAGCACCGCGACGACAATCGCGACGAGGGTGAGCAGGACGAGAACTCCTGGGTGGAAACGTCGGGGCATGCCACGAGTCTGACAGGTCGAACCGGGCGGGCCGGCCCACAGAAGTGTCGCATGATGGCAGGTATGAGCACGAGTGCGTACCTCAGCCCGCCTCCCCGCATGCCCTTCTATCTGCGCTGGGGTTTGCGCATCGCGCAGCGTCGCACCGGCACAGCGCTGCTGCCGGCCCAACTTCTGGCGTGGTATCCGAAGGCCGCCATCGGCTCGGCCGTTCTCGAATCGCTCGTTGCTCACGACGACGGTCGCCTCACCGATCGCACTCTCAAACTGGTGCGCATGGCGGTGTCGTTCGCGGTGTCGTGCCCGTTCTGTGTGGGGCTGAATTCCGAGGGCTGGGAGAAGCTGATGACGCCGGAGGAGCTCGCGGCGGTTCAGGGGCTCGCACCGCTCGACATCTTTAGCCCGCTGGAACGGATGGCGATCGAGTACGCGCGCCGGGCATCGGAGACGCCGCTCAACTTCACCCCGGAATATGGGGCCGAACTCACGGCGATGTTCTCGCCACGGGAGCTGGTCGTGCTCGCCACGACCTCCGCCCAGGTCAACTACTGGGCGCGGGTGATTCAGGGGCTCGGATGCCCGGCGGAGTGACGCCCTCCTCTCCTCCACAGGGCCCATTTTGAAAAGTTGTCGAGACACGCCGACGCTCCCTTTCGAACGTATGTTCGACGTGGGAAAATTGCTTTATGACCCCCACCGACACCCTCACCGCAGCCTTCATGGCGGCGGTCGACGTGCTCGCGCGGGTGTCGAAGAACGCCGCAGACTATCGAGCGCTCGACGATTCGGCGTTGCTTGAGCTGAACCGTCTGGCCAGCATCCAGCGTCAATTGGTGGATGCCCATGCCGTCGTTCTGGCGGGGGAGATCGCTCACCGCTCAGCGCCCTCCCTCGGGCACAGCGGGCTCGCTCAACGTTCCGGTTACCGCACGCCGGAGGAGCTCATCCGCGTGTCCACCCGCTCGACCGCGCGCGAGGCGTCGACCGCAGTTCGGGTGGGGCGCATGGTGCGAGAGGCCACGGACTCGACCGAGCCCATCGAACCCTGGCTGCTCCCACTCTCGGAAGCGATCACGGCCGGGTTGCTCCCGGTGGCGTCCGCCGACGCGATCCGCTCGGGTCTTGGCACGCCGAAAGGCGAGGTGACGCCATCGATGCTCGCCGACGCCGCCACTCGACTCTGTGGCGAAGCGGCAACTCTCGACCCGGATCGACTCTTCCGTCGAGCTCGCGAACTGCGCGACCAGCTCGATGAACAGGGCATTGCCGACCGGGAGGCCGAACGCCGAGCCCGTCGCAGCCTCAAGGTCCGCACCCACGCCGATGGTTCGGGCGAACTGGTTTGGAGGTTCGATCCGGAGACTGCCGCTATCGTCGTCGACCTCTACGACCGGGCCACCTCGCCGCGCCGTGGTGGACCTCGGTTCGTGGATGAAGAGCAGGCACAGAACATTGCTGACGACGATCGCACCACCGAGCAGCTGGCATCCGACGTGTTCCTTCAACTGCTTCGGCAGGGGGCCGACGCCGACGACAGCCAGTTGCTCGGGTCTGGGGCTCCCTCCATCCGGGTGCTGGTGCACTCCGACGCCACGCATGGGTTCATCGAAGGGCAGGCCGACCCGATCTCCATCGAGTCGGTCGTGCGTCTCGCGTGCGCAGGCACAACGCTCACCATCCGAGTGGATTCCTCTGGCCAACCACTCGAGCTCGGCCGCAAGCAGCGCTTGCACAGTCCAGCGCAGCGGGTCGCGCTCGCCGCACGGGACGGTGGATGCAGATTCCCCGGCTGTGACCGGCCGCCATCCTGGACCGAGGCGCACCACATCCGACACTGGGATCGAGATCACGGCAGCACCTCCGTCAAAGATGGAATGCTGCTCTGCCGACATCACCACCTGCTGGTGCACAACAACGGCTGGGAGATCGAGCGAACAGGTGGCGAATATTGGTTGCTGCCTCCAGCGTCGGCGGGTGATGCCCGCGAGCGAATCCCGATGCCGACGAAGAGCCGCGCCATGCGTGAGCTGACCGAGCGCGGGCAGCGCGGTGCGTGAGCTGGCCGAGCGCGGGCAGCGCCGTGCAAGCCGCGGTGAGCTGAGTGCCGCGCCTGTCGCCCGCGACCCCCGGGTGTACATTGACACCGTGATTGTGGAACACCGCGGAGCCGCACCAAAGATCCACCCGAGCGCAGTGGTGGCGTCCACCGCTGTGATCAGCGGGGACGTGACGATCGGCGCCGAATCCCAGGTGCTTCACGGAGCGGTCATCACCGCAGAGGGCGGCAGCATCACCATCGGCGAGTCGGTCATCGTCATGGAGCAGGCCGTTATCCGCTCCAGCGCAGCAGACCCGGTGCACATCGGTGACCACTGCCTGATCGGGCCGCTCTCATCGATCTCCGGAGCGACCATCAGCGACGAGGTGTTCATCGCGACGGGCGCCCGCATCTTCAACGGAGCCCACATCGGGTCGCACAGCGAGGTGCGCATCAACGCCGTCGTTCACCTGCGCACCGAGCTACCCGAGAACTCGACAGTGCCCATCGGATGGGTCGCCGTCGGTGACCCTGCGCAGATCCTGTCGCCTGACCGGCACGACGAGATCTGGGCGATCCAGAAAGACCTCGACTTCCCCGGCTACGTCTTCGGACTCGACCGCTCCACACCGGACCTGCTCGTCCAGCTCACCGAGCGTTACGGCGCCATGCTTGCCCGCCACAAGGACGACCACATCGTCGAATAGGGCGGCTACTCCACCGTCCTGTCGCCGCGCAGGGTGAGGCCGAGCGTCATCCTGTGCACAGCGACGGCGATGAGAGACATTGCCACCAGCTCCCCGGCGGTCTCCAGCAGGGTAAGGCCGGTGCCCACCTGCGACGGCAACACCGCGCTCAGGGGATGACTGACGGCATCCAGAACCACGGCGAACATCGCCAGCACACCGGTCAGCAGGAACAGCGTGAGCGAATCGCGCCGATCCTGGGCCGACGCGGTGAAATGCGCGATCAGCAGCAAGATGCCGAGCGGCACGATCATGGCGCCCCAGACGGCGAGCTCGCCAACGTCCTGCGCGCGAAGACCGAACCCGCCGCCGAGCCCGAGCCCGACGAAGAGCTCCCCGCCGCGCTCGTGGATCATGAACAGGTCGTCGGAGACCAGCGCGAGCTGGATGAGAATCCAGACCCCCAGCACGAATGATCGTCGCCGAACGGCCAGGAATGTCAGCCCCACGATGGCGCTGACAATCAGGATGTAGCCGAAACTCTCGATGAACGACTGGTCGATGTCACCGTCCCAGGCGGGGTTTGAAAACACCGGGTCGCCGTCCCCGATCCGCCAGTGCAGCACATTGGCGACGATGAACAGGATGTCGATCACGGCCAGCGTCACCATCAGCATTCGCGACTGCATCCCAGGCGATGACAGCGCCGGTCGTGCGGACGTTTCTGCGTTCGGGCTCAGCTCGCGCGTCTCGTCAATCGTTTGCATCGGGTTTCCTCGCGAGGCGCTTACGGGGGAGCGGCGGGTCCACCTCCCCGAGGTGCCTGACTTGAGATCCTAGCGACAGTGCCACACTTGACGCATGACCGAGCCCACGAGCCCGCCGAATCCGAAACTCGACGAACTGGTCGCGGTGCTGCAGCGGTTGCGGGCGCCGGGCGGGTGCGCCTGGGATCGCGATCAGACCCACGAATCCCTCGTGCAGTATCTGATCGAAGAGACGTGGGAGCTCGTCGACGCCATC
Organism: Salinibacterium sp. G-O1; assembly: GCF_030063305.1. Classification (GTDB taxonomy): domain Bacteria; phylum Actinomycetota; class Actinomycetes; order Actinomycetales; family Microbacteriaceae; genus Rhodoglobus. The sequence goes on from NZ_JASISV010000001.1 coordinate 815,976, forward strand.
GAGACTGGTGACAGTGACGAACTCATCGAGGAGCTCGGCGACGTGCTCTATCAGGTGGTCTTCCACTCAGATATCGCGGCGGAGGCCGGCAAATTCACGCTCGAGGATGTGGCCGCCCACATGACGGCGAAGATGATCGGGCGGCATCCGCACGTATTCGGTGACGCGGTGGCCGAGACCGCCGACGATGTGATGGCGGTCTGGGACGACCTGAAGAAGACCGAGAAACCGCATCGCACGAGTGTGCTCGACGGAATTCCGCAGCGGATGCCAGCACTCGCGCTCGCCGACAAGCTGCTGGGTCGCGCTCACAAGGTCGGTCTCATCGATGCCACCGTGCCCGGAGCGGTCAACGTTAAGGACGAAGACGAGCTCGGCCCGCTGCTGCTGGCGATCGTGGCATCCGCCAAGGCCAATGGGCTCGACTCCGAACGGGCACTGAGGTCGGCTCTGCGCGGCCTGCAGGAGGAAATCCGCGAGTTCGAGATCGAGACCGCGTCAGACGCCGGTGTGATCGGCACCTCTGAGTAGTGGGGGATGGTGCCCTCCCCAACCCGAATGGAGAGGGCACCGGGGCGCGTAGTTCAACCCAGGTGTAAGCACCGGGGGAACGGGCGTACCCCAGAACCGGCAGGATTACCCGACCTACCGATTCGTTATCGCGAGAAGCGTTCTGTGTCTTCCCTGTCTTGGAGGCGGGCTTTCGGGAGCCTGACGACGTTTTGCCGCGCACAAATTGTACCCCGTTCTGGGGGTGCGGGGTACTTCGGTGGGGAGATTGCCAGTCTCGGCGACCAGACAGCCGCCGCAAGTGCGACAGAATCGAACAATGGCATCATCGGTGAATCCTCCGCGCGGGATGCGCGACTTCCTGCCAGCAGAAAAGGCGCAGCGCGAGCGCGTGCTGGCGGTGATCCGCAACACCTACCGTTCTCACGGCTTCGATGAGATCGAAACTCCGGTCATGGAAGACAGCGACAGGCTGCACGCCGGCCTCGGGGGAGACAACGAGAAGCTGGCGTTCGCCGTGATGAGGCGCGCCCTCACCACCGACGACCTGAAGGCTGCGGCAGAGTCCATCGAGCTTGCCGATCTGGGTCTGCGTTTCGACCTGACGGTTCCGCTTGCGCGTTTTTATGCGAGCCACCGTGCCGAGTTACCCACGACGTTTCGTTCGATCCAGATCGCACCGGTCTGGCGGGCCGAGCGCCCGCAGAAGGGGCGATACCGCCAGTTCATGCAGTGCGACATCGACATCATCGGCGAGGCGGGGCCGATGGCCGAGGTTGAGCTGATTTCGGCGACCGCGGCGACCCTCGATGCACTCGGGCTGAGTGGATGCAGCATCCGGATCAACGACCGCAGGCTTCTGGCCAGCGCGCTGGAGTTGCTCGGTTTCCCCGCCAAGGAGCACGAGCCGGTGCTGATCACAATCGACAAACTCGACAAGCTCGGCAACGCCGGAGTGATCAGCGAACTGCGCAATCGCGGCTTCCCGTCCGGCCCGGTCGACGCACTCGAAGCGTTCTTCGATCGCCCGACGACGATGGAGGAGCTGCCGTTCGGCGAGGATTCGATCCGTGCACAGCTTCCCGACGGCGTGAACGAGGCAGCCGTCTCCGAGCTCGCAGCGATCGGTCTCGCCGTGGACGAGGCCAGAGGCGACTCAACCCCCATCGTGCAGTTCGACCCGTGGCTGGTGCGCGGCATGGGCTACTACACGGGCGCGATCTTCGAGGTCGCCCACCCCACCCTCGGCTATTCGCTGGGTGGCGGCGGACGCTACGACGGCATGATCGGCAGGTTCCTCGGCACAGACGTGCCCGCCGCCGGGTTCTCGCTCGGGTTCGAACGCCTCGTCGACCTGGTCGAACTCGAGGGCTCAATCGAGGTGGATGCCGCAGCCATCGTCTACGACACCGACCTGTCGCCGGCAGCCCTGCTCACCCTCAAGACGGCCCTCGTCGCGCGTGGGCGCAGGGTCACGCTCGTGCCGCGCCCGAAAAACATGCGTCCGCTGCTGGAGTCTCTCCAGGCGCAGGGTTACCAGCAGTACGCATACGTGTCGGCGTCGTCGATCGACAGCGACCTCGATTTCAAGCCGATCGGCTGAGCTGGCCGAGGGGCGCACGATGGCCCCGACCGGGTGGCCGTCACGTCACCCGAGTAGGATTCCTACCGGACATCCACCACTTTCGTCCATAGTTCCCATCCCTGAAGGAGAATCCCCGTGGCTTTGATCGAGGCAGTTGGCGCTCGCGAAATTCTTGACTCCCGTGGCAACCCGACCATCGAGGTCGAGGTTTTGCTCGAAGACGGAGTCGTGGCTCGTGCCGCCGTTCCATCCGGCGCATCCACCGGTGCATTTGAGGCATACGAGCTGCGCGATGGCGACGCCAAGCGCTACGGCGGAAAAGGCGTTCTGAAGGCAGTCGACTCGGTTCTCGACGTGCTCGGCCCGGCCATCGAGGGCTTCGACGCTGCAGACCAGCGACTGATCGACGCCGAGATGATCGCGCTCGACGGCACCGACAACAAGGGAAAGCTCGGCGCGAACGCGCTGCTCGGTGTTTCTCTCGCCGTCGCGAAGGCCGCGGCAGACTCCGCTGACCTCCCGCTGTTCCGCTACCTCGGCGGACCTAACGCTCACACCCTGCCCGTGCCGATGATGAACATCATCAACGGTGGCGCTCACGCCGACACCGCTCTGGACATCCAGGAGTTCATGGTGCTGCCGATCGGTGCAGACAGCTTCACCCAGGCGCTGCAGTGGGGCACCGAGGTCTACCACGCACTCAAGGCCGAGCTGAAGAAGGCCGGCCAGAACACCGCCCTCGGCGACGAGGGTGGATTCGCCCCCGACCTTCCCGGCGCACGTGCCGCTCTCGACTTCATCGTCAACGCCATCTCCAACGCCGGCTTCACGCCCGGGGTGGACTTCGCTCTCGGCCTGGACGTTGCCGCGACGGAGTTCTATAAGGACGGCGTCTACTCGTTCGAGAAGCAGCAGCTCAGCGGCGAACAGCTCACCGAGTTCTGGGTCGGCCTCGTCAACGACTACCCACTGGCCACCATCGAAGACCCGCTGGACGAAGACGACTGGGCTGGCTACACCCACCTCACCGCCGCGCTCGGCGACAAGGTGCAGCTCGTCGGCGACGACCTGTTCGTGACCAACCCGACCCGCCTCAAGCGTGGCATCGACGAGAAGGCCGCCAACGCGATCCTCGTCAAGGTCAACCAGATCGGTACCCTCACCGAGACGATGGATGCCGTGGCCATGGCCCAGCGCGCCGGCTACAAGGCGATCATCTCGCACCGTTCGGGTGAGACCGAAGACACCACGATCGCCGACCTGGCTGTGGCGACCGACTCCGGCCAGATCAAGACCGGTGCGCCGGCACGTTCGGACCGCGTCGCGAAGTACAACCAGCTGCTGCGCATCGAGGAGGAGCTCGGCGACGCTGCGGTTTACGCCGGTCGCGACGCCTTCCCGAGGTTCGGCAACTAAGCACTCTCATCGAAAGGCGGGCGCAGCGACTTCTGGTCGCTGCGCCCGCCTTTCGTGGCGCAGTGCCACGTTGCGGCACGGCTTTGCCAGTCACATCGTTTAAGCTCTAACCCATGGCCAGGCGCACAACGACTCGAGTGGCGGTCTCGCTTCCCGAAGAGAGCGCGCCCGAGCACTGGCTGCGCACCATCCGGCTATCTGGTTTCACTTTCCTCATGTTGGCGCTGCTGATCCTCGCGGTCATCGTGCTCGCGCCGAATCTTCGCGTGTTCATTGAGCAGCGCCAGCAGATTGCGGCCCTGCAGCAGGATGTCGATAACGCGCAGCAGTCCGTCGACGACCTCAACGAGAATGTCGCCCGCTGGAGCGACCCCGCCTACATCAAGTCGCAGGCCCGCGAGCGACTCTTCTACGTTTTCCCGGGGGAGATCAGCTATCTCGTGATCGGTGACGCCGGCCCCGTGGCCACGACGGACGGAATGCCTATCAGCGACCAGATCCAGACAACAAAGGTTGACTGGGCGGGCACGCTGCTCTCGTCGATCTTCACCGCCGGTTTGACGGATGCCACGCCCGCCGAGCTCGAAGCCCCGGCTTTCGGCGTGCCGGATGAGGTGACCCCGTGAGGCCGCCGTTTGACGCCCCGACGGATGAGGACGTTCGCATCGTCTCCCTCCAACTGGGCAGACCCGCCCGCGACGTAGTGGGCATTTCTGCGCGCTGCGTGTGTGGCGCGCCCACCGTCGTTTCGACCAAGCCACGACTCACCGACGGCACGCCGTTTCCGACGTTCTACTACCTGACGCACCCAGCCGCGACGGCGGCCGTTTCGACTCTCGAGGCCAACGGAGTGATGCCGGAGCTCGCCGGCCTGCTCGACGACGACGAGATCCACGACGCCTACCGCGCGGCACATCAGTCGTACATCGCCGACCGGGAGAGCTTTGCGGTCGTCGAGGAGATCAACGGAATCTCTGCCGGCGGCATGCCCGATCGCGTCAAGTGCCTGCACGCGGTGGTCGGCCACAGCCTCGCGGCGGGCCCCGGCGTGAATCCGATCGGCGACATCGCGCTGGAACGCTCCGGATGGAGCCCGAACGTGTGCCAGTGCGGGGACTACACATGAGCAGGCGCTGGCCAGCTGTCGCGATAATCGCGGCGGTCGCGGCATCCGTTCTCTTCGGCGGTTCGGCTGCCTCGGCTGACGCCGTTCGGAACGACCAGTACTGGCTGGACAGCTATGGGATCCGGGCGGCCTGGGCCACCACGCAGGGGGCTGGCGTGACGATCGCCATCATCGACACGGGCGTGAGCGGCAGCGTCGCAGAGCTGGCTGGCGCGGTTATCGGGGGAGCAGACTTTTCGGGGCTCGGTTCGTCGAACGGCCAGATGCCCGTCGGAACCGACGGCCCCGAGCACGGCACGATGGTCGCATCCCTCGCCGCTGGCCGGGGCACCTCTGCCCTCGACGGCGTGATCGGTTCCGCGCCCGCGGCATCCATCCTGTCTATCTCGATCGGGTTTGGGGAGGGTGCCACCACCTCGGACGACCAGATCGCGGCGGCGGTGCGCTTCGCTGTCGACAACGGCGCAGACGTCATCAACATGTCGCTCACCCGCAACACCCTCGACTGGCCCGAGAGCTGGGACAGCGCGTTCCTCTACGCGATGAACCACGACGTTGTCATCGTGGCGGCGGCAGGCAACCGCGGCAGCGGAACCACGGAGGTTGGCGCGCCGGCGACCATGCCGGGCGTGCTGACGGTCGGCGGTGTCGATATGAACGGCCTGGCCAGTTTCGACGCATCGTCGCAGGGCATCACGATTGCCGTCTCTGCGCCCAGCGAACAGTTGGTCGGGGTGATCCCGGGTGGGCAGCACGTCAAATGGAGCGGCACCAGCGGGGCGACCCCGATTGTCGCGGGAATCGTCGCACTGGTGCGGGCCGCGTATCCCGGTCTCGACGCCAACAACGTCATCAACCGCATCGTGCAGACCGCGAAAGATGCTGGGGTTAGTGGAGCCGACGCGATCTACGGCTACGGGCTGATTGACGCGAAGGCGGCGGTGACTGCGTCGGTTCCCCGCGTGTCTGAGAATCCCATGGGAAGCCTGGCCGAATGGATCACCATTCACCGTCGCGCGCCCAGCGCCGCCGTGCCCACCCCGACGCTGCAGCCGAGCGCGCCGACGACGAGCACCCCCACGCCCGACACTCCCGTTATCGCGGGCCCGCAGAACCCACTCGGCACAATTTTGCCGACGGTTTCGCTGCTTCGAAATGTCGGGATTCCGCTGGCCGTAGTGCTGTTTTTCCTCGGAACATTCGTCGCTGTGATTGTGCTCGGAGCTCAGCGGGTCAGACGCTCGCACGATACGGAGTAGATTAGGGGGCGAACTTTGTCCCAAAACTTTTCCTTCAGGAGCCCACCACTCGTGCCAAAAATTTTGATCGTCGGCGGCGGCTATGCCGGCTTCTACACTGCCCGCAAGCTCGAAAAGTGGCTGCGTCGCGGCGAAGCCGAGGTCACCATGGTTGACCCGCTGCCCTACATGACCTACCAGCCGTTCCTCCCAGAGGTCGCTGCCGGCACCATCGAACCGCGTCACGCGGTCGTGCCTCACCGCCGCCACCTCAAGAAGACGAACGTCATCACCGCCAAGGTGACCAACGTCAACCACGCGACCAAGACCGCCACGATTACGCCCGAGGTGGGCGACGCGTGGGAGTTCGAGTACGACGTGATCATCATCACCGCTGGCTCGGTGTCGCGCACTTTCCCGATCCCCGGGGTTGCTGACGAGGCCATCGGCATGAAGAACATCGAAGAGGCGATGGCGGTTCGCGATCGACTCCTCACCAACTTCGACAAGGCAGCCAACCTGCCAGCCGGCCCGGAGCGCGACCGCCTGTTGACCTTCGTGGTCGTCGGTGGCGGGTTTGCTGGCATCGAGACGTTCGCCGAGCTGCGCAGCCTCGCATCGTCGCTGCTTCCGCTCTACCCGTCGCTGAGCTTCGAAGACACCCACTTCCACCTCATCGAGGCAATGGGCCGCATCATGCCCGAGGTGTCGCTCAAGACGAGCCTTTGGGTCATCAAGGACCTCGCCGAGCGTGGCGCCAAGATCCACCTCGACACTCAGCTGTCGTCTGCCGTCGGCGGACACATCGAGCTGTCGACCGGTGAGAGCTTCGACTCCGACCTGATCGTGTGGACCGCGGGCGTCATGGCGAACCCGGTTCTGCGCAACACCGACCTTCCTGTCGAGGAGCGCGGTCGCTTGCGCGTGCAAGCCGACATGCGCGTCATCAACGATGACGGTGTCGTCGACGGTGCCTGGGGTGCTGGCGACGTCAGCGCCGTCCCCGACCTCACCGGTGGAGGCGTCGCAGGGTTCTGCGTTCCCAACGCGCAGCACGCCGTCCGCCAGGCGAAGCTCCTTGCTAAGAACGTGGTTGCTGTGCTGCGCGATGAGCTGCCGAACGACTACTTCCACAAGAACGCGGGAGCCGTCGCAGGCCTCGGCGTGGGCAACGGTGTCTTCCAGTCCGGAAACATCGCGATCAAGGGCCTTCCCGCCTGGGTCATGCACCGTGGTTACCACGGCCTCGCGATGCCGATGTGGGAGCGCAAGATCCGCGTCTTCGGCAACTGGTTCTTTGGTTTGATCCTCGGTCGCGACCAGATCGAGCTCGGTGCTCGCGCCACGCCGCGTGCCGTGTTTGAGGAATTCGCATCGCGCCCGAAGCCGGCAGTTGCGGCAGCCCCGGTCAAGGCAGCAGTGAAGACCCCGGTCAAGGTCGCGGCAGCTCCCGCCAAGGCAGCGCCTGCCAAGGCAGCGGTGAAGGCCCCGGCCAAGCCGCGCACTGCAGCAGCCAAGAACACGACAGCAGCAGAGAAGTAACGGAGCCGCCGGTGGAAACTACCGGCGCTCCGTGAGCCCCGGTAGCCCAATCGGCAGAGGCAGACGACTTAAAATCGTCCCAGTCAGGGTTCGAGTCCCTGCCGGGGCACGGTGGCAAGCGGGCCGCCCGCGGCCCGCTTGACGCCGTGCGCCGGTGTGGCACCTCGGAGCATCGAGTCTCTGCCGTGCCGGTTCCGACGAATCGCGCATTCCGTGGGCTTGCATCGTCGCGTAACCGCGCGGTTTGGCGGCCGTGCCGGTGGGGCGTCGAGTCCCTGCCGGGGCACCGGCAAACGCGCAGACTAACTAGCGTTCGCTGCGGAACGAGTTCGCGACGACCGGATTGCTGATCGTGCCGATGCGTTCGATCTCGACCTCAACGACGTCGCCGGGTTGCAGCAACCACGGTGGGGTGCGGGAGTAACCGACGCCCGACGGAGTGCCCGTGCAAATGACGTCCCCGGGATTGAGCGTGAAGCTGTGCGATAAAAGGGAAAGAACCTCGCCCAGTTCATAAATCATGTTCTTGGTGTTGCCGTCCTGGACCTGTTCACCATTGACACGAGTCTGCACGCGCAGGCCGTCGCGCAGGTCTCCCACTTCGTCGACAGTCACGAGAGGCCCCAGGGGTCCGCTGTTGTCCCCGTTCTTGCCGAGGATCCACTGCGACGTAAGTTTCTGCGCCCGGCGCGAGGTCACGTCGTTGAACGCCGAATACCCCATGACTGCCGCGCGAGCCGTATCGGCATCCGCATCGATGAGGGGTATGCCAATGTAGGCGGCGATTTCGCCCTCCCAATCGATGCCATCCTCGTTGGAGGGCACCGGGATGGGAGCGCCACTCACCGTGAGAGACGAGGTCCAACGCGCGAAGAGTGTCGGATACTCCGGGAGGCCAGCATCGCTGTAGCTTCCCTCGAGCACGTGGGCGAGGTAGTTGAGCCCGATGCAAATAACTCGCGCTCCCGGCAACACGGGAGGCACCAACTGCAGCTGGTCGAGCGGAACTACGTTTCCGCCCTCGGAGGAGTAGCTGGCAAGCGCGGCGGCCGGCGACCCCCAGAACGTCTCGAGGTCGGTGAGGATTCGTGCAGCGTCCACCCCGTCCTTGGTCGTCAACGCTGCGACGAACGTATCGCTCCCCTGGGAGAGTCGCGCTCCAACAAGCCTCATGCCGCGCCTTTCTGTGCGATCGATGCAGGCTCACGACACAGCGACCCTGCTTGAGTTAGAGCCTGAGCCCAGCGGCAACGGCGGTCAACTGCCTGTCTCACTTCACGGGACACCTCCTACGGCAGACAGCTTTTGCTGTGCTTCAATAGCGACGTGATGAGCGAAGACGCTGGTTTCCGGCAATATCTGTACCCGCCAAGTGATGAGCGAATCGTCGGCCTGAGAGGGCTCGATGCGTACTCTTACCGGGCGGCCGCGAAGCACGATGCGTTCACGGGAGAACTGATCCGCGGCTGGCAACCGCTCTACCCGGTGCCCTTCGTCGGCGTCACATCCGACGGCACGATCATTCCGGATCTCTTCGACGCCGCCCCCAACGACGCCCCGGTTGCAGCAATGGTCGATGCAGCCGCCGCTGCGCTTGCGACGTTGACGCCCGCCCAGCGCGAAGCGATCCAATATCCGGTGGATGCTGTGGAGTGGCAGTCGTGGGCGAACCCCGAGTTCATGCAGCACGACACCGGTCTCCGACTGGAATTCCTTGACGTCCGCGCTCGCGACGCGCTCCTGGGGCTGCTCGATGCGACGCTGAGTTCGAGCGGCGCGACGCTTGCCCGGAAGCTCATGCACATTAACGGCTACCTGGGTGGGCTCACCGGCCTCGAACCCATCATGAACGAGTTCAGCTACAACATCGCCGTGTACGGCACGCCCTCACTCACGGAGCCCTGGGGCTGGCAAATCTTTGGACACCACCTAGCCCTGAACTGTGCGGTGGTGGCAAACCAGTTGGTGATCTCGCCAATCTTCTTCGGCGCCGAGCCGGACAAGCTGCACGATGACGACGATCCGGCTCTCACTCCGCGCGTGATGAAAGCCCGAGCATTCCTGGATTCGCTGACCCCTGCGCAAAAAAACGATGCCGTGCTTTTCGACTCTATGGTCGACCCTGCCATGCCGGTCGGCCGCATCCACCCGGGCGACGAGCGGCACCTTGCTGGCGCATTTCAGGACAACCGCGTGATCCCCTACGAGGGAGTCTGCGCAGCAGAGCTTGGATCGGATGCGAGAGGAAGGCTCCGAGAACTGGTTCGCGAGTTCATCGACTACTTGCCAGAGGGCCCAGCGTTGGCCAGGCAGCGGGAAATCGAGGACCACTTCGACGACACCTGGATCTCGTGGATCGGCGGGACCGGCCCTGTCGACGTGTTTTACGTTCGGGTGCAAAGCCCCGTGGTAATTCTCGAACTCGATCACCACTGCGGTGTCTTTCTGAGTAACACCGAGCCTGCGGGATTCCACATCCACACCATTGTGCGCACCCCCAACGGGAACGACTACGGCAGGGCGCTGCTGCGCCAACGTGAGGCCAACCGTGACTGACGACATACGTTCGGCGGCGCAACAGCTTCTCTATGACTATGGAGCGATTGCCGACGCAAAGAACATCCACGCGGCTCTTGAGCACTTTCGCCACGCCACTGTCACTTTTCCGCAGGGCTCAGCATCGGGTGACTTGCAACTCACCGAGCTGTACTCGAGTCTGTGGGGCAAGCCCAATCAGCATCGTCACATCATCACGAACGTTCGGCTTGTTGACTCAGAACTGGGGTACTCTGCCAAAGCCTTATATACCCGGTGGGAGTTCACGCCTGCCCCACTGATGACAACGATGGGAGAGTACGAGATGTCGTTCTCACGCCACGATCGAGTCTGGGCAGTTGACTCTCTCGTCGTCACCCGCACCTGGCAGGTGAGCTGATGTCCATCTTCGGACGCGCGACGACCATTCTCAACATCATCGCCGAAGGCCGTGGGCAACTCTCGCTTACCGAACTTTCACAACGCAGCGGCCTGCCCCGCTCGAGCGTTCACCGCATCATTCAAGAACTCGAACGTGAGTGCTTCGTCATTCGCGCGTCGTCTGCCGGTGGCTATTCCCTGGGCCCAGGGGTGCTGAAATTTGGGATGAACAGCCATCTGCAGCTCGTCGCAGGCATGCGTCCGCTGCTCACCTCACTCGCTCGGGCAGTGAACGAAAATGTGGAATTGGCCATCTTCAGTGGCCGCGAAGTTGTCGTCGTGGACCAAGTGTCATCGACAGCGCGGCTTCACGCAGTGACCCAGGTTGGCAAGAGCTTCTCCCTGCACGGAAGTTGCATCGGCAAAGTCTTGCTCGCCCAACTGCCCGACTGGAAGGTGCGAGAAATTCTGCCAGACGTTCTCGCCGGCCACACAAACAAGACCATTACTGACGTGGACAAATTCATCGTCGAGCTCGATCAGGTACGCGCCACTAATTTGGCGTTCGACCACGAAGAACGCGATGTGGGTATTTCTGCCGTTGCGACGTGCATCCAAAACTCGGCAGGCGTCAATCAAGCTGTCGCCATCGTCGCCCCGACCGAGCGATTCGACGTGTTGAAGGCGCTTTTCGTCGAGCGACTCACCAAGCTGCAGGGAAGCTTCGACACCCGAAGCATTCTGTTCGACCCACGGAACCTGCCTTCGGCTGTCTGAATCCTGTTTCCGCGCTCTCTCTTTTCGCCGCGTCAGCCGAGGTAGCTTGACAATAGTCGCGCATCAGCGAGCAACTCTGACGGCATGCCCTCGAGCGTGATCTCACCCTGGCTGAGCACCATTGCGCGGTCGGCCAGCGCCAGCGCGCGCTCAACGCTTTGCTCGACGATAATCATCGCGACTCCGGAATCGCGAATCGCACCGAGGGCCTCATAAACTTCGTCGACCGCGATTGGCGAAAGCCCCAGAGAGATCTCGTCGAACACCACAAGGGTGGGCGCAGACATGAGCGCCCGGCCAATAGCCAACATCTGCTGCTGCCCGCCCGACAAGGCGGTGCCGGAGTTTTTACGTCGCTGTTTGAGGATGGGAAAGATCGAGTACACGGCCTCGAGTCGCTCGGCTTTCACGTGCTTGCGCGCATCCAGGCCCCCAGCGATGAGGTTCTCCTCAATCGAGAGGGTCCCAAAAATCTTGCGACCTTCCATGCACTGAGCAACACCCAGCGCGGTGACCTCGTCAGGGCGGAGGCCCGCGATGGACTTTCCCGCGAACGAGATCGTTCCCGACGTGAGCGGCACTGCTCCGGCGAGGGCGCGAGCCATCGTCGTCTTGCCCGCACCATTGGCCCCGAGCAAAGCAATGCATTCACCCGGCTGCACATCGAACGAAACTCCCTTGAGGGCGTTGAGGCCTCCGTACCGCACCCACACGTCATCGACCGCCAGCAGCGGGGCATCGGATACAGGTTTGGCCACGCTCACCAGCGATGTGAGTGAGGCACGGATGCCTGCGCGCTTATCCTCGTCGAACGGAGTCGGTTCAGCGCTGTCAGCGATCGAGCCAAGGTAGAGGGAAGCGACAACCGGGTCCGCGAGGACCTTCGGGGTTTCGTCGACGGTAACCAACTTGCCGAAATCGAGAACGGCGGTGCGGTCACAGCAGCGGGAAATTACATCCATCACATGCTCGATGAGCACCATCGACTCAACCTCGGTGCGCAGGCTCTGGATGATCGTGATGAGTTCGTCTGTTTCCGCACGAACAAGTCCGGCCCCGATTTCGTCGAGGAGGAGCACCCGTGGCTTGAGCGCCAACGCTCGCGCGAGTTCCAACCGCTTGCGGCGCAGCAGCGGCAACTTGCCCGCAGTCTCATGCGCGAACGGGGCGAGTCCGAGGCGATCCAGGATGCCCCCGACGAACGGCTCGAGTTCACGCTGCGAAATGTGGTGACCCGAGTTTGTTGCCGCCAGACGCACGTTATCGGCCACGGTCATCCGTGTGAACGGACGCGGTATTTGGTAGGTCCGGCCAATGCCCATTCGGGCGCGGTCGGCAGAGCTGAGCTTGCTGATGTCGCGACCGTCGAACGTAACCGAGCCCGAGTTCGGGGTCAGCGCCCCGCCGATGACGCCGATGAGCGTGCTCTTTCCCGCACCGTTAGGGCCGATGACCCCCAATACCTCGCCGGGCGCAACCTCCAGTGAGAGACTGTCGAGCGCCCGCACACCGCCGTAAGACTTCGTTATTGACGTGAGTTGCAATACGGCGGTCACGAGAAGTTCCTCTCTTTCTGAAGGGCGAGGGTGAAGGTGCCCCAGATGCCGTTCGGCATGAACCGGATGACCAGCACGAGAACCACGCCGACAACCGCCATGTGAATCTCAGGGAATTGGATGAGAAACTCACCAAGCAAGACGATGAAGACGGCGCCGATCCACGGTCCCACCTTGGTGCCCATGCCCCCGATGATGGCGACCGAAACAATTTCGATAGTCCAGCTGATGCCGAACCCGCCGTTCGGCTGAACAATGCCCTGATTGAGCGCCTGAACCGAACCTACGATGGCAATGAGCGCACCCGAGAGCCCGAACGCCCAGAGCTTGGTGCGGTAGGTGCGCACGCCCAGCTGGCTTGCCACATCCTCGTCATCTCGCACCGCCTGCATCCGGTACGACCAGCGACTGCGCAGAAGCACCAAAACGCACACAATGACCAGCACGGCGATGGCGAGCGCGATCCAGTACAACTCAAACGCCTTCGGGGCTCGGGCGGTGAGGAAGATGCCCGCCTGGCCACCAAACCACGGGCTGTTGACCACGAAGATGCGCAGCGCTTCGGCGAGCGCGAGCGTTCCGACGGTGAAGTACAGCCCGCGGAGCCGGAACAGCGCTGGGCTGACAATCAGGGCGAAGAGTCCCGCAACTACGGCGGCAAGAATCATGCACAGCACGATCGGAAGCCCCGCGTTGCTGGCCAGTGCCATCGTGTACACCCCGAGTCCGAAGAACGCTGCAGAGCCGAGCGACACCAGCCCCGTGTACCCGGCGGCAATGTTCCAGGCCGCGGCCAGAGCTCCGAGCTGAAGGATGCGGAAGCCGACCTCCTGTTGATAGGTTCCTGCAACGTAGGGCACCACGAAGGCGATCGCGGCCAGCGCGGCGACGATGATGAAATCCCTTCTGCCCACGCGGGTGGGAGTCGCGATGCGACTCAGTAAAACGGACATGCCATTTTTCACAGCGAGCGCCTCCGATTCAGAATTCCGTTGGGCGCGATGGCCAGAAGAACGATGAGCATGACCAGACCTACAAATGTGCGGTATCCGTCGCCGAAGAAGTAGGCGCCGAGCGACTGGAAGATGCCGAGTGCTATTCCTCCCACAAAGGTGCCCATGATGTTTCCGAGACCACCGAGCACGATGATGGCGAAAGCGGTGAGCAGATATTCCGAGCCGGACGATGGGGTGAACGAGAAGCAGAGGGCGATGAGCACGCCGCCGATCGCCGACAAGCCGCCGTTGAGAGCGAAGGTGCCCCACCGGATGCGGCTCACGTGGATGCCGACGATTGCCGCAGAAATTGGATCTTCCGAGCTCGCGCGTAGCGAGCGACCGAATGAGGTTCGCGTGACCAGCGCCCATACGGCCAGACACACGGCCAGCGAAATTCCGAAACCGATGAGATAAATCGTCGGGAGGTTGATGGGGCCGATAGCGATCGTTTCTCGACTGAAAATGGTGTCAAGGGAGCGACTGTCGCCAGAGAAAATCCGGATAAACAGATTCTCGAGAATGATGGCCAGTGCGAATGTGGTGAGCAACCCGGCTTCCTCGCCGTGCCGCGCGACGGGGGCCAGGATGAAGCGCTGAACGGGCGCCATGAAGAGGAAGCCGAGCACGAAGACGATGGGCAGGGCGAGCAGTGGGCTGATGCCCCAGAACGCCGAAAGGTAGTAGGCCATGTAAGCGCCGAGGACGACTATCTGGCCGTGTACAAGGTTGACGAGCTTCATGACACCCAACACCAGTGAGAGTCCCACTGCGCTGAGGGCGATTAGCCCACCAAGAAGGGCTCCGCCAAGGACTGTGTTTGTCAGTCCCACCGGGTCGATCGAGTTCATCCGAGGGTCATCCACATCGTTGTAGGGGGTGGTGGGGCCGACACGAGAGTGTCGGCCCCATGAGCGTCAGGGCTAGGGAACGGGGAAGAGTAATTCTCCGGTCGCCTGTTCCAGCGGCCACACGATGACCGGAACCCCGTCTTGCCACTGCGATGAGACCACGGGGATCTTCGCTGCGTGCTCATCGTCGAACTTCACGGGTCCGACCGCGTACGTGTCGTCGGTTTTTCCGATGGCGTCGTTGATGGCGTCTTTATCGAGAGTCCCTGCGGCCGCGATCGCGTCCATCAGCACCATTGCCGCGGTGTAGCTGTCGGCGATGTGCTGGCTCGACGTCAGGCCGGTCTCGGCTTCGAAAGCCTCCTTGAGCTCTTCAGCACCGGGGTAGCCAAACGACGGGTCCCAGTACGCTCCGACGATGACGCCATCGGCGAGGTCTCCGAGGGCTTCGGCGAACTGAACAGGCTCCGCGCCCTTCTCCGCAACGATGACCTTGGGAGTCCACCCGATAGCGGCCATTTGCTTACGGATCGAGATCGCGGCGGGTGTGATCGACGAAATGAGGACGATGTCAGCTCCCGACTCTTTGGCCTTCTGGATCGCGGCCGAGAAGTCGGTGTTGTCTGCGGGGAATTCGATGTTCCCGGCGATGGAATACCCGTAGTCGGCAGCTACGGCCGGCCAAATCTCATTGCCGATTGCCTGCCCATCGGGGCCGTTGTCGTGAAGGATGAAGACCTGTTTGTTGGTTTCGACCCCGTTCGCATCGAGTGCTTCGAAGGGGGCGACCGCCTGGTCGGCCACCGAGAAGAAGATGTCCCACGCGTATGTCCATGTCTTGACCGACTTGAACACCTCAATCGGAGCGCACTCTGCGACGAAGGGAACGCCCTGGGCGTCGGCAACGACGGCCCCGGGGTTCACCAGGTCAGGAGTACACGAACCCAGCAGAGCATCCACCTTGGTAGACGAGATGAGAGTCTTGATCGCCGAGGTGACCTCGTTTGGGTCTGTCTTATCGTCAACGAGCGTCAGTTCAACGTCGCGGGCCGTTCCATCGATCATGATGCCGCCGTTGGCATTGACCTCATCAACGGCGTGCTGATAACCCCACTTGAGAAAGCTGCCGAAGCCGGCGAGCGCGCCGCTCAGCGGAATTGTCGCCCCGATCCGGATGGGTTCTGAGGAATCAGATGTTCCGCCGTCCGCTCCGATGGGGGAGCAGCCTGCGAGCGCCAGCGCGGCCGCGGTGATGAACGCGAGACCGCCGGCCAGGCGTTTGCGTCGTGAATTAAGGTGCATCGCGAATCTCCTTTGATTGCGGTCCGGGTGGCACGGGATACCCCATGATCAAACCCGGCTGGCCCGCGAACAACTTTCCATCCCGTATTCCGGGACAGAACTTCGGGGGCCGCTTTCACAACTTCTAGGCTCGGCGACGTGAGCAATGAAGCTACGCCGCCGACAGCGGCAACCGACAACTGTGACGTCATGATCGTGGGGCTTGGCCCGGTAGGAAAGCTGCTGGCGATCCACCTTGGGCGCGCTGGCCATCGCGTGATTGTCGCCGATCGCAAGACAGAGGGCTACCCCCTGCCACGCGCTGTGACCCACGATTTTGAGTTCGCTCGCATACTGCAGTCGATCGGTCTTTCTCCTGACACGATTCCTGAGATCACCGAGCCGTACGACGACATGTACGTGTGGCGCAACGCTGACCGTCAGAGTCTCGTCGAGGTCGACTGGAGTGGCATCGGGTCGTCCGGTTGGTACAACACCTACTTCTTCAGCCAACCCGCGCTGGAAGATCGCATGGAGTTGGTGCTCAGCACAATCCCCACCGTCACCGTGCTTCGCGGATGGTCGGCCGACATACTTTCCGACGATGAGGTCGTCTCAACCGGGCTGACCCAGGTCGCCACGGGAGCCCAGCGGGTTGTCACCTCCCGCTATCTCGTGGGAGCGGATGGCGCGAACAGCACGGTTCGCCGGTGGGCCGGAATTGACTGGCACGACATGGGATTTTTCTACGATTGGCTTGTCGTCGACGTCATCCCTGATCCGTCTCTTGAGTTCCCGCACGTGGCAATTCAAACGTGTGACATTGCCCGTCCGGCCACGATGGTACCTGGGGGTCCTGGCCGTCGACGTTGGGAGTTCATGCGCCTTCCGCACGAAACGATCGAGTCGCTCAACAAGACCGAGCGCGCCTGGGAGTTGCTCGAACCGTTCGGGATCCGCCCCGACAATTCAGAGCTCGAACGCCACTCGGTCTACACCTTTCAGGCCGGCTGGGCCACCAGCTGGCGCCGAGGACACATTCTGTTGGCTGGCGATGCCGCCCACCTCATGCCGCCCTTCGCCGGGCAGGGGTTGGGCGCCGGACTTCGCGACGTCATGAATTTGTTCTGGAAGCTCGGATCTGTGCTCGCCGGCCACGCCACCGAGTCGGTGCTCGACACGTACGAGACCGAGCGTCTCACTCACATTCGCGAATTCATCGACTTTTCCATCTCCTTGGGGCGGGTGATCTGCATCACTGATCCGGCGGAGGCAGCAGAACGAGACGAGCGGATGATCGCCGAACTGGCTAAGGGAAATGCTCCCCCTTCACCTCCCGCCCCTCAGCTGGGACCGGGCCTTCACCTTCCTGGCGGGGGACAACTTTCTCCCCAGGCGGTCATTCGCGTTGACGACGCAACCGTCCGCTTCGACGACCTGTATTCGGGATCGGTACTTCTTCTGGCGAAGGCAGAAACATTTGAGCAGGTTGCTGCTGAGACGGCAGACATGATTCGTGAGCTGGGGATCACCGTGGTGGCTCTGAGGGGCAGGCATCCTGAGGTCGCCACCCTCGATGAGGTGGACGGCACCTACGCGACGTGGCTGGACCAGCTCAGTGCCGAGTGCGTGCTCATCCGGCCCGATTTCTACACCTTTGGTGCCTCAAACGCGGCTGGAATGAACGCCCTGGTTCTGGCGTTACGCGAACAACTCGGCGTTTCTGCACTGGGGTCGCGAGTATGAGCGCGACTGGATCGCTCACCGGTTATCTCGTGCTCGACCTGACTCGGGCACTGGCGGGTCCGCACGCGGGGATGATGCTGGGAGACCTGGGCGCCCGGGTCATCAAGGTGGAGACCCCGGGCACTGGAGACGACACGCGTGGCTGGGGCCCTCCCTTCGTGGGAGAGGAAGGAGAGCAGGAGTCGACCTACTTCCTCTCCGCCAACCGGAACAAGGAGTCAATAGCGCTCAACCTGAAAGACCCTGATGACTCCGCCATTCTGGCCGGACTTATCGAACGAGCTGACGTGCTGCTGGAGAACTTCCGCCCTGGAACCCTGGATCGTCTAGGTTTCTCGCCCCCTCGGCTTGAAGAGCTCAACCCGCGCCTCGTGCTGTTGTCGATCAGCGGCTTCGGTCACGATGGTCCCGAAGGCGGCCGGGCAGGATACGACCAGATCGCCCAGGGCGAGGCAGGCCTCATGTCGCTCACCGGCGGCACGCCCGACGATCCGCAGCGTGTCGGTGTTCCCATCGCCGACCTGCTCGCCGGAATGTACGGAGCCTACGGCGTGCTCGCTGCGCTGCTCGAGAGGGAACGGACGGGGAAAGGGCAGGTCGTGCGCACCTCCCTTCTCGCATCGGTGGTTGGCGTACACGCTTTTCAGGGCACCCGATGGACCGTCGCAGGGCAGGTGGGGCTTGCGAATGGTAATCACCATCCGTCGATCGCCCCATACGGGCTTTTCCACACCGGATCGGGAGCAGTGCAGATCGCCGTGGGGTCGGAGGGTCTCTGGGGGCGGCTTTGCGCCATGACGGGACTCGCCGTCGATGACGAACGCTGGGCATCAAATGGTCTGCGGGTTGAGAACTGCGAATCACTTATTGTTGCGTTGGAAGAGGTGTTTTCCGCCTGGGATGCGGATGCGCTGCTGATCGCCTTCGACGACGCAGGCATCCCCGCGGGCCGGGTACGGGATCTGCAGCAGGTCTACGAGTGGGACCAGACGCGGTCTCAGGGGCTGATTGTTGACGTCGAACATTCGACGCTCGGAGCGCTCCAGCTTCCCGGGCCACCACTGCGTTTCTTCAGTGCGGACGGGCAGGAGCAAACGCGCACCGCGCACAGTGCGCCTCCCACGCTGGGGCAACACAACGATTCTGTGCGCGAATGGCTGAGCGAATGAACGACCGTCCGAGCGCCCGCGAGCTCATCGCGATGACTCTTGACGACGGGTCCTTCATCAGCTGGAATTCGCCTTTGCCCCCCTTGCCGATCGAGGACAGCTATCGAGACGAACTCGACGCCGCGCGCGCGAAGACCGGCGAGGACGAATCGCTTGTCTCGGGTGAGGGACTGCTCAACGGTTCGCGCGTGGCAGTTATGGCGGGGGAGTTCCGCTTTCTCGGCGGCTCGATCGGGGTCAACGCCGCCACCCGGATGGTGCAGACCATCGAACGGGCAACGGCGGAAGGCCTGCCTGTGCTCGCGGCGCCCGTTTCTGGTGGAACTCGCATGCAGGAAGGCACACGGGCCTTTCTGCAAATGGTGAAGATCACCGAAGCGGTCGTTGCGCATAAGGCAGCCCGGCTTCCGTACCTCGTCTATCTGCGGCATCCAACCACCGGCGGGGTCTTCGCCTCGTGGGGATCTCTCGGCCACATCACGGTCGCTCAGACCGGGGCACTCGTCGGTTTTCTCGGCCCCAAAGTGTATAAAGCGCTGCACGGCGTCGACTTCCCCGCAGGGGTGCAGACCGCGGAAAACCTCTTCGCCCATGGCATTGTCGACGCTGTGCTCGACGCCAAGCACCTGCGCACTGTGGCAGGCGAGGCGTTGGCGATTATCGCGGCCTCGGCTGGCACCGTTCCCGTTCCAGCTGAGGAGCCGGTTGCGCACATTCCATCAGCGTGGGAGTCGATCCAAATTTCACGTCGCAGCGGACGCCCGGGCCTGAGGTCGCTGCTTCATTACGCCGCGACCTCCAGCGTTCCACTGAGCGGCACTGGCCAGGGCGAATCAAACAAGTCGGCCGTCGTTTCGCTGGCCACCATCGGCGGCAGAGGCACAGTCGTTGTCGGCCTGGATCGTCGTGCACATGGTGAGGCCGAGTTGGGGCCGGATGCTCTGCGCCAGGCCCGTCGCGGAATGGCGCTCGCCGCCGAACTCGGGCTGCCGCTGATCACCGTCGTTGATACACCGGGTGCGGCCCTCTCTCGCGAGGCGGAGGAGGGCGGTCTCGGCGGAGAGATCGCTCGCTGCCTCGCAGAAATGCTGGACTTGCCCGTACCCACTGTCGCGGTAATTCTCGGTGAGGGAACGGGTGGTGGCGCGCTCGCCCTTATGCCAGCAGACCGTGTCCTCGCGGCGCGGAACGGATGGCTAGCGCCGCTGCCGCCGGAGGGTGCGAGCGTGATCATGTTCGGCGACACGTCGCACGCCGCGAGCATGACCGTCGATCAGCGTGTGCGCTCGCAGGATCTTCTCGAAGACGGCATAGTTCACGAAATCGTTGAGGAACGCCCCACTGCTGATGCCGAGCCCGCTGACTTTTGCCGCCGTGTTGGCGAAGCAATTGTGCGCCAGCTCGCCGAGCTGGAACTGCAGGACAGCTCGCAACGCCGCGCCGCTCGCACGGCCAACTACAAGGGGCTGGGCGTAGGCCACAGTCTTGCTGTCGAGGCTATTCCGGGCAGAAGTCTATGAGGCGCATTCGTGCGAGAGGTAGCCTTAACGAGCCCAAAATTCTGCCTAATCATGCCACGCAATAGGAGACGCCGATGAAGTCACCAACCTTTCTTTCGGTCGCGATCGTTGGCGCGTTCGCCATACTGCTGTCGGCATGCTCGCCGAGTTCGACCGTCTCAGAAACGCCGACGGCGACACCGAGTGCCACCGCCTCCGAAGCTGCAGTTGCAGAATTCGCGGCGAGCACAGGGGATTGCGCGGCGATGGCCGCAACGTTCCGCGCTGTCGTCAGCGCCAACCCCGATTCGACGGCTCCCGAGTTGGTGGCGACCTGCAACGGCGACGCCCTGATCGCGACGAGCAACGGCATCCCCGACTACCCGTACGTGGCGACCACCCCCGGGGAGTTGACCGCGTCTGAGGTTGTGCTGACGATCCCCTCAACGCCCACCGAGTCGAGCGATCCGGAGGCTGTGCCTGCGCTCGGGCCCCTCGGTATGGCTGTGAATGGGGTGGCGATCTATGGCGCGACCGAGGGCACCGGCGGTGACGTGCTGTCGCTGGAGGGCGCACTTTCGGAGTGTGGCGGGCACGAGGGCCCCGTTGACTACCACATGCATCTTTTCGGCTGGGCTGACGGAGTCGACTGCCTCTACGACGCCTCCGAGGTCGAGGCAGGTACCTCCCTGGTGATGGGATGGGCTGCCGACGGATACCCGATCATGTCCGGCGTGGTCTGCTCAGATGCCGCGTGCGGTTCGGTTGCCCAACTCACCAGTAGCTGGCAGCTGACCGACTCGTCGCTGTTCGCCAGTGACACCTGGTCAGCGCATTCGTTCGTCGAAGGCTCTGGCGATCTTGACCAGTGCAACGGGCGTATCGACAGCGACGGTCAGTACCGCTACTACGCGACCGCAACCTTCCCCTACACGCTGGGATGTTTCCATGGCACTGTTGCGGACGGCGCCCTGGCGGGCACCGCTACCGGTGGCGACGCGGGTGGCCCCGGTGGTCCTCCCGGCGCAGACGGCTAGCGGGTGGCTCGTTCTCTGGGGCTCCCCGCATCGCCAGGGCGTCGCAGCTTCCTGACGATCGGGGTCACCGCAGGAGCTGCGGCGTTCTTGACCGGATGCACGAAGGCAGGCAACGACGCATCGGCGATCTCAGTCGATGCCCCCAACGGTTCGGATATCGGGTTCTTCACCGACATGTCGGCGCACCACGAGCAGGGTCTGGCGATGTGCCAGCGAGTTCTGGGTCGAGACACCGGCCCCGCCGTGCAGGCGTCGGCCGCCGAGATTCTGCAGAGTCAGTCGTACGAGCGCGGCATCATGCACACCTGGCTGCAGGTTTGGGGTGAGAGCACCGCCATGCCAGAGACGGTGATGGCGTGGATGGGGATGGGGATGCCCATGGGCGAGATGCCAGGGCTTGCCACCCCTGCCGAGATGGAGTTGCTCGCCACGACGACGGGGCTTCCGCAGGGACGCCTGTTTCTCCAGCTGATGCGCGCTCACCACCTGGGCGGAATCCACATGGCTGACGCCGCAGTCTCGATGGCCAGCATCGCGAACGTGCAGGGACTAGCCGCAAGGATGTCTGCGAGCCAGACCTACGAGATCGCAATTTTCGACCAGCTTCTCGACACCACCTATTCCGGATAGGGCCGCCTACCTGGGCGTACGAACCCTCTTGGAGCGGCGGGGCCGAAGAACCAGGAGCGCGGTGGTGAGGGCGAGCGCGATCGCCGCGGCGGTGATGGCGGCGAGATGCACCGCGAGCGGGCCGCCGTTGTACATCGTGACGCCGACCGCGACGAGGGTGATCGCAACGATGACGAGTGCGAGGGGCTGTTGGCGGCGGAGGCCGGCGAGAGCCAGCAGAGCAGGAACAACGTAAAGCGCGATACTCGGCCCGCCCATGCCGTTGACCGCCTGGAGGTATCCGTCGGATCCTGCGACGCCCTCAATGAGTCCGCGGTAGAACATCGCTACGCAGTGCAACACGAGACCGACCGCACCAATGATGATGAGCGCGATGTCCACCCACGGCGATGTGCGGGCGTATCGCTTCAACGGAATGCCGGGCAGAGCCACTCGAGCGCCGAACAGCAGCACCGGTATCGCGATGAGGGTGATGGTGAGTGCTGGCGGCATTGCGCTTACTCCTTAGCAACGATCACCGCGAGCCTATCGCCCCGGACTTTGAGGATGGTGGTCGACGTCGGGAAGCGCCGAGCCTGTTCCCAGCTCCGACGCTGGGATCACGCTCAACTCACCGTTGCTCTCCAGCACGACCGCCGCGATCGCCCCGAGGTCGCCGTAGCCGCTGCGTCGCACAGCCTGGCGCACATCCCCGTCGGAGAGGCGCGCCCGCTTGAGCGCGTCATCGTCGATCTGCCCATCGGTCAGCAGCACGGCAGGGGTGGCGGTCGTCAACTTCCGGATGCGTTTCCACCTGGCGGAGCCGAAGGAGACGACGACCTGCAGCCCGAGCAGCAGCCCGAGGGCTGTGGCCCCCTCCGCGTACGACACATCTGACGATAGGAGGATTGTGGCCAGCGTCGACCCGAGGGCGACGGTCACCACGAAATCGAATGCATTCAACTGCGCGAGCGCCCGTTTACCCGAGACACGGATGAACACGACGATTGCCGCATATGACGCGATTCCAACGAGGAGGACGCGCACGATCTCTGACCAGGTATCGAACCACATGCATGAAGGATAGGGAGATCGCACCTGTGCCACCACGGGGTTGCCGGTGCCCCGCTCGTGCGGTACCTGACGGGCGCCGTCACAGTCCGCGCTGCACCACTCTTCCGGTCATCCGGGTCAGGGCTGTTGCTGTCAGCACGCCCGCTGCAAGGATGCTCGCGAGCACGACGACTTGGAACCGCCCGGCCTCGAGCGGTGACGCTCCGGCGAAGATCGCACCCACGAACGCGCCGGGGAGCACGACAATGCCGGTGGTGCGGGTCTGGTCCACCGACGGCAGCAGTGCGGTATGGATGGCGCGACGGCCGAGGTCGAGCGTGGACTGGCGGGGTGTCGCCCCGAGGGCGAGCCACCCCTCGACCTCGTCCCAGTGGTCGCGAACCGAGGCGCTGTACACGCGCTGGGTGAGAATCGCGATCGTCATGGTGTTGCCGATGACGATGCCGCCGATCGCGAGCACATAGCGCGGCGAGAACTCGATGGCGCCCGTCGCGAAGACGATCGACATGACGACGAGAGGGCCGATGATCATGGATGCCGCGAGGCCCAGCAGCGCGGATGCCCCAGCCCGCGCCCGCCGCGCGGCCGTCCCGACGGCGGCCACGAACATGACACCGAGACCGACGCCGACCCAGAGCGGATCCCGGATGATGCCGGTCAGCACCAGGCTGAGTGCGCCGAGTTGCAGGATGGCGCGTGCCAAAGCGAGGAGAACCGCGCGCGGCTGCGGGATGTGGAAGATGCTCAGGCCGACAGTGGCGATTGCCGCGAGCAGCACCAGCGCGATCGCGGTCGCAATCCAGGGGCTCGCGGCATCCATGGTTCGACCATAGGTCACAGCTACACCTTGATGAGGCGGTGTTGTCCTGCCACCCCGACGCGTCGCTGAGAACTCTCTCAGGACCAGCCGTGCGTGCGATCCACTTCACCACATGGAATGCCCGTAAGTTCGAAAGGTGCCCAAGACGAAATTGCTCCACGCTCCCCGACGATCACCCGCCGCGACCCGCGAGATGCTCGTGGGTGGCCTCGGGATTGTGGGCGTGGTTCTCGCTGGTGTCGGCGTCGCAACCGTGGGAGGCAACCTGCCCTTCGGGCTGGACCAGGCCTGGCACGATGTGCTCGCGGCTCACCGCTTTCCGGCGGCGGGAGCGATCGCCGGTGCGCTGCACGTCATCGGCGGAACCCTCGTGATGACGATTCTCACCGTGCTCGTCGTTGTCGTGTTCCTGCTCATGCGCCGATTCCGGGCGGCCATCACGGTCGCTCTGGCGATGGCGTTGTCGGCCGGAATCTCGACTGTGCTCAAGGCCGCTCTGGCCAGACCGAGACCCTCAGACGGAATTGTGGATACCGCATCAAACGCCTTTCCGTCGGGACACGCGACGGCGGCTGCGGCCATCACCATCGCCCTGCTGATCGCGTTACCGCGGACGTGGACACGGGTGTTGGCGGTTGTGTGGATCACCCTGATGGCGCTCAGCCGCAACTATCTGCTCGTGCACTGGCTGTCTGATGTCATCGCGGGTGCTGTGCTGGGCGCATCGGCGGCTCTGCTGGTTTCCGGCGTCATGCGCTTGTTCCTGAAAGAACCCTCACTCCCGGGGGCCGGGATCCCGGGCGAACGTCAGGCGGCATCCACCAGCCTGACCTCATGACAAACACCCTGCCCGAGCACGTTCGCACCATCCTCTTCAACCGGGTGCCCGAGGTCACCATCGCCTTCTGGGTGATCAAGATTCTCTCCACCACCACGGGCGAGACCTTCGCCGACTACCTCAACGCGGACCTCGGCCTTGGCCTGCAGATCACGACCTACATCATGGGTGCGCTTCTCATCGCATCCCTCATTGCGCAGTTCGCCACCAGGAGGTACACCTCGGGTGTCTATTGGACGGTGGTGGTGCTGGTGAGCGTGGTCGGCACTCTCGTCACCGACAACCTCACCGACGTTGCCGGAGTGCCGCTATGGGCCAGCACCATCCTCTTCAGCGCGCTGCTGGCCGTCACCTTCGGGATCTGGTTCTACCGGGAGCGCACGCTGTCGATCCACACGATCTTCTCGCGCCGCCGCGAGGCCTTCTACTGGGTTGCGATTTTGTTCACCTTCGCGCTCGGCACCGCGGCCGGTGACCTCATCACCGAGGGGCTGGGCCTCGGGTACCTCGTGGGCGTCATTCTCTTCACGTCACTCATCGGTGTCATCGCCGTCGCCAGGTTCGTGTTCAACGCCAACGCCGTCGCCTGCTTCTGGGCGGCCTACATCCTCACCCGTCCGCTCGGCGCGTCCATCGGCGACCTGCTGTCGCAGGCGCCGGCCGACGGTGGTCTGGGTCTCGGCACGACCGTGACGAGCGTGGTGTTCCTCGTCGCCATCGTGGGTTTCGCAGCATTCCTCGGCATCAGGGTGAAGCGCCAGCGCCAGGAGGCCGTGATCGCATCGCCAATCGCAGAACCCGTCGCGGCCTAGCCGTAGGATCGCACCATAACGGAAGGTGGACCGTGTGGCCCTGCGCATCCTGGTGGTGGAGGACGAGCCCGAAATGGCGGCGCTCCTCGCCCGCGGGCTTCGTGGCGAGGGCTACACGGTCGACACCGCTGGCAACGGCATCGACGGCATCACCCTGGCCCAGCGGGAGCCCTACGACATCGCCGTGCTCGACGTCATGCTCCCCGGCATGTCGGGTTTCGAACTCTGCCGCCGTCTGCGCGAGCACACCAACGGTATGGCGATCCTGCTTCTCACCGCGAGGGATGCCGTCGACGACCGGGTGCGCGGGCTCGACTCCGGCGCCGACGACTACCTCACCAAACCGTTCGAATTCGCCGAGCTGGCCGCTCGCCTCCGGGCGCTTCGCCGGCGGGATGCGATCGGCGCGTCCCGACTCGATATCGGGGGCCTGCAGATCGACATGACCCGCCACGAGATCACGGCGGGTGGCACCGAGCTGCGGTTGAGTCGCACCGAGTTCGACCTGCTGCGACTGCTTGCCGAAAACTCCACCCGGGTGATGCCCCGGGCCGAAATCATCGACTCGATCTGGGGATCCGTGGCGCACATCGACCCCAACATCGTCGACCAATACGTCAGCTATGTCAGAAGGAAGCTTGAGACCGTCGGGTCGCCGGTGCGTATCGCCACCACGCGCGGCGTCGGATTCCAGCTGATCGCGCTGGACCAGTGAATCTTTCACGCCTCACCATCCGCGCGCGCATCACCGGTGGCAGCCTGATTGTCGCGATCCTCATCTCGATCGTCGCGGGCATCGTGATCTTCTCGCAGGTGCAGCGGATCGTCAGCGACGGGCAGATCCGCGTACTCGAGAACGTCGAAAGCCCGTACCTCACAGCCCTCAGCAATGGCACCGACGAGATCGACCCTCCCGGCGCCGGCCAACTCGTTGCGGTGATCGACCCCAGCGGGCCGGTGCGGATCAACACCCTTCCGGACGAACTGACTGAGCAGTTGGGCGCCCTGGCGGCGGAGCCCGATGACACCCGCATTGTCTCCGCGGACTCGGAGACATTCCTCGTCAAGGTGACCAGTGTGGAGACGAGCGACGGCACCTGGAAGATCATCACAGCCAACCCTGATGATCCGGAAGAGTCAGTGCTGCAGCAGGTCGCGTTCCTGCTCATCGCGAGCATCGCCGGAATCAATATCGCCTTCGGGGCGGCATCCTGGTTCATCGGAACCGCAGCCCTCCGGCCGGTTGGGCGGCTGAGGCGCAGCGCCGCGACTCTGGTGGCAAGCCCAGGCTCCGAGCTGCTGCCGGTCGGCCCGTCTCAGGATGAGATCTCGGAACTCGCCGGCACCCTCAACGAGCTGATCAGCCAGCTGCGCACGTCAGCCGAACGCGAACGACAGATCGTCTCAGACGCGAGCCACGAGTTTCGCACCCCGCTGGCGATCATCCAAACACAGCTCGAGCTTGCTCAACGCCAGGCAGACACCCTGCCGAAGATGCAGGATGACGTCGCCGCCGCCCAGCGCACGCTGGTGCGCCTGTCTGCCCTGGCAACGTCGATGCTGGAACTGTCACGCATCGACGCGCAGGCAACGCCGGGAACCTCGACGACTTTCGAGCTCGCCGCGGAGCTGGCGGATGCGGCGGACCGCGGCCGACAGCACGTCGGCCATCGAGACATCCGGATCGAATACTCCAGCAACATTGCCGAGCTTCGCACAGTGGCGGTAAGTGACGCCGACTTCGGGCGTGTTTGCGACAACCTGGTCAACAATGCGCTCGCCGCCACGGGCGTCGAGGGTGCCATCGAGCTGTCACTGGTGATCCTGGGTGACAGCATCGCTCTGCGGGTCAGCGACACCGCCGGCGGAATGGATGACGCGTTCGTGCCGCTCGCGTTCGACCGGTTCTCCCGTGCCGACCATGCCCGCACCGGCGGCGGAGCCGGCCTGGGGCTGTCGATCGTTGCGGGCATCGTGGCAGTGTCTGGCGGTGCGATCACGCTCGACAATCGCCCTGGCGATGGGCTCACCGTCGAGGTAACCTTCCCCCTGGTCTGACGAAACGGCCAGCCGACATTGCGTCGACTGGCCGTCAGTGTCGGCAAACAGTGGCGGGCTAGTTGCCAGCGTCGTCGGCCGTCTCGCCGTCGTTGGTGCCGTCTTCGACACCGCTGTCGTCTGCGGTCTCGCCATCGCTGGTGCCGTCCTCGACCCCAGCGTCGTCGGCCGTCTCGCCGTCGTTGGTGCCGTCTTCGATCCCGTTATCGTCGGCGGTCTCGCCGTCGTTGGTGCCGTCCTCAACACCGGACAGGTGCACGATGGCGGTCGTCGCGGCCTGTGCAGGAATGGCCATCACAAGACCGCCTCCCACCAGTGACAGGACGATAACGGCGGACGATGCCAGTGCGGTCTTGATCTTGCTCATGAGTTCGTCTCCTTTTGCGGCGATCATTTATCGCCATGTCATCAACGCTAGAAAAGTGAACGTGGGATCACCGTGAGAGCGGGATCTCCAGCGACGCCGTGGTGCCAACTCCCAGTTCCGACTCCAGATCGACCCGACCGCGGTGCAGATTCGCGATCTCCTGCACAATGGAAAGTCCGAGCCCGCGCCCGAGTGTCGCGCGGGACGCGTCAGCTCGCCAGAACCGGTCGAAGGCGAGACTGCACTGCTCTCGGGTCATGCCGACGCCTCGGTCGGCGACGGTGATTCGCGCCGCGCCGTTCTTCTTGACGACCGCGAGGGTCACCTCGGATTCGGTGGGGGAATAGCGCAGGGCATTCGTGAGCAGGTTCACCACCGCCCGGGTGAGCATCGAGGGGGCAACCGTCACCACGAAATCCGGGGAGGTGTTGCGCAGCACACGTGACGCGTCATCCGGAGGGAGCTGGCCGATCGCGTCACTGAGGATCGAGCCGATCTCCACGTCGCGCATCGCAATATTCGTGTCGTGGGCACCACGGGAGAGCACCAGCAGGTCGTCCAGGATCTCGTTGAGTTGGGTGGTCGAGTGCAGGGAGTGGCCCAGGATGGTGCGGTATTCGAGGCTCGATCGCGGCCGGCTCAACCCGAGCTCGAGTTGAGCCTGCAGGGCGCTCAGCGGCGTGCGGAACTCGTGGGAGGCGTCGTCGACAAAGCGCTGTTGCGCTTCGAAGCTCGCCAAAATGGGCCGCATTGCGAGGGACGCAAGCAGGTAGCTGGTAACCGGGATGACGATGATCAGACCGGCATAGGCGATGAGGATGCCGGTGCGCAGGTTCGCAAAGCCCGCTTCGGCCGAGAGCACCGCGGTCTCTCCGTCGGCGACGTCGTAGTCGAAGGCGGTGGTCACGTAGGCATAGATACCCAGCCCGAAGGCTGCGAACAACACAAGCTGCACCAGGGCGTACGACAACGCGAGCCGCAGTTTTGCCCGCCGGAAGATCATGCGTCGATGGTGTAGCCGCTGCCGCGGAACGTCGTGATCGGATCGGGCTGCCCGTGGATGGCCAGCTTTCGGCGCAGGTACCGGATGTAGGTCTGCACCACGTTGCTGTACCCCTCGTAGTTGCTGTCCCACGCATGGTCGATCAGGTCCGAGGCGCTTACGATCTGACCCGCGTTGCGCATCAGGTAGTCGAGCACCGCGTATTCCTTGGCGGTCAGCTCGATGCGTCGTCCGGATCTGATCACCGAGCGCGTCGACGGCTCCAGCCGCATGGTCCCGACGCTCACGGCCTCCGCGCTGGCCCGCGGCGCCCGACGCAGCAGGGCTCGAACCCGGGCCAGCAACTCCTCGATGTGGAACGGTTTGGTCAGATAGTCGTCGGCTCCCGCATCCAACCCCCGCACTTTCGAGTCTCCAGAGTCGATCGCCGTGAGCATGAGGATGGGAACC
Source organism: Salinibacterium sp. G-O1 (assembly GCF_030063305.1). Lineage (GTDB taxonomy): Bacteria > Actinomycetota > Actinomycetes > Actinomycetales > Microbacteriaceae > Rhodoglobus. The sequence goes on from NZ_JASISV010000001.1 coordinate 845,251, forward strand.
TCGGGTGACAGTTCGCGGATCCGCCGGCACAGCTCGATGCCGCCGCCGGGCAACCCGGGCAGCCGCACATCGAGAACCGCGATGTCGACCGGCTCGATCATGAAGGCGCGCAGGCCGTCGTCGGCGTCGCCGGCGACATCGACCGCGTAGCCGGCCTCCCTCAGCGTCTGAGCCAGCGAACGCTGGATGGCGACGTCATCTTCCACCACGAGAACCCGCATGTGTCCCTCCCTGCCGGCGCCAGTGTGGCGCACTCAGGGCAGAGCGGGGTGAGGATGGCGGCCCTGCGCATGAGAGTCCTCTCAGGCGCAGAGCGAGCGCTACTTCCCGTCGAGCGCGTGCTCCAGGGCGACCCACGCGAGCATCGCGCACTTCACCCTGGCGACGTAGCGCGAGACCCCGTTGAGCGCGATCGCGTCCTCAAACCGTTCCTCGTCGAGCTCGATGGCGCCGCGCGAGCGCATGGCGGTGCGGAACTCCTCGAGCAGCAGACGCGTGTCATCCACCTCGCGACCCTCGATCAGGGTCGACAGCAGCGACGCGCTGGACTGCGAGATGGTGCAGCCGTGACCCTCCCACCCGACGTGGGCGACGGTGTCGGCATCCACCTGGATCGATAGGGTGATCTCGTCGCCGCAGGTCGGGTTCAGCTGGTGGGAGCTCCCCGTGGGGTGCTCGAGGGTGACCCTGCCATGCGGGCTCTTCGCGTGATCGAGAATCAGCTGCTGGTACAGCCCGTTCAGTTCGTCTGAGCTCATGAGGTCACTCCGAAAAATCCCCGGACGTCGCTCACGGCCTGCAGGAACAGGTCGATCTCGTCGTCCGTCGTGTAGATGGATCCACTCGCCCTGGTGGTGGCGGTCAGGCCCAGCCGCCGGTGCAACGGCTGCGCGCAGTGGTGGCCGACGCGCACGGCGATGCCACGGTCATCCAGAAACTGGCCGACGTCATGCGCGTGGATGCCCGCCACATCGAAACTCGCAAGCCCCACCCGCTCGCCCTGGGCGCCCAGCACACGGATGCCGTCGATCGTTGCGAGCCCGTCGAGCAGTCGGCGGCTCACGTGGGAGCCGTGGGCTGCGACCCGATCCATGCCGATCGCGCTCAGGTAGTCGGCGGCCGCGGCGAGTGCAATGGACTGGGCCACCCGCTGGGTGCCGGCCTCGAACCGCTGCGGGGCAGGCAGGAACTGGGCGGCCTCCATGGTCACGGTGGTGATCATCGAGCCGCCGGTGAGGAACGGGGGCAGAGCGTTCAGCAGCGCGCGGCGGCCGTAGAACCCGCCGATTCCCGTCGGAGCCAGCATCTTGTGGCCCGAAAACACGGCGAAATCGACGTCAAGCGCATGCAGGTCGAGGGGGAGATGCGGAGCGGACTGGCAGGCGTCGAGCACCACGATCGCACCCACCTGATGGGCCCTCGCCACGATGTCGGCCACCGGGTTGATGGTTCCGAGCACGTTCGAGACATGGGTGACGGCGACGACTCGCGCGCGCTCGGTGACGATCTCGTCGAGGAGGTCGAGCCGCAGGCGACCGTCATCATCAACCGGGATGAAGCGCAGCGTCGCGCCAGTGCGCAGCGCCAGCTGCTGCCACGGGATGAGGTTCGCATGGTGCTCCTGCTCGGTGACGACGATCTCGTCTCCGACCGAGAGCTTCAGCGATGCAAAGTCGGGGGAGAACGATGCGTTCGACAGTGCGTACGCGAGGAGGTTCAGGCCTTCCGTCGCGTTCGACGTCCAGACAATTTCGTCGGCGTCTGCACCCACGAAGCGGGCGACGGTCTCCCTGGCGTCCTCAAATTCTTCGGTGGCCTCGGCCGCGAGCGTGTGCGCCCCGCGGTGTACCGCCGAATTGCGGCGCACGGTGAAGTTGCGCTCGGCGTCCAGCACGGCCACGGGCTTCTGGGAGGTGGCTCCCGAGTCGAGATAGACCAGGGGATGCCCGTTGACCTCGACTCCGAGGATGGGGAAGTCGCCGCGGATGGTCTCAATCTCGGCGGGGGTGAGCGTGTGAGCGGTCGGGGTCGTCGACGTCATGGTCACAACTTCCTTTCCGCCGTCGCAGTCAGCACTGTGCGCGCCGCTACTACTAGTGTGAACCCTCCAGCGCCCGGGGAATTCCCGTGGCGAGGTAGACCCGGCATTCTGCCGCTGAGCGATAGAATAAAAGTTGATCTTTCCCCCGATCCCGGAAGGATGAAGGGCAACTCGTGGGTACATTGTTGTACGGCAGCTTGGGAACAGAAATCTCGTTTGATGACCGTGCGCTCGCGCACCTTCAAATCGTGATCACCGCCAAGCTGCGTCGGCGTGAAGGTTTTGTGTTCTCCTGGACGAGCACTCCCGGCGCGGGAAGCGGCAGAAGTGCGATCTGGCTCGATCCGAGCAGCACCCTGTTCTTCCGTTATTTCGGCAGCAGGCCCCCGGCGATCAATCGCGAGTGGATCGAAGTGCTGGCCGCGTCGTCCAATAATCCCGGTGGGCTCGTATTCACGGCCGAACCAGAGTCCCCTAAGGAGGGTGCTCCATCGCGGTCGTAGGGGCAGTGCCCATGATCTCAGCGCCCTGGATGGCGTCACTCTCCGACGCGAACCACCTGCTGATCATGTATTTCATGGGCGTCGCGTTCCTGGTGCTCAGTGCGGGGTTTGTGCGCGCCGTAGCCACGCGAGGCGAGGTGGGGGTGCGCTACAGGTCGGCCACCGTCGCCAGACTCGCCGTTCTTGGGGCCGCCGCTGTCTCGTACCTGTTCCTGCTCATCACCTTCGTCTTCGGCTACGACGCGACGGCGACAGGATGGGAACCGAACGAACTCGCCGTCAACACCTTCGCGCTGCGGTACGCGGACTGGTCGCTGACGGTTCCGTTGCTGTGTGCCGAGCTGCTCGCGGTAACTGCCCTCATCGGTTTCGCCTACAAGCGCGCACAGTACCTCGCCATCGCGTTCGCCTTCGGCATGATCTTCACCGGTTTCCTTGGGGCTATCGTGCTTCACGACGACGACAACCCCGGTGTCACCTCGCTCTGGTTCGGCGTGAGCGTCATCTTCTGGGTGCTCACCAACGTCGTGTTGATCCGCGCCGTCAGGACGTCGTCATCGGCGCTCACCCCCGAGGCTGGCCGGCTGCTCAGGAACGCCACCATCCTCCTGCTTACCGGCTGGGTTATTTACCCGATCGCCAGCATGATCCAGTTGTTCGCGTTCGGCGGGGAGTGGACCACCACGATGCAGGTCGTGCTGTGCATCGCGGACATCGTGGTGAAGGTGGGCTTCAGCACGATCATCCACGATGTGGCGAAGCTGCGAACTGCCGAAGACGTCCGGGCCGGGGAAGACATGCATCCCGAGGCCATCTGGATCGCGTCGGTCAAGCTGTCCGATGCAGGCCAGGCTCCCGAAGTGATTCTGGAGCAGAGCCGCATCGTTCATTCGGCCCGAAAACGCCCCCCGTCGTCGGCGGCTCAGGGGATGTCAGCCGAAGAAGCGCAGGCCATGCCCGATTATTTGCCACCGGAAGCCTGAGCCTGCGTACCACCTTGGGTGCGGCACGTCGACCCCTGTTTGGATTTCGTCAGTAGTTCTAGCCTGACATCATGGCATCCTCTACCGCGCAAAAAACGAAAGCACCGGCCGCGTCAGGAGCTCGAGTCACTCGACGCCAGAACGCCGAGCACGGGTTCATCGCCTCGAAGGCCCTCAGCGACAACATGCAAAAGGTTTTGGTCGACTTGCTTGAGCTGCAGATTCAGGGCAAGCAGGCGCACTGGAACGTCGTCGGTCGCAATTTTCGTGACACCCATCGAATCCTTGACGAAATCATCGATGCCGCCAGAGTCTTCAGTGACGACGTTGCCGAGCGGATGCGCGCACTGCATGCGATTCCGGATGGCCGTAGCGACACGGTCGCTGCGACCACGAGCCTGCCCGCGTATCCAGCGGGAGAGGTCGACACCGTCGAGACCGTCGACCTGGTGACAGTTCGGCTCGAATCGACGGTGGCCACGATGCGCGAAGTTCACGATGAGGTCGACGAGGAAGATCCCACCAGCGCTGACATTCTGCACGGCGTTATCGAGAAGCTCGAGCAGTTTGCCTGGATGGTGTCGGCGGAGAACCGCACCCCTTCTTCAACAAAATAGGCGCCAGGAGGCGACCGTGATGACATCAAGCGGGAACGATCAACGAGACCGGCTCAACAACAGATTTTCCTCTGAGCTGACGTGGCGAGACGGAACTGCCGACAGCGTGCCTGCCTGGTATGCACAACTATTGACCGATCTGATTCTGGCGACCGGCGATGAGCCGATCACCTACTTCTCCGCCAAATATGTTCCGGCCCGGGACCTGGGCAGCGGTTCGGTATCGGTCGTCGCCTTCACCGACGAGATCGTCGCGTACGCGAATTTCGATTCAGACCCGAGCGCTGGCTCAAGCCCACTGGAGGTGGTCGTAACAGCACGCCGAACACTCAGCAGCTTCAGTCTGGAATCCGACATGGACGAGTTCGCGCAGGTGACCGACGCGCTGGGCACGGTGCGAATCACGGTGAACTATCCGCAGTTCAGCCGCACCCTCCCGTTGGGAGCCTCCGACTGGAGCACTCGCGACAGTGAAACCGCCGACCTGATTGCGCGACTGAGGCGCGACGTCGTCGCCTGATTTTCGTAGTTAGTGGCTTCGCGCTGGCTGTGGGTGAACCGCAACGCGAGAGCCGAACGACGGTTCGATGAGTCGGATCCACGCCCACAGCGCAAGGCACACCGCCGACGACGCGAGCGCGAGCCCGATGAGCCACTGCACGGGGAACGTGGCGCCTCCCGCGATCACGACGCCGGCAAGGGTGGCCGCGACGAGAGCGACAGCGACCCACGCGACGGGGGACCATTCGAAGATCAGGCGGCCCGGCATCCTGCTCACCGGCAGCGTCATGATGACCGCGGAGCCGATGGCCGCGATGCAGAGGCTCGCGAGCGTTTCGCTGGCAAGCGACGGTAGCAACCCAGCGACGGGGCCCAGTGCGCTGTGGGCCAGCCATGCCCCGACCCCGAGAATCATCGTGACCAATAGTTGTGTCGTGGCGACCAGCCCGCGCGGACGCGCCCCGAGGCCCGTGACGAAGGATGCGGCGACAACGACCCCGACGATGACGGGAGGCTGAATGCCCCCTCCCCGCGAGATGAGGGCGGTTATCGCGGCGATGGCAAGGAAACCGGGTACCAGCCTGATGCGCGATTCACCCCCGACTGCTCTCGATGCCAGCGTGGTGGTGATGGCCACAGCAACCCCGTTCAACACGAGAAGGGCGATGGTGATGGCGATGGCGAGTCGAAGGTAGCGCACCTCGCCCTGGATGCCCCCGGCAAGCGCCGCGAGCACCGCGGCTGCACCGATAGCGCCGACCAGAGTAAGTCTGGGGCGTAACTGGGGGAGCTCGGAAGCAGTCAGCCTGCTGTGATCCCGGGCGAAGTAGTGACGCGGAAAGCGGCTTCGGAGGGCGCCGAGCGCCAGTCTCAACGGCATCGCGACCAGCAGGATGAAGCCGACACCGAGCGCGAGGCCCCAGAGCCAGGCGTTGCCGGTCCCGGTCGACTCGACGGTCGGGATGGCCGCTCCGTACTCGGTCGGTGTCGCCCAGGTGTCGAGGGGATCGAGCCCCGAGATGCCGCCGACGGGCGGAGGGAAGAAGGGGAAGGTCGGAACGCTGATGGGCGCCTCGGCCGTATTCTGCGACGGCGACGGTTCGGGAACCGGAACGGGCGTCGTGGTGATGGGGCTGGGTGGGGTGACGGTCGAACCCGGCTTCGGCGCGGTGGGTGCCGGCGCGACCGGGGGAGCGGCGACCGCGACCGAAATCGGGATGCCGGGCGAGGCGCCGCTGGGATTGCCCGCGGCATCCCATTGGATGCCCTGCACGTTGTGTGAGCCGCCGCCGAGTTGCGCGGCGCACGACCAACGCCCGCCGCCGACGCTGCTCGAGCACACGAGGGTTCCGTCGACAAACACGTCGACCCTTGCCCCGCTCTCGCCGGTGCCCGAGAAAACCATCGCCCCACCGACGGGATACTCACCTGCGGTGGGCTGTGTGAAGACGGGATAAGCGGGCGGATCCTTATCGACCCTCACGATGACCGTGCCGGAAGCGCCGCCGGGCTCGCTGTCGTTGTTGGCCCAGGTCTGCCTGGCCGATATTGGGTAGTCGCCGGAAGCGCTCACCGCCAGAGGGCACGACCAGTACCCGCTGGGCTGCACGATCCCGGGGCAGTCCCCGACAGCAGAACCCGACAGGACGATCCCCGAGCCGGGGAATCCGGTGCCCGAGATGACGCCCGTGGTCACGATGGGGGATTTGCCCGTGATCGTCGGTGCTGGCAGCACCCTGATGGTGATGCGCGCCTCGTCGGGGGTGGATTCTCCCTCGAATCTTTGGAAAACCGTGACGGTGTTGCGGCCGGTGGGTGCGGCGAAGGAGCACGTCCAGGTGGTGCCTGCCGTAATCGAGCAATACGGATCGCCTCCCGCAAGGGACTGCACCTCGACCCGACCCGTTACGTCCTTGGTGCCGGAAATGGTGACGCTCGCCGTGGGGAACAGGGTGTCGCTGGCTGGCGATGTGATCGCCAGCGGCGCGGTGGGGTCTCCCGGGGCGGCGGCCGCAGGCGCATCCGGTTCGGCTGCCGCCGCAGCAATGGTGGGGGTCGCTCCGAGGAGCGCAAACGCAATCGCTGCGGACAGCACGACGAAAGCCGCCCCGCGATGGCGGGCCGACCCTGACTGGCCGCGCTCGTCGATATACCTCACCCTGCATCAATTGAGCAAGAAATATTTGTACAAGTCAATCGGCACACCGACTTATTGCGAAATACTCAGGTTTCTATGGGCGCGGGATTCGTGACAGGCTCAAGAAATGGAAGACAGACCGCGCGGGAAACACCGAGCCCAGAAACACAGCGAGTGGTTGCACGACCCCGCGGGCTTCTCCCAGACCATGCCGCCGGGGTTTGAGGTTGGTGTATCGACGGCGGCCTTCCAGATCGAAGGTGCGGTGCGCGCGGATGGCCGCGGACCGTCCACCTGGGATGACTTCATGGGCCAGGCGGGGCGCATCGCCGATGGCTCGAACGCGTCGGTTGCTGCCGACCACTATCACCGGTACCGCGAAGATGTCGCTCGGATGAAAGAGCTCGGCGTCGACTCGTACAGGTTCTCTCTCGCCTGGCCCCGCATCCAGCCGGGGGGAACGGGTGGCCCCAATCGCGCCGGAATCCAGTTCTACGATCGCCTCATCGACGAACTGCTGGCCGCAGGGATCAAGCCGATGGCTACCCTTTTTCACTGGGACATGCCGGAGCCTCTGCAGCACAAGGGCGGGTGGATGATCCGTGACACCGCCAACCGCTTCGCCGACTTCGCCCTTCTCGCGGGGGAAGCTTTCGGCGACCGGGTCGACAAGTGGGTCACCATCAATGAGCCAACCACGGTCACCCTCAATGGTTACGCCCTTGGAATCCACGCCCCTGGCGCGACGCTCATGTTCGACTCGCTGATCTCGGCCCATCATCAGTTGCTCGGTCATGGTCTCGCAGTGCAGGCGCTGCGGTCGGTCGGAGTGAAGGGCGGCATCGGCATCACGAACGTGCACTCGCCGGTGTACCCAGCCAAAGACAACATGAAGACCAGAGCGTACGTCGAGGTTTTCGACATTCTTCACAACCGCATTTTCGCCGATCCGGTGCTGCTCGGGGAGTACCCGAAATTCCCGTTCCTGTCGCGCAAACTGTTCAAGCCCCTCATCGAGGTGGATGCCGCAGACCTGAAGATCATCGCGCAACCGCTCGACTTCTACGGTCTCAACTACTACATGCCCACGCGCATCGGATCGGGCGGCGCCCACCATGACGCCGCACCGGACCACATCGCCCACCATGTGCGTTCGATGCCGTTCCACATCGCGCCGTGGCCCGAGTTCCCGCAAACAAGCTTCGGATGGCCGATCGCCCCCGAGTTCCTCACCGAGACCCTGCGCGACTACGGCACCCGCTACAAGGGCGTGCTGCCCCCGGTGTACATCACCGAGGGTGGGGCTAGCTTCAACGACATCGCCGCCGCCGACGGTTCCATCGACGACGCTGATCGGGCGAGCTACCTGGCCGATCACCTCGCGGCGGCCTTCGTCGGGGCCCCGGGCGTCGACCTTCGCGGCTACTACGTCTGGACCCTGCTCGACAACTGGGAGTGGGCCGCCGGCTTCGAGCAGCGGTTCGGCCTAATCCATGTCAATTCAGACACCCAGGAGCGCACACCGAAACGGTCGTTCCACTGGCTGCAGAAGGTGCTCCGCGCGCGCAGCTAGCTGCAATCGGTCAGGCGACTACCAGTGACCGGATGTCGCGGCCCGGAAGTGCCTCGCGTCCACCCAGCCCGGCCAGCTCGAGTACCACGCTCACGCCGGCCACCGTCCAGCCCGCACGCTCCACGAGTGTGGTCGCCGCGGCCAGTGTGCCGCCGGTGGCCAGGATGTCGTCGAGCACCAGCACGCGGCATCCAACGGGCAGATCGTGCGGTTGCACCTCGAGGGTCGCCTCGCCGTACTCGAGCGAGTAGCTCTCGGCGATCACATCGCGCGGCAGCTTGCCGGCCTTGCGGATGACGGCGACACCCACCCCCAGCGCGTAGGCGGCGGCCGCGGCCAGCACGAATCCGCGGGCTTCGACGCCAGCGACGACATCCACTCGGCCGCGGAAAGGTTCGACGAGGGCATCGGTGACCGACCGCAGGGCGTTGCCGTTGGCAAACACAGGAGTGAGGTCGCGGAACACGATGCCGGGCTTCGGGAAGTCGGGCACGAGTGCTGTGAGTTCTTCGACCGACCTGGCGGCGGAGCTCTCGAGTGCTGTCGGCATGTGAAGAGCCTAAGGCGAGGCTGTGAGAGAGGTGCGCGACTTAGGGACGATGAGCCGCGCTCGCATAGTATTGGCACATGGAATTCCTCATCGTCATTGGTGTTATCGTCCTGCTCGTTGTCATCGTGGGTATCTACCTGTGGTCGACCTACAACTCGCTGGTCACATTGAACGTCCGTGTCGACGAGGCGTGGAGCGACATCACCGTGCAGCTCAAGCGTCGTGCCGACCTTCTGCCGAACCTCATCGAGGCGGTCAAGGGCTATGCGGCGCATGAGAAGGGCGTTTTTGAGGCCGTCACCAAGGCCCGCGCCGAGACGCTCAGCGCTCAGGGCCCCGTCGACGCTGCTGCCGCCGAGAACCACATGCAGACCGCGCTGAAGAGCATCTTCGCCGTCGCCGAGGCATACCCCCAGCTGCAGGCCAGCCAGAACTTCCTCCAGTTGCAGGGCGAGCTGGTTGACACCGAAGACAAGATCCAGGCGAGCCGCCGCTTCTACAACGGGGGCGTCCGCGAGCTCAACACGAAGATCAAGGTGTTCCCCAACACCCTGTTCGTGCGAAACCTCGGTTTCACGGAGCGCGAATTCTTCGAGGTCACCGACGCTGCATCCATCGCCGAGCCGCCCCGAGTGCAGTTCTAGTCCTGCACTCCCGCACCCGCATGACCCAGGAAGTTTAGATGTATCGCGCCATAGCGAAAAATAAGCGCAACACGGTGTTCATCATCATCCTGTTCGTCATCATCATCGGTTTTCTCGGCTTTGCGCTGAGCTTCCTGATGGGTGGCGATCCGCTGACGGTGACGATCGGAACGGTGATCGGTGCCGGTATCTTCACCGTGATCCAGTACTTCGCCGCGTCCAGCCAGGCGCTGTCGATGAGTGGAGCCATCGAGATCCAGAAGTCCGACAATCCGCGGCTGTACAGGATCGTCGAGAACCTGTCGATCACCACGGGCACGCCGATGCCGAAGGTCTACATGGTCAACGACCCGGCGCCGAACGCGTTCGCGACCGGTCGTGATCCGCAGCACGCCGCCGTCGCGGCGACCACCGGCATCCTGGAGCTGCTTGACGACGACGAACTTGAGGGTGTGATGGCCCACGAGATGGGTCACGTGCAGAACTACGACATCCGGGTCTCGATGATCGTGTTTGGACTCGTGGTGGCCGTGGGTTTCATCTCCGACATCGCGCTGCGCTTCACGCTTTTCGGTGGCGGCGGCCGCAACAACAACAACAGTGGTGGCAACCCCATCATGATCGTGATCGGCCTCGCCGCACTGGTCATCTCTCCGCTCGTGGCCGCCGCTGTGCAGGCGTCGATTTCACGTCAGCGCGAATACCTGGCGGATGCCACGGGGTCGCTGACCACGCGTCATCCCGACGCCCTCGCCAGCGCCCTGCAGAAGCTCGCCCAGTACGGCCGGCCCATGAAGAAGCAGAACTCGACGATGGCCCACATGTGGATCTCAGACCCCACCAAGCCCGGCATCGTGGATCGCCTGTTCAGCACCCACCCGCCGCTCGCCGACCGCATCGCGCGCCTCGGCAAGATCGGCGGCAGCTTCTAGCCTCTCGCGGCGCATCGAGATCTCCACTTTTGCTGCCTGCGAGCTCCTCCACACCACAAAAGTGGAGGTCTCGGCGACTCGCTACCGAGTGAGTGCGCCCGCGAGGTCTGCACTCAGGTCGCCACGACCGGCGACCTCGATGCGCTCCATGCCCTGCCACACTGCCGTCTCGCGCAACAGCGCTGCCACTCGCTCGAGGTCGACCGCGGCGCCGGCCTCACGCCACGCCGCCTGTACGAGCAGCACACAGTTCTGCCGGTCGGTCTTGAGGTCGATGCGGCCCACGATCGCGTCATCCACCAGCAGGGGAAGCGTGTAGTAGCCGAAGATCCGTTTCGGGGCCGGGGTGTAGATCTCGATGCGGTAGTGAAAGTTGAACATCCGCAGCGCGCGTGCCCGCTCCCAGACGATCGGGTCGAACGGTGACAGCAGTGCGGTGTGAGTGATGCGACGGGGGATGCGGGCATCCTTGTGCAGGAATGCCGGCGACCCCCAGCCCTCAACGCTCACCGGCAGCACGTCGCCGGACTCGACGAGCTCGGTAAGAGCGACCTTGGTGAGCGCCTGAGGCAGCCGCCAGTAGTCGGCGATGTCGCGCACGGTGCCGATGCCGAGAGCCTCAGTGCCCGACCGCACCAGTTCGCGCACGGCATCGTGCTTCGGGATGCTGCGGCTGAGGATCTCGGCGGGAAGCACCTGTTCGGCCAGCGCGTAGGTGCGCTCGAACCGGATGCGTCCGGCGGCTACCACCTCCCCGAGCATGAAGAGGCACTCGAGCCCCGTCTTGACGTCTGACCAGCCCCACCACGGTCCCTTTCGCACGTTGGCATCGTGCTCGATCCGCCCCGCGGGAAGAGGGCCCTTCTCGGCGAGCTCGGCGCGCAGAAAGTCGAGCATGGGGCCGTTCGCCTCGGCCCAGCGGCCCCAACCGCTCGAGGGCTCGCGCCGGGCATCCATCGCCCGTCGCCACAGCGGCCACGATTCGATCGGGATGATCGCGGCCTGGTGCGCCCAAGCCTCCGTGTACTGCGATCGGCGGCCGAAGGTGAGGGTGTCGAGCAGCGCCTTGTCGTAGGCGCCGAGCCGGGCGAAGACGGGCAGGTAGTGACTGCGTTCGAACACGTTCACGGAGTCGAGCTGCAGCACGCCGAGCTTGCGGATGAGCAGGTTCAGCTGCCTCGTACCCACCGAACCCGTCGCAGGCCGCCCGAACCCCTGCGCGGCCAGGGCGATGCGGCGCGCCTGGGGTGCTGATACGGACTCAACCACGCTCCGACCCTACCCACCCGCGCCGACAGCCATCGTTTGCTTTCCGTTCACCCCGCCGTTGCCGATCGACCCTCTTGGTTGCTTAGCGTGCTGAAAGGCCACCCGGTTCCCTCTGCCCGCTTCCCCTTCTGAGCTGCCACCCCACCGCTTCGTGGTGGCGCGGACTGCTCGACGGGGGTAAACAGCGCGGGCGGCCGGCGGCCCGAAATGAGGCACCCTTGTTCAGAATGCGTCACCTCGCAGGCGTTGCGGTCATCGCCGCCGCCGCGATCACCCTCAGCGCCTGCACGACCAGCACCCCCGCCGCATCTGGCGTCGATGCCGCCACCGCGACGACCGCCGAAGACTTCGGTGGCATGGACGCGCTCATCGAGGCGGCTAAGGCCGAGGGCCAGCTCAACGTCATCGCCCTGCCCGACAACTGGGCCAATTACGGCGAGATCAAGGCCATGTTCGAGGACAAGTACGGCATCACCGTCAATTCGGCCAGCCCAGACATCTCGAGCGCCGAAGAGATCGCTGCCGCCGACAACCTCAACGGACAGGACACCGCCCCCGACGTCTTCGACCTGGGTACTGCGGTGACGCTCGACAGCGTCGACTACTTCGCCCCGTACAAGGTTGCCAACTGGGACGAGATTCCGGATGCCAACAAAGAGTCGACTGGTCTCTACGTCAACGACTACACGGGCAGCATGTCGATCGGGTATGACTCCAACTCCGTGCCGAAGCCGACCAGCCTCGACGACCTCCTCGGCGCTGGGTTCAAGGGCGCCGTGGCGCTCAATGGCGACCCGACCCAAGCGGGCGCTGCTTTCGCGGCTGTCGGTCTCGCAACCGTTCAGGAGGGTGGAACGCTCGACGACTTCACCCCCGGAATCGAGTTCTTCCAGAAGTTGAACGCGGCAGGTAACTTTCTGCCGGTCGACGCCACCGGCGCCACGATCGCTTCAGGCGAGACGAAGGTCGTCTTCGACTGGAGCTACAACAACCTCGCCGCAGCGGCGACGGTCGACGGCTGGGAGGTGACCACGCTTCCCGGCACGGTCTACACAAGCTTCTACAACCAGGCAATCAGCAAGGATGCCCCGCACCCGGCTGCCGCTCGACTGTGGCAGGAATTCATCTACAGTGCCGAGGCGCAGAACCTCTTCATCGTGGGTGGCGCGTACCCGGTCACCATCCAGACGCTGCAGGATGCCGGCACCGTCGACACCGCGGCGCTCGACACCCTCGGGGAACTGAAGGGCGACCTCGTCACCCCGACAGCCGACCAAGCCGAGGCGAACGCCGCCATCCTCGCAGAAAAGTGGGCTGCGGCGATCAGCTAGCAGCACCCACCGTGACTGTCGCCAACGCGCCAGCACTGACAAGCGGTGACGCCGGGACGACCTCCCGGCGTCACCCGCTCTCAGAGCCGGCCCCGGGCCGCCCCCATCGCCGGGGTCTCGGAAAATATCTCGGGCTCACCCCCTTCGCGTTCTACGTGGTCCTTTTTCTTGCGATTCCCACGATCCTCGCTGTGACGACCGGTTTCTTCACCGAAGACGGTCGCCCCACCATCGACAACGTGGCAGGGCTCTTCGCCCCCACCGTGCTCACCGCCTTCGGTAATTCGTTCCTTGTCTCCGCGGTCACCGCCGTTGTCGGCTCGATCGTCGGTGCCCTCGTCTGTTACGCGCTGCTGGGTACCAAAGTAGAGGGCGCCCTCCGATCCACCATCAACTCGCTGTCGAGTGTGCTCGCCCAGTTCGGTGGCGTCATGCTCGCATTCGCGTTCATCGCAGCACTCGGTACCCAGGGGCTTGTCACGAAGGTCCTTGCGGATCTGGCCAGCGTCGACCTGTATGCCAACGGGCCCTGGCTCTACAAGGTGCCAGGGCTGCTCGTGGTGTATCTCTACTTCCAGGTTCCGCTCATGGTCATCACCTTCATGCCGGCGCTTGAGGGCCTCAAGACCACGTGGGCCGAGGCGAACGCGACACTCGGGGGCACCCGCTTTACGTACTGGACCCGTATTGCGTTCCCCGTGCTTGCTCCATCCTTCATCGGCGGCCTGCTGCTGCTCTTCGCCAACGCCTTCTCGTCGTATGCCACGGCCGCGGCGCTCGTCAGTCAGGGGTCACCGATCGTGCCGTTGCAAATCCGTGGAGCGCTGATCAGCGAGACGGTGCTCGGTCGCGAGAACATGGCGGGTGCGCTCGCGCTCGGGATGATCGTGGTCATGGTCGTCGTGATGTGGGGTTATTCCGTGCTGCAGTCGCGAACGTCGCGGTGGCAGAAGTGAGCGCCGCGAGCAGGCTCGGCACCGAGCCGAACCGCGTCACCCGGGCAGTCATCCTCGGCGTAGTCGGGGGGATCTTCGCGATCCCGATCATCGCGATGATCCAGTTCACCTTTCGCGATGGGCTCGCCGGCGGTTACACCGTCACCCACTGGACGGGACTGATCGGTGAGGATGCTGCCCGCACCTACCGCATCCTCTTCCAGGCGATCGGCAATTCGGTGGTCCTGGCGATCGTCACCGTCGCGATCGTGCTGCTGATCCTGTTGCCGACGATGATCCTCGTGCACCTTCAGTTTCCGAAACTGAAGCGCGTACTCGAATTCATCTGCATCGTGCCGATCACCGTCCCGGCGATCGTGCTCGTCGTGGGGCTCGCACCGGTCTACGCGATCGTCGTCAGGCTGTTCGGCAGCGGGGCGTGGACCCTCGCGTTCGCGTACGGAATCACCGTGCTGCCCTATGCCTACCGCGCGATCCAGTCGAACCTCGACGCAGTTCCGGTGGTGATCCTCAGCGAGGCGGCCCGCTCTCTCGGCGCTAACTGGCCCACCGTGTTGAGGCTCGTGCTGCTTCCCAACCTGCGCCGGGGTGTGCTCGCGGCGGCGTTTATCGCGGTGGCGGTGGTGCTGGGTGAATTCACGATCGCCAGCATCCTTAACCGCACCAACCTGCAGACGGCCCTCCTTCAGGTATCCCAGTCTGACCCGTACGTGGCGGCGATCTTTGCGCTGCTCGCCCTCGCCCTGGTGTTCGGGCTCCTGCTGCTCATCGGCAGGCTCGGCGCCCCCCGCAATCGGAGAACCGAATGACCAGCAGTATCCCCATCGCATCGGTAATCCCCGCGTCGGCGGGGGAGGGCGCGACCGTGGAACTCCTCGGTGTGGTCAAGTCCTACGGCGCCCATCGGGCTCTGAGCTCGATCGACCTGGCAATCAGGCCCGGCGAGTTCGTCGCGCTGCTCGGCCCGTCGGGTTGTGGCAAGACGACGGCGCTGCGTGCACTCTCCGGCCTCGAGCTCGTCGACGGCGGGCGCATCCTGATCGACGGCAGGGATGTCGCGTCGGTGCCCACCAACAAACGCGACATCGGCATGGTGTTCCAGTCGTACTCACTTTTCCCGCACATGACGGCGATCGAGAACGTCGAATTCGGGCTCAGGATGCGCAGGGTCGCCGCGGGCGAACGTCGCGACCGCGCCGCAGAGGCTCTCAACATGGTCGGGCTCGCTTCGTTCGCGGAGAGGTTCGCTCACCAGCTGTCGGGCGGCCAGCAGCAGCGGGTGGCGCTCGCCCGCGCACTCGTAACCAGACCGAGGGTGCTGCTGCTTGACGAGCCGCTCAGCGCGCTCGACGCGAAGGTGCGCGTGCAGTTGCGCGACGAGATCCGTCGCATCCAGACCGAACTGGGAATCACCACGGTATTCGTCACGCACGACCAAGAGGAGGCGCTCGCCGTTGCGGATAGGGTCGCGGTCATGCGCGACGGCGTCATCGAGCAGATCGGCACCCCCGAAGAGCTGTACGCGACCCCCAGCACCCCGTTCGTCGCCGACTTCGTGGGGTTGAGTAACCGGATGCCCGCTGAGCTGGTCGGCGGAAAGGTGGTTGCCCACGGGCTCAGCATGGATCTGCTCGGAGATCCGCTGCCCGACGGCCCGGTGACCGCCTGGGTTCGCCCCGAAGACGTCGCGATCGCGAGCGATGGTGTGCCGGCCAGGGTCGTGTCATCCAGCTTCCTCGGGAGCCTGCGCCGCACCCAGGTGGCACTGGCCGACGGCTCGCTCGTGTCGATCCAGCATGACGTCGACGTTCGACCGCAACCGGGGGAGCGAACTTTCCTTCGGCTGAAGGGAGCCCCTGTCATTGCCGTGCCACGCGCGCACTGACCGGTCGACCCGGGTTTGCCTGCTTAGACTGGCCGTATGACTTTCGGCCGTAGGAAAGCTGCCCAGGCGCCCGCAGTCACGCTCGAGAACGCCTCCGGTACCGTGCCGCCGGCGCTTCGCATCGCGGGGGCGTATTCCTGGCGCATCCTGCTTGTCGTCGGCGTGCTTGCTGTTGTCGTCTTCATGGTGGCGCAGTTGCGCGATATTCTGGTGCCGTTCATGGTCGCCGTGCTCGTCGGGGCGCTGCTGGTGCCGTTCGTCCAGTGGCTCATGCGTCACCGCTGGCCGAAGCCGCTCGCGATCGCGGTCGCGATGCTGGGCACGATCGCCCTCGTCACCGGTCTGATCGTCGTGGTTGTCTCGCAGATCCGCAGCGGCTACCCCGACCTGCAGCGCCGGTCGATCGTGGCGTACGGCGACTTCAAGCAGTACCTTGCCGATTCGCCGTTTCATGTCGACGATCAGCAGCTGAACGCGTTCATCGAGCAGACCATCGCGACGATCCAGAAAGACAGTCAGGTGCTGGTTACTGGTGCGCTGTCGGTGGGTGTGACGGCCGGGCATGTGCTCGCGGGGCTGCTGCTGGCCACGTTCGCGACCCTGTTTATCCTGATCGATGGCAAAAGGATCTGGGCCTGGATGGTGCGCCTGTTCCCCCGCACGGCCCGACCGGCCGTCGATGGCTCTGGTTACGCCGGCTGGGTCACCCTGACGACTTTCGTGAAGGTGCAGATCTTCGTCGCAGCGGTGGATGCCACGGGCATCGGCCTTGGCGCGTGGATTCTCGGGCTCGTGTTCGGGGGCTTCCCGCTGGTGATCCCGATCGCGATTGCGGTGTTCCTTGGCTCGTTCATCCCCGTGGTGGGCGCCCTCGTCACGGGAACGATCGCCGTGTTCATCGCGCTCGTCTACCTCGGGCCGTTCCCGGCGGTGCTGATGCTCGGCATTGTGCTGCTCGTGCAGCAGGTCGAGGGGCACGTCCTGCAGCCACTCATCATGGGGTCTGCTGTGAAGATTCATCCGCTCGCCGTGGTCTTTGCCGTGGCGGCCGGATCGTACCTGGCGGGCATTCCGGGAGCCCTGTTCGCGGTTCCGGTCATTGCCGTGCTCAATGTCATGGTGAAATACATTGCAGGCGGAGATTGGAAGACCAACCCGCGGCCCACAGCGGAGGACCTTCTTCCTAATGCCTAACACCATCATTGGCCCCACCCTGGCCGAGTTCCAGGAGGCGCGGGATCGCGTATCCGGCGTGGCCGAAGTCACGCCCATGGAGAGCTCCCGGTACCTCGCAGAGGTGCTCGGTTCGCCCGTGTTCCTGAAGTGTGAGAATCTCCAGCGCACCGGCTCGTACAAGATCCGGGGTGCATATAACCGCATTTCGCGCCTCAGCGACGAGGAAAAGGCGCGAGGGGTGGTGGCGGCCTCGGCCGGCAACCACGCCCAGGGCGTCGCGTTCGCCGCGCGTGAGCTCGGCATCGCATCCACGATCTTCATGCCGCTCGGAGTCGCACTCCCGAAACTGCAGGCGACCAGGGCGTACGGCGCCGACGTGGTGCTCCGCGGTCACACGGTCAGCGAGCCGTTGAGGGCTGCGGCGGAGTTCGCACGCACGACGGGGGCGGTGTTCATCCATCCCTTCGATCATGGTGACGTTGTTGCCGGTCAGGGCACCGTCGGGCTCGAGATTCTCGACCAGCGTCCCGACGTCGACACGATCGTGGTGCCGATCGGTGGCGGTGGGCTCATCTCCGGGGTGGCGAGCGCTGTGAAACAGCGTGCTGCGCTTGACGGCAGAACCGTGCGCATCATCGGGGTGCAGGCCGCCAACGCGTCCGCCTACCCGCTGTCGCTGCGAAACGGCACCCCCACCGATGTGGCGATCTCTCCGACGATCGCCGATGGCATCGCGGTGGCTCGACCGGGTCAGCTGAACTTCGAGATCGTGCAGGCGATGGTGGATGAGGTCGTCACCGTCACAGAGGACGACATGGCTCAGGCGCTTCTGGTGCTGCTCGAGCGCGCCAAGCTGGTCGTCGAACCCGCAGGCGCGGCCGGGGTTGCCGCGATCCTCGCCGGCAAGGTCGCGTCCAGCGGCACGACCGTCGCCATCCTCAGTGGGGGAAACATCGACCCCCTGATGATGGAGCGGGTCATCAGCCACGGGCTGTCGACCTCGGAACGGTACCTGCGCCTGCGCATCCCGCTGCCTGACCGCCCCGGACAGCTCGCCCGCACCGCCGCGATCGTCGCCGAGGCGAACGCGAACGTGGTGGAGGTGCTGCACTCACGGCACAGCAATGGGATGCAGATCAGCCAGGTCGAGCTCGAGCTGCACATCGAGACGCGCGGGCCGGACCATGCCGAAGAGGTGCTGACCCGGCTGCGCGACGAGGGCTACGCGCCCCGCATCGACTTCTAGCCGGGGTTACGGGACGTAAGTCTCGACGCTGATGATCTTCACGGCGATCGACTTGCCGTTCGGTGCGGTGTAGCTGGTTTCGTCGCCGACCTTCAGTCCGATGATGGCGGTGCCGAGCGGGCTGCCCTCGCTGTAGACGTCGAGGTCACTGTCGCCGACGATCTCGCGGCTGCCGATGAGGAAGGTCGACTCGTCGCCCATGATCGTGGCTTTGATGACGGTGCCGGGTTCGACGACGCCGGTTGACGCTGGCGCCTCTCCGACCGTGGCGTGCCTGAGCAGCTCGGTCAGAACCCGGATGCGGGCTTCGATCTTGCCCTGCTCCTCCTTGGCGGCGTGGTAACCGCCGTTCTCCTTGAGGTCACCCTCCTCGCGTGCAGACTCGATCTTTTTCGCGATTTCCAGGCGGCCCTCACCAGAGAGCTGCTCGAGCTCGGCGGTGCGGCGATCGAAAGCTTCCTGGGTCAACCAGGTTTCCGAATGTTCTTGGGCCACGATTCTCTCCTGAAAAAAAGGAACCGGCCGTAGCTGGCCGGTTCCGTGCTGAATCCCTACAGACTAGGTGAGCCAGCAGCGGTAGATCAAGCCAGTGACGGCCAACTCGGTGGTCAGCACGCGCTCGGTGAAGACACGGGTGATCTCGGTGGATGCCGGCAGCTCCACCTCTTTCCAGCCCACGATGGCAAAGGTCGAGTTCAGTGCCTGCACCGCGCAACGCGCCGCTGTGCCGGTGGGGGCGGTGAATTCCCACGTCACATCGACGGCGCTGTCGCTGACGACGGTGTGCCTCGCGTCGACGGCGGCGAACTGCGCAGTTGGCGAACCGACCAGACCGCCCCAGATCGCCCAGGCGACGAAGACGATCGTGATGGCGCTGGCCGTGATGACTCCCACGAAGCGCGTTCGTTTGGTTGCGGAGCGGGAGCGGCCGTAGCGGTCGTCGAGGGAGGCCGCAATGGCATCCGCAGGGTCGCTTGAGGCGGCCGGTGTCTCAGGTTTGGGCACGCACGACTCCGTTAGTCTTGGTACCTCAAGGCTAGATGCAAAACCTAGGAGTTCGGTGACACGGCGACTGCTTGCGGTTCACGCCCACCCCGACGACGAGTCGAGCAAGGGCGCCGCTACCTATGCCTCATACGCGCACCATGGCGCGCAGGTCGTCATCGTCAGCTGCACTGGCGGGGAACAGGGCGATGTCCTGAATCCCGGCCTCGAGCCTCAGGCGATGGCCGAGCGGGATATCGCCGGTCTTCGCCGCATCGAGATGGCCCAGGCGCAGGCCGTGATGAGTATCGAGCATCGCTGGCTTGGCTATCGGGATACCGGGCTGCCCGAGGGCACCGGAACCGACGAGGGCCCCACCGAGCCTCTGCCCATCAACAGCTTCGCCACGATCCCGCTCGACATCTCGGCGGAACCTCTCGTGCGCATCATCCGGCAACTCAGGCCGCACGTTCTCGTCACCTACGACGAGAACGGGGGATACCCGCACCCCGACCACATCCGAGCGCACGAGATCTCGATGTTCGCGTGGGAGGCGGCGGCTGACCCCGCGCGATACCCGGAGCAGGGACCGGCCTGGCGCATCCCCAAGGTCTACTACGACCGCATCTTCAACTCCCACCGCGTCTCGAGAATGGTCGAGGTGATGGAGGCGCAGTCGCATCCGGATCTTGAGAGCATGCGCGAGATGCAGGGCTGGATGGGCGACCGCCCACCGAAGGCCACCACTCACATCCCCATCGGCGACTTTCTGGAAACGAGGGACGCAGCGCTTCGCTCCCACGCAAGCCAGGTGTCGCCAGACAGCGCATTCTTCTTCTGGCCGAATGACCTGCAGCGTGAAGCCTGGCCGTTCGAAGACTTCGAGTTGGTTCAGACCTCCGTGCAGTCGCCACTTCCCGAAGACGATCTTTTTGCCGGCATCGACCTGACTAATGAGGCTTCAGCATGACCATTTTCGATTCGCTCGTCACGCTCGTGGCCGATTCCACACCGACTCCGCTGCCCGCGTACGAGGGTGATGTCAACCTGATCACGCCCGGTGTGGTCGGATTTGCCGTGACATTCCTGATCGCGCTCGCGACGGTGTTTCTCCTGATCGACATGACGCGTCGTGTGCGCCGTGTGCGCTATCGGAATGAGGTTCGCGAGCAGATCGCGATCGAACAGGCGGAGGAGGCGCTCGCGGCAGCCGATGCCGAGCGACCGTCAGCCTCGGGCGACGAGACTCCTAAAACACCGGCGGGTTAGTCGCGACGATGAAGATTCCTGTCCAGTGGCACAGGAACGCCAGCAGCGTCAGCGTGTGGAAGATCTCGTGGAACCCGAACACTCCGGGCACCGGGTTGGGCTTCTTGAGCCCGTAGATAACCGCCCCGACTGTGTAGAACAGGCCGCCGACAAGAATCAGCGTCATCATCACCGGCGCCGAGGAGAAGAAGTCGAGAAGGAACGCGAACGCGGCGTAGCTGAGCAGCAGATACAGCGGCACGTAGAGCCAGCGTGGTGCGCCAATCCAGAAGATCCGGAACAGGATGCCGAGACCGGCGCCGATCCAGACCAGCCAGATCAGCAGAACCGACTTTTCCGGGGGCAGGGCCAGCACCGTGATGGGCGTGTACGACCCCGCGATCAACAGGAAGATGTTGGCGTGGTCGAGTCGCTTGAAGATTGCCTTGACCTTCGGGCTCCAGTCGATGCGGTGGTAGAGCGCGCTGGTTCCGAAGAGCAGAAGGGAGCAGACGAAAAATACCGAGGTGCTCGCTTTAGCCGCGGCGCCATCGGCAGCGATAACGAGAATGATGCCGAGCACGATCGCCAGCGGAAAGGTGCCGGCGTGGATCCAGCCGCGCCAGGTCGGCTTTTTCTCGACGATGTCATAGGTGATGGCGTCGTCGAGAAGCGGAATGTTCGGCAAATCGGCAGCGGAATCGCCGTCTGACGGCGTCGCTGGCGCGGATTCTGGGGAGGGCGCGGTCATTGCGTCAGTGTACGTGAGCGGTCAACCCCCATGCTGAGCACGATCTTTGGGCTAGCGTATGACTGTGAAAGACCGCCAAAACACTCTCGGTCGAGGCTTTCTGTATGGCCTTTACAAGAAGCGATTGCGTCGTTTTCTGGAGAGTGGCACGCTGCCCCACCATGTCGCGATGATCATCGACGGAAATCGCCGATGGGCCAAATTGCGGGAGATGGAGACCGCTGCGCACGGTCATCGAGCCGGGGCTGCGAAGTATCGCGAGTTTCTCGAGTGGTGCGACGATCTCGGCATCTCGGTCGCCACCCTCTACCTGCTCTCGACAGACAATCTCACCGGCAGAACCGCTGTCGAACTCGACGGTCTGTTCGAGATCATCGGCGACCTCGCCGAAGACCTGTCGCATTTCCGCAACTGGCGCATCCAGCACGTCGGCTCGACCGATGGCCTGCCCGCCGGCCTTGTCGCGAAGCTTGCCGGTGCTGCAGAGCGCACCAGGAACAACACCGGATTGCACGTGAACCTCGCGATCGGCTACGGCGGTCGACGTGAGATTGCTGACGCCATGCGCAGCATCGTGCAGACGCACGAGAGCGAGGGCGGCACGTTGGACGCGCTCGCCGAGATTCTCACCCCCGAACTGATCGGTGAGCACCTGTACACCGGCGGCCAGCCCGACCCGGATCTGGTCATCCGAACCTCCGGTGAACAGCGGATCAGCGACTTCATGATCTGGCAAAGCGCCCACAGCGAGTTCTATTTCGTGGAGGCACTGGGTCCCGATCTTCGCGAGGTCGACTTTCTGCGCGCCCTTCGCGACTTCTCCCGGCGCCAGCGGAGGTTCGGGCAGTGACCGCCACGCTGTCTATGGATGACTTCGTCGCACGGTTCGAGGAAGAATCCGGATACCTCGACTTCGCGCGGAGGGCCCCCATCGGCTCGACCGTTCTCAGCGAAGAGCAGGCCATGATGAGCCTGCTGGCCCGATCGAGGTTTGGCACGCTGTCGACCCTCGATGAGCAGGATCTTCGGGTTCGCGAGGCAGTTGCACCCCTGATCGGATTCGACGCGGCGCAGATCGTGTTCCAGCCCAACACCAGCCAGGGCCTCATGCACGTCATGTTCGGGCTCACCGGCAAGGTCGCCGTCAGCCGCTCCGACTTTCCGAGCGCTCCCTTCGCCATCACCAGGGCGGCCGACGCGCTGGGTTCGGTCTCGCCGCTGTGGCTCACGGCCGATCACGGGCGCATCACCCCCGGCAACCTTCGCGAGCAACTCACCGACGACACCGTTGCCGTTGCGATCAGCGCGGTCGACTTCAGGAGCGGATATCTCGCCGACCTCGAGGGCATTCGCCAGGTCATCGGTGATCGTGTGCTCATTGTCGATGCGATCCAGGGTTTCGGCATCGTGGATGCCCCGTGGAATGTTGCGGACGTCGTGGTGTCTGGCGGGCAGAAGTGGGCACGCTCGGGCTGGGGCACCGGCTTTCTTGCGCTGAGCGATCGTGCCGCCGAACGACTCGTTCCCGTCTTCTCGGGATTCTCCGCGACCGACGCTGATGACCTTCCGGTCGACGCAGTGTTGCCGCCCACCAATGGCGCAGCAGCGTTCGAGGTGAGCCGTCCCGATCCGATCGCTCAGGCGCGGTTCGCCGGCGCACTCGAAGAGATCGCCGAGGTGGGCGTCGCCGCCATCAACCTCAGGATCCTGCAGCAGACCGCGAAGATCATCGATTTCGCCGACGAGTTCACGCTCGAGGTCGAGTCACCGCGCGATGAAGCCGAGCGCGCTGGCATCGTGGTCGTCGCGCCGCCGGCAGGCAAGCTGACTGCCCTCACCGCAGCCCTCCACAACCACGGCGTTACCGTGACGATCAGGGAGGGCGCCGTGCGACTCAGCCCCCATGTCACCACCGACGCCGCCACCTTCGACATGCTGAGGGCAGCCCTGGTGGCGTACTCCTCCTGATCGACGCGCGGAAGTTTTACCTTCCGGACACATTCGCTTGGCGTGTCGGCGCGCGGCACGCGGCGCCGAGCGCTTAGCGTCAGAGTTATCAGGCACGGCGCCTGGTCGAGGCGGCCATGTAAGTTCGCTTCGCAACTCCTGGCCGTCTTCGCAGACTGGATCCGAGTGCACAGCACCCGGGGATGGAGTGCACGTGGCCGAGCTAGCAAACCCGACGTCGAAGTTGAACGAGTCGCGAACGGGAGGCTCAGGCACATCGCAGCTCGAGCGCACCTACGTTCTCGATACGTCTGTGCTTCTCTCGGATCCGAAATCGATCTTCCGTTTCGCTGAGCATCACGTGGTGCTGCCGGTGATTGTCATCACCGAGCTAGAGGCGAAACGCAACGATCCCGAGATCGGATACTTCGCCAGGCAGGCGCTGCGTAATCTCGACGAACTCCGCGTACAGCATGAGCGGCTCGACTTCCCGATCTCCGTCGGCGATGGTGGATCGCTGCGGGTCGAGCTCAACCACTCCAATATGTCGGTGCTGCCGTCGGGGCTCCAGCTCGGCGATAACGACAGCCGCATCCTTGCGGTCGCCCTCAACCTCGCCAACGACGGCCTCGCCGTCACCGTCGTCTCGAAAGACCTCCCACTGCGTGTGAAGGCGGCATCCATCGGCCTTGCCGCTGAGGAATATCGCGCCGAGCTCGCGGTCGACTCGGGCTGGACCGGTCAGCAGGACATCGACCTGTCGTCGGGCCAGATGGCGCAGCTCTACGACAACGAGGAACTGCATTCGCGAGTGATCGAGGATCTGCCCGTGAACACTGGCCTGATCATCCATTCTGATCGCGGTTCCGCGCTCGGCAGGGTGTCCGGTCGCGGCGAGATGAAACTGGTGCGTGGAGACCGCGACATTTTCGGCCTGCACGGGCGTTCAGCCGAGCAGAGGCTGGCGATCGACATGCTGCTCGATCCCGAGATCGGGATCGTTTCGCTGGGCGGTCGGGCTGGCACCGGCAAGTCGGCGCTCGCACTGTGCGCTGGCCTCGAGGCTGTGCTCGAGAAGCAGCAACATCGCAAGATCATGGTGTTCCGCCCGCTGTACGCGGTTGGCGGCCAGGAGCTCGGCTTCCTGCCAGGTGATGCCTCAGAGAAGATGAACCCGTGGGCTCAGGCCGTGTTCGACACACTGGGTTCCATCGTGTCCCAGAACGTACTCGATGAGGTTGTTGAGCGCGGCATTCTTGAGGTGCTGCCCCTCACGCACATCCGCGGTCGATCGCTGCACGACGCTTTCGTGATCGTGGATGAAGCGCAATCCCTCGAGCGCAACGTGCTGCTCACCGTCCTCAGCCGCATCGGACAGAACTCCCGCGTCGTGCTCACCCACGACGTCGCCCAGCGCGACAACCTGAGGGTTGGTCGTCATGACGGTGTCGCCTCCGTGATCGAAACGCTCAAGGGGCATGCACTCTTCGGTCACATCACACTCACCCGTTCCGAGCGCTCCGCCATCGCCGCGCTCGTGACCGAGATGCTCGAATCGAACGAATTGGCCTAACAGAAATCCCGCGTCATGGTCGCCGCGGGGGTCGCATTACCGGTTTCGAAGAAGACCGCATAGGGTCTAATTCGTGAGCTGGGTATTCGGGGCCCTTGCGGTGACTTTGGGGATTGTGTTCCTGTGGGGACTTTTCGCACCGCGGTCTCAGTGGCGAACCCTCTCGGCCTGGCTGGTGTCGAATCCGGGCGCCAATGAGCCCGGAGGCGCCGCCTACGGGTGGCGCAGGCTGCTGTCCGGCCTGGGAGTGCTGGCGCTGCTCATCGTGGCTGGTTCGGCCTATTCCGCAAATCTTGCACGACAGCCGCGCCCCGGGCTGCCCCCCACCGCCCTGGAGCAAATGTGGGGTTCTCCCACGCCGCACCTCGTCGACCGGGTCGTCGATCCGCTCACCACGCCGCCAGAGGGACTCGTGGAGGAGGCCCCGCTGGGCTTCCAGAACCTTGACGACGCTCGGCCGGCCTATCTGCGTCTGCTGCCCAAATTTTCGATGCTGGGCGATACCCGTGTGCCCGGCTACATCGGTTCGACCGCGCGCTCGGACGTGTCGGCCACGGGATCCGCCAGCCTGGTCGTCAACGTCAGGGGACCGCTGTTGTGCATCCCCAGGGAACTCGTCGTGATCGAGAGCGAGACGGACATCAAGATCGCCGTCTACTACGGCCGCCCCGATTCGCTCTCGGGCAACCCTCCGGACCATGTTGCGGGATGCGCGACAGAAGGCGCCGTGACCAGCTCCGTGCTCATCCCGATCGAACTCGCGGGCCCGGTCGGCGACCGGGTGGTGCAGAACCTGGCGGGCGACCCGGTACCTGAGGTCGGGATCATCGAATAGCTACTCCGGCGCTGACCATTGGCGCGCCGGTGCTGCGCGCGGTCTAGCCGGGGTGGGTCATCGACATGACGTCGAGGGCCACATCCAGCTGCTCCAAAGTGACCTCTCCGCGCTCGACGAAGCCGAGGTCGATGACGGCCTCGCGCACGGTGAGGCTCTTGGCGACGGAGTGCTTGGCGATCTTCGCCGCGGCCTCGTAGCCGATGATCTTGTTGAGCGGGGTCACGATCGATGGCGACGATTCGGCCAACGCCCGCGCGCGCTCCAGGTTCGCTTCGAGCCCGTCGATCGTCTTGTCGGCGAGGGCCACTGATGAGTTCGCCAGCAGGCGAATCGACTCGAGCAGCGCGGTTCCCATCACCGGGATGGCCACGTTCAGCTCGAAGGAACCGGATGCGCCGCCCCAGGCGATCGTCGCGTCGTTGCCGATCACGCGCGCGCAGACCATCAACACGGCCTCAGGGATCACCGGATTGACCTTGCCGGGCATGATGGATGAGCCGGGCTGCAGGTCGGGGATGTTGAGCTCACCGAGACCGGTGTTTGGCCCTGATCCCATCCAGCGCAGGTCGTTGCAGATCTTGGTGAGCGAGACCGCAAGCACCCGGAGAGCTCCCGATGCCTCGACGAGGCCGTCACGAGCACCCTGAGCCTCGAAGTGGTCCAGTGCTTCGGTGACGGGCAGGCCCGAGTCTTCGGCGAGCACAGCGATGACGCGCTGCGGGAATCCGGCGGGAGTGTTGATGCCGGTACCCGTGGCCGTGCCGCCGAGGGGAACCTCGGCGACGCGCACGATCGTCGAGTTGACGCGCTCAATGCCGAGACGTATCTGGCGGGCGTATCCTGCGAACTCCTGGCCGAGGGTGACCGGGGTGGCATCCATCAGGTGGGTCCGCCCGGCCTTGACGGCGTCTTTCCAGAGCACCGCCTTGACCTCGAGGGACGCGGCGAGGTGCTCAAGAGCGGGGATGAGGTCGTGCAGCAGGGCTCCGGTCACCGCGAGGTGCACCGAGGTGGGGAACACGTCGTTTGACGACTGGGACATGTTGACGTGGTCGTTGGGGTGCACGGCAGACCCGAGAGACTCGGTCGCGAGGTTTGCGAGCACCTCGTTCATGTTCATGTTCGACGATGTGCCACTGCCGGTCTGGTAGATGTCTACGGGGAACTGGTCGTGGTGCGATCCGGCGATGAGGGTGTCTGCGGCCGAGACGATCGCGGCCGAAACGCCGGAGTCGAGGATGCCCAGCTCGCCGTTGACGATCGCGGCAGCCCGCTTGATCCTGGCGAGAGCGACAATGTGAGCTGGCTCAAGTCCTGCTCCCGAGATGGGGAAGTTCTCGACAGCCCGCTGGGTCTGGGGGCCGTAGATCGCTGCGACGGGCACCAGCACCTCGCCCATGGTGTCGTGTTCGATCCTGAACTGTCCGTCTGGGGTTATGGAGCTGTTCACGGCGCTGTGTCGTCCTTCTCTGGGGCGTTGGGGATGTTGTTGCTGGTCAGACCGTGCCGACGATGACATCGGGAACGGCCTGGCCTTCGAGCAGGCGATAGTTCGCGCCCACCACAGCCAGCGTACCGGCGGCAACAGCGTCGCTGATGAGTTCTGAGCTCTCGAGCAGTTCGGCGATGGTATCTCGAAGGTGCTCGCGACCGACATCCTGTGCATCTATATTGCTGACGTCGAGTGGGTCTGCGCTGCCGCCCACCCGTCGCACCGCGGGAATGATCTTCGAGATCAGGTTCGTGATGTGCGGCGGGAGCACCGGTGCGTCGGCTCCCTGCGAGTCGATGGCGGCGCGCACAGCGCCACAGCTGTCGTGGCCGAGCACGAGGATCAGTGGCACGTCCAGGACGCTCACCGCGTATTCCAGAGATCCAATTACGGAGCTGGAGATGACCTGGCCCGCGTTTCGCACGACGAAAAGATCGCCGATGCCTTTGTCGAAGATGATCTCGGCGGCCAGTCGCGAGTCGCTGCATCCGAAGAGCGCCGCGTGCGGAGTCTGCTGCTCGACGAGGGCTTCGCGTCGCTCGACGTCCTGGCGTGGATGCCGCGGCTCACCTCGCACGAATCGCTCGTTTCCGCGCAGCATCTCTGCCCAGACCTTGGCCGGGCTACGCCTTGGTGCGGTTGCGGTTGCTGATGCGTTGTCGGTCATTGTGCATTCACCTCAGCAGCGATCGTAGTGGCGAGAGCTACGAATTCCGCGTCATCGGCGGTGCCGTGCAGCACGATCGTGCTGCCTCCCGTGATGGTGACGAGCGAGTACGCGAAGTTGCCGGGCGAGCGGGAATCCCGCTGGTCGAATTCCGACCACGTAACGCCGTCTATCGTGACGGATCCGGTCTCCCTGGCGTTGTTGAGAATTGCCGCCTGCCAGGTCGGGTTGGCGTCGATTCCCTGGTTCAGCGCAATGAATTGCGTGTCGGGGGTGATGAACCCGATGTACCAGGTGGGAACCTGCTCCGTCGTTTCGAAGCGGGCATCGTTGGCCGTCCACGTGTCGGGCAGAGCTGGCGCGAGCAGCGGCTCCGGCGAGTTGACCTGGGCCTGGCTGGCGATCGTCTCGTAGTCGATGGATTCCGCGGGCGCGGGAGTGGGGCGCACGACCACGATGATGAGAAAAGCAACGATGGCGAGCGACGCGACTGTGGCGCCGATCAGATTCAACGCCGTCTGGTTCGCGCGATGCTTGCGGGAGTTCTCGGCCTTGCGTTGTGCCGTTTCTTCGGCTGTCTCTGGCCGGCCGAGCTCAGCGACGATTGCGGGTTTCTTGGAAGCCACGGTGATCGTCAGGCCTGGTCGGTGGTGGCGCTTGAGCCGCGGGCGGCATCCAGCCGGGCTCGCGCACCGATAAGCCATTCCTCGCAGCGGGTGGCAAGAGCCTCGCCGCGCTCCCAGAGTGCCAGCGACTGTTCGAGGCTGGATGATCCCTGCTCGAGTTCGCCGACTACGCGGATCAGCTCATCGCGAGCCTGTTCATAGCTGAACTCGCTTATGTCGTTTTTCGGTTCGGCAGCCACAATTTCAGTCTATCCGCGACCGGAGTCACCGGCTGCGTCGACCGGTTTCTGTGCAGAGGGCTGGCCGCCGCCCGAATCGATGACCGTCGCGGCCAGCTTGCCGACCGCCACAGTCAGCACCAGCTGCGTGCCGACCGGCGCGTCTGCAGCGTCGCGAACCGCCGTGCCATCGGGGCGCTGAGCGATTGCGTAGCCGCGTTCGAGGGTGCGCTGCGGAGACAGTGCACGCAGCTGGCCCGTCAGCTCGGCGACGCCGGTATGCGCACGTTCGAGTCGACGCTCGATGAGCTCGTGGCTGCGGGCGACATACCGGGTCAGTTCTTCAGAGCGTGAATCGATCATCGACGCGGGAGTGGCAAGAACAGGTCGTGACCGGAGCGTGCCCAGCCGGTCGACCTCGGTCGAGATGCGCTGCGTGATCCTGAGCCTCATCCCGCTTCTGGCCTGCTGAACTCTCGCAAGTTCGTCGCTGACGTCCGGTACAACTCGCTTTGCGGCGTCGGTGGGGGTGGATGCCCGCAGGTCGGCTACATCGTCGAGCATCGGTCGGTCTGCCTCATGCCCGATCGCGCTGACCAACGGAGTCGACAGCGATGCGGCTGCCCGCAGCAGTGTCTCGTCGCTGAAGACCAGCAGGTTCTGGAAGTCACCGCCGCCGCGCGCCACGATGATGACGTCGACGTCAGGGTCGGCGTCAAGCGTGCGCATGGCCGAGATGACCTCGCCCACGGCCCTGTCGCCCTGCACCGCCGCGTGCACAACCCTGAACCTCACGGCAGGCCAGCGCAGTTGCGCGTTGCGCAGCACATCCTTTTCGGCGTCGCTGTCTTTGCCGGTGACGAGCCCGATGCAGCCGGGGAGGAAGGGGAGTGGCCGACGACGGTTGAACAGACCCTCGGCGAGAAGCTTCTGGCGCAGTCGTTCGAGGCGCTCGAGCAGGTCGCCGAGACCCACATGCTTCATCTCGAAGACCTGCATCGAGAGGGTTCCGCCCTTAACCCAGTAGTTCGGTTTGACGAGGGCGACGACGCGATCGCCCTGCTTCAGGTCGGCGGGAAGTTTCGCCTTGACCGACGACCAGATGGTAAACGAGATTGTCGCGTCTTCGTCGACGTCCTTGAGTTTTCCGTACACGTTGCCGCCGGAGACACCCCACTGGGTGATTTCGCCCTCGACCCACGCGGTGCCGAGTCGTTCGATCCAGCCGCGGATCTTGCCAGCGAAGACGGCGACTCCCCATGGCGCATCGGCTGTGGGCGGGGGGAGCTCGATCGACATGCTGCCAAGGGTAGCCGGAGCCCCGGACGCCAGAACGCTCCCAGCCTGTCCCCGGTAGAATCGCCTGTGTGACCACCATCTCGAACGGCAATGTCTCGGATCTCGAGATGCCGCGTGTTCCCGCCCTGCGAAACCGTCTCAAGGACAGGCCCGTCGCGGGCGGCAAGAGGGTGTTGCTGGCCGCGCCGCGCGGTTACTGCGCAGGAGTCGACCGGGCCGTAGTCGCGGTCGAGAAGGCGCTCGAGAATTACGGCGCTCCCGTGTACGTGCGCAAACAGATCGTCCACAACATCCACGTCGTGTCGACGCTGGAGCAAAAGGGTGCCATTTTCGTCGACGAGGTGGCCGAGGTGCCAATCGGTGCCCACGTCGTGTTCAGCGCCCACGGAGTCTCGCCCGCCGTCGTCCAGGGTGCAGCAGACCGTGAGCTGAACGCCATCGATGCAACCTGCCCCCTCGTCACCAAGGTGCACCGGGAAGCCGCACGGTTCGCCAGGGATGACTACGAGATCCTCCTGATCGGCCACACCGGGCACGAGGAAGTCGAAGGCACCATGGGCCACGCGCCCGAGCGCACCACCCTGGTCAACAGCCCGGCCGACGTTCCCAACATCGTGGTGAAAAACCCCGATCACCTCGTCTGGCTGTCGCAGACCACCCTCAGCGTCGACGAGACCATGGAGACTGTGCGCCTGCTGCGCGAGCGCTTCCCCAATCTGCAGGATCCGCCGAGCGACGACATCTGTTACGCCACCCAAAACCGCCAGGTTGCGATCAAGAAGGTCGCACAGGATGCCGACCTCGTGATCGTGGTGGGGAGCGCGAACAGCTCCAACACCGTCCGGCTCGTGGATGTGGCGCTCGAGTATGGCGCCGCGGCGGCGTATCGCGTCGACTACGCCAGCGAGATCAAGCAGGAGTGGCTCGACGGCGTGTCAACGGTGGGAGTGACGAGCGGGGCATCCGTGCCGGAGGTGCTCGTCCAGGAGGTTCTCGCCGATCTGGCAGACGCTGGCTATGCGGATGTGAGCCAGGTCGTCACGGCCGAAGAAGACCTGATGTTCTCGCTGCCGAAAGAGCTTCGCAAGGATGCCGCAGGAAACCCGGATGAGCGCGCCCTGGGTGGTCGCATCCGTCAGCTCGACTGGCAGAAAGGCTCGGCCGGGCTGAGCAGCGGAGCTTCTGATGACTGATGATCGACCGAGGCCGAAATACGGCGAGTATGCGCCGATCGGCAGTGTGCCGCCTGCCGCAGCACCCGATCCGATCGTGGCTCAGACGAGCGCAAAGGCTGCCCCGAGCACGTCGGACTCGCTGCCCAAACGTCGAACCTGGGATGTTGCGCTCACCACGGCGCTGATGATCGCCGGCGTCCTTGATGTTGTTGGCTCGTTCTCGAGGTTCGGCAATCTTGCCGCGACCCTGCGTGAGGTGTATGCGCAGCAGGGCCTGGGAACATTCACAAACGATGCGCTCGCCAACGACATGGGCGTTGCCATCAATGTGGTCAGGGTTGTGTTGCTGGTCGCTGCCATCGGTTTGGGGCTGTGGCGTCTCGGTCAGAACAAGATCGCGTTCTGGATTCCGCTCGCGGCTGGCGTGCTGGCCATCATCGTGGTAACCGTGTGTTTGCTCGTGGTTGTCGTGTCAGATCCGGCTCTCGCCGAATACGTGGCGCAGCAGTCGACGGCTCCCTAGCTTTATCGGCAGGATGACGCGATCGCCCCGGCAGGCCGGGACGATCGCGCAACCGCTAGTTGCCTGAGTGGCCGGCCGAGCCGAGCTGCTTGGTCGCCTCGATGACGCGCAACGCCATCGCCGATTCTGCGGTCTTGCCCCAGGCGCGGGGGTCGTAAACCTTCTTGTTGCCGACCTCGCCATCGATCTTGAAGAATCCGTCGTAGTTCTTCATGACGGTGTCGGCGATCGAGCGGCTGAACGCGTACTGGGTGTCGGTGTCGATGTTCATCTTGATGACGCCGTTGGCCACAGCCGTGGCGATTTCCTCATCGGTCGAACCCGAGCCGCCGTGGAACACGAGGTCGAGCGGGTTGGAGCCGGTGCCGTACTTGGCGGCGATGCCGGCCTGGATTTCGCCGAGCAGTTCGGGGCGCAGTTTCACGTTTCCGGGCTTGTAGACACCGTGGACGTTTCCGAAGGTGAGGGCGGCGATGTAGCGGCCCTGCTCGCCGAGGCCGAGAGCGTCGACCGTGGCGATGACGTCATCCAGCGTCGTGTACAGGCTGTCGTTGATGTCGTGGCTGACGCCGTCTTCCTCGCCGCCGACCACGCCGATCTCGACCTCGAGGATGGCGTTGATTGCCTTCATGCGGGGGAGGAGGGTCTTGGCGATCTCCAGGTTCTCGGCGAGAGGAACAGCCGAGCCGTCCCACATGTGGGACTGGAAGATCGGGTTGCGGCCGGCCTTGACCTCAGCCTCGGATGCCGCGATCAGCGGCATGACGAAACCATCGAGGGCGTCTTTCGGGCAGTGGTCGGTGTGCAGTGCCACGGTAACCGGGTAGTTCTTGGCGACCTCGGTGACGAAGGCGGCGAAGGCGAGGGCTCCCGACGCGCGTGCCTTGACCGTCTGGCCGGCGAAGTAGTCTGCGCCACCCGTGGTGACCTGGATGATTCCGTCGGAGCCGGCCTCGCTGAGGCCCTGCAGCACGGAGTTGATGGTGGATGACGACGAGACGTTGATCGCTGGGTACGCAAACCCGCGAGTCTTCGCCTTGTCGAGCATTTCGGCGTACTGGTCTGGGGTTGCGACTGGCATTGTTGTCTCCTCGTACGGTACCGATTACCGCTCTGGTCCGGCTCGCGTCGATTCTATCCACCCCCTCGAAGAGGCGCGACCTGCTCACCGTCGCGGGACGATTCGGTGGGCACCGATACACTTACGACGATCATTTCGTGACGAAAGGGCACAGCCGATGGCGCGCAAGTCACTTGTGAGTGTTGTTTCGGATGCCGTACTCGACCAGATCGTCAGCGGAGAGATCGCGGTCGACGCCGCATTGCCGACGGAGGCCGAACTCGGCCAGACGTACGACGTGAGCCGCATGACGGTGCGTGAGGCGCTCAAGACTCTGCAGGCGCAGAACGTAGTGCGGGTAGTTCCCGGCCGCGGCACCTATGTCACCCCGATCTCTCAGTGGACGGATCTCGCTCCCGTGCTGCGGATGGCTTCCCATGGCGCGTCACAGGGAGAAGCGTCACTGCAGCTGGTCGAGGTTCGGCGCATGATCGAGACCGGCGCGGCCGCCCTGGCGGCCACCCGGCGCACCGACGCGGATCTCGCGCTGCTCGATGTGCATTTGGACGACATGCGGCGGGGGAACGCGTCAAACGATCTCGAGCTTTTCGTGGCCGGCGACATCGCGTTCCACGACGTGATCCTGCGCGCAACCGGGAATGTTTTCGTGGGGGTGCTCTTCGACCCGCTGGCCCGAGTGATGCGGGAAAAGCGCCAGCAGACCTCGGCGGTTCCTGAAATCCAACAGCACGCGATCGCAGAGCACGAGTCTGTGCTGCTGGCGATTCGCAGCGGTGATCCCGAGAGGGCGCGGTTGGCGATGGATTCCCACATGACACAGACCTCGAACGACCTTCGGCGCTACGTCCTTCAGGCCCCATAGCGACCCTCGCGAGGGCGTCGACCGAGGGGTCTTTCTTTTTTGCCTTCGCCGACTGTAAGATGTCAGACATCAGTCTACGAAGGAGTAAATGGTGATTGAGGAAAGCGCCCTGTTGGCACGGTTCCCCGCAGAGGTTTTTGTCGATCCCCAGCGCGTCGCTCGTGAGGCAGTCCGAGCGGCAACAGTTTTGGTCGTCCTCGATGACGACCCCACCGGAACCCAGTCCGTGTCAGACCTTCCGGTACTCACATCGTGGGAAGCCTCAGACTTCGCATGGGCTTTCGCGCAGAAAGCGCCAGCGGTATACGTACTCACCAACACACGCAGCCTGGATCCGGCGGCTGCCGCTCAGCGCAACCGCGACATCGTCGTAGGCGCGCTTGCGGCATCCATCACGAGCGGAGTGACCGTCTCATTCGCGAGCCGAGGCGACTCCACGCTGCGAGGCCACTTCCCACTCGAGACCGACGTCATCGCCGAGACGGTCAGCCGTGCGGGCGGCGGGGATGTGGATGCCGTCATTCTCGTTCCCGCTTTTCCCGATGCCGGACGCATCACGATCGATTCCGTGCACTACATGCGCACTCCCGACGGCCTCACGCCGGTGGCAGAGACCGAGTTTGCTCGCGATGCGACCTTCGGATACCGCAGCTCCAACCTGCGAGACTACGTGGCAGAGAAATCGGGCGGCCGCTGGGCAGCCGAGGGCGTCGTCGCTCTGACACTCGACATCGTCCGGGGTGGAACCGACGGCATTGTCGCGGCGCTCGCCCACCTCAGCGAATCGACTCCTGTGGTCGTCGACATTGTGACCGAGAACGATCTCCGCGCCCTGGCGCTTGGCCTCGCTGCCGCA
Organism: Salinibacterium sp. G-O1; assembly: GCF_030063305.1. Classification (GTDB taxonomy): domain Bacteria; phylum Actinomycetota; class Actinomycetes; order Actinomycetales; family Microbacteriaceae; genus Rhodoglobus. The sequence goes on from NZ_JASISV010000001.1 coordinate 879,735, forward strand.
GAAGAGTCAGGCAAGAGCCTGCTCTACCGAGTAGGCCCCCCGTTCGTGCGTGCACGCATCGGCCAGGCGCAGCGATCTCCCCTCGACGCCGCCGACGTGTTCGGACCCGAGGGCTCACCCGCTATCGGCGGGCTCATTGTCGTCGGTTCCCACGTCGGTCTCACCACGCGCCAACTAACTTCCCTTACGGCCGCTCGCCCTCTGGCGGGCGTGCTCGAGATTGACATCGAGCAGGTGCTGGATGCGGCCACGGCCGAGTCACACCTGGCTGCGCTCGTCGAAACCGCAGTTGCGGCCCTGGCTGTGGGCGACGTGGTCGTTCACACCAGCAGGATGCTGCGACGCACGGACGACGCGGAGGAAAGCCTCGACATCTCTCGCCGGGTGTCTGCTGCCGTCGTCGAACTGGTGCAGCGGGTGCTCGCCGCTCGTCCGCCACGCTTCGTCATCGCCAAGGGCGGAATCACCTCGAGCGATGTCGCTTCACATGGGCTCGGCATCCGTCACGCCATAGTCCGTGGCCCGATGCTGCCCGGCCTTGTTTCCCTGTGGGAGCCAGTAGACGGCCCGGCAACGGGCATCCCGTACATCGTTTTTGCCGGCAACGTCGGCGACGACGACTCGCTCACGCAGGTCGTCGGCACACTTTCCAGCATCGCCGCATAGAGATAGGAACCCCATGTCAACGAAGACCAACTACATCGTCGCTGTTCTCGGACTCGGAGCAATGGGCCTGCCCATGGCCACACGACTCGCAACCGAATTGACGGTCCACGGATTCGATATCGCGGATGCCAGGCTCGCGCTGGCCGAAGACGCCGGCATCGCCCCCTTCGACTCCGCAGCAGCAGCAGTGTCGGGCGTCGACGCGGTGCTGCTGGCCGTGCGCAACGGCGAGCAGCTGCGTGACGTGCTGTTCGGCGACGCCGGAATTGCCGGTGCGCTCACACCTGGCTCTGTCGTGATCATGACGAGCACCGTCGGCATCAACGACGTGAAGGCGGTGGCCGCTCAGCTTGAGCCGTTCGGCATCGAACTCGTCGACGCACCACTCAGCGGCGGACCAGTTCGCGCGGGGGAGGGCGACCTGCTCATCGTGGTGGGGGCCAGCCCTGCCGCGCGCGAGAAGGCGCAGCCCGTACTTCAGCTGCTCGCGTCGACCCTCACAATCATCGGTGACGTTGCCGGCGACGGACAGGCCTTCAAGACCGTCAACCAACTGCTGTGTGGCATCCACATTGCAGCAGCAGCCGAAGCTCTCGCTTTGGCTGACTCTCTGGGACTGAACGTCGAAACTACCCTCGCCACCCTGTCGGCGGGCGCAGCAGGGTCCTTCATGCTCGCCAACCGTGGGCCGCGCATGCTTGAGGCCTACACCGAGAGCGGTGCCGAGGTGCTCAGCCGCCTCGACATCTTCGTGAAGGACATGGGCATCGTCACCTCCGCCGCGCGCAACTCCGGTCTTCCCACACCGCTGGCCTCGGCCGCCGAACAGCTCTATCTGCTCGGCGCGGCGCAGGGCAAAGCCGCCGCCGACGATTCGGCGATCATCACCGTGCTCGCACCCCACCAGTCGTAAATCCCGTTCCTACAATCACTCAGCGTCAAAGGAGACAACACAATGGAAACCCCGGTACTACTCGCGATCGCGGCGGCGGGTATAGCCCTGCTGCTGGTGCTTATTATTCGATTCAAGGTGCAGGCCTTCGTGGCACTGCTGTTGGTGAGCATCCTGGTCGGCCTCGCCGCAGGTATCCCGCTGACGACGATCGCCGCGACGGATGACACCCCGGAACGACTTGGCGTCATCCAGGCCATCACGACCGGCCTTGGCGGCACGCTCGGCTCCGTCGCAGTGCTGGTCGCCCTGGGGGCCATGCTGGGTCGACTCATCGAGGTCTCGGGTGGAGCATCCAGCCTCGCCGGTCGCTTCACGAGCCTTCTCGGCCCGAAGCGGGTATCTGCGGCACTGACGGCTGCTGCGCTCGTCCTTGCTATTCCGGTCTTCTTCGATGTCGGATTCATCATCCTCGTCCCGATCATCTACGGCTTCTGCAAGGCCGCCGGAGTGAACCCCGTCAAGTTCGGCCTGCCCGTCGCCGGAATCATGCTCGCAGTGCACGTTGCTGTTCCCCCGCACCCGGGAATCGTCGGCGGCGCAGCGCTCCTCGGAGCCGATCTCGGATGGGTGACCATCCTGGGGCTCGCCGTGGCGATTCCCCTTGGCGTACTCGCGCACTTCGTTGCGAAGATCATCAACCGCCGAGAGTTCACGATGCTGCCGGCGACGGCTCGTCAGTTCGCTGAATTTGGTTCGAACGACACCGACGGATTCGGTGGCGGCCGCGGAGGCGGCACCGGAACGCTGACCAAGACCGAAGCGCCGCCGACTGCTGGCACGATCATGACCCTCATCATCGTCCCGCTCGCGCTGATCATGACGGGCACCGTGGCAGCCACAGTGCTTCCCGCCGGAGATGCACTGCGTCCGTTCTTTGCCTTCATCGGTGCGCCAGTGTTCGCCTTGCTGGTCGCGCTCACCCTCGCGTTCTTCCTGTTGACGGTTCGCCGTGGATGGTCGCTTGCCCACACCGGCGAAGTGATGGAAGCGGCTCTCCCGCCGGCCGCAATCGTGATCCTGGTAACGGGCGCCGGTGGAGCCTTCGCGCGCGTGCTCACCGAGAGCGGCGTCGGCAAGGCACTGGCCGAGACGATGACCGCGACCGGCCTGCCGATCCTGCTGCTTGGATTCCTCATCTCCTTGACTCTGCGCGCGTCGCAGGGTTCGGCAACGGTGGCCATTCTCACGACCGGTGGATTGCTGGCGGCAACTGTCGCGGGCACCGACTACTCGACGGTGCAGATCGCTCTCATCACTCTCGCGATCGCGTTCGGTGCCCTGGGGCTCTCGCACGTGAACGACTCTGGTTTCTGGGTCGTCACCCGCTACCTCGGGCTGAGCGTTGCAGACGGACTGCGCAGCTGGACGGTGCTGACCACCGTGCTCGGCGTCGCAGGATTCCTGCTGGTGAGCGTGCTGTGGTTCATTGTGAGCGCGGTCGGAATCTAGCGGTTCCGGGCCAGCTAGGCTGGGGGCGTGCCGACCACCACCGGCGCGTCCCCAGTCGACTATTTACGAAGGATGCCTTAGGTGAGTACAGAAACCGGCACGCTGTTCGAGAACCCAGACCGTAACCTCGCTCTCGAGCTGGTGCGCGCAACCGAAGCTGCGGCCATCCGCGCTGTGCCCTTCATCGGCAAGGGCGACAAGCTCGGCGCAGACGGCGCCGCCGTTGACGCGATGCGCAAATTTCTCGGTACGGTCAACTTCGACGGGCTGGTCGTCATCGGTGAGGGCGAGAAAGACAACGCCCCGATGCTGTTCAACGGCGAGCATGTCGGCACCGGGCGCGGCCCGGCGTGTGACATTGCGGTCGACCCGATCGACGGCACCTCGCTGACCGCCGCCGGGCGACGGAACGCAATCTCCATGATTGCGGTGTCCGACCGCGGCAGCATGCTCGATGCATCCACCGTCTTCTATATGGACAAGATCGTCACCGGTGGTGAGGGCCGCGGGGTGATCGACATTCGTCGGCCGATCGGTGAGAACATCCGCGCTTTCGCCGAGGCGAAAGGCAAGCCGGTCGACGAAATCGTCGTCGCGGTGCTCGACCGACCACGCCACGAGCAGCTGATCCAGGACATTCGCGCTACCGGCGCCGGCACGCGACTGATGCTGGACGGCGATGTCGCCGGCGGCATCAACGCCTGCCTGTACGGCACGCGCATCGACATGTGCGTCGGGATCGGGGGCAGCCCGGAGGGTGTCGCGACGGCCTGTGCCGTGAAAGCAGTCGACGGTTACATGCAGACGATGCTCTACCCCCAGACCGACGACGAGCGTCAGCGCGGAATGGATGCGGGACTCCTCTTCGACCACGTCTACGACGCCGACGGACTGGTCACCAGTGACAACACTTTCTTCGTGGCCACCGGCGTGACGGACGGCAACCTGGTCGGCGGCGTGAAGCGCCTCGGTCCGATCATCCGCACCGAAAGCATCGTGCTGCGATCGCATTCGGGGACGATCCGCCGGGTGCACGCCGACCACCTCGCCGAGAAGTGGCTCGACCACTAGGTCGCGGAGTCGCGTCAGCGCCGGGCGGCCCGCACCGCGGAGCCCGTCGGGTCAGCTGACGCCGGCGTGCTCGAACTCGACCGCGGTCAGCTGCCTCGCTGACTGCTCGAGGGTCGCGGCTGGGCCGATCACCTTGGATTCGTCGAGCGCGTTGAGCTTTCGCGCGGTGACGAGCACGCGCGACTCGAGCGAGTTCGCGAACTGGTTGTAGCTGTTGACCGTCGAGTCGATGGAGCGGCGCAGTTTGTCGGCGTGATCCGACAGCGTCGCCAGCCGCTGGTACAGCTCTTTGCTGAGGTCGAACAGGGTCTTAGCCTGGTCGGTGAGCACGTCCTGCTGCCAGGAGAAGGCGATGGTCTTCAGCACCGACCACAGGGTGACGGGGGAGGCGAGTGCCACGCGCTTGCCGAAGGCGTAGTCCATGATGCCGGGGTCGGCCTCGAGAGCGGACGACACGAGCGACTCGCTCGGGATGAACGCGATAACCAGCTCGGGAGACGCATCGAGCCCCGCCCAATAGGCCTTGCTGGCGAGGGCGTCGATGTGGCTGCGCAACGCCTTCACGTGCTGTTTGACGAGAGCGTCGCGCCGCGCACCCTCGTCGCCACTTGCCGTGACCGGAATCTGGCTCGCCTCGAGATAGGCGTTGAACGGCACCTTGGCATCGACGGCGATGTTTTTGCCGCCGGGAAGATGCACGACCATGTCGGGCCGACCAGCGCCCGAATCGCTCGAGATGCTGTGTTGCAAGTCGAAATCGACGCGCTCGATGAGGCCGGCGGCCTGAACCACGTTGCGCAACTGGGTCTCGCCCCACACGCCTCGGGTGGAGTTGCTGCGCAGCGCTGAGGCGAGCGACTCGGTCGTCACGCGAATCTGCTCACCGGCGACCTGCGTCTGCTTGAGCTGTTCCGCGAGCTCGCCGTACTGCTGGCTGCGCTGAGTCTCCAGCTCGCTGACCTTCAGTTGCATGGTGCGCAGGGTCTCCTGCACGGGGGTGAGCGCCTGCAGCACGCGCGACTCGCGCTGGTCGCGATCGACCTGAGCCTGGGCATCCACTCGCTGGCGCTCTATGACATCGCGATGCTGCACGCGCATGGCGTCTACCTGCTCGCCGAGGGCGTCTGCCCTGGCCTGCATGGCGGCGAAGTCGGCCATGAGGGAGGACTGCACTGCGCGCTCACTGGCCTGCAGCGCGCTCAGCGCTGCCGCGTGCCTGGCCTCAACGAGGGCCGGGTCGAGGGCCGTCGTTCGCCTGCGTGCGATCGTCACGCCGAGCGCGAGACCAATGGCGATGCCGATCGCGATGCCGAGGATGAGGGTCATGGTGGGTTCCATGCACGAAGTGTCGCACTGGCCGCAGACAATCGCTGGCTGCGAATCACCGGCGCAGCCGACACTATGGTGAGTTCATGAGCTCCCAGGCGCCCGACCCGCTGGATGTGAGCACCGACGACCTGCGCTACCTTCTCGCCGTGGCGCGCTCGGGCCGGCTGGTGTCGGCCGCCACCCTGCTCGGGGTCGACCACACCACGGTGCGCCGCAGGCTCGACAGGCTGGAGTCCGCGCTCGGCGTGCGTCTTCTTGACCGTGGGGCCGACGGCTGGGAACTGACGGCGATCGGGCGGGATGTCGCGGCCAGGGCCGCACCGCTCGAACACGTCGTCGAACAGGTGCTGGGCGCCGCCTCCGGCGGCAGCGACGGCGTGCGAGGCACGGTGCGGATCGTGGCTCCCGAGGGCTTTGCGACCACCTTCGTCACGCCATGCCTCGTGCGGGTGCAGGCACAGCACCCCGGAATCGCCATCGAGCTCGTCACATCCACCAGCCCGCTGAGCCTGCGCGGTTCCGGCTACGACATCGCCGTGACCATCGGGTCAGCGGCGAGCTCGAGGCTGACCGCCGAGCCTCTCGCGCCGTATGCGCTGCGGCTGTACGCGGCGCCGTCGTACCTGGCTGCGCACCCACCCATCGAGTCGCTGGCCGACTTGGAGCGGCATCCACTCATCTTCTATGTGGATGCCCTGCTCACCGTGCGCGACCTCGATCTGGCCCCAGTTCTCAGTGGCATGCGCGTTGGCTTCGGTTCCACGAACGTCTTCGCGCAGCTGGAGGCGACCCGGCAGGGCGCGGGCATCGGACTGCTGCACGCATTCATGGGCGAGCCGGATGACCGTCTGGTCGGCGTGCTGCCGAAGGAGGTCGATTTCCGGCTGCAGTTCTCGCTGTCGGTGCGCCGGGACAGCCTGTCGGTCGACGCGGTGCGGTTGGTGCGCGACGCCCTCAAGCAGGAGGTGCGTTCGCGCGCAAAGGAACTTCTGCCGCCTGTGCGATAACGCAGATCCAGTGTGCACTAATAGCCCTTGAATGCAGATGGCCGACAGTTCACACTGGGGGCATGGACATTCTTGATCACTGGGTGAGCGGCGCCTCCTTCGCAGGCACTTCGACCCGAACCTCGCCCGTGTACAACCCAGCAGAAGGCACAGTCTCGCGGGAGGTCAGACTCGCGACAGTTGCCGACGTCGACACCGCCGTGGCATCGGCCAAGGCGGCCTTCCCCGCCTGGGCAGAAACCTCGCTGGCCAAGCGCCAGTCGATCATGTTCAGCTTCCGCGAGCTGCTGAATGCGCGCAAGACGGAGCTGGCCGCGATCCTGACCAACGAGCACGGCAAGGTCACCTCCGACGCTCTCGGCGAGGTCGCGCGCGGAATGGAGGTCGTCGAGTGGGCGACATCCATCCCTCACCTGATGAAGGGCGAGCACAGCGAGAACGTCTCCACCGGCGTCGACGTGTACTCGGTCAAGCAGCCGCTCGGTGTCGTCGGCATCATCAGCCCATTCAACTTCCCGGCCATGGTGCCGCTGTGGTTCTTCCCCGTGGCGATCGCCGCCGGCAACACCGTCATCCTGAAGCCCTCGGAGAAAGACCCGTCCGCCGCGATCTGGATGGCCAAACTGCTGCAGGAGGCCGGCCTGCCAGACGGCGTGCTCAACGTCGTGCACGGCGACAAGGAATCAGTGGATGCCCTGCTCGAGCACAAAGACATCTCGGCTGTTTCGTTCGTCGGCTCGACCCCCATCGCCAAGTACATCTACGAGAACGCCGCGAAGAACGGCAAGCGCGTGCAGGCCCTCGGTGGAGCAAAGAACCACATGCTGGTGCTGCCGGATGCCGACCTCGACCTTGTCGCGGACTCGGCCGTCAACGCCGGATTCGGTTCGGCCGGCGAGCGCTGCATGGCGATCTCGGTCGTCGTGGCCGTTGAGCCCGTCGCCGATGAGCTCATCGAGAAGATCACCTCACGTCTCGCGGGCCTCACGGTCGGCGACGGCACCCGCGGCTGCGACATGGGGCCGCTCATCACCAAGGAGCACCGCGACAAGGTCGCCTCATACATCGACATCGCGACGGCTGACGGTGCAACCGTCGTCGTCGACGGTCGCGGTGTGAAGGCCGACGGCGGGACCGACGGGTTCTGGCTCGGACCGACCCTCATCGACGGCGTCTCGACCGACTCCGATGTCTACAAGCATGAGATCTTCGGACCGGTGCTGTCAGTCGTGCGCGTCGCCTCCTACGACGAGGGTGTGGCGATCATCAATGCGAGCCCGTACGGCAACGGCACGGCGATCTTCACCAACGACGGCGGAGCTGCCCGCCGGTTCCAGCGCGAGATCGAGGTCGGCATGGTCGGCATCAACGTGCCGATCCCCGTGCCGGTCGGCTACTACTCATTCGGCGGCTGGAAGGACTCGCTGTTCGGCGACACCAAAGCCTACGGAGCGCAGGCCGTGCAGTTCTACACGCGCGAAAAGGCGATCACCAGCCGGTGGCTCGACCCGTCGCACGGCGGCATCAACCTCGGGTTCCCGCAGAACTGAGCTTCGGGCTGAGCGTCTTGATCGTCGAGCCGCTCAGCTCGCTCAACTCGGCGATGGTGGATGCTCCGTGCCGCCCCGCGGCGTGCACGATGATCGCGGCGCAGGCCAGGGCATCCGCCAGCGCATTGTGATGCTCGAAATCTTCGAAGCCGGCTGCCATCGCCGCGACCGGCAGCCGGTACGAATCGAGGTGGTACGTCTTGCGCGCCACCTGAAGGCTGCAGAGGTAGTCGAAGGCGGGGACTGGCTGGAACGACGCGGCGCAGGCCGCCGCGATCACCCCGGTGTCGAATCCTGCGTTGTGCGCGACCAGGTGGTCGCCGGAGGTGAACTCGAGCAGGTCGGACAGTTGTTCGCTCCAGAGCGGGGCGTCAGCGACATCCACCGCCATGATGCCGTGGATGCGCACATTCCATTCGAGAAACTCGTCGTGCCCCAGCGGTGGCCGGATCAGCCAGTATGCGGTGTCGACCACGCGGCCGTCGCGCACCTTCGCCATGCCGACCGAGCAGGCGCTCGCCGCCGAACCGTTGGCAGTCTCGAAGTCGATCGCAGTGAAATCCAGGGGCACGAGACGATGGTCGCACGGGCCCCGGACACGGCGCCGATCCCACGCCGTGCTGCGCGGTAGCGTGAGGTGATGAGCGAACCACTGGATCCCGCCGCCGAACGCGTCACCTACGATCGCGCGCTCAGCCGGATCCGGGGAGCCTGGCGCGGCGTCGTCGCGATCGTGCTGCTGGTCATCGGATTCCTGCTGCTGCAGGTCGTCGTCGGCGGCCTCGGCATCGTGATCGAGGTCACGCGGGGCAACATCACCCTTGAACAGCTCGACGCCGGAACCGTGCCATTTACCCCGGTAATCCTGCTCACGACCAACATCTCGCTCGCACTGGTGATCCCGTTGGCGATGGGGCTGCATCGGTGGCTCTTTGGCGCACGCGTCGGCACGCTCGCCTCGGTCGCCGGCCGCTTCCGGTGGCGATGGATGGGCAGGCTCGCCCTCATCATCGTCCCCGTGTGGGTCGTCTACATCGGCGGCAGCTTCCTCATCGAACCTGTCGACGGGGTGCGAGTCGACGGCACCGTGCTGGCGATGCTCGCCATCGTGATCCTCACCACCCCGCTGCAGGCGGCCGGGGAGGAGTTCGGCGCGCGCGGTCTCGTGCAGCGGGCGGCAGGGTCGTGGTTCGAGAATCCGATCGCCGGCTTCGTGGTCTCGACCCTCATCGCGTCATCCCTCTTCGCGCTGGCCCACCTGGCGGGCGACCCGTGGCTCATCGCGTACTACTTCGTCTTCGGGGCATCCATGTCGCTGGCGGCGCGGGGCACCGGCGGGCTGGAGGCGCCCATCCTGATTCACGCGACCAACAACGTGCTCATCTTCCTGCCCGCGGTGCTGCTCGGCCAGCTCGACCAGGGCATCGACCGCAGCGCCGGTACCGGCGGCCCGTTCATGCTGATCCCGATGGCGCTGTGCCTGGCGGCGGCCGGCATCAGCACGCTGTGGGCCCGTCGCCGCGGCATCCAGGTCACTGCCCCCGCGCTGGAGCGCGTGCGACCACCGCCCACCGCCCACGCCACCCCACGCCGCCGCTCACGCCGCCGAGATTGCGCAGATTGCCGCTACCGGCGGCGCCATAACGACTGTTTGCGCAAGGTCGGCGAATGGATGGCGCGGCAGCAGGTCCCGCGACGGGAGCGGCCCCCGCCGCAGCCCGGTACGATTGACCCCCGTGGCTCTCACTATCGCAATCGTCGGTCTTCCGAACGTCGGCAAGTCGACGCTCTTCAACGCTCTCACCAAGAACCAGGTGCTGGCGGCGAACTACCCGTTCGCCACCATCGAGCCGAACGTCGGCGTGGTGAACCTGCCAGACAAGCGCCTGGACGTTCTGGCCGGCATCTTCTCCAGCGAGCGCATCCTGCCCGCCCCCGTCTCGTTCGTCGACATCGCCGGCATCGTCAAGGGTGCGTCGGAGGGGGAGGGGCTCGGGAACAAGTTCCTCGCCAACATCCGCGAGGCAGACGCGATCGCGCAGGTCATCCGCGGCTTCGCCGACCCCGACGTCATCCATGTCGATGGCAAGGTGGACGCCGCCTCCGACATGGAGACCATCAACACCGAGCTGATCCTCGCCGACCTGCAGACCCTCGAGAAGGCTGTCGCGCGGTACGAGAAAGAGGTCAAGACCAAGCGAGCCGAGCCGATCGTTCTCGAGACCGCGCTGGCCGCACAGAAGTTCCTGAACGAGGGCAACCCGCTGTCGTCATCCACCATCGACACCGAGCCGATCCGCGAGCTGGGCCTCCTGACCACGAAGCCGTTCATCTACGTCTTCAACGTCGACGAGGATGTGCTTCAGGATGCCGCGGCTCTCGCCACACTCGCGGCCCTCGTCGCTCCGGCCAAGGCCATCTTCCTCGATGCCAAGCTCGAGTCTGAGCTCATCGACCTCGACCCGGAGGACGCGGCGGAACTCCTGGCGAGCACCGGCCAGGAGGAGAGCGGGCTCGACCAGCTCGCCCGTATCGGCTTCGACACCCTCGGTCTGCAGACCTACCTCACGGCCGGCCCGAAAGAGTCGCGCGCCTGGACGATCGGCAAGGGCTGGAAGGCTCCGCAGGCCGCTGGCGTCATCCACACCGACTTCGAGAAGGGCTTCATCAAGGCTGAGGTGATCGGTTTCGCCGACCTCGTCGAGACCGGCTCCATCGCCGAGGCCCGCGCCAAGGGCAAGGCGCGCATCGAGGGCAAGGAATATGTCATGCAGGATGGTGACGTCGTCGAGTTCCGTTTCAATAACTAGCGTGCCACGAAGTAGACCGATGCTGCCTGACCTCCCGGATTCCAGAGTGAGGATGGTGCGCTCATGCTGACCGGCGCTGGGCGGCGACCCGCCGCGGATCAGACTGTCGCGCCGTGGTACCGGGCCCCGCGACATTGGGGCATCTTTTGGATTGCCTTTGCGGCATCCAGCGGTGTGGCGATTGGTTTGACCGCTGCGATCGAGGCATTTCCGGTGCTCAAGCTCGCCATCCGCGACGTTGCGGCCGTGGCTCGGGATGGACTTCCCCTGCCCTTCTTCACGGGCTGGATCTCCAATATCGGAATCGTCGGATGGTTTGTCAGCGCGGCTGCGCTGCTCGTTGCCGCCCAGGTCGGCGCTGGCTCTCGACACTGGCGAAGCGTCGTCTTCACAGGTGCGGTTGCGTCGTTGTCCTTCCTGCTCGGCGTCGACGACCTTTTCATGATCCACGATGGAGCAATCACATTCGGCGAGGAGTGGCTCCTTTTGCTGTGGTTCTCGCTCGCAATTGCCTGGGTGATCATGTTTCGGCGGGAGCTGCTGCACGACCCGCTGCTGCCTGTTCTCGTGCTCTGTGCTGCCTTCTTCGGGCACGCCGTGGTTGCAGACATCGTGGCCAACGGGAGTTTGCTGCTGCACGAGGACGCGTCGAAGCTCGCCGCCATCGTGTTGTGGACAGGCTGGGCTCTGGCCACGACCCAGCGCGTCATCGAATCATCGACACGGCTTCGTCAGCGGGGGCCAGCGGCAACCTAAGGCGCCAAAGTTGTCTCCTCTGCGGGCGCTGGCGCTGACGCGTCGCATCGCTCCCTCGCGACAAGGCAGACTGGAAAGACCATGCCACTATCGACCCAAGGAGTAGTCATGCCCGTCATTGCCATCATCGGAGCCGGGCCTGGCCTCGGAGCGGCGGTTGCCCGCCGTTTCGGTCGTGAAGGTTTTTCGATCGCCCTCATCTCGCGCGACCAGTCGAAGCTCGACGCCATGGCCGCGGAGCTTGGTGCGGATGGCGTGACCGCCAGCGGTTTCGCGGCTGACGTCAAGGTGCCCGCGGAACTCGAAAACGCTCTCGCGCGCGCCGCGGCGGAGCTCGGGCCCATCACGGTGCTGCAGTACAGCCCGCTTCCGTCGCGCGATTACCTGAAGCCGGTGCTCGACCTGACTCCGGAGCTGGCGCTTGAGGCGATGCAGTTCTCCGCGCTCGGGCTCATCCACGCGGTGCGTGCGGTGCTGCCGGCGATGCGTGAGACGGGCGATGGCAGCGTCATCCTGATCAATGGCGGCACCTCGGTGAAGGCCCGCGCCGGCTTCGCGGGCACCTCGGTCGCGTTCCCCGCCGAGAGCGCATACGGCGAAATGCTGCACGACGCACTCGAGGATGAGGGCATCCGCGTCAGCCAGCTGGTGATTCCAGGCGGCATCCCCAAGCTTCAGCTACCCAACGGAATCGACGACGTCGCCGACCGCATCTGGGGTCTCCACGCCGAGGCGGGCCCGTTCCGCACCATGCTCATCCCGCTTGAGGACGGCCGGGAGTAGGGCGTCGGATCCCTAGGCTTCGGATCGGTGCGGGTATACCGTGGAGTCATGAGAAAAAATCTGGTTACAGTGATCTCTGTTGCCTGCGTGATTGCACTCGGTGTCGGGGGTTCGGTCGCGGTCGCGGTGGCGGGGCAGCCATCCGCTCTCGACTCAGCGGCGGTCGCGTCGCCGACTCCAACCGCTTCGCCGACTCCAACCGCCACACCAACTCCGAGCCCCACCTTGCCCATGGAGGTGTCGGAGGGCGACACCGGTCCGGCACCCACGTCAGTGCCCTCGGTCGAAGCACCGGCACCCGCACCGGCACCCGCGCCGGCACCGGATGTCCTGCCGGTTCCTGCACCAGGTGAGCACCTGGTGACGTTCTCGGTGACAAGTTCGTCTGGTTTCGCCCAGGTCTCGTACTGGACGGCGGGCGGCGATCCGTCGTCGAGCAACTCCAAATTGTGGATACAGGGTGAGAGCCAGGACTTGAAGTGGGTAACGGCACCGTGGACCCGTTCCGCGGTAGTTCCGGTCGGTGGCGATCCTCTGAAAGACGGCTGGGGTCTTTCGTTCTTCGTTGAATCCGGCGTTCAGGCAAGTTGCACGGTGACGATGGACGGGGCCGTGATTTCCAGCGCCTCCGTCAATGCTTCGGGACCCACACTGTGGACGTGTTTGCCGGGCGTTATCGGCTGACCAACGGCACTGGATCCCCGCGTGACATGCTGAATGCATGTCTGTCGCCGCTCGGCTCCTGCGAACACGATGGCTGATGCGCGCCCCCATCGGGATGTTCCGCATTGGTCTCGGCTTCCTCTTCGGCGAGCGTTTGCTGCTGCTGGAGCACATCGGGCGCACCTCCGGTAAGGCGCGGTATGTCGTCCTCGAGACAGTGTCGCGACCGACTCCGAACGAGATTCTGGTCGCGTCCGGCTTCGGCACCCGGTCACAGTGGCTGCAGAACCTGCGCGCGAATGCGCAGTGTTTCGTCAGCATCGGTCGTATCCGCCGTTCCCCCGCGGTCTCGGAAATTCTGGATGACGAGTCAGCCCGGCGAGCGCTCGCGGGATACGCGCTCGAACATCCCAAGGCGTGGCAGCAGCTGAATGCCCTGATGGGGGAGTTGGCGGGCACCGCAAACCCGGAAATTCCGGTCGTGCGGCTCACGCTCCCCACCCGCGGCGGGAGCTCCCAATGACCCGTGTTGCCGCCTTCGATTGCGGAACGAACTCAATCCGGCTGCTCATCGCCGACATCGACGAGCAGGGCCAACTGCGAGACGTGGTGCGCACGCTTCGACTGGTGCGGCTGGGAGAGGGCGTGGATCGCACCGGTCGCTTCGCTGCCGAGGCGCTTGAGCGCACCCTCGCCGCTGTGCGAGAGTACGCGGAGCTGTGCCGCGAGCATCGGGTGGAGCGCATCCGGTTTGTGGCGACCTCGGCGACGCGGGATGCCGCAAACCGCGCCGAGTTCACCGACGCCGTCGCGGCGATCCTGGGCGTGCCGGCGGAGGTCATTCCCGGCACTGAGGAGGCGGCGTTGTCGTTCCGGGGTGCGCTCACGGCGCTCCCGGAGCCGGCGGCCGCCACGACGCAGCACCTCGTCGTCGACCTCGGCGGTGGGTCGACCGAGCTGGTGCTGGGCTCAAGCGCGCCGGATTCCGCCTTCTCGATGGATGTCGGATGCGTGCGCCTCGCCGAGCGCCACGTGCGCAGCGACCCGCCGCTGCAGTCAGAGCTCGCCAGCATCCGTCGCGATGTCACTGCGGCGCTGGATGCTGCGACGGCCATCGTCGACGTGTCGCGCACCACCGAGATCATCGGGGTGGCAGGCACCGTCACGACGATCACCGCGCACGCCCTCGCGCTGGATTCCTATGACCCGCTCGTCATCAGCGGCAGTCGCCTGCCACTGCAGGTCGTCCTTGACGCGTGCGAGTCACTCAGTCGTCTGCCGCGCGCAGAGCGTGCCGCACTGCCGTACATGCACCCGGGTCGGGTCGACGTCATCGGCGTGGGCGCGGTCATCTGGTCCACGGTGCTGCAGAGGGTCGCGGATGCCACGACCGCCGCCGGGCACCCGCTCGAGTTCGTCACCACGAGTGAGCACGACATCCTCGATGGCGTGGCCCTCTCGCTGGCAGGGCAGACCGAAGGTTAGGCGAACGCGACAGCTTCCACCGGTGGGTCCGCGACGGGAGCGACCGCGGGCACGACCGGCCGCCGATCGAGGTGGATGCCCGCAATCATGCAGCGCACGGAACCACCGGCGAGCTCGATCGTGGGAATCTCGACGCCGACGATGCGGCAGCTGCGTTCGATTGTGGCGCGCTGCTCTGGCGTGAGCGATGCCTCGGCCCGTCCGGACATGACGAGGATGCGCCCGGCGGGGGAGCGCAGTTCGATCGCGTTTCCGGCGAACTCGGTCACCTGCTCGGCGCTCAGCTCGATGAGCTCGCGGCCGGGTTCGGTGAGGCGTTCCGCGACCTCTGCGCGCCTGGCCGGATCCTCGATGAGCGACAGCCCGACGAGGGCGACATCCGTTGCAATGCACATCATGACGTTGGTGTGATAGATCGGGGTGCCGCTCGGGTCGCTCGCGGCAAACATCATCGGCTCGTAGCCGAAGGTCGCGCAGAACCGTTCGAGGGCGAGCGGGTCGGCGCGGTGCGACTTCGCGGCGTAAGCAACCCGGTTGGTGTGGTCGAGCACCATCGCGCCGGTGCCCTCCAGGAAAATGTTGTCGTATTCGAGGCCGGAGAAGTCGATGATGTCCTGCACCCTGAATCGCGCCTTGAGTGCGTCGATGACATCCGGCCGGCGCTCGCTGCGCCTGCTCGGCGAGAACATCGGGTACAGCGCGATGCGTCCGCCGGGGTGCGTCGAGAACCAGTTATTGGGGAACACGCTGTCTGGACGCACGTTCTCGGTGTCCTCGAACATCAGTACCTGGATCCCGGCGGCCTCCAGCGTCTCGGCGAGCCGCGTGCTCTCCTCGAACGCCGCCGCCGCGATCTGCTCAGCGCTGCGCGTCGGGTCGATCGACTGGAACGCGTTGTCGGCCGCGGTGGCAGGGTTGGGGCAGAAGTGGTGTGGCCGGATGAGCACGACCGCCGAGGGGCACTGAACACTCATGGACGTGTCAGGCGCTGACGACGGCCGCCGCGGCGACCAGCGAGTAAAGGTTTTTCGGGTCGGCGGGCTCGGCGATCAGGTCGACATCGGTGAAGAAGTCGGTGCCGTCGACGGCATCGCGGGCGTAGCGGAGGGCGGAGAAGTCCTCGATCGCGAAACCGACGGAGTCAAAGACCGTCACCTGCTCGGCGCTCGTGCGGCCCTCGGCTTCGCCGACCAGCACGCGCCAGAGTTCGGTGACCGGGAAGTCAGCCTCGACCTGCTGGATCTCGCCCTCGATGCGGGTCTGCTCGGGGAACTCGACGAACACATCCGAGCGACGCAGGATGGCCGCATCCAGCTCCGTCTTGCCGGGGCAGTCGCCACCGATCGCGTTCAGGTGCATGCCCGGCTCAACCATGTCGTTCGAGATGATTGTCGCGTTCGTCTTGTCTGC
The DNA here is from genome assembly GCF_030063305.1 of Salinibacterium sp. G-O1. GTDB lineage: Bacteria > Actinomycetota > Actinomycetes > Actinomycetales > Microbacteriaceae > Rhodoglobus. Next base: position 895,669 of record NZ_JASISV010000001.1, read on the forward strand.
CGTGCAGGTGGTGACAATGTCGGCTCCGCGAACGGCGTCACGGGCATCCGTCGCCCGGTCGATTTCGAAGCCGAGTGGCGACACGTTTTCGATGAACTTGTCGAGGGCGGCCGGGTCGGTGTCCCAGACGCGGAGGGTGGTGATGCCCAGGCCCGCGCGGAAGCCGAGCGCCTGGAATTCGGCCTGGGTTCCGGTGCCGATCATCGCCATCACCGTCGACTCTGGCCGTGCCAGCAGCTTCGCGGCGAAGACGGATGTCGCGGCCGTGCGCAGCGCGGTGAGGAGGGTCATCTCGGACCAGAAGGTTGGGTAGCCGGTGTTCACGTCGGCGAGCACGCCGAAGGCCGTGACGGTCTGGTGGCCTCGCGACGGGTTGGAGGGGTGACCGTTGACGTACTTGAACGCGTAGGTCTCGCCGTCACTGGTGGGCATGAGTTCGATGACACCGAGCGGCGAGTGGCTCGCGACCCTCGGGGACTTGTCGAAGATGGGCCAGCGCGCGAAATCCTCTTCGAGGTATGCCACCATGCCGGTGATGATCGACTCGACACCGGTGCTGGCGATCCAGCGGCTCATGTTTCCCACGTCGACGAAGCGCACCATGATTTCTCCCTTAACTCGTGTGCTCAGCCTACGAATGTGCACTATGCAGCAACAATGACCATTCGGTGAGCTTTTGGGGCACTCTCTGTGCTCTTTGCGCATCCAAGACATACAATATGCACATGGTGACAATGGATGACCTCGATCGACGTCTCATCGGACTGCTGAGGACCAACGCCCGCGAGCCTGTGGCTGTTCTCGCCAGGGAGCTGGGGGTGACCAGAACGACCGTGACCAGCCGTCTCGACCGGCTGCTCGACAACGGCACGATCCTCGGGTTTTCGGCCAGAGTGCGCGCCGAAAACGACCCGGACACAATCCGTGCCGTCGCCCTGATCGAGGTGGAGGGGCGCACCACCGACGACGTGATCCGTCAGCTCCGCGGATTCCCGGAGGTGCACTCGCTACACACGACCAACGGCGCGTGGGACCTGGTCGCGGAGCTGCGCACAGACACCCTCGGGCACTTCGACCGGGTGCTGGCGCGCATCCGGTCGTTGGATGGCGTCATCAACAGTGAGACGAGCCTGCTCCTGAGCTCGGTGATGGTCTAGTCGCATCCCGGACCGCCGCCCTGTTCCACTCCCAAATGAAGGAGATTTCGCGTCGGAGAGGCTGCGCGGCCCTAAAGCACCCCGAGGTTTGCGAAATCTCCTTCATTTGGGGGAGGGGACGGGCCCGCGGCGCCGAGAGCACGCTGGTTGGTGTGACGGTGCTCGGGTATCCGGGACAATTGGTGGAGATCGAGGCTACGGCGGCAGTGATCGACTAGGGGAGAACCACAGCATGAGCCTGATCAGGTTGAACGACGTCGAACTGCGCATCGACAAGACGCAGGTGCTGCGGGAGGCGTTCTTCAGGCTCGAGCCGAAGGATCGCGTCGGGCTGATCGGCCGCAACGGCTCGGGCAAGTCGTCGCTGCTCAAGCTCGTCCTCGAGCAGCTTGCCCCGACGAGCGGCACGATCACCATCGAACCTGGCACCAAGTTCGGCTACTTCTCGCAGTTCTCCGAGCTGAACGGTTCGGCGACGATCCTCGAGGTGCTCGACGACCTCTTCGTCGATATCCGGGCGATCGAAGCCGAGCTCGCGAGCATCGACGCCGCGATTGCTGCAGATCCGAGTGCGGATCTCGACGCCCTCATCCACCGCCAGGCCACCCTGTTCGAAGACATGGATCGGCTCGACGGCTGGGACTACAAACGCCGCATCGACCAGGCGCTCACAACCCTTGGCTTCACCGAGGCGCATCGCACCAGCGCGATCGACGACCTGTCAGGTGGTTGGCGCAACCGCGCGGCGCTCGCCAAGATCGTCCTCGAAGACCCCGATGTGCTGCTGCTCGACGAGCCCACGAACTTCCTCGACGTCGCTGGTGTCGAGTGGCTGGAGGCTTGGTTCCGCGGCTTCCACGGCGCCGCGATCATCGTCTCGCACGACAGGCGCTTCCTCGACTCTGTGGTCACCCGCATCATCGAGGTCGAGAACTTCCACCTGCACGAGTACCCCGGCAACTTCGGCGAGTACGTCATCCAGAAGCAGTTCAGGCTGAAGACTCTCGAGCAGCAGTTCGTGCACGAATCAGAGTTGCTCGCCTTCGAGGCCGAGGGCATCGCCGACCGTCGGGAGGCGGCGAAGGCTGCGAGCCGCGGTCTCGACAAGCAGCTCTCCACCATCAAGAAGAGCCGAGCGCCCCGGCCCGTCGACCAGATCATCACCGAGATTTACGGTGGCCTTCACATCAAGGATGTCCTCTGCCGGGTCGACCGCATCAGCAAGTCCTACGACGGCCGTGTGCTGTTCTCAGACCTCAGTTTCGAGATCCGTCGGCGCGATCGCATCGTGATCCTCGGATCCAACGGCAGCGGAAAGTCCACACTGTTGCGCGTGCTCACGGACGAAAAGCCGGATTCCGGCGAGACGGTCTGGACGAAGGGCAGCGACGTCATCTCGTACAACAAGATGCTCGACGAACTCGACCTTGACGACACCGTTACTCATGCGGTCAATGCGATGCCGAACAGCCTCGCCCTGACGGCGACGCGCAAGTCGGTCGGGCGGTTCCTGTCGATGTTCCAGTTCTCCGAGGCCGACCTGAAGCAGCGCATCGGCAACCTGTCTGGTGGCCAGCGCGCCAGGGTGGCGATGGCGCAGTGCCTGCTGTCCGGCGCATCCGTGCTGCTGCTCGACGAGCCGACGAACCACCTCGACATGGCGAGCACCCAGGTGATGGAGCGCGCGCTCGTTCACTTCCCAGGGGCTGTTGTAGTCGTAAGCCACGACAGGTTCTTCACCGACAAGATCGCGAACCGGTTCCTGGTGTTCGGGGCCGAGGGCGCGGAGCCCGGCGAGATCGACGTTCGGGTCGCCTAGGAGCGTCGCGCGCGCCACCACGTCCAGGCGCCCGTCGACCACAGTGCCCAGGCGACCAGCAGCGGCTGAAACAGCAGGCGCACTCCGAGCGCGACGGCCATCGGGTTGACCCATCCTTCTGTCGCGGTGTGCACGAACAGCTGCGAGATGTTGCCGGGGAAGATCGCCAGGAAGAACAGCGCGGCAACCCAGCCGACGGCCACCCGATAGCGGGCAATCAGCAACACCGCGAGCCCGAGGGCGATTTCGACGATCCCGGATGCCACGACCACGAAGTCAACGTCAAACGGAAGCCAGGGCGGCACCTGAGCCTGGAACGCCTGCCGCGCAATGGTGAGATGTCCGATACCGGCGGCAATGAGGAACAGCCCGAGCAGCACCCTCCCGATCGTGCGACGGATCGAGGTGGGCCGTGCGGGGGCGGTGCTGGCATCCTGCGACATGCCTCAAGACTGCGGCACAAATCGCGTCAGTGCTACCGCCAGGCGGCGGATGACCACCCTGCCGCCGGGGGCTGGTGACGGAACCGAGTCATTCGGGGGCCAGCGATACGCAGAACGATTGTCGCGACGAATGAGGCCGCGAGCAACGCCCAGAGCCAATCGGGGCTCGCGGAAACGATGAAAGTTACGGGCCACACGCCAGCCGCAGCAATCGGCCAGAAGAGCACTGAGACTCCGAGGAGGCCGAACACGAGGCGCGGCGGGCGCGACAGTCCGGCCGCCGCCCACACCAGCGCGAGGATGATCGGCGGAATCAGTCGTGGTGAGACTTCAGCCATTGACCCCGCGTAGGTGGTGGTGAGCACACCGCCCGTGGTCGCGACGATGACCGCGATCGACAGGAACGCGAGGGTGTTCCATAAGGCGCTGCGTTCCACGACGAGTGAGGAGTCGCCGACCGGACGATGAATGGTGTCGCGGCGGAACGATGGAGGTGCGTCTCCCACAGGCTCCAGCGCGGCGGGAACCGAGTACGTCTGCCCGGAACGAGAGCCCTGCCGGTCGAAACGAGATCGCAGTTCGGGGTCGAGCAGCACGCGCTGCGCCTCGTCGAGCCTGAGGGTCATTGCCACTCCCGCGACGCCTGCGACGTTCGGGTGGTGGATGCTGGTGAGCCGTTGATGGGCGGCATGGATTTCTTCGGGGGAGGCGTCGGGTGCCACGCCAAGCAATTCGTAATGGTTCGGGGTTTCCATTGTGGGTTCAGCATATTTCACCAAAGCGCCCGTTCGTGGGGTACACTTCGCCGAAATTTGTCCCCAATGCGGGGGTAGAGCTAGGCGGTGGAGGCCCAACGCGGCGCCGAAGGCTTGCTTCGGAGCTGAGTCACTCGCGGGGCCGAAACGCGCAGCACGATGGTGGCCACGAAGGATGCCGTGAGCATCGCCCAAACCCAGTCGGGGCTCGCTGAAACGATGAAGGCGAACGGGGAAAGGCCTGATGCGCCAAGCGGCCACAACAGCATCGCGCTTCCGAAGAGGAAATAGATGAATCGTGGTGGACGCGACAGGCCGGCCGCCATCCATGCCAGGGCGACAATCAGGGGCGGCACCATTCTGGGCGAAACTTCCCCCAGCGGGCCGGAATATGTGGTCGTGAGAATCCCGATCGTGGTCACCAGGATGGTCGTGATCGACGAGATCGCCAGGATGTCCCAGACGACGCTGTGTTCCTCAGCGGCGGGGGAGGAGCGCGCGGAGCGGTAAGGGGCTTCGCGGCGAAAATCGCGCGCGGACTGATTGGCTGGGCCGGGATTCGACGTGTTCGAGCGTGTTGCGCCGGAGTGGCTTGCTGGCCGGTCCACGCGCGATCGCAGGTCCGGGTCGAGCAGCACCCGCTGAGCTTCGTTGAGTCTGAGGGTCATCGCGGTGCCCGCCGCCCCCGCCACATCCGGGTGGTACACCCTCACCAACCGCCGGTAGGCAGCACGAATCTCATCGGCTGTGGCTTCGGGGGTCACGCACAGCAATTCGTAATGGGTGGGGGATTCCATCGTGTTTTCAGCATATGACATCCGTGACCCCCAAATGCGGGGTCTGGGCGTCAATTAATGGCTGCCGTCGACCAATTTCAGCCCCACGATGCAGCCCACGAGACCGAGCAGCAAAAGCACCTTGATGATGGATGCGGGTTCACCGCCGAAGATCATCGCGTACGTCACCGCCAGCGCTGCTCCGATTCCCACCCATACCGCGTACGCCGTACCCGTGGGGATGTCGCGCATCGCCAGCGCCAGCCCGGCCATGCTGACTGCGAGTGCCACGCCGAAAATGACGGTCGGCCACAGTTTTGTGAAGTTCTCGGACTTGCCCAAAGCCGTGGCCCAGACTGCCTCGAGCACTCCGGACACAATAAGAATCACCCATGCCATGACGACCACAACCCTCTGGCCAGTCTTGTCGCGTGCCGGGTACTGATCCGTCGTCCGGGGGTCGCAGTGCGAGTCCCTCAGAAGAACCTAGCAAACGGGAGCCGGACGGGGCTGAGCGCTCACGTCATTTCGCAGATCGCAACCCCTCGCGCCAGGGCCTGCCGCGTGCTTTTCTAGAAATATGACCGCACTCGCCATGTTCCCTTTGGGATCTGTGCTGTTCCCACACATGCCGTTGAGCATCCGAATCTTCGAGGAACGCTACATCGTGATGCTCTCGAGGGTGTTGCAGGACGAACCGTCTGAGTTCGGAGTGGTGCTCATCGAACGCGGCCAGGAGGTGGGCGGCGGGGAGAAGCGATTCGCGGTCGGGACCGTCGCCAGAATTGTGCAGATCGAAGCGGCCGAGGGCTTCATCGGGCTGGCCGCTGAGGGGCAGGGCCGAATCGCGATCGAGGAGTGGCTCGAGGAGGATCCACATCCGCAGGCCATCGTGCGCGAACTCCCCGCCCTCGAATGGGACGATTCGTTGACTCCACTGAGAGAGCGTGCCGAGCAACTGGTGCGTCGCACGCTGTCGATGGCAAGCGAGTTCTCGGAGCTTGCCTGGTCTCCCGACGTCGAACTGGCGGCAGACCCGGTTGCCCACGCCTGGCAGCTTGCCGCGATCTCTCCGCTGGGGCCGCTCGACCAGATGTCGCTGTTGTGCTCAGGCACGATGTCTGAGCTGCTGGAGGGAATTATTGAGCACACCCTTGGCGTGGAGCTGTCGCTTGCGTCGCCGTGGCTGGATGACGAACCGGAGTAGGGCAGCGGCATCCACTTCGCGCCCCGTATTGCTAGGCTGGCCGCACAACTGAACATCGGGCCGCAACACAATGCGGGAGAGCCGAAGAATGACCGTGCGCTTTATTGCCACGTGCAGCCGACGGCACCGAAGGAGCAAGCCTCCCCGCCAATCTCTCAGGTTCATGTACCGCATCGACTGGCCACTCTGGAAAGTGGAACCCGCACAGGTTCCCGCCGACGGTGAAAGCGATCGCATCGCGAAACTCTCAGGCCAATGACAGAGGGGGAGTTCCACCCGCAGCCATGCCTACAGGAGAACTCCGTGACCGATGCTCCCGACCCCCGACAGTCGCCACTGCACGATGTGCATGCCGCTGCCGGAGCCAGCTTCACTGACTTCGCCGGCTGGCTGATGCCGGTGCGGTACAGCTCAGATCTTGCCGAGCACCACGCCGTGCGCACGTCGGCAGGCATTTTCGATATCTCCCACATGGCCGAGATCGTCGTCGAGGGCCCGGATGCCGCGGCCTACCTCGATTTCGCGCTCGCAGGCAAGCTCTCGGCGGTGGCGATCGGCCAGGCCAAATACAGCCTGCTGCTCGACACCTCCGGTGGCATCATCGATGACCTCGTCGTGTACCGAAAAGGCGATGACTCCTTCTTTGTCGTGGCGAACGCCGGCAACAGGGCGCCGGTCGCGGAGGCTCTGGAGCACAGGGCCGGTGAGTTCGATGTGACGGTCGTCGACCAGAGCGACGAGATCTCGCTGATCGCCGTCCAGGGTCCCCGGTCACGCGAGATCGTGGCCGCGACGGCGGGCATCAGCGGTGTCGAACTGGACTCCCTGAAGTACTACTGGAGCACCAGCGGAACGTTCAATGGTCTGCCGCTCATGGTGGGGCGCACCGGCTACACCGGCGAGGACGGCTTCGAGCTTTACATCCAGGCGGATGCCGCGGCCGACCTGTGGGCAGCACTCACCGCCGCGGGCGAGCCGTTCGGGCTCGTGCCTGCCGGGCTCGCCAGCCGCGACACCCTCAGGCTGGAGGCAGGCATGCCGTTATACGGCCACGAACTCGGGCTCGACACCCTGCCCGTGCAAGCCGGGCTCGGACGGGTCGTGAACCTGAAGAAGGATGGCGACTTCGTCGGACGGCAGGCCTCCGAGACGGGTGCGCCCGAGGGCGCGCGGGTGCTCGTCGGCCTGGTTTCCGACGGCAAACGCGCCGGCCGCGCCGGCTACGCGGTGTTCGACGGCGACACGGAGGTCGGCACGATCACGAGCGGCGCCCTGTCGCCCACCCTCGGGTACCCGATTGCGATGGCGTACGTCGACCCGGCCCTGAACGCGCCGGGCACAGAGCTGGCAATAGACGTGCGGGGGTCGCGAGTCGCGGCATCCGTCGTATCACTTCCCTTTTACAAGCGAGAGGCATGACCATGGCTGAACTGAACGAACTCAAGTACACCGCTGAGCACGAGTGGATCCTGATCGAGGGCGACATCGCCACCGTCGGAATCACGGCATACGCTGCCGAGAAGCTGGGCGACATCGTCTTCGTCGAGCTGCCGAAGGTGGGCTCGACGCTCGCCGAGGGCACCGTGGTCGGCGAGATCGAATCGACCAAGTCGGTCGGTGAGCTCTTCGCGCCCGTCAACGGCACAGTCGTCGAGGCAAACGATGCCGTCAGCGACAGCCCTGAACTGGTAAACAGTGATCCCTTCGGCGCAGGCTGGCTCGTCAAGGTGAAGTTCACCGAACTGCCCGAATTCCTCGACCTCGCCGCATACACGGCCCTGACGGGCGAGTGATGACCGAGCGCTTCGCAGATCGTCATATCGGAACGGATGACGCGGCGCAGGCCGCGATGCTGAAAGCTGTCGGCTACGACACCGTAGAGGCGCTCGTGACGGCCGCCGTCCCGGCGTCGATCGCCGTGTCGCCGAGCGTGGGGTCTAGCATCCCGGATGCCGCGACCGAGCGTGAAGCGCTCGCCGAACTGCGTACCCTGGCCGACCACAACACCGTCAATCGTTCGATGATCGGTCTCGGTTACTACGACACCATCACCCCGGCGGTGATTAAGCGCAACGTGCTCGAGAACCCCAGCTGGTACACCACGTATACGCCGTACCAGCCCGAGATCTCGCAGGGTCGCCTCGAGGCCCTGATCAACTTCCAGACCATGGTGTCTGACCTCACCGGCATGACGACCGCGAACGCGTCGATGCTCGACGAGGGCACCGCCGTCGTCGAGGGCATGCTGCTGGCCCGGCGCGCATCCGGATCAGACTCGAACGTCTTCATCGTCGACGCGGATGCCCTGCCACAGACCAAGGCGATCCTCGCCAACCGCGCGGAGGCCGTCGGCATCAAGCTCGTCGAGCTCGACATCCAGTCGGCCGACCTTCCCGACGCGTTCGGCATCTTCGCGCAGTACCCGGGCGCCTCGGGTCGCATCGTCGACCCCTCTGCCGCCATCGCCGCGGTCAAGGAGAACGGCGGCCTTGCGGTCGTCGCCGCCGACCTGCTCGCCCTCACACTGCTCACCTCACCCGGTGAACTCGGGGCCGATGTTGCTGTCGGCACCAGCCAGCGTTTCGGCGTTCCCATGGGCTTCGGTGGTCCGCACGCCGGCTACATGGCCGTGCGCAAGGGCCTCGAGCGCCAGCTGCCGGGTCGGCTCGTCGGTGTCTCCCAGGATGTCGTGGGCCACCCCGCCTACCGCCTCACCCTGCAGGCGCGCGAGCAGCACATCCGCCGCGAGAAGGCCACGTCGAACATCTGCACCGCCCAGGTGCTGCTGGCCGTGATGGCCTCGATGTACGCCGTGTACCACGGTCCCCAGGGGCTCAAGCGCATTGCCCTGCAGGTGCGGGATGCCGCCGAATCCTTCGCCGCGCGCCTGGTCGCCGCGGGCTTCGAACTCGAGAGCGACAACTACTTCGACACGCTCACGGCGCGCACCCCAGGGCGCGCGGCGGCGATCGTGACCGCGGCTCGCGCGAGCGGCATCCTGCTGCATCTCGTCGACGCAGACACCGTGCGACTCAGCTTCGACGAGGTCAACTCGCAGCCGTACAGCGGAGCAGCCGGCCCCGGCACGCACGATCTCGCGCAGGCATTCGGACTGGATGCTGGCGTCGCCGTGCTGACCGAATCGCAATCGATCCCGTCAGGCCTTGCGCGCACCTCTGACTACCTCACGCACCCGGTGTTCAACACCCACCGCAGCGAGACGTCGATGATGCGCTACCTCAAGTACCTCGCCGACAAGGACTACGCGCTCGACCGCGGCATGATTCCGCTCGGCTCGTGCACGATGAAGCTGAACTCCGCCACGGAGATGGAATCGGTGACCTGGCCCGAGTTTGCTGGCATCCACCCGTTCGCGCCGGCGGAAGACGTCTCGGGATACCTCGTGATGATCTCGCACCTCGAGACCTGGCTCGCCGAGGTCACCGGCTACGACACGGTCTCGCTGCAGCCCAACGCCGGCAGTCAGGGTGAGCTCGCCGGCCTGCTCGCGATCCGCGGCTATCACCGTTCGCGCGGCGACGACCACCGCACCGTGTGCCTGATCCCGTCGAGCGCGCACGGCACGAACGCCGCCAGCGCGGTGCTCGCCGGTATGAAGGTCGTCGTGGTGGCGACGGACGCCCTCGGTAACGTCGACCTCGACGATCTGCACGCCAAGGTCGCTCTGCACGCAGAGTCGCTCGCGGCACTGATGATCACGTATCCGTCGACCCACGGGGTGTACGAGCACGAGATCCGCGCGATCTGCGACTCGGTGCATGACGCCGGCGGACAGGTCTACGTCGACGGCGCGAACCTCAACGCGCTGCTCGGGTACGCCAGGTTCGGCGACTTCGGCGGAGACGTCTCGCACCTCAACCTGCACAAGACCTTCTGCATCCCGCACGGCGGAGGAGGCCCCGGTGTTGGTCCCGTTGCCGCCAAGGCTCACCTGGCTCCGTTCCTGCCCGGTCACCCGATGGCGCAGAGCTCGCACCACCCGGCGTTCGACCTGAACAGCGGTCGCGAGGGCGAGTTCGTGCATGCCGGCGGGCCCGTCAGTGCTGCGCCATACGGCAGCCCGAGCATCCTGCCGATCTCGTGGGCTTACGTGCGCATGATGGGGCTGGATGGCCTCAAAGCCGCCACTGGCGCCGCGGTCCTTGCGGCCAACTACGTCGCGGTGCGCCTGCGCGACCACTATCCGGTGCTGTACGCCGGGGACAACGGTCTCGTGGCGCACGAGTGCATCCTCGACCTACGCCCGCTCAAGGAGGCGACGGGCATCGACAACAACGATGTCGCCAAGCGGCTCGTCGACTACGGATTCCACGCACCCACCATGTCGTTCCCGGTTGCGGGCACGCTCATGGTCGAGCCGACCGAGAGCGAAGACCTCGCCGAGATCGACAGGTTCATCGATGCGATGATCGCGATCAAGGATGAGGCCGATGCCGTGGCATCCGGAGTCTGGCCCGCCGATGACAACCCGCTGGTGAACGCTCCGCATACGGCCCAGGCCGTCATTGAGGGGGAGTGGGAGCACGCGTACTCACGCGAGCAGGCCGTCTATCCGATCCGTTCACTGATCAGCCACAAGTACTGGCCGCCGGTGAGGCGCGTCGACAACGCGTTCGGTGACCGCAACCTGGTCTGTGCCTGCCCGCCGATCGAGGCGTTCGCCGACTGAGCGCGACTACCTAGGCGTGCGAGGTCGAGCTGCGGCATATGTTGGGTTCGGATGTCGGACCCTCACATTTGCCGCAGCTCGCCGCGTGACGCCACGGCTCAAGCCGATGGCAGCCCGAACAGCGCGGGGAACGTGGCGGCCGCCCACGGGTAGCCCACGAAAATTACGGTGTCGATGATTGTGTGGGCGATCACCAGCGGCAGCACCCGCCCATAGCGGCTGTAGAGCCAGCCGAAGAGCAGGCCCATGAGCACGTTGCCGACGAAGGCACCGAAGCCCTGATACAGGTGGTACGTGCCTCGCAGCAGCGCGGCGCCGATGATGATCTGCCAGCGGCCCCAACCAAGATCACGAAGTCGCGCAAACAGGTAGCCGATGACGATGACCTCTTCGGTGACGCCGGCGCTGACGGCGCGCAGGATGAGCACCGGAACCGTCCACCAGTAGGTGTCGAGGGCCGAGGGGTTCACCGCGGTGTTCAGGTTCAGCGCCACACTGCCGAGGTAGACGACAATGCCGCCCGCGCCGATCACGAGCGCGAGCCCCGCTCCGGTCAGGGCATCCCGGCCCGGGCGGGTGAAGTCGATCCCGAGCCTGCCCAGATGCGGCCGTGACGTTTGCCACAACAGGAAGGCAACCAGAGCCACGGGCACGAGGTCGAAGAAGACAGCCATCAGCTGATAGATCAGATCGAAGACCTCCCTGTCGCTGAGCGAATTGTTGAGGGAGGTTGTCTGCTGCGAGAGGGTCTGTTCCCGCGTGAGTTTGTTCGCGAGTGACACAACCGAATACGCGGCGGATGCCCCGAGCGACAGCCCGAGCACGATACCAATCTCGACGCCGAGCCTGCGCCGCGACATCCCCCCGGCAGTGGGGCCGGTCACGCGGTTGGTGGCATCGCGCACGCCGGGGTTCCGCCGGGAAGGCGGTGCCGGTTTTTCGCCACTGCCGAATACGCAACAGCGGCGATCCACGAGATCGGCGGCGTCGCGATGAGGTTGCCCGCAAAGCGAAGGGCGAAGCTCGGCTGCATGCGAAGCAGGGCGGAGAATGCGAGGTGGCCCGCGTACTGGTGGCCGGATGTCACCAGCCACGCGTACTCGGTGACGTCGTCGCGAGTGAGCCCGAGTGAGTCCAGGTCGAGCCACTGCCACGGGGTGGTGGCCGGAAATTTCGGAAGCAATTTTTCCAGCCGGTTCACCCACGTTGTGCAAAAGGCACAATCGCCGTCAAACACCAAGAGCGGCAGTATGGAAGGTTCCGACAATGGAGCGTTGCTCATTGTTCGATCGTACGCCGATCAGCGCGCGCATTCGCGGCATGCACTGGAGTGAGACGCAATATTCGTGCGTTTGAAGTCGGTGACGCGCAGGTTTTCGCCGGGGCACCATGAAATTTCATCGCGAAGTCACCGGGTCGTAACGTTTCCGTCTACAGTTTTGAGAAGTGTGTTGTCCCGAATTAGGGTGGCAACACTATGCGCGTCGTGGCGCACAATGCCGCGTCGTTCGCTCATCTTTCACCAGGAGGAAAATTGAGAACCATCAAGATCGGCTCAGCATTGGGAGGCCTGGTACTTACCACGGCACTCGTGCTCACGGGCTGCGCAACTGACAGTGGAGGCACCACCGGCGGCGGAGATTCGTCCGCGGTGATCACCGTCAACGGATCTGAACCACAGAACCCGTTGGTTCCCACCAACACGAACGAGACCGGCGGCGGCAAGATCCTTGACGCCATCTTCGCGGGCCTCGTTTACTACGACGCCGAAGGTGCACCGCACAACGACGTCGCCGAGTCGATCGAGACCGATGACTCGCAGAACTACACCATCACGCTCAAGGCTGACCAGAAGTTCAGCGACGGCACGCCGGTTACCTCCGCGTCGTTCGTTGACGCGTGGCAGTACGGTGCACTGCTCAGCAACGAGCAGTTGAGCAGCTACTTCTTCGAGTCAATCGAGGGCTTCAGCTACGACGAGGACAGCGAGCTCAGCGGACTGAAGATTGTCGACGACAACTCCTTCACCGTGAAGCTCAAGCAGCCTGAATCTGACTTCCCGCTGCGTCTCGGCTACTCCGCATTCTTCCCGCTGCCCGAGGGCGCACTGGATGACGCGGCAGCCTACGGCGAGAACCCGATCGGCAACGGGCCGTACATGCTCGATGGCGACAGCGCGTGGAAGCACGACGTCAGCCTGAAGGTCATTCCGAACCCGGAGTACAAGGGCGACCGCGTAGCGCAGAACGGTGGAGTCGACTTCATCTTCTACGCGACGCAGGATGCGGCGTACGCCGACCTGCAGGGTGGAAACCTCGACGTGCTCGACTCAGTCCCGGACAGCGCATTCGCGTCGTTCGAGGGTGAGTTCGGCGACCGCGCCATCAACCAGCCGGCAGCGATCTTCCAGTCGTTCACGATTCCGCAGGGCCTGCCTCACTTCTCGGGTGAAGAGGGCGAACTGCGCCGTGCAGCGATCTCGATGTCGTTCGACCGCCAGCAGATCACCGACGTGATCTTCGAGGGCACGCGCACACCGGCAACAGACTTCACGTCGCCGGTAATCGATGGCTACTCCGACAAGCTCGACGGTGCTGACGTTCTTCAGTACAACCCGGACGAAGCCGTCAAGCTGTGGGCCGCGGCCGACGCTATCTCCCCGTGGGACGGTAGCTTCCAGATTGGCTACAACGCCGATGGTGGTCACCAGGGCTGGGTCGATGCGATCACCAACTCCGTCAAGAACACCCTCGGCATCGAGGCGTCAGGTAACCCATACCCGACGTTTGCCGCGTTCCGCACCGATGTGACCGACCGCACGATCACGACCGCGTTCCGTACCGGATGGCAGGCCGACTACCCGGCCCTGTACAACTTCCTCGGACCGATCTATGCAACAAGTGCTGGTTCCAACGACGGTGACTACTCGAGTTCAGAGTTCGACGCGCTCCTGAAGGAAGGCGCGGGCGAGCCCGACATCGATAAGGCCAACGCGATCTTCCAGAAGGCACAGGAAGTTCTGCTGAAGGATCTGCCGGCCATCCCGATGTGGTACTCGAACGTCTCTGGTGCCTATGGCGCTGACGTGGAGAACGTGAAGTTCGGCTGGAACTCAGTGCCGATCTACAACGAGATCACCAAGCAGTAATCTGCACGGCCGGGGTTCGCTCCGGCACCCTGGGGCGGCGACGAACTGTCGCCGCCCCAGGCATGCTCACCCCTTGGCAATTCAAAGGAGAATCCTGTGTCACTGCCGCGAATAACAGCTGAGGAAAAAGTCTAGACAGATGCTCTGGTACATCCTTCGCCGCGTACTCCAGGTCATCCCGGTGTTCCTCGGCGCAACTCTCCTGATCTACTTCATGGTCTTCGCGCTTCCGGGCGATCCCATTGCCGCGCTCGGCGGTGACCGAGGTCTCAACCCCGCGGTGGCCGACGCGATCCGCGCCCGCTACCACCTCGATCAGCCCTTCTTCATCCAGTACCTCTACTACCTTCAGGGCATCTTCACCGGCGACCTGGGCACGACCTTCTCGGGGCAGAAGGTGTCTGACATCCTCGGGCGCACGCTCCCTGTCACCTTCCGACTGGCAGTCATGGCGATCATCATCGAGGCGATCGTCGGCATCCTCATCGGACTGGTCGCGGGGCTGCGCAAGAACGGCGTATTCGACACCGTCTCGCTCCTGCTGTCGCTGGTGCTGATCTCCATGCCCATCTTCGTGCTCGCGTTCCTGGCGCAGTTCGTCTTCGGCATCAAGCTCGGCTGGGCCCGTACCACCGTCAGTGGCGACGCCCCGCTCAATGAGTTGATCCTGCCGGCCTTCGTGCTCGCGTTCTTCGTCGTCGCCAATGTGATCCGCCTGACGCGCACGTCGGTCATCGAGAACCTCGACGCCGACTTCGTGCGCACCGCGACAGCGAAGGGCCTGAGCCGTCCGCGCATCATTCGCGTCCACGTGCTGCGCAACTCGCTCATCCCCGTCGTCACTCTCATCGGAACGGACTTCGGTCTGCTCATCGTCGGCGCGACCGTCACCGAGGGAATCTTCAACGTCCCCGGGGTGGGCAACACCCTCTTCAAGGCGATCATCCTCAGTGAAGCCCCGACCGTCGTGTCATTCGTCACGGTATTTGTGATCGTGTACCTGCTGTCCAATCTTCTCGTTGACGTCTTGTACGCCTTCCTCGATCCAAGGATCCGCTATGGAAAATAGCCCGAATTCCCCCAAGCCATTGAGCGACACCCATTTCGTCGCATCCATCGAAGAGACCCCGCTTCAGGCCACTGACAGCGTCGCCGAGGATTCCCGGCCCAGCAACCTCTACATCGATGCCTGGCGCGATGCCAGGCAACGACCCCTCTTCTGGATCTCGGGCGTCTTCATCCTGCTCGTGATCGTCGTCGCCGTCTTCCCCGGACTTTTCACTCAGATTGATCCACGGTCGTGCAGCCTCGAGTTCAGCAACCAGGGTCCATCGGCCGGCCACATTCTCGGCTACACGAAGCAGGGTTGCGACGTCTTCTCCCGGATCATTTTCGGTACGTCGACCTCTCTCACGGTCGGCATCCTGTCGACAGTGATTGTCACGGTCATCGGAGTCATTTTCGGTGCACTCGGCGGGTATTTCGGCCGCTGGGTAGACGCGATCTTGTCACGCATCGGTGACATCTTCTTCGCCATCCCTTACTTCCTCGCAGCGGTCGTCATCATGTCCGTCTTCGTTGACTACCGCAACGTGTTGGTGATCTCTCTCGCGATCGGGTTCTTCGCGTGGCCGGGTACTGCGCGAATTTTGCGTGGACAGGTGCTGTCTGTGAAGAATTCCGACTACGTCACCTCTGCGGTCGCACTCGGTGTCAGCCAGCTGCGGATCCTGTGGCGCCACGTGCTGCCGAACTCGATCGCCCCGGTCATCGTCATCACGACGATTGGGCTCGCCGGCGCGATCGTCGCTGAGGCCACCCTGTCATTCCTGGGCGTCGGCCTTCCGCCGTCGGTCATGTCCTGGGGCAACGACATCAGCGCGGCACAGCGCGACCTACGAAACAACCCCATGACCCTGGTGTGGCCGTCGATCGCGCTCACCAGCACGGTCCTGGCATTCGTCATCATGGGTGAAGTAATCAGAGACGCGCTCGACCCGAAAGCGAGGGCCCGCCGATGAGCCAGCCAACTCCCACTACGTCCCCTACCGACAAGCGCCGGATCGGTGCGCCCCTGCTCGAAATTCGGGACCTCCAGGTCTCGTTCGCCACCCAGGCTGGCATGGTGCCCGCCGTCAACGGGGTGAGCCTCACCCTGCTGCAGGGTGAAACGCTCGCCATCGTGGGGGAGTCGGGCTCCGGCAAGACCACGACCGCACTCTCCGTCATCAAGCTCCTCCCCGGTGCCGCAGAGATCACCGGCGGCAGCATCCTTTTCGACGGCGTCGACCTGACCAAGCTCTCGGAGAAGGAGCTGGAAAGTGTGCGCGGCAAGCAGATCGGGTTCGTGCCGCAAGACCCGATGTCGAACCTGAACCCGGTGTGGCGCATTGGCTTCCAGGTCGAAGAGACCCTCGTCGCCAACGGCAAGGCCCAGCGCGGGCGTGACGCGCGCGAAAAGGCCATCGCGGTGCTGGAATCCGCCGGTCTTGGCGATGCCGCGCAGCGGATGCGCCAGTATCCGCATCAGTTCTCCGGCGGCATGCGGCAGCGTGTGCTGATCGGAATCGGCCTGTCATCCACCCCAAAACTGCTGATTGCGGATGAGCCGACCTCCGCGCTCGACGTGACGGTTCAGCGCGTGATCCTCGATCACCTCGCCAAGCTCACGGCCGAGAGTGGAACGTCTGTGCTGTTCATCACCCATGACCTGGGGTTGGCGGCCGAACGCGCCCAGAAACTCGTCGTGATGTACAAGGGCCGCGTCGTGGAGGCCGGGCCGTCGGTCGAGTTGCTGCAGAATCCGCAGCATCCCTACACGAAACGGCTCGTCGCAGCCGCGCCGAGTTTGGCGTCGCACCGGCTTCAGGGCAGCGCGAGTTCGATCGCGGCTCGCGATCAGCGCGACGCCGAAAGCGCCGATGTAGATCTGGCTCGCACCGCCGAGGAGCGTGCGGCGCATGCAGCGAGTGCCCTGGCCGCCCCACCCGCTGTGCAGGTGGAGAATCTCACCAAGGTATTCAGGATCAGCTCCGGCAAGCTCAGGAGCGAGCCGTTCACCGCCGTCGACTCTGTGTCGTTCTCCATCGCCAAAGGCACAACCACCGCTCTGGTGGGGGAGTCGGGCTCGGGCAAATCGACCGTCGCGCGACTCGTGCTCAAGCTCGACGAGCCGACATCAGGGCGCATCGTTGTTGATGGCCGTGACCTCTCGACCACACGCGGCAAAGATTTGCTCGCGCTTCGTCGACGCATGCAACCGGTGTTCCAGGACCCGTTCGGATCTCTCGACCCGTTGTACAACATCGGCGCGACGATCGCCGAACCGCTCGTGGCGCATCGCGTCGGAAACGCTCGCGAACAGCAGGCCCGTGTTCTGGAACTGCTCGACCAGGTTTCCCTGCCGAAGAAGCTCGTAGACCGGTACCCCAACGAACTGTCGGGTGGGCAACGGCAGCGTGTGGCCATCGCGCGAGCGCTGGCGCTCAAGCCCGACATCGTCGTGCTCGACGAGGCAGTGTCGGCGCTCGATGTGCTGGTTCAGGCCCAGATCCTCGCCCTGCTGGGCGAGCTGCAGTCAGAACTCGACCTGACCTATCTATTCATCACTCACGACCTCGCGGTGGTGCGGCTCATCGCCGACAACGTGTGCGTGATGCGCAAGGGCAGGATTGTCGAAGCGGCCTCCACGAGCGAGGTATTTGACAACCCGAAGGAACAGTACACACAGGAGCTGCTCGCAGCGATCCCCGGAGCGGGAATCACTCTGGGCGCGTAGTTCGTCGGCAGCTGAACTGCTTATCTCCTCGGACGAGACATCAGCGCGGGATGCGCCGCCGACGCAATAATCGTGCGTTTGATGCCGGTTTTGTGCACCGTACTGTCGATTTTTCGAGAAACTCTCGCTGTTCGTTACCGGTGTGTAACGTTTCGCGCGCGCCATGTCGGGCACGGTCTACCCCCGTTTAGGGTGTGAAGATCAGGCGCAACGCTGCGCTGAATCTTGGCGCGGCGTTCGCTCATCTTGCACAGGAGGAAAATTGAGAATCAGACGATTCGCAGTAGCAGCTGCCACAGTCGCCGTCGGTGCTCTCGTCCTCTCCGGCTGCTCAGCTCCGCAGTCAGAGATCGTCGAAGGATCATCGTTGTCGGTGGCGTGGAATCAGCCGTTCTACTCATACAACGGTGAGACGTCATTCGGAAACGCGACGGCGAACAACAACATCACCTACGCGACCAACGCGCAGTTCAATTTCTACGACGACACCCCTGCTCTCGTCGACGACACCTCGTTCGGATCGTACGAGATGGTGTCGGAAGATCCTCTGGTCGTGAAGTACACGATCGCCGACGGCGTCAAGTGGTCTGACGGCACCGCCGTCGACGCTGCCGACCTGCTGCTCAAATGGGTGTCGCTGTCAGGGGCCGAGAACACCCCAGACTTCGACGCGACCGAATTCACCGATCCTGACACCGGTGCGTTCACCCCTGACTTTCCGACCGATGTCGTCTACTTCGACTCAGGCGCGGACCCAACGACCGGTCCTGGACTGGTAAGCCAACTGCCCGAGGTGAGCGACGACAAGAAGTCGATCACCATGACCTGGGATGCTCCGTTCGTCGACTGGGACCTCCAGTTCACCAACGTTGGCCTCCCCGCGCACGTTGTGGCCGCGAACGCTCTGGGAATCGACGACCCGCAGAAGGCGAAAGACGCACTCATCAAGGCGATCACAGACAGCGACACCGCGTCGATGGCGAAGATCGCGAACTTCTGGAACACCGGGTTCAACTTCACCGAGATGCCGTCAGACACGAGTTTGGTGGTCAGCAACGGTCCGTACACGATCACCGACTTCGTGGCAGATCAGTACATCACCCTGACGGCCAACGAGAACTACGTCGGCGATCACAAGCCAGAGGTCGCCGAGGTCACGGTCAGATTCATTACTGACCCGCTCGCAGCAGTTCAGGCGCTTCAGAATGGTGAAGTTCAGGTCATCTCGCCCCAGGCGACGGCTGACGTTGCCGATGCGCTTGCCGCGCTCGACGTGACCGTCGTCGGCGGCTACGAGGGCACCTACGAGCACATCGACCTGCAGTTCGACCAGTCCAAGAGCGGACACTTCAACAACCCCCTCATCCGTGAGGCGTTCATGAAGATCATTCCGCGGCAGGAAATCGTCGACAAGCTCATCGTGCCGATCCAGCCGGATGCCACCACTCGTGACTCGCAGGTGTTCCTGCCCGGCGCGGAAGGCTACGACGACTCGGTCGCCTCGAACGGCTCCGCCAACTACGCCGACGTCGACATTGCCGGCGCCACCGCGCTGCTTGCCGAAGCTGGTGTCACCAACCCCGAGGTCTGCATGCTCTTCTCGTCGACGAACCCTCGTCGCGCGAACGAGTTCCTGCTCATCCAGCAGTCCGGTGCTCTCGCTGGCTTCAACGTCACAGACTGCTCGAGCCCTGACTGGGGCGGACTCCTCGGCACTCCTGGCAAGTACGACGCTTCGCTGTTCGGATGGCAGTCGACGAGCCTCGGCGTGACCAACGGCCCGCCGCCGAACTACAACTCGAAGGGCATCAACAACCTCAGCTTCTACAACAACCCAGAAATGGACAAGCTGACGGATGAGCTGGGCAAGGAGTTCGACCCCGCCAAGCAGATCGAGATCCAGATCGAGATCGACAAGCTGCTGTGGGATGACTTCTATGGGGTCACGATCTTCCAGTTCCCGGCGGTGACCGCATTCGACGAAACGAAGATCGCGAACATCTCCCCGTCGACGCTTTCGCCGACGATCTTCTGGAACATCTGGGAATGGAGCCCGGTCGGCGCCTAGTCGAGAGGTCTCGATTAGTCGCAACCGTTAGCTAGCGACGGGCGCTGGGGCCGAAAGGTCCCAGCGTCCGCCATTCCGGAAGATGCAGTAAGGCAGGTCACGTTCGTGGCAACATTCGTCATCAGGCGCCTCATCGCGTCGATCTTCATTCTTCTCGCAGCCACTTACCTCATGTACATCCTGACGGCGTTGTCAGGTGACCCTCTTGAGGATCTGCGAACCAGCACCGCCCCCAACAAGGCACAGCTCATCGAGTCCCGTACGCGATTGCTGAATCTCGATGTTCCCCCGTTCCTGAGGTACTTCATCTGGCTCGCGGGCGTGGGCAAATGCTTCATCGGCCAGTGCGACCTGGGCGTGACTGTACAAAACCAGCCGGTGACCATCCTGCTGGCGCAAGCCGCGGGGTCCACCCTCCAACTGGTCACCATCGCGAGCCTCGTCGCCATCATTCTGGGCATCACGGTGGGTATCACCACGGCGCTTCGCCAATACAGCGGTTACGACTACGGCGTGACCTTCATCTCTTTTCTCTTCTTCTCGCTGCCGATCTTCTGGGTCGCTGTACTGCTGAAGCAGTACATCGCCATCGGCTTCAACGACTTTCTCGCTGATCCGAAGATCGAATACTGGATCATCCCGATAATCGCCGTCGTCTCCGGTTTGATCTGGATGTCGATCATTCCGCGAAAGGGCCTGCAGAAGCTGCTGACCTTCGGGATCGCGGCCGTCGCGACGGCAGGAATCCTGTTCTACCTGGACCTGAGCGACTGGTTCTCGACGCCTCACATCGGGATCGTGGGGATCATCATTTCGTCGATAGCCGTCGCCTTCGGTGTCACGGTGATCTCGACGGGGCTCAAGCGTCGCAGGGCGCTCTACGCAGCCCTCACCGTGGCTGGCGTCGGGATCGCCATCTACTACCCGTTCCTTTACGGCTTCTCCCTCAGCCTCGAAGCGTGGAGCCTCGCGCTGCTGGCGCTCGTCACCATCGGCGTGAGCTTCGCCATCGGCTGGTTCTGGGGCGGTGCAGACCGACTGCCCGTGGCCAGGACTGCCGCCATCACAGGATTCCTGGTGGCCGGGCTGATCGCGCTCGACAGGTTCATGTTCGTCTGGAACCAGTACGCAAACTCCGGCCGCATCAAGGGCCGGCCGATTGCCACGGTCGGATCAGCAACTCCCGGACTCGAAGGGTCGCTCTGGGTGCACGGCGTCGACCTCTTCACGCACCTGCTGCTGCCGACGATCGCACTGATCCTGATCTCGTTCGCGAGCTACACGCGATACTCCCGGGCAAGCCTGCTGGAGGTGATGAACCAGGACTACATCCGCACCGCCCGCGCCAAGGGACTCACCGAACGCACAGTCGTGGTGCGTCACGCCTTCCGCAACGCGCTCATCCCGATCGCCACCATCGTCGCCTTCGACATCGGCGGCATCATCGGCGGGGCTGTGATCACAGAGAGGGTGTTCGGTTTCGTCGGCATGGGGCAGCTGTTCCAGAACGGACTCGACCACGTCGATCCGAACCCGGTCATGGCCTTCTTCCTGGTAACCGGTGGGCTCGCCATCCTCTTCAACCTGCTCGCTGACCTCGTGTACGCGGGTCTTGATCCACGAATCCGGGTGTCCTGATGACCAACCTCGAACCCCCAGTGCAACAGCCTGGCCACCACGCGCCCGGCGGCACCGACGATGAATCCTCGATCGAAATCAAGGACATTGCCGGACTCAGCCAGGGTCAGATCGTTCGCAAGCGGTTCTTCCGCCATCGTGGTGCTCTTATCGCGATGTTCGCCCTCCTGTTCATCATCGTGCTGGCATTCACCTCGGTGGGCCCACAGTTCGGTAGTTTCAAGCCGGGTGGATGGTGGCCGTTCACGTGGAACGTCGCGGGCGCGATCGAGAACGGGGGCCGTCCAACGCTCACGGTTTTTCCCCTGTCTTTCGGTAATCACCCGTTCGGGCAGGATCAGGTCGGTCGCGATATCTTCGCCGTCGTGATGCGAGGCACTCAGCAATCACTCATGATCATGGTCATCGTGGGGAGCATCGCCACGATCATCGGCACCGTCGTCGGAGCCGTCTCCGGCTTCTATCGCGGCATCACCGACGCCGTGCTGATGCGCTTCACCGACATCATCATCACGATCCCCGTCATCGTCATTGGTGCAGTTCTCGGACGCCGGTTCGGCTTCGCCGGTGCACCGGTGCTCGCGCTGATCCTGGGCCTCGTGCTCTGGACCGGACTCGCCCGGCTCGTGCGCGGCGAGTTCCTGACGCTGCGAGAGCGTGAGTTCGTCGATGCCGCCCGCGTGGCCGGCGCTCGCGATGCGCGAATCATCTTCCGCCACATCCTGCCCAACGCCATCGGCGTGATCATCGTAAACTCGACGCTGCTCATGGCGGCCGCGATCCTGATCGAGACCGGGCTGAGCTTCCTCGGCTACGGGGTGCAGGCGCCAGACACCTCGCTCGGCAAGATCATCAGCGAGAACCAGGCGGCGTTCTCGACCCGGCCCTGGCTGTTCTGGTGGCCTGGCCTGTTCATCATCGCGATCGCGCTGTGCATCAACTTCATCGGCGACGGTCTGCGCGATGCCTTCGATCCACGCCAGAAGCGCATGCCCACGGGCGGAGCGCTGGCGAAGGCGAAGCGTGCCGGCCAGCCCGTCGCCGGCTCGCAGAAGGCGGGCGACAAGTGATGCGCTCGCTAGAGCGCGATGCCCAGAACGGTCGCGACAGCCAGCACGCCGAGCACGACGATCGTCACCCAATGGATGTCGCGGCGCACGCTCCCGGCTTCGTAGCCCGCGTCAAGCAGCCCGTCGTCGCGCAACTCGTCCCAGTGGCGGCGGATCACGAAGGCCGCGGCACCGCTCCCCGTGGAGAGAAGGTCGCCGGGGCGAACGGCGCCCATTCCGTTGGAGGCGAGCCGGGCATCCGATGCCGCAGCATTGTGCGCGGCGTAGCGATTCGGCGCGGGACTCGCCCAGACGGCCACCTTGCCGGCGCTCGTATAGAGCGTGAGCGCGTACTTCGTGTCGATGCGCTGGATTGCCGGCCACGGCACAGTGATGGTGCTGAAGACGTTGCGAACCGTGATCGCGTGTTCGGCGACATGCAGGCTGGGTCGCCAGAACAGCGCGTCCACCACGGCGATCAGCAGCAGCAGGCCCCATCCATACCGCAGCAGCGCCTCTGCATCACCGGCGACGATGAAACCGACGATGCCCAGACCGGCGATGAGCTCCACAACCACACCAAGAATTCGACCGAAGACGGGGCGGAAGGTGGTGGGGGCGAAACGCATTGCCCCAGCTTCGCAGATCGCACGTTCGCACCAGCAGGGAAGGTCAGCTGATGGCCACGACAACACCGACCACAGACACGGCCGAAACTGTGCTGGAGGTCACTGGGCTCGGGGTCGACTTCTGGGTCGACGGAACCTTCTATCCCGCCGCCATCGACCTGAACTACTCGGTCAAACGCGGTGAGGTGCTCGCCATCGTCGGCGAATCGGGGTCAGGAAAGAGCTCGAGCTCCATGGCTCTGCTCGGCCTGCTGCCCGCCAACGCGATGGTGACCGGCTCGATCAAGCTGCTCGGCACCGAGCTGCAGGGCATTCCCGAACGCGAGCTCATGAAGGTGCGGGGCAACCAGATCGCCGTGATCTTCCAAGAGCCGATGACCGCACTCAACCCGGTCTACACGATCGGTTTTCAGATCATGGAAGCGCTGCGCTCCCATTTCGATCTCACCCCCAGCGAGGCGAAAAGGCGCGCGATCGATCTGCTCGACAAGGTCGAGATGCCGGATCCTGCCAACGCGTTCAACAAATATCCCCACCAGCTCTCGGGCGGACAACGCCAGCGCGCGATGATCGCCCAGTCGATCTCCTGCGACCCGGTGCTGCTCATCGCTGACGAGCCCACCACCGCCCTCGACGTGACGGTTCAGGCGGAGATCCTGGATCTGCTGCGCAGCCTGCACAAGCGGCTCGACAGTGCGATCATCCTGATCACTCACGACATGGGTGTTGTGGCCGACCTCGCCGACCACATCATGGTGATGAAGGATGGCCTCGCCGTCGAAACCGGCACCGTCATCGATGTATTCACGAAGCCGACCGCCGACTACACGAAGTCGCTGCTCGCGGCGGTGCCGCACCTGGGCGCGGCCACACTCGAGACGTCGCTGCGCGTGACCACCGCTCGCACCGACACCCGCGAGGCCGTGCTGTCGTTCGAGAACGTGTCGATCGAGTACCCCAAACGCGGACGGGTGCCGGCGTTCCGTGCGGCGGAGAACATCAACCTTGACGTGTTTCCCGGCGAGATCGTGGGACTGGTGGGGGAGTCGGGTTCGGGCAAGACCACCCTGGGTCGGGCATCCGTCGGCCTGCTGCCGATCTCTCAGGGCACGTTGACCGTCGTCGGACACGACATCTCGAACGCGAGCCAGAAAGATCTGCGACCGCTGCGCCAGAAGACCGGAATCGTCTTCCAGGACCCTGGGTCGAGCCTGAATCCCCGGATGCCCATAGGCCAGTCGATCGGCGAGCCGCTGCTGCTCGCCGGGCAGGCCAAGGGCAAAGCGCTCGACCTGCGGGTGGAGGAGCTGCTGAGTTCTGTCGAACTGCCGACCAGCTACCGCAACCGTTACCCGCACGAGTTGAGCGGTGGTCAGCGCCAGCGCGTTGGCATCGCGCGGGCGCTCGCACTGACCCCGCAACTGCTCGTCGCCGACGAGCCGACGAGCGCTCTGGATGTCTCAGTTCAGGCCCGATTCCTCGATCTTTTGCAGGAACTCCAGCAAAGACTTCAGTTCGCCTGCCTCTTCATCAGCCATGACCTGGCGGTGGTGGATATCCTCGCGCACAGGATTGCGGTCATGCATCGCGGTAGACTAGTTGAGCAGGGAACTCGAGACGAGATCCTGCGACACCCCAAAGACCCTTACACGCAGCGGCTTATCGCCGCCGTGCCGCTGCCAGATCCGCTTGCGCAGCGCGAGCGTCGCGAGACTCGCGCCGCCTCCAAGGCCTCTGACGACCAGAACTAGAAGGAATACGCTATGGCAATCGCCACACGCTCAGACCTGCGCAACGTGGCGATTGTCGCCCACGTTGACCACGGCAAGACAACCCTCGTTGACGCCATGCTCAGGCAGACCAACTCATTCGCCGAACACGCTCACCTTGAGGAGCGTGCGATGGACTCGAACGACCTCGAGCGTGAGAAGGGCATCACGATCCTCGCCAAGAACACGGCGATCTCGTACAAGGGCATCCACGCCGCGGCAAACGGCGACGGCGGACCGATCACGATCAACGTGATCGACACCCCGGGCCACGCCGACTTCGGTGGCGAGGTCGAGCGCGGTCTGTCCATGGTCGACGGCGTCGTGCTGCTGGTTGACGCCAGCGAGGGCCCGCTGCCACAGACGCGTTTCGTGCTGCGCAAGGCTCTTGAGGCCAAGCTCCCCGTCATCCTGCTCGTCAACAAGACCGACCGCCCCGATGCTCGCATCGACGAGGTCGTCACCGAGAGCCAGGATCTGCTCCTCGGCCTCGCGAGCGACATGCACGATGACTTCCCCGACATGGACCTCGACGCCGTTCTCGACGTTCCCGTCGTGTACGCCTCCGGCCGTAACGGTGCCGCGAGCTGGAACCGGCCCGAGAACGGTTCGCTGCCAGACAACGACGACCTCGAGCCGTTGTTCGACGCGATCATCAAGCACATCCCGGCACCCACCTACGATGACGCGCACCCCCTGCAGGCGCACGTCACCAACCTCGACGCCTCGCCGTTCCTCGGCCGCCTCGCCCTGCTGCGTGTCTTCAACGGCACGATCAAGAAGGGGCAGACCGTTGCCTGGGTCAAGCACGACGGCAGCGTGCACAACGTGCGCGTCACCGAGCTGCTGATCACGAAGGCGCTCGACCGTTTCCCGACCGAATCTGCGGGCCCCGGCGACATCGTCGCTGTCGCAGGCTTCGAGGACATCACCATCGGTGAAACCCTTGCAGACCCGGATGACGTTCGCCCGCTGCCGACCATCAAGGTCGACGACCCCGCCATCTCGATGACGATCGGAACCAACACCGGCCCGCTCATCGGCAAGGTCAAGGGCCACAAGCTGACCGCCCGTATGGTCAAGGATCGCCTCGACCGCGAGCTCGTCGGTAACGTCTCGATCAAGCTGGTCGACATCGGCCGCCCGGATGCCTGGGAGATCCAGGGACGTGGAGAGCTTGCTCTCGCCATCCTGGTCGAGCAGATGCGTCGCGAAGGTTACGAGCTGACCGTCGGCAAGCCACAGGTGGTCACGAAGCACATCGACGGCAAGCTCAACGAGCCCTTCGAGCACCTCACGATCGACTCGCCCGAAGAGCACCTCGGAGCTATCACCCAGCTGCTGGCCGCCCGCAAGGGTCGCATGATCACCATGACAAACCACGGCACCGGCTGGGTTCGCATGGAGTTCGTCGTGCCGTCGCGCGGGCTCATCGGATTCCGCACCGAGTTCCTCACGATCACCCGCGGAACCGGAATCGCCAACGCGATCTCGCACGGGTACGAGCCGTGGGCAGGCGCCATCGAGACCCGCACCAACGGCTCGATCGTCGCAGACCGCTCAGGTGTTGCCACTCCGTTCGCCATGACGGCCCTGCAGGAGCGCATGTCGTTCTTCGTCGAGCCGACCCAAGAGGTCTACGAGGGAATGGTTGTTGGTGAGAACTCGCGTGCAGATGACATGGACGTGAACATCACCAAGGAGAAGCAGCTCACCAACATGCGCCAGTCGACGTCTGACACGTTCGAGCGCATGACTCCTTCGCGCAAGCTGACCCTCGAAGAGTGCCTCGAGTTCGCTCGCGAAGACGAGTGCGTCGAGGTCACACCCGAGGTGATCCGCATCCGCAAGGTCGAGCTCGACTCGAACGCTCGCGCCCGTGCATACTCACAGCGCAAGAAGCAGAACGCCTAACAGCAACCAACCGGCCGCGCGTCGGGGGCGATCAGCCCTTGGCGCGCGGTTTGTGCATTTCCCGGAGAAGGTCGCCATTCCCTCCGCCGCCGCAACGCGCTACGCTGTGGCCGTGAAAGCTTCCCGCCTGAGGGTGCTCGTCGCCGTGACACTGGCTGTCACGATCACTCCCGCGCTCGCAGGGTGTGGCTTCAACCCGGTCGAGTCGATCATCGAGCAGGCGACCGGCGGAGACGTGGATATCGGCGGACCCTCGGTTCCCGAGAGCTTCCCGAGCGAGATTCCCCTCGTCGACGGCGAGGTGCAGTTCGGCGCGGGAATGTCATCCGACGACTCGCGGATCTGGAATGTCACCATCAAGACCAACAACGCTTCGGCCCTCGAGACCGTGAAGTCACAGTTGGCCGGGGCAGGATTCACGGAGGCCGACGGCGTCGGGGGTTCCACCGACGGCGGGTCTCTTGCCACGTTCACGAGCGACAAATACAACGTCGCCGTCGTCGTCACCACCAGCGATGGTGACACCATCGTGAACTACACGGTCACCTCGATCTCGTAGCAGCTCCGGCGCGGCCGGATCAGCCGAAGAGGCTCGCCCCGACGTAGCTCCCGGATGCCGCACCCGGCGGTACAGCGAAAATGGCTGACCCGACATGCTTGATGTACTCGTTGAGCGCATCGCGGCTGAGATTCGACTGCACGTCGATGAACTGCTGGGGGGAGCGCTGGAATGAGATGAAGAAGAGCCCGGCATCCAATCGTCCGAGCTCGTCGTTGCCGTCGACGTAGTTGTAGCCGCGGCGCAGCAGCTGTGAGCCCTTGGTGACGGATGAGTGTGCGAGGCGGACGTGCGCGTCGGTGTCGATGAGCGGCTGGTCGGCGGCGCCTTTCGACTCGAAGTCGAGCTCCGAGAATTCGGATCCGCCAGACAGCGGTGCGCCCTCGCCCTTGTTGCGGCCGATGACCCGCTCCTGTTCGCCGAGCATGGTGCGATCCCAGGCCTCGATAATCATCCGGATCTTGCGGGTGACGAGGTAGCTTCCACCGGTGAGCCACGCGGCGTCGTCGTTTCCGACCCAGACCTGGTCGTTCACGGTGGTGGGGTCTTCGGCCTTGATGTTGGCCGTGCCGTCTTTGAACCCGAACAGGTTTCTTGGGGTGACCTGCGAGGTCGAGGTGGATGATGTGCGCCCGAACCCCAGCTGCGACCAGCGAATCGAGGCTCGGCCGAATGCGATGCGGCTCAGGTTGCGGATGGCGTGCACCGCCACCTGCGGATCGTCGGCGCAGGCCTGGATGCAGAGGTCGCCGCCCCCGGCGCCGGGAATCAGGGCGTCGCCGGAGAAGCGGGGGAGTTTGGCGAGCAGGGCCGGCTTCTGGCTGGCGATGCCGAAGCGGTCGACGCCGTCGTCCGTCGTGAAGAGTGTGGGGCCGAAGCCGAACGTGATGGTGAGGGCGCTCGCCGGCAGGTCGAGAGCTTCGCCGGTGTCGTCGGGAGGGGCCAGCGGGGAGCCGTTGACGGCCCCGGCCTCCGTGACATCCTGCCCCTGGGTCATGCGGGCGGCCGCGAACGACCAGTCCTTCAGCAACTCGATGAGCTCGTCGCGGCTCGTCGTCTCAGAGAGGTCGAACGCGGCGAAATGCAGCCTGTCCTGCGCGGCGGTGGTGATGCCCGCCTGATGGTCGCCGAAGAAGGGATAAGTGGTGATGACCCCGGCGGAATTCGCTGCACCGCCACCGGACATGACGGCGGCGGCGGATGCCCCACCGAGGGCGGCACCGGCGACGCCGGCCCCGGCCAGCCCGAACAGCCCGCGGCGAGAGAGCCCGGTTGCTGTGGGTTCAGGTTCGGCGGGGGTCTGGGTCGTCACTCGGCCACCCCGAGCACGATGTGCGTGAGGTTCGACAGCGGCTCGGCCAGGGCGTTCACCTGGTTTGACAGCGCCTTGCGTTCCGCAGCGGTCACGGTGTCGTAGCTGGTGAATCCTGACTCCAGGCTTCCGTAGGTGCCGAGCAGGGTCTTGAGCGCGGCGAATTCGGCCTCGATGTCGTCGACGAGAGCGCTGCTCTCGGCGCCCTTGCTCGAGGCGATGTCCTTCACGTTGCCGAAGGCGACCTCGGCGCCCTGCACGTTGCCGAAGAAGTCGTAGAGGTCTGAGTGAGACCACCAGTCCTCCTCGCCGGAGATCTTGCCGACGGCGACCTCGTCCAGAAGCGCAATGGCGCCATTGCTGATGTCGGCCAGGGTGACGGTGAAGTCGTCCGCGTTGACCAAATCGGACAGTTCCTGCACGTTCGCGACGAGCCCGTCAGCGATGTCCTGTCGCTCCTGCGGTGTCGATGGGGCCCAATCGAGCAGCGCGGATTCGCCGTCAGAGTTGAGGTCGCCGGCCTGAGGCGCCCAGAGGTCCTTCTCCATGCGGTGGAATCCGGTCCAGTCGAGGCCCTCGGCCGTGGCATCCACCTCCCGGTAGTCGATCTTGGGATCGAGGTCGCCGAACGCCTCGGCGGTGGGTTCGATGCGCTCGTACGAGACACGAGCGCTGGCGAAGAGTGAGCGCGCTGTCTCGTCGTCTCCCGCCGCGTAGGCAGTGGCGAACGCAGCGACCTGGGGCACCAGTTCGTCGACCTGCGACGTGATGTAGGCGATGTAGTTGGTGACGGCCTGCTCTTCGAGTGCCCGGTCGCTGGTGGAACCGGTGACGGTATCGCCGGTCACGGTGAACTCGGCGACCCCGATGGGAGCCCCGACACGCTCGAACTTGCAAGCCGTGTAGTAGGTGCCGGGCTCGAGCTGCGCGACGAACGAGGCCGTCTGGCCGGGGGTGATGTTCTCCTTCTCGCCGACGATGCGCAGCTTGTCTTCGGCGAAGATGTAGAACTCGTTGACGCCAGTGCCCGAGTTGGTGATCGAGAAGCTGATCGCCCCGGCCGCTGCCGTTGAGTCTGAGACGGCGCAGGTGTCGTCCGTGATGGCCACGGTGAGTGCGGTGGTCGACGCCGCGTTGTTGGGAACGCAGCCGGACAGCGCGAGAGCGAGTGTTGCGGCTCCGGCGACGCCGATGAGAAGTCGGTTGGGCATGGCAGTGCTCCTGGTCTGGGGTGTGCTCGTGCGAGGGGTGGGGGAGAGTCAGATGGGGTTGCTGGCAACGATCGGTGTCGTTGCGGTGTTGGCGACGGGCGCGTCTGTGGCGATGGCCGCGCGACCGCCTCCGACCCTGCGCAGGAACAGGGTGGTGATGACGATCAGGTACGCAAGCCAGGCGATGAACTGCAGCCACGTTGGCTCTGGCGTGAAGTTGAACAGGCCGCTGAGGATGGTGCCGTACCAGCTGGAGGGCGGGATGGCCGTGGCCAGGCTGAACGCGATCTGGCTGTGTCCGGCGACGACTCCGGCCTCCTGCAGGTCGCCGATGCCGTAGGAGAGAACGCCGGCGGCCACAAGGATGAGGAACAGCCCCGTCCAGGTGAAGAACTTCGAAAGGTTGATGCGCACGAGTCCGCGATAGATCAGGTAGGCGATGACGACCGAGACCAGAATGCCCACGATCGCGGAGACCGTGCCGACGACGGCGTTGGCGCCGGAGTTGACGCTGGCCCAGATGAACAGGGCCGTCTCGACCCCCTCACGACCCACACTCACGAAGCCGACCACGACGATGCCGAGCCCTGCGCCGGCGACGGCCGCATCCAGTTTCGACTGGAGTTCACCCTTGAGGCTGCGGGCGTGGCTTCCCATCCAGAAGATCATCCAGGTGACCAGAATGACGGCGAGGATCGACAGGGCGCCGCCGAGAATCTCCTGCCCCTGGAAGCTCAGGCCATACGGACCCCAGGTCAGGATGGCGCCGGTGGCCAGGGAGATCGCGATCGCAGCGCCGATGCCCATCCAGAGACGGGGGAGCACGTCACGTCGGCTGATCTTGATGAGATAGGCGACGAGGATGCCGACGATGAGGCCTGCTTCGAGGCCCTCGCGGAGGCCGATGAGGAAATTGGAGAGCACGAACAGCTTTCGGAAACTTAGGGTTGGTAAGGCTTACCTAACCGATAAAACGATACCCGGCTATGCCTATCCTGTCTAGTTGGATCAAAACAAGGAGACGCATGCCTGAGCGAGTGCTATTCGTACACGCCCACCCCGACGACGAGACAATCGCCACGGGTGCTGCCATCGCGACCCTCGTCGAGCGCGGCGCCATCGTCACCGTACTCACCTGCACGAGAGGGGAGCTGGGAGAGATCATTCCCGCCGACCTGCAGCACCTCGCTGGCGCCGGGCTTGCCGTGCAGAGGGAGCGCGAACTCAACGAGGCTCTCGCAGCGCTCGGCGTCACCGACCACCTGTATCTCGGTCTGGACGGGGCCCGCTGGGACGGGCGACCTCCGCGTCGCTACCTCGACTCCGGGATGCGCTGGGGCGCGAAGGGCGCCGAGGCCATGCATCCCGTCGACCCGGAATCCCTCACCGCAGCGGAACTCGGCGATGTTGCAGCAGACATCGCCGCCGTGATCATCGATCGCAAGCCCGACGTAGTGGTGAGTTGCGCCGCAGACGGTGGCTACGGACATCCCGACCATGTAAGGGCCCACGACGCAACTCGCGCCGCCGCCGAGGTCGTGCGAGTGCCGTTCTATGTTGTCGACAGTCCCGGTGCGAAGCCTGGCCCACTCAGGGTCGAGTCGCGTCCCGTGCTGGAACGCAAGCGCGCAGCGCTCGCCGCCCACCGCACACAGGTGAGCGTCGACGGCGACACCTTCTCGCTGTCATCGGGTGCCCCGCGCCAGATCGACGCCGTCGAGACCTACACCAGAGTGCGTCCCCACACCGGCAGCGAGTTTCACGACCAGAGCCTGTTCAGCCGGGTGGTTGCGCTCGTCGTGGCCACGGTGCTCGGTGCCTTCGCGGGCGTGACCCTCACCGCTGCACACCAGGCCACGGTTGCTGTGGGGCCGGTGATCGTGCCGTGGGGCATCATCACCGCCGTGATCGTGACCGCGGCCATCCTGACGGGGCTGCGGCTGGTGTTCGAGACGCGCATAGTGGCAGGATGCGCCGCAGTGGGCCTGCTCGGAGCCTCCGCGCTTCTGTCGATGCAGACCACCGGCGGCAGCGTGCTCATCCCCGCCAACCCGGCCGGGTACACCTGGACGTACGCCCCCGTGGTCCTCGCGGCGATCGTGCTCGCCTGGCCGCGATTCACACGTCCAGTTCACAGCGTGCAACCGGGTAAAGTTGAAGCCTCAGCTTCGAAAGGTTCCGATCTCCAGTGACGTACGTCATCGCTCAGCCCTGCGTCGATCTCAAAGACCGCGCCTGCATCGACGAATGCCCCGTCGACTGCATCTACGAAGGCGACCGGATGCTGTACATCCACCCGGACGAATGCGTCGACTGCGGTGCGTGCGAGCCGGTCTGCCCCGTCGAAGCCATCTACTACGAAGACGACCTTCCCGATAAGTGGGCGGCCTACTACAAGGCGAACGTCGAATTCTTTGACGAGGTCGGATCGCCCGGTGGAGCCGCGAAGGTCGGCGTCATCCACAAAGACCACGCACTCATTTCCGCGCTGCCCGAAGGTGGCGGCTCGTCAGAATGAGCCTCGCGCTTCCTGACTTTCCGTGGGATTCGCTCACGCCGTACAGCGAGCGCGCGAAAGCGCATCCGGACGGCATGATCGACCTGTCCGTCGGATCGCCCGTCGACGCGACCCCAGCAGTGATTCGGGACGCGCTCGCTGCCGCGACCGACGCGCACGCCTATCCCCAGACGATGGGCACCCCCGCGCTGCGCGAAGCGATCGTGGAGTGGTTTCAGCGTCGCAGGTCGGTGAGCGGGCTCGGCGTCGCCAACGTGCTGCCGACCATCGGATCGAAAGAGCTGATCGCCCTCATGCCGCTGATGCTGGGGCTCGGCAAAGACGACGTCGTGGTGCAGCCCGCCGTGGCGTACCCGACATACGCGATCGGTGCCGCCATGGTCGGGGCGACGGTTGTGGCATCCGATGATCCGGCAGACTGGCCCGAAAACACCCGCCTGATCTGGGTCAATAGTCCCGGAAACCCCGACGGCAGGGTCTTGACAGTCGACGAACTGCGCGCAGCGGTCGCGAGAGCGCGTGAGCTCGGGGCGATCATCGCCGGCGACGAGTGCTACGCGGAGCTGAGCTGGGAAACCGAGACGGCCACGCCGTCGATCCTCGACCCGCGCGTGATTGGCGACGATCGCCGCTCGGTGCTCGCCGTCTACTCGCTCAGCAAGCAATCCAACCTGGCCGGCTACCGTGCCGCTTTCGCTGCCGGGTGCAGCGGGGTTATCGCCGAACTCCTCGGGGTGCGGAAGCACCTCGGACTTATCCCGCCGGCGCCCGTGCAGCGCGCAATGATCGCAGCTCTCGGTGACGAAGAGCATGTCGCCACCCAGCGGGAGCTGTACCGGTCCCGTCGATCGCGACTGCTTCCCGCCGTGGAGGCCGCCGGGTATCGGGTCGACCACAGCGAGGGTGGGCTCTACCTGTGGGCCACGAAGGGGCAGGATTCCTGGGCATCCGTCGCCGAATTTGCCGAGTTGGGCATTCTCGTCGTGCCGGGCACCTTCTATGGGGAGTCCCCGGCGAAGCACATTCGCATTGCACTCACCGCGACGGATGCCGATATTGACGCGGCCGTCGCCCGCCTGAAACTGTAGGGTCCCTCTAACCCACGGGCGCATCCTTTGCCCCATGTGACAGTGGTCTGTGGCGCACCCTAAGCTGTAAGGGTGAATGCAGCCGCTCCAGACCCCGAGAAGGCCACTCTCCATTTTCCCGGAGGGAGCGCTGAGTTCCCGGTGGTCCGGGGCACGGATGGTTTCGACTCGATCGACATCTCCACGTTCATGAAGCAGACGGGATACACGGCCCTCGACCAGGGCTTCGTGAACACCGCATCCACCCGCAGCGAGATCACCTACATCGATGGTGACAAGGGCATCCTTCGGTATCGCGGATACGCCATCGAAGATGTCGCCAAGCACTCGACGTACCTCGAGGTTGCCTGGCTGCTGATCTACGGTGAGCTTCCCACGCCGGATCAGCTCGGCGAGTTCGACGAGAAGGTTCGCCGCCACACACTCCTGCACGAAGACCTGCGCCGCTTCTTCGACGCGCTGCCGCACAGCGCGCATCCGATGTCGGTGCTGTCCAGCGCGGTATCCGCCCTGTCGACGTACTACGAAGACTCGCTCGACGTGCGCGATCCTGAGCAGGTCGAGATTTCGACCATCCGTCTGCTCGCTAAACTCCCGGTCATTGCGGCTTACGCCCACAAGAAGAGCCTCGGCCAGGCATTCCTGTACCCGGACAACAGCCTGAGCTTCGTCGACAACTTCCTGAAGCTGAACTTCGGCAACAATGCGGAGCCGTATGAGGTCAATCCGGTGCTCTCGAAGGCGCTCGACCGCCTGCTGATCCTGCACGAAGACCACGAGCAGAACGCCTCGACCTCGACAGTGCGACTCGTCGGCTCGACCGAGGCCAACATCTTTGCCTCGGTCTCCGCCGGCATCAACGCGCTGTACGGTCCGCTTCACGGCGGGGCGAACGAGGCCGTGCTCAAGATGCTTGGTGAGATCAAGGCTTCCGGCGAAGGCGTCGAGCAGTTCATCGAACGCGTCAAGAACAAAGAAGACGGCATCCGTCTGATGGGATTCGGCCACCGGGTCTACAAGAACTTTGACCCGCGCGCGACACTCGTCAAAGAGAGCGCCGACGAGGTGCTGTCCGCGCTCGGGGTTCATGACGACCTTCTCGAGATCGCCAAGGAGCTCGAGGCCGTCGCGCTGGCCGACGACTACTTCATCGAGCGAAAGCTCTACCCGAACGTCGACTTCTACACCGGCGTGATCTACAAGGCGATGGGATTCCCGCCGCGCATGTTCACCGTCCTGTTCGCTATCGGCCGTCTCCCCGGCTGGATCGCCAACTGGCGCGAGATGAACGAAGACCCCCGCACCAAGATCGGGCGTCCGCAGCAGCTGTACACGGGATCTGAGATCAGGGACTGGCCTCAGCGCTAGCCCCTCGGCCGCGCGCCCGTGCGCGCCGCCGCGCACCCGTGCGCGCCTGCGTGGTCGCGCCGCCGCATCCCACTTTCCACCATCGAGTGTGCGCAAATTGTCGCTAAGCGAGAGCTAAAGCGACAAAACGCGCACTCTCGATCTGCCGGGAGGGGCGGTACGGGCGGGACGCCCGCGCGGCTGCTAGCCGCCGCGCCCGCCGCCGCGCCGCCGCGCGCGTCCCGCGGCATGGCATCCCTCTTTCCACCATCGAGTGTGCGCAAATTGTCGCTAAGCCCGAGCTAAAGCGACAAAACGCGCACTCTCGATCTGCCGGGAGGGGGAGGGGGACGGGCGGGACGCCCGCGCGGCCGTTACGCGTGCAGGGTGGAGTTGAGCTCGATGCCCTTGCCAGAACGGGTGAGAACCTCGACCGCGCCGGTCACCGAGTTGCGCCGGAACAGCAGCCCTGGCATCCCGCTCAACTCGACGGCCTTGACCTTGGCGCCGTCGGCCAGGATGACCTTGGTGCCGGCCGTGACGTACAGCCCTGCCTCGACGACGGTGTCGTCGCCGATCGAGATTCCGACGCCCGAGTTCGCCCCGAGCAGTGCGCGGGCTCCGATCGAGACGCGCTCCGTTCCGCCGCCAGAGAGGGTGCCCATGATGGATGCACCACCGCCGATGTCCGCGCCGTCGCCGACCACGACCCCCTGTGAAATGCGGCCCTCGACCATGGAGGTGCCGAGCGTTCCTGCGTTGAAGTTCACGAAGCCCTCATGCATGACCGTGGTGCCGGGGGAGAGATGGGCGCCGAGGCGCACGCGCGAGGCATCGGCGATGCGCACGCGAGCCGGCGACAGGTAGTCGAGCAGTCGCGGGAACTTGTCGATGCCGGTTGCGCTGATGCCGGCACGCTGCAGCTGCGGGCGCAGGCGGTCGAAGTCGGCAGGATGCACGGGGCCGGCGTTGGTCCACGCGACGATCGGCAGGTGGCCGAAGATGCCATCCAGGTTGATCGTGTTGGGCTTCACGAGCAGGTGGCTGAGCAGGTGCAGGCGCAGGTAGGCGTCTGGCGTGGACGCCGGCGGGGCATCCAGATCGATCTCCACCGTGCGGAAGTCGAGGGTGACATTGCGACGCTCGTCTGCGCCTTCGAGGTCTTCGAATTCGGCTGGCGCAATGTACGGATCTGTGCCGTCAGGCAGAGCGCCGAGGGCGGGCTTGGGGAACCAGGTGTCGAGAACGGTTCCATCTCCGGCTACGGTGGCAAGCCCGTAGCCCCATGCGGCGCGCGAAGTCATACCTCAAGAGTACTTAAACTGGTCGGGTGACTGACACCAACCATGCGATCCCTCTGCTCGACCTGACGGCGAGCTCGGTCGAGCTCACGCAGCAACTCTGCGACATCGAGTCGGTGTCGGGGGATGAGCGGCTCATCGCAGACGCGATCGTCCTCTCGCTCACCGGGTGCGATCACCTCGAGATCACGCGGGATGGCGACGCCATCGTCGCGCGCACCACCCTCGGGCGCAGCAAGCGCGTCGTCATCGCCGGCCACATCGACACCGTGCCGATCAACGACAACCTCCCGGTGGTGGAGGCCGATGGATTCCTCGTCGGCCGTGGAACCGTCGACATGAAGGGCGGCGTCGCCGTCGCGTTGAAGCTCGCCGCCGAACTGGACGCACCCCCGGTCGACCTCACTTGGATCTGGTACGACCACGAGGAGGTCGCCAGTGCG
Source organism: Salinibacterium sp. G-O1 (assembly GCF_030063305.1). Classification (GTDB taxonomy): domain Bacteria; phylum Actinomycetota; class Actinomycetes; order Actinomycetales; family Microbacteriaceae; genus Rhodoglobus. Next base: position 932,288 of record NZ_JASISV010000001.1, read on the forward strand.
CTCAACGGTCTCGGCAGGCTCGCCCGCACCAGGCCCGACCTTCTCGAGGGAGATTTCGCCATCCTGGGTGAGCCAACGAGCGCGAGAATCGAGGGTGGATGCAACGGCACGGCCCGCGCGACCATCACGCTGCGCGGTCTGAGGGCGCACTCCGCCCGCTCCTGGGTGGGGCACAACGCCATCCACGACCTCGCTCCGGTGCTGGCGATCCTCGCGGCGTACGAGCCAGCCCAGACCGAGGTGGACGGGCTGGTGTACCGCGAGGGATTGAACGCCGTCGGCATCTCGGGCGGGGTCGCTGGCAACGTGATTCCCGACCTGGCCGCCGTCAGCGTCAACTTCAGGTTCGCGCCAAACCGCAGCGCCTCAGACGCCGAGGCGCACCTCCGCGAGGTCTTCGCCGGCTTCGATCTCGAGATCACCGACATGGCCGAGGGTGCACGCCCCGGGCTCGACGCGCCCCTTGCGCAGGACTTCCTCGCCGCCGTCGGTGGGGAGGCCGCCCCGAAGTACGGCTGGACCGACGTCTCTCGGTTCTCGGCCCTCGGCATTCCGGCCGTGAACTACGGCCCGGGCGACCCGTTGAAGGCGCACGCCGACGACGAGCGGGTTGCCGTGAGCGAGATCCTCGAATGCGAGCGGGGGCTGCGTGCGTGGCTGACCGCGCCCTAACCCTTTCTGCCCGCTACCGGCGCACGCCGTGGTGGGTGAAGGTGATCGTCATCTTCGCCGCGTCCAGGGTGGTCACCACCGCGATCATGCTGTGGTTTGCCGCCAGGCAGGGCACCAATGCCTGGACCGCAGCGCACCCAGACTATTTCGATTTCGCGGCCATCTGGGACGGCCACTGGTACTACATCATCAGTGTCGTGGGCTATCCCACGAGCCTGCCGCTGACCGCGGACGGCAACATCGCCGAGAACGCCTGGGCCTTCATGCCGGCGTATCCCGCGGTCGTCAGGCTGTTCATGGAGCTGACCGGCCAGAGCTTCCCCGTCGTGGCGGTGTTCGTGTCTGTGGGCTTCGCCCTTGCCGCGGCCCTCATGTTCTACAAGCTCATGCGGCTCGTGGTGCCGGCCAGTACGGCACTCTTTTCGGTCGTGCTCTTCTGTGTTGCGCCGTTGTCGCCGATCCTGCAGGTGACGTACGCGGAGCCGATGCACCTTCTGCTGCTCACCCTCGCGCTCTACCTGCTGATCCGGCGCAGCTATTGGATGCTCATTCCGGTGATCGCCGTCATGTCGCTCACCCGCCCCAGCGGCCTGGCGTTCGCCCTGACGATGCTGCTGCACGTCGCTCACCGGTGGTGGATGCAGCGGCCGCAGGCACGCAACAGGCAGGCGTTCCCGCTACGCGAGCGGGTCGCATCCATCGTCGTGGGGCTCTTCAGCGCCCTGTGTGGCATTGCCTGGCTTCTCATCGCCTGGGGCGTCACCGGGTCGCTGGAGGCGTACACACGCACAGAGTTGGCCTGGCGCGCCGCCTACATCGGGCAGGGCGAGCTTGTTCCCTTCACTGCCTGGGTGAGTGCCACGAGCTTCTGGGCTCCCTGGTTCGGGATGCCACAGCCGTTGCTTCTCCTCCTGCTCGTGATCGTCGTCACAGGTTTTTTCGCGTTGCTGGCATCGCCCTGGTCTCGCCGTATCGGAGTCGACCTGCGGCTGTGGATCGTCAGTTACTCGCTGTACCTGCTGGCCGTATTCTTCCCGCAGTCGAGCATTTTTCGACTCCTCGTGCCGCTCTTCCCCGCGCTCGGCCTGCTGGCACTTCCGAAATCAAAGACCTACCGGGTGCTGCTGGTTGCCCTGTGCATAGTGGGCCAGGTGGCGTGGGTGGACATCGGCTGGTGGGTCGACGGCGTTGACTGGACGCCACCGTAAGGCGCACCGCGCAGCCCTCGTTTTCTCGATAGGCGAGGAATGAACGATAATAGAAACGAATCTTTGTGAAAGGGGAACCATCATGGCTGCCATGAAACCGAGGACCGGTGACGGGCCGATGGAGGCTGTCAAAGAAGGTCGCCTCATTATCGTCCGCGTGCCGCTCGAGGGTGGAGGACGACTCGTCGTCTCCGTCAACGACGCCGAGGCGAAGGAACTCCACGACGCTCTTGCCGGAGTCGTCGCAACAGTCTGACTGTTCCAGATCGGACGTCGCCTTCGGGCGGCGTCCGATCTGTTTTTTGCCCTCAGTAACGGGAGGTCAGTCGGTCAGCTTGGTGAGCTGAAGCAGACCGTCGCCCACCGGTGACAGGGCGCAGATGACGTCATCGGAGCTGGCGATCTCGCTGAGCAGGAACCGGAAGTTCGCCACCACGTCGTCGCGCTGAGCCGGATCGGCCACCCTGCCCTTCCAGAGCGCGTGGGCGACAACAACCGTGCCACCCTTGCGGGCCAGTCGCAGCCCATGCTCCACATACTCGATCACGGACTGCGGGTCTCCGTCGATGAAGACCAGGTCGTAGCTGCCCTCGTTCATCCGGGGCAACACGTCCAGGGCTCGACCGCAGATGAGCCGGATGCGGTTTGCTGGGATTCCGGCATCGCCGAAAGCCTTGCGGGCCTGCTGCTGGTAGTCCAGCTCTGAGTCGATAGTAGTGAGAACGGCCTCTGGTGCACCGTGCATCAGCCACATTCCGCTGACGCCAAGGCCGGTGCCGATCTCGATCATGTTGGTAGGGCCGGTCGCCGCGGCGATTACAGCCAGCTGGGCGCCCATCGATGGGGATATCGGTTCGATTCCGAGTTCGAAGGAATGCAGGCGCGCCGCTCCGATGTCGGTGCGTTCGACGGCAAACTCCTCGGCGAACTTCCAGCTCAACAGCTTTTCTGACACGTGGTGCTCCTCACAGGGCCAACTCTATGGTTACTTGCGCCATACAGCGGCTATCCTGAGCGAGTGTCCTTCGGTCTCACTTTCGACAAACTTCTCGTCATCGGGATTATTGCTGTCTTCCTGCTCGGTCCCGAGCGCCTTCCTTACTACGCCTCCCAACTCGCTCGACTGGTCAAGTCGATCAGGCGGATGGCAGACGGCGCCAAAGAGCGCATGCGCGAGGAGATGGGTCCCGACTTCGACGACATCGACTGGAAGAAGATGGATCCGCGGCAGTACGACCCGCGTCGAATCATCCGCGAGGCGCTGCTCGACGGTCCGGACGAGCCAGCGGCGCCCGCGGTCGTCCGGCCGCCAGCCGAGTCCGCATATGCCCAGCGGCAGCGAACGCTGAGCGAAAATCTGCCCGCTCCGCACGACGCAGAGTCGACCTAGGTCTCACTAGCGCCGTCGCAGCGCCTTCAGCACCTTCAGGGTGGTCGTCATCATCCCGACCATTGACTCGAATTCGGTGCCCGTGCGCGGCAGGTTCAGGATGCCCGTCGACTCGGAAACGGTGCGCGCCTCGACGAATCGCAACAGACCTTCGGTTCCGTTGCGCCGACCCATCCCCGAGCGCTTCATGCCGCCCATGGGCGCGTCCGTGCTCGAGAACGACGCGCGGTAGCCCTCGTTGATGTTGACGCTGCCGGCGTCGAGGAGATCGGCCACGCGTCGTCCCCTCGCGCGCGAGCCCGTGAAGACTGACGCGTTGAGCCCGAAGTCGGTGTCGTTTGCTGCCGCAATCGCCTCGGCCTCATCACCCACGACGGTGATGGCGACGACGGGCCCGAACGTTTCATGGGCGAAGCACTCCATGTTGGCGGTGACGTCGGTCAGCACCGTCGGTTCGAAGAAGAACGGGCCGAGGTCGGGGCGAGCCCTGCCCCCGGCAAGCACGGTGGCTCCCTTGGCGACGGCGTCATCCACATGCCTGGTCACGCGTTCGAGCTGGGCGGCCGACGTGAGCGAGCCGACGTCGGTGGTGAAGTTGAGGGCAGCGCCCTGACGAAGACCCTTCGTGCGCTCTGTGAACGCGCGCGTGAAGTCGGCCGCCACCGATTCGACGACGAAGATGCGCTCGGAGGACATGCAGAGCTGGCCCATCGACGAGAAGACGGCGTATGCGGCGCTGGCGGCGATCTCGACCGGATCGACGTCGTCGAGCACGATCAGCGGGTTCTTTCCCCCGAGTTCGAGTGACGCTCCGGTGAGCGTTGACGCGGCGCGCTCGCCGACTTTCGTACCGGTCGCGGTCGATCCGGTGAAGCAGACGTAGTCGGCCGCGTCCACCACGGCATTGCCGATCTCGGCACCGTCGCCGGCCACGACCGCCCACAGGGCCTCGGGAACTCCGGCGTCGATGAACGCCCTGCGGGAGGCGAGAATCGACAACGCCCCCTGGTTATCGGCCTTCTGCACTATGCCGTTACCAGCGGCGAGGGCAGGAACTACATCCATGATCGACAGCGCGATCGGGTAGTTCCACGGGGTGATGACCCCGACGACGCCCTTTGGCTTGTAGCTCACACGGGTCTGCATGACGATCGGGATGCCCGCCCGGTGGCGGCGCGTCCTCAGCACGCTGCGCGCAGACAGCGCGTAGTACCGGGTCACTGATGCCCCCTCGAACACCTCCTCGTAGGCCTGCCCGCGCGTCTTGCCGCTCTCGGTTTGCAGGATGTCGAGCAGCTCGCTCGTGCGCTCCAACAGCAGATCGTGTGCCTTCAGCAGCACGGCGCGGCGGTAGGCGAAGCCGGCGGAACGCCAGAATGTCTGGGCGACGTGGGCGGCGGCAGTGGCATCCGCGACGTCGCTGGCGTGTGACAGCGGCAGGGCGTGCAGCACCGTGCCGGTGAACGGCGCGATGACGTCGGCGGTCGTGCCGCTGGTGGCTGTTAGGTCGGCAACCAGTTGGGCCGTCCTGGCGTCGCTGATCGGGATCGTTCGGCTCGTGCTTGTTCGCGACAGTGCGGGCATGGCGCCAGCCTACGCTTGCGGCATGGCAGAGCGCCTATGGTCACCTCGGTCACTACAATTACGAAAATGACCGCACCGGAGCGGGTTCTCACCCGAAGAACCATCGCTACATACGCCATCGGCTCGCTTGGCACCGGCGGATTCGCCACCCTGCCCGGGCTCGTTTTGGTCTTCTATCTGACCGACACTCTCGGTATCGCTGCTCTCGGCGCCGGAATCCTCGTGACGGTGGCGAAGATCTGGGACGTCATCATCGACCCCGTGATCGGCGCCCACAGCGACCGCAGCCTGGCGGCGCGGGGGTCGAGGAGGCCATTCATGGTGCTCGGCGCAATCGCGTTGCCGGTGTTCTTCATCCTCACCTTCGCCGTGCCGGCGGGGATCGGCCCGTTCGCATCCGGCCTCTGGGTGCTCATCGCCTTCCTTATTACGGCCACCGCCTTCAGTCTGTTCCAGGTGCCGTACATCGCGCTCCCGGCGGAGCTCGCAGACGGATACGACCAGCGAACCAAGCTCATCTCCGCGCGGGTCGTCGTGCTGACCATTGCGATCCTGCTGTTCGGCGCCGGTGCCCCAGAGATCAGGGACTCCTTCGCCGACGAGCACACCGGCTACCTCGTGATGGCCATCGTCGCCGGCGTCGTCATCGGTCTCGGGCTGCTCATCTCCAGTTTCGTCGCCCCCCTCGGTCTCACGGCCGAGGTTGGCCGGGTCTCCATCCTCGACACGTACCGGGCCGGAATCGCCGCTCTCAAGCGCAGCCAGCCGTTCCGCGCGCTCCTGTTCACCTTCCTGCTGCAGGGCCTGGCCACCGGGATGATGCTCGCGGGCGCACAATACGTAGCGGTGTGGGTGCTGGGAACCGGGGTCACGATCCTGTTCGTCGCCCTGATCGCGCCCGCCGTGATCTTCGCGCCGGTGTGGGCGCTCGTCGCGGCGCGCGTCGGCAAAGAACGCGCATTCCGGCTGGCATCGCTGCTGTTCGCCGTCGCAGCGCTGCTGATGGTGCTGCAGGTGTGGATGCCCGGCGAGTGGATCTACGCGCCCGTCGCGCTCGCGGGCGCAGCATACGCGGGCATGCAATCCCTGCCGATGTCGATGTTGCCCGACGTGATCTCGCACGACGCACAGGCGAACGGAGCGGGCACGGCAGGAACATTCGGTGGAGTGTGGACCGCGGGGGAGACCACAGGCATGGCGCTGGGCGCCACCGCGCTCACCGTCGTGCTTGCAGCATCCGGCTATCTGGAATCGGTCGGGAATCAGGTTGTTTCGCAACCCCCTAGCGCAATCGCGGGTATCGTGCTGAGCTTCAGCGTGGTGCCAGCAGTAATTGTCGCGGCATCGCTGTGGTCGTTTTCCCGCTACCCGCTACGCAAGGCAGACATCGACCGGCTGCAAGAAAGGACCACCCCGTGAATTTCCAGGAACAGCCATCAGACATCCTCGCAACTCTCGGCAAGCTGAGAGACGCGGACGCTCCCACCCACGGTGGCCGTGTGCTCTCCTACGTGTACGACTCCGGCGTGGCCGAGCTCGACGAGTTGGCGGCGTCAGCCATCCGCATGGTGCAGCCGGTCAACGGCCTCGATCCCACCACGTTCACCTCCGTTGCCGTCATGGAGCGCGAGGTCGTCGCGTTCGCGCGCGATCTGCTGAATGGCGACGACGACGTTGTGGGGAGCGTCACCACGGGCGGCACGGAGAGCTGCCTGCTCGCCGTCAAGACGGCGAGAGACAACTGGCCGGGCGAGGGAAAGCCGAGGCTGCTCGCCCCCGTCACGGTGCACGCGGCGTTCCACAAATCCGCACACTACTTCGGCCTCGAACTCGACCTCGTGCCCGTGCTGTCTGACGGAGTCGTCGATGCCGATGTCATGATCGAACGTATGGGGCCCGATGTCGCCCTCGTCGTCGTGTCAGCGCCGAGCTACCCGCATGCTGCCATCGACCCGATCGCGAAGATTGCGGATGCGGCGCACGAGCAGGGCATCGACTGCCACGTCGACGCCTGCATTGGTGGCTGGGTGCTGCCGTTCTGGGGCGACCTCGAACCGTGGGACTTCCGGGTACATGGCGTGACCAGCATGAGCGCTGACCTACACAAGTTCGGATATGCCCCCAAGGGCATATCGGTTCTGCTGACGCGTGGTCGCGACCGCCAGCGGGCACAGTACTTCGCCACAACACGGTGGCCCGGGTATCCGGTCGTCAACCCGACGATGCTCGGCTCGAAGTCGGCGGGGGCGCTCGCCGCCGGATGGGCCATCACGCGGGCACTGGGTCGCGACGGGCTCGCCGAGCTCGCGGCATCCTGCGCTCGATCGACCGCGTTCCTCATTGAGCTCATCGACTTCATCGAGGGGCTGCGGGTGGTCGGGTCGCCGGTCGGTCCGCTGCTCGCCATCGCGACAGACGAGAATGTTCCCGAAGACCGCAGGGTCGACCCGCACCACTGGGCCGACCAGGTGCGGTCGCTTGGGTGGCTGCTGCAGCTGCAGCCGGGACTCAGCCAGAGTTTTGGCGTTACCCTGCCCCACACCACCCACATCACGGTCACGCCGGTCACCGAGGGCGTGATGGCCGGACTCGCCGAGGCACTCATGGCCGCAGCATCCGACGTCCGCGGGGTGCCGCCGGTGTCGACGGAGGATGCGCTGGCCTCGCTGCCTGAGGGACTCGCCGACACCCTCGGCGAGACTCACGATTCGGAGACCGCCCTGCGCGTGCTCGTCGACGTCGGCCTCGTGTCGATGGATGGCTCGGGGCTTCCCGAGAAGATGGCGCCGTTCCTCGCCCTCATCACGGCACTGCCTGCGCCCGTCACCGAAAGGCTGCTCACCGAGCTGATCGCCCGCACCTTCGAGTAGCGGTCCACGGGCGCTCAGGACTGGTGCTGCTTCTCGAACTCGGAGGCCTCCGCCTGCAGCGCAGCGATGACCGCTCGAACCGACGGACGCTGCGCCCGGTCGGGGCGCACGAGCGCGCTGATAAGCCGTGATGCCCGAACGCCCACGAGCGGGCGCGTGATGAGGCCGTTCTGGCGATCACGGGTGCTGTAGCGGGGGAGGATGGCGATGCCGTGTCCGGCCGCTACGAGCGTCTCGACGATGCGGTTGTCGGCGATGCGCTGGGTGACATGCGCGGGCGTGGCGTTTGAGGCCTCGATGCCTCTCAGGATGCGGTCGAACGGAAGGTCGGAGGGGACGCCTATCCAGTCCTGGTCGATGACATCGGCGGGAGTGAGCGACTTCTTCGCGCCGAGTGGGTGACCATCCGGCAGGGCGATGTCGAGGGGTTCGCGCATGAGCGGCACGACCGTGAGCCCGCGCTCGGTCCAGGCGGGAAGCGCGCCGGGCGCATCCGCGATCACAATGTCGAAATCTGCGGTGAGATCGGCGATGTCTTTGACGAAGGTGTCGAGGTCGCTGCAGATCAGAGCCAGCCCAGGAAGTTCAGCGACGCGCGTGAGTAGCCCGGGCAAGAACATCTGCCCGGCCGTCGGAAAGATGGTGAGGGTGACTTCACCCTGGGGCAGCGAACGGAAGTCGGCCCACAGGGCTTCAGCGCGCTCGATGGCGGTCGCGACATCCGTTGCCGTCCTCGCGAGGGCGCGGCCCGCTGAGGTGAGGGCGACACCGCGGCCCGAGCGTTCGGTGAGGGGAACTCCCGCCTCGCGTTCGAGGATCTTGAGCTGCTGAGAAACTGCCGATGTTGTGCGGTGCGTGGCGAGGGCGACGGCGGTGATGCTGCCGCGGTCCGCCAGCTCTCGCAGCAGTTCGAGTCGACGAATGTCCATGAAGCTACGCTACACGGTTACCTAAGGAGGATCATCTTGTTCTAAAAGGTATCGACGGGTGTAATAGTCATATGACTTACGAAATCCTCATCACAGCAGCAGCCATCGTCGTGGCCATCTCCGGCACCTTCGTGGTAACCCTGCGCGACGGCTACCGTCGCATGCCTACCCGTCGCGTCTAATTCGCGAGCCGGCACTTCCGGTACCCAAACGCCTCGGCCATCCGGCCGGGGCGTTTTTTGATGCGTCGAACCTCAGCGGGGGCTGAGGCCGAGCTTGCGGCCCGCCAGACCGCGGGAGCGGGTCGACAGCGTCTCAGCGATGCTGCGGATGACCGTGGCCGCGGGGTCGTCGGGCTGCGCCAGAACGACCGGCACGCCCGAATCCCCGCCCTCGCGCAACGCGAGGCTGAGCGGCACCGACCCGAGCACGGGCACCGGCTGTTCCGGCGTCGTGAGTCGAGCCGCGGCATCCACCCCGCCACCGGAACCGAAGAGCTCCAGGATGGTGCCGTCGGGTTGCGCAAGCCCCGCCATGTTCTCGATGACCCCGATCACGGTCTGCCCGGTCTGGCGCGCGACCAGCCCGCTGCGCTCGGCCACTTCGGCGGCCGCCGCCTGTGGCGTCGTGACGACGATTACCTCGGCCTGCGGCAGGAGTTGTCCGAGCGAGATGGCGATGTCGCCGGTGCCGGGTGGCAGGTCGAGAAGCAGCACGTCCAGGTCGCCGAAGAACACGTCGGTCAGAAACTGCTGGATGGTGCGGTGCAGCATCGGTCCCCGCCACGACACGGCCGTGTGGTCGTCGACGAACATGCCGATCGAGATCACCTTCACGCCGTGGGCGACGGGCGGCAGGATCATCTCGCCCACCTGGGTCGGCTTGGAGCCCGCGATGCCGAGCAGCCCTGGGATCGAGAATCCGAACACATCCGCGTCGACGAGACCCACCCGCAGGCCGCGTTCGGCGATGGCCACCGCGAGGTTGGCGGTGAGTGTCGACTTGCCGACGCCACCCTTGCCGCTCGTGATCGCATAGATGCGGGTCAGCGAATCCGGGCCGAACTGCATGGCCTTAGGCCGCCCACCCCGCAGCTTCGCGGTGAGGGCCTCGCGCTCCGCCGGGCTCATCACGCTGACGTTCACCCGCGCGCTGGTCACGCCGTCAGTACCGACGGCGGCGTCGTGAACGTCGCGTTCGATGCTGGTGGCGGCCGGGCATCCGACGATCGTCAGTTTCAGATCGATGGATGCCACGCCGTCGGCGTCAACGGAGACGCCCCCGATCATGTCGAGCTCGGTGACCGGTCGCCGGATCTCCGGGTCGATGACGTTGCGCAGGTTGAGAAAAACGTGGTTGGCGACGAGAGCCTCGTCAATCACTGGATTTCTTCTCGTCAAGCTCCTCGAGCAGCGACCTCAGCTCCGACCGGATGAAGTCTTTCGACGCCAGGTCTTTCATCGCCAGGCGCAGGGCGACGACTTCGCGAGCGAGGTATTCGGTGTCGTTGAGGTTGCGTTCGGCACGCTGCCGGTCCTGCTCGATCTGCACGCGGTCGCGGTCATCCTGCCGGTTCTGAGCCAGCAGGATGAGCGGCGCGGCGTATGAGGCCTGCAGCGACAGGATCAGCGTCAGCGCGGTGAAGCCGATCGCGGCCGAGTCGAACCGGATGCCCTCAGGGGCGAGCGTGTTGTAAATCATCCAGAGGATGACGAAGATCGACAGCCCGAACAGGAACCATGGGGTGCCCATGCCGCGGGCGATCGATTCGGTGAACCGGCCGAAGCGATCCCGGCTCTGGAACAGCGAAGGGGTGCCGCGAAGGCCACGCGGGGAGTCCAGTCGCGAGTCTGATCTGCGGGAGCTACGGTCGCGAGCCACGGGGTGCCCTCCTGCCTGATCTTGGTTTTCTCAGCGTTACTGATGCGGTCGAGGTGTTGGTGAAAACTGCGGGTTCCTGGGTTTCATTCGTCGAACTTCGCCAGTCGTCCGGCAGGAGATAGTCGAGCACATCGTCAATGGTCACCACCCCGACGAGTCGGTGATTGTCGTCGATCACTGGCACGGAGACCAGGTTGTAGCTGGCGAGGATGCGCGAGACCTCCGCCGCACTCGTGCCGGAGTGCACGGGCTCGAGTGTGGAGTCCACGAGGGTGCCCAGTTGCTCGTTGGGCGGGTAGCGCAGCATCCGCTGGAAGTGCACCATGCCGAGGAACCGGCCGGTCGGCGGCTCGTACGGCGGAAGCGTTACGCAGATCGCGGCGCCGAGGGCCGGCGCGAGCTCGTGGCGACGGATCAGGGCCAGACCCTCGGCCACCGTCGCATCCGCCGAGACGATGATCGGCTCCGTCGTCATCAGGCCACCGGCGGTGTCTGGCGCGTACGAGAGCAGAAAACGTACGTCTTCGGCCTCTTCGGGCTCCATGAGGTCGAGCAGCATCTCGCCGCGCTCGTCGCTAAGGTGGGCGATCAGGTCGGCGGCATCGTCTGGCTGCATCTGGTCGAGCACGTCGGCGGCACGATCGTCGTTGAGCCGGTTCATGATGTCGACCTGCTCGTTTTCCGGCATCTCTTCGAGTACGTCGGCGAGGCGGTCGTCGGAGAGTTCGTCAGCGACCTCGAGCATGCGTTGCTCTGGCAGGTCGAGCATGGCGCTGGCCAGGTCGGCGGGGAGCATGTCTGCGTAGCTGGCGACAAGCTGGGTGGCCGACTGCGATTCGCCGGAATAGTCGTCTTCGATGAGGTCGGGCCACCCGATGAAGATCGTGGCGCCCTTGGTGAACGTGGTCGTCTTGGGGCGGCGCAGGAAGGCCTGCGTGACCTCCCACTCGCCGAGCCCGGTCTCCTCGATCGCGATGTCCTCGATTGTGGCCTCGCCCGAGCCGTCCCGGAGGCGCACCTTGCGCCCGAGGAGTTCGGCCATCACGCTCACCTCGCCGCCGCGCTGTTCGAAGCGGCGAAGGTTGATGAGGCCGGTCGTGATGATCTGCCCTGAACCGATGCTGGTGATCCGGCCGATCGACAGGAAGACACGTCGCTTGCCCGGCACCTCGAGCACCATGCCGACGACCCGGGGGGTGCCCTGCGAGCGGTACACGACCATGACGTCGCGGACCTTGCCGACCTTGTCGCCGTTGGGGTCGAAAACGGAGCACCCGACCAGGCGGGCGGCGAATACTCTCGACGTGCTCACGGTAAAACCCTACCGCTGCGTGGCACAATGGCCGGGTGACCAACCAGAGCATGTTCGGCAGGCGTGGCCCATCCCTTCCCAGCATTCCCCGGGGCGACATTCTGGGCACATACGACACCTACCTTGAGGCGCAATCCGTTGTCGATCGCCTGTCTAAGGCCGACTTCACCGTGGCCAAGCTCTCGATCGTCGGCAACGACCTCAAAACCGTTGAGCGCGTCACCGGCAAGCAGACCTATGGCCGTGCCGCACTTGCGGGCGCGGCATCCGGAGCATGGCTGGGACTGTTCCTGGGCCTCATCCTGACCCTGTTCACCCCGCCGAGCTCCGAAACGTTCGGGATCGTCGGAGCCGCGCTGCTGATCGGCGCGGGCTTCGGGATGATCTTCAGCATCGTCACGTACACGATCAGCCGCCGCCGCCGGGATTTCACCTCGACCCACCAGGTGCTCGCGTCGAACTACCAGATCATCATCGACCCCGAGCTGACGGCGAAGGCCCAGCAGGCCCTGCAGGAGAACCCCGCAGACGTGTAGTCCTCGGTCGCAGGCTCCCTCGGCGCTGGGGTCGCGTAACCGCTGGCGCGGTTACCTAAGCTCCACCGCGCAACCACGCCTCCACGTCATCCGCGGTGCGGGGGATGCCCACAGAGAGGTTCTCGGCGCCCGACTCTGTGACGAGAATGTCGTCCTCGATGCGCACACCGATGCCGCGGTACTCTTCCGGCACGCTCAGGTCGTCTGGCTGGAAGTAGAGGCCGGGCTCGATCGTGAACACCATGCCTGCTTCGAGCACGCCGTCGAGGTAGAGCTCGCGGCGAGCGGCGGCACAGTCGTGAACGTCGATGCCCAGGTGGTGGGATGTGCCGTGCACCATGTAGCGGCGGTGAAACTGGTTGTCCGGCTCAAGCGAGACCTCGGCGCTGACCGGCAGCAGGCCCCACTCCGCGGTTTTCGCTGCGATGACCTTCATCGCCTCCGCGTGGATGTCGCGGAAGGTCAGCCCTGGCTTCACGATCGCGAACGCGGCATCGGCCGCTTCGAGCACAGCGTCGTAGATGCGGCGCTGCACCTCGGTGAACGTGCCGTTGACCGGAAGCGTGCGGGTGATATCTGCCGTGTAGTAGCTGTCGAGCTCGATGCCCGCGTCGATGAGAATCAGGTCACCCGGTACGACGGCTCCGTCGTTACGCGTCCAGTGCAGCACGCAGGCGTGGGGCCCGGATGCCGCGATCGTGTCGTAGCCGACGGTGTTGCCCTCGGCGCGTGCACGTCGGTTGAACGTGCCCTCCACCAGGCGTTCGCCCCTGTTGTGGGCAATCACCTGCGGCAGGTCGGCGATAACGTCGTCGAATCCGAGCTGTGTGGCGGCGACGGCGGCGCGCATCTCGGCGATCTCGAAGGCGTCTTTGACGAGGCGCAGCTCGCTCAGGTCACGGGCAAGTTCGGTGTCGCCATCCGTCTCGAGCGATTCGCTGTCGGCGGCGAGCAGCCTGCGGCCGTCGATCTGGTCGGTCACGTCGCGGTCGGCATCGCGGACGACGAGAGTCGCGGCATCCACACTGTCCAGCACCGCCGAGAGGAGGGGCAGGCCCGCAGTGGCGAGGCCGAGGTCGGCTGAGACATGCGCGAGGGAGGGGCGTGGGCCGGTCCAGAACTCGCCGACGTCGGAGTTGGCGTAGAACTCGTTGGTGTCGCGACCGGCGGCCTCACGGAAGTACAGCGTGGCGGTGTGGCCGGCCGCGGAGGGCTCCATCACGAGCACACTGCCGGCGACCGAGTCTGATCCCCAGCCGGTCAGGTGGGCGAAAGCCGAGTGGGCACGGTACGGGTAGTCGCAGTCGTTCGAGCGCACCTTGGCGGCGCCAGCCGGGATGACCAATCGCTTGCCGGGATGCAGAGCCGAGATGCGGGCGCGGCGTTCGGCGGCGAACGCGGACTGCTCCCGGGGCGCCGGGGTCTCAGCGGGTCGATCTGCCCACTGTGACGAGATGTAGTTGGTGAAACTCGACGACACCGGCGTTGTCGACCGGTTGGAGGTTGCTCGCGGGGCTGGGGTGGATTGAGTGGAGTCGGCCATCCCTCCATTCTCCACCCGGTCAGCCCGCTGGTGTGAGTTGGGCGACAATCGGTCGGTGGTCGCTGCCCGAATCGTCCTGGGCCTCCACCACGCGCATCCCCGTTGCCAGCCAATTAGGCGTCGACATCACGTGATCGATCGGCGCGCCGAGCAGCGCGGGAAAGTTGGCGGGCCAGGTGCCGACCGCGGCATTGTCGGTGGTGACCGCGGCGTCGAAGCACTCACCGACCGCGGCACCTGACGTCGTGCCAAGCCCAGCGAAGTGATCGAGGGTGGAGTTGAAGTCGCCGACCATGATCACGTCACCGCCGGCGCACGCGCCCTTTATCCACTGCAGGTCTTCGCGCCAGTTCGCCATCTCGCGCTCGATGGGAGCGACCACATGCACGGCGATGATCGTCGGGCCGGTTCCTCCCGCTGGTCGGGCCACCACGGACGGCAGCACCGTCGTGGTCTCGGCCAGCTCATCCACAAGGTATTCGCCGAGTGTGCTGCTGATCAGCAACGTCGTCGAGCGTGCCTTCGAGATCTCGTCATACGACACGGTGTGCGCGGCCATCGTCAGCCCGGCGTCGCCCATCAGACTCGCCACCGCCTCGCCTGCATCTCGGGAGGTCTCGGGCAACACCACGATGTCTGCCCCGGACTCGATGGCCAGTTGCGCGATGGTGTCTGCCCCGGGGCGGTCGCCGAGCGTGTTCCAGCTGAGCACCGTCACGTCGCGGTCTGTCGCCTCAGCAAAGGTCGTGTCACCGAAACCACGGGCAGACAGCACAGCCAGGTTGATGAGGCAGAAGACCAGCACAATCAACGCCATGGATCCCGCGAACCGCCTGGCCGCCGCCACGAAAAGCGCAACGACCGCCAGTAACGCCACGACGCCCAGCCCCACGCTCGTCGAGACCGCCCGCAGCGACACGAGCTGCGCAAGGATCGGGAGCTGCGCAACCCCGAATAGCTGCGGCCAGGCGACGACGAGCAGCGCGAGGGCTGTCGCCACGATGACTATGGCAGCAAGGATTCGACGAAACATGGCGGGCCGAGCCTATGCCAATAGGCTTTGAGAATGTCCGACCGACCCATCGACCTTCACACCCACAGCGCGGTATCTGATGGCACCGAGACTCCGACGCAGTTGGTGCGGGCCGCCTCGACGGCCGGCCTCGGCACGATGGCCATCACCGACCACGATTCCACGGCGGGGTGGCAGGAGGCGTTTGCCGCGGCATCCGGAACCGGTGTGACGGTCATTCCCGGCATGGAGCTGAGCACAAACTTCGGTGCGGCGAGTGTTCACATCCTGGCGTACCTGTTCGATCCGCTCGATGCCGGCATCATCTCCGAGACCGCGCGCATCCGCGACGGGCGACTTCGCAGGGCCGAGAAGATCGTGCAGAAGATCGCCGCTGACTACGACCTGACCTGGGATGACGTGCTGGCCGAATCTCAGGACGGCACGACGCTCGGACGCCCGCACATCGCAGACGCGCTCGTGCGCAAGGGACACGTGCCGCACCGCAGCGCCGCATTCGAGAGCATCCTGCACTGGCAGGGCGGCTACTACGAGAAGTATTACGCGCCATCCCCGCTCGAAGGGGTTCGGATGATCGTGGCCGCCGGGGGAGTGCCCGTGCTCGCGCATCCGGCATCCCACGGCAAGTACCGGTCGATGGATGACTCGATCATCCGCGAACTCGTCGACAACGGGCTGTTCGGCCTCGAGGTGCATCATCGCGACAACACCGATGATGGCAAGGTCTGGCTGCTGAAGATCGCCAAAAAGTTCGGCCTCGAGATCACGGGGTCGAGCGACTACCACGGCGAAGGAAAACCGAACCGGCTCGCGGAGAACACCACGGCGCCGGAGGTGCTGGAGCGGATCATCGCCCGAGCCACGGGCTCGACACCGCACCGCGGCTAGCGCGCGCTTCTGGGCGGTCCCGGCCGCGAACTGCGGCAAATGCAGGCTCCCGGATGCCGGAGACGTGCATTTGGCGCAGCTCGGGCGAGGAGCGGCCGTGGCTCGACTAGCTCGCGGGAGGAGTGTGGCCGGGTGCGCCTGCAGCGCCACCACGGCGCGTGCGCGTGCGGCTGCGACGTGATGGCGCGGCGCCGTCGTGCGTGCCGCCACCGGCCGCGCTGTCACGAACGGCATCGCCGGAGTGCTGGCGCGGCGGGCGTGAGCCCGAACCCTGCGCCGGGCGACCACCACGGTCACCGGAGCGCGGCGGACGGCCGTCGTTCCTGGCCGACGACGGCGCAGCGTCGCGGGCGCGGGCGGGAGGAGCGCCGGGCAGGCGACCCTTCGTGCCCTCGGGGATGTCGAGGTCGGTGAAGAGGTGGGGGCTCGACGAATACGTCTCGGTCGGCTCCGGGATGCCCATGTCGAGCGCGCGGTTGATGAGCGACCACTTGTGCATGTCGTCCCAGTCGACGAACGTCACGGCGATTCCCGTCTTGCCGGCGCGGCCGGTTCGGCCGGCGCGGTGCAGGTAGGTGTCGTGATCGTCAGGGATGGTGTGGTTGATGACGTGGGTGACGTCGTTGACGTCGATGCCTCGAGCCGCGACATCCGTAGCAATCAGGATGTCTTTCTTGCCGGCCTTGAACGCGGCCATGGCGCGCTCGCGCTGCTCCTGGTTGAGGTCACCGTGAACGGCGGCGGCGTTGAAGCCGCGGTCATTCAGCTCTTCGACCAGCTTGGCTGCTGCGCGCTTGGTGCGCGTGAACACGACGGTCTTGCCGCGACCCTCGGACTGCAGGATGCGGGCGATGACCTCGTCTTTGTCGAGGTTGTGAGCGCGGTAGACGATGTGCTTGATGTTCGCCTGCGTCAGGCCCTCGTTGGGGTCTGTGGCGCGGATGTGGATCGGCTTGTTCATGAAGCGGCGCGCGAGGGCCACGATCGGGCCGGGCATCGTCGCCGAGAACAGCATGGTGTGGCGGGTCGGGCTGGTCTGGGCGAACAGCTTCTCGATGTCGCTGAGGAACCCGAGGTCGAGCATCTTGTCGGCCTCGTCGAGCACCATGACTTTGACGTCTTTCAGTGACAGCAGTCGCTGCGACGCAAGGTCGAGCAGGCGGCCGGGCGTGCCGACGACAACCTGCGCGCCGGCCTTCAGCTCTTCGACCTGACCTTCGTAGGCCTTGCCGCCGTAGATGGCCGCGACCTTGGTGCTGCGATTGGATGCCGCGAGCACGAGGTCTTCGGCAACCTGCACGCACAGCTCGCGTGTGGGTACGACCACCAGCGCCTTGACGCCGGGCTCGGGGTCGGTTCCGAGTGACTGGAGCAGGGGCAGCCCGAATCCGAGGGTCTTACCCGTTCCGGTCTTGGCCTGTCCGATTATGTCCTGGCCGGCGAGTCCCATGGGGATCGTCTGGCTCTGGATGGGGAAGGGTTCGAGGATGCCCTTGGTGGCAAGTGCGTCGACCATGTCCTGGTCGATATTCAATTCTGCGAAAGTCAATGTAGTTGTGTGCCTAACAGGTAACGAGGTACGCCCGTTCAGTCCTGGGGCGCAGGACCTCCGCCAGAATGGGAGGTATGGGCCCAGTTTAGCGTGCCGCCCGCGAATATCCCGTTTTGGTGGGCATTAAGCTGACCTCGTGGCTAATTGGTTATCACGGTTCTCGCGTGCCCCTCGAAAGATCGACGCTCCCCGGTTGCGCGCCCGCGGACTCGACCAGGCCACCACCAAGGTCGAGCTCGTGGAGTTGACGCCCGACCTGATGGGCTTCCTCGGCCGCGCGGCCTACGTGCAACTGATGCTGTTCGAGAATCTCTCCAGAGCGCTGTCGACCGCGCCGTCGACGGTGGGCAAGACCGCCATCGGGCGCGCAGCAGAGCTGTCGCTCGCCAAGCACCGGCGCCTCGTCGACGAGATTGAGCGGTCCGGCAAAAGCCCTGCCGAGGTGATGCAGCCTTTCACGAAGGCTGTCGACGACTTCGAGCGTGACACCCGCGGAGCCGACTGGTTCGAGACGGTTGTGGCGTGCTACCTGACCGCTGGCTTCCTCGATGACTTTTTTGCCCGGCTCGCCCGGGGGCTCGGCGACGACAACGGGCGGCGCATCGCCGGGATCTTCACGAGCGAGTCGGGGGAGTCCCTTCTGGCCGGCCTGTTGACGTCGGCAATCGACGAGAACCCCCGCCTGTCGGCACGGCTGGCGATGTGGGGGAGGCGCCTCGTGGGCGACACGATGTTGCTGGCGCGGTCTGCGCTCCAGTACACCGAAGACCACATCTCGGACGAGGCCAGAATCGAGCCGGTGTTCACCGAGCTGATTGCGGCTCACACCCGCCGAATGGATGCGCTCGGCCTGACCGCCTGAGTTGAATCAGCGCGGTGCTAGCTGGGCGAGCTTCGCGGCATCCGATTCGATGCGCTTGCGAGGCAGGACCATGGCGACAACCAGTGACGCGATCGTGGCGGCGCCGATGGTGGCTACCCAGATCCAGGTGCCGTCGAAGGTGAGCCCTGCCCACAGGAGGGCGACCCACACCACGGCTGAGACCGCGGCGGCCACTGCTGGCAGCAGGAACGCTCCGTAGGTGCGCCGCTTCGGCGTGCTGTACCGCACGATCGCGCCAATGCAGGCGCTAATCACGATGACGAAAAGCAGTTCCATCGATCGTTACGCGACGAAGCCGACGCGACGCGACTCTTCTGAGCCGATCTCGAGGTAGGCGAGGGACTCGGTGGGAACCAGGTACACGTTCGACTTGGAGTCGGTCAGTTTGATGAATTTTGCGCCAGAGTCGAGAGCTGTCGAAACCGTCTTCTCGACCTCACTCGACGTCTGCGACGACTCGAAACTGATCTCACGGGGGCTGTTGGCGATGCCGATGCGAATGTCCACGATCACAGGGTACGACACAACGGGAGGGGCGTTCGGCGCCGTTCACTGTCAGCGCATCCCGCTACCGTGGTGCCATGGCGAACTTCGAGCGCGATGGCGTAAACGATCGCCTCAGGTCCATCTCCCCCGACCCGTCCCAGCGGGCCGTCATCGACCTGCCGGATGACGCCTGCGCCGCCGTGATCGGCGCTCCCGGTAGCGGAAAAACCTCGACCATGATCGAGCTCGTCGCCGATCGCGTGCTCACGCGCGGCTGGTCGCCCGGCGAGATCGTCATCCTGAGCCCGAGTCGCGCAAGTGCAACCCTGCTGCGCGACCGACTCGCCCAGCGTCTCGGTGTGCCGACCCCCGGCCCGATGGCGCGCACGGCAAACTCGCTGGCCTTCGAGGTCGTGCGGGATGCTGCAGCCCTGGCCGGTGGCCCTGCGCCGACGCTGCTGACGGGCGCTGAGCAAGACCAGATCATCGCCGAACTGCTCGCCGGTGAGATCGAAGACGGAACAGACACGGCATGGCCAGCCCACCTCGACGCTGAGGTTCGTCGGCTTCGCGGGTTCAGAACTGAGCTGCGCGACCTCATGATGCGCGCCGTGGAATACGGAGTGAGCCCGGCTGCGCTGGCCTCCCTCGGGCGAGCGCACGGCCGCGACGAATGGGTGGCCGCATCCCACTTCATCACCGTCTACGACCAGGTGAAGGCCAGCTATCGCGGTGGTCATTTCGACTCGACCGAACTCATCCGCGAGGCCGCGGCGATCATCCGCGAGGGGGCGCCGCTCACCATCGACGGGCTTCGACTCGTCATCGTCGACGACGCGCAGGAGTCGACCGAATCCACCGTGACGCTGTTGCGTGCGCTCGTCGGGCGGGGAGTTTCCGTGATCGCTTTCGGCGATCCGGATGTCACCACCGGCGGTTTTCGTGGGGCGCAGCCCGACCTGCTGGGCCGCCTCGGCGCCGCCCTCGGTCGGCCCGTGGTGTCGCTGTACCTCAGCGACGTGCACCGGCACGGCGAGCAGGTGCGCGACGTTGTGGCTGGCATCACGGGGCGTATTGGTGCGGCCGCCGCCGGAGCGCAGCGGCAGGCGACCGCGGGCGCCGCAACCGGCGCTGTAGCGGCGTTCCGGCTCGGATCACCTGCAGAAGAGGTGGCGTTCATCGCCCGACGACTGCGCGAACGTCACCTGCTCGACGGAGTCGCGTGGTCGGAGATGGCTGTCGTCGTGCGCTCCGGCAGCCTGGTGCCATCGCTGGCGCGCGAGTTGCGTGCCCTGGAGGTGACGACCAGCGTGTCGAGCGCTCGCGCCGCGGTGCGTGACGAATACGCGGTGGAGGGGCTCATCCTGTTGTTGGAGCTGTCGCTCGGAATCGCAGGGATGTCGTCGGGCCGGGTGCTCGACTCCGCCGCTGCGCTCGACCTGCTTGGCGGTGCGGTGGGCAGGCTCGACGCGGTGTCGCTGCGTCGGCTGAAGGCAGCCCTGCGGCATGAGGAGCTTGCCGGCGGCGGAGATCGTGGCGCCGACGACCTGGTCGTCGAAGCACTGCAGCACCCGGTGGGTCTGGTGACGGTTGACACCAGGGTCGGCAGGGCGGCGCAGGCCGTCGCCACGAACCTGCATGCCACCGCGGCTGCTGCGCTTGCGGGCGAGAGCATCGAGGAACTGCTGTGGGGAGCCTGGCAGCGCACCGGTCTTGCAAAGACCTGGTTCGACCAGGCGCTCGGATCCGGCATCGTCGCTGAAGAGGCGAACCGCCACCTGGACGCTGTCGTTGCTCTGTTCTCGGCCGCCAAGAGGTTCGTCGAGCGAACGCCGGATGTGCCGGCAGCGGTGTTCCTCGATTCGTGGCGCTCGGCCGACGTCGCCGAAGACACCCTTGCCGCCCGGGCCATCCTCGATTCCGTCACGGTGGGAACGCCATCGGCCGTCGTCGGCCGGGAGTTTGACGTGGTGGTGGTCGCAGGCATGCAAGAGAACGTCTGGCCGAACATGCGTATCCGGGGGTCGCTGCTGGGCTCCCAGGACCTGCCGATCGTGGTGGCAGGGGGCGATCCCACGACGCTCGACAAGCGGCTGGACGTGATGCACGACGAGCTTCGGATGTTCGCTCAGGCCGTATCGCGAGCCCGCACCGAGGTTGTGGTCACCGCCGTCGCGGGCGACGACAACCTCCCGTCTCCGTTCCTGCGGCTGGTGCCCGAGGGCACTGTCGTGGGGCTCCCACGGCATCCGCTCAGCCTGAGGGGGATGGTCGGACGGATGCGCCGCGAGCTGACGTCGACGGGCTCGGCGGAGGCGGCATCCGGAATCGCCAGGCTCGCTGCCGAGGGCGTTCCCGGCGCGCATCCGAGCCAGTGGTACGGATTGGCTGAGCCCAGTTCGACCGCGCCGCTCGTGAACCTCGACGACCCAGACGTGACCGTGCGCGTGTCGCCGTCGCGCATGGAAGCCTTCGAGTCCTGCGGGCTGCACTGGCTCATCGACGAGGTGGGCGGCGGATCGTCGAGCGTTGCGGCCAACCTCGGAACGCTCATCCATTCGGTCGCGGAGACGGCGACGGACATTTCTCCGGAGGCGCTCTTTGCCGCGGTGCAGGAGCGCTGGGGCGAACTCAGCTTCGAGGCGAGCTGGCATTCCGAGGTCGAGAAGGCGCGAGCGCGCAACCTCACCACGCGCCTCTCGGCCTATTTGCGCGACTTCGATGCGGCGGGCGGGTCGGTGGTGAACCGGGAGGGCTCCTTCGAACTGCAGGTCGGTCGCGCCACCCTGAGGGGAAAGATCGACAGGGTGGAGGCCTACCCCGATGGCACAGCCGTGATCGTGGATCTCAAGACCGGCAAGAACGACCCGACGAGCGACGACGCGGTGCTCGAACACGCGCAACTCGGTGCGTACCAGCTGGCGTTCGCCTCTGGCGCCATCGAGTCTGTGCCCGAAGGGCTAACGAACGGGGGAGCGAAGCTCGTGATCGTGTCGAAGGGCGCGCGCGGCGCCGACTACGCGGCCCCCCACCAAAAGGCCTTCACGGCCGAGCAGCTCGAGGCGTTCCGCGGTCGGGTGATCGACGACTCTGTCGGCATGGCCGGGGCCGTTTTCGTCGCACAGCTGGGCTCACACTGCCTCGACCCGTGGAGCTACGGTCGCTGCAAGATCCACGTCGTGCAGGCGGTGAGCTCATGACCGTCTCGTCGCTGGAACTGGCGCACCTGCTCGGGCTGCCCGAACCGACGGTGCAGCAGCAGGCCGTCATAGAGGCTCCGCTGACCCCGGCGCTGGTCGTGGCGGGGGCGGGCAGCGGCAAGACCGAGACGATGGCGAACCGGGTCGTGTGGCTGCTCGCCAACAATCTCGTGTCGCCCGACCAGGTGCTGGGCCTCACGTTTACGAGGAAGGCCGCGGGCGGGCTCGCAGATCGGATTGCGAGGCGCATCACGCAACTGCGCCTCGTGCAGTCCCAGCGGCCCGACCTGTTGAGCGCGCCCAGCCGCGACCTGGAGCAGGCGGAGTTCGACCAGCCCACGGTGTCGACGTACAACTCGTTCGCCAGCGCCCTGTTCCGCGACAATGCGCTGCTGATTGGTCGCGAACCCGAGTCAGCGCTGCTTAATGACGCCTCGTCGTGGCAGCTCGCGCGGCACGTTGTCATGCAGAGCACCGACGACAGGCTCGTAACGCTGGGCAGCAGCATCGATCTCATTACCGAGAAGGTGATCGACCTCAGCCACCAGCTCAGCGACAACGTTGCTGACGCCTCCGCCGTCGACAGCTACGCCGAGCGATTCGTGGCCATCGGGGAGCTGCCTTTCACGAACGGCAAGCCGAAGACGAGCCCGTACGCGAGCGTGACGAAAGCGGTCTCCGACATCGCTGCCCTCGGCCCGCTGCTGCAGCTCGCCGAGCAGTACGCCCTCGAGAAACGGCGTCGCGGTCTTCTCGAATTCAGCGATCAGGTCGCGCTCGCGCTGGCGATCTGCCGGCGCTCACCCGCAACGGTGCAGGCCTACCGAGACCGGTACCGGGTCGTCCTGCTCGATGAATATCAAGACACCAGCGTCGTTCAGACCGAGTTGCTCTCGTCTCTGTTCGGCGGCCACGGGGTGATGGCTGTCGGCGACCCCCACCAGTCGATCTATGGATGGCGCGGCGCGAGTGCCGCGAACCTCGCGCGATTCGCCGCCGACTTCGGCGACGCCAGCGAGTACGCGTTGTCGACGAGCTGGCGCAACGCCACCACGATTCTCGACGCGGCAAACCTTCTCGTCGCACCCCTGAGTGCTGCGTCGCCCGTCACGGTCGAGTCGCTGCGACCGCGCCCGGCCGCTCCCACCGGGACCCTCACGGGCGCGTACTTCGACGACATCGTGCAGGAGTCCCGTGCCGTCGCACAGTGGCTGAAGGCCGAACTCGCCAGGCCCGCCGAGCACGGGCTGCCCAAGACTGCCGCCATCCTGTTCCGCCAGCGACGACACATGGGGTTGTTCGCGCGCGCGCTGGAGGAGCTCAGGATTCCGCACCACATCCTCGGGCTCGGCGGGCTGTTGTCGACCCCGGAGATCGTTGACCTGGTCAGCGCGCTCAGGGTCATTCACGACCCGACGGCCGGGTCAGAACTCATCCGGTTGCTCTCCGGCGCTCGTTGGGCGATCGGGCCACACGACCTCAAGGCGCTCGCCGCCGTCGCGGGCTGGCTGCACTCGCGGCACTGGTCGCAGGGGGCGTTGAGCGATGAGGTGAAGCAGCGGATGCGCGACTCCGTCGCGATCGACGACGGCCGTTCAATCGTCGACGCCCTCGATTTCGTGGGGGAGGCGCCTGCCGGTCACGGTCAGCTCGCGGGATTCAGCGAGCTCGGGCTCGAGCGGCTTCGCGCCGCCGCCCGGCAGCTCGCGTTCTTCCGCTCACGCGTGGGGCTCGCGCTGCCCGACCTGGTGCGTCTGATCGAGCAGGAACTCATGCTCGACATCGAGGTGATCGCCAACGAGTCGTCGGGCCTCGGCGCTGCCAACCTTTACGCGTTCCGCGACGAGCTGGCTGGCTTCCTCGCGGCGGATGAGCAGGCCACCCTCGGCGCCTTCCTCGGCTGGCTCGCGCGCGCCGAGCGCGACGACACCATGGGCCCGCGCAGCGAGGATGCAGAACGTGGCACGGTGCAGCTGCTCACGATCCACGGCGCGAAAGGCCTCGAATGGGAGGTCGTCGCCGTTCCGAGGATGACAGCCGACGAGTTACCAGCCGCATCGCGGGAGGGCACCGGCTGGATAAGGGTCGGTCAGCTCCCCTTCGAGTTCAGGGGGGATGCGCGCGAGCTGCCCAGGCTCGACTGGCAGGCCCTCGAGAACCAGGCCGAGTTCGACGCCGCGCTCAAGATCTTCAAGTCGGAGCTGGCCGCGCGCCACCAGGCAGAGGAGCGCAGGCTCGGCTACGTCGCCGTCACCAGGGCGCAGGATTCGCTGCTGCTGACCGGGGCGTTCTGGGGCGGCCAGGGTAAGCCGCGGCCACCGGGGGCGTTCCTCGCCGAGCTGGCCCGCGCCGGGCTGATCGACGAGCTGCCCACCGAAAGTGCCTTCGAAGACAACCCGTTGATGGGGGAGGCCGAGATCGAGCAGTGGCCGCTCGACCCGCTGGGCAACCGGCGTCGCGTGGTCGAGCGGGCGGCGGCGCTCGTGACGGCTGAGGCCGAGAATCCTCGCCCGGCGGGCGTCTGGCAGCACGATCTCGACCTGCTGCTGGCCGAGAGGGACGCTGCAGCACGGTCGGCGGCGGTCGTTCCCCTGCCGGAGCGGATTCCGGCATCCAGATTCAAGGATTTCGTCACGGACCCCTCGGGTGTCGCGAGGGCCCTGCGGCGACCGATGCCCGAGAAGCCGTATCGGGCGACGAGACTCGGCACCCGTTTTCACGGTTGGGTGGAGGCGCGCTACGGGGCTTCCTCGCCGTCAGAGCTGGTGGATGCCT
Organism: Salinibacterium sp. G-O1; assembly: GCF_030063305.1. GTDB lineage: Bacteria > Actinomycetota > Actinomycetes > Actinomycetales > Microbacteriaceae > Rhodoglobus. The sequence goes on from NZ_JASISV010000001.1 coordinate 957,030, forward strand.
CGCTGAGCGAGCTGGACTTCGAGCAGCAGGGCGACGACCTCGATCTGGTTGAACTCGAGCGACTGAAGGGCATCTTCGAGAAGTCCCGCTGGGCGGCGCTGAGGCCCGTCGATGTCGAGATCGAGATTCACCTCCCGTTCGACGCACGCATCGTCATCTGCAAGATCGATGCCGTGTACGCCACCGACGATGGTCGATTCGAGATCGTCGACTGGAAGACCGGAAAGGCGCCGAGCGATGCGAAAGATCTGGAGCAGAAGCAGCTGCAGCTCGCGCTGTACCGGCTCGCTTACGCGCGCTTCAAGGGGATAGACCCGTCGCTCATCGATGCCGTCTTCTTCTACGTCTCTGACGACGCGATCATTCGGCCAGAGCGGCTCTTCGATGAGGCGCAACTGCTGGCGTCATGGCGAGGAGCTATTGCACCGGCCGGCTCATGATGGCCGCGCTCAGAGCCTCGACGGGCTCCCGGTTGCTGCCCGGGTTGTCGAGCAGCGCGAAGTCGATATCGCCGAGGTCGGGCAGCCCGTGCGCGGCTGACACCTGCGTCAGATCGGCGGGGATGAGCGACTGCGGGAATACGGCGACCCCGATTCCGGCGCGCACGGCCGCGAGCACCCCGTTGACCTCCCGCACATTGCAGGTGATCCGCCAGGTACGTCCGATTTTCTGCAGCGAGTTCAGCGCGTAGTTCCGGCTGATGCTCGGCGCCTGGTACGCGATCACCGGGACGGGCAGGGCCGGATCGATCGTGACGCTGCGGTGGCCGACCCACACCATCCGGTCGCGACGCACGAGCCGGCCTTCCTGCGTTCCCGGATCCTGCTTGATGAACACGAGATCGAGCTGGCCCGACTGCAGCCTGCGCACCAGCGCCGGACTCTGATTGACGGTCAGCTCGAGGTTGATCGCCGGGTATAGCTGCCTGAAATCGCGCAGGATGCCCGGCAGCTGGGTGAGCGCGAGGTCGTCTGCCGAGCCGAACCTGAGCCGCCCCCGCATCGCCGAACCGGTGAAGTAGTGCGAGGCCTGGTCGTGGGCGGCGAGGATCGTGCGGGCGAAACCGAGCATCGCGTCCCCGTTGTCGGTCAGTGACACGACCCTGGTGTCGCGGTTGACGAGGTTGCGGCCTGCCGACTGTTCCAGTTTGCGGATGTGCTGGCTGACCGTGGGCTGGCTCAGTCCGAGGCGGGCACCGGCCTGCGTGAAGTTGAGAGTCTCGGCGACGGCGACGAAAGTTGTGAGGAGCACAGGGTCGAACATCCCATCCCTCTTTCATTACAAAATCGAATGATACTTATAGGGTCGATTCACTGCTGGTATGACTACGCCTAACGTAGCGTGGAATGGTGACATTGACACCCGACCAGGCACCACCGACCACACCCATCGCGATCTCGATGCAGCGGCCGGCCTGGCGTGACACCTTCGGTGCCCTGAAAGTGCACAACTACCGCCTCTATGTGATCGCCCAGTTCATCGCGCACACGGCGGGGTGGGCGCAGCGAATCGCCGTCGACTGGCTCGTGCTCGAGATCACCGGAAGCGTCACCCTCGTAGGGCTGACCATCGCACTCCAGTTCCTCCCGACCCTGATTCTCGGGGCGCACGCCGGGGTGGTTGCCGACCGGTTTAAGAAGCGGTCGGTGCTGATCTTCTGCCAGGCGATTATCGCCGGCCTGAACCTGGTGCTCGCGATCATCGCCATCTCGGGCAACGCCAATCTGATCGCGGTCTACATTCTGGTGCTCGCCGTCGGCACGCTGCAGGTGTTCGACAACCCGGCGCGAACGGTGTTCGTCAACGAGATGGTGGGTCCGCGCCACATCCGCAACGCGATCAGTGTGAACGCCTCGATCTTCCACCTCGGAGCGCTCATCGGTCCTGCGCTGAGTGGCATCCTGATCGTCGCGGTCGGCTCGGGCTGGGCGATCGGCGCGAACGTGATCGCCGGACTGATCGGCATCATTCTGATCGTCGCCATGCGCAAGAAAGACCTGCTCATCGCCCCGCGCGCGCCGCGCCACAAGGGGCAGATCCGTGAGGCAGCCCGCTACGTTCTCAGCAAGCCAACCCTGTTCTGGACGCTCGTCATGGTCGCGTTCGTGGCCATCTTCGGGATGCCCATGCCGGCGCTTCTCGCGGGCATGGCCGATCACGTGTATATGACCGGCGCCACCGGGTACGGCCTGTACAACTCGCTGGCCGCCATCGGCGCGCTGGTGGGAGCCCTCGCATCCACGCGTCGGTCCACCCTCCGGTTGCGCACCATCATGATCGGCGCGATGGTCTACGGGCTCATGCTGATCGTCGCGGGACTGGCGCCGTTCTATCCGCTCTTCCTCGTCGCGCTTCCCGCGATCGGCCTCGCGCGCCTGCTGTACATGACCGCGGGCGAAACCATGATGCAGCTGTCGTCCAACCTCGCCATCAGGGGGCGAATCATGGCCTTCTGGGTGATGGTTGTCGTCGGTGGCCAGGCGATCGGCGGGCCGCTGATGGGCTGGTTTGCCGAGAATCTGGGCGCCAAGACTGCGATGGTCATCTCGGGTGCGGTGCCGACCCTGGCGGCTATCGTCATCGCCATCCTGCTCTCACGAAGCGGGAAACTGCGCGTGGCCGTCACCGCGAAGCGGGGAAAGTGGGTCGCGATCGTGCCCAAGCGCAGGGTGCCCGCCCCCGCAACAAAGCCCCTGCAGCCCACGCACTAGCCCGCGCCGCCGCCGAACGGGGAGTGGGCTAGACGGCCTTCTCGCTGCGAGCGAGGAACGCCTCGACCTCATCCACGGCCATGGTCGGCATGGTTTGCGTGCCGATCGGATTCATGACGTCGTTGCGGATGCTGTCGACCAGGCCGGTCAGCATCTGCACCGCGTCGTCGACGACGTCGGTGTTGCGCGTCTCGGTGCCGTGCAGCAGCCACTTCGCCACCTCGAGCTCCGCGTAGAACATGGCCCGTTGACGTACCTGGCGATCCGTGGCTCCGCGTGCGCGGGAGTAGGCGTCGAAGACACTGTCGGCAACCGCGTCGTTCGAGATCACCCACTGTAGGTCGCGGGCCGGGTCGCCGACCCGCAGCTCCTGCCAGCCGAGCACGCCGGTAACGGCATCGTCGGCGCTGAGGAAGGATGTCGCGGTGAGCGCGCCGTTGATCACGGTCGGCTGGAACTGCCAGAGCTTCGCGTCGTCGGCAGCATTCTGCCAGCGGGCGATGAGCGCCGCCGGCACGAGTGCGGTCGCGGCCGCGCGATCCATGACGGTGACGGCAGCGCGAAGGCATTCGCCGGCGGTGAGCACGGGCAGGCCGGCGTCAGCCACGAAGCTGGTGGGCAGTGAGTGGATGGCGCCGATCGCGGTTCCGATGGACGCTGCCAGCGAATCCGGCCCCGCGTCCATCGAGCCCAGGGCAACTTTTGCGCCGTAGAGGAACTCGTACACGAACGCTCGGGTGTTTCCGAGGGGCGCCTGGCCGGAGAAGGTGGAGACGGCGAACGGGAGGCGTGTGCGCACGCCCGTGCTCAGTGCGCGCAACGCGACGAGGTCGGCGGACTGCTCAGTTTCGGCGCGGATGCTGCGGGGAGCACGGATTATCCAGTGCTTGCCGTCGCGGCTGGTGAGCAGTGCTGAGTCGAAGTCGCCGCCCTCGATCGCACCGAAGTGGGAGACGCCGGCGACGTCGAGCCCCGGCACAGCCGAGGTGGCGAGCGCGGCTAGAGTGAGATGGGATCTGGCCATACCAGACAGGGTAGGTCGCCCACCCCACGCAATCGCTTCACGCCACGCACTTCTGACGGGGTCGCCTCATACATGTCTCAATCTTTTTCTTCACGACTTCCGCTCGCCCGCTTCGAGATGGACAGGGATCACCTCGCTCGCGAACGTGAAGACCTCTTCGAGGAGCTGTGGGCCGACCCCGCCACGCGCATTCTTCCGATCTTTCAGGGCTCGGCTTTGCTCTCGTCGCCGACGAGCCTCGCGCTTCTGCCCGTCCATGCGATTCCCGACGGCGACATCAAGGTTTACCTCGGCCGCTCTCTCTCGACCACGAGCCCCGAACCTGTCGGCACTCCGATTGTTGCTGTCCAGTTCGTCGACGCCGGCCATCTTGCCGAAGCAGAATGGGGCAATCTTCGTTTCCTGGGCAGCACGCTGAGCAACCGGGATGCCGGAATGCTGGTCGAGGCACTGGGCGTGCTGAACTGGCATGCCTCCCACCGGTTTTCCCCTCGCACGGGTGAGCCCACGGTCGTGGAGAAGGGCGGCTGGGTGCGGCGCGACCCGATTTCGAATACCGAAGTCTTTCCCCGCACCGATGCCGCCATCATCGTCGGCATCACGGACGCCGAGAATCGCATGCTGCTGGGCTCAAATGCCCTGTGGGAGAGCAACCGCTACTCCCTGCTTGCTGGTTTCGTGGAGCCAGGCGAGTCGCTCGAGACCGCCGTGCAGCGCGAGGTGCTTGAGGAGTCCGGCATCCATGTGGTCGATCCCGTGTACCTCGGCAGCCAGCCCTGGCCATTCCCGGCCTCGCTCATGCTCGGCTTCACCGCGACGGTCGATCCGGATCACGGCACCGAGGCGACCCCGGACGGCACCGAAATCCTCGACCTCCGGTGGTTCAGCCGCGATGAACTGACCGCAGCCCTGCCAGACATCAAGCTCCCTGGGCCCACCTCGATCGCCCGCGCGATCATCGAGGAGTGGTACGGCGGGCCCATCCTTGACGGTCAATGACGTTGACTACCTCTGAATCCCTGCTCGACGGGCTCGACGACCAGCAGCGACTGGCCTGCGAGTCGCTGCTCGGTCCGGTCTGTCTGCTGGCCGGCGCCGGCACCGGCAAGACCCGCGCGATCACCCACCGCATTGCGTATGGCGTTGCCACGGGTGTGTACCCTCCCGGTCGCGTGATGGCGCTCACGTTCACCGCCCGCGCGGCGGGCGAGCTGCGCGGACGGCTGAGGGCCCTCGGTGCCGGGGGAGTTTCGGCGCGCACGTTCCACGCGTCCGCCCTCTCGCAATTGAACTTCTTCTGGCCGCAGGTGATCGGCGGCACGATGCCGAGGCTGCTCGAGGGCAAGGCAAAGGTGATCGCGCACGGCGCAGACTCGCTCCGGCTGAAACTCGACACGGCAACCCTGCGTGACGTCGCGGCCGAGATCGAGTGGCGAAAGACGTCGAGGCTGTCGATCGAGGAGTACGCCGCGAAGAACAGACCCGTCTCTCCCGCACTCACCCTCGACAAGATGGTGGCGCTGCAGGGTGCCTACGAGACGGTGAAGGATGAGCGCAGGCAGATCGATTTTGAGGATGTGCTGCTGGCGGCGGCGGGCATGATCGAGGCCGAGCCGCGTGTCGCCCAGCAGGTGAGGGAGCAGTACCGGTTCTTCGTGGTCGACGAGTACCAGGACGTTTCGCCACTGCAGCATGACCTTCTTCAGCTGTGGTTGGGGCCCCGCAACGACGTGTGTGTGGTCGGCGACGTGAGCCAGACCATTTACTCCTTCGCGGGAGCCAGCCCCGACTACCTGCTCGGGTTCGGCTCAGAGCATGAGGACGCCGTCGTGCTGCGGCTGGAGCAGAACTACCGATCGACCCCCTCCATCGTGGCGAGCGCCAACCGGCTCATGCGCGATCGGCCAGGGGCCCTCACCCTCCGGTCGGCCAGCGAGCGCACCGGCCCGGCTCCGGTCACCACCGCCTATGCCTCCGACAGCGCCGAGGCCAGGGCAGTGGCCAACTCGATCGCTGACGAGATCGCCCGTGGAACAAAGCCAGAGTCCATCGCAGTACTGTTCAGAATCAACGTGCAGTCGCAGGCTCTGGAGTCGGCGCTCGGCGATGCCGGTGTGCCGTACCTCGTGCGCGGCTCTAGCCGTTTCTTCGACCAGCGGGAGGTGAAGGAGGCGCTCATGCTGCTGCGCGGGGCGACCGTCAATACCGCCGTCGAGCCCCTCTTCAAGACTGTCAGCGACGTGTTGCGTTCGATCGGCTGGTCGCAGGAGCCGCCCGAGACCCGCGGTGCCGTGCGCGACCGCTGGGATTCCCTCAACGCGCTCATGCACCTCGCCGAGGAGGCGCCAGACGGCACCACCCTCCGGCAGTTCGTCGACGACCTCTTCGAGCGTCAGGCGGGCCAGCACGAGCCGACGATGTCGGCCGTGACGCTCGCGACCCTGCACTCCGCGAAGGGTCTCGAATGGGAGTCGGTGTACCTCGTGGGGCTCGCCGAAGGTCTCGTGCCGATCAGTTACGCCAAGGACCCGGCCGCCGTCGAGGAGGAACGCAGACTGCTCTACGTCGGCGTGACCCGTGCTCGCCGGTCCCTCGCGCTCAGCTGGTCGACCAGCCCACAGCAGGGGCGCGCCGGTCAGCGCTCGCCCAGTCGGTTTCTGGCCGAGCTGGGGTAATCGTCGGGCAACGCCCTGTTACCTCCATGCCCGGGATGCCAGCACACCCGCACTCCGGATGCACCTGCCACACCTGTCTCCGCCGCTCGCCCGTGGCACCGTCGATGCGAACAGACTCCGCCGCGCCGATCCCGGCCGGGCTGAGCAGTCGCTCGATCACCATCCTGGCCGCGGCTGCAGCAGTCTCGGCGACGAGGATGGCGGTTTCGGCACCGCTGCGCCGCCCCAGCAGCTGCGATGCGATGGCCGGCCACGCGACGTCGGCGTCCCGGTGGTGCAGCTCGAGGCACAGCAGGCACGGTCCCGTGCCCGGCTCGACCACCGGCCCGACGACGGTAGCCGTTTCACCCACCACCACCGGCAGGTGCGGGATGTCGCGGCGCAGCCAGACCGCGTGTAGCTCTGGTGCCAGCACAAAGTGGCCGACCACGATGGCCAGGTTGGGGGTAGTGTCGGCCAGGTCAGCGGCATCCACCGCCAGCAGAACCTCGACGCCATGCCTGGCAAGCAGACCCCCGATGGCCGTGACGAGCGCTGAGGTTCCCGAGATGGCGACCGTGCCGAGGACTGGCCGCGGGGCCGGTTCCAGGGCCGGCGCCACGAGGCCGAGCAGTTCGTCCCTGGCGTGCGCCGCCTCGGGCGAGCGGCCGCCGGCAAGCATCGCGAGGCCTGACGAGCTGGTGCCGACGGCGAGGGCGGCGAGCATCTTCTGCTGTTCCAGGGTTACGTCGTCAATACGCACGACGGCAGGGTCGACCCCCACCTGGATGTCGAAGGGCGAGCGCCATACGAGCGGCAGCCGGGGGTCGAGCCTGAGCGTCATGCGCCCAGTGTGACCGCATTGCTGGTTCGCCGAGCGAACCGTCCACAGCTACTCTTCGCGCGGCCTCTCGGTGGTGTCGTCACCCAGCAGGTCCGCGATGGCCTGGTCAATGTCGTCGGGTTCGGGCTGGCCGTTCGTGATTCGAGCGATGAGGGCGGTGGGGTCGTCCAGGTCGGCGGCCGTGGGCACCAGGTCAGGGTGCGACCACAGCGCGTCCCTCTTCTCGCTGCCGACGGCATCCGTCACCTGCTGCCACATCGCGGCAGCCTCGCGCAGGCGCCGCGGTCGAAGCTCGAGCCCGACGAGGGTCGAGAATGCCGATTCGGCCGGGCCGCCGGATGCGCGCCTGCGGCGCACGGTCTCGGCGATCGCCGCGCTCGACGGCAGTCGTTTCGTCGCCTCCGCGGTGACGACGTCGACCCAGCCCTCGACGAGGGCGAGGATCGTCTCGAGGCGCCCCAGTGCGGCGAGCTGGTCGTCGGACTTCGGGGGGATCAGGGCCCCTGAGGTCATGGCATCGCGCAACTCTTCCGGGTTGCCGGGGTCGAAGTCTGACGCGAGTTGCTGAAGGCGGTCTGTATCGATGCTGATGCCCTTGGCGAACTCGGTGATCGAGGTCAGCAGTTGCAGCCTCAACCACCGGGCGTGGCGGAACAGCCGGGAGTGTGCGAGCTCGCGAACGGCGAGGTACAGCTGGATCTGGTCGGCCGGGATGTCGAGACCGGCACCGAAACCCGCCACGTTCTGGGGGAGGATGGCGACCTGCCCGCCGTCGAGCAGAGGGATTCCAATGTCGCCCCCCGAAACGACTTCGCTGGACAGCTGGCCGACGACCTGCCCCAGTTGCATGGCGAACAGGGTGCCGCCTACGTTCCGCATCATCTTGCTCGCGCCCTGGATCACATCGTCGAGCTCTCCGCCCTCCGGCGCGCTCTGCGTCAGCACGTCGGTGAGCGAGCTGGCGATGGAGTTGGCAACGGGCTCAGCCAGCTGGGTCCACACCGGGATCGTTGCGGTCACCCATTCCTGGCGGCTCATCAGTTTCGGTGTACCGGTCAGCTCAGAGATGGTGGTGGCTTCGTCCAGCCAGAGGGATGCCACGTGCAGGGCCTGCTCGAGCTGCGTGCGCTCGGCGGGCAGAGACACAACGGTGCCGCGCTCGGCGATGCCCTTGGCCTGCTGCAGAGCGAGATCCCAGTTGATCCCGTCGCCACTGTGCTGCATCGCGGCCTGAAGCTGGCTGATGAGTTGAGCGACCAGTTCCGGGTCGTTCGGCAGCCCTGCGGCTCCCGCGAGCTTCGCTGGATCGATGCTGGTGTTGCCAGCGAGGAAGTCCTTCAGCATGTCGCGGAATTCGTCTTCCGGATTGCCTTCGTTACCGTCGTCCCGCGAATCTTCAGCCATGCAAACTACGCTAGCCGCTGCACGTTCGAACGGGCTGGGATTTCACCTAGGCTGGGCTTTTCGTTCTGTGCGCCCGTGGCGAACAGCCGATTTCATATCTTGCGCGTAAGGACAAACCGGTGGCCCTCTTCGCCGACATCTCACCAGATCCCCATCCGAGCCCCCGACGAAGGTGGCTCAGCTGGACCATCCTCGGCATCGGCCTTGTCGGTGTCGTTACCGTCGCGCTCATACCGGCCCCCTACGTCATCGAGCAGCCGGGCCCGGTCTACAACACCCTCGGTGACGTCACGATCGGTGGCGAGCAGGTGCCGATGATCCAGATTCCGGATGAGCAGACCTACCCCGTCGATGGCTCGCTCGACATGTTGACGGTGAGTATCCGTGGCAACCGTGACGAGCTGCCCAGCTGGCTCGAGATCGCCTCCGCCTACTTCGATCCGAGCAAGGCCGTTGTGCCGGTCGACCTGATTTTCCCCGCCGGCGTTTCGCTCGAAGATTCGAACACCCAGGGAACGATCGATATGGCCAACTCCCAGAAGGAGGCGGTCGCGGCAGCGCTCAGCGAGTTGGGTTACACCTTCCCGAGCACGGTCACGGTGGTCGAGGCATCCGCCGGGTCTCCCTCCGATGGTGTTCTTGCGGCTGGCGACGTGCTGCTCAGCGTCAACGGTGTCTCCTTCACCGATGTGACGGGCCTGCGCGCCCAGATCGCAGCGAATGGTGTGGAAAAAGCGGCGGAGGTCGCCATCAGCCGTGACGGAAAGGCCAGGACGGTCAACATCACCCCGACCCTCAGCGCCGGGGCAGACCCAGCCCCGATCATCGGCATCATCGCGGGGGGCGACTACGACTTTCCGATCGACGTGAAGATTCAACTCGAGAACGTGGGTGGCCCCAGCGCCGGAATGATGTTCGCGCTCGGCATCATCGACAAGCTCACCGAGGGCGAGCTCAACGGCGGACAGAAGGTAGCTGGCACAGGGACGATCAGTGGATCGGGCGAGGTCGGGTCGATCGGCGGAATCCAGCAGAAGCTGTATGGCGCCCGGAATGCCGGTGCAACGTGGTTTCTGGCCCCGGCATCCAACTGCAATGAAGTCACCGGCCACATCCCCGATGGGCTGACCGTACTGGCGGTGAAGACACTGGATGACGCGCTCGCTGCCCTGGCCGCGATCGAGACTGGCGCATCCACGAGTTCGCTTCCCGCCTGCCCAGCCTCCTAGCGACGGGTGACGCTGCCGGTCGCGGTCAATCGTTTTGCAGGATTGCCCTTTAAGATGGTGGGACGCCCCCCAACAGCAGGAGCAATAAGACAGTGTCGACACAATCCTCACCGGCCGCTACCAATCGAACGAGGGTCACCCTCACCATTACGGCGGTGGTCATAGCTGTTCTGGTGATCGCATTCTTCGTGGTGTCGAACCTTTACACCGAGGTGCTTTGGTATGACCAGGTCGGTTTCCTTAACGTTCTGACCACGCAGTGGATCGCGGGAGCAGTGATGTTCCTCGTCGGATTCTTCGGCATGGCCATCCCCGTCTACCTGAGCATCCTGGTCGCGTTCCGCGCCAGGCCCGTCTATGCCAAGCTCAACTCGCAGCTCGATCGCTACCAGCAGGTCATCGAGCCGCTGCGCCGCCTGGCCATGGTCGGGATTCCGGTCGTACTCGGACTCTTCGGAGGCGTTTCGACCTCCACCCACTGGCCGGTTGTCCTGCAGTGGCTGAACAAGACGCCGTTCGGCCAGACCGATCCTCAGTTCGGGCTCGACGTGTCGTTCTACTTCTACGACCTCCCGATGTTCCATGGGGCGCTGGGATTCGCGTCAGCCGTCGTGCTGATTTCGGCCATCGGCGCGCTCGCCACGAGCTACCTCTACGGGGCCCTCCGCTTCAACGGGCGTGAGGTGCGCATCTCGCGCTCCGCGCGCATCCAGCTCTCCATCACTGCAGCCATCTTCATTGCGCTACAGGCCGTGAGCATCTGGCTCGACCAGTACACGACCCTCTACTCGTCCGCGCAGGGATTCCTCGTCACCGGAGCCGGCTACACCGAGTCCAACGCGACGATCCCGGGCCGCGCCATCCTCGCCGGCATCGCAGCCGTCGTCGCCGTGCTCTTCATCGTGACGGCCATCATCGGCCGCTGGCGCCTGCCGATCATTGGTACGGCGCTGCTGCTGGTCAGCGGGCTCGTCGTCGGCAGCCTCTACCCGTGGATCGTCCAGCGTTTCCAGGTCGAGCCGAGCGCGCAGACCCTCGAAGCGCCCTACATCGAGCGAAACATCGATGCGACTCGGGAAGCGTACGGAATAGCCGACGTCACCGAGGTGCCATACAGTGCCACCTCGGATGCCACACCCGGCGCGCTCCGCGCAGACGCCGAGACGACGGCGAACATCCGCATCCTCGACCCCGCGATCGCACCACAGGCGTTCGCGCAGCTCGAGCAATTCAAGCAGTACTACCAGTTCGCGAAGCATCTCGACGTCGACCGTTACGACATCGACGGCAAGACGCAGGACACCGTGATCGCCGTCCGTGAGCTCAACCAGGCCGGTCTCGGCGACTCGCAGACCGACTACAGCAACACCTTCGTGTACACCCACGGCTACGGTCTGGTTGCCGCTTTTGGTAACCAGCGATCGTCCGAAGGTGAGCCGGTGTTCCTCGAGTCGGGCATCCCGAGCGTCGGATCGCTCGGTGAATTCGAGCCGCGCGTGTACTTCGGCGAACAATCACCCGACTACTCGATCGTGGGTGGGGCCCCGGACAGCAAGGCCATCGAGCTCGACTACCCCTCGGGTGGCGAGGACAGCAACCAGAATGCGACGACCACGTTCACCGGTGACGGTGGGCCGAAGCTCGACAATATATTCAAGAAGCTCATCTACGCGATCAAGTTCCAGTCTGAACAGATTTTCCTCTCGGATGCCGTCACTGAGAAGTCGCAGATCCTGTACGAGCGAAACCCCCGCGAACGTGTACAGAAGGTCGCTCCGTACCTGACCCTCGACAATGATTCGTACCCGGCTGTCGTCGACGAAAAGATCGTCTGGATCGTCGACGGCTACACGACCGGAACGAACTATCCGTACTCACGCGTCGAGGGACTCAGCGACATGATCGCTGATACCTACACGCCGAAGCCTGCCTTCGTTGTTGATGATGTGAACTACATCCGCAACTCGGTCAAGGCAACCGTGGACGCCTACAGCGGAGAGGTCACCCTGTACGCGTGGGATGACGAAGACCCCGTGCTGAAGACCTGGGAAAAGATCTTCCCGGCCACCGTCAAACCGATGAGCGACATGAGCCAGCCTCTGCTCGACCACGTGCGCTATCCGGCCGACCTGTTCAAGGTGCAGCGGGCCATCCTCGGGTCGTACCACGTGACCGACCCTGCATCGTTCTTCTCCAGTGACGACCAGTGGATCACGCCGGATGACCCGGTGGGAACCGCGCAGACCATGCAGCCCCCGTACTACCTGACGATGCAGGTGCCCGGTACCGACGCTCCAGCGTTCTCGCTGTACTCCACCTTCATCCCGAGGGCGAGTGCTGACTCGACCCGTAACGTGCTCACCGGTTATCTCGCGGTGAACTCGGATGCCGGGGACGACTACGGCAAGCTGACGCTGCTGACGCTGCCCAAGCAGACGACGCAGCCCGGCCCCGGCCAGGTGCAGACCAACTTCCGCACCGATACGGATGTCGCCAACCAGCTCGCCCTGCTCCAGCGCGGCGAGACCGAGGTGAAACTGGGTAACCTCCTGACGCTGCCCGTCGGCGGCGGTCTGCTGTATGTGCAGCCCGTGTACGTGCAGGCAACCAGCGGAACGATTTACCCGCTGCTGCGTAAGGTGCTGGTTTCCTTCGGTGACCAGATCGCGTTCGAAGACACCCTCGACCAGGCGCTCGACACACTGTTCGGCGGCGACTCTGGGGCGGATGCCGGTGACGGCGAGATAACTCCGACCGAGCCGACGACGCCGACCGATCCCACGACGCCGACGGATCCGACCACGCCGACGACGCCGACGGACAACGCCGCGCTGAGCAAGGCGCTGGCGGATTACCAGGCGGCACTGGCAGATCGACAGGCAGCGTACGCGGCCAACGATCTCGTCGCCGCGGCCGAGGCCGACGCGAAAATGGTTGCTGCCATCAAGAAGGCGATCGCCGCAACGACCTAGCCTCGGGCCCATCGTCGGGCCACCACCCCGCGCTGTGTTACGCTTGTAATACGCCGCGGGGTGGAGCAGTTCGGTAGCTCGCTGGGCTCATAACCCAGAGGTCGCAGGTTCAAATCCTGTCCCCGCAACGCTGAATAACACGAAACGCCTTCCTTCGGGAGGGCGTTTCGTCGTTAACGCGGGTCTCAGCGCCCGGGTGCGCGGAAATGCCCCGCGAACCGCGGCGAATGTTGGGTGGCGCGGGTTTTCCCCGCAATTTGCCGCAGTTCGCGCACGGAATTGGCCCGCCAGAGTGCGGTGTGTGCTGGGGGCGCCGTGGCGTGGTTAGCTGGAGAGTATGCGATTCGGACTATTTGTACCTCAGGGCTGGCGTCACGACCTCGTCGGGATCGAGCCGGCAGACCAGTGGCAGGCGATGAGCGACCTTGCCTCCTACGCGGATCAGGGCCAGTGGGAGTCCATCTGGGTCTACGACCACTTCCACACCGTCCCGGTGCCGACCGAAGAAGCCACCCACGAGGCGTGGACGCTGATGGCTGCCTTCGCCGCCTCAACCTCGCGCGTTCGCCTCGGGCAGATGTGCACCTGCATGAGCTACCGCAATCCCGCCTACCTTGCGAAGGTGGCATCCACCATCGACATCATCTCGGGCGGCCGTGTCGAGATGGGCATCGGCGCTGGCTGGTACGAGCACGAGTGGAAGGCGTACGGCTACGGCTTCCCGAGCGCTGGCAACCGCCTCGCCCGGCTTCGTGAGGGCCTCGAGATCATGCGCCAGGCCTGGACGACCGGCACCGCGACGCTCGACGGTAAGCACTACCAGGTGGATGGCGCGATCGTGAGGCCGCTCCCATTGCAGCAGGGCGGCCCGCCGATGTGGGTGGCCGGCGGCGGCGAGAAGGTCACGCTTCGCATCGCGGCGGAGTACGCGAAGTACACGAACTTCGCGGGAGACCCCGAGACGTTCGACGCCAAGAGTGCGCTGCTTCGCGAGCACTGCGCCGAGGTCGGCACAGACTTCGACGCGATCGTGCGCTCAGCGAACTACAACACCATCGTCGCGAGCACCGAGGCTGAGGTCTCCGATCGCATCGATGCGATCGAGGCGAGGGTGACGCCGTATCTGGGGGAGGCGAAAGCCGCCGAGTTCGTTGCCGAGTACCGCACGGGAACGGCGCTCGGGGTGGGAACTCCCGAGCAGCTGGTCGAGCGCTTCAGCGACATGGCGGAGCGGGGTTTGGGGTACCAGATCCACTACTTCCCGGAGGCCGCGTACGACCGCAGCAGCATCGAGCTATTCGAGCGTGAGGTCATGCCCGCCCTCTCGTCGAACTGACGCGGGTTGCCGCTATCCGGCAGCCATAACGACAAAACGCGTCAACTCGCCCGAGGAATCATGGTCAACTCGCCGCACATCGCTCCCCACCGCGCGCTGGATCGAGTCGCGGGCGACGTCCGCGACCTCGGTCCGCGTGCCCTGATGGAGGCCATCAGCTTCGAGAGCGTCGACCTCGACGGGCTCGACCTTACGGATGCCGAGCTCAGCGAGTGCCGCCTCGACAAGGTGACGATCACCGACAGTGTGCTGCGGGGCATCCGAATCCGGGGATCGCTGATCTCGGCGCTCAACGCACCCGTGCTGGCGGCTCCGTTGTCACAGTGGCGGGATGTGTTTCTCACAGGCTCCCGTGTCGGATCTGCCGAGCTTTTCGAGTCACACTGGACGGGCTCGCACGTCAGCGGAAGCAAACTCGGCTACCTCAACCTCCGCGGGGCCACCCTCGCCAATGTCGAGGTCATCGACTGCACGATCGACGAGCTCGATCTGGGGCGGGCCACGGCGAAGCGGGTCGCGATTCGTGACTGCCACATCGGAACCCTCGACCTCACGAGAGCGACACTGAAGGATGTGGACCTTCGCGGCAGCACCTTCGACAGACTCGTGGGGATCGATGGACTGCGGGGCGTCACCATCGACGACGTGCAGCTGTCGATGCTGGCGCCGCACCTCGCCAGTGCCGCTGGCATCCTCGTCGAGTAGGCGAGCACCCCCGCCTCGACGGTAGATTCGATGGATGACACCCCTCCAGGCACGAATCATCTATGACCTGAACGTGCAGCCGGCGATCATCCCGGCCGACCAGGTGCGGATGCGCATCGACTTCCTGAAGGAATACCTGCGGGTGAGCGGCGCCAAGGGCTTCGTGCTCGGCATCAGCGGCGGGCAGGACTCCTCACTCGCCGGGCGGCTGTGCCAGCTCGCGGCAGAGGAGCTGCGCGCGGAAGGGATCGAGGCCGAATTCACCGCGGTCCGACTGCCGTACAACGTGCAGGTCGACGAGGATGACGCCCAACTCGCACTCGCGTTCATCGTTCCAGACCGCCAGGTGACGTTCAACATCCACCGTTCGGTCGACGGTTTTGAGGCTGAGTATGTCGACGCCACGGAGGTCGAGATGCTCGACTTCACCAAGGGAAACGTCAAGGCGCGCTCCAGAATGGTGGCGCAATACGCGCTCGCCGGCCAGTCTGGGCTGCTCGTTGTGGGCACCGACCACGCTGCCGAAGCTGTGACCGGGTTCTTCACCAAGTTCGGTGACGGCGGTGCTGACATCCTGCCCCTGAGCGGGCTCAGCAAGCGTCAGGGCCGCGCGCTGCTCGAACACCTCGAAGCGCCGGAACGCCTGTACCTCAAGCGGCCTACCGCCGACCTGCTCGACGACGCCCCGGGCCAGACCGACGAGGCCAACCTGGGCCTGAGCTACACCGAGATCGACGATTACCTCGAGGGCAAGCAGGTCTCCGAGAAGGTCTCGGTCGCCATCGAGACGCGCTACATCAACACCCGCCACAAGCGCACAGTGCCGGTCTCGCCGTTCGATGACTGGTGGCAGTCGGCATGAGTTTCGTTGCGGTCTGCCAGTTCGCCCCGGGAACGGACGTCACCGCCAACCTCGGGATGATTCGTTCCCTCGCCGAGAGCGCGGCAGCGCGGGGTGCCACGCTTGCGGTGTTCCCCGAATACTCGTCGTTCTTCGAGCCCGAGATCGGTCCGGCCTCGGTGGCCGCGGCAGAGTCGCTGGAAGGGCGATTCGTCGGCTCCCTGAAAGAGATTGCGACGACACTGGGCATCCATCTGGTCGCCGGCATGCTCGAAACAATGGATGCCACCCACTTCGCGAACACGCTCGTCGCCGTCTCGCCCGCTGGGGTCGTGGAGGCCACGTACCGCAAGCTGCACCTCTACGACGCGTTCGGGCAGCGGGAGTCTGACTTCGTGCGCGCCGGGGATATCGCGCCGCCGCAGACCTTCGCGTGGGAGGGTTTCACCGTGGGCATGCAGACCTGCTACGACATCCGGTTCCCCGAGGTGTCGCGCCAGCTCGTCGATGCCGGCGCCGACCTGCTGCTCGTGCCGGCGGAGTGGGTGCGTGGCCCGTTGAAGGAGCACCACTGGAGGACCCTCGTCACGGCTCGGGCCCTCGAGAACACGGTTTATGTGGCCGCAGCTGACCACGCACCGCCGATCGGCGTCGGGAACAGCATGGTCGTGGATCCGATGGGGGTCGAGCTGGTAACGATCGGCGAGATTTCGGGAGTCGCCGTGGCCGAGATTTCGCCCGAGCGTGTGTCGAGCGTGCGCAAGGTCAACCCCGCGCTGTCGCTGCGCAGATTCGGCACGCACGCGCTCTGAGGCGCGGCTAGAGGCTGAGGCTGGCCAGTTGGGCGGCCGCCCGCTCCAGCACATCCACCTTTTTGCAGAACGCGAACCGCAGCAGGGTCTCGAACCCCTCGCGGCGATCGGGATGCACGAAGGCGCTCACCGGCACGGCGGCGACCCCGGCCAGCGACGGCAGTTCGCGGCAGAACTCGGCGGCATCGGTCACGCCGAGCGCAGCGGCATCCGCGATCACGAAGTAGCCGGCCTGCGGTGTGCTGACGGAGAAACCAGCAGACCTCAGCCCGGCGCTCAGGATGCCGCACTTCTTTTCGAGCGTGGATGCCGCGGTACTGAAGAACTCGTCGCCCAGCCCGAGCCCGACCGCAATGGCCGGCTGGAAGGGGGCGCCGTTGACGAACGTCAGGTACTGCTTCACGGCGAGGATCGCCTGCACCAGCGGTTCGGGGGCGACGATCCAGCCAATCTTCCAGCCCGTGGTGTTGAACGTCTTGCCCGCGCTCGAGATGGTGACGGTGCGATCGAAACCACCGGGCAGGCTCGAGATGGGGATGTGCTCAACCCCAAAGGTGAGGTGTTCGTAGACCTCGTCGGTGACGATGATCGCGTCATGCTCATACGCCAGCTCGATGAGCAGCTCGAGGGTGTCGCGCGGAAGCACCGATCCGGTCGGATTGTGCGGCGAATTGATCAGGATGAGCCGGGTTCGGTCGGTCACGGCCGCCCGCAGGTCGTCGTGGTCCGGCTGGAAGTGTGGGGCGCGCAGCGGCACCGTGACGTGGGTGGCCTTGCCGAACGCGATCAGGGCTCCGTACGCGTCGTAGAACGGCTCGAGCGTGAGCACCTCGTCGCCCTCGTCGGTGAGCGCGAGGATGGTGGAGGCGAGAGCCTCGGTGGCGCCGGCGGTGACGAGAACCTGACGGTCTGGGTCCACGCGTATCCCGTAGAAGCGCTCCTGGTGGGCAGCGATCGCCTCGCGCAGCACCGGCATGCCGAGTGCCGGTGGGTACTGGTTGACGCCTTCCGTAATGGCCTGGCGGGCGGCATCCAGAACCTCGAACGGGCCGTCCTCGTCGGGAAAGCCCTGCCCCAGGTTGATGGCTCCTGTGCGTGCGGCAAGCGCAGACATTTCGCCGAAAATCGTCTGCCGCAGCTGGCCGTCGGAGCCAAGAAGCATGGCACCTCTGGCGGCGCGCTCCCAGGACCCCGTCACACTCATCCCGCAAGCTTACGTGCCCACCCAAATGAAGGAGATTCCCGCTGGCGTGCGCTGTTTCCGGGGATCCGCGGTGGTGTGCCGAAGAATCTCCTTCATTTGGTGGCTGGCGGGAACTTTGGCTGATGCCGGGCTGTGGAAAGTCTGGGCCGCGGGCGCCGAACGGCGCTAGCGTGTGGTCATGCGCGCACGCACCTCGATCGCCCTGGTTGCGCTTGCTGTGCTGCTGTTGAGTGGATGCCTCCCGCAACCGTCCACCGTCACGCCCACGCCCGAGGCGAGCTCAACACCCGTGTTCGCCTCCGACGAGGAAGCGCTCGCCGCGGCCACTGCCGCATACGCGGCCTACCTCGCGATGTCAGACCAGATTGCTGCGGACGGAGGGGTCAACCCCCAGCGTCTCGAGCCGTTTGTCACGGAGGAATGGCTCAAACGCGAGACTGGCGTTTTTAGCATTCTTGTATCGAGAGGCATGTCTCAAACCGGCTCAACCTCGTTCCGCGATGCGACACTGCAGCAGTACTCAAACGTCTCGGTGTCGATATATGTGTGTGCTGACTCAAGTGAGACACGATTTCACGATTCGGCAGGGGGCGATGTAACGCCTGCCAATCGGCAGACACTGAACAGTCTTGAAGTCACTTTTGAGATTTCGGAATTCCCTGATCTCGAACTTCGCCTGGAAGGTAACGAGCCATGGTCGGGCGAATCCTTCTGCTAGTCGCAGCAACCTTTGTTGTCTCCACCGGGATGGCTCCGCCAGTATCCGCCATGCAAGCGAGCTGTACTGCTACAGAATTCAATATTGGTCTTTGCGTGACGCCAAGCGTCGGCGACAGCGACGTCACGCTGGGCATCGACGTCAAGCAGCCCGGAACCCCTCAACATCCGTGGGTCGGTGGTACTGACGACACCGACACCGGCACCGGTCCGGCGCCGGATGTCTGCGCAACCCCGGCGTCCAACAACAGCTGCCCGGGCGCCGGCGTTTTCCGTGATCCGTTCACGATTACGATGGTGCCTCCGGCCACGCAGCCCATCACCCTGGCGGACATCGCGAGCTTCCGCCCGACCACGGGAATCTCGGGAATGGAACCCAACGGGTGGATGATCGTGGGCCTCGACACGAACTTCTACTCCACCGCGACCACCCAGGTCGTCGACGGCGCTCTGCTGGGCCAGCCTGCCTCCGTCCGGTTCACCCCCGTCGGCTGGCGCTGGAGCTACGGTGACGGTGCCGCCGCCACGCTGCGCACCCCAGGGGCGCCGTGGGCTGCCTTGGGCGTGGCCGAGTTCAGCGCGACATCCGGAAGCCACGTCTACCGGGCGCCCGGAACCTACGTGATCGACCTCACGGTCATCTATGAGGCTGAGTACCGGTTCGGTGCCGGTGGCTGGACCCAGATCAGCGGCACCCTGGGGTTGCCGTCAAACCGCTTGACGGCTACAGCTGGGAGCGCTTCGACTGTGCTCGTCGAGCGCGAATGCACGGTGAACCCGCACGGTCCCGGCTGCTGACACATACTCGAAAGCTGCGGCTCGCTCACAGCGGGCCCAAATAGAATGCTCAGGTTCGCGGTGGATGCTTACACCGTTGAGAGGAGCAGTTCCCATGACCGAAAATCCCCAGGTCCCTGCAGAAAATCACGAATCGGCCGAGCAGCACGATTCCCCGCAGGTCCCCACCGCTCCGCGACCACCAGCCGTCCCCGCGTCGGCTCCTGTTGCGTCGGCAGCCGTGACCTCCCCGGCTGCCGCCGTCCCGTCCGCCCTCGCGCCGCTTCCGCCGGTCACCCCTCAGGGCCCGCCCCCGCCGCCGCACAACGGTGAAGCATTTCGTGCTCCAGCGGCAAGCCGCCCGAAGCGCAATGCTCCCGTCGCTCTGGTCGCAGCGCTCGCCGTCGGTGCGCTGATTGGTGGAGTCTCTGGAGCTGGCGCCACCCTGTGGGCCACATCCAACGGCGCGTCAGCGCCCGTAATCGGAAGCGCCAACCCCACAACGATCACCGTCAACGACACCACGAGCGTCAACGAGATCACGGCCGTCGCGGCAAAGGCATCGCCCTCCGTGGTCACCATCAGCGTGGCATCCAGCAATTCAGGGGGAACCGGCTCGGGCATCATCCTCAGCAAGGATGGCTACGTGCTCACGAACACCCACGTGGTCACCCTCGACGGAGCCGCCGGTGACGCGACGGTCAAAGTGACCACCAACGATGGCAGGCTGCTCAACGCCACGATCGTGGGCACCGACCCAATCTCTGACCTCGCCGTGATCAAGATCGAAGGCGTCACCGACCTTCAGCCGGCAGAATTCGCCGATTCGTCCAAACTCAATGTCGGTGACACCGCGATTGCTATCGGCGCTCCTCTCGGCCTTGCCGGCACGGTGACCAATGGCATTGTGAGTGCCCTCAACCGCAGCATCACGATCGCGTCGTCGGCCGTGCCCGAGGAGAGCGGCACCGCCGACCAGGCTCCGGATGCCCAGCAGGACCCGTACGGCCTCTTCAACTTCGACGTGCCGGGGCAGACCCCGAGCGCATCATCGTCGTCCACCATTGCGCTGTCGGTGATCCAGACGGATGCGGCGATCAACCCGGGTAACTCGGGAGGCGCCCTCCTGAACTCCGACGGCCAGATCATCGGCGTCAATGTTGCGATCGCGTCTGCCGGCAGCTCCGGCGCTGACGGCCAGTCGGGCAGCATCGGTGTCGGCTTCGCCATCCCGGCGAACCTCGCAAAGCGCGTCGCGGACGAGATCATCGCCAACGGCAGCGCCACGCACGGGCTGCTCGGCGCATCGGTCGGCGATGTGACGGACGAGGCATCATCCACCGGGAGTAGCCAGGTTGTGGGTGCTGTCGTCAAGGAGCTCACGTCGAACGGTGCAGCCACTGCCGCCGGGCTGAAGGTCGGCGACGTCATTACGAAGCTCGACGGCATCCCGATCACCGGGAAGACCGACCTGACCGCTCAGATCCGTGCGCTCGCCGCCGGGTCGTCCGCGACGATCACGTATGTGCGCGACGGTAAGGCCGCGCAGGTCGACGTCACTTTGGGGCAACTGAACTAGGCATTTTCTGAGGCGCGGGATTGTCGGCATACCGGCGATTCCGCGCCTTTTTGCGTCCCGCTGCTAGGCTCAAAGGTCTTATCGACTGAAGTATTGGACCCCATGGCGCAGCAGCCCGACGGCCTTCCCGGCGTCTCGTACGTGATGCCCGTTCTCAATGAGGTCGAGCACATCGAGGCAGCCGTCGAGAGCCTCATCGCGCAGGACTACACGGGCGCATTCGAGGTCGTTCTTGCCCTCGGGCCGAGCGTGGATGGCACGAATGACGTGATCGCTGCGATGGCGGCGATCGACCCCAGGATTCGCAGCATCCCCAACGAACTGGGTTCGACACCGGGCGGCCTGAACGCCGCAATTCGCGCCTCGAGCAACCCCGTTGTGGTGCGGGTGGATGCCCACTCCGTGCTGCCCCGCGACTACACGCGTATCGCTGTAGCCACGCTTCTGGAGACTGGCGCCGACAACGTCGGCGGGATCATGAAAGCGGTTGGCGACACGCCTTTCGAGAAGGCCGTCGCGCACGCCTACGGCTCACCGGAGGGGCTGGGCGGCACTCAGCATCATGTCGGCGGTAAGGCGGGTCCAGCAGACACCGCCTACCTCGGGGTTTTCCGGCGCGACCGGCTGGTCGAGGTCGGACTATTCGACGAGGACATCAAGCGCGGCCAGGACTGGGAGCTGAACCGTCGGCTGCGCGCCACCGGTGGCACGGTGTGGTTCACCCCCGAACTGACAGTCGTCTACCGGCCGCGCTCGAGCCTGCGCAAGCTGATCCGCCAATTCGTGGCGACCGGGATGTGGCGAGGCGAACTTGCTCGCCGGTTCGGAGCCGCAAACGCCCTCCGATACTTCGTGCCACCCGCCGCAGTGCTCGGTATTCTCGCGACGCTGATCCTGGGCATTGTGGGCGCGGCC
Organism: Salinibacterium sp. G-O1; assembly: GCF_030063305.1. GTDB lineage: Bacteria > Actinomycetota > Actinomycetes > Actinomycetales > Microbacteriaceae > Rhodoglobus. The sequence continues at coordinate 978,754 of NZ_JASISV010000001.1, forward strand.
ACCGGCGCGACCCTCCTGACCCTGGCCTTCGTGGTTCCGGCGTTCTATGTGGTCGTTGTCATCGCCGCATCGGTGAGGGCGGCACGCAACGGAGTCGGCACGGGGCTCTGGTATCTCATAGTCTTGCCCTGCATCCACTTTGGCTGGGGTATTGGATTTTTGCTCGGGTTCCTGAAGCTCACCAGGAACATCACTGAACGCACGGGAAGGTGACGATGAACGGCCGCCCGACGTCGATCGCCCAGCTCCGTGAGGTGACACAGCCTCCCGAGGTGCGCCTTCGCGCGAACGCTGAGCACTGGACGGCGTCGCTTTACCTGCGCGACCTGTCGCCATACCTGACCTGGATGCTCCTGAAGACGAGCATCAGTGCCAACGGCGTGACTGGGCTCATGATTCTGGTCGGCTGGTCCACCGCCGCAGCGCTGCTGATTCCTGGGATCGGCGGAGCGGCTCTCGCGCTCGTCCTCGGCCAGTTGCAGATGCTCGTGGATTGCTCAGACGGCGAGGTGGCACGCTGGCGCAATACGAGGTCACCGGCCGGGGTGTTTCTCGACAAAGTCGGCCACTACTCGACCGAAGCGCTCATCCCCATCGCGCTGGGCATCCGGGCCGCAGGCTGGCCCCTGGAGTTTCCCGCAGACTTCGCCTGGACCACGGCAGGGTTTGCTCTCGCCCTCGTGATCGTGCTCAACAAGGCGCTCAACGACATGGTGCACGTGGCCAGGGCCAACGCCGGGCTCGAGAAGCTCAGCGACCGAAAGGGTGAGGCCGAGCCGAGCCAGCGTCTCGTCGCGAAGTTGCGCAGGCTCGCGCGTTTCGTCCCGTTCCACCGGCTCTACCACTCGGTCGAACTGACCATGCTGGCGTTCGCCGCCGCCGTGGTCGGGCTCTTCCTGCCGGCACTCGTCGCCGAGCGCTGGTTGCTGCTCATCCTTCTGCCGCTTGCCGTGCTGGCGCTGATCGGGCATTTCGTCGCCATCATGGCGTCGAAGCGGGTGCGATCCTGAGTTCGCTCGACATCCCCACCGTCGGTGTCGTCTCCCTGTCGATGGGGAAGCGACCGGATGATCTGGCCAGGGGTCTCGCCAGCCTCGCCGCGCAAACCGGTGTGAGCCTCGACGTGATCGTGGTGGGCAATTCGTGGCAGCCCACGGGGCTGCCAGCCGGTGTGGCGTCGCTGTACCTCCCCGAAAACCTGGGGATCCCTGCGGGCCGCAATCGTGGCGCCGAGAAGGTCAGCGGCGAATTCATCTTCTTCCTCGACGACGACGCGAGCATCCCATCGCCGACCTTCCTTGCCGACGCCATCGCGAAGATCAGGGCCGACCCCAGCATTGGGTTGCTGCAGCCGCGGGTCGAAGACCCGACCGGGGTGGAGAATCCGCGCCGCTGGATCCCGCGAATTCGCAAGGGCGAGGCAACCGAGTCCGGAAACGTGTTCTCGGTGTGGGAGGGGGCAACTCTTCTGCCGCGCGCAGTTTTCGATGCGACGGGCGGATGGGCGGATCCGTTCTTCTACGCACACGAAGGCATCGAGCTCGCCTGGCGCGTGTGGGATCAGGGGCTGCGTGTGCTGTACGCGGGCGATCTGGTGGCGCACCATCCTGCCATCGAACCGACCAGGCACGAGTATTACTTCAGGCTGAATGCCCGCAACCGGGTCTGGCTGGCCAAACGCAACCTACCGTGGCCGATCGTTCCGCTCTATGTGGGCAGCTGGACGGGCATCCAGCTCATCAGGTCGGTGCGACGCCCTGCGGGCCTCAAAGCCTGGTTTGGGGGTTGGATCGCCGGGTGGCGCGAGAATCCGGCCGGCCGCAGACGCATCAAGTGGGTAACGGTCTGGCGCATGGCGCGTGCGGGACGTCCGCCCCTGATTTAATAGACGCGACCCCTGGGGAGGTTTCAATGCCACTTGGTCGCGATATTCGCACGGCTCGACGCTTAACGAAGAGAATTCTTGAGTCGCGACGCGACAGGGCGCAGGTCTCGCGTCTGGTGAAGCTGCACCCGCAGCCGGCGCCGGGTTCGGTGCAGATCGCCGTCTACTTCGCCGACGCGAAGGTCAACATGTACCAGGTCAGGCAGTGGTTCGCGCCTCTTGCCGAGATCGCCGAGACCTGGCCGGTCGCCATCATTGCGCGGGCTCCGAGCGCGGCTCTGGCGCTCTGGGAAGAGTCTCCCGTGCCGACCTACTACCTGCGAAGCGTGGCCGACCTCGAAACGTTCGTGCACAACCAGCAGATCCGAATCGTTTTCTACGTTAACCAGAACACCCGCAACTTCCAGATGTTCAGGTACGGGCGCATGTGGCATGTCTTCATCAACCACGGTGAGAGCGACAAGATGTACATGTCGACCAACCAGTTCAAGGCATACGACTACAGCTTTGTTGCCGGTGAAGCCGCCCTCGACCGTCTCGGCCACAAGCTGTGGGACTTCGACCTGGAGAAGCGAGCCATTCCCATCGGTCGCCCACAGGCCGACCACCTCGGTGGCGAACTTCCCTTCACCCCGGATGACCGCACGGTCGTGCTGTACGCGCCTACCTGGGAGGGCGACAGGTCAGCAGCCGCCTACGGTTCCATCGCCAGCCACGGTGTGGATCTCGCTACGGCGTTACTCGCCACGGGCGAGCATCGCGTCATCTACCGGCCGCATCCTCGCAGCGGCGTCGTCGACCATGACTACAAAGCGGCAAACCACGCGATCATCGCCGCGATAGCCAAGGCGAACGCGGCCGATCCCGGTGCCCAGCACGTCTTTGACGACAGCCCCCAACTTGGCTGGCAGCTCGGTGCTGCGGATGTCGCGATCACCGACATTTCGGCGATGGTCTACGACAGGCTGGCCACCGGCCGCCCGCTGTTGGTGACTCGGCCGATCTCCGCCGCGGCAGAGATTGACGAGAGCGGTTATCTCGGAGCGGCGGAGTGGCTGAACAGCGCCGATGCCGCGGACGTCGTGGCGTTCGTTGAACGTGTGCAGGTCGACGAGGAGGCGCATCGCCGGCTGCACTACTGGGTTGAACGGCACTTCGGAGATACGACGCCGGGCGTCGCGACGCAACGGTTCCGCACTGCGATCAGTACCCTGATGACCGAGTGGGAAACCCACAGCGCGATCCACGCCGAGGATGACGACGAGGATGACGACGAGTTCGATCCATTCGACGATCTGGCGGTCGGCTCGCCCGACGCTAGCTAGACCGGCCGCGACAATCCGTCAGGTAAACGACCTGCCGGGCGGTGGTCGACTATCGCGGGGGAGCGATCGGGTCGATGGCGAGCGGATCCACCCCCGGCGCCAGTGGATTGGCATCATCGGGCGCGATCACCGCTCGTCTGCGCCTCGGAAGACGGATGTTCGGTAACGGCACTCGAATTTCGCGTCGCTGTCCCTCGGGCCTCGGGGTTTTGGGAGCCCGGGGGGCTTTCGGTTGCTTCGGGAGTTTGATGACCGGCTCGAGCCACCCGGGGAAGATGGCGGGCGGTGGGCCGAAGGCCTCACGGGAACTTCGCACGATCTGGCGGCCGAGCAGGTGATTGCCGCCGGCACCGACCGCGGCACCGATTCCGAAAGGTATCAGGCGCCCGATGACATTGCCGCTTTGGGCTACGGCAAACCTCTTCACGAAGGTGACCTTGATGCGATCGGCAATGGGGCCCATGACTGAGCGAGGCAGGTTCTTGGTGATCATCTCGCCCCAGAACGCCGATTTTCCGGTGCCAGTTCCTGAGGCTTGCCCGGCGAGCTGTTTCACGAGGTCACTGCCTGCCGTTCCCAGCACCATGGTCATGACGAGGGCGCGGGCGCGGTCTGGCTCATCCACCACGATGCCGTGGATCTCTGTTACTGATTGCGCAAAGAGTGCGCTCGCTTCCAGGAAGCCCGCTGTCTCTGCCCCGGAGAGGGCGAGAGATGCGCCAGTTCCGATGGCGGGCACTGCTGCGCTCGCGCCAACCAGAGCCCCGCCGGTGGTCACCGCTGCGAGGTACCGGCGCTCAAGAATGCGGATGATCGCCTCAGGGCTGTCGTTCGGGTGGCCCCGGCGGATGCTCCGGATGTGCGCAAGCACCACTGGCCGCTGCACTGTGAGAAGGCGATCGATTCCCCTCGCAACAGCTGGGCTTGAGACCGTGATCTCATTGGATTTCGGCATAGCCTCACCGTACCGCGAGGGCCTGAAGGAATCTGGGGGTTCAGATTCCGTAGTCTTCGTTGTAGCGTGCCAGCACCTCGTTGATCGGGGCGTCGAGCACCAGAGCTCCCTTATCGAGATACAGCCCTCGCGTGCAGAACCGTCTGAGGTCACGCTCGTTGTGCGAGACGAAGAACAGGGTGCGGCCTCCGGCGAGCAACTCTTCGATGCGCTTGTAGCACTTCTCCCTGAACGGTTTGTCGCCTACGGCCAGCACCTCATCGACGAGGATGATCGGTTCTTCCAGTCGTGAGATGACGGCGAAGGCGATGCGCACCTTCATGCCGCTGGAGAGGTGTTTGTAGGGAGTGTCGATGAAGTCACCGATCTCGGCGAACGCGATTATCTCGTCGAACTGTGCCGAGATTTCGGCCCTGGACATGCCGTGCAGCCCAGCGGTCAGATAGACGTTGTCGCGAACCGTGAGATCGTCGACGAACCCCCCGGTGATTTCGATGAGCGGTGCCACTCCGCCGCTCACGCTGACACTGCCCTCATCGGCCAGGATCACCTCGGCCACCAGCTTCAGCAGCGTCGATTTGCCTTGCCCGTTCCGGCCGACCACACCGATCGCCTCGCCGGCCCGCACGTCGAAGGCAACATTGCGAAGCGCCCAGAACTCGTCAGCTCGAGCTCTGCGGTTTCGCCCGGCAAACAGGTCTTTGAAGTTGCGCCGGGATCGGCGGTTGCGCCGAAAACGGATTCCCGCATCCTGCACCCGGATAACCGGCTCGGGCATCAGATCTCCTTCAATACGGCGCGCTCGGTTCGATTGAAGACGAGAATACCGACGGCCAGGATGATCAGACTCATGATCGCGGCGATCAGCACCGGGTAGCCCTCGAGCTGCTCCGGGAAATAGGCGGCGCGGTAGAGCGAGAAGATGCCGGCCAGCGGGTTGAACGAAGCCAGGAACTCAAGGTTTACTCGCTCCAGGTCAGGGAGGCCGTAGATGATCGGGCTCGCGTAGAACAGGAATCGGAGCGCCAGCTTTGCGGCGCGCTCCAGATCGCGGAAGAACACGACCAGTGGAGCCACAATGAGCCCGACGCCCATCGTAAGGACGGTCTGCATGATGATCGCCGGAATGAAGTAGACGGCCTGCCAGTGGAGAGTTGCTCCCGTAGCGATCGCGAAAATCACCAGCACTGGGATGCTCGCCACAAACTCGATGCCTTTCGACAGCACCAGGCGCGCGACCCAGATTGTGCGCGGAATCTTGGTTGAACGGATCAGTTTGGCCTCGCGAAGGTACGCGCGGGTGGTGTCAGAAACCGCCCCGTTGAACCACATCCAGGGAAGAAGTGCACACAGCAGGAACACGATGTACGGCTGAGCGCCGACCGTGCGATCGAACACCTGGGTGAAAACGAACCAGTAGATACCCGCCATGACCAGGGGATCGAGGATCGACCAGAAGTAGCCGAGAATCGACGTCGAATACCGCACCCGGAGGTCGCGGACGGTCAACAGCCACAACGACTGGCGATATCGGGCAAACGGCGATCGTGATCGGCGCGGGGCACCTATGGCTGACACGCGCTCTATCGTATGGTCTCGCGACGGAATTGCCCTGATCTTGCGGATCTATCCGCGGATCGAGCCTGCCGAGTCCTCACCCACGCGTCGACAGCGAGTGAGGCTTCGGCACGCTCGACCCGCAGGCCGGGCGCACCGGCTAGACGAAGAGGTTTGCTCGCTCGAGGTCTTCGGCGAAGTCGATCTCGACCGCGTAGAGGTCGGAGATGTCGACGGGTTCGATCAGGAGGCGATCCTGTTCGATGGCGAGTTCAATGCCGCGCTCGAAGTAGTCCTGGTCGCCGACGCGCTTGAGCTGGCGGAGCAGTACGGCCTTGTCGTCGCGCGAGATGTAGTTGATTCCAACAGCCTCGCCGAGGCCGCCCTTGACGGTCTTGGAGAGTTCGCGGATGTAACCCTCCGCGTCGGTGGTGTACTTCACTTCTTCGTCGGACACCTTCGAGGTGTTGACGGATACGAATGACTGGTCGCGAGCGACGAGGCGGGCAGCGCGCTCGAGAGCGGTCGGGTCGAAGACGACGTCGCCGTTCATCCACAGCACGCCACCGGGTGCGGAGGCCTGCAGGGCTCGCATCAGGCTCTTCGACGTGTTGGTCTGGTCGTACTGCTCGTTATACACGAACGACGCTTCGGGGAAAGCCTCGATGATGTGCTCGAGCTTGTATCCCACAACGACAGTGACCTGAGCGTTGTTGCCGAAGGCGTGACGAATGTTGTCGAACTGCTGGCGCATGATGGTGCGGCCATCGGCAAGTTCGGTGAGGGGTTTGGGAAGGGATCGACCGAGTCGACTGCCCATACCGGCCGCCAGGATGACGATCTGCGTGGTCACGTGGAACTCCTAGGTTGTCTCTGGAAAAGAATCAAGTCCACCCGCAAACACCGCAATTTGCCTGCTGTTTGCCGGGGATTTTCTATCAGGACACGCCGTTGTGCTCAGCCTAGAGTACCCGTGAACCCTGAGATTGCTATGGCAATCTCAGGGTTGTTGTCTATTCGTGATGGGCGTCCACAGGGGGACAAGGCTTGATAGATTAGTGGAGTGGAAAACGCCCTGGAACCCGAAGAGGGCGAGACCCAACTGATTTCGACGCCTGAGACGGATGCCCCGGCATCCGCTTCATCGCGCGCGGAAACCCCGCGCAAGCCCGCTGCGCCCCGCACGACGACGCCTAAAAAGCCGACCTCACCACGCAAGCCTGCTGCCCCACGCACCACGGCCGCGCAGAAAGCTGCGGCTGCGGGCGCCGCGCCGAGCGACTCAGCGACAACCGCGCCATCGGGGGACACCCAGGCGGCGCCGAAGCCGGTGAAGAAGCCCGCTGCCGCGCGATCCACTACCCCACGCAAGCCCGCAGCTAAGCCGGCGGGTGCCGCACCGAAGACCACGGCTGCTGCAAAAGCCTCTGCTGCGCCGAAAACTCCAGCCACGGCGAAGACGCCGGCCACGGCGAAAGCAGCAGTCACGCCGAAGACGACGGCCGCCTCAAAGACGACGGCCGCCTCGAAGGCGACGGCCGCCTCGAAGGCAACGGCCGCCTCGAAGGCGACTGCCGCCTCGAAGGCGACTGCAACAACAAAAGCCGCCACGAAGCCGAGGGTTCCGTCCACGCCTAAGTCTCCGGCCGCCAAGACGCCCACAGCAACGCAGACCGAACCAGACAAGGTTGTCGCCGAGAAGGTCGACGCCGACAAGACGGTTGTCGAGATTGACGTCGTTAGCGCCCAGATCATCGAACCACCCGTTGCCGTCGCAGCATCCGCGCAGGCGACGCCCACCTTGGAAGAGTCAGTCACAGAGCATTCAGGCTCCTCGGCACCGGCCGGAGAACCTGCGGCGCTGAACGCGGCCCATCAGTTGCTGACGATCGCCAGTGGATGGACGAAGCGGGCAGCGTCAGCCTCCACGACACGCGTCTCTGACCTCCGGGATTCTCTTGCCGCGGCGAGAGCCGCCAGGGCTACACAGGTCGCCGCAGCTATTGCTCTGGCCGGGCTTCGGAAGACGACCCAGGACCCTGATGTCGAGACCTCAGACTCAGACGCGCCAGACTTCGTCGCGTCAGGCGTTGCCACCACCGCAGCTGCTGAGATGGTGGCCGTGACCACCGATACCGCCACTCACGGCGTGATGTTGACCGTCACCGGGCTAACCAAGCGATTCGACGACACCCTCGCTGTTGCCGGGATCGACCTCGAGGTGAGGGCTGGCGACTTCTACGGCATCGTCGGGCCGAATGGCGCGGGCAAGACGACAACCCTGTCGATGATCACCGGGTTGCTGCGTCCGGATTCCGGCACCGTGATGGTGCACGGCAGCGATGTGTGGAGCGACCCGCTGGCGGCCAAGCGCTACATGGGCGTTCTGCCAGACCGTTTGCGGCTTTTCGACCGGCTCACGGGATGGCAGCTGCTGTACTACGCCGGCATCCTGCGCGGCCTCGACGCCGCAGTGGTGCGCAAACGAAGCGCTGACCTCGCGCAGGCATTTGGACTCGAGGAATCGATGGGGCGTCTCGTCACGGATTATTCGGCCGGGATGACCAAGAAGATCGCGCTCGCGGCCGCCATGATCCATTCGCCGCGAATGTTGGTTCTCGACGAGCCGTTCGAGTCTGTCGATCCGGTCTCGGCGGCGACGGTCACCGACATCCTGAAAAAATATGCGGCGGCGGGAGGCACAGTTGTACTTTCGAGCCACAGCATGGACATGGTGCAACGAATCTGTGACCACGTGGCAGTTGTCGTTGACGGCGAGATACTCGCCGACGGCACAATCGATGAAGTCAGGGACGGAAAGTCTTTGGAAGATCGCTTCGTCGAGCTGACGGGCGGCGGTCAAGTCGCGGAGGGTCTGCCGTGGTTGCACAGTTTCTCCATCTGAAGCTGACCATCTTCTCCAACACGCTGAGGCGTGGCCCCGCGCAGCTCTTCGGGATGGCTCTCGCCCTGCTCGCCGGACTCGGTATGACCGCCGTGCTCGCGGCGGGCCTTGTTGACCTGCGCTCGTCGACTCCGGATGTTGCCAGAGTCATCATCGTCGTCTTCGGCTCGGCGATCGTGCTGGGTTTCTTCCTGCTGCCCGTCGCCTTTGGTATCGAAGACCCGCTCGACCCCCGGCGATTCGCGTTGTTGGGAATCTCCCCAACCCGGTTGGCATTCCGGCTTGCGGTTGCCGCCTGCCTGAGCGTCCCCATCCTCATCATGGTCGTGCTCTCCATCGCGCAGGTCGTGACGTGGAGCCGGGCACCGCTTCCCGCGTTTGTCGCAGTAGTCGCTGCCGTGGTGATCGTGCCCACCTGCGTTCTCGCTGCGAGGGTCGCAACGGCCGCGTCATCAACGTTCCTATCGTCAAGCCGGGCTCGTGACGGCGCAGGAAATGCTGGTGCCGTCATCGCGGTCGTCGGGGCCACGTCTTTCGCCATCATGGCAACTCTCGACTGGCAGAGCCAGGGTTTGCCGATCATGCGCCGAATCGCCGCAGTGGCTGAATGGACACCGCTCGGCTCGGCCTGGAGCGCGCCCGGCGATGCCGCGCTCGGTCTGGGGGATCAGGCGGCGCTGAAGCTGCTGCTGTCGGTCGCCTTCCTCATTGTGTTGTGGTTGGCCTGGCGTGTGCTCGTGGGCTTCATGCTCGCCCGGCCAGACCGAGACGTCAGCGCACGGCGGGGTTACCGCCTCGGCTGGTTTGCGGCGCTTCCGGATAACCCTGCCGGAGCGATCGCAGCCAGGAGCCTCACCTACTGGGGCCGCGACTCCCGCTACGGGGTTTCTCTCGCAGTCATCCCGGTTGTGCCGTTGCTGATGATTGCGGCACTCATGGTCGGCGGTGTGCCCGGCGAGTTCATCATGTGGGTGCCCGTGCCCGTGATGTGCCTCTTCCTCGGCTGGATGGTGCACAACGATGTTGCGCACGACAACTCGGCGTTCTGGGTGCATGTCTCGGCGAATACCCGGGGCCTGGATGACCGTTGGGGCAGAATCGTGCCTGCCCTGCTTCTCGGGGTTCCCCTGATTGGCATCGGCAGTTTCGTGAGCGTACTGATTTCGGGAGACTCCAGCGGACTCCCTGGACTCATCGGATTGAGCGCATGCCTGCTGTTGGCTGGTCTCGGGATCTCCAGCGTCATCTCGGCCGCTTTCCCGTACCCGGCCGTCCACCCCGGTGACGGCCCGTTTGCGCAGCCACAGGCGGTTGGCGCTGCGGGGTCGGTCGTGCAGTCGCTGTCGTTCCTGATGACTATCGCACTGTCAGCGCCCGTCGTGTGGCTGATGGTGTTGTCGCTGTATCAGCCGGATGAAGGTCTGCAACTCCGGGCGATGGCCGCCGGCATCCTGACCGGTGTGGTGGTGCTCATCGGCGGGCTGTTGTGGGGTGGGTACATCGTGAACAAACGCAGTCCCGAGCTGCTCGCCTTCACCCTGCGCAACTAGGTCGACGCAACTACAATTGACCCATGGTTGATTCGTATCGCATGTCAGATCCAGACGTGGGCGGCGCAGGCGGCGGCACTGACACTCTCGATCGCGAGCTCGAGGAGCTGATCCAGCAGGAGCAGGTCGAAGAGGGCGACCACGAGCGTTTTTCGCACTACGCCCCGAAGAACAAGATCATGGAATCCGCACTGTCCGGCAAGCCGGTGCTCGCTCTGTGCGGCAAGCTCTGGGTTCCGGGCCGCGACCCGCAGAAATTCCCGGTGTGCCCGACGTGCAAAGAGATCTACGAAACCCTGAAGTAGTCGCCTAGCGGTACACCGTCGGGATCACGGGCTCTCCGCGACCAAGACGGAATGCTTCCTCCGGCAACTCGGCGATCGCCGTCGCGTGGTGTGCGCGGGCGCGCGCCGTCCCTGCGGCCCCGGTGAACGTGTCGTCCGAGACGCCGTTTGTGACCAGGGTGGCGCTCAGGGTGCGTCCGGTCGCGCTGGCGGCGGGCGGGGCATCCACATAGATCGTTTCGGCGACCGCGGTGCCAGTGCTGTCGACCGTCCTGACGGGGAATTTGCGGCCACCGACGGTCGCCTTCGCCTCAGACTTCTTGCCGACGCTGACCCAGTCCCCGCCAGAGTCCCGGTGCGCGACGAGCTTGTAGACCATCCCGGACGCGGGGTGTCCTGAACCCGTCACGACCGCTGTGCCGACGCCGAATGAGTCGACCGGCGCGGCCCTGAGCGCGGCGATCGTGTACTCGTCGAGGTCGTTCGTGACGGTGATGCGTGTTGAGGTGGCGCCGAGCGAATCGAGTTGGGCACGCACGGCAGCCACCTGCACGGGGAGGTCTCCGGAGTCGATGCGCACCGCCCCGAGCGACGTGCCAGCCACCTTCACGGCGAGGTTGACCCCGGCCTCGATGTCGTAGGTGTCGACCAGCAGGGTGGTCGACGGACCGAGCGCATCGACCTGCGCCTGGAACGCCTCCTCCTCACTGTCGTGCAGCAGCGTGAACGAGTGCGCGGCGGTGCCCATGGTCGGGATTCCCCAGCTCCTGCCCGCCTCGAGATTGCTCGTTGCACTGAACCCGGCGATGAACGCTGCCCTGGCCGCAGCAACGGCAGAGCTCTCACCGGTGCGTCGTGAGCCCATCTCGGCCAGCGGACGGCCGGACGCTGCCGACGTCATCCTCGCCGCGGCCGAGGCAACCGCCGAATCGTAGTTGAGCACACTCAATGCGAGGGTTTCGAGCAGGACGGCTTCGGCAAATGTTCCGTCGACCACGAGGATGGGGGAGCCGGGGAAGAATAGCTCGCCCTCGCGGTATCCGGTGATATTTCCCGTGAACCTGTAGTCGGCGAGCCAGTCGATGGTGTCCGGCCGCACGACAGCGTTATCGCGAAGCCAGCCGAGCTCCTCATCGCCGAAACGGAATTCCTCGATCAGCGACAGCAGGCGTCCGGTGCCCGCCACCACCCCGTACCGGCGCGAATCGGGAAGCCGCCGGGTGAACACCTCGAAAACGCACTCCCGGTCATGCGTGCCACTGCCGATCGCGGCATCCACCATCGTCAGCTCGTAGCGATCGGTCAGTAATGCAGTGCTCATGAGCCGAGCCTAGGTGGCGTGCGCTTGCCGCTCCACTCGACGTGATGGCAACGACGAAGCACTAGTAACCTCGAAGCGTGAATAACGCGCCGATCGGAGTCTTCGACAGTGGCGTGGGCGGTCTCACCGTGGCGCGGGCCATCATCGACCAGTTGCCGCGCGAATCGCTCCTGTACGTGGGCGACACAGTGCACTCCCCGTACGGGCCGAAGCCCATCGCCGAAGTGCGTGGCTACGCCCTCGAGGTCATGGACGATCTTGTCGCTGACGGCGTGAAACTGCTCGTCATCGCCTGCAACACTGCATCGGCCGCGATGCTACGGGATGCTCGTGAGCGCTTCACAGATGGCTACGGCATCCCGGTGGTTGAGGTGATCCAGCCGGCGGTGCGAGCAGCCGTCAGGCAGACGCGCAACAAGCGTGTCGGGGTGATCGGAACCGTCGGAACGGTCAAGTCGAAGGCCTACGACGACACCTTTGCCGCGGCATCCGGGCTCGAATTGTTCACCCAGGCCTGCCCCCGCTTCGTCGAATTTGTGGAAGCCGGCATCACCAGCGGAGCGGAACTGTTCGCCGTCGCCGAGGAATACCTCGCGCCCCTCAAGGCGGCAGACATCGACACCCTGGTGCTCGGCTGCACGCACTATCCGCTGATGTCTGCGGCGATCCAGTACGTCATGGGCGACTCGGTCGCGCTGGTGTCGAGCGCCGACGAGACGGCCTACGACGTCTACCGCACGCTCGTCGCGCACGATCTGGAGCGGCAGTCGATGGATGCCCCCACCTACGCCTTCGAGGCGACCGGCCCCGACAAGGCCGCATTTCTCACACTGGCTTCACGATTCCTCGGCCCCGAGGTCGCCAGCGTCAACACGTACGACACCGGGGCCATACACATACCGAGAACGGAATATCTGACATGACCTTGAGCAAGCCGAGAATCGATGGCCGCGCGGCGAACGAATTGCGTGCCGTCACCATCGAACGTGGATGGAGTGACCAGGCCGAAGGATCCGCGCTCATCTCGTTCGGGCGCACGAAGGTGCTGTGCACCGCGTCGTTCACCAACGGTGTTCCTCGCTGGCTCAATGGCAAGGGCAAAGGGTGGGTCACCGCCGAATATTCGATGCTGCCGCGCAGCACCAACGACCGCATGGATCGCGAGTCGGTCAAGGGCAAGATCGGTGGCCGCACGCACGAGATCTCCAGGCTGATCGGTCGCTCGCTTCGTGCCGTGATCGACACCAAGGCGCTCGGGGAGAACACCATAGTCATCGACTGCGACGTGTTGCAGGCCGACGGAGGCACCCGCACCGCGGCGATCACCGGAGCGTACGTTGCGCTCGCCGACGCCGTGGAGTGGGGGCGCTCGAAGGGTTTCATCGGTAAAAACGCGAAAGCGATCATCGACTCGGTCGCCGCGGTCAGCGTCGGCATCATCGACGGTGAGCCGCTGCTCGACCTGGCGTACACCGAAGACGTCCGCGCCGAGACCGACATGAACGTCGTCGTGACCGGCCGCGGGCTGTTCGTGGAGGTGCAGGGCACCGCCGAGGCTGCCCCCTTCGACCGACGCGAACTCGACGCGCTGCTCGACCTCGCCCTGGGTGGAGCCACCGACCTGACCGCGCTTCAGGTAGCCACCCTCGCGTCATGAAACTCGTGCTCGCCACCCACAATGCGCACAAGGTAGACGAGCTGCGTCGCATCCTCGGTGATGCGCTCGACGGCATCGAACTGATCGGATATGACGGGCCGGAGCCGGTGGAAGACGGCGACAGCTTCGAGGCGAACGCGCTCATCAAGGCTCGTGCCGCGTCCGCGTTCACGGGGCTGCCGGCGATCGCGGATGACTCCGGGATCTCGGTCGATGCGCTCGGCGGGGCTCCTGGCATCCACTCTGCCCGGTATGCGGGCGGGCGGGATGACGCGGCGAACCTCGAGCTGCTGCTCAGCAACCTCGGGGCCAACACCAACCGCGCCGCCCACTTCACCTGCGCGGCCGCGCTGGTGGTGCCGCCGCCCGTCGGAGCCGTTGGGCCCGACGGACCGCCCTCGGCGGCCGAGGCCGGGGAATTCGTCGAGCTCGGTATCTGGCCCGGGACCGTCCTGCTTGAACAGATCGGTCCGAACGGTTTCGGGTACGACCCGATCTTCAAGCCCTCCGGGATGTCGGTCAGTGCGGCCGAGCTGCGCGCGGAGGAGAAGAACGCGGTCAGCCACCGCGCGCTCGCTTTCGCGGCGATCATGCCGACGGTTCGCGCTCAGCTGCTGGGGGAGTAGCACCGCAGCCCTTCGCTACACGGCCGCCCAATCTTCCGTCTTCTCTTCCGAAATGACGGAGTTGAGGCGCGATCTAGGGCCCGAGTCCCCGAGAGCGCGCGGATTCACGCGCTCGAGTCCGTCATTTCGGAAGCGTCAGCCGAGCGCTAAGGTTTCGGTATGCCGAAATCGCCGTCGCTGCTCGCGGCTCCGCCGAGCCGGGTTCGCGCCACGATGTTCGCGATGGGGCCGGCGTTCGTCGCTGCCATCGCCTACGTCGACCCCGGCAACGTCGCCGCGAACCTCACCGCGGGTGCCCGGTACGGCTACCTGCTGCTCTGGGTGCTCGTGCTCGCGAATGGAATCGCCGTGCTCGTGCAGTACCAGTCGGCGAAACTGGGGATCGTCACGGGCCAGAGCCTGCCCGAGATCCTCGGCGAAAGGCTGAAGACCGGCCCCAGGCGCGTTTACTGGATCCAGGCCGAGCTCGTCGCCGGGGCGACCGACATCGCCGAGGTGCTCGGTGGCGCCATCGCCCTCTACCTGTTGTTCGGGGTTCCCCTGCTTCTGGGCGGGCTCATCGTCGGGCTCGCATCCATGGGCCTGCTGCTGCTGCAGACCCACCGGAGCCAGCGATCCTTCGAGGCGGTGATCATCACGCTGCTGGGCGTAATCGTGATCGGCTTCATGAGCGGCCTGTTCTTCAGCGGGATGAACCCGGCCGAAGCGGTTGCCGGCATCGTCCCGCGCTTCGAGGGCACAGACTCCGTACTGCTCGCGACGTCGATGCTCGGCGCGACGGTCATGCCGCACGTGATCTACCTGCACTCCGCCCTTGCGCGGGACCGGCACGGGGTGACCACCGATCCGGTGCGGATCCGAAGCCTCCTGCGCTCCACCCGGTGGGATGTGGGCGGCGCGCTCTTCGTTGCGGGAGCGGTCAACATTTCCATGCTCCTGCTGGCGGCGGCAGCGCTCAGGGGTGTCGAGGGCACCGACTCGATCGAGGGAGCCCACGCCGCGGTCGTCGCGACCCTTGGACCCGCCATCGGAGTCATCTTCGCGATCGGGTTGTTGGCCAGCGGGCTTGCATCGACCAGCGTGGGAACCTATGCGGGTTCCTCGATCATGGGTGGCTTGCTGAAGCTGAAGGTCCCTCTGCTGCTGCGCAGGGCCATCACCCTGATTCCCGCGCTGGTAGTTCTCGCCATCGGTTTCGACCCCACCCGTGCGCTGGTTCTCAGCCAGGTGGTGCTGAGTTTCGGCATCCCGTTCGCCCTGATTCCGCTGGTCTGGTTCGCGAGTTCGAGAAAGTTAATGGGCGATTTCGTGAACCGCCCATGGCTGCGCTGGAGCGGCTGGATCTCGGCTGGCGCCATCACCGTGCTCAACATCCTGCTCATCGTGCTCGTGGCGAGCGGCAACTGATGGCCGTCGCGCCCACCGCGGTGGAGGACTACGTCAAGGTCATCTACACGCACACCGAATGGCAGCCCGAGCACATCACCACGGGGTTGCTCGCTGCCCGCCTGGGGCTGGCCGCGTCATCCGTCACCGAAATGGTCAAAAAGCTGGTGGCGCAGGGGCTCGCGATTCACGAACCCTATGGTGCGATCGAACTGACCCCGGATGGCACGGCGCTGGCCCTGCGCATGGTGCGGCGTCACCGGCTCATCGAGACCTGGCTCGTGCAGCACGTCGGCTACGGCTGGGACGAGGTGCACGACGAAGCCGAGGTGCTGGAGCATGCGATGAGCGACAAGCTGTTGGACGCGTTGGACGCACAGCTCGGGCATCCGAGCCGTGACCCGCACGGCGACCCGATCCCGGCAGCCGACGGCTCCCTCCACCGACCGCAGGCGGTTCTGGTGACGGACGCGCCCAGCGGCGGGGTGGTGGTGCGCATCAGCGATCGCGATCCCGTGCTGCTGAGGCACCTGGAGGCAGAGGGGATCGTGGTCGACGCGGTGATTGATCGTGCCAGGTGTGACGCGCTTGCCGTTGAAGCTCGCGCATCAATCTGGGTCGCGGCCACGTAGGGTTGCATGGTGCCTGATGAGACTCCTGTAGAACTTCCGATCGAAGCCCGAATCGCCGCTGCCGTTGAGCAGCTCGGCCTGGATACCGTCGTGCTGCGCTCGCTGTCGCTGCTGGCCGGCAACAACGAGGGCGAAGAATTCCTGCTCGTGGTGGGCGGGGAGCACGCCCAGGGCATCCTGGATGGAGCGCCCGTGCTGTACTGGCCGGAGCTGTGGGGCACGCGTGCGCTGCTCTATGTCTGGAATGACAGCGCGATCGCCGGCGTTACGGCGGCACTCCAAAACCAGGCCTGGCGTGTGCGGGAGATGGCGACGAGGGTTGCCGCCACCCGTGGATTGCAGCTTCAGGATGAGGTCGGCGTGCTGCTCACAGACGAGGTGGCGCGGGTTCGCGCGGCTGCGGCACGCGCGCTCGGTGCGATCGGTGACGACGTGGAGGTCATCCGGCCGCTGTTGAAAGATCCCGAGATCGAGGTGCGCCGTGGAGCCCAGCAGGGCATCGACGCGATCCGCAAGCGCAGGCCTGCGCAATCGGCCCCGACCGACCCGGCCGCGGGCAGCGAAAGTTAGTCGCCCAGTTTCTGGTCGAACTTCTTCTCGTCGAGCACGAGCGCTTCTGCCTCAGCGTCATTGAGTATGGCTGCGTTGCGCCTGCGGGCCTTCACCATCGACTGGATGTAGTGGTACACCGTCGGCACAACCGCGATGGCGACGGCCGCCAGCAGGATCACATCGATGTAGTTGGTGACGAAATCGCTGAGCGGCGGGATGTAGCCGAGCACGAATCCGAGGAAGGTAAGCCCTGAACCCCAGATGATGGCGCCGATCGCGTTGTACAGGGAGTACTTCTTGTAGTTCATGTGCCCAACGCCGGCGGCGACGGGAGCGAAGGTGCGCACGATCGGCACGAACCGGGCAACGATAACTGCCAGTCCGCCGAAACGTTCGAAGAAGCCGTTGGTGCGCTTGACGTTCTCGACGCTGAAGAGACCTGTCTCTTTGCGTTCGAAGATGCGGGGCCCGGCCTTGTGGCCGATGAGATAACCGACCTCTCCGCCGAGGAACGCGGCGACACTGATCGAAATGCAGACCAGCCAGATGGGAATTTGGATGCCCTGCCCCGCTGGCACCATGGTGCCGGTGAAGGTCAGGAGTCCGGTAATGACCAGCAGCGTGTCACCCGGCAGCAGGAACCCGAGCAGCAGGCCGGTCTCAGCGAAAACGATGAGGCACACGCCGAGCAGCGCGAACGGGCCGAAACCCTCAATAAGGTTCGCTGGATCAAGCCAGGGGATCAGGGCTGTAGGGGCCAAGGAACAAACTCCAAGTCGTCGGTTGCCGTGAGCGTCAATCGGCGGGGGTCAGGTGTTGTGTCTCAGAATAGCCGCTTGGAGGCGAGATGAAGCTGGGGTAATCCCCCCAAAACCTGTCATGTGCCATTCGTCAAGCCCTGCCGATGCTTGTGACCGACCTCGTAGCGTGGATGACATGACTGGTAATGAGCGCCTGGCCCATCATGACGTGGTTGTTATCGGCGGAGGCAACGCCGGACTGTCGGTGGCGGGTCGGCTGCACCGGTATGGCATGAACGATGTCGCCGTTATCGAGCCGCGCTCGCACCACCGTTACCAGCCGCTGTTCTCGCACGTCGCCGGTGGCACGGCGAAGGCCAGCCAGGCTCATCGCCCCCAAGGGGATGTCACGCCTCGCGGAGTCACGTGGCGGCAGGATCGGGTGGTCAGCATCAATCCCGATGCCTCCGAGCTCGTGCTCGCTCTGGGAACACGGATGACGTACGGTCACCTCGTGGTGTGTCCGGGCATCCAGAAAGATTTCGACCGAATTCCGGGCCTGGTCGATGCGCTCGCCACACCATACGTGTCATCGCACTACGAGTTCGAGTACGTCGCCAAGACGTCGCGGCTGCTGCGCGACGTGCGCGAGGGCACCGTCGTATTCGTGCAACCAGCGGGTCCGGCAACCTGCGCCGGGGCATCCCAGAAGCCGATGTACCTGGCGTGCGCGTACTGGCGAGCCAAGGGTGTGCTCGACAACATCCGGGTGGTCATGCTGGTGCCAGACCCGACGGTTTTCGGCATTCCCGCCATCGACTCCGAACTCGAACGGAAGATCGACGAGTACGGCATCGAGCTTCGCACCAGCACCGAGCTGATTGAGGTGGATGGGGATCAGCGTCAGATCGTGGTCCGCACGGCCGACGGTGAGCCCGAACGGATGTCGTACGACGTCCTGAATGTGGTTCCGCCGCAATCGGCTCCGGACTGGCTGAAAGCTTCGGCCCTTCCAGCGCCGGGGGACGCCGCCGGGTTCGTCGATGTCGACCCGTACACGCTGCGCCACCGCCGGCATCACAACGTGTGGTCGCTCGGCGACGCGGCTGCCACCCTCAACTCAAAATCCGGCGGGGCACTTCGGGAGCAAGCCAAAGTGCTTGCCGGCAATCTTCGCGACGTTAAAGCGGGAAAGTCGCCATCGGCGCGATACAGCGGATATTCGGTTGCGCCGTTCACCGTCTCGCGCGGCACCGTGGTTTTCGCGGAATTCGATGACCGGTACCGACAGAAGCCCACGGTGCCGTTCTGGCCCGGGCTCGCGCGGGAGCGGCGGCTGACGTGGGTGTTCGACCGGCACATCCTGCCCTGGGTCTACTGGAACCTGATCCTGAAGGGCCGCGCGTAGCATTGCTCGTGTGATCCTCGCTTTCGGAGCTGTGCTTCTCGCCGCGATTCTTATTTCGGGGATCGCGCACCGCACGGTGTTATCTACCGCCGTGCTCTTTCTCGCCGCAGGTTTTCTGCTCGGGCAAGGCATGCTGGGCGTCATCCCCCTGCAGGCCGGGGATGACCAGGTAAGCCAGCTCGCGCAGGTCGCTCTCTTCGTCGTACTTTTTACCGACGGCCAGCGCCTCGCCATCCGCGACCTCGCGAAGGCGTGGCGCCTGCCGGGTCGAGCGCTTCTGCTCGGCATGCCTCTCACGTTCATCATTACCGCGGTGCTCGGGGTATGGCTCCTCAATGTGCCCTGGCCGGAGGCGCTGCTTATCGCAGCCGTACTCGCCCCCACCGATCCCGTATTCGCTTCTGCGATCGTGGGCCGCGTTGAGATTCCTGCCAGGGTGCGCGGTCTGCTTAATGTTGAGTCCGGGCTGAACGACGGACTGGCCCTTCCCGTCGTTCTGATTTTTATTGCTGCAGTCGGCGGTCCCGATGTCGAGCCGTTGCTGCTCACGCTCGAGCTGGTTGGTGGTGTGGCACTCGGTGTCGGTGTGCCGCTTCTCGTCTCCCTCCTGCTGAGGATTCGCTTCCTCGTCACCACGCCGTTGTATGCCTCGCTCGGTCCTGTTGCCATTGCGATCATCATCTACGGGGTTGCGACAGTCACCGGGGCGAACCTGTATCTCGCAGCCTTCGCCGCGGGAATCACGATCGCGAGCGCCGCCCCCGAGATGCGCGACGCATTCGTCGAGTACGGCGAATACATTGCCGAGATCGTCAAGCTCCTGGCCATCTTCGTCTTCGGGGCGCTCATCGCGCCGAGTCTGCTCGCGGATGTTCCGCCGCTCGGCTACCTGTTCGCCGTACTGATCCTCGTTGTCGCCCGCCCGGTTGCCGTGGAGATCGCGCTGATCGGCAGCAAACTGCCGTGGGAGGAACGAGGCACAGCGGCGTGGTTTGGCCCCAAGGGTTTTGCCTCGGTGCTTTACGGACTGCTGGTGCTGGAGAGCGGCAATCCCGACGCCGAGTACCTCTTCCATCTCATCGTGGTGGCAATTTCGCTGTCGATCATCGCGCACTCGTCGACCGACGTTCCCATCGCGGGGTACTTCGCCAAGATGGAGCGTCAGGACAAAGAGCGAGCGGCCCGCGACGCCGAGCGGTAGCAGGAGCGCTTGCTGGTGATTGCGGTACGGGCTTCGCGGAGCGTAATCTCTAGCGGAAAAGTGGATGCCCGCCTCCACCGAGTTGCGCAACAACGGCGCCAGCATTGAAGATCTAACCATGCCCCTCGCGCGAACGACTGACCTGATCGCCACAGCACGTGCCAGACATGCAGCCGTTCCTGCGTTCAACATCATCACCATGGAGCACGTGGAGGGCATCATCGCCGGCGCCGAGCGAGCACAGGCGGCCGTGATCCTGCAGTTGAGTGAGAACTTGGTGCTGTACCGGGGCGGGGCCCTGCGACCCTTGCTTGCGGCAGCCCGCGAGTGTGCGGCCGCGGCCGATGTGCCCGTCTCGATCCATCTCGACCATATTCAGGACGAGACTATGGCGCGCGCCGGAATAACCCTGGCCGATGACTTCGGGGTGAGCTCGATCATGGTCGACGCGGCGCATCTGGTGTATGAGCGAAACGTCGAACAGACTGCTGCACTCGCCGCCCAGGCTCACCTGAGCGGACTGTGGGTCGAGGCCGAGCTCGGCGCGATTGGCGGGAAGGACGGAGCGCACGCCCCAGGGGTGCGGACCGACCCTGACGAAGCGTCCAGTTTCGTCGATTCGACCGGCGTGGACGGCCTCGCAGTCGCGGTCGGAAGCTCCCACGCAATGACCGCCCGCGAAGCCGTGTTGGACATCGCACTGATCGAACGCATCGTCAGCCGGCTAGATGTTCCTCTTGTGCTTCACGGCTCCTCTGGCGTGCCCGACGCTGTCCTGCGCGATGCTGTGCGAGCGGGAATCACCAAGGTGAACATCGGGACGGCGCTGAACGTCGGGTTCACCTCAGCAATCCGCACCTTCCTCGCCGGCAACCCGAACTCCACCGATCCCCGAAAGTACCTTGGTCCCGCCCGCGATGCCATTGCGGATGAGGCCTATCGGCTGTGTGTAGTGCTGGCGAGCTGAGGGCCCGCGGATGGCGCAGCAGCAGCAGCGATTAGGTGCCCTTCTCGACCTGATTATCCTTCGCGGGACTGTTTCGATCTCGGACATCGCACTCGAGTTGAGGGTGTCTCCCGCGACGGCGAGACGCGACCTCAACACCCTTGCCAGCCAGCGTCTGGTCACGAGGACCCACGGTGGCGGGATGGCGCTCGGCAGCGGATACGAACTTCCGCTGCAGTACAAGCTCCCGCGTCACGCTGAGGCAAAGATCGCGATCGCCAACACTGTCGCATCCATGGTGAACTTCGGGGACGTCGTGGGGTTGAACGGGGGAACGACGACAAGCGAAGTCTCTCGTGCGCTCGGCAGGAGCCAGCACGTGGTCGGGCCGGGTGCAGAACCGGGACTGACCATCGTCACCAATGCGCTCAACATTGCCTTCGAGCTTTCAGTGCGGCCCCACGTGACGATCGTGGTCACGGGCGGTGTTGCCAGGCAGCAATCCTACGAACTCGTCGGACCGCTCGTCGCAGAGTCGATCGACAAGGTGACCCTCGATATGGCGATTTTGGGAGTGGACGGTCTCAGCTCAGAATTCGGGGCAACCACGATCCACCCGGGTGAGGCAGAGGTCAGCAATCGCTTCGCCCAGGCGGCAGGCCGGGTTGTTGTCGTCGCGGATTCGTCCAAACTAGGCAGGTCAACCTTCGCGCGAATCTGTACTCTCGATCGCATCGATACCCTCGTGACGGATGCCCCGATCGCCGACGATTTCGCGCGTGCGCTTGATCGAGCGTCGGTCGAGGTGATCGTGGCTAACGGCTGAAAATTACCTCGGCCTCTAGCGCAGCAATGTCGCCGCCCACGCTTCCGGCGACGGGCGCCAGAACCGCCGCCGCCGACCAGGCCGTCGCCATCCGCAGGATTGTCTCGCGCTCGCGATTACCAGTCGAAAGACACACGGCAGCAGCCGCGACGGCGGCGTCCCCCGCGCCGGTCGGGTTTCCCACGAGGGGCATCGCCAGACGCGCGAAGAGCGGTTCACGGTCGTCCGAACTCACGCCGAACATTCCGTCCTCACCGAGAGACACGAGAACCATTCGTGCGCCGAGGTCGAGAAGGCGCTCCGCCCCAGCAAGAGGGTCTTCGAGCCCGGTCGCTTCGGCAAGTTCAACCCGGTTTGGTTTGAGAAGGTCAGCCCCAGCACTCGCGGCGAGCAGCAGCGCCGTGCCAGTTGCGTCAATGATGGCGGGAATGCCGAGCACATGGGCAGCCTCCACGCAGCCCGCGTAGAAGCTGTCACGGGTCGCATTGCTACCGGAATTCGCACCCGGAAGACTTCCGGCACCGACCAGACAGCGGGCGCCGGACGCGAGGGCGCGCACGGACTCGGTCAGGGTCGCCCACTCGCTCTCGTCCATGGGGCTGCCGATCTCATTGACCACCGTTGTGCGTCCACTGCCGACTTCAACCAGCGCGATACTCCGGCGCATACTCGAGGCGACCCGGATGAGCTCGTGAGGAACACCGCTCGTGGTGAGTTCGTGTGAGAACTCAGCTCCGCTGTCGCCGCCCACGGTCGCGAGTGCGAGCACACTGTGGCCCAGTTGGTGGCATACGCGCGCCACGTTGAGTCCCTTGCCGCCGGCACGGGAGTGCGCGGCGGGAACGCGGTGGCTTTCGCCGAGCGTGAGGGAATCGGCGTGATAGGTCATGTCTACCGCAGGGTTCGGCGTGATCGTGAGAATCATGATGCCGCAGCTTCAAGCAGGTCTCGCGCGGCAAGCGCCGATCCCACGACGCCCGCGTTCTCGCCGATTGTCGCTGGTATCAATTGGGGTCGGCGTTGGAATGTGAGTAGCGCATCCAGTCGCTCCCGAAGCGGCTCGAAAAGCGCATCGCCGGCACCGGCGAGTCCGCCGCCAATGACGATTGCCTCCGGAGCGAGCAAAGCCACAGTGTGAGACAGGTCGAGCGCGAGAGCGTCGAGCGCACTCTCCCAGACCTTGCTTGCGTCGAGGTCACCGTGGCGTATACGCTCCAGCACCTCTCGTGCGCCAGGAAGGCTCGATCCGGTGGCAGCGTTGTAGCGTCGGGCGATGGCGCCCGCCGACGCCACAGCTTCGAGGCAGCCGCGCCCGCCACACGCGCACTCCGGCCCGTCCGCGACGATCGAGTGGCCGTTCTCGCCTGCCAACCCACCACCGGCATAGAGCTCGCCACGAAGGAATATTGCGGCGGCGATCCCGGTCCCGATGGTCATGACAACGACGTCGCTGAACGGCTGAGCGGCGCCGAGACGGAACTCAGCGAGGCCAGCCGCGCGCACATCGTGGCCGAAGGCGACGGGGAGGTCGAGCAGCGTGCTCAAGCGGTCTCGAAAGGGCACGGCGCGCCAACCGAGGTTCTCGGAGTAGACGCCGGTGCCGGCCACATCATCGACGTACCCCGGCACCATCAGGCCGACCGCCTTGATTGGCACTTCGGGGTGGCGTTGACGAATGCCTTTAGCCAGCCGTTCGAGTTCGGAGAAAATGGCGCCAGCATCCGCCGACTTATCCTGTGGCGTGGGGGTGCGGACTACGTCAAGCAGTCGGCCCGTCTCGTCGACCAGCGCCGTCTTCGAGTCAGTGCCACCAAGGTCGAATGCCAGCACAGCAGCTCCCGGCCCGAGGGAGGGCACTGCGGTCTCGCGCCCGAAGGGCGGCACGGTGAAACTACTCTCGTCGGGGGGAACGGCTGTGGTCACTGGTCGAGGATAACCGCGCGGCTAAGGTTTCGTGGTTTGTCCGGGTTCAACCCGGCACGTCGTGCCCGCTCGAGCGCGACCCGCTGGGCTCTGATCAGGTCCACCATGGGGTCTCCACCGCCGTTCTCGAAGTGTGCGCCGGTGACGGCGATGTCCTTCGCCAGTCCGGTCGGCGGCGTACCAAACATCCAGACCACCCGACCCTCGGAGGCGATGCTGATCGGGCCGTGGCGGTATTCCTTAGCTGGGTATGACTCGGTCCAGGACTGTGAAGCCTCGCGCATCTTCAGCGCAGCCTCATGGGCGAGCCCCACGGAGAACCCCGTACCGAGGAAGGTGTACTGCTCGGCGGAGAGAAGCGCCTCGTCGAGCGCGGACCCGACGGCGTCGCGGGCTTGGGCAATGACCGGCGCCAGGTCCTCACCCAGCGATGCGCGCAGAACCGCCAGCGCGGTCGTCGCGAATCTGGTCTGCACGACAGACTGCTCGTCGGCGAAGGGGAGTGCGATCACGTCGCCGACAGCGCTACCCAGCGGTGTGGACTCCTCCGCGACGATCCCGATCGTCCGAACGTCGTCGCGCAGCCCGCTGACCAGCTGGAGTACTTCTGTGGTTGTCCCGGAGCGGGAGAGGGCAATGACCGCGTCGTAGTCGCGCGCAGGAAACGCTTCGGACGCGGTGAAAGCATCGGTTTCGCCTTGCCCACTCTGCTCGCGCAGCGTTGCGTAGCTCTGGGCCATGAACCACGATGTTCCGCACCCGACGATCGCAACTCGAGTTCCGGCGTCGGGAAGCGCCGAGCGATCAATGTTCTCGACAGCCTGCGCCCAGACGTCGGGCTGGGAGCGCAGCTCCTCTTCCATATGGTGTCCGGCGGCCGGGTCGGCGATTGGCTCGTGGGAATTGTGGGTCATGAGCATCTCTCTTCTGATCGATTATGATCGAAACTTGGCACTAACGATCATGTTACGACGTAAATCGGTTCTATCCCATATCGAACTGATACTGGGAAGGCACGGCCTCACCCGGACATACCTCCGCCCACAGCGAGGCAAGGGAGTTCTTCCCCTCACGAAGATCCGGAATTTCTATGCCTTCCCTCAGGATCTGTGCGGCAGAAGCGGGTTGGCCAGTGCGCGCCAGCGCCTGCGCATAGAGGAATCGGAGTCGGCCCTGATGGTCGAGCACCTTCGCTTCGGTCAGGAGTTGCAGAGCGGCGTCCGGGTTACCCAGATCCAGGAAGGCTGTGGCCGCCTCCACGAGGATCGCGCTCGCCAAATGCACCGCCATTGGATCGGCATCAGCGTTCGCGAGTGACCATGCCGAGCGGTAGTGCTCGATGACCCCGGCAACATGGTCGCCAGCTGGTGAGGGGCCTGAAGTGAGCGCGAGTTCGCACAGCGCCAGGCCACGATGAGCGTGTGCAGCGGCCACCCCAGAAACCGGTTCGGCTTCTAACGCCGCTGCGTAGAGATCGGAGGCCTCATCGTGATCCCCTCGCGCGTGCCGCATAACGGCCAGCTGGAGAAGAATCCATGCACGATGGTGGATGTCAGTCTCCAACGCTGCGGTCAGGCGCGCCTCCCATTGCGGCCCCGATACGAAGGATTGCGCGCCATGGAAACCTCGCCCCTCGAGCAGGTCCAGCCAGGGCTGCTGTTCGTCCGTCAAGGATTCGGCCGGAAACGAAGTGCCATCGCCAATGATCCAGGCTTCACCATCGGCGCGACGGCGTTGCGCCTCCAACGCGCCCCAACCGCTTCCGGTCGTCACCATCCGCTCAATCGGGTGATCAGCCACGTCACGAATCCAGGCGTGCGCTGCCTGCAGCGAAGAGTCGCTCAGCAGGGCGTCGACACGCTGTTCTCCGTGGACGATCGCAGCGGCCCAGTCCGATCCGTGAGAGATTCCTGGGTCAACCCGAGCGTTGCCGTAGGCCTCCAGCCAGGACCACTCTGCGCCGGCGGGCATCCGTACGTGCTCGAACTGGGTCTGGGTGAGCCCCGCCTGAATCTCGGTGTACTTGTCGCCGCCGGGCGTGAGCCATTCCTGCCAGCGGTCACCGCCGCGACTGTTGCCCCAGACGAACAGCTTGCGTCCACGCAATTGCGCGGTGGACAGCATTGCCAGACCGTCGCCGTTCCCGTCCGCGCTCAGAATCCAGCGACGCTGCTCTGGCGCGAGGTCGAAGAAGAAATCCCGCGCTCGAGGACTTCGGCTCGGCCAGGTGCAGTCCACCACTCCCGTGTCGCCCTGGCCGTTCTGTACCAGATCATGGGTTGGATCGACCCGGGAAATACCATTGCCGTCATTGGTTGCGAAAGCGGTGGTCGCAGGAGCGAGCACTCGTGTGTCTGCTCGCTGCGGCACAGCCGCGTTGCTCCACCAGTACAGCGGAACGTCCTCTGCACCCGGGTTGCGTAGCCGGATGGCGACAAAGAGCACGGCCGAATCATCGGGCAGCCAGGCGTCGATCTGAAACACGACATTGCGCATCCGCTCGAACTCCCACATTCGAAGGACACGGCCCCCTGCTGTCAGTCCGGCATGGAGCGGTTCGCACGTGGTCGGTGAATGACCGCGCGTGCCAATGTTCCATTCGATACCGCCGGCAAACCACGCGTTCCGGAGGGCAAGGTTCGCGAATTGCGCGGTGCCGGGACTGTGAAGCAATTGTGTGCCAGAAGTCTTGTCTACGAGTTCCCAGAGTCGGCCACCAAGCTCGGGAATGAACACCGCGCGCAGTCGATCATTCTCCAGCACCACCGTCTCCACCTCGCGTTGACGAAGCGTCCGTGTGTATCCGTCCTGCAGGCGATACGGAAAGGTGCTTCGCGGATGGCCGTAGGTCGCACCGTCGACGATCTCCGCCGGGAGTTCGCCGCGGATGTCGTAGGGGCTCTCCAGGGGTGCTCCGACCATGGGGAGCGGATTTTGTGCGCCGAGATCAGCGATCGACAGGGCTAGACGCTCCACTGACACGGTGGACGTTTCGCTCATGCTTTCCTCCTCAGCTCGGCCAGGCCCAGGGTGATTCTGGTGAACATGTCGTTATCGACGGCGATCTGGGCTCTCCTCAGTGCCAGCACTGCGGCACCGACGACACCGTCATCGACGGTGATCAATGGCGAGCGACCTGACCCATCCTGCAACACGGTCGAAAGCGGCGGCTGGGCACTCAGTTGACGTAAAACACTGCCTCCGACCACGATGGGCCCGCCGTGTCCCTCCAGGTGCACGGCAGCGAAAGTGTTGGCGAGCTGGGTGGCCGCGCCGTGCCGGATATCCTGTGCAACCTCGTCATCGGCCGCCGCGAATGCGAGCGGTGAGAATCGAGCGAGCTCGATGGGGCGCATGCCATACAGGGCGCGGATGAGCTGGAGCTGCACCTGGGGCCGACCGAATGTGCGATCCTCAGCAGCGCCGAGCCCGAGCATGCCGAGCAACGCTGGTGTGAGAGCGGTGCTCGGTCCTCGACCATCAAGTTCTGCGGCGACGGCTCGCGCGACCTTCCTCCCGATCCAGAATCCCGAACCACCATCCCCGAGCAACCAACCAACTCCGTCCGAGACGAAATCGAGGTGAGCGTCAGTAATTCGTCCCGCTACGGCACCGGTCCCGGCGATCAATACGTATCCATGCCCCTCCGGTGTGCCGGAGCAAAACATGGCCAATAGATCAGACTCGATGTGCAATGGCCCCCGGAGTCCGATCTCGGCGAGCGCAGTTGCCATCAGATCTGTCGGTTCAGCAGAGTTACCTCCCGCCAAAGCCACGAGGGCAGAGGACACGGTGGGCGAGTCGACCCCGGTTGCTTCCAGCGCCGCACGAGTGGCGCTCACCACTGCCAATGAGGCCGCCTCGAACCCGGACGAAATGGGATTGCCGCCACCCGCCTGTCCAAACCCAAGAGTGTGTCCAGAGGCATCGACGATGAGTGCACGGGTGGTGGTGCCACCCGCATCGATGGCAAGAATTCGTTGCAAAGACGTCACCGAACCATTCTCATGAGCCACACGCGAAGGTGAGGATGCGCGGGTTGGCGCACTAAGGGGAGCCTGCTACTTGTTCGTGCCCTGCGACACCGAACCCTGCAGTTGGCGTTGGAAGACGAGGTACACAACAAACACCGGAATGACAGTGATCACGACGGCGGCGAACAACGCACCAAAGTCGACCGAATACCCCGCCTGCGACGCAAACCGCGCCATGCCCTGAGTCAGAACGTATTTGTCAGGATCCGTGTTCAGCGCTACCGGCAGCAGGAACTGGTTCCACAGCCCGACGAAGTTCAGGATAGCCACCGTCGCCAGGCCGGGCTTGGCCATGGGAAGCATGACCTGGAAGAAAGTTCTCCACTCACCAGCTCCATCAATTGCTGCGGCCTCCGAGATCGAATTCGACAGGGACTTGAAGAACGCGAACAGGAAGAACACGGTAAAGGGATAGGCGAACGCCGCGTAGGTGATGATCAACCCGAACAGTGTGTTGAGCAGCCCGAAGCCCTGCAGCACAAAGAACAGGGGGACGATAGCGAGAAAGACCGGGAAGGTCAGGCCGGCGAGCATCGCATAGTAGAGCGCCCGTGACCCGGGGAACTGGAATCTCGCCAAGACATACGCGGTCATCGACCCGAACGTCATGGTGAGGATCAGCGCCCCGAACACCACAATGATAGTGTTGAAGAAGTAGCTGCCGATTCCGGCCGTCGTCCACGCGTTGGCGTAGTTGTCGAAACTCCACCGAGAAGGAAGAGAGAACGGCGACGCGAAAATCTCGGTGTTGTTCTTGAATGACGACAGAATCGTCCACAGGAGCGGGAGCACAACGATGATCGACCAGATGGTCAGAACTGAGTGCGAAATACCGCCGACAACCTTGTCGCCGGTGGTGTTCGTGCTCTTTCGACCATTCGTGCGCGTCTTCTGACCCGGGTCAAGCGTGCTGGTGCCTGAAGTCGTGGATGTCATTCGCTGACCTCATTCTTTCCACCGGTGAGTCGGTTGACTGTGAAAACAATTAGTGCAAAAAGCATCGTGACGATGGCGAGCACGACGCCCATTGCGGACGCGTAGCCGAACTGGCCCTTGGTGAAGGCCGTCGTGAACAGCTGTTGCGAGATCACCAGAGTCGAGTTCGCGGGTCCACCCCCGGATTCCAGAGCGGCCATGTAGACGAAGGCATCGAGAGCCAGAATCCCCATATAGATGTATGAGGTTTGAATGGTGTCCCGGATGATCGGGATCGTGACGCTGATGGCTGTGCGGAAACGCCCGGCTCCGTCGATGCGTGCAGCTTCGTAGATTTCTGCGGGAACACCTTTGATCGCCGCGATGAACAGAACCATGTAGAAGCCGATGAGCCCCCACACGATCACGAACATCACTGCGGGCATCGCGGTCTTGATCTCGCCGAGCCACGCGAATGCCTTGAACTGCTCAAGGCCGACAGCGCGCAGCAAACCGTTCAGGATTCCCGTGTTCGGGTCGTACACCTGCTGCCAAATGAGGCCAATCACGATTGCCGGAATGACGTAGGGAAAGAAGGAGATGACTCGGTAGAGGCTCGAATTGCGCAGACCCCTGATGGCGCCGTGACTGGGGCCACCGACTGTGACGAGGGTTGCAAACACAAGAGCAATGCCCAGCGTGACAATGGGGAGCACGACGGCCAGCGTGACGCTGTTGCTGACCGCTTTCATGAAGGTGTCGTCCTGGAACAACTTCACATAGTTGTCCACACCGATGAAGTTCATGGTGGCCGTGAAACCGGACCAGTCGGTCAACGAAAAATACATCGCCTGGATGAAGGGCGAGACGACGAAGATGATGTAAACAACGACGGGGACGACGAGGAACACGGCCAGAAAACTGATCGTGTCGACGTTGAGGTCGCGACGGCGGAACCGCCGGGCGGCGGTGGATTTACCGCCGCCCGGCTGTCCCGTTGGAGCATCGACTGAGGTCAACTGACCGTCACCTTCTGGATGGACGAGTCGTTGGCCACCTTGTCGGTAATGGCCTGCAGACCCGAGGTGAGTTCGGCGACTGATGAGCCGCCCTGAAGGAAGGTGTTCCACACCACCAGCTGGTCAACATTCATCCCGTAGAGGTCGATGAAGCTCCACGAGAAGGTGTCGGCACCCGCGCCCTCGAGCAGCTTGACCTGGGACACCAACGCCGTGGAACCGAACCCATCCGCGGGAACCGTGTCTTTGACGATCGTGGAGGCGAACTTGGTCTTCGCGAAGTTGACCGCTGCTTCCTTTGAGAGCATCGCCCGCAGAAACTCCTTACCGCCGGCCACGTTCTTTGCCTTCGACGGCACGATATAGCCTTCTCCCGCCGTGGAGTGCAATGCCTCCCACGGCATTGCAGACCCGCTGCTCACCGTTGGTTCCGGTGCGCCGGTCATCTGGAAGTCCTCCTTGGTGTCCTTCTTCATCTCGTTCTCGATCCACCCGCCGGACGGGTAGAGCAGGAACGCCTCGGAGCTGCTCCACTGGGCCTGTGCCGCCGTGAACTGGGTTCCGGCACCACCCGGCTGGATGTAGCCAGCGTCGATGATGTCCTTGAGGCCATTGAAAACGCCCTGAACGGCATCCATCGACCAGCAATCCGGCTTCAGGTTTTCGAGAGCGAGCCGGACATCGTCGCCACCCTCCTTGATTGCGGAGGCGATCGCCATCGTCTGGTAATAGGTGGCAGCCTCTTTGCCCCAACCCATCAGGTACTTCCCGTCAGCCTTCGCCTTAGCTCCGAGGTCGAGCATCTCGGCGTAAGTCTTCGGAACGTCCCACCCCTTCTCAGCGAACAGGGAAGCTGAATACCAGAGTGCGTAGACGGTCAGCACGTAGTTGAGCTGGACAAACTTCCCGTCGAACGTGCCCGGCTCGATCACACCCGCGTACAGGGTGTCCTTGATGGGGATGCCCTCGTAGTTGTTTGCTTCGATGACATCCGTGAGGTCCTCGAGCTGCTCCCTGATGGTGTTGATGCCGATCAGTTTCGCGCCGCTGTTGTCGATGACATCAGGTGGGTTTCCTGCAACAAAACGCGGCTGGAGAGTCTGCGCGATGTCGGTCTGTGCCGACACCTTGACGGTCGTTCCGCTCTGCTCTTTCTCTACCGCTTTGCCCGCAAATTCGGCGTAGTCGATACCGTAGCCGCCGTTGAAGATGACCGCGTCGACGGTGGATGTTGCCGGCAGCCCAAACGGGTTCTTCGCGGTCTTGTCACCTCCCGCGACGGGACCGGTTGAGGTTCCTGGTGCGCACGAGGCCAAGGACATGCCGAGGGGGATCGCCAGACCGGTGACGACAACGCCCCGGAGAAAATCGCGACGCTGCGGACGCCATTCGCTAATTGCCATGATGTACTGCCTTCCATTCTTGGGTGGGGTTGGTACTACGCGCTTCGTCTGATCTTGTTTTTATAAAGGTCCTCCAGAGAGCGGTTGTGGTCGTCGCCACCAGGAATATTCGCCGAGATATACAGCGGCGGAGTCTTCCCGGTCAGTGCGATGGCCCGTGCTGTCCCAATCGTCAGCAGCTGCGCAATGAACGCGGCCGTGATGGACGAGACCGCCCCGACGGGTACACCGCCGAGGAGTTCGAGAGTGGAGTCGCCGAAGGGTGCCCGATTGTCGATGACGACATCAGCAATCTCTGACAGGCGCTTCCCACTGGGGTGTTTCGGCTCGACACGCATGGTGTGTTCGAGGCTGGTCACCGCAATGACCTTGTGTCCGTGCGACTTGGCCAACAACGCCAGGCCGACGATGGAGCCGTTCACCCCGGAATTTGAGGCGATCATGAACAGGTCACCGGGATTGATGGTGGACACCGAGAACAGTTCGTCCACCACCGCCGGGTCACGCTCGAGGGAAGATCCGGTCAGGATGTCGGCGTTCTGGCTGCCTCGAATCACGATGTCCCGAAGCGCGATCTTGTTTGTGGGAATCAGACCGCCCGCCCGGCCGGCGATCTCCATGGCGAAAGCTTCAGAGTGCCCTGTGCCGAATGCCTGAATGACGCAGCCGCTATCGATGGCATCCACCATGAGGTCGATCGCGGCATCGAACCCGCCGTTCTCGGCGTCCAGTGCGAGGGCATCAAGCCGCGACGAGACCTCGGCAAGATACTCGCGCACAGTCACGTTGGGGGTGCTCGACTCGGTCACAGGTCCTCTTTCTCCATGGTGTGCAGGCTCCGTCGTCCAGAAACCTGTGAAATGTCGCTGCGAACAGCGTCGGCCGACCGGCGGTGCGGTCGTCGGTGGGATGCGACGGCCGACGCTGACCTCGCGAGGTTCGCGGTCGTCCTGTCGAAATTCTCTTGCGCAACAAGCAGGTACAGCAGATCCAGCACAAGCAACTGAACATGCTTGGCCGACAGGTCGTCCGGTTGCAGGAATTGTTCGTACGCGGAGGTGACGACCTTCACATCGGCGATGGTCGAAAGGGGAGACGTTGGGTTATTGCTGATCGCAATAGTGAGTGCGCCAGACTTCTTCGCCTGGCGCAGCATCTGAATGGTCTCCTCTGTGCGACCGGTATTCGAAATCCCGATGGCTACGCAGTCCGAGTCTTGAATGGCGGCGCTGGCGAGTCCGGCGTGCACTTCAGACCAGTGATGAGAATCAATTCCGATTCGGTAAAGCCGGGACTGTAGTTCCAGCGCCAGTGTTGCACCTCCACCGACTCCGTAGATGTCCAGGTGACGGCAGTCAGCGATGCGCTTGGAGATGCTTTTCATGACCGGGAGATCCATGCTTGCGGCTGTCTCCCGGATGGAGCGGGTGTGAGCATTCACGAGCGTGCTGAGCACATCAGACGCAGAGTCCAGTGGCCCGAAGGCCCGACCAATGTCGGTCTTCCATGACACGCGAGACGAGCGTCGACCAAGGTCCGTGGCGATACTGACGCGAAACGGAACGTAACCGGAATAGCCAATCAATGCACAAAACCTGGTGACAGTCGCGGCCGATGTTCCGGCCCGTGCCGCGAGTTCTCCGATCGAGGAGGTCAGCGGTGCGTCGGGATGTTCCAGCAGCAGATGAGCGATTCTGCTCATCGTTTCCGACATCTCTGGGAGCTTTGCGCGGATGCGGTTAACCACATCAATCGCAGGCCCAGAGTGAGGTGCTGGCATCGTTGCCATTAAAGGAATCCGTTTCTCATATTTGAGATGAAGGTAAAAATTATTCTTATGATCGAGGTCGCTGTTGTCAAGACCTCAGCCTCGGCCGATTTTGCTAAGGGCCGGTCGGTAGGCTCGTGGTGTGGTGAACTCCCGCGCTGACGAATCGATGCATCCCGTCCTGACAACCCTGTTTCACGGTGCTCGAAAACTTGATGCGGATGGCCAGATAGACGACTTCTGGATGCTCGTCGAGGGCGACACCATCACGTCAACGGGAAGCGGCCGTCATCCTGACCTAGAAGGCGAGACTGCGCTGGTTGACGTCGGAGGCCGGTGGCTTGTTCCAGGTTTCATCGATCTTCACTGTCACGGCGGCGGCGGCCACTCCTTCGAGGGTGACGCACGGGAGATTCGGGCAGCCATCGCGACCCATCGAGCGCACGGAACGACCCGTTCGGTTCTCAGCCTCGTGGCGAATCCGGTCGCGCAGCTCTGCGCAAGTCTCGGGATCGTCGCCGACCTGTGCGACGACGATCCCACAATCCTCGGATCACATCTGGAGGGGCCGTTCCTGGCCGAGGCACGCAAGGGTGCCCATAATCCTGCCTACCTTCGTGCGCCGACCCCGCAGCAACTCGAGCAACTGATTGGCGCCGCCCGCGGGACCCTCCGCCAAGTGACGATCGCACCCGAACTCGACGGGGCGCTTGAGGCGATCGATGTTCTGGTCGCGGCGTCCGTTGTCGTCGCGGTAGGGCACACCGAGGCGGATTTCGAGCTCGCACAACTGTCGTTTGATCGTGGTGCTCGCATACTCACGCACGCGTTTAACGCCATGGCGGGCATCCACCACCGAGCGCCCGGTCCCGTCGTCGCGGCATTCGAAGATGATCGCGTGACGATCGAACTTATCCTCGACGGCCACCACGTGCATCCGGATGTCGCAAAGTTGGCGTTTCATTCCGCGCCCGGCCGCGTCGCCCTCATCACGGATGCCATGGCGGCGGCCGGATCGACCGACGGCGAATACCGACTCGGCTCGCTCGACGTCACGGTGCGAGATGGGCTCGCCCTGCTGAGCGGGGGAGGATCCATCGCGGGGTCCACCCTCACGCAGGATGCTGCCTTTCGCATGGCTGTCCACGGCGCCGGGATCGAGCCGGCAGTGGCGATTGCCGCGCTCACCTCAACGCCAGCCAGAGCACTGGGCCTCGACCACCGCCTGGGGGCCCTCAAGACGGGTTACGCCGCTGACGCAGTCATTCTCGACCACAGTTTTCAGGTCGAGGGCGTCTGGGCTGATGGCGCCGCGGTCGGGTAGCGCGAGCTCCACACCTCAGCCCCGCGGTCTCAGCGGCGTGGGCCCGAGAGGATCTGGCAGATTTCGGCGTCAGAGCATTCTGCTGGATCAAGCCGAACACTGCGGCGAATGAGCGTCTCTAATTCTGTTCCCAGGGCCGCGAGCTCCTGTTGCCGCGTTCGCACATCGTGCAGCCTCGCCGCGAGAAGGTCGTGGACGTGGGTGCATGGTTCAAGGCCTTCGCCGCGCATGTCGAGAATGGTGGCGATTTCCGTCAGGGTGAGTCCGGCTCCTTGCCCGCTGCGAATGAATTGGAGCCGGGCGAGTACCGGGGTGTCATAGGTGCGGTAGCCGTTCGGATCGCGCCGAGGCGGGGGGGAGCAGGCCGCTTCGTTCGTAGAAGCGAATCGTCTGGGCAGAGAGGCCCGCTGCGGCGGCGACTTCTCCGATGTGCATCCATCGATGATACGCGCTTGACCTTATACCGAGGATCAAGGTTTAACGTGGCTGACATGGACGTAACTTTGCTCTACTTCACAGGATGCCCGAATTGGAAGATCGCGGACGAGCGATTGCGCCTCCTCACGATCGAACGCCCCGGCATTACCGTGAGGCACCGGCTTGTCGAGACTCCCGACGAAGCCGAGCGCGCTGGGTTCTTTGGTTCCCCGAGCATCCAGGTCGACGGCATCGATATTTTCGCGGCGCCTGGTTCGCAGGTTGGTCTGACGTGCCGCAGGTACCCGACAAACGACGGGTACGAGGGCGCGCCGACGCTCGAGCAGCTGCGCACCGTCCTTGCCCTGAGGGGACCAATCGTTGAAGGGGACGACTCATGAGCGGAACATACGATCTCATCGTCATCGGCGCGGGGATGGCTGGCATTGCCGCGGCCAAGAAGGGTGCCGCTCACGGCTGGCGGGTCGCCATCGTTGACTCCCTTCCGTACGGCGGCACGTGTGCGTTGCGGGGGTGTGATCCAAAGAAGATTCTGCGGCGTGGCGCCGAGATCATCGACAGCGCCCGCCTCATGCGGGGCAAGGGTATCGATGAAGGCGGTCTGGCGATTAATTGGTCGGACCTCATGAAGCACAAGCACGGGTTTACCGACCCGGTTCCCCAACGCATGGAGGATGACCTCGCCCACAACGGCGTCGAAACGCTCCATGGGCACGCGCATTTCACCGGCACCAATCAGATCGATATCGGCGGCACCACGTTTGACGCCGAACGCTTCCTGATCGCGACCGGAGCGCGACCACGACCACTGAACTTTCCCGGTCACGAGCACCTCATCGACAGCACCGCGTTCCTGGACCTCGAATCTCTCCCCTCACGAATCCTGTTCGTCGGCGGAGGATTCATCTCCTTCGAATTCGCCCACCTCGTCGCCCGCGCGGGAAGCACTGCGATTGTCATCGACCGCGGTGCGCGACCGCTCAAGGGCTTCGACCCTGATCTCGTCGACCTCATCGTCGAACGCGGTCGTGGCGTCGGGGTCGACCTTCGACGCAACACCCACATCACCGCGGTGAAGAGCGCAGGCGGGGGCTACGACGTCACGGTCGACCATGACGGCGTCGACGAAACGATCGAGGTCGACCTCGTCGTGCACGGCGCGGGACGCATCGCCGACCTTGCTGAACTGGGCCTGGATGCCGCCGGAGTGGAATGGAGCGAGCGGGGCGTGCGTGTGGGCGGTCACCTGCAGAGCACCACGAACCCGGCTGTGTGGGCCGCGGGCGACTCGGCGGACACGGCAGGGATGCCGCTGACGCCGGTAGCGGTCTCAGAAGCCAAGGTCGCCGCATCCAACATGATCAAAGGCACCAGCACGATCCCGGACTACGCCGGAATTCCCACCGTTGTCTTCACCATTCCTGAACTCGTTCGCGTCGGCATGCTCGAGGCCGAAGCTATCCAACAGGGGATCGACCTAAAGGTCCGTTATTCCGACACCAGCAAGTGGTTCACTAACTATCGGATCGGCGAGACCACTGCCGCGGTCAAAATCCTTATCGACCGGTCGACTGACCTCATCGTCGGTGCGCACCTGGTGGGACCCGAATACAGCGACCTGATCAACACCTTCGGCCTGGCCATCAAGCTCGGGCTCACGACCCGACAACTAAAATCTGCCACAGCGGCCTACCCCACTGTCGAATCCGACCTCGGTTCGATGCTCTAGTCGAGCTCACGACGCCCCGAGGGGGATTCGGGGTGACACCTGTCTGTGCGGAAGGCGGGACTTGAACCCGCACGCCCTTTCGGGCACAGGAACCTAAATCCTGCGTGTCTGCCAATTTCACCACTCCCGCTGGCTGGACGATTCTAGCGCCGACACGGGAGCCGGTTTATCCGCTGCGGCCCTCCTTGCTCTCAGGTAACAGGGTGTAATTTGGAGAGAGCGCCGCTTAATAGGCACCGCCCCACGAAGAAGGAGAACGACATCAGCGTTCACGAGCTCCAGCCGAGCCTTTTCACACTCGACACAGCCACAGCCGAAGCCATCCGCACAGCAGCTCTTGCCATCACGGCCGACGCTAATACTGAGCCTGATGAGTTTGGGCGCCAGGCTCTCGCTGCGTCGTTTGCTCTTCCCGAGGAGGTTCGAGCGGCGTTGCTGAACTTCTCCGATGTGGGCTCAGACACAGGCATCCTCGTGGTCCGCGGGCTGATCGTCGACTCCGACCTCGTCGACACCCCCCTCGACAACAAGCTGGGCATCGGCGCGACGACCGTATTCGCAAAGGAGATGGCGGTTCTCGCACATGTTCTCGGCAGCATGGTTGCGTACGAGGCCGAGGGCAACGGACACCTCATCCAGGACATGGTGCCCAACCCGAAGCTCGCCACCACGCAGCAGTCGCAGGGCTCCAAGGTCGAGCTGGAGGCTCACACCGAGCAGTGCTTCTCCAACTACAAGCCTGACTACGTCATCCTCGGTGCGCTTCGCGGCGACCCCGAAGCGCTCACCTACGCCTTCTCTGGCCGCAAGATCGCCGAGTTGATGTCGCCGGAAGAGGTCGCGATGCTGCGCAAGCCGCTGTGGGCAACCACCATCGACGAGTCATTCCAGCCGTACATCCCCAACCCGGACGAGATCCGCGGGCCGTTCGCGATCCTGAATGGACCGGATGACGACCCGTACGTGCTCGTCGATCAGGACCTCATGCACGGCATCACCGCCGCGGCGCAGGAGCTGCTGCAGAAGGTCGTGAAGGTGTACATCGAGCACCGCGACGCTCATAACCTGCAGGCCGGCGACCTCCTGATGCTCGACAACCTCCGCGCCATGCACGGTCGCTCCATGTACACGCCGCGCTTCGACGGTAAAGACCGCTTCATCGCCCGCGGTTTCGTCGTGCGCGACCGCCGTCGCCTGTGGCCTCAGCTGCTCAACGACCGCCGCACGGTGGGCGCTGTTCACAGCTAGGCCCACGGGTCAACATGAGTCCTGAAGACGCTGCAGCAATCCTCGGCGTCTCTCTGGACTCATCGGCGGCAGACATCGAAAATGCCTACCGTCGTCGTGCGCGCGCGACGCATCCTGATCTCAGGACGGATGCGTCGCGCTCGCAGCACGACACCGACGAGTTCGTCGCGGTCGCAGAGGCTCACGCCCTGCTTGTGTCGAGGCTCGGTATCACTCCAGCTACTGGAGCGCCCGTGGAGTTCTCGCGTCCCCGCCCCCGAAGCCGACTCTTGGTGGTGGCGTGGGCCGGGGTCGCAGTGTTCGCGATCTTCGTGTCGATCTATGGCGGCGCGCCGAGCTGGGGTGTGGGGGAGCCGGTGCTGCGCTACGGCCTCACCCTTGTGACGCTTCTGGCGTTCGCGATCACCGGACGCACGCCGTGGCTGGTGATCGCGCTACTTGCGTTGGCCGCGACCGCGATCATTACGGTTGTCGCCACGACGTTCGGTGCGCTTGTGGGCCTGTTGCTGCTCGTGGCGCCCGTCTACGGCCTCGTGACCATCGGTCGGGATGTCGCGGTCCGCCGTGCGCGATGGGCGCACCTCTAGCGGCAGTACGCGAGAGCCGTGTCAGGGCCGGGCGCTACCGGAGGCGGAATTTCCCGTGTCGGGGCTGCGCCCGCTGAGGAGCTTCCAGATGCCGACTCCCGCACCGATCAGAACCGCGAGATCGTCAGTGAGCCCGAGCGGACCGGCGATGAGCTCCGGGATGATGTCGACCGGCGAGATGCCATAGACGAGGGCACCGAGGCCGACCAATACGGCGGCGATGGTACGTCGGCGGTTGTTCATCCTTCCACTGTATGCCTGCTTTCGCGGGAACCCTGTGGATAACCGCCGACGCCAAGAGCCCGGATCACGGATGATCGGCAAATGTCCAACGCCCTCGCCCAGATCGCGGAGCAGGTTCGTGACCGGGTGCGGCGCGACGGGGTCGACCTTGGCTCCGACGGGGAGCTTGCTGCCCGATACGTGCACGATGAGGTGCGGCGGTACAGCGAGCGTGCGCTGGGTGGATCGGTGCCCCTCCTTCCCGACGAGGCCCAGGCCGCGAGGCTGCTCGTTGCAACCCTCACCGGATTCGGCGCGCTTCAGCCATTCTTCGACGATGCCGAGGTCGAAGAGATCTGGATCAATGCGCCCGACGCGATCTTCATCGCGCGGGATGGCGTGCCGGAACGCACCGGCATCGTGCTCACCGACAGCGAGGTACGTGACCTCGTCGAGCGGATGCTGCAGAGCTCGGGTCGCCGCGTCGACCTGAGTTCGCCGTTTGTCGACGCCTCGCTGCCCGACGGTTCGCGGCTGCACGTGGTGATCCCCGACATCACCCGCAAACATTGGGCGGTCAATGTGCGCAAGTTCAGTCAGCGCATCCGGGACCTGCAGCGCCTGGTCGCGCTGGGCAGCCTCACCGCCCAGTCGGCCGAGTTTCTGCGGATGTGCGTCCTGTCCGGACAGAACATCCTCGTCTCTGGTGCCACCCAGAGTGGCAAGACGACGATGCTGGGCGCGCTGCTCTCGGCCACCAGACCTACCGAGCGCATCATCACGGTCGAGGAGACGTTCGAGCTGTCGGTCTCCTCACGCGACTCCATCGCGATGCAATGCCGGCAGCCCAGTTTGGAGGGCACCGGCGAAATCAGCCTGCGGCGACTGATCAAAGAGTCACTCCGGATGCGCCCAGACCGTCTCGTGGTCGGCGAGGTGCGCGAGGCGGAGTCGCTCGACCTCCTCATCGCGCTCAACAGCGGGCTGCCTGGCATGTCGAGCATCCACGCCAACAGCGCCCGCGACGCACTCATCAAGCTGTCGACACTGCCGCTGCTGGCCGGGCGCAACATCGACTCGTCATTCGTCATCCCGACCGTGGCATCGTGCATCGACATCGTTGTGCACTGCGAGCTCGACCGAAGCGGGAGGCGCAGAGTGGTGGAGATCGTCGCGCCCAGCGGACAGGTGACATCCGGTGTCATCGAGGCCAGCCCGATCTTCACGCTTGGCGGTGGCGGGCTGGAGGCGACCGGAGGGTATCCGAGCCGTTCGGTGAAATTTGCGGCCGCGGGGTTCGACCCGGCGACGGTGCTCGCGGGTTACCGATGAGCGCACTGCTGGGGCTGCTGCTGGGGGCGGGAGCGATCCTGATGATCTCGCCGGCGCTGTGGCCGAGGGGAGCGCGCGAACCCAGGCCATCGGCGATTGTGGCGCGACAGCGCGAGCGACTCGTCCAGGCGGGGCTGGCACGGATCAGTCCCGCGACGGTCTTCACCGTGGCTGCCCTCATGGCCGTGGTCTCGACGTCGCTCGTGTTCGCGCTCTTCTCCGTTGTGGTGCTGGCTATCGCCACCGGGGTTGTCGCGTTTCTCCTGCCGTTCCTGCTCATCGGCTGGCGAGCCCGGGCGCAGCGAAAATTGAATCGCGTGGTCTGGCCGGATGTCGTCGACCAGCTCGTGTCTGCGGTGCGTTCCGGGCTGGCTCTTCCCGACAGCGTGATGACACTCGCGAGCACCGGCCCGTCGGCGACTCGGGCGCAGTTCGCGGTGTTCGCCGCCGAATACCGCGCAACCGGCAACTTCGCATCCTGTCTCGACGCTCTCAAGTCCCGGCTGGCCGATCCCGTCGCCGATCGCATCCTCGAGACGTTACGGATGTCTCGCGAGGTCGGCGGCAGCGAGCTCACCACAGTGCTGCGCAACCTCAGTGCCTACCTCCGCCAGGAGAGCGCGATCCGTTCGGAGGTTGAGGCGCGCCAGTCGTGGGTGATGAACGCGGCACGTCTCGGGGTCGCCTCCCCGTGGGTGGTGTTGCTTCTGCTCGCGACCCGTCCAGAGGCAGCCGCCGCCTACAACTCGCCGGGTGGCGCGACCCTCATCGTCGTGGGTCTCGTCGTGTCATTCTTCGCTTACCGTCTGATGATCGGCATCGGCAGAATTCCGGATGAACCGCGGTGGTTCGCGTGACATCCGTCGTCGCGTGGGCGGTCGTGGCCGGCACCGGGCTGGGCTTTGGGCTGTGGTGCCTGGCAAGCCTCGTACCCCGGATGAGCCGTCCGAGGCTTGCGCGCCGTGTCGCCCCCTATCTCGTGGATATCTCGCCGCAGGCCCGCGAGATGCTGGCGCCAGCAACCCCCGGTCCGCTGCCCGTGCTCGGGATGCTTGTCGAGCCGGTCGCCTCGCGGGCGCGCGCCGCGTTGGAGAGCACGCTGGGTGGAGCCGAAACCGTGGCCAGACGGCTGCGACAGTCAGGGTCTGCCCTTACCGTGGAAGCGTTCCGGTCGCAGCAACTGCTGTGGGGGCTTGCTGGGGCGGGATTGGGGGTGGCCGTCGCGATCGTGGTCGCCCAGGCCCA
This sequence comes from Salinibacterium sp. G-O1, assembly GCF_030063305.1. GTDB lineage: Bacteria > Actinomycetota > Actinomycetes > Actinomycetales > Microbacteriaceae > Rhodoglobus. The sequence goes on from NZ_JASISV010000001.1 coordinate 1,019,697, forward strand.
GTCGACCCCCGTTCCGGTCCAGGCGATGATCGTGATGGTGTTCGCGGTGGCCGGGGTGCTTGGCCGGGACTATCTGCTGCAGCGGACCGCGAGGAAAAGGCTGGCACGGCTGTCGAGCGAGCTGCCCGTGATCCTCGAATTCCTCACCCTGAGCCTGTCAGCGGGGGAGGGGATCCTCGACGCGATGCGCCGCATCTCGAAGGTGAGCGCGGGGGAGTTGTCTCACGAGCTGGCGGAGGTCGTGGCATGCGTCAACACCGGTCTGCCGTTGGCCGACACCCTGACGTCCCTGGCGCGAGATCTCGAGCTGCCGGCGTTCTCCCGATGCGTGGAGCAGATCGTGGGTGCGCTCGAGCGCGGAACGCCGCTGGCCGAAGTGCTGAGAGCCCAGGCGCAGGACTCGCGGGACGACGCCAAGCGCGACCTGCTGGAATCGGCGGGCAAGAAGGAGATCGCGATGCTGTTCCCGCTGGTGTTCTTGATTTTGCCCGTAACGATCCTGTTCGCGATCTATCCCGGGATCTTCGTGCTGCAGGTGGGGTTTTAACGGTGTTCTGAGGGTTCATGCGATGCCAATGATTGGAAATTTTCACCATCGAAGTGAGAAACCCGCAAATCTTCTGGCTTTAGCCGATGAGGATCCAGGCGGAATCTCGGAACTTCCTTTGAGCAACAGACCTCGCCCGAGCTTCCACAGGGCGCTCGAGGTGCGGGTTACGCCTCAGTCGAATGTCAGGTGTTGCCCTCTACTCCAGTAATTGAGGGGCAGCGAGTGACAGAACGAAGATTGTGGCGGATACGACAAAGAAAGCGAAAAGTCCCACGATCCAGACCGGATAGGCGCGACCGGTGGGGCGGATGAAGAAGTGGACGAGACCTCGCTCGCGAGGCATTGCGGCCCGCCGATCACCCCAAGCGGTCCCGTGTTGGTGCAGCAACTCGGGAAGCTCCGCTTCCATCCGTTTCAAGGTTTCCGCATCGAGAACCTCCGACTGCCGATGCTTCGCCATGAGGTGAATGCAAAGCACGCTCACAATGGAGGCGAGCGCTGAACTGACCAAGCGAGCGAACAAGGAGCTGTTCGGTGCTAGAGAGACATTCAGCAGGAATGCTTGTGCTGTGAAGCTCACGACGGGAACTTGCCAGAGCAGGTTGTCCCATTGCAGGCGTCGCGCCACCACTGCTGAGTAAACGGCGAGCGTCGCTTCTTGCCCCTTGAGCATTGATTTCTTGTCGCCCATACGCTGATCGTAGACCGTTGAACCGGCTCACTCTCAGCGCTGTTGATCGTTGATGCGAACTGGCCCGAATGATCGCGACTGGTGAGCGCAACGTGAGGCATACGGAGGATAGGCCGTCCTGTACTCTAACGAACCGCGACTCACCGAGATTCCGCGCCGGATGGCGGCGGGGAGTTGATGGTCGTCTTACTCGCGGATAATGCCGATCAGGATGCGCGGCGGCCAACGAATGGCGCACGTTACTCGATGAACTGAACGCGCCGGTTCCGGGCTCGACCGCCGCGGCGACTTCGGTGTCTTGTATGGTGCGTCGATCGTCGGCAGCGCCGCGCGGTTCCTCGAGCGATCTCTCGGCTGACTGGCAGGCGCACCGTAGCGGCCTGTGGAAAACCTCAGCGCGGCTGTCGCGCTAGGGCGCAAGATGTGCCTCGTGATCATCACCACCCGGAGGCTGAAATGACCCGACAGCGACGCCTGGCACCCGTAATCACCGAGGAACGCGGCGACGTCCCCGGTTGGGTGCTCATCACCCTCATGACTGCCGGGCTGGTCATCATCATTTGGGGGCTCGCCGGCCCCGCCCTCAGCTCTGTGTTCCAGCAGGCAATAGACCGCGTCACCGGATTCTGAGCGAGGCCGCCATGAGTCGCGGCAGGGGGTGGGCATCCGAGGAGGGCTCTGCTGTCGCGGAATTCGTCATGGTCAGCGGCTTGCTCACGTTGCTCACGTTGAGCGTCATGCAGCTCGGGCTGGTGCTCTTCATCCGCAACACGGTGGTGGATGCCGCAGCCGAGGGTGCTCGTTTCGCGGCGCTCGCAGACAACTCTGCCGACGACGGCGTCGCGCGGGCAGTCGACCTCATTTCCACGGCTCTCGGGCCCGGTTACGCGAAGGATGTCACTGCCTCGTCGGGAAGCTACCTCGGATTCCCGGCCATGACGATCACGGTGCACGCACCGCTGCCACTGATCGGGTTGATCGGTCTCGACGGGGGACTGGAGGTGTCGGGTCATGCTGCCATCGAGACGCTCGGCTGAAAGCTCCGGGCGCTGGACCGACGACCGCGGCTCGGCGTCCCTTGAGTTCATCACCGCCGGCCTCGTGCTTCTCGTGCCCCTCGTCTATTTGATCCTGGCGATGGCATCCATCCAGGCGGGGGCGCTCGCGGTCGAGGGCGCAGCGCGCCAGGCATCCAGAGTGTTCGTGCAGTCCGGCGATATCGGCTCGGCCCAGACCAGTGCGGTCAGGGCTGTCGAGTTCGCACTCGCCGATCACGGAATCGACCCTGATTCGGCCGCCATCAGCGTGACCTGCGAGCCAGACCCGTCGACGTGTCTCACGCGCCGCGGGTTCGTGACGGTGACGGTGGCGTTATCCGCGCCGCTGCCCCTGGTGCCGCCTGTGCTGATCGGAGACTTCCCCCTCGCAGTGCCTCTGTCGGCAACGTCCACCCAGCAGGTTTCCAGGTTCTGGAGCGAGGGATGACCCGGCTTCGCGAGAGGCTTGCCGACGACAGCGGTTCGACCATGCCCCTGATCATCTTCTTCAGCTTTCTGTGCATGGTGCTGATATTTCTGGTGGTGTCAGCGACCTCGCTCTATCTGGAACGCAAGCGGCTGTTCACTCTCGCCGACGGAGCTGCCCTCGTCGGGGCTGAAGCTTTCGCGCTCGACCAGGTGCAGCTAACACCGGATGGTGCGCGGCCGGAACTGCATGACGCAGAGGTTGCGGCGGCCGTGCGGTCCTACCTCGCGACCGCACCGGGGGCGCGCTTCGACGGCCTCATCGTCGAGCAATCCGGAACGCTCGACGGCAGAAGCGCCACGGTCACACTGTCGTCGTGGTGGCATCCACCGGTCGTTTCGCTGCTCACCCCCGAAGGGTTGCGCATCGAGGTCACGTCGGTGGGCAGGTCCGTCTTTCACTGAGGGGCAACTGTGCCGAAAGTTACACTGAGAACGTGGCTTCTCAGAGCAAGAACCATCCCTATCGCGGGCCAACATGGGCCACGTATCGAGACTCAATCGGTGACCGGTCCGAGTTGTTCGGGGCGATCGCCGACACGTGGGCGCCTCAGCGGGCCCTCTACCCGGGCAGCTACGTCGACCTTTCACCGTCCACGGCGATTCCCTCAGTCACCTACATCGATGTCGATCGGCGCGCGGTTCGCTACTTTGCCGATCCCGAGATTGTGGCGGGGGATCTCGCCGGGCGAACCCGCCCCGGGGCTGGCGGGAACATCGAGTTCTTCGCCGCGGATTACGCAGGCGACCTTCCCGTGGGGGAGGCCAGCTTCGATCTGCTCATCTCGCTCTACGCGGGGCCGTTCTGGGACAACTGCCAGCGCTACCTCGCGCCGGGAGGACTGTTTCTGGCAAATGCCAGCCACGGCGACGCCAGCCTGGCCGCACTGGATCCTCGCCTGACGCTGGTCGGAGTTGTGCGTCATCGTGATGAGAAGTTCATTCTCGATCGAACAGCGCTTGAGAAATACCTCATCCCCAAGAAACCGGATGCCGCAGACCCCGATCTCATTCGGAGCAGTGGGCGCGGGATCGCCTACACCCGTCCCGCGTTCGCGTACGTCTTCAGTTCGAGCGTGCGCCAAGACTAGGCCTTGGGGCCTGCCGCTCCACGCCCGGCGTGCGGCGAGAATCGCGGCAGGTAGCGGGCGATGACGCCGGCACCCAGCAGCCCGAGCACGCCCAGCGTTGCCGCAGCGAAAGACAGGGAGGCCACGGCAGTGATCCCGGCGACGATCAGCGGCGCCGCGGCGCCCCCGAGGTTGCCGGTGAATCGCCAGGCGCCCAGGAAGGGCGCCGGATTGTCTTTGTCGGCGAGATCGGCACCAAGGGTCATCAGGATGCCGCTGCCGATGCCGTTCGCCAGTGACAAGAACATCGCGACGCCGATGAACCAGCTCACGTTGGAAGAAAGGTCGTGGGTGAACGCCAGCGCGAGATGCCCGAGACCAAGGCCGATCATCGACGGGAGCGCGCTCCAGAGGCGCCCGAACCTGTCCATGATCTGGCCGCTCGCGTAGAAGAGGGCGAAGTCCACGGCACCCGCGATACCGATGATCACGGCGGTGTTGGGCTCGCTGATTCCGATGCTCACCGCCCACAGGGGCAGCACGACCTGCCTGCTCGCGCGAAGGGCTCCGATGAGCGCGGCGCCGACGCCCAGCCGGGTGAGCACCGCGCGCTTGCGATAGATCGTCTGGAACAGCCCGGCCGATTCCAGCTCGACGAGCGCCTCACCCTCCCGCATGTTTCGTCCGGCAAGCCGCACCGTGCGAACCGCTCCGAAGGTTGCGGTCGGGTCGGGGAGCGTGATGAGGATCACGGCGGTCGCGACGCAGAAGAAGAGATGAATCCAGAACGCCGAACTTGCCGTTCCCGTCAGATGGATGATGATCGCGCTGAGGAACGGCCCGATGAAATATCCGAGCCGAAAAGTGCCGCCGAGCGTTGCCAGCGCGCGAGCGCGGTAGGCGATCGGCACGAAACTGGTCATGAACGCATGCCGCGCGAGGGCAAAGACCGCGGTGGCGACGCCGACCAGCAGCACGCCGAACCCCAGGGCCACGGGGTTTGGGGCGATGACGCAGATAACAAGACCGATCACCGACAGCACGCTCGCGCCGATCATCGCTGGCCGCTCACCGACCCTCGCGATGAGCCATCCACTCGGGATGTTGCCGAACAGCTCACCGATGGTCAGGATGCCCGCCACCAAGCCGGCGATGGCGAGCGTGGCACCGAGATTGTTCGCCGCGATCGGGATGATGGGGATGATCGCACCCTCACCGATCGAGAACAGCAGCGTGGGCAGCAGGGCGGGGAGGGCAATCGAACGCCAGCGGAACGGCGGCTCGATGGTGGACATTGCCTCTACGTTATCGGGGGCGGCGCACAGGAGCGCGCCGGTAGGCTTGCTGTCGACATGGATGAACTGGATATCTCGGAAGACATCGCGGCGCTGCGCTCAACATTCGCTGACATCCGTTCGGTTGTGGGCGTCGAACGTCTTGAAGCCGACATCGCCGACCTTAGCGAGCAGGCGGGGGTCCCGGACCTGTGGGACGATCCCGAGAAGGCGCAGAAGGTCACCAGCGCCCTCAGCCACCGGCAGGCCGAACTCGCCAAGATCACATCGATCGCGGGTCGCCTCGACGACCTCGAGATCATGGTCGAGCTGGCGAATGAGGAGCAGGATGTCTCGGCAGCGGCCGACGCGCGCACTGAGCTCACGAGCATCCAGAAGCTGCTGGGCGAGCTGGAGGTTCAGACCCTGCTCAACGGGGAATGGGACGCCCACCCCGCCGTGATCACGATTCGCGCCGGCGCGGGCGGTGTGGATGCCGCGGACTTCGCCGAGATGCTGCAGCGCATGTACCTGCGTTGGGCCGAGCAGCACAACTACCCCGTCACCATCATGGAGACCAGCTACGCGGAAGAGGCCGGCATCAAGTCGACCTCGTTCGAGATCGATGCCCCGTATGCGTTTGGCACGCTCAGCGTCGAGGCCGGCACCCACCGCCTGGTACGCATGAGCCCGTTCAACTCGGCGGGCAAGCGGCAGACGAGCTTCGCTGCGGTCGAGGTCATCCCCCTGATCGAGGAGGCTGGCGCGATCGAGGTGCCGGAGGGCGACATCCGTGTCGACGTGTTCCGGTCGAGCGGCCCTGGTGGGCAGTCCGTCAACACGACAGACTCCGCCGTGCGCCTGACCCATCTTCCGACCGGTCTCGTCGTGTCGATGCAGAACGAGAAGAGCCAGATCCAGAACCGCGCAGCGGCCATGCGTGTGCTGCAGTCACGCCTGCTCATCATGCAGCGCGAGCAGGAGGCGGCCGCGAAGAAGGAACTTGCTGGCGTCATCACCGCGAGCTGGGGTGATCAGATGCGCTCGTACGTGCTCGCGCCGTACCAAATGGTCAAGGACCTGCGCACCGACTTCGAGGTCAACAACCCCTCGAATGTGTTCGACGGCGACCTGGACGGGTTCATCAACGCCGGCATTAAGTGGCGCAAGCGGGCTATCGAAGACTAGACCTCGCTCGGGTGGTCCCTTGGACTGCTTGCTGTGAAAACTGCCGCCGTGAGTGTCGCTGCGGTCGCAACCGTGCTGTCTACCTAGGCTTGCACCGAAATGATTCGCTTCGACTCTGTCTCCAAGGCCTACCCCGGTACAACTCGACCTGCCCTCAACACGGTGAGCCTCGAGATTCTCAAGGGGGAGTTCGTCTTCCTCGTGGGCGCATCGGGCTCGGGCAAGTCCAGCTTTCTGCGCCTGATCCTCAAAGAGGAGACTCCGACGAAGGGCGAAATTCACGTGCTGGGTCAGCACCTGAACTCGCTCTCGAACCGCAAGGTGCCGTACTTCCGACGGAACCTCGGCGTCGTCTTCCAGGACTTCAGGCTGCTGCCCAATAAGACCGTGGCCGACAACGTGGCTTTCACGCTGCAGGTGATCGGCAAGAGCCGTGGGTTCATCCAGGAGGCTGTTCCGGATGCCCTGAAGATGGTCGGGCTCGCCGGTAAGTCCAACCGCTTCCCTCACGAACTGTCTGGTGGTGAGCAGCAGCGCGTCGCGATCGCGCGCGCGGTCGTGAACAAGCCGGCCATCCTGCTGGCCGATGAGCCGACCGGAAACCTGGACCCCGCGACATCCGCCGGCATCATGACTCTGCTCGAACGAATAAACCTCGGCGGTACGACTGTGCTCATGGCCACCCACGATGCAGGCATCGTCGACCAGATGCAGCGTCGCGTGATCGAGCTCATCAGCGGCCAAATCGTGCGTGACGAGCGCCAGGGCGGATATCAGACGCAGGCGATTCCGGTGCAAGGCTTCGGCAGCTTCGGTGCAGCAGCCGACGTCAGTGAGGTGTCGAAGTGAGGCTCGGTCTGATTCTCGGTGAGGCGGGCAGCGGGCTCCGTCGCAACGTCTCGATGGTGATCTCCGTCATCCTCGTGACGTTCATTTCGCTGACCTTCGTGGGGGCAGCAATCCTGCTCCAGATGCAGATCGGCCAGATGAAGGGCTACTGGTACGACCGGGCTCAGGTTGCTGTCTACCTCTGCACCGATGTCGATAACACGGGCAACTGCACGCAGGCGGCGGCGACGCAGGAGCAGATCGACAACGTTGAAGCGCAGCTCAACTCGCCGACCCTCGCCCCGTTCATCGAGAAGTACGAGTTCGAGACCCACGACCAGGCTTTCGCAAACTTCCAGGTCCAGTTCGCCGACAACCCGATCGCAGCATTTGTGACACCGGGCGACCTCAACGAGAGCTTCCGGGTGAACCTCGTCGACCCCACCAATGCTGACGTGCTGATTGAGAGCCTGTCGGGCGCTGCCGGGGTGCAGGACGTCCAGGATCAACGCGGGCTGCTCGACCAGATCTTCGCCATCCTCAATGCGGCCTCGTACACGGCGATCGGGGTGGCTGCACTCATGCTTGTGGCGGCCGTGCTGCTCATCGCTACGACGATCAGGCTGAGCGCGTTTTCGCGCCGACGCGAGTTGGGCATCATGAGGTTGGTGGGAGCGTCGAACCGCTTCATCCAAACCCCGTTCATTCTCGAGGGAGTGTTCGCCTCGCTGATCGGATCGCTCATGGCGGGTGGGGCGATCCTTGCGATCGTGCAGTTCTTCGTGCAGGGATACCTGTCGCGCACCCTTGGCTCGACGACGACCCTCGTCGGTGTGAACGATGCGCTGGTGGTGGTGCCGGTTCTGATCGTGGTCGGGGCAGCTCTCGCCGCCGCGTCGGCAGGTGTCGCCATCAGTCGCTACCTCAAGGTCTGACCGTGGTATCACCGAGCTTGGGCTAAGCTGATGGGCTGCTCAGGAGTCGAGCACTGAATACGGAGAAATCATGCCCAGGGATCGCGGCCAAAAGGTTGTTGCCAGCAACCGCAAGGCACGCCACGACTACACCATCGAAGACACCTATGAGGCCGGACTGGTCCTCACGGGCACCGAGGTGAAGTCGCTGCGTGCGGGTCGCGCGAGCCTTGTCGACGGCTACGGCTTTATCGATGGCGGCGAGGCCTGGCTCGATGCCGTGCATATTCCCGAGTTTAACCAGGGGTCATGGAACAACCATCCCGTGCGCCGTAAGCGCAAGATGCTGCTGCACAAGGAGCAGATCCTCAAGATCAACAACAAGATCAAAGAGGGCGGCTACACCCTCGTGCCGCTGTCGATCTACTTCTCGGATGGCAACGCAAAGGTCGAGCTGGCGGTCGCCAAAGGCAAGCGCGAATACGACAAACGCCAGACCCTGCGCGAACGCACGGACAAGCGCGAAGCCGACCGCGCCATGTCTGCTCGCAAGAACCTGAACGAGTAACTATTTCGCGATGAACCGGGCGTCCACCATGGATTCCACGGCGATCTCTTCAGGCTTCAACGCGAGTTGTGGATCGCCGGCTCCGCCGACCACCATGGAACTCATCGACGCTCGCGTGTACCCGGACTGAGATCCACCCCCACCGGACAGATCTCCGAGCATCCCGGGGTCGGCGAGCGCTATCGCGGTGACGGAGCCGAGCCCGATGCTCTGGGCGAATACTGTCGCCTTGGCGACGGCATCCTTCACCGCACGGGAACGCACCTCGACCGTGGCGCTGGTGCGGGTCGCGTCGGTGAGCGCCCACTCGATCGACGAAACTGTGACACCGTGGATTCCGGCGGCGGACTCGACCCAGCGTGCCAGAGCGTCGAAGTCACTGAACTTGGCACTGAAGTCGACTCCAGCATGGAACACCAGCTCGAGCTGCTCTCCCTGATTGTTCCAGGGCCGTGCGCTCCAGACGCGCACGCTGTCTGACGACCACCAGGTGATCGGACCGACGTTCTTGTCGTGGATGCTCATGATCAGGTTTCGCAGAGCATCCGATGCTTCAACTGCGCGGGCGAAGACCTCATCCCGATCCGGTCCGTCGGTGAGCACGGATGCAGTCACGGTCGCACGCTCGGCGGGGTACCACGCCGCGAACTCACCCTGCACGGTGATGGTTGTCTCGGCCATGGTCGCTCCTTTGGTCGATCACAGCGTAGCTGACGTCACCGGTGGCTCTACGGTCGGTACTCCCGCGGTACAGGGTGCCCCCGGTGGGCAGGGTTATCCCGTGCGTTGGAGTGGGCTTTTCGAGTGCATCTCGATCGGCTGCCCGTGGTGTTGTTGCGTGGCCGACCCGGGTGGTGGGGTGAGCCAGTAGGTTCCGTCGGCCCGGGTGTGGATTGCCCATCCGTTGGCGTGCAGTTGCATGTGGTGGAACCGGCAGAGGCTGATGCCGTTCTTCAGGGTGGTGTTTCTGCCGTTGAAGGCGGCGAGGTGGTGCACTTCGGTGAACTGGGGTGGTTTGTCGCAGTCGCCCCAGGCGCACCCGTTCCAGTGGGCGGTGATCGCGGCGCGTTGGCGGGGGCTGTGTAGTCGTTGGGTGCGGCCGGCATCGATCGGGGTGTTGCCGTCGAAGAGGATGGGCAGCATCCCCGTGATGCAGATGTGCCGCTCGGCGGTCTGGATGCTGACCGGAGCGGACTGGCCCTCGAAGTGAGCGAAACCCGTGCCGGTCTCCAGCGCTTCGGCCTGCACGTGAACCCGGACGGCCGGGGATTTGTGGCCGAACACTTTCGTGGATCCGGCGGCGCGGGTGGCCAGCTGCACGATCTCGACGAGGGTGTCGACAGCAAGTTGCTCGTTGCTGCGCGGGTCGTCGAGCATCCCCTGCGCCCGCTCAATCTCCGCCGGGTCGACGAACCGGGGTCCGCCCCGGCGGGGGGACAGCGCGGTGGCCAGCGCGCCGACGATGACCGCGGCGGACTCCGGGTCCAGCAGCGCGCTGAGCCGCGTCATCCCGTCAGCGGTCTCAAACCAGGTCAGGGTGCGCCGGGACAGCCGGTGGGCCTCGAGGTCGGCGACCGACTCGGTGTCGAGCCGGGCCCGGGCGGCGCGGGCGGCCTTGGCCACCTCCTCCGGTGAGGCATGCTGGGCGCGGGACACCAGCACCGCGGCAATGCCACCCAGGTCGGTGCAGGACACAGTCGCCGATGGCACCCCCACCCCGCTGACGATGCCGGCGGCACTGGCCACCGAAAGTTCCCCTGACGACACCGCCTCGGCCACCGAGGAAAGCCACGCCGACTGCCCGCTCTGCACCGCGTCCAGCGCGGCACCGGCGGTGGTCAGCGCGCGGGCCTCGGTGAAACTGACCCCGGTCAGCTTCTGGATGACCTTCTCCGGCGAGGACTCACCGGTTCGTGCCGCGAGCCCCTGCTGGCCGAGCGACCGGTCGGAACGCCGGGCGATTTCGGAGGCGATGACGGCGGAGCTGGCATCCACCCGCCGACGGGCCACACCCAGCTCTCCCTGCAAACTCAACAGCTCATCATCGGGAAGCGCACCCACCCCGACCACCGATGGAAGTACGATGATCGTGTCGCTGGTGGAGGGGTTCGGGGCCATGATCGATTCTACCAAAGTTCGAACATATGTTCTATAGTCTTAGGGAACTGTGGACAACTCGTGGAGTCCGGCGGTCGCGCTATAAATCGTTTCGGCGTACACTTAAGGGCTGTCCTCCGGGGCGGTTTGGTAACTCAACAGCGCGATAGTGACCCGCATGGGGATGATCGGTTTCGACATTGCCTGCAAAACTGCGAGAAGCGGGTCGAGGACGCACGGTTAACTCGTAAACGATCCGTGCAAAACACAAGTGCCGATTCAACTCGCACTGTTTCTGCCAAGGCAGACCTCGCCCTCGCGGCGTAGTCTCCTCCGCAACTAAAGAAACCGTCAGGCCGGGAATGCTCTCTACCCGGACCCTGGCGTCATCTAGAGAGATTGCTGCGTTCCTGAGTCTCAGGGGCACGCGGGACTCTAACTGAGGCTGGGCCTGTTGACCTGGATGCTCGTTGCAAAGGTCAGGGCCGAGTAGAACGTTTAGCGAGCTACACCCGTAGAAGGCGTGGAATTACAGCAGTGGACCGGGGTTCAATTCCCCGCATCTCCACCATGAAGTCACTATCGCGTTGCTGAACACGAGAGGGCGCATCCAGCAGGATGCGCCCTCTCGTTCATCCGAGTTAGATCGATGCGCCCTTAAGGCTGCCTGCGATCTTGCCTTCAGGGTCAACCACGAGGCAGAGAATCTCTCGGTCACCCTGCGCCCAGCTGGATTCGGTCGGGTAGTAGTAGGAGAAGTCGAGCGACGAGTCGTCGTAGTCGATGCCCACGAAGGCCGAGAATGCGCTCTTGCACTCGCTGATCGCCATGTCGTCAACGGCCGTCTCGCCCGGGAACTCGTCATCCGTCATTTTGATGCTCTTGTACGCTTCGCTGTCGTGCTCGGCGTCGCAGTCGATGACCTTGACCTCGCTCACCTCGCCGGTGACATCTCCGTCGTTGAGACAGTCACCAACCTGGATCGTGAAGACGTCAGTGTTGGTGCCCTCGCCGCCGTCGGTCGCGTCGTTGCCTCCTCCGAGCAGGCTGCACCCGGTGAGGGCGACTGTGGCGGCGGCGATAGTGAATAAAGCCAGCGCCCGGATGCGTATCTTTTCAGAGCTGATAGTCATCGGGTGTCCTCACTTTTCTGGCACAAGCTTGGGTTGCTTGAAAGCCTAGCGTCACACGCCGTTGAGCTGCCTTAATACAAAATCGTGGAGCAGCCCGTTGGTTGCCAGCGCGCTGCCGTTCCATGGCCCATCGACGCCATCTACTGACGTGAAGCGCCCGCCGGCCTCGGTGATGATCGGTATCAGCGCAGCCATGTCGTACGGCTTCAGGTCGAATTCGCCCACGACATCAATGGCACCTTCAGCGACCAGCATGTATGACCACATGTCGCCGATGGCGCGTGACCTCCACACCTGCCGCGTGAGCGCGACGATGTCGTCAAGACGACCTTCGTCGTCCCATCCGGTGATGCTGTTGTAGCTCAGGGACGCATCGCTGAGCTCGCTCACGGCGCTCACCCGAATCTGTCTTGCCTTCTCGCCGTCGGCCTGAGCCCACGCGCCGTGGCCGGTTGCGGCCCACCATCGTTTTCCGAGCGCGGGAGAACTGACGACTCCCACGACCGGTACGCCGTCGATCGCGAGCGAAATGAGCGTGCCCCAGATCGGTACGCCGCGCAGGAAGTTCGCTGTGCCGTCGATGGGGTCGATGATCCACTGGCGCCGTGAGTCTCCTTCGGTGCCGTATTCCTCGCCGAGAATCGAGTCTGTCGGCCTCGCCGCTTCGATTCCGCTGCGTATGCTCCGCTCGACGGCCTGGTCGGCATCGGTTACGGGCGTGCGGTCCGGCTTCGTCGTCACGACCAGATCCACGGCCCTGAAGCGGTCAAGAGAGATCAGGTCGGCGTCGGATGCGAGGGCAAGGGCAAGGGCAAGGTCGTCGCTCAGCGAGTATTCGGTCTCAATGGTCACTGCTCAAGCGTATCGGCGGCGCGCACGGCACCGACCCTCAATTGGCGGTGCTGCCGAGCGTCGTGATGAGTCGCTGGAACGAGTCGAGCCTCAGCTTGCCGATCGGTCCGAGGTCGCCGGCATTCACGCGACCAACGATGTTGCAGTCCGGCGCATCCGGCAGGTGCGTGCAGCCCCTGGGGCAATCCTCAGAGAGAAGCGAGAGGTCGGTGAATGATTTCAGGATGTTGGCGGGGTCGACGTGTCCGAGCCCGAACGATCGCACCCCCGGGGTGTCGACGATCCATCCTGAGCCGATGCGGTACGAGATGGTGGACGACGAGGTGTGCCGCCCGCGGCCCGTCACGTCGTTGACCCTGCCGACCGCGCGGTGCGCATCAGGGACCAGCGCATTCACGAGGGTGGACTTACCGACACCCGAATGCCCGACGGCCACCGTCGTGTGGCCGAGGAGGGCAGCGCGAATGTCGTCGAGAGGGAAGTCGTCTGAGCGGCTCTCGAAGATGCGAAGGTCGAGTCCCGCAAAATTCGCGAGGAAACTGGCGGGGTCTGCAAGGTCGGTCTTGGTGATGCACAGGATGGGGGTGATGCCGGCGTCGAAGGCAGCCACCAGATAGCGGTCGACCAGTCTCGGCCTCGGCTCGGGGTTCGCGGCGGCGACAACGATGAGCATTTGATCGGCGTTGGCGACAATGATGCGCTCGACTGCGTCTGTGTCATCGGCGCTGCGTCTCAGCAGCGTGCTGCGAGGCTGGATGCGGACGATGCGCGCGAGGCTGCCCTCATCGCCGGTCACGTCTCCGACGAGGTCGACCCAATCGCCGGCGACGACAGACACCTTGCCGTCCTGGTTCTTGCCGAGTTCGCGCGCCTTCGCGGCAATGAGCTGACGCTCCTCGGGGGTGCCTTCAGCTACCCACACGCCGTATCGTCCGCGATCGACGCTGAACACCCTGCCGCTGATGGCATCAGCGTGGTCTGGTCGGTTCTTGCTTCGCGGCTTGTTGGCTTTCGGGTTGGGTCTGACCTTCGCCGACGACTCGTCGTATTCGGAGTAGTCGCCGTCGTCATCGTCGTCGTTGAGCCAGCTCACCGGGCAGCGCTCACAGGATTTCGATCGATTCGGAGGGCTGCTGTGGGGTGCGCAGCATGCCGTGCCAGAGCTCGGCGAACTGGGGGAGGGTCTTGGCGGTGGTGTCGATGTCGTCGACCTCGACGCCGTCGACGGCGAGGCCGATGATCGCGCCGGCCGTGGCCATGCGGTGATCCTCGTAGCTTCGCCACGGGCCAGCGTGCAGCGGTGCCGGGCGTATCACGAGGCCGTCATCCGTCTCGGTGACGTCACCGCCGAGAGCGTTGATCTCGGCCGCAAGCGCCGCCAGTCTGTCTGTCTCGTGCCCTCTGAGGTGCGCGATGCCGGTCAGCACCGTCTCCGAGTCTGCAAGTGCAGCGACGGCGGCGACCGTGGGTGCCAACTCGCTCGACTCGTCGAGTGTGATGCCATGGATGACGCCTGTTCCGGTGACCGTCAGGTCGCCGAGTCCGGCTCCGGTGGCGGCAAACGTGACGTCGCCACCCATCGATTCGAGGATGTCCGCCATCCTGGCCCCGACCTGGGTGGTGTGTTCGGGCCAGCCCGTGACAGTCACCGATCCGCCGGCGACGAGCGCGGCCGCCAGGAACGGTCCGGCATTGGAAAGGTCTGGCTCGATGTCGACGTCGAGTGCCGTGATGGCGGAGGGCGGCACGATCCACAGGCCAGGCTCTGGGTTTTCGACGGTGACGCCCCGGGCATGAAGCGCAGCGATCGTCATCTCGATGTGGGCGAGGCTCGGCAGCGTCTCACCGATGTGACGCAGGGTCAGGCCTTTGGTGAATCGGGGTGCGGCAAGGAGCAGTCCTGAGACGAACTGGCTTGACGCCGAAGCGTCGATCTCGAGCGCACCACCCTCGATCGCGCCAGCGCCAAAGATGGTGAACGGGAGCGTGCCGCGTCCGTCGTCGCTGACGTCGACGCCGAGGGCGCGGAGCGCGTCGATGGTCGTGCGCATGGGGCGCCGGTACGACGCGGGATCGCCGTCGAAGGCCACAGGGCCGAGTGCCAGGGCGGCCACGGTGGGGATGAAGCGCATGACAGTTCCGGCAAGGCCGCAGTCGATGGAACCGCCGCCCAACTCGCCGGGCGTGACGAGAAGGTCGGGACCGTAACTGCCAGACCCGGCAACCTCGACGATGCTGGTGCCGAGGGTGCGCAGCGCGTCGATCATCAGCGCGCTGTCGCGGGAGTGCAGGGGAGCGCGCAGCAGCGACGGACCGTCGGCCAGGGCTGCGAGCACGAGTTCCCGGTTGGTGAGGCTCTTGGAGCCCGGCAGGCGAAGCGTCGCCGACAGGGGTCCGGATGCGCGGGGCGCCGTCCACGCGCCGCCAGTCTCGGCCGGTACGGGGGCATCGTCGCCGTACGGGTTGAACTGGGGCTGTGAAGTCTTAGAAATCGCCATCGCTCCCAGAGTATCGCCAAAGCCCTCGCGCATCCGCGGAATAAGGCGGAGCTAATCGAGGTTGTGGTGTGCAGACGATTCAGCGGCAACAGTGAGGCAGGTGGGTAGGTATGGGCTTGGCGCTAGCCGAGAGACCCGTCATTGTGGAGCCGAGCGTTCTACAATTGGCCCCGATGCCAAAAGACGACGTACCAGCCGACGACGCGACGACCGACGCGGCGACCAAGCGCGATTTGTTCGAAGAGCAGGCGCTGCCCTTTATGAACCAGCTGTACGCAGCCGCGATGCGGATGACCCGCAATCCTGCCGACGCCGCTGACCTGGTGCAGGAGACGTTCGTGAAAGCCTTCCAGGCCTTCGGACAATTCCAGCAGGGCACCAATCTGAAGGCGTGGCTGTACCGCATCCAGACAAACACCTTCATCAACATCTACCGCAAGAATCAGCGCAACCCGTATCAGGGCACGATCGACGAGCTGGAAGACTGGCAACTCGGTGGCGCCGAATCCGTCACACAAACCACGTCGACACGATCGGCTGAGGCCGAAGCGATCGACCACCTGCCGGACAGCGCTGTGAAAGACGCGCTGCAGGCGATCCCGGAAGATTTCAGGCTCGCCGTCTACTTCGCCGATGTCGAAGGATTCTCCTACCAGGAGATTGCCGACATCATGAAGACCCCCGTCGGCACCGTGATGAGTCGCCTTCATCGCGGTCGACGGATGCTGCGTGACTCACTCGCAGACTACGCACGCGACCGGGGCATCACCGCTGCTGCACCCGCCGCATCCACCGATGGGAGCACATCATGACCGATTGCGGTTGCGAGAAGGCCAAAGCCGAACTCGAGGAATACCTTCACCGTGAGCTGAGCATCCAGGATGCCGCTGACGTTGCCGAACACATCGAAAACTGCGACGACTGCTCGAGTGAGCACCTCGTGGGCCTCGCACTCACCCTCAAGGTTCGCCAGGCATGCCAGGAGCAGGCTCCCGAGAACCTTCTCGAGGCCGTGCGCCAGCGCCTTTCTAACGCCTAAAGGTACTGTTCCAACGCCCAGCCTTGCGGGGTAGGGCTGAAAACAAAGCCCCCCAACGTCTCATTCTCGGTGCCAGTGGTAACGCGGGGAGGCCACACTGGGAGCCGCTGCTGGCGCGCCGGCACGGGAACTTTTCGAGCCGCTCCTGCATCAAAGAGGTATTGGGCACACACCGCCCACCCCTGAGAGGAGCAGATCGTGAGCTTGACTGGATTTGGACTATTCGACGTCAATGGCGACGGCGTCGGTGACAACGCGGCCATCGATCAGGATGGCGACGGCTACCGAGAGACCCTTCTTTTTGACACGAACGGCGATGGGATCGCCGATGTCGTACGAACGGATACCGACCTCGACGGGATTACCGACACGGATTCCGTCGACAGGAACTTCGACGGCAACATCGACGCCGTCGGCATCGACCGCGACCACAATGGCATCTACGAGCGCATCGACGCTGACCAGAATTTTGATGGAGTGATTGACGCCGTGCTGAATGACGCGAACCAGGACGGCATCGCCGACCCGGCTCCGGAAAGCGTTATTGAGCCCTCCAGCGGCGGCTCCGGCAATCTCGTGACTACGCTGCTCAAACTGCTCGAGAACCCCAACCTTGCTCCCGACCAGCGCGCGAAGATCGAGACGATGATCGAGCAGTACCACAGCATGTCCAGAACCTGGCTGTAGTCATCCCGCGCTGTCGTCACTACCGATTGGCGGCGTCGTGGTACCGATCTGCGATCAGCTGATAAGAGCGAACCATCACGCGATTCGCTTCCGCGAGCTCCGGGCTGCCCGCCAAAGCTGCACGGCCACGAGCGTCGCCCAGACACTCACGCGCCCTGACGAGAACATCGTGGTCGCTGGCAGAGCGACCGAGTCCGAGCCGGGCCCGGTCCGTTTTCTGTTGCATCAGAGTGTCGAGCATGACGAGGAGTTCGTCGTCGGGAAAACGGGCGGCGAGTCTCTCGCGAGCCTCAAGCTCACGGATCACATGGAGGGCAGGATCCAGTCGAGCCGCGTTGAGCAACTCGCCCAGCGCGGAGCGATGGGGACTCGTGCGGGCCGCGTCGGCGAGTGCCGCGACGGCGTTTGCGATGGAACGATGCGGGTGAGATCCCACGTATCGTGAGCGCAGGGCCCCCTCCAGCGCTGCCATCCCCGAGCGCTCCAACAGCCAGGCCGTGAGCGCAGCGGCACCATCTCGAGCTATGGTTCGCCCGTGCCGAAGACCGTAGCCGCGGAACATCGTAACCACGCGAGAGATGGCTGCGGCATCCATATCAGGTATGTCGAGGATGCCGTCCTCAAGATCCCGCGCATCATCGTCGTCGAGATGGGCGAGGCCCGCGAGAACTGCAGCATCCGATTCACGCACTTCGCCGGTGCGCGCAGCCTCGCCCATGCGACCCGCGATCGGGATCACCGCGCTCACGTGCGCCGCGTGTTCGGTGCCGATCTGATCAGCGGTTTCGGCGGCGACCGAGATGGGGTCACGTGGCCCCCACGCGCCAGCGCCGAACCGGTCGGCATTCGAGAGCACACCGATCGCTTCGGCCGCGTCGGCCGAGCCGCCTGAGGCCTCCCGAAACGCCGTCATGAACGAGATGTCGTCGGCCTTCTCGATCTTCTTGAACACGTAGATGATTGCGTCGGCCTGCCGCGCGGCCTCGCCGCCGAGAATCGCCCGGCGGGTTGCCTCGTCATTTTCGCGTGTCGTTGTTGAGAGCCCTGGGGTGTCGATGAGGGTGTAGTCCTGCAATGCGGCTGCCTGGAGATAGACGACGGCGTGCGACACCGAGTCGAGGGGCACACCGAGATCTTCGGGCAGCGCCCCCGCGAACTGTACGGGCCGCACCGTGCCGTCGCGCAGCACGAGCTCGGCCGAATCGGGCATGCCGTATCGATACCAGGTCACGATGCGTGTGCATTCCGCGTCGTTGGTGGGAGCCACCTTCGCACCGATGAGCGCGTTCACGAGAGTCGACTTGCCCGCCTTGACGCGGCCCACGATAGCGAGCTTGGGGGGTTCGAGTGATTCACGTACAGCCGCTGTGATGTGCGTAAGCTCGGTGCCCGCCACGCGTTCCATGTCGTCACATAAGTGCATTATCCGCAGACCAGCAGGGCTCGAGATATGCGACGCCATCTCAGCTACCCTCCTGACACCCACTGTGCCGACTTCTCGACTCTAGCGCGGGCCGATCGCCGTCGGACTTGCCTTTAGGGAGTGCTCGAGTCGATCGCGGATTGCAGCCACACCTCCAGTCGGGAAACCGCCTCGGTGTGGTCTGCCTCGTTCTGCGTCGTGGTGAAATCTGTGTAGAACGCGATACTGAACGGTATTGACGCGTAGGCGTGAATCGTCATTCGATTCGTCGAGGTTTCTCCCGTGGATGTTCCGCTCCATGTTGTTCCGAGGCTGGCATCGTCGGCCAGCGCAAATCGATCGAAAGTCCGGGTGGGGCCTGCCGCCGCAATGCCATCCCAGAACGAGTACGCCTCATCAGGATTATCGAATCTGTCGATGAAGACCACGACGTCGGGCAGATCGCTCCACTCGCAGGTCAGGGATTCCCTGATGGGATCGAACGGGTCGCCGACCGTGCAGTCCGGCGCTTCGACCCCGGTTGCGGTCGGGAATGCCCACAGCAGGGCACCCGTTCCCACCAGCTCGGGGCAATTCGCGGGAGCAGGCGCGGAACTGCCATCCCAGCACTGTGCCGTGGGTGGAGGGTCGGACGTCCGTGTTGCAGTGGGCGTGGGTGTGGGTGTCCGGACGGGACCCGCGCTTCCGGCCGCGATGGCGACGATGACTACTCCGGCGAAGATTGCCATCAGCAGCAGACCGCCGATGATGGGCAGGGCGAGGAGTGGACCCTTGTACCAGGGGCGTCGCGGCGCAAAGGCGGGAGTAGGAAGTGGTTCCCCGGCCGGCCCGGGCATCTCCGGGGGCGGTGGCGCGGTCAGATCGGATCCACCGGGGGGAGGCGGCAGGACCGGCACTTCCGGGGGCGCGGCAACTGGGGGTGCGGCATCCTGGGTTTCGGCAGCTGGGGTCTCGGCAGCTGTGGGTGCAGTGTCCGGCGGCGCAGCATCCTGGTTCTCGGCAACCAAGGTCGCGGCAACCGGGATCACCACCTCGGCGATCTCGCCGACTGCCTGCGGCGGTGCCGAGAGTGCTCCCTCGGCCACGACAAGCTTGGGATCGTGCAGCTTGGCTGGCGAGGTCCCCATCAACTTGGTGATCGCGTCGATGATGGCGGGGGTGCGGGAGGCACCCCCAGTCAGGTACACCAGCGTTGTGCCACTGCGCGATGCTCCGGCATCGTTGAGCACATCGGCGACGAGTCGGACGGCGCGTGCCACGTCGTCGGCGATGATCGCCTCGTACTCGTCACGGGTGATGGAGACGACAGACTCACTGTCTCCGACCGAGATCGCAATGATGCTGTCGGCCCGCTCTGACAGTTCCTCCTTCGCCGTGCGGATGCTGTCGCGCAGGATGAGTCTGCCGCGCGGATCGGCGGGGTCGTGGAGACGCGCAAGGATGGCGTAGTCGTCCCGGCGTCCGAGTTGCTGAATCGTCCAGTCCCAGAGGCGCGCGTCGAAGTGGGTCCCACCCAGGACGTTGTCCCCGCCAGCGGCCAGCAGGGAGTAGTCGAACTCGCTGCCGTGTGGGTTCTTTTCGAGCACCGCGACGTCGCAGGTTCCGCCGCCGATGTCGACGACGGCCACACGGTCGAGTTCGTTCGGTGGGTTCTCCACGGCGTAGTAGTGCACGGCGGCGATAGGTTCAGACACCAGCACTATGCAGTCCGGCTCGAAGCCAGCCAGCTCCGCCGCACGACGCAGGGTGTCTTCCTGACCCTCCGTCCACTCCTGCGGATGGGTGAGAATCACGCGGTCAGGCTCGCTCGGTCCCGCTACGTCATGGGCCTTGCTCTTGATTACGCGGAACACCTCGGCGACGAGCTCCGCGGGCTCGAACGACCTGTCACCAATGGTGACCGTGGATGAGCCGATGTCGCGTTTGGGTTCGCCCACGAACATCCGGGGGGCCAGACGCATGCGGGATAGCGCGGTGCGTCCGGTGACGAAACCATCGTCAGTGAGGAGAACCGCCGACGGCATTGACGTCGAGCTCGCGTCGAGTGAGATCGGCCGGGTCTTGCCGCCGATCGTGAATGCAGCGGCAGTGTTCGACGTTCCGAAGTCGATGGCGAGTGACCAGACCTGGCTGTTCATCGGAGCACCGACACTGTCACATCGGCGGGCCGGAGCAGAGCACCGTCATGCTCCCAGCCCTTGCGAACGACGCTGACTATGCGCTCGTGCTGAGCTGCCGTGTCAGTTGGTTCCGTTGAAGCGACCGTGTGATGTGTCGACTCGAAGGGTTCGCCGACGATGGCGGGAACCGCCTGAACGCCGAGGTAGCGAAGCACGCGTTCGGTCTGAGTAGCGACCGCCGGTGAGGTCGCCAGATCGGCGAGGTCGATGAGCCTGTCGACGAGGCCCATGTCGAGGCCAGGGGGAGGCGGGGGCTCGGATGCTCGTGTCGCCGCAGAGCGGGCCCGATGCTCAGCGGATTCCTTCTCGGCGCGAACCGCGCGCAGCCGTGAGACGGTGGTGCGCCACAAGAGCAGGAACACCACCACCAGCACAGCCAGGAGAACCAGTACGGCGAGTACCGCCGGCACGAGAAAATCGAACTGGGGCGGTACCGTCGACAGTTCGTCGCAGACGTCTGTCGTTATGTCGCAATTGTTGGTCACGGTGTCTCCTGGCTGCCGGGTTTTTGTTTACTTCGAGACCGATCGGACCACGGCGCCAGCGGCAATCAGCACTGGCAGTAGTACGAACGGGTGGGTGCGAACGAAGTCGAGCGGCCCCTCGGTCTGTTCCGGCAGGGTGAGCGGGGTGGTGTCCGCCGCAGCGCCGATGGGGGCAACGGCTGGCTGGCCGTCGGTCGGTTCGTCCTGTGGGATGCCGTTGGCGTCGCGGAACTCTTCGGCGGTCTGGTCGCACACGACCATGGAGTTGCCGGAGTCTGCCCAGGCGTCCATGAACACGTCGAGCGGAACCTCCATGGCGGCGCCATCCGGTGTTCCGGTGTCGTTGAGGTACACGATGCCGTTCTGGGTGTCGATCCCCGTCACAGTAACCGCATGGTCGGGCAGGTCGTCCTCCACCTCGGGGGCTTTGCCGTCCTGGTCGTCCCATACTTCGCTGCTGTCGATGGCGACGATGATGGCGCGGTCCTCGCCCAGGTACTCGATGAGGTCGTTGACTGTACCTTCGTCGGCGTGCGCGGGGATGCCGAGGGCGTTCAAGACGGTCACTGCTCCCTCGACCGTCATCGATGGGCCGGAACCGGTGGGGTCTGGAGCCCAGCCATGCACCTGATTGACGAGGCTGATGAACTCGAGATCGGTGTACTGCTCTCCGGTGTAGAAGGTGGCGATCACCGCGATGCTTGCCGGCATGCATGAGCCGTCAAACGCCTGCTGGAACCAGTCGAGACCGCGGCTCGCAGGGTCACCCACGAGTTGTCCGTCGGTGACCTGTGGGCCGTCGTAGCCCCCATCGGCCGGGATGTCGTCGGTCGCCGGCCAGAACGCATTGACAAGTTCGGCGAGCTGTGGTGCTCCCTCCTGCAATTCTTCGCGCGTCACGTGAGTTCCCTCGGGATCGGTATCCGTCTTGAGGAGGAATCCATCGCCGTCCGGGACGACCACGACGTCGACGAGACCGTCGCCATCGGTGTCGAACTGGAGAACATCGGCGACGTCGTCACTGTCGGTGTCGATTACGGCGACGACGACACCGCTGTCGAGTGTCCACCACATGCCGTCGACGACTCCGTCGTGGTTGTAGTCGATGTCGCCGCTATCGAAGTCGTCCTGGGTGACGGGAGCCTGAGTGGGGTCCTGCGTTGCGGTGAGTCCGGCGCTGTCGTCCGGGAAGGTGGTGTCCATTGGTCAAGTCCTTACTCGTGAGTGGGTGGTACAGGGTTGGATGGCGCCCGCCGTCGAAATGTTCCCGGATCACCGCCCAAGCAGGCGCTGCATCTCGGCATTGCCGCTCATCAGTTGCTCGTTGATCGCCTCGATCTTGAAGGTGAGCTCCTTCAACATGTCGTCGCGCTGTTCTTCTGTCCCCTTATTGGCCGAGCGGGCGAGCTTGACCTGCTTGTTCAGTTCAGTGATGGTGCGGCTGAGTTCACGTTCGAAGATGATCTCCACCTCGGGAACGAACTCGATGAGATAGCTCTCGAACTGGGCAGCCAAATCCGCCTGCATCGACTGCACGGTTTCGCGCAAGTGTGCGCTCAGATCCGACTTGCGCTGCTGCGCCCCCCTAGCGAATAGGTTGAGGGCGATCATGGCGCCGGCACCGACCACTCCGAAGCCGGGAAGCAAGCCGCTGAGGATATTGAATCCCGTGTAGCCGGAGAACATCACACCGATGTCGATGGGTGCGCCGGCTGTCGTCGCTGCTGGGTTGAGCTGCGAAAGTGAGGCCTTGCGGATCGCATCTTTGTTCTCGAGGATCTCGTCCGAAAAGTCACTGAGTCCGCTCTCCCGGAACAGGTCGGCGATGACGCTCGAGATGCGCTGGTCCATGAGCAAGGACAGGTCATCGATGATGACGTTCGCGTCGGCATGCATATCGAGGGTCATCCGTTGGTGATCCTCTTTCAGGATGCCCATGCGTTTATGTGAAATCACCTCCGACCACTTCTTTGAGAAAGCGGTGAGCTGATCGCGGATTTCATCCGTGATGCCGGCGCGCAATCTGCGGAAGTCGCGATTGAGGTACTGGCGCCATGTCTTGCGGTCTGATTCCAGATCTTGAATCCGCAGGAGCTCGCTCTCCAGATCGGAGAGTCCCTGCGTTCCGACCATCAGAGCCTCCACCTCCTTCGTGACGTTGGAGAACACGAAGTCAAGTAGTGCCTGGGTGCTGCGAATGGCGTGAACGACGGGTAGGCGGTCAGCGATGGCGAGGCGCGCTGCGAGGGCGTCAACAAGGTCGTCGATATGGCTGGACGCTCGTCGGCGCGCTGCGCGCTCCGGCTCCGTTGTTTGGCTTGCCTGAAGCGCTCGATAAGCCGAGACGCCTACGACGTCGATGTCGGCGTATCGCGCGTCTTCGGCGAGCAGGATCCGCTGATTCTCTTCGACGACGTCCTGCCACCCCGCCGTGAGGTCAATCTGATTGACAGCCACCACGATCGCCTCGACGTGATTCGCACACTCGGCAAGAAAGTCGAGTTCTGGGCGTGTGATCCTCCCGCTCGCATCGGTGACCAGCAGCAGCACGCTCGCGCGCTCGGAATGCTTGATTGCGAGTCTCGCGTGCGCGGGGTTGAGCCCCCCGGTCCCCGGTGTGTCGGTCAACACAATGCCGGGCAGGCTTGGATTATCCGCCGAAATCACGACGCCGAGTGGCGGATCGCCGTCGGGGGAGACCAGGGCGTGACTCCCGACGCACACCCAGTCGTGCAGTTCCGTGTTCGGGATCTCCACGGGCGAGCCGGCGATGAACTCTACGCGCGCTCTGCCCACTGGCAACGTATCCGTTGGAGGAACGAAGTTCAGATACGTGCCTGTCGTCTCGCCGTCCCCGACGGGCGACAGGTCGGGAGATCCCAGCAGGGCATTGACGAGTGTGCTCTTGCCCGTGCTCACCTCCCCGACGACGACGACCGAGTGCAGTCCCGTCTCACCATCGATCATTCGACGGGTTATCGCCACCATCTCGTCGCGATAGCCATTGGCGTTGAGGATGTCGCGCGCGCCCCGAAGCACCTCCCGGCCGTGCAGGACGCGACCGCTGGTGACGGGGCCGACCTCGGCAGTGTCAGGGGGAATCATCGTGTCCTGCATCAAGTCCGGGGTCGTGGTGCGGATCGGGCTCGTAGCCCAGCGGGTCCAGACCGCCGTCCTCGAATATCGAGGGATGCGCCCCATCATTCTGGTGGTCCAGTTCGCCCAGCGGGTGGTCCCCGAATCCGTCATCCTCGACGCCCGCGGAGTCATCGGGGAGCAACTCGGCTGCGGAAGCATCTGGTGCCGCATCGAGGGTGGCCTGCATGAGTCGCTCCCACACGCCATCGGGCAGGGACGGTGGTACGCCCAGCACGGGCTCGTCGTTGTCGTGGTCGCCAGCTGGCTGGTCACTCATGGTCAAATACCCCCCGGGTTCGCGAGCGATGAGCTGAAATACTCCGCCACGACACTCTGATGCAGGGATTGAGCGAAAAGTTCCCGCGCGCGAAAAGAATCTCCCCGCTGAGGCAAAACTGAGGGGTGCATTTGAAGCAGCAATGAACTAACGTGTCGAATATTGGCTCGTTTACGCCCGCCCGAGGCGCACCAGCCACCCCGCCGAAGGGAGCCCCATGCCGGACATTGAGTCCGAGTCGGGCCTCCTCGCGGATGCGCGAGGAGGCGACTCCCGAGCTTTCGATCTACTGCTGGCGCGCCACCGGGACCGGCTCTGGGGCGTGTGCCTGCGTACTACGCGCAACCCCGCTGACGCGGAGGATGCCCTGCAGGATACCCTCATCGCGATCTGGCAGAACCTCTCCAGATTTCGGGGCGACTCGAGCTTCGGCACGTGGATCTATCGGATCGCGGCCAATGCAGCCCTCACTGTGGTGCGTAAGCGCCGGGAGATCCCCGATGACGGCATCGAGATCGAGGACGATTCCCGTGATTTCGTCGACGCGTTGGCCGACCGGGATCGTGTGCAATTCGCGCTCATGAGTGTCGCCGAAGATTTCAGGGTCGCCCTCGTGCTTCGGGAGTACGGGCAGTTCAGCTACGAGGAGATCGCGCAGCATCAGGGAATATTAGTCGCCACCGTGAAGACCCGCATCAGCCGCGCCAGAGCAGCAGTGGCCGCCGCCATGCTTGAACAGGTCGACAATTAGCGCGAGCGCGCACAGCAGAAAATGCCATGCGGCTCGCGCCCTTCGACTACAGGGCGAGCGCCCGCTCGATCAGTTCTGCCTGCTCCTGTGCGCTGCGCTTGGACGATCCGGTCGCGGGGGATGCCGAGGCCCTCCGGGATGCCACCTTGACGGTGCGTCCCTTCAGGTAGCGCGCGAGCTCGAGGCAGATGAACGGCCACGCGCCCTGGTTCTCGGGCTCATCCTGCGTCCAGACGATATCCGCGTCAGGGTAGTTACCGAGCGCGGCGTTGATCTCCTGGATGGGCAGCGGGTAGAACTGCTCGAGGCGAACCACAGCGATCGACTTCTCTTCACGCTTGTCCAGCTCGGCGATGATGTCGTAGTAGATCTTCCCGGAGGTGAGCACCACACGCTTGACCGACGACTTGTCGTCGATCCTCTTGTCATCCAGCACAGGCTCGAAGCGGCCCTGAGTGAAGTCGCTGAGTTCGCTCGTTGCGCCGCGCAGTCGCAGCATCGCCTTCGGTGTGAAAACGATGAGCGGCCGACGAGGTCGCATGTAGGCCTGGCGGCGCAGCAGGTGGAAGTATGACGCCGGGGTCGACGGTCGCGCGACGGTCATGTTGTTCTCGGCGCACATCTGCAGGTAGCGCTCGATACGAGCAGACGAATGGTCTGGCCCCTGGCCCTCGTAGCCGTGCGGCAGCAGCAGGACAACGCTGGAGCGCTGGCTCCACTTCTGCTCTGCACTGGCGATGAACTCGTCGATGACGGTCTGGGCGCCGTTGGCAAAGTCCCCGAACTGCGCCTCCCAGAGCACGAGGGCGTCCGGTCGTTCGACCGAGTAGCCGTACTCGAACCCGAGGGCGGCGTACTCGCTGAGCAGGGAATCGTAGATCCACAGTCTCGCCTGCGACTCGGAGAGGTTGAGCAGGGGCAGCCATTCTTGGCCGTTCTCACGGTCGTGCAGCACGGCGTGGCGCTGAACGAATGTGCCGCGCCTGGTGTCCTGGCCGACCATGCGCACGGGAGTTCCCTCGAGAAGCACCGAGCCGAGCGCGAACAGCTCGCCCATTGCCCAGTCGACAGAACCATTGCGGCTCATCTCGAAACGCTTCTTGAGCAGCGCCTGCAGCTTGTTGTGAACGGTGAATCCGGCTGGCGGGTTCGCGTGGGCGTCTCCGATCAGGTGGATGACGGCCTCGGCCACCCCGGTGGTCGCGGGTTCGCCCGCGGCCTCTTCGCGCTGCGAGGCAGGCTGGGCGAGATCTCCTGCCGGTGTTCCGTCGCTGGTGATGACCGGCATGGAGCCGGTCTGCGCGGCGTGCGTCTCGGCGAACGCGCGCTCCAGGCGATCCTGGAAGTCCTGGTGGCTCGCCTCGTACTCTTCCTGGGTGATGTCGCCACGTCCGACGAGCCCTTCGGTGTACAGGGTCCTGACCGAGCGCTTGGCTTCGATGAGGTTGTACATAAGTGGCTGGGTCATCGACGGGTCGTCGCCCTCGTTGTGCCCGCGCCTGCGGTAACAGACCAGGTCGATCACAACGTCACGATGGAACTGCTGGCGATAGGCGAACGCGAGCTCAGCCACGCGAACGACAGCCTCCGGGTCATCGCCATTGACATGGAAGATCGGCGCCTGGATGGTCTTGGCCACATCGGTGGAGTACGTCGACGTGTGACCTTCGGCCGGCGGGGTGGTGAACCCAACCTGGTTGTTGATGTTCACGTGGACGGTTCCGCCGGTGCGGTACGCGCGAAGCTGCGACATCTGCAGAATCTCGACGACGATTCCCTGGCCAGACATTGCGGCGTCGCCGTGAACCATGATCGGCAGCACGGTGTACGAGCCGACCGGGCGGCGGTCCTGCTTGGCGCGAACGATGCCTTCGAGCACGCCGTCGACGGCCTCGAGGTGCGACGGGTTCGCCGCGAGGTAGACGGGGATCTGCTTGCCTGTGGCGCTCGTGAACGTTCCCTCGGTGCCGAGGTGGTACTTCACGTCACCGGAGCCCTGCACGGTGCGTGGGTCCTGGGTGCCTTCGAACTCACGGAAGATCTGCCCGTACGTCTTGCCAGCGATGTTGGTGAGAACGCTGAGTCGACCGCGGTGGGCCATGCCGATGGCGACCTCTTCGAGGTTGTCTTCTGCGGCCTTCTGGATGACGGCATCCAGCAAGGCAATGGTCGACTCGCCGCCTTCGAGGCTGAAGCGCTTCTGGCCGACGTACTTTGTCTGCAGGAAGGTCTCGAAGGCTTCGGCCTCGTTGAGCTTGCCCAGGATTCGCATCTGGTCATCGTGGCTGGGCTTGGAGTACGGCTTCTCGACGTGCTCCTGAATCCAGCGCCGCTGTTCCGGGTCCTGGATGTGCATGTACTCGATGCCGACCGTGCGGCAGTATGCGTCGCGCAGCATGCCGAGGATGTCGCGCAGCAACGCAGACCGCCTGCCGCCGAAACCGCCGGTGACGAACTCGCGATCCAGATCCCAGAAGGTCAGGCCGTGGCTCGAGATGTCGAGGTCGGGGTGCGAGCGCTGACGATACTCGAGGGGATCGGTGTCGGCCATCAGGTGACCACGCACGCGGAACGAGTTGATGAGCTCCTGTACGCGGGCGACCTTGCCGACGCTGTCCGCGGTGTCGACGTTAATGTCTGCGGCCCAGTGGATCGGGTCGTACGGGATGCGCAGTGCGGCGAAGATGTCTTCGTAGAAGTGGTTCTCGCCGATGAGGCGTTCGTGAATCTTCTTGAGGAACTCACCGGAGCCTGCGCCCTGGATGACGCGGTGGTCGTAGGTGCTCGTGAGTGTGATGGTCTTGCCGATGGCCAGTTCGGACAGGGTCTTGGGGCTCGCCCCCTGGAACTGGGCGGGGTACTCGAGCGCTCCGGCGCCCACGATCGTTCCGGCGCCACGCATGAGGCGGGGTACCGAATGCTCGGTGCCGATGCCGCCCGGGTTTGTCAGCGAGATGGTGTTTCCCGCGTAGTCGGCGCCCGTGAGCTTGTTTGCGCGACCGCGGGCCACGACGTCTTCGTAGGCGACGAGGAACTCGCCGAAGCCCATGGTGTCTGCTCGCTTGATGCCGGGAACGACGAGCGAGCGGGTGCCATCCGGCTTAGGGATGTCGATCGCGATACCGAGGTTGATGTGGGCCGGTGTGACGACTGACGGCTTGCCCTCGGGCTCGTCGTAGTAGACGTTCTGGCTCGGGAACTCCTTGAGCGTCTGCACGATCGCCCACGCGATCAGGTGGGTGAACGACACCTTGCCGCCGCGGGCACGCTTGAGATGGTTGTTGATGACAATGCGGTTGTCGATCATCAGCTTCGCCGGGATGGTGCGCACACTCGTGGCGGTCGGCACGGTGAGGCTGGAGTCCATGTTGGACGCGAGCGCCTTCGACGCGCCCTTCAGAGCAGCAACAGTGTTCTCGGCCTCTGCGGGCGCGGCTGACGGCGCTGCCGATGGCGCCTCTGCCGGGATCGGCTGTGGCTTGGCCTGCACCGAGGTCGTCTTCGCGACGGGCTGGCTGCCCGTGGGCGGGTTGGCTGAGCCAGGCTCGGCAGGTGCTTCCGGGGCGCTTCCAGTCACCGTAGCGGCCATGGGGGCTTCGCTGCCGCCTGGTGTCGCTGCGGGTTGTGCCGTGGCACCCGCGGCGGCGTCCGCTTCTGAGGTGACGGTGCTGTGGTAATTCTCCAGCACTGGCCACCAGCTCTTGTCGACCAGGTTCTTGTCTTGCACGTATAGCTCGTACATCTCGTCAACGAGCCATTCGTTGGCTCCGAATTCGCCCGAGGAGTCACCCTCCGGTGCGATTCCGGTCACTTGGCTTGACACGGCTGACCGCCCACTTTCGCTTCTATTTGAGGTCATAATCCAGGGGTGCTCAACGTGGAGCACACCGCGACAAGCTTAATCTGTTTTTCCCGGTGCCCGCTGACCCGAATGGGAGGGGTCTAGCGTTATATTCATGCAATTTTACGAAACCACGCCTGCGCATGACCTCACATACTCGGATGTGTTCCTCGTGCCGTCGCGATCTGCGGTCGGCAGCAGGCTTGACGTTTCGCTGGCACCCCAGGACGGCAGCGCCGCGACGATCCCCATCGTGTCGGCGAACATGAACTCCGTCACCGGGCCGCGCCTGGCAGCGACCCTCGCTCGGCGTGGCGGGTTGGGCGTGCTTCCGCAGGACATGCACCTTCAGGACATGGATGCCGCGATCCGCTGGGTGAAATCGCAACCCATCGCTTTTGACGCGGCCGTCAGCCTTGCGCCGCACGACACCGTCGCGACGGCTCTCTCGCAGTTGCTGCCCACATCCGGACACGGCATCGTCATTCACGATCAGGATGGGGTGTTTCTCGGCGTGATTCCTGCGGAGCGGCTCGCTCACGCGCTTCCGGAGGCGCCACTCGGCGATCTGCTGGGCGGCGCGCTGGCGTCGATCGATATCGACGAGATCGATGGACCGAGGGCCGCGTTCGACCTCATGGTGGAGGCAGACATCGACTTCGCGCCGATCATGCACAACGGCACCGTGGTGGGAACGCTCAGCCGCACCGGGGCTCTTCGCTCGACTCTCTACTCGCCGGCCCTCGACTCTCTCGGTCGCCTCTCGGTTGCTGCCGCGGTCGGGATAAACGGTGATGTCGCCGGCAAGGCGAGCGCACTCGCCGAGGCCGGTGCAGATGTGATCGTCATCGACACGGCCCACGGGCACCAGGACGGCATGGTGCGAGCCATTGCCGCTGTCGCCGCGCTCGACCTCGGTCTGCCCATCGTGGCGGGCAACGTGGTGTCGGCCGCGGGGGTGCGTGATCTGGTTGGTGCTGGGGCGACCATCATCAAGGTCGGGGTGGGGCCGGGGGCGATGTGCACCACTCGCATGATGACGGCGGTGGGCCGCCCGCAGTTCTCCGCCGTTCTGGAAACCGCAACCGAGGCGACAAAACTCGGGGCTCACGTGTGGGCAGACGGCGGTGTGCGATACCCGCGTGACGTCGCGCTGGCACTTGCGGCGGGCGCGGCATCCGTCATGATCGGTTCCTGGTTCGCCGGCACCATCGAAGCGCCGGGCACGCTTGCGCGGGACGATGATGGCCGCGCCTACAAGGAGAGCTGGGGCATGGCGTCGACGAAGGCCGTGCGTGAGCGTTTCGACAGGCTCGATGCCTACGAGCTGGCCCGCAAGACCCTCTTTGCCGAAGGAATCTCGAGCTCCAGGATCTATCTCGACCCGCTGCGCCCGTCACTCGAAGACCTGATCGACATGATCACCTCGGGGGTGCGCAGCTCCCTGAGCTACGCGGGAGCCACCACCCTCGCCGAGTTCCGCGACCGAGCGCTCGTGGGCATCCAGTCTGCCGCCGGATACGAGGAGGGCAAGGCGCTGCCCGTCAGCTGGTAGACGGCAAAACATCGCATCGGATGCCGCTGTTTCACCGGTACACTTGGACGAATAATGGACGACCCTCCCAGTAGCCGCCCTCACGTTGGTCTCGCATGAATGAACTGATCCTTCTCGGGGTCGGCATCTTGCTCACTATCGGCACCGGATTCTTCGTCGCCTCGGAGTTCGCGCTCGTGAACCTCGATCGATCAGATCTTGAGTCTCGCGAGGGTCGCGGTGAGCGCGGACTCGGCATCGTGATCTCTGCGCTCAAGAAGACCTCGACCCACCTGTCGAGTGCCCAGCTGGGCATCACCCTGACGACTCTGCTCACGGGTTACACGCTCGAGCCCGCCTTCAGCGTGTTCCTGACGCCGGTGTTCGCGGGATTCCTGCCGGATGGCGTCGTCCCGATCGTGACGACGATCATCGCGATCAGCATCGCGACGCTGTTGTCGATGATCATCGGTGAACTCGTGCCGAAGAACCTCGCCCTCGCCGTGCCTCGGGCGACCGCCAAAATCGTTGTTCCGTTCCAGGTGGTCTTCACTGCGGTATTCAAGCCGGCCGTCACAGTGCTCAACAACACGGCCAACGGCATCCTTCGCACGATCGGAATCGAGCCGAAGGAGGAGCTTTCCGGGGCTCGAACTGCCGAAGAACTGATCTCGCTCGTACGACGCTCGGCCAGCGAGGGAAGCCTCGATCGTGACACGGCAACCCTGCTTGCCCGAACGCTGGCCTTCGCTGATCACACCGCGCAGGATGTCATGACTCCCCGACCGAGGCTCGCGAGCATCGACCGCACAGACTCCGCGCAGGACGTCATCGACCTCGCGCGCCGCACCGGTTTTTCGCGATTCCCCGTGCTGGACGACAGCATCGACGACGTGGTCGGGTTCGTTCACGTCAAGCAGGCCGTTGCCGTTCCGCGAAAGAAGCGATCAAAGGTTCCGGTATCTGCCCTCCAGTCAGACGCGCTCAGGGTGCCCGAGACGATGAAGCTGGATTCGTTGCTCTCTGAGCTCAGGGGTCGCGGATACCAGATGGCCGTCGTGCTCGACGAGTACGGCGGAACCGCGGGGGTGGCCACCCTGGAAGACCTCGTCGAGGAGCTCGTCGGTGAAGTGTCCGATGAGCACGATCGCACGAAGGCCGACGTTGTGCGCTCCCGGGATTGGTTCACCTTCCCCGGCATTCTCCGGCCAGACGAGCTGCTCGAACGCACCTCGGTCGTGGTTCCCGAGGAGGGGCCGTACGAGACCGTGGCGGGGTGGCTGATGAGTGAACTTGGCCGCTTACCGAAGGTGGGGGACACCATCGAGATCGATGCAGGAGTGTTCCGCATCGAGCGACTCGATGGGCGCCGCATCGACCGCGTGCGCTACACGCCGGCCCCGGCCGAAGATATGGCCAAAACAGACCGGAGTGACTCCTGATGGACGTATGGGGAATCGTTTGGCTGTTTGTTCTGCTGGCGGTGAATGCCTTCTTCGTTGCCGCGGAATTCGCGGTGATTTCGGCGAGGCGCTCGCAGATCGAACCGAAGGCCGAAGCAGGGTCGAGGTCAGCCAAGACCGCTCTGTGGGCGATGGAGCACGCCACCCTCATGCTCGCGGCGTGCCAGCTGGGCATCACCGTGGCGTCACTGCTGATCCTGAACGTGTCAGAGCCGGCAATCCATCACCTGCTCGAGATACCGCTGGCGCTCACCGGTCTTCCCGAAGAGGTGATCGGTACCATCGCCTTCATCATTGCGCTGCTACTCGTGTCGTTCCTTCATGTGGTGCTCGGCGAGATGGTGCCCAAGAACATGTCGTTCTCCATCCCGGATCGGGCCGTGCTGATCCTCGCGCCGCCGCTCGTCTTCGTGGCGACGATCTTCCGTCCGATCATCGTCGCGCTCAACGCCATCGCGAACGGGATCCTGCGGCTGGTCGGAGTGCAACCGAAGAGTGAGGCGAACAGCGTGTTCACCCTCGACGAGGTGGCGACGATTGCCGCGCAGTCGACCCGGGAGGGTGTGCTCACCGATGCGGGCGGCACGCTCAACGCCGCATTCGAGTTCACCTCAAAAAAGGTTCAGGATGTCGCTATCGCGATGACCGCCATCGTGACGCTGCCCGAGGCTGCCGCTCCAGCCGACGTGGAGAAGGCCGTCGCGAGGCACGGTTTCTCGCGCTACATCCTCGTCAACGATGAGGGGGAGCCCACCGGCTACCTGCACCTTAAGGACGTCATCGGCGTGGAGGAAGACGAGTTCTTTCTGCCCGTATTGCCGAAGCGAATCCGACAGTTGATCTCGATCTACCGGGGATCCGACCTCGAGGATGCCCTCGCCACCATGCGCAGGTCAGGGGTGCACGTGGCTCGGGCGTTCGACGAGAGCGGTTCCACCCAGGGCGTGCTATTCCTCGAGGACATCATCGAGGAGCTCGTCGGCGAGGTCCAGGACGCGACGCGGCGACGCTAGTTTCACCGCGGTCGCAGGCTCCCTCGGCGCTGGCACGTTTCTAGACGCTGTAGCGGGCCCTCTCGTATTGCGCCGGGTAATAGTCGAGCTCGACCCCGAGTTCGGCGGCGGCGCGCCACGCGAAGTGTGGGTCGCGCATCATCTCGCGACCCATCATCACGACATCGGCGCGCCCCGATTCGATGATGTCGTTTGCCTGGCGTGCCTCGGTGATGAGCCCAACGGCACTCACCTGAGCATCGGCGTTCTCATGCACGAATTCGGCAAAGGGCACCTGGTAGCCGGGGCTGAGCGGGATCGTCGCCCCGCTCACCAGGCCGCCGGTCGAGATGTCGAAGAAGTCCGCCCCGGCGTCGCGCACCCAGCCCACGACGGTAGACGTCTGCTGCTCATCCCATCCGCCCTCCGCCCAGTCTGTGGCAGAGAAACGCACGAGGATCGGCACCTCGATGGCGACGGCGGCACGAATGGCGGTCACGATCTCCACGAGCAGACGCGCACGGTTCTCGAGGCTGCCGCCGTACTCGTCGGTGCGCAGATTGGACAGGGGCGACAGGAACTGGTGCAGAAGATACCCGTGCGCCGCGTGGATCTCGAGCAACTGGAATCCTGCATCGATGGCGCGGTGGGCGCCCGCCACGAAGTCAGCCACGATTCCCGGCAGTTCGGCGGCATCAAGCGCGCGCGGTGTCTCGTAGCCCTCGAAGGCGATGGCGGAGGGGGCGACGGTCTGCCATCCGCCGTCGTCGACAGACCAGCTGCCGCGGTGGTGGTCCCACTGGCGAGCGGTGGATGCCTTGCGTCCGGCGTGGGCAAGCTGCATTCCTGCGACAGCGCCCTGAGACCTGATGAAGCTTGCGATGGGTGCCCAGCCATCGCGCTGCTCGTCGTTCCAGATGCCGGTGTCCTGCGGCGAGATCCGTCCGTCGGCGTTCACCGCGGTCGCCTCGGTCATCACCAGTCCTGCACCGCCGAGGGCGAATGAACCGAGGTGCACGAGATGCCAGTTCGTGGGCACCCCATCCCTCTTCTCGACCGAGTATTGGCACAGGGGCGCAACCCAAAGTCGGTTGCGGAAGGTGGTGCCCCGAAGCGTGAGCGGGGAGAAGAGGGAGGTCATGACTGTAGTGAACGCAGGAAGGTGCCCAGACCTTCCGCATTCGTGAAATGGTGGGTCGTCACCCCGAGCAGGGCAGCAGCATCGGTGTTGATGGACTTGTTGTCGATGAAGATCATCTCGTCGAGCTGGATGCCGAGCTCGCGGGCGACCTCCGCGTAAATGGCGGGGTCAGGCTTGATTGAGTCCATCTCTGCGCTGACAAAGACCCGTTCGAAGAATGTCCCCATGGGGGAGTACCTAAAACCGCTCGAAAAATCGAACCCGGCGTTGGAAAGGATCGCGAGCCTGGTGCCGCCGTCGTGCAGCTCCTCGATGAGGTCGACTGTGGCCGGCTCGATGCTCCACCAGCTGCGGAAGTCGGCGACCCACAGTTCGTGCACCTTTGACGCACGCCAGGTGACGCCGAGATCTGCGGCGATCAGTGCCCAATATTCGCGGATGCTCGTGGTGCCCTGGTCAAGGCCGTCGCGGTGGGACCAGTACGACGCCCAGAAGGGTTCGGCGTCGCAGCCGGAGACTGCGAGGAGTGCGCTGGTGTCGCTTTCGCTCGGCGAACGGGAGATCACCTCGCCGTAATCGAAGACGACTGTGCGACGGGGGATGCTGATGACCATCGCACCAAACTATCGTGAGGCTATGAGTGCGTACACGTCATGGACTGTGCAGGATGCCGCGGAGCGAATCGCAGTGCCCGCCACGGACGACGATAAATACTCGCGCGGGGTTCTCGGGGTGATCACCGGCTCGACCATGTACCCGGGCGCTGCCGTGATCGGCGTGGAGGCGGCGCTGCGCACCGGTGTGGGGATGGTTCGCTACCTCGGCCCGGAGCGCGCGGCAGATCTGGTGCTGCAGCGGCGGCCCGAGGCAGTGATCAGCGACGGTCGAGTGCAGGCCTGGCTGATGGGCTCGGGCATGGATCACGTCGAGCGCGAAAGCCTGCCACACATGGTCGCCGCTTTGGCGCAGCCGGTGCCCGTCGTGCTCGACGGGGGTGCGCTCGATCTTCATTCGCGGGCGGGCGGCCCGGTCGTGGTCACGCCACACTTCCGCGAACTGGCGCGGTTGTTGGGTGCCGACGTCTCGGATGTCGCCGCTGACCCGTCGGCGTGGGCGCGAAAAGCGGCAGACGCTCTTGGCGTCACAGTGCTGCTCAAGGGGCACACGACGTACGTCGCTGGACCCGGCATCTCACTGAGCGCCGCGTCTGCACCCACCTGGCTGGCGACGGCGGGGGCCGGCGACGCCCTCGCCGGCATCCTCGGCGCACTGGTGGCCACCCATTCGCGCGAGGTTCAGGATGACCCCACCGAGCTCGCGCGGCTTGCAGCGACGGCGGCGGTGGTGCATGGTCTCGCGGCCGAGCGGGCCTCGGCCGGTGGCCCGCTCACCGTCCTCGATCTGGCAGCCGCGGTGCCGGCGACGATCGGCGCGCTGCTGCGCGGCTGAATCAGCGTCAGCCCACCGCGCGGTCGCTCAGAGTGACCGGGCTACGCTAGCGAGATGACGGAATCCACGCCCCGGCTACGCGGCGTCGATCGTCTCCTGGGCAGTCGCCCGGCCGCCTGGGCGGGCTTCATCGTGGTGCACGCGTGGCTCGCCTGGTTGTGCCTCTTCGGTCGGCATGAGGGCATGAACGATGTGTCGTCCGTCTACCGTCAGTGGGTCGAGCAGGCGCTCGACACCGGCGTCATCGTGGGGATCGACTCTGCCTGGGTCTATCCCATCCTCGCCATCGTGCCGATGCTCGCGGCCGCGGCATTCGGCACTGCCCACTACGTGGCCACCTGGGTGGCGCTGGTCGTTGCCGTCAACGCGCTGGCCTTCGCCGTCATCGCCACGGGCACTCGTGTACGCGTGGCGTGGTGGTGGCTCGCATTCTTGGTCGCGCTGGGCCCCATCGCCCTTGCTCGCATCGACGCGATCACCGTGTCTCTCGGAGTCGTCGGTGTTCTGATGCTTTCGACGAGGCCCAGACTCGCCGGCGTGGTGCTGGCGGTGGCGACCTGGGTGAAGGTCTGGCCCGCCGTGCTCATCGCCGCGGCCGTCGTGACGTCGCGCAGCCGCTGGCGAATTGTGCTGGCCGGCGCGGTGGTGTCTGCGGGCGTGGTGATTCTGGCGCTTATCCTCGGGGGCGGCGCCAGAATCCTCAGTTTCGTCACCGAACAAGCCGGTCGAGGCCTGCAGATCGAGGCTCCCATCACCACATTCTGGATGTGGGCTGCCTTCACCGGGCAGCCGGGCGCTTCGGTCTATTTCGACCACGAGATCATCACCTACCAGGTGACCGGTGCCGGTGTGGATGTCGCTGCGGCAGCCATGACTCCGCTCCTGGTGGTCGTGGTGGCCGTTGTACTCGCGCTCGGCGTGAGGGCGGTACGGGCCGGGGCGACCATGGCCCAGGTTTTGCCCTCACTCTCGCTTTCTCTCGTGGTCGCGCTCATCGCGGTGAACAAGGTGGGCTCGCCCCAGTTCATCGGTTGGATCGCTGTTCCGATCGTGCTCGGGCTCGCGATGGCGGGCGGATCATTCCGAACGCCGGCATTTATCGCGCTCGGGATTGCTGCACTTACGCAGGTAATCTATCCCTATTTGTACTTCGATCTGGTGACGCTGCAGCCGGGGATGCTGCTGGCTCTGACCCTGCGGAATATCCTTGAGTTCGTGCTGCTTGGCTGGGCCATCCGAGCGCTCGTACTATCGCCGAGCCGGCGCCCGCTGGCCACCCTATGAAGGAGTTGTCATGCTCGTAGCATTCTCGGTAGCACCCAGCGGAGGGTCAGGCGAGGGCGATTCGGTGCATGCCGCGGTGGCTGCTGCCGTGCAGGTGGTGCGCAATTCCGGTCTTCCCAACAGCACCGACTCGATGTTCACCACCATCGAGGGTGAGTGGGACGAGGTCTTCGACGTCGTTAGGCGCGCGACCGACGCCGTGGCCGCCTATGGCACGAGGGTGTCTCTCGTGCTGAAGGCAGACATCCGACCCGGTCACACCGGGGAACTCAACGGCAAGGTTGAGCGACTCGAGCGTGCCATCGCCGACGCAAATCTCGATTGAATCGAATCGTTTCGATTTTGTGATTTCGGCCGTAGGATGAAGTCGGCTCGACGGTGAGTGCACTTCCACACACTCTCGTCGATCGGACCATTTGTGACACTCTCACCACCGGCTGTCATGCCGCTCAGCCCCACCCGTGTTCGTCTCGCGCTGCTGGCGCTCGCGCTCGGGGGCTTCGGAATCGGGCTCACCGAGTTCGTCGCGATGGGGCTGCTGCCCAACCTCGCGTCTGACCTGCTTCCGGCGCTGTGGGCACAATCGCACGAGCGCGCGAATGCGCAGGCCGGCTGGCTGATCACGGCGTACGCGCTCGGCGTCGTGGTGGGTGCCCCCACAATCGCAGCTCTTGCGGCCCGGTTCCCGCGAAAACAATTGCTGCTCGCGTGCGTCGGCGTCTTCGTGCTCGGCACTGTCGCGTCTGCGCTGCTTCCCACCTTCGGCCTCGTGCTCATTGCGCGGTTCATCGCGGCATTGCCACACGGCGCCTATTTCGGAATCGCCGCCCTGGTTGCTGCGTCGTTGATGGGGCCAGGCAAGCGCGGTCGAGGCGTCGCTCTGGTGCTCTCCGGCCTCACGATCGCCAACGTCATCGGCGTTCCCTCCATCACCTACCTGGGGCAGCAATCCGGATGGCGTATTGCCTACCTGGTGGTCGCCGCAGTGTTCGCACTGACCTTCGTGGCGGTGCTGCTGGTGGTGCCGATGCAGGACGGCGACCGCAGCGCGACCATGAAGCGGGAACTCTCGGCGCTGGCGCGCCCCCAGGTGTGGCTGGCCCTGCTGATCGGCGCCCTGGGATTCGGCGGCTTCTTCGCGGTCTACACCTACATCTCACCGCTGGCCACGAACGTCACGGGGCTCGAGCCGGGAATGGTGCCCTTCGTGCTGGTCGCTGCCGGTATCGGCATGACGATCGGCAACCTGATCGGCGGCCGGGCGGCCGACCACAGCATCATGGGCACGTTGTTTGTCTGTTTTGGCGTCTTTGCCGCAGCGCTCACCGGTCTCGCACTCACCGGCCAGCATCCGGTGGGGCTCTTCGTGTTCGTGTTCCTGGTGGGCGGGGCGGCGGCGGCGCTGTCGCCGGCCATCCA
Source organism: Salinibacterium sp. G-O1 (assembly GCF_030063305.1). Taxonomy (GTDB): domain Bacteria; phylum Actinomycetota; class Actinomycetes; order Actinomycetales; family Microbacteriaceae; genus Rhodoglobus. The sequence continues at coordinate 1,057,986 of NZ_JASISV010000001.1, forward strand.
GACCCGGCTCATGGATGTCGCGGGCGACAGTCAGACGCTGGCCGCCGCGATCAACCACTCGGCCTTGAATCTCGGCAACAGCCTCGGCGCGTGGCTTGGCGGCGTGACAATCGCCGCAGGCTTCGGCTATCTCTCTCCGGCGTGGGTCGGACTCCTACTGTGCGTTCCGGGAGTCGCGCTGGCGGTCATCAGCCTCGCCGCGCAACGTTCCACGGCGCGACGTCGCGCCGAAGCCGAGGTTGAACTCGACTTCGGGCGTGGGGTCCCAGAGCTCGTTGAGAGCGACTCCCAGGCTTAGAACTGGCGGGGCAGGTCTGCCTCGACGAGGATGCCGTCCTCGAGGGCACGCTTGCGCAGGGCCACCTTGGTGCCGACGTCAAAGCCAGCGACGCGGTACTTCTCGCGGATTCGCTTGAGGTAGCTCTTCGCGGTCTCCTCGGAAATGCTGAGCTGGAACGCGACGGCCTTGACCGGCTCGCCTCCGCCGTAGAGTGCCATGACCCTGCGCTCCTGGGCGCTGAGCTTGGGGGAGCCCCCGACCTCGCCCGCATTGAGGGCCAGGTCAAGCTCTGCTGAGATGAACGACTCGCCGTTGGATGCCGCGCGGATAGCCTCGACGATCATTCCGGCGTCTTCGCTCTTCACGAGGTAGCCGAGCGCTCCAGCGCCCAGGGCCTCACGTACCACGTTCGGCTCGGAGTATGTGCTCATGAGCACGACCCTGACGCCGGTGGTGCGCAGCGTATTGATCTTCAGCGAGACCGGGATGTTGTCTTTGAGGTCGAGGTCGAGAAGAACGACGTCGACGGGAAACTCGGGGTGCGTGATCAGCTCGGGCCAGGTCGGCACCGCCACCACCATGTCAATGTCTGTGGCGGCATTGGTGATCCACTCGGTCAGCGCGCCGAGCAGCATCCTGTGGTCGTCAACGAGTGCAACACGGATTCGTTTGATCTGGTCGGTCACGGTAGGTCCTCTGTTTGGGTTACTGGTCTGCTGGATTGTCGACGAGGCAGGCTATCTCTACCCGCAGCGTGGAGTTCTGAGTTGAGTCACTGTACTGGCCGATCTTGCCCAGAGCTTCCCACGTTGCCGGGTCGACTTTGTTCCGGGAAACGCCGGTGATGGTGAGCGTGATGGGAATCGTGATCTTTCGTCCATAGCCTGTCTCGACCGATTGCGTGACGGGGCCCACCGCGATCTGCACGCTGCGCGTTGCACTCTTCGCGGCGTCGTTGATGAGAAGCCAGACCGAAGACAACAGCCCATCACGCTGCTGGGGGTCGAGCAGCCCGGCGAGGCTCCCCTTATCGGCAAGGGTGACGGTTTTTCCGAGCAGGTCTGATTCGGTGATGGCGTGGTAGAGCCACGTTTCCCGACGGCCCTCGATGAGATGAAGCCTGAGTTCGGTGGCGAGGGAGGCAGCAACCGACGCTGTCCTGGGGTCGAGGGGAAGCTTCGTGCGGCCGGTCGAGACGGAGTCGAGCAGCTCCTCTGCGGCCAGGTCAAGTCGGGCGAGCTCTTCTGAGGCCATCATCCCGACGGCGAAACGGGGAGCAGACACCGTGCTCTGCACCAGAACCCGGTCGAGTTCGACCTGCACCAGCCTGCGGAAACCTCTGACCAGCACGACCGCGATTAGTGCTGGCACCACCGTGAGCGCGAGGGTGGTCACCTGCGGCGCGAGGTTGGCCGGTGTGAGCGACGTGTTGAGCAGGATGCAGACGATGAAGGCAGCGCCGATAAATCCGGCAGTGACAAGGATGTCGGATGCCCGCCTCGTGACGACGACACTGACGAGCGCGACGCCGGCAGCCACGGACGCCGTCGCGTAGTGGCCGATGTCGTTCAGCGGCCAGATCGCATAAAAGTCGAGGGCGATCGTGACGCTCAGGCCCGCCACAAACAGCGCAAACATCCAGTTCGGCAGCTCTCCGACGACAGCCCGCGACACGATGATGGTCGCGATGAGCACACCGATCAGAACGACCCAGGCAGCGAGGGCGATGAGCGGATCAGGGTACGAGTCCCAGAGCGCTACCAGCCAGATCAGGCAGTAAATGGTGAGCAGGCCGCAGACGACTATCGCTCCGACACCGATGAAACCTATTCCCAGGCTGGACCTGAGGGGAGTGGCGGCCCGGATGACGCGGCGCGTGGCATCGGCTTCACGCCGCTTGCCTCGGCCGAGGATGACGCCGAGCGTGTTCTCCTCGGGGGGTGAATACGTCATCGCGGCACCTCCAGGACCACTGTGGTGCCAGACCCGGGTGACGAGAACAATCGCGCCCTGCCGCCAACCTCCTTGAGTCGGCCCACCACGGACTCCTTGAAGCCCAGCCGTGCCGAATCGACATCATCGAGCAGGAAGCCAACGCCGGCATCAGTGATCATGGCTCTCACCGTAGTTTCGTCGTCGGTGATGGTGACGTGGGCCTCGGTGACGCCGGAGTGCCGTCGAACATTCTCGAGGCATTCAGCAAGTGCCAGCAAGAACGCATCGAGCACTTCGCTGGGGAGCAGCACCTGCCCGGTACCGTGCCAGCTGACCTCGAGGCCCATTCGGCCGAATCGCTGCTTCACAGACTCGAGGGTGGTGCCAAGGACGGTCTCCTCGACCTTCTCGAGGTTGTAGTTGCCCGAAGACTGCGGGGTGGGGGTGGCGCCGAGCCTGAGCTGGCGCAGGAGTCTCGCATCGTCCGCTGACTGCTGGCGCATGGCATCCGGTGCCACGCCGACTCCCGAGTGTGCGAGCAGCGTGAGGGTCGCAAGAACCGTGTCGTGAAGGAGCCTCGCGCCCTGCCGCCGCTGTGCCTCAGTTTCGCTGGCCTGTCGCTCTGCCCGGTGTGCCCGCCCGATGCTTGCGATCCTACGAGCGACCTGTGGCACTCCGGCACTGACCCAGAAGCCGATGACGGCGGCGACGGTCCATCCAAGAACGATCGCCGACAGTGTGCGGGAGATGGGCTGGGAGGCCAGCGTCAGAAGCGCGGTCGTCAGGCTCACCATGACGAAACCGGTGACGAGGGCGACACGACGCACAGTGTCGATGGTGAGAACGATCGCGGCCGAGGCCAGTGAGGCGCCAGCGATCTGCATGACGGCAGAGATCGCCGACTGGCTCGGGCTGGTGAGAGGAAGCGTGGTGACGAGCACGATGATCGTGAGACCGACGAAGTACGACGCGACGACCCAGCCGAGTGAGCGGCTGCGACCCATCATGAACTGGAAAAAACCGAGGACAACGTAGAGCGGGAAGCAAATCGCGTATGTGGCGAAATCGACGGCGCCAGGCAGGCTAAGGCAGACGAGGGAAACGACGGTGAAGCTCAGGCCGAAAACTCGGGCGGTGCGCTGGAGCAGGCGGTTGCGCTCCTTGTCTATGAGGTCCATATATCGCTCATAGTTCCATATTCTGACCCTAAAAAGGGGGTGGCGCACCGCAGGTCACAGCAGAGTTGAGACAGTTGCTCGTCGATTCGGGCCAGCCGCGTGTTCACAGATCCAGCAGACGCTCGATCTGAGGACCCACCAGCGCATCCTCGATGAGAAAACCGTCGTGGCCGAATTGCGAGGAGATCAGGTGAGGATGATCCCCGTCAATGTTGCCGGGGGCATAGGCGGCGATGTGATCCTGGTCGACCGGCGGAAAGAGCCGGTCGCTGTCGATGGCGAGGATGAGCGCAGGCATCGTCACCCGTGCGAGAGCTTCTGCCGTGCCTCCTCTGCCCCGACCGACGTCGTGCGAGTTCATCGCCCCGAGGAGCGTGAGGTAGCTGTTCGCATCGAAACGTCGCGTGAACTTGTTGCCGTGGAAGTCGAGGTAGCTTTCAACGGCGTAGCGTCCGCCATCGCCCAGCGGGCTGACCTCGCTTTGCGCACTGCGTTCGAACCGGTCGTTCAGCTCGCTTGAAGACCGGTAGTTGAGCAGTGCCATGCGTCGAGCGAGCGCCAACCCACGGTGGGGCCCGTCCCCGTCGGCTGCCTCGTAGTACTCACCGTCCGCGAAAGCAGGATCGATCCTGACCGCCTCGACCTGTACCGAGTTGAGTGCGATCTGGTCGGCGCTCGAGAACGCGGGCGCCGCGAGCACGGCAACGCGCTCGACACGCTCCGGATAGCTCGTAGCCCACTCGAGCGACTGCATGCCGCCCATCGAGCCGCCGATGACCGCGGCCCAACGATCGATGCCCAGCGCATTCGTGAGCGCCAGTTGGGCATCCACCTGGTCGCGAATAGTGATGAACGGAAAGCGTGGACCCCACTCCGCACCGTCGGGGGAGTATGAGGCAGGTCCCGTGCTGCCCTGGCAGCCGCCGAGCATGTTGGGGGCGACCACGAACCACCGGTCGGTGTCGATGGCTTTGCCGGGGCCGACGAGACCGTTCCACCAGCCGCCGGTGGCGTGCCCAGGGCCGGGCCGGCCCGCGACATGACTGTCCCCGGTCAGCGCATGGGCGATCAGGATCGCGTTGCTCGAGTCGGCGTTGAGCGTGCCGATGGTCTCGTAGGCGATGCGTACAGACGGCAATACGCCGCCACGTTCGAGGGTGGTGTGCCCGATCGACAGGAACCGTCGCGAGCCCGCTGGGTCGCCTTCGCGCCAGGCGCCGGAGGCCGGGGGCTTGCCCAGCACTGAGCGCGCGTTGGCCTCGGTAATAAATGCCGAGGGAACGGTGTCTTCGGGGGTTTGCCAGTCCATGTCCCTCCCAGTATCGCGAACAAACCGGGGCGCCGTCGTTTGTTACAACGACGACGCCCCGGTGAGGTCAATCTCTGTGGCGGATCTAGGCGGAAGTGCTCGCTGCCGCCGTGATGCTGCGGGCTGCATCGAACCCGAGCTGGAGGTCGGCCTTCAGGTCTTCGATATTCTCGATTCCCACTGACAGACGGATGAGACCGGGGGTCACGCCCGTCGTGAGCTGCTGCTCGGGGGTGAGCTGCGAGTGGGTCGTCGAGGCCGGGTGGATGATCAGGCTGCGCACGTCGCCGATGTTGGCGAGGTGGCTGAATAGCTCGACATTCTCAACGACGGCGCGGCCGGCATTGACCCCGCCCTTGAGCTCGAACGAGACGACAGCGCCGACGCCCTGGGGCGCGTACTTGTTGGCGGCGGCGTACCAGGGGCTCGACGGCAGCCCCGAGTAGTTGACCGATGCGACGTCGTCGTGATTCTCGAGCCATTCGGCGATGTGCTGAGCGTTCTGTACGTGGCGCTCGATGCGAAGGCTGAGGGTTTCGATGCCCTGAATGATGGCGAACGAGCTGTCGGGGGAGAGCGCAGCGCCGGTGTCGCGCAAAATGGTGACGCGCGCTTTGATGACGAAGGCGATCGCGTCACCGAGAACCGTGGTGTAGCTGGCCCCGTGGTAGCTCGGGTCAGGCTCGGTCAGTCCGGGGAACTTGTCAGCGTTTGCCGCCCACGGGAACCTGCCGCCGTCGACGATGACGCCCGCGATGACGGTTCCGTGCCCGCCGAGGAACTTCGTCGCCGAGTGCACGACGATGTCTGCCCCGAATTCGAACGGGCGAATCAGGTATGGCGTCGCGATCGTGTTGTCGACGATGAGCGGGAGGTCGTTCTCGTGAGCCACCGCGGCAACACTCTCGATGTCGAGGATGTTGATTTTCGGGTTACCGATGGTCTCGGCAAAGAACAGCTTCGTGTTCGGCCGAACGGCGGCCGCCCACTCGGCGGCGTCATCCTGATCTTCAACGAAGGTGACCTCGATGCCCAGCTTGCTGAGGGTGTACTTGAACAGGTTGTAGGTTCCGCCGTAGATCGAGGATGACGACACGATGTGGTCGCCAGCGCCCGCGATGTTGAGCACGGCGTAGGTGATCGCCGATGATCCGGATGCCACGGCGAGGGCTGCCGTACCGCCCTCGAGTGCTGCGACCCGCTGCTCGAGAACGTCGGTGGTCGGGTTCATCAGTCGCGTGTAGATGTTGCCGAACTCCGCCAGCGCGAAGAGGTTCTGTGCATGCTCGGTGCTGTTGAAGACGTATGACGTCGTCTTGTAGATCGGCGTCGCGCGAGCGTTCGTGGTCGGGTCGGGCTTCGCCCCGGAATGGATCTGCTTTGTCTCGAACTTCCAGTCACTCATCGGGTCTCCTTCGAACTGCACGGGGCGCAGGATCGTGATCCTGCATCGTGGAAGGAGCTTACGTTCGGGAATCCCGTGCGGCAACAGTCGGTGAAACACGACGTAACGAAGGGAACGGGTTCAGAGCGAGTAGTCGTGCGAGAGTAGTTCGGTGCTGTGCGCCGAGGATGAGCACATCGCCGAACTGAGCGCGACGGTAACTATCCCGAACGACAGATCCATGGCATCGCCCCGGCCGGGGTCGCGATGCATGTCCGCAATCATTGACGACCACAGCAGCAGGAAGAGCGAAAAGCCATGAACGATTCCGCACCCATTGACGCACCCGAGGTCGCTGGCGCCCCCGCCGGCCGACCGATCTGGACAGCGCCAAAGGGAGTCAGCGACAAGCGCACGTGGGCATCGCTCGCCGTGCTGCTGGTGGGCCTGTTCATGTCGCTGCTCGACACCACCATCGTGAATGTCGCTCTGCCGTCGATCCGCGACAGCATCAATGCAGACGAGGCAACGCTGGCCTGGATCATCTCCGGCTATGCCCTCGCTTTCGGTCTCGTGCTCATCCCGGCCGGCCGCGTCGGCGACCGGATTGGCCACAAGTGGGTCTTCATCGCCGGACTCGCGCTCTTCACGGCCGCGAGTGTCTTCGCGGGCGTCGCCCAGGACTCGACACAGCTCATCGTTGCGAGGGTGCTGCAGGGCATCGGTGGCGGAATCTTCTTTCCCCCGGTGACGGCATTCATCCAACTGCTGTTCCCTCCAATGAAGCGAGGAAAGGCCTTCGCGATTCTTGGCGCAGTGTTGGGGGTTTCCTCCGCGCTCGGCCCTGTCGTCGGCGGTCTGCTCATCGAGGCCTTCGGGGAACAGAGCGGGTGGCGCTACATCTTCTTCGTGAATCTGCCGATCGGCGTCGGAGGGCTCATCGCCGCAGCGATCGTGCTGCCGAAACTTGCGCCGGGTCTGAAAACGACGATGGACCTGTTCGGACTGCTGCTGCTCGCCGGCTCGCTCGTGGCCATCCTCGTGCCGCTGATCCAGGGCCAGGAGGAGGGTTGGCCGCTCTGGACGTACCTCTCCATCGGTGGCGGACTAATGCTTCTCTTCCTGTTCGCGCTGTGGGAGAGGCGATTGGCCTCTCGCGGGAGGTCGCCACTGGTGCCACCCCACCTTTACTCGCACGCCGCGTTCACCGGGGGCACGATTCTCGCGCTCGTCTACTTCGCGGCCTTCACCAGCATTTTCTTCACGATTTCGCTGCTGTGGCAGGCGGGCCTCGGTCACACCGCGCTCGAGTCGGGGCTCGTGTCGATCCCGTTCGCGATCGGAAGCATCGTCGGAGCCTCGCAGAGTGACCGCGTGGCCGTGATGCTTGGCAGGGGAGTGCTCGTGCTCGGCGCATCCATGGTGCTTGCTGGCCTTGTCTCGCTGTGGCTCATCCTTCTGACTGTGCCGGGCAGCGACCTCACAAGCTGGACGCTGCTCGGTCCGTTGGCGGTCGCCGGCCTCGGCAGCGGCTTCTTCATCGCGCCGAACAACCGGTTCATTGTGGCCACTGTCGACACCTCGGAGGCGGGTGCCGCCAGCGGTGTAATCGGCACGATGCAGCGGATCGGCAGCGCCATCGGAATCGCAGTGGTGTCGAGTGTGCTCTTCGGGGTCACCGATCTGGCAGGCGTTGGCGGAGAGATCAAGCAGAAGGTCGCGGCAGCCCTGGAAGCTGGCACCTACGCCAGCCCCGAGCTCGCCGGGGAGGCGATCTCGAAGATCGTCCTGGAGGCGCATTTCATGGAGGGCGCGACCGTCGCCATGTTCGTCAGCGCCATGTTCGCAGTCGCCGCCCTCGCTCTGGTGTTCACGCTGCCAAAACGAGTGCAGCTGCACTAGCCCGCGACCGGGTCAGGACTTGAGGCCCTCTTTGTCGACAAATAGCCACGCGGCCCGCGGCTCGACCAGCGGCCGGAAGATCCTCCGCACGATGGGGGTGCCGAGGACGAGCGCGATCACGATCCCCGCGAGGATCATCCCGGGAAGCAGGAGCGCCGGTGGGTCGTCACCCTTGAGCAGGTCAGACTGGCGAAGGGGATACAACACAAACGTGTGCAGCAGGTAGATGTACATCGTCGCCTGGCCCCACGCGGTGATGGCGGTGTTGCGGCGCGGGATCAGCACGATGAAAGCGGCGATGAGAATGGTGGTCAGCACAATCCCCCCGAGCCTCACTGCGCCCGCCCACCACACGGTTGCGTCCATCCCGGAATATGAGTCGTCATAGAAGAACCAGTGATGGAGCGAGATCGCCTTGAACTCTTTGACGTTCAGGACGATCACCGCGATCCACACTCCGAACACGAGCACGGCACCGCCGCGGATCCACAGGCTCGCGCGCGCGGTCGCGTCGTTCCATCGATCGATGAAGCCCCACCCCTTCAGCTGCCACCCGAGCACGAAGAAGGGGAGGATGCCGATGGCGCGCGACAGCGAAAAGGTACTGTCCACGTTGCTGAAGTACCCAACGCCGATGGAGAGAACCACCGACAGCAGGAGCGGAAATCGGACGAGCGCGAGGTAGGGCAGAACGAGCCGGAAGATGGCCAGCGCGAGCAGGAACCACAGGGTCCAGCTGGCTTTCGTCGGGTTAAAGTCCTGACTCCCCGTGACAACGAACTGCACCACGGTCCAGATCGCTTCCATGATGAAATACGGCAGCAGGATGTCGGTGAGCACCCTCTTCATCTGGGAGGCGTTGGGTGGCCCGGGCTTTGAAAAATAGCCGCTGATCACGGCAAATGCCGGCATGTGGAACGAGTAGATGAGTAGGTAGACGACGTAGGCGCTGTCGGAGGCGCCGGTGAGCCGCTGGATGCTGTGACCGACGACCACGAGGGTTACCGCGAGAAACCGGGCGTTGTCCCACATCGGCACGCGCTTCTTCGTTGTGGAAGCAGGGATCACGGGGGCTGAGGTCGTCACCCAACCCACAGTAGCCGCGCTACTTTTATTCCATGACTTCTGTGACCGATTCTGCCGCGCCCGAATCCACCACGACCAGACGTGCCGTCGTCACCGGGGCGAGTTCCGGCATCGGCGCAGCCACCGTCCGCCTGCTTCGCAAGCACGGCTGGGACGTCGTCGGCGTCGCCAGGCGTGCCGACCGGCTTGAGGCGCTCGCCGCCGAAACCGGCGCAGATGTCTTCGTCGCCGACGTCACAGTCCAGAGCGATGTGGATGCCCTGCGCGACTTTCTCGCGGCGCTCGGGCCGATCCACGCCCTGGTCAACAACGCGGGCGGCGCGCTGGGGCTCGAGAGTGTCGAGTCGAGCGACGCGGACGACTGGATCCGCATGTTCGATGTGAACGTGGTCGGGGTCAAGAGGGTCACGAGCGCGCTGTTGCCGCTGCTGCGGGCCGCCGTGGTGCCGGGCGCGAGTGCCGACATCCTCACCGTCACCTCGATCGCCGGTCACCTCGCCTACGAGGGTGGCGGAGGCTACGTCGCAGCCAAGCACGCGGTCGCATCCATGGTCGCCATCTTGAGGCTCGAACTGGCGGGGGAACCGATCCGGGTCACCGAAATCGCGCCGGGCATGGTGCACACCGACGAGTTCTCTCTTGTTCGCTTCGGAGGCGACCAGGCGAAGGCCGATGCCGTCTACGACAACGTTCCGAACCCGCTGTACGCAGAGGACATCGCCGTGGCAATGGTGCACATGCTCGAACTGCCGTTCTATGTGAACCTCGACCTCGTCACGATCAAGCCCGTTGCCCAGGCCGCGCCGCACAAGGTGATCAGGGGAGAGCTGAAGCCCCGGTGACCTCGCCCGGCTCGAGGGCGTCGTCGATGTCGGCGAACGCGAGCTTCGGCACCAGAAACAGCAGCACGGCCGCAACCAGCGCGCCAACGCCGCAGATCGCCCACACCGTCATGTAGCCCATCAGGCTTGATGCGGTGCTTCCGATCACGGTGACGGCGCCCATCGCGAGCACGATCCCGAAGATGGCCGAGGCGAACGAACCGCCGATGGTCTTCGTCGTATTGGTGAGCGCGGCGGCAATGCCGGTCTGCCCTGGTGGGGCGGCGGCTGCGGCCGCGGCCGGCATGGCCCCGACGAGAGCGCCAGAACCGATCCCGGCGATGAACATGTTGATGAAGACCTGATACGTCTCCAGGTGGAACGGGATGAACAGCAGGTATCCGGCCGCCACGAAGAACGCCGCGATGATCAGCGCGAACCTGGGGGAGCGTAAGCGGGATACCAGCGGGAAGAGCAGTGCCCCGCCGATCATGGAGATCAGATACACGCCGATCAGGGTGGATCGGTCGGTGGAGTCGAGACCCAGGCCGTATCCGTTCGACGGATCCGTGCCCGCGTATGCGCTCAGCGGAGCCTGTGCCCCCAGCAGGCTGATGCCGATCAGGAAGGCGGTGAGCTGCACCGGCCACATGTTCGGCTGGGCCAGCACCCGAAGGTCGATAGCCGGGTCTTTCTGCTTCAGCTCGTAGCGGGTGAACGGGATGAACGTGGCGATTCCCGCGGCGATGAGCAGGTATACCCACCATGCTTCGAGCCCGTTCAACCTGAGGAAGGTCAGCCCCGAAGTGATCAACAGCAGGCCAATAGTCAGGATGCTGAACCCCACGAAATCGAGGGAACGCCCCGGCAGCGGGGTTGACTCCGGCACGCCGAACAGGATGACGAAGAACACCAGGGTGACCGCAATCGCCGGGATCATGAGGGTGACAGGCACGTTCTCGCCGGTCCACCCGAACACCCTGCCGCCCAGAAGCGCGCCGATGATGGCCCCGGCCTCGAGGGCGACCACGAGGAATCCTGCAGCCTTGCGGGTCTGTGACGCCCCCTTGCCGGTGCGACGCCCCCTGTCGAAGATCAGCGCCACCTCCAGGGGAAGCCACACAACATAGAAGCCCTGAAGCGCCCAGGCGATGAGGAACGTCACAAAGTTGTCGGCGAACACCAGTCCCCAGCTCGCCAGGGCCGTCAGCACCGTCGAGATGAGCAGGATTTTCTTGTGGCCGTACATGTCGCCGAGTTTGGCGAGGATGGGTACGACGAGGGCCGAGAGCAGCAGCTGCGCTGCCTCGAACCAGTTGAAGTCTGCGTCTTTGATGCCGAGGTAGGTCACCAGATCGGTGATGAGAGGCACGTAATACCCCTGCAGCACCCCGCTGACGATTTCGACGAGGAAGAGATAGCCGATCAACCCGAAGGTGATGGCGCCAGCCTTGCCTCGCAGCGCGGACTTCCCCGGAAGAATACTCATGAACGGATCGTAGTGCCTCATCGGTGAAGGAAAAGGTCGACCCTGCCGAAGCCACGACGGTGGCGTTCGGCAGGGTCGACCTCGTGAGCTCGGCTATCAGGCCGTGCGGCGTCGTCTCGTCAGCACGAGGGCGGCGCCCAGGAGCAGCAGAATCGAGCCGAGGGCGAGCACCGGCGCGACCACGCCGCCCGTGTAGGCGAGCGATGGATCGGTGACAGAGCCATCAGCCGCAACCGTGATCGCGACCCAGCCGATGACCACGCCGGCGCTGTCCTGCACGGCCACTCGGTGCGTTCCCGCCGCGATGTTCGCCGGGAGGGTGGCCGAGATGGTGCCGTTGGACGCCACGAGCTGCCATCCGCCAAGGCTCACCGGTGCGGAGTAAACGAACGCGGCGACGTAATCACCTGCGTGGTCGCGGGCCATGGTGATGGTGAACGACTGGCCCGGTGTGAGAGTCGAGTCGCTCACCGAGATGAGCCCCTCCGTCTCCGGGGTTAGGCTCGATTCGCCAGCGGCAACCGGGGGAGTGGACGGGGCGCCCTTGGGCACCTCGAATGATCCGGTCTTGCTGATGTTGCCCGCAAGGTCGACCGCGCGGAAACGCACCGAGGCGGCATCCGAGGAGAAGACCAGCGGCTCCGTGTACGCCACGAAGTCGCCGTCCCCGAGCGAGTACTCGACCCGATCGACCCCCGAGAGCGCGTCGGTCCCGGTGAGGCTGAGCGTGCGCGCCGTCAGGGACGCGGTCACAGCCGGTGCCGTGGAGTCGCGGTTGACCGAAGCGCTGGCCTGGCCGACATTGCCCGCGGCATCCGTCGCCCTGACCTCAACGGTGAATTTGCCGTCGGTGTCGATCGCGATCGGTGCCGTGTACGCAGACCAGGCCGCCGAGCCGATGCGGTACTCCGCCCGCGGTGCTGAATCGGTCTCGTCGGCGATCGTCGCGGTAACCGTGGCGTTCGTGGTGACCCAGCCGTTGACGTTTGCTGCCGGTGTGACGGCCAGCGTCACGGTCGGCGCCACGGCGTCTTCAACGAGACCCTCAGCCCTGAAGTGATCCGAGTGCAGCCCGAATGACCGGGAGATCTTCGGCAGCCAGCACGCGTCACTGTGGTTGCCTTCCGGGTACACCTCCCAGGTGTGAGCGACTGACTTCCCCGTCAGCACGGCGTCCATCGAGCGTGCTGCGTCGTCGAAACGATATTCGTCGAACTCGCACGCGTCGAAGTACAGGCTGTAGTGATTCAGCTGCTCCGCGGTCATGGCCGTCGCTTGCGCAATGGGCGTCAGGCCGTACGGCGTGTAGCTGAGCGAACCGATGTGTGTTGCGATCGAGGTGAACTTGTCCGGGTTGCCGAATCCGATCGAGAAGGCACCGAATCCGCCCATCGACACGCCACTGAGAGCGCGGAAGTTCGCGTCGTCGATCGTGCGGTACTCGGAATCGACCTGCGGCATCATCTCCTGCAGGAACATGCTGCGCCACGGGTCGCTCGAAGTGTCTGAGTACCAGAGGGACTCACCGTCGGGCATGATCACGATGGATTCGGCGAGACCGCCGGTCGTGTACAGCTCGTCGAGCTTCGTGCCGAAGTCGCGCGGTTCCCACTCCTTGCTTCCGCCGTTGACACCGTGCAGCAGGTACACCGTGGGGTAGGTGCGGGTCGGTTCTGAGTAGTACGACGGAGGCAGGTACACCTGGTAGCTGCGTCGCTTGCCTTCCAAAGAGGAGTTGACGAAGTCGCCGAAGAACCGCGAGTGGTTGCCCAGCTCGAGGTTTGTGGATGGATCGACGACAAGGAACTGCTGGGTCTTCGGCTGGAACAGGTACGGTACGCCGTCCTTCGTGCCGGAAATCGTGCGGTTCGTGTCGACCACGAGGCCCGTCGAGTTCACGACAACTTCGACCTCGGAGTCCTGAAGGTTGAGTGTTCCGGATTGCTCCACCCACGACCGCAGTTCGCGCTCTCGACGATCCTTGTCGCGTCCGTCGTGGTTGTAGTCGGCGCCGAGGGTGGACAGGTAGGCATCCACGTCACCGGCAGCAAGTGCGGCCTTCTGGGCCGCGAGCAGGGCAGTCACAGCGTCAACCTGGGCGGAGCTTGCCGGGTCGCCCACGATGCCGTACACGTTCTCGCGCACTGCATCTTTGGAGAAGATGCCGACGGGGCCCTTGTACCAACCGCCTCCACCGCTCATGTCATACAGCCGCACGGCGAGAGTGTTCTCACCGCCGAAGACGGGTGCGGCTGCCGGCACCGGGTAGAGGCGCTTCTCGAACCACTGGCTCTTCGCATTGGGGGGCATGACTCCCGAACTGCCGATGAGCACACCGTTGAGGTAGGCCTCATCGACGTCGTCGAGGAACCCCAGCGAAGCGACGAGGTTGGTGCCCTCGGCTTGTGCGGGCAGATCGAAGGTCAAGCGGTACCAGGCAAATCCGTCGTAGCTGACGAACGGGCTTCCGTCGCCGGGAACCTGGATGCTGGACCAGCCGCTGTCATCGAAGGCCGGGTCAGCGTAGGTGGGGTCGTCACCCAGGGTGAATTGCCACGATCCCTCGAGATCTATGGACACGGAATTCTCAGCGGCAGCGGCGGGGGCCACTCCCACTACCAGGCCGGCGCTCGCGAGCACCGTCACGAGGGCTGCGGCGACGGCCCTCCGAATGGTCGATTGTCTTGTCATTTCTCCAACTTCGTTGTGAGGAGGACCTACGGGGAATGCGCACTCGGCGTGTGGCTCACGATGCACGATGATGCGGTCGTGGCTGAGGAGTCTGTGCACGTGCACAGACGACGCCAAAAAAATACGTGCCGTCCGTGCACGTTCACAGACTATGGATCGCTCTTCGGGGATGTCAACCATCTGAGCGGTACAGTATGTGCGTGCCTTCGCCGACCCCACGACGCAAACGTGCAACCGTTCACGAGGTCGCCTCGGAGGCGGGCGTCTCCCGCGGGACGGTCAGCAGGGCCATCAACGGCGACCGGTACGTGTCGGCCGAAGCCCGTAAGGCAATCGACGCCGCGATCATCAAGACGGGCTATGTCCCCAACCTCGCAGCCAGAAGTCTTGTGATGCAGCGCTCTCAGGCCATCGGGTTGCTTGTGCACGAACCGCACTCGATGTTTGTGGAGGACCCCAACATCGGTGACATCCTGCTGGGCGCAAACCGGGAACTCTCCAAGGCTGGCTACCTCATGACGATGCTCGTGGTCGATTCGGAGGGCGACACCGCTCCGATCGAGCGCTATCTCAGCGGGGGCGTCGTCGACGGGGTCATCGTGATCTCAGCGCGACGTGACGATCCCCTTACCGCCGTCATCCGTCGGCTGGGGCTCCCCGCCGCCTTCGTCGGGCATCCGCCGGATATTGAGGGCATGTCGTTCGTCGGCATCGACAACCACAAGGCGGCGGAGGCGATCACGCTGCGCCTCATCGGCACCGGCCGCAAGCGGGTCGGGATGATCGCTGCCGCCCTCGACCGTGACTCGGGCGCCGACCGGCTCGCCGGGTTCACTGCGGCCCTCGGTGACGATTTCGACCCCACCCTCGTGAGCGCGGTCGACCTCTATTCGTACTCGGAGGGGGTTCGCGGAATGCGCGCGCTGTTGCAGCGCGAGCCGAACATCGACGGGGTCTTCGCCGCCTCCGATTCACTCGCGGCGGGTGCCCTCGACGTGCTCAGGGAGGCCGGATATCGTGTGCCGGAAGACGTGGGCATCGTCGGATTCGACAACAGCGACTGGGCGACCCGCTGCGACCCTCCACTGTCGACGGTGGACCAGCCCGCCGCGGGGCTCGGCACGAGTGCGGCACGGTCGGTTCTCAACCAACTGGACGGGGTCGGACCGGAGCCGGGCGGGATCTATCTCGATACCCCGATCATTTGGCGCGACTCCGCGTAGACCGGCCGATCGTGCGGCGGGGTGCACGTGTGCCGGTACCGTTATGACATGGCTGATGACGCGCGCGAGATCCTGACCTGGAACGACTTCGGAACGGCATCGCGCGAGCTCGCAACCAAGGTGGTTCTGAGCGGTTTCGAGACCGATGTAGTCGTCGCGATCGCCCGCGGTGGATTGCTGCTGGCCGGAAGTGTCGCGTATGCGCTCGGGGTCAAGAGCTGTGGTGCCGTCAACGCGGAGTTCTACACCGGGGTCGGCACACGGCTGCCCGAGCCCGTGATGATGCCTCCGCTGCTGGACGAGGCATCCATCGTCGGTAAGAAGGTGCTTCTGGTGGACGACGTCTCCGATTCGGGCCGCACGCTCGCGATGGTCGTGCAGCTGCTTGAGCTGGGTGGAGCCGAGGTTCGCACCGTCTGCCTGTACTCGAAGCCCGGCACCGTGCTCGAGCCCACGTACACCTGGCGCAAGACGGATCGCTGGATTGACTTTCCGTGGTCGGAATTGCCGCCGGTCACCCCGGAGGAAGCCGCAGCCTGATGCCGGAACCGCTGGCCGGTCGGATCGACCCGAGCTGGACTCGCGCGCTCAAGCCGGTCTCGAACCAGTTCGCGGCGATGGGCGATTTCCTGCGGGCCGAGACGGCTGCCGGGCGCGACTACCTGCCGGAAGATCAGAACGTCCTGCGGGCTTTCAGCTATCCACTGGATGGCGTTCGCGTGCTGATCGTCGGGCAGGATCCGTATCCGACGCCGGGGCACGCTGTCGGGCTCTCATTCTCGGTCGATCGGAACGTGCGGCCGGTGCCGCGCAGCCTGCAAAACATCTACCGCGAACTGCACGAAGACCTGGGGGTCAAAATCCCGGATCACGGTGACCTCGGCGCATGGGCGTCGAAAGGCGTCATGCTGTTGAACAGGGTGTTGACCGTGCAGGCTGGGTTGGCAGGATCGCACCGTGGCAAGGGGTGGGAAGCCGTGACCGGGGCGGCGATCCGAGCCCTCGCTGACCGTCCGGGCCCGCTCGTCGCGATTCTGTGGGGACGGGATGCCGCCAGCCTGAGCCCGCTGCTCGGATCGACCCCCACCATCGTCAGTGCGCACCCCAGTCCGCTGTCTGCCCGAAAAGGCTTCTTCGGCTCGAGACCATTCAGCCGCGCCAATGAACTGCTGGCTGACCAGGGCGCAAGCCCGGTCGACTGGTCACTTCCTGAGTAGGCTCGATTCATGCTCGAAGAGGAATACCAGCCGCGTCGCCAGCTGCCCCCTCACCTTCGTCCGGCGCCGGTGCGAGAGGCTCCATTTTCGTTCACGCTCCGGACGGCCGAACTCGGTGACTTGCCGAGCATTCGCGAGATCTACAACCACTACGTGCTCAACTCGTCGATCACCTTCGACAATGTGCCCTGGACCTTTCCGGTGCTCCGCAAAAAATTCGAGGATGTGACCCAGCGAGGGTTCCCGTTCATCGTGGCGGTCAGTCCGGGCGGGCAACTGCTCGGTTTCGCCTACGTCTACCCGTGGAAGGCGAAGGCGGCCTACCGGTTCAGCGTTGAGAACCACATCTATCTCGGGCCGGCCTCCGCGGGCAAGGGATTGGGCAAGGCAATGATGGCCGAGCTGATCGCCAGGTCACGTGCGGCCGGTGTCAGGGAGATCATCGCCGTGATCGCCGACAAGAATGCCGACGCCTCGATCGCTATGCACGAGAAGCTCGGCTTCAGAGTCGTTGGCCACATGGGCCGAGTTGGTTTCAAGTTCGACCGCTGGCTGGGCACCGTGACCATGAGGCTCGCTCTGCGCAAGTAGGGTCGCGGTGCCCGCCGGTCAGGCGGTCGGGGTGGCCCTGCGCATGAGGAAGAATCCCGTCACCCCCGCGATCGCCGTGATCACCAGGCTCCACAGCATCGACCCAACCAGGCCAGCTGTCGCGAAGAATTCGCCGACGGCTGGCCAACCCTGAGCGAAGAAGATCAGAGCAACAAGCCCGATCAGGCCGAGCCCGATGATGATGAAGAACATCACGAGCCCGGTCGCCTTCCACCGAACCCACACCGACGCAGCGGCTGCTCCCACGAAGAAGAAAAACAGGAAGGCGAGGAAGAAGACGAGCAACCGCTCTGCCGGGGTTTCCCCGAAGTAGAAGGTGGTGAACATCTGGGCGCCGATGCCCCAGCCATTCGTCGCCTCCTCGATCAGGGAGAGGATCGTGAGAGCGACGCTGTAAGCGGCAGACAGCAGCACGAACGTCAGGGCACTGCCCAGGTAGAAGTCGCGCCGGGTCACCCCGAAGCCGAGCGCGAACGGGAACGTGATGCTGATGGCCTGCACGGCCACCACGAGCATGTACACGAAGATGAAGAAGTTCGACCCCGAATACTGAAGCCCGTCCCGCGCGTCCGCAGTGTCGCTCGCAACGCTCAGAATGAGTGCCCAGACCGCGAGGGTTCCGGCGAAGATGATGCCGAGGATCACCCACGGCAGAATGATGGTCGTCCAGGGGTTAGCGAGATGCAGGCGCACGATGTTCAGGATGCGCCGCATCGGTGTCGCAGGGGCGTGGACGGTGGTGGTAGTCATGCTCTTGCCTCGATTTCTTTCTCGTTGCCGCCGAGCTCCGTCAGGTTGGTTCGGCGGATGATGAGCTGTTGCAGGGACACCGGTGACAATTCGAGGCCGGATGCCGCGGCATCCGCTCGCTCGGTCGATGTCAGACCGGCGATCGTGACCGAGGCGAGCCCGCCGATCCCGTCACGATGGAGCACTTCCCGGTTGCCGATGAACGCGTCGACGGCACCGCTCGGGCCGACAACGGCTGTAGCGCTGCCGCGTAGCTCGTCTGCGGTTTCGTCGATGATGATCTGGCCGTCGTCGATGACGATCACGTGCTCGAGCAGGTTCGCCACCTCGTCAATGAGATGGGTGGACAGCACGATCGTGCGGGGGTGCTCGGCGTAATCCTCGAGGAGGCGGTCGTAGAAGATCTGTCTCGCCACGGCGTCGAGGCCGAGGTATGGCTCATCGAAGAAGGTGAGGGGCGCGCGCGAGGCGAGACCGACGATCACGCCGATGGACGACAGCTGCCCGCGCGAGAGCTTCTTGATCTTTCGGTCGAGGGGAAGCCGGAAGTCAGCGATCAGTCGTTCAGCGAAGTCGGCGTCCCAGTTCGCGAAGAACCATGGCGCGCTCTTGAAGACATGCTTGGCGCGGAAGTCTTCCGGGTAGCGCTGGCTCTCCTTGATGAACGAGATGTTCTGCAACACCGAGGCATTCTCGACGGGTGACTGCCCGAAGACGTTGATGTCGCCGCTGGTGGCGAATTGCTGCCCCGTGAGCAGTTGCATCAGGGTGGTCTTGCCCGCGCCGTTTCGACCGAGCAACCCACAGATCGTGTTCTCTTCGATGGAGAACGATACGTTGTCGACCGCCGCGAGCTTGCCGAAGTTCTTGGTGAGGTTCGATACCTCGATGATGGTCGTCATGGCGTACCTTCCTTCGTGAGCATGGCGGTGAGCTGGTCTGCGGTGATGCCGAGTTTCATAGCTTCGGCGATGAGGGGGCGGATGAAATCCACAGGGAACTGTTCTCGTCGTTGTTGCACGAGGCGCTCCCTGGCGCCGCTGGCGACAAACATGCCAATGCCTCTTTTCTTGTAGATCGCACCGTCGTCAACGAGCAGGTTCACGCCCTTGAGGGCGGTCGCCGGATTGATGCGATAGAAGACCGCAATCTCATTGATGGATGGCACCTGGCTTTCTTCGGCCATGACGCCGGTGATGATGTCGTTCTCGATCTGTTCAGCAATCTGAGTGAAGATCGGGCGAGACTCGTCCAAGGAGACCCTCCTTCCGGTGAGTTGGTTAGTTGGTTCAGTGACTAACCAACCATGTTGCGTCAGCCGTGTCAAGACCTAGGCTCGGAAAGTGTTCGAACTTCATCACCTCACCGCCCTGGAACAGCTCGACTGGCTTCGACGCGGTGAGGTGACGCCCACCGAGCTCGCCACCCACTACCTCGAACGCATAGAGCGACTCGACAGCGAGTTGGGCGCCTTCACCACAGTGACGCCGGATGCCGCACTCTCGCGCGCTCGTCACCTCGAGCAGCACGTACCGAAGTCGGCCGCACTGTGGGGACTGCCGTTGGGTGACAAAGACCTCTGGCAGCGAGCCGGTGTGCGCACCACGTTCGGCTCCAGGCTCATGAACGATTTCGTGCCCGAAGAGTCAGACGACATCGTCGTGGCCATGGACGAGGCCGGCGGCATCAGTCTCGGCAAGACCAACGCACCCGAATTCGGGCTGCCCGCCTACACCGAATCGCTCGTCGCGCCTCCCGCACGCACCCCGTGGGACGTGACGCTCGGCGCAGGAGGCAGCAGCGGGGGAGCGGGCGTTGCCGTGGCGGCCGGGTTGCTTCCCGTCGCCCCCGGCTCTGACGGCGGTGGCTCCATCCGCATTCCGGCAGCGGCGACCGGGCTGGTCGGGTTGAAACCGTCCAGGGGACGCGTTCCGACGGGGTCAGGGTTCCTCTCGCTGGGCGGGCTCGTCGCCTCCGGCCCGCTGGCGCGCACGGTCGCCGACGCTGCGCTGCTGCTCGATGCGATCTCGGGGCCATCCCCGTGGTCGGTCGGCCCGCCCAGTTGGGACGGCGGCCCGCTGTTAGACGCCGCGGTGCGAGGCGAGGGCAGATTCCAGCTCGGAGTCATGACCACCTCGCCCTGGGATGACGCCTACGACATCACCGTGTCACCGGAGGCTGCCGAGGCGCTCGAGTTCGCGACGAAACACCTGGATGCGCTCGGCCACGGTCTCGAGGAGATCCGGTTGCAGAGTGACCCCAGCTACGCTCCAGCCTTTCGCGCGATCTGGCAGGCGGGGGCCGCCAATATCCCCGCAGAGGGCGAACAGCTCGAGTTGCTCGAGCCGCTCACGCGCTGGCTGGTCGCCCGCGGGCGCGAGCTGGATGCGCGTCACCTGGCGACCGCGCTGCAGCAGCTCGCGATGTTCGAGCGCAGCGTCATCCATCAGTTCGCGTCGTACGATGCGATCCTGACCCCGTCACTTGCGATGACCCCGCGCCCGGTCGGCTGGTACAGCCAGGATGACCCCGAGCTGAACTTCGCCCAGCAGGTGCAGTACACGCCGTGGACGAGTTTCGTGAATGTCAGCGGTCTTCCCGCAATCACCCTGCCCCTGTCGATGACGGCTGAGGGCCTGCCGATGGGGGTGCAGCTCATCGGCCGTCCGGGGCGCGAAGACGTGCTGCTGGCGATCGGAGCCCAGCTCGAGCGCCGCTGCTCCTGGCAGCACAGGCACCCTCCGCAGTGGTGACCGCGTCGAGGCTGTGAATCGTCTTAGGGTGCCCAACGTTAGGTAAGGCATGCCTATACTGGAATGACATGATCACCCCTGAGACTTACGCCGCCAGCATCGCCTGGAACCCCAGAGACGCCGACCGGCTGTTGCTCGCGGGGGATGAGCACGCGCTCGACACCATCAAGGTGATCCTCGCGACCCTTCCGGCCAAATCCCGCGGCCAGGTGTTCATTGAGGTGCAGTCGGAAGCCGACATCGAGCTGATCGCAGCCCCTGGCAGGTTCGCCGTGTGCTGGCTGGTTCGCGACAGAGGACAGGCAATGCGACGTTCGGTCGATGCCTGGCTCGCCGAGATGCTGCCCGTCAGCGCCTTCGGCGAGAGCACCGTCTACTCGTGGATCGCGTCAGACGGTCAGGCCAGACTGCTCAGCTCGAACTAGCAGGAAGCCTGCTGGGCCTCAGGCCCACCAGCAGCGCGCTCGCCGTCCAGAGAGCCTCTGCGTTGCCCGCGGTGTTAGCGCTCTTGTGCGTGCGTCCGTCCGGCTTCAGCCCGTCGAAGTATGTGCCATTCGCCGCCTCCACGCTCTCGACAGTCGCCAGATGAACGAGAGGGGTCGCACCCTGTTCCGCCGAGATGCCCCAGTGGCCGCCGGACAGGAATTTCGCAGCCTTCATGACCGGCGAATCGCTGCCGAAGCCGGTCGCTACCGTCCCCGGGTGGAAGCTGTAGGCCTCGAGACCTCGAGCCGCCAGCGATTGTGTGAACAGGATCGTCGCGATCTTCGACGTACCGTAGGCCTTCCAGCCGCCCAGCCACGCGCGCTTCTTCCATTGCAGGTCATCGATGCGCAGGTCGCCGAACGCGTTGGCGATGCTCGCAGAGCCGATCACCTTGGCCTTGCTCGCCACCAGCTTCGGCATCAGCAGGTTGGTCAACAGGAACGGTGCGAGGTGGTTGTGCTGGATGGTGCGCTCGAAACCGTCGGCAGACACACCACGCTCGTGGATCAGTCCGCCGGCGTTGTTGGCCAGCACATCGATGCGTTCGTAGCGCTCGAGCAGCCTCTGGGCCAGAGCACGCACATCGTCGAGACGGTCGTAGTCCGCCAGAAACGGGGTGCCACCGATATCGGCGGCGACCTTGCGGGTGCGCTCGGGGTTGCGGCCGACAACCGCGACCTCCCAGCCCTCGGCCGCGAGCCGGCCAGCGGCATTCGCCCCGATCCCGGAACTCGCCCCGGTGATCACCACAGTCTTCGTCATCGGCCGTAGCCACCCTTCGCCAGTCCCGCCTCGATCTCGAAACGGTTGAGTCTCGCATCCCGCCCGGCATCAAGATAGAGCGGGATGAGTGCAAGACCGTACTTCTTCCATTGGGCGCAGTGCACGGCCTCGTGCTCGAGCACACGAGGGCTCGTATTGTTCGTCGTGAGGTACACCGCGCCAATCGTGGTCCCACCTCGACCGTAAGCCCATTTCGGCAATCCGGATGCCACGACCAGAGTTCCGGCGCGCCGCATCCTGAATCGCCCGAGCACCCCACCCCAGACCCACGCGCATGCTGTCGCGAACCAGAAGCCCGGGCGTGCCACGACCGGATGGAGCAGGATGGCGCGCAGCCAACCGAGCCGGCTAAGGCGGCGCACAATGCCACCGGCAGCGCGAGCCGGGGACTCAGCGGAGCGGGATTCATCGGTCGGCATGGTTCGCAGAATACAGTGGCTGCATGGTCGCAGGCATTCAGCACGTGGCGATGATCTCCATGCATACGTCCCCGGTCGCCCAGGCGGGCACCGGAGATGCTGGCGGGCTCAACATTGCCGTTCTCGGTGTTGCTGCCGAGCTTGCGATTCGCGAGGTGCAGGTGGATCTCATCACCCGCGCCGAGGGAGAACCCGGCACGAGACAGCTGTTGCCCGGCGTCACCCTGCACGAGGTTGCCGCCGGGCCTCCCGGAGTGCTCCCCAAGGGTCGGCTGCCTGAGGTCACTGACGAGTTTGGCGAGGGGGTTGCGCGACTGGCCCGCAGCGTCTCCAGACCGTGGGATCTCATGCACGCGCACTATTGGCTGAGTGGCATCGCGGTGCTGCCGGTGTCACTCGAACTGCAGCTTCCGCTGGTGCAGAGCTTTCACACGATCGGCGCAATGAAGAATGCTCTCGCAGCCCCCGGGGCAGCACAGGAGCCTGAGCAGCGTGTGCGCAGCGAGATGTTCATCGCCAATCAGGCCGATGCGATCATCGCAGCGTCATCGGCCGAAGCGACGGCGCTCATCGACCTTGCTGGCGCCCCGGCCAATCGCACGTGGATCGTGCCGCCGGGCGTCGACCTCGGCCTGTTCAGCCCCCGCCCCGACGCCGCTCGCGAGGCCATCAGGACGGCTCTCGGACTCGAGGGTGACCGCCCGCTGGTCGTCATCGTCGGTCGGGTGCAGCCGCTGAAAGGCCACGAACTCGCGGTGCGTGCGGTCGCCGAGCTGCGCGCGATGCGCGGCTGGGCGCCCATCCTCGCCGTGGCGGGAGAGGTCACCCCAGGGGACGAAGCGTTCGTGGAGCAACTGATGCTGCTCGCGAGCGAGCTGGGCGTGGCATCCGATGTCAGATTCGTCGGTGCGGTTCATCGCGACGCCCTCGCCGACCTGCTCTCCGCTGCGGCCGTGACGATCATGCCGTCGTTCTCTGAGACCTTCGGCCTGGTGGCGTTGGAGTCAGCGGCGGCCGGAACCCCCGTGATCGCGTATCGCACCGGCGGGCTTGCCGAGTCGGTCAGCGACGGGGTCTCCGGGCTGCTGCTCGGCACCCGGGATCCACGCTACTGGGCGTCGGAGATCGCCATCCTGATCGAAGATCACGAACGCCGGGAGGCGATGGCACTCACCGCACGCGCCCACGCCGAGCGCTTCACGTGGGCGACCGCCGCCGCGAGCCTGCTGGGCATCTACTCCGAAGTGGCGCGCTGACACCGCGCACCGTAACAGTGCTTAGCAATCGGCCGACGTTCTGCCGGGCATGGCACCCTGACAGAAGTTGGGAAGAACATCACCGGGAGCTGCGGCAATGACAGGGCACGACGAATCATACGAGCGAGACGGATTCGCCACGCGCCAATTGCACTCGGGTTCGGCGCGGCGCGGCAGCTCGGTGAACCCGCGCGTCACGCCGATTTACATGACCGCCGGTTTCGTGCTCGACGACTTCGACCAGGCCACCGAACTGTTCAGCACGGGCGACGGATACTCCTACACCCGGGTATGTAACCCCACCAACGAGGCGGTGGAGCGCGCTGTCGCAGACCTCGAGGGTGGTGCCGAGGCACTGCTCGTGGGAAGCGGGCAGGCGGCGCTCGCGGTGACCCTGCTCGGGCTGCTGGCCTCGGGAGATCATCTGGTCTCGGCATCCAGCCTGTATGAGGGCACCCGCGGCTTTCTCATCGACAACCTACCCCGCTACGGCATCGACACCGCGTTCGTGGATGACGCCAACGACCCGCTCGCGTGGGAACGGGTCATCCAGCCCAACACGCGCGCGCTGTTCGCCGAGTCGATCCCCAATCCGAAGAACGACATCCTCGACATCGCCGCCGTCGCCTCCGTCGCTCACGCTCACGGCATCCCGCTCATCATCGACAACACCCTTGCGACGCCCTATCTGCTTCGACCGCTCGAGCATGGCGCGGATATCGTCATCCACTCGGCCAGCAAGTTTCTCGCGGGGCACGGTGCGGCCCTCGGCGGCATCGTGGTCGACAACGGCCGCTTCGACTCCGAGCGATCCGGCGCGCTCTTCCCGCACCTCGTCGAGCGGGGGAGGCTCGGTGGGCCCAGCTTCGCGGAACGAGCCGGCGGCAGCGCGCGCATCAGCTACCTGCGCGAGGTGATGGCGCTGCGGTTCGGGCCCACCCCATCGCCGTTGAACGCGTTCCTCATTGCCCAGGGCATCGAGACGCTCTCGCTGCGGGTTGAGAAGCAATCGCAGAACGCGCTCGGCGTGGCCCGATGGCTGGACGACCAGAGCGAGGTGCAGTCGGTCGACTACTCCGGACTGGAAACAAACCCGTTCCACGAGCTCGCACTGCGCTACCTTCCCGACGGCCAGGGTGCGGTGTTCTCGTTCACGCTCAAGGGTGGGCTGAACGCGGCGCGGGCGTTCGTGAATGCGCTCCAGACCGTCACCCACATGACGCACCTCGGCGACGTGCGGTCGCTCATCCTGCACCCCGCCACCACGAGCCACAATCTGCGTACCGACGACGAGCTTGAGGCGAGCGGGATCTGGCCGGGCACGCTGCGACTATCCATCGGGATCGAGGATCTGGCCGACCTCATCCGGGATCTTGATCGTGGGCTGGCCGCGGTGCGCGCAACGAGCGATGAGGCAGTGATGTCATGACAAAGCAACAGCACCTCGGATGGTTCCTCGCCCGTGGATTCGGGCCACAGGGGTGGGGCCATCCCTACCTCGAATGGAACTACCGGTGGACAGACCCTGCGCTGTACCAGCAGGCCGCCCGCGAACTCGAGCAGGGCGGCTTCGACCTGCTGATCATCGAGGATGCGCTGTCGCTCGGCAACGCCTCCACGATCGATCTGCGTGTTCGCCAGGCCTTCGGTGGGCCGAAGCTCGACCCACTGCTGCTGGCGCCGTACCTGTTCGCGGCGACCTCGAACCTCGGCGTCGCGCCCACGGTCAACCCCGCGGCGTACCACCCGTACACCGCGGCGCGACAGTTCGCCAGCCTGCAGCACCTCAGCGGGCACCGGCTCGGCCTCAACGTGGTCACCGACACCGGCAGCGCACGCCACTTCGGCACAGAGCAGCTCGGGCACGATGCCGCCTACGACCGCGCTGAAGAATGGCTCGGCGGCATCCGTGACCTGTGGCGCAGCTGGCCGGAGGGATCACTGATCGCCGATCCCGCGAAGGGTCGATATGCCGACGGCTCGCTGCTCGACCCCGTGCAGCACCGCGGCGACTATTTCAGCTTCGACGGGCCCCTCAACAACATCCCGTTCACCGACGGTGAACCGCTCATCATCTCCCCGGGAGGCTCGGGACGCGGGCTGGGATTCGCCGGAGCCAACTCCGACGTGCAGCTCGCCCTGGCGCCGCTCGACTCGGCCAGCATCCGCGACTATCGGGCGCGCATCCATGAGGCGGCCCGGCAGAAAGGGCGGGACCCGGCCGACGTGACGATCCTGTTCGCCGTACAACCTGTGCTGGTGTCCAGCGCCGAGGAGGCCGACCGGCTGGTGGCGGCATCCGCGAACCCGGATGACGCGGCGATCCGCTACGTCGCCGAGCGCCAGTCGAGCGACCTCGAGACAGACCTCACCACGCTCGACTTCGACGCACCGCTCGACCTTTCCGTCTTCGGAGACCACGTCTCGCAGGGCAGCATCAAGCGCCTGCTGGGCGGGTACGACCCGGCGACCACCCCGTTGCGGGCGATGCTCGCCAAGCAGGCGCGGCTGGGCCGCATCAACGACCGCAGCGGGTTTGTGGGCACGGCCGAAGAGTTCGCCGACCTCATCGAAGACCTGGGGGAGTCGGCCGACAACGACGGCATCCTGCTGTGGGGCGACCTGCACCCCGTGACAGTGCACCGGATGCTCGACGAGCTGGTTCCGATTCTGCGTCGCCGCGGCATCCTCCGTACCGAGTTCGGCGGCGGAGGGCTTCGCGGCAACCTGAGCGACTTCTGACCTCAGCGCGCGGGCCGGGCGCCGACCGCGCCCGTTTGGCGCGTCCGCGCACGGGCGCACACGCGCGCACGTGACAAGCGGGCGCGGACGCGAGCCGCAGCGCTCAGGCGCCCGGTCGGCCGTAGGTCTCGAGCAGCCGCAACCAGATCTCGTTCATCGTGGGGTAGGCGGGCACCGCGTGCCACAGCCGATCGATGGGCACCTCGCCGACGATCGCGACGGTCGCGGCCTGCAGCATCTCGCTGACGTCCTGACCGACGAAGGTCACGCCGAGCAGCACCTTACGCTTCTCGTCGACGACCATGCGTGCCGTGCCCGTGTAGCCATCGGCCTGAACGCTCGCGCCGGCGACGTGGCCCAGTTCGTAGTCGACGACCCTGATCTCGTAACCGGCATCACGTGCGGCCTTAGAGGTCAGTCCCACGGAGGCGACCTCGGGCTCGCTGAATGTGACCTGCGGCACGGCCTCGTGATCGGCGGTGGCCACGTGGGCGCCCCACGGCGCGTCATCCACGTCGTTGCCGAGCGCTCTGGCGACGATGACGTCGCCGACGGCGCGGGCCTGGTATTTGCCCTGGTGCGTCAGCAGCGCACGGTGGTTCACGTCTCCGGCGGCGTACAGCCAGTCGCTGCCCCTGGCCTTCATCGTGTCATCCACGTCGATCCAGTCGCCGGGGGTGAGTCCGACAACCTCCAGGCCGATATCGGATGTCCGTGGCACCCTGCCCGTCGAGACGAGCAGCTTCTCGGCCTGCAGTACCTCGCCGTCGATCGTGATCGCGAAGCCGTCCGCTGTCGCCTCCACCTTCGTGGGTGACGCTATGCGGATGTCGACTCCGAGCTCGGTGAGGCTCGCCGCGACCAGCTCGCCTGCGAAGTCCTCCTGGCCCTGCAGCAGCCCACTTCGGCTGA
This sequence comes from Salinibacterium sp. G-O1, assembly GCF_030063305.1. Classification (GTDB taxonomy): domain Bacteria; phylum Actinomycetota; class Actinomycetes; order Actinomycetales; family Microbacteriaceae; genus Rhodoglobus. The sequence continues at coordinate 1,085,214 of NZ_JASISV010000001.1, forward strand.
GGAGGGTGACCTTCGTGCCGAAGCTGACATACGCGGTCGCCATCTCAACGCCGACGACTCCACCCCCGATGATGGCGAGGCTCGCCGGGGCCGTCTGGGCGCTCGTCGCGTCGCGCGGGGTCCAGGGCTGGGCATCCTTGAGGCCGTCGATGTCGGGCAACATGGGGTCTGAGCCGGTGCAGACGACGACAGCGTGGGTGGCGCTGAGCACGGTCCTGGCTCCGTCGCTCGCGGTGACGGTGACCTCTTTGACGCCACTGAGCCGGCCGTGGCCGCGCACCAGGGCGATGCCAGCGCTGTCGAGCCAGTCCACCTGGCTCTGGTCGTCCCAGTCGTGAGTGAAGCTGTTCCTGCGGGCCAGCACGGCCGCCACATCCAGCTCGCCGCTCACCGCCTGCTTCGCGCCACCCACCCGTTTCGCAGCCCTGAGCGCCATGCCGCTGCGGATCAGCGTCTTCGACGGCATGCACGCCCAGTATGAGCAGTCGCCCCCGACGAGTTCACTTTCGACGACGACAGCGGTGAACCCGCCCTGCACGATTCGGTCGGCTACGTTCTCGGCAACCGCGCCTGCGCCGATGACAATTACGTCGAAGTGGGTTTGGGGGGATGCGTTCACGATCAGCTCCTGGTGAGAGTGGGTGGTTGAGATTGCGGTTAGCGACCGATGAAATTCGCGGGCTGCCGGGTGATGAACGACTCCATGCCGATGCGGGCATCCTCCGTCTGAACCAGACGCACCAGTTCGGGCTGCAGCGCGGCTTCGGCAGCGGCATCCCCCTGCCTGACCGCGATGCGCGCATTCGCCAGGGCAGCCTGAACAGCGAGCGGGGCCTGCGCGGCGATGCGGCCAGCGATCTCCAGCCCGCGCGCGTACTGCTCACCGTGCGGCACCACCTCCTGCACCAGCCCGATGCGATGCGCTTCGGCGATCGGGAACGTGTCGCCAGTGAGCACCCATCGCATGGCATTGCCCCAACCAACTGCCCGGGGAAACCGGATGGTGGCGCCACCGAAGGGCAGGATCCCGCGGCCGACCTCGATCTGCCCAAACACTGTGCTGTCTGCGGCAACCACGACGTCGCTCGCGAGCATCAGCTCAATGCCGAGGGTCAGGCATGTGCCCTGCACCGCAATGACGACGGGTTTCGTGAGCTGCTCGCCGGAGACCTGCCACGGGTTGATCCCACCCTCGGGAACACTGTCGAGGCCATTCGCGTCGATGCGCGGGCCGACGTCGGCGAGGTCGAGTCCTCCGGTGAAGTGGTCGCCGTGCGCAAAAACAAAGCCGACCCGCAGCTCGGGGTCGCGCTCGAGCACTCCGTATGCGAGCGACAACTCCTGGAGCATCTGCAGATCGGCCGCGTTGCGCTTGTCTATCCGGTTGAGACCGATGAGTAGGATGTGGCCCTCACGCTCGACGGTTATGCGGGGCGTTGCAGTTGTCTCGTCATCGTTGGCGGTCATGCTTCCACACTACGGGCCGCCCGGTGGGCGCCGGAAGGACGGCCGGTTTAGGCCGCCGAGTTGAGGGCGCCGATGATCCTGAGGATCGTGGGCATGTCGTCAGCCGACTCAGCGATGGATGCCGGTGCGAATTCGGTCACGCCGGCGCCCGCAAGCGGGTAGCGCTCCAGCAGCCCCTTCACCGTCTCGACAAGCGTCGTTGCCGTCACACCGAATGGCTGAGGAGAGCCGAGGCCGGTGAAGTCGGCAGAGTCGATGACGTCGAGGTCGATGTGAATGTAGACGGATGTCGCGCCCGTCGCCTCGACCGCGGCAATCAGCGTCTCGGCGCTCACGCTGCCGGCCTCGACGCACCTGATGTTCTTCTCTTCGACGAAGGCGTCCTCTCCCGGGTCGAAGGAGCGCGCCCCCGCCAACACCACGCGGGACGGCTGCAGGGTGGCGCTTGGCACGAGCTGCTCGGGCCCCTCGCCCATGAGCGTGCGCAGCACCATGCCGGTGAACGCCCCGGACGTGCTCGACTGCGGCGTGTTCAGGTCGGGATGCGCGTCGAACCAGACGACCGCGACATCCGGTTTCTGGAGGGCATGGCTGATGGCGGCGAGCTCGACTCCGCAGTCTCCACCGATCGTGATTGCGGTGCCGTCGGCTTCTCGCAGGGAGTGCGCGAGGCGATCCCGCACCATCATGATCGAACTCAACCGGTGAACGCCCGTGCCCTGGGCATCTCCGGCTTCGAGGGGAATGTCGACAACCACGGTTGATGACGATGGCAGGTCGCCCCTGATTGCCTCGGCACCATCGACCAAACGCATGGCGCGAGACGAACCGGAACCCTGCCACTGGGGCACTACGACGAAAGTGGCTGGCATGCGAGAACCTTATCGCGTGGCCCGCGCGAGGTTTGGCTCCGTGGCATGCGAAAGGGCGGCCGACCGAGGTCGACCGCCCTGACGTTTCTACTACTGGCCGATGGCCTGCGGTGCAGCCCCGCCAGCCTTCAGCGCGGCGAGACGTGCGTCTACCTCGGCCTGCTCGCTGATGTCTTCCAGACCCTCGAACTGAGCATCGAGGCTGGATGCTGCGAGCTCCTGCTGACCGGCGACCTTGGCCTCTTCGCGGCGGATCTTGTCTTCGAATCGACCGAGCTCGCTGGTGGGATCCAGCAGGTCGATCGACTTGATCGCGTCGAGCACCTGACCCTGGGCCTCCGCGGTCTTGGAGCGGGCCACCAGCTCGTCGCGCTTGGCAATGAGCTGCGACAGCTTGACGTGCATGCCGTCTAGCCCCTTTTTCAGGGCGTCGACCGTCGTCGTCTGCGACGCGATAGTCGGTTCTGCGCCACGTGCCTCGTTCTCAGAGGAGACCTGGCGCTGCAGCGCGATCTTCGCAAGGTTGTCGAACTTGTCGGCATCGCCGGTGTTGCCTGCCGTGCGCAGCTCGTCGGCCTTGTTGCTGGCAGCGAGCGCCTTGCGGCCCCAATCGGCGGCGTTGGCGACATCCTCCGCGTGGTCCTGCTCCATGAGGCGCAGGTTTCCGATGGTCTGCGCCACCGCGCTTTCGGCCTCGGCGATGCTGTTGGTGAAGTCACGCACGAGCTGGTCGAGCATGAGCTGAGGATCTTCGGCCTGGTCGATCAGGTTGTTGACGTTGGCTTTCAGGAGCTGGGAGATGCGCCCGAGAATTGTCTGCTTTGCCATGAACATGTGCCTTTCGTGGGGTGGAGTGGATGTGCGAAAGCCTGCCTAGAACCTACCGCCGCGGCTGCTGCGACCACTACTGCCGCGAGATGAGCTGCGCGAGCTGCCGCCGAAAGAGCTGGATCGCGAGGTTCGGGAGCTACTCGAGCGGTTGCTGCTTCGGCTGCCGGACCCTCCGCCGCTCCAGCCGCCTCCGCCGCCTCCGCCGCCACCGAAAAGCCAGTCGCTGACGATACCGCCGAGATCGGCGCCGTCGCTGCCAGCGTAGGAGTTGCCGCCGTATCCGCGCTGCTGAACCTGGAAATTCGAGACGTCGGCACGCGCATACTGCAGGGCACTTCCGGCGAGTTCGCTTGCCCGCTGAGCCTCCGCAAGGGCGGCCACCGGATCGGTGACGGCCAGCGCCGTCGCCTGCGCGAGGTGCCGGTCTGCTTCACTCGCGCGAGTGCGAGCGGTGTCGCCGATGCCGCCGCGGCGGGTGGCGATGAAATCGTTGGCGCTGGCCAGCTGTGCTCGCGTGGCGGCCAGCGTCGCGTCGAGCATGCCTCTGGCCTTCTCGACCTGCTGCTGGCCGTCCCGCACCCGAGTGAATACCTGTTCCAGTTCGCCGTTGGCCTTCGCGAGCGCGGGCAGACTTGCGATCGGGTCGGTGGCGTCCGTCGAGTCGAGCGCTGCTTCGGCGGCGGCGATCTGCGTTTCCATTCCCGAACTCACCGCGTCGAGCGGCAGGGCTTTCGCCGCAGCAATGTCGCCTCTGGTGTCGGCCAGTGCCGCCTCGAGAGCGGTATTTGCCTCGGCGAGGTTCTCCGCGAGGGTGTCGATAGCGGCACTGAGTTGGCCGATCTGGTCGAGGGATGCCTGCGCCGACCGGATGGCGACCGCCGCCTCACTCAACGTGCCAGCGTCGATGGCCCGCTGGGCGTCCTGAATTGTCGCCGTGGCGAACTCAAGGAGTTTCGTTGCCTGGTCGATGTTGTCGTGCACCTGTTGGGTCGCGGCGAGTGAGTATGCGCTCTCCAGCCGGGTCAGGGCCACCCTCGCGGAATCGAGCCGTTCGCGTGCCGCGGGCATGCCCGCTCGAAGTTGCTCCACCGCGCGCGGGGCATCCTTTTCCAGCGCTCTCAACTCGTCGAAAGCGTCGGCCTGCGCGTCGAGCTCGGCATCGGCTGCCTCGCACAGGTCGATGATTTTCGTCGTCCATTCGCGCTTCTCATCATCCGAATCAGGTTCCGAGTCGTCCAGTTTCTGTCTGAGCCTGAATGCCTCGGCCACCTTGACCCTGGCGCTGGCGAGCGCCGCGGAAAAGTCTGTGGTCGCCTCGTCGCCGAACTGGGCCACGGCGAACCCCAGCTCTTGCTCGCTCGTCTTGAGCGAGTCATCCAGCTGCACCAGCAGGCTGGCCGCGCGCCTGTCGAGCTCGCTTTGCGACAGTTGGCCGGTGACGGAAGAGCCCACGCCCGCTGAGCGACGTCGTCTCATTCGGGAGAATATGAACACCCCGGCCCCGATCACGACCACCCCGCCCACGATCGGCAACACCGGGATGGTCGCTGCAGGGGCGCTGTCGTCCACCGGCATGTTCGACCCCTTCGGTGTGAACGGTCCGACTACTCCCGTAGCTTCCGCCGCATATCCGTCGGCTGAAGCGATTACGGCCTCAGCCCAGCGATCGTCGCGCAACAGCGGGATCAAGGAATCCGACTCCACCCTGCTCAGCTGGGCATCGTTGAGAGTGAAGTCGTCAGCGACCGAGATCTCGAAATTGCGGTCCTGAATAGCGATGGCCAGCAGCATGTCGCTGCTGCCGAGGCCGTTCCGAAGCGCTGTCTGTGTCGCCCAGTCGCCGTCAGCTGCGCCGGTGAAGGTGTCGACATAGACGACGAACAATTGGATGCGGCTGCGCTCGTACAGCGAATCGATCGCGGCCCGCACCCCCTCCTCGTCGCCGGCGATCGCGCCCACGGTGTCGAGCACGTAGGCGCCGCGGAGGTCGACAGGATCCTCGGCATGGGCAGCCGGGGCCAAAAGCAGCAGGCTGCCGGCCGCGAGCGCAACACTTGCCCACAGTTTTGGCCACATCGCAGACTCCTTCTGATCTAGAGCATGACGTCGATACTGCGTTTCCAGCCTAGCGATCACATTCCGGTCACGAGATTCGGGCAAACTTCACCGTCTGACGGCCATCGGCTAGGGTCGGTGTCACGAACGGACCGTCGGCACAATGGTGTGACGACGGTCCTTCGGCATTTACGGGGAGCGGGCGCTAGCGGAGCGTGATCGGCGACAGCGGGCCGCCAACGAGGTCGAGCTCGGGAGTGTCCGGGCGGATCATCGAGCTGTCGGCGGTGAAGTCGATCGCAGCCGACAGGTCGTACTCGCCCGCCGGCACGGCGGGCAATTCATCGCGGAATGACGCCTCCAGGTCGTCGGCAACCTCGCAGCGCACTGGGGTGAACGATGACTGGTATTCCATGGATGCCCCCGGCTCAAGATCGATGATGGCGAGCGACATGATCATGGGGCCGTTGCTGTGCCACAGCACCACGCCGTCCTGCGACAGCGTCAGGGCGGGAGTCGCGTTGGAATAGCCCATGACCCGCGTGGAACTCGTGTTGGTGAGCCGCACTGTACCCATCACCGGGTCGGTTCCTGCCGGTGCTTCAGCGGGGAAGGCGACATCCAGCTGCAGGCCGTAGAAGCTGGGCGCAGCCTCCGCGAGGCTTCCCTCGCACAGGTTGAGGCGCTCGGCGGGCGCGCGCTTGATGGCGGAGTCAGACGATTCCTGCGGCGCACCGGCCTCGATGGATGGGCCACTGTCTGCCTCGCCCTGTGAGGTCATCATCGCCGGCGACGAGAACTGGGAGGTCTGCACGGCGACAGTCGCAATGCCGACGATGGCGAGCGCACCCGCAGCCCCGGCCACTATTTGGCGGGGGAGTCGTCGGCCCCGGCTTCTGGCGATGACCCGTTTCGGATCAATCGTGTTGCGAGGCCCATCGCTCGAAGCGAAGAGGTCGCGCAGGTCTTGTTCACTGGGCATGAGTCGCCCCCGTCGTTGAGTCTCGTGATTCATCCCGAAGTGAGCGCTCGGTTTCGCTGGTGAGGGAGACGGCCATCTTCGCGAGCGCGTCGCTGAGGTAGCGCTTGACGGCTCCCTGGCTGATTTCGAGTTCGTCGGCGATGGACGCCACGGTGAGGTCTTCGTAGTAGCGCAGCACAACGCAGGCGCGCTCGCGGGGAGTGAGTCGCATGAGTTGATGACGAAGGTCGACGCTGGCATCGGTCGATGCGTCAGCCGCCTCCGTGACCTCGGGCGACGCCTGCAGGTGCGCGATCTTGCGCCAGTTGCTGGTGCGCCGCCCGCCATCCAGGAAAGTGTTCAGGATCGTGCGTCGCACGTAGGCTTCCGCGCTCGCGATCGTGAAGCCGTTGCGAAGCCGACCGAACGTCTTCACCAGCGCCTCCTGCACGAGGTCTGAGGCGTCATCCTCACTGCCAGACACCAGATACGCGTAGCGGGTCAGGGCGTCACCGCGCTCGGCGACGAGCCGGGTGAGGATCCCTTCCCAACCCGGTGCGTCGCTCCTGGTCCTGGCCACGCCACGCCTCTCCGGAAATGCCGCCCCGAGAGGGGTGGTCGAATCGAATGTAGTGGTGGTCACACCTACTAAGACGACCGACCGGCGGGAAACGTTGGGGCTAGCCCAATTTTTCCCGGAGGAGCGCGAGCTGCTTGTGCACTGCGGCCGGGACTCGCTCTCCGAAGGTCGCGAAGAATTCCTCGGTCGAGTCGGCCTCGCCGCGCCACTGGTCCTTATCGATCGCGAACAGCTCGGCGAGGTCATCCTCTGACACATCGAGACCGTCGACATTGAGAGCTCCCTCGAGGGGGAGTAGCCCGATCGGGCTGTCCTTGGCGGCGACCTGGCCATCGACCCGCTCGAGGATCCACTCAAGAACCCGCGAGTTCTCGCCGAAACCCGGCCACAGGAACGATCCGTCTGAACCCTTGCGGAACCAGTTGACCTGGAAGATGCGCGGGACGCTGCCCGAGGTGCGCAGCCCTGCCCCAATCTTCAGCCAGTGGGCCCAGTGGTCGGCCATGTTGTACCCGACGAACGGCATCATGGCGAACGGGTCGCGCCGCAATTCGCCCACTGTGCCTTCGGCGGCCGCCGTCCGCTCGGATGAGATCGTGGCACCCATGTAGACGCCATGCTCCCAGTCCCGTGCCTCCACCACTAGCGGCACGTTGGTCGCGCGGCGACCGCCGAAGATTATCGCGTCGATAACGACGCCCTTGGGGTCTTCCCAATCATCCGAAATGCTCGGGCATTGCTTCGCGGCAACGGTGAATCGTGAGTTCGGGTGAGCGGCCGGACGACCCGATTCGGGAGTCCAGTCTTTACCCTCCCAGTCGATCAGGTGCCGGGGGACTGCGTCGCTCATTCCCTCCCACCAGATATCGCCGTCATCACGCAGCGCGACATTGGTGAAGATGGTGTTGCCCCAAATGGTGTTCATCGCCGTCGGGTTGCTCTTCCAGCCCGTGCCGGGAGCGACGCCGAAGAAACCCGCCTCGGGGTTGATGGCGCGGAGGCGGCCATCGGTGCCGCGACCCATCCAGGCAATGTCGTCCCCGATCGTCTCAACGGTCCAGCCGGGAATGGTGGACTGCAACATCGCGAGATTCGTCTTGCCGCAGGCGCTCGGGAAGGCGGCGGCGACATGAAACACCCGTCCGCGTGGGTTCGTGATCTTGATGATGAGCATGTGCTCAGCGAGCCACCCCTCCTCGCGAGCCATCACCGAGGCGATGCGCAGCGCGAAGGCCTTCTTCGCGAGGATGGCGTTGCCGCCGTAGGCGGATCCGAACGACCAGATTTCGCGGGTCTCGGGGAAGTGGCTGATGTACTTGGTGTCGTTGGATGGCCACGGCACGTCGGCCTGGCCTGCTTGAAGCGGCGCTCCGACACTGTGGATGGCGCGCACCCACTTGGTGTCTTCTCCGATCAGCGAGAGCGCCTGCGAGCCCATGCGGGTCATGATCCCCATGCTGCAGGCGACGTAGGGGGAGTCGGTGACCTGCACGCCCAGGCGTGAGAGGGGTGAGCCGAGTGGGCCCATCGAGAAGGGCACGACGTACATCGTGCGGCCACGCATGCTTCCGAGGAACAGCGGATCGAGAGTCGAGCGCATCTCGGCCGGATCGCACCAGTTATTGGTGGGGCCAGCATCGTCGGGGTCTTCCGAGCAGATGAACGTGCGCGACTCGACCCTCGCGACATCCTTCGGATCGCTGCGAGCGAGGAAGCTGTATGGCCGGTACTCAGCGTTGAGTCGGGTCAGGGTTCCGGAGGCGACCATCATGTGGGTGAAGGCGTCCACCTCGGCCTGGGAGCCATCGCACCACACAATGTGGTCGGGCATGGTGAGTGCTGCGATCTCGGTGACCCACGAGGTGACCGATTCCGGTACGCCATCGGGGGTGATGAAATCAATTGACGTCAGCTCTGCGATGCTCATGCTGTGCTTCTCCGATCAATAATGTGGTGTTCTTCAACTATGAATGAACTCTGAGCGCATTCATCCGCTTTTCTGGGAGAAAGATCTTCGTATCTTTCGCTATGGTGAACGTGTGAATGATCTTGTGACCCTCGGCCAGCGCATCCGCCACTTTCGGACGGCGGCGGGAATGACTCTCGACCAGTTGGGGGAGAAGGTCGGCATCGCGGGCAGTCAGCTATCGCTGATGGAAAACGGGCGGAGAGAGCCGCGACTCACCCTGCTTTCCGCCATCGCCGGTGCCTCCGGTGTGCAGCTGGCAGATTTGCTCGACGAAGCGCCGCCGAGCAAACGCGCGGCCCTCGAGATCGAGCTCGACCGCGCGCAGCACAGCAGTGTTTACGCCTCGCTGGGATTGCCAGGCATCCGCCCCTCGAAGGGCACGAGTGACGAGACGCTCGAGGCTCTCGTGGGATTGCACCGCGAACTCGCCCGTCGAGCGCGGGAAGCCATTGCAACACCCGAAGAAGCCCGTCGTGCCAACACCGAACTGCGCCAGTACATGCGAACTGTCGATAACTACCTGCCAGCAATCGAAAATGTCAGCGAGAAGCTGTTGACGGACGTCGGCCACACGACCGGCGCATTGACCCACCGCACGGTCACCAGAATGGCCGAAAAGCTGGGCTTCGAGCTCGTGCACGTTCACGACCTCCCGCATTCCGCACGATCGGTGACGGACCTCGCCAACGGCCGCATCTACCTCCCGCCAGCCTCAATTCCGGGCGGGCACGGCTTGCGAGGTATGGCGCTTCAGGCCATGGGACACCGCGTCCTGGGTCACGAGACTCCCGTCACGTACGCCGACTTCCTGTTGCAGCGGCTCGAGATCAACTACTTCGCCGCAGCGGTGCTGATGCCGCAGCGGCAGTCCGTCGAATTCCTCAGTCAGGCAAAATCCGATCGCAACATCGCCGTCGAAGACTTCCGTGACGCCTTCGGTGTTACTCACGAGGCCGCAGCACTTCGCTTCACCAACCTGGCGACGACGCATCTCGGACTCGAAGTGCACTTCCTGCGGGTCGGCGATGATGGGGCGGTTGCGAAGGCCTACGAGAATGACTCGCTTCGGCTTCCGGTGGATGTCACCGGCTCGACTGAAGGACAATTCGTGTGCAGAAACTGGAGTGCCCGCACCGCCTTTACGCGCACCAGCCGCACGACTGAGTTCTACCAGTACACCGATACGCCGGAGGGCACGTTCTTCGAATCGACGCAGACCGGAACGACCGATTCCGGCGAATTCTCGATCTCGATCGGGGTTCCGTTCGCCCACTCGAAGTGGTTTCGTGGCCGGGAAACGACCAACCGGATGTCGTCGACCTGTCCGGACGAAACGTGCTGCCGACGGCCGGATTCCCGTCTCACCGAGCGCTGGTCGGGCAAGGCATGGTCGAGCGCGAAGCTGCACGCGCACGTGTTGTCGCCCCTGCCGGCCGGCACGTTTCCCGGGGTAGACGACCGCGAGCTCTACGAGTTCCTCGAGTCACACGCCGACTAGTTCGCGCGCGGCTCGCGCGCCGGCCTGGGTCAGCCAGTGCGCGGGATCTCCCATCGCGGCCTGTGCCGATCCAGCAAGCTCCGTGAGTGACGATGTCCACAATTCAGTCTCAATGCTCACCTGACCGGCAATAACGCCGACGGGCACCCCGGCGTTGGTCGCCGTTCCGAGCAGCTGCCCCACGACCTTGCCGCCGAGCGACTGGGAATCGAAGCGCCCTTCACCGGTGAGCAGGAGGTCTGCCGACCGAATGGCGTTGGTGAGTCCGCCGAGGTCGGCGATGTAGTCGGCGCCGGACATGATCGTGGCTCCCCACGCTGTAGCGAAGCCCCAGCCCGCACCACCGGCGGCTCCGGCCCCCGCGGCAGTGTGGTCCCCGCCGAACAGCTCTGCGAAATGGGCGAGCGCAGCGTCCAGTTCGGTGACCTGGGCGGCAGTGGCGCCCTTCTGCGGGCCGAAGATGGCGGAAGCGCCGTGCTTCCCCAGCAGTGGAGCGTCAACGTCGGTGAGCAGCGTGACGCTGTCGGGCACTGCCAGGCCGCTGCGGTCGATGCTCGCGACGCTTGCGAGGGCGCGCCCGCCATCCGCGATGGGCTGGCCGTGACTGTCTGTCAGCCGCAGACCGAGAGCCATCAGCGCGCCGGATGCCGCGTCGGTCGAGGCTGAACCACCCAACCCGATCACGAGCGACCGCGCGCCCGAATCGAGGGCGTGTCCGATCACCTCGCCAAGTCCGCGGGTAGTTGCCGCCATGGCATCCGGGGTCGCCATCAGCGGCAACCCGCTGGGTTGCGCGAGTTCGACCACGGCCACGTTGCCCGGCAACTCGAGCCAGGCGCCCGGTGTGGGCCTGCCGTCCGGGCCGGTCACGGTGCCGACCTCGTGGCGCACCGCGCCGGGCACGCTCGCCTCGATGGCATCGAGTGTTCCCTCGCCGCCATCCGCCTGCGGCATCAGGATGAGTGCGTCCTGCGGCCGCACCCCACGCCATCCCTCCGCGATCGCCTCGGCTGCCTCGGCCGCCGATAGCGATCCCTTGAACGAATCCGGGGCGATGATGACGGTGCGGGGCACAGCATTCCTCTCACTCTCGGCACTGCGGTCGATTCCGCGGCCATGCTCATCATGACGCGTGTCTGCCATCAGAGGGTCTCGCGGGCTTGGAGCAGCGCCAGAAATTCATCCGCCATTCCGAGCTGGGTGCGCAATGTTTCCCGCCTCGCGATCGTCTCCTCAACGAACGCCGCGAGCCGTGATCGAAGGTCGCTCGCGTCGTCGACGGAGGCCCCGGCAAGGGCATCGATGATCTCCAGGAGCTCCGCCATCTGTTCGAGGCTGAAACCCAGCGGTTTCATGCGGCGGATGAGGATCAAACGGTCGTAGTCACTGTCTGTGTACAGGCGGAATCCACCCTCGGTGCGACCTGACGCTGAAACGAGACCGATCTCGTCATAGTGGCGCAGGGAGCGCAGGGAGAGGCCGCTGCGCTCGGCAAGCTCGCCGATATGCATGGTGCCCGTTGCTCCAACCACGCTCGACCCCTTTCGATTCAACCCTTACGTTAGGGTAGAGTTCAGTAGTTCCCTAACCGGGTGCCCTATTCCCCTCACGCCGGCTCACAGTCGTCACAAGGCTTCGCCGCGTGCTGTGCGCGACGCTGCGCTGAATCGATACCACCGCAACCGTCTTCGCGTAGAAGGCCGGACCCTCTGGAGGCCTTCCATGGCTATCGCCGCAAAAACGTCTGAGAAAAACCGCTACAAAGCCGACCCATCTGTCTTGACCGCACTCCGGTCGCCACGAATTCTCACCCGTGAGGTTCTCGCGGGGCTGGTCGTCGCCATGGCGCTGATCCCTGAGGCCATCTCGTTCTCGATCATCGCCGGGGTCGACCCGCGAGTCGGGCTCTTCTCATCCTTCGTGATGGCCGTTTCGATCTCGTTCCTCGGCGGGCGTCCCGCCATGATCACGGCCGCCACCGGAGCCGTCGCGCTGGTGATTGCACCCGTCATGCGCGACTACGGGATGGAGTATTTCATCGCAACGGTCATCCTGGCTGGCATTTTTCAGGTGACCCTGGGTCTGCTGGGCGTGGCGAAGTTGATGAGATTCATCCCGCGCAGTGTCATGGTCGGATTCGTCAATGCCCTCGCGATCCTGATCTTCACCGCGCAGCTGCCGCACCTGATCGGGGTGCCGTGGCTCGTCTACCCGCTGGTCGCCGTCGGAATCGTCATCATGGTCGGCATGCCGCGCATGACCAGGGTCGTGCCTGCGCCACTGGTCGCCATCCTGCTCATCACCGTTGCCGTGGTTGTCACGGGACTCAACGTGCCGAACGTCGGCGACGAGGGCGAGCTTCCCAAGAGCCTGCCCGAGCTGTTCCTGCCGAACGTTCCCCTGACGTGGGAGACGTTCACGATCATCGGCCCGTTTGCCATCGCGATGGCGCTCGTGGGACTTCTCGAGTCGCTCATGACCGCGAAGCTTGTCGACGACATCACCGACACTCACTCCCACAAGACCCGCGAGTCGATCGGCCAGGGCATCTCCAACATGCTGTCCGGCCTCTTCGGCGGGATGGGCGGTTGCGCAATGATCGGCCAGACCATGATCAACGTGAAGGCGTCGGGTGCCCGCACCCGTATCTCCACATTCCTCGCTGGTGTGTTCCTGCTGATCCTGGTTGTGGCGCTGGGCGACGTGGTCTCCCTCATCCCGATGGCAGCTCTCGTTGCCGTAATGATCATGGTGTCGGTCGGAACATTTGACTGGCACAGCATCCGCCCGTCGACCCTAAAGCGCATGCCTCTCGGTGAGACAATCGTGATGGTTGCGACCGTCGTCGTCGTGGTCATCACTCACAACCTCGCCATCGGCGTGTTCATCGGTGTCATCGCCGCGATGATCGTGTTCGCCCGTCGGGTCGCTCATTTCGCCACCGTCACCAGGGAAGTGGATGCCACGGCAACCACGCCGACCGTCAACTACACGGTCTCCGGCGAGCTGTTCTTCGCATCGAGCAATGACCTGACCACCCAGTTCGAGTACGCCGACGACCCAGACCGGATCGTCATCGACATGTCTGACTCGCATATCTGGGATGCCTCGACGGTGGCGGCGCTCGACGCGATCACCACTAAGTACGAGAAGCACGGTAAGCGCGTCGTCATCGAGGGGATGAACGAAGCCAGCACGAGGATGCACACCCGGCTCGCCGGAAACCTCGGCGGCGAAGTCTAAACCGCGGGGGCAATCGCCTGCCCGGCGCGAGCCACTAGGTTGCCGGCCCCAGAACTCCCGGTTCGGGCGTGGTCGAACTGTGCTTCAACTCGACCAGAATCGTGTGGGTCGGCGTGCTGCCGATGTTGCGACCGCGGTGGGTCTGCGTCGGCAACCAGACCGCGGAGCCTGCTGTGAGGCTGACGTCGCGGGTATTGCCACCAATGGTGAGACGACGGTCAAAATCGGTGAGCGTCACCATCACGGTGTTGGGATGGGCGTGTGGGGTGGTCTCATCGCCGGGGACGTCCCGGTATTCGAGCACCCTGACGTCGTCGTTTTCCCAGAGGGTCCGGTAGAGCTCCGGATCCGTAATCGTTGGGTCGGTGTCTGTCATAGGCGGATGCTACTCCCGTGGCCTCCCGCTGGATATAGGTTCAGGCAGCGAGCGACCGGCGGAACCCGGGGGTTGCGACCATTGCTCCGGCGCGATCCACGGCCAGAACGTCGACCGGCCAGCGGTCCGTGATCTGATCGATCGCGGCCGGACCGCCGGCAACGATCGCAGTGGCCAGAACGTCGGCCGTGACGATGTCGCCGGCGATCACGCTCACCTGCGCGAAGTGAGTGGGGCCAAGTTCGCCGCCGCGCCAGATGTGGTCGCCACGCTGGGCGCATCCTGAGGTGGCGATGGCCCGCCGAGCGCCACCCACCTCGACCGAGCACAGCAGGGCGTCGGGGTCAGCGGGATCGGCGATGCCGGTGACCCAGGGGGCGTGATTGCTGCGGACGAGGATGTCTCCACCGACGTTGATCGTCCAGGCGGGGCATCCGGCGCGGTCGAGGAGCGCCCCGGCGCTCTCGATGGCCTCGGCTTTGACGATGCCGTTGAGGTCCAGGACTCCGTCGGGTCGGTTCGGGGTGAACAGCCCGCCGGTCTGGATGCGCCATTCGATACTGCGCTCGTAGCTCGAGCGCAGTTCGGCGCTGGCCAGCCCCAGCGCGACGGTGCCGTTCGCGATCCTGCTGAGCTCGGACTCGGGCCGATACAGGCTGAAGCGCTCGTCGACGTCACGGAAGACGGCATCCACGTCGTCGAGCTCTGACGCGTAGGCCTCCGGCAGCTCGATCGATGCGACCGTGCCCATGGTGCAAAGAACGTGACGCATCAGATCCCTGCCTGATCGAGAGCGGATTGCAGCGACGCGAGGTAGGCGTTTGACGTGTAGGTCGCTCCGCCAACGTTCGACACCTGTGCCGATTGCGAGGCGAGCACCTCGTCGTGGAGCACCGGCGCCGCGCGGTTGCTGATCTGCACCGACTTTCCGTCGGCGTCGGTCAGTTGCAGAGGGGTGACGTCAGTGATCGAGCCGCCGGAGATCGTGACGGCAACCTGGACATTGCCGAATCGCGTGGAGACACTCGAGCCGGTGAACGTGCCGTCGGCTGGTCCGGAGGCAACGGGAGCCTGGGTCGTGCTGGGGGACGGTGACGTCGTCGTGGTTTGCGGAGCCGTTGCGCCGCTCAACTGCGGCTGCGAGGTTGTCACGGCAGGCGTGAGCAGTGGCGCACCTGCCTGCCAGCCGACGATCAGCACCGCGACCGACGCGAAAATCCCACCGAGTGTTGCGCGTGTTCTCACCAGTCGAACCTTTCTGCGTGGATGTGGTCGAAGGGGACTCCCAACGCGCGGGCTTCGGCCTCAACCGAGTCGAGCCAGGGGGTGGGCCCGCACAGGAAGAGATCGGATTGCGCGAGGTCGGGGAAAGCCGACGCGAGGGTGACCCCTCGCTGAACGTCGGTCTCCGACATCCAACTCGGGCCGGTCGCTGACCGGTGACCGACCATGACGAAGCAGGCGGCGCCCTTGGCCGCGGCGAGCTCGACGATTTCGTCCCAGAGGTACGTCTCGTCCTGACTGCCGGCCCGCAGCAGGATCGTCGCTTCACCCGGGGCGAACTGCGCGTGCTCGAGGAGGGCCCGGATCGGGGTGACCCCGATACCGGCCGCGATGATGGCGAGTTTCGGGGAGGTGCGTGCGGCATCGGTGAACAGGCCGTACGGTCCCTCGATCGACACCCTGGTGCCGACGGGAACCTGGCTGATGCGAGCGCTACCCGAGCCGAGATCGCGGATGGTGATGCGAGCCGACGAGGTTGTGGGCATCGCAGACAGCGAGATCGGGTGGGAATGCCACCAGGTCTTGCCCGTCCAGAACCGCCAGATGAAGTATTGGCCGCCTGCGCTGCCGAGGCCGCGAAGGTTACGTCCAGCGAGGTGAATGGATGTCACACCCGGAGCGATCGTGTTCACCCCGGCCACGGTGATCTGGTGGCGAAGGCTCGACACGATCGGTTCGATGAATCGGAAGGTCAGGATCGCGCCGAACGCGATCACATAGAGGGCGATCCAGTACACCCGCTGCACTGTGCCCTCGGCCAGCACCCCGCCATTGCTCAACTGGTGGGGGAGTGCGAAGGCGACCGAGAAGTAGCTCAGCAAGTGCACGAGATGCCATCCCTCGTAGCTGAACTTGCGTCGCACCGCGACAAGGGAGGTCACGACCACTGCGATCATCAGTCCCATGCCGATGAAGGCGAGGGGCATGTCCGGCAGGGCGAGCATCGGCCCGATCTCGGCGATGGGGTTGTAGCCCTGGCTCATCCCGTATCCGACCAGAAGCAGGGCTCCGTGCCCAAGCAGCAGGTAGAGGGCGGGCTTGCCGAGCGATCGGTGCACAGCGATGGCGCGATCGTGCCCGATGACTCGATCGATCGCCGGAATCCGGGCGGCGAGCACCAGCATGACCAGAACGAAGTCGGTGCCAATGAGACCGGCCACGATCCCGACGCTCGTAAAGCTTTCGGCAATCGATCCGAACTGTCCGGCACCACCCGAGGCGAGAAAGAGCGCGGCGGCGGCCGCCCCCGATGCCCACAATGCGATCACGAGTAGGTCGGCCCGAGCCGCTCGGCGCTTGTATTCCCGCCGCGGATCGCGGCGAGAGGGTGCTGTGCGCGATGGCCGTGCCGCCGGTCGAGCCTGCGCCTGAATGCTCATGGCAACACTGTGAGCGCGCAAGCTGTGCTCGCCCTATGAAATTGTGGTGCGGTGTGTGAGAGTCCTCACACCGGCTGGCTACCGGCCGCAGCCTGGCGTCACACCACGCCGGTCGTCCCGAGGATCGTACCGATCAGGAACGTTGCGGCCAGCGCGATCGCCCCGCCGATTACCACGCGCAGTGTGGGTCGCAGCCAGGGGCTGCCGCCGATGCGGGCGCCGGTCGCGCCGGTGAGGGCCAGGGCGATGAGCACGGCGACGAAGGTCACCGGCACTCGCATGGGCTCGGGCGGGAGCAGGATCGCGAGCATGGGCAGCATCGCGCCGATAAAGAATGCGAGGGCGGATGCCCCAGCCGCCTGCCAGGGGCTGACGATGTCCTCCTGACTGATGCCGAGCTCGGCCTCTAGGTGTGCGGTGAGGGCATCATGCGCCGTCAATTCTTCCGCCACCGTCAGGGCGGTGTGCGCTGACAGCCCCTTCGATTCGTAGATGGCCGCGAGCTCCCGAAGCTCCTCTTCCGGCATCTCTTCGAGCTCTCGTCGTTCCTTGGCGATGAGGGCGTGCTGGCTGTCTCGCTGACTGCTCACCGAGACGTATTCCCCCAGCGCCATAGAGATAGCCCCACCAACGAGACCGGCGAGTCCCGCAGTCAGGATCGGGGCTACCGCACTGGTGGCCCCGGCAACGCCCACGACGATCGCTGCCACAGAGACGATGCCGTCGTTGGCGCCCAGCACCCCCGCCCTGAGCCAATTGAGTCGGCCCGCGATTCCCGCTGCGTGGGGTTCATTCGGGTGCGCCGTGGCGCTCGGTTCAACGGTCATGCGATCAGCCAATCACT
This sequence comes from Salinibacterium sp. G-O1, assembly GCF_030063305.1. Classification (GTDB taxonomy): domain Bacteria; phylum Actinomycetota; class Actinomycetes; order Actinomycetales; family Microbacteriaceae; genus Rhodoglobus. The sequence goes on from NZ_JASISV010000001.1 coordinate 1,102,573, forward strand.
GCGCCGCACTCAGGGCAATTCCTCGGCGTCGCTGAGGCGTCGCGACACCGAAATCCGTATCGCCCGATACAGCAGTCCCAGCGCGAGCACGACGACGCCGCCCACGATCGCGCTCGGCGGCAGCGTGGCGGCGAGCACGAGGCATCCTGCCGCACCGAGCACGAAAACTGCCCTAGGGAACCGTCTTCTGTCGGCGCCTTGCGTGATGGCAGACACGTTCGCGACGAAATAGTAAAGCAGCACGCCGAATGATGAGAATCCGATCGCCCCTCGAACGTCGATGGTCAGCACGACCGCCACGACGGCGACCGCCACCACGACCTCGGCGCGGTGTGGAACCTGGAATCGTGGATGCACGGCAGAGAGCCACCGTGGCAGGTCAGCCTCGCGCGCCATCGCCAGGCTCGTGCGACCGACGCCCGCGATGAGCGCGAGCAGCGCCCCGAGGGCGGCGAACGCCGCGCCGATGGTGACGACCGGCCCGGTCCACGACCACCCGCCAGCGACCGCTGCGTCCCGGATCGGGGCGGTGGACTCGGCCAGCGCCACGGGCCCCAGTGTCGCCAGCAGCGTCGTGCCGACCACCGCGTAGACCGCGATGGCGATCGCCAGGGCGATGATGATCGCGCGTGGGATCGTGCGCGATGGGTTGCGAACCTCCTCGCCCATGGTCGCGATGCGCGCATAGCCGGCGAATGCGAAGAACAGCAGCCCGGCGGACTGCAGGATGCCGTATGGACCCGAGGCGAGGATGGGGGAGTCGATGGGCCCGGCCGTGCTCTGTGGTCCGGCTGCGGCCGACGCGACAACGGCGACGGCGAGCGCCGCGAGCACGATGACGACGATGATGCGCGCGAGCCTCGCGGTTCTCGTGACACCGCGATAATTCACAGCGGCGAGGGCGCAGACGGCGGCGACGGCCACGGGTTTCTGCCACCCCGCTGGAGCGGCGTAGGCGGCGAAGGTCAGAGCCATTGCCGCGCAGCTCGCGGTCTTTCCGACGACGAAACTCCACCCGGCGAAAAATCCCCACCAGTGCCCGAGCTGTTCGCGCCCGTAGACGTAAGTGCCGCCAGACACCGGGTACGCGGCCGCCAGTTGCGCTGACGCGAGCGCGTTGCATCCTGCGACTATCGCGGCAACCACGAGTCCCACCAGCAGGCCGGCCCCCGCGGCCTGCGCGGCGGGGGCGAAGGCGGCGAACACTCCGGCCCCGATCATGGAGCCGAGGCCAATGAACACGGCGTCGGAGGTGCCGAGGCTGCGGCTGAGCGGCGTAGCGGTGGTCATCTGCGCAGGATAGGGGATCGAGGTAACCGGCTAGGTCGTCATGAGGTGATCGAAGCGCCTCAAGATCAGACCCTCCCGCAGCGCCCATGGGCAGATCTGCATCGATTCGACGTTCAACCCCTCCATCGCCGCCTGCGCAACGAGGGCTGCTGCGAGCAGTTGGCGCGCGCGGACGGCGGAGACTCCCGGAAGCTCGGCTCGGTCATCCGAGGCCATGGCGGAGAGTCTCGTGGTCCACAGGGTCAGGTCCTGCAGCAACAGCTCTCTGCGCACGTACGGTCCGTCTGCTTCGGGTGCGGAGCCGGCGATGCGGGCGAGCGAGCGGAACGACTTGGAGGTTCCTGCGACGAGTGTTGGTTCGCCGAGGCGCTCAATCTCTTCCAGCGGGCCTTCGAGGGTGGCGCGGATGTGCTTGCGGGCTTCCTTGACACTTTTCGCGGTGGGCGGGTCTTCTGCGAAGAAGTCACGGGTAAGGCGACCCGCGCCGAGCGGCACAGAAAGCGCAAGTTTTGGCTGCTCTTTGGCGCCCATCGCCAGTTCGAATGATCCGCCACCAATGTCGAGGTTCAGGATCGTGCCGGAACCCCAGCCGTACCAGCGGCGCACCGCGAGAAATGTTGCGGCTGCCTCCTCCTGACCGCTCAATTCGACGAGCTGGGTGCCGGTCTCGGCCAGCACGCGCTCGAAAATGGCCGGCCCGTTGGTGGCGTCGCGCAGGGCAGACGTGGCGAACGCCATCATGTCTTCCGCGCCATTGTCTTTCGCGATGGTGGCGGCTTCGCCCACAAACTCGATGAGCTTCGTCTGGCCTTCGGCCGAAATCGATCCGTCGTCCTCCAGAAACTGGATGAGCTGCAGGGGCTGCTTATGCGATGTGTACGGGATGGGTCGGGCGCCGGGGAAGGCATCCACCAGCAGCATATGAACGGTGTTCGAGCCGATATCGAGAACGCCCAGTCGCATGCACCGAATCTACTCTCTGCGCGCTGGTTTGATGGAAACATAAAACCGTGGAATTATGAGCGAATGGATCAATTTACAGGTTCCCAGCGCCCGCTCTACGAGGTGAAGGCCAACTTGTTCAAGGGCTTGGCGCATCCGGTGCGCGTGCGAGTGTTGGAGGTGCTTTCAGCACGCTCGGATGTCTCGGTAGCCGAGCTGCTCGCAGACACCGGGTTGGAACCATCCCACCTCTCCCAGCATCTGGGCGTGCTGCGACGTCACCACCTGGTCATCGCCGAGCGACGCGCCAGCCAGGTCTTCTATCGGCTCGCATACCCGCAGGTCGCCGATCTCCTCGCCGTCTCGCGGTCACTCCTCGTGGAAGTGCTCAACACGACACAGCAACAACTTGCCTCAACAGTGAACTCGTGAGGGCCATGCGCTACATCCAGTCGTTGCTGCCCCGCTGGGCCGACTATCGATCGGCCAAACGCACGTGGAGAGGGGACCTCCTGGCGGGGGTCACCGTCGGAATCGTCGCGCTTCCCCTTGCGCTGGCGTTTGGGGTCAGCTCGGGAGCGGGCGCGGAGGCCGGACTGATCACCGCCATCGTCGCCGGGATCGTCGCCGCCGTATTCGGAGGCTCCAACATCCAGGTGTCCGGTCCGACCGGGGCGATGGTCGTCGTTCTCGGTCCGATCGTTGCAGCGCACGGTGTTGGAGCGGTGGCGATTGTGAGTGTCATGGCCGGCCTGGTTGTGCTGGTTGCGGGAGCAGCAAAGCTGGGCCGGGTTGTGTCGTACATCCCGTGGCCGGTGATCGAAGGATTCACCCTCGGGATTGCGGTCATCATCTTTCTGCAACAGGTTCCCGCCGCCGTCGGCTCCCGGCCCGGCTCCAGCAGCAACGCGTTGGTGGCAGCAGTGCAGTCATTCGAGCAGGTCTCCTGGCCGTCTGTCGTGTGGCCGCTGGGTGTCGTTGCGCTCGTCGCCGCGATCATGGTGCTGGCGCCGCGCATCCATCGGCAACTGCCCGGGTCGATCATCGCCATCGTGCTCGTGTCGGCTGCCGCGTCGCTGCTCTCGATTCCGCTGGCCGAGATCGGTGCGCTGCCAGCGTCGTTGCCGGCACCGAGCCTCCCGGATCTCGACCCGGCCCTCCTGCAGCAGCTGATTGGGCCAGCACTCACTGTCGCCGCTCTTGCCGCGATCGAGTCGCTGCTGTCGGCCAGGGTCGCCGCATCGATTTCCGATACCGGGCCGTATGACGCCGACCGCGAGCTCGTGGGGCAGGGCCTCGCGTCGGTGGCATCCGGCTTCTTCGGCGGGATGCCCGCCACCGGCGCAATCGCCAGAACCGCCGTCAACCTCCGATCGGGCGGGCGCACGCGGCTCGCCGCGATCACCCACTCCCTCGTGCTGCTGGCGGTCGTCTACCTCGCCACCGGTGTGATCTCGCACGTGCCGCTCGCCGCACTCTCCGGGGTGCTCATGGTCACCGCCGTCCGCATGATCTCGCTGTCGACGGTGCGTGCTGTCGTCGGTTCGACCCGCTCTGACGCGGCAGTTTTCGTGGTCACCGCAATCGTGACAGTGTCTGTCGACCTCATCGTGGCGGTGGGAATCGGAATCGCGGTTGCCGCGTTCTTTGCTCTTCGTGCCCTGGCAAAGTCGGGAGGCGTGCACCGCGAGGAACTCCCGTCACCCTCACGCCGCGGAGACGAGCACATCGCGCTGTTCCGTCTGGACGGTGCGTTGTTCTTCGGTGCTGCCGATCGCGTGCTCGAACGCGTCACCAGCGTCGACAACGTCATGGTTGTCATTTTGCGTATGTCGCAGCTTCAGGTGCTGGATGCCACGGGAGCGCGAGTTATCACCGAGATGGTGCACGCCCTCGAGCGCCGCGGCGTGACAGTTCTGATCAAGGGCATCCAACCCGGCCATCTCACGGTGGCTACGCGCGTCGGGGTTATCGGCTCGCTCCGCCACCAGAAGCACCTCTTCACGGATTTACCGGCTGCGGTTGAGCACGCCAGGAGTCACGTTGCACGGGAGACGAGAGCGGCTGTCACGCCTCTGTGAGAAGTGACGCCCGCTCGGCGCGAGCCGCCTTCCACACCGCCCTCGCAGCATCCGCGTTGAGGAGTCCTATCCCTATGCCGAGGATGATGTCGAGCCAGCCGGTCTGAAGCCAGGCGGTCAGCAGGGCAACGACGATGATCGCAACATTCGCCAGCGAATCATTACGTGCTGAGAGCCAAGCCGCGCGGGTCAGGCTGCCCGAGTGCTTGCGGTGGCGTAGCAACAGGAAGGCGCAGGTCAGGTTGATGATCAGAGCGCCGAAGGCGGCAAGAGAGAGTGGGACGACGTCCGGTGGGGTCGGGTTGATTATTTTGAGCACCGCCATGGCGATTGTCGCGACGGCCGGCAACACAATGACGAACGCGAGCACGCTTCCCACGGTCGCCCGGCGCTGAGCCGACCAGGCGAGCGAAAAGAAGATGAGCAGATTGATCGACGCGTCTTCGAGAAAATCCACGCTGTCGGCGAGGAGTGACACAGATCCGACCCGTTGAGCGACCACGAACTCCACGCCAAAGTACGCCAGGTTCAGAATGGCGACGACGAGAACGATCCGCCGGAATCCCGGTGGAGGTGCGGTGGTCATCTTGACAGCGTAGGAGATGCGGCAGACACGTCGCGGGCGACGCTGGCCTGGCCGGCGGTTACGGCGCCCCGAGGTTCCTCTCGAGGAATGAATTCCAAAACTTCCCGTCCGGGTCGTATTGCCTGCGCAGGTCTTTGAAATCGGTGACGCGCGGAAATCGTTCGCGGATAACGTCGGCGTCGAAATTGAAGAGCTTGCCCCAGTGTTGCCGCGGAGCAAATGGGGCGAGTGCCTCCTCGATCACGCTCGACAGCGCCGCCACCTCAGCCGGGTGCTTCGCCCAGGTGAAACCGATACACAGGACGTCCCGCTCGAAGGCGGGGCTCATCCACAAGGAATCTGCTGCTGCAGTGCGGATCTCGGAGATCAGCAGGTGCGGCGAAATCTGCGTTCCCAATGTGCGCAGCACCTCCAGCGCCTGCACGCCGTGCTCACGGCTGACGTAATACTCGCTCTGTAGCTCGTCGCCACCATTGGAGGGCTGCCGGTCGAGCCGGAAATGCGGCATCCGTTCCGACCACGGGCCCGGCACGCTGGCTCGTTGGTTCACGTTCTCGGGGGCGAGTTCATCCGAGTCGTCGTACCAGGTGCCGCCGAACAGGGTGGGAGCCACCTCGGGATGATCACCCTCATCCAGCCGTGTCTTGAGCCAGATCTGCATCACGGTAGGACTGCCGAAGTCTGCGAGGAGGCTCACGCTGTACGCGCTGGCCATGACCTCGTCCAGTTGCTCGAGAACTGTCTCCCATGGCGCGTAGCGGTATACGTCCTGGCGAACGAGATAGCTGGGTTGAAGGTCGAGTGTGACTCGGGTGATGATCCCGAACGCGCCCAGACCGACGGCGAGTGCGGAGAGGTGCTCGCTTGACCGGTCGATTGTCGTCAGGGATCCGTCCGCCGTCACCAGTTCGACGGCCGAGATGGCCGTGGACAGGATGCCGTTGCCGTCGCCTGAGCCATGCGTCCCCGTCGCGGTGGCGCCCGCCACCGAGATGTGTGGCAGCGAGCCCGTGTTGTGCACAGCAAAACCCTGCGCCTGAAGCGCGCTGATCAGTGCTCCGTAGGTGGTTCCGCCGGTGACGCTGGCGGTCATCGCGGCTGGGTCGATCCGGAGTTCCGGGTCAAGGCCAGCCAGCGAGATCAGCGTGCCCGGGGTGTCCGCGATGTCGGTGAACGAATGCCGAGTACCGAGCGCCCGGACGCGTGGCGATCGAGCGACCAGATCCTGCACCTCGCCGACCGTGGACGGTGCGACGATCGTCTCGGCGCCGTATGTCAGGTTTCCCGCCCAGTTCACGTTCTCGTTAGACATGCCGATCCTCCCGGTTGGCTGCAGATTCCGTGGTCGAACGGGGTCGACGTTGGCACCAGCAGCCCCTCAAGGGTAGCCACATCGCGTCGACGGCGGCAGCGCATCTCGAGTCAAGAGGGTGCGAGAGGATTGGAGCATGGCGCGTGACGCAATTTACGTCGAAATCGAGATCCGGAGCTCGATGGAGCGGGTCTGGCAACTCACCCAGGAGCCGACGCAGCATCCACGGTGGGATCTGAGGTTCAGCTCAATTACACCGACCGCAGATCTCTCCGGTGGCGGATATCGATTCCGGTATGAGCGGCGCTTACCGTTCCACACGATCGCGGGCACCGGCATCTCGCTCGGCGAGCGAAGCAGGCCGGACGGCACTCGAACATCCGCTCTGCGCTTCACGACCCAAGACCGGTTGTCGCCTCTGGGTGAAGGGCGGGGATACTGGCGATACGTTCCAACAACGGACGGAGTTGTCTTCATCACCGGCTACGACTACGCGCCGGGGTGGGGGCGACTCCTCGATCGCATCTTTCTGCGTCGATTCATCGGCTGGATGACCGCGTGGAGTTTCGACCGCTTGCGCATCTGGGCCGAGACCGGTGTCCCGCCTGAGAGATGGCCCCTCGCCTCGATTCTCATGTTTTGGAGAGCCGACAGGCCACGCGCATCTCGATGCCGAAGAATCACACGTCGCGGCCATGCAATGGACAGTTCGCCCGCGACACTCGGTACTCTCGAAGCCCCATGACCTCGATCTTCGAAAGCGCGCTCGGTGACGATTTCGCGCGACTGTCTCCGATGATGCAGAAGCGGTTCGGCGTCGGGCTCGAGCCCGGCTACGCCTGTGTCGGCACAGGAGTGATGTCACGTATTCGGCGGGGTCCATGGTGGGTGGTGCCGTTCCTCTACATCGGCAAGCTGCGCAACATCCTCATCCCGGATGTCGGCGTGAACGTGCCGTTCACGATCGAGAACTACCCGTATCGCGACCCATTCGGGCGCGAGACTGTAACTTTCGTGCGCGAGTACCAGGTTCGACAGAAACCGAGCCGATTCGACGCGACCATGATTCTCAGCCAAGGACGCGTGCTCGACTACCTCGGAACCCACCAGCACCTTGCCGTCGCTCTGGACCTCAACGTGGGCGACGATGGATCTCTCCGGCTCACGTCAAGCGAACAGCGCTTCTATGAGGGTCGTTTCATCGCGTTCCGATTCCCCATGCTTTTCAGCGGCCGTGCCGAGCTGAACGAAAGTTTCGACGCCGCCGCGGGCGTTTACAGAATCAAGATGGAAGTGCACAACCGGGTATTCGGCTTCCTCTTCGGCTACGAGGGCGAATTCACCTGCGACTTCCCAGCAGCTATTGACGCTCCTGTTCGGCTGAAACCATTGCGCCACGAGCGGCGCGTTTAGCCAGGTCGATCGAATCACGCTGCAACCTGCTTGCGCTGGAATCACGGGGGCCGCTGGGCGCCTCAGTCAAGCCACTCCGACCAGCACTTTTACACAGTGCCCCCACGCAGATTCGAACTGCGGCCCCTGCCTCCGGAGGGCAGTGCTCTATCCCCTGAGCTATGGGGGCCAGGAGTTCGAGGTCAAGGCTACCAGCGGTATCGCATGCTTCAGTTACGTAGTGTGGAGTGGTGAGCGAGCCCAGCATCCGTGACATCCTGCGCCACCTTCCGCCGTTCGCGACCGATCTGCCCGATTTCGATACGGATGCCGCCCCGGCAGACCCGCTCGAATTGTTCGGTTCGTGGCTGGCCGAGGCCGTCCGCGTCGGCGTGGCGCAGCCGCACGCGATGGTGCTGTCGACCGCGGGGATGGACGCGACGCCCACCGCCCGCACGCTGCTGTTGAAGGATGTGACGGCCGAGGGGCTCTGGTTCGCGAGCGTCGGCGACAGCCCCAAGGGCCGCGAGATCGCCGCCAATCCGAGCGTGGCGCTCACGTTCTACTGGCGCGAGCAGGGCAGGCAGGTGCGGGTCACGGGGGAGGCCAACATCGGACCACGGGCGGTTGCCGAGCTCGACTTTCTGGCGCGGCATCCGACGGCGCGAGCGAATGTGATCGCCGGTCGGCAGAGCGAACCCATGCCCGAGGAGGCGGACGTGCAGCGCGCTGTCGGCGCCGCGCGCGAGCTGGTGGCGCAGCATCCTGAGACAGTTCCGGACGACTGGAACGCATACCTCGTCAGGCCGGAAACCGTCGAATTCTGGCAGGCTTCGCGCGAGCGTGACCAGGTGCGGCTCCGGTACTCCCGCACCGCGGAGAGCTGGGCAACGGCGGTGCTCTGGCCGTAACAGAATTCGCCCCCACTCATGGGAGGATCGAAGGATGCAAAGAACTGTTACCTCCCGCCTTGAGCTCGACATCAAGGGCACCACCAACATGGTGTTCAGCATTGCTGCTGCACAGGGTTCGGCCGTGACGTCTGAGCTGCTCAGCTTCGTGCTCGACGGCGAGCCGCAACGCGCGACGGAGCTCACGGATCGCCACGGGACCAGACTGCACACGTTCGTCTCCGGCCCCGGCCAGATGATCGTCGAATATTCGGCCGACATCGCTGGTCGCTCCGATGCCGCCACCCCGGTAGACCTCGACCTCGTCACGTATCTGCGCCCCAGTCGTTACTGCGAATCCGACAGCCTCACACCGACCGCGCGATCGGAATTCGCCGGGATCAAAGGCCACGAGCTGCTGCACGCCGTCACGCTCTGGGTGTGGAACAAGTTGCGGTACGTTCCGGGATCGAGCCTTCCCACCGACGGCGCCGAGCAGACGCTGCTGGCCCGTCGCGGAGTCTGCCGTGACTACGCACACCTCGTCATCGCGCTGCTGCGTGCGCTCGACGTGCCCGCCCGGATGGTCGCGGTGTACGCGCCCGGTCTTACCCCCATGGATTTCCACGCGGTCGCCGAGGCGTACGTCGACGGAGCATGGTGGGTGGTGGATGCCACACGCCTCGCCCCACGCCAGAGCATGGTCCGCATCTCAACGGGGCGCGACGCTGCAGACACCGCATTCCTCACCAACCACTGGGCAGACCTCGTGCTCAGCAAGATGAGCGTGCTCGCCATCGTCGACGAGTTGCCCACCGACGACGGCACCGAGCTGGTTCAGCTCGGCTGACGCCGCTATCCCAGCGCGTCGGCGGCAGCGCCGATGATCGGCACGGCGTCCCGGTCGCCGAAGAAAGCGATGGATGTCGCGGTCAGCCAGAACTTGCCCGGGAAGGCCTGGGCGGATGAGCCGAGGTCTCCCTTGTCGAAGTAACCGTCGGGGCCGAAGCTCGACACCGGCGTGCTGCTCGCGGCGAGAAATGCCTTGCGGTTGGCGATCGACTCGGCGTCGAGCTTGGCCACAGACACGTCGATGGTGTCGCCGCTGGACTGGTTCATCCACCGGCAGGCCAGTCCGTTGGCCGCCACAGCCTGACCCGCAAGCGAACCGCCGAGCGGAACAAAACCGTCGATAAGGCCGAAGTTGGGGTTGAAGTCGTACATCTGCTGGGGGCTGATGAGGTCGTTACATGAGACGCCGACTGGTTCACCGGTCTCGACGTGCGCACCGGGGGTGGGCTCCGGAACCGCTGTTGCCGTTGCCGTTGCCGTCGCCGATGTCGTCGCACTCGCGGAGGGCTTGGGCGTCGGGGTCGCCGTCGACGCTGTGTCAGTTGGCGAACCGCAGGCGGACAGCGCCAGCATTGCGGAGAGTAGGGGAACAGTGATCAGGAGCATACGGCGAGCGGACATTGCCCCATTGTGCCCCAGCTAAACTTGTTTCTCGTGAACCCCGCCGATCTCTCCGCAGCCTTGTTAACCGTAGTGACGGCAATCTCCACCGCCCGTGGGGGCACCCGCGAGCTCACCGTCGACGACCTGCTGCTTGAGCGCCCGCGTAATCGGGATCACGGCGACTGGGCATCCAACATCGCCATGAAGCTCGCGAAGTCGCTGGGTGTAAGCCCCCGGGAGCTCGCCGACGAGATCGCGGTCGAGGCTGCACAGCTCGCCGGTGTTGCGTCGGTTGACGTCGCAGGGCCCGGCTTCATCAACATCACACTGGATGCCGCTGCCGCCGGGGCGCTCGCGAAGACCATCGTCGAGCAGGCCGACGCGTACGGTCGCGGCGATCTCTACGACGGCATCGCCATCAACCTCGAATTCGTCTCGGCAAACCCGACAGGACCGATTCACATCGGTGGCGTGCGCTGGGCCGCCGTGGGCGACAGCCTCGCGCGAATCTTCCAGTCGCAGGGCGGAATCGTCACGCGCGAGTACTACTTCAACGATCACGGTGCGCAGATCGACCGGTTCGCTCGCAGCCTGCTCGCCTCGTTCCTGGGTGAGCCCGCCCCGGAGGACGGCTACGGCGGGGCGTACATCTCCGACATCGCCGCGCGAGTGCTCGCCACCTATCCCGGAACGCTCGAGAGGATCCCGCGCGCCGAACAGCAGGAGCTGTTCAGGGCCGTCGGTGTGGAGCTGATGTTTGGCGACATCAAGGCCGCCCTGCACGAATTCGGCGTTAAGTTTGACGTCTACTTCCACGAGAACGAGCTGCACGAGAGCGGTGCCGTCGAAAAGGCAATCCAGCGCTTGCGTGATCTTGGTGCGATTTATGAGGCGGATGGCGCCACCTGGTTCCGGTCGACTGACTACGGCGACGACAAGGACCGTGTCGTCATCAAGAGCGATGGCGAATTCGGCTACATTTCCGGCGATCTCGCCTACTACCTGAACAAGCGCGAGCGCGGCTTCGAGCGCAACTTCATCATGCTCGGCGCCGACCACCACGGGTATGTCAAGCGGCTGATGGCGATGACGAAGGCGTTCGGCGACGAGCCTTACGTCAACCTCGAACTGCTCATCGGCCAGATGGTGAACCTGGTTCGCGACGGCGAACCGATGCGCATGTCGAAGCGCGCGGGCACCGTCGTCACCCTCGAAGACCTCGTGGAGGCCGTGGGAGTGGATGCCGGTCGCTATGCCCTCGTGCGCAGCTCGATCGACTCGCAGGTCGACATCGACCTCGATCTCTGGGGCCGCAAGACCAACGACAACCCCGTGTTCTACGTGCAGTACGCACACGCTCGCACCCATTCCGTGGCCCGTAACGCCGAGGCATCCGGTGTCGACCGCAGCGTTTTTGAGGCGAGCCTGCTCTCTGACGAGACGGAAAGCATCCTGCTGGGCGTGCTCGCAGAGTTCCCAAGGGTGGTGCGTCAGGCCGCTGAACTCCGGGAGCCGCACCGCATCGCGCGGTACAGCGAGCAGCTGGCCGGCGCCTACCACCGCTGGTACGACGCGTGCCGCGTCACGCCGCTCGCCGACGATGCCGTTGATGATGTGCACCGCACGCGGCTCTGGCTGAACGATGCGGTCGGTCAGGTCCTGCGCAGCAGCCTCGGACTTCTCGGTGTCAGCGCTCCGGAGCGGATGTAGCTCATGGCCGAGCCGATCGTGCCCAGGAGTGAGCGGGCCGACCCCGCACAGACCCTCGTCATCGAGGTTCCACCCGAGAAGCCGGTACGCCGACGGCGTCGATGGATGGGATGGCTCATCGCCGGCGTGATCGTCGTCGTCCTGCTTCTCGTCGCGTTCTTCCTCGGGGACGCTCTCGCTCGCCAGTACGCAACAAATCTTGTGCGGGAGAAGATCGTCTCCGCGTTGCAACTCGACCCGCAGTCCGAGGTCGATGTAAACCTCGGAGACGGCTCGATCCTGCTGCAGGCAGCGACGGGAAGCATCGACGAGATCAGCGTGCACATCCCCGAGTTCACCCTCGGCGACGTCGTGGGGGAGGCCGAGATCACGGCGACCGGAGTGCCCATCGACACGTCGAAGCCTTTGGACACGATGGGGATCGAGGTGACGGTGAACGAGACCAACGTCAAGAAGCTGTCCGGCTACCTCAGTGGGGTAGACCTGACCTCGATCGACCTGCGTGACGGTCTCATCAGGATCGGCTCGAGCCTCGACGTCTTCTTTGCCAGCATTCCGGTCGCAATCGATCTGTCGCCGTCAGCGACCGAGGGCGGCATCGCCTTCGAGCCGGTGACGGTGCTGCTGGGTGACCAGGAGCTCTCCGTCGCCGACCTGCGCGCGATTCCCGGAATTTCCGGCATCGTGGGCAACCTGCTTGGCTCGCAAACTGTGTGCGTGGCAAGCTACCTGCCCGTGGGGCTGACGGTCGACGATGTCAACATCGTCGGTACCGACCTGATCGTGTCGATCAACGGCGATGGAGTCGTCCTCGACGGCCCCGATCTCTCGGCTCGAGGAACCTGCCCACCGTCATAACCCGAAGCCCACAGTCTCGGCCCCGGTAAGCTCAATGGGTTTGACAGCAGTGCATCGCCCAGCCCGCCCGCTCGTATTTTCTTCGTGAGGTTCAGTGAACAGCAATCCGCTCGCCCCGTCGTGGCTCGCCGTTCCCGCTGATGCGAATGAACTGGCGGCAACTGTCTGGTCAAGGAACACCGCTCGCGATGCGTCGGGCGAGATCGTCATTGCCGGAGTAGCCGCCTCGGCCATCGCAGCAGAGTTCGGCACGCCGGTCTATGTGGTCGATGAGGCAGACGTGCGCAGTCGCGCCCTCGAGATCCGGCAGTCTTTCGATGCCGAATTCGCGAAAGTGGGCGGGGCGGTAAAGGTCTATTACGCGGGCAAGGCGTTTCTGTCGATCGACGTCGCAACGTGGATGAACGACGCCGGGCTCAACATCGACGTCGCCAGCGGGGGAGAGCTCGCCGTTGCGCTCGCGGCAGGCGTCGACCCGGCCAGACTCGGTTTGCACGGCAACAACAAGTCCATCGCCGAGATCGACAGGGCCGTGTCAATCGGGATCGGCGCCATCGTGATCGACAGCGAGATCGAGATCTCGCGCATTGCCGAGGCGGCCACCCGACACGGCACAGTGCAGCCCGTGCGTCTTCGCATCAACAGCGGCGTGCACGCATCCACCCACGAATATCTTGCAACGGCCCGCGAAGACCAGAAGTTCGGAATTCCGTTGGTGGATGCCGCGGCCCATGTCGCGCTCATCAGGGCCGAACCGTCGCTCAAGTTTCTGGGCCTGCACTCGCACATCGGCTCGCAGATCTTCGAGTCGAGCGGCTTCGCGGAGGCGGCCCGCAGACTGTTCGCTCTGCACGCCGAACTTCTCGCGGGCGGCCCGGTTCCCGAGCTCAACCTCGGCGGCGGGTTCGGCATCGCGTACACGAGCGTCGACGAACCGCTGCCGATCGCTGAGATCGCGACCCGGTTCGCCGAGATCGTTTCAGAGGGCGCCGCCGCACTCGGCATCCCCATCCCGGTGGTGGCGATCGAGCCAGGTCGCTCGATCGTCGGTCCCTCCACGACGACGCTGTACACGGTGGGCACGATCAAGGATGTGGTCGTGGACGGCACTGATGTGCGCAAGTACGTCAGCGTCGACGGGGGCATGAGCGACAACATCCGCCCCTCTCTTTATCGCGCCGACTACTCGGTGCGCATAGCCAACCGATCGTCTTCAGCCGCACCACAGCTCGTTCGAATCGCAGGCAAGCACTGTGAGTCCGGCGACATCGTCGTGCATGCTGACTACCTGCCGGGCGACGTCGAGCCGGGTGATCTGGTGGGCGTGCCCGCAACTGGCGCCTACGGTTGGGCGATGGCCAGCAACTACAACTACCTGTGCCGCCCTCCGGTGGTGGCCGTTGTCGATGGAGTTGCGCGGGTCATTGTGCGCCGCGAAACCGAAGAAGATCTGCTCAGCAGGGACGCAGGCGTCAGAGTCAGCACCGCCGTTCCAGCCAGCACAGCCGTTCCAGCGAACACAGTTAAGGGAGCACAATCGTGACCGAAGAACGCACGCTGCGAGTCGCAATCCTTGGTGGTGGAAGCGTGGGGTCGCAGGTTGCTAGCCTGCTGATCTCGCACGGGGACGAGCTCGCGGTCCGGGCAGGAGCGACGCTCGAGGTGGTCGGCGTCGCCGTCCGTAACCTCGATGCTCCGCGCGACGGAGATATTCCGTCGCAGCTTCTCACCACGGATGCCGCAGGCCTCGTGCTTCGTGCAGACATCGTTGTCGAGCTCATCGGCGGCCTCGAGCCGGCGCGCACACTCATCCTGGCCGCGCTGAACGCTGGCGCAGACGTGGTCACCGCCAACAAGGCCTTGCTCGCGACGCACGGTCCCGAGCTTTTCGCGGCTGCGGAAAAGGTGGGCGCGCAGCTCAACTATGAGGCTGCCGTTGGTGGAGCGATCCCGATCATCCGTCCGCTGCGTGACAGCCTCGCCGGCGATCGCGTGAGCCGCATCCTGGGAATCGTCAACGGAACGACCAACTACATCCTCGACCGCATGGACGTGGAGGGCGACTCGCTCGAGGGTGCCCTCGCCGAGGCGACCCGTCTCGGCTACGCCGAAGCAGACCCGACCGCAGACATCGAAGGGTTTGACGCCGCGCAGAAGGCGGCGATCCTCGCGAGCCTGGCGTTCCACACCACCGTGCCACTCGATGCCGTGCATCGCGAAGGCATGAGCACGGTCACGCTCGACCAGGTCGTGTCGGCTCGCAAGGCCGGCTACGTCGTGAAGTTGCTCGCCATCTGCGAGCGGATCACGGATGCCACCACCGGCGTCGAGGGCGTCACCGCGCGGGTTCATCCCGCCCTGGTGCCTATAGATCACCCGCTCGCGGCGGTGCACGGCGGCAACAATGCCGTGTTCGTTGAGGCAGAAGCCGCTGGCAGCCTGATGTTTTACGGCGCAGGCGCCGGCGGCATCCAAACCGCGTCCGCCGTGCTCGGCGATGTCGTCTCAGCAGCCCGCCGCAACCTGGCCGGCGGCCCTGGCGTCGCAGAGTCAACGCAGGCCAACCTGCCGGTATTGCCCATGTCGAGTGTGATCACGAAGTACCAGATCACGCTGACCGTGGTCGACGAACCAGGCGTGCTCGCGACGATCGCCACCCAGTTCAGCGACCAGGGGGTCTCGGTCGAGGCAGTTTCGCAATCAGTTCGTGACGGCGGGGATGAAGCTCGCCCCACCGCTACCCTTGTCATAGTCACGCACCGCGCCGCAGAGTCCTCTCTCGCCGCGACAGTGACAGCGCTCGCCGCGAGTCCCGTGGTGTCGAGTGTCGTTTCCGTTTTACGAGTTGAAGGACAGTAACCAGTGGCACACCAGTGGCGCGGAGTTCTCCGCGAATACGCCGACCGCCTCGACATCTCGGACGCGACTCCGATTGTCACACTGGGTGAGGGTGGCACCCCGCTCATCCCGGCAGACGCCCTGTCGCACCGAACCGGCTCGAAGATCTGGGTCAAATACGAGGGAATGAACCCCACGGGTTCGTTTAAAGATCGCGGAATGACCATGGCGGTTTCGAAAGCTGCCGAGCACGGTGCGAAGGCCGTCATTTGTGCCTCCACCGGAAACACCTCCGCCAGTGCCGCCGCCTATGCGACCCACGCCGGACTCACCGCGGCTGTGCTCGTGCCAGAGGGAAAGATCGCCCTGGGCAAGCTCGCCCAGGCCATCGCTCATGGTGCCGAGCTCATCCAGGTCAAGGGCAACTTTGACGACTGTCTCGACATGGCGCGGGAGCTTGCCAGCAACTACCCGGTGCACCTCGTGAACTCGGTCAACCCCGACCGCATCGAGGGCCAGAAGACCGCGGCGTTCGAGGTCATCGAGGTGCTGGGGGATGCGCCGGACTTCCACATCGTGCCGGTCGGTAACGCGGGAAACTACACCGCTTACCACCGCGGCTACACCGAAGACCTTGCACAGAATGCGAGCACGAAGTTGCCGCGCATGTTCGGTTTCCAGGCAGCCGGCAGCGCGCCGCTCGTGCTCGGTCACGTCGTGAAGAACCCGGAGACCATCGCCAGCGCGATTCGCATCGGCAACCCGGCATCCTGGGAGCTCGCCATCGCGGCTCACGAGAACAGTGACGGATACTTCGGGTCGATCACCGACGAGAAGATCCTCGAGGCATACCGCATCCTGTCGGCAGAGGTCGGGATCTTCGTCGAACCTGCCTCCGCCATCAGCGTGGCCGGCCTTCTCGAGCGAGCAGAGGCCGGCGTGATTCCCAAGGGCTCGACTGTCGTGCTCACCGTCACCGGTCACGGCCTGAAAGACCCGCAGTGGGCATTGCGCACTGCAGACGGCGACGAGATCACCCCCACGGTTGTCTCGGTCGATGTCGATGAAATCGCGGGCGTGCTGGGACTGGCCAAGGAAGGCGCTTGACCCTCGGGGCACCAGTCGCCGGGCGATCCGTGATCGTGCGTGTGCCCGCGACATCCGCCAACCTGGGTCCAGGCTTCGACACGCTCGGGCTCGCGCTCGCCGTCTATGACGAGCTCATCGTCACGGCAACGGCGGCGCCCGGCGTTCTCGTCGACGTCACCGGTGTGGGCAAGGGTGAGGTGCCGACCGACGAGTCGAATCTCGTCGCCAGGTCGATCGCCTACACGTTCGAACGTGTGGGGCAACCCGTTCCCGGGCTGCATCTCGTGGCAAATAACGTGATCCCCCACGGTGGAGGTCTCGGATCGTCGGCAGCAGCGATCGTGTCTGGTGTCATGGCGGCCGCCGGGTTGCTCGAGGGCATCGTCGACATCGATGTCGAGCGCATGCTCATTATCGCGACCGAGCTCGAAGGCCATCCAGACAATGTGGCGCCCGCGCTTTTTGGTGGGCTCACCATCGCGTGGACGGAAGAGTCGGGTCCAAGGGCGAAGAGTCTGGATGTGCACCAGGGCGTGTTCCCGCTCGTTTTCGTGCCGGACCATTCCGTCTCCACCGCTCTCGCCCGCAGCCTTCAGCCGGCAACGGTTCCCTTCGACGACGCCGTCTTCAATGTGTCGAGGGTTGCCCTGCTGATCGCTGCGCTCACCCAGAGCCCCGAGCTTCTTCTCGAAGCCACCGAGGATCGCCTGCATCAGGAGTACCGTGCGAGCGCGATGCCGGAGACCAACGCCGTCGTGCACCTGCTGCGGGAGCACGGCTTCGCGGCAGTCGTGTCGGGGGCAGGTCCGTCTATTCTCGTCCTCGCCAGTGACTCAGCCCAGCGCGAGGCTGCGGCCGCGCTCGTCGCCGCGCACTCTGAACACCCCTGGCGCGCCGTGATGACGGCCGTCGATTTCAAAGGTGCTACAGTGAATTCGCACCAGGTAGAAGCGAAGCCCCAGCCGTAGCTTCCCGGTTGCACCATCACCCTCACCCCGTGGCATCCGATTCCTGCGCACCCGCGCAGACAGCCCGGGATGATCAGCTCTCCTGCGATTAGCAACTTTTCGGCAGGGGAAAGGAAGATCCACCAGTGACTAACGTCAACTCAAGCTCAGACCTGAGCGCTCTCAAGCTTCCCGAGCTGCAGGCACTCGCCAGCTCCCTCGGCATCAGTGGCGCATCCAAACTTCGTAAGGGAGACCTCGTGGCCGCGATCAATGACAACCAGAACGCCGGATCCTCAGCAGACTCGGCAGCGGCGTCAGCGCCCACCGAGGCAGCCCCTGTTGAGGCAGCACCCGTCGAGGCAGCACCTGTTGAGGCAGCACCTGTCGACGACGCGCCTCAGGCGGCACCAGCCGCTCGCAAGCGCACCTCTCGCCGGGTCACCAGCGCAGACACCGAGGCGATCGCAGCGGCACCGAGCCTTGCTGGCGCGCCAGTTGTGGATGACGCGGCGGTAGCCACGGCGGCAGCCACGGCCGAAGCCACCACCGTTTCGGCCGCTCCCGACGAAACCGCTCCGCCAGCACGCAAGGCGTCACGTCGCGCCAGCTCACACGTGGCCAAGGCCGAGTCCGGACTTGAAGACCCCACTCCGGCTGACGTCGCGGTCGAGGCTTCCGACTCGTCCGAGGACGACTCAAACGGTTCGTCAGACAACAGCGGTGAGCAGGAGGGCGGTTCCACCCGTTCGTCGCGCAACCGCAACCGCAACCGTAAGCAGGCCGCAGACAGCAATGGCCAGCAGAACGACGGCCAGCAGGGCAACGCACAGCAGGGCGGTCGTCAGCAGAACAACCGCCAGCAGGCTGGAAACCAGCAGCGCGACAACCAGCGCGATAACCAGAACCGTGACAACCAGCGCGACAACCAGCAGCGCGACAACCAGAACCGTGACAACCAGAACCGTGACAACCAGCGCGTTCAGGATGGCGACCTCGAGGGCGGCAGCGGCCGCAGCCGTTACCGCGACCGCAAGCGTGGCCGTGGACCGGTCGGCGACGACTTCGAGCCCGAGATCACCGAAGATGACGTGCTCATCCCGGTGGCTGGCATCCTCGACGTTCTCGACAACTACGCCTTCGTGCGCACCTCCGGCTACCTGCCCGGAAACAACGACGTCTACGTGTCACTCGGCCAGGTCAAGAAGTACAACCTGCGCAAGGGCGACGCCGTCGTCGGTGCGATCCGCCAGCCGCGTGACGGCGACCAGGGCCAGGGTCGCCAGAAGTACAACGCCATCGTGCGCATCGACTCGATCAACGGTCTGCCCGTTGACGAAGCGGCAGAACGCGTCGAATTTGGAAAGCTCACCCCCCTCTATCCTCAGGAGCGCCTGCGCCTCGAGACGGAGCCGGGCAAGCTCTCCACCCGCATCATCGACCTCGTGTCGCCGATCGGCAAGGGCCAGCGCGGACTGATCGTCTCGCCCCCCAAGGCCGGCAAGACGCTCGTGCTCCAGGCCATCGCCAACGCCATCTCCAAGAACAACCCAGAGGTTCACCTCATGGTTGTGCTCGTGGATGAGCGTCCGGAAGAGGTCACCGACATGCAGCGCACGGTCAAGGGTGAGGTCATCGCCTCGACCTTCGACCGCCCCGCCGAAGACCACACCACAGTTGCTGAGCTCGCTATCGAGCGCGCAAAGCGCCTCGTCGAACTCGGCCACGACGTCGTCGTGCTGCTCGACTCGATCACCCGCCTCGGCCGCGCATACAACCTGACCGCGCCGGCATCGGGTCGCATCCTCTCCGGCGGCGTCGACTCGTCCGCGCTCTACCCGCCGAAGCGTTTCTTCGGCGCGGCACGCAACATCGAGGAGGGTGGCTCGCTCACCATCATCGCCACCGCGCTGGTCGAAACCGGCTCCAAGATGGATGAGGTCATCTTCGAGGAGTTCAAGGGCACCGGCAACATGGAGCTTCGCCTGTCACGCCAGCTCGCCGACAAGCGCATCTTCCCTGCGGTGGATGTCAACGCATCCGGAACCCGTCGCGAAGAGATGCTGCTGGGCGCCGACGAGGTCAAGGTGACGTGGAAGCTGCGTCGCGCACTCGCCGGTCTCGACCACCAGCAGGCACTTGAGATCGTCCTGGGGCGTTTGAAAGAGACCCAGACGAACGTAGAGTTCCTCATGCAGGTGCAGAAGTCGATGCCCGGTGCCAACGGATCCAAAGAGGACTAAGAATGTTCGAGTCAGTGCAGACGCTGCTGGCCGAACATGATGAGCTTCAGAATCAGCTAGCTGACCCTGAACTGCACTCAGATCCGGCCAGGAGCAAGAAGGTCAATCGACGATACGCGGAACTTGCGCGCATCATCGCGGCGTATCACGAGTGGCGTCAGCTCACGGATGACGTGGCTGCTGCCACCGAGATGGCGGCGGAAGACGAGTCATTCGCCGACGAACTGCCGGCGCTGACGGAGGCGCTCGACCTGGCCCAGGAGAAATTGCGTCGGCTGCTGATTCCTCGCGACCCCAACGATGCCCGTGACGTCATCATGGAAATCAAGATGGGGGAGGGTGGAGCAGAATCCGCTCTCTTCGCCGGCGATCTGCTTCGCATGTACCTGCACTACGCAGAGTCGAAGAAGTGGAAGACCGAGATCATCGAGCAGACCTCGAGCGACCTCGGGGGCGTCAAGGATGTGCAGGTCGCCTTCAAAGGCAACTCCAGCGACCCCGCCGAGGGCATCTGGGCTCACCTCAAGTACGAGGGTGGTGTGCACCGCGTCCAGCGCGTGCCAGCGACCGAATCGCAGGGGCGCATCCACACCTCGGCGGCCGGCGTGCTCGTCTTCCCCGAGGTGGATGAGCCCGAAGAGGTCGAGATCAGCCAGAACGATCTCAAGATCGACGTCTACCGCTCGAGTGGACCCGGCGGCCAGTCGGTCAACACCACCGACTCCGCTGTGCGCATCACCCATCTTCCGACCGGCATCGTCGTTGCCATGCAGAACGAGAAATCGCAGCTGCAGAACCGCGAAGCCGGCATGCGAGTCCTGCGTGCGCGCATCCTCGCTCACAACCAGGAGATCGCGGACGCCGAAGCCAGCGTGTACCGCAAGAGCCAGATCCGCACCATGGACCGCTCGGAGCGCATCCGCACGTATAACTTCCCCGAGAACCGCATCGCCGATCACCGCACGGGATACAAGTCGTACAACCTCGACGCGGTGATGAACGGAGCACTCGAGCCGGTCATCCAGTCGTGCATCATTGCGGATGAAGAGTCGCGACTCGACGCTCTTGGCGCCGACGACTGATCCACATCTGGGCGTCAGGCCCGACAACACCATGATTACGATCACAGAACTGCTTGAGCGCGCAATCGGCACGCTCTCAAGCGCCGGAATCAGCAACCCGTCGGTCGACGCAGAGCTTCTCATCGGACACGTGCTGGGGCTCAGCCGCGGGGGAGTGCAGGCGAGAGCCGTCACGGGAACGACCGTGCCCGGCGACGCCTGCGCCGCGATCGAGCAGCTCGTGGAGCGCAGGGCCGCCCGCGAGCCGCTTCAGCACATCACCGGTCGAGCCGCGTTCCGTCAGCTCGATCTCGCCGTCGGCCCCGGAGTTTTCGTGCCGCGACCCGAGACGGAGTTCGTGGCGCAGTTCGCGATCGACGCGTTGCGCGCCACGGCATCACCCGAACCCGTCGGCGTCGATCTCGGCACGGGCAGCGGTGCGATCGCGCTGGCCATGGCGACCGAGGTCGGTCACGCTCGCGTGTACGGCGTCGAGGTCTCGCCTCGCGCCTTCGTCTGGACGCGGCAGAACTTCCGCGATGTGGGCGCACCGAATGCCACCGCCGTGTTCATCGACCTCGCGCATGCACTGCCCAGCCTCGATGGCAGGGTCGATGTGGTGATCTCCAATCCCCCGTACATCCCGCTCGGTGCGATTCCGCGTGATCCCGAGGTGCGGCTGTTCGACCCCGAGATCGCCCTCTACGGCGGGGAAGACGGGCTGGATGTCGTGCGCCAGGTCTCGGCGACGGCACTGCGACTGCTGCACCGGGGTGGCACGCTCATCCTCGAGCACGGCGAGTTGCAGGCCGCGCAGATAGCCGCGCTGCTCAGGGACGACGGATGGACCGCCGTCGCTCACCACCGCGACCTCCTCGGTCGCGATCGCGCCACGACTGCCCTGCGCTAGCCGGCGCTCGCCCGCGCGCCGCTGCCCGCGCTGCGCGCCGCTGCCCCGCGCGCCGCTGCGAACCGCGGCAAATGTCGAGTGTGCGCGCCAGAGTCGACCATTTGGCGCGGTTCGCGAGCGTCCTGCTGCCGCGCCCGTGGCTCATCCTCCCCTCCACAGGCACCGTTGCCAGGCGGATGCCACCAACACGCGACCGTGCGGCGGTCCATCCTGCCAAGGCTGACAGGGTGAAATGTGACCCGCCGCCCCACGATCCCCGACGAGTTTCGGGGAGTACCATTCACGCGATCACAGAGCATCGCAGCTGCGCTATCGCCGGGTCGACTGCGCTCGCGCGATATCGAGCATCCGTTCCACGACGTTCATCGGGAGGTGGGGAGCCCAAAGACGCTCGCCTGGAACTGCCGCGCATACCTGCTGCGAATGGTGCACGGCGGGGCATTCAGCCATGCCACTGCAGCCGCGCTCTACGGTCTTCCCCTTCCGGCGTATGCAGCCACTTCCGTCGTGCACGTGACAAGACCGGTGGGTGGTCGCGCGCCAGAGGGTCGGGGTGTGGCAGGTCACGAACTTTCCTCCGTTGTGGATGACTCGGCCCTTCGTGCACCGCGACCATCAGAATCACGACCTCTTCGAGCTCCCTGTTCTCGCTCCCGCCGTCGTGTGGGCGCAGTTGGCACAATCGCTGGATGAGGACGATCTCGTGGCGATGGCCGACGCCCTTGTCGCCGGTGCCGACCCTGTATGCACGATGCAGGAATTGAGGGTGCAAACCCTCGCATGGCGGGGCCGTCGAGGTGCTCGGGCGATGTTGAGGGCGATAGATAATGTGCGAGTCGGATCGCTTTCCCGACCCGAGTCGCTACAGCGCCTGCAACTGGTGAGGGCGGGGATTCCGGAACCGAGGCTCAACGTGACTGTCGCCGATCTGCATGGCGTTGACATCGCGATGGCAGACGAGGTGTGGCCTGAGTTCCGGACACTCGTGGAGTACGAAGGGGATGGGCACAGAGCATCCCGCGGAAAATTTCGAAGCGACATCACCCGCGTCGAGCGGTACGCCGACGGCGAATGGTTCGCGCTTCGGTCTCACGCGGATGACGTGTTCGGCGACCCCAATCCTTTTATCGGACGGCTCTGGCGCAGGCTGGTGGCGCGCGGATGGCGTCCAGGGCTGCGCGAACCGCGGCATATTGCTCCCGCGCGAAGGTAGACCCCACATTTGCCGCGGTTCGACGCGGGAGGGGCGGCTTGTGGCAACCGAGGGCTAGCGCCGACGGGCTAGCGGCGAGCCGCCGCGAACGTCTCGATCGCGTCGAGCATCCCGGCCGCACTGCCGTAGTGATACGACGTGATCCCGATCGAGCGGGCTCCTGCCACGTTCTCGTGCATGTCGTCGGCGAAGAACGCGTCGCGGGGAGAGGTGTCGTATGCCGCGAGCACCCGCTCGAACACGAGGGGATTCGGTTTGCGCGCACCGTAGTGACTCGAGGTCAGCATGTGCTCGCCGAAAACGTCGATCAGCTCGGGCGCGAGGGTGCGGATGTGTTTGGCGGTGAGCGCGTTGTTGTTGGTCAGCAGCGTGATTCTTCCGAGCTGGGATGCCCGGCGAACCGCCGCGATCGCTTCGGGCCGCACGGCCATCGCAGACCCGCGCACGCGCACCCACTCGTCTTCATCCACGTCGACACCGATCGCCGCGGTGAACGCGCTGAGGTAGGCATCCGGAGTCTCGAAAACTCCGGCCTCTCCCGCCCACTCGCCGTCGTCGTGCCACCACAGCTCTCGCAGCTCACCGAGGGGGATGCCCGTGAGCTCGGTCAGTCCATCCATGCGGACGCGCCAGTCGTAGTCGTACAGCACGTCATCCATGTCGAAGATGAACAGGAGGCTCATTCGGTGCCTCCCGCGAAGCGCTGGTCAAAGAAGTAGGTGTCCACGGGGTTTCAGTCTTCCACGGCTTGATGCGGCCGCGTCTCAGGGGCTTCGTGACGCGCACGGGTAGCATAGACGCGACATGGCCCCCATTTACGATTGCTCGGTTGAAGCCGAGCTGCTCACCGGCATGCGCCTGGCTCGTCTTGCTATCGGTCGCGGAGATCTGGTGGTGATACCGACCGACACCGTCTACGGCCTTGCCGCCGATGCGTTCAACCCGGCCGCCGTGCAGAAGCTCATCGATGCGAAGGGCCGCACGCGGCAGTCGCCCCCACCCGTGCTGATTCCGGGCATCCCGACCCTCGATGCTCTGGCCGAAAGCGTTCCGGACGAGGCACGCACCCTGATGGCGAAGTTCTGGCCGGGTGCGCTGACGATCATCCTGCCCGCGCAGTCGTCGCTGGTGTGGGACCTGGGGGAGACGCGGGGCACCGTCGCGCTGCGCATGCCGTCGAACCGCATCGCACTCGAACTGTTGTCGGAGACCGGGCCGCTTGCCGTGTCGAGCGCGAACCTCACCGGCGAGCCTGCTGCCGTCACTGCGGCTGGCGCTGAGGGGATGCTCGGCGATTCTGTCAGCGTCTACCTCGACGACGGCGAGGGCGGCACCGTGCCTTCGACGATCGTGGATGCCACGCCGCTGCTGCTGCCCGACGGCAAACTGCGCATCGTGCGCGAGGGCGCCATCTCGCAGTACCACATCCGCGCCGTGGTGGGGGCGGATCGATGCGAATAGTCTTCTACATCCTGGTGACGGGGGTCTCGGCGGTCGTGACGTTCGGTCTTGCCGTGGTGATCTGGAAGCTGAGCACGAAGTACCGTCTGTATCCGCAGATCCGTGACCGCGACGTGCACACGCGGCCGACCCCACGTCTCGGCGGGGTGGCGATGTTCCTGGGCATGCTGGTGGCGTTCGCTGTCGCATCCCAGCTAGACAGTTTCCGCATCGTGTTCACCGAGCCGGGGAAGGTGCTCGGCATCCTCGGTGCAGCATCGATCATCGTGCTGATCGGTGTTGCGGATGACATCTGGGATCTTGACTGGGTCACGAAGCTGGCAGGGCAGTTCGTCGCGGCGGGGCTGCTCGCGTGGCAGGGCGTGCAGATCTTCACCCTTCCCATCGGCGGCCAGACGATCGTGTCCCCGTACGTCTCGCTGACTCTCACCGTCTTCGCGGTGGTGTTGGTCATGAATGCCATCAATTTCATCGACGGCCTCGATGGTCTCGTTGCCGGCGTCGCGTTGATCGCCAACTCTGTGTTTTTTGTGTACACCTACGTGCTCCAGTCGAGTGCGCAGACCGAGTACTTCAACCTCGCTTCCCTTTTGACCGCCGTGCTGATCGGCGCGTGCATCGGGTTCCTGCCGCTGAACTTCCACCCGGCGAAACTGTTCATGGGGGATGCCGGGGCGCTGCTTGTGGGTCTCCTGATGGCTGCGTCTGCCATCTCGGTCACCGGACAGATCGACCCGAGTATTGCCGCCCAGCCGGACAGCTTCACGGCGTCGCTGCTTCCCGCGTTCATCCCGATCGTGTTGCCGTTCGCCGTGCTGGTGATTCCGCTGCTCGACTTCGGACTCGCCGTCGTCCGCCGTCTGCGCGCTGGCAAGTCTCCGTTCTCCGCTGATCGCAAGCACCTCCATCACCGACTGCTCGACATGGGACATTCCCACCTGCACGCCGTGCTGATCTTCTACGCGTGGACCCTGGTCGTCTCGGTGGGATGCCTCGCCTACCGATTCGTGCCGTGGTACGCCGCAACCCTTTTCATCGTCGTCGGCCTGATCATCTGCACCTTTGTGACGCTGACGCCGCTGAGCAAGAGGAAGGCCCTCGAGGCCCGCTCCCAGTCGGCTGGAGCGAGTGATGGCGTTGCTGACGCTCGCTACGACGGTCTCGATGCTGCGGCCGACGAAGAGATCCTGACAACTGCAGCCTCACACCACGAACCGAGAGAACCGCACGCATGAAGACAGCGACAATCCTTGCCAGGGCCATCGTCTACGGAGCGATCCTGACCGCGATCATTGCGGTCGTCGGTTCGGTGATCGGATATCTCGTGGCCGGCAGCTCGGGTCTCATTAGCGCCCTCGTGGGAGCTGGCCTCACCGCGCTGTTCATGGGATTCACGGCGCTGAGCATCGTTCTGGCGGCGAAAGTCACCCACAACGAGCCCTCGAGCACTCTTTTCTTCGGGATCGTTCTCGGGGTGTGGCTACTGAAGTTCGTCGTGTTTATCGCGATCCTCGTGATCCTGCGTGATCAGCCGTTCATCGAACCGCTGATCATGTTCTTCTCGATTCTCGTTGCGGTTATCGGCAGCCTGGTGGTGGATGTTGTGGCGTTTGTGGGCGCCAGAGTGCCCTATGTGGGCGATGAAGTCCTGCCCGATGGGGCAAATAACGCCGCCAAAGAGTAGTTCGGGTTCTACACAGTGTCGAACTGTTGGTAGAGTCTTAGAGATCGCCCCCCACCTTTCATCGCCGCGTGTTCGCACGCCCCGATTCTGGAGCCAGCGCTGCTACACCACGCTCTCAACCTTCTTGCCCTCGCCCCCGATGACGGATCGGGCGACAGTGGTTTCCACGGGCCTACCCTCGAGGATTTCTTTCCTCCGGTGCTCTTCTTCGAAGGAACGCCGTTCGAGATAAACCGCGTCATCCTGATTCGCTTCCTCGTTGTTGCGCTGATCGTGCTGGTCTTCTGGCTCGGCACCAGGCGGATGAAGATGATCCCGGGCCGCGGCCAGTCGATCCTCGAGTTCATCCTCGGCTTCGTGCAGTCCAACATTGTCGAGGGAAACCTCGGTAAGAAAGACGGCGCCCGCTTCCTCCCGGTTATCACAGCGATCTTCATCACCGTTCTCGGGATGAATATCACCGGCATCATTCCCGGCATCAACCTCACCGGAACGTCCGTTATCGGGTTGCCGCTGGTGCTCGCCCTGGTCGCGTATGTCACCTTCATCTATGCCGGTGTGAAGAAGTCGGGAGCCGGCTTCTTCAAGACAGCGCTGTTCCCGTCTGGTGTGCCCGTCGGCTTGTACATCATCGTGACGCCGATCGAATTCCTCTCGACGTTCATCCTGCGCCCGGTCACGCTTGCCCTTCGACTTCTGATGAACATGATCGCCGGGCACATGCTTCTGGTGCTCTGCTTCTCGGCAACCCAGTTCTTCTTCTTCAGCGCCGGCGGGCTCTACGCCCTGTTCGGCGTCGGAACGCTTGCGTTCGGCTTCATCTTCACCATCTTTGAGATTCTCGTTGCCGTGCTTCAGGCATATGTCTTCGCTTTTCTCACCGCCGCCTACATCCAGCTCGCGCTGGCTGAAGATCACTAAACGAACCTGGCACTCGCCAGTTCGCCACCCTGGAAGGAAACACACGTGGACCCCATCACGAACGTCGCCGAGCTCACCGGCCACATCGCTCCGATCGCCTTTGGCATCGCGACCATCGGCCCCGCCATCGGCGTGGGTATCGTCGTCGGAAAGACCGTCGAGTCGGTTGCTCGCCAGCCTGAGCTGCAGGGCCGCCTGACCGGCCTCATGTTCCTCGGCATTGCGTTCACCGAGGCTCTCGCGTTCGTCGCGATCGCCGTCGCGTTCATCCCGTTCCCGTAATAATCACCAGTCAAAGAGGAGGCAGGAATGCTTAGCGCAATCCTGGCTGCAGCAGCGGAAGTGGAAGCGGAAGCAACGCCGAACCCGCTCCTGCCCGAGCCGTACGACATCATCTGGTCGGCCGTCTGTTTCGCGATCATCCTGTTCGTCTTCTGGAAGAAGTTCCTTCCTGCAGTCAAGAAGACGCTCGATGCTCGCTCCGAGGCGATCGAGGGCGGGATCAAGAAGGCCGAGATCGCTCAGGCAGAGGCTGCCGCTGCGCTCGCGCAGTACAAGGACCAGCTCGCCGAGGGTCGTGCCGAGGCCGCGAAGATCCGTGACCAGGCTCGCGCCGACGGTACGAAGATCCTCACCGAGCTCAAGGAGCAGGCCGCCGTTGAGGCAGCCCGCATCACCACCAACGCCCAGGCGACCATCGAGGCTGAGCGCCAGGGTGCTCTTATCTCGCTGCGTGCAGAGGTTGGATCGCTCGCGATCGACCTCGCGTCCGGTGTTATCGGCCAGAGCCTCAGCGACGACAAGCGAGCATCGACCCTCGTCGACCAGTTCCTTGCTGAGCTCGAAACTGACGACAAGGCCAAGGCGGGTAAGTAATGGGATCGGCAACCAGGGTGGCGCTGGCGGAAGCCCGCACAGCGCTCGGTGCGCTCAGTAACACTGACGCCCTCGCGGCAGGGCAGCAGCTCTTCAGCGCTGGCCGTGTCATCGGGGATTCCGCGCAGCTGCGTTCGATGCTCGCCGACCCAGCGGTTGCCGCATCCGAGAAAGCGGCTGTTGTCGACAGTCTCTTCTCCTCGCTCGGCGCACCAGCGCGTGGGTTGCTCTCTGGGATCGTCGCTTCGCGCTGGTCCACTCAGGATCAGCTTCTCGCTGGCATCGAGGAGATCGGCATTCGTGCTGTCGCTCGTTCTGCACCGAAGGGCCTCTCGATCGAGAGCGAACTTTTCGCCTTCGGCGCGGCCGTCTCGTCCGACCCCGAGCTCGAGCTGGCGGTCGGAAGCAAGCTCGGCACCAACGCGGCCAAGTCGGCGCTGGTCAGCGCCCTGCTCAAGGGCAAGTCGAGCGACCAGTCGCTCGCGATCCTCGACCAGCTTGTGCAACAGCCCCGCGGCCGTCGCATCGGCGGCCTCGTTCGCACCGCAGCATCCATCGTCGCTGATGAGGCAGGACTGGCAGTCGCCACGATCACCTCAGCATCGCCGATCAGTGCTGCTCAGGTCGACCGGCTTCGTGCTGGACTCTCGAAGAGCTACGGACGCGATCTCGAGGTCAACCTCGTCGTCGATCCGTCCATCGTGGGCGGTATTCGCGTGCAGGTCGGCGACAACGTCATGGACGGCAGCGTCTCGACCCGCATCAACGAACTCAGGCTCAAACTCGCCTCCTAGTTTCGGGGCGCACCACAAGGTTTCAACAAATTCGTGTCAGCAGCACCACACGAGCTGACACAAGAATCAAACTTTTCCACTGAACAGGAAGACACAATGGCAGAACTCACGATCAGCCCGGACGAGATCCGTGACGCACTCAAGGACTTCGTCAAGGCGTACGAGCCCGGCAAGGCGTCCAAGACGGAGATCGGTCACGTCATCGACGCGGCAGACGGCATCGCGCACGTCGAGGGTCTCCCCGGCGTCATGGCCAACGAACTCATCACCTTCGCTGACGGCACGCTTGGCCTCGCGCAGAACCTCGATGAAGACGAGATCGGTGTCGTTGTGCTCGGTGAGTTCACCGGCATCGTGGAGGGCATGGAGGTCAGCCGCACCGGAGAGGTGCTGTCTGTTCCGGTAGGAGACGCCTTCCTCGGTCGCGTCGTCGACCCGCTCGGTGCCCCGATCGACGGTCTCGGCGAGATCGCCTCAGACACCCGTCGTGCCCTGGAGCTCCAGGCGCCTGGCGTCATGCAGCGCAAGAGCGTGCACGAGCCCATGCAGACCGGCATCAAGGCAATCGACGCCATGATCCCGATCGGCCGTGGCCAGCGCCAGCTGATCATCGGCGACCGCCAGACCGGCAAGACGGCCATCGCGATCGACACGATCATCAACCAGAAGGCGAACTGGGAATCAGGCGACGCGAAGAAGCAGGTTCGCTGCATCTACGTCGCCATCGGGCAGAAGGGTTCGACGATCGCGGCTGTTAAGGGCGCGCTCGAAGACGCTGGAGCCATGGAGTACACGACCATCGTCGCGGCGCCCGCCTCAGACCCCGCCGGTTTCAAGTACCTCGCGCCGTACACCGGCTCGGCCATCGGCCAGCAGTGGATGTACGACGGCAAGCACGTTCTGATCATCTTCGATGACCTGTCAAAGCAGGCAGAGGCCTACCGCGCTGTTTCACTGCTGCTGCGTCGCCCGCCGGGACGCGAGGCGTACCCCGGTGACGTGTTCTACCTGCACTCCCGTCTGCTGGAGCGTTGTGCCAAGCTCTCCGACGAGCTGGGCGCTGGTTCGATGACCGGTCTTCCGATCATTGAGACCAAGGCCAACGACGTTTCCGCGTACATCCCGACCAACGTGATCTCGATCACCGACGGCCAGATCTTCCTGCAGTCCGACCTGTTCAACGCCAACCAGCGCCCCGCTGTTGACGTGGGTATCTCGGTTTCGCGTGTTGGTGGCGATGCTCAGGTCAAGTCGATCAAGAAGGTATCGGGAACGCTCAAGCTCGAGCTCGCGCAGTACCGCTCGCTCGAAGCCTTCGCGATGTTCGCCTCTGACCTGGATGCCACGAGCCGCCGCCAGCTCGCTCGCGGCGCCCGTCTGACCGAACTTCTGCGCCAGCCGCAGTACTCGCCGATGCCCGTTGAGAAGCAGGTTGTCTCGATCTGGGCAGGCACCAACGGCAAGCTCGATGAGGTGCCGGTGGAGGACGTGCTGCGTTTCGAGACTGAACTGCACGACCACCTCGCACGCCACACGAAGGTTCTCGACACGCTTCGCGAGACCAACGTGCTCGATGACGCCACCGTAGCCGCGCTCGGTGACGCCGTTGACGAGTTCAAGCTTGGATTCCAGACGGGTGACGGCAAGTCGCTGTCTGGCCCGGGTTCAGAGCAGTTCGCCGAGATGCCCGACGAAGACATCAACCAGGAAAAGATCGTCAAGGGCAAGCGCTAACACCCGGCGATAACCACTCCACCTTTTACACACGAAACCAGGGACACACCACATGGGAGCGCAACTTCGGGTCTACCGGCAGAAGATCAAGTCTGCCCAGACGACCAAGAAGATCACTCGGGCCATGGAGCTCATCTCCGCTTCGCGCATTCAGAAAGCGCAGCAGCGGGTAGCAGCATCCGGGCCGTACTCTCGCGCCGTCACGCGGGCTGTGTCGGCCGTCGCCACCTTCTCGAACGTCGACCACCTGCTCACGACCGAGGCGGAGAACCCCACGCGTGCAGCTGTGGTGTTGTTCACCTCCGATCGTGGTCTTGCCGGCGCGTTCAGCTCGCAGATCATCCGCGAGATGGGCGAGCTTCGCACTCGCCTCGAGGGCGAAGGTAAAGAGGTCATCTTCTACCTGGTCGGTCGTAAGGCCGTCGCCAACTTCGCCTTCCGCAAGCGTGCATCAGAAGCGCAGTGGATCGGTGGAACTGACCAGCCCGTGTTCGAGACTGCACAGGAGATCGGCGAGGCCCTGGTGGCCAAGTTCGTGCAGCCGACGGAGGAGGGGGGAGTGGACGAGATCCACATCCTGTTCAACCGTTTCGTCAGCATGGTCACGCAGGTTCCCGAAGTTGTTCGCCTCCTGCCGCTCGAGGTTGTCGAGGGCGTCGAGAGTGCTGAGACCACCGAGTCGTTGCCGCTCTACGAGTTCGAACCCGAGGTCGACGATGTGCTGGATGCGCTGCTTCCGGTGTACATCGAGAGCCGCATCTTCAACGCGATGCTGCAGTCGGCCGCGTCGGAGCACGCAGCTCGTCAGAAGGCCATGAAGTCGGCCAGCGACAACGCAGACAAGCTCATCAAAGACTTCACCCGGCTGGCGAACAACGCTCGCCAGTCCGAGATCACGCAGCAGATTTCCGAGATCGTGGGCGGCGCAGACGCCCTGAGCTCGGCCAAGTAGTGAGAGAAAAGAGAAGCTATGACTATTACAGCTCCTGACACCACGTCAGACGCTCCGAAGCCGGCCGGCGTCGGTCGTATCGCCCGGGTCACCGGTCCGGTCGTCGACATCGAGTTTCCGCACGATTCGATTCCCGGCATCTACAACGCCCTGAAGACCACGATCACGGTCGGGGACGACTCCAACGTCATCACCCTCGAGGTTGCTCAGCACCTCGGTGACGACCTGGTCCGTGCCATCGCCCTGAACCCGACCGACGGACTCGTCCGCGGCCAGGAGGTGCGCGACACCGGTGAGCCGATCACGGTTCCCGTTGGTGACGTCACCAAGGGCAAGGTCTTCAATGTCATCGGCGAGGTTCTGAACGCCGACGCCGACGGCACGATCGGTGGCGAGAAGTTCGAGATCACCGAGCGCTGGCCGATCCACCGCAAGCCACCGCCCTTCGACCAGCTCGAGTCGAAGACCGAGCTCTTCGAGACCGGCATCAAGGTCATCGACCTTCTGACGCCGTACGTTCTCGGTGGAAAGATCGGCCTCTTCGGTGGTGCCGGTGTTGGAAAGACCGTCCTCATCCAGGAGATGATCCAGCGTGTTGCGCAGGATCACGGTGGAGTGTCGGTATTTGCCGGTGTTGGCGAGCGCACCCGTGAGGGCAACGACCTCATCGCCGAGATGGACGAAGCTGGCGTCTTCGAGAAGACCGCGCTTGTCTTCGGCCAGATGGATGAGCCGCCGGGAACGCGACTTCGCGTCGCCCTGTCAGCGCTGACCATGGCGGAGTACTTCCGCGATGTGCAGAACCAGGATGTGCTGCTCTTCATCGACAACATCTTCCGTTTCACGCAGGCAGGTTCCGAGGTGTCGACCCTTCTGGGCCGCATGCCGTCCGCCGTGGGTTACCAGCCGAACCTCGCCGACGAGATGGGTGTGCTCCAGGAGCGCATCACCTCGACCCGAGGTCGCTCGATCACGTCACTTCAGGCCATCTACGTGCCTGCCGATGACTACACCGACCCGGCTCCGGCAACCACATTCGCCCACCTGGATGCAACTACTGAGCTCAGCCGTGAAATCGCGTCGAAGGGTCTGTACCCGGCCGTCGACCCGCTCACGTCCACCAGCCGCATCCTCGACCCCCGCTACCTGGGTGCCGACCACTACCGCGTTGCGACCAGCGTGAAGGCGATTCTGCAGAAGAACAAGGAACTCCAGGAGATCATCGCGATCCTCGGTGTTGACGAGCTCTCTGAGGAAGACCGCATCACAGTGTCACGTGCGCGCCGCATCCAGCAGTTCCTCTCGCAGAACACCTACATGGCGAAGAAGTTCACCGGTGTTGAGGGCTCGACTGTGCCGCTGAAAGACACCATCGAGTCGTTCGACGCGATCGTCAAGGGCGAATTCGACCACGTTGCAGAGCAGGCGTTCTTCAACGTCGGTGGCATCAGCGATGTCGAAGAGCAGTGGGCGAAGATCCAGAAAGAGAACGGCTAATAATGGCCGAACTCGCGGTCAGCGTTGTCGCGGCCGACCACGAGGTGTGGTCGGGCAAGGCGAAGCAGATCATCGCGCGCACCACCGAGGGCGAGATCGGAATCCTGCCAGGCCACGAGCCTGTGCTGGCGATCCTTGCCCTGGGTGAGGTACGTGTAACGACTCTCGATGGCAACGTCATCACCGCCCAGGCGGACGATGGCTTCCTTTCGGTCGAGAACAACACCGTGACCGTCGTCGCGCGAAACGCCGGCCTGGTCTAGCCTGCGATGACCTCAGGGCGCTCATCATGCTGATCGCGATGGCTGGACTTCCCGGTTCCGGGAAGTCCACCATGGCGCAGGTGTTGGGCGCGCGCCTTCAGTTGCCTGTGATCTCGGTCGACCCGATCGAGGAGGCGATCCTGAAGGCGGGGATCGATATCGATCAGCCGACCGGACTGGCCGCGTACCTCGTTGCTGAAATGCACGCGGATACCACTCTCGCAGCCGGCCGCAGCGTCATCATCGACGCGGTGAACGCGGTCAATCCCGCGCGTGAGCAGTGGATCAACCTCGCGCTTCGGCGCAACGAACAACTCAGGTTCATCGAGGTGGTCTGCACCGACCCCGAGGTGCACCGCGAGCGAATCGAAAATCGCGAACGCCAGGTGCCACACCAGCAATTGACCTGGCACGCCGTCGAGCAAAGCCTCGAGGATTATGCCGAGTGGTCCGGGTCGAGCGCAGGAGTCGCACGCATCACCCTCGACTCCACGCTGCCGTTCGCTGGCAACCTCGAGCGCGCCTTGGCGTTCCTCGAGTCGTAGGTGCTGCTTCTTCTCCCACCATCTGAGACCAAGCGTGATGGTGGGCTGGATTCCACGGCGCTCGACCTCGGCGCGCTCAGTTTCGCGGCACTGACTTCCCAGCGGGTTCCCGTCGTCGCCGGGCTTCGCCGACTGTCGCGCTCCGTCGGCGGATCCATGACCGCGCTGTCGCTCGGCCCCACCCAGCGGTTCGAGATCGACCGCAACCGCGCCGTCGCCACCTCGCCGGTCATGCCGGCCGTGGAGCGCTACACCGGGGTGTTGTACGACGCCCTTGACGTTGCATCCCTGAGCGAGCCGGCGCGGGCGTTTGCGGGCGAACACCTGGTCATCCACTCTGCGTTGCTGGGTCTTGTGCGCGGCAGCGATCCGATCCCGGCGTACCGGCTGTCGCATGATTCCCGTCTGCCGGGACTGTCGCTGCGCCGGCATTGGCGCGAGGCGGTCACGGCTGTGCTTGCTGCCGAAGACGGGCTCGTTCTCGACCTGCGCTCCGATTCCTACATCGCCCTCGGGCCCACACCGTCGTCAGCCGTGCCGATTCGTGTCGTCTCGGAGGATGCCCGCGGCCGCCGCGTGGCGCTCAGTCACTTCAACAAGGCGGGCAAGGGGCGGTTCGCTCGTGCCGTCGTCGAGGCCGGTGTCGTTCATCCCGATCTCGACTCGCTGCTGGAGTGGGCCGCGACCCGGCAGATCCGGCTCGACCCCACCGAGACCGGCCTCGACCTCGTAGTGTGACCGAACCGGTCGTGTGACCGGCTAGGCGGCGCGCCAGCAGCCCGTGACGTGGTCGTCGACCATTCCCGACGACTGCATGAGCGCATACATCGTCGTGGGCCCAACAAACTTGAACCCGCGCCGCTGCAGCTCGGTGCTCATCGCTGTCGATTCCGGGGTGATCGCCGGGATCTCCGCCATCGAGGTGGGCCTGGCTTCGCGTGCTGGCGGCGCGAAACTCCACATCAGCTCGTCCAACGCGCCGGGAGCGGCTGTGCTGAGTTCGTGGGCGAGCCGTGCGTTGCCGATGGTGGCGAGCACTTTCGCCCGGTTTCGGATGATCCGTTCATCGCCCATGAGGCGCTCGATGTCCTCATCGCCGTAGCTGGCAACGAGTTGGGGATCGAAGCCGTCGAAGGCAGCGCGGAAGCCGGGTCGCCGCCGCAGGATCGTGATCCACGAAAGGCCGGCCTGGAACGCTTCGAGGCTCAA
Source organism: Salinibacterium sp. G-O1 (assembly GCF_030063305.1). Lineage (GTDB taxonomy): Bacteria > Actinomycetota > Actinomycetes > Actinomycetales > Microbacteriaceae > Rhodoglobus. The sequence continues at coordinate 1,137,326 of NZ_JASISV010000001.1, forward strand.
CTTCTCGAAGAGAGCCTGGTCGCCGTGAAGCTGGTGACCCCACTCCTCATCGTGATAGCGCTGGTACTCGGGGTCGGAGCCGACCCAGCGGCAACGGGATACCCCGTCAGCGCCGGTGAGCACGCTGTGAGTCGTCTCCCGGTCTGCATCCTGCTGGGTATCGGCCATCAGCGGTGCGCGATGCCTTCATGATCGAGCAGCCATGCTTTGGTGGCGATTCCCTCGCCAGCGCTGAAACCGGTGATGCGGCCGTTCGCCGCGAGCACCCGGTGGCACGGCACGATGATGGGGACGGGATTGGCGCCGACCGCACCACCGACCGCCCTGCCGGCACCAGCCCGGCCAGTGGCGCTGCCGAGGAAGCCGTACGAGACGACGGCGCCGAAGGGGAGCCGGGCAAGCTCCGCCCAGATCGTCTTCTGGAATTCCGTGCCGGCGACCGCCACGGGCACATCGAAATCGGTGCGCGTGCCCGAGAAGTATTCGGCCAGCTGGCTAACGGCGGTGTCCAGCACGGGAGCTGTCTTCTCGGGGAGGTCGTCACACGGCAGCGAACCTTCATTCTCGATGGCGAGCGACGTGATCGACGTCCCGTCGCTCTGAAGCTCGATCCGGCCGAGTGGAGAATCGGTGCGGCGAATAAATGCGGGAGCTGCTGTGGTCATGACACGACTGTAGCTGTGACATCCTGTGCCCTTCTGGCGCATTTCAGACATCGGTGTGGAACCGCTGATGCTGGGGACGGTGGAGGATAGGAGGATGGCTGCTATCGAATTTCGCGCACTGGGTCTCAACGGCCCCCAGGTCTCGACCATCGGGTTGGGCTGCAACAACTTTGGCCGGACAGGCACTGCCACCGAGGGCCAGAAGGGCACCGATGCCCTCATCTCCGAGGCGGTCGAACTGGGGGTGACCCTGCTCGATACGGCGGACATGTACGGCGGAGCGCCGGGTGTGAGTGAGACGCTCATGGGTGTGGCGCTCAAGGGCAAACGCGACAGCGTGTTCCTCGCCACGAAGTTCGGTCACGACAGCTTTGACATGGGAATCGCGCCGGGGGAGCGGAAGGGGTCGCGTGCCTACATCCGGGAGGCGCTTGACGGCTCGCTCAGGCGCCTTCAGACGGATCGGGTGGATCTTTACCAGATGCACACGCCAGACCCGCATACGCCGATCGAGGAGACCATCGCCGCTCTCGACGAACTCGTGGACGAAGGCAGGGTCATCCACTACGGTCATTCGAACTTCACGGCGAACCAGATCGATGCCGCGGCCAGCGCCGGTGGCAGGTTCGTTTCAGCGCAGAACGAATACAGTCTCCTGGCCAGGGGCATCGAGGATGACGTGCTGCCGGCCATCAATCGCCATGACCTCGGCCTCCTGCCGTACTTTCCGCTTCAGAACGGTTTGCTCACCGGCAAGTTCACCCGCACCGAGCGGCCTGCCGATTCGCGGATCATGCGCCAGCGTCCGCACATAGCCGATAACGCGCCATGGGATGCCCTCGAGGCGTACGACGCATTCTGCGTGGCGACCGGGATCTCGATGCTCGAAGCGACCTTTGGATGGCTGCTGGCGCAGCCGGGTCTATCGAGCGTGATTGCTGGGACAACCCGGCCCGAGCAGCTCAGGCAGAACGCGTCAGCTGCGACGGCGTGGGTGCCCTCAGCGGCACAGGTCGCAGAGATTTCTGCAATTTTCGCCTGACCGACGCTACAAGTCGCCGTTTGAGCGTGGCTGAATGTTGATGCTCTCGTTGAGCTCGGTGACCTCGGCGTTGAGAGCGTCGAGTTGCGCGACGAGGTCGTCGTACTGGGTGACCCTGTCGGCGATGGACGTGTAGAGAGCGTCGAGCTCCGCCTGTCGCGTCACCAGCGCATCCCGTTCGGCGTCGAACTGTTTTTGGGTGAAATGCCCGCCCTCATCGGCCAGCGTGTTGAAGGTGGTGATGTCGGAATTGAGCGTGTCATAGCCGGTGTTGTACGACGTGTAGTCGCCGTCGATGCTTGTCTTCAGCGCGGTGATCTGGTCGAGGATGTCAGCGATCGCGGCCTGACGTTCGGTGAAGACGGCGTCAGAGGTGATGTGCAGTTGCACGACGGCTTCGCGGTGGGAAAAGAACGTCGCGTAATACTTCTCGAGCTCGGGGCTGATGTCAGAGAACTCCGTGCCGACGATGGAATGCAACTCGTTCACTCGTTCGCCCGGCTCTGCCGTGGCGTAGTACTCCATGGTCGTCGCAAATGCTGCGTTGTCGGCTCGCTTGGTAGCTTCGGCTTCGAGCAGCGGGGTGATTACCTCCCGGTCGGCATCCGACATCCGGTCCCAGGCAGCGTGCAGCATCTCGTGGGCGGCGACAACCTCCTCGATTCCGTCGAGTCGGTCGTCCGTCACATCGAACAGGAAGATCTTTCGGTCGCCGTGTACGTAGCATCCGAGGATGCCGACGTCCTCCAGGTGGCTCGCACAGTGCCGGTCGAATGATGATGTCGATTCGATGGAGGGGCGGCTCGCATAAAACAGGAACCGTCCCTCGTCCGTCATCGTCACGCGATCGGCATATGCGGCGAGGGTCGCCGTCGGTTCGAATTGCCAGACAGTGAATTGGTCGCTCACCCGCTGCTGGTGAGTCAGCACCCAGACCCCGGCCGCACCGAGCGCGATGACCAGAATTGCGCCAAGCGCGGCCGCGATGATTCGTCCGAAACCGGGTCGAGCCCGCACCAGCTGCTCAGGCAGGGGGGCGGGCTCGATGAATGTCACGGCAGAGACTCTATCCCGAGCGTTGCCGAATGAGGACTACGGCTGCAGCACTACCTGCAATTCAAGGCCGATTGTGACATTGTCGCCGAGGGTGAGGCCGCCCGCCTCCGTGGCGGCATTCCAGCTGACGCCGTAGTCGTGGCGGTTGATCACGGTCGACGCGGTCGCGCCGGCCTTCGTCTGGCCGTAGCCGTCGGTGACGATTCCCCCGAATTCGCCCTTCAAAACCTCTGACTTCGTGACACCGCGAAGGGTGAGATCGCCGGTGATGGTGAATTCGTCGCCGGAGGTCTCGATTGACGTCGAGGTGAAGGTCATGGTCGGGAACTCGTCTGCCAGGAAGAAGTCGCTCGTGCGCAGGTGGGCGTCGCGGTCTTTCTGGTTGGTGTCGACAGAAGCGATTTCGACGGTTGCGTCGATCGTGGTGTCTGCGGGGTTCTCAGCGGTCACGATGGTCGCGTCGAAGGTCTTGAACGAGCCGCGCACCTTGCTGATCATGAGGTGCTTCACCGAGAAGGAGATCTCGGAGTGGGTCGGATCGAGCTTCCAGGTTCCCGCGATGTAACCGGGGTGAATGTCAGTTGAAGTAGTCATAACTTCATGCAAGCGCATATATCTCGAGATAATTCCCAAAATCCATGACGTGTCATATTTTTTTTGGGATGCTGCAACGACAGCCCCTCAGTGCCGCATCAGTGTCCCGTCAGCGGACCCATCAGCTTTGCGGCGACTGATGCCCGGCCCGTCACGCGCTCCTCGGCGTCGGCCACGGTCATGGCGAGCAGGCCGGCGTTGGCGCCCAGGAACCGCAGGGGTTCGGGCTCCCACGACGGCGACCGATGGTTGACCCACGGAAGCTTCGTGAGAGCAGATTCCGTCGCGGTCATCAGGTCGGCCAGAGTGCGTCCGGCGAGGTTCGTGGTGCTCAGGCCGTCACCGACGTAACCACCTGCCCAGGCGACACCCCGCGCCGCGTCGTAGCTGGCAGTCGCGTGCCAGTCCCTCGCGACCCCGAGTGGGCCACCCCAGCGATGAGTGACCGGCACGTCGCCGATGACGGGGAACATTTCACCGAGCGTCCGGCGCAGGTGGTCGAAGACGGCGGGCGCACGGTCGTACTGGGGGCGGATTGCGCTGCCCCAGTGGTACCTGGCTCCGCGTCCACCGAAGGCGAAACGGTTGTCTGCCGTGCGCTGTCCGTAGACGAGAAGGTGCCTGAAGTCGGTGAAGGTCTGCCCGTGCTCGATGCCGATCTCGCGCCAGGTGGCATCCGGCAGCGGCTCGGTGGCGATCATGAGTGAGTACAGGGGCAGGACGCTGCGACGGGTGGCCGGCAGGGTGGCACCGTAGCCTTCGGTCGCGACAACCAGTTTGTCCGAGCGCACCGTGCCGTGGGTCGTGGTGACGGTGTGGGCGGCATAGTCGAGCACTTCGGTGCTCTCATAGATTCTCACTCCGCGAGTTTCGAGCGCCCGGGCGAGCCCTCGCACAAGTTTGCCCGGATGCAGCCTGGCGCAGGCAGGGTCGAAAGTGGCGCCGAGCGCCCCCGCCGCCTTCACCTTCTGCTGTCCCCACAATTCGATGCTGTCCACGCCGAAACTGCGAGCCTCCGCCACCTCGGCCCTGGCGGCAGCAAGCTGCACCTTTGACCGCGCAAACGACACCGTGCCGCCCCTCACGAAGTCGATATCCAGCCCAATGGATGCCGCGACCCGTCCAACCTCGTCCACGGAGCCGATCATCGCCCGCCGCATCGCCAGGGCCGCATCCCGGCCGTGAGCGCGCTCGAGTGATGCGGTGGAGCGTGGGAACAGCGCGCTGCACCAGCCGCCGTTTCGGCCAGAGGCACCAAACCCGACGATGTCCTTCTCGATCACAGCAATCGACAGGGAGGGGTCTCGTTCGAGCAGGTACCAGGCGGTCCACAGGCCGGTCAGCCCACCACCCACGATGGCAACGTCAACGTCAACGTCGCCACCGAGCGGTGGACGTGGGGTCAGGTCGTCCGGCACGGTGTCGTGCCAGAAGCTCAGTCCGCGATAGTCGGTCACGCGAGACCGCGACTCAGAGCCGCGACCACGCCTCCGTCAGCACGGAGCGCAGGATGGCCTCGATCTCGTCAAACTCGGCCGGCCCAATCGTGAGTGGTGGAGCCAACTGGATGACGGGGTCGCCTCGGTCGTCGGCGCGGCAGTACAGGCCGGCGTCGTAGAGAGCCTTCGACAGGAATCCGCGGAGCAGGCGCTCAGCCTCGTCGTCGTCGAAGGTCGTCTTGGTCGCCTTGTCTTTGACGAGCTCAATACCGAAGAAGTAACCGGCACCGCGCACGTTGCCCACGATCGGCAGGTCGAGCAGCTTCTCGAGGGTCTTCCTGAAGATCGGCGAGTTCTCGCGAACGTGCTCGTTGAGCTTCTCCTCCTCGAAGATGTCGAGGTTGGCAAGTGCCACGGCGGAGGAGACGGGATGACCGCCGAAGGTGTACCCGTGGTAAAACGCCGTGGTGCCGTGCTTGAACGGCTCATAGATGCGGTCGGAGATGATCGTCGCGCCGATGGGGGAGTACCCGCTGGTCATCCCCTTCGCGCAGGTGATCATGTCTGGCACATAGCCGTACTCGTCGCACGCGAACATGTGTCCGATGCGGCCGAAGGCGCAGATCACCTCGTCGCTGACCAGCAGTACGTCGTACTGGTCACAGATCTCGCGAACACGCTGGAAGTAGCCGGGCGGGGGCGGGAAGCATCCGCCCGAGTTCTGAACAGGCTCGAGGAACACCGCGGCCACCGTCTCCGGCCCTTCGAAGAGGATCATCTCTTCGATGCGGTTGGCCGCCCACACGCCGAATTCCGCTTCAACGTCGGTGGCGGCGGCGGATGCAACGAAGCCCATCTCTTCCGCACGATAGAAGTTGGTGTTCGGCACGCGGAAGCCTCCGGGCACGATGGGTTCGAACATCTCTTTCATCGCCGGGATTCCGGTGATGGCCAGGGCGCCCTGCGGCGTGCCGTGATAGGCCACTGCCCGCGAGATCACCTTGTGCTTGGTCGGTCGACCCTGCAGCTTCCAGTAATACTTGGCGAGCTTGAACGCGGTTTCTACCGCCTCGCCGCCACCCGTGGAGAAGAACACGCGGTTCAGGTCTCCTGGTGCGTAGTCGGCGAGGCGGTCGGCGAGCTCGATGGCATTCGGATGCGCGTACGACCAGATCGGGAAGAAGGCGAGCTCTTCGGCCTGCTTCGCAGCGACCTCGGCAAGGCGCTTGCGGCCGTGACCCGCGTTGACAACGAAGAGCCCACTCAGCCCATCGATGTACTTCTTGCCCTTGGAGTCCCAGATGTGGTGGCCCTCACCCTTGGTGATGATGGGTACGCCGTGGCCATCCTCCAGAACCGACTGTCGGGAGAAGTGCATCCAGAGGTGGTCTTTTGCCTTCTGCTGGAGGTCGGCATCGTTCCAGGTTTGCGTTGCGGTGGTGTCTGCGATGGTCATTCTGTTTACCTTGTTCCCCAGTTATAGAACTGTTTTTGTAGTTTGAGGTACACGAAAGTTTCGGTGGACTGCACGCCCTCTATGGAGCGGATCTGCTTGTTGAGCAGGTCGATCAGGTCGTCGTCGTTCTCGCACACGACCTCGGCGAGAATGTCGAAACTGCCCGCGGTCAGTACGACGTAGTCGACGGCGGCCATGGCGCTCAGCCTCTCTGACACGACTGTCGTGTCGCCGCTCACGCGTACGCCGATCATCGCCTGACGGTAGAAACCCAGTTGCATGGGGTCGGTGACAGCGACGACCTGCATGACGCCGGAATCGGTGAGCTTCTGAACGCGTTGGCGCACGGCGGCTTCGCTGAGCCCCACGGCTTTGCCTATTTCGGCGTAGGAGCGTCGGCCGTCTGCCTGCAATTGCTCGATGATGCCCTTCGACACCTCGTCAAGCTGCAGCGGACGGGATCCGGGCTGGCGCGGTGAAGGAGTCATGCATTGATTCTGCCAGTGGAAGGACGCCCTGACAAGCGATTCCGAATCAAGTTCCCGCCCAAATCAACGAAATCGGTAGTGAAACGGTCTAGATACTGCGCTAATCGCTTGGGTAAGTTAGATGCATGGCTATCCACGAAATTCGAAATTTTATCAATGGCGAGTATGTATCGGCGAGGGCCGACTCCAGTTTCGACGTGATAGACCCGGCGACCGAGCAGACGTACGCGTCATCACCGGTGTCTGGCGCAGCCGATGTCGACTCGGCGTACAGCGCGGCCTCAGCAGCGTTTGAGGGCTGGGGGGAATCCACGCCCGCCGAGCGCCAACTCGCACTTTTCCGCATCGCGGACGCCATGGAGGCTCGCGCTGAAGATTTTGCTGACGCCGAATCGAAAGACACCGGAAAGCCGCGGGGCAGCCTGGTCGAAGACGAGATCATGCTCTCGGTCGATCAGATCCGGTTCTTCGCGGGTGAGGCGCGTCATCTCTCCGGCATGGCGACCGGCGAGTACATGAAAGACCACACGTCGTCGATCAGGCGGGAGCCCATCGGGGTCGTCGGGCAGGTCACGCCGTGGAACTACCCACTCAACATGGCCGTCTGGAAGTTCGCCCCTGCTCTGGCTGCCGGGAACACGACGGTGCTCAAGCCGAGCGATACGACGCCGTCGTCCACTCTTCTTCTCGCCGAGATTGCAGCGGAGTTCCTCCCCAAGGGCGTGTTCAACGTCATCACCGGCGACCGCACGACAGGCGGTCTCATGATCGATCATCGTGCTCCGCAGATGGTGTCGATCACCGGTTCGGTGCGTGCCGGCATGGAGGTTGCCAAGGCGGCCGCGAACGACCTCAAGCGCGTACACCTCGAGCTCGGTGGCAAGGCCCCGGTCATCGTCTTCGACGACGCCGACATCGAATCTGCCGTCGAAGGCATAGCGACTGCGGGATATTTCAACGCCGGCCAGGATTGCACTGCAGCCACGCGAGTGCTGGTGCAGGCGGGCATTCACGACGAATTTGTCGCAGCGCTCGCAGCGTATGCGCGGGAGAACGCGAAGACCGGTGCGCCGGATGCCGAGGGAATCCTGTTCGGCCCTGTCAACAATGCACAGCAGCTCGAGCGCGTTTCGAGCATCGTCGACTCACTGCCAGACAATGCCACGATCGAGCTCGGCGGCGCACGCCAGGGCACCACCGGCTACTTCTACGAAGCGACCATCGTCTCAGGGCTCAACCAGAGCGATGACGCCATCCAGAACGAGATTTTCGGCCCGGTCATCACCGTGCAGAAGTTCACGGACGAAAAGGAGGCCCTGCAGTGGGCCAACGACGTGCAGTACGGCCTGGCATCGAGCGTGTGGACCCGCGATCACTCACGCGCGATGCGGTTTGCCAAGTACCTCGACTTCGGTTGCGTCTGGATCAACACCCACATTCCGCTGGTCGCAGAGATGCCCCACGGAGGGTTCAAGCACTCCGGCTACGGCAAGGATCTCTCAAGCTACGGCTTCGAGGACTACACGAGGATCAAGCACGTAATGAGCTACATCGGTGGTTAGCCCATAAAGTAGGCGCATGGCCGGGGAACTCGAAGACACGAGCACAACGCCATCCCGCCGCAGGACCACCAACGTCGGTGTGCCGTTTGATGACGCCCTCGATGAGTTGGCGGACACCGTGATGACCTCGAGCCGGGCAGTGGTCGACCTTGTAGAGCCGGCACACTCGGTGGTGTCGCGTGAGGATGTCGAGGCGGCAATCGGCCTGGCTCAGGCCGAATTGCCCCGGCCCACCGGCTTTTACAGCTTCCAAATAGGTGCGTGGTCCAGCCCGGTCATGCTCGACAGGCCCGCCAGAGTGGGCAGGGAGCCGTCGGCGCCGAGAATTGCCACGGGCGTGGCGCCCGCACTGATTCGGGTCGACTCACCGAGCAACGAGGTATCCGGGACTCATCTTGAAGTGCGTCAGGTCGGCTCTTCGGTTGTCGTCACCGACCTGCGATCCACCAACGGATCTGTGGTCATGCAGCCGGGCAGCATTCCCCGAAAATTGCGTCAGGGTGAGTCACTGGTCATCTCACCGGGCGCGCTGGTGGATATTGGGGACAAGAACATTCTCGAGATCCTTCCGATGCAGCGCCTCGGCTAATCAACTCAGAAAGGCAGCCGTGACTGAAATCGGCCCGAATAATGAAGGCTTCGCCGTGCCCTTACCGGGTCGGCCGGAGGGTGCTCTGCGCCTCGCGTGGGCGTCTGCGACCGACGTTGGCCACCGTCGCCAGGTGAACGAGGACAGCTATGTCGCGCGTTTCCCCGTCTTCGCGGTTGCCGACGGCATGGGCGGTCATTCGGCCGGAGACCTCGCCAGTGCGGCCGTCGTCAACAGGCTCGCCGAGGTCGCAGAGACCGAAGATGCAGGCTTGCTGGAGCCGCGATCCATCGAAGAAGCGCTCCACCTGGCGACCGAAGACATCGCGACGATCGCCGGAGACAGCGAACTCGGGGTAGGAACGACCGTGACCGGAGCGGTCCTGACCGTTCAGGATGACCACCTCTACTTCGCCGTATTCAACATCGGCGACAGCCGCGTGTATAGGTTCGAGGCGAACGATCTCGCCCAGGTCACCACCGACCATTCGGTCGTGCAGGAACTGGTCGAATCCGGCGCCCTCACGAGGGAGGAAGCGGAGAGCCACCCCGACAGCAACATCATCACTCGGGCCGTCGGTTTCAGCGCGCGACCATACCCCGATTTCTGGATGGTGCCAGTGCGTGGGGGGCTTCGGCTGCTGATTTGTTCCGACGGCCTGACCAAGGAAGTCAGCGACGAGCGACTCAGGATGCACATGGGAGCAGGGTTGAGTCCCTATGAGACCGCGGGGGCTCTCATCGACGCGGCTCTTGCATCCGGCGGTCGAGACAACGTCACGGCAGTCGTCGTAGACGTTCTCGAGGCGCCCGATGAGGTCGACATCGACGACACTGCACCTCGCGCTCATCGCTTGTAGCACTTTCGGGCGCTACTCGGAATGGGGGTTCGCCACGCGCCCCCCGTTCGGGGGTTGTAGCGCCTTATTGGGGTATGAACCTGCCTACAATTGGGCATCGGACCCGAATCCAGGAGGTGATCGTGGCGCGTAGATTGCCGTCCTCGCCTCCCATCCTGCCCGGATTCTCACATATTCACGTGCTGGGTTCCGGTGGTTTCGCCGACGTATTCCTGTATGAGCAGAACATGCCGCGCCGTCAGGTTGCGGTAAAGGTGATGCTCAGCGAGATCGTGAATGATCAGGTCAGGCAGATGTTCCAGGCCGAAGCGAACCTGATGGCGCAGCTCAGCGCGCACCCCTCGATTCTGACCGTCTACCAGGCGAGTGTGTCGTCCGACGGCAGACCGTACCTTGTCATGGAACTGTGCTCGTCGTCATTGAGCCAGCGATACCGCACCGAGCGACTGCCAGTAGCCGAGGTGTTGCGCATCGCGGTGAAGATAGGCAGTGCCCTCGAAACCGCGAACCGCGCCGGAGTGCTGCACCGCGACATCAAGCCGTCCAATATTCTCACCACGGCATATGGCAATCCAGTGTTGTCTGACTTTGGCATCGCAGCGACCCTCGGTGAGTCTGAGAGCTTCGAGGCGGTCGGAATGTCGATTCCGTGGTCCGCCCCCGAGGTGCTCATGGATGAGACGGCTGGCACCGTCCAGTCCGAGGTCTGGGCGTTCGCCGCAACGACCTACTCGCTGCTTGCTGGCCGCTCACCGTTCGAAATCCCGGGCGGGTCGAACAAGTCGACAGACCTCATCTCTCGAATCAACCGCGCAAAGCCACAACCGATTGGCCGCGGTGATGTGCCAGCGAGTCTCGAGCGCGCCCTCATTCGAGGCATGTCACGCAAGCCGGAAGCGCGTCAGAGCTCGGTCATCGAGCTGGTGCATGAACTGCAGGCGATTGAGTCCGAGATGGGCCTGGCGCAAACGGCAGTCGAATCAGTGATCGATGAGTGGGCTCTCGCAACCGTCTCGGATCTGGAGGATCGCACCAGGGTCCGTGGCGGTGCATCGCCGGCAGCGTCGATATCTGAGCGAAGGCGCCGACGCCGGGGAACTGACGACAGTGCCCCCTATGCCGGCGTCGACACCATGGCGCGCGATTCCCGCTCGAGTCCGAGAGTCACGGGAACCGGTGCGGCCGGTCGACCACGGCCGACGCGTGGGCTGATGTGGGCTGCTGTCGCCACTGCGACGGTGCTCGTGCTCGGGCTCATCATTGCTCTCGCCGTGCTCTTCACTGCGACGGGGAAAAGCACAGTGCCGACAGTCTCGAATATCCAGGCGACCGTGGTCGGCGGCACCGTGACATTCAGCTGGCAGGATCCGGGCATCAACGATGCTGACTCCTATCGAATCGTCACAGCCGACGGCCAGTCGAGCATTCAACGCAGCCCCGAATTCACCTATGACTCGGATCCAGGCGAGCGAGTCTGCATTACGGTGACCGTCAATCGCGAAGGCAAGGATGGCCCGGCCAGCGGCGAGAAGTGTGTAGACATCCCAGCATGATGAGCGACTCATGCTGAGAAAATGGCTCTCGGCACATACTTCCTCCGTTGTCAGCCTGACAAGTGGTGTGGTGATCGCGGCGCTCATCGCCACCGTCGCCATCGTGTCAACCGGATACTCAGCGCAGCGACTCGATCTCGGCGACGGTTCCGTCTGGGTAGCGAACAGCCAGCAGCAAGCGATCGGTCGGGCTAATCCGGAGGTGCTCGAGCTCAACACGGTGGTGTCAACGACGGGTAACGACGTAGACGTGCTGCAGCGCGGCGAGACTGTGTTTCTCTTCGACCGCTCAGAGATCAAGATCGACATCGTCGACCCCGCGACTTCCCAGGTAACGGACAGCGTGCCGTTGCCTCCAGACCAGCCCGAGGTTTTCCTCGCGGGCGACAATGTCGTGATATTCGCCGAGGGCACGGGCGAGTTATGGGTAGTTTCGGTAGAGAACTTCACCACATTTGATGCTGAGTCGGAGTCGACCCTGAGCCTCGGCAAGGGCGCGGCGGTGAGCGTCGATCCTGACGGCCTCCTTTTCGCATACTCGCCGGTGACGTCGCTGGTGTACAGGGTGGACGCCGCAGGGTCCGCAGCCGTGGAGTCGAGCGAGCGCGTCGATCTGGCGGTTGCCGATGCTGCAGTGAGCATCACATCGGTCAGTGGACATTGGGCGATCCTGGATCTCGACGCCGACCAGCTCTACATGGCTGAGCGAACCGTCGATCTCGCGGGACTGGTAGCAACGTCGAGTTCGGTGAGCGTGCAGTGGGCGAGCTCTGGCGGCGACAGGATCCTCGTCGGATATTCGGGAGGGCTGATCAGCGTTCCGCTGAGCGGCGCTGCGGCAGTAAACCTTGCCGACGGGCAATCCGGCATCGCCGCGAGACCACTCGCGCTCGATGGATGCGAATTCGCGTCATGGACGAATGGCAACAGCTGGCGACGCTGTCTGGACGACGGTGGCTCCGACTCGATTATTGCGCTGGCATCCGTGACTGCCAATGCCCAGCTCTCGTTTGTGACCAACGGCGACAGTGCCGTGCTCAACGATCGGAGAACCGGTCGCACCTGGGCTGTGCAGCGTGCCGGTGAGCTGATCAACAACTGGGACGACCTCATCACCACCGATGAGCAACAACCGCAGGAGCAGCAAAACGACGACTCAGTGCCACCCGAGGTCGAGAAAGTTCAGGAACCTCCCGTCGCGATTGATGATGAGTTCGGCGCTCGCCCGGGTCGCGCTACTGTGCTGCCGGTGTTGCTCAATGACTATGACCCGAACGGTGACGTACTCGTGGTGAGCGACCTCGCCCCCATCGATGAATCCATCGGAAGGATCGACCTCATCAACGAGCGGCAGCAAATCCAGCTGACGCTTACGGACGGCGCTACCGGACAAGTTTCGTTCTCGTACACCATCACCGACGGCCGAGGCGGGAGCGCGTCAGCCATGGTGGTCGTGGCGGTGCGCAGTCCCGGCGAGAATTCGCCGCCAGCGCAGGTGCGGTCGACAAAGACCAGTGTCGTATCGTCCGGGCGCGTGACAACGCAGGTGCTCGCAGACTGGGTCGACCCCGACGGCGACGCGTTCTATCTGACTGATGCGACGGTGGCGGCTCCCGCTGCCGTGACCTACAAGCCAAATGGCACCGTCATCTATTCGGATGCCGGATCGGGCGCAGAGCTCGCGATCGTGACGCTCGTGGTGTCTGACGGAGCCGCAGAAGGCACGGGCACGCTGTCAGTAGCGGTAAAGCCGAACGGGGACGTTCCCATCGTCGCTGACCCGTTTGTGGTGCTTGTGTCCGCAGGACAGGAAACGACGATCGCGCCGCTCGACCACGTACACGGCGGCTCTGGCATCCTGCGACTCAACAGCGTGCCGGCCAAACCCGACGCCACGCTCACGCCCAGCTACGAAACCGGAACCTTCCGTTTCACGAGCAGTCAGGTGCGCAGCCACTACCTCGAATATGTGGTGACCGACGGCACGCTGACCGTGACCGGCATCGTGCGCGTCGATGTCGTGTCACCTCCCGACCCCAGTACCAAACCCATCACCGTTCCGAAAACCGTTTTCGTCAGGACACTGCGAAACGAGCGAATCGATGTGGCTGGCACAGACGTAGACCCTGCTGGCGGCGTGCTGCTCGTCACGGGCCTGATGAACATCGCGAGCAACTCCGGAGTGCGGGCCGAGATCCTCGATCAGCGGGTCGTCAGGGTCAGCCTCGACAAACCACTCGACAACGGACCGGTGTCGTTCAATTACCGCATCAGCAATGGTCTCGCCGAAGCCGAAGGCGTCATTACCGTCATCGAAATACCGGCGTTGACGCGCATCCAGCCGCCGATCGCCAACGATGACTCCATCACGGTGCGAGTGGGGGAGGCAATCGATATTCCGGTGCTTGCCAACGATGAGCATCCCGATGGTCTGACGCTCACCCTCCAGCCTGTGCTCGACCAGGCGCTGCCGGAAGGCTCCGGCCTGCTGTTCGCTTCAGACAGAGTGCTGCGCTACCTCGCTCCGAACAAGACAGGCAACTTCTCCGCGGCGTACCGCGTTACCGGGCCTGATGGCCAGGCGGCCACCGGACTCGTGCGAATCTCAGTGCGCGAGCCAGACACCGCAACGAATAACGCTCCCGTGCCGACCACCGTCACCGCACGGGTGCTCGCGGGCGAGACGGTTCGGGTACGAATTCCCCTCAGTGGCATCGATCCGGATGGCGACTCCGTGCAGCTGATCGGACAGTCCACCAACCCGGAAAAGGGCTCAGTGTCCAGCGTCGAAGATGACACGTTCGTCTACGAGGCTGGCACATACTCCGCCGGCACCGATTCGTTCACATACACAGTGATCGATTCGCTGGGAGCGAGAGCAACCGGTCTCGTGCGCATCGGAATCAGTCCTCGGCTTGAGGGTGCGCGTAACCCCGTCGCCATCGTCGATGAGGTCACGGTGAGACCCGGCGTGACGGTGTCGGTGCAGGCCCTGGTCAACGACTCCGACCCTGACGGCAGTCCCCTGAAAATCACGAGCGCTATTCCCAACGACGACGTGACGACCGCGGTGATCGCCGGCACGGATGTCGTTGACATCACGCCTCCGATCGCGCCGGGCAACTACGGCGTGATCTACACAATCGAGAACGACAAGGGTGGCACCAGCCAGAACTTCATCAGGGTCACTGTGGATCCGAACGCGCCGCTGTCGTATCCGATCGCAGCCGACAGCGTGCTGACCCTTTCCGACGTGCTCAATCGCCCAAAGGTGACCGTCGATGTTCTTGCCAATGTGTTCTTCGCCGATGGCGAGTCCCGATCGCTCGGTCTTTCCGTCTACCCTGGCTACTCCGCCAACGCCACGGTCACCTCAAGCAAGCGCATCGAGGTCACCATCGCCAACAAGAGTCAGATCATTCCGTTCAAACTGACTCATCCCGACGACTCCACGGTGTTCAGTTACGCGTTCATCCGGGTGCCCGGACTTGATGACACGCTGCCTCAACTTGACCGTCGGGCGCCAGCACTCAAGGTGAACAGCGAATCAGAACTCATCATCGACATCAACGACTATGTAATCGCCGTCGGGGGTAAGACTGTCCGGCTCACCGACTCCAGCACGGTTCGGGCGACACATTCGAACGGTCGGAGCCTCGTGGCCGACCAGTACACGCTGCGGTTCACCTCAGCGGACAGGTATTTTGGCCCGGCCTCCATTTCATTCGAAGTGACGGATGGCACGACGGCCAGCGATCCGAACGGGCGGACATCGATACTTGTGCTGCCCATCACCGTGGAACCCAGGGCGAATCAGGCGCCGGCGTTTGGTGGAGCGGTCATCGACTTCGAGCCGGGCCAGGAGAGAGATATCGATCTCCTCAAGCTGACGAACTACCCGTACCCCGATGACATCGACGAACTCGTTTACTCGATTCTCGCTCCGCAACCCGAGGGATTCCGGGCAACGCTGACGGGCACGATTCTCACGCTCCAGGCGGGCGCCAACGTTCGTAAGGGTGCTGTCAGTTCGATTTCTCTCGGCGTGCGAGATGGCATTAACCAGGGCGACTCGGGGCGCATCCAGCTCACCATCGTTCCGTCCACGCGCCCGCTGCTTATTCCGGCTGCAGATTCGGCGATAGCTCGTCGCGGTAGCACAACGTCAGTGGATGTGCTCCTCAACGATGCCGCGACCAACCCGTTCCCTGGCTCGCCGCTCCGCGTCATCAACATCAGGGGGCTCGACGGTGGTTCGCTTCCGGCTGGCGTTGTCATCAGCCCGAACGCAGACAACACCAAGCTGACGGTGACCGTCGCCCAGAGCGCCCTTCCGGGTGATGTGAATCTCCAATATCAGGTGGCCGACTCAACAAACGACCCTGACCGCTACGTCTGGGGTTCCATCGCCGTGTCGGTGCAGGACAGGCCGGATCCGGTCGCGAACATCGCGCCAACGGGTTT
The DNA here is from genome assembly GCF_030063305.1 of Salinibacterium sp. G-O1. Classification (GTDB taxonomy): domain Bacteria; phylum Actinomycetota; class Actinomycetes; order Actinomycetales; family Microbacteriaceae; genus Rhodoglobus. The sequence continues at coordinate 1,153,093 of NZ_JASISV010000001.1, forward strand.
CGCCGACAAGTCCATCACCTTGCGCTGGAATGCCGGGGCATCCAACAACTCACCCACCACGTCGTACCGGGTTACCGCGAGCCAGGGGTCGACTGTCGTGAGCACGACGGAGTGCAGCGGCACGACCTGCGCGATTCCAACCCTCGGAAACGGCCCCACGAATGGTGTGACGGTGTCGGTGGTGGCCACGAACGCGATCGGAGACTCTGATGCCGCGGCTCTCGCCGGAACTGTCTGGTCTGACCTCATTCCACCCGCCCCAACCCTGTTCAGTTCGGTGGCTCTCGATCACGGCCTGAATATCTCGTGGAACGCTGTGGCGTCCCCGGCCGGAGGTTCACCGGTTGACAGGTACCAGTTGACGGTGGGCGCATACACGGGGGACTTCGCGCCATCCGCCATCTGCAGCGGCGGCACCTGCACCGTCAATACCCTCGCGGCGGGATGGACTCTCGACAACGGCGTCGCGGTGACCTACACCGTGAGCCCACGTAACGCCGCGCTGACGGCGCTCTCGGTGTGGAATACGAGCGAACCGCGATCAGACGTTCCCGCAGGGCCACCTATCGCCGTGGCCACGCCGCTCGCGACGGTCACGGGCGACGCTAGTGTGCGGTTGGACTGGCCGGGAGTCTTCGCTGAAAACGGCCGATCGATTTCCAGTTTCCGGGCCGCCGCCTACACGGGAGCGGCTCCGACCTGCGCCCCGGACGGAACTGTGTCGACCAATGGCGCGGTTGTGATCAACGCGGGAACAGCGACATCCGCCCAATTCAGTGGGCTGCAGGCCAACGCGACATACACCCTGCTGGTTTTCGCTTTCAACGGTCAGGGCTGCACGGCCAGTTCGTCAGTGATCGCCCACACCGCTCCCGGCATCGTCACATCGGTAAACACGGGCACGGGACCCGTGCCCAACGGCGACGTGTTCGACTATCGGCTGCTGGGTGGATCAAGCGGAGCCGAGCAACTCACGAGCGACTATTCGATCATTTACAGACTCATCGGGTCTGGCGTTCCCGCCACCGAGTACGGGCCGGTTGCGCTGGGGTCCTTCCTGGTCGCTGGCACCCAGCATTACGGTCACAACGTCGCCGTCCAGGTGCGCGCCTGCCGGACTTGGGACTCTGTGCCGCTGTGCCAATCGAACTGGTCAGCGTCGTTCAACCTCGGCACGCCCGTCGACCCACGGGTGACCGGACAGTTGACGTTCGTGTCAGATGACGTTCTGGTGTCGAATTCGGGAACCTTCCAGTGGGATGGCTTGCCCGTGGGATACAGCCTCGTCGCGTACGCCTGTGGCGCGCCGCCCACCGAGTTCACGCCAGCGGGAACAGAAACTACCTGCCATGCTGACGCGGGCCTGCTGCAGGTTCCGCAACTCACCATTCGCGTTACCGCCAATGGCACCACATACACGAAGACTTACGACGGGCCGGATTATGACTGACATAGGTCGGCCCAGCCCGAGCAGAACCCACCCGAATCCAAGCAGGGGAGTACCAGCATGACCATGACACAGGAGCAGGCCACGTGGTTCTCCGATATCTTCAGCCGGCTGGTCGCCAACGTTGATCAGGTTCTCCTCGGCAAGACATTTGTCATTCGACTCGGTTTCACGGCGCTCCTCAGTGATGGCCACCTCCTGCTGGAGGACTTCCCCGGCACGGGAAAGACATCATTCGCGCGCGCCATGGCACAGAGCGTCGCAGGATCGAGCAGCCGCATCCAGTTCACCCCCGACCTCCTTCCCGGTGACATCACCGGCGTGAGCATTTACAACCAGGCCGTCGCTGACTTTGAGTTTCACCGTGGCCCGATCTTCGCGAACATCGTGCTCGCGGATGAGATCAACCGCGCGAGCCCGAAGACCCAGTCGGCGCTTCTGGAGGTAATGGAGGAGGGTAACGTCACGGTTGACGGGGTCACTCATCCGGTCGGCGCGCCCTTCATGGTCATCGCGACCCAGAACCCCATCGAACAGGCCGGAACGTATCGGCTTCCGGAGGCTCAGCTCGACCGCTTCATCATGAAGGCGTCAATCGGTTACCCCGACCACGCATCGACTCTCCGCATCCTTGAGGGTGCAGGGGTCAAGGCCCACGAAACCACGGTTCCACCGATAGTCACCGCAGACGTCGTCGCGGAGATGTCACACCTTGCGCGTACCGTTCACGTCGATCCCACCATCAATGACTACGTGGGCCGACTGGTTGAGTCGACCCGCACCTCGCCGGAGGTGCGGCTGGGGGCCAGCGTGCGCGGCGCGCTGGCACTCGTCCGCACGGCGAAGACCCTCGCGGCTGCCAGCGGCAGGCACTACGTGATTCCGGATGATGTGAAGGCGCTCGCCGAGCCCGTGCTGGCGCACAGGCTCGTGATTGATCCAGAGGCCGAGTTTGATGGAGTGACGGCGTCAAGCATCATGAGCCAGATCCTCATGGAAACCCCGCCGCCCAGTGAGCGGCAATCCGTGTAATGGCAGATCGCGCCACGGAAGGCAATGGGGCATCGCCGCCCCGCACATCGAGGAAGCAAGGTCCGTCGACCGCCTCGACAGCACCGGCGCGTTTCGATTCTCATTTCACCACGGGCACGAGCGGCCTCACCAACGCGCGCACGCGAATCGTGGGAGAACGAACAGGATTTTTAGCGGACACCGTCATTGCGGGCGTCCTGTTGGGGCGCGCTGTCGGTGGATTCCTTCGCCGCATCTTCGCGAGGGTAGCGGCCGTCGTCACTGCGCTCGGCTGGTCCATGCTCATTGTGGTGCCGCTCGCGCTCGTTACCGGCTATGTGATCGGCTGGATCGAACTGGTCGTTGTGGGATTCGCCGGTGTTGCGCTGGTGGCGATAGCCGTTATTTACCTCGTTGGCCGAAGCTCCATCCAGATCGGGCTGAATATTCCACACCACAGGGTTGTGGCTGGCGACCCCGCGTCTGGTGAGGTCATCATCTCCAACATGAGCCGCAGGCGCACGCTGGGTGTCACCATCGAAATTCCCGTGGGGATGGGCCTCGCCGAAGTCGCTCTGCCGAGTCTTCGTAAGGGCGCCAGCTTCACTCACAACTTTGGCATCCCCACTGCTCGGCGCGGTGTCATTCCCGTCGGGCCTGTTCGAACAGTGCGAGCGGACCCGATCGGACTCGTGCGCCGCGAGCTGGTGTGGACCGACGTGCAGGAGCTTTTCGTTCACCCACGCACCGTCGGAATCCCGAGCATGAGCACTGGATTCATCCGGGATCTTGAGGGCAACCCGACCCGCGATCTTTCCAACAATGATGTCTCCTTCCACGCGCTGCGGGAGTACATGCCCGGCGACGAGCGCCGCAACATCCACTGGAAATCAACTGCGAGAACCGGCACGTACATGGTGCGTCAGTTCGAGGAAACTCGTCGCAGCCACCTGATGATTGCACTCAGTCTCGCCAGCGCGGATTACGCCACCGATGACGAGTTCGAACTCGCGGTGAGCGTGACCGGATCACTCGGAGTCAGGGCCATCAGGGATACCCGTACCGTCACGGTCGTCGCGAGCGAGGACACACCGCAGTTCGCGAAACGCAAGGTCTTCGCGGTCCGGCTGCTCTCGACCCTGACCCGCACCAGACTGCTCGACGATCTCGCCGTGGTGGAACATACTGAATCCGCGCTCACCATGGTCGATGTCGCCCGTGTAGCGGGGGAGCAAGCGAGCGGCGTGTCAGTCGCGTTCCTGGTGTGCGGCTCGCGCGTTACGCGCCAGCAGTTGCGTGCGGCATCCACAAAATTTGGCATGGGTGTTGAGGTCGTCGCGGTGGTGTGCGACCCCGAGAGCGCGCCGGGGCTTCGCCGGATCGCGGGACTGAGCGTGCTCACCATCGGCTACCTGGATGACCTCAAGCAGTCCCTCGCGCGGGCGGCAGCAGCATGAGCCGGCGCAGGAAGGTCTCTCGCGGGTTCGTGCGAGCCACACCTCTTTTCGTTGTCGTCAACGTCGCGATGTTCTGGTTGGCCACCTCGATTGCGGCGACAGCACTGTGGCCGATCTACCGCAGCGTGGCGCTGCTCGTCCTCGTGGGTGTGGCCCTCGCCGTTGGCACAATAATCGCCGTTTTGGGCGCATATTTCCGCTGGCCGTCGCCCGTGGTGATGTTGTCGACCGTGGTGGCATTCCTTCTCATCGGAGTGCCCCTGGCGGTGCCAGCCAAGGCGCAATACGGAGTGTTGCCGACGCTCGGCGGGCTGCTCGATTTGGTGACCGGAGTCGCTCTGGGCTGGAAACAGCTCCTCACCATTACGTTGCCGGTCGGCGAATATCAGGCGCTGCTGGTTCCCGCCCTCGTGCTGATTCTGGTGGCGACAGTCATCGGTGTGAGCGTGTCACTGAGGTCGCAGAGGGGAGAGGTCGCCGTGCTCCTTCCCGTGCTGGTGTTCCTGGTGGCCACCGCCTTCGGCCCCAAGTTTCCCGACCGTCCCCTTGTGACCCCGATCGCTTTGTTGGCCGTTGTGCTGCTCTGGCTTGTGTGGTTCCGCTGGTACCGACGACGTGTTGCCATCCGGTCGCTTCTCACCCAGCCGAAGAGTTCTGGCACATCCGGTCGGGCTCCTGATTCAGGATTCGCAGGATGGCGCACAGCGATCAGCGCGGCCGTCATCATCGCCGTCGCCTCAGCCGCAGCCGTGGGCGCTGCCACAGTGGTGCCTCCGTCTGCAGACCGCACTGTGTTGCGAACCGCCATCGTGCAGCCGTTTGATCCTCGCGACTATGTGAGCCCCCTTTCCGGTTTCCGCAGTTACTGGCAACCAGCGCTCAGCAACACCACCCTGTTCGAGGTATCCGGTCTTTCGGAGGGCAGCCGCATCAGGCTTGCCACCCTCGACACCTACAACGGCGTCGTGTATTCGGTGGGCAGCGACCGAGTCGCGAGCCAGTCCGGCTCGTTCACCCGGGTTCCCTCCCAATTCGATCAGTCAGCAGTCGAGGGAACCGAGGAAACGCTCGAAATCAATATCGATGCGTATTCGGGCGTGTGGATGCCCACTGTCGGCAAATTCGAGTCCGTCGAATTCGCTGGTTCCGGATCCGACGACCTTCGCGACGGTTTCTATTACAACAACGTTTCGGGGACTGCCGCGGTCGTGGGAGGTCTGTCCAGCGGTGACGCGTACTCCTTGAAGGCGATCATTCCCGTGCAGCCGACCGAGAGCCAGCTGGCGTCGCTCGACCCCGGTCCGGCTTCAGTGCCACGGGCCCGGGACGTGCCGGAGGAGCTCACCGCCATCCTCGAGGAGTACACAACGGGGATCTCCGGGGCGGGCGACAGATTGCTTGCTGCCATCGCGGGGTTGCAGTCCGACGGTTACATCAGCCATGGGGTCGACGCAGAAGAGCCGACGAGCCGATCGGGTCATGCCTCCGATCGCATCGCTCAACTTTTTACCGATCCCAGGATGATCGGTGATTCCGAGCAGTATGCCGTGGCGGCGGCCTTGATGGCCAGCGATATCGGTTTTCCGTCCAGGGTGGTTCTGGGATTCGTGCCGCAGGGTCAGCGAGTAACCGGTGCGGACGTTTCTGCCTGGATCGAGATCAACACTGTGCAGTTTGGCTGGGTGACGATAGATCCGAATCCGCCGATACGGGACATCCCTGAGGAGATTCCGGAAGAACGGTCGCAGATCGCGAGGCCACAGACCATCGTGCCGCCACCCGTGGTTGAGTCCGAAAGCATTGACAAGCAGGTGACTCCAGATTCGCAGCAGGATCGCGCACCCGACGTGAACCTCGTGCTGCAGGCAGTGCTTGCGGTATTGCGTGTACTCGGTTGGGTGGCCCTCGCAGCATCCATTGTGCTGGCCCCCTTCATCGTCATTGTCGCGGCGAAGGTACGACGGCGACGGTTGCGTCGACGCGCGCGCACCCCCATCCAGCGCATCAGTGGCGGCTGGCAGGAATTTGAAAACGCCGTCATTGACCATGGTCTGACGCCGGCACCCTCCTCAACGCGAAGTGAATTTGCATCGGTGGCCGGAGGAGTGCAGTCTGAAGTGCTCGCCGCAATTGCGGACCGGGCGAACTTCGCTCCGGATGATGCGTCGCGGTTGGACGCCGACAACGTTTGGCACGCGGTCGACGAACTGCGGGCCTCGCTCGATGACGGCCTGTCCCGGTGGCAGCGGCTGAAGGCCAAAATCTCCCTTCGTTCACTTGGTGGATATAGTGTCAAGAAGTTTTTCAACCGATAGAAAGTGCGTACCGTGACCTGCTTATTTTGCGGTACCGATCTTCCCGCCGGTGCCATGTTCTGTGGAGAATGCGGACGTTCCACGGGCGCGAGGCCGGCGCACCCCCGTGCGGAGCCGGCAGCCAAAGCCCCCGACGTCGAGCGCGACCATGGTGACGAGCCAGACGCTGTAGCCGACGCCGGGTCCCCGGAAATCATCATCTCGCGACTGCAGGAACCGCAGCAGGAGACTCGTCGCGAGCCCGCACCTGCGCCCGAAGCGGAGCCGCACCCAGAGCCGGAACCCGGCGAAACCGAAGATGACGATCCGGGTTCGGAGGCAGCGTCAGAGGCCCATGTGGAGCCAGAGGCTGAGGCGGATCCACACGAGGACTCAGAGTTTGATGCGCAGCCCGACGCAGAGCCTGAGACGGAATCCGCGCCCGAGTCTGAGGCCGAGGTAGATTCCGAGCCCGAGCCCGAGCCCGAGCCCGAGCCCGAGCCTGAGCAGGAGCCCGAGCCCGAGCCGGAGCCCGAGCAGGAGCCGGAGCCTGAGCCGGAGCCCGAGCCCGAGCCGGAGCCCGAGCAGGAGCCGGAGCCTGAGCAAGCGCCTGAGCCTGAGCAGACGCCTGAGCCTGCGGCGGAGCCTGACCCTGAGCCTGAGGCGGAGCAGGAGTCTGAACAAGCGACCGAGCCCGAGCGGACGCCTGAGCCTGAATCCGAGGCAGATCGCGACGTGGAAGTTGACCTCGAACCCGAGCCCGCTGACGGCCTGGGAGCCACCGATCTCTGTGCCCAGTGTGGCCAGCGGTTCGAGGACTCTGACATTTTCTGCCCGGAATGCGGCTTCGTGCGCCCTCGCCGCGAACCCGCCCCCCGACCTCACGACACTGTGGCGTATGACCCGTTCCCCTGGGGTCTTCCTCGCTCAACCGAGACCGTTCCAGCCCATCCTCATGTGCCGAAGGTGGAACCCCAGCCCGAATCGGATGCAGGGTCTGAGGCCGCTTCGGTCAGCTCGTGGGCGAATTCGCAGCCCGTGGCCCCGAGAGCGCCCAGCCGCCACGCAGTTCCCGTGAACGATGGTGATGACGGCGACGTCGAGGAGACGCGAATCGTGGGCCGCACCTCTCGTGGTGATCGCTTCGTGCTCCAGTTCAGCACGGGCGAAAGCGTGACGGTCTTCGGGACCGGCATGGTCGGCAGACACCCTCTGGCAGAACCCGGCGAATACTTCGATACGTTCGTGACGATCGTCGACCCGGGGAAGTCGGTCTCGAAGACCCATCTGGAGTTTGGCCAGGAGGGCGGCAGCTTCTGGGTGAGCGACAGGTTCTCGGGAAATGGGACCGTCGTGCGCGAACCGGACGCCCAGCCGAAACGATGCGAACCGGGGAAGCGATACCGGATCGTGCGTGGCACCCGCGTCGAGATCGGCGAGCAGTTCTTCATCGTCAGCTGAGCCGATATCGACTAAAGGCCGGCCAGCACCTTCGCGATCGGACGCACCACGCGTCGGGACTGAGGATCATCGGATGCCGTGAGCCGGCGGACGAGCGCGCCGACTTCCGGCCGCAGACCCGGGCGCTTCAGCGCGATCGCGCGCAGGGCCATCGTTTGCGCCGAGCCGACCAGGGGTCGTCGATCACCGGCATTCGCGTCGATCAGGGCGAGGGCGTCAGTGAAGAGCTTGTCATCGGCGGATGCGTCGTGAAGCGCGAGACCCCATAGCAGGGCGAAGCCGGCCCGTTTCGTGAACTCGAGATCGCTGCTCGCCCACGGCTCGATCATCGACCAGGCGTGGGGCGTTTTATCGAACAGAGTGAAGCACACGGTGTCGACGAGGGCCCAGTTGTCGAAGTCTGAACACCACTGATCCATCTGGTCGACGCCGACACAGCGCGGGTCATCAATGTGCGCGGCAATCGTGCGGGCCTCGTATAAACCGCACTCCCACAGCGCAACGGCGAGTTCATGGTCAGGCGCGAGGGGCTTGGCGATCGCCTTCATTCTTGCCATGCTCATCCCGATCGCGCGGTCGGTATGGATGCCGTACCGCCGACCTAGTTCGGCCCGAATCGTCGCGTCGCTTTCGGCGTGAAGCTGTCGAACCACTGCGGCCGCACGCTCCTCCACGTCTACCCCCTCCCGTGATACCCACAGGGTAGCCCTAACCTCTCCGCAGGCTGCCCCGACGGGGAGGGAAGTCCACGACTGCCGGCGCAGACGACACGCGCGGTCTCGCTCATGATTGTCTTCCGGTGTGAGCACTCCGGACACCCCACGCATCGCTGTACCGCGCCCACCGGCTCCGACGCCGCCGTTCCGACTCCCGGTCGTCGCCAGCCTCGCGCCGCTGGTGGCTGCCGTTGCGCTGTGGCTCATGACCGGTTCGCCGTTCGCGCTGCTCTTTGCCGTTCTCGGTCCGATCACCGCGGTCGCGAGCTTCGCAGATTCGAGGATCGGCGCACGCCGGTCGACCACGCGAGAGCTCGCGAGGTTTGTACACGACGCGGCCGGAGTTCGTCGCGCGATCGGGGCCGCGCACGATGCTGAACGATCAGACCTCGCTGAGGCGGGGCCGTGTGCCGAGGTGATAGCGTCTCGCCACGGCGCGGACCCCTATCGCTGGTCGGCGTCGGCGACGTCGCCGATCCTGACCAGGATCGGGGTCGGCACAGTTCCCAGCAGCCTGCGCCTTGACGCTTCTGTTCGCACAGCGTCCACCCTGGTCGACTCCGACCTTGACGAGATCGAACGCAGCGCCGCGGTGATCACTGACGCTCCGGTGCTGGTCGACGCGCGACTCGGGATCGGGGTGTGTGGGTCACCGCCGCTGGCTGCCGCCGTCACGAGGGCAATCATCGTCCAGCTTGCCTGGGTGTTGTCTCCCGCCGATCATTGGGTTGCGGCGGCGCGCGCGGAGTCGTTGTGGACGGATGCCCTGCCACATCACCCTCGACGCGAGGCGCGAGCGGGCTACTCCGCGGAGTTTGGCATCAACGGCGATGACCGCGCTATCGCGGTTATCGCGCTCGCGCGAACTCAAAGCGAGCTTCCCGGCGAATGCCGCATCGTCGTCAGGGTCGGGCACGACACCGTGACCGAGATCGTGCAACACCCTGATCGCGCACAGCGGCGGCCGCTCACCCCGGGGATGCTGTCCCGCGAATCCGCGATGTCGTGGGCGGCTCGGGCCACTGTCGAGGCCGCGCGAGACGGGCTGATCTCCCCGCGCACCGACCTGCCTGCACTCGTCTCACTCACGTCTTTGCTGCCGGCGGCTGGGCACCTCGAGAGCTCCGCGACCCTGGCCGCCAGGTTCGCGGCGGATGCCGAGGGCCCCGTCACCATCGATTTGGTGTCGCACGGCCCGCACGCCGTCGTCGGTGGCACCACGGGAAGCGGCAAGAGCGAACTTCTCATCTCCTGGGTGCTCGCGCTCGCGGCGCGGCACTCACCCGCGCAGGTCAACTTTCTGCTTATGGATTTCAAGGGCGGGTCCGCCTTCGATTCGCTGGCGGCGCTGCCACATTCCGTGGGCATCATTACCGATCTGGATGCCGCTGCCGCAGCACGCGCACTCTCGAGCCTGCGGGCCGAACTGAAGTACCGCGAGCGCAAGCTCGCCGAGGCGGGGGTCCGCGACATCCGGGACTTGCCGCTCGCCGGGTTGCCAGGCATGGCCAGGCTGGTCATCGTGGCCGACGAGTTTGCGGCGATGCTCGCCGACCATCCCGATCTGCACCCCTTATTCGCCGACATTGCGGCGAGGGGACGGTCCCTGGGCGTGCACCTCATCCTGTGTACGCAGCGGCCGGCCGGGATCGTTCGAGACGGGGTGCTTGCTAATGCTGACCTGCGCATCTCCCTGCGAGTGAACAATGGCGCAGACAGTGCGGCGGTGGTGGGATCGAGCGTCGCAGCCGAACTCCCGCACCACGCGGTTGGTCGAGGGGTGATCGCGATCGCCGGCGGTGCAGCTCGGTGCGTGCAGTTCGCGATAGCTGAACCCAGCGTTATCGCAGCAATTGCGCACAGCTGGTCTGGCGCTGAGACACCGCGACGACCATGGTGCGATCCATTGCCGACGGTGTTGAGGCTGCGGGAAGTCGCGGATGCCGGCGCGAGCCGAGGCGAGAAGCGGGTGTCGTTCGGACTCATCGATGTGCCGCACGAGCAACGCCGCGCCATCGCGCAGTGGGATCCCCACAGCGACGGACACGTTCTGGTGCTGGGCGCTGCACGAAGCGGCACGTCCACCGCGCTGCGCGCTGTGGCGCGCGGTGGATTGCTCGTACCAACCGACGTGCCGGGGGCGTGGGATGCGATCGCCGGACTCGAATCGGCTGCAGACCTGGTCGTCGCTATCGACGACCTCGACTCACTGCTTGCTCGATTTCCACCGGACTACCGGGATATTTTCCTCGAGCGGCTGTCGCGGCTGTTGAGGGATGGACCTGCCCGGGGCATCGCCCTCGTACTTGTTGCGCAGCGACTGACAGCTGATCTGAACTCATTGGCGCCCATCATCCCGGCGCGCCTGATGCTGAGGCACGCAAATAGATCGGAGTTCGTGCTCGCTGGGGGCGATGGCGCCATGTTCGATGGGGCACTTCCACAGGGAGGGGGAACCTGGCGTGGGGCACGTGTGCAGGTGGTGTGCGATCCCGACCCGCTTCGTGAGTATTCAGCGTCGGCTCCCGCGCCGCCGTCGCGGCTGAGGCCGTGGGCGATCGTCACCTCGCGCGCATCGAGAGTCGGAACCCAGCTCGCTTCGTGCGGCCTCGATGTGCTCGAACTGTCGATGCTCCCGGCGGGGGAGTGGGAGTCGATGCTGCAGGGCGGGCAGGCCGTCGTCGGCGATGTCGAGCAGTGGCAGTCACGGTGGGGACTGCTGCCCGCCCTGCGGTCGAGTGCCGAGATCATGTTCGACCGGTGCACCATCGCGGACTACCGATCGCTGACTCGATCACGGGAGGTGCCACCGCCATTGATCGGGCTCACGGACGCGGTGTGGCTCGAGGGTGACGAGGGTGTGCTGAGAGCCACGCTGCCGTCCCCGCAGCAGCACCCACTTTCATGAGCTTTATCGTGATGGCGAACCGTTGCGTAAAGAAGAGATCGCCATGGATTCCGCACACAATTGTGCCTTTCGGTACTGATTTCGTGAAATTCTTGTTACGAAATAGCCGCTTTCGTCGATTAGGGGTGTGACTGACGTTTCTCTTGTGCAAGTATCGACCAACGCGCGAAGGAGCTGCCCTAATGTCATCGATGCCGAAATCGCTTCCCGAAGATCCGATCATCCGCCAGCTGGTTATGCAGGCCAGGAAGTCGCAGTTGAGCAGGCGCCACCTGCTTCAGGGGGCCGGAGTCGGCGCCACGGCGCTCGCCCTCGCAGCGTGCGCTCCCTCAGGAGGGAATGCACCGCAACCCGCCACCGACGTCTCTGATACCGATAAGTCGCTCACCTGGTCGAACTGGCCCGCGTACATCGACGAGGACGACAGCGGGGACTACCCGACGCTCATCAACTTCGAGAGCTCGACCGGAATCAAGGTCGACTACAAGATCGACATCGATGACAACAACACCTACTACGGCACCATCAAAGACCAGCTGGCCCTCGGACAGGACACGGGCGCCGACACGTTCTGCCTGACGGAATGGATGGTCGCCCGACTCATCCGGTTCAAGTACGTGCAGGAACTTGACGCGGCGAACATCCCCAACAAGAAGAACCTCACCCCTGCCCTGCTCAACCCCGACTTCGATCCAGGTCGAAAGATGTCTCTTCCGTGGCAGAACGGTTTCGCAGGAATCGCGTGGAACACCGAGCAGATCCCGGCCGGACTCGAGAGCGTTGACGACCTCTGGGACCCGAGCCTCAAGGGCAAGGTGACGGTGCTGAGCGAGATGCGCGACACGATGGGCATCCTCATGCTCAGCCAGGGCGTCGACATCGCCAGTGGCGACTGGGGAGCAGACGAGTACGCCAAAGCCATCGAGTTGCTCGAAAAGCAGGTCACATCTCGCCAGATCTCGGGCATCAAGGGCAACGAGTACATGCAGGACTTCGTGTCGGGCGACGCTACCGCTGCCATCGCGTGGTCTGGTGACATCACGGTACTGAACGCGGAGGCGGGCTTCGAGAAATGGAAGTTCGCTCTGCCCGACTCCGGAGGCACGCTGTGGGGCGACACCTTCGTCGTGCCCATGGGCTCGCCGCGCAAGAAAAACGCCGAGATCCTCATGAACTATTACTACGAGCCTGAGGTTGCCGCCGAGGTCGCTGCCTGGGTGAACTACATCACTCCCGTCGAGGGGGCGCAGGCTGTGGCAGCCGAGATGTTCCCGGAGGTCGCAGACAACCAGTTGATTTTCCCCAACGAAGAGACACTCAGCCAGGCACACATCTTCCGCACTCTTGACACCGCTGATGACCAGGCGTTCAATGCCGAGTTCCAGCGCGTCAAGCTGGGTGCGTGATGGCCCAAAGCGATTTCGCCGAGGCGGGTGCAGACCTCGAGCTCGTAGGGATCACCAAACGGTTCCCGGGATTTACTGCCATCGATGAGCTGGATCTGCTGATTCCGGCCGGTTCGTTTTTCGCGCTGCTCGGCCCCTCGGGGTGCGGCAAGACGACGACCCTGAGGTTGGTGGCAGGTCTGGAAGAACCCACATCGGGCCGCATCCTGATCGGGGGAAAGGATGTCACCGGCACCAAGTCCTTCAAACGCCCGGTCAACACGGTCTTCCAGAGCTATGCGCTGTTTCCCCACATGAGCGTGCTGGAAAACGTGGCCTTCGGTCTTCGTCGTCGCGGAATCAGCGACGCAGCGGGCAAAGCGCATGAGGCGTTGCGCCTGGTCGAACTCGACCACCTGGCTGCACGCAAACCGCAGCAGCTCTCGGGTGGCCAGCAGCAACGTGTTGCTCTGGCGCGAGCTGTGGTCAATCGCCCGGCGCTGCTGCTGCTGGACGAGCCGCTGGGAGCACTCGACCTCAAGCTCCGACGGCAGATGCAGCTTGAACTGAAGTCGATCCAAAGCGAAGTCGGGCTGACATTCCTGCACGTCACACACGACCAGGAAGAGGCCATGACCATGGCCGACACCGTTGCCGTGATGAACAAGGGCCGCATCGAGCAGATGGGAGCGCCAGAGGAGCTGTACGAATTGCCGAAAACGGCGTTCGTTGCGAACTTCCTCGGCCAGTCGAACCTCTTCACCGGAGACGTCACCTCGAGCGAGAAGGCCTCCATCATCGTCGACGTCGGGGGCGTGAAGATTGAGGTGCCCACTTCGCGGGCCCAGCGTCACACCGGCGAGGTCACCATCGGCGTCCGGCCCGAAAAGCTCATGCTGTACACCTCAGCACCCACGGCAACGCCCGGGGTCAATGTGCTCGGGCCCGGTCGGGTCACCGACGTCTCATTCAGCGGGGTGAGCACCCAATACCTGGTCGCCGTGCCAGGGCTCGGGGTCATCACCGTGTTCGCGCAAAACATGGAGTTCGGCCCGGTCGCCCACATCGGTGAAGAGATCTGGATGTCGTGGAAGGTGGAGCACGGCTTCGGCCTTGCCGACGAACCTGGCATAGTCCCGAGGTTCTCGGCGGACACGGATACCGCCACGATTGCGACGCAACGACGGCACCAACTGCTTGCGGAGATCGAGGAAGGCTAATGGCATTCGCAGCCATCGGGTCGAACTCGACCCAAACGGAACAGGTGCCACGGCGCAGGTCGAAAGTGGCGATCATCCTGCTGCTTCCCGGCCTTGCCTATCTCGCCCTGTTCTTCCTCACGCCGCTGGTGTCTCTCGTCATGACCTCGCTGCAGACCCCGGTCGAGTTCGGTGATGTCGGGCAGTATCAGGCGGCCTTCCAGATCGAGAACTACGCCATCGTGGTAGGCGCGTACTGGCCGCACTTCCTGCGCGCCTTCGGGTATGCACTGGCCGCGACATTCTTCGCGCTCGTCATCAGCTATCCACTGGCCTACTTCATCGGAGTGAAGGCGCGGCGCTGGCCGCTGCTGCAGGCGCTCATGCTGACACTGGTCATCGCGCCGTTCTTCATCTCGTTCCTGCTCCGGACGCTCGCCTGGAAACAATTGATGTCGGATGACTCGGGGCTGGTCTCTGCGCTGAAGACTCTCACGATCCTGCCGGCGGATGGGCATCTCACAGGTACGGCGTTTTCGGTGATCTTCGGACTGACCTACAACTTCCTTCCCTTCATGACTCTTCCCATTTACACGACCCTTGAGCGACTCGACACGCGTTATCTCGAGGCCGGAGCCGACCTGTACGCGAGCCCCTTTACGACTTTCTGGCGTGTGACGGTGCCGCTGTCGATGCCGGGAGTCGTGTCAGGCACCCTGCTGACCTTCATCCCGGCGTCGGGCGATTACATCAACGCCAGCGCCAGTTTTCTCGGATCCGCCCAGACGCAGATGGTCGGTAACGTCATCGAGTCGCAGTTCATCTCGCTGCTCAACTATCCGCAGGCCTCAGCGCTGTCCGTGCTGCTCATGGGATTGATCCTGCTCATTGTGGCGCTCTATGTGAAGCGCTCCGGAACGGAGGACCTGCTGTGAAACTGTCACTCGGCAAATGGCTCCTGCCGCTGTACAGCGCGCTTGCGCTGATCTTCATCATGATCCCGATCGCGTACACATTCGTGTTCTCATTCAACGCGTCGGTCAAATCCAACATCGTGTGGGTCGGGTTCACCCTCGACAACTGGATCAACGTCTGCCAGGCGCAGGGCGTCTGCGCGGCATTCGGCACGAGCCTCCTGGTCGGAGCGGTCGCGACGGTAATCGCGACGGTGCTGGGCACGGCGATGGCGATTGCGCTGGTGAGGTTCAAGTTCCGCGGGCGATCCACCGTCAGCCTGCTGTTGTTCCTGCCGATGGCAACCCCTGAGGTCGTCCTTGGCGCGGGGCTTGCTGCACAGTTCCTCAGTGCCGGAGTGCCGAAGGGCCTGGGCACCATTATCATCGCCCATGCACTGTTCTGCCTGAGCTTCGTGGTCGTGACCGTCAAAGCCCGAGTCGCGAGCCTCGACCCCGCCCTCGAGGAGGCTGGGCGTGATCTCTACGGGTCGTCGGCGCAGGTGTTCATGAAGATCACCCTGCCGCTGCTCATGCCGGGCATCATCGCGGCAGCCCTGCTGTCGTTTGCGCTCAGCTTCGACGATTTCATCATCACGCGCTTCAACAACGGTTCTGTCGAAACGTTCCCGGTCTTCGTATATACGGCTGCAGCCAAGGGGATGCCCCCCGAGGCCAACGTGATCGCCTCGGCGGTCTTCCTCTTCGCCCTCATCCTGGTGGTCGTCAGTCAGCTGACGTCCGCCGCACGACGCAAACGCCTCGCTCAGGTGTCCTAGCGCGCGGTGGCCGGCCCGTTGGCGTGAGCAACGCGTCGACCGCGCGAAGTAGCCCCACCGGGAGCCCGCCGCCGAGCACGGGCTCGGTGACGGCGGCCGTCACCGCGGCGGCGGCCGTGGCATCCACTGCCCCCACCGACGCCAGCAGTGACAGCCCGATGGCGACTGAGGCTCGCATGCTTCCGTCGATGACCTTCAGGGCGACCGACGTTCCGTTTGGCGCGAGCGCGACGAAGACGCCTTCGGCGCCGCTCTTGGCCACGACGCCCAGGCCATCGATGACCGTCGCGATCGCGGCGGAATCCAGAGCCCATCCGTGAGTCCTGATCGCGGCAACCAACCTTTCGCCGTCAGGGTCGGCAGGTAGCCTCGCCATCGATCGGGAAAGCCCGCGCAGGGTCACCGCGAAGACCGGAGTGCCACACCCATCTGTGCCACTGTGCTCGACCGGCTCGCCGGTGAACTCCTCCACCGTGGCCCTGATCGCCTGCTGCAGCGGATGCACGGGGTCCAGGTACGTCTCGATGGGCCAGCCGTTGTGCACGCAGGCGAGCAGAAACGCCGCATGCTTGCCGGAGCAGTTCATGGTGATGCGCCGCTTGCCGAAGGCGCTGTGCCTCGACGCGGCATCCTGAGGATAGTCAACGGGACACTGGAGTGACTCGTCGCTCAGCCCCGCGCGCTCGAGAATCTGCTCGACGATCCCAACGTGGCGCTGCGTGCCGATGTGACTCGCGGTGGCCAGTACGAGCTGTTCGCCCTCGAGGCTCACACCCGTTCTCAGCAGGGTGATGGCCTGCAGAAACTTCAACGTCGAGCGACCGTAGACCAGTGCCGCGCCGTCACCGAGTTCCCGCAGAATCGATCCATCAGACGCTGTGACAACGGCTGCGCCGAAGTGGCGGGACTCGATCATTCCAGATCGCTCTAGTACCGCGAGTTCGACGACCCCTTCAGCGCCGAGTGCGTCGGCCATCACAGGGACGCGAAGGCCTCGTCGATGACGCCGACTGCTTCGCGGAGCAGGTCGTCGCTGATCGCGAGGCTGGGCAGGAAGCGGATGACGTTTCCGTAGGTTCCTGCCGAGAGCAGGATGACGCCGTGCTGCGCCGCGAAGGCGGTCACAGCGGCAACGGCGGCAGGATTCGGGTCGAGCGAACCGTGCTGAACGACTTCGATCGCGATCATCGCGCCGATGCCTCGAACGTCGCCGATGATCGGGTACTTGAGGGCGAGCGCGTGCATCGCGGGCTTCAGAATCGACTCGATCCTGGCGGCCTCCGCCAACAGCCCTCTGCTCTCGATCTCAGCGAACACGGCTATCGCGGCGGCCGCGGCAACGGGGTTGCCGGCAAAGGTGCCACCGAGGCCACCCTTGTGTGGAGCATCCATGATCTCGGCGCGTCCGGTGACGGCCGCGATGGGAAGCCCGCCGGCGATGCCCTTGGCGGTGAGCACCATGTCTGGCTCGACGCCGAAGTGCTCGCTCGCGTAGTACCTTCCGGTGCGGGCCATCCCGCTCTGGATCTCGTCGGCGATGAACACAACTTCGTTGGCCGTGCACCACTCCTGCAGCGCCGCGAGGTATCCGTCCGCCGGCACGACGAAGCCACCCTCGCCCTGAATGGGCTCCGCCACCACGCAGGCAAGGTCGGAGGCGCCGATGGACTTCTCGAGGTAAGTGATGGTGCGGGCTGCGGCATCCGCCCCGCTGAGTCCGTCGCGGAAGGGGTAGGAGCCGGGCGCGTGGAACACGGATGGTGCGAACGGCCCGAAGCTGGTCTTGTATGGCATCGCCTTGAAGGTCATGGCCATGGTGAGGTTGGTGCGACCGTGGTACGCGTGGTCGAGGACCGCCACGCCCGCGCGACCAGTGTATGAGCGAGCGATCTTCACGCCGTTCTCAACGGCTTCAGCGCCAGAGTTGAGCAGCACGCTTTTCTTCGCAAAATCGCCGGGGGTGTGCTCGGCGAGGAGTTCCGCCACCCGCACGTACGACTCGTAAGGCGTGATCGTGAACATCGCGTGGGTCAGCTCGCGAAGCTGCTGGGATGCCGCGGCGACGACGGCCGCGTCGGTGTGCCCGATCGTCATCACGCCGATGCCTGCGCCAAGGTCGATGAACTGGTTTCCGTCAACATCCACCAGAATCGCCCCGTGTGCGCGTTCGGCGAAAACGGGCAGCGCTGACGCCACTCCGGATGCCACAACCGCCTCCCGGCGCTTCTGGAGAGCGATCGAATTCGGCCCAGGAATGGCCGTGACGATTTTGCGCTCCTGAGCGATAGCCAACGAAACGGTCGAGATGGTGTCAGTCATAATAAGTCGAGCCTAGAGGCACCACTAGCGCGAGGCTACGGAGGCGTTCCCGATGAATTTTGACCACCACTATGGCGTGCGTGTCGAGTGGACCGGCAACACCGGAGCCGGCACCACGGGCTATCGCGAATACAGCAGAGACAACCTGGTGTCGGCCGAGGGAAACCCGCGCATTGACGGCTCGGCAGACACACCTTTTCGTGGAACACCCGAGCGGTGGAATCCCGAACAATTGTTGCTGGCGTCGCTCAGTCAGTGCCACATGCTGAGCTACCTGCACGTCGCTGTGAAGCACGGCATCGTCGTCACCGGCTACGTGGATGACGCCCAGGGCATCATGCAGCAGGTGGGGGAGGGCGGCCATTTCACGTCTGTGACCCTTCGGCCGACTGTCGTAATTTCGACGGGTGATCCGGCCGTCGCGCAGGCGATCCATGCGGAAGCGAGTGCGCTGTGCTTCATCGCCAGTTCGGTAAACTTCCCCGTACGCCACGAGCCGACCATCCGCGTCGAGTCGTAGCGTTCACACTTCGTTCAGGAAAACTGCGTCAGTATTGCTCCGGACTTCCGATCAGAAAGGTGCCTCCTTGCGCATCGCTACAACCATGCTCGTTACCGCGGGGCTCGTCGTCACGCTCGCCGCGTGCTCTCCAACTTCTGAGGGCGACGCGTCGGCCGACTGCACGCCGACACCCTCTGGCTCGATCTCGGATGCGGTAGAGGCGAGCGGCGACTTTGGCACCCTGCCCATCGTCATCTTCGACTCGCCCACGGCGGCCGAGACCACCGAGCGCACCGTCGCGATCAAGGGCGATGGTGACCGCGCCGTCGAGGGCGACACCATCAACGTGCAGTATTCGATCCTCAACGGCGCCACCGGCGTCAACATTGCGGGCACCGACTACACCGATGCCACCCTCAGCGCATTCCCCCTCAACGACAACCTGCTCCCCGGCTTTGTGAAAACCCTCGAGTGCTCGACGGTCGGATCCCGCGTGGTTGGCGTGATCCCTCCGGTTGACGCCTTCGGCGAGACCGGTTCTCCCGATCTCGGCATCGAACCCGGACAGGATCTTGTGTTTGTCGCCGACATCATCTCGATCGCAGCCCCGGAGCCGACAGGCGAACCGGCAGTGCCGGCGCTGCCCAAGGCTGACGGCGCAGAGCAGCCGGAAACCCCCGGATTCCCGAAGGTCGTCCTCGCGGACGACGGCCGACCGACCGTGACCATCCCCGACGAGGCTCCGCCGACCGAGCTGCAAATCGCCGTGCTCAAGAAGGGCGACGGCGCGGTGGTGCCCGAAGCTTCCGACGTCATCGTGCACTACCAGGGCATCAACTGGAACACGAAAGAGATCTTCGACGAGAGCTGGGCGCGAGGCGAACCGTCCCCGTTCAACACAGCGCAGGTCATCGCCGGCTTTACCAAGGCAATCGAGGGCCAGACCGTCGGGTCACAGGTCATCGTGATCATCCCCCCGGCAGAAGGCTACGGAGAAGCGGGTCGTCCACCGTCGATCGGCGGCACGGACACTCTCGTGTTCGTGGTCGACATCCTCGGTCTCGGCTAACGGTCATCATGCGTCGCGTCATCATCCTCGGGTCTACGGGTTCCATCGGAACCCAGGCGCTCGACGTGATTGCAGCGAACCCCCACCTCTTCGAGGTGGTGGGTCTCGTGGCGGGCAGCAATCGCGATGCGATGATGGCGCAGGCGGCAACCTTTGGCGTTGAGCACACGGGGCTCGGGGCCGACGAGGCGTGCCAGCTGGTTCGGGATGTCCCGGCCGACGTCATCCTGAACGGCATCACCGGGTCGGTGGGGCTCGGCCCGACGCTCGCTGCCCTGGCGACCGGCGCAACTCTCGCCCTGGCGAACAAGGAAAGCCTGATCGTGGGCGGCGACCTTGTGACGGCTGCATCGAAACCAGGGCAGATCGTTCCGGTCGACTCAGAGCACTCCGCAATCGCGCAGGCGCTGCGCTCCGGCAGAGCCGACGAGGTGCGACGGCTCGTGCTGACGGCATCCGGCGGACCGTTTCGGGGGCGCACGAGAGAATCACTCCGCGATGTGACGCCCCAGCAGGCGCTGGCGCATCCGACCTGGGACATGGGTCTCGTGGTCACCACAAACTCTTCGACCCTGGTCAATAAGGGCCTGGAAGTGATTGAGGCGCACATCCTGTTTGACGTACCGTACGACCGCATCGATGTGACGGTGCATCCCCAGTCGATCGTGCACTCGATGGTGGAGTTCATCGACGGGTCAACGATCGCTCAGGCGAGCCCGCCCGACATGCGACTGCCGATTTCGCTCGGCCTGGACTGGCCGAACCGGGTGGCCGGGGTCGGCGCACCGCTCGACTGGACTACCGCAAGCCAATGGAGCTTTGAACCGCTCGACTCCGAGGTATTTCCCGCGGTTGCACTGGCCAAACAGGTTGGGGAGGCTGGGTCGACGTTTCCCGCGGTGTTCAACGCCGCGAACGAACAGGCGGTTCTCGCCTTCCACGCCGGCTCGATCGGATACCTCGACATCCTCGACACGGTGGCAGCGGTGGTCGACGCCCATAAGCCGCAGGGCATGGATCTCGACGCGGTCTACGACGCCGAACGATGGGCGCGTGAGCACGCAGATCGGCTGCTGACGACTCGCGGCTAGTCGTCTTTGTTGTCCTTCTCCTGCTTTTCGGCCTCTTTTTGGGCCTCTTCGGCTGCTTTTTTGGCCTCTTCCGCAGCTTTTTTGGCCTCTTTGTCCGTCATCGGGGTTTCCTGGCTCACCTCGGGGACGACCTCAACCTGAGCGGCGATCGCTTTTTCCAGGTCGGCGCGCACCAGGGCGATCGCGGCACTGATGCTGTCGAACCGAGACTGCTCGACGGTGCCCTTGGCGTTGGCGTCGAGCAACGCCGCCTGCAGTTCGTCGAGGCGAGCCAGCGCAGAGACCGGGTCGCCAGCCGCCGACGCGTCGGTGACTGCCAGCACGCCATTCTGAAGCGACTCCGCCGTAGCGCCGACGTAGGGATCCTCCGGCGCTGTCGCGCACCCAGAGAGTAGAACGCATACTCCGAGAACGACGGCGATGATTTTGCGCATCACGGTGCCACACTTTCTTGCAACTGCGTCAGGTGGACGCCCAGATCGCCCTCGACCGCGGGATAGCTGACCTCGCTAGTGGTGTCGGATGATTCCGGGGCAGCGTCTGTAGCCTGGCCGGGTCGCACTGACCAGAGGCCCACCGCGGCGACGACAACGACGACGGCTATCGCCGCGATGACGCCCAGCTTTCCCCGAGCCGGGGATACAGCGGGGGATGAAGGGGTGGCGCGTGGTGCCACTGTGGGACGGTGCGATTGAAGCACTTCGGTGGCGCCCGGCGTGCTCGTCATCGGTTGAGTCGGCTGATCGGCATCCGCACCCGCAGCCACGGGGAGGATGAGCGTTGCCTCGGTCTCTGACAAGCCCTTCAGTGCCCGGGCGAACTCGGCAGCAGTAGTCCGCGAGGCGGGATCGCGCGTGGTCGCCGCGCGCAAAACCTCGATCCATTCCGGCTCCATATCGAGGGGGATCGGAGGGTCACGGTGAATCCTGGCGAGGGAGGACTCGACAGCCGTACCGGGGAAGGCGCGTTCACCAGTGCGGCACTCGAGCAGTGTGAGGGCGAGGGAGTAGACGTCGCTCGGCGCCCCCACCGCGCCACCCTGGACCTGCTCTGGGCTCAGAAAGCTCGCGGTACCGATGAGGGTTCCGGTGGCGGTGAGGTGGGTCGAATCGATGAGGCGGGCGATCCCAAAATCAGCCAGTTTGGCGTGTACCGGATTCGAGGCGCCAGCGGCCCCGGCGAGCAGGATGTTGCCGGGCTTCACATCCCGGTGCACAACACCCTTGCTATGGATGTAGGCCAGAGCTCCCGCGACATCGGCGCCGATGAGCGCAGCCGACCTCGAGTCGAGCGCGCCGCCCAGCATGCGCGTTCTCAGGTCGTCGCCGTCGACGAACTCCATAATAAGGAAGCTGTCTTCACCATCGATCGCAGCATCGAACAGGGTGACCAGATTGGGATGATTGAGGCTGGCGAGCAGGCTGGTCTCCTCCCGCTGGCGGCGGGCATCCTGGGCATGGGCCAGCCCGGTATGGAAAACCTTCACCGCAACAGTGCGACCCAACGACTCGTCGTCGGCTTTGAAGACGGACGCCATCCCGCCGCGACCAAGCAACTCGCGCAGCCTGTAACGGCCGGCGACGAGGCGGTCAGACGCGGAGTCGTCTGGACCCAAATATTCCACCGTCGGGTCGTCGTCAATGGTGCTCACCTTGCCGATCGTACCAATCGTGGGCGATTTGGATTACCCCTTGCATGAGGCGCTCCCAGCGTGCGCACAGCGAGTTATCGAGATCACGCCGGTAATATGGGCCAGTGGAAACCGTATTGCTCTATGTCCTCGGCATCGTGATCATCGTCATTGGTCTGGCCCTGTCGATCGGTCTCCACGAGCTGGGGCACCTGGTTCCCGCAAAGCTTTTCGGCGTTCGGGTGACCCAGTACATGATCGGGTTTGGCCCCACGATTTTCTCGCGAAAGCGCGGTGAGACCGAATACGGGGTCAAGGCGATCCCGCTCGGTGGCTACATCTCGATGGCTGGCATGTTCCCGCCGGCCAAAAAAGGCGACAGGTCGCGAACCGCGACGACTGGGGTGATGCAGAGCCTCGTACAGGAGGCTCGAACCTCGAGCGCCGACACCATGGTCGCCATCGACGAGACCACCGGCGACGAGACCGTCGTCGACGAGAGTCGAGCGTTCTACAAGCTGCCCGTCTTCAAGCGAGTGATCATCATGCTCGGCGGGCCCTTCATGAATCTCGTGATCGCGATCCTGCTGTACGCCGTGCTCCTGACCGGTTTCGGTCTTGCACAGGCCAGCACGACCGTCGGCAGCGTCTCAGAGTGTGTTGTGCCGGCAACGAGTCAGCAGCAGGAGTGTGACGCGTCATCCGCGCCGTCTCCGGGTCTGGCAGCGGGGCTGATGCCTGGCGATCTGCTCGTGAGCATGAACGGCACGGCGATCACCAGCTGGGCGCAGGCCACCTCCATCATTCGGGCTTCGGCGGCGGATGACCTGTCGATCGTCGTGAACCGCGATGGATCAGACGTGACGCTCGCCGCGACACCCCTGCTGACCGAACGCTATGTGTATGACGCACAGGGTGTGATTCAGAAGGACGCGAACGGTACCTCGATCACTGAAGAAGTTGGATTCCTCGGCATCGGCCCCGCCACCGAGGTCGTTCAGCAGCCCATCACCGCGGTACTTCCCGCGGTGGGCGACAACATCTCGCGCGTGACGCACCTCATCCTGAACCTTCCGCAGCGCATGATCGACGTCGTGAACGCCGCGTTCGGCCCCACGGAGCGCGACCCGAACGGTCCCATCAGCGTCGTCGGTGTCGGACGCCTCGCGGGGGAGATCACCAGTCTTAACACCATCCCGGTCGTCGAGCGGGCCTCGGCACTCGTCGGGCTTGTCGCGTCGCTGAATGTTGCGCTCATGGTCTTCAACCTCGTACCGCTGATGCCGCTGGATGGCGGACATGTCGCTGGTGCTTTGTTCGAGGGCATTCGCAGGTTCTTCGCGAAACTCTTCGGACGCAAGGACCCGGGACCGGTCGACGTCGCGAAGATCATTCCCCTGACATTCGTGGTCGCCTCGGTGCTCATCGTCATGAGCGCGATCCTGATTTACGCGGATATCGTCAAACCGATCTCCATCCTGTAGGCGTTCAGCACGTGGCCAGTCCGCCCGCGTAAGGTGGAGTCTGTGCCAGCTATCAATCTCGGTATCCCGAAGGTTCCAGAAACTCTCGCTCCCCGACGCAAGACTCGTCAGATCCACGTCGGCAAAGTCGGGGTCGGCAGCGACTCGCAGGTAAGCGTGCAGTCGATGACGACGACTCAGACCACCAACATCAATGCGACTCTCCAGCAGATCGCAGAACTGACCGCGACGGGCTGCGACATCGTGCGCGTTGCCGTACCGCATCAGGATGACGCCGATGTGCTGCACATCATCGCAGGCAAGAGCCAGATCCCGGTGATCGCCGACATCCACTTCCAGCCCCGCTATGTGTTCACCGCTATTGATGCCGGTGTCGGGGCCGTGCGGGTGAACCCCGGAAACATCCGCAAGTTCGACGACCAGGTTGGCAAGATCTCTGCTGCGGCAAAAGCTGCCGGTGTCAGCATCAGGATCGGTGTCAATGCGGGGTCCCTCGAGCCGAGCATCCTGCAGAAGTATGGCAAGGCAACGGCCGAGGCTCTCGTTGAAAGCGCAGTGTGGGAGGCCGGGCTCTTCGAGGAGCACGATTTTCACGACTTCAAGATCTCCGTGAAGCACAACGACCCCATCGTCATGGTCAAGGCATACCGCCTGCTCGCCGAGCGGGGCGACTGGCCGTTGCATCTCGGGGTGACCGAAGCCGGTCCCGAGTTCCAGGGCACCATCAAGAGCGCGACAGCGTTCGGCATCCTGCTGTCGGAGGGGATCGGCGACACGATTCGCGTGTCTCTGTCAGCGCCCCCGGCCCAGGAGATCAAGGTCGGGTTGCAGATTCTGCAGTCGCTCAACCTGCGCGAGCGGAAGCTCGAGATCGTGTCATGCCCCAGCTGCGGTCGCGCCCAGGTAGACGTGTACCAGCTCGCCAATGATGTGACCGCCGGCCTCGAGAAGATGACTGTTCCGTTACGCGTGGCCGTGATGGGGTGCGTGGTCAACGGGCCGGGAGAGGCGCGCGAAGCCGACCTCGGAGTCGCCAGCGGCAACGGTCGCGGCCAAATTTTCGTCAAGGGCGAGGTCATTAAGACCGTGCCGGAAGCCGACATTGTCGCGACCCTCATCGAGGAAGCAAACCGCCTTGCGGCCGAAATGCCGCCGGGAGCGACCGGATCGCCGCAGGTCGTCACGACCTGATCGCAGATTCGTCGCAGGCTGGCGGTCGAATCCGCGGATAGCATGGAGGCCGTGTCTACTCGCCTCTCGCAACTTTTTGTCCGCACCCTCCGCGAAGATCCCGTTGATGCCGAGGTGGCCAGCCACCGGCTACTCGTGCGCGCGGGCTACATCCGTCGCCAGGCTCCCGGAGTTTTCGCGTGGCTGCCACTCGGGCTCAGGGTGCGTCGCAAGATTGAGGCGATCATTCGCGACGAGCTTGAATCGTTCGGCGCCCAGGAGGTGCTGTTCCCCGGCCTTCTTCCTCGCGAACCCTATGAGGTGACGAACCGGTGGACTGAGTACGGCGACGGACTCTTCCGACTGAAAGACCGCAAGGGTGCCGACTATCTGCTCGCGCCGACGCACGAGGAAGTTTTCACGCTGCTCGTGAAAGATCTCTATTCGAGCTACAAAGACCTGCCGCTCTCGCTGTACCAGATCCAGGACAAGTACCGCGATGAGGCGCGTCCCCGCGCCGGACTCCTGCGCGGGCGTGAGTTCTCGATGAAAGACAGCTACTCGTTCGACTACACCGACGCCGGGCTCGAGGTGTCGTACCAGCAGCACCGTGACGCCTATGAGCGCATCTTCCAGCGACTCGGCCTCGACTACGTGATCGTAAAGGCGGATGCCGGTGCGATGGGCGGGTCTCGGAGCGAGGAGTTTCTGCACCCCACCCCGGTTGGTGAAGACACCTTCGTGCGGTCGGCCGGCGGATACGCCGCCAACGTCGAAGCGTTCACGACGGATGCACCCGCACCTCGCTCGCTCGATGGACTCTCACCCGCCGAAGTCCTCGATACTCCTGACACGCCCACTATCGCGACTCTCGTCGACGTGGCCAACCAGAAGCACGCTCGCGCCGACGGACCCGAATGGACAGCGGCAGACACACTGAAGTGCATAGTCCTCGCGTTGACAGCGCTCGACGGAACCCGCGAGCTGGTCGTTGTCGCCCTCCCCGGTGACCGCGACATCGACATGAAGCGCGCCGAGGTGGCGTTCGCCCCGGCCGAGGTCGAAGCGGCAAACGAGGCCGATTTCGCGAAGCATCCCGAGCTCGTCAAGGGCTACATCGGCCCATGGACCGCGGATCGGGCAATGCTGGGTGGGTCGGCAGAGGGCGAGCCCGCACGCTCCATCACCGGCATCCGGCTGCTGCTTGATCCTCGGGTGTCGGAAGGCACCGCCTGGGTCACCGGTGCGAACGAACACGGAAAGCACGTGTTCGGACTGGTGGCGGGCCGGGACTTCGTCGGTGACGGTGAAGTCCAGATTGGCTCCGTCGTCGCCGGCGACCCCGCGCCAGACGGATCGGGCCCTGTCGAGCTAGCGCGCGGTATGGAGATTGGGCACGTCTTCCAGCTCGGTCGTAAGTACGCGGAGGCCCTCGGACTGAAAGTTCTCGACGAGAACGGCAAGCTCGTCACGGTCACGATGGGGTCGTACGGAATCGGCGTGACCCGCATCCTGGCCGTTATCGCCGAGAGCAACAACGACGGCAAGGGACTGATCTGGCCGAAGAACGTCTCGCCCTTCGACGTGCACGTTGTCGTCGCCGGCAAGGATGCCGCGGTCATGGAGATCGCGGAGAGCCTCGTCGGGAATCTGGAAGCCGGCGGACTCGACGTGCTCTTCGACGATCGCCCCAAGGTGTCTCCTGGCGTCAAATTCGGCGACGCCGAGCTGCTGGGAGTTCCCCTGATCGTTATCGTGGGTCGGGATGCGCCAGAAGGCCGGGTCGAGCTCTGGAACCGCGCGACGGGCGAACGCACCTCGGTCAGCATCGACGAGTTGGGTTCGGCACTGGCGGCACAGGCGTGACCAGCACCCTCCCGGCGGCAGATCTCGCCAGGGCCACCGCGATCCTGAAGACCATCGGGGACGCCTACGACACGAAGGTCGTCGGCCAGGCCAGCCTCAAGCGAAGCCTGCTCATCGGCCTCCTCACGGGCGGCCATGTGTTGCTCGAGAGCGTGCCAGGGCTCGCCAAGACCACGGCGGCTCAATCCATCGCGGATGCCGTGCACGGCTCGTTCAAACGCATCCAGTGCACCCCCGACCTGCTGCCGAGCGACATCATCGGCACGCAGATCTTTGACTACACGCGCCAAAGTTTCGAGACCCAGCTGGGGCCGGTCCACGCGAACTTCGTGCTGCTCGACGAGATCAACCGGTCAAGCGCCAAAACCCAGAGTGCCATGCTCGAGGCGATGCAGGAACGCCAGACGAGCATCGGAGGCACGGTGTATCCACTGCCGGTCCCGTTCCTGGTGCTCGCCACCCAGAACCCCATCGAGCAGGAGGGCACGTATCACCTGCCCGAGGCGCAGCTCGATCGCTTCCTGCTGAAGGAAGTGCTCGACTATCCGGAGTTCGCCGAAGAGATCGAGATCATCGGCAGGATCGATGCCGGGGTGTACGACAAGGATGCGCCCGCGGCCGAATCCGTGTCGATCGACGACGTGCTGTTTCTGCAGGATGCCGTGAAGAAAATCTTCGTTGATGCCTCGATCATCAACTACATAGTTTCTGCCGTCTATGTGACGCGACATGCGTCGACGTACATCTCGCAGGAGCTGGCCGACGGCATCGAATACGGGGCGAGCCCGCGCGCGAGTATCGCGTTCAGCAAGGCGGCGCGCGCCCTCGCGCTGCTCGAGGGGCGCGACCACGTGATTCCCGAGGACGTCAAAGAGCTCAGGCATGTGGTGCTGAGGCACCGCATCATCCTGAATTTCGAGGCCATCGCAGACAACATTTCGCCCGAAACCGTCATCGACGCGATCTTCGAATCAGTGAAGGCTCCCTGACCATTGGTTCACGGGTGACAGTGGGAGCGACGGGCGGGCTGGCGCATGGATAGCCTGCTGCGCCGCGTCAAGACGAAGCTGACGATCCACGCCCACCGCAAGGTGCGGGGCCTGATCGAGGGGGAGTACCGGTCGGTGTTCCACGGTCGAAGCATGGACTTCGACGACCTGAGGCCCTACGTGCCCGGTGACGAATTCAAAGACATCGACTGGAAGGCCACGGCACGTCACGGGTCGCCGCTGACGAAACGCTACATAGCGTCGCGCAAGCACACGCTGGTGCTCGTGGTCGACACCGGGCGTGACATGGCGGCCCTCGCCGAGAGTGGGGAGTCGAAGCGAGACCTGGCGATCCTTGCTGCCGGCACAGCGGGGTACATCGCTATTCGCCACGGAGATATGGTCGCGCTCGTCACGGGAACCTCAGAAGCCACGCACTACATGCCGCCCGAGGTGACCGAATCGCATCTCGAGCGCGTGCTGCAGCGCATCCATTCGTCGACGACGTTGGCCGGCGAACCCAGCAACCTGTCGCGTCACCTTGACTACGTCGCCCGCAACTTCAGACGCAGGATGATCGTGATGGTGATCGCGGATGACCGGCCGCTCGCCGCCGACGAGCAGAGACTCGTGCGCAGGCTGACGGTGCAGCATGAGGTGCTGTGGCTCACCATCGGTGATGCCGACCTCATGCGGGAGGAGTGGACCGGCAGCGAGATGTACGACGTGGCCGACTCGGCCAGGGTCCCCGAGTTTCTGCGGCACGACACGGCATTGCGTGCCGAGTTTTCGGCGAGCATCGCCGACGCCGCGATGAGATCCGAGGAGCTCTTCGAGAGTCTCACCGTCAGCAGCAGACGCATCACCTCCGCAGCCGGGGTGGTACCCGGACTGTTCAGACTCCTGGAGGCGCACAAGCATGCCAGGCGATAGCGAGTTCTTCCCACCCGTGCAATACCTGCCGTGGTGGGGCATCATCGGTTTCGTCCTGCTGGTCGTGATCGTGGGCTGGTACGTCTTCTTGTTCCTCTCCACCCGGGCCGGGCGAGTGCCGCCCCCGCCGCCGACGGAAGCGGCGCAGTGGCTCAGCAGAACCACCGAGACCGTGCGGATGGAGTACTTGCAGCTCATTGACCAGACCCGACGAGCGCACGCGAGCGGTGCCATGGATTCCCGGGAAGCCCACCACCAGCTCAGCCAGATCGTTCGATCGTTCGTGGCCGAGCGTGAGGGGCAGCAGACAATGCAGATGACCCTCAAAGATCTCAGAGCCACTCGCTTTACCCCGCTGACGAAGGCCGTCGAAAAGCTCTACCCTGGCGCGTTCGGCGCGGGAACCGTCGCCAGCGTCGACAAAGCAGTCGACGAGGCGAAGAGGCTGGTGTCACGATGGCACTGATCGCGTGGTGGGCGCCACTGGTGTGGCTCGGGGCAACGGCTGTGGTCATCGCGGCGGTGGTCTGGTACCGGGGGCGGCACCGCAGTTCGACGGCGGCCGGCATCCCTGTGGCGCATCGCGAGCGGCTCACAGCGCTGCCCGCATACCGTCGGGCACTGGCGCGCTACCGGCTGCTCGTGGCGGGTTTCGTGGTGTGTCTCGTCGCGATGATCGCCGCGGCTGCGATGCTCACAGCGCGACCCGCGGCGGTCGCGCTGGTGACACCCGACCTCAACAATCGCGACATCGTGCTGTGCCTCGACGTCTCGGGGTCGATGGTCGACTACGACGCCGCAGTGCTCGAGGTTTTTCAACAGCTCTCGGTGGAGTTCACCGGCGAACGCATCAGTCTCGTTGTCTTCAATGCCTCTGCCGTCACCTACTTTCCTCTGACCGCGGACTACGACTACATTTCCGGTCAACTCGCGAGACTGACGGCAGAATTCGACGATCCGGACGCGCCGTACTACGGCGGGACCCTGATCGGTAACGGCTCATCGCTGGTCGGTGATGGTCTCGCCTCCTGCATTGTCAGATTCGACCATGCTGACTCCGACCGGTCACGATCGGTGATCCTCGTCACCGACAACTTCGTCGCGGGGGAGCAGATCTTTACACTGCCGGATGCCGCGAAGCTCGCGGTCGAACGCGGAGTGCGGGTCTATGGCATCAATCCGGGCGATGCGACCGCCAAGGACTATCTCGATGATCTCGCTGTCGAATTTGAGACGGCGGTCGTCGATTCGGGCGGCGCGTATTACGCGCTCGACGACCCTGGGGTCATCCCGTCGGTGGTCGATCGAATCACCTCCGAGCAGGCGTCGGTGCTCCCGGGCATTCAGCAGGTGCAGATCTCTGAGCGGCCGCAGCCCTGGATCTGGCTCGCCTTCGCTTCGCTGGTGGGCCTTGGACTCTTCGGATGGAGGCTCAAGCGATGACTCTCAACCCCATCCTGCCGATCTGGGTGCTCGCGCTCCTGGGCATCGGACTGTCGGCCGTGTTCGTGTGGCAGCTCGTCGTGAACCGCTCGCGACGCCGCCTGGTGATCATGTGGTCGTCCAGGCTGCTCATGGTCGCTCTGCTGATGGTGATCGCGGCACGCCCCACGATCCTGGGGGATGGTCAGGGGCCGAGCGCGTCCGGCGGACTCGAGGTGTACTTCGTCGTCGACACGACCAGCAGCATGGCCGCAGAAGACTGGGATGGCGGCGCCATAGGGGGCACCGACGTCACTGACTCGCCCACGCGGCTCGACGGCGTCAAGGCCGACATAGATTCGATAGTCGCGAGCCTGGCTGGGGCGCAGTTCTCACTCGTCACCTTCGACGCGGTGGCGGTTCAGCGGGTTCCGCTCACGAGCGACGCTTCGGCCGTGCTCTCGTCCACCTCGGTTCTTCGGCAGGAGGTATCGGCGTATTCGAGGGGCAGCAGTATCGACGAGCCGGTCACCCTGATGATTCAGATTCTGCAGGATGCCGCCGCACTGAATCCGGAACAGCGTCGAGTCCTGTTCTACTTCGGCGACGGCGAACAGACCTCGGGCACGGATCCGCAACCCTTCACGGTACTCGCGCCGTATCTCCAGGGTGGCGCGGTGCTCGGCTACGGTACTCAGGATGGCGCGAGAATGCGGGAGTTCAACGGTATCGACCGGCGCTACTTCGGGCAGGAGCCGACCGACGACCCGGCGGAGCCGCAGCAACCCACCTACATTCAGGACTATTCGGGGAATGCTCCAGTCGACGCGCTCTCGAAGATCGACGAGACAGCGCTCGGGGTCATCGCCAGGGAGCTGGGGATCATCTACGAGCACAGAACAGCGGCGACCTCCACCGCCCTCGCCACCACGGGCATCGAGGTGGGCAGGCTCACCGCGAGCGACGGCGAGCCTGGCTCCGTCACCGAGCTCTACTGGATTGCGGCAATCGGATTCGGTCTGCTCGCTCTGGTGCAGATCGTCGCGATCAGCGGCGCGGTTGCCGAGCTCAGACCCGGCAGGAGGCGGCCATGAGCAGAGAAGCGAGCAAGGAGCGGCCCGTGCGGGCGCTCACGGTTGCGCGGTTGCGCCGCCGCCGCATCCTGATGTTCTGGATTTCGCTGCCGGTCGTGCTTTTCATGCTGGTCGCGGCAGTCAAGTTGATCAGCCTGGCGCCGACCGCACAGCTTGCGATCGATGCCTACTACGACGGACGCTATGTGACCAGTGAGCAAATTTCGGGGTCGCTGCTCGAGGCGAACATTGTCGAACCGTACCTGCCCTACTTCAATCGTGGAGACGCGTTCGCGGCAGACCGGTACTACGGCCCTGCGACGGAAGATTTTGAGAAGGCCCTCACGCTTGCACCGGAAGACCGAAAATGCGATGTGCGGCTGAACCTGGCGCTCACGTGGGAGCGGTTCGGCGACATCTACGTTGCCAACGGTTTCTACCAGGGCGCCGTGCAGCTGTACAAGGCGTCGCAGGCGGTGCTTGATGCCGCTGGGCCGGAGTGCGACCCACCGGAGAAGAAGCAGCAGCTGGATGACGCGAAGAAACGGGTCAAACAAAAAATCGAGCAGGCCGAGAATCTGCGCGACTCTCAGCAGCCGGACAACGGGGATGAACAGCAGAGCGATCTCGAGCAGCAACTGCAAGACCTGCAGGACCAGCAGGCGCAGGCCGACCAGGAGAAAGCCGATGAGCTGGCGCAGGACAGGGGCGAAGACGGGGGAGGCTTCTCGGTCGAGAAGCCGTGGTGAGGGTGCGACTGGCACTGCACGTGTTGGCTCACGGGTAAACTGTGTTCGCGCAGCGTGACTGCGCAGACCACACCAACATTTGAATAGCGGAGGCCCTCAGTGGACATCGACCTGAGCGTACTGCGCCTTATGGAGCGCGAGCGCGAGATTCCCTTCGAGGAACTCGTGCAGATCATCGAGCAGGCCATCCTGACGGCCTACCTCAAACACATTGACGAACCCGATTCCGACCACGCGACGGCCGAACCCAGGGCGAGGGTCGTACTCGACCGCAAGACCGGCAAGGTCAGCATCTTCGTTCCGGAGATCGATGACGAAGGGGCGGTCATCGGCGAGGCGGAAGACAGCCCGACCGACTTCGGCCGGATCGCAGCATTTGCTGCCAAGCAGGTCATCAACCAGAGGCTTCGTGATATCGGGGACGACAAGGTTCTCGGCGAATTCAAAGGTCGTGAGGGTGACATCGTCGCCGGCGTCATCCAGCAGGGGCCAAACCCGCGCATGATCCATGTCGACCTTGGAACCATCGAGGCGATCCTCCCTCCCGAGGAGCAGGTGCCCGGCGAGGACTACTCGCACGGCCGTCGCATCCGCGTCTACGTCACCTCGGTGAGCAAGGGGCTCAAGGGCCCGCAGATCACCGTGAGCCGCACGCATCCTGCACTCGTACGCAAGCTCTTCGCGCTCGAAGTTCCGGAGATCGCCAGCGGAATCGTCGAGATCACTTCCCTCGCCCGTGAGGCCGGTCATCGCACGAAGATGGCGGTGCGGGCCATGGAGCCCGGCGTCAACGCGAAGGGCGCCTGCATCGGCGAACTCGGCCAGCGTGTTCGGGCCGTGACGACTGAGCTCAACAACGAGAAAATCGACATTGTCGACTACTCCGAGAACCTGGCAACATTCGTCGCCAACGCGCTCTCGCCCGCCAAGGTCACGAGCTCTTTCATCATCGATCAGGCGACCAAGGCCGTGCGGGCCCTGGTGCCGGACTACCAGCTGTCGCTCGCCATCGGCAAGGAGGGCCAGAATGCCCGCCTCGCCGCAAAGCTCACGGGCGCGCGTATCGACATCCAGCCAGATTCAATCCTCGAAGAGGATTGATCGACCGGCACCGCAATCCTCGAAGAGGATTGATCGACCAGCACCGCAATCCTCGAAGAGGATTGATCGACCGGCACCGCAATTCTCGAAGAGGATTGATCGACCAGCACCGCAATTCTCGAAGAGGATTGTCGTGCCTAGTCTTCGATGCTGTTCAGCCAGGTGAGCTCGGAGCCCGAACCTTCGATGAGGTCGACGAGCTGTGCGTTGAATCGCGCGCCGTACTCCGCGGCGATGTGCGTCGCGAAGGCGGCGTCATCGACATACTCTTCGAACACGAAGAACCGACGCGGGTCAGTTGAGAGGGTGAACGGCTGGAAGACGATGTTGCCCGGCTCAGTGCGCACTTCGGCTGCCAGGATCTGGAGAATTGCGCGAACCTGGTCTTCTTTGCCCGGCATCGCCGTGAACTCGGCGTAAAGGCTTTTCGTCATACTGGTTAGCGTATATCGGCGCCGGTCGGTGTTCGGCTTCGAAGGAGGGCGTAAGATGGACAACGTTAGAACCTGTCTCGGCTGCCGTTCCCGCTCCGACAGATCCTCTTTGCTGAGGGTTGTCGCGCGAAATGGCGAAGTGGTTCCGGATCCGTCCGCGACACTTCCAGGTCGAGGCGCCTGGGTTCATCCCACAATCACGTGTGTCGAAAGCGCTTCACGGCGCAGAGTTTTCGGTCGGGCGTTGCGGGTGACCGAGGCATTGGATCTACGCCACCTCACCGAATTGGTGCAGCAAGAAACAGTCGGCGTCTCATCCGAGATTCCCCAACCAAAAGGCTGATTGACCTATGGACAACTAATGAGCGGCTCGAAATGAGTTCCGTCCGTAATTAGGTCTGCCCCTGTCCGGGTGCAGACCCAGACAGGAGAATTGTGGCTGCCAAACCACGTGTACACGAAGTCGCTGCCGAACTCGGCATCGATAGCAAGATTGCCCTTGCGAAGCTCAAAGAGATGGGCGAATTCGTCAAGGGCCCCTCATCCAGCATTGAACCGCCGGTTGCACGCAAGCTGAAGGCTGCGTTGCTGGCCGACGGTGTGAAGCCCGCTGTTGCCGAGGCTCCGAAGGCTAAGGCGGCCCCCAAGGCCGCACCGAAGCCCTTCAACCCGGCCCCGCCAGCTCCCGAACCCGTTGTGGTTGCCGAGCCCGATCACGACGTTCCGGCTCCGGCCGCACCGCCGCTGACCGTGGCAGAGCGCCAGGCGCAGGCCGAGGCGCACGCCGCGGAGCAGGCGCAGGCTCAGGCCGCTGAGGCTGCGGGCCAGTCGGCCCCGGCAACGGATGCGACCCCCGGTGCAGCAGCGCCGACCCCGTCTGGCATTCCGCGTCCGGGGCAACCTCGCCCCGGAAACAACCCGTTCGCGTCGAACCAGGGCATGTCTCGCCCCGGCATCCCGCGTCCGGGCAACAATCCTTTTGCGTCGAACCAGGGCATGGGCCGCGCGAGCGCACCAGGTGCGGTTCCGCGTCCGGGAGCTCCTCGTCCCGGCGGACCGGGCCAGGGAGCACGTCCCGGCGGCTTCGGCCAGCGTCCGGGTGGTCCCGGTGGAAACTTCCAGCAGCGTCCCGGCGGACCCCGCCCGGCCGGTGCCGGCGGATTCCGTCCCGGTGGCGCTCCCGGTGGCGCTCCCGCCAACAACTTCGGCCCGAACCGCCCGCCCGCGGGTGGTGCTGGCGGCCGCGGCCGCGGCCCCGGTGGTGGAACCGCTGGTGCTTTCGGTCGCGGTGGCGGCAAGAGCAAGGCTCGCAAGTCGAAGCGCACGAAGCGCGCCGAATTTGAGCTGAGGGAGGCTCCGTCGCTGGGCGGCGTCAGCGTTCCTCGTGGAGACGGCAAGACTGTCATCCGCCTGCGTCGCGGTGCATCCATTTCGGATCTGGCCGACAAGCTGGAGACGATAACCGGATACTCGGTTCAGCCGGGCGCCCTGGTGACGGCTCTCTTCCACCTCGGACAGATGGCCACGGCCACCGAGTCGCTCGATGAGGGCACCTTCGAGATTCTCGCGGGCGAACTCAACTACAAGATCGAAATGGTTTCGCCCGAGGATGAGGACCGCGAGCTTCTCGCAGGCTTCGACCTCGACCTCGACCAGGAGCTTGAAGACGAGACCGACGAGGATCTTGAGATCCGTCCGCCCGTCGTCACCGTCATGGGTCACGTCGACCACGGTAAGACCAAGCTGCTCGACGCGATCCGTCAGGCGAACGTTGTAGCAGGTGAGGCCGGTGGCATCACCCAGCACATCGGTGCCTACCAGGTGTGGACCGAGCACGAGGGCTTCGAGCGCGCCATCACCTTCATCGACACCCCGGGCCACGAGGCGTTCACCGCCATGCGTGCTCGTGGTGCGCAGGTCACCGACCTCGCGATCCTGGTGGTTGCCGCGGACGACGGAATCATGCCGCAGACCGTGGAAGCACTCAACCACGCGCAGGCAGCGGGCGTTCCGATCGTTGTCGCAGTGAACAAGGTCGACAAGCCTGGGGCGAACCCGGCAAAGGTGCGCCAGCAGCTCACCGAATTCGGTCTCATCGCGGAAGAGTACGGAGGAGACACGATGTTCATCGACGTCTCCGCGCTGAACAACGTCGGTATCGACAGGTTGCTTGACGCCGTACTCCTGACGGCGGATGCCGGGCTCGACCTTCGCTCCAACCCGAACAAGGATGCCCGTGGTGTCGCCATTGAGGCGAAGCTCGACAAGGGTCGCGGTGCTGTTGCTACAGTGCTGATCCAGTCGGGAACGCTGCGAGTCGGTGACTCCATCGTCGCCGGAACGGCCCATGGCCGCGTTCGCGCGATGATGGACGAGAACGGCGATCCCGTGCTCGAGGCATTCCCGTCGCGTCCCGTTCAGGTACAGGGGCTTTCGAGTGTTCCTCGTGCCGGCGATACCTTCATCGTCACCGAGGAAGACCGCACGGCTCGTCAGATCGCTGAGAAGCGTGAAGCCGTCGAGAGGAACGCGCTGCTGGCCAAGGCCCGCAAGCGCATCAGCCTCGAAGACTTCACCAAGGCGCTCGAAGACGGCAAGGTCGAATCGCTCAACCTCATCATCAAGGGTGACGTTTCCGGTGCCGTCGAGGCGCTGGAAGATTCGCTGCTCAAGATCGAGGTCGACGACAGCGTGCAGCTGCGGATCATCCACCGCGGTGTCGGTGCTGTTACCGAGAGCGACGTCAACCTCGCGACCATCGACAACGCGATCATCATCGGGTTCAACGTGCGACCAGACACGAAGGCGCGCGAACGTGCGCAGCGTGAAGGTGTGGATGTGCGTTTCTACTCGGTCATCTACGCGGCGCTCGAGGAGATCGAAAGCTCCCTCAAGGGCATGCTCAAGCCCGAGTTCGAAGAAGTGCAGTCTGGTGTTGCCGAGATCCGCGAGGTGTTCCGTTCCTCCAAGTTCGGAAACGTCGCCGGTGTCATCGTGCGCTCCGGAATCATCACCAGGAACGCGAAGGCTCGCGTCATCCGTGACGGTGTGGTCGTCGGCGATAACCTCGCCATCGAATCACTGCGTCGCTTCAAGGATGACGTCACCGAGGTTCGTACGGACTTCGAGGCCGGAATCGGCCTTGGCAAGTTCAACGACATCCAGATCGGTGACGAGATCGAGACGATCGAAATGAAGGAAAAGCCGCGGGTCTAGCCCCGTGGTGGAGGCGGTCCGGGATTTCGATTCCGGGCCGCTCCCGGCGCCGGCCCTTCGGGCGGCGCTGCCAGACCCAGCTTGCGGCCCGGAATCGAAATCCCTCCCCGCCTCTACGCTGGGAGTAGTCCCGTTGGTGAAGGAAAGTAGAGGAATCTCATGGTTGACGCAGCTCGCGCCGCGAAAATGGCGGACCGCATCCAGGTCATCGTTGCCAAGACACTCGAGCGAGGGCTCAAAGATCCTCGCATGGGGTTTGTCACCATCACCGACGTCAAGGTGACGGGGGACCTGCAGCACGCTTCGGTCTTCTACACCGTGTACGGCACCGACGAGGAGCGCCTCGACAGCGCCGCTGCGCTGAAATCGGCCACCGGAATGCTGCGCAGCGAACTGGGCAAGAACCTCACGGCTCGTCTCACCCCGAGCCTCGAGTTCATCCCCGATGGGATCCCGGAGAACGCCGCCCTCATCGAGTCACTGCTGGCCGAGGCCGCAGCGCGCGACGCGGCGGTGGAGACGCAGAAGAAGACGGCGACGTACGCCGGCGACGAAGATCCTTATGTCAAGCCGAGGGCCATCATCGAGGATGAGGACAACTTCGATGACGAGGACGAGGCCGAGTCACTTAAGTAGTCGCGACAGCACGCGGTCGGCGAGAGGTTTGCCGCCCGTCTGGCACGTTGCGCAGTACTCGAGACTGGAGTCGGCGAAGCGCACCTGGCGCACGACGTCTCCGCAGACCGGGCATTGCTGCCCTGCTCTGCCGTGAACCTGCAGGTGCGATTTCTTCTCCTGCTTGAGCTCTGACGGCGCGAGACCATCCGCGCGCGCGATGGCGTCCCTCAGAGTGGACTGGATCGCGGCATAGAGGCGGGAAACCTCGCCTGGACCCATCGATGCCGGCGCAAACGGCGACATCCGGGCCGTGTGCAGAATCTCGTCGGAGTACGCGTTGCCGATGCCGGCGATGATGGCCTGGTTGCGCAGCAAGCCCTTGATCTGCGTACGGCCGGCGCCCGCCAGGATGCCTGCAAGAACACTCTCGGTAAAATCCGGGCCGAGCGGATCCGGGCCAAGGCTCGCGACTCTGGGGACCTCGGCCGCATCCCGCACGAGGTGGATCGCGAGCGATTTCTTCGTCCCGGCCTCCGTGATGTCGACGCCGGAGCCGTCGTCAAGCACAAGCCGAGCGGCCAGTGGGCCCCGCCCAGGCGCCGTGGACGGCTTCGGTGCGGAGTCGCGCCAGCGGATCCAGCCAGCGCGGGCCAGATGAATGAGCAGATGAAGCCTGTCGTGGTCGACACCGTCGAAGGCGATGTCGAGATATTTTCCGTGGCGGGTGATGGGCCCGACCGTGCGCCCGGCGAGGCTGGAGACCTGCGGGTCGAACGTCTTCAGTGCGGCGAACGAGACCACGTCGAAGCTGGCCACCACCCGCCCAGACAGACGCGGGCTGAGGTCATTCACGAGTGCATGCACCTCGGGAAGTTCCGGCATGTTCCCCAGTGTGCGCGGCACAGCCGTCATCCGTCCACCCCGCCTGCCGCCCCGTCCGCCCTCTCCCCATTGGAAATTCAGGAAATCGCGCCGGGAACAACTCCCTCACGCGCGTCTGGCGAGCTTCCCGACGCGGTTTCCTGAATTTCCATCGGAATGCGCGCGGGAATGCGTCAGGGCAGCTCGTAGGCGCCGAGCCCGTCGGCGACCACGAGGCCGTCGGCCCGAAGGCTGGCGAGGGCGCGCGCGAGTTGCGTCGCATCCGGCCACAGGCCCTCGATCTCACTGTCGGAGACCGGGATGTCGCTCCCGCGGAGCTCGGCAAGGATGAGCCCGCGCACTTGACGGTCACTGCCACCGAACGCCGCCTGGACCGCAGCGCGCGGTCCGCTGTACGCGGGATAGCCGGCGGCGCGCCAAGCGCAGCTGTCGGCGATCGGGCAGTCGGCACACTTGGGCGCGCGTGCCGTGCACACCAGGGCGCCCAGTTCCATCATCCCCGCGTTGAAGAGGCGGGCGGCGGCCTCGTCACGGGGGAGCAGGGTCTCCATGGCTGCGAGGTCCCTGCGGGTCGATGCCGGCCCCGCCTCGCCCTGGCCGAGAACGGCTCGCGCGATCACCCGCCGCACGTTGGTGTCGACCACAGGATGCCGCAGGCCGAACGCGAACGCGGCGACGGCCCGCGCTGTGTAGTCACCGATGCCCGGCAACGTCAGCAGTTTCTCAACCTCGGAAGGAACCTCGCCGCCGTGCTCCTCGGTGATGACCACCGCCGCGGCGTGCAGCCGCAGTGCGCGACGCGGATATCCGAGCCGCTCCCAGGCGCGAACGGCGTCACCGGGAGGCGATGAGGCGAGCGCGGTCGGGGTCGGCCACCGCTCAAGCCACTGCTCCAGTCGCGGAATGACGCGTGCCACCGGAGTCTGCTGCAGCATGATTTCGCTGACGAGGATGCCCCACGCCCCGAATCCCTCGCGCCGCCATGGCAGGTCGCGCTGGTTGTCGAGAAACCAGTCATTCACGGCGCCGGCGATGCTCACTCGGCAAACCTAGACTGGATGCCATGGCAGAGCCAATCCCGCTTCCTTCGGCGGCGACCGCGCGCCGCGACCTGCTCGACTCGCTGTCAGATGAGTTCCTTCACAACTACGGCAGGGGCCGGACGCTGTTGGCGATCGACGGCACCGCCGGTGCCGGCACGTCGACGTTCGCCGATGCGCTTGCGACGCGAATGGGCAGGGGTGGGCATTCGGTCTTTCGCGCATCCATCGACCACTTCCGTCGTTCCCACGAAGCCAGCACCGCGCGCGCGGCCGATTCTGTCGACGGCTTCTACCGTGACTCGTTCGACTACGACCTGTTTCGCCGCGTGCTGGTCGGTCCGTTCAGGCTGGGTGGCAGCACCGGCTTTGTCACGGCGGCGTTCGATGTGGAACGCGACGCCCCGGTCGAGATGAAGTGGCAGACCGGGCCGAGGGATGCCACGCTGATCGTCGACGGGGCCTTCCTGAATCGCCCAGAGCTGCGGGGCCTGTGGAACTTCTCGGTCTGGCTCGAGTCGGGTGTTGGCTCCAGCAACAACCCGCAGATCGAGGGGGCACATGCCCTGTACTCTGCCGAGTCCAGCCCGCGAACACGGGCGACCGCGATCGTCGATAACTCGATTCCTGAGCTGCCCCGCAGGGTTTTTGCGGACAGCTGCTAGCTACGACGGCTGCTGGCTGCGTTCGACGACCTGAGCGGGCGAGAGAAACACACCGCTCGACTCGACGTCGTGCACCATGGCGGTCAGCGCAGCGTTGATGGGTGCGGTGCGCCCGAGCGCCTTCGCCGCGTTCACGACCGCACCGTTGAGATAGTCAATTTCGGTGGGCTGCCCCCGCCGGATGCTTTGCAGGGTGGACCCAGGGTTGGGGGTCGCCCCGACGCGTGCACTCATGAGCATCGGCAGCAGCTGTCCGAGCCACAGCGGCAGGTGTGAGAAGAGGCGAAGCCCCCGGCGGGAGAGCCCCTGAAGCTTCTCGAATCGCACGCCACTCGTTCCCGCGACGCGCACATTTTCACGCATGCTCGCGGTCATGATGCGCCTCAGCTGGGGATTCTTGATCACCGCCTGCACGCTCAGCCCGGTGATCGCCGGCAGCGCATTGACCTGGTTGATCACGAGCTTGGTCCACTGGGCGCCCACGAAGTTGGCCACCACCGTGGTCGGCATCACCTCGGCGAGGATCTTGGCCGCGTAGCGCGCTGGCACATCGCTGACACCTGCCGCCACGCCGAGATAGGTCGGGCCGGCCGTGGTGACGCAGATCTCGCCGGGGGTCAGGTACGAGGTTGCGAAGGTTGCAAGCCCACCGACGATGTCTGAGCGCGGGGATGCCTTCCGGGCGGTGGCCATGCCCTCGAGGCCGTTCTGAATCACGACGACGGGAACGCCACGCAGCATCCTGGAATTGGCGGCAATGGCCGCTGGCGCATCCTGGGCCTTGGTGGCCACGATGACCAGTTCGGCGCCGCGTGTCATCAACTCATTCGCGAGAACCATGGCGGTGTAGTCGCCCCAGGCGCCCGTCAGTCGAATGCCGCCTTCTCGAATCGCATCCAGATTGTCGCCGCGCGCCGTCACCTCAACGTCGTGGCCGGCTCGTGCGAGCATGGCAGCAATCGCTCCGCCAACGGCCCCGGATCCGATGACGGCTACTCTCATCCTCAGATCCTAGGCGGCCGCACACCCCGGCGGTGACGCAGCAACCAGACGGTAACCTGAACGGGTGATGTTCATCGCCGCGGAGAACGCGTGAAACCGCCCAGCAATCCCACCAGTGGCATCGTTCTGGTCGACAAACCGCAGGGCATCACCAGCCACGACGTGGTGGCCCGTGCCAGGAAGTCGATCGGCACCCGCAAGGTCGGCCATGCGGGAACGCTCGACCCGATGGCGACGGGCCTGCTGGTGCTCGGTGTTAACAACTCCACGAGGCTGCTGACCTGGGTGGTCGGACTCGACAAGGAATACACCGCCACCATCCGATTGGGGGCAGACTCGAACACCGATGACGCGGACGGTCAGGTCGGCGAGCCGGTGGATGCCGCGACCCTCGCCGCGGTCACCGACACCGAGATCGCGTCCGGTGTGCTCGCCCTTACCGGGCCTATCCTGCAGCGGCCGAGCTCGGTGAGCGCCATCAAGGTGGGCGGTAAGCGCGCGTACGCGCTGGCCAGGGAGGGCGAGGAGGTTGTGCTCGCCGAAAGGCCGGTCACCATCGGCGCGTTCGAGGTGATCGCCACGAGGCGGGGGGAGTGGCTCGATCTGGATGTCCGGGTGGAATGCTCCACTGGGACGTACATCCGGGCCCTCGCGCGCGATCTTGGTGCCGCACTCGGTGTGGGCGGGCATCTCACGGCGCTGCGCAGAACGCGCATCGGTCCCTTCACCGTGGGGGAGGCATCCGGTATCGAGGCCGACCTTGCCCAGACGATGCTCGACCCCGCTGAGGTCGCCTCTGCCCTCTTCGACCGCGCTGACCTGACGGCTCAGGAGGCAATCGACCTGGCGCATGGCAAGCGGATTTCGCTGAGCGTCGACTCGCCAGGGCCGATCGCGGCGGTGTCTCCGGAAGGCCGGCTCATCGGTCTAGTGGAGAACATCGACGGCAGGGCACACGTGCTCGTCAACTTCCCACCAGACCTCCCCCCGGCGGCGACAGAGACGGCGAGCGAATGATCGAGTGGTTCGAGAACGTGCAGGTCGCCGTGGCGATCATTGTGGGGCTGGGGTGTATCGTGCTCGGCCTGGCCGGTCGCACCCCCAACGACTACACCCTGGGCGCGACCCTGCTGGTGGGAATCCTGTTGATCGCCCAACTCGTTGTCTCCCTCGTGGCGCCCGCCACCGGCAATTTACCTACCGGCAGCGGGCTCGAATTCTGGGTCTATCTCGTGTCTGCGGTGCTCATTCCACCGGCCGCGATCGTGTGGGCCCTGATCGACCGAAACCGCTGGAGCACCGTCATTCTCGGGGTGGCCTGTCTCGCCGTCGCCGTCATGCTGGTCAGGATGGGCCAGATCTGGTTCGTGCAGGTCGCGTGAGCGAGAGCGTGGGCGTCTTTCGCCTAAAGTTGAGTCGATATGGCTAACAACGGATCTTCTCGCGCGGTCGGGGTAGGGCGGGTACTCATCGCCGTTTACGCGATCCTCGCGCTCGCGGCAACGGCTCGGTCGTTCGTTCAGATCGTCGGGAAATTCGACGTTGCACCGATCGCCTACCTGTTGAGTGCGTTGGCTGGCCTCGTCTACATCCTCGCAACCGTGGCGCTGCTGCGAAAAGGTGACACCTGGTATCGCATCGCCTGGATCACCATCATTTTCGAACTCGTGGGCGTGCTCCTGGTGGGCACGCTGAGCGTCATCGACCCCGTGCTCTTCCCGGCAGATACGGTGTGGTCGTTCTTCGGCCGGGGCTACCTCTTCATCCCCCTCGTCCTTCCGATCCTCGGGATGCTCTGGTTGTACCGATTGCGTCCGGTGGACACCGTCCCGAGTGCCCAGAGCTGAGATGCAAACCTTCTTTTCCTCGGCGGACATCCCGGCGAATTTTGGGCCGAGTGCGGTGACGATCGGCAAGTTCGACGGCATGCACCTCGGTCACCGCGCTGTGGTGGCAAAGCTGCTCACTCTCGCCCACGAACGAGGCCTTACCGGCACGGTCCTGACTTTCGATCGCAACCCGCTCAGTCTGCTTCGCCCCGAGGCGTGCCCCCCGGCGGTGGCGAGTAATGCCCAGAAGGTTGAATCGCTGGCGGCTGCCGGTGTGGATGCGACGTGGCTCGCCACGTTCGACGAGAAGTTCAGCGCGATGCCGGCATCAGAATTCATGCAGCGGATTCTCGTTGACGCACTTCACGCATCGCTCGTGCTGGTCGGAAACGACTTCAGGTTCGGGCATGGTGGCACGGGCACGGCGGATACCCTGAGGGAATTCGGCCGTACACACGGGATCGACGTGATGGTCATCGACGACATTGACTACGACGGGTCTCGCCGGGTGTCGTCCACCGCTGTGCGCGAGCTCATTCTTGCTGGCAGGGTCGCGGAGGCGGCCCAGCTGCTCGGTGCGCTCCACAGCGTCCGGGCTGTCGTTGTTCACGGCGCCCAACGCGGTCGAGCGCTCGGATATCCGACCGCCAACCTGGCCCGTCAGATCGAGGGCCTGGTGCCCGCTGACGGTGTGTACGCGGCCTGGCTCACCGTCGGTGGCAACACGTACCCGGCGGCGGTATCTGTTGGCAACAACCCCACGTTCGATGGGGTGCCCGAGAAGCAGGTCGAGGCGTACGCGCTCGACGTTGACGTCGACATGTACGACCAAATCGCCGAGATCTCGTTTGTTGAGTTTGTGCGCGGCATGCTCAAGTTCGACGACGTGGCCGAACTCATCGACCGCATGGCGGACGACGAACTACACGTCAGGTCAGTGCTCGGGGTGGCCCCGAGGCGCTGAGCCCGGGATCAGCCTTTCAGCAGCTTGTTCAGCGGTACCTTCACGCCGTTCTTGATGTCGTCGATGACGTTGGCCGGGATCTTGTCGACGAGGGGCAGATTGAGACCCTTCGCCCAGTTCGCGATGTTGTCGAGGATGTCGTCGGTGGGCAGTCCCTTCAGCTTCGGTTGAACCTGCTCCCACAGGGGCTGTGCCGCAGCCATGTCGAGGCCCTTGCCGGACAGGAGTCCGCCTGCCATGTCGCCGATACCGCCCAGGTCGAATCCAGCCATAGTTCACTCTTCCTCGCTGGCCGACCGAAGTGCCGGCACGCCCCATCGTAGACTCGGACGGTGACGACATCGCTTGCCCGCCCGTTGTGGCTGGGCAGGACGGCAGCAGTCATCGGAATCATCCTGCTGGCCCTCAACCTGCGTACGGCAGTGGCGGTTCTTGCCCCGATTCTTTCCCTGGTGTCCGACGACATCCCGCTCGGCAGCACCGGAATCGGACTGCTCGGCATGCTCGCGCCACTCGCGTTCGCGGCATCCGGATTCATCACTCCCATGATCGCGAGACGCATCGGTCTTGAGGCCACGCTGGTCGTTGCCTGTACCGGGATGGTTCTTGGCCCGATCGTGCGCGCCACAGCTTTCTCGTACCCCATGCTCGTCGCCGGAAGTGTGCTGGTCATGGCGGGTATGGGGTTTGCGAATATCCTGTTGCCCCCTGTGATCAGGAAATACTTCCCGGATCGGGTTGGGCTATTCACGGGTATCTACGTGACGCTCATGGCGGTGAGCGC
Source organism: Salinibacterium sp. G-O1 (assembly GCF_030063305.1). Taxonomy (GTDB): domain Bacteria; phylum Actinomycetota; class Actinomycetes; order Actinomycetales; family Microbacteriaceae; genus Rhodoglobus. The sequence goes on from NZ_JASISV010000001.1 coordinate 1,197,535, forward strand.
CTCCGTTCCCCCGTTGATCGCGGCGCCGATGGCGGCATCGTTCGGCTGGCGACCTGCCGTGGGTGTGTGGGCGCTGCTGGCCGTGGGGGCACTCGTGCCGTGGCTCGTCGTTCTGGCCCAGCACCGGGGCACCAACCGGCGTGCGGAGGCAGAGGGCCCTCTGTCTGTTGCAGAGCCAGCGCTTCTCGGGCAGATGCGTCACTCCGCCGTCGCCCGGGCCCTCGCTTTAGCGTTCGCAATTACGGCTCTCAACGTCTACGCGATGTTTGCGTGGCTGCCCGAAATTCTTGTCAGCACTGCCAGCTCCACCCCAGCGCAGGCCGGGGCGCTCCTGGCGTTGTTTGGGATTATGGGGCTTCCGCTTGGCCTGATCGCGCCAGTGCTGGTCGCACGCGTGAAGAACGTTGCGTGGGTGCTGCTCGGGGCTGCTGGCTGCTTTGTCTCGGGATATCTCGGGCTCCTGCTCGCCCCTGCGACGGTGACCTGGCTCTGGGTCGCCCTGATCGGCGCTGGGCCGATCGTGTTCCCTCTCAGCCTCCTGCTCATCAACATGCGCACGCGATCACACGAGGGCTCGATCGCGCTGAGCGGTTTTGTGCAGGGGATCGCCTACGGGGTTGCGGCTCTGGGGCCACTGCTGATCGGACTCATCCACGACCTGACACACAGCTGGGTGCTCCCGCTGATCTTCCTCTGCGTGACGACACTGTTCACACTGGTCTCGGCTATCGCGTTAGCGCGGCCGAGGATGGTCGAGGACGAGTTGGAAGCCCGGGGCCGTTAGGCGACGAGATCGGAGCGATGGATGAGTGCGGCTGCGCCGATGAGCGGGCCCTCCCCGGACAGGCCGGAGGGAATAACCCGCACCTTCGCCACGAAGGGGAACGGCGACCGTAGCGCGATGGCCTCCCGGATGTAGTCGAAAATATCGGGGGTGACGTGCGAAAAGCCCCCGCCGATCGCCACGAGGTCGAGGTCGACCAGTGCCGTGGATGACGCGATGGCCTGCCCGATGGCGCGCCCTGAGCGCGCGACCGCCGCAACGGCGATGGGGTCGCCGGCGGCATAGCTGACGGCAAGGTCTTCGCCCGAAGTGCCCTCCCAGCCCTGGCGCCTGGCCCAGGCCGTCGTGCTGGGTCCTGACGCGATCGCCTCGACACAGCCGGTGCCACCGCACAGGCAGGGATCATCGAAACCGCCGACCTCGACGTGTCCGATGTGTCCGGCGTTTCCGGTCGGGCCCGCGATTGCCCGGCCGCCGAGGATGAGCCCCCCGCCGATGCCCGTAGAGACGACCATCCCCATCAGGTTCGATTCGCCCTGGCCTGCCCCTACCCAGTGTTCGGCGAGAGCAATACATTCGCCGTCCATCCGCAGGGTCACGGGCACACCGGGAACGAGGGCCGCGATCTGGTCGCGAAGTGGGTAGTCGCGCCAGTGTGGGAGGTTGAGGGGCGACACCAACCCATGCGCCACCGTGATCGGCCCTGCGCTGCCGACGCCGACGCCGATGAGAGTCGCGCCATCCGGAAGCGTGGCGACCGACTGAAGCACCACGGTCTCTGCGCTCGCGGCGAGTTGTTCGCTCGATGATCCGTTTCCGGTGGGTGCCCGGAATCGGCTGCCGGGAAGTACTGCGCCGCTCGGATCGACGAGTGCTGCCTCGATCTTGGTGCCCCCGAGATCGACACCGAGCGCGAAGACGCCGGCGCTCATGACCCTGCTCCGGCGGGTGCGACCATTCCGGCGATCCAGGTGGCGATGTAGAACGCGGCGATGATGACGATGACCCCGCCAAGCGGCCACCAGAAGGTGAGTCTCTTACGTATCAGCGACACAATGACCATGCCGACGGCCAGAAAATAGCTGAGAATCGTCACGGCCATCAGGGCAAAGACCGTGATGGAAAGCACCGTGGCATTGCACTGAATTCCCTCGAATGGTCCCCTGCCGCAGCCGGCGGTCAGGCCGTTGTACAGGGTCGCGTAACCGAGCACGATCAGGGCAAGCACCGCTCCGAAGGCGAGCAGGACGACCGACACGACGATATCGATGACGACCCGCGGTGCAGCGCGGCGGGGGGCGTCTGGGGAGGCATTCACCCCGACAGCATAGGGCTTGAAGGGCACGCGCCGCCCGTCCATCCAACGGTCGGTAGGGAGCCGTAGGCTCAGGGAGTGACCACATCGAGCATGCGTTTCGAGCGAATCTACGAGTTCGCCCCCAGTATCGTCTGGGACGCGCTCGTGGATGCTGACTTGGTGTCGGGCTGGCTTGCCGAGGCGTCGATCACCCCGCAGGCCGGCGGTGAATTCACTTTGCACTGGCTGACCAGAGACCCGCCGACTGTGAGTGTGGGGTGGATCACCCGCTTCGAGCCGTTCGCGCAACTCGAGGTCACCGGCCGAGACAGCGAAACCATGCTGTTCAGTCTTATCGAGGTCACCGGCGGCAGCAGGGGCACAAGTACAGCGTTGACCGTTGACGTTGCGTCGCCCATCGAACCGGCTTTCGCCTCAAGAACGCCGGCCGACTGGCACACCAGTCTCGACTACCTCGCCGGTCTGCTTCGCGGGCATCCCGCCGACTGGCAGAGCCTGCGTATTAACCCTGCCGCTGCCTCTTCGGCGCGCCCCGATGGGGTCGAGAGCGACCCGGCCGAAACCAAGCCCCGGACGCGCCGTCATCCACATGGGTAGAATTACCGGGTGAACGCAACGACGCAGGGTCTCCCAGCCCAGACCTTCCAGGCGAAGGCACTGGCTCCAGCCGAACGGGCGCTCAGCATGATCGGTGGCGATCTGACTGAGAAGAGCCTGAGGCTACATCTCGAAGGGCTCGCTGGCGTCGACGCCGTCGGCCTCGAACAGCGAGCAGCGGCTCTGGGCACCCGATCCATCAAGACCACGTCGAAGGCCTGGGCCCTCGACACCATCATCGAGCTCATCGACCTGACGACCCTCGAGGGTGCTGACACCCCAGGAAAAGTCAGATCGCTGGTGGCAAAGGCCGTCAACCCCGACCCATCGGATGCCACGACCCCCAGGGTCGCGGCCGTCTGCGTCTACGGCGACATGGTCCCTCACGCGGTCCAGGCCCTCGGCGGCGCCTGGTCGCGCGGCACCGACAACGGAATCAACGTGGCCGCGGTGGCGACGGCGTTCCCCAGCGGACGCTCGTCGCTCGCGATCAAGATCGCAGACACGTCTGAGGCCGTCGCCGCCGGAGCCGACGAAATCGACATGGTCATCGACCGCGGCGCATTTCTCTCCGGCAACTTCGGCCTGGTCTTCGACCAGATCGTGGCGGTAAAGGAGGCGTGCCGCCGCGCAGACGGAACCTATGCGCACCTCAAGGTGATTCTCGAGACCGGCGAACTGAACACCTACGACAACGTGCGCAGGGCTTCCTGGCTCGCCATCCTCGCGGGCGGAGACTTCATCAAGACCTCGACGGGGAAGGTGGCGCCCGCCGCGACCCTGCCCGTCACCCTGCTGATGCTCGAGGTCGTGCGCGACTGGCACCGCCTCACCGGGGAACGGATCGGGGTGAAGCCCGCCGGCGGCATCCGCACCTCGAAAGACGCGATCAAGTACCTGGTGACCGTCGCCGAAACCGTTGGCGAGGAGTGGCTGACCCCGCACCTCTTCAGGTTCGGGGCATCCAGCCTTCTCAATGACGTTCTGCTGCAGCGACAGAAACTGACCACCGGCCGTTACTCGGGCCCCGACTACGTGACGATGGACTGACGATGACCGACGTGAACCCCCAATCAGCAAGCCGTTTTCTGGACTACGCCCCGGCGCCGGAATCGACGAGCATCCTGCATCTGAAGCCGAGCTACGGACTCTTCATCAACGGAGAGTTCGTTGACGGGCACGGTGACAGCTTCCAGACGATCTCGCCGGCGACCGAAAAGACGATTGCCGAGATCTCGAACGCGGACTCTTCCGACGTGGATGCCGCGGTTGCCGCCGCGCGCTCGGCATACACGCGCACCTGGAGCAAGTTGTCTGGCGCCGACCGCGGAAAGTACCTGTTCCGCATCGCGCGGCTCGTGCAGGAGCGCGCGCGAGAGCTAGCGGTCGCCGAGAGTCTCGACAACGGAAAGCCGATTAAAGAGTCGCGCGACGTTGATGTGCCGCTCGTCGCTGCCTGGTTCTTCTACTACGCGGGATGGGCCGACAAGCTCGACTACGCCGGACTCGGGCCGAATCCCCGGGCTCTCGGGGTTGCAGCACAGGTGATTCCGTGGAACTTCCCGCTGCTGATGCTGGCGTGGAAAGTGGCCCCCGCGCTGGCGGCAGGTAACACCGTGGTGATCAAGCCTGCAGAGACGACCCCGCTGTCTGCGCTCATCTTCGCCGAGATTCTCCAGCAGGCAGACCTGCCCGCGGGAGTCGTGAACATCATCACGGGCGCCGGAGACACCGGCGAGGCCCTCGTCAATCATCCCGACGTCAACAAGGTCGCCTTCACCGGTTCCACCGCTGTCGGGCGCGCTATCGCGAAGTCGGTTGCCGGCACCGGCAAGAAGGTCACGCTCGAACTGGGCGGAAAAGCCGCAAACATCGTCTTCGATGACGCCCCCATCGACCAGGCTGTCGAAGGAATCGTCAACGGGATCTTCTTCAACCAGGGTCACGTCTGTTGCGCAGGCTCGCGACTTCTCGTGCAGGAGAACATCCACGACGAGGTCGTCGACCGGCTGAAGTCGCGCCTGATGACTTTGCGTCTGGGCGACCCGCTCGACAAGAACACCGACATCGGTGCGATCAACTCCCGTGAGCAGCTCGAACGCATCCGGGAGCTCAGCGATATCGGTGAGAAGGAGGGCGCCGACCGCTGGACTGCTCCGTGCGCTATTCCCGAGAACGGTTTCTGGTTTGCGCCGACCATTTTCGACAACGTCTCCACGTCGTCGACGATCGCCAGGGAAGAAGTGTTCGGGCCAGTGTTGAGCGTGCTCACCTTCCGCACTCCGGCCGAAGCTATCGCCAAGGCGAACAACACGCCGTACGGACTTTCCGCTGGTATCTGGAGCGACAAGGGATCGAAGATCCTGGCCGTGGCAGACGGCCTTCGTGCCGGTGTGATCTGGGCGAACACCTTCAACCGTTTCGATCCAGCCAGCCCGTTCGGCGGATTCAAAGAGAGTGGCTACGGTCGCGAGGGCGGTCGACACGGACTCGCTGCCTACCTTGAGAGTGCAGGCTGGGGTTCCCCCGCCGCAGGCTCCACCACCGTCTCAACGACCAGGAAGCAGGCCAGCGCGTGACCCGGCTCGCGGTACCCAAAACATACAAGCTCTACATCGGCGGTAAATTTCCGCGCAGCGAGAGCGGCCGCACCTACGAGGTGTCGACGAAAGACGGCGCTTTCCTGGCGAACGCGTCGCTTGCCAGTCGCAAAGATGCTCGGGATGCCGTCGTCGCGGCCCGAGCTGCCTTCCCGGGTTGGTCGGCTGCCACTGGCTACAACCGTGGGCAGGTTCTGTACCGCATCGCGGAATTGCTCGAGGGGCGTCGCGACCAGTTCGTTGACGAACTCGTCGCCACCGAATCGCTGACGAAGTCCGCGGCGACCAGCCAGGTCGATACCGCCATCGACGCATGGATCTGGTACGCGGGCTGGGCAGACAAGTACGTGCAGGTTGCCGGCAACGCCAATGCGGTCAGTGGGCCGTACTTCAACATGTCAACGCCGGAGCCCACCGGAGTGGTGGCTATCGTTGCGCCCCAGTCTGGCAACGCGCTGCTGGGGCTGGCGAGTGTTATCGCACCGGCGATCCTGACGGGCAACACCGTTGTGGTCGTCGCCAGCCAGGCCGCGCCGCTAGCCGCCATCAGCCTCGCCGAGGTTCTCGCGACAAGTGACGTTCCCGGGGGAGTGGTGAACATCCTGACCGGTTCTCCGGCCGAGATTGCACCGTGGCTTGCTGGGCACGCTGACGTGAACGCGATTGACCTCGCTGGGGCAGAGCTGCTCCACTGGGTCGATCTTCAGGTCATCGCAGCGGACACTCTCAAGCGAGTGCTCGCGCCCGTCAATGGAGCTCCAGCCCCCTCGCTCGAGCGGGTGGTCGCTTTCACCGAGACCAAGACTGTCTGGCACACGAAGTCACTCATCTAGACCGGACGGCGGAGCCGCAGGCGTGCGGCGCTGTCAAGGCCCAGCCGTCTCACGGGCTTCGTCCCTAAGCTGGATTCATGCGAATCCTCGTCACGGGATCTACGGGTTACATCGGTGGGCGCCTCGCGCCGCGGTTGGTTGAGGCCGGCCACGACGTCAGGGTTCTGGTGCGTGACCCGCTCAAATTGCGGGATGCGCCGTGGGCCGCTGACGTCGATGTGATGACGGGTGACCTCACAAATTCGGATGATGTGGCGCAGGCGGTCGATGGCATCGAGGTGCTCTACTACCTCGTGCACGCGATGGGTTCTCGCGGCGACTTCGAACAGACCGAACTCACCGTCGCTCATACCGTCGCGGATGCGGCTGCCGCCGCCGGTGTGAAGCGCATCGTCTATCTGGGTGGTCTGCACCCCGACGTGCCGGTCGACACTCTGAGTCGACACCTGCGCAGCCGGGAGAAGGTGGGCAGGGTGCTGCTCGAGTCCGGCGTACCCACGATCGCTTTCCAGGCGGGAGTGGTTATCGGGTCTGGTTCGGCGTCGTTCGAAATGATTCGCCACCTCACCGAGGTGTTGCCGTACATGCCGGCACCCAAGTGGGTGCGCAACTTCATCCAGCCCATCGCGGTGCGGGACGTGCTGCACTATCTCACCGAGGCCGCAGTCGTTGCGACAGAGGTGAACCGCACGTTCGACATCGGCGGGCCTGACGTGCTGCGATACGGGCAGATGATGAACGGCTACGCCCTCGAGGCCGGACTGCATCAGCGCCCGATCGCCAGCCTGCCGGTGCTCACGCCATGGTTGGCCTCCCAGTGGGTGAATCTGGTCACTCCGATTCCCCGGGCGCTCGCTGTGCCGATCATCGAGTCGCTGCAGTTCGACTGCGTGGTGAGCGAGACAGACATCCGGGCTCTCATTCCCGACCCGGAGGGCGGTCTCACCGGATACCGGGCGGCCGTGCGTCTCGCGCTGGCAAAAATGAAGGATGGTGAGGTCGAGACCTCGTGGCAGAACTCCACGGTCGCGGGCGCGCCGAGCAACCTCATCCCGAGCGACCCGGACTGGTCGGGCCACACGGTGTACGTCGACCTGCGCGAGCAGCATTCGGCGGCCCCGGTAGAGCGACTCTGGGAGGTGGTTGAGGGCATCGGCGGCGAGAATGGCTGGTACTCCTTCCCTCTCGGCTGGGCACTGCGTGGCTGGGCGGACAAGCTGGTGGGCGGCGTCGGTTTGCGTCGCGGTCGTCGACACCCCTCAACGCTCGCGGTGGGCGAGGCGCTCGACTTCTGGCGGGTGGAGACCCTGGAGCGAGGTCACTTCCTGCGACTTCGGGCCGAGATGAAAGTTCCCGGACTCGCCTGGCTTGAGATGACGACAACGGCCGATCCTGCCGGCGGCAGCACGTACCGCCAACGTGCGGTGTTCTTCCCGAGCGGTCTCGGTGGCCGGCTGTACTGGTTCGCTATTCTTCCGTTCCACGGCGTCATCTTCAGCGGCATGGCCAACCGCATCACCGCGGCCGCAGCCACTGCCGTCGACGCTGCCGAGGGCAGTCCTGTCGAGGCCGACGTGGCGCGCTAGTTTGGGAGTGTGAACTCAGCTACAGAACCCAGGGCGACGAACGCTGTTGTCATCGTCGGCAGCGCCAATATCGATCAGGTTCTGAGGGTCGCAAGAATTCCCTCGCCGGGCGAGACGGTCATGTCGGCCGGACTATCGATCGCGCGCGGGGGTAAGGGTCAGAATCAGGCGGTCGCCGCGGCGCGAGCCGGTGCATCCACCGTCCTGATTGCGGCGATCGGCGACGACGAGTTTGGGCGACGCACCAGGGACGGGCTTGCCGACGACGGGGTCGATCTCACGCTCCTGCGAACTGTTGCTGCACCCACCGGAACAGCCCTGATCGCTGTCGACGACAACGGTGAGAACACGATCATCGTCGAAGCCGGCGCCAATTCTCATCTGACCGGGCTCACCGAGGCAGACATCCTCGCCCTGACTCACGCAGATGCGCTCATCCTGCAGCTGGAGATCCCGCTTGAGACGGTGGAGGCAGCTGCCAGCGCCGCCCACGCCGGCGGCACCACCGTCATCCTGAATGCCGCTCCCATCAGGGATTTGCCCCGTGAATTGCTCGACGACGTCGATATTCTCGTGGTGAACGAACACGAGGCCGCCTATCTCGCGGGCAGCGGCAGTGTGAGCGACCTTGCCCGGGCGGTGATCGTCACGCTGGGTGCCGAAGGAGCCGTGCTGCACCAGCGCGGGTCTGCCGACATCAGCGTGCCGGCCCCGAAGGTTGCTGCTGTGGATGCCACGGGCGCAGGCGACACGTTCTGCGGGGCGCTCGCCGCCTCGCTCGCAGAAGGGGTGGGCCTCGAGAATGCACTTCGTTTCGCCGTCGCGGCCGCGTCGCTGTCGGTCCAGCACCCCGGCGCGGTGCCGTCGATCCCTCGCAGGGCGGCTATCGATCACGCTCTCTCGACTGGCAACCGACAGCCGTAGGCCCCATGATGGAGTTGAGACGGACGTGAACCTCTCTGATCGGAACACAGCTCATGACCGACGAATCATTCATTGAATCCCGCCCCAGCATCGCTTTCGTGGGTGACAGCCTCACCGAGGGCGGACGATGGGCCGACTGGTTCCCCGACCGGAACACCCACAATCTTGGCATCGGGGGAAACACCACGGATGACGTGGTCGCGCGACTCGACTCGATCATCGAGCTGAGGCCGGAAGCCGTGGCGCTGCTCATCGGAACCAATGACCTCGGAACTCGCAAGTCTGTGGAACACCTGGTGCGCAACATCGAGTTCGTGCTGGTCACCCTGCGGCGCGCGCTGCCCGGCACCAGGATGCTCGTGCAGTCGATCATGCCGAGAGGCCGGGAGTTCTCAGCCCAGATCCAGGATGCCAATCGTCACCTGCGCCAGTTTGCTCCGTCGGTCAAGGCGCAATACCTCGACCTGTGGCCTGCGTTCTCCCAGGAAGACGGCGAGCTCGATCCCGCGCTTTCGGACGACAAGCTTCACCTCAACGACGAAGGATACGAGCGCTGGCTCAGCGAACTTCGACCCGCTCTGGAGCGCCTCGACGACGCCCCACCGATGAGTCGCCCCATCACGATCATCCGGCCTCAGGGCTGACGGTCGACGTCACAGCGACGCGATGAGCGCCTTGTAGAACTCGATTCCACGGAGGTAGGTCGCAACGTGCATACGCTCGTTTCGGGCGTGGAGGGTTTCGCGCTGCTCTGATGTCAGCTCGAACGGCGTGAATCGGTAGATGCCGCGGCTGATGCCGCTGAAGTGCCTGCTGTCTGTCGCGCCGTTCTGAACGTACGGGGTTACGACGGTGCCCGGATACACCTTCTCGATCGTCGACCGCACCAGTTCCCACGAAATGCCGGAGACGAGGGAGACCGGCGACGGTTCCTCCGCCGTGACGACCTCGACGCGCACAGCGTCGTCGGCAATCGAGCTCACGACATGCCTGACCGCGTCGTCCACGGTTGATCCCACCGCGACGCGAACGTTTACGGTGGCAGTGGCTCGTTCGGCGAGCGCATTGACGGCCTGGCCCGCTTCCAGCATGGTCACTGCCTGTGTCGTGCGGACCATGGCGTTGGTTTCGTCCCCCTGGCGAGCAAAGATCGGCAGGAGGAGCGGCTTCGTGAAGCGTATATTCCGGAACAGGAATCCGATGAATCCGTTCGCGTACGCTCCGAGTGTCCGGAACATGTCGATGGTGACCGGGTTGAAGGACGCGGGGAACGGCCGGTTGTTGAGCCTGACGATTGCCTCGGAGAGCCGAGCGGTTGCACTCAACTTCGGGGGAGTCGAGGCGTGCCCACCCTGCTGGTCAACGACGAGCCGCAGCACCGTGCTGCCCTTCTCCGTCACGCCGACAACGGCCACGGGCGCGGTGACGCCGGGAAATGCTCCCTCGACAATCGCGCCGCCCTCGTCGAGCACGAGCGCGGGCCGGACGCCACGGCTCTCGAGCAGCCCGGCCATAGCCCTGGCGCCGTTGCCGCTGGTCTCCTCGTTGTGACCGAACGCCAGGTAGATGTCTTGTGCGGGCTGCATTCCAGCCTCTATCTGAGCTTCGACGGCCTCCAGAATGCCGACGACGGCGCCCTTGTCGTCGATCGTGCCGCGACCCCAGATCAGTTGATCGTCACCCTTGCCGCTGAGCTCCGCGGCGAAGGGTGGATGCTTCCAGCCGAAGTCGGTCGCAGCGACGACGTCGTAGTGACCCATGAGCACGCTCGGCTCGGTCGACGAGCGACCGGGCCAGCGAAACAACAGGGAGTACCCCTCCACGATCTCGCGGTCGAGTTTGCGATGCACGAGCGGGAAGAGTTCCTGGAGCTGCGCCAGGAATTGGTCGAAATGCTCCCACTCCACCTCGTCCTCGTTCAGCCGGGAGATGGTCGGAATGCGCAGCAGCGCCTGGAATCGGGCAATCGCTGCATCATGAGGCATGTTCTGACTCTAACCAGATGCCCGCCTCCACAACTATTCGGGACGTCGTCCGGTGATCGACACACTCGGCTGATCGGTAGAATCGCCGGGTGAGCGCACACTATCCCTCCGATGCGCGCCGGACCGCCCTCGTGCCAGCCCTGCTCGGCACGATAGCCCTTCTCATCGGAAGCGCCCTGATCACCAGCGACTCGTTCACGGTCATCCGCTTCATCGTGAGTATCTTCGCGCTGATAGTCGCGGTGTTCGCGTGGCAGGCGGCCCAGTGGTGGTGGATCATCGGTCTCGCGCCGATCGCGGTGCTGTGGAATCCGGTGCTCCCGATCGACCTGGGGGCGCCTGAACTCTGGCTGGGATTGCAGTTCGTCGCTGCCGCCATTTTCATTGCAGCGGGCATTCGAATCAAGGTTTCAGGCAAAACAGCATAGAGTGGGTGTAACGCTCGCCTGGCCCACCAATCGCATCGCGACTGGGTCTGGATTACTCGGTAGGCGCCGTCGTCGGATCGTTCGATCCACGAGACTCGCACACGCAGAGGTTATCTACCTACTGCACCAGGACCACATCAGCAGTCAGCGCCTGCACAGGAGACGAATTGACACCTTCGGGACAGACCGAACCCGGCCAGCGCCAGAAGCGCCAGCGATCCTCTCAGCAGGGCGCGGGCCAGCAGGCCTCGGGGCAGCGACAGTCAGGCGGCCAACAGCGCCGTCGAGTGCGCCCCGGTGATGACGTCGGTGTGATCCCCGTGCTCGCGCGCGCGGCCCGTGAGGTCGAGACCGCGGTGCAGAAAGGGCCCCTGAAGCCGGCCAATCGCGCCAGGTTCCAGGTCGCGACACTGCTGCTGAGAGAAGAGCGCGCCAGGGTCAAGATCGACAAGACTCTCTCTGATTCGGAGCGAGCCAACGAGCAGAAGCGGCTCGACGGCCTCGCCGGAATTCTGGCGAAGACCGCGGCCCGCGACACAAGCCTGATCGCGATGCTGGGCGATGATGCTCCCGTTACCGCCGCCGCAAAGGCTCTCAGGAGAGACCTGCTTATCGCAGCCGGGGTGGAATTGAGCCCGGACGAGCTCGTCATCGCGACAGAGCCGAAGCCCGTCGACAAGCAGATCGAAAAGCAGGTCGTTCCGGCCTCGGTGCGCCAGATGCAGATGTCGAACCCGTTCCTTGCACCAGACTTCAGCAACATGACGACAGCGCCCGCGCGCGTCAACAGGCTGGGAAACTGGGAGCTCATCGAGCCACTGTTCCGATCCTTCGAATACGGCGCTGGTGGCGGCGCTGCCACCATGGATCTGCCGGAGGCAACATCGCTGCGTACCCGCGGCAACCTCGAGATGATGCGACACCAGGCGCGATTCGTCGAAGAGGTCCGGTCTGGCCACCGCACCTTCCTGCTCGCTGACGAGCCGGGACTCGGCAAGACCGCTCAGGCGCTCCTCGCGGCCGAGGCATCCAATTCCTACCCGCTTCTGGTTGTCGTACCCAACGTCGTCAAGACGAACTGGGCGCGCGAGGTCGAACTGTGGACGCCGGGCCGCACGGCCACCGTCGTACACGGTGACGGCAAAGACGTCGACGCGTTCAGCGACGTCGTCATCGTCAACTACGAAATTCTCGATCGGCACGTCGGGTGGCTCGGCAGGTTCGGGTTCAAAGGGATGGTCGTCGACGAGGCGCACTTCATCAAGAACCTCAAGTCGGAGCGTTCCAAGCACGTGCTGGGCCTGTCGAAGAGCATCCGGGTCAGCTTCCCCAAGGCTTTGCTTATGGCGCTGACGGGAACTCCGCTGATCAACTCGATCGAGGACTTCCGTGCCATTTGGCAGTTCCTGGGATGGATCGACGACAAGAAGCCGCTCACCAGACTCATGGACAAGCTCGAAGACACCGGGCTCACCCCTGCCGACATGGGCTTCTTCTCCGAAGCCAGGCACGCGGTCGTCGAGATGGGCATCGTGCGTCGCAAGAAGGTGGATGTCGCCGCAGACATCCCTGCGCGCCGCATCGCCGACATTCCCGTCGAACTGGATGACGACCTCGGGCGCTCGATCCGCGCGGCTGAGGCGGCCCTCACGGCGCGCCTCGTCGAGCGATTCCAGCGCGTACGCGGACTCAAGCCTGACGCGAGCGACGAGGATCTCATTCGCGTTGTCGCTCACGCTGAGCTGGACGAGTCGAAGGGCGCCAGCACGGGCGAAAACGTCTTCACGATGGTCCGTCGCATCGGCCAGGCAAAGGCGACACTCGCAGCCGACTACACCGCGCAGCTTGCGCGATCAGTGGGCAAGGTGGTGTTCTTCGCCAAGCACATCGACGTCATGGACCGCGCAGAGGAGCATTTCGCCAAGGTCGGCCTGACGTCCGTGTCGATTCGCGGCGACCAGAGCGCGAAGGCGCGACAGGCGGCCATCGACTCGTTCTCCGACGACCCGGATGTGTCCGTCGTCGTTGCATCCCTGACCGCCGCAGGCGTCGGGCTGAACCTTCAGGCTGCCTCGAACGTGGTGCTCGCCGAACTCAGCTGGACGAGCGCAGAACAAACGCAGGCGATCGACCGTGTGCACCGCATCGGACAGGAACTTCCGGTGACGGCATGGCGCATCATCGCAGCGCACACCATCGACGCCCGGATCGCCGAACTGATTGATAGCAAGGCCGGCCTCGCCGCGCGCGCGCTCGACGGCTCAGACGAGGAAGTTGCGGCAGAGTCCAACATCCAGCTCGAAGCGCTCTCCAGCCTGCTTCGTGATGCAATCACCTCCGGCGCAACCACCGCCGCCCCGCCGCGGCGTACCCGCCAGCCGGCGCTCGAGAACTCAGCGGCGAGCGAGTGAATGCTCGACTGAATGGCGTAAATTCCGGGGCGCACGCCCGAATTCTTGCTCGACCGGACGTCGTACTGCGGAAGGGTCGCTTTACGCTCATCAACGAGACCATGTCTCCGCGGGATGCCACGGTGGCTGATCTCGTGGCGATCCACGACGCGCTCGACGTGGCCGGCATCCAGCACCTGCTCGTGCGACGAGACGACGACCATGCAGTGATTGCCGTCGACCATGCCAAAGCGACAGAGATCGCAGCGGCGCTCTCGACCGCGTTCGCCATCGAGCCGTTTTATGCGCGCATCGGTACCGAGCCGGCCATCCTCGTTGCCGAGGGCGGGCTGTCTGAGATCGGCAATCACCGGATCGTCCGGCTGTACCGACCCCGTACAACGGGCAAGGGCGGAATGCGTTACGGCGCCGCCACCGGTGTGAGGCTCGAATTCTGGGACCTGGAACCCGACACCATCCACGCTCCCGCCGAGAATGCGCTGATGCGCCGCAGCCTGCCCCGAACCGAGGCGATCGACGCAACGATCGACCTGCACGGGCGAATCTGGTCGACGCTGGGGGGCATGTTCGACATGCTCGCGAGCGACGTCACATTCGACATCGACATGGTGTTCTCCTGGGTAGACGGCACCTCGTCCGAATTCCAGCGTGCGCGCGCGCAGCGGATGAAATCCTATGTCGTCGGCGATGGCGACGACTCCGATGCCAGATTCAGGCAGATCGACGAGTTGAGATACGCCCTGCGCAGCGTATATCTCTACGCGCCGTGGGTTCGTCGCATCTTCATCGCGACCGACTCTCCGACACCCAGTTGGCTCGCCGATCACCCGCGGGTCACTGTGGTGCGCAGCGAAGAGTTTTTCGCCGACCTTGACGCGCTGCCGACCCACAACTCGCACGCGGTCGAGAGCCAGTTGCACAGGATTGAGGGGCTCAGCGAGCATTTCCTGTACTCCAACGACGACATGTTCTTCGGCAGGCCGGTGCGGCCGGACATGTTCTTCTCGCCGGGTGGCATCACCAAATTCGTCGAGGCTACGACCCGCATCGGGCTGGGCGAACCAAACCCGGAACGCAGCGGGTTTGAGAACGCGGCCCGTGTCAACAGGGCGCTGCTCCAGCGACGCTTCGGCCGGATCACGACACGACACCTCGAGCACGCCGCGACACCGTTGCGTCGCAGCGTCATGGCCGAACTCGAGCGCGAGTTTCCCGAGGACTTCGCGCGCACAGCGGCGAGCGCCTTCCGTTCCAGTTCAGATATCTCGGTCACGAATTCGCTGTATCACTACTACGCCCTGATGACCGGTCGCGCGGTCGTGCAGACCGACGCGCGCGTGAGGTATGTCGAAACGACTCTCGCCAACGCCGCGGGGGAGATGGACACCATCCTGAAAGAGCGGGACTACGACTTCTTCTGTCTCAACGATGGCAGCAAACCCGAGATCTCGGTCGCGAAGCGCACCAGGAATGTGCACGCGTTCCTCGAGCGCTACTTCAGCATTCCTGCCGTCTGGGAGAAGCCGGCTTTCGTCGGAGCTAGACCCGCTCGCGAACGAACATTGCCAGTTGCGGTTCAGGAGCAACCGGCGGGTTGACCTTGTCCGCGATGCGGATACCGGATGACGTGAGTCGTTCCGCGGTTTCGGCGGCATCGACGTAGTCGAGCGCCGCATACTCGCCGATCGGCACCACCGAGTGCAGCACGGTGGTGTCGTACACGTGCACGAGATTGAAGGCGCGCGCTCCGTCTCGCCCCCTCGTGCCGCCCGAGGGCACGCTCAGATCCTGCGTGTAGCACGTAGCTGAGGCGACGGAGACGGGAATGCCCGCGAAGGTGCCGGTCGAGCTGTAGTGAAGGTGTCCGGAAAGGATGCTGCGAACGTCGGTGGCGAACAGCACCTCGGCGAGTCCCGCCTGATCACGCAGCTCGACGGCCACGGCCAGGTCGAGCACGCTCGGTAGCGGGGGGTGGTGCATGGCCAGAATTGTTCCGTGCGGGGCGGGTGTCGAGAGCTCCTCGGCCAGCCAGTCGAGCTGTTCGTCGGTGACCTCGCCGTGATGGCGACCGGGCACGCTCGAATCGAGGGTGATGATCCGCAGTCCGTTCACGTCGTACACGCGGTCGATGGGGCGATTCGTTGGCTGTTCCGCCAGCAGGTGCTCGCGGAAGGCCCCCCTGTCGTCATGATTTCCCATGACCCAAATCACCTGGGCACCGAGCCTGGCCGCAACGGGCTCGACCATTCGGCGCAGCCGGTCGTAGGCGTCCGGCTCGCCCTTATCAGCGAGATCGCCGGTGAAGATGATCGCTTCGGGGCGACCCTCCGAGGATTCGAGCTGCTCCAGGAGCTGACGCAGGTGTTTCTCGGCGTCAACGCGGCCGTAGAGGCTGCCACCCCCGCCAAGCAGGTGAGTGTCACTGAGATGAAGCAGAAAGTGGTCCGGCCGTGGATGTTCAGCCGTTCGGATGATCACGCTGTGTCCATTCGCTTGGGGGCGTTCGGTACATCTGTGCATTCGGTGCAAACGCCCCTACTGTCCAGAAGTGCATCTCTGTGTACAGAAGTGCATCAGTAGACCACTGCTTCGGGGTGGACGTCACCGGCGATTCCCAGAATTGTTCATGCTCCGTTCAACCACGTTCTGGTCGAGGATCAACCGGCCGGTCGTGCGCTGAGTCGCTCGATCGCATCCACCGGAATCGACAACCAGCCCGGCCTGTTGCGTGCCTCGTAGACCGTTTCATAGAGCGCCTTATCCAGCTCGAAGGCATCGACGAGGGCCCTGCTGTGACGGATGTCGCGACCCGAAGCTTCGCTGTAGCCCTCCTCGAACGCGGCGCGGGCCGACGCGCTCCACTGGGGTGCTGGAGCCGATCCGCCCACCGCCAGCGAGCCCGAAACGTAGTCGAACGAGCGCAACATGCCGGCGATGTCACGCATCGGACTGTCGAGCCTGCTGCGCTCCTTCATCGGGCGAAGCGGTTCACCCTCGAAATCGACGAGTACCCATCCGTGATTCGGTACGGAGAGCACCTGTCCCAGGTGGTAGTCGCCGTGGATGCGCTGTTGCGCTGGCCACGAGGCGCGGCTCGCCCGCTCGAACACGTCGCGGATGGCTGGTGCACAGCGCTCCAGCTCGGGGACCTCGGCAATTGCTGCCGCCAGCCTGCCGTGCATCGTGCCGATCACGGCCTCGATGTCAGCCGGGGTGACGTCGCTGATCGGCAAACTGGCCGCCAGGGTGGCATGGACCCCGGCCGTGGCAATTCCCAGCGTGCGCGCTTCGTCGGAGAAGTCGATCCCCGCGGCGGCGGCCGCGAGAGCAACTCGCCATGCGTCCTGCACGCCAGGCAAGAACTCCTGGGCGAAAGCGAGATGGCCGGTCGCCCTGCCGCTGGCTTCGCCCCGGTCATCCCATTCTGCAAGGATGTGGCCGACCGGCGCCGGAACGGCGGTACTGCCCGCCTGGGCGAGCGCGGTCTGCAACACCACATCGGGGTTCTCGCCGTCGTGAAGCGCGCGGAAGACCTTGCAGATCACGGGAGTTTGACCCTCGTGCTCATAGATGATGGAGGTGTTCGATTGCTCGCCCGTGAGAACCCTCGATACGAGCCCCGAGCCCACGTCATGGGCGGTGTGCTTGCCGATCGCCCAGACGTGATCGCCCCTGGACTCTGTGCCTGACGTGATGACGTCGAGCAGTGACAGTGTGTAGGCGGGATCGTATGGCGCGTCGTAAACCCACTCGCCCTCGAATTCGCCCACGAGCGCCAGGGAATTGGTGAGAGGCTCCCGCCGGTACGTGAGCGGCACCTGATACAGCGCTGGTTTGCCCACAGTGTGATCGAGCAGGAGATGCGTGACGACCCGGGCGGCACCCTCGGCCGGTTGCAGCGACCAGGTGCCGATCTGTTCGAGGATCGGCGTTGCCCCCTTGTTCGCGAACCACCGCTGGCGGGTCATCCAGGGGGAGAGAAATCCCAGGAAGGGGGTTGTGCTCTCAGATATTGCCGGCACGTGAGTCATATTTCCAGAGTAACCACGCGGCGGGCGACCCGTTCGCTCCTTAGCACTTCGGGCGCGAGCATTCCCCGGCTGGTAATGATCGGCTGGGGATGCCAGAATCAGCCAAGTGGACATCACGCTCATAGTCGCGCTCGTCATCGTGCTGGCGCTTTTCTTCGACTTCACCAACGGATTCCACGACACAGCCAATGCCATGGCGACGCCGATTGCCACCGGCGCTCTCACGCCGCGGGTTGCGGTCGCGCTCGCTGCCGTGCTGAACCTCGTGGGGGCGTTCCTGAGCACGGAAGTAGCGAGGACGATCAGCGGAGGGCTCATCCGTGAGGGGGAAGACGGGATTCAGATCACCCCAGTGCTCATCCTCGCCGGGCTCATCGGTGCCATCATCTGGAATCTCCTGACCTGGCTGCTCGGCCTGCCATCGTCGTCCAGCCACGCCCTCTTCGGTGGGCTCATCGGTGCGGTCGTGGTCGGTGTGGGCTTCGGGGCCATCGACGGCGGGGTATTCGTTTCGAAGATCCTCATCCCGGCACTGCTCGCTCCGGTAACGGCGGGCCTGGTCGCATTCCTTGCGACGAAAATCGCCTACACAATCACCAGCAAGAGGCAGCGCAACGGGTTCAAACGCGGCCAGATCCTCACCTCATCGCTGGTCTCACTCGCCCACGGAACGAATGATGCGCAAAAGACGATGGGTGTCATCACGCTCGCGCTGATTGCGGCGAATATGCAGACCGCTGGCACCGGACCCGTGCTCTGGGTGATCGTCGCGTGCGCCCTCGCGATCGCCATCGGAACCTACTCGGGTGGATGGCGCATCATCAAGACCATGGGGCGGGGCATCACAGACGTGGAGCCTGCACAGGGCTTCGCAGCCGAAGCAGCGACCACCGCGACGATCCTCGCTTCGACCCACCTCGGGTTCGCACTGTCAACGACCCAGGTTGCCTCCGGATCGGTCATCGGCACGGGGGTGGCGCGCAAGGGTGCGTCGGTGCGATGGAACACGGCAGCACGGATCGCGCTCGGGTGGCTCATCACGATCCCCGCAGCCGCCCTGGTCGGGGCGACCGCGGCGCTCATCGCCGGGCTCGGATTTTGGGGAATCATAGCTGACGTCTCGCTCGCGGTCGTGGGAACTGCGGCCATCTTCGTGAGATCCCGGCGCAACGTCGTCGACCACAGGCATTTCTCGTCACCCGAACCCGGGGTGTTCGTCAGGCCGAAGCTACGTAAGAAGGCTGGCAAGCGATGATCAACTGGCAAGCCTTCGTGATCGTGGTTCTCGCTTCTCTGGTCGCCGCCAGCGTGCTGGTCACACTGTTCTCCGTCGCTCTTCGACTTGGCGACGGCACCGCGAGCTGGAGCAAGCCAGCATCGCGAGCACTCTTCGCGGTGTGTGGGCTGGTGGTGGCGTTCGGTATCTACATCATCGTGCCGGCACTGCATTCCTTCGGGTAGCAGCACGCGGCAGTTGCCTCACACCACCATGATTGGTGGTACTGGCACAGCGGCCACAAGCCTCGCCCCATAGAGTGGGTGTATCGCCAGTCAAGGGAGATTAGACGATGGAAAGCACGCCACAAGCGCCCAGGCCAACCGACGCCACTCAGGCTCACCATAGCCAGCATGATCGCAGCACCGATTCCGCGCAGAGTATCGCTGGGGATGAGAATTCTCCGCGCCGAGCGCTGGAGACGGCGCTCGAGTTGACCGACGGGACTCGTGAAGAGCGTGACTCGCTCGGTGCGATGACCATACCGGCATCGGCCTACTGGGGCATCCATACCGCCAGGGCGCTCGAGAACTTCCCCATCACGCGGCGAGCCATCTACAACTATCCCGACCTGATCCGGGCACTCGCGAAGGTAAAGCAGGCTGCAGCACGGGCGAACGCCGAGATCGGCGTGATGGAGGCCGACAAGGCCGCGATCATCGACCAGGTGTGCCAGGAGATCTTCGACGGAGCGCTCCATGCCGAATTCAGAGTGGGCGTCATTCAGGGTGGCGCTGGCACATCCACCAACATGAATGCCAACGAGGTGATCGCTAACCGCGGTCTCGAATTGATGGGATTCGAGAAGGGTGACTACGCGAAACTCAGCCCGATTGACGACGTGAATCGCAGCCAGAGCACCAATGACGTGTACCCGACGGCCATCAAGCTCGCTATGGTCTACGGGGTGCAGCGCCTGCTGGCTGAGCACAAACTTCTCGCGGGATCGTTCGCGGCGAAGGGCCGGGAGTTCAACCACATCCTGAAGATCGGTCGCACGCAGCTGCAGGATGCGGTTCCGATGACCCTCGGGCAGGAATTCAAGGGCTTCGCCGTCACGCTTGCCGAAGATTACGACAGGCTCAACGAGACGATCCCGTGGCTCAACGAGATCAACATGGGGGCGACGGCGATCGGCACCGGCATCACCGCCGACCATCGGTACGCCGAGTCGGTGTGCCGCCACCTGATCGAGGTCACGGGCATCCACATGGAGACGGCCGCTGACCTTATCGAGGCAACCAGCGACGCTGGCATCTTCATGACCGTCAGCGGGACCCTCAAGCGGGCCGCCGTGAAGCTGTCGAAGATCTGCAACGACCTCAGGCTGCTCTCGAGCGGACCCCAGGCTGGAATCGGCGAGATCAACCTCCCCGCCCGTCAGGCCGGCTCGTCGATCATGCCGGGAAAGGTGAACCCGGTGATCCCGGAGGTGGTCAACCAGGTGGCCTTCAGCGTGATCGGCGCCGACGCCACGGTGACGGCGGCCGCCGAGGGCGGGCAACTGCAGCTGAACGCGTTCGAGCCTGTCATCGCACACAGCATCCTGCAGTCACTGTCGTGGATGACCAACGCCTGTTTCACTCTTCGCGTCAACTGTGTGGATGGCATCTCAGCCAACATCGAACGACTCGCGATGCAGGTCGAGACGAGCGTGGGAGTGGTGACGGCACTCACCCCGTACATCGGCTACGCGGCTGCGGCAACCCTCGCACACACCGCGCTGACGACCAACGAATCCATCGCCGACCTCGTCGTGTCGACCGGACTCATGACCCCGGAGAAGGTCGCGCTGGTGCTCTCGCCAGAGCGGCTCAGTGGCATGGTGGCGAACACCGCGGCCATCACGCTGCCGGTGTTGACGCAGCCGACACAGACTTAGGCCAACACAGACTTAGGCCAACACAGACTTAGGCCAACACAGACTTAGGCCAGCACAGTCCTGGGCCGACGCCGGATCAGGACTGCTGGTCGTCCTCGTCGTCGAGCACGTCCAGTGCCTCTTCGCGCGCCTTGCCGGCGGTAACAACCACGTTGTCGACGGCAGATTCACCACGCTCACGCAGGTCGCTCGCGACCTTGTCCGCCGTGCGGCGAACGTCGGTGGCCACGTCGGTTGCCTTCCCGGCCACGTCGCGGGCGGTTGCCACTGACTTGTCGGCGACGTCCTTTGCGGCCGTGGTGGTCTTGTCTGCAAGATCTTTCGCCGTGCCGGCAACTTTGTCTGCTACGTCTTTTGCCGTGGTCGCGGTCTTGTCGGCAACATCCTTCGCGGCCGTGGTGGTCTTGTCTGCAACGTCTTTTGCGGTGCCGGCGACCTTGTCGGCGACGTCCCGAGCCGTTCCGGGAACGGCCCTGGCCGCAGCTTCTGCGCGCTCACGGATGACGGGTGCCTGCTGGCGCGCATAGGCCTCGACGTCCAGCCGCGTTTTCGCGACGCGCGGATTCTCCCAGAGCTTGATGGCCTGGGCCTTCATCGATTCGTATCGTTCACGCCCAGCATGCGACCCCAGAAGATACCCGATTGCGACCCCGACACCGACAACAAAAAGTTTGCGCTTCATCACTCCACCATAGGCGCGGGGGATGCCGGGTGTGAACTGCGTCAGACAAGATCCGTCAATCGAGGATCAATCCGGTTCCTCGTCGTGCCGTTCGCGGATGGCTCTTCCCTCGGCAATGTTGCGCGCGCGACGTCGGGCCAGGATGAGGTTGCGCGTCGTGTCCCGCATCGGGAGCTGCACAGTTTCTTCGGCCTCGATGCCGGCCTCGAGCTGGCGCAGGCGCACGACCTCGGCATCGACCTCAGCACCCAGCACGAGCACGAGGTTGCTGATGTACAACCACACCAGCAGGGCAAGGCCACCGCCGAGCCATCCATAGATCCGGTCGTACGAGCCGACGTTGGTCACGTAGAGGCTGAAGAGCGCAGTCGCCAGCGACCAGGTGACGATGGCGAATACGCTGCCGAATCCTATCCAGCGCACTTTTTCGTGTCGCACATTGGGTGTGAAGTGGTACAGCACGGTCGTGAGCATGGTCGCCAGAACGAGCAGGCCGGGCCACCGCGCGAACGACCAGACGGTGATCCAGGGTTCACCCACTCCGATTGTTGCGCCAATCGCCTTCCCAACGGTCGGGGTGAGCAGGAGCAGCGCGACTATCGCGGCGAAGACGATGAGCAGAAACGTCGCGACCATCACCATCAGTGCGCGGAACTTCACGATCCGGCGCCCTTCCTGCACCTCGTAAACGCTGTTTACGGCGCGGCCGAAGGCCGTGGAATAGCTCGAGAGCGACCAGATCGAGAGCAGCAGGCCAATCACGAGAGCAGCACCAGGGTTCTCGATCGAGAACAGCTGGCTGATCGGTTCGCGAAGAGTCGTAACCGCTGACTCTTGTGCGAACATGTCGACGATGTCGAGGATGCTGGTGGCGGCCTGGCGCTTCCCCACGGCGAGCGCGAATGCCGAGACCACGACGAGCGCGCTGGGGAAGACCGCGAGTGCCGAGAAGAACGTGAGAGCTGCCGCCGAGTCGATACCGCGATGGCGCACGAATCCGTGCCAGGTTCTGCGGATCGTGTAGGTCCATGCTGAGCGGGTTCGAGGGCCGCCCGAATCAGTCAACGGGATGCCCGAACCTCAGACGAGCTGGCATGAGCACCCAGGCGGCGACCACGACGAGAGCGGCGATACCACCGGCGATGAGCCCGGCAACGTAACCGACCGCCACATCGAAGATCAGCATGGTCGTACCGATCAGGGTCAACCCCATGGCTGCGATCGTCAGGATGAGCAACCGATTTGCGATTCGGACGAGGTCGCCCTTGGCCTTGCGGCGGAAGATCGCGCGGTGCAGCGAAACTGGGGCCAGGGCGAGCACAGTCGCGAGAACGGCGACGATGACCAGCCCGAGGTAGATGTTCACCTCGTAGGGCTCGAGATCGGCGAATCTGGGCTGGAAGGCGAGGGTGAGTAAGAAGCCCGTGAGCACCTGGGTACCGGTCTGGATTACCCGCAGTTCCTGGAGAATTTCGGTCCAGTTTCGGTCATGGCGCTCGTTGGGTGTCTCGTCGCGGCCGTCGCCCGGGTCCGCGTCATGGTGGCCGTCACTGGTCATCTTGTGATCGTATTACGCGGCCGCGTTTGCTCGCCTCGGGTTGACTGGTGGTCGCGCACGCCATAGGTGCATCCCCGCATAGCTTCGCCAGGGGGCCCACGCCCTGCTGTGCCCGGCAAGACCCGCCGCTGTGGATGGAAGCCCGAGATGTGCCGCGCTTTGTTGCATCACCAAATCGGTCGACAGCATGATGTCGGGGTTGCCGAGCACTCGCATGGCCAGGTAGCCCGCCGTCCACGGGCCGATCCCCGGCATCGCGACGAGTCGCGCTGTGAGCTCATCGGCTGGCAAGCCGACGTCAAGCACGAGCGAACCGCTCGCGATCGCCTCAGCGGCACCGAGAATGGTGGCAACCCGGCTGGCGGGACCCCGAAGCACAGCGGCGCCCCCGGTGGCCAGCTGTTCGGCCGACGGGAACAGGCCATCGGTGCCGAGCTCGCGAGTAATGGTGCCGAGCACGGTCCGGGCGGCTGCGACCGAGATCTGCTGCCCGACGAGAGTGCGGAACAGTGCTTCGTCCGCGTCAACAGCGCCGGGCAGTCGCAGGCCGGGCTGGGCGGCAACAAGCGGCGCGAGCTCGGCATGCCCGCCCAAAGCCTCATCGATGGCGACGGAGTCTGCATCGAGGTCGAACAACCTGCGCACTCGAGAGACGAGCGCCGAGACATCCGAGACGTGGTGGAGCCGCGCCACGCAGAGGATGCCGTCACCGTCGAGACTCATGCGAACATCGGCCACGCCCGAGGGCAGCCGAAGCCGTCTCTCGAAAGACGTGGCGTCGCCCGTCTCCAGGCCGTGCACGGCGTGATCCGCGAAGAATTTCATGAGCCCCGCACCGTCGAACGGCGCGCGGGCGGGAAGCCTCAGCGTGATGCTCGTGGCCTCGGATGTTGCGGGTGCGGCGGGGTGCCCCGAGTGGCCTCGTCTCGCGAGCGTGCGCAGGGCCGTCGGGGTCGTTTCGTACACGGCCTGAATCGTGTCGTTGAATTGCCGGATGCTCGAGAAGCCGGCCGCGAAGGCGACATCAGCCACCGAGAGTTCGGTGGAGGCGAGCAGATGTCGCGCACTGTGTGCGCGATGGGCACGGGCGAGAGCCAGCGGTCCTGCGCCGAGTTCGGCCTGCAGGACGCGCGTGAGGTGTCTCGTGGTGTATCCGAGGCGACCGGCCAGACCAGGCACGCCCTCTCTCTCGATGACCCCGTCGGTGATGAGCCTCATCGCGCGTGACGCCAGGTCGTCGCTGAGATTCCATTCCGGAGAGCCGGGCACGGCGTCGGGCTGGCACCGCTTGCACGCCCGCAGTCCCGCCTCGTGGGCCGCCGCGGCCGTTCTGAAGAAGCTCACGTTCTTTTCCTGCGGGGTCATTGCGGCGCAACTCGGCCGACAGTAGATGCCCGTGGAATGCACGCCGGTGATGAACTGCCCGTCGAATCTGGAGTCGCGGGATGCGACGGCGCGATATCGCTCAGCGAATCGCGGATCGGTGGTTGCCTGCGTGCTCATAGCCTCAGCATCACATGCCCCACCGACATCCACTAGCGAAATTCGGACACCGCTTCTGTCGTCGGCTGGCTAGCATCATCGTGGCTCTAACTCATCCGTGAGCGAAGGTCAAGGGCTGTACCGTTCCCGTGGCGTCGGATTGACTGTGCGGGTGAGCGCAGAATTGACCAGTTCCCAGGCAGCCACCGGCCGGCCCCTAACCACCCAACAGCAGGCACGCATGCGTGCACGACTGGTGGATGACCTCCAGCAGGCCCGCGAGCTCGAAGCGCGTCTGCAGCACGACGTCGCAGACGGTATCGCGTCGCGACGAGGATCCACCAACGACGAGGTCGACGACCCCGAGGGCGCGAATACTGCGTTCGAGGGAGCGCAATCCAACGCGATGGTGCAGCACACGAGGCGTCACATCGAGGAGATTCTCGCGGCGATGGTGCGTCTCGACGACGGCACATACGGTTCGTGTGAGCGATGCGGTTCAGCCGTATCGAAGGCCAGGCTCGATGCACGACCTGCCACAGCGTTCTGCATCAACTGCGCGGCCTGACGCCGCCCTGCCTGACGCTGTGGGGGAGTAGCTGACAGGCCCTCGCGGACTGCGACTCGCTCTCTGGCAGAATTGCCGCATGACCGTCACCACACACGCACGCGTTGACTCTCGTGAGGTTCTCGCGCGACTGATCGACGATCTGGGCGATGCAGTGTCCACCGCTGCCGAGGCCGTCGATGCTACGCGCGCCGACAAGTCGGGGCACTTCTCGGAGGCGGCTCCGCTTGCCGTTGTCACGGCGCGCTCTATCGAAGATGTGCAGGCTGTGATGCGTATTGCTACCGCCACGGGAACTCCGGTGGTCACGCGCGGCGCCGGTACCGGGCTGGCCGGGGGCGCGATCGCGAACGCCGGTGAGATCGTGTTGTCCACTCTTGCCATGAACAAGCTGCTCGAGGTCTCGGTCGATGATGAACTGGCGGTCGTCGAGCCGGGGATCATCAATGGCGACCTGAATCTGCAGCTCGAGCCCCACGGGCTCTGGTTCACTCCCGATCCAGCGAGCCGCGCGATCTCGACCGTGGGCGGCAACATCGCCACCAATGCCGGCGGACTGCTGTGCGCCAAGTACGGCGTCACGCGGGAGTCGATCCTCGGGCTCTCGGTGGTCATGGCAGACGGCCGGCTCATGGAGTTCGGCCATCGAACGGTCAAGGGTGTCACAGGGCTTGACCTCACGGCTCTGATGATCGGCTCCGAGGGCACGCTGGGCGTTATCGTGGGGGCGACCGTAAAACTTCGCAGGCTCATCCCGGGCACAGTTGCGGTCATCAGCGCTCGATTCGAGACGGTGGATGACGCGGCCAGGGCCGCGGCCGTCATCACTTCGGCCGGCCTCAGGCCCGCCATCATGGAGCTGATCGGCGAGAGTGCCATGGCAGGCATCTCGGCACACCTTCGGATGGAGCACCTGGGGGGCTCCCGACTGGTCATCCAGACCGATGGCCCCGGTGCGGTGCAGGAGGCCGAGGCCATATTCGCGACAATTACCTCGCTAGGGGGTGTCGGTGAGCTGTCGCTCGATCCCGCTGAGGGCGAGAGGCTGTTCTCGATCAGGAGGGCATTCCACCCTTCCATGGCGGCCCTCGGAACCGTGTTGATCGAAGACGTGTGCGTGCCGCGCAGCCAGCTTCCGGCGATGTTCGCTGCGATCCACGAGATTGAGCAGAAGTACGACCTCATCATCCCCACCGTCGCCCATGCCGGTGACGGCAATCTGCACCCCAATTTCGTTTTCGATGGGGAGGGTGAGGATGGCGCAGACGTACCGGCGGTTATCTGGGCGGCCGCCGACGAGCTTTTTGCGGCAGCGCTTCGCCTGGGCGGCACCCTGACGGGCGAGCACGGCGTCGGGCTGCTGAAGCGCCGCTGGCTCCGTGAGGAGCTCGGCGACGACCAGCTCATGCTCCAGAAGCAGATCAAGGATCTGTTTGACCCGTTGGGCATCCTGAATCCCGGCAAGGTTTTCTGACGCCGCCAGCCGCGGAATAAGTGGGGCGGACCAGCTGTTCTATAAGTATGGCTACCTCCACCAGAATTGCTCGAGCGACGCACCCACGGCTTGCCGAGGGTGACGTTCGCGTGCGGGTTGGCGCCGTGGGTATCAGCGCGCTTGGCACTCAGGTCGCTGGCACGATCGACGCGGTCGGCCCCGACAGTGTGGGGTTTGCCCGGAATGATCGAGTCGCGTTCCGGTCTACCGCACCCGCGGGATCCACCACGGTGGTCGTCGCCGAACGTGATCTCATCGGCATCCCGTCTGACGTGAGTCTCGACGCCGCCGCGGCGATTTTCCCGTGTGCCCTGCTCGCGCGCACCATCGTCAAGCAGGTGCACTCGATCGGGCGCAGAAACAGTGTGTCGATCACCGATATCTCAGTCGTCGCACCCTTCGCCGCGGCCTGGGTTGAGCATCTCGGCGCCACCGTCTCGTCGGGGAACGCTGACGTGGTGGTGTCCGGACAGAGCGTGCGGTCTGCACTCGGCGTCAGGTCGGGTCACGGGCTAGTCCAGCAGGCTGCCGCCGACGTGTTTGCCGCGATGCGGGCGGGAGCTTTCGATTCAATAGCGCTGAGTTCGCCTGACGAAGCCCGCAACGGTTCGCGCGCGCCAGTGCTGTTGCACCCGGCCGAGGTAACGCTCGCCGCCTGAGCCCGCCGCTAAGGTCGGTTCATGTCGAGTTTCGAGTTCATCAGCCTGGCCGTCTGGGTCGGGGTCGTCGCCCTGCAACTGGCCGACCTGACCCTTACCGCGAGCAGGGTGCCGCAGCTGTCATCCTTCAGCGTGCTTCGCGACGATCTGATGGATGCCACAGCCGCCCGCCTCTCGCCGGAGCAGCTCGCCGACTTCCGTGAGAGGCTCGCCACTCTTGACGAGCGTGAGGCAGCTCGAACCGTGCCGCCGTCACGCGGCGTAAACGCGCATCTGTTCACTGGTGTCCCGTGGCAACTGGCCGCCGTTTCGCTGTCGCTTCTGCCGGTGGTGGCCGCGGTGATGGGGGATCCGTCGAATGCGGCGGTCGTGCTGGTCGGACTGCTGTTGCCGGCGATCAGCTACGTGCTCGCGCTCGCCGTGGCACGCGCATCCATTGCTGCCGCCGGAGCGCGATCCAGTCTGCATTCCCAGCAGCGGGCAGAGATCAGCGACCTTCTGGATCTCGCGGCGAAGGCGTCGCGCCAGAAGGTGGCCGGCCTCGGCGATCGGGTGGCGCGTGCCCTTCAGATCCTGCGCGAGCAGCAGGCTGAACGCCCCTGAATCACTGGGGTTTACCGCTAGGGTTTTCGCATGATCAACCCCACGGACCAGCCTTCCCCGATGAATCCGACATCGTCGAAGGCTGACCTGACAGCATCGTCAAGAGTTTCTGCAAGCGAGCCGACCGCAGCCTCGGCGGAGTTCACCCGGCAGCTCGCGGCGACAGCGCAGCCCGGGCTTACCGCGCCGGCCAGACCAGCTAACACCGCGCTCGTGCTCGGGATCGTGGGTGTGATCATCCTGTCGATCGTCGCGCTGGCGGTTGCCGGATACCTTGTGCTTGGGCTCGGCGGAGACGCTGTCGCGCTCGGCGGCCTCATGGCATTCATTCCGTTGGCGATCGTCTTCTTTGGTGTTCGCTGGATTGACCGGTGGGAGCCCGAACCGCGGCTGGCGGTAGTCTTCGCGTTTCTCTGGGGTGCTGCGGTGGCCGTCGTCATCGCCCTGGTCGTCGGTGGCGGCGTCGACCCCGTCATCATGCTGGTCTCTCAGGGAAACAGCTTCATCTACCAATTCGTTGGCGCGGCCATCCAGGCGCCGCTCGTCGAGGAATCGGCTAAGGGACTTGGGTTGCTCGTCATTTTCTTCGCCGCCCGTAAGTATTTCGACGGACCCGTGGACGGCATCGTTTACGCCGCCTGGGTGGCGGGCGGTTTCGCGTTCACCGAGAACATCCTCTACTTCGGTTCGCAATTGCTTGACGCTGGCACCGCATTCTCGCCTGACGTTGCGTTCATCTTCTTTGTGCGCGGAGTCATGTCGCCCTTCGCCCACGTGATGTTCACCATGTTCACGGGGATTGCCCTCGGTTTCGCTGCCCGTCGAGGGCTTGGGGCGATGGGCGTGATGGGGCTCTTCCTCCTGGGACTCATTCCGGCGATGCTGCTGCACGCCCTCTGGAACGGCGCCCTGTTCTTCGTCAACGACTTCTTCGGCTACTACGCCATCGTGCAGTTCCCGCTCTTCGTTCTCGCGATCGTGCTCGTGAAGTTCCTGCGCAAACAGGAGTCGAAGCTCACCTTCGACCGGTTGAACGAATATGCAAGCGTCGGCTGGTTCTCGCACGACGAAATTCCTGCTTTGGCTACCGGGCAGGGCCGTCGCCAGGCGATGGCGTGGGCGCGGCGCAATGGCAATGGCGCCGCGATGAAACGGTACATCCGGGATGCCACCACGCTGGCGTTCACCCGCCAGCGCATCATCACCGGGCGTGGAGGAATCGGTGCAACGGCCGATGAGGCTGCGATTCTCAGCGCGATCGTCGAGTCGCGCCGGTCGCTGGTCGAGGCCGGCCGGCCAGCCTCCCAGGCCTAGACGCGATCAGAGTCCCTCGACGGCGAGCAAGGCAGTCACGAGAGGAAAGACGAAGAAGCCAACAGCGACCAGGATGCCGATGGCGATCGAAACGATGGGGACGCGACGTTTGAGCCGTTGGCCATGCGGCGCAACCAGATTGGCCGTGAAATTTTGCACACGCTCGTCGGAATACCTGTCCGTCTGAGTGAGCGTCTTCGCGCCAACGGTGTCAACGATGCTGAGCAGCCGCTGGTGAACGGCAGGTTTTAGCATGACGAAGGGTTTAGCCGAATAGACGAACATCCATTTGTCGACGATTTCGACGTCAAAGGGGGCGGCGTTGTCGATGAGTAACGCCATCAGGTCGGGTGTGAAGACGTAGAGTGCATCCCGTTCATACGCCTGTGGGCAGTACAGGGTGAAGTGGTTGTTGAAATCGCCCTCAAGCGACAGGACCTGCTCTTTGCGGAATGCTGCGGGGAGGTTGGAAACACCGAACAGACCGTTATTCGCTCGGGAGTCAAGCACCATATGCGGCAGCGACCTGTCGAGCTGCAGTGCCAGGAAACCCCAGTTGTGTGTCGACTTGTTCTTGCCGCTGCCGGTCACGTACCGGTAATTTCCATAGTCGAGAAACCTGCCTGACGTCGATCGCAGGTGGTCGAGTGACTGACGGCTATGCCCGGCCGAAAAGATTGCTCCGGGGTACTGTGGCGCGCTGCCGCGCGGGGAGAACACCATCCCGTTGGCGGACGCAAATGAGTCGAGTCGATACCAGCGCTCCCAGCGCGAGCGGGCCGAGGCGCGAAACTTCGCCGCCACCACGGCTATCACCGCTCCGACGAGAATCACCAACCCCACGGCGACGGCGGGAAGCACTCGGCCGTCGTACTGGATCATCCGCATCACCAAGGACAGGAAGGCGATGCCCAACGCCCCGAAGATGACAACGGTGAAGGTGATCAGCATCCGTGTCACGTTCGAGGCCGATGAGTAATTTGGCGCGGCGTGACGATGTGAAGGTAGCGACATCTCCCGCGATTGTCGGATCGATCAGGGGAGCATAATTCGTGCCGGGCGCCATACGACCCATGATATTGAGCGGACGCACCGGTCGCAGTCAGAGGCCAAAACACCCCTGTTAACAACTCATCGCCCAGCGGTGCGGCAATGCCTGCGACTCAGACCGGGCGATAAGTTGTTCTGTAACTAGGTTCGCACTCACCCGTCATTCGCGCAATACCCGCGCCACAATCCGTCGTCGGCTCATTACTTCGCGGGCTCGGTGGGCGTCTGCGAACAGGTTGTCGTCAAGATACTTCAGCCCGGTATCGCACGCGACAGTCACGACAACCTTGCCTGGCCCCAGCTGCCTGGCGAGATCGAGGGCCGCGGCAATGTTCACACCGGATGATGTTCCCACCAGCAGCCCTTCCTTCTCTGCCAGCTGACGACAGATCGAGCGCGCGACGTCCTCATCCACGACCCTGACATCGTCGTACAACTCGCGGTCCAGCAGGGGCGGGACGAACCCAACGCCGATGCCGTCAATGTGGTGCTGACCGGAATGACCCTCGGTGATCACCGGGGTTGACGCTGGCTCGAGCGCAACGATGCGCGTGTCCTGTGAGAACTCTCTCAACACGCCGGCGACTCCCATCAGCAGCCCAGCAGTGCCAACCGCGCCACAGAAACAGTCAATTCCTTCGGGGAACTGGGCCACCAGCTCCTGCCCGATACCCGCGTACCCAATCAATGAGTCGCGGTTGTTGAATTGGTCGGTCTGATAGCAGCCGCCCTCCGCAGCGATTGCAGCAGCAGCCGTCATCATCTCTCTCATGAGCGCGGCGCTGATCTCGCCGCTCGGGCTGTGCACGATCGTCAATTCTGCGCCGAATGCCCGAATGGTGTTGAGCTTCGTTGCCGCGAACGCATCGGACGAAACGGCGTGAAATTTGTAGCCCTTCGCGGCACAGACGAAGGCGAGTGAGGAGCCCGTGCTTCCACAGGTGTATTCGACAACCGTGAGGTCTCGCGTGAGTGCTCCGCGATTCTCGGCCTCCTCGATCATGGCGAGAGCCATCCGGTCCTCGTAGGAACCGGTCGGATTGAATCCCTCGAGTTTGACGAACACCGCGGCAGAACCGGGCGGCACGAGTCGTTGAAGTTGAACGACGGGGGTGTTGCCGATCGCGTCGAGTGCCGACGCTACGGGTCGTGGGGGGAGCATCGGAACTCCAATTCCTAGCCCCCTGCGGCACGAGCTGGTGCAACTCAGTCCAGTTCACTGCATGGATGGGGTGGCGTCAACCGGCCGGGGCAACTAAGCCGGGGATTGGCACCCGCTCACCCTCGCGTCGCGCCAAGATGGGTCGTCCTGGAGGTGGATGCCGCGCCCCGTAGAATGGACTGCTGGATTTCGGGCCGGCTGTGAAGGGACTGTTTCATGCCGTTAGGCGAGCTTGAGCGTGAACGAGAGTACGTCGGCACCCTGTACGCCCGCCTCGATGTGTTGAGGGATGAAGCCCAGTCGCAACTCGAAGCTGTGCGAAGGAGCAACCCGGGCGGAACGCACCAGAACCGCTCCGAGCGCGATGCCTTCGCCCGAATTTACGAGGACAGGGTCAGCCAGCTCCGGCAAATCGATGAACGGCTCGCGTTCGGTCGGTTGGAGCTTGAGGCCGAAGACGGGGAACCCCCCGTGCACCGCTACATCGGCCGGATCGGGCTTCGCGACTACGACCTGGCTCCGCTGCTGCTCGACTGGCGTGTGCCACAGGCACGAGCCTTCTACCAGGCCACCGCGGCCACGCCATTGGGCGCCCGCGCGCGACGACACCTCCAGAGCCAGGGCCGCGACATCGTGCGGATCGATGACGAAATCTTCGACCAGGACATGCTGAGCGGTGACGTCAGTCACCTGCAGGGTGAGGCCGCCCTGCTGGCGACACTCACGGCGCAGCGCACGGGACGAATGGGCGACATCGTCGCGACAATTCAGGCCGAACAGGATGCGATTATCCGTTCGGAGTTGCGCGGCACGCTCGTGGTGCAGGGCGGCCCCGGCACCGGCAAAACTGCGGTGGCTCTGCATCGTGCCGCCTACCTGCTGTATTCGCACCGGGAGCGCCTGGCGTCATCCGGGGTGCTCATCGTCGGCCCGAGTCGCTCGTTCCTGCAGTACATCGAGGCTGTGCTGCCGTCCCTCGGCGAGACCGGCGTCGTGCTGTCGAGCGTCGGACAGCTCTTCCCCGGCGTCGACACGTCGAAGGATGACTCGGCCGAGGTTTCATCGCTCAAGGGTTCGCTCGAGATGTCCGCCCTCATCGCCAGAGCGGTGCGGTCCCGTCAGGTGGTGCCCAAAGAGTCAACAGTGCTCGACATCAACGGCGAGTTCCTGACCGTCCCGGCGAGCGTCATCCACAGTGCCATGCAGAAGGCGTGGGACACCAAAAAAGCACACAACCTGGCGAGGGTCACCTTCAACAAGGCTGCGCTCTCATCGCTGGCACGCATGCTCGCCGAGCAGCTTCGCTCTCACGGCAACACCATCGAAGAGAGCGATCAGTCGTGGCTGAAGGAAGACATCCGCACGTCGCACGACGTCAAGGTGGCGCTCAACACCGCATGGATGCCCCTCTCGCCGAAGAAGCTGCTGCAAGACCTCTACGCTCGCCCGCAGTGGCTGGCCTCGCTCACCCCGCGGTGGTCGGTCGAGCAACGAGCACTTCTGGTCCGCGATCGCGACGCGGAGTTCACCGTCAGTGACGTGCCGCTGCTGGATGAAGCCGCCGAACTTCTGGGGGAGGTCGATGTCAGCGCTGACGTCGATAAACGTGAACGCAAGCAACAGCGAAAGCGTGACATCGAGAACGCGCAGGCGGCGATCCAGAACATGCAGGTCGAAGGTCTTGTCGATGCAGCCACGCTCGCTGAGGGCTTCGAGGCGGCGGTTGAGCGCGGCACGACGGCCGAGCTGGCGGCATCAGACCGCACCTGGGCCTACGGGCATGTCGTGGTGGATGAAGCGCAGGAGCTCTCTCCCATGCAGTGGCGGCTGCTCATGAGGAGAAATCCGCTGAAGTCGTTCACCATCGTGGGGGATATCGCCCAGGCGTCGGCGGCCGCGGGGGCCACGAGTTGGGCAGGAGCGCTTCAGACCCACGTGGGCGAAAACTGGCGGCTCGAAGAACTGACCGTGAACTACCGCACTCCGGCCCAGATCTCGGTGGTCGCAGAATCCATGGCAATCGCTCACGGGGTGAATATCACCAGCTCTCGAGCCGTTCGCGAGAGCGAATGGCCGGTCGACGTCGTGGTGGCCGGCGATCTGGCCGAGGCCGTCGCGGAGACCATACGCTCTGACCGCGAAACCGATAGCAGGGGAACCATCGCCGTCATCGTCAGTGAGAGTCTGGTGTCGTCGATCTGGCCCACCATCGATGAGCAATTTGGGGTGCAGGCCGGTCGCGGTGCTGCGGGCCTGACGCGCGCGATTGCGGTGCTCACCCCTCAGGAGTCGAAAGGCCTCGAGTTTGACTCGGTCGTCGTCGTCGAGCCCCAGCGCATCGTCGACGAGATCACGCGGGGCGGCGCAGCGCTATATGTGGCCATGACTCGATCCACCCAGAGGCTGCACCTTGTCACGACCGGCGACCTGCCGGCCGGAATCGACACCGCCTCACTGGTCTGACGGCACCCCTCACACGGGTGTGACCCCCTGTGGGGGATTGTCGAGTTGACCATCCCTCGGCAGTATTGCCTTACGAACATAGCTCGGGGGAGCGAAGTTCGTCGGATGCGATTCGTTGCAACGAGTAGGGCCGGAGGCGGGGGAGTCTCCGGCCCAACGTCTTTAACTGTGTACAGCAAGTTTTTTGGAGGATCGGATGGCGCCCACTCGCATACTTCGCGACAGGGTAGCCGGACAATCCGCGATGTGGCACGTCGTGTCTGCACAGCAGCTCGCAGCCCCACAATCATCCATCGGCCGGTTCTTCGGTGTCAGCCCTCTCACGCCGGAGGCGAGAATCTCGTACCGCGGCGCGCTCGGCGAGCTTCTGGTCGGTGATGTCCTTGAGAACCTCGGCCATCGCTGGGATGTGCTGCATGACGTTCCGCTGGGATACAGCTCTCTCGATCATCTCGTCATCGGCCCCGCCGGGGTTTTTACTGTGCACACGGCCAATTGCAATGGTGTGGATGCTGTCATCGACGACGACGCCATGCTTGTTGCCGGCGAGGCTCGTCACGACATCCCGCTGGCCAGGGCGGTGGCAGGCGAGGTCGCCCAGATCCTGAGCGCCGCTGCTGGTCGACCAATCACCGTGAGCCCCTTATTGGTAGTCGTCGGCCCGCGACGACTCATCGTCAGGACGGCGCCCGGTGATGTCGCCATCATCACGTCTACCGACCTCGAGCGGCGGTTGTGTACGGCGCCGCAGACGCTGAACGGCGATGAGGTTGCACTGATCTCCGATATTGCCGATCTGGATGTCACGTGGCCTGTCGCGGGGGAGACCGTCCTCGACACGCAGAAACTGCATCGCGATTTCAGCGTCATCCGTGCGCACGTGGGTACGGCGCTCGTGCGCCGCATCGCCTGGGCGGCGGCAGCGACCACGGTTGTCTACATTTCTGTGTGCAGTGTGATCGCTGCTCTGGTGTCGATGATGATGAAATAGCGTGGCCATACAGGTTTCCCATGGTCAGGTGCGACACGATAGTTGGATGTTCCTGCGGCACCCGATCCTGAGCACGATGACCCTGGCGTATCTTGCCCTGGTCGGCTGGCTCACGCTCACGCCCTCGTCGACCGGTTTCGAGTCTGGCCTGTTGTGGAAGCTGGCGGGTGTGCTCAGGCGGTATCCAGAAACCGAGTGGTTCACCTTCATGCGGCTCGAATTCATCGCGAATATCGCCATGTTTGTGCCGTTGGGTGTCTTCTTTGTTTTGCTCTTCGGCAGGAAATTCTGGTGGGTGGCGATCATCTTCGGAATGCTGATGACGGTGGGCATCGAGTATGCGCAGCAGTTCATTCCCAACCGGGTTTCCGATCTCCGCGATCTGATCGCCAATATTCTGGGGGCGATCGTCGGTGTTGTGCTCGCCCTCATCCTGACCGCTGCGAAGGAGCGACGACTCAGGGTCGCCAGGGCTCAGGGCACATCAGCCTGATTCCGGGATCCCGCGACGCCGGTGGCGGTCAGCCAGTGATGCAGTTGCCGCTCGACACGGCGTCAGCCAGCCCCGGCGCTTGAGACGCGACGGGGTTGAGCTCGGCCATCGTCATCGCGTATCCAACCCGGTCGTTGTCGGAGCTCCGAGCGAAGATGACGCCAGCGACCCTCCCGTCCAGGGTCAGGAGCGGACCGCCGGAGTTGCCTTCGCGCACTGCGGCGGCGAGCGTGTACACCTCTCGGTTATTCGAGCTGGAACCGTAGATGTCGGCCACCCGAGGTGTGGTGACCGAGATGACGTCGGCCGCTCCCGACGCGAAAGGGCCACCGAAGGGGTAGCCCTCGAACACGGCGTCCGTTCCGGCAGTCAGCGTCTCGCTGATTCCGAGTGCTGGGGCAGACAAGCCTGGGGCCGCGATCACGGCAAGATCGTCGATCGGGTCGAAGTAGACGATCGTTCCGGTGATGACCTCGCCGCTCGGCGACTCAATGACGGGTTCGCTGACACCGGCGACGACGTGGGCGTTGGTGATGATGCGATCGTCTGAGATTACGAAACCGGTTCCCGCTTGTGACTGGCCGCACGCGTAGGCATTGCCGGTGATGCGAACGACCGACTGCGCGGCCGTGTTCAGGGCGTCGCTGCCGGTGTCGATCTGGGGGATCACCGCGACTTCCCCGTCGAGGGCGTCGGTGATGAGCGGGATCCCGCCATCGACTACGGCTCCGCGAACCTGGGCGAGAAAACTCTGAACAGGGTCAGGTGTGAAGGTGGTGATGGTGCGCAGGATCGTCGAGCCAGCAACGGCCCTTGATAGCGTGGGTACGCCGAGCTGGCCGGCGCTGAACGCGACGACGGATGCCACGAGGGCGGCGACGACACCGGCGACGAGTGCACCGAGCACCCTGTCGAAGCCGCCGAGCGGGCTCTTGGCCACGCCATGACGCACGCCGCGACCGATGGCGCTCCCCAGACCGTGCCCAAGCCCCACGAGCAGCACAGCGACGAAGATGGTGACTCCGGGGCGCAGGAATGGCACAGGTACCCAGGCTGCCGCCAGCGGGGCTGCGAAGAAGGCAGCGATGACGCCGGCGATAACGCCTGCGATCACGAATCCGGTGCGCGAGAGTCCGTTGCGGAAGCCATAGACGACATACGCGAGAAGCACGACACCGAGGAAGATGTCGAGCATGAGTGACTCGGTCATGGTCATCCGAACTGGTTGCTGGGCAGGCTGAAAGCGACGACACCGATGATACCGAGCACCGCGACGAGATTGCTGAGCGCGCCGTGACCCATCACGCGGCTCTAGCGCTTGTTGCGAATCTCCCGGCGGCGCGCTCTCTCGACCTCCGAGGCAGCTGCCTCCTCAGGGGTCGGGGCTGTGCCGCCACGATTCTGCGGCTGCCACCACATGCCCGTGCCATCTACCGGGTAGTCCTGCTGCTCCTGATCAACCATCTGCTGCAGTTTGTCGCGCAGGGCGGTGGTCGCGCGAACGACGTCGTCCTCGGACGTGACGGCGATCGGTGAGCCAAACGTGAAGCTGATGTCGACTCCGAATCGCTCGAGGAATGAGGTCTTGTGGCCTTTGGTCATCAGCCGCTGGCCGCCCCACACCGATACCGGGATGAGGGGCACGCCCGCTTCGGCGGCCAGGCGAGCGGCACCGGTCTTCAGTTCGCGCACGGTCATGGATGCGCTCACCCCCGCCTCGGGGAACACACCGATCAGTTCGCCCCGTTTCAGCGCCGCCACAGCATCGACGTATGCTGCAGCCCCGGCCTTCCGGTCGAC
Organism: Salinibacterium sp. G-O1; assembly: GCF_030063305.1. Classification (GTDB taxonomy): domain Bacteria; phylum Actinomycetota; class Actinomycetes; order Actinomycetales; family Microbacteriaceae; genus Rhodoglobus. The sequence continues at coordinate 1,234,510 of NZ_JASISV010000001.1, forward strand.
CGAGATGTGCTTCATGGATCGAAGAAGACCGCCCACCAGTGGCTTGTCGAATGCTTCCCTTTTGGCCATGAACCGGATGCGACGCCGGTTGTGCAGGAAGGTCACCCACTCGACCAGGGCGAACTCGAAGTAACCGAAGTGGGTCATGGCGAGAACCGCCCCACCGTGGTCGGGAACGTTTTCGATACCCACCACAGCCGGCTTGAGTCTCCAGAAGCCGAACAGGGCCCGGCCGAGTGCGACAGCAGAGCTGTAGACGGGTTCGAACCCAGAGGCCGTGTGGTCTCGCTGCCGCTTGCGTTCGGGACTTCTGGATGGCCTCGTCATGTTTCCAGCGTACGTGGGCATGGCTTGCCGGTTCGGCAGATACCCTTCCGATTTCCGGTGTGGTATGCATCGGGCGGTCCACCGCCCACCCCCACCCCGTGTACCCCTATCTGGGGTCTATGTATCGAGAATCACTCATCGGTAATGTCTCTCTTGTCGGGATCGGGGGATCTACGGCAAATGTGCTGGCTCGGGGGAGCCATGACGTGACGAGTAGTGCCGGGCCGTTTCTGCAAACGCGGGGCCCGGCCTACTCCGTCCTCAGCGACTGTTCACGCGGAGTGTTCTCACGGACTGTTCACGCGGCCTGTTCTCGCGGCCTGTTCTCGCGGCCTGTTCTCGCGGCCCGTTCATGCGTTCTGTTCACGCGACCATGAGCACTCTCGACTTTCCGACTCGCTGCCACGTCTGATCCGGGTCGAGCCAGACTGGTGCCAGGAGCCAGGGCCGACCGTTGATCATCTTCATCTGATAGCCGGATGCGTGGAGCAGATGGTGATGTTCCGGACACAAGAGCACCCCGTTGTCGACGTCGGTGAGCCCGCCTTGCCCGAACTCCTTCACATGGTGGGCGTGGCACCAGCTTGGGGGAGCGTGGCATCCGTTCCATACGCATCCTCCGTCGACGGCCGCGAGTGCGAGCCGCTGGTGACGGCTGAACAGTCGCTGTGTTCGACCCAGGTTGAGCACTTCACCGTTGGATCCGACCGTCAGCACCTTCACGCCACCATCACACGCCAGTTCGCGCACGGTTGCCGACGAGACTGGCTCGTCAACATCGTCGAGCCAACCAACCCCCGTGCCGTTCTCGAGGTCACTCAGCTTGATGACGGCAACCACGGTGGTGACGCTGCGCATGCTCCCCGGCTCACCTTCCGACGATCGCAGGCCAGCAGTGAGCAGGCCCATCACGACGTCGAACTGCTTCTGTTCGAGGGTGCGCGGATCGCGCGCAGCGCCAGTGAGCGACTCCGCATCGGCGGGCGCATCCTGAGCGTCGAGAAAACGTGGAATCACGTTCGGTCCCGCGCGCTCCGCGAGGGCGGCCTTCAGGAGCGCCGCGTTGGTCGGGTCTGCGTGGCCGCCGAACCGCGTGAGTCCGTTCTCTTCTCGACCTATCCAGAAGGCTCGGCGGGTTCGCAGCACCTCATCCCGAGGCTCAGCGCCATCCGGGTCGAGCACCTCACGCCAGACTCGGGCCCGCACCGCGAGCAGGTCGGCCGGGAGGGTGAGCCCATCTTCCGCAAGGGTGGCTTCTGCGACTTCGAGGCGTTCGAGTGTGGCGTGCCGCTGCGCGGCCTGATCGAGCGCGTGGATGATGGCGCTCGCGGCATCCACTCCGAGCCGGCCCGAGATGACCGCGGCAGAAACGAGGGGGTAGTCGGCAGGCAAGACCTGGCCGTCGAGGCACGCTCGTGCGCGTATCGCACGACCCAGCTTCACGCGCCGGCTCGCCTCGCGCTGAGACACGAGGGTGAGCTTTTCGATGAGGTGCATGCCGCGGGTCTCGCCGAGTCTCTGGGCAAGACCGGCCTGCCCGAGCTCGTAGCGGGAGCGTTCATCAACTTCGGCAGCGGCCAACGCTCGAAGCGCATCGGTGAGTCGCCCCACCTGCTCAATCTCACGGGTGATCTCGAGCAAAGCAGAGTCGTCGAAGGCGACCATCCCGTCGAGCGCGACTGCGGCGAGCAGGGAGCTCACCCTGTCGAGAACCTGCGCCGCTTCGGTCATAGCCACACTCTGACAGCGACCACCGACATTGCATTAGTGCTGGTCAGACTGTGATTAGACCTGTGGATGGTCCGGAAAATTGGACGCTGTGGAGGAGAAGATCGCTACACGATGTACCGCTCTGGTTCGGGTCCACGCTGGAACGAGCGACCGCTCAGGGAGGTAGGCGTGATGCGAACGTAGATGTATTTGAGAGTCGGGATCCACGGCGTGAGCGGCAAAGTATCTGCCCGATCGACCTCGGCCTGGTGATCGAGCCGCGCGGCTGTACCCTTCACGACCACGCTCCACGCGTCGGTATCGTCGTGGCCATCGATCTCAAAAGCGACAGCGGAGTGCACTGTCAATTCGACGAGTTTGGTGCCTTCGGCGGTCCTGAACAGCAGTGTCCCGTCATCCACCACGAAGTTCACCGGAAAAATGTCGAGCTCGCCCCCAGCAGACACCGCCAGCCGCCCCATCGGTGTTGCTTCCAGCAGCGCCCACATCTCGGGGTCTGTCAGGCGATTGATCTGGTTCTCGTCCACGATGCTCCCTTCGTGCCGGCCCCGTTGCCGACGATCCCAGTACAGGCGCATCGGCGCATCGGCGGAAGGGCCGAAAGGCCCGAACCCCGCAGAACCCCCATCCCTCTGCTAAAGTATCAAGGTTGCCGTCTGACGGCCGCGGATAAAGAGAGCCCATTCATTTCCGAATTGGGCGCCGCGCAACGAGGAGAAAGGGGATCACCTTATGGCTTTAGAAGCCAGTGTCAAGAAGGCGATCATCGAAGAGTACGCTACCCACCCAGGTGACACGGGTTCCCCCGAGGTCCAGGTTGCGATGATGACCCGTCGCATCACGGATCTGACGGAGCACCTCAAGGAGCACAAGCACGACCACCACTCACGTCGTGGACTGCTGCTGCTCGTTGGCCAGCGTCGTCGCCTGTTGGGCTACCTCCAGGACATCGACATCTCGCGTTACCGCAAGTTGATCGAGCGTCTCGGACTGCGTCGCTAATCGCATATCGCGTCGAACTTGACGAACGGGCCGTCACCTCTTAGGTGGCGGCCCGTTTTACGTTAAGCCTTCGCCTTGCGCGGCAGGGCCAGCAGGGTGGTGGCACTCACGACGATGAGCAGGATGCCACCGATCGACACGAGCGCGATCACACCGGCCGCCGGCAGCACGAACATCGCGACTCCGGCCGCGATCGACACGATGCCGCTCACCCAGCCGAACCACCGCGGGTGAATCGTTCCGCGCACTCCTGCCACCAGGTCGACGATGCCCTCGAGCATCCAGCCAGCGCCGATGACGATAGCAAGGGCGATGAGGGATTGGAACGGGTTTGAGAGGCAGATGATGCCGGCGATCATGATCACGAGCCCTGCGAGTCCGGTGAGCCAGCGCATCGTCGAGCCCAGGCCCGCGGCGACAAATGCAGCAGTGACGCGGAACATCCCTGACGCGATGAGGTAGATGCCGAACACGATCGCAACGGTCAGCAGGGTCGCTCCGGGGAACAGGATCGCGACGATTCCGAGCGCGAGTCCGATGACGGCCACGCCGATGAGCTGGCCGCGGTGCACCCTGAGCAGTCCGGGCTGGAGGAGCGTCGATCCGGCAGTGTCTGGGTTCGTCATGGGGTCCTCCCGGTCGTGGGCGTGCACGTCCATCTTGGCAGCAACCACTCCGGCGATTCTGGGTCGCGCGTCACGTTCTGATGTTCATTAGATCTCGCCGACGCCGCGTAGCCTTGACGCATGAGTCGTCGCGTCGAATACAGCAAGCTTGGTGGGCCCGAAGTCCTTCAGATCGTGGAGGTGGAGCCACCGCATCCTGCGCCTGGTGAGGTGCGCGTTCGCGTTCTCGCCGCCGGCATCAACCCCTTCGACGCCAAAGTGTTCCGAGGCATGCCGACAGCGAAGAAGCAGTCGGTCACGTTCCCGATGGGCAATGGCTCCGACTTTGCCGGCGTTATCGACGAACTGGGGGAGGGCGTCAGCTCGTTGACTCTCGGTGATCTCGTGATGGGTGCTCGCACGTTCTTCGCCCAGGCCGATTTTCTGGTCATCGCAGCGAACAGGGTCATCCTGGTTCCGGAGGGGCTGCCGATCGGGCAGGCAGGCTCTCTCAACACGGCAGGACGCACCGCGTGGGCCAGCGTCGAATCACTGCAGCTCAACGACGAGGACGTGGTGCTCGTCAGCGCCGCCGCAGGAGGTGTGGGTGTCATCGCGGTGCAGCTGGCAAAGCGCGCCGGTGCGACGGTCATCGGCTCGGCCTCAGAGTCGAATCACGACTTCCTGCGTTCGCTCGGTGTGATTCCGGTGGCCTACGGGGAGGGCATGGCGGATGCCGTGCGAGCGGTTGCGCCGCAAGGAATCACTGCAGCACTCGACAACTTCGGTCATGGTTTCGTGGATGTCGCGCTCGAACTCGGTGCGCCAGCATCCCGTATCAACACCATCGCCGACTACGAGTCTCCGGAGAAGTACGGCGTTGGCGCGGTGGGGGCGGCCGGCGCGAGTCTTGATGACCTGCGGGAGCTCGCCCTTCTTGTCGCCGCTGGCGCGGTCGACGTTCCGATCGATTCTGTCTTCCCGCTCGAGCGCGCGGCCGACGCCTATACGCGACTCATCGAGGGTCACCTGCGCGGAAAGATCGTGCTCGTCACGCAGTAGCTGCGCGCTTACGCGGTAGCGACCGCTACTGCAAGTGCGACTCCCGCGATCAGCACCGCCGCCCCGACGACGGAGCCCAGCACGGCCCAGACGCGCCCGAGTCGAAGGTTGCGCCGAAACGAGAAGGTCGCCGTGATGGCGGTGAGTACCAGGAACACGAACGCGATGATCGCGCAGAACGTGAAGAAGACGATCGCGATCGGCCGCCCGGAACCCGGTTCGGTAGCCCCGATGCTCACGGCCCACAGGATGATCACCCAGAATCCCGCGATGACCGACAGCACAAAGGACGCGATCCCGAGCGCGATCCCCTTGCGGCTCTCGAGGGGGGAGCGTTCGGCTGCGTTGATGTGAATGTGTTCGCTCATCGTTCCAGCGTAACCGCGGCACCTGCGGAGAGATCCAGAAAACTTTTCAGATTGTTCGGTGCGCGGCAGGCTCTCCTGAGCGACCGTCTCCACCGGGTACGATCCGTACATGGCTGACCTCGATCGCAACGACCTCGGCAAGGGCTCAATGAATCAGTACCGCGGGGTGCTCGTTCCCGCCAATGGTCGGGTGAGAATCCAGCTCGCAGGGAGCAACCCCCACCAGGAAGAACTGAAGCGGATTATCGATAGCGGCGAAGCACCGTTGACGACAGCCATGAGCCGCCGATCTCAGCAGCAGGAGGGCGCTGACGCTGAGATCGAGGTGCGGCTGTTCACCGGCACACGCGTGAGCGGCCCGGTGGGGATGGTGCCCAGAGGCCTTGAGTCCGTGATCGACGAGGCCCTGTCCAGACTCGACATGAAGGGCGAGTCTCAGCGGATTCCGGTGGAGATCGTGAGCAAAATGGGCGTGCTGAGGGTCGAACTGCTGATGGGTCAGACGCGATAGCGCGTTTAAAGATTTGGTGGCCGGTCGTGTTGCACGACCGGCCACCCGAGTCGACCGGCCCCCGCCGGTCTCTCTCGTAAAGCGGACCCGAATATGCCGCCCCGAGAATTCTCTGGAAGTGTCAGGCTTCGTTGCCTGCCACTGTGTTCCTCTGTACAAGTCATCCGGTCCGGATTCCCTTTCGGTTTGTGCCCAGTTAGGGGGGTACGCGTCGGCGTCGAGATTGTGTCCCCCGCATGGGGGACATTTTGCGTGACGACGAGGACGTGAGCCTATATCGTTTCCGTGTGACAAGTGGCGGCCCAGACCCAGACTCGAATTCCCTCGAGGCCTACGACGCTGACTGGTTTTTGGCTCAACTGACCGGTCGCGATCCCGCGGAGGTGCGAGCATCGGTGGCCGCGTCGCATCCCGAGCCGTCGCTTACCGCAGAGACCTCTGTTGCGGAGTCGAAGCCCGTCGCGAGAACCGCGAGAACCGCGACCTCAAGCTCGCCTGCCAAGCCGGCCATGGTGGCTACCGCTTTCACGCCCCCATTGCCTGCCATTGTCGAGAGCGTTGAAACGGACGTGCTCCCGATTGCAGCGGCGGATGTGACCTCCACCGCTGTCTCGCCTACCGTCGCCGAGGCGATCGGCGCGGCTCACGTTGACTGGCTCACGCGGGGCCGGAACGGTGCCACGCGCATGTTCCGGCGGCCTGTCGCAGTTCGACGGCGAGTTGCCACAATCTCGACGCTGGCAGTCGTCGCACTGGTTGCGGGAACCTGGGTCGCGGTGGCGGCAGCGCCTTCCCCTCAGGCCGGGCCTGTTGAGGCGGGATCGGAATCCGGCAGCACGGATGGGGCGCCGACGTCCCGTGAGAATGAATTGCCGACGCTGCCATTGGGCACAGAGCCGTCGGTGAAGGTCGAGCGCGGATTGGCTGCCCCCGAGGGCGTTCGGTCGTCGCCCGGCTCAGACAAGACACCGAGCAAGGATCTGCTCGGAACCCCTCCCAAGTCGCCAACGGCGTCAGGCTCCCCGGCCGCGACGCAACCACCCACCACCAGTCCGAGTCCGACGCCATCCCCGACAGCCACGCCAACGCCAACTCCGACGCCTGACCCGACCCCGGATCCCACACCTGACCCGACCCCGGATCCCACACTTGACCCGACCCCGGACCCGACTCCGGATCCTGATCCGACGCCCGCCGAAGAGCCGAACCCCTGAGATCGTCACACCGGATTGGCCCGAATAGCGGCATGTCCGCGACGCGCTGGGTGCAGCGTTCCTATGTCATTGTGCCGCTGCACTGGTAGTCTGGGTTCGTTACAAACGGAGCAGGCAGGCAAGAAGCTGGTCACCGGTGGTGAATTACTGAACGGCAGCGTACGAAAAGCTGCAGGGTTCAGTGACTTTCTACTGTTGGCCAGACATGCGCCCCCCTCTCGGGCAGCGTCGACATTGACGTGCGCGCGTACACACCGTGTCATCCACGGCTACGTGTCATCAAACCCGCTCCTGCTCTGCGTTTAGATAACGCCGATGAGTCGCCAGCCACACGGGCCAGCGACATTAAACAAAGGAGAAACCCCCCTTGGAGGGTCCAGAAATCACGTCAGCCGAAGCCGTTCTCGATAACGGTAAGTTCGGCACCCGCACGGTTCGTTTTGAGACCGGTCGACTCGCTCAGCAGGCACAGGGTGCCGTTGCCGCGTACCTCGACGAAGACACCATGATCCTGTCAGCCACCAGCGCAGGAAAGCACCCGCGCGACGGGTTCGACTTCTTCCCCCTCACGGTGGATGTGGAAGAGCGTTCGTACGCAGCAGGCAAGATCCCAGGAAGCTTCTTCCGCCGCGAGGGTCGCCCGTCGACGGAGGCCATCCTGGTCTGCCGTCTGATCGACCGCCCGCTTCGCCCGACCTTCGTGGAGGGCCTCCGCAACGAGGTCCAGATCGTCATCACGGTGCTGTCCATCGCACCCGACGAGTTCTACGACGCGCTTGCGATCAACGCAGCGTCACTCAGCACCCAGATCTCCGGTCTTCCGTTCTACGGACCGGTCGGTGGCATCCGCCTCGCCCTCATCGGCGACCAGTGGGTTGCATTCCCCAAGCACAGCCAGCTCGCTGACGCTGTGTTCGACCTCACCGTCGCGGGCCGCCTCGTCACAGACGAGAACGGCAACGAGGACATCGCCATCATGATGGTGGAGGCCGAAGCAACCGAGGGCAGCTGGGAGCTCATCAAGGCAGGTGCAACGAAGCCGGATGAGGCTATCGTCGCGCAGGGCCTCGAAGCATCCAAGCCCTTCCTCAAGCAGCTCATCAAGGCACAGCAGCAGGTTGCGTCGACCGCGGCCAAGCCCATCAAGGACTTCCCGCTGTTCCCGCCCTACCAGCAGGCCACCTACGATTCCGTTGCCGGACTCGCCTGGGAAGACCTCAAGGGTGTGTACCAGATCGCAGACAAGGTCGAGCGCCAGAACGCTGACGACCTACTGAAGGATCGCGTCAAGGGCCACGTCGCCGCCGAGGTCGAGGCCGAGCGCCTTCCCGCCTCAGCCAACGCCGAGGTTTCCGCTGCGTACAAGAGCGTGTCGAAGAAGGTCATGCGTAACCGCGTGCTGACCGAGGGCGTCCGCATCGACGGCCGTGGCCTGACCGACATCCGTGCGCTCGACGCGGAGGTGCAGGTCATCCCGCGCGTTCACGGTTCCGCGATCTTCCAGCGCGGCGAGACCCAGATCCTGGGCGTCACCACGCTGAACATGCTCAAGATGGAGCAGCAGATCGACTCGCTGAACCCCGTCACGAAGAAGCGTTACCTCCACCACTACAACTTCCCGCCCTACTCGACGGGTGAGACCGGTCGTGTTGGTTCGCCGAAGCGTCGCGAGATCGGGCACGGCTTCCTTGCCGAGCGCGCACTCGTTCCGGTGCTCCCGTCACGTGAAGACTTCCCTTACGCGATCCGCCAGGTATCCGAGGCTCTCGGTTCCAACGGTTCAACGTCGATGGGTTCCGTCTGCGCGTCAACCCTGTCGCTGCTCAACGCCGGTGTGCCGCTGCGCGCACCCGTTGCCGGCATCGCCATGGGGCTCATCTCCGATGACGTCGACGGACAGGTTCGCTACGCGGCTCTGACCGACATCCTCGGTGCTGAAGACGCCCTCGGCGACATGGACTTCAAGGTCGCAGGTACCTCGGAGTTCGTCACCGCGATCCAGCTCGACACGAAGCTCGCCGGCCTTCCGTCGAGCGTTCTTGACGGCGCGCTGAAGCAGGCGAAGGAGGCTCGCACCGCGATCCTCGCCGTCATCAACGCTGCGATCGACGCTCCCGACGAGATGGCGCCTACCGCGCCTCGCGTCATCAGCGTTCAGATCCCGGTCGACAAGATCGGTGAACTGATCGGCCCGAAGGGCAAGACGATCAACCAGATCCAGGATGACACTGGCGCTGACATCTCCATCGAGGACAACGGAACCGTCTACATCGGTGCCGTCGACGGTCCGTCGGCTGAGGCAGCTCGTGCCGCAGTCAACGCGATCGCGAACCCGCTGAACCCCGAGGTTGGTGAGCGTTTCCTCGGAACCGTCGTCAAGCTCGCGACATTCGGTGCGTTTGTCTCGCTCACCCCCGGCAAGGACGGCCTGCTGCACATCAGCGAGGTTCGTAAGCTCGCCGGTGGCAAGCGCGTCGAGAACGTCGAAGACGTGCTCGCTGTCGGCCAGAAGATCCAGGTCGAGATCACCAAGATTGACGACCGCGGAAAGCTATCGCTCGCTCCCGTCGACGATGCTGCTGAAACCGCTGACACCGACAGCTCTGCTGCCGCGTCGGACGGTCCGGAAGCACCCGCCGAAGGAGAGTAGCGACATAGATCTGCGCGGGGCCTCTCGCCAGGCGCTCGCGTAAGACACTAGGGCCCATCCCTTCGGGGGTGGGCCCTTTTGCGTGCCCGTGAGCCTAGACGGAAGTTTCGGAAACGCCGGTGAGCTGCGCGCGGGCGACGGTATGCCCGAACATCTTGAATCCCAGAATCGCGGGCGTGCTGCCCTCGGGTACCTCCAGACGTTCGACGTCGAGCGCACTCAGAGTGAATACATACCTGTGCTCGCCGTGGCCAGCAGGGGGAGCAGCTCCGATGAAGCGCTCGAGCCTCTCTTCGTTGGGCAGCGTGATCGCACCAGAGGGGAGCAGGTTGGCATCGGGTCGACCCGAATCCTGCGGGAGGGACGACACGTTCGGCGGAATGTTGTAGACCGCCCAGTGCCAATATCCGCTCCCGGTGGGGGCATCCGGATCGTAGACGGTCAGTGCGAAGCTCTTGGTGCCGGATGGCGCACCATCCCAGTGCAGCGTCGGTGACCTGTCTTCGCCGCCCGCGTTGGAAATTCCCGATCTCGCCCACTGGGGGAGTGTGTCGCCCTCGGTGAAGTCCGGACTTGAGAGCGTGAAAAGAGGGACCTCGGGGAGTCGCCAGTTGGGATCGTTTGTCATCGGCAGCCTTTCGCGGGTGGGTGTTGCCACTTCCGAGGCTAGCTGGTGACCGCTTCGCAATCCTTCGATACAGACAGGTAACGATTTCCCGCGCGATGTTTCGCTTGGCGACGCGGCGGTCATAGGGTGAAGAGACCTTGGAGAGAACGAGTGACCCGGCTCGAGAAGAAGCAATTTGGCGTCAGGAAGAGTGACGCAGCGCGAAATGGCGCACACGCTGGCGTCCTGGATAAGACCGCGCCCACCACGATCCCGGCTATGACCGCCCCGATTACAATCGGACCAACCCGACTTCGTGTGGTCGGCAACTCCGACCTCAGGGTCTACCCGATTGCGATCAGCGGCAATGTCTTCGGATGGACGGCAGACGACGATGCTGCCCACCGCATCCTCGATTCCTATGTCGCGCATGGGGGCAACTTCATCGACACGGCCGATTCTTACGCGGCCGGGCGCAGCGAAACCATGATCGGTAACTGGATGAAGTCCCGGCGCAATCGCTCCAATCTGGTGGTTGCCACCAAGGTCGGCAAAAGCGCGGAGAATCCAGGCCTTAGGGCTCGAGTGCTGACGCGCGCCGTGAATGCGTCTCTCGACAGGCTTGGCGTGCAGCACATCGACCTGCTCTACCTGCACATCGACGACACCGAGGTGGACTTCGAAGAGACGCTGCTCGCTGTTGACGAACTGATCAGGGCGGGAAAGGTGCGCTTTTTCGGGGGATCCGACCACACCGGTAACCGGCTGATCGAGGCACGAATTGCCTCGGCGATGGTCGGGGTGGCGCCGATGGTCGCCCTTCAGAATCACTACAACCTCATGCATCGCCGCGAGTACGAAGGCGATCTGGCGCATGTGGCCGCCCAGCAGCGGCTCGGTGTCATGCCGAGGTTCGCGCTTGCCAGTGGCTTCCTGACGGGCAAATACCGACAGAAGTCAGATTTGGCGGACAGCCCGCGTGGGGAAGAGGTGGCCAAATACCTCACCCGGCGCGGACTGCGGGTGCTCTCGACTCTCGATTCGATTGCGCAGGAGCACGATTCGAGCGTTGCATCAGTTGCGTTGGCGTGGTTGCTGGTGAAACCAAACGTGGTTGCGCCAGTGGTTTCTGCATCGCACGCAGAACAGGTGGATGACCTCGCGGCAGCCACGAGGCTCCAGCTCACGCGACACCAGGTCAGTGAGCTGGACCGAGTGTCTCGCTAGCAGCGACTACGCGTTGGTGGACTCGGCGAGCACGCGATTGGTGATGCGGGTGAGAGCAGCTGACGCAGCGATGGAGTCTCCCGCGTAGCCGCCGGTGAATGCGCCATCTCTGGCGAGCAGCAGCTCGTCGGCCGCATCCCCTGGGACGGGGTGGCCCATGTCACGCAGCAGGTTCTCCAGGGTGTCGGTGTACCACTCACGGTGCATGGTCACGATTTTGCGCACAGGGTGGTCCTGCTGGGGAAACTCGGCTGCGGCGTTGATGAACGCGCAGCCGCGGAATCCGACGCTGTCAATCTCGGCGATGATGGATGCCACGAACTCACGAAGCGCAATCTTGGGTGTCGCGGCCGCCGCGATAATCGCTCCCAGCTCTGCAACGGCGTGGGTGTGTCGGTGAGAGATGTACTCGAGGATGAGGTTGTCTTTTGCGCGGTAGTGCTTGTAGAAGGTCGCTTTCGTGACCGACGACGCGCTGATGATCCTGTCAACACCCACGTTTCGGATGCCGTCCTCGTAGAACAAAACATTCACCGTGTCGAGGATGCGGCCTTTCGCCGGAGCGCGCTGTGCAGGTGCAACCAGATCAACGATGTTGATTGCGTCAATAACTGTCACAGCGCGACTCCTTAGTGGTGATGCACGACAGCTGTCGGGGTGGCTGTCGTGCGCAGGCTTCGGGTGCCTGCGATATACCGTAGCAGGATGAGGACAGACAGACCAGTCTGTTTGTCCGCTTTTTGTCCCCCCACTTTGCGGGGCAGGCCGTCAGCAGACGTGCCATGACATAGGCTCGGGAGGTGATGAACGGTGCAGTCCCTCTCCCGCTCGACCTCCCTCAACTCGCTTTCACCGCATCCGGTGAGGCACTGGTGCGCCGCACGGTGCTACCCAGTGGCGTGCGCATCCTGAGCGAATCGGTGCCTGGCGCCCGCAGCTCGACAATTGGCTATTGGGTGGCGGTCGGTTCTCGGGATGAGCTGCCCGAGACCTACGGTTCGACTCACTTCCTCGAGCATCTGCTGTTCAAAGGCACCCCGACACGCTCCGCACTCGATATCGCTGTCGCATTCGACTCCGTCGGGGGAGAGCACAATGCGATGACAGCGAAGGAGTACACCTGCTACTACGCCAAAGTTCAGGATCGGGATCTTCCCATGGCGGTCGACGTTCTGGCCGACATGTTCACGTCGTCAGTGATCGACCCTGACGAGTTTGAGACGGAACGTGGGGTGATCCTCGAAGAGCTCGCCATGGCAGACGATGACCCATCCGACGTTGCCAGCGAACGCTTCTTCGAAGCAGTCATGGGCGCCCACCCGCTCGGCAGGCCGATCGGGGGAAACCCGGAGACGATCGGTGCGGTCTCGCGCGAGGCGGTATGGCAGCACTATCGGGCCAACTACCGCGCCCAGGACCTTGTCATCACCGTTGCCGGCGCAGTCGACCACGACGAACTCGTTGCGAGGGTTTCTGCGGCGCTCGAGAGGGCGGACTGGGATCTGGACGACCACGCCGCCCCCGTGCCACGCCGCACCTCCACCCACGACCTGGTTGAGCGTGGTAGCCCCCTGGTGGTCGTCAAACGGCCCATCGAGCAGGCGAACATACTTCTCGGCGTCGCAGGTCTCGCGGCCGCAGACGAGCGCAGGGCCACACTCACCGTGATGAATGCGATCTTCGGCGGTGGGATGTCGAGCCGCCTGTTCCAGGAGATTCGCGAGAAGCGCGGGCTGGCCTACTCGGTCTATTCATTCGCGCCCAGCTATTCGGATGCCGGGCTGTACGGCATCTACGCTGGATGCTCGCCGGCGAAGGCTCCCCAGGTCGCGGAACTCATGGTCTCCGAATTCGCCCGACTCGCCACCGACGGTGTGACGAGTGAAGAGATGGGGCGTGCGATCGGCCAGCTCAGCGGGGCATCCGCTCTCGCCCTCGAAGATTCAGATACCAGGATGTCGCGACTGGGACGCAGCGAACTGACGCTCGGCGAATTCGTCGACCTCGACGAGTCGCTGCGGCGCCTGTCCCGGGTTACCGCGGATGAGGTCCAGAAGCTCGCAGCAGAGCTGATGGCCCGTCCGATGTCTGTCGCCGCCGTCGGCACGATGGATGACAACGCTTTCGCGGGAATCCCCGCACTTCACACAGCAATCAGCCAGTAGGAAACCAGGTATCACACTCATGGCCCACTACCTTTATCTCGTGCGTCACGGCGAGCAGCAGGACGCCGAGTACGGCCTTCCTGACGGTCCGCTGTCTGGCAAGGGCACCCGCCAGGCACGCGCCATCGCCGAGCGACTCAGCGGAGTGCCGTTCACGCGGGCCTGGCATTCACCGCTTCAGCGTGCCGAAGAAACGGCGAAGATCATGACGGAGCGCATGCCGGCATTGGAGTCGAAGCCGAGCGCCCTGCTGATGGACTGCATCCCCTCCGGGCCCACGAATGACATGCCGCACTCGTTCGAATCGTTCTTCGGCGCCATCACCCCTGCCGAGATCGAGGCGGGCGAAGCCCAGATGTCCGATGCGATCGCCGAGTTCCTGGCGCCGGCCCGGGATGACCAGCACGACCTGCTGATCACGCACAACTTCGTCATCGCGTGGTTTGTACGCGAGGTTTTCGGTGGGCCGACCTGGCGCTGGCTCGGCCTCAACCAGGCCAACTGTGGGCTGACGATCATCCGGGTTCGAAGCGCGAAGCCGCCAGTGCTCGTCACCCACAATGACCTCGGGCATCTTCCCGTCGAACTTCGCACGGGGATGCCCGAACTCCAGCCGTTCTAGATCGGCAGCGTCTTCGCGTACCAGTTGGTCGCGTTCGGGTTGTCGTTGTATGCCTCGATATCGACGAAACCGCTTGAACCGTAGAGCCCTCCGGCGGCGGCGAGGCTCGAGTTGGTGTCGAGAACCAGCTCGGTGGCGCCCAGCTGGACGGCGCGACGTTCGAGTTCGGCGAGGAGAGCCCGACCAAGCCCCCTGCCCTGAACGTGGGGCTGAAGCCAGAGATGCTTCACCTCGAAGCGACCGTCGCCCAGCGACCGGATGCCACCACAGCCGACCGCCGTGTCATCCAGCTGCACGACGAGAAACACTCCGTGCGGCGGCGTGAAGTGCGCTTCCGACGGGAAGGTGGTCACGTAGCCTTCGGCATTCGGGAAGGTGCGCGCACGATAGGCGAAGTACTCGGCGAGCAGGGCGTGCGCCGTGGCATCCGAAACCGACGTTTCGACAAATGTGTGCATGAGTCGAGCGTAGAACCTGCGGGCTCGATCGTCGCGCGCACGTACCTTGCTAGATTTGCCACATGACAACCACAGTCGCCGTGATCGGCGCCACGGGCAAAATGGGAAAGCTCGCCTCCCGCATTATCGAATCGTCCGACGAGTTCGAACTGGTGGCGCAGGTTGATTCCAAAGGCGAGCTGAGCGAGATGCTCGGCGCAGACATCGCGGTGGATGTCACGGTCCCTGCCGTCTCGCAGCGAGTCGTCGAATACGCGGTGGCGAACGGCATCAACGTGATCGTGGGTACGTCAGGGTGGTCGAGCGAGCGCATCGCAGCCCTGGAACGAACGATTTCGGGCAACCTCGCGGTAGGCGTGATCATCGTGCCCAACTTCTCGATCGGTTCGGTTCTTGCTACGTCGTTTGCGACGATGGCGGCGCGGTTCTTCGACTCCATCGAGATCATCGAGGCTCACCACGCGTCCAAGATCGATTCGCCGTCTGGCACCGCTGTGCGCACGGCTGAGCTGATGGGCACCGCACGCGGCGCCCTCGGTCCGGTGGTGGCCCCGCACGTCGACCAGCGGGCGCGGGGACAGCAGGTGTCGAGCATCCCGATCCACAGCCTCAGAATGCAGGGTGTCGTCGCCAAGCAGGACGTGATCTTCGGGGGCAACGGCGAGGTGTTGACCATCAGCCATGACACGCTGGCCCCCAACGCCTACGAGGCGGGCATACTTCTTGCGTTGCGCGCCGCTCGATCCGCTCGGGGTGTCGTAGTGGGTCTCGACAAGCTCATCGACCTCGGTCTTCACCCCGAACGCACACCGGGCGCCCCGACCTCGTGAAGGCGCGCATCGCGACCATCGTGATGGCGGCGCTGCTGGTGCTCTATCTGGTGTTCGTCACCAACTATGCGATCCTGCTGATCAACTCCGCCGAACCGGTGGCGAAGGCCCTGGGCTTTGCGCTCGTCGTGCTCCCCGCCATCGGAGCGTGGGTTCTGATTGCCGACCTCGTCTTTGTGGTGCGGGGGGAGCGGCTTCTCGCGAAGCTCGGCAGCGAAGGCGGACTTCCCGTCGACAACCTTCCGAGACTCCCCAGCGGCCGGGCAGATCCCGTGGCAGCCGATGCCGAATTTCCGATGTACCGCGCCGAGGTCGATGCCGATCCTGAGTCGTGGCGTGCCTGGCTGAGGCTCGGGCTTGCCTACGACGCCAGCGGAGACCGTCGGAGGGCGCGCTGGGCTACGCGAAAAGCCATCGCACTGCACCGGTCCACCGGCACCTGAACCTCAGGCCTAGAGCGACTGGACCAGCTCGCGCAACGCGGCTTCAGCGGTCTCGTGACGAAACTGGAAGCCATCGTCGAGAAGCCGCTGCGGGGAGACATTCTCGCTGCTCAGCAGCAGGTCGTTCCCGGCGTCGCCGAGAGCGTTAACCGCGAACTCCGGCACGGTGAATTTGTGCCAGCGGTGCATGGCGTCAGCTAGGCCGTCGGTAATCTCGCGGGATGTCGCCGGCGTCGGCCCCGCCAGGTTGACCACCCCGTCGAGTGACGACACGAGCAGGTGCCGGATGGCGGCTGCCTCATCGTAGAGAGAAATCCAGGGCCAGTTCTGTTCGCCGGAGCCGAAGCTCGCCGCCAGCCCTGCCATGGTGAGGGGAATGAGGGGGGTGAATGCGCCGCCCTTACCCACGACAAGTCCGGTGCGGAACACCACCACTCTTGTCGGCGCTGGCGTGAGTCGTGCCGCGTGCTCCCATGCCTCGACCACGTCGCTGAGGAAGCCTTCGCCCTTCTGCGACGTTTCGGTAAGAACCGCCCCCGGCTGGTCGCCGTAGTAGCCGACGGCTGAACCGTTCAGGAAGACCGCGGGAGGGGTGGCTGAGCGGGCGATCGCCTCGGCGATGGTTTGCGTGCCGTTCACCCGCGAGTAGAGAATCTGGCGCTTGTATTTGGTCGTCCAGGGAATGCGCCCGGTCGATACTCCGGCCAGGTTGATCACGGCATCCGCGCCATCGATCGCCCGGGGATCGACGGTCAGCTCGGAGGGCATCCAGAGATACTCGTTGCTGTGTCTCGGTGCAGATCTGACCAGTGTGGTGACGGTGTGCCCATCGGCCTGAAGCTGGCGGGTGAGCTCGGTGCCGATGAAGCCGGACGCGCCGGCAATGAGGATTCTCATGGCGCCTCCTCGGCTAGGCGAGGCTGGCTTCCAGGGTGATAGCAACGCCCGCGAGGGCAAGCGACACCGGGCAGTTGCTCTTCGCTTCCTCAGCGAGCCTCTGGAAGTCTTCTTCGCTCAATCCGGCGACCTTGGCGCTCACCAGCAGGTGACTGCCCGTGATGCCGTGCGCGGGGTCGAACGTGACGGCGGCCGTGACCTGAAGGCTTTCCGGGGGAGTGCCGTTGGTCGCGAGGCCGTTGGAGAATGCCATCGAGTAGCAGGCCGAATGAGCCGCGCCGATGAGTTCCTCAGGATTGGTCATTCCCGAGGTGCCGACCGATCTTGCCGCCCAGGAGACGGGGAACTCTGCAGCATCCGATGAGTCGAGGGAAGTCGTTCCCGTGCCGCTGAGGAGGTCGCCGAACCACAGGGTGGTTGCTTCGCTGGTAACTGGCATGTGTGAACCTTTCGTCGCATCAACCCTATGTGCGCAGATTAGCTGGCGGCACCCCTTGCGTGACGAACCCTGACCAAAAGCAGATACATCTGGCATCCGAGGCAGTACGCGAATACCGAGTTGAGGAACGCGGCGATGAAGGCGGCGCTTGCGGCGATCACCAGCGCCCATGGCACGCCCGCCAGATGCAGGATGAGCCCCACCAGGGTGATGACGAAACCGACGCCCTGGGCAAACGTCGGTGCGGCGGAGTCCTCGCGTTCGGCGGGCGGGCCGAGTCTCGGGGTGATGAACCGGCGGAAGATTGCGCCGTACGGGTGCCGTTGCACTCCTGCGCTGGCGCCCCAGGCGAACAGGGCAGTGACGGCAACGAAGAGAAGGAACCCGGGGGCTGTCGCTCGTTGTGCCAGCGTCGCGGTCTGGGTGTCCGCCAGCGAGAGACCGATGACGATGAGCAGGAGGACGGCGGTGATGCCAGCGCCGAAGCGAGGGCTGCGTGGGTCGATGAACACAGACGCCCGGGTGCGAACGCTGGATGACGGATTTGCTGTCACGCTGCAACCAGGATGCTGTCGAGTTCTGCGATGACGGTGTCGCGCTTCACGGCGCCGCCGATGCGGGCTCGCAGGGCGCCATCCCGATCGAGGATAAACGTGGTGGGTGTCTGCGCGATGTTGAAGAGTGTTGCCAACTCGGGGCGCTCGCTGATGTCGATATCCACGTGACTGACGCTGTCCTGCGCGGCCGCCAGTGCGCTCAGCACGACGTTCGTGGTCTTGCACGGCGAGCACAGTGGGCTCGAGAACTGGAGGAGCGTGACGCCGGGTGCCCATGATTCGAGGCCAAGACTCGAGGGAGCAATCAGCCGGACGTCGCTCGGCGTGGTGATTCGGCCCTGGCCGCGGCGCCAGACGAGCCCGAGCACCGTCGCAAGCGCGACAAGGCCCAGCAGTGAGGCGGCAATGGAGATCGGGTTCATGGTGTGGCTACGCTAATCCCGTTTGGCGACGAAAAACTGAGTGTTGCCGACTGTTACACGGCGGGTGACGGCGCGGCGCAGTAGCATCGACGCGATGGACTCCGCGATCGAAACCCCATACGAAGACCTGCTGCGTGACACCCTCGCCCACGGCGTGCATAAAGGCGACCGCACCGGCACCGGCACCCGAAGCGTGTTCGGCCGCCAGCTGAGGTACAACCTCGCTGAGGGTTTCCCCCTCATCACGACCAAGCGCGTGCACTTCAAATCGATCGCGTACGAATTGCTGTGGTTCCTCCGGGGTGAGAGCAACGTGCGGTGGCTGCGCGACAACGGGGTCACGATCTGGGACGAATGGGCGGATGCCGCGGGCGAACTCGGTCCCGTTTACGGAGTGCAGTGGCGGTCCTGGCCCACACCGAGCGGCGAGCAGATTGACCAGATTTCCGAGGTCATCGAGGCGATCAAGACCAACCCGGATTCGCGCAGACTCATCGTGTCTGCGTGGAACCCGGCCGACATCCCGAACATGGCCCTGGCCCCCTGCCACGCCCTGTTCCAGTTCTACGTCGCCGACGGCAAACTGTCGTGCCAGCTGTATCAGCGCAGCGCCGATCTCTTCCTCGGCGTCCCGTTCAACATCGCAAGCTATGCGCTGCTCACCCACCTCGTTGCGGCTCAGGCGGGTCTCGAGGTTGGCGATTTCGTCTGGACGGGCGGTGATTGCCACATCTACGACAACCACGTCGAGCAGGTCACCGAGCAACTCTCGCGCGATCCCTTCGCGCTGCCCACGCTGGCGATCACCACCCCGCGCGAAAGCATCTTCGACTACAAGTTCGGCGATCTCGCCATCGAGAATTACCAGCACCACCCCGCGATCCGTGGCGCAGTGGCGGTATGACCTCCGGCTCCTCTCCTGAGCTCGCGATGATCTGGGCCCAGGCGCACGGCGGGATAATCGGCAGTGACGGAACCATGCCGTGGCATGTTCCGGAAGATCTTGCCCACTTCAAACAGCTCACGTCGGGCGCCCCCGTCGTGATGGGTCGCAAGACCTGGGATTCGCTGCCTCCGCGATTCCGGCCTCTCGAGGGTCGCCGCAACATCGTCATCACGCGCGACACCACATGGGGCGCCGATGGCGCCGAGGTCGTGCACTCGGCAGACGACGCGATCGAGCTGGCCTCGAACACCTCGCCAAACACCGTATGGGTCACCGGCGGAGCGACCCTGTACACGCAACTGCTCGAGTCGGCAGATCGGCTCGAGGTGACCGAAATCGACGCCGACATTCAGGGCGACACCATCGCGCCCGCGATTTCGGACGACTGGATCGTGGTGGCAGCCGACCCCGAAACCGGCTGGCACAGTTCACGTAAAGGTCTCGACTACCGTTTCCTGACCTATCGGCGAACCGACACCCGATAACCTGTATTACGTGGCTATAGACAACCCGTTCGGACAAGTGCTCGTTGCTCTCATCACGCCGTTCACGGCAGAGGGGGAGGTCGACTGGCCTAACGTCGAGCAGCACATCGACGATGTGATCACCGCTGGCGCGGACGGCATCGTTATTTCGGGCACGACGGGCGAGACATCCACGCTCACCGATGCCGAGAAGCTCAAGCTCGTCGAGGTCGGCAAGAGCGTTGCCGCTGGGCGCGCAAAGATCGTCATGGGCGGCGGTTCGAACGAGACTGCCCACGCGATCGAGCTTCACAAGGCGAGCGAGAAGGCCGGCGCCGATGCCGTCATGATCGTGACCCCGTACTACAACAAGCCCACCCAGGCTGGCGTGTTGACGCACTTCCGGATGATCGCCGACGCCACAGACCTCCCGGTGATCCTTTACGACATCCCCGGTCGTTCCGGCATCCCGATCAAGTACGAGACGATCCTTCGGGCATCAAAGCACCCGAACATCCGGGCGGTTAAAGACGCGAAGGGCGACTTCAGCGAGGTCAGCCGCGTGCTCAACAACACCGACCTGCTCTACTTCTCTGGCGACGACGCCAACGTGCTTCCGCACCTGGCGATCGGGGCGACAGGACTCATCGGCGTCACGGCGAACATCGCGGCGGCCCCATACCGACAGATCGTGGATGCCGTCAACGCCGGCGACCTCGCCACTGCGACCGCGGCCCACAAGTTGCTCGAACCGCTCGTGCGCGCTGTTATGACCCACGTTCCCGGCACCGTCGCGGCGAAATACATCCTGCACGGCCTCGGGCGCATCTCGAGCCCGCGCGTGCGCCTGCCCCTGGTCGGCCCCGAAGATGGCGAGGCTGCGATCATCGAAGACGACCTCAACCTCGTGCGCGACATCCCGGGCGTCAACTTTGACAACTTCCGCCCCGACCGTAACGCGGCCGCCGGTGGAGCGCTGCCCAAGGTCGCCGGCGCCACGCGCTAAAAAACGAATTATCCAGGGGGCTAGAGGCCCCGCCACACCTACGCAAGGTTCAGATGCCAGTCTCCATTTTTAACCCTCCAGCGCTTCCCCACGGCACTCTCCGCGTCACACCCATCGGTGGACTCGGCGAGATCGGTCGCAACATGACCACGTACGAGTTCGACGGCAAACTGCTGATCGTCGACTGCGGAGTGTTGTTCCCCGAAGAGAACCAGCCGGGCGTCGACCTCATCCTTCCCGACTTCAGCCCGATCAGGGATCGCCTCGACGACGTGCTCGGCATCGTGCTCACGCACGGTCACGAAGACCACATCGGCGCGGTGCCCTACCTCCTGAGGATGCGCCAGGACATCCCGCTGATCGGCAGCACCCTGACCCTCGCCCTCATCGAGGCGAAGCTGAAAGAGCACAGGATCAAGCCGTACACGCTCAACGTGAGCGAGGGGCAGCACGAGAAGCTCGGCCCGTTCGAGCTTGAGTTCATCGCGGTGAACCACTCCATCCCCGATGCGCTCGCCGTCGCACTGACCACCCCCGCCGGCGTCGTACTGCACACCGGCGACTTCAAGATGGATCAGCTTCCGCTCGACGACCGCATCACCGACCTGCGCGCCTTCGCCCGGCTCGGTGAAGCCGGTGTCGACCTCTTCCTGCCGGATTCCACCAACGCCGACGTTCCGGGCTTCACCCCGAACGAGCGCGACATCGGCCCCGTGCTCGAGGCCGTCATCGCCAAAGCGCCGCGGCGAGTGATCGTCGCGAGCTTCTCGAGCCACGTGCACCGCGTGCAGCAGGTGCTGGATGCCGCGGCCGCGAACGACCGCAAGGTCGTGCTGATGGGGCGCTCCATGGTGCGCAACATGGGTATCGCCGCCGACCTCGGCTTTCTGAAGGTGCCCAACGGCGTGCTGATGGATGCCAAGAAGGCCGCAGACATGCCAGACAACCGGCTGGTGTACATGTCCACCGGCAGCCAGGGCGAGCCGATGGCCGTGCTCGCGCGGATGGCCAACATGGAGCACCAGATCGAGGTCGGAAAGGGTGACACGGTCATCCTGGCCTCGTCGTTGATCCCCGGAAACGAAAACGCCGTCTACCGCGTGATCAACGGCCTGATGAAGCTCGGTGCGAACGTTGTGCACAAGGCCAACGCGAAGGTTCACGTCTCCGGCCACGCGGCGGCGGGGGAGCTGCTGTACTGCTACAACATCCTCAAGCCGAAGAATGTGCTTCCCGTGCACGGTGAGTACCGCCACCTCGTCGCCAATGCCAACCTGGCCATCCAGACCGGCGTGCCCGAGGAGAACACGATCATTGCCGAAGACGGCACCGTGATTGACCTGCGGGATGGCGTCGCCAGCGTCGTAGGCCAGCTCGACCTCGGCTACGTGTACGTCGACGGCTCGAGCGTCGGAGAGATCACCGACGCCGACCTCAAGGATCGCCGCATCCTCGCCGAAGAGGGGTTCATCTCCATCTTCGTTGCGGTTGACGCGCAGACCGGAAAGGTCATCGTCGGCCCCGAGATCCAGTCGCGTGGTTTCGCCGAAGACGAGAAGGTCTTCGACGCGGTCATCCCGCTCGTTCTGAAGGCTCTGACGGATGCCGCAGAGAATGGCACCCGCGACACCCACTCGTTCGCTCAGGTCGTGCGCCGCACCGTCGGGCGCTGGGTCAACACCCAGCACCGCCGCCGCCCCATGATCGTGCCGGTGGTCATCGAAGCATAACCAGGGCACCATGAAACGAGCGCCGCGAGAACACTCGCGGCGCTCGTTTCGTTGTGCGCACCCACCCGCTCGGGGTTAGCCGCGTGTGACGCGCATCCCGGTGTCTGCGCTGACACGCGCCCGGGCATCCCCGGTTCTGACGGTCGTCGCGGGTACCGTGTTGGCATGGCTACGAGCACCAGGTCGACGTCGCGCGCCCGCACGACCCCCGCGTCGTCGCGCGCCACCCAGGCAACCAAAAAACTCCCGCGCGCGAAGCAGCAGGTGGTCATCGAGCAGGAAGGCCCCCTGGTCAAGCTGTGGTTCGTTCTCGCGCACGCGACCGGTGGCGCTTTCCGCGTGTTGGGCAAAGAAACCCTCGCAAAAGAGGAGCGTCGCGATGGAGTGCCGTTCCTGATCTTCCTGCTGGCGGTAGCTGGCGCTGTTGTCGAGTGGTTCAACCCGACAGACTCCGTCGCGATCGCGCTTGACGCCTATACCTTCGGTGGCCTCTTCGGCCGTGTTGCATTCGCCCTTCCGGTGATCATGCTGCTGTTCGCGATCTGGCTGTTCCGTCACCCGTCCAGCGTCAACGACAACGGCCGCATCGGCATCGGGATGAGCCTGCTCGTGGTGACAATCAGCGGCCTGTGCCACATCTTTGGCGGTGCGCCGCAGCCGACCGACGGCATGGAAGCGCTCGCGCGCGCGGGCGGGCTGCTCGGCTGGATACTCGCGCAGCCGCTGCTCAGCCTCGGAACCGCAGCTCTCGCTACGCCTGTGGTGCTGCTGCTGCTGGCGCTCTCACTGTTTATCATCACCAAGACGCCACCCAACCGCATCGGGTCGAGACTGCGTGAGCTGTATTCGTACCTCTTCGGCGCGCAGCTGCCCGACGAGAGTGAGCGTGCTGCGTCGACATCCACCAAGAATGACTCCGTCCAATTCGGTTCGCTGACCGACCTGGGCCTCGATGAAGACCCGGCTTCCATCCCGTGGTGGCGCAGGAACAAGTCCAGCCACTCTGACGAGCCCGCTGCGTTCGACAGCCCCGTGGTGTCACGCGACCAGGTCACCGACGTGATCGATCACACCGCTGCTGCCGATGGCGTGGACCTCATCGACGAACTGCTCAGGGCAGAGGATGCGGTCAAACGCTTTACCGGTGAGGTCGAGCCCGGCTCAACGAGCCTGCGCGATGACGACGCCGGCATCCCCGTTCCAGAGCGACTGCCCGGGTTCACCACCACAGCGCGCGAGAAGGGCGTTGCGGGGGAGTTCGACGACGAGACACCCGCCGCTCCGGCAGCTCCTGCCCCCGAGCGGCCGGCCGCCGCGTACCGGCTGCCCGCTCCCACGATGCTCACCCCGGGCACCCCGCCCAAGTCGCGCTCTGCAGCCAACGATGAGGTCGTCGCATCGATCACCGAGGTGCTCAAGCAGTTCCAGGTCGACGCGAAGGTCACGGGCTTCAGCCGCGGACCTTCCGTGACGCGCTACGAACTGGAGCTCGGGCCCGGCGTCAAGGTCGAGCGCGTGACGGCGCTGGCTCGAAACATCAGCTACGCCGTCGCGAGCAACGAGGTCAACATCCTCTCTCCCATCCCGGGCAAGAGCGCTATCGGCGTCGAGATCCCGAACAAGGATCGTGAGATCGTCTCCCTGGGCGACGTGCTGCGTTCCAGCGCGAGCACCAAGAGTGTGCATCCCATGACCATCGGGCTCGGCAAAGACGTCGAGGGCGGGTTCGTTGTCGCCAACCTCGCCAAGATGCCCCATCTGCTCGTGGCAGGTTCCACCGGCTCCGGTAAGTCGAGCTTCGTCAACTCGATGATCACCTCGATTCTGATGCGCGCAAAGCCCGCCGAGGTCAGGATGGTGCTGATCGACCCCAAGCGCGTCGAGCTGTCGATCTACGCCGGCGTGCCGCACCTCATCACCCCGATCATCACCAACCCCAAGAAAGCCGCAGAAGCGCTCGCCTGGGTCGTCAAAGAAATGGATATGCGCTACGACGACCTCGCGTCGTTCGGCTTCCGCCACATCGACGACTTCAACCGCGCTGTCGTGGCCGGCGAGATAGTGCTGCCGGTCGGCAGCGAGCGAAAGCTCTCGCCATACCCCTACCTGCTGGTGGTCGTGGATGAGCTTGCCGACCTCATGATGGTTGCGCCGAGGGATGTCGAAGACTCGATCGTGCGCATAACTCAGTTGGCGAGGGCATCCGGGATCCACCTGGTGCTCGCCACGCAACGACCGTCGGTCGACGTCGTCACGGGACTCATCAAGGCGAACGTGCCGTCGCGGCTCGCCTTCGCGGTGTCGAGCATGACCGACAGTCGCGTCATCCTCGATCAGCCCGGCGCCGACAAGCTCATCGGCCAGGGTGATGCGCTCTTCCTGCCCATGGGCACGTCGAAAGCGATTCGGGTGCAGGGCGCTTGGGTCACAGAGTCGGAAGTCGCTGCGGTGGTGCAGCATGTCATCGCGCAGGCCAGGCCCGAATATCGCGAAGACGTCGCGGTGTCGGTCGAGAAGAAGAACATCGACGCCGATATCGGCGATGACCTCGAGCTGCTTCTCGCGGCGACCGAGCTCATTGTCAGCACGCAGTTCGGCTCGACCTCGATGCTGCAGCGAAAGCTCAGGGTCGGATTCGCGAAGGCGGGCAGGCTCATGGACCTGCTCGAATCGCGCGAGATTGTCGGTCCCTCCGAGGGGTCTAAAGCGCGGGACGTCCTCGTGACGGCCGAGCAGCTTCCGAGCGTCCTTGCGCGGCTGCGCGGCGATGACGGGCCGACCGGCTCACCGTCTGCCCGACCCGACGTGTCACCGTCCGCGCCCCCGACCGACGCGGTTGTCGATTCTCTGGCCGGGTACGATGAAATCAGTGGCGATTCCGATGAGGATGCCTGGAGCCTGACCGATCGAGAGTGATCCACACGTGACTGACCTGCCTCAGGCCCCATCGAGTGGTTTCTTTGCTGGCCGCAAAGTGAGCAGGGGCGAGAGCCCCGCGAGCATCGCCAACATCGCGAACATCGTGACGGTGGTCCGCATTCTGCTCGCTCCGCTGTTCATCTGGATGCTGCTGGCCGATGACGGCCAATACGGAGTCGTACGCTATCTGGCGGCCGCGCTGTTCGTGTTTGCTATCGTCACGGACACTGTGGACGGTCACCTTGCGCGAGGTCGCAATCTGGTCACACCGCTCGGCATCATCCTCGATCCGATCGCGGACAAAATTCTCATCGGGGGAGCGATCGTCGCGCTCTCGATCCTTGGCGAGTTGCCGTGGTGGATCACCGTGGCGGTGCTGGTCCGCGAATTCGGTATCACTATCTTCCGCTTCGCTGTGCTCTCGAAGGTGATCATCCCGGCGTCGCGGGGCGGCAAGCTCAAGACCGTCGTGCAGGCCGTGGCCATTGCCCTCTTCCTCGTCGCGCCATGGACCTTCCTTGGCGCGTGGGCTGGCTGGCTGAGCTGGGTGGTGATGGGCGGCGCTATCGCGCTCACGCTGTACACGGGCTTCGAGTACCTCTGGCAGGCGCGACGCCACAGTAAGTTGCCCAACGCTCGATCATGACCGCGTCCCATGCTCAGGATGTTGCGCTCCTCAGTGCGCGGATCATGGAGTTGCTCATTGCGCGGCACTACACCATCGCTGTCGCCGAGTCGCTGACCGGCGGTTTGCTCGTGGCCGAACTAATTCGCACCCCGGGCGCTTCGGCCGTCGTGTCTGGGGGAGTGGTGGCCTACAACACCGAGCTGAAGCACACGCTGCTCGGCGTCAACCCCGAGGTGCTTGCTCTGCATGGCCCCGTTCATCCCGACGTCGCGGCACAAATGGCTGTGGGCGTTCGCCATCATCTTGCCGTCGCGGGCCGGCCCGCCTACATCGGTCTCGCGACGACGGGAGTCGCCGGTCCCGACCCACAGGATGGCCAGCCGGTCGGCGCGGTCTACCTGGGTTTTGCGATCGGCTCCGAGGTTCGAACGAAGCATCTGCAACTTTCGGGAAGCCGGGAAGCCATCCGGTTGGCTGTCGTCTACGAATCACTAGTGGAGCTGGAAGCGCTTCTCACGTAATCGTGGGAATACTCCTCGTTTCAATCTCGTTACAACAACAGAATTCACAAGCACCGCACAGATACGAATGGTTAGAGTAGCAATAAGCTAGCCACACGATCAGTCAGAAGAAGGAGGGTCTAATGGTTCTGGTTCGTCAAGAAATCGGTGACGTTCTCCGTGACTTCCGTCTGCAGAAGGGCCGTACTCTTCGTCAGGTCGCGAGCAAGGCGAGCGTTGCACTTGGTTACCTGAGTGAGGTGGAGCGAGGTCAGAAAGAGGCCAGCTCAGAGATCCTCGCTTCGGTAGCAGAGGCCCTCGAAACCCCCATTTCCGTCATTATGCGCGAAGTGGGCGATCGACTGGCCATCATCGAAGGACTCAACCCGATCCCGGATACCCTTCCGGACGATCTGGTTGCAGAGTTCGATGCCGATCTCGTTTCACGATGATCGCTCTATAACAATCTTGAGTGAATGCCCCGGCCGTGAGGTCGGGGCATTCTTGTGTGCCAGATAGTTTTGTCCGGGTGCTGTTTGTGATTCCAGGAGGTGTTCGGTGAGGCTCAGCGAGTTCTGGCTGGCGGTTGCCGACGAATTCGGCGATGCCTATGGGCGCATTCTCACGCATGATCTCGTGCTGGGTGAGGTAGGCAGCCTCACGGCCGAGCAGGCGATCAAGGCCGGTACTAACACCAGGGAGATCTGGCTCGCCCTGTGCAGGGCGATGGATGTTCCGCCCGCCCGCTGGCATGGTGTCGGCCAGCGCGAGCCCAGGAAATAGTCGCAACACGCCGCATCGCTCTATCGAACATGTGTTCGTATCTTGCTAGTCTCCTCCATAACGTCTTGTCGAAGACGGGTGTTATTCACATGCGTTTCTACCAGCACAACAAATGTCGGTCGGCGAGCGTAGCGTGACGAACAGTTGTTTCGACCTGAGACACCAGCCTTTGTCGGGAGGCTGCGGCCCTTGCTTCATCGGGCTTCAGCAAAACGACAGCCTATGGGCAGCCACCAACAGCAGTTCTAACCACGCAGGGAGACCTCAATGCCATCAGCAGCAGATCGCGAAAAATCACTCGAAACCGCGCTTGCGCAGATCGATCGCCAGTTCGGAAAAGGCTCGGTCATGCGACTGGGCAGCGACGACAGGGCTCCCGTCGAGGTGATCCCCACCGGATCCATTGCGTTGGATGTCGCGCTCGGCATAGGTGGACTTCCCCGGGGCCGCATCGTCGAGATCTACGGCCCGGAGTCGTCCGGTAAGACGACGCTCACTCTTCACGCCATCGCAAACGCCCAGAAGGCGGGAGGCATTGCCGCCTTCATCGACGCTGAGCACGCACTCGACCCCGAGTACGCGGCGAAGCTCGGTGTCGACATCGATTCGCTGCTCGTCTCCCAGCCTGACACCGGTGAGCAGGCGCTGGAGATTGCGGACATGCTGGTGCGCTCAGGATCCATCGACCTCATCGTGATCGACTCCGTTGCAGCTCTCGTTCCTCGCGCCGAAATCGAGGGCGAGATGGGTGACACCCACGTCGGTCTTCAGGCTCGACTGATGTCGCAGGCTCTTCGCAAGCTGACCGGTGGGCTCAGCCAGACGAACACCACCATGATCTTCATCAACCAGCTGCGCGAAAAGATCGGTGTGTTCTTCGGCAGCCCCGAGACCACCGCCGGCGGTAAGGCACTCAAGTTCTACGCTTCGGTTCGGCTCGACATCCGTCGCATCGAAACCCTGAAAGACGGCACAGACGCCGTCGGTAACCGAACTCGTGTCAAGGTCGTCAAGAACAAGATGGCTCCGCCGTTCAAGCAGGCCGAGTTCGACATTCTCTACGGCATCGGAATCTCGCGAGAGGGCAGCCTGATCGACTTCGGAGTCGAGCACGAGATCGTACGCAAGTCGGGAGCCTGGTACACCTATGAGGGTGATCAGCTCGGCCAGGGCAAAGAGAATTCTCGTAAGTTCCTGCTCGAAAATCCGAAAATTGCGAAAGAAATCGAGCAGCGCATCATGGTCAAGCTCGGCGTTGGTGCTGAGGCCAAGGCGCAACAGGCCAAAGAAGCGAAGGCCATCATCGACGCCGCCGTCGCCGCTGAGGCGGCTGAGTCCAAGGCTGCGGCCAAGGGCTCCGGACCGGTCATGGCTGTTGCACCCGCCGCAACCACCAAGGCTTCTGCGGCGAAGCTCAAGATGGCTGTAGGTGGATAGCAATGAGTGCCGTCGACGGCGAGCGAATCGCCCCTGTCACCTATCTGTTCGGCGCCACACCGGTGCCCGAGAGTGACGAGAGCCCAGAGATTCACTCGCCGTCCACGGCAGAGCAAAACGGCGCCGACTCCGAAACGCCGTCGGGGCCACGGTTCGTCGACTTGAGCGAGGGTGACGCGGGCGATCTTGCGGAGTCGCGCCCCGCTTCACGCGCGTCACGCGCTTCCGAAAAGCCGGCTTCTTCCCGAAAGTCTCAGGACGGCTCCGGCACGACGAAGGGGTCATTCGACAGGATTAGCAACGTCAGCATGTACGCGCTGGCTCGTCGCGGAATGTCCTCCCGTGAGATGCGCGACTACCTGCTCGGGCGCGAATTCGAGACGACTGAGGTCGACGTCGAAATCGACAGGCTCGAAAGCGTAGCCCTGCTCGATGATCTCGCTCTCGCTGAGACCCTGATCCGCACACTGCAGACGCGGAAGGGGCTGGGACGCTCGGCTCTCACCGCGGAACTGCGTCGGCGCAACATCGATCAGGTTGCTATCGAGACGGCTCTCGCTGTGCTCGACGACGATGACGAACTCGATCGCGCCATGGCGATAGCGATGAAACGCGCCGGCCAGTTGCGCTCCCTTGACGCTGCGACTGCGAAGCGGCGACTGGGTGACTTCCTGATGCGCAGGGGCTATTCGGGTGCTGTCGTGTCCAAAGCTGTTCAGCAGGCGCTGGCGCCGACCGG
Source organism: Salinibacterium sp. G-O1 (assembly GCF_030063305.1). Taxonomy (GTDB): domain Bacteria; phylum Actinomycetota; class Actinomycetes; order Actinomycetales; family Microbacteriaceae; genus Rhodoglobus. The sequence goes on from NZ_JASISV010000001.1 coordinate 1,263,799, forward strand.
TCCCAGCTTCCGCTGACCTGGCGCACGGCGTCCGAGCCGCTTCGTCGAGGGCGCTCCAGCGGCAGGCTTAAGATTGAGCACATGACTGAGCAGGCACTTGCACCCCGCACCTATGAGGTGCGCACGTACGGCTGCCAGATGAACGTGCATGACTCTGAGCGGCTGAGTGGTTCGCTCGATGCGGCTGGCTACGCCCGCTCCACCGACGGTAACGCCGACATCGTCGTCATCAATACCTGCGCGGTTCGCGAGAATGCGGACAACAAGCTCTACGGCAACCTCGGCATGCTTGCGCGGATCAAGCGCGAGCACGAAGGAATGCAGATCGCGGTCGGCGGGTGTCTCGCCCAGAAAGACAGGGCGACAATCCTGGAAAAGGCGCCATGGGTCGACGTCGTTTTCGGCACGCACAACATGGGCTCCCTGCCCGCGCTGTTGGAGCGCGCACGCCACAACGGCGAGGCTCAGCTCGAGATCCTCGAGTCGCTCGAGGTTTTCCCGTCCACTCTGCCCACGCGTCGAGAATCCACGCACAGCGCCTGGGTGTCCATCTCGGTCGGGTGCAACAACACCTGCACTTTCTGCATAGTTCCCGCCCTTCGCGGCAAGGAGAAAGACCGCAGGCCCGGCGACGTGCTCGCCGAGATCCAGGCCATCGTCGATGACGGCGCGATCGAGGTCACCCTGCTCGGCCAGAACGTCAATTCCTACGGAGTCGAATTCGGCGATCGCGAAGCATTCGGAAAGCTGCTGCGTGCGGCCGGACGCATCGAGGGTCTTGAGCGCATCCGCTTCACCAGCCCGCACCCTGCTGCCTTCACCGACGATGTCATCGACGCCATGGCCGAAACGCCCACGGTCATGCCCCAGCTTCATATGCCGCTGCAGTCCGGCTCCGACAGGATCCTGAAGGCGATGCGTCGCTCGTACCGGTCTGAGAAGTTCCTCGGGATCCTCGACAGGGTACGAGCGAAGATTCCGAACGCGGCGATCAGCACCGACATCATCGTCGGATTCCCCGGCGAGACCGAAGAAGACTTCCTGGAGACCATGCGCGTGGTCGAGCTCGCGCGTTTCGCGTCGGCCTACACGTTCCAGTACTCGATCCGTGAGGGAACCCCCGCGGCGACGATGGCAGACCAGGTTCCCAAGGCTGTCGTGCAGGAACGCTTCGAGCGGCTCGCCGCGCTGCAGGACCACATCAGCCGCGAAGAGAACCAGAAACAGGTCGGCCGACGCGTCGACGTTCTGGTTACCGCCATCGAAGGTCGAAAGCAGAGCGAGACCCACCGGCTGTCTGGCAGGAGCGAAGACTCCAGACTCGTACATTTCGATGTTCCGGCTGGCAGCTCAGTTCCGCGCCCCGGCGACGTGGTCTCTGTCGAGATCACGCAGGCATCAACGTTCCACCTCGTCGCCGACTCGATCGATGGCGCGCCCCTGATCGTTCGCCGCACCACCGCGGGCGACGCGTGGGACCGCGCAGAAGCGGCGTCATGCGCGGTGCCCACGGCATCGTCGGCGGCCGAGCCGGCACGGGTCTCCCTGGGTATCCCGTCGCTGCGAGTTGGTCCGTCTGCCCTCGACTCCGGCCGGATCTACGACGCTGCAGACGGGTTGCGCTAGAACGTGCCACGGCTCGTTGTCATCGTCGGTGCGACGGGCACGGGCAAGTCCGAACTCTCGTTAGAGTTCGCGACTGGCCTCGCCGCACTCGGTCAGACCGCCGAGATCGTCAACGCCGACGCCATGCAGCTCTACCGGGGAATGGACATCGGCACAGCGAAGCTGGGCGCGACCGAACGCCGCGGCATCCCGCATCACATGCTCGATGTGCTCGACCCCACGGAGGAGGCGAGCGTTGCGGACTATCAGACTGAGGCGCGCGCCCGGATCGAGCAGATCGAATCTCGAGGAGCCGTGCCGATCCTGGTGGGGGGCTCTGGCCTGTATGTCTCCAGCGTGATCCAGGACTTCCGGTTTCCCGGCACCGACCCCGTCATCCGGGATCGCCTCGAGGCCGAACTGCTCGCGGTGGGGCCTGGACTGTTGCACGCCCGTCTCAAGGAACAAGATGCAGGCGCCGCGTTGGCGATCGGACCACACAACGGACGCCGGATCGTGCGGGCCCTGGAGGTAATCGAGATGACCGGGCAGCCGTTCGGGTCCGGTCTTCCCGAGGATGCCGTGCCGTGGAGAGATGCGACAATCCTTGCGCTGCGTGCCCCTCGCGACGAGCTCGTGTCTCGCCTCGACGCGCGGGTTGAGGCGATGTGGGCCGACGGGATCCTCGACGAGGCTGCAACGCTCAGGACGGCGGGGCTGGGGGTCACTGCCGCTCGCGCGATCGGCTACGCCCAGGCTCTCGCTCAGCTGGATGACGAGATATCCCAGGCGGAGGCCATCGAGCAGACCGCGTCACTCACCCGACGGTACGCGCGTCGGCAGGTCAGCTGGTTCCGGCGTTACGCCACCGCTCACTGGCTGGAGTACGACGATCCGTCTCGGCACTCGACGGCGCTGTCGCTCGCGATGGGTCACAATTAGGACATGGCAACTCTGCATTTCACCAAAGGTCACGGCACCGGCAACGATTTTGTGCTGTTCGCCGACGCCGATGGCTCCCTCAACCTCACCGACGACCAGGTCGCCGCGATTTGCGACCGGCATTTCGGGGTGGGGGCGGATGGCATCCTTCGGGCAGTGCTGTCTCGGAACCTGCCGGAGGGGGAGGCCGCTCTCGCCGAGGATCCCGCCGCCGAGTGGTTCATGGATTACCGCAACGCCGACGGCTCCGTCGCCGAGATGTGTGGCAACGGCATCCGCGTTTTCAGCCGGTTCCTCATTGACAACGGCCTGGCCACACTCGAACCGGGGGACACCCTGCCGATTGGCACCAGGAGCGGTGTTCGCGATGTGCAGCGCAATGCGACAGGATTCCAGGCAGATCTTGGGCGTTGGCGCCTGGACGGCGGCGAGCCCCTGGTGCGAGCGAAAGAGCTTCCCGTCGCGCGCCCCGGCCTCGGAATCAACGTCGGTAACCCGCACGTTGTGGTCGCGCTGGCGAGCATCGACGAGCTCGAGAGCGCTGACCTCACCTACATTCCGGTGATCGAGCCGGAACAGCCGCTCGGCGCGAACGTTGAATTCGTCGTCGCGGCAGAACCCATGGTCAAAGACGGCGTTGGTCACATCAGGATGCGCGTGCACGAGCGCGGCAGCGGCGAGACCCTCTCCTGCGGCACTGGCGCGGTCGCGGCGGCTCTCGCAACGCGCCACTGGGCAGGTGCCGGTGCTCCCAACCAGTGGCGAGTGGACGTCGCTGGAGGCACCGTTGGCGTGCGGATGTTCCCCACGGAAGACGGCGAACACGTGTCGCTCAGCGGGCCAGCCGAGATGGTTTTTGTGGGTGAGCTCGAGGTCTGACGCTCAGCGCCGGCGCGCCCGCAGCACTCGGTATCCCTTGTTGGTCGCGGCCCGAACGAAACTGAAGTCGTCCGGGAAGGTCGCCTGCAGCCAGCGGTGAAGTGAGTCGGACCCCAGATTGCGCTGAACGACCAACCAGGCGTCGCAGTCGCTGTCGAGGCGTGGCAGCCACTTCTCGAGCATCCCATGCAGTTCGTGTTTGCCGACCCGGATCGGCGGATTCGACCAAATCGTCGTGAAGGTCACATCGTCGGGAACATTCTCAGGCGTTGCTGCTTTAATGTTCGGTATGGACAATTTTTCGGCGTTCGCCCGCACCAGATCCAGTGCGCGCTCGTTGACGTCCACAGCCCACACGGTCGCATGAGGTGATTCAAGCGCGAGTGTGAGGGCTACGGGCCCCCAGCCGCAGCCAAGATCCAGCAGGTTCCCGCCGGGAGGCGGAGCGGGCACGCTCGACAGCAGAACCTGCGTCCCCACGTCAATACGCTCGGGGCTGAACACGCCATTGGCCGTGGTCAGCTCGACATCCCGACCACCCAGCCGCGCGTGAATCGTGCGGGTTTTGAGCTCACTCCCCGGGGTCGAGGAGAAATAATGCTCACTGGTCATGCAGAGAAACTTACCGAAGACTACGAAAGTAGGGTTAACCCAATGACTGAATCCATCACAGACCAGACCTCCGGCACCGGCGCCGACGCGGTCGAGCGTGTGCTCGCCACCGACAGCGCGCGATCCGCCGGGTACACCCTGTTCGGTTCTGGCAACGCCCAGGCGCTGCAGACCGACAACCACTATGAGGGCGACCGCGACGGCGACCAGTTCGATCGCGAAGACCGCCAGTCGCTGCGTCGCGTCGCTGGACTGTCGACCGAGCTTCAGGATGTGACGGAGGTCGAGTATCGGCAGCTGCGCATCGAGAACGTGGTGCTCATCGGCATCTACAACCAGGGCAACCTGCAGGAGGCCGAGAACTCGCTGCGCGAGCTGTTTGCGCTGGCGGAGACCGCGGGTGCGGTCGTGCTCGACGGGCTGCTGCAGAAGCGTGCCAACCCCGATCCCAGCACCTTCTTCGGCAAGGGCAAGGCGCAGGAGCTTCGCGGTGTCGTCGCAGCAACCGGTGCAGACACCGTGATTGCCGACACGGAGTTGGCGCCGAGCCAGCGCCGCGCGCTCGAGGACATCGTGGGGGTGAAGGTGATCGACCGTACCGCGGTCATCCTCGACATTTTCAGCCAGCATGCCAGCAGCCGTGAAGGTAAGGCCCAGGTCGAACTGGCTCAGCTCGAATATCTGCTCCCTCGCCTGCGTGGTTGGGGTGAGTCGATGTCACGCCAGGCCGGTGGCCAGGTGGGTGGCGCCGGGGCAGGAATGGGCAGCCGCGGACCGGGTGAGACCAAGATCGAGCTCGACCGTCGCCGCATCCACACCCGGATGTCGCGGCTGCGAAAGCAGATCAAGGGCTTCGCGCCGGCGCGAGAGGCCAAGCGCGCGAACCGAAACCGTTTCGAGGTGCCGAGCGTTGCCATCACCGGGTACACCAACGCCGGCAAGTCGAGCCTGCTGAACAGGATCACCCGAGCCGGTGTGCTCGTCGAGAACGCCCTGTTCGCCACCCTCGACGCGACCGTGCGAAAGTCGACCACCGAAGATGGTCGCCTGTACACGCTGAGCGACACCGTCGGATTCGTGCGCAACCTGCCTCCGCAACTGGTCGAAGCATTCCGCTCCACCCTCGAGGAGGTCGGCCAGTCTGACGTCATCGTGCACGTCGTGGATGCCTCCCATCCCGACCCCGGCGCACAACTCGCCACCGTCCGCAATGTGATCGGCGACGTGGGCGCTCGTGATCTCCCCGAGATTGTGGTTTTCAACAAGAGCGACCTCGCTGATGATGACCAGAGAATGCTCATCAGGGCTCTCGAGCCGAGCGGGATCTTCGTGTCGGCACGAACGGGTGAGGGCGTTGACGAGCTGCTTGCCCGCATCGCTGAGTTGCTCCCGGCCCCCGAAGTCGAACTCTCGATGCTGGTGCCGTACGACCGCGGCGACGTGATCTCGCGGCTGCACGTGCAGGGTCGGGTCATCTCGACGGACTACAAGGAAGACGGCACCGAGGTGAAGGCGATGGTGCACCCCGCCAGAGTGGCCGAGCTGCAGGAGTTCGTGAGGTAGGTCGTTCGGCGTAACAGAAAGTCACGCCGCGGCGACCCTGCCTAGACTTGATGATGTTCGGGCACCGCGCCTGACATGAGCGACAGCCGAGCCCGGCACCCGCCCACTCGGAGAAACTGACCGAAGGGGATCTGGTGACCACGTTCTCCTTTGAGCTGTACCCGCCGCGTTCGGAGCGGGCTGAGGCTTCCCTCTACGCTTCGCTCGCTCACCTTGTTGCAGCAAACCCCGAATTCATTTCGGTCACGTACGGCGCGAATGGCAGCTCGCGCGAGCCGTCCCTCAGCGTCCTGGGGCGCATCCTGGCCGGCACCAGCGTGCAGGCGATGGCGCACCTGACCTGTGTCGGATCGTCCTACTCTCAGGCAAGCCAGCTGATCCGCGAATTCCTCGACGCCGGGGTCACCAGCTTTCTTGCCCTGCGAGGAGATCCCCCCGAGGGCGCCCTCGAGACCGACGCTTTTCTCGGTGACCTGGGCAGCGCCGGAGAACTCGTCCAGCTCATCCACCGTGTCCAGGCCGAACGCGAGCAGTTCGCATTCCACGAGGTCCCGGGATTCCCCGACGCCAAGCGGATTGCCAGCGGAAGCAAGGTGACGATCGCGGTCGCCGCCTTCCCGAACGGGCATCCGCGCTCACGTTCGGTGTCGCAGGATCTCGACACCCTTCTCGCGAAGGAAGCGGCCGGAGCGAACCTCGCCATCACTCAGCTCTTCTTCCATGCCGATGAGTATCTCGGCTTCGTCGAAAAGGCACGGGAGGCGGGCGTGACGATGCGCATCCTGCCCGGCATCATGCCGGTTCTCAGTTCGCAGCGCCTGGCCCGGATTCTTGAGCTCACCGGAGAGTCAACGCCCGTCGCCCTCGAGCGCGAGCTCGCGGCGGCGCCGGACGAGGCCGCACAACGTCGCATCGGCATCGATCACGCAATCGCGCTCGGCAGCGAAGTGCTTGCGGGCGGGGCGAGCGGATTGCACTTGTACACCTTTAACCAGCACGAGCCAGTGCTCGCGGTTCTCCGCGGAGCAGGGCTGCTCGATCGACAGAAAGAGTCAGCATGACGAAATCACCCGCATTCCCCACCGGCACGATTCTCGGGTACCCGAGAATTGGCCGTCGCCGCGAACTGAAGAAAGCGGTCGAATCATTCTGGGCCGGCACGACCTCGGCAGCAGAGCTGGAGGCGACCGCGGCCGACCTGCGCAGGGTGACCCGCGAACGGTTGCTCGCCCTCGGCCTCGGCCGCACAGACTCATCGATTCCCGAGGCCTTCTCGTTCTATGACCAGGTGCTCGACGCCGCGGTCACGGTTGGTGCGATCCCCACGAGATTCCAGCGACTGGTGGCCGATGACGGTTCGATCGACCTCGCGGGATACTTCACCATCGCTCGCGGTGAGGGCGGCGATACCCCCGCCGAAATGACAAAGTGGTTCGATACCAACTACCACTACCTCGTGCCGGAAATTGGGCCCGAGACGACCCTGCACCTCGCCTCGGACAGGCTGCTTCGTGAGGTCGCCGAGGCGACGGCCAGCGGCTTCCGCACCCGTCCTGTCATCGTCGGACCGGTCACCCTTCTGCTGCTCAGCAAGGCGTCGGAGGAAGCCCCGGAGGGCTACCAGCCGCTGGACCGCCTCGACGACCTGATCCCGGTGTACGCGGAGCTCCTCGCGGCCCTGACGGCCGTCGGCGCCGAATGGGTTCAGCTCGACGAGCCAGCTCTCGTCAGCGAGAGCATCGAGGTCGACCGCGCTGTCGTTCTCGCGGCAACCCAGCGCGCCTATGACCTTCTCGGTAATGCTGCAGTGCGGCCGAGCATCTTCGTCTCGGCACCGTACGGCTCCCTTGACGACGCCCTCCCGGTGCTGATCGGCACCCCGGTGGAGGCGATCGGCATCGACCTGGTGAAGGGTGACCTGCCGAGCGGCGTGACAACAGACAAGGTCCTGGTCGGCGGGGTCGTCGATGGACACAATATCTGGCGAGGAAACCTCGAGGCGGGGTTGGCGTCACTCGAAGCGCTGCGTGCGCTTTCGCCGAACGTCGCGGTCTCCAGCTCAACCAGCCTCTTCCACACTCCGCATGACGTCACAGACGAACCGTTGCTGTCTGACCAGCTGAAGTCGTGGCTGGCGTTCGCCGACCAGAAAGTGGCCCAGGTAGCCACCCTCGCCAAGGGGCTCGTCGACGGCAAGGGTGCGATTCAGGCGGAACTGGATGCCGCATCCACCGCTCTCATCGATCGCCAGCACGCCGAGGGTGTGCGAGACGCAGCGGTGCGAACGCGCGTAGCCGGCCTCACCGCTGCCGACTTCTCGCGGGGTGACTACGACCAGCGACTCGCAGCGCAGGATGCTGCCCTCGACTTGCCCTTCCTGCCGACGACGACGATCGGGTCGTTCCCGCAGACCGGCGACATCCGCAGGCAGCGGGCCGCACTCGTCGCTGGGCGTCTGTCAGAGGACGGCTACAAGCAGGCCATGCGCGACGAGATTAAGCGCGTCGTCGACCTGCAGGAAGAGATCGGTCTCGATGTGCTTGTGCACGGCGAGCCCGAGCGAAATGACATGGTGCAGTATTTTGCCGAGAACCTCGACGGCTTCGCGGTCACCCAGAACGGGTGGGTGCAGTCGTACGGTTCCCGCTGTACGCGTCCGTCGATCCTGTGGGGCGATGTCTCCCGACCCGCTCCGATCACCGTCGAATGGTCGGCCTACACCCAGTCGTTGACGCAGAAGCCGGTCAAAGGCATGCTCACTGGCCCGGTCACGATCCTTGCCTGGTCTTTCGTTCGGGATGACCAGCCGCTCAGGGACACCGCGAACCAGGTGGCGCTTGCCTTGCGCGATGAGATCGACGACCTCGAGAATGCCGGCATCGGAATCATCCAGGTCGACGAGCCGGCACTCCGCGAGCTGCTTCCGCTGAAGAAGAAAGATCACGAGGACTATCTGGATTGGTCGGTCGGATCATTCCGTCTCGCGACCGCCGGCGTCGCCGACCGCACCCAGATCCACACGCACCTCTGCTACTCCGAATTCGGCGTTGTCATCGATGCGATCAACAGGCTCGACGCCGATGTGACGTCCATCGAGGCGGCGCGCTCCAGGATGGAGGTCGTGCCCGACATCGAGTCGAGCGGGTTCGGTCGGGGAATCGGCCCGGGCGTGTATGACATCCATTCCCCTCGCATTCCGTCGGTGAGCGAGGTGAGCGAACTGATCGACATCGCGCTCGGCTCGATTCCGGAACGACAGGTCTGGGTCAACCCCGATTGCGGGCTCAAGACCCGCGGGTACGACGAGACCGTGGAGTCGTTGAAGAACATCATCGAGGCGACCCGTGCCGCGCGCGCGAAGGCGGGTGTCTAGCCCGTCGGCAACCCGCAGGCCGTGCGAACGAAGTCGTACAGCGCATCACGCACATCATCGGGCGCGCTGACGTACAGCCGACCCTCGAATCCGTCTGACGTTGTGGCTGCGATGGGGATGATGGTTCCGCGTTTATCTTCGGCAATTGCATGCGCGTCGCACCGGTTCGGGGCGTAGCGCAGGGTCACCGTCGATGGTGCATCGTTGCCGACGATGGTGCGGTCGATGGGGAGCTCGCTGGCGTCGGCGCCGTCCGGATCCACGGGTGCCAGCAGGGTCGTGCTGGCGGCGCTGGTCAGGTGCGCCGAACCGGACGCCCCGGTGGGAGTGAGCGCGAGGTCGAGCTCGATCACGGCGCGCCCGGCGACGGACGAGAGCCGCGGGGCCGAATCCAGCCGCACCGAGACCACTGACGCGACAGAGACGGCTATGCAGTCGTCGTCACGGATGCCCGGCAGGCGCTCAAGCTCGTCAACGGGTGTGGCGATGGCGGTACCGGCGCGCCCGTCGGCGAGGGTGTAGTCGAATTCGACCACAGCATCCGTCGGGGTGGAGTCACACGCAGGCTCGGGAAGCGGAACGGGAAGCGACATCGTCACGCCATCCGGAATCGTCGTCGAGTCTTTGGGCCAGATAGCCGCGCCCGTGAACTGCCCGGCCCGCAACTCAAGCCGCGAAACGGTAAGAGCGCTTCCCGTCTCGTTCCGAAACGAGACCTCCAGCTTTCGGGCTTCGACGTCAGTTCTGTTCTGGTAGACGCTCAGTGAGAGCCCGTCCGGGGCATCCTGGGATGCAGCAGCCGAGCATCCGGACAGCGCCAGGACCGCGACGAGGGTGAGCGGACCCCAACGCATGATCCGAGACTCCACCACCGACGGCGCAGCTGCTATACCGAGCGGAGCACCGTGACGACTTTGCCGAGCACCTGGGCATGATCGCCCAGAATCGGTTCGAAGTTGGAGTTACGGGGCAGCAGCCAGGTGTGACCGTCTCGCTGCCTGAACACCTTCACCGTCGCTTCGTCATCGAGCATGGCGGCGACGATGTCGCCATTCTCGGCGGTGTTCTGCTGGCGAACGACAACCCAGTCGCCATCGCAAATGGCCGCATCGATCATCGACTCACCCACGACCTTCAGCATGAAGAGTTCGCCCTTTCCGGTGAGCTGGCGGGGGAGCGGGAAGACCTCGTCGATGTGTTGCTCGGCGGTGATCGGGATGCCGGCGGCGATGCGGCCGACTAGGGGAACCATCACGGCGTCTCCGACCGAGACCGTGCTTTCGGGCGGCACCTCTGCGCCGCCGTCGATCGATGGGAGGTCGATCAGCACCTCCATCGCACGCGGGCGGTTGGGGTCGCGGCGCAGGTATCCGCTCAGTTCAAGCTGGTTGAGCTGGTGGGTGACGCTCGATAGCGAGGAGAGCCCCACGGCGTCGCCGATCTCACGCATGCTCGGCGGGTAACCCCTGCCGGAGACTGAGCGCTGGATGACATCGAGAATGGCGAGCTGCTTGTCGCTCAGGCTCTTCCGTCTGCGTGTGCCACCGCTGCGAATGTCGGCGCTCATGATCTCCCCATTCCTCGGCCTCTCGACCCAATGTCGGTGGCTCATTCGAAACTGTATCCGCTGGATAGCTCTAAAACAAACACCTGTTCTAGTGTTTCGTCACGAATGTCGGTGGAACGTTCGAATATGTGCTTGATATCGTGCCTATTCGAATGTATGTTCGGAATAGATCTTCTAACACGGTTACCCAGCCTCAACAAGCAGTGATAGATCAAGCGCTTCGTATCCGGCACTCCCGGCCGAGTGCCGGATACGAAATTTTGTAAGGAGCACATGATGAGCACCGCAATTGCGACACCCACCACGTTCAGCACGGCGTCGAACCAGCCGCGACTCAAGATGACCCAGCGCGGGAGGTCAGTGCTGACCGCCATCGTGGCAACACCGCTCGTCATCGTTGCCATGATGATCGCGCTCAACGGCGGTCAAGCGACGGCCTCCCTGGAAGGGTCGAATGTCGACTTCCAGTACGAGACCGTGACATCGGGCGAGACGCTGTGGCATCTTGCCGGTGAGCTCGCACCGACGGCAGACCCCCGTGACGTGATCGATCAGATCGTTCGGCTCAACCAGTTGACATCCTCAGACGTGTTCGCCGGCCAGGAACTCGCGATTCCCGCGCAGTACACCCAGGCGCAGTCCGCGCAGAAATAGCGCCTCCCGCAACACGCATAGGCTTGTCGGGTGACTAGCCTTTCTGATCTTCCGATCCGCGATGACCTGCGTGGCCTCAGCCCATACGGGGCTCCCCAGGAGAACGTCCCGATCCAGCTGAACGTCAACGAAAACACCCATGCCATCCCGGAAGCGGTGGCGACGGACATCGTCAGGGCACTCGCCATAGCGGTGATGGGTGTGAACCGGTATCCCGATCGCGAGTTCACCGATTTGAGGGAGTCGCTGGCGGCCTATCTGGGCCACGGACTCACCCCAGACAACATCTGGGCGGCCAACGGTTCGAACGAGATCCTGCAGCAGACTTTGCAGGTATTCGGCGGACCCGGTCGCAGTGTTCTCGGCTTCCCTCCGACGTACTCCATGCACTCGATCATCGCCAACGCGACGGGAACCCGCTGGGTGACGGCTGAGCGCGATTCCGGCTACGCGATCTCGCCAGAGACCGTGGTGGCCGCGATCGAGCGGGAACAGCCCGACATCGTGTTCCTGTGCTCGCCCAACAATCCCACGGGCACCGCACTCGCGCTCGAGACCATCGTTGCTGCGTATGACGCGACTCCGGGCATCCTGCTGATCGATGAGGCCTACGCGGAATTCGCTGACGGTGACACCGCGCTGACCCTGCTGGAGGGGCGGCCGCGGCTGATCATTTCGCGCACCATGAGCAAGGCGTTTGCCTTTGCCGGCGCTCGGCTCGGTTACCTGGCTGCCGACCCCGCAATCACCGACGCGTTGCGGCTGGTGCGTTTGCCTTATCACCTCTCGGCTCTCACGCAGGCGGCCTCTGTCGCTGCGCTCGCCCATGCGCCGGAGATGCTCGCCATGGTCGATGACATCAAGGCACAGCGCGACCTGATCATCGCCACCCTTCCCTCGCTGGGATACAGCCCGCTGCCGAGTCAGTCGAACTTCGTGCTTTTCGGTGGGGTCGCCGACCCTCACGCCACCTTCGAGGCGCTCTTTGAACAGGGAATTCTGATTCGGGATGTGGGCATCCCGCATCACCTGCGGGTGTCGGCCGGCACCGAACAGGAGACCGAGATCTTCCTCGATGCGCTGACGAGCCTCAAGGGTCACTCGACGCAGTCTGTGGCCGACGGGGTCGGTAGGATTCAAGGATGACTGCACACCGCACGGCCAGCCTGAGCCGGTCGACAAGCGAGTCCAGTATCGAGCTGAGCATCGATCTCGACGGCACCGGCACCTCCACCATCAATTCCGGAGTGCCATTTTTCGATCACATGCTCACCGCGCTCTCGAAGCACTCACTCATCGACCTTGATGTTGCGGCCACCGGCGACACGCACATCGACGTTCACCACAGCGTCGAAGACATCGGCATTACGTTCGGCACTGCGCTCAAGCAGGCGCTGGGCGACAAGGCCGGAATTTCGCGATACGGTGACGCGCTTGTTCCTCTCGACGAGGCTCTCGTGCAGGCCGTTGTCGACGTTTCCGGCCGTCCGTACCTGGTGCACACCGGAGAGCCGGTGGGGTTCGAGCACCACTTGATCGGCGGTCACTTCACCGGATCAATGGTGCGACACGTCTTCGAGGCGATCGCATTCAACGCCGGTTTGACGGTGCACATCACCGTTCTGGGTGGGCGTGACCCACATCACATCGCCGAGGCTGAGTTCAAGGCGTTCGCCCGCGCACTGCGCATTGCGATTGAACCGGATGCCCGTGTCAGCGGCATCCCCTCGACTAAGGGTGCGCTCTGACGTGATCAACCCCTCCGTCGTCATCCTCGACTACGGCTCCGGTAATGTCCACTCGGCCGCGAAAGCGCTCGAGCTGGCCGGTGCCAATGTCACCCTGAGTTCAGACCGTTCCGTCGCGGAATCCGCCGACGGCCTTCTCGTGCCCGGTGTCGGTGCCTTCGAGGCCGTGGCCAGGCAGCTGGCCGCGGTTCGTGGCGGTGCGATCGTTGAGAAGCGCCTCACGGGCAGCCGGCCAGTGCTCGGCATCTGCGTGGGCATGCAGGTGCTGTTCGAGCACGGCGTCGAGCGCGGCAACGACACGCCCGGACTGGGGGAGTGGCCCGGCGTGGTCACCCAGCTGGATGCCCCGATCCTGCCCCACATGGGGTGGAACACCGTCGAAACGCCCGAAGACACGGAGCTCTTTGAGGGAATTCGAGACGAGCGTTTCTACTTCGTGCATTCGTATGCCGTCCAGGAGTGGACGCTCGAGGTGCACGATCCGTTCCCGCAGCCTAAGCTCACGTGGGCGAAACACGGTGGCAGATTCCTTGCCGCCGTCGAAAACGGGCCCCTGACCGCAACACAGTTCCACCCAGAGAAGTCTGGTGAAGCTGGAATCCGACTTCTGAAGAATTGGCTGGAGACACTATGAGTGAGTTCGCAAAGAGCCCAGGGCTGGTTCTCCTGCCCGCCGTCGACGTGGCTGGGGGCAAGGCCGTGCGTCTCACACAGGGCGAGGCCGGCACCGAGACCAGCTACGGCAATCCTGTGGACGCCGCCCAGGAATGGGTGGATCAGGGCGCCGAGTGGATTCACCTCGTTGACCTCGATGCTGCTTTCGGTCGCGGAAGCAACCACGCAGTCATCCGCAAGGTCATCAAGAACACTCCCAAGAGGGTGAACATCGAGTTGTCTGGCGGAATCAGGGACGATGCCAGCCTGGAGGCGGCACTCTCGACGGGCGCCAAGCGCATCAACCTCGGCACTGCAGCACTGGAGAACCCCGAGTGGGCGGCTCACGTGATCGCCGAGTATGGCGAGGCCATCGCCGTTGGACTCGACGTTCGCGGAACCACTCTGGCCGCCCGCGGCTGGACCCAGGAGGGTGGCGACATCTGGACTGTCCTCGACAGGCTGGAGGCGGCGGGCTGCTGCCGTTACGTCGTGACAGACGTCACCAAGGATGGCACCCTCAAGGGCCCGAACCTCGAACTGCTCCGCCAGGTCGCTGATCGCACCAATCGCCCGGTCATCGCATCGGGTGGAGTCGCGAACCTCGACGACATCGCCGCCCTGCGCGAGCTCGTTCCTCTCGGTGTCGAGGGTGCGATCGTCGGCAAGGCGCTGTACGCAAAGGCCTTCACTCTCGTTGAGGCCATCGACGTAGCATCCAAGTAGTGGAATGAGCGATTCGGCGGGCGTGCCATGGGCTGGTCGCAGCTTTGCCGCCAGTGAGCCGTCTGCGGATGACGGCTCGGCACCGGAAAAGCTCATCGAGGCCCTCCGGCGTTTTCGCGCTGGCGAACTCGGCGAGTCTGAGGTGGTCGATGCATTGCGCGACGCGCGACTGCTCATTCCGCTGGTCGCCGTGGCAGGGGAGCTCGGCACGAGCGAGCACGGTCATGCCATCGACAAGAGCCAGGAGCTGTCGATCGTGACGGTGATGGGGCCGGATGGTCGAAGTGTGCTGCCGGCCTTCACTTCCGTCGCCGCTATGTCTGCGTGGAACCCTGCGGCTCGACCCGTGCCGGCCACGGTGGCGCGAGTGGCACTGGCCGCGGCCAGCGAAAGCACCGATCTCGTCGTGCTCGATCCCACCAGCGTCACCGAATTCGCGTTGAGACGTCCCGCGCTGTGGGCGCTCGCGCAGTCACAACCCTGGCTGCCCAGCTACCTCGACACCGACGTATTGTCAGCGTTCATGGATGCCGCAGAGCCCGAGCCCTCGGTCGCTGCGGTGCAGCTCGCCCCCGGTGACGCCGGTGCGAGGCTTGCCGGGCCCGAGTTGATCGTGCAGCTGTCGCTCGTGCCGGGGCTCGACCGGAAGGCGCTCGACGACGTGGTAGCCCGACTCCAGCAACGCTGGGCGGAGGATGAACTCATTGCCACCCGCGTCGATTCGCTGGCGCTGCAACTGGTCAGCGTGCAATAGCTCCGCAGTCAGTTGACGGGGCCGGTGAGCTTCTCGCCTGGACCCTTGCCGGGGGCATCCGGGAACGTCGATGCTTCGCGGAAGGCGAGCTGCAGCGACCGCAGTCCATCGCGCAGGGGCCGCGCATGCTGGTCGCCGATCTCCGGTGCGGCAGCGACGACCAGGCCGGCGAGCACGGTGATGAGTTTGCGTGCTTCGTCGAGGTCGATGTCTGCCGACGCATCCGGGTTATCGGACAGGCCCAGTTTGACCGCAGCAGCGCTCATGAAATGCACGACGACAGTGTTGATCAACTCGACCGCTGGCACCTCAGAGATGTCTCTGATCTCGTTGTCCGTGTCGAAACGTGCGTCGCTCATATTTCCCTTAGCGTTCGGCCTTAGTTGTTTGGCGCGGTATCTGCTATTCTTCTACAGGCTCCCGGGGCTTGCCCCGGATACGAAAGTGGAGATTCTCCCACCTGTCAACCGCTTCTCAAGGTTACCGGGTAGTTACACCCCGTTCGATCGGTGCACTGTCATGCGAATGACAGTGATAGCGCTGGGCGAATAGCAGGGTGCATCATGTGAAGTTTTCTCTTTCCGTGCCGTGCGACAACCGTCGCGACCACACGTACTAGAAGGAGAACACGCATCAGCGATCCCCGTACCAATGACCGAATCCGCGTTCCGGAGGTCCGTCTTGTTGGCCCCAACGGCGAGCAGGTCGGTGTCGTCCGTATCGAAGACGCTCTTCGTCTGGCTGTGGAGGCCGACCTGGATTTGGTTGAGGTTGCTCCCAATTCCAAGCCTCCCGTTGCCAAGATCATGGATTACGGCAAGTTCAAGTACGAAGAGGCCCAGAAGGCCAAAGAAGCTCGTCGCAACCAGGCGAACACGATCCTCAAAGAGGTTCGTTTCCGCCTGAAGATCGACACCCACGACTACGAAACGAAGCGCAAGCGCGCCGAGGGATTCCTCGCGGCAGGCGACAAGGTCAAAGCCATGATCTTGTTCCGCGGCCGTGAGCAGTCCCGCCCAGATCAGGGTGTGCGCTTGCTCCAGAGGTTTGCCGAAGATGTTTCGGAGTTCGGTTCCGTCGAATCGACCCCGATGATCGACGGTCGCAACATGGTCATGGTGATCGGCCCCCACAAGACGAAGGCTGCGGCGAAAGCCGAGGCTGACGCTCGCAAGGTGGCCAACAAGCCAGCACGTGCTCAGGACGGTGCAGCCAAAACTGCAGCCCCGAGCACACCAGACGTAGCCGAGGCGGCTCCCGCCCCGGTGGCAGCAGCAGTATCAACCAAAGAAGAGGAAAAAGATGCCTAAGCAGAAGACGCACTCCGGTGCCAAGAAGCGCTTCAAGCTGACCGGTAGCGGCAAGGTTATGAAGCAGCAGTCCGGCATGCGACACAACCTGGAAGTCAAGAGCGGCAAGCGCAAGCGCTCACTGAACCAGGAACAGGTCCTTGCTCCGCAGGACGCCAAGGTCATCAAGAAGCTTCTCGGTAAGTAAGGGTCAGGAAACAGAACAATGGCAAGAGTAAAAAGGGCAGTAAACGCCCACAAGAAGCGTCGCGTCATCCTCGAACGTGCCAAGGGTTACCGTGGCCAGCGTTCGCGCCTCTACCGCAAGGCCAAGGAGCAGGTCACTCACTCCCTCGTCTACGCGTACCGCGACCGCCGTGCCCGCAAGGGTGACTTCCGTCGCCTGTGGATCCAGCGCATCAACGCTGCGTCACGCGCAAACGGCCTCACGTACAACCGCCTCATCCAGGGCTTGAACCTGGCTGGCATCGAGGTCGACCGTCGTATCCTCGCTGACCTTGCGGTCACCGAGCCCGCGACGTTCGCTGCGATCGTCGCAACCGCGAAGGCAGCACTGCCGGCCGACACGAGCGCACCGCGAGTGAACGCCTAGTTCCAACGCACTACCATCAGAGACCCCGGGCTTCGGCTCGGGGTTTCTGTTTTTAACCTCAGTCGCGGGCTCCTTCGGCGCTGGCACGGGTGTGACTTCGTCACGACCCTGCGGAATCGCTGGCGCGATTCTTTTAGCTCCAGCGCGCTCTAAACTTGAACCATGATTGACAATCCACGTTCCCCCCGGGTCAGAGCCGTTGCCAAGCTGTCCAGGAGGGATGCCCGGTCCGAGACCGGGCTTTTTCTTTTGGAAGGTCCACAAGCAGTCTCGGAGGCTCTGGAGTTCCGGCCCGAGCTGCTGGTCGAACTCTTCGCCACCCCGACGGCGTCCGAACGGTACGGCGCCATCTCACGGATGGCGGCTGAGGTCGGGCTTGAGCTCGAATTCGTCACAGAGGCTGTCATCGACGCCATGGCGGACACCGTCACCCCGCAGGGCGTAATCGCCGTCTGCAAGCAGTTCCCCACCTCCCTCAAAGACATCCTCGGGGGTGAGCCGAAGCTCATCGCGATCCTCGAGGAGGTACGCGACCCCGGCAACGCCGGCACGATCATCCGGGCTGCGGATGCGGCCGGAGCAGACGCGGTAATTCTCACGGGTCGCAGCGTCGACCTCTACAACCCCAAGGTGGTTCGGGCGACCACCGGTTCCCTGTTCCACATTCCCGTCGCTGTGGGCGCCGACGTCGAGTCAGTGATCGAAAAATCGAAGGATGCCGGACTCCAGATCATTGCGGCCGACATCAAGGGTGTCGATCTTTTGGCGGAGCGCACCGCGGGCACGCTGAGCGGTCCGACCGCCTGGTTGTTCGGCAACGAGGCCCGTGGTTTGTCTGATGAACATTTCGCTCTCGCCGACCGCGCGATCACCGTTCCTATATACGGACACGCCGAATCGATGAATCTCGCGACAGCCGCGTCGGTGTGCCTGTACGAGAGCGCGTTCGCCCAGCGCTCGGTCTAGCACAAATCGCGAGTTTCCGCGGAGTCACGCGTCGGTTACGAACGTCCGTGTCGTGTTGACCCCCCTTGACGCGGTGTGGTTGGGTGGGGTCATGGAACCTCTGGTTGTCGTCGATCACGTGAATAAGCACTACGGCGAGCTTCACGTATTGAAAGACATCACCACCACCATTCATCGTGGAGAGGTCGTCGTCGTCATCGGCCCGAGTGGGTCTGGCAAGTCGACACTGTGCCGGGCGATTAACCGCCTCGAGACCATCGACGACGGCACGATCACCATCGATGGTCAGGCGCTCCCCGCCGAGGGTGCAGCCCTCGCGCATTTGCGCGCCGATGTCGGAATGGTGTTCCAGTCGTTCAACCTCTTCTCCCACAAGACGATCCTCGAAAACGTCACGCTCGGGCAGATCAAGGTGCGCAAACGCTCGAAAGTTGACGCTGAGAAGCGGGCGATGGAGCTGCTGGATCGTGTTGGGGTGGCAAACCAGGCCGCCAAGATGCCGTCCCAGCTGTCGGGCGGGCAGCAGCAGCGAGTCGCGATCGCACGCGCGCTCGCGATGGACCCGAAGGTCATGCTGTTCGACGAGCCGACCTCAGCGCTCGACCCAGAAATGATCAACGAAGTCCTGGACGTCATGGTCGGGCTGGCCAAAGAGGGTATGACCATGGTCGTTGTCACCCACGAAATGGGATTCGCCCGCAAGGCAGCGGAACGAGTGCTGTTCATGGCGGACGGCGAGATCGTGGAAGAAGCCACCCCCGAGAAGTTCTTCACAGACCCCCAGAGCCCGAGAGCGCAAGACTTCCTCTCGAAAGTACTTACCCACTAGCCAGTGGGCTAAGAAACACAGCAACCAGGAGGAAACCATGAGACTCAAAAAGGGTCTAATGATCTCAGCCATCGCACTTACCGGAGTGCTTGCGCTTAGCGCCTGCACCGATTCTTCGGCACCAACCGCCGACGAGACGGTCGCGCCAGAGGCAGAGGTCTCGTTCGAGGCCGGCTCCACGATGGCAGCACTCAACGAAGCCGGAAAGATCACGATCGGCACCAAGTTCGACCAGCCTCTCTTCGGCCAGGTCGACGGCAGCGGCGACCCGCAGGGATTCGACGTCGAGATCGGCAAGCTCATCGCAGCCAAGCTCGGCATCCCCGAGAGTGGAATCACCTGGACGGAGACCGTCTCCGCGAACCGTGAGCCGTTCATCGAGTCAGGCCAGGTCGACATCGTTGTTGCGACATACACGATCAACGACAAGCGCAAGGAAGTCATCTCCTTCGCCGGTCCGTACTACAACGCAGGCCAGGACATCCTGGTTCTTGCCGGTAACCCCGGCGGAATCAACGGACCGGACGATCTCGCCGGCAAGCCGGTATGTACCGTTGCCGGTTCAACTTCCGAGAAGAACATCGCCGAGTACACCGACCAGATCACTTCCCTCGGTGGCTACGCTGAGTGCCTGCCGCTGGTGAGCGCGGGTACAGTTGCCGCTCTCACGACCGACAACGTGATCCTCGCGGGGCTCGCTGCGAACAGTGGCGGTGAATTCGAGGTCGTGGGTAACCCCTTCACCGAGGAGCCGTACGGTATCGGTCTTGCAAAGGACGACACCGACTTCCGCATGTTCATCAACGACGTGCTCGAAGAGGCATACGGCGACGGCACGTGGGCCGCTGCGTGGGAGAAGACTGCGGGAGCCGAGCTTCCGCTTCCCGACCCGCCAGCAGTGAACCGCTACTAGAGTCGCGCTAAGGCGCATCACGGTTGAAGTGGCTCATCCTGTTTTACAGGGTGAGCCACTTCCCCAGTCGGCACACGACATGAAAGGAGACACATGGATGCCATCATCGAGAACTTCCCGAAGTTCATCGACGCGTTTCTGGTGACCCTTCGGCTTCTTGTCGTGTCTGGCATCGGGGCACTGATTATTGGCACCCTGGTTGCGGCGCTACGAATCTCACCCGTTCCGGCCCTTCGCGGGTTTGCGACGGTGTACACCGAGATCCTCAGAAACACCCCGCTCACTCTGGTGTTGTTCTTCTGCGCATTCGTGCTGCCGCAACTTGGAGTGCGCTTCGACTTCACGACCGCGGCCACCATCGGCCTGACCCTGTACACCTCACCCTTCGTCGCCGAGGCGGTGCGGTCGGGCGTGAACGGTGTCTCGGTGGGGCAGGCCGAAGCGGCGAGGGCAATCGGGCTCGGGTTCGGCCAGACCCTCAGCCTGGTCATCCTTCCCCAGGCCCTCCGGATGGTCATTCCTCCGCTCATCAACGTCCTGATCGCCCTCACCAAGAACACCTCGGTAGCCGCGGGCTTCAGCGTGTTCGAGTTGGTGGCCGTGTCGCGTCAGGTGATCCAGTTCAACGGCAACGCGACGGTGGCAATCCTGCTCGCGGTCGCCGTGTTCTATCTCGTCATCACGGTGCCGCTCGGTCAGGCCGCTAACTACCTCGAGCGAAGGGTCATGGCGCGCCGATGACAAACGTTCTTTACGACGTACCCGGCCCGAAGGCCCGGCGTCTCTCGCTCATCCTCTCGATCATCGGCGGTGCGCTGATCCTCGGGGGCTTGATTGCGATCTTCATTTTCCTCTCACAGCCCCGCATCAATGCGGGCGGTGTAGCCCAGCCCGGTATCTTCGACGCCAGCAGGTGGGACATCCTGGGCGACCTCGCCCTCTACCGGACGATCTGGCGTGGACTCTCCGCGACCCTGCAGATGGCGGGCGTTGCCGCGGTACTCGCCATGGTGGTCGGCATCCTGCTCTCCATGGCACGTACCGCCATGACAGCGGCGATCCGGATCCCCGCGATCGTGCTGATCGAGTTCCTGCGCGGGATGCCCGTGCTGCTCATGATGTTCTTCGTGCTGCTGGTGTTCTCGACCGGCCAGTTCTGGGCCGGTGTCGGAGCCCTCGCCGTGTACAACGGTGCCGTGATCGGCGAGGCCCTGCGATCGGGGATTGCCTCGCTGCCCAAGGGCCAGCGCGAGTCTGGACTCGCGGTCGGCCTGACTCCGCTGCAGACGCGATTCTCCATCGAGTACCCGCAGGCATTCCGCCAGATGCTGCCCATCATCATCGCCCAGCTCGTTGTGTTGCTCAAAGACACCTCGCTTGCGTTCATCCTCGGGTACCAGGAGCTTCTGAACGTCGTTCTCAAGCAGGGGCCGACAACGTTCGGCGCCACCTACCTCTTCACCCTGTTCTTCGTGGTTTGGGCCGTTTACCTCACCGTGAACATGGCCCTGTCGTGGATCGCGAGGCTGGTGGCCCGTCGAACGGCTTCGGGCCGAGGCGGCGCGAAAACCAGGCGAATCGAGAAAGTGATCGCCCAGCTGGGTGGCGCCGGAATCGCGGGTGCGAGCGAAACGCGCGCCGGGAAAGACAACGACGCAGGGCACACGCCGTAGCCTGACTAAACTTTGGTGTTGTGCCAGAATCCACCCCCATCACCGAAAGCGCCGTAGCGGCGGCCGTCGATGCCGCTTTGGCCGCAGTCGCCACAGCCACGACGATGTCCGAATTGCGAGCCGCTCGCGCCGAGCACGCGGGGGAGTCCTCCCCGCTCGCGCGGTTAAACGGCAGCCTCAAGACACTCGATCCGGCGGATCGCGCGGCAGCCGGAAAACTGGTCGGACAGGCCAGAGCCCGGGTTGGCCAGGCTTTTGCACCCCGCGAGGCGGAGCTTGCGGTCGCCGAGGAGAACCAGCGTCTCGCCGACGAGGCGGTGGATGTCACGGCTGTGGCATCCCGTTGGAACGCCGGTGCGCGGCATCCGCTCAGCCTGCTCATGGAACGAATGAGCGACGTCTTCATCGCCATGGGCTGGGAGATCGCGGAGGGTCCTGAACTCGAGAACGAGTGGTTCAACTTCGACGCTCTCAACATGGACGAAGATCACCCGGCGCGCAGCGAACAGGACACGTTCTTCGTCGACCCGGTCGACAGCCACCTGGTGCTGCGCACGCAGACCAGCCCCGTGCAGATCCGGTCGCTGCTGACACGCGATCTGCCGGTCTACGTGGTGTCTCCTGGCAAGGTCTTCCGCAAAGACGAACTCGATGCCACCCACACGCCGGTGTTCCACCAGATTGAGGGCATCGCGATCGACAAGGGCCTGACGATGGCGCACCTTCGCGGCACGCTCGAACACCTCGCACGGGCGATGTTCGGCGACGACGCCCAGATTCGTCTTCGCCCCAACTACTTTCCGTTCACCGAGCCGAGCGCCGAGATGGACGTGTGGCAGCCGAACGCCAAGGGCGGCGCGCGCTGGGTCGAGTGGGGCGGGTGCGGCATGGTCAACAGCAATGTGCTGCGCGCAGCAGGCATTGACCCCGAGGTGTATCAGGGGTTCGCGTTCGGTATGGGTATCGAGCGCACCCTGCAGTTCCGCAACGACATGAATGACATGCGCGACATGGTCGAGGGCGATATCCGCTTCTCTCAGCAGTTTGGGATGGTGGTCTGATGCGCGTTCCGATCAGTTGGTTGCGTGAGTTCGTCGACATCCCGCTCGACGTCACTCATGAGCAGATTCATGCGGCCCTGGTGAAGGTCGGCTTCGAGGAAGAAGACGTTCACGACTTCGACCTGAGCGGCCCCATCCTGGTCGGCCAGGTGCTCGAATTCACGTCAGAGCCGCAGTCAAATGGCAAAACGATCAACTGGTGCCAGGTGGATGTCGGCGAAGCCGAACCTCGAGGCATCGTCTGCGGGGCGCACAACTTCGCCGTGGGCGACAAGGTCGTCGTGTCCCTTCCGGGTGCGGTTCTTCCCGGACCGTTCCCGATCGCGGCGCGGAAGACCTACGGTCACGTGTCGGACGGGATGATGGCGTCTGCCCGCGAGCTCGGTATGGGCGATGAGCACGAGGGAATCCTGCTGCTGAAGAGCCTCGGGCTCGATCCGGTGGTCGGTGCCGAGGCCGTACCGCTGCTCGGTCTCGACGACTTCGCCGTCGAGGTCAACGTCACCCCCGACCGCGGCTACGCGTTCTCGATTCGCGGCATCGCCCGCGAATACTCCCACTCCACCGGCGCAACCTTCCGCGACCCGGCTCTCGCCTCCTCGCCGGTGGCCGGCACCGGATTCTCGGTCACCGTCGACGACGTTGCCCCGATTCGCGGCAGGATCGGCGCAAGCGTGTTCACCACCCGGGTCGTGCGCGGCATCGATGCCAGCAGGCCGACTCCGCCCTGGATGATCGCCCGGCTCGGGCTCGCCGGCATCCGCAGCATCTCGCTGACCGTCGACATCACCAACTACGTGATGCTCGAGTTGGGGCAGCCGACCCACGCGTACGACCTCGACAAGCTCTCGGGCGGCATCATCGTTCGCAGGGCGGCCGCGGGTGAGACCCTCACCACCCTCGACGACAAGGTGCGCACCCTCGCGGCAGAAGACCTGCTCATCACCGACGGTTCTGGTGCCATCGGGCTCGCCGGTGTGATGGGTGGAGCCTCCACCGAGATCGACACGACATCGACGAACGTGCTGGTCGAATCCGCGAACTTCGATCCGACCTCGATCGCGCGAACGGCCCGGCGCCACAAGCTGCCCAGTGAAGCATCCCGTCGCTTCGAGCGCGGAGTCGACCCGGCGATCGCGCAGGTCGCTGCCGCCAGGGTCGTCGAATTGCTGGTCGAACTGGGCGCGGGAACCGCCGACGAGCTCGGCTCTGTGCTCGACACGTCGGTTGCGCCGACGCCCATCGAGCTGGCCGACGGCTACATCGAAGGCCTCATCGGAGTGCAGTTCAGCCCCGACGAGATCACGACATCACTGGTCGACATCGGGTGTGCGGTGGATGCCACGACCGGCGGTCACTCGGTCACCCCACCGACCTGGCGTCCCGACCTCACCGACCGCGCCACCCTCGCCGAGGAGGTCGCCCGCATTGTCGGCTACGACCGCATTCCCTCGGTGCTGCCGGTGGCTCCTCCCGGGCGTGGACTCACGCGCGAGCAGCGACTGCGCCGATCTGCGTCGGCGTCGCTGGCATCCGCGGGTCTCACCGAGGTGCTGGCCTACCCGTTCCTCAGCCAGGCGTCGAACGACCTGTTCGGTTCACCGCTGACGGGAGCAGTGCCCGCGGTGGCGCTGGCGAACGCCATCGACTCCGAGGCCGCGCTGCTTCGCACCTCGCTGCTTCCCGGTCTGATCTCGGTCGCCAGGCGCAACTTGTCGCGCGGTCTCACCGACCTCGCCGTCTTCGAGGTCGGCACCGTGTTCCTTCCGGAATCCGGCCGAACCTATGGCGTGGACACGCTGCCCGCGGGCAACGAGCTTCCGTCGGCCGAGCTGCTGGAGAAACTGCGCGGCAGCATCCCGGCACAGCCGTGGCACGTCGCCGCGCTCTTCGTGGGTGACGCCGTAGCGAAGCAGCCCGGTCAGTCGTCGATCCAGCGCGGGCTGTCTGACGCCATCAGCGCGGCTCAGCACCTCGCCGCTGTGCTTGCGTCTCCGCTCACCGTCACCACGGGAGCCCACAAGGCCATGCACCCGGGCCGAACCGCGGAGTTGCGCTCGGGCGATCGTGTGGTCGGTTACGCGGGGGAATTGCTGCCGTCACTGGCGGCAGAGCTCGACCTGCCGAGGGTGGTGGCGGTGCTCGAGCTCGATCTCGACGCGCTCATCGAGCTCGGCGCCGTCGAGATCGCGCCGACGCCGATCGTGTCGTTCCCGGCCGCGACCCAGGATCTGACGCTCGTCGTGCCCGAGGCGGTGCGTGCCGGCGAACTGCTCGCGCTGCTCGTCGAAGGTGCTGGCGACCTGCTCGAGAACGTGTCGCTCGTTGACGACTACCGCGGCACCGGAATTGCGGATGGCAGCAAGTCGCTGACCTTCGCGCTCCGGTTCAGGGCCACCGACCGCACCCTGACGGCAGCCGAGGCGACCGAGGCGAAGTCCGCAGCCGTCGCACTTGCCGCGTCGAGGATGGGAGCGGTGCTGCGCGAGTAGCGGCTACCGCTTACCGCCGCCGAGGAGGCCGCCGAGCACGCTTCCCAGGATGTTGCCTCCGGGCGATGAACCTTTTGCGCCACCGAGCAGTCCGCCGAGGATTTCTCCGATGCCGCCGGATGGCGCGGGGGAGGCCGACTCGGCCGTGGAGGCCTGTTTCTTGCCGAGGAATCGCGAGGCCAGCCACGAGATGACGATCGGAGCCACAATCGGCAGCACCTTGGCGATGATGTCCTTGGTAACGGTGCTGTCGCCGGTGCTCGCGACGGCCGCGACAACATCGTTCTTGCGGGAGCCGAAGACGTTGCTCACGATCTTCTCGCCGTCGTCGGTGTCGATCTCGCTCACCGACGCTGAGGGAACCGCCCCGGCGTGCCCGGCGAGAGCCCGCTCCAGAGAGGCGGCTCCGCTGCTGTCGCTGGCGTTGGCGGCCATCCCGCTCAACAGGGTCGGGATCACCTGCGACACCGCATCCCGGGCGACGTTCTCCGGAATCCCCAGTTGCTTGGCGATGTCCCCCACCGGAACGAGTGCGAATAGTTCGTCGGCGTCCTGCATGGGTCTCCCTCGTCTGGGCGGGTGCTTGGGGCTCGAATGAGCATCCATTTCAAGGCTAGCGATTCGCACCAGCCCGCGACAGTGCACTACTGTCGAGAACGTGACCACGACTCCCGCCACCGACGCACGCATCAGCCTGCGTCTGTCGGCGCGCCGTGCACCGGGGCTGCGACGCCAGCCCGACGAGCGACGATAGGCGACGTTCAACCTCGCAGCCACCCGTTCTGAATGATCGGGGTCGGTCTCGGTGAACCGTCGCCGCATCATCCCTTTTCGTCCCTCCTCATCATTAAGGTAGAGCCATGTCTTTATCCGTTGCCGTGGCCGGTGCCAGTGGTTACGCGGGCGGTGAGCTTCTTCGGTTGCTCGCCGCTCATCCAGAGTTCGAGGTGACCACGGTCACCGCAAACCAGAACGCGGGCCAGCCCCTGATCGCCGTGCAACCGCACCTGCGCTCGTTGGCCCACCTGGTGCTGCAGCCGACGGATGCCGCGACCCTCGCCGGTCACGACGTCGTGTTCCTCGCCTTGCCGCACGGCAAGTCTGGCGAGGTGACGGCCGCACTGCCCGCCGACACGATCGTCATCGATTGCGGCGCCGACCACAGGCTCGAGAGCGAGGCCGACTGGGCCGCGTTCTACGGCGGCGAGTACTTCGGCGCCTGGACCTACGGTCTGCCCGAACTTCTGACCGCCACGGGCACCCAGCGGGATGTGCTGCGGGGAGCCACCCGCATCGCCGTCCCCGGATGCAACGTCACGGCTATCACGCTCGCCCTCGCCCCGGGCATCCAGGCCGGGGTCATCCTCGCCGACGATCTCGTGTCGGTGCTGGCGGTCGGGCCTTCCGGCGCTGGCAAGAGCCTCAAGACCGAGTTGTTAGCCAGCGAGCTGATGGGCTCGGCCAGCGCGTACCAGGTCGGCGGCGTTCATCGCCACAATCCCGAGATCAAGCAGAACCTCGAGACAGCGGGGGGTGTCGACGTGAGCATCTCCTTCACTCCGGTGCTCGTGCCCATGAGCCGTGGCATCCTCGCGACGAGCACTGCCAAGCTCGCCCCCGGCGCGACGGAATCGCAGGTGCGCACCGCGTGGGAGACCGCGTACGCCGACGAACCATTCGTGCACGTTCTTCCGGCGGGCAGGTTCCCGCGCACCGCAGACACGCTCGGCGCCAACACGGCGCTCATCGGGATTGCGGTGGATGAGGCGGCCGGCCGGGTTGTCGTCGTCTCGGCGATCGACAATCTCGTCAAGGGCACAGCCGGCGCCGCCATCCAGTCGGCGAATATCGCGCTGGGCTTTGCCGAAACAACAGGACTTTCCGTGGATGGGGTCGCACCGTGAGTGTCACAGCAGCACAGGGTTTCGACGCCTCAGGAGTTAAGGCCGGACTCAAGGCCAGCGGCGGGCTCGATCTCGCCCTCGTCGTCAATCGTGGGCCGCTGGCGAACGCGGCCGCCGTGTTCACGAGCAACAGGGCGCTCGCGAACCCGATCATCTGGTCGAAGCAGGTGATCGCCGACGGAACCGTGTCTGCGATCGTGCTGAACTCCGGCGGCGCCAACTGTTTCACCGGCGCGCAGGGGTTTCAGGTGACGCATTCGACGGCCGAGGCCGTCGGTGCGGCGCTCGACGTCAGCGCCGGGGATGTGCTCGTGTGTTCGACCGGCCTCATCGGCGAGCAGCTGCCGCTCGAGAAGCTGCTCCCGGCGATCACGGAGGCCGCGGCATCCCTCGGTGATCACGGTGACGACGCGTCGAGGGCGATCATGACCACGGATTCGCGGCCGAAGGTTTCTGTGAGGCACGGCAGCGGTTACACGGTCGGTGGCATGGCAAAGGGCGCGGGGATGCTCGCCCCAGGGCTCGCGACAATGCTCGTGGTCATCACTACCGATGTGGTGCTCTCGTCGGCCGAGCTCGACATCGCCCTCCGTAAGGCCACCCGCGTGAGCTTTGACCGCCTCGACTCTGACGGCTGCATGTCGACCAACGACCAGGTATCGCTGCTCGCGTCGGGTGCCTCCGGCGTCGAGCCGCAGCTCGCCGCCTTCACCGCCGTGCTCACCGAGGTGTGCCTCGACCTGGCCGAGCAACTGCAGGGCGACGCCGAAGGATCCAGTCACGACATCCGCATCGAGGTCGTGGGCGCAGAGACCGAAGACGACGCCGTCGAAGTGGGCCGCTCCATCGCCCGCAACAACCTGTTCAAGGCCGCCATCTTCGGAAACGACCCCAACTGGGGCAGGGTACTGGCCGCCATCGGAACAACGGATGCGGAATTCGACCCGTACGACGTCGACGTCTCGATGAACGGGGTAAGGGTGTGCCATCTGGGCGCCCCAGACCGCCCGCGCACGGACGTGGACCTGACGCCGCGAAAGGTCGACCTGCTGCTCGACCTCAAGTCGGGCAGTGCCACGGCGACCATCCTGACCAACGACCTCACGCACGACTACGTGCATGAGAACAGCGCGTACTCAAGCTGATGGTCAGCCAGGATCAGGCCGCGGCCAAAGCAGCCGTGCTCATCGAGGCTCTCCCGTGGCTGAAGAGATTCCACGACGAGATCATCGTCGTCAAATTCGGCGGCAACGCCATGGTCGACGACGAACTCAAACGCGCTTTCGCGGAAGACATGGTCTACCTGCGCTACGCCGGGGTGAAGCCCGTGGTTGTGCACGGCGGTGGGCCACAGATCACCGCCGAGCTCACGCGCCGTGGCATCCCGAGCGAGTTCAGGGGCGGCTATCGGGTCACGACGAAAGAGAGCATCGGCGTCATCCGGCAGGTGCTCGCCGAGCAGGTGGGCGGCCAGCTCGTTGGGCTCATCAACGAGCACGGAGATCTTGGTCGCGGAATCTCCGGCGACGATCACGGTCTGTTCACCGGGGTGACCCGGGGGGCGATGGTCGACGGCGAAAGCGTCGATCTCGGGCTGGTGGGCGAGGTGACCGCCGTTGACCCGGCGAGCGTGCTTGCCGAGCTCGACAAGGGGCATATCCCGGTGATCTCGACGGTCGCCAGCGGCCCGGATGGCCTTCTGAACGTCAACGCGGACTCGGCTGCAGCATCCCTGGCCATCGCGCTGAATGCCGCAAAGCTGGTTATTTTGACCGACGTCGCCGGACTGTACAGCGACTGGCCGAACCGTGACTCGCTCGTGAGCGTGATCACGACAGGGGAGCTCGAAGCGCTCCTGCCGAGCCTCGAATCCGGCATGATCCCTAAGATGACGGCCTGCATGGACGCGGTCGTCGGGGGAGTCGCCAAGGCCGCCATCATCGATGGTCGCGAGAAGCACTCGATACTGCTCGAGGTCTTCACTCAGAACGGAATCGGCACGGAGGTAGTACCGGCATGACCTGGCAAGACGACTATTCAGAACGGATCATGAAGTCCGCCTCGCTGCCCAGCGCCGAACTGGTGCGCGGCGAGGGCGCATATGTCTGGGATTCCGAGGGCAAAAAGTACCTCGATTTTCTGGCCGGCATCGCGGTCAACTCGCTGGGCCACGCGCATCCTGCGCTGGTGGAGGCGGTCACCCGGCAGATCGCAACACTCGCTCACGTGTCCAACTATTTCGCCACGCCGCCGCAGCTCGAACTCGCCGAGCGCCTGCGCCGCCTGTCTGGCGCGGGGGAGCGCGGCCGGGTCTACTTCGGAAATTCAGGAGCTGAGGGCATCGAGGCCGCGATCAAGCTCGCCCGGCGCACCGGGCGGCCGCGCATCCTGAGTTTGCAGAATAGTTTCCACGGACGCACCATGGGCGCCCTGTCGCTGACCGGCAAGGCGTCACTGCGCGAACCGTTCGAACCGCTGCTTCCGGGCGTCTCGCACATCGAGTCGACCATCGAGGCTCTCGAGAGCGCGATGGGCCCGGACGTCGCGGCTCTCGTCGTCGAGCCGATCAAGGGTGAGGCTGGGGTCATCGACCTGCCCGCGGGCTATCTCGCGGCCGCGAGGGAGATCACCGCGGCGCACGGCGCGCTACTGATCATCGACGAGATCCAGACGGGCGCCGGGCGTACCGGCCGCTGGTTCGGATTCCAGCACGAGGACATCACGCCTGACGCGATCGTGGTGGCGAAGGGAATCGGTGGCGGCGTGCCGATCGGCGCCCTCATCACATTTGGGGAGGCATCCGACCTGCTCATCGCGGGGCAACACGGCAGCACCTTCGGGGGAAACCCGCTGGTTACCGCTGCGTCCAACGCGGTGCTCCGCGAGATCGAGAGCGCCGGCTTGGTCGAGAACGCCGTGGTGCGTGGTGGCCAGATCAGCAGCGTCGTCGATGGGCTGCCGCTCGTCGACGAGGTGCGGGGCAGGGGCCTCCTCATCGGAGTCGGACTGTCGGCGCCGGTGGCCCCACTCGTCGTCGCCGAGGCAGCACGACTCGGGCTGATCATCAACGCTCCCAACGACTCCAGCATTCGCCTCGCACCGCCGCTGATCATTGGCGACACCGAGGTGTCTGAGTTCATCGAGAAATTCACCAGCGCGCTGCAGTCCAGCGCATCGAAAGGAATCCAGTGACCCGCCACTTCCTCCGTGATGACGACCTGACGCAGGCCGAGCAGTCAGAGATCCTCGATCTCGCCGCACAGATCAAGGCAGACCGTTGGGGCCGCAAGCCCCTCGCCGGCCCTCAGACCGTCGCCGTCATCTTCGACAAGTCGTCCACCCGCACCCGCGTCTCCTTCGCCGTGGGAATCGCCGACCTCGGCGGCGTGCCACTGATCATCTCGACGGCGAACAGCCAGCTCGGCGGAAAAGAGAGCCCGTCAGACACCGCGAGGGTGCTGGAGCGCCAGGTCGCCGCCATCGTGTGGCGCACCTACGCCCAGTCCGGACTCATCGAAATGGCGGCAGACACCACAGTCCCTGTGATCAACGCCCTGAGCGACGAGTTTCACCCGTGCCAACTGCTGGCCGATTTCCTGACCATCCGCGAGCACAAGGGGCAGCTTGCCGGCCTCACGGTCACCTTCCTGGGTGATGGTGCCGACAACATGGTGCACTCCTACCTGCTCGCTGGGGCCACGGCCGGCATGCATGTGCGCGTAGCCTGCCCGGCCGACTACATGCCGGATGAGAGGATCGTCGCCGATGCCGACGCGATTGCCGTGCAGACCGGCGGATCGGTGACGCTGTACACCGACCCGCGAGAGGCTGTCGACGGCTCTGACGTGGTGGTGACTGACACCTGGGTGTCGATGGGCAAGGAAGACGAGAAAGCCGCGCGCGTCGCCGCGCTCAGCTCATTCAAGGTCGATGCCGAGCTCATGGCGCTGGCGAAGAGCGACGCGATCTTCCTACACTGCCTGCCCGCCGATCGCGGCTATGAGGTGACCTCTGAGGTCATCGATGGCCCGCAGAGCGTGATCTGGGACGAGGCCGAAAACCGCCTGCACGCCCAGAAGGCACTCATGGTGTGGTTGCTGGAGCACACCGGTTGACCTCGGCCACGCGGATCGTGGGCATCGACATCGCGCGCGGTCTTGCCGTGCTCGGGATGTTCGGTGCGCACGTCGGCGTGATCGGAGCCTTCGACTGGCTTCAGCCGGACACGTGGTCTGGCGTTGTGTCGGGTCGTTCCTCGATCCTGTTCGCCACCCTCGCCGGCGTCTCGATTGCCATCATGACCGGCCGGAGAGTCGTCGCGACGGGAGCCGACCTGTCCGGGGCACGATTCCGGATAGCCGTCCGCGCGATGCTCGTGTTCGTGATCGGGATGCTGCTGGTCGCGCTCGACACCAACGTCGCGGTGATACTCCCTGTGTACGCGGTGCTTTTTATCCTGTCGCTGCCCTTCCTGCGGATGCCACCTCTCGCGCTGTTCGGTACGTCGCTTGCGGCAGCAATCGCGGTGCCCGTGGTGCTGTCGGTGGTCGGCCCGGCACTGGACGATCCGCCCAACATGTGGATCGCGTTGATCTCGTACCTGTTCCTCACGGGCAGCTACCCGGCACTGATCTGGATCGTCTTTGTGCTGACCGGGCTCGGGATCGGTCGACTCGACCTCACGGCGCCAACCGTGCAATCACGCCTGCTCGTTGTCGGTACGTCTCTCGCCGCGCTGGGGTACGGCGCGGGGGAGCTCGCCGTCTCCGCGCTCGGATCATCGGCGCTCATCACGACGGAACCACACAGCGGCAGCCCGTTCGAGGTGGTGGGCTCCCTCGGGTTTGCTATCGCGGTGCTCGGGTTGTGCCTGCTGGTGAGCCGCGTCATCCATCGCCCACTGTTCCCACTGGCCGCCGTCGGATCGATGGCGCTGAGCGCGTACTCGCTGCAGATCGTGGCCATCGCGCTGATCGGGGCCACTGTTCCCGGTGAGAGCGACAACATCCTGTGGCTCCTCTTCGTCGTGGTGGCGCTCGCCGCAGCGACGCTGTGGAAACTCTTTATCGGGAAGGGCCCATTCGAGTGGCTCCTGACCGCATCGTCCCGCGGCGCATCACGACTGGTGCCCGCCGATAGGCTTGACTCCGCAACCCCCCAGAAAAGGAACTCAGAATCATGACAGAACGCGTCGTCCTCGCCTACTCCGGTGGCCTCGACACATCGGTAGGCATCGGGTGGTTGAAGGATGCCACAGGCAAAGAGGTTGTGGCCCTCGCCGTCGACGTCGGCCAGGGTGGCGAAGACATGGATGACATCCGCCAGCGCGCCCTCGACTGTGGCGCCGTGGAGTCGATCGTCGTCGACGCGAAAGAAGAGTTCGCCGACGATTTCCTGATGCCAGCTCTCAAGGCCAACGCGATGTACCAGAAGCGTTATCCGCTGGTCTCGGCGCTCAGCCGTCCGGTCATCGCCAAGCACCTCGCGATCACCGCGAAGCAGCTCGGCGCCAACAGCGTCGCCCATGGATGCACGGGCAAGGGTAACGACCAGGTGCGGTTCGAGGCTGCCGTGGCGGCCCTCGCGCCTGAGCTCACGAGCATCGCCCCGGTTCGCGACCTGGCTCTCACGCGTGACAAGGCGATCATCTACGCGGAACAGCACAACCTGCCGATTCGCCAGTCAGCCGCAAACCCATACTCGATCGACAAGAACGTGTGGGGCCGTGCGGTCGAGACCGGGTTCCTCGAGGACCCGTGGAACGCTCCCATCGAAGACCTCTACGAGTACACCGAAGACCCTTCGGTCGCCCGTGACGCCGCCGAGGTCGTCATCACGTTCGCCTCCGGCATCCCGGTCGCCATCGATGGCGTTCAGCTGAGCGCCCTCGCCATCATCGAGAAGCTGAATGCTCTCGCCGGCAAGCACGGTGTCGGTCGCATCGACGTCGTCGAAGACCGCCTCGTGGGCATCAAGAGCCGTGAAGTGTACGAAGCGCCTGGCGCCGTCGCGCTCATCGAAGCCCACGAAGCGCTCGAGGCACTCACCCTGGAGCGCGACCTGGCCCGCTACAAGCGCGGCGTCGAGGCCGAATGGTCCAACCTGGTCTACGACGGACTGTGGTTCTCCGGTCTGAAGCGCTCGCTCGATGTCTTCATCGACGACACGCAGAAGTACGTCAGCGGTGACATCCGACTGAAGCTGCAGGGCGGCCGCGCTACGGTCACCGGCCAGAAGAGCGAGCAGAGCCTCTACGACTTCAGCCTCGCGACCTACGACACCGGCGACACGTTCGACCAGTCGCTGTCGAAGGGCTTCATCGAGATCTGGTCACTGCCGTCGAAGATCAGCGCTCGCCGCGACCTTCGGGGCTAGTCAGGAGTGGATGTGTCGAATTCCAGCGAAGGCAAGACTGGCGAGGGTTCACTCTGGGGTGCTCGATTCGCCAGCGGCCCGTCGGCTGAACTTGTCAGGCTGAGCCGTTCGACGCATTTCGACTGGCAGCTGGCGGCCTACGACATTGCCGGCTCGCACGCGCACGCGAAAGCGCTCGCTGCCGCCGGTTATCTCGACGCCGACCAGGAGCAGGCCATGCACGCCGGGCTCGACGAGGTTCTGCGCCGCGTCGAAACCGGTGAGCTTGTTGCCCAGCCAGACGACGAGGACGTGCACGGCGCCCTGGAGGCTGCCCTCATCGACGTTGTCGGCGCCGACCTGGGCGGACGGCTCCGGGCGGGCCGAAGCCGCAACGATCAGATCGCCACTCTCGTGCGGATGTATCTGCTTGATCACGCCGCGGCGATCGGCGACCTTCTGGTCGACCTCATCGACGCGATCAACGCGCAGGCCGAAAAGGCCGGCGGGGCGATCCTTCCGGGGCGCACCCACCTCCAGCACGCCCAACCCGTGCTGCTCGCTCACCAGCTGCTCGCTCACGCGTGGCCGCTGGTGCGTGACCTCGAACGGATCCGCGACTGGCGGGCGCGGGCATCCACGTCGCCTTATGGCGCTGGCGCTCTCGCCGGC
Source organism: Salinibacterium sp. G-O1 (assembly GCF_030063305.1). Lineage (GTDB taxonomy): Bacteria > Actinomycetota > Actinomycetes > Actinomycetales > Microbacteriaceae > Rhodoglobus. The sequence goes on from NZ_JASISV010000001.1 coordinate 1,297,642, forward strand.
TCCAGCCTCGGGCTCGACCCGGCTCTCGTGGCCAGGGAGCTCGGCCTCAGCCGTCCGAGCGAGAACTCGATCGACGCCACATCCAGTCGCGATGTCGTCGCCGAATTCGCGTGGATCACGGCGCAGATCGGCATCGATCTCTCGCGGTTCTCAGAAGAGCTGATCATCTGGAACACCCGCGAGTTCGGTTTCGTGCGACTGCACGACGCGTACTCGACAGGCTCGTCGATCATGCCGCAGAAGAAGAATCCGGATATTGCCGAGCTCGCCCGGGGAAAGTCCGGTCGCCTGATCGGCAACCTGACCGGACTGCTCGCCACGCTCAAGGGGCTGCCGCTGGCCTACAACCGCGACCTGCAGGAAGACAAGGAGCCGGTTTTCGATTCCGTCGAGACTCTCGAGGTGCTGCTGCCAGCGTTCACCGGCATGGTGGCGACCCTCACCTTCGATGTCGATCGCATGGCCGAGCTGGCACCGCAGGGATTCTCCCTGGCGACGGATGTCGCGGACTGGCTTGTGCGCCAGCGCGTACCTTTCCGTGAAGCACATGAGATCAGTGGCTCGCTCGTGCGCCTGTGCGAGCGGGAGGGCCTCGAGCTGCACGAACCCACGGATGAGCAATACCTGAGCATCTCGCCGCACCTGACCGGTGGGGTGCGAGACGTGCTGACGATTCGCGGGTCGGTCACCAGTCGCACTGGTGCCGGCGGCACCGCGCCCGACCGCGTGGCTGAGCAACGCGGAGAGCTGACCGCGCGGGTTCGCGCTCTCGCAACGGGTCGACTGCTCTGATCGAGACGCTGTCCCGCCCGGCGACCGAGGTCGCGCCGCTGCTCCTTGGCGGCCTGATCACGGTCGGCGACGTGACGGTGCGCCTCACTGAGGTGGAGGCGTACCTCGGGGAGGTGGATCCCGGCTCCCACGCCTTCCGCGGTCCGACGCCGCGCACCGCGGCGATGTTTGGCCCTCCGGGACACCTCTACACGTACTTCACCTACGGGATGCACGTGTGCGCGAACGTCGTGTGCTCACCGGAGGGTGTGGCATCCGCAGTGCTGATGCGGGCGGGGGAGGTTGTCGAGGGAATCGAGGCAGCCCGCCAGCGCCGCACCACCAGCCGCACCGATGCCGACCTCGCGCGTGGGCCGGCACGACTGTGCGTCGCGCTCGGGATCACCCTCGCCGACGGGGGAGCGAACCTTGCGACCTCTCGGGTGCGTCTCACGCTGGGCGAGCCGGTGACGCAGTTCGAACACGGTCCGCGCACCGGGGTGTCTGGCGACGGGGGCGGCGGGCAATACCCGTGGCGATTCTGGATTCCCGGCGAGCCGTCAGTCTCGCCGTACAAGGCGCACGTGCCGAAGCGGCGTTAGCCCGCGAATTCTCGAAGTGCGTCCAGCGCAGGCTGCGCCTTGTCGGCCTGCACGAAAATGTGGTCGTGGTAGTACGCGGCTATAACGTTGGCGCTGATGCCACGCTCGGTCAGCTTTGTCGACACGGCGGCGGTGAGGCCCACCGCCTCGAGGCTGGAATGCACGCTCAGGGTGATGCCCCGAAACGCACCCTCGTAGGGCAGACCAGCGCCGTCAGCGGCATCCCTGGTCAGCACGAGGGTCAGGCCCTCCGATTCACGGTAGGTGGCGAGGGGTTCGAGCTCGGCAAAGTCGCCGTAGCGCGCTCCGGCGATCGTGCAGAACACGTACTCGCCGTCGAGCAGGTGTGGCTCCATGGAGTGAAGCAGTGTCGTGAGGTTTGTCTCGCCGGTCATGTTTCTCCTGGAGGGCCGTCGCGCGGTCGGTGATGATGTTGAACACTACAAGTACCAGCCGGTGGACCATCCTCCGTTACGGTTATCGGCATGACACTGCACAAAGACCAGGATCCCGGTTGGTGGCGCCGTGGCATGACCCGACGTGGAATCATCATCGTCGTGATCGTCAGTGTCGCTCTCATCATCGGCGGTTTCGTCGTCATGGCGTTGAACGGCATTCCGCTCTTCTGATGTCACGCTTCACCCCCGTCGAGCAGCGCATCGACGCATGGGCACATCGACGGCTCGACGGCATCCCGCGCCGCGGGCCGCGATCGACTCTGGTCGAGTTCATGGTCTTCGTGCTGAAGCAGGCATGGGCCTGCATCTTCGGTGCAGCGATCCTGACCGTGATCATCGCGACAAAGCTCTTTTACCCGGATGACGCGATTCTGGCCCGCAACGACTTCCTGGTCATCGCCGCAGTGGTGATCCAGGTGGTCATGGTGGCCACCAGACTCGAGACGTTCCGGGAACTGCGGGTGATCATCCTGTTCCACCTCGTGGGCACCGGTATGGAACTCTTCAAGACCAGCGTCGGATCGTGGCTCTACGAGGGCGACGGGATCCTGCAGATCGGGGGAGTGCCCCTGTACAGCGGCTTCATGTACGCCGCGATCGGCTCATACATGGTGCGGGTGTACCGGCTCTTCGACCTGCGTTTCGATCGATACCCGCGGCGCTTCGTTACGGCCATCCTTGCCGCGCTCATCTATCTGAACTTCTTCGCTCATCACTACGTTCCGGATGCCCGCTATCTGCTGATGGCCGCGACGGCCGTGATCTTCGGACGGTGCGTGATGAGTTTCCGGATCTTCCGCCACAGGCTCAGGATGCCGCTGCTCGCCATCTTCGTCGGGGTCGCCGTCTTCATTTGGATCGCGGAGAACATCGGAACCTGGGCAGACGCCTGGCAGTATCCGGGCCAGGAGGACGGCTGGCAGGTCGTCTCGCTGGCCAAGCTCGGTTCGTGGTTCCTCCTGATGATCATCTCGGTGGTGCTGGTCGCCTGGGTCTACCCGCCGCGTCCATCGGATCCGGTGGCGCCTGACTCCGGCGGCGCCTCGAACGATCGGGGTTGAGTGTCCCGGCGGGATTACTGACCTGGCATCGATTCATCCTCCGCTACGGTGGGATGCGTGTCAGCCACAGCATCCGAGTCACTGTCAGCCCAGCGCAACGATCCAACGTTCGACGACGTCTGGGATGAAATCAACTGGCGCGGCCTCGTGCATGTGTCAACGAATGCCGACGAGCTGAAGGCGCTGCTCGCCGGGCCGCCGATCACCTACTACTGCGGATTCGACCCGACAGCGCCGAGCCTGCACCTCGGAAACCTGGTGCAACTGCTTTTGTTGCGTCGCCTCCAGCTGGCCGGACACAAACCGCTTGGGCTCGTCGGGGGAGCGACCGGACTCATCGGAGACCCGCGCCCCACCGCAGAACGAACCCTCAACGACAGTGAAACGGTCGCCGAATGGGTGCAATACCTGCAGGCGCAGGTATCGAAATTCCTCAGCACCGAGGGGGACAATGCGGTTCGCATGGTCAACAACCTCGACTGGACATCGCCGATGAGCGCTATCGACTTCCTGCGCGACGTCGGCAAGTACTTCAGGGTCGGCACCATGCTCAAGAAGGAAGCCGTCAGCGCTCGACTCAACAGCGACGCCGGCATCAGCTTCACCGAGTTCAGCTACCAGGTCATGCAGGGCATGGACTTCCTCGAGCTGTACCGCACCCGCGACTGCATGCTGCAAACGGGAGGAAGCGACCAGTGGGGCAATCTCACCAGCGGAACCGACCTCATCCATAAGGCCGAGGGCGCCAGCGCTCACGCGATCGGCACCCCGCTCATCACCAACTCCGACGGAACCAAGTTCGGCAAGAGTGAGGGCAACGCGATCTGGCTCGACTCGACGATGACGAGCCCGTACGCGTTCTACCAGTTCTGGCTCAACACCGACGATGCCGATGTCGTGCAGCGGTTGAAGATTTTCACGTTCCTCTCCAGGGACCAGATCACCGAACTCGAGACGGCCGTGGCCGATGCACCGTTCAGGCGCGAGGCCCAGAAGACCCTCGCCTTCGAGGTGACGTCGCTGGTTCATGGGGGTGCTGCGACCGAGGCAGCAATCGCGGCTTCCGCTGCGCTGTTTGGGCAGGGGGAGCTGTCGTCGCTGGATGCCGACACTCTCGCGGCCGCGCTACGTGAACTTCGGCACGTCGAGACGTCGGCGGAGTCGACGATCGTGCAGCTGTTGGTGGACACCGCGCTGGTCTCGAGTGCGAGCGAAGCTCGGCGGGCGATCTCGCAGGGTGGCGTGTACCTCAACAACATTGCGGTCGCGGATGACCAGGCGACCCTGGGAGGCGAGCTACTGCCAGGAAATGTGGCGGTTCTGCGTCGAGGCAAGAAAACCCTCGCGGGAATCTTCGTCTCGTCCTAGCCTCCGGCTACCGGCAAAACCATCAAGTTTCACCTCAACCTTGGGCTGCATCCCAGCGTTTTGCTGGGTGAGGCAGCGCGACACGCCCGGGATGCGGCGTAGTTTGGTGGGGCGCGAGAAATGCACGTAAAGTCATCTCTTGTCACCCCAAAGGTGCGGAAAACCCGGGCAGTTCTGCTGCTAGGTTTCCGGCCTCAAGAGGGACCAAGTTCTGAGTCACACAGCGGAACACCTACTCGTTAGGTTTTCGTCTTCAGATCTTAGGATGCAGTATCCACTTCGTGAGTCTTCTCGAATCGTTGCGGAGCGCGCTTTCAGCCGCACCGCTCGACTTGACAGACTCGGGAAAGTTGGTAAGTTAGACAGGTTGCCTTCTGCGCTTTTGTGTGGGGGGTGGCACAGGTTTTGTAGCCCTGGGTGAAGCCGTTTGTGGTGGAGGTCAGGAGCGTCCGATCCTTGAGAACTCAACAGCGTGCACAATGTCAAATGCCAAAAACCCGACTGTGCTTTATGTGATTGACCTATTTCGGGTCAGGATCGTGGGTGCAGCGGATTCCTTTGGAAAAAGATATAAACAACAAAGCAAGTCAGTTTTGATTTGTTCTGTCAGTTTCAAACTTGCAGGGTTGATGCCTATTCCGGCTGGTCCCTGCGCTAGATGTGCCGGCTACTTGTAGTCGAGCAATCAAACATTTATGGAGAGTTTGATCCTGGCTCAGGATGAACGCTGGCGGCGTGCTTAACACATGCAAGTCGAACGGTGAAGGAGAAGC
>NZ_JASISV010000002.1 GCF_030063305.1 Salinibacterium sp. G-O1
TCGGCGGCCATAGCGAGAGGGAAACGCCCGGTTACATTCCGAACCCGGAAGCTAAGACTCTCTGCGCCGATGGTACTGCAAGGGGGACCTTGTGGGAGAGTAGGACACCGCCGGACTTAAATTGTGAAATGGCCACACCCAGTGCTGAAAGGTACTGCGGTGTGGCCCTTTTGCGTTAAGTCACCAATATCCAGTCATTCAGATTTAGGCTCAGGCAAGACTGAAGCAGTCCGCCAAGACCCAGGAAGAGGCAGCATCGTGAGCGATACCCCCAGGCGTGATGGTCCATCCAGAGATGGCCGACCCGCGGGCGGTCGCGCTGGTGCTGGTGGCGCGGGTCGGGGCGGCCCCGACCGTGGGCCAAAGCAGCCATGGTCAAAGCGCACCGAGAGCGACTCGGCGTCAAAGCCGGGGGAGAAGCGACTCTGGACAAAGGGTGGCGCTCCCGCTCGGGGCGATCGTGACGCACGTGAGCGTGAGCTTCCCGAAGACCGCGACCCCTTCGGCATTCGCTCTGTTCGTGCCTATCACGAGGCCCCCGAGATCCCGGATGACGTCACGCCAAAACAGCTGGATCGCGTCGCACTCAACGAGCTGAAGACGCTCAGCAAGGAGAACGCCGAGGGCGTCGCCATGCATCTCGTCATGGCAGCACGACTGATCGATGACGACCCGCAGCTTGCGCACAGCCACGCGATTTCGGCGGCACGCAGAGCCGGCCGGATCGGTGTGGTTCGTGAAACCCTGGCCATCACCGCCTACGCGATCGAAGACTATGCACTTGCGCTTCGGGAACTGCGCACGTACCGCCGGATCACCGGTCGTGACGACCAACTCCCGATGATGGTCGACAGCGAACGCGGTCTGGGCAGGCCGGAGAAGGCTCTCGAACTCGGGCGCTCAGTGTCACGTTCGACGCTTCCCGTGCCCGTTCAGGTTGAGCTCGCGATCGCCATGTCGGGTGCGCGACTGGATCTGAACGACCCGGCCGCTGCGTTGGTCGAACTCGAGATTCCCCAGCTGGATCCGAAGAAGGCGTTCTCGTACAGCCCAGGACTGTTCGATGCATACGCGACTGTGCTCGAGGATCTCGGTCGCACCGATGAAGCCGCTCAGTGGTATTCCCGTGCCGAGCAGGCGGAGAACGCTCTTGACGAGGCGGACGGTGACGACAGCATGATCGAAGTCATCGAAGAGGAGATCGAGGAAACCCCCAGTGATGCAACGCCTACTGAGCCTGTTCAGGCGGACGACGACGACAACGTCGATGACTGATCCTTCGCCGCTGGCGGGGATTGACCTGGTACTTGCTGATCTGGATGGCGTCGTCTACCGCGGGCCGGCTGCATTGCCGCACGCGATCGAGAGCCTCAACCGGATTGGTGAATCTGCGAAGGTCGCGTACATCACCAATAACGCGTCGCGCACAGACGTTTCAGTAGCCGGGCATCTCACCGAGCTCGGTCTCACGGTGGCGCCGGACGACGTCGTGACGTCGCCGCAGGCTGCCGTCAACATTCTGAAGCAGACAGTTGACGCAGGTTCGACCATCCTCGTGGTGGGCGGCGATGGTCTTGTCGATGAGGTGAGCAAGGCCGGATTCGTCGTGACGAGGTCGGCGCTGGATGCTCCGGCCGCCGTAATCCAGGGATTCTCGCCCGAGGTGGGCTGGACGCACCTCGCGGAAGCAGCGTTCGCCCTCAACGGCGACGGTACGACCGGTGACCTGCCATGGATCGCCACCAACACAGACTGGACGATCCCGCAGGCGCGCGGAACCGCCCCTGGCAACGGGACTCTCGTGTCTGCCGTGCACACCGCCGTGGGTCGTTTGCCCGTGGTCGCCGGCAAGCCCGAGGTCGCCATTTTCACCGAGGCGCTCGTCCGGTACGGCTCACAGGCGCCGCTGATGATCGGGGATCGACTCGACACCGACATCCTCGGGGCAAATCGTGCCGGCATTCCTTCAGTGCTGGTTTTGACCGGCATCGATGGGCCAAAGCAGGTTCTGGCCGCGGTCGAGGCAGAGAGACCCACGTTCGTCATCGATGACCTTCGGGGGCTGCACGAGCCGTATCCTGCGACGCAGACTCGCGAGATTGACGGCGGCACGCTCACGATCGTGGGTACCGCCGCAGTTCGTCTGGTCGGCAATGTGCTCACCGTCGACGCCGGCGAGGGGATCGACCTGTTGAGGGCAGGAGCTGCCGCGATCTGGAACTCGGGACTCGCGATCTATGCACTCGACGTGCCACCCGAACTATATTCGTGACCATGAGCGATTCTGCCGAGCACACTGTTGAGCCCACCGGCGACGACGATAATCTCGAATCGAATTCACTGATGTCGCAGCTGAAAGTAATCGAGGATCAACCCCTCGAATCGCGGGCTGCTGCGTTCGTGCAGGTGCACGACCGCCTGCAGCGCAGGCTCGAGGGCGGAGATTCGCCGGCATCCCATGGGTGACTCGGGTCAACGACTCGACGCCGCGCTGGCGAGCCGAGGGCTCGCTCGCTCGCGTACTCATGCGGCGAAGCTGATCGCAGACGGACTGGTCACCGTCGATGGAGCCGCCGTCGTGAAGCCGTCGGCGCAGATCTCCGAGACGCAGGTGATCGCCGTCGCCAGCAGCGACCACTACGTGAGCAGGGCGGCACACAAACTCATTGCGGCGCTGGACAGCTTCGGCGTGGATCCGGCGGGTCGCCTCGCCCTCGACGTCGGTGCATCGACCGGCGGTTTCTCGCAGGTGCTGCTGGAGCGCGGGGCGCGGCACGTGATCGCCCTCGACGTCGGGCATGGCCAGCTCGCGACATCCATTCGTCTGGACGCGAGGGTGACGGTCGTCGAGGGATCGAACGCCAGATACATGACACCTGAGACCCTGGCCGCCGAAAGCGGGCTGGCGGAGACTCCGACCCTCGTCGTCGGCGACCTCTCGTTCATTTCACTGGCCACGGTGCTGCCAGCGCTGGTCACGTCGGTGGGGCTTGCCGCGGACTTCGTCATGTTGGTGAAGCCCCAGTTCGAGGTCGGGCGCACCGGCATCCGGGAAGGAATCGTGCGTGATGCGGGCCTGCGTGACGACGCCGTGATGGGCGTGCTCTGGGCGGCCTGGGATCTTGCGCTGGGGACTGCTGGCGTCATCCCGTCCCCGATCGCGGGAAACTCGGGAAATCACGAGTATGTCGTTTGGCTGAGTGCCGAGGCCGGCAGCAATCCGACAGAATGGACACAGCAGGTTTCTGCGATGACCGTCAATCGCTCGTGACGACTCTGTTTGACCATGAAGGGGCACGCTCCGTGACATCCGACCGGCACATTCTTATCGTGGCGCACACTGGCCGCGACGAGTCGCGTGAGGCCGCCATCAGCGTGTGCAGGCAGCTCATAGAGGGCGGGCTGACGCCGGTGCTGTCGCAGGACGAGTACGCCCACATCCTGGCGGCCGCCCACGATCTGGCACCGATCGCCCTGCTCGGCGACACCGTGCAGATCGGCGACCTCGAGCTGGTCATCGTTCTCGGTGGCGACGGCACGATCCTCAGGGCCGCAGAACTGGCCCGTGGCTGCTCCGCGCCACTGCTCGGTGTGAATCTGGGGCATGTCGGGTTCCTCGCCGAAAGCGAAAAAGAAGATCTCGCCGAGACCGTTGCGCGCGCCCTGGCTCGCGACTATCTCGTCGAAGAGCGCATGACGCTGTCTGTGCGCGTCAAGGTGGACGCCGAGGTTGTGTACGAGACCTGGGCCCTCAACGAAGCGACTGTCGAGAAGGCCAGCAGGGAACGAATGCTCGAGGTCGTCATCGAGGTCGACGGTCGCCCGCTGTCGTCGTTCGGCTGCGACGGCGTCGTGATGTCGACGCCAACAGGGTCAACCGCATACTCCTTCTCCGCCGGTGGGCCGATCGTCTGGCCCAGCCTGGATGCGCTGCTTCTGGTGCCGCTGAGCCCACACGCACTCTTTGCGCGGCCCCTCGTGGTTGGCCCCGATTCGGCGCTCGCCGTCGAGCTCCTCGACCGCACGCAGGGCACGGGCGTGCTCTGGTGTGACGGCCGTCGCACACACGACCTTCCGCGCGGCGCGCGGGTGATCGTTCGGCGCTCGCCCGTGCCGGTGCGCCTCGCACGCCTGTCGCAGGGGCCGTTCACCGATCGACTCGTCAACAAGTTCAACCTTCCCGTCAACGGATGGCGTGGGCCCGCAGACGACGAGGACCAGCGCGCGTGATCGAAGAGATCTCGATCCACAATCTCGGCGTCATCGGGGAGGCCCGACTGCCTCTCGGCCCCGGATTCACCGCTCTCACCGGCGAGACCGGCGCAGGCAAAACCATGATCGTCACCGCACTCGGGCTGCTGCTGGGCGAACGCGCCGACAGCGCTGCCATCCGGTCCGGCAGCCCCCAGGCCGTGGTCGAAGGGCGCTGGCAGATCGACGGCAACGGTGCCGTCGCCGAGCGCGTGCGGGATGCCGGTGGCGACCTCGACGACGGTGAACTGATTTTGAGCAGGTCGATCTCGCAGGAGGGTCGCGGCAGGGCGGTCATCGGCGGGCGAAGTGCGCCGGTCAGTGTGCTCAGTGAGATCGGCCAGCAACTCGTCGTCGTGCACGGCCAGTCCGACCAGGTGCGACTTCGATCATCCACCGCCCAGCGCGAGGCGCTCGACCGGTTCGCCGGCGCTGCCGTAGCGCGAGTGCTGGGCGACTATCAGGACGTTTTCGCCCGGTGGCAGTCGAACCAGAGCCAACTCGACGTGATCGTCGCCGAACGCGATCGACGCGCGCGGGAGGCCGATGAACTGCGCGACGCCATGGCAGAGATCGAGGCTGCGGCGGCCACGCGCGGGGAAGACCGCGAACTCACCGAACGTGCAGACCGGCTCAGCAACCTGGAGGAACTGCGCCGGGCAGCGGGGGAGGCGCACGATGTGCTGTCGTCCGAAGCCTCGGATGACTCCACCGACGTCGTGGGCCTGCTGACCGCAGCACGCCGCCAACTTGAGCGCGTGGCCGACCACGACACGGCACTCGCGTCGATAGCGGTGACGGTTGCCGAGGCATCCATCGCGGTCACCGAGATTTCGGGCGAGCTGTCACGCTACCTCGCGACCCTCGACGCCGACGGCGCACGCGACCTCGAGGTCGTCAACGAGCGACGCGCCCAACTGAACGCGCTGGTGCGCAAGTATGGGCCCACCCTCGATGACACCCTCGACTATCTCGACACGGGAAGCAGCCGGCTGCTGGAACTCGACAGCGATTCGTCGCGCATCGAGTCGCTGCGGGTCGAGGTCGAAGCCGATCGCACCAGCGTCATCGAGCTTGCCGAGCGACTCAGCGAGGTACGCACCAGCTTCGGCAACACCCTGGCCGAACGCGTGACGGCCGAACTGGCTGCCCTCGCCATGGCCAACGCCGAGGTGATGGTTGTCGTCGAGAACCGGCCGGATTACTCCCACACGGGCAAAGACCAGGTCTCGATCCTGCTGAAACCCCACTCCGGAGCAGACCCGCGGCCACTCGGCAAAGGCGCCAGCGGTGGCGAACTGTCGAGGGTGATGCTCGCGATCGAGGTCGTCATCGCCGGGAACGATCCGGTGCCCACCTTCATTTTCGACGAGATCGACGCTGGGGTCGGTGGCGCGTCGGCGATCGAAGTGGGCAGCCGGCTCGCACAGCTGAGCCGCACGGCCCAGGTCATCGTGGTCACCCACCTCGCGCAGGTTGCGGCCTTTGCGACGAACCATTTGCAGGTGAGCAAGGACAACGACGGCGAAGTGACCGCGTCGAGCGTGACCCAACTGCAGGGCGACGAACGAATTTCCGAGATGGCACGGCTGCTTTCCGGCCTCCCGGATTCCGAGAGTGGCCTTGCACATGCCCGCGAATTGCTGGATATCGCGCAACAGCTTCAGCGGTAGTGCGTGCAGCCCGCGGCTCATCCGATCCGATGCATCCGTCACCAATATGCCCGAGTCGCCCCGAGGCGTTCGCATCAGGGATAAGATGAAACCCCGTGGTGGATAACTCGGAGCAGTTCGTAACTAAGCACATTTTCGTCACCGGTGGAGTCGTCTCCTCCCTCGGTAAGGGGCTCACGGCTGCCAGTCTCGGCAACCTGCTCACAGCACGAGGCGTTCGTGTGGTCATGCAGAAGCTTGACCCCTATCTGAACGTCGACCCTGGCACGATGAATCCGTTCCAGCACGGCGAGGTCTTTGTCACCGACGACGGTGCAGAGACCGACCTCGACATCGGCCACTACGAGCGATTCCTCGACATCAACCTCGACCAGGCCGCAAACGTCACGACCGGGCAGATCTACTCGCAGGTGATCGCGAAGGAACGTCGCGGCGAATACCTGGGCGACACCGTGCAGGTCATCCCGCACATCACTGACGAGATCAAGCGCAGGATGCGCCTTCAGGCCCAGCCCGGCCCGCACGGCGAGCAGGCGCCCGACGTGATCATCACCGAGATCGGCGGCACGGTCGGCGACATCGAGAGCCAGCCCTTCATCGAGTCTGCACGCCAGGTTCGCCACGAGCTCGGCCGCAAGAACGTGTTCTTCGTGCACGTGTCGCTGGTGCCATACATGAATGCGTCCGGCGAGCAGAAGACGAAGCCGACGCAGCATTCGGTGGCGGCGCTCAGGTCGATCGGCATCCAGCCGGATGCCCTGGTTCTGCGCTCGGATCGCCCGGTCTCCGACAGCAACAAGCGCAAGATCGCACTCATGTGCGACGTGGATGAAGACGCCGTCGTCAACGCGGTCGACGTTCCGTCGATCTACGACATCCCCACGATGCTTCACGATCAGGGCCTCGACGCCTACATCATCGATCAGCTGGGGCTCACGGCATCCGACGTCAACTGGGATGGCTGGAGTGAACTGCTCACCGCCGTGCACGAACCCAGGCACGAGGTCACGATCGGTCTGGTCGGCAAGTACATCGACCTGCCAGATGCCTACCTCTCCGTTACTGAAGCACTGAAGGCCGGCGGTTTCGCGCAGTCCACGAAGGTCAAGATCCGCTGGGTGCCATCGGATGAGTGTGAATCGCACGAGGGCGCAGCACGGATGTTGAGCGACCTCGACGGCATCGTCGTCCCCGGCGGTTTCGGTGTTCGCGGTATCGAGGGCAAGCTCGGCGCACTCAAGTTTGCGCGCGAAAACGGGCTACCCACCCTCGGACTCTGCCTCGGGCTGCAGTGCATGGTCATCGAGTACGCGCGGGATGTCGCGGGTCTGGCCGGCGCCTCATCGTCAGAGTTCGACCCTGACACCGAATTCCCGGTCATCGCGACGATGGCGGAACAGGTCGACATCATCACCAGCGGCGACATGGGCGGAACCATGCGCCTTGGACTCTACGAGGCCGCGCTCACGCCCGGCTCGATCGTCGCCGAACTCTATGGCGCGACAACCATCGCCGAACGCCACCGTCACCGCTACGAGGTCAACAACGCCTACCGTGAGCAGATCGGCGCGGCGGGCCTGAACTTCAGCGGAATCTCCCCGGACCGCACACTCGTCGAGTTTGTGGAGCTGCCGCGCGACGTGCACCCGTTCTATGTCGCCACCCAAGCGCACCCAGAGCTGCGCTCGCGACCCAACCACGCGCATCCACTCTTCCGCGGTTTGATCACCGCAGCCCTTGAGCGCCAGCAGGCGAGCAGGCTCTTCGAGGTCACCGAAAGCACCGATGACGCAGGCGTGCCCACAGTCAATGCGTGATACCGAAAGCGCCCCGGCCGGGCTCTCCGACGACGCCGTCGAGCCCGTGGTGCTGTCGAGCGACGTGACCTTCGACGGCAAGGTCTGGGATATTCGGCGTGAGGTATTCGAACTCGATGGCCACGAGGTCACTCGTGAGTTCATGGATCATCCTGGGGCAGTCGCCGTGCTGCTGCTCGACGATGACGACCGCGTGCTGGTGATCAAGCAATACCGCCATCCCGTGCGATCCCGGGACTGGGAGCTGCCGGCCGGCCTGCTCGACATCGCGGGGGAGTCGCCGCTCCTGGCGGCCCAACGCGAACTTGCCGAAGAGGTCGACAAGGTTGCCGACCGTTGGGATCTCCTGGCCGATTTCATGACGTCTCCCGGCGGAAGCAACGAGGTGTTGCGGGTCTACCTGGCCCGGGGTGTGAGCGAAGCGCCCGAGGTCTTCGAACGTACCGAGGAGGAAGCGGGCATCGAGGTGCGCTGGGTTCCCCTCGACGACCTGGTCGACGCCGTACTCGCACGGGATATTCAGAACTCGATCCTGGTCATCGCCGTGCTCGCCGCAGCAGCCGGTCGCGCTCGCGGCTGGTCGACCCTCGGAGACGCCGAAGCGCCGATGAGCCGACATCCCCTGGAGCGCTCGCTCCGATGAACTCCGGGGCCGTCAGCATCGCGGTCGCCGTTGACCGCTACCTGCGTCACGTCTCGATCGAGCGCGGGCTGTCCGCGAACACACTGCAGGCGTACCGCCGCGACCTTGAGGCCTACTCCGCGCTGCTTGCCGCCCGAGGCGTCCTGGTTGCCTCGGCGATCTCGGCACAGGATGTCGCGGCCTTCGCCCACGAGCTGCGCACACGGGCCGAGCGACCGCTGAGCGCGTCATCCACCGCCCGAATGTTGTCGTCAGTGCGCAGCTGGCACCGGTTTTTGCTTGACGAGTCGATGGTTGAGGTGGATGTCGCGGCGGAGGTGAAACCACCGAAGCAGTCGATGAGGCTGCCCAAAGCCATCTCGATCGAGCAGATGGAGTCGGTGCTCGCGGCCACGGATGGGGATGACCCGCAAGCGCTGCGTGACAAGGCTCTGCTCGAACTGCTCTATGCGACGGGCGCCCGAATCTCGGAGGCCGTGGCCCTGAATGTCGACGATCTGGTTGACGGCGACATCGTGAGGCTGTTTGGCAAGGGCAGTAAGCAACGCATCGTGCCGCTGGGCAGCTTCGCCCGGGCTGCGATCGACGCGTATCTCGTGCGCGCGCGACCGACGTTTTCTGCGCGCGGCACCGCAACCCCCGCGTTGTTTCTTGGTGCACGCGGGCACCGGGTGTCACGGCAGAACGCGTGGCTCATCATCAGGGCGGCGGCGGAGCGGGCCAAGCTCGGCCTCGAGATTTCGCCGCACACGTTTCGCCACTCGTTCGCGACTCACCTCCTGGCCGGCGGGGCCGACGTGAGGGTCGTCCAGGAGCTGTTGGGTCACTCCTCGGTGGCGACCACCCAGATCTACACCATGGTCACGGCCGACACCCTGCGGGACATGTACACGACGGCCCATCCTCGGGCGCGTTGACGCCACTTAACCTTCAACCTCTGGTAGAGACGAACCGCGCGCGTCGCGTGCGTCGCAACACGGGCACCCAAAACCGGCGCCGTACAGTAGAACCATGACAGCGCACAGGGATGATACGGCGGTGCTGACTGGCATGGAAGCGCCGGCAAAGGGCCCCACGGGCCGACTGCTCCGAACCTTCGCTGAACCGCCGGAGTTGAAGGGCCACGGGCCCGCCCGCATCATCTCCCTCTGCAACCAGAAGGGTGGCGTCGGCAAGACCACGACGACCATCAACCTCGGTGCCGCGCTCGCCGAACTGGGTCGCCGTGTGCTCGTGATCGACTTCGACCCGCAGGGCGCGCTTTCGGCCGGCCTCGGGGTCACCACCCACGACGTGCCGACGATCTATGACCTGCTGCTCGGCACCGTGAAGAACCCGGCCGAAGCGATCGTGCACACGAAGTACCCGAACCTCAACATCATCCCGGCGAACATCGACCTGTCTGCCGCAGAAGTTCACCTCGTCAACGAGGTGGCACGCGAGACGATTCTGGCTCGGGTGCTGCGCAAGATCAGCGACCAGTACGACGTCATCCTGATCGACTGCCAGCCATCGCTGGGGCTGCTCACGGTGAACGCTCTCACGGCGGCACACGGCGTTCTGATCCCGCTGGAGTGCGAGTTCTTCGCGCTGCGCGGGGTGGCGCTGCTGGTCGAGACGATCGAGAAGGTTCAGGATCGGCTCAACCCGGCCATCACGCTCGACGGAATCCTGGCCACCATGTACGACTCCCGCACCCTGCACTCCCGCGAGGTTCTCGACCGTGTCGTCGAAACGTTCGGAGACAGCGTTCTCGAGACGGTCATTGGCCGTACCGTGAAGTTCCCGGACGCAAGCGTCGCCGGCGCGCCGATCACGACTTTCGCCCCTGAGCACGCCGCATCACACGCGTACCGCCAGTTGGCCAGAGAACTGATCGCCCGTGGCGCTGTCGCCTGACGGCGTCGGAGTCGGGCACGTGGTTGGTGCCGAGCAAACGGAGCCGGTGTCCGGCTTCTCAGTCAGCCTGACCAACTACAACGGGCCATTCGACCTTCTTCTCTCGCTCATCGCCAAGCATGAGCTCGACATCACCGAAGTGTCGCTCTCAAAAATCACCGACGAATTCATCTCCTACCTCCGCGGCCTCGATTCGGCGGCGGAGCTCGACCAGGCCACCGAGTTTCTCGTGGTGGCCGCCACTCTGCTCGACCTGAAGGTCGCAGGCCTGCTTCCGCAGGGCGAGTTGGTGGACGCCGAGGATGTGGCCCTCCTCGAGGCGAGAGACCTCCTCTTCGCGCGACTGTTGCAGTACCGCGCTTTCAAGGAGGCCGCCCAATGGTTCTCCGGCCGGCTGGACACCGAATCGACCCGGCACGTCCGAGCCGTTCGGCTTGAAGAGAAGTACCGCAAGCAGACGCCCGAGCTGGTGTGGACGCTGACGCTTGACGACTTCGCTGCCATCGCGTCGCTCGCCTTTGCGCCACGCGAGATCCCCTCGGTCGGTCTCGACCACCTGCACGCTCCTCTCGTATCCATCAGGGAGCAGGCGGCCTACGTGGTGGCCATGTTGCGGCGCGGGGAGACAATGACGTTCCGCCAGCTGATTGCGGGCGCGGACCAGAAGGGCGTCGTCATTGCGCGCTTCCTCGCCGTGCTCGAGCTGTACCGTGGAGCGTTCATCGGATTCGATCAGATCGAACCGCTGGGCGAGCTGAACATCCACTGGTCTGCCGCCCACTGGACCGACGACAGCCTCGCAAACCTGGGGAGCGACTATGGACACTGAGACAGCAGAGATCGACACGACAGAGGACGTTGCGGTCGACATCGAGCGCAGCATCGAAGCGATCATGACGGTCGCGGACGAGCCGCAGTCCGTTGTTTCCCTCGCGACCTCGCTCGGAGTGCCGATGACGGCCGTGCGGCAGGCGATCGAGCGACTGGTCACCGACTACGACGGAGGCAACGGTGGAGCCCGGCGCGGGTTCGAACTGCGTGAGGTCGGCGGCGGATGGCGCGTCTACGTGCGCCCCGAGCATGACGACGCCGTGCGCGAATTCGTGCTCACCCAAAACCCGACGAGGCTCAGCCAGGCCGCGCTCGAAACTCTCGCCGTGATCGCCTACAAGCAGCCGATCAGCCGCGGGGCCGTGGCATCCATTCGCGCCGTCAACGTCGACTCGGTGGTGCGAACCCTGCTCGGCCGTGGGCTCATCACCGAAGCCTTCACCGACAACGAGACTGGCGCGATCCACTACGAGACCACCGACATTCTTCTCACCCAGCTCGGGATCAATTCGATCGACGAGCTTCCCCACATCTCTCCGCTGCTCGAAGATGGAGCAGACGGTTTTTCAACGGCGGGAGCCTGATGAACAACACCACCGAACGTGACGCACCCAACCCCGAGGGCGAGCGACTGCAGAAAGTCATGGCAGCGGCTGGCGTGGCGTCGCGCCGCGTATCCGAAGACCTGATCGCCCAGGGTCGTGTCACCGTCAACGGTGAGATCGTCACCGAGCCAGGACGACGCGTGCTGTCGACAGACCGGGTGACGGTCGACGGCACAGCCATTCAGCTCGACACGACGAAGCGCTACGTCATGCTGAACAAGCCCATCGGCGTGGTCAGCTCAATGCTGGATGAGGCCGGGCGGCCAGACCTGCGCGAATTCACTCGCGATTACGAGGAGCGCCTCTTCAACGTGGGACGCCTCGATGCCGGAACCTCCGGTCTCCTCGTGCTCACCAACGACGGTGAGCTCGCGCACGTGCTCGCTCATCCGTCATTTGGGGTGTCGAAAACCTACATCGCCAAAGTGTCGGGATCCGTCAGCGCGCAGACCGTCAGCAAGCTGACCAAGGGCATCGAACTCGACGACGGCCCCATTCATGCCGACAAGGCGCGAGTGCTGGGGGCGGCATCCGGCGGCGCATCCATGGTCGAGATCACACTGCACTCCGGTCGCAACCGGATCGTGCGCAGGATGCTCGACGCCGTCGGTCACCCTGTGCTCGAGTTGGTGCGCCGCCAGTTCGGTCCACTCCACCTCGGGTCACTTCCAGCGGGACGCACCCGTGACCTCACGAAGGCCGAGTTGGGGGAGCTGTTGACCATTTCGCGCGGCGGCGAGGACGCTGCCGCATCGGACGCTGAGGCGGAAGCCGCCGAGGTAGCAGACGACGCCGAGACCGAGAGTGATTCTCGTGGCTGATCGCAGGCTCGACGGTCCGGTGAGGATCGTCGGTGCCGGGTTGCTCGGGGCGAGCATCGGCCTCGCGATGAGGGAACGCGGCGTCGACGTCATCCTCGATGACATCTCACCGTCTGCACTCGAACTCGCCATCGACTACGGCGCCGGTCGCGCTGGCGTCGACGGCGACGAGCCCGAACTCATCGTCGTGTGTGTTCCGCCAGACGTCGTCGCTCGCGTTGTTGCCGCAGAGCTCGCCGCGCATCCACAGGCACTGGTCACGGATGTCGCGAGCGTGAAGGTCGCGCCGCTGGAAGAACTGCGCACCCTCGGGGTTGACTTGTCGCGCTACATCGGCTCACATCCGATGGCCGGTCGAGAGCGCGGCGGTGCCATCTCGGCCCGTGCTGACCTCTTCATCGGGCGACCCTGGGTTATCGCCGGCCATGACGACATCAGCTATCGCGGCGCGGCCAAGGTCGAGCAACTCGCCCTCGACCTCGGCGCCCTGCCCATCGAGATGAGCGCGGATGAGCACGACCGTAACGTCGCACTCGTTTCCCACGCCCCCCAGGTGGTCGCGTCGTTGCTGGCCCGCCGGCTGGGAGGCGCGACGGAATCCGCCGTGTCACTCGCGGGCCAAGGGCTGCGTGACACCACGCGAATCGCGTCCAGCGAGCCCGAACTGTGGGTGCAGATCCTGGGTGCCAACGCCGAGCCCGTCGTCGGGATTTTGCGGGCGTTGCGGGACGATCTCGACGGCATGATCGCCGCCCTCGAGCAGCCGAAGGCGCCGGGTTCGCGTCGCGCGATCGCCGAGTCGCTTGCTGGTGGCAACGCGGGCGTGGCTCGCATCCCGGGCAAGCACGGCCAGGCGAACCACTACAGCCAGATCGTGGTCAACGTGGATGACGTTCCGGGGGAGGTAGCTCGACTGCTCACCGAGATCGGCGAGGCCGGGGTCAACATGGAAGACCTCCGGCTCGAGCACTCGCCAGGCGCCCAGATCGGCTTCGCCGAAATCTCCGTGCTGCCGGAAGTGGAAGAACGACTCGCCACCGAGCTGGCTGCCCGGGGCTGGAAGATTGCGGGAGCTTTCGCATGAGTGCAGTAGTGGTGGCCGTCGATGGCCCGGCGGGCAGCGGCAAGTCCAGCGTTTCTAAGGCGACAGCGGCAAGCCTCGGCTTTTCCTACCTCGACACGGGCGCTGCGTATCGGGCGTTGGCCTGGTACTGCCTCGAGCGGGGGATCGACACCCATGGCGGTGACGACCTGGTGGAGTCGCTGTCCGGATTCGAGTATTCGATCGGCACCGACCCGGCCGACTACTTCGTGAGGGTGGGCGACGACGACGTGACCCACGACATCCGGGAGCCGCGGGTGACCAAGATCGTGAGCAGTGTGGCGAAGGTGCCAGAGGTGCGCCAGTACCTCGTTGACCTGTTTCGGGGCATCATCGCGAGCAACACGAGCGAGGGCATCATCGTCGAGGGGCGCGACATCACGACCGTTGTGGCGCCGGATGCCTTGGTGCGGATTCTGCTCACAGCATCGGAAGAAGCTAGAATGGGCAGGCGTTCTGCTGAACTCACCGGGGTTGACGCCTCGACCACAGCACGGGAGCTCAGTTCCCGGGACGCGCAGGATTCGCGTGTCGTGGACTTCATGAACGCCGCAGATGGTGTGACCACCATCGATTCCACCGATCTCGACTTCGACCAGACCGTACAGGCTGTCGTGAGTCTCGTGCATTCGAGTATGCAGAACACGTAAGGAAAACCCATGGCTGACGACACCGCCTCGACAGATAAAGACGACTTCCCGAACATCGATGAGGCGCTCGCCGAACGGATCCGGGGAATCGACGACGAGGAGGGTGCGCAACGCGCGAACGCGCTGCGGCAGGGGCTTTCCGACTACGACCTCGATGACGAAGACTTCGGCATCCTTGAGCTCGCGAACGACGATCCGGATGCGATCGTCTACCTGCCGGCGCTGCCAGTGCTCGCGATCGTCGGTCGACCCAACGTAGGAAAGTCCGCGCTCGTCAACCGCATCATCGGCCGCCGTGAGGCCGTCGTGCAGGACACCCCCGGGGTCACGCGTGACCGCGTCAACTACAAGGCCGAGTGGGCCAACCGCCAGTTCACCATCGTCGACACCGGCGGATGGGAGCCGGATGCCAAGGGCATCAACGCCTCCGTTGCTGCTCAGGCCGAGATCGCTATTGACCTGGCCGACGCCGTGCTGTTTGTCGTCGACGCCACGGTGGGTGCGACATCCACTGATGAGCACGTCGTTCGCATGCTTCGCGCCACCAAGAAGCCCGTGATTCTCGTCGGCAACAAGGTCGACGACGTTCACCAGGAATCGGATGCCGCTGCGCTCTGGTCTCTCGGACTGGGCGAGCCGTGGGCCGTGTCTGCGGTGCACGGTCGCGGCGTTGCCGACCTGCTCGACCACGTGCTGACGATTCTCCCCGAGATCTCGACCGTCGCGAAAGAAGAAGTCGGCGGACCGCGCCGGGTTGCCATCCTCGGCAAGCCGAACGTCGGAAAGTCGAGCCTGCTCAACAAGACCGCGGGGGAGGAGCGGGTCGTCGTCAACGAGATGGCCGGCACCACTCGCGACCCTGTCGACGAGCAGATCGAGCTGGGCGGCAAGTTCTGGCGTTTCGTCGACACCGCGGGCATCCGTCGCCGCGTGAACCTCACCCAGGGTGCCGACTTCTACGCCACACTGCGCACCTCGGCCGCGCTGGAGAAGGCCGAAGTTGCTGTCGTCGTCATCGACGTCTCTGCGCCGATCACCGTGCAGGACCTCAAGATCGTCGACCTGGTGCTTGAATCAGGCCGAGCCCTCGTGCTCGCGTACAACAAGTGGGATCTGCTCGACGACGAGCGCCGCGTGTACCTCGAACGCGAGATCGAGCAGGACCTGTCGCACGTGGCATGGGCCCCGCGCGTGAACATCTCGGCCAAGACCGGGCGTCACCTCGAGAAGCTCGTACCGGCCCTCGAGCTCGCGCTCGCATCGTGGGACACGCGTATCCCCACCGGAAAGTTCAACGCGCTGCTCGCCGAGCTCACGCAGGAGCACCCGCACCCAGTGCGCGGTGGCAAGCAGCCGCGCATCCTGTTCGGAACCCAGGCCGCGTCGCGCCCGCCGACATTTGTGCTGTTCACCACCGGATTCCTCGACCCGCAGTACCGACGGTTCATTACGCGTCGTCTGCGCGAGATCTTTGGTTTCGAGGGCAGCCCGATCAACGTGAACATGCGCGTACGCGAGAAGCGCAAGCGCTAACGTCGAAGGTATGAAACTTCCCCCCAACGGCCTCCAGCGCCGGCCCCACGGGCCCGGCGATGAGTGGGTCTATGGCGAAAATGGGGAGAAGTTTTGGGGCAGTTTTGGCGCCGCTGGGCTGCTGGTCTGGCATCGACCTCGCGGGGTTTTGCTGCAGCACCGTGCCATTTGGAGCCACTTCGGTGGCACTTGGGGGCTACCCGGTGGTGCGCTCAAGCCGAACGAGGGCGCGATCGACGGCGCCATGCGCGAGGCCAATGAGGAAGCGGGCGTCGACCCTCAAGTGCTGCGCGTGATGTTTTCCACCGTGCTGGACAAGCAGGTGTGGACCTACACGACGGTCGTGGTCGAGGCCATGACGGAGTTCGAGCCGGTCATCGGCGACGCGGAGAGTGTCGCGCTGGCATGGGTGCCTCTGGCTGACGTGGAGAAACTGCCGCTGCACCCGGGATTCGGTGCAAGCTGGGTCGACCTCAGGTCGCGGCTCGTCTAACCGTCCGCGCCACCCACCGCCCAACCCTTGCCCGCCATCTTTACGTGCCACCTTCGGAAATTCAGGAAATCGGCGCGGTGGTGGTGAGCAGGTGTCCGCAGTTTCGCGGCGGCCGCAGAGCCCGCCGGCGGATTTCCTGAATTTCCGAAGGGGAACGCCGAGAGGTCCCGTGCGCTGGGCGCGGATGTGCCCACGCTGTGCGGCTAGTGACCTGCTGGTGCGCCCGCCGGAGCGAGCGCCGGGTCTGGCCGGGGCACGAAGAACGCGGCGACGATCGCGAGAAGCGACAGGATCGCTCCGGCCATGAACGCCGATTGCACACCGCTCGCGAGTGCTGCCGTTTCGGAAACACCGGTACGGGTGGCTGCCAGCGATCCGATTGTGTATAGCGCGATGAAGAGCGCGGTGCCGGCCGCTCCGGCGAGTTGCTGCACGGTGGCGACGGTGGCACTTCCCGCGGCGTAGAGGTGCGGCTTCAGGGATCCGAGTGACGTGGTGAACAGCGGGGTGAAGGTGAACGCGAGGCCCAGACCCAGACCAAGGTACGCGACGAGAACAAGCTGCCATGGGGTGTTCTCGTTGAACATCGCGAGGCTCCACAGAGCGGCACTGACAACGATCGTGCCGGGGACAATGAGTGGGCGCGGCCCGACCTTGTCAAACAGTCGGCCGACGAAGGGGGCGAGGACGCCCATGAGCGCGCTGCCGGGGAGCAGGATCAGGCCAGTCTGCAGCGGTTCGAGCAGCAGCACATCCTGAATGTAGATCGGAAGCAGGATGATGGTGCCGAACAGGGCACCCATCAGCATCACCATCAGCGCTATCGAGACCGAGAAGCCACGCGACTTGAAGGTGCGAAGGTCGAGGAATGCGCGGTCTCCGCGCTGCAGGACGAGCTGGCGCAGGATGAACAACCCCAGCGCGACGCCTCCGACGGCGATCGGAATCCACGGGGCGACGACGGAGTTGCCCGCAGCGGCTTCACCCAGGCTGCTCAGCCCAAATATCAGGCCGCCGAAAGCAAACGCCGAGAGCACGACCGAGAGTGAGTCGAGCGGCACCTTGCGTGGTTCCGTGACGTTCTGCACGCGAGCCGCGCCGAGTGCCAGCGCGGCGATGGCGATGGGCAGCACGAGGATGAAAATGAATCGCCAGTCGAACACGCTAAGAATCAGCCCGGACACGGTCGGGCCGACAGCTGGTGCCACGGAGATAACCAGTGAGATGTTTCCCATGGTGCGGCCGCGGGAGTGTGGCGGCACCAGCGTCATGACGGTGGTCATCAGGAGCGGCATCATGATCGCGGTGCCGCTGGCCTGCACGATTCTTGCGATGAGCAGGATTTCGAATCCCGGAGCGATCGCCGCAATCGCAGTTCCAGCGCTGAAAAGGGTCATGGCCAGGATGAACACCGTCCGGGTGCTGAGCCTTTGCATGATGAAGCCGGTGGTGGGGATGACGACCGCCATCGTCAACATGAACGCGGTGGAAAGCCACTGGGCCGTGCTCGCCGAGATGTTGAGATCTTCCATCAGGCGCGGAATCGCGACGCCGATGATGGTCTCGTTCAGGATTACGACGAAGGTCGCCACCAGCATGAGGTTTATGACCAGGCTGTTGCGTTTGCTGTGGTCTGGCGTCGGTGTGCCCGCGACCGTGTCGGTAGAAATAGCGTTGTCGGTCACAAAATTCCTGTCGGTGAAATCGGAGGGAGTCGCAGGCAGCCCGGCCGGCTCGGAAGTATACGTTGTAAACATTGTGCATCATGCGTGCGTCATTGCGCCACAGGCTGCCAGATGAATTTCTCGGAGCTCTGGAACAGGCTAAGCTATTCGAGTTGTCACGGGCTGTGGCGCAGCTTGGTAGCGCACGTGACTGGGGGTCACGGGGTCGCAGGTTCAAATCCTGTCAGCCCGACAGAAAATCCCTGATGAGAAGCAATTTTCATCAGGGATTTGTTGTTTCTGAACGTCGTTTTCTCTGGTCCCCCTCTGGTCCCCCTGGACAGGTAGGCGGGGTCGACCTGTGGATGGCAGTATACGTCGCGATGCCCTGTCTGTGGATAAGGGGACCAAAAGGGGACCAGAACGGTGGAAACCCACGACTGAGCCGCTCACAGTCCGCGTCCTGTGCCTTGCCGTGGCCATCCTGAAGCGTTCGGGCGGGCGTCTCTGCTGAGGAAGGCGTTGGCCTGCTCCGCGGCGGAGGCGAGGTGACGGTCATCGGGGTGAAGATAGCCGCGAGTGGTCTCGATGGAGGCGTGCCCGAGGATCTCTTGGAGGACATGCAGGGGGACCCCGGCGTCGGCGAGCCAGGTGGCGCCGGTGTGCCGGAGGCCGTGGCGGGTGAGGTTGGGCAGGCCGAGGTCAGCAACAACTTGGTCCCAGCTGGTGGCATCGCGAACAGTGGCCGTCGTGAGGAAGCCGCCACGCGGGCCGACGAGGAGTGGTGCGTCCGGCTGCTTGAACGCGCAGAGTCGTTTCAGGACCGGCCGGAGTGGATCGAGAATCGGCACGCGACGCTCTTTGCGGCTCTTGGTCGGCTTCGTGATCAGGCCGCCTCGTCCGGGGAAGACCTGCCTTCGAATGATGACGAGGTTCTTTGTGAAGTCGACGTCTCCGACTTGAAGTCCGGAGACTTCGGACGAGCGAGCCGCCAGCAGGGCGGCGAGCATCACGAAGTCTGAATAGGACTGGTGGACGGCGCCGCAGGCGGAGGCGAGCTGATTCAGCTTCTGCAGGTCTGGGATCGCGTGCGCGCGCGGGGCGGCATCTTCGGCGGGTTGAATTCGGAACGCGTTTCGGTGAAGACTGCGCTTCGCCCGGTGTTTGGCGGGATTGATTGTGATCAGGCCGTCGCGAACGGCTTCGTCGAGTACCCGTACGAGTGGGGCGATGGTGTTCTTGATCGTCGATGCGCCGTACTTCTTCTCCCAGTCATCGATCGTGCGGTCGATCATTCCGGCGGTGATCTGCGCGACGGGTAGATGGCCAAGTGCTGGGAGCACTCGTAGTCGAAGACCGTAGCGGTAGTTGTCTCCGGTGGAGGTCATGTCGAGGCCGCGTGCCCATCGATCGTCGATTGAGGTGAAGAACTCCAGCAGCGTCATGGAGACGTCCATTCCCTTGACCGAAGAGTTCCGGAGCGTTTCGAAGAATGCCCGTGCGGTTGCCTCGTCCTTGACGATCTCGGTACGGATCACGCGCTGCTTGGTGAGCGGATCGGTCCAGCGTGCCCGCGCTCGAATTCCGTAGGAACGTCGTTCCATATCGGTGGAGATCCTCACCCCGATCGGCGGCACCGGACGGGGTGAGGACTCCGGCAGATGTTCAGCTGGACGCGCCATGGTGCGGCTCCAAGTTCTGAAGCCACTCGTCGATCGTTTCGAGCCGGTATCGGGCGATACCGCCGAGCTTGATGAAGGGTGGCCCGGTCTCCGCGGAGCGCCATCGAGACAACGTCGACTCGGAGACTTTCAGGTACGAGGCGACCTCTCGGCTATCCAGCAATGGCGAGACTGGCGTGGTCGCGTCGGTCGAGACATTCATGATTCATCCAGCGGAGGGTCGCCGAGCGAACGGTAGAACTCGTCCTCGGCTGCTTGACGTCGCTGAACGTCGTCAACGACGAACTCGACGAAGTCGGCTTCTCGGTTGGTGACCATCGATTCTTCGGAGGGAGTCGGCGGCTCTTCGCCGGGCCAGGCGGCTTGCCGAGTGGGGCGATCACGATCGAGCCGAGTCCCGCAGGTAGCTACCCAATCCCGCAGGCGGAGGCGAGCGTCCGCGAAGTCGCGATGCCACCCCAGCGGTGCGGATCCGTTTTGGTTGGGATCGTAGGCGCATAGCCAGTGCAGGTGCAGCGCTGACAGCTCCCAGAGAAGTTCGGGATGACGATGCCAGTAGGGCGGGATCACTGCTGCCGGGAGTCCGTAGGTTCGGCGAAGCCAGTCGATCCAGCGATTCAGTTCCAACCACTCGACCTCCGCGTCGTTCGCGGTGAGGAGATTCCAGTTGATCGGATGCGGTGGTTCAGCGACGAATGATTCGTCGTAATCATCCGCGTCGCGCCCTTCGTGTGCTTCGGGGCTGGGGATGAAGTCAGTCACGATGACCACTCCTACTCAGATGCTGACCGCAGGAGCGGCATCTGACTGCGCTCGCGCTCGGGCAGGTCCTTCAAAAGGGGAAGCATCACGACCAGTCGCCTCGCGCATGTTGCTGTCGCGATGAGGTCCGCGATCGACCTCGTATTGGGTGCGCGCAACGTCGTGACCGAAGCGAGAGACGATGAACTCCTCGGCTGCGACAGTCTGACCGTCCTTCTCGTAGCTGTACTCGCGCACGCGCCCGGTGGCGATGAACTTGTCGCCCTTGTGAAATCGCGCGACTCCTTCTTCGGCTGCGCGCCGGAAGGCACTCATGTCGTGGAATGACGGGTCGAGCTGCGTGAAACTTCCGTCTGGGGTCTGCTGCGAATGCTCTATGCCGATCCGAGCGTAGAACCGCGCGGTGCCGTCCTCGGTGTAGGTCAGACGGGGCTCGGTCGCGATGAATCCTGTGATGGCTTGTTGGGTGTCGATGGACATGACGGCTCCTTGATCTGTTTGCGTGGCCATCCGATGTGATGGCTGCTGCAGCAGACAGGTGCGCGCTGCGCCCCAGCGCGGATCATGGCGTCGCAGGGCGTTCCAAGAGCGACTCAACCGCCGCACGATCTGCTTTGAGCTGTTGACCGTCGGAGCGCTTGGGCCAGGGGTGGAGGTCAGTGATGATGGGTGGCGCCGATCGGAGCAGGATGACCCCGGTGCCAAACGGCAACGTGCGAATGCGGTCGGGCGGCAGGATCGGTACGCGACGGATGGAACGCTGGTTGGAGCGCGATCCATGGTCACCGAGCGTGACTGAGTCGGTGAACTCGTCGCGTTCGCCGATAAGTGTGGATAGGTCTTGGAGGTCTCGTGAGTTCGAGGCGCCGCCGAGGATGATTTTCGCGATACTGGCGTCCCAGATCGCTGCGGCCTTGTTCTCTGACCACTTGTCCCGCGCCTGGGCAAGGGATTGGAGCACGGGCATCGTTGTGATGCCAGTGCCGCCTCCTTCTGCCATGAGTGTGGGAAGCGAGGGCAGCGGCGCGAGGTTTCCGATCTCGTCGAGCGCAAACAGCAGTGGCGGATCGAGCCGTGCGCCGGGTGATCGAGCAGCCATTCGGCGGGCGGTCTCGACAAGGTCTTCAACGAGAGCTGCGACGAGAGCTGCACTGTTCCCGGCCCCAACGCCGGTCGCCAGAAGATAAAGCGTGCCACGGCCACGGATGAAACTCTCGGGATCGAACTGCTCGCCTTCTCCCGGGCTGACAGCATCCAGCACTCTGGGGTCGGCGAGCGCCGACAGTGCGAGCGAAACACCCTGCCAGATACTGTCGCGCGTGCGCGGGTCGGCATCGAGCGTTGCCTCCAGCGAATCTGCCCACCCCGTGGCTGCCAGTGATGAGCCTGTCAGGATGGCGACTGCCTCGGCGGCAGCTGATGGGTCGAGGGTCCATCGGAACAGCTCAGCCGGACTTCGACGGTCGAGCGCGGCCGCATGAAGGAGAGCCTGCAGAGCAATGCGAGTCTTCCCCTCCCAGAACCCTCCACCCTCGACGCCCCCAGCGGACAGCTCGGTGGCCGCTGCAAGACCAGTCGCGCGGATCATCGCGGTCAGAGGATCCTCACACCCCCGAATGGGCGACCACCGCAGCCCAGAGGAGACGCCTTCAGCAAGATGCTGAGGATCAAAGACAGCGACCGGACCGACCCATTCGCGTGCCCGCATCGTTGCCGTCAGATTGTCGGGCCGGGTCGACGTCGTCACCACTGCACCCGGCGCATCGAGAATCGCTGGGATCACGATGTGTAGGCCCTTACCCGAACGCGGCGGGCCGATGAGAAGGATCGAGTCTTCGACGCTTGCCCATACTTGTTTGCCGTGCGAGCGCCCGAGTAAGTAGCCGACCTGCTCGGGTTTTGGCTGATCCAGCGAAGGGCGAAGCGTCGCAGCCCGGCGCAGGAGCGCTTTCGCCGACGCACTAATTACGATCTCGTGGCTGCTGGCAGTTCCCGCGAGCCGCCGCGGGTCGGCATCGGCCCGGTGCGAGTGCCGACGCCAGCGGACCCAAGCCCACCCGATAACACCGCCGAGCACCAGGAGCAGCAGTATTGCAATTGACCAGTAGAGGATCGTGTTTAGCCCTGGTGCCTCTAACACCTCGGCCGGGCTTGCCGGATTGAACAGCAGGGCGACACCGCCTGCAATTCCAACTTGAGGCTGCCCCGAGCCAGAGAGGAATGCCGCAACGGAACCCGCAACTCGCAAGACGACGGCGACCCCGAAGACGGCGACCAGCGCGATCATCAGAAAGTTGGTCAACTCATCACCGAGACCCCCTCCCTGACCGTGTGGGGTGCTCATGACGGCAAAGGCTCGGTGACGATGACGCCGGAGACGCGTCCGATGAGCAATATCTCCGACCGGTGATCCATGAGTTGGCTCAAATCGATAACCGCACGAGCGCTCCCGTCAGCGGATCCTTCAGTGTTGGAAACTGAAAGCGCGACGGTGACGTCTTCGCCGGGGACGAAGCCGGACCCGGTGACCTCGGTGAGCTGATGCGTTGGGCGGTGTCGCGCTCGCCGTATCGCGCTGGGTGGCTGAACGTCCACGATGGCTTGTTCTCGTTGCACCGCGTGGATGATGTCGGTGAACACCGATCCATCGAACTCGTGCACTTCGACTCGGACGGTGTGCGTACGGTGGTCGGAGATTGCGTCGAGAAGATCACCAAAGCGTGCCCGACTCCAAGAGGCATCCGGCGTTGGATGCCGGAAGTCGCGCCCGTCGTAGATGACGGTCATGGTGCCGCGCTCGTTGACCGTGATTGCTGCGAGCGGGAGGGCGGAGGGCGATCCGGACGGCGTTTCCGCAGGGCTGTTGCGATTGCTCATGCCACGGAGGTGCGCGTTGGTGTCCTCTCTCAAATACGTCGAGGAAGGGACCCTTGTATTTCTGCGGTTGCCCCGAATTAAATGAGACCGAAGCCGGTGTTTTGTCTCACTTTAGTTGAGGCAGATTGAAGACTCGGCGCTCTCGACCCGAATTCGTCCGCACCTGATCGCGAGCCAATGGGAGAGGGCTTCCCGTTGCAGGGATGTTGCGATTGGCTCCCGGAGGCATCGGGCTTTTTATCGGGCGGGCCTATCGTGACGGTTACCACCAGTCGAGGCCTTAGCTTGAACGTCGGTGGGGGAGCGGCCGGTGATGGACCCTCTTGCGCGCATCAGGATGTTAGGCCATCCGCCCTGACTGCGATCCACGGTGCGTTGTCAATCCGGCTGTAATCGCTGCGCAACTGGGTGCCATCCTGTGGAAGGTACCCAGGGGTGGGTTCAGAAACCAGCGATGGGATCAACGACTAGCGTGCTGCAGGCCTGCGGGTTCGGTTCCGCGGGTTTTCACCAAAGAGGTGACTAGGTCGCTGGTGCCACACGTCACGGCCGAGGTTGAGGTTTGGGAGCGCCAGCTGGCATGGGCTTTGCGGGTTCATGTTGGGGTGCGATGATGTGGCAAATCTCGGCGTCGGTACACTCGATGGGATCGAGCCGCTCGCTGCGGCTGATGAGGCCTTCCAGCTCCACTTCGAGGACAGCAAGCTCCTTCTGGCGCCTGTGAACGTCGTGCAATTTGGTTGAGAGCAGGTCACGCACGTGAGTGCAGGGCGTGATGCCATCGCCGCGAAGCTCCAGAACGGTAGCGATTTCAGCCAGGGTGAGTCCGGCGAGTTGTCCACTGCGAATGAACTCTAGACGGGTGACGATCGGAGGTGCGTAGCTGCGGTAGCCGTTTGGGCCCCGCTTCGGTTGAGGAAGCAGTCCCCTACGTTCGTAGAAGCGGATCGTTTGGGCCGGCAACCCCACGGCAGAAGCCAATTCCCCGATACGCATGCCTTCATGGTACGCGCTTGACCTTATACCGTGGATCAAGGTCTAGATTTCAACTATGGATGTAACACTGCTCTATTTCGAAGGATGCCCACACTGGAAGATCGCTAGCGAGCGGCTGAACGTGCTCACACTCGAACGCACCGATGTCACGGTGAAGCACCAGCTGGTCGAGACCCCCGAACAGGCCGACCATTTCGGTTTCCTCGGCTCCCCAAGCATTCAGGTAGGCGGCGTGGATGTGTTCGCGGAGCCCGGTTCGCAGGTGGGCCTCACCTGCCGCAGGTACCTGACTCCGGATGGCTACGCTGGCGCGCCGACGCTTGAGCAGCTGCGCGAAGTGTTCTCAGATGCCTAACGGGGGCGCCACTGTCACGCCAACTTTTCCATGGAAGCAGTCATGAGCGAGCCATATAATCTGTTCGTCGTCGGTGCCGGCATGGCCGGCATCGCGGCCGCAAACAAGTGTGCGGCCCACGGTTGGCGAGTCGCTATCGTCGACTCCCTTCCCTACGGTGGGACGTGCGCGTTGCGAGGGTGTGATCCGAAGAAGATCCTGCGGCGTGGCGCCGAGGTTATCGACAGCGCCCGCCTCATGAGGGGCAAGGGCATTGATGACGCGGGGCTGGCGATCAACTGGCCGGACCTGATGAAGCATAAACACGGCTTCACCGACCCAGTTCCCGAGCGCATGGAAGCTGACCTCGCCCGTAGCGGCGTCACTACACTCCACGGACATGCACGCTTCACCGGCGCCGACCAGATCGATGTCGATGGCACCACCTACGACGCCGACCGCTTCCTCATCACTACAGGAGCGCGACCGCGACCTCTGGACTTCCCCGGCGCAAAATACATCATCGACAGCACAGAGTTCCTGGATCTTGACCGCCTCCCCGCGAGGATCTTGTTTGTAGGCGGCGGTTTCGTCTCCTTTGAGTTTGCCCACCTCATCGTCCGTGCGGGAAGCACTGCGGTTATCGTCGACCGTGGGGCACGTCCGCTGAAGAGTTTTGACCCGGATCTCGTGGATCTCCTCATCGACCGTGGTCGTGGGGTCGGGGTTGATCTGCGACGCAGCGCCCGCGTCGAGGCAGTCGAACAGACCAGCCGTGGATATCAGGTCACCATTGAGCGCGACGGCGCCAGCGAAACAATAGACACCGACCTCGTGGTCCACGGGGCCGGACGAATCGCCGACCTTGCCTTATTGGGTTTGGATGCTGCTGGCGTGGATTGGGGTGAGCGGGGCGTGCGTGTGAGTGACCACCTGCAGAGCACTACGAACCCGGCTGTGTGGGCTGCTGGCGACTCCGCGGATACGGCCGGGATGCCGCTGACGCCAGTTGCGGTTTCGGAGGCCAAGGTGGCCGCATCCAACATGATCAAGGGCGCTATCATCGCTCCTGATTACGCCGGTATCCCCACAGCTGTGTTTACCATCCCTGAACTCGTTCGCGTTGGCTTACTCGAATCCGAGGCGAGAGAGCAGGGCATCGAGCTGGAGATCCGATACTCCGACACCAGCAACTGGTACTCCAACTACCGGGTCGGCGAGAACTCCTCCGCTGCCAAGATCCTCATCGACAAATCAAATGACCTCATCGTCGGCGCCCACCTGTTCGGGCCCGAGTATGGCGAGCTGATCAATACTTTCGGTCTAGCCATAAAGCTCGGTCTGACCACCAGTCAACTCAGATCCGCCACAGCCGCCTACCCGACCGTCGGATCCGACCTCGGCTCGATGCTCTAGGGACTATTGCCAACCTCACTATCGCCCTCCGATGCTCACCCCTGACCTCGCCGCCCTGTAGCCGAACGCTCTCGCAACGCGACGATCTGACGAGCGAATCCATTTCCCGCTCAGGGATCCGTCTGCAGGCGGCCCGGATGAGCTGTGGACGGGCAAGTTTCTACGCCAAATGTTTGGGGTGCTTGAAAGTTCCCGGCGCTTTGCTCGTCCTTGGGGGTGCACAGTGCGGGGCGGGTGCGTGTCATTGTGGTTGCTTTCGGTTGAGGCGAGTGCGGACCGCGAGAGCGGCACAGGCGATGACTGCGATGCCGCCGATGATGGTCGCCCAGCCGAGTTGTTCGTTCAGGATGAGAGCCGCCCAGAGAATGCTCATGACGGGCTGGGCGAGTTGAACTTGGCTCACTTGGGCCATCGGGCCGATTGCAAGACCTCGGTACCACGCGAAGAATCCGAGGAACATGCTCACGACCGCGAGATAGGCGAAAGCAAGCCATTCGACTGCCGTCCCGGTCTGCGGCCGTTGGACGATGGAAATTATGGTGAACGCGATCATGAGCGGGGCGGCAAGTATCAGAGCCCACGATACGGTTTGCCACGCGCCGAGCTCTCGGGCGAGCAACCCGCCTTCGGCATAGCCGATCGCGGCGGACAGGACCGCCCCGAACAGGAGCAGATCGGACCAGTGCAGTTGACCCAAGCCGCCGTTTTGCAGGGTCGCGAAGGTGATCGCGGCTACCGCGCCAAGAATCGCGAACACCCAGAATGATCGGGCAGGACGCTCCTTACCGCGTAGGACAGCCATGACTGCAGTCGCGGCAGGAAGGAGCCCAATCACTACGGCACCGTGGCTTGCCGGAACGGTAGTGAGCGCAAACGAGGTCAGCAACGGAAACCCGATCACAACGCCGCCCGCAACGATCGCGAGCCTGGCCCACTGGATCCGTGTCGGCCAGTGTTGACGAGCGATTGAAAGAGCGATTCCAGCGAGGACGGCGGCGACGACGGCGCGGGCCGAGCCGACGAAGAGGGGGGAAAAGCTGCCGACCGCGACCCGCGTAAACGGAACTGTGAACGAAAACGCAGCTACCCCGACCAGACCCCACCACAGGCCCGCATGGCCGGACAGCGCTGGATGTGGAACGGAAGACCACGTCGTTTCGGGCTTCGCAGCTTCGCTGGCTCTCATCGTTGCTGGCTCGGGAAAGCGTTCGACGGGCGTCATCGCTCGTCCTCGGTGACACGGCTCCAGTCAGTCGGGAGGGGGCCGTATCCGTCCCGGGCCGCAAGGAGGAGGGTGACAACGACAACCACAACGACGACCATCCCAGCGACGGCGAGACAGATTGCGGCGATCATCGCCTAGCCTCTGTCCGGAATGGGTCTCGCTCGGCCGATAACATTGCGTACTGCATGACGATAGCGCTACTGTATGTTCTCATGGACAAGAGTAGCACTGAGCGGATCGTTGCTGGGCTGCGGTCGTGGATGCTGACGGCGCCACCCGGGTCGCAGCTACCGCCCAACCGTGCGTTGATGGCGGAGTATGGGGCGAGCCCCGTGACGGTGCAGAAGGCAATGCGACAACTCAGCACTCTGGGTTTGGTCGAAGCCCGCCCCGGAGTGGGAACGTTCGTACGGGCGGTGCGCCTGGCTCGGCCGGTGGACTATGGGTGGCAAACCGCGGCGTTGGGGTCGCCGCAAGCACGGCTTTCCCTGTTGTCGTCGACGCAGCGTACGATTTCGCCGGACGCGATTGGGCTGCATTCAGGCTATCCATCTCGGGATTTGTTGCCGGAGCGGCTTGTGCGGGCGGCAATCGCCCGTGTTTCTCGCACCGACGCGGCGATGACGCGCTCGCCCGCAGCGGGGCTGCCGGAGTTGCGGTCGTGGTTTGCGAACGAGCTCGCCGAGACTGCCCCGGCGGGGGCGTCCCCGCCGTCGGCGCGGGATACCCTGATCACCTCAGGAAGCCAGAGCG
The DNA here is from genome assembly GCF_030063305.1 of Salinibacterium sp. G-O1. Lineage (GTDB taxonomy): Bacteria > Actinomycetota > Actinomycetes > Actinomycetales > Microbacteriaceae > Rhodoglobus. The sequence continues at coordinate 28,028 of NZ_JASISV010000002.1, forward strand.
GCCTCAGTTCAATATTCCGTGCCGTGGTTGGCGTGGGCCAGCCGCTTCTGATCGAATCGCCAACGTACTGGGGTGCAATTGTCGCCGCGGAACAGGCCGGTGTCGCCCTTGTCCCCATCCCGACCGGGCCTGACGGTCCGGACCCCGACGAGGTCGCACGCGCTTTCGCGCAGACGGGCGCGAGGGCGTTCTATGCGCAGCCAACGTTTGCTAACCCGACCGGAGCTCAATGGTCCTCTGAAATCAGTAGAGCTGTGCTCGAAACGGTGCGCCGCTTTGGAGCATTCTTGATCGAGGACGACTGGGCACACGACCTTTCTATTAATTCCGAGCCTCGACCAATCGCGGCATACGACGACGGTCATGTCATCTACCTGCGCTCACTCACGAAGAGCGTGTCCCCGTCGTTGCGCATCGCGGCGGTGATCGCTCGGGGCCCTGCCCGCGAGCGCATCCTGGCTGATCGTGCAGCCGAGTCCATGTACGTGAGTGGACTGCTCCAGGCCTCGGCCTTGGATGTTGTCACGCAGCCTGCGTGGCGCAGCCACCTACGCGGCTTCCAGCAGCAACTCCGCGCACGCCGGGATCTACTTGTAACGAGCCTCCGCGAGAACGCGCCCGGCGCCCACATCGACAGGCTCCCAGTCGGCGGATTGAACCTCTGGGTGCGCCTCCCCGAAGGTACAGACGTGGGCAGGATCGTCGCCGACTGCGAACTACGAGGACTGATCATTGCACCGGGAACAGAATGGTTCCCCGCAGAGCCATCCGGCCCCTTCATCCGACTCAACTATTCAAGCGAGAACCCCGAGCGGTTCCCCGCCGCGGCACGAATCCTCGGCGAAGCTCTCGACGCCTCCCGATGACCGCTCGAAATGATGGGCATCATTCACATCGCGTTCTGTGGATGACCCACGAGCGGATCGGCCAACGCGACAAGATAGCTCCGATAGCGGAGCCCGTTGCGGAGAGACTGGTCTGCAACGGTATGGATCAACGCGCGGTCCGCTCTAGGTAATGATGTTTAGATGAACAATTCCAGAGGCGTTGCTTACAAGGCCGTCGACCAGCTCGCACTGTGGTCCGAATGGGCGCCTTTTGCCGATGCTGCACCAGTGGCGCCGACGTCACCCGGGGTTTATCAGATGCGAGTTCCAGACGGCACGGTCGTATACGTCGGTATGGCAGGCGAGAGGAAGGGCAAGGGTATTCGGGGCCGGCTCGCGATATACCGTCACGGCAGGGGGGCGGTCAGTGGTTTCGGAGAAGCCGCCCTCGACCGAGCACTCGCCGATGTCACCTTCGTTGAGGGTCACCTCGAGGCTATTCGTGGAGGCCATATTGCTCGGGCTACAGCTTTAGCACGCGATGCGATTGCCTGGATGAAGGTCGAGATCCGTTGGGCGGTATGCGAGACGGCAGCTGAGGCTCTTGCGCTGGAAGACGAGGCAGTGCATTTACTTCGGTCGCATGGGATCTGGAATAGGGAGGCAACCAGGGACGGGAGGCCCCCAGTGCTCGACGTCGACTCTATTGCCGCTACTGGTCACGCGGTTAGTGACGGTGTAACTGTCACGGATTTAGCACGTGAACTGGGCTATAACGATAAAGGCCGGGCGGTCCGAGCTTCGCTCAGGAGGGGTTTCCCCGATCACGTTGTAGGTCGCTCATGGGATCCACTCTCGGCCGAAGAGGTAGCGCACGTCCGAGTAAACCTCTCACCGAAACGGTGACCAGATCCTCTACGAACAGAGCGGAGTGGCCATGTGTACTTCGGTTCGTCGTGCTTCGCCTTCCGCTCTTGGTGGTGGTCCGCTCGCAAATGCCTCAACTAGCCTGAACCGAAACGGCTAAATGCCTCAACTTAGATGACACGGGACAGCCGGCATCCACGTCATCGTTTAGCTGATCATGCGGCTTCTGGTATCGAAGAGTTCAAGCTCGCTGGGGTGCAGCTGGTGCTGGCAGACGAAAGAACGATCCTTGATGCGCCACAGTCCCTGGCCGACACCGAGACCCGGCAGCAGCTTCTGTTCGGTCCCCGTAAGACCGAGCGCTCTAGCAGTGGCCCCGAGCTGATCGGATTCTTGCCGGTAGATGATTCGCGTCTCTGCGTTGGCGAGAAGGCTGCTTGCTAGGGCTCGCATCGCGGAACCCTGGTCACCGACATTCTCAAGGTCGGTCAGCTTGTGGAAGATCAGCATGTTCGCGATCCCGTAGTGGCGAGCGAGGCGCCAATGCGCATCCATCCGGCGCAACAATGCCGGATGAGACATGAGGCGCCATGCTTCGTCGTAGATGCACCAGCGCTGCCCGCCGTTCGGGTCAAGTAGGGCGGATTCCATCCAAGCCGACGAGCAGGTCATGAGGACCGAGGTCAGGGTCGAGTTCTCCGTCACTCTCGATAGGTCAAGGGAGATCATCGGTAGCGAGGGATCAAAACGCACTGTCGATGGACCATCGAAGAGTCCGGCGAGGTCACCTGCGACAAGGCGCCGCAGGGCATGCCCAACGAGACGTCCGTCTTCGGCGAGGCGCCCATCCGGATCCGCCTGGGCAGTCGGGGCAAGGATGTGTTCAACGATCATGGGAAGGACCGGCACGTCGTTGCTTCGAACGACCTCGGTCAGGGCGGTGTCAATCGCGGTGTGTTCCAAAGGCGTGAGCGGTCGAGTGAGGACCGTCTCGGCGAGCGCGCCGATCAGGTCGCGGCGTCGCGCGCCGACCGTGGACGACCAGCTTTCATCGCTCATCCCTGCTGGTCGATAGCCTTCGTCGAGCGGATTCAGCCGAGCGGCAAGCCCATGACCGAGCACGATCGCCCGACCACCCACAGCCTCAGCGACCGCAGTGTGCTCACCCTTCGGATCGCCGGGGACGTAGACGCGACGCCCGAACGGGATCGATCGTGTGTAGAGGCTCTTGGCCAAGCTGGATTTTCCGGATCCGACAATGCCCGCGAGCACGAGGTTCGGCGCGGTGATGATGCCGCGCGCGTAAAGCACCCACGGGTCGTAGACGAAGGAGCCGCCGGAGTACAGATCCTGACCGACGAAGACGCCGTCGGATCCGAGCCCGCCTTCAGCCAGGAATGGGTATGCACCAGCAAGGGTTGCCGACGTGTCTTGATGCCGGGGCAGGCGAAGCCTTCCAGGCGAACGCAGCTGCGTTGGTCCTGGTTCGCCAGCTGGCGAAATGTATGTGGTTGCTCGGCGCTCAGCCAGATCAGCGGCGTACTTTGCGCGGGACGCTTGATGCTCTGCTCTCTGCTGCTCCGCTTGCAACTCCGCGGCAGCCTGCCTGCGCTGCCTGCGTATATGCCGCTTCTCGGATGCTGGAGCGACGAGAACCGAAGTGTGCAGGCGCTCGGCATCATGGTGGCTCATAGTCCTAGACCTCGCTGCTGCCTGACCACCGTGATGCTGGCGGGCTCAAACCAAGACGCTCGCTGTTGCTCGCGAGTTCGGCTCGATGCCGACGGAGCAGCAAGGCTTCGAGCGTCAGCGGGCAGTTGATCTACCGTGTCCACTGTGTGGATCCGGTAGAGCGCGACGTGGGCGAAGGCGTGACTGTAGGCGAGGTGGTAGTCGCCGTCACGAAGTTCATGCTCAAGCGGGCCACTTGGCGGCACGTCATGAACGTATCCGTTCTCCATCGCTGCGCTTGTGGTTTCGTCGCCATAGTCCCAACTCTTCAAGTGGTTGAGACCAGCAAGAGCACCGTCGGCGTCGATTATGTCCAGCACCTCGTCCGCCTCCTGACCTTGCATAAAGACGACGCTGATCCAGCGCGAAACTGTCGGGGATCCTTCGGCGAAAGCTCCTCGCCATGCGATGCGGCTTGCCGCGCCCGCCGCGGCATCGAGCCGTTCCTCTGCCTGGTCGATCAGGGTCGCGGCTTCGTGAAGTTCGTCGGCGGCTGCTAGGGCATCCTTGGATCCGATGGCGTGGTCGCCTTGGTCGTCGAACGCGCGAGGACGATTCTCGATATGGGCGGCAGCGATTTGATCGAGAACCTGCTTGAGCGATCGCACGCCTGAATGCAGGTCACCGAGAACGCCGTAAAGATCCTGCGGATTCTCGAACGCGCGAGTTGCGTGGGCGAGCCCGCGCAACGCTTCGGATGCTTCCCCGGCGTCAGCGCCGGGATCGTAGAACGTGGGCATAGCGCCCCTCCAGTCAAGGTTTGGACCTGAATACGGGAGAGGTGCACTCGGTGATCCTCATGCGGAGATCGGTTGATGTTCGTCGGTCTATACGATTGAGCGTATGGGACGTATTCCGGGCTATTACGAGTGGGACGATGATGGCCTCACTCCTGGACGTAAGAAGGAAGGTGGCCTCCACCAAAATCTCTTTGATGCGGACGGCAACCTGAAAGGAAGCGCACGCTTTGTTCCCACGGATGTGGATGAGCCTGAGCAGTTCGTTGTGACTGAAACGGTGTACGTCCCGGTTGAGGAGCGTCGCCGCACTCGCGAGCAAGAAGAGCTCGAAAACGCGATCAGTGACCTGCTGACGGCGTTGGTCTTGGTGGGAATAGAAAAAGCGAGGCCACATGTAGAACAGTGGTGGAGCGAAACGCTTCGTCCTTTCGTAAGCCACCAGTGGTCAAGAATTCGTGGTCCGCGGCGTGAGGTACGGACGACTGAACTTGGTACTTCGAGCACGAAGCACGACAGCATGGCAGATAGGTCTACTCAAAGTATCGAGGTCGCATCCGGCGATCGACCCAAAATGTCGAGCGCCGAGGCGCAAGCGCGACTGCTTGCAGCCATAGCCGCGCAAGCGTATAGCGATGAGCAGATGAGGCTTGTTGCAAGCGCAGAAATCGTTGACGCCGATGGCTTGGCAGAGGTACAAGCCGCGCTTGCGCAGCTCCAGCCTGAAGTAGTAGCTGGCTTGATCAAGAAGATGGTGACGAACCCTTCGATGTTCGACGAGGAGACGTTGGCCGAACTCGCAAGTGTCCTGGCACGAAAATCAAGCTCAGCACCCAATGAACTACGTCGGCCGCCGCTGGAAGAGGAATGAGTGCTCCATTGGTTTGTGCGCTCCAATGTTGCTCACACTACGCGGCATAGCGGGAGCGCCGCGGCGGTGAACGCCTGGGCCTGTTGGCCGACGAGGAGTCGCGTCTCGCAGGACGCTTGAATGGCGGCTTGCTCGATCGCGGCGACGGCAGCGTCGAGGTCGTCAGCGGTTCGCGCGGACACTGAGATGAGTCCGGTGTAGCGCAGGACGCCGTGCCCTGCGGTGAGGTCAGCTTCCTGCTGGAGAACGTCCTGAAACTCAGCGGTCTGCGAGGCATCCTCTATCTGGCCGATGCGCTGACGCTGAGCTGCGTCGGAGATGTACTCCGTCTTCTTTTTTCGAATATCGCGTGCTGCCTGGTCGGAGCGCATTGGTGTGCAGAGCAGCGAGAAGGACCGCTGTATCCCGGTCGACAGGAGCACTGGTGCCAAGAAGCCTGGGTAGACCATCGACCGCGGCCACTCTGAGATCCACAACACCGCATGGAAGGCCGAGTCTGTGCGTAGCCGAGACCAGGATTCGTTCACTGCGACCGGACCCGCGGTGGCGAGCGACTGGCCGAGTTCGCCGTGCCGTTCAAGCGTCGCGGCGACTGCCGGGTCGTATGCCGAACGCAGGATGACGGCGATCTCGCCACACGTCAACCACGATGAGGGTGCGAGGTCTGCTGGGCGCAGCGCGGCGACCAATGTAGACATCTCTTGGCGAAGAACAGCCGCAGCGCCACGGATGCCGCCACCGGCAGTGCGGATCTGTCGTGCCGATACCTGCATATCGAGCGCGAGGGAGAGCGTGGTGGCGTGGCGTTCTCCAGCGGGTCCTGCACGGTCGATGAGTTCGGCGTAGGTCGTCGAGGCCCAGGAGCCATCTGCGCTGCCGTGCGATGCCCACCATTCGGCGAGTCCTGTCCCGGAGTCCGGGAGGGTGCGCTCAAGCACTTGCAGCATTGAGAGGCGTCCGGATCTGCACACGGTCGCGAGCACACGCCCCCAAGAGGAGACACGCCGCTCCTGCTCACCGGGATCGAGGAGCGCGAATGCCGGGTGCGAGACCGCAACGATGGCCGTGAGGGTGCTGGCGGTGGGGTCATGAACCATTCCGGCGCCGGTGATCGGGTCGTCGTACTCGCGCAGTCGTGCCATGTCGCCGGGCAGTGCGAGCGAGCCGGCAGGTCGCGGTTTTACAACGCGCCGCCGGTAGAGCAGCTGTCCACCGGTGGTTTTCCACATCCACCAGAAGGCAACGGGAATCCATTCGACGATCGGACGCCCAGCGATCCGGATCCACACCACGGATGCGGCACAGAGCCATACGGGTGCCGATAACGCGATGAGCATGCCGCCTCCGGCATAGAAGGCCCACACAAGCGTGGTCACACCAATTCCGAGCGCGACCAGCTGGGAAAGGGATAGTCCGAGCAGGATGCCCCTTCGTGTCAGTCGGGAGAATTTCACCGGGATGAGGTCCCCGGCTTGTTGATTGTCGTAGTCCTTTGGCATGGTCAGCTATTCCTTCCCAGATCGTGGCTGCTGGGTTCTGGGTGGTGCTGGATCTGATCGCGGTGCGGGAGGCTGAGGCGTGGAATGAGGTTCGGGTGCAGCCGCACCCGAACCACCTGCACCGGCAGCCGCAGTTTCGGTCGTGCCGCCAACAGCGCCTCCGAGCTGGGGCCCGGCTGTAGCGGCAGCTTTGACGACCTCCGCGCCAATGACCGCTGCCGCTGCGGGGCCAGCAGCTGCGGCAGCGCCACCGGCACCTGCACTGGCTCCCGCGCCCGCTCCGGCAGCTGATCCGCCGGTCGTCGCCCCACCTGAAGCAGACGCGCTGGGTGAAGCGGTTGCTGCTGGAGCGGCGTTGGATGTCCCGCCACCACCGGAGCCACCGTCGAGAACTTTCTTCACTCCGTCGCTCTGAGGCTTCGACGGCACAGGCACCGGTCGGTTCACGGCGCTCTTCGCTTCCTGCTCGCTTCCCATCGCGTGGTAAAGATCGAAGCCGAGGAACGAAATGAACCGGTAGACCATGTACGGCGCGAAGGCTGCGATGAACAGCAGCACGATGCCTGAGATCGGTTCAGTCACTGCCGACAAGTCAGCCTCGATCGGGGTCGAGACCTGCGTGATCGCAATGAGGAACACGACGACGAGTACGAGCTTGGAGATGATGAGCGCGACCACGAACGCGGCCCATTTGCCGATCCATCCGCGGGTGACATCCCATGCCGCTCCAGCGAATGCGATCGGCGCGAGCACTATTGCGACGAGCAGCAGCGCCTTGCGGATCAGGAGAGAGAACCACACGATAGCGACAGCACAGATCATGAGCCCGGCGAGGAAGATCGTGACGATCGCACCGACCCCGGGAGCAGCGATATTAATTGTCGTGAGTCCCGCGGTCAGGAGCGCGATCTTGTCGCCCATGGTGGCGGTGGTTTCTCCCGCGGCCTGAACAATCCCGATGCACAGCTGATCCACGATCTCCAAGGCCGTCGCCGTCAACGTGATGACGACGAACGATCCCAGGACCGCCTTGGCTGCGCCGAGGGCCGCGCGGGCAAGGGCCGCGGGTTCGCGTCGGATCAGGCCGAGGATGAGCTGGAAGCAGAAGAACAGCAGAACGATGAAGACACCGATGCCGAAGAGCAGGTTGTAGACGTTTAGGTAGCCGGGGGATTGGACGTCCACGAGGGTTGTGCTGTCGAAGACGGTCCACATGGCTTCGATGAGCCATCCGGCAGCTTGCCCCATGGTGGAGGCGAGCCAGTCGAATGGTGCGGACACGAGAGTCGCGGCCCCCTCACCGACGGCATCACACACGTTGGAGATGACGGGGATATCGCAGACACTCATCGCAGGCCTCCCGGAAGTAGTGAGTGGGTGATCCTCAGACTTGCTGTCCGACGTTCCAGAAGAAGTTGATGAGGGTCACCGATGCGCCGCAAATGACGGCGGCACCACAGGAGATGAGCACGCCGAGCTTGCCGCGAGAGGCGAGGTGCGGGTTGGACGAGTTTGACCCGAATCCCCAGACGATCGCCGAGATGATGAGCGCGAGCACGGAGAGGATCAGGCCGATCGTCATGACGGCGCCGACGATGGTGCGCAGTTGCGCAATCCCCGGCAACCCCGAATCATTCGGGGTGATATCGATGTCCATCGGCAGGGCTGAGGTGATGGTCGTGATGAGTTCGAACACGGTGGCTCCTTGGCGTGAACACCGCCGAAGCGGTAGGCGATACATGGTCGAGAACCAGGTGCGCAGGCCGTTCCGTTCAACCGGGTTGACCGAGCGAGCTACAGCTGCCCGCCCAAATGAATGAGCCAGTTCGTCCACGTCACGCCGCCGCCAGCGAGGATCGCGGCACCCAGCGCGACGAAGACCCCTGCCCGTGCCTTCGCGGCGGCCCCAGAGTTGCCAGTGGAAGTGGCGATGGCCCAGATGATTGCGCTCACGATGATCATCAGGACGGCAACGATCAGGATGATCGTGAGCATCGCTCCGATGACGGCCTTGAGATCACCGATGCCGCTCAGACTGCCGAAGTCTGGGAACACGTTCATCCGTGGCCACCTCTCATCGCTGAGCATCCGGCTCCTACGGTGGCTTCCGGAAAGTCAGCGGCATCGTGATCGTTGAGCCACTTCGCCGCATCGACCGCCTCGGCATTCGTCCCACCCGGTCGCACTTCGAAATGCAGGTGCGGGCCGGTCGAGCGTCCCGACGAACCGACATCACCGATGTGTTGACCGGCAATGACGTGTTGTCCGGCGGTGACGTGGATGCCGTTCTCCCACATGTGCGCGTAGGCGGTCGCGATGGTCTCGCCATCGATGCGGTGCTCAATCACGATGAGTCCGCCATAGCCACCCGAGAGCTCCGCGACGGTCACGACACCATCCGCTGCTGCGAGTATGGGTGTTCCGTCTGCGGCAGCAAGGTCGGTGCCCCGATGGAAGGCCCTCTCTCCGGTGATGGGGTCAAAGCGGGGCCCGAAGTCACCAGTGAGCACCCAGGTACCCTCCGGCAACGGGAACACGACGCGCGAGGATCCAGTCACAGCGCTCGCCGGAGACGGGGCAGTCGTCGACGAAGTCGATGTGCCGCTGGTGAGGGTTGTGAGGATCAACTCGGCGACGGGCTCGTAGTTGTTGTAGCGGTCAGGGTAGGCAGACACCTCGACCGCCTGAGCAGCTTCGCCCTTACCCATGCTCTGCCATCCAGGAATGTCGAGGAGGCCGCGGGGCGAGGGATAGTTGGGGCCGGACGGTCCGCCGAAGAACGCAGCAGCTTGATATTCGGGATCCATCAGCTCAGCTACGGATCCCCAGTCCGATTGTGGGCGCATCTGAAACAGGCCGAGCGAGTCGTGGTCGGACCCGTTCCCATCGTTCGGATAGCCTCCGGATTCCGGGTAGGTGCCCGTGTTTGCGAGCTGCCGCAGCGTGGACTCGGTGAGCGCGGCCATGATTGCGATCTGGACGCCATCCCGGGTGACGCCCTCGATCCGTGAGCCCACGGTGATGATCGTTGCCGCGTGAGTCAGCTGCTGCTTGTTGAGCGTGAACGTCTCACCATTCGCTGTTGTCACCAGGAGAGACTCCGGCACGTTGCCCAAGGTGAGTCCTGACGAGGAAAGACACGCAACAACGGCGGGGTTCATCACGAGGCCGACGGTGACGAGCCCCAGCGTTGGTGCCAAGAACATCAGGGCGACGACTGCGATCGCGAGTTTCTTCATCATGAGCGGGTCTTCCTAACGCAGCGGATTGTTCAGCTGTGAGAGCCGCAAGGCGTAGCAACTGTCATCGGGCGGGCAGGCGATGAAGACCGTGAACGCGACCTCTTGCTCGGCGCTGACTCGGTCGCCGTTCCAGAGACCGGAGCGATGGCGGATTCCCTCTAACGTGAATGCGGTGGTGCCAGCGGGGAGCTGGCCAGGGCGAGCCTGTGCGAGAGCGTCGGTCCAGGCATCCGGCACGAATGCGGACGTGATCTCCAAGCGCTGGCTCGTCGCGTACTGCCGCAGCTGCGTCCACGCATCTTGGGTGGGCAAGTACGTTGCTATGTCGGCGGCGAGCCCCGGCTGCTCGGTGCCGGTGGGGTCGGCGACATCGAGGATGACTTCGGTGTAGTCCAGCGGCAGGAACCCGCTGCCGGTGTCCCAGGTGAACAGCGCCGTCGCGACGCTGCGCGAGAAAGTCTCCGCATCGGTGCTGTGAGGGATGGCCGTAATCCGAGACGGCTGGTCCGGTGACTCACTCGATGGTTGCGCTGCTGGTTCAGTGCTCGACGGCGACGGCCCGATTGAAACCGTGGTTTCTCGGGAACCGATGATGATCCCGTAGACGCCAACACCTGTGACGAGAATCACCGCTATCGAAACGGCGATGAGAGCGACGAGCGTGCGTCGTGAGCGGAGCGCGGTGGGGAACTTCATATCGGACAGGTGCGCAGCGCCAGCCCGCCATCATCAGATCGCGCGAAGGTTGCCTCGTGATGCTGATGAGTCGGAACTTGAATCCTCGGCATCGAGCACACTTCGGAGTTGTCCGGCAAAGCGCGAAGTCGCGTCAACGACACGGAGGAACATCTCGACTTCTGCATCGCTGAGCTGGCGGACGAGGTCGTCGACCTCGAAGTGTCGCCACCATCCATCGAGTTCATTCCACGTCACCACGAACGCCCGAACTGGCCAGGGCTCGTCGCTGTCGATGGGCGCCGTTCTGGGGCTCGGCGAGGGACGACGCTTCTGACGCGGCATGCTCTTGATACGTGCCAGCGCGGCCTCCGCCAGCTGCGCTACGTCCTCGGCCGGTGCGTCTGACTGAGCCCCCAACACGAGCTGCCGTGCGCGTTCATAACTGGGATGCACGGGCGCGCCGGACCCGATGAGTTCAAGCTCAGCTGCGACACCCTCTCGCACCGACCCTGTCTGGTTCTCATCGTCAGCGAGTTGCTGCAGGTAGTTGATCTTTTCCAGCGTGGTGTGTGACGCGCCATCCGGGATCATCGCGGCGGCCTGTGCACGGGAATCTCCGAGCGACTCTGACGGTGCCGCAAAATTTGCGTCACCGTCAGTTCCCGGTTGATTTTCGCGGCTGAACCGTGACGCTTCCTGACGGCGAGCGGCATCCTCAGCCATCAGCGTCTTGATCTCTCGATAGAGCGCGGCACTCTCCAACTGGGTGAGCGGCTTGTGCAGCACGTTGTCGTCCTGCTCGGCAAGGAGGTGCGCGAGATCCCCCGAGATGCCGGACCGTACCCAGACCTTGACGTGCTGCCATCCGAGCTGCTTTATCGCAGCCAATCGTCGCGCACCGCAGACCAGGATCCCGTCAGGGGTGACCGTGATCGGTTGCAGCAGGCCATCGCGCTCGATCGACGCGGAGAGCGATCCGAGGTCGCCGAGCCCAGTGCGGTGACGGTGTCCAACCTGGATCGAGCCGACTGCCCGGTCCAGCTCGATATGGCCGTCACGTGTACTCATCGTGTGTTCCCATGAGTGGGCGCCGACATCGCAACAACCAATACAAGGTTGTCGTCACCGAGGAGCGTCGGGAGTGTCTCGCCGACGAGGAGGCGGAGCAGGATGCCGCGACCGGTGCTTGTCGCCCGGTATGCAGGGTGCGGATGCCCAAGCAGCACGTGCAGAAGCGACGACCATGAGTCGGCGGGTAAGTCGAGAAGCGCGCGTGCGTGCTTGTCCCGGCGCAGCAGCTCGTAAGCGCTTTGCCGAGACCCGATTCGTGCCACCGCGCTGCACACATGTTCGATCGCTTCGCGGGCGGTGCTTTCGGGCCACCCCAAGGTCGTGAACAGGGTGATCGCGCGGTCGATCGCGCGCCGGGCTGTATCGGTGTCGCGCGCAGTGTTGGGGTCGTCGTCTTCAATGATGGGATACCGATCGACGACGTGGAATGCCGGGTGATAGTCGGCGAGTGGATTCTCCCGGTCGGCAAAACGCTCGGGGTCGTGGAACGCAGATATGTGCGGGCGACGTGCTTGATGCGTCGCGCAGAGCAATCCCTGCCCGCGTTCCTCGGCGATGCAGGTCACCTGAACGCCACGCGTGACAACAGCCCAAGGATCGATGGCCTCGCGAGCGGATCGAGTCCTCATGACGTCGAATGCTGCCGATGCTGCCTCCCAGGGATCGAGTCCATGCTTTCGAGCCAACGCCGCATATTTCTCCGCGGCGAAAGCTGCGAGTTCGGCAGCGACGCGGTCGTGCTCCCACGCGCGAGCACCTGCGTGGTGCAATCGATGCAGCAAGGCACGAAGCCCCTCGCTCGTCGTATAGTCCTCACGTGGTTGCCGGGTCGAGCTGTTGGTATCGATCATGGTGTGGGCACCTCCTGACAAGCAGGTACGCGCCCGCTCCCTAGCGGGGTCCTGGATGTCAACGAAGTGCCCATGAGATGCCGTGCCCGACGATCAGGGTGTCCCGATCGCGCCTCGCTCGGCCCCTCGTCTGGAGCTGCCATGTCCGAACGCGGACAACGGGGGGAGGCGCCGGACTCTCTCTGCAACACCTCGGGCGCTGGTCGCGGTCGCCTGGTACGTGCGACGCCGAAGCTCGGCCTGGAAGTTGATCCCTGCCCCGGCAACGCGCGACCCACCGCGCACCATCAGATCAGTCGGCCGCACCCACTCGACTCCGCGGCCGCGATAGAACGCGGGGTCGATTCCAGCGCCATTGCGATGACCTCGAACGCTCGCTGCCTCAACTGCTTCCGGCGCGCTCGCCACCGTCACGGAATGTTCATCGGCGACGACAGCCCTGCCATCCTTTTCTACATCGTTCATTTCAATTCCTCCTCGTGCGGCGTTGTGGATGCGGGCGCCATCGTGCGCTCCTGATCGAGCGGGTTGTTGGCGAACCAGCGACCCACAGTCGAAGGGTGCACACTCAGCTCACGCGCGATCCTCTTGTTCGACCACCCCTCCGTGCGTAAAGCCACCGCAGACTCCTGGGGCGAGGTCTGCGTCGTGGTCTTGCGAGCGGCTTCGGGACGCTCGGGAATGCGGATGAGGAGCACGGTGAGGTGAGTGATCGCCAGCAAGACCAGCGGTGGAACGGCCGCCACCGCCGCGGCGAGAAGGCTCGGAACATCGGCATCCGCCGCGACGACCGCGTGAATCGAATTAGCTGTCACCGACACGGCCGCGGCTCCAGCGAGCAGAGTCCACGGGTACCAGGCGGCGCGTGCTCCGGCCAGAGCGACGACGGCGACGGTCGATACGACGATGACGCCGTCGACAATGAGCGGCCACGCCCAGGCTTGCCCAGCACCAATCCCTGAACGGGCGGCAAGGTCAGCAAGCGAGGTGAATGACAGCCAGAAAGCTCCCGCGGCAATGAAGACGGTGCCTGCGACGGCCGTCATGACGGCCCATCGTCGCGCGTTGAAATCACTCATGCCAGTGCCCGTGGGTTTGATGCGGGCTGTGGCCGATCGCGTGACGTTGTCACGCTGGCCGGTATCGATCGCTGCGGAGGTGCACCCTGCACCGCCCGGTATGCAGACCGGACGGTTGTCGCAGTTTCGCGCTGGCTGAGACCGGCCTGTTCGGCGGCGGCGTTGAGCGCGTCGAGCGCCTCGCTGGTCGGCACCATGTGCTCGGCCATCTTGCACGCGGCCCAGAAGAGCCCATGGTTGCGTTCGCCTTCCTGGCGTCGCGCAACCCATTCGGCCAGCCGATGCACGTCAACGGACTGTTGCGTCGACTGCCCACTTCGACGTGACTTATCACGTGGCGGTGGATCGAGATGGTCGCGGAGACGCTGCGAATCGAGTGCACGACCTGGTGCACCAGCCAACTGGAGGACCTCATATCGTTGCGTCGACCCCGCGAGGGTGCGCAGCGACGGCGGGACGATGACATAGCCCCCGTCACCGCGGAAGTCGATTCCAGTCCGTGCGGATTGCCAGGAGCGCTGCTCGCTGTTCCCGTCCGCCGGGAAGAAGAGGTGCAGCCCGCCGGATGGAGTCCTGACTGTGGCTTCCCAACCTTCAATCAGTCCGTCGCGCTTGGCGCCATCGAGTGCGTCGTAACCGTTGACGGAGCCGTGCACGTCGACGTCGATCACGACAAGGCCAGTGGCGGCGCCGGTCGGCATCCCGATATTTGCTGACGGCATTGCGGCCCACCAGCGATGAACCAACTCGGGATCGCTGCTGGCCGAATGAAACCCTCCAGCAACGGCGGGGCGCTTCCCGCCCGCGGCGCAGGGAAACACGGGGACGCCGGAAGCTGCGAACGCGAGCGCGCTCTGACGGAGGGAGACCCAGCGACCAATGTGATCGAGCGTCGTCATGAATGCTTCCGGCGCATTCATCGCAGCCCTCGCGCATCGGCCAACGCCACCTGGTGTGACGCCGCGGTGGCCCTGGTTGAGGGTGAAACGCCCGTGCGTTCTACTACCTTGGAGCTGTGACGAGTCGATTCCCGATCAAGCCCCGGAGGAGTGCCGTCACCGGTCAACTGCGTGTCGAGTTGATCGAGAATTTTCATCGCTGTCGCACGGACTCGCTCACCGGTCGCCCGAACAATCTTCGACGGCTCCTCGCCATCGACTTGAGCTGCCCACGTCGAGACATAGGGGATCGTGTAGACGGTGGTATCCATGCCGTGTGCCGCGCCCACCATGAGCGCTACTGACTCGGCCTCGACTTCACCAATGCCGCGGTGCTGACGGGCATCTCCCTGATCGGGCCCGTGCATGAGGACATGTGCGAGTTCGTGAGCTAGCGTCTTCACTTGAGCTGCCGGGTCCATGTTCTCGCGGACGCTGACTGTTTTCTCCGCATAGTCGGTCACGCCGTTCGCGCCATAGATCAAGCCCGCGTGCGCCACGCCATGCACCTGGAATCCGGCTGCTTCGATCTGCTGCACGATTCCGTCCCGGAGCCCCGAAGGAGCCTCGCCCTGCAGCAGTTTCGGCGTCGGCGGTTCTGGGACCGGATCGCCCGAGGTCTGTGCGGCATCCCAGACGTAGGCGGGGCGGACGCCGACCATCTTCGACCGAACTTGCTCGCCGGGGCGAGGCTTCTCGTACCGGTTGAGTCGTCGCCACGATGTCGGGTCGGATGGCGATGACGAGGCGAAGCGGCCGGTAACTGGAGCGAGAATCTGATAGCCGGGCTGACCCTTCTCGACCTGGTGTCCGAGCTGCTGCCACTGTTTGTATCCGGCCACGTACGAAGGCATCGGATCCGGCACCAGGCCTGCCTCATGCGCCGCGGTGTGCTGCATCCAGATCAGCAGTGTGTTGTTGAACGAGCGACTGCGGAACCGAGCCGCGAAGGCGATCGCCTTGGCCCAGTCTTCGCCAGATACCAGCTGATCGACAGCCTCGGTCAGCTTCTCGTGCAACTCATCGAGCTTTGCCTCCCGCGCTTCGCGGCGATCGTCTGTCGATGCCATTGACCCGCCTCCTGTTCGATGCGCCATGACGCAGAAGCGTGTGGCGATACACCTGTGAGGTGAGCGAGGATGCCCAAGTCGCGGTGACGCGGAGCGGCATACTCGCCGGGATGTCATGAGCGTGCTGTGACTACGCGCGACTGAGTGAACGAGCATCATCGCCTCGAATCTGGGCATGGTCCGCCTCCCTTTGAGCAGCGGTACCATCACGCCGAATCATTAAGGTTGAGCATGCTCAAATGGTCTGGGTCTTCCGTTCTAACATGACAATTGAGCATGCGCAACCCTTGATTTGTGCATGCTCAACGGCTATATTGAGCATGCGCAACACCTCGCCGGGGTGGCCGTCGCCGATACCTACCCGTCCCGAACGGAAGGGGGTCAGCACAAATGACCGAGAACGAGAGCAAAGCCGCCGCTGCGGATCTCGCGAAACGCCTGCGGCTGCTGCTTGACGTTGCGATCACCGAGTCCGGTGTTGAACCCACGTATTCGCAGATCGCCGCCTACCTAAGCGAACGCGGCACCAACCTGTCGAGATCGCGGTGGACCTACATGGTGAATGGCCATAGGTATGTGCAAGACCCCGAGGTGTTCGAAGGGTTGGCAGCGTTCTTCGACGTCGACGCTGACTTCCTTGTCGGTTCTGATGGGGCCGAGGTTCCGCCGCGAGTGAGCGCACAGCTCGATCTTGTGCGCTCAATGCGGGCGGCGAAGGTTAAGTCCTACGCGGCCCGCACCCTGGGAGATATTTCACCGAAAGCTCTCCAAGCCATCAGCAGGTTCCTAGATGAAGAAATGGCACACACAATCGAGCAGTGACGGTGCCCCCGGTGCGGAACAACGCCGGTAGATGCTCTCGAAGGAGGGTGAGCAGAGCATGAATATCGAACTGACTGTGTCTACGGCTGTCGCTGATCTTGCTCTGGGCGGAGTCTTCACTTTCGACGCCTTGTTCGACGCTGTGCGGCAGCGCAGACAACGGAAGCTGCGGGTCGTTGAGCTTGCTGAACTTGGCGACCACGATGGCATCTGCGCCGTCTGGCTGACTACTGATACTGAGGATCTGATCCTCCACGCCCACAGTGATTCGGTTCTGCACCGACAGCAGTTCGTTCTGCATGAGTTTGCTCACATGATTCTTGGGCACTGCGACGGTGACGAGTGCTCCGAGGTGGATGCCCTGCTGCCCGACATCCCACCGCACACTCGCGGACGTTTGCTCAGGCGCCAGGACCTCGACACAGGCACTGAGATCGCTGCAGAGTCGTTGGCTGACCGGCTCGCGGCAGGGATCCGCGGTTCGGCCTTCGCGGAGTCTCGCTACTCGGAGATATTCGCATGATTCAGACGCTCGTCGCTGCGCTCATGTGGGTGCTTGTGTCGAGCCTGCTCATCCTGCGGCGCGGGCGCACAGACCGCAGCATCACGTATTCTGCGCTCACCATTGCTATCGCGATGACACTCAACGTCGATGCGATCTACGTCGTCGTCGATCGAGTTCTTGGCGCAACCAATCTGGCCACGCTGCTCTCAGATGTCCTCTTGATGATTGGCCTCTTTTTCCTTGGCCGGGCAGCAATGAAAGCGGGGGAGTATCGCCCTCGTTTGGTGCGCGCGGCCGTTGGTCGCTCCGCACTGTTCATCGCACTCCTTGGCGCCTCAGTGGCCTTCACTCTCATCGATCGAGGGCCAACGACGGTCAATTTCATGATTGATCTCGGCGCCCAACCGTGGGCCGCGACGTATTCGATCGTCGCTTTCACGTACTGCGGGATCGTCGTTACCGCGATGCTCGCGCTGGCGACACGCCAGTTCCGGCTTGGCGATGGCATCCACCGCATTCCGCCAGCGCTGCTGTTCATTGGCTCCGTTTCGGGCGTCACACTCTGCGTGGTGGTGATCGTTATGGATGTTGCTCACATCTCAGGCAACCTCGAACTCATGAACGCGGTCGGCGCAACGTATGGGCCGCTATCTCTACTCGCTTTTGTCTTTCTGTGCGCCGGCTTCGTAGGGCAACCAATGGTCCGATACGTGCGGGATCGCGCGCGACGCGCGCAGACAGCTGAGATGGTGCGAGAGCTGGAGCCGCTCTGGCGTCGAGCAACACTCGTGCGGCCGGGACTCAGCGGCACGAACTCGCTCGGGTCGAGCCTGGATGACCCAGAGGTACGCCTTCACCGCGAGATCGTCGAGATCCGTGACGCCATGATCGATCCACGCGTCTCCTTCGAAGTCACTGGACCCGATCGTGCATTGCTGGAGCGAGCCGAGGCTCACCTCTTGGGGGCTATTGCGCGCGACACACGTGAACCTCTGCCTGGTCGCGCTGCACGCGAACGAGGACAGGTATGAGACGGATCATCGCTGAGGGCGCGGCGCTGCTCACCGCGGGAGGTCTGAGTCTCGGAGGGACTATCGCCCGGAGGCTGACCGCACCGGTAGGCCCAAGGAACTTCGACCTGACCATCCGCGACGTGGAGGTTGATGGAGATCGGCGACTACTGGTCCTCGACCGCACACGCGAGACTGCCGCGCGTGGTGTCTACAACCTGTGGTTCGAGACGGGCGACTGGGTGCGAGTATCCGACGAAGTGCTTGACCGAGGCACTGACCGGATCGCCCGGGTTGTCATGGATTCAGCAAACGACTTTCTCGCCTGCGCTGGCGACCGCTTCTCATGGAGCGGGATTTACTTCGCAAATTCAGCCGATGCAGGCCTCAGCGCCACGGACGTCTCGATCGACACAGTTGCAGGAGCAGCCCCGGCATGGCTCATTGAGGGCGAAGAGGACTGCTCGACCTGGGCGATCCACATCCATGGTCTGGGGAGCACTCGGGCCGGAACGTTGCGCGGCGCGCAGGTTGCCGCGGAGCTGGGCTACACATCGCTCGTCATCAGCTATCGCAATGACGGCGAGGGCCCCCGGTTCGGTACCGGGTGCTCAACGCTTGGCTTCACGGAGGCTGAAGATGCCGTAGCCGCAGTGGACTTCGCGATCCAGAACGGCGCGCAACGGATCGTGCTGTTTGGTTGGTCGATGGGTGCCGCGATCGCGCTACGAATTGCGAGTCGCACACGAGAGCGCGGTGTGATCGCGGGACTTGTTTTGGACTCGCCAGTTCTCAACTGGATCGACGTGATCAAAGCAAACTGCGCGCGCAGCGGTTTGCCCGCAGCGGCAGGGAATCTCGCGACCCTGTGGTTGACGCTCGGCCCGCTTGCTCGCATGACTGGGCTGCCGAGTGCTATCCCGCTTCGAGAGTTCGATTGGGTGCAGTTCGCCGAAGAACTCACCGTGCCCATGCTGATCCTTCACGGAGCCAAGGATGACTCAGCTCCTATCAACGTCTCGGAAGCACTCCGCGATCGACGTCCTGACCTTGTCCAACTGGAATCCTTTGATGCAGGGCACACGCTTGCTTGGAACTCCGACCCGTCGCGATGGCGCTCTGCAGTCAGCGCCTGGCTCGCGAAGCAGCTGCCTTCTTGATCTGCAACGTGATGCGCGCGATCTCGCGAGGGGCGGTAGGCCGGTTCACACCCGGAAAAACCCTACTCAACCCGCTGTCACTCCGATATCATCGGGAATGTCGGCCTGCGCGGGTCGAGACGGAGGAGAGACGTGACTGAGCCATGGATGTCTGCCGATGACATTGCGACGCATCTTGGCGTCACTAAGGACACCGTCTACACCTGGATCGCCGAGAAGAACATGCCTGCGCACAAGATCGGGCGCCTGTGGAAGTTTCAGGCAAGCGAGGTTGATGACTGGGTGCGCCGAGGCGGGGCTGCTGCGGCGGAGGCGGGCGCATGACTTCAGCCTTGTCGCTGGTCTCTGGTGAGATGAGCCTTATGAAAGTAGACATTCCATGGTGAGGCTTAACCTCAAAGCTGTCGAGGATCGAGTTGCGCCACTCGGGGGCCGTGACACCTACGACCGCCAGTTCATCTTCGATCTACTCCTCGCTTATGGCAAGCCGCAGGGCAACGTCACGCGTCTCCGGAACGGTACGCTGAGTGTCGCCGTAGATCCTGAGACCGAAGTTGCGCAGAAAAATGTCGTCTACTTCAAGGAGACAGTTGGCGACCCGCTCGCAGTGAACGATGCGCTGAAGACTTCACCGGCGGTGGTGCGATTCAACACCCGATTTGTGATCGTCACCGATTACACAGAAGTTGTCGCCACGGACACGAAGACCGGCGAGACCATCGGTTTTCCGATCCGGAATATCGACGAATATTTCACTTTCTTTCTGCCCTGGGCGGGTATGGAGAAGTCCCAGTACGCTGCCGAAGCGCACGCGGATGTCAAGGCAGCGGAGCGGATGGGTAAGCTGTTCGACGAGCTGCTCGTGGCGAACCCGAGTCTCCTCGATGTCCCCAACGGGCGGCACTCACTCAACATTTTCTTCACCCGGCTACTGTTCTGTTTCTTCGCCGAAGACACCGGAATCTTTGACGATAACCAGTTCACTAATGCGGTCGGGTCCCACACTCAGGCCGACGGGTCGGACGTCGCTGACTTTCTCACTGCCTTGTTTACCGCGCTCGACACCGAACGTTCCGAGGACAAGCCCAAGCATCTGGCGGGATTCCCATACGTTAACGGGCGACTGTTCACGGTGTCGACTGAGCATGTAGTGCCGCGATTCACGAAGAAAGCTCGCGAACTGTTGATCGAGTCGGGCACGCTGATCTGGCGGGAGATTAACCCCGACATCTTTGGGTCAATGTTCCAAGCGATCGTCACCCCCGGCAAGCGCAGCGACCTCGGCCAGCACTACACCTCAGTACCGAACATCCTCAAGACCATCGAGCCTCTCTTCCTTGACGAACTCAAAGCGCAGTTCGATGCAGGGTTCGAGTCAGCCAAGAGGCTCGAAGCGCTGCTGGGGCGGATCAGCGCGATCAAGGTCTTCGATCCGGCCTGTGGATCGGGCAACTTCCTAGTCATTGCATACAAGGAATTGCGCCGCGTGGAGCACGCGATTCTGGAGCGTCTCGCTGACCTCGACCAGAGACATCAAGTGCTCTACGCAGAGTCGAAAGTCAATATTGAGAACTTCTTTGGCATCGAGATTGACGACTTCGCGGTCGAGGTCGCAATCCTCTCCCTGTGGATCGCGAAGCATCAGATGAACAGTGAGTTCAAAGACAAGTTCGGTGTCTCCATCCCGCTGATCCCCCTGAAGGAGACCGGTCAAATCCAGCAGGGAAACGCCACCCGCGTCGACTGGAATGCCGTGTGTCCGAATGACGGCGGCGAGGTTTATTTGATAGGAAACCCTCCGTACAAGGGAGGCAAATCGCAGAGCAAGGAGATGAAGGCAGATTACCCGTTCGTCTTCGGGAATCGACCGCATTCAAAGGATCTCGATTACATCGCGTTATGGTTCGTCAAGGGAGCCGACTACATCGAAGGGACTCGTGCTGAACTTGCGTTCGTAACGACCAACTCTGTGTCGCAGGGAGAGCATGTCGGGCTCATGTTCCCGATGATCTTTGCGAAGAGAATCGAGATCGGTTACGCGTACACCTCCTTCAAATGGGAGAATAATGCTAAGCGGAATGCGGGCGTCGCGGTAATTGTCGTGAACCTTCGTACAGAACGGTCGGGCCTTAAATACATCTTTACTGATGGCCTGCAAGTCAAAGCCGAGAACATCAACGGCTATCTTGCCGACGCACCTTCAGTTTTCGTATATCGAAGGACCAAGCCAATCAGCGTCGGCCTACCGCGCATGGTGCTTGGCTCTATGGCTAAAGATGGCGGGAATCTGATTCTTGATGCCGAGGAACGATACAAAGCAGTCGCTGATAACCCTGATGCTGATCGATATCTAAAGAGATACGTCGGCTCGGAAGAGTTCATCAATGACACTGCGCGTTACTGCGTGTGGGTCACAGATAGCGAAGTTGCGGCCGTCCGGAGGATCGAACCGATTTCGAGGCGGCTTACTGCGGTTGCTACTTGGCGAGAAGGACGTGACGAAGCTGGCGTCAAGGCCTTCGCAGCGCACCCAAATCGCTTTAAGCAAGTGGCGTATAAACCGACGGAGTCGATCGTCGTTCCCCGCGTGTCGTCTGAACGACGCAACTACGTGCCGATGGGTTACCTCGACAAGAACACTGTGATCTCGGACGCCGCAAACGCAGTCTACAATGCGAAACCTTGGCTATTTGCACTATTAACTTCCCAGATGCACAACGCGTGGTTGCGGGCTGTTGCTGGAAGACTTGAGACTCGGATTCGCTATGGGGCCTACATCGTGTACAACAATTTCCCGGTCCCGCAGCTCTCTGATGCAGTGAAGGAACAACTCACTGTGGTGGCGCTGCGAGTGCTGGATGTGCGTGAGTACCACTGCGAGAAGACGCTCGCAGAGCTGTACGATCCGGACGTCATGCCTGCCGATCTGCGTGCTGCGCATGTGGCCGTTGATGAACTGGTGGATTCGGTCTATTCCAAGCGTGGTTACGAGACCGATGAGCAGCGTCTCTCTGATCTGTTCGCGATGTACGAACGCATGACTGCCGAGGAAGCTGCGAAGGCCCCGGCGAAGAAGAGCAGGAGCATCAGCAAGTGAACGCAATCAAGAAGCCGGTCAACATCGTTGAAGTGACCTATGCACGCACGAAGGCGTCAGTCAACACGGACAATATGGGCATGCGTGAGATGCAGCAGCGTGTCTTCGCCAAGCGCGACGCCCAGCACCTCCTTGTGAAGGCCCCACCCGCGTCGGGTAAGTCACGAGCGCTGATGTTTGTCGCTCTCGACAAGCTTTACAACCAGGGCCGCAAAAAAGTAGTCGTCGCTGTCCCAGAACGCTCGATCGGGGCCTCATTCTCCTCAACGAGCCTCACCAAGTTTGGATTCTTTGCCGACTGGGAAGTCAAAGCGAAGCACAATCTCTGCGACCCTGGCTCTTCACAGGGCAAGGTTGGCGCGTTCATCGATTTCCTGAACGACCCCACTGCGGCCACCCTGGTGTGTACGCACGCCACGTTGCGGTTCGCGTTTGAAAAACTCGACCCGGCTGCCTTCGCCGGTACGGTGCTTGCGATCGACGAGTTTCATCACGTCTCCGCCGATACCGAGACCAATCGTCTTGGTGCCCTGCTTCGTGAGGTGATGCACGGCTCCGACGTCCACATCGTCGCGATGACCGGCTCGTACTTCCGCGGTGACTCGGTGCCGGTGCTCTCGGCCGAGGACGAGGCACGCTTCACGCCGGTCACGTTCAACTATTACGACCAGCTCAACGGGTACGAGTACCTGAACTCGCTTGGCATTGGTCACCACTTTTACCAGGGCCGCTACACCGATGCGATCGGCGAGGTGTTCGACCTGAACAAGAAGACGATCGTGCATATCCCGAACGTGAACTCGGGTGAGTCGACGAAAGACAAGATCGAAGAGGTCGGGTTCATCATTGACTCGATAGGTCACGTTGAGTCCACCCATCCAGACACAGGCATCATCAGCATCCGTCGGAACGACAACGGAGAGATCCTTCGACTCGCGGATCTCGTGGATGACACGGATCAGAAGAAGCGCGCTGACACGCTGCACTACCTCTCCACGGTCGCATCCAAGGACCGTGATGCGGTGGACGTGATCCTCGCGCTCGGTATGGCGAAGGAAGGGTTTGACTGGCCGTTCGCTGAGCACGCGCTCACGGTTGGGTACCGGGCGTCGCTCACTGAGGTGATCCAGATAATCGGTCGTGTAACCCGCGACAGCGAAGGTAAAGAGCATGCGCAGTTCACGAACCTGATCGCCGAACCCGATGCCTCGCAGGGCGAGGTGAAAGTCTCGGTGAACAACATGCTCAAAGCAATCACGGCGTCCTTGCTAATGGAGCAGGTGCTCGCACAGAACTTCACGTTCAAGATGAAGCGCATCGGTGACGATGACGCGCAAGCGCCGGGGGTCATTACGATCAAGGGCTTCAAGGAACCCTCCACCGAGCGGGTCAAACAAATCATTGAGACTGACCTCAACGATCTAAAGGCAACGATCCTGCAAGACGACACGTTCGCGAAAGCCGCAGCGGGGTCGGTTGATCCGGAGACGACGAACAAGGTATTGATCCCGAAGATCATCCGTGAGCGGTATCCGGAGCTGGATGAGTCGCAGGTCGAGGAGCTCCGTCAGCAGGTTGTCGTGGACTCGGTGATCAAGAACGGTGAGGTTCGCGAAGTAGGTGACAAACGGTTCATCAAGATGGCCGAGAAGTTTGTCAACATCGACGACATTAATATTAACCTCATCGATTCGGTCAACCCATTCCAGCGCGCCTTCGAGGTCCTGTCGAAGTCGGTGACTCCATCCGTGCTGCGAATTATTCAGGACTCCATCACCGCGACCCGAGTTGAGGTCACTGAAGATGAGGCCAAGGTTGCGTGGCCGAAAATGCAGCAGTGGGCGAAACTCAACGGTCGCCCGAACGTTCGTTCTGAGGATCCGACGGAGAAGCGGTACGCAGAAATCGTGCTCTTCCTTCAGCGGAAGAAGCAGGAACGCGACGCCGCAGCACGGGCCACCCAGATGGTGGACGAAGCATGAGCGACGCAGAACCGACGGGCTTCGGCCCGGTCGACTTCGTTTTTCCGACAAACATTGACGCGATCCTCGATTCCGACGTCGATGGTCTTCTCGATGCGCCTGAGAAGGCGAAGAAAGTCACCTCAGCGGACCGGCTGGAGCGTGCGTTCTTGGAGATCGTCGAGTTCCGACGCTCGCAGGGTCGTGTCCCCGATTCGCAGACACGCACGATTGCCGAACGCAAGCTTGGTGCCCGTCTCGACGGGATCCTCGCAAATGACGTGAAGATTGCGGCGCTAAACCCACTGGATATTGAGTTCGGACTTCTTGAGGTTCCTGAGCCCCCCGCGACACTCGACGATCTTCTCGAAGCCGACGACCTTGACTTACTCGGTGATGAGTCTGGTCTGCTCGATGTCTCGGATCTGCCGACTCGTAAACCTCCGAGTGAAATCGACTCGGTGGCGAAGCGCAAGAAGGCTCAAGACTTCGACAAGTTTGAGCATCTCTTCAAAGCGAAGCACGCGGAACTTACAGACGGCGCGGCACAGATGGCGCCGTTCAAGGGCCTCCGAACGGTGACTGAGGGGCGGTTCTTCGTTCTCAATGGAATCATGCTTTTCGTTGCCGAGGTCGGCGAAACTCGCGAGATGGTTGTCGGTGGCAAGACTGAGCAGAAGCAGCGTCTGCGTGTGATCTTCGAGAACGGCACCGAGTCGGCCATGTATCGTCAATCGCTGTCGATCCGCCTCTTCGAGCAAGACGGTCAGGCAATCGTTCAAACTGGTTTGAACGACGACGAAGTGCTCGACGGCGGTGACCTCGCGAGTGGCTACATCTATGTCCTCCGGTCGCGCAGTGAAGACCCGCAGATCTCCGAAATGGAGCACCTGCATAAGATTGGATTCTCCCGTGGCCCCGTCGAGAATCGGATCAAGAACGCGGATAAATCACCGACGTACTTGATGGCACCGGTGGAGGTCGTCGCGAGCTACCAGACGTTCAATCTCAACGTTGTGAAGTTCGAGAACCTACTGCATCGCGTCTTCGCTGCGGTTCGGCTCAACCTCACGCAGATCGACCGAAAAGGTCGCGACTACGATCCGTCGGAGTGGTTCGTTGCGCCACGTACCGTCATCGACCAGGTCGTCGAACTGATCGTTTCCGGAGAGATCGTGAACTACGACTACGACGCCCAAACCCAGCGGCTTCGTAGCCGGGCAGAGGAAAAGTGACATGGCAGTAGAGATGGGCCTTTGGCGAGCTGACGGCGACAAGCTGAGCCGCATCGTGCCGACCGCGCTCGGCTTGGAATCGCAGCTCGAAACCTACATCGAGTCCGACCCGACCATGCTCGGTGAAACACTGCTCATCATCGGCAGGCAGGTTTCCACCGCCCACGGAGGCTTCATCGACCTGCTCGCTCTCGACGAGACCGCTGCCGTGCATGTCATTGAACTGAAGCGCGACAAGACCCCACGCGACGTCACCGCACAGGCGCTCGACTACGGATCGTGGGTCTCGACTCTCAGCCGGACTGACATTCACACGATTTTCGAGGCGTATCGACCCGGAGTCGCACTAGAAGAAGCATTTGCCGAACGGTTCAATGAAACATTGCCCGAAGAGGTCAATTCATCTCAAGTCTTCACGATTGTCGCGGCAAGCGTCGATGCCGCAACCGAACGAATCGTTCGTTTCCTCAATGAAGACTTCGGCGTACCGATCAACGTGGTGTTCTTCCGCCACTTCACCGACAACGGGGCCTCTTACTTGGCCCGCACCTGGCTCGTCGAACACGATGGGCAGACCACGGCACAGGCGGCTTCCTTGTCGCGGAAGACGAAAACCCGCGAACCGTGGAACGGCTCCGACTGGTATGTCTCCTTCGGAGAACGAACTGGTGGGCGTCAGTGGTCAGACGGCAGGAAGTATGGCTTCGTGTCTGGCGGTGGCGGCAAATGGTTCTCGCAGACACTCAAAAACCTCACACCGGGTGCCCGCGTCTTCGCATGTATCCCGAAGGTGGGTTACGTGGGCGTGGGCACAGTGACGGGTGAGGCGCGACGCTTTGATGAGGCGGTAGTGAGCATGGATGGCGTTGGGATACCGCTGAAGGATCTGCCGCTCGAAGGTGACTACCGGCATGAGGATGGCGGTGATGACCTCATGGCCGAATGGGTTGTTCCTATTGTTTGGACCCATACAGTGCCGAGCGAGCAAGGGTTCTGGAAGGCCGGAATGTTCGCGAATCAGAATACAGCGGCCAAGTTGCGTCAGCAGTTCACAATCGAGCAAGTCTCGGCGGCGTTCGGACTCGATAGTTGACCATCTGCGCGGCATGTAGGCAGTCGTCTCTGACCATCGCAGGACCAGCACATCCGCGCTACCACGCGTCTTGCAGATCGAGGTCGCGACCACCCGCGTGTGATTTCTGAAGCCACCGATCCTGCTTGTTCACCTCCTCCTTGATGGAGGGAAGGTGAGCTGCGGTGACGGTGTCGATGCGGGTGATGTCGGCTGGCGACGGATACAAGTACCTGCTGCGCACAGTGGCCGCCGGTGACGGCGACCGGGACCTTTCGACCCCGTTGACGAGGTATTACAACGCGGACGGTACGCCGCCGGGACGCTGGATGGGCAGCGGCCTCCCAACGCTCGGAAGCGGGCAACTCCACGAAGGCGATGAAGTCACCGAGGCCCAGCTCCAGCTGCTGATTGGCATGGGGCGTGATCCTGTCACGGGCGAGCCGCTTGGGCGCGCGTACCCGGCTTACAAATCGGCGGCTGAGCGGGTTGGTGAGCGAGTCAGCGCGCTCGATCTGGAGCTGGGTCCTACCGCTCGGGCGCGAGCAGTCGCGGCGATCGAAGCGGAGGAATCCGAGCGTGGCACGCGACGAGCCGTGGCCGGATACGACTTCACCTTCTCCATCCCGAAGTCCGCCTCCGTACTGTGGGCAGTTGCTGACGCAGGAACGCAATCTCTCATCGTCAACGCACACCATGCGGCGGTTGCAGAGGTGGTTGCGTTCATGGAGCGCGAGGTTGCAACCACTCGCGCCGGTGCAACCCCTGGGGATGGTGCCGTTGCGCAGGTCGAGGTGCGTGGGTTGATCGCGACAGCGTATGACCACTACGACTCGCGCTCGGGCGACCCGCATCTGCACACGCACGTCGTGATCAGCAACAAGGTGCAGACCGTGCTCGACAACAAGTGGCGAAGCCTGGACGGACGGCCCCTCCACGCTGCAACCGTGGCGCTCTCAGAGTTCCACGAAGCGGTGTTCGCGGATCACCTCACTCGGCTCTTCGGCGTTGAGTGGGAAACGCGTGACCGCGGACGAGACCGCAACGCGGCATGGGCCATCGCTAAGGTCCCTGAACAACTTGTGTCCGAGTTCTCGTCGCGTTCGCGGCATATCAATGAGGAGAAGGATCGTCTCATCGCTGCGTACATGGAGAAGCACGGTAGACAGCCCTCTAGCGCGACGATCATCAAGCTGCGCGCCCAGGCGACGCTCGCGACAAGACCGGAGAAGGAGATCCATTCGCTCGCCGACCTCACCGCTCAGTGGAGGCAGCGAGCGGGCAACATCCTTGGTGGTGATGCAACCGGCTGGGCACGTGAGGTCACCACGAACAACGCGCCGTTGCTTCTTCGCGCGGATGACGTACCGCTTGACGTCGTTCGAGGGCTGGGACAGAGCGTTGTGACCATCGTTGGGGAAAAGCGTTCGACGTGGCGCCGGTGGAATCTCACGGCCGAAGCTGCCCGGCAAACGATGCAGTACCGTTTCGCGAGCACCCGTGATCGTGAAGCGATCATCGGCATGGTTGTGGATGCTGCTGAGGATGTGTCGATTCGACTCACGCCGCCCGAACTGGCATCCAGCCCTGCCGTCTTTCGCAGGAGTGACGAGACGTCGGTGTTTCGGCCGAAGAACTCCACGGTGTTCTCGTCTGGTGAGTTACTCGACGCCGAGGAGCGCCTGCTTCAACTCGCGCACACAACGACGGGGCCGACTGTCTCGCTGGAGATGGTCGAACGTGTCACGCGGAAGCCTGACCGTGAGGGGTTGGTGCTTGGGGAAGACCAAGCGTCTGCGCTGACGAAGATCGCTGTCTCCGGTCGTGTCGTTGATCTGCTCGTCGGCCCGGCTGGCGCCGGGAAAACGACCGCCATGAACGCACTACGCCGGGCATGGGAAAAGGAACACGGCCAAGGATCCGTCGTCGGGCTGGCCCCCTCTTCGAGTGCGGCACAAGTGCTCGCCCAGGATCTCGGTATCGCAACCGAGAACACGGCGAAGTGGTGGCAGAACCAACTGCGAGGCGGTGAGACCTTTCAGCCTGGCCAGCTCGTCATCGTCGATGAAGCGTCACTCGCGGGAACGCTTTCCCTGGACCGAATCACCCAGCTTGCTGCTGATGCTAGGGCGAAAGTGTTGCTCGTCGGAGACTACGCACAGCTCCAGGCGGTCGACGCGGGCGGTGCATTCGGACTACTCACCCACGACCGCGATGACGTTCCCGAACTCATCGACGTTCACCGTTTCACGCACGACTGGGAAAAGCGTGCGTCTCTCGATCTTCGCCACGGTCACACCGAAGTTATCGACACCTACGACGCGCACGATCGAATCGTGGACGGTGACACCGAAAGCATGATCGATGCTGCCTACGCCGCATGGCGCACCGATCTTGTCGCGGGGCGCGCAACGGTTCTCGTCTCCGACGCCAACGAATCCGTGACCGCGCTCAATAACCGCGCGCGGACCGATCTCATCCTCGACGGAACTGTCCGAGGGACGCGCGAATCAGAGCTGCACGATGGAACCCATACGGCGTGCGGAGATATCGTCATCACGCGCCGCAATGACCGCCGCCTACTGGCAGGGCGAGGCTGGGTGCGCAACGGAGATCGCTGGAACGTCGTCGATGTTCGACGCGATGGATCGATGCTTGTTCGACGGGCTGGAAGTTCCTGGGGGGCCAGCGTTCTTCTGCCAGCCGACTATGTAGCTGAGCACGTCGAACTCGGCTACGCCGTGACATCCTTCCGCGCGCAAGGCCTCACCACCGACACTGCCCACGTGCTCGTCGACTCGACGATGTCTCGGGAGACGCTCTATGTGGCGATGACGCGGGGTCGTGACGCCAACGTCGCCTATGTGGCCGTCGACAAGCCGGACCTGTCCCACGATGGTCCACATCCGGGTGAGAACGATGAAATCACCGGCCGCAGCGTGCTTATCAGCGTCCTCCAGCACGTCGGCGCCGAACTTTCCGCGCATGAAACGATCGCCGTCGAACAAGAGTCTTGGGGAACGATCGCACAGCTTGCCGCAGAATACGAGACGATCGCCGCGGCCGCGCAGCGCGACCGGTGGGCCGCCCTGGTACGGACATCCGGCCTCAGTACAGAAGAAGCCGATGAGGTCATTAGCTCGGATGCGTTCGGCCCCTTGACCGCAGAGCTGCGCCGAGCTGAAGCCAACCATCATGACCTGGTCAGCGTGCTCCCGCGTCTTGTCCGTGCGCGCGGCTTTGGGGACGCGGACGACATCGCTGCGGCCATCCGTCACCGACTGATCGCGGCGACTGCTCAGCCCGCTGGGTCGGGGCGTTCACGGAAAGCGGCCAGGCTCGTTGCAGGGCTCGTGCCCGAAGCGATGGGGTCGGTCGCTGATGACATGCGTCAGGCGCTCGATGAACGTCGTGACCTCATCACGCAGCGAGCCGACGCAGTGCTCGGCAAAGCCATCGCTGATGGTGAACCCTGGGTGGTCTCTCTTGGCACACTTCCGGGGGAGCCAGCTCGGCTGGCAGGGTGGCGACGATCTGCACGAGTCGTTGCTGCGTATCGAGATCGCTACCGGATTGCCGGGCCAGACCCTGTCGGAGCGCAGCCCAACTTGACGGCCCAGAAGATCGACCGTGCGAGAGCCGAGGCTGCAATGCGCGCATGCGTTTCCGTGGATCGGGCCGACGAGCGGCGCCAGCAGTCGGTGCCGCGGGCGGGTCAACTGCGTCCGTTCTAGCCTGAGCAACGGGATCTAAGCAACTGAACATGACAGACTTAGAGCGATGAGCGTGGTGAATATTGACCGGAGGGACCAGGATCGAGAGCTTTCTGTGACGAAATGATGACTAGAAGTAAAGTTATGTGTTACAGTCTTCGTGATGACGAAGGAGGGGCCCGATGGCTCAGGAGGACAACAGCGACGATTGGCGTAACGAGTTCCAGTTCACGGAGCTCGCGGCGCTCCGTGAGCGAATTCCGGCAGCGATCCAGCTGAGTCAAGACCGTTCGGCACGTGCCCACGCGGCGTACGAGGATCCCGATGGGGACCAAGACGTTTATGGTGCGGGCATGGCACGCGGAGTGCAGAAGGAGCTTCGTGCCCTTCTGTCGGATTTGCCCTCCTATCGCGAGGCGAAGGTGTCAAGCACCCGCCGGATGCTGACGTTTATGGGCGACACGCTCATCTTCACGCAGCGCGTCGGCAAGCAGATGCCGCGTAACTTTCGTCGCTTTCGACTCAGCTACCTCACCGAATCGCGACGTGAGCTACTCGCGACTACGAGCAACGTCAAGTACTCAGACCCTGGACTCTTCGACATCAACGACGTACTTGACGGGGATCAGCCTGCGTCGCTTGAGGAGGCTCTCAATCACGTAGAACTGGCAGTGCCCCGCACGACACTCTTTGTCCCGTACTACAGCAGCACTCCTGACGGTGTGGGCACGATCTACTTCGCACCCGCGAGATTGAACGGTCGGTACCTGGAGTTCACTGACCCCGAACGGCTCACCTATGAACGCACGCCTTCTACGGTCGATTCGTCGCGAAGTGCGGAAAGGCCAGTTGCTGGCTTCAACAACGGTGAGCGCCCGCGCACCTCGGTAAAACTGCGTAAGCAGCAGTCCGAGCAGGAAGGTACCTGATCGTGCAAGCCGTACCACGCGGAAATGTTGATCTCGCAGGGGTCGCTAGGCTATTTGATCCGGCCCGGCTGTCACAAGCTCGTCGGATCAGCAAGATGTCGAAGACCGACCTTCATCGTAAAGTCGGCGTCTCAGCTGCCGCCATCGGGCAGTATGAGCGCGGAGAGGTGCGTCCTCGTGCGGAGACGGTTGCTGCGCTTGCGGCAGCTCTGGGAGTCCCACCGGGTTTCTTTGCGCTCGGACGTCCGCGGGTCCAGGTTGACATCGCTGAGGCGTCGTTTCGTCGGCTCCGTTCGACGTCGGTCACGCAACAGCAGCAAGCCACCGCGTACGTTGAGCAAGCCTGGGAACTCAGTTGTTACCTCGAAGAGAGGGTCGAGTTTCCTGAGCTTGATCTCCCTACGTGGGCTCACGCTGACTCGCTGGACGTGCCTGACCCTGTGACCGCGGCACGGGCCATGCGCCAACACTGGAGGCTCGGCACGGAGCCCGTGCAGCACCTCGTGTACCAGCTCGAACAGCATGGCATCCTGACCGTCTTCTTCTCCATGAAGGAGGACAGCGGACTGGACGAGAAGAGCCGCATTGATGCCTTCTCAACCATCGCTCTGCCACGTCCAATGATCGTGCTGACGCCAGACAAGGCCAATGATGTGATGCGGCACCGCTTTTCCGCAGCGCACGAGCTTGGGCACATCGCTCTCCACCGTGGACGGCAGGGGACGGACAGCCAGTTGGAACGGCAGGCGGATATGTTCGCGGCCGAGTTTCTCACCCCGCGCGATGTGATCCGCGATCAGCTGCCGCCGCGCATCAACTTCAACCGGTACGAAGAACTGAGCCAATGGTGGGGAGTTTCCATCAACTCGCTGATCTTCCGGTCGCGTGAGCTAGACCTCATCTCCGAGTCCACCGCTCGTCGTGCATACATCACATTGAACGGGATCACTCGGCGCCCGATGCCGGTTCACGACTATCCCGGGGAACGGCCGGAGATCTTGAAGTCTGCGCTCGACCTGCTCGACAAAGCAGGCGTTCCTTTGACTCAAGTCGCAGATGATCTCCAGATGACTCCACGCCATATACGACGTCTAGCGGACATCGATGACCCTCAGCCCAAGCTGACGCTGGTCCAAGACCATCCAGACAACAGGAAATAGCGGGACATTGTCCCAAGCGAGCGAAAGGCTCAAATCATGGCACAACCGAACAAGCGGGTGGTCCAGCGCCGAAACGACGGCGACTGGGAGGTGCGGAAGCCTGGAGCGGATCGTGCCAGTGCGATCACTTCTACACAGTCCGACGGGATTCAGCGCGCTCGTGCGATTCTCGGGAACGACGGCGGAGGCGAGCTTCAGGTCCGCTCGCTGAAGGGGACAATTCGCGCTCAGGACACAATCGCGCCTGGGAACGACCCGAGGTCGTCCAAAGGGTGATCATCGTGGCTGTCGGCGAGCTACATGCGAATGAGCGACTCGTCCGAGTGATGCGGTCTGTGTGGTTCAGGCAGCCATTGTCTGAACCATGTCCGGAAGGAGCCTGACGTGGGATATCGGACAGAGGATGTATGGGCTACGTCACACGTAGCTGGCAAAAATGTAATCCGGCAGCTACTTGTTCCTGCACACGACGACATCGAGGTGCTGGAGACAATCGAGAGCACCGAAGTCGTGCGCACTCCTTTCGGACAGTGGCCCCTTACTCGCGACACGGATCTCCCTGCTGAGGGGCCGCTTACGGCGAGGCTGCCCGTCCGTCGCACCAAGGGCGCCAGAGTCAGCTGGACAGGTGGCCAAGAATTGATTCGGGCGAGCGAGGTGATCCAGTCCTTCGAGGGTGCCATTGGATTCACAGCGCACGATCGACCACACAGTCTGCGCCGCCCGCAAATCGCTGCCCTGCACTCGATCGTCGGCTATCAGTCGTCCGGCCTGTCTGAGCCGGGCATAGTCGTGATGCCGACGGGGACTGGCAAGACAGAGACGATGTTGGCGTGGTTTGTAGCGCAACGGCCCGAGCGCGTGCTCGTGGTTGTTCCATCGTCTGCTCTCCGTGATCAGATTGCCACCAAGTTCGAGACTCTTGGCATCCTGCAAAGCGAAGGCATCGTCGACTTCCGCGCGTTGCGTCCCAGAGTTGGACGGTTAGAAGGGCGCTTCGCCGATGAAGGGGAAGCGAGGGCCTTTGTCGAAGCGTCAAACGTGGTCATCGCGACCCCAAACGCAATCCACGCCAATGAACCTGGGGTACGGGCGGCATTCTTCGAGGGGTTCACTCATCTGCTTGTTGACGAGGCACATCATGCTCCTGCGCGTACGTGGACTGAGATTATTCGCGTGTTCGCGGACCGGCCGACGCTCCTATTTACGGCGACGCCATTCCGTCGTGATGGGATCACCTTGCCAGGCCGTGTCATTTTCCGGTTCCCTCTACGTGAAGCACAGAAGGAGGGATATTTCAGCACCATCGACTTTACTGCGGTGCTCGATCTTGACAATGACGATGAGGCTCTGGCGGTGGCAGCGGTCGGTCGACTTAGGGAGGACCTGGATGCCGGTCACGAACACCTGCTACTCGCACGCGTAAGAACCAAAGCGAGGGCTGATGAAATCCACGCGCTCTACTCACGCCTCGCTCCAGACTTCGCGCCGAAGGCTATTTACGACTCTATGTCGTCACGGCGCAGAGCAGAGGCTCTCAAAGCTATGCGAGACCGAACCAGCCGTGTGATCGTTTGCGTCGACATGCTTGGCGAAGGATTCGACCTACCAACCCTGAAGGTAGGGGCCTTCCATGATGCCCACCGATCATTGAGCCCTATGGTGCAGCTCATCGGTCGCCTCGCCAGAACATCCTCTCCGCTGCCGATCGGTCGAGCGAGTGTCTTCGTGCGCCAGGACCCTCGCCACGCGCTCTCACCGATGCGGTTTCTTCTCCGCGAGGACCCAGATTGGGACAAGGTACTCAGCGACATCACCGAGCGCGCGACGGAGCGCGCCAACGAAGTGAGCGAGTTCGAAGCCTCATTTGTGGACAACCCTCCGGACGTTCCCGTTGGCCTCCTGGAACCGAAGATGAGCGCCAAGGCGTTCGCGACATCAAAGGTTGACTGGAACCCGCTCGCGGTGCGGGACATCTACGGGGACTCCGTACTGGACGACCTCATCAGCGTCAACGCTGACGACACCATTGCGTGGTTTGTAATCGAGACCATTGCCGACCTGCGCTGGGGCGACATACCGTCGCTTCGCGCGACTGACTACACCCTCGTAGCTTTGTACCTTGATCGTGCCCAAGGCCTCCTCTACGTCCACTGTTCTGACACGAAGCACGGCCTCGATGACGTCGTGGAGGCTGTGCTTGGGCACGAACCGAGACCGCTCAGCGGGTACGAGACTTTCAAGGTCTTCTCGAATCTCAACCGACTTATTCCCACTAACATTGGGCTTCTCGACGCCCGTGATCGTGACAAGCGGTTCTCTATGCATGTCGGAAGTGACGTGGAGACGGCGCTGACGGAGGCTGAGCGCACGCACAAGACCAACACGCACGTCGCAGCCAAAGCCTTCGAAGACGGTGAACGCGTGTCCATCGCTGCGTCACTCTCGGGTAGATTCTGGTCGATGCGCACCGCGCCTAACCTCGCCGAGTGGCGAACCTGGTGCCAGCAGCAAGGAACCAAGCTGCGTGACGGCAGCGTCGACGTTCACTCGCTTTTCCGATCCATGATCATCCCTGTTGACGTGAAGGAGCGACCAGCCCTCCCGATCCTCGGGATGGAGTGGCCTTGGGACCTCTACCTGGGAAATGGCACATCCTCCAGACTCAGCTACAAGGATTCAAGCGTTCTAATCACCGATGCTGAGTTCAGGATTGATGACTATCGCACCAGTGGCCCGCTCCACTTCTCCATCCAGACCCCAGCCTGGGAACTGAGCTATGAGGGACAGTTCGGCCCTAATGGTCTGCACTATCGGGCGCTAGGCGATGAGGCAGAGGTCGTCGGATGGCGGGACGCGAAGACGCCCTTCTCCTCCTGGCTCAACAACCACAAGCCAACGCTTTTCTTGTCTGGAGATCGCATGATAACCGGTGATGATCGGCTTCTGGCACCGCGGACCGAACTGCCTCCATACCCTCGCGAACAGTTTCGAGCGCTTGACTGGGTGGGCAATGGCGTCGATATCACGGTGGAATCGCAAGGAGTCGAGCGCAAGACGAACTCAATCCAGGCCTACATGGCCCGATACCTTTCGGAGAACCAGACCTTCGACGCCCTCATCGATGACGACCGTTCAGGTGAAGCAGCTGATCTCGTGGGCATCCGTGTCTACAAGGGCGATCTTCACGTCACACTGGTGCATTGCAAGTACTCTTCCGCGACTACTGCGGGCGCACGCCTCGCTGACTTGTATGAGGTCTGCGGCCAGGCGATGCGAGGAGCGCGGTGGCGTGATAACGGCGCTCTGCCGTTGCTTGAGCATCTCGATCGCCGGGCACAGGCCTATTCGCGAAGGACTGGAGGCAGCCCGTTCGAGATCGGCGACCGAGAAGCCCTGTTCCGAATCCGGCAGCAAGCGCCGCAGCTATTCCCGCGCGTCTCAACCGTCATCGTGCAGCCAGGCCTCAGCATCAGTGCATCTTCGGACGAGCAGCTTCGGCTGATCGCTGGTGCCGCCTCATACGTGCAGAGTGTTACCAAAGGTAGCTTCGATGTTTACGCCTCCGACTGATGGGTAATTCGTGAAGGTTGTGCATGGACAACGAGACCGACACGCGGTTGTGCTCCGTCCGTTCTCGGGTGCGCAATCGTTTTCAGTTAGCCGCGTTGAAACGGATGAGTGATTACCGACCTCGTGAATTGATTGTCTGACCCGTCCGCACCGTTTCTGTTTGAACTGCTTGCGTCAGTTCTACTTGGCGGTGGTTGTTTTTGTCGCTGCCGGTGAGCCTTATGACGTCTCCGGAACTTGCGACCAGACGGGCACGTCCGTCCTGAAGAAGGGTATTGGAGCCATAGCTGGCGGCACTCGTCACGGGGCCAGGAACCGCACCGACTGAGCGACCAAGCTCCGCTGCTTCGTCGGCGACACGCAGCGATCCTGATCGCGCGCCCGCCTCAACGATCACCGTTGTCGAGGAGAGCGCGGCCATAATCCGGCCACGATCGAGAAAACGCTGCCGTGTTGGTGCAACACCCGGTGCAACCTCAGAGACGAGGAGACCTTGTTGCTCAATACGCGCAAACAGATCCGCGTGTCCGGCAGGGTATGCGCGATCGACCCCACCCGCGAGGACTGCAATCGTTCTTCCACCGGTCGCCAGCGCCGACTGGTGTGCGACTGCTTCGATACCGTAGGCACCGCCAGCGACAACGACACGGCCACTGAGCGCGAGGTCACTGGCGAGTTCAATCGCCATGTGGTCCCCATACGCGGTGGAGGCGCGCGCACCGGTCAGCGTGATGCGGTCGGCGAGAGGCTTGGCCAGCAGCGCAGTCTCGCCACGCGTCCAAAGTGCATATGGTGTGCGTGCTCCGAGATCGTTGAGGGCGACTGGCCAATCCTTCTCACCCGGAATAAGGACCCGGAGGCCTTGTCGCTCGAAGGCCGCCATCTGTGTGGCCAAGGTGTCGGCGCTGCTCACAGCGTGCAAGCGTTCGCGCCATACTGCCGCTGCGATTTGGTCGAGGCCGGGCACCGTGCCGTCAGCATCAGCGAGGCGGAGCAGTTCTACAGCGCCGACTCGGCCAAGGAGACCACCGGTCGTTTGATCATTCGGTGCAGCCACGATTGAGAGAACGGTTCGCGCGCTCCGCTCGTCGTGCGCGAGCGAGGAGAGGGAAGTCATCATCGGGCTCCTTCACAGCCAGTCATCACTGTGGAGGTGAACAGAGCCGCCCTTTCCTATGTCGTTGGTTCGGCGTACCCTTGGATCCAGGCGACACACTCAATGTTCGCCATCGCCCGCGCGATGGCATGACGGCCCCAGGGCAGTCCTCCAAGGTTCAACGTTGCCGAGCCATGAGAGGACCGTTGTCATGTTTCGAATCATCTGGGTTATCAGCATTCACCTCCGCAACTTCATGCGCAGGTACATGCCGACCAACATCCTGCTCGACGCGATTCGCACCCGCCGCGGGCTCAAGTGGGGCGTGCCCGCGATGCTCCTCGCCATCCCGTATCTCGTCGCCGCGAGTACCTGTACGGCGCTGATCGACGGGGGAGCGTCCCGCTGGCTCTACGTCGTTGCCCTTGTCTGCATCTGGAACGCGCTGAAGTTCATCGTGATCGGGCCTGTATCGGTTGTGGTTCTGCTTAAAGGGCGGAATGCGGAGGGGAGAGCCTGGCCGCGACAGCAGCCGCGTTCACCCCGATCGAGTAAAAAACTCTACGAACAGAACAAGCAGCTACTCCCGGAAACCTAAGGAGCCGACTCCACCGGATCCAGGACACATCAATATCTCGCAAGAGCTGTCCGGTCGAGGGGGCGTTCGGCGCCGCAACAACCTAGAGGGCCATGCGGGCGATGCGTTCATCGCGGCCAAGTTCGGAGAGTGCAGACATCGGGAGGCTCCTTCGTGGTCAGAGATCACCGTGAAGGTGCGCGGTATCGACCTTCCGCTTGTCGTGATCCTGAACGACCTCGATCCATGCCCGCCCGGCCCCACCTGGCGGCCATCGTCGTCACAGAACGTCCGATGGGCAGCACTCCCTCGCGAACAAATCCTCGATACGAGCCATCTTGATGTCTATGTTTGTGGGCTAGTCATCTGCCTCGGGCGGCGCGGAAATCATATGCAAGTAAGTGATCCCGCCTTGATTCACGCAGTCTTCAGCCAGGTCATGAACTTGCCGATGGAAGTAGTCGTTGGATCCTGTCGCAGTGATCGTCGAGGTGACGGGGGTGAATCTCCGCAACGGCGTGGAGGCTCCGTCGTAGGTGAGGTTCGAGCCATCGACCGTGAGTATGGATAGCGGTTCGTTTCCAACCCATTCGACACCGACTCTCACTTCGTACTCGTCAGTGTGGAACACATCCGCTGTCGCGCGGATCAAAGCCATGAAGTCGGCTACTGCTCCTTCGATGCCGCGGCCCTCGACCTGCCATCCGTCAAAGTAGCCGTCAGCGCTCTTTCGGTGTCCGCCGAGCGCGAATGCCAAACTCACGGACCCATCATGGTGCACACTCGCGCAGGCTTCCTGCCATCGTTGACTGCCAGTCGCGGCGTTGACAGCAGTCCAGCGGCGTAGCCCCGGGCGTGGGTTGAGATAGTCGATGTTCTCGACCGGGTGGATGCCGCTGCGGTTCGAGTAGGTAAGCGTGATTTCCCGTGCGCGTTCGAAGACCTTCCGCACCACGCCGCGGTCCGGGCGGGCGAGCACTGGGATGCGCGGATGCGCGGCGGCGATTAACCATGCCCTTCCAGAGGTGTCGTGTTCCTCAACGGACTCTCTGTAGAGGCCGTCGAGAGCGTCCGTGGCACGTAGCCGCTCGTTGAACCGCGCACGATACATGGCCTCGATCTGCCGCTCTTTCATCCATGCGGTGTCCGCGTCGTTGCGGATGGGTGCGCCGAAGTAGTCATTCTTGTAGATCAGATGCGGGCCATCCACGCTTGCCGGAACGCTCACGGCAACGGCTCGGGTATTGATTCCGAGCCGATGGATTTCTATGCCGAACACTGGCGGGACGATCGCTGTGACGGCCACACTTCGATAGGCACGTTCATGCCCTTCGCTGAACTCGCCAGTGTCTGCGCGGCCAGTTGCTACCTTCTGATTCTCCTTGACTCCATAGACGATCATTCCGCCGCCGCTGTTTGCCATTGCGGCGATGTCCTTGGGGACATCAGTTTGCGAGAGGTTCTTGATCGGGGGAAGCTCCGACTTCCAGTCCAGATCGTCAGTTTCGACCGCACCGGCCGCAACCGCGGCGTTAAGGATCTCGTCGGTAAGTATGCTCGGCGGCAGCCCGAGCGCGCGGTGCAGCGGAGTGAAGCTCATGCCCCAAGGATAGGGATGACCACCGACGTGGGGTCACGCAGACCTGAAAGTGAGCGGTGGGCAAGGCGGTGAAGGCGCGCGGTATCGATCTTCCGCTTGTCGTGGGTCAGGCGCACCCTTGTGGGAAAGGCGACTACATTCAAAGTTCGCCATCGCCCGCGCGATGGCACGACAGCGCCCGGGCAGTCCATCAAGTTTCTTCGTCGCCGGACCACGAGAGGACTGTTGCGGTGCTTCGAATCATATGGATCGCCAGCTTCCACATCCGGCAATTCATGCGCCGGTACATGCCGACGAACATCCTGCTCAACGCCATACGCACCCGCCGCGGCCTCAAGTGGGGCGTCCCTGCGATGCTGCTCGCTCTGCCGTACCTCTACGTTGCGAGCGTCTGTGCCGCACTCATCGACAACGGGGGTCCCGGGTGGCTCTACCTCATCGCCCTCGTCTGCGTCTGGAACGCGCTCAAGTTTGTGTGGATCGGGCCGGTGAGCGTTGGCTTGCTCGTACGAACGCGGGCCGCGGAAAGCCGGGATGCGCATGCTTCTCGTCCCCAGCGCTCGTCTGCTTCGGCATAGCGCAAGGGCCACATTTGCACGCGACGGCTTCGATCGCTTGGGCGACGATCGACGCGTACGGTCGGGCTGAAATCTCGTGCGTGTCGGTCTGGTCATTTAGCGCTCCCAACAGCCGACGAATCTATATCGTTCTGAGAACACCTTGGCCGCTCAGACGCAAATCCCGGGTCGGGTTGTCGGAGGTCACCGGTAGTGTCCGAGCACACGAGCGAACAGGAAGAACCTATGTCATCCGATCAGTACCGCTTCCCCGTTGCGGTCTCGCAGCTGAGCGAACAAGACTCACGCGAATCACAGAACGCGCGCGCTATCGCCTGGCTTCTGGCGCAGAACGGCGGGCAGATTGTTGTTGTAACGCCGCAGAAGCAGTTCGAGGGGGCGAGCCTCAAACGCCTCGTCGCGCGCGCAGACACCATCCACCTCACATGGCGAGCATTTTCCCCGGGGTCGCTCGCTCACCGTCGCGTCATCTACGCCTGGCCAGATCGCCAGCACCTAAACGACCTCTGGGGTGTCGATGCCGACGCACTTGTCGTCATCGAATGGGGAGAGGCCGAAACCGCGACGTGGATCGAAGACGTGCGACCAGTAGGGCTCCTCAACGGCCGCACGGAGCAGCCATCAACCCAATCCGATTCTGAGGCGGCGGTCGCGACACTGCCGAACGGCGTCGAGGAGATCCTCGAACACATTGCCGATTGGGCCGCCGGGTACGACTCCGGTCTGAAGTGGAACGAGGAAGACAAACTCAAGGCCGACATGATGAACTGCCCAGAGCGCTGGGTGTCGGTCACAGTTGACCAGGTCCGCGCCAAATGCCGGGCGTTGAAGATGCGACCCAACGACGTCGACACGGTCGCTGGCTTCCTGCAACGACGCAAGGACGGCCACAGGTTCAACGTGAGGAGCTCCTACCGGGACTTCCGTTTCGCGTAGCGCGCCCGCATGGGCTCGGAGCGTTGCTCGTGCGCCTCCAGTCACAGGAATCGGGAACCGATACCATGAGAGCAATCGACGATACGCAATAGTGGGGGAGGAGGTGCACCATGGCAGGACTCGGACAGCACATCACCGCGATGGTGCGCAGCCATGCGTCTGGTGACGAAGCAAGTTTCTACTCTGTGGCTCTTCAGATCGCTGCGCGAGAAGCCAAGGCGGGCCACCACGTGCTGGCCAACGACATCAAAAAGGCCGTTGATGCTTCTCGCGAGCGTGCGCCGCTTGGTAATGTCACGACTCTTGCGCAGCCGCGCGGCGAAATTGCCGAGCTAGTCGAAGCGACGCATCCCGACGTCCACTTGCGTGAACTGGTTGCTACCCCTGATCTCGTTGCTCAGATCAAGCAGGTCCTGGCTGAGCAACGGCAGAGGAAGAACCTTCTTGATCATGGGTTCACTCCTGCGCACCGGTTGCTACTCGAAGGTCCGCCCGGAACGGGAAAGACCATGACGGCGGCCGTGCTCGCGACTGAACTGTCATTGCCGATGTTCACGATCCGGCTCGATAGCCTGTTGAGCAAATTCATGGGTGAGACCGCCAGTAAACTCCGGCTGGTCTTCGATGCCGTAGCACAGCGCCGCGCGGTTTACCTCTTTGACGAGTTCGACGCACTCGGCGGCGATCGGTCCGGAAACGACGTCGGCGAAGCTCGCCGTATCCTGAACTCGTTTCTCGTCTTCCTCGAAGAAGCAAGCCCCGAATCTCTCGTCCTCGCCGCGACCAACCACCGTGCGATCCTTGACAAAGCACTCTTCCGCCGGTTCGACGCAGTTCTTACCTATGCGCTGCCCGACGCACGTCAAGCCGCAGCGGTCATCAAGGCTCGACTCGGCACGCTTGCTAGCGGAACCAGCCTGGCGAAGCTGGGAGATTACACGTCCGGTCTCAGCCATGCTGAACTGGTCAAAGCAGCTGAGACAGCAGCGAAGACTGTGCTGATGCGTGGCGAGCGCGCTGTGGGGCGTGAAGATCTGATCGTGGCCTTGACCGCGCGTCGAACGGCGAGCCTTGGCTGAGGTCGGACGAGATCTCGACCACCTCTACGTTCACGGATACGCCGAGGCAGCAGACTTCCACCGCAAGATATCTCCGCGTGCTAAGCGACGCGTCGTCTCTCGTGGCGAACACGGGGCGGGGCTAAAGAACTCCGCCGAGGATGCATTCACCAGTTTCGACGCGGATTTAGATGAGCGGATACCTACTGACGATGAGCTTCGCGCAACTGGGACGGTGATCGTGCTTGAAGGGGAAGGCGCGACCTTCCCCCTCAAGATCGATTCTCTCAACGCATACACGAGCGGTCGTGCTCGGAAACTGAAATGGCTCCTGCTCTCGGTGCGGGGAGGTAGAGATAGCGAGCCGGAGTTGGCAACGGTGTGGGTCTCCGATGCCTATCGGCAGGAGTTTCTCAAGCTGTTCCAGGACTTCCTTGATGTAGAGACGATCAAAGGAAACCCGAAGAACCAGGATCTCATCGCCAACATTTCTCGGATTCGTCGCGCGGTGTTGTCGGACCTTTGGACCTCTGAAGGAGAACCGGCTCGTAGCGGCACTCATTGGTGGGAGCTGTGGCTTGATAGTGACAGTGAGCACCTCGCCACGCTCGATGGATTCGTTCAGACCTACCGGATGCGTTCCCTCTCTCGTTCATTGAGGTTGCGGGATCGCGTCATTGTGTGGGTTGAGGCCAGCTGGAAACAGCTGGAGATCTTGCCGTTCACGTCGGTTCCGATCATGGAAATTCGTAAACCCGAGTTCATCGACACGGTCGAGGATCTTTCTGCCGATGAACAGCTCGATTACGTCACGGACCTCGCTGGGCGCATCGTGCCTGCGAGTGAAGACGCGCCCGCCGTGTGCCACCTCGACACCGGTGTGATGCGTACGCATGCCCTTCTCCGAGACTCGCTCTCGATTGCTGACCATCACACGATTTTTGGCTCGGAAGCGACAGCCAGCGATGTGCACGAGCGTGGTCACGGCACTTCGATGGCTGGATTGGCATTGTTCGGCGATCTCGAACCGCTGCTCGTCGCGAGTAACGAGGTTCGTCTTCGTCACCGACTTGAGTCGGTCCGCATGTGGCCGACCAAGAGCGAGCATCAGCAACAGCCGCTTGATCTCGCTAGCGCAACCGTGCAAGCTGCAGCGTTACCGGAGGTTGTTAGTCAGCGACGACGAGTGTACTGCTTGACGCTGAGCACCGCTCCAGATCGCCCTGGTGAGCCCACTCTCTGGTCCGCTAGCGTCGATGCCCTCGCCGTTGGCACTGATAGCACTCGCGATGGTGATCAGATCCAACTGCTCTCAGAGCCCGACTTCGACCAGGCGCGTCTAATCCTCGTCGCGGCAGGCAACGTTGCTCCGCCATATATCGATGACCACCGGACCTACTCTGCGACATCTCCGATTGAGGATCCCGCGCAGGCGTGGAACGCTCTCACCGTCGGCGCATACACCGACCTTGTCGAATTGCCGACACACCCGCAATATGCAGGTTGGGCTGCGATTGCGGGAGTAGGAGATCTCTCGCCGCACAGCCGCACTTCTACGTTCTTTGACAGGAAGCGGTGGCCAATAAAGCCGGACATTTGCATGGAGGGCGGAAACGTTCTCCCAGACGGTGCAGGTGGTTACCACGAGCGACACTCTTCGCTTTCGCTCCGTTCGACGGGGCACACGAGTGACGTGGCACTAACCTCGGCAAACGCCACCAGTGCCGCAACCGCCCAGGCCGCTCGGCTAGCGGCACTTGCGATGGATCGGTATCCCGCATATTGGCCCGAGACGATCCGAGGCATGCTTACGCACTCAGCAGAGTGGACTGAGTCGATGAAGCGAGATCTTGATGTTGATCACCGGAAGGGTTCACGTCATCATCTCCTACGCCAGTTCGGCTGGGGCGTACCTACCGAAGAGACAGTGCTCAACTCGTCTCGGCGTGCTGTCACGCTGGTTACTCAGGATGAGTTCGTTCCGTTTGAAGGCTCAAGCTATGCGATGCGTCAGTTCCGGCTGCATTCGCTCCCTTGGCCTACGGACATCCTGCAGGACCTTGGCGAAGCAGAAGTTCGTCTCCGCGTCACGCTGTCGTATTTTGTCGAGCCTTCGGCCTCTCGCCGCGGGTGGCGAAACAAAT
Organism: Salinibacterium sp. G-O1; assembly: GCF_030063305.1. Lineage (GTDB taxonomy): Bacteria > Actinomycetota > Actinomycetes > Actinomycetales > Microbacteriaceae > Rhodoglobus. The sequence continues at coordinate 71,715 of NZ_JASISV010000002.1, forward strand.
ACACGTATCCGTCGCACAGGCTGCAATTTGACCTACAAGGTCGGACTGAGAACCAAACTGAGTTTGTGGCACGGGTTAACCGGGAAGCTCAGAACTCCGAAGAAGGATCTGCTCCCGGACAGAACGAATCCGAACGCTGGTTTTTGGGCGCTCAAGCTCGCCACCTTGGTTCTCTGCACCAGGACGAGTGGCACGGTACCGGTGCCGAACTTGCTCACTGCAACAACGTTGCTGTTTACCCGGTCGGTGGCTGGTGGAAGAACAACCACCGAGTTGATCGACGGGACACTCCTGTCCGATATTCCCTCCTGCTCTCGCTACAAACGAAGGAGCAGGGTGTCGACCTCTACGCTCCGATCGCCACACAGCTCCACGTCCCGATCGCAACTGCGATCGCGGCAACCTGAGCCTGACCGCTCAAGCTCTTTCGCAGCGCCGCGGCTTGACGCGATAGCTGGCATCCTTGAATGTATCAGTTCGAGCTGAAGCGATCTGTCTCCTTGGGGCACCGCTCGGCGCACAAAGTCGCGCTACCAGGCATCCGGATCGATGAAGGAAAATGAAATCAACGAGGATCACAAGCGCGCATGCTGTGAAAGCCAAATGACAAGAGGACACCGATAACTCAATGCATATCTCAAAAGTGTCTCTCGTCAACTACCGCAATTTCGAACGCACTAACGTTTACCTCCAACCCGGCGTCAACACCATCATCGGAGAGAACGGATCAGGAAAGTCGAACCTTTTCCGTGCCATGCGCCTCCTACTTGACGACACGTTCGCCACACGAAGGCACGACCTCGAAGAGAGCGACTTTCACCGTGGTCTTACCGACTGGCGCGGGCACTGGATCGTCATCATGATGGAGTTCGATAACGTCAGCGATGACGAGGCTGTCCAGTCGCTGCTACTACAGCACGCTGCCGAAGAGTCCTCGGGGGACACCGAACGGGCGACCTACTCACTGGTATTCAGGCCCAAGGCTGAAGTCCGCGACGGCCTCGCCGCACTGCAAGATGGGGATCGTGCTGGACTGGCAGAGCTTCGCGCCACGATTACCCTCGACGACTACGAACGTGTTTTCCTCGGCAAGATGAGTGTCGACCTCACAGACCGTGAAGAGTACACGCGCATCGTTGGTGACTTTGATGCGGTGATCTTCCCATCCGACAACAACGGCACTGCGCCTACATTTGCGGATGAGGTCGGGATCAAGATCCAGCGAGATATGTCGTTGTGGCGGGAGTTCTCGCTCTCCTTTGTTCCGGCACTTCGGAACGTTGTCGCCGACTTCAACGACCCCAGGAAGAACCCGCTTCGGACGCTCCTCGCATCCAAGAGTGAAGAGATCCCCGAAGGTGATTTCGATGACATCCTCAGAAAGGTTCGCGAGCTAAACAAAGATATCGAGAGCCGGGATGATGTTCAGGAGATCACTCGTGGCATCCAGAAAACTTTCAAGGAGACTGTCGGAGAGACTTACTCACCAACATCAATGCGGATCCAATCGGAGCTTCCGCTCGAGGCCTCTGACCTTTTCCAGTCACTCAAGCTCTATGTCGGCGAGCACGGCGACTCGGAACCGAGACGCCTGCACGAGATGAGCCTCGGCGGTGCCAATCTTGTCTTCTTAACGCTGAAACTTCTCGAGTTCGAGTATCGAACCGCGAGACAGGCAATCGCCAACTTTCTGCTTATCGAAGAGCCCGAAGCACACATCCACACTCACGTTCAGAAGACTCTGTTCCACAACGTCGCGTACGAGAACACGCAAATCATCTACTCGACTCACTCGACGCACATCTCAGAAGTGAGCGAGATTGAACGCGTGAACGTGCTCTCGCGCGAGGGCGAATCATGGGTCGCCCTCCAACCAGCGACCGGCCTCGACCCCGCAGACGTCCATTCCGCCGAACGCTTCTTGGATGCCGTGCGTTCCAACCTGCTCTTCGCAAGAAGCGTGTTGCTGGTCGAGGGTGATGCCGAGGAGATCCTGATCCCAAATCTCGTCAAGAAGATCTACGGCATCAGCTTGGACGAAATCGGTGTCAGCCTCATCAACGTGCGCAGCACTGGCTTTGAGAACCTCGGGAACCTCTTCCATGAGGATCGTCTGCGCAAGCGGTGCGCAATCTTGACCGACCATGATCAAGTCTTCTTCGACGCCGATCCGGATGATGGTGATACAGAAGTAGTCGCAAAACGGAAGCGCAGAGCTTTGGCTTCAGCCAAGGCTGGGGCCGCACGAAAGATCCGTCTCGATGATTTTGCGGCTGACAACGATTACCTCGATGTCGCGTATGCGCCGCACACTTTCGAAGTGGACTTCGCCGAAACGTCGGGGATCAACCGGGAAATTCTCAGCGCTACTGTGGACGAGGTTTATAAGAAGAGCGGGGAACGTAAGGTACTCAAAACAGCACTGGCAGACTCGGATATCGCGTCGTACGGCAAAGCGGCGCTTCAACTCGCTACTAAGGCGAAGAAGGGCTGGTTCGCACTCCTCCTCGGCAGATGGCTTGACACTGCCGACCTGGATGGCGGCCCTGTGCTACCCGGCTACGTACTTGACGCGCTCGGTTTCGCGGCTGCAGAGCTCCCGCCAGAGACCTGGGTGCGCATCATCGAGCACCGAATCGATCAATGGAAGGGCTCAAGGAGCACCACCTCGAATGAGGTCGCCGCAGCGCAGATGATTCTCGATGAGCTCAAGTCTGGGGATATTGATATCGAATCTGCTCTAGTGAATATCGAACGAGATACTTATGCTGACTTCCGTCTTATCGGCTTGGCACGAGCCTTCGGAAAATGACGTCAGGTTTGCAAGACCTCAACCCTGAGCAGCGCGCAGCGCTAGAAGCAGACGGCGATGTTCTGATCATCGCGTGCCCAGGCAGCGGAAAGACCCGGACCCTGACTCACAAGATCGCATCAGAGCTATCGCAGGTTTCATCGCATCGCGAATTCGTCGTGGCACTCACATACACGCACGTCGCTGCCGAAGAGATCCGAGACCGCATTGAGGCTATGGGGATCGACACCACCCAACTCTGGGTTGGCACAATCCATAGCTTCTGCCTCACCTGGATACTCCGACCATATTCGCTCTACCACGAAGCTCTTAAAGACGGGTTCAGTGTGATTGACACCTTTGAGAGCGAAGAACTGCTCGGTGAGATTGCCAAGCGAAATCCGCCGCTCAAGGGCCAGTTTGACTGCAAATACTATGCAACCGAACTTGGCTTTTCTCTCGACAAGAGCACTCCAGAGGAAAACATCGATCCTCTGCGGTCGACGATCGCGGAGTACCACGAGCGGTTACTCGAACAGAAGCAGATCGACTTCGAGATGATGCTCAAGTTCGCCCACGACCTCATCACTAATCACCTGCCGATTGCGAAGCGGTTGGGCCAGCTCTTCCGGATTGTGGCGATCGATGAGTATCAAGATACGAGAGACATCCAGTACTCGATTGTCTCGAAGATCATCCGAGAACCAAGCTCGAAATCGCGGCTCTTCGTCGTGGGGGACCCCAACCAAGCGATTTTCGGTTCGCTCGGCGGTGTTGCCAAGACCGCCGGAGAACTCGCCGCACTGACGGGTCGCCCGGTGAATGAACTCGCGCTTCGGAGCAACTATCGTTCGTCGCAACAAATCGTCGAATACTTCAGCAACTTCGCAGTCGCTCCGATGGAGATAGAAGCTGCGGGGGAATGGCGAGACTGGAGCGGGCATCTCGTCCACGACATAAGCCTTGATAAGACGGAACTCGTTCAAGGTGTCGCCGAGCTAATTAGACACAATGTTGAAGTTCTTGGTGTCCCGTCTGAGCAAATCTGTATTGTTGCTCCCTGGTGGCTTCATTTGGCCTCGATCACCAGATCACTCGTACAAGCGCTTCCCGAGTATGAGTTCAATGGGCCTGGACTGTCACCATTCGGCCAGAACCTTGATAACTTCTGGTACAAGGTCGCTCGGATCGCACTCACTCATTCGGCCCCCGACATGTTTCGCCGCCGCATCCGATGGGCGCGAGAGGTCATCGAGGAACTCGCTACGGCTGGTTATGTTAGGGACGACCTGAGCGCGAGGGACTTCCTAAAAGCGACCAATGGAATCGAAGTGCCAGGGACGAGTGGAACACGGTTCCTTACCGAGTACTTTGATGCCTTCTGTGCCGCATTCGGCTTCGTGCCAAGAGTCGATTCCGAGCTCGCATTCCAGCGCGAGAGTTTCTTCGACCGAATGCAGAGTCGACTGGCGCGCATTCAGAAAGACGAAGGCGTCGACGTTGACGATCTCGAAACCTTCAGAAAGGTGTTCCGCCCACGAAATGGCATCGTGGTCTCGACCATCCACGGAATCAAGGGTGCCGAGTTTGACTCCGTCATCGCGTTCGGGCTACTCGAAGGTATCGTGCCGCACTTCGGCGAACCCGCGTATGAGAAGACTGATGTCGCGAACAAACTGATGTTCGTTATCGGCTCCAGAGCGCGCAAGCACCTCTACCTCATCTCGGAAACTGGACGAGGTAATCAGTGGTATCCGAAATACCAGACCAGCGTACTCAAAGGGCTCGCCACGTATCCCTACACTTCTCGTCTTATTACGCGGCTCTGAGTTATCACCTGACGTGCAGGCTATTTCGACTGAAACGGAATATGTGGGTGCGCTGCACCGCCTCGCCGTTGAAGGAGCATTAGAACCGTTTTGCGAGAGATGCCGGACTGATGGCGAGTAGCGCCTAGCCTCGCCGTCCTCATTCGATTTGGTTGGCACCTGGTATGAGGTGGTTGCGCCTTCCGAACGTACAAGACGGAATGCCACGATCCTCCTCGCTTAGCAGAGGGGACCAAAAGGGGACCAAAATCATGCAAACCAAGCATCTCTTGACGTTCCTCGCATGATCTGACCCGCAGAATCATGCGGAATCCAGCTCGAACCAAGCCGTTTGGACGCCTGGGGGTCAAGGGGTCGCAGGTTCAAATCCTGTCAGCCCGACAATGTGCCCCGGATTTCTCACGAAGTCCGGGGCTTTTTCGTTGCGCTTTTCACGATCTGACAGAAGGCCCAACACTTACCCAGCACTTTGAATTCCCGATGCACCGGCGATGGTGAAAATTGGTTTCGCTGCTGGAGCTTCCGGCGCACTAAGCAGTAGCGCTAAGAGGTGGGAGGCCAGACGTGCTCGACCGGCACGGTACGGCAGATCGTTCACGCAGAGTGAGCTAATCGCGCTCGACAATGAATTCGCGCCGTCCTGCTGAGAGCGTGGGCTGCTCCCGAAGGAAGAGAAGAAATTTGAGTTGCGACACCGATCACCGAATCCGTCAAACGCAGGTGTCGGTAGCGAAGGCCGCTGACACCTGCAGAGCTCTACGCAGGGGCTAAGTCTCGGTCTAGAAAGTCGCGGATGAGGTCAGCACGCTGTTCTCGTGTAAAACCATCCCTGATGCCGAGCTCGAGTGTCCGGCCCCGACTGTCGGTGAGTTTGACGCCAGCTACCGTCTCAGGAGAGTCGCCCTTTCGGCGTTTGTCGAAACCGAGGCGCGCGATCCACGAAGCAATAATCGTCGCCGCCGCCGCCACGACTGCCGGGGCCAATCCCAAGACAATCTCAGCGACCTCACGCGGAATCTCGCCGTCCACCTCTCCCCACGCGCGGACCTCAACACCGTCCTCCTCCGCGAGGCGGTGAAGCAATCGGGAGCGTTCCGCCGCGAAGTCCAGAACCTCCTGAGACGGCCAAGTTGCCGCTTCTTGACGTGCAACCGCCAGCGAATATTCGCCCTTGGCGACCTTGCTCGAGTCGAAGCTGTGTAGCCTCTCAAGCGTTATATGTGTCACATTCATCACCAGAATCGACCATCAGGGCTCCTTCGGAGCCGCACCAATTTCCTGCAGGTAGGCATCGGAGAAGTCCGTTTGGATCTCCACCCAGAGTGGCTTGTGGTCTGACATCTGCCAGGTCCGCCACTCTTCGTACCGCGCGATAGGGGTCTTTGGTCTCCTCGCGTTCGGCTTGTTCTCGGGTACCAAATGCAAATACAGCGGCATGTCTGCCACGGTGAACACATTCTCGTAGATGTCGACTATGCCGCCGTCGAGGGTCTTGAAGCGATTGTCTTTTACGCGCACTGCAATCTGGTCGTAGAAGTGGTCACGGTTGGGGAGATTATCGCCGTCGATTTGCTTGGGCACCGTGAACCCGCGACTAGTGAGTGCCGACATCGTTTCGTGTTCCGGGCTGACCACGTTGAAGTCGCCCAGCAGGATGTAGTTTTCCGCTTTCTGGAGGTTGGTTACCTCCTTGCTCTCCTTGTCCTGGCGCTTCGCAAAGAAGTTCACTAGGGCTTCGATCTCATCGATGCGGCGCTGGAGCTCTATACCGGAGTCCGAGCCGTAGTAGATGTGGACGGTGCAGAGATTGAAGCGGAACCATCCCGACTGAAAGGAGACTAGGAATGGGGTCCGGGCGAATTGCTGGCCCTCCATATCGGTGGCCTTACCAGCCGGGAGCGCGGGCACGATAGCTTGCTTCGCCGCTGTCTGATTCTTTGGAACCTCTACGGCTGAGGCCGGCACGATGAGCTGGCCCTTGGGGAGGACTATCTCGCCGGCAGTCCTCCGGAACCATACCTTGTCACGGTTGTAGACGAACGCCATCCGCTCGCCGTTGCCGCCGGTGCCTTCAGTAGCGTCGGTAAGGATGTAGTCCCATCCGGAACCTAGGATATCCATCAGGCGTTCGAAGTCCCTGAGCTTCGAACTCACTTCCTGAAGCGCCACCAAATCGAAGTTTGCAATGGTCTCCGCTAGATAGTAGAACGACTCACTTAGACGCCCTTGCGAACCGAACTTGCCGTCCGCCCCGAAGTCCCGGATGTTCCACGTCGCCAGCAGCATGGAACTGTCCTTGCGTTTAGCTCGCAGCGGTTGCAGTGAAGCGCGCATATTGATCAGGCGGTCCGCGCACCGCACCCTCATGGCTTCGTCCGCGATTCGACGAACTCCTGCGTAGTTGTTCGACATTGCACCACGCTCCTCGGCCCGAGCCGGAAGTTGACACGGACGTTGCTCCACCAATACAACCCCTGACTAGAGCGGTCTGTCTAGCCTCCCTGACGACTCCCTAAATAACCTGTTTGGCGGATCGGCGTCAAACGCCACCCCGGGTGGGATTCGGGTGCCTACGCTGAATGAAGTCTGCACACTGATGTGTTCCGTGACGTTTCAGCACGTCATTCGCCCACCGCCTGAATCGCATACCTTTCGGCGACCTCACCCGGTATCCGATCGACAGCACCATGTCGAGGTAGTGGTGCTCGACGGCGCGATCGCCCTCAGGCAACCGGGGCGCTTCGGGTACTTGGGTCTACGAGCCGCTGGCTCTTGTCCAGCCCCGCGCCAGGGTCTACAGTGTGAGACGCCAGAAGTACCTCGTTCACCGCTGCCCCGGAGGCGCGTCGTGACCCAGTGGGATGATCTGCCGGATTCCGCCAAGAACGGCGGGGCCCTTTCGGTGCTGGAGGACGCTCTCAAGGCGGGCGGCGCGAACGGTCCAATAACCGACGGCGACTGGAAGGTCTGGATCAAGACCTACCGCGCCGACAGCCTGCTGACGCTCGGCGGATTCGGCGGTATCCCCGGCGGCGGAACGCCCCTCGAGTTTCGCGACCCAAACCTCACGATCGAGATCGGGCTGCACCAATCCTCGGGCACCGATGACGGCGGCTGGCGCGTCGTCCTCACGAGCCCCGTCGTGGCGGTGCACCTGCCTTTCCTCAGCCCCGCTAAATACGACGAGCCCAACGCCCGGCTGCTGCCCGACCCCAGCATCGACCATGTGTCGATGGTCGTCGGTGGGCTGAAACTGAGGCTCATGCAGCTGTCGGGACAGTCCGTGCAGTTCGACTTCCTCTCCGCGTCCACCACCGGCAACCCCGTCGACAAGATCTACGACCTCGTCCGGATGGAGCCGCCTTACGCGACCGTCGGCCCCGAAGCGACCGTGGGCATCGGGTTCCGTGCGGCCGTCCTCGACCTGAGTTCGGAAGCCGGCCCATCGGGGCTCCCCGCCGGCGCACGGGCGATGCCCAACGCGTGGCAGGGTTTCCACCTGCCCGAGGTGCGGGTGTTCGTGCAGCCGCCCGGGCTTGAGGATCTCTACATCACCACGGCCGCGCGTGACCTTTACATCGGCGTCGGCGCTAGTGCCGGGCTCACCGCGATCTTCGAGGCCGAAGTGGTGAACATCGCCGAGCTCACCGTCTCGGCACACGTTCTGACGAACGCGGGGAAGTACATCCCGGTCACTATCGCTGACCCGACTGCCGACCCCGCCCACGGCACCGCCACCGTGCCCGCCGACGCGACGCTCTTCGTCGACACCCACGGCGGGTCAGGCTCAAACACGGTCACGATCGCCCCCGACAACGCGTCGATCGTGATGGGGACCCGCGGGAACATCACCACCGACGCCGACGGCACCACCATCCAGGTCACGGTCGCGGATGCCGTGGCTGGCATCACCAAGCACCTCACCATCTCGACCACCTTCGACACTTCCGCGGCCGGCGGCGGAGGCGGCGGGGTCACCGCGCTCTCGATCACACCGACGAGCGCTCTCGTGCCGTATCGGATTGTCGCCGACTCGCTCGATCCGGCCGTCGTGCGACTCGAACCGGCACCACCCGTGACCGCGACGATGGCGTGGACGAGCTCGACGGTGCCGATCACCGGCGACAGCGACAAGTTGTCGGTGACGCTCGATGTCTCGGCGCTCACCCCGACGCATCCGCTCTCCAGCCAGCTCGTGGTCACAGTCAGCGGAGGCACCGCTGTGGTGAGCGACTGCTACTTCGTCTTCGACCACCCCAAGCCCGCCGAGCTCGCCACGCCCACCTGGGCGCGCAACCCCGACAACACCCGCGATCAGAAATCGCCCGCGCGCGACCTGCACGCGCCATCCCGGAGCTACATCGATGCGGCGACCGACCTCGCCAGCTACCTCGACCCCGACACCGAACTGACCGTCGACGGGTACGCGTCGTACGAGAACGAGCAGGCCCAGTACAACCACGACCTCAGCGAGCGCCGCTTGCAGGTGGCGCTCGCCATCCTGCATGACGCCGGGTTCAGCAAGGCGAAGGTAGGCACGGCGTTCGGGGCGGCCAACGCGCACGCGGGCACGAACCCCCGCACCGACACCACGCCCCCGCCTACGACACCCGCACCACCGGCCGAGACCGACGGCTTCTGGTGGCTCGCCCGGGCGTGGGCCCCGGGCGCACCGGCTGCCAACGTCTCCGCGAACCTCGATGTCATGCGGCAGGAGTGGGGCGGTGACAACACCCAGAAGGACGTGACCCCGCTCAAGCGGCCGCAGCCCAGTTGCTTCCGCCGCATCGGCGTACGCGTCGAGATCCTGCGTGACACCTTCATCCGCGCCGAGGTGTGGGGCGAGTTCGACTTCTCCAAGGCCGCCGATCAGAGCAAGTCCGGACTCGGGCTCACCGATGCCCAGCACGACGACAACCCCGCAAACGGCATCGTCGACTTCCTCGTGCGGCTGCGGATCAGCGAAGACCGCCAGTCGTGGGAGGTGGATGCCGAGTTCCGTGCGCACGACAAGGACAAGGACGGCCTCTATCAGCGCAAACGCGGCGACGGCATCCCCGATCTCGTCCTCGACGCCGTCGGTGCGCTCGCGGTGCTCGCCCCGCTCACCGCCACCGCGAGCAGCCTCTCGCCCGCCGGCGGGGGCGTCGTGGCGCTCGGGGCCGTCGCGATCGGGGCGGCGGGCGTGCTCGAGACGCAGAAGCTGACGCTCTACGGCGGCGAACTGGTCGTCGCCGACGGGATCGTCAGCGCGGACGGATCGACGGGGGATGCCTCGGCGGGCAGCAAGGTTGCCGTCTTCTTCGACGTCGAGACCACCTTCTCGTTCGACCTCAAAATCATCCGCACCGCCGACGGCAAGCCGATGAGCGCGCGGTACAAGGCGATCGGGGTGGCCGGGGAATGGGGGAGCGCGGCGAGCCCTGACTTCCGCCCGCTGGCCGTCTTCGACCCGGCCAGGGGCTACACGATCGACGCACCCGACGGCTCGCTCGTCGCGACGCCGCCGCTCGACGAGATCCTGCGCATCTTCGGCTTCAAGGTCAGCCGTGACAACCCGATGTTCGTCGAAGTGCAGTTCGGTATCGGGCTCGAGCTCGGCATCGTCACCATCGACACCGCCACCGTGCGCGCCGACTTCCACGGCAGTGGCGCCCCCGACATCAGCATCTCGCGCCTGTCGGCCACCCTCGACGTGCCGGGCGTCCTGCACGGCACCGGGTACGTCGCCATCTCGGATTCGCAGATCAGCGGCGGCTTCGACGTCTCGGTGACGTCGGTCAACATCCGCATCTCGGCCACCCTCACCATCCACCCCGACCCCGACGGCGGACCGGCGATCGGCATCCTGTTCGGCGCCGCGGTGGAATTCCCCGCGCCGATCCTGCTCGGCGCGTCCGGCCTCGGCATCTACGGCTTCCTCGGCGGGATGGGCATTAACTTCGCCCGCAGCTACGACCAGACTGCCGAGCTGCCAGCGCTCGACTGGGCCGTCACGCACCTGAAGAACGATGACCTGTTCACCGACCAGGCATGGCACTACGAGAAGGACGCGTACTCGTTCGGCGCGGGCCTCGTGCTCGGCACCGCCGACGGCGGATTCACGCTCAACCTCAAGGGCGTGCTGCTGATCTCGACGCCCGGCCCCGACATCACCCTGCTCGCCCTCGCCAACGTCTTCGCCCCGACCCTGCCCGAGCTCGGCGGCGACACCAGCGCCACGATCATCGCCGTCATCGACCTTGACTTCGGCCGCGGGAGCGTGCTCGTCGCGCTCCGCATCGAGTACGCGATCGGGTTGCTCCTGTCGATCAAGATCCCCGTCACCGCCTTCTTCGACACGAACAATACATCGCACTGGTACGTCGAGCTCGGCAACTACGACCACCCGGCGACCGTCAGGGTGTTCGATTCGTTCACCGGTTCGGGATACCTCGAGGTGCACGGCGACGGGCTGAGCCTGCCGACCGACCCGCCGCTCAGCTCGGACGGTCTGGTGTTCGCCGCCGGCTTCCACATCGAGGCCGTCCTGATGGGCAGCGAGGCGATCGGCCTCTACTTCAAGGCAGCCGCCGGCTTCGACGCCCTGTTCTCGCCAGACCCGCTGTACGTCGGCGGAATTATCGAGGTTAGCGGCGAGCTGCGCCTGTGGATCATCAGCATCTCGGCCAGCGCCAAGCTCGTCATCATCTACAAGGATGCGACCGGCGAGCTGTACGTGCACGGCGAGGTGCACGGCAAGGTCGACTTCTTCTTCTTCAGCGTCGAGGGCTCCGTCGAACTGACCATCGGGACCGAGCCGGGGACGGAGCCGCCGCCTGTCCAGGACCTCGTCACCGGCGTCGGACTCGTAACGCGCACAATCCACGTGCTGCTCGAGGGCGCGGCCGTCGGCGAGCCCGTCGACGGCGTGCTCGCGAAGGCCGCCGAGAGCGGGGACGCGCCGGTCGACGTGCCGATCGATGCGATCCCGGTGCTGTCGTTCCTCACCCTCGCCAAGACCGACCAGGCGAATATCCTCGGCGGGGTGCTCGGCTCGTACGCGGGCGCCCCCGCCAACCCATGGATGCAGCTCGGCGCCCACTGGTGGCGGTACGAGGTCACCGCCGTGCGGCTCACCGGGGGAGTGCTCATCCCGCCCACGCCGGCCGGCGGGTCGGCGGCAAGCGTGTGGTGGGTGCAGAAGAGCGACGCGCAGGCGACGTCGCTGCAGCTGGCACTGCTGAACTGGACGCCCGATCCCCATCCGGCCGCCGTGCCGTACGGCGAGGCGCTGACCACGACCGTTGACCACCGGTGGGGCACGATCTGCAGCACGGCGGCCGAGCCGGCGAGCGTCCTGTGGACGTTCGACGGGCAGCCGCTCGGGCCGAGCCTCACGGGGTGGGTACTCACAGGCATCGCCTGGCCAGACGCCTCGGGAACCATCCGGACAACTCCGGTGCGCACCCGGATGACCGTGACCGAGCCGTGGCGGATCTCACCCGCCGTCGACGCACTGCAGGGCACCGACCCCGCGATCGTCCTCGGCGATGCCGTGGCCTGCTACAACCCGTCGATCCGCGACCCGAAGACCTCGCTCTCGCAGTGGTCGAAGGGACAGGCGACGGGGTTCAGCGCGCGCGGCTGGCTCACCGGCGCCGCGGCGTTCACCGCCCTCGACGCGCACATGGCCGCCGGCGGGTCGCTCTACGACTTCCCCGCCGTGCGGCAGGCAACGGCGTGGGACCCCACTACGGTGTCGGCGTTCGCACGCGCTGCGGCGGCGACGGGTTCGCGCCAGATCGTGCAGGATGCGGGATGCTTCGGCGAGCTGCTGCGCTCGCCGGTCCGCGATCTTGGCGAACCCTCCCCGGGCGGGGACGAGTTGGCGCGCAAGCTCGTCGAGGAGACCTGGGCGGCATCCGGGTTCACCCCCGATCCGCTCGCCGACGCCGTCGCTTTCACGGCGGGCGCTGCGGCGGATGCCGACGGGTTCGAGGACTTCGGTGTGCTGATGCTGATGCCGCGGATCGGACTCGAGTACGGCCTGACGGTGTCGGCGCGCACGGCCGATGGATCCGAGATCGAGGCGCACCGCGTGAGCGGCTCGGATCTGGTGCCCTCGCCTGTCCCGATCCCGGGCCGCTGGCTCGACGCCGGAGGATCGTGGGCCGATTCGGTGAGCCGGGCCGGGCACCTCGCCGGGCGACTGATCTCGACCGAGAAGCTCGTGGCGGTGTACGTGCGACTCGACGGGCTCGGCGGCAAGGCGGCGCACGTCGTGACCGGCTGGGACCGCCACCGCAGCAAGGCACCGTTCCCGGCCTACTACGTCGTCGCGGTCGAGGCGTTGCTCGCCTCCGAGACTCGCCGGTATGACTGGGACACGACGACGCTGAACAACGATCAGCAGACGCTGAACACCGCCCTCACGCAGGCGGCCGGCAGCGAGCCGCTGCTGACGCCCGACACGACGTACGCTGTCGAGATCGACTGGCAGGCGACGTGGGTGCCGGTCTCGGGCGACGACCACAGCCCGCCGCAGGGTCAGCCTCCCGCTCCGACGCTGATGCCCGCCGACCTTCCGAACGACCACACGTCGACGAAGACGCAGAGCTTCCGCTTCCACACGAAGGTGAAAGCGAACGTGCCCTCCGACATTGTGTCCGACCTCTCGCCGTGGGTGCTCGGCACCATTCCCGCGAAGGACGAGACCGGGGTGTTTACACATGCTGGGGTGAGCCTCACCTTCTCGTCGCAGCGTGTGGCTGCGCTGTTCGACGCGTACGACCTCGAGCTCTACGCCGTGGTGCACTCCTCCTCGGGCATCCACCCCCGACTCGCCGATCAGCCCGATGAACCTGTGCCGCAGGTGCCGCTGGTCGGTGGGTCGGCCTACGCCACCACGATCGATCGGTACGGGGTCACGTCGCCCTGGCGCGAGGCCGCCGAGGACCTCGCGGCGAACCTCGGGTGCCTCGACGAGTCGCGATTCGACCACAGCACGTTCACGGTGACGCTGCCGTACGAGTTCGAGCCGCTCACCGAGTACCTGCTCGACGTGCACGCGCGCAAAAAGGGCGCCGGCGGCACGGGCGACATCGTGTACCGGGTCCCGTTCCGCACCGGCCGGTTCGCCGATGCCGCCGAACTCGCGTCGTTCGTCGGCAGCTCGCGCGCCGAAGGCCGCGGCATCCTCACCCCCTCGGCGCTCGCCCCGCTCGTCGGTAGCGTGCCGGGCACGGTGCTCGACGACGCGTTCGAGCAAGCCGGGCTCGGGGCCCCACAGGTTCCGGGCTTCCCGGCGCTGCAGGTGCTGTGGAGCACCGACGCGGTGCCCCAACCGATCGCGGTGGTCGGCGATTCGAGTGAAGAGATCGTGCGCTCGCGGGCGACGCCGCAGAAGGTGGATGCCGCGCCCACCGACGCCGACCCGACGCACCACTACTGGGCGAGCGTGCCCTGGCCGTGGCTGGCGGTCGGAGCCGCGGTCTCGCCCGCCGCACCAGGACTGCCGGACGCCCCGGTGACCCGCATCGCAACGGGCCCGGGCGGCACGCGCGCAATCATCTTCCTCGGTCCGAACGCCCGCGGCACGAGACTCCGAGTCGACCTCGTCACCGACCTCGACGGACCCGCGGGATCCACCGAGGCGCGCACGCCGCTGCTGTCGGTCGCGCTCGTTACCGCACCGTGGGAGGAGGAGGACTGATGGCGCGCATCGCGAACCCCGGGTATTTCCGCGCCGAAGCTGTCGGCATCGACTGGGCCTCGGTAGCCAAGTCGCACGGGCAGCAGCTGCCGGACGCCGGCGACTCCCGCGGGCTCACCCTGCGACTGGCGTGGGCGTGCCACAGCGACCTCGGCGTGCCGCACGGGGTGTTCACCGTGTGGCGGCGGCAGCCGAAGCAGGCGGATGCGCGTGCGGTCAACGTCACCGCACAGCCCAACGGCGACGGATCGCTACGGGTGGACTGGGGCACGCCTGCGGGGCGCGTCATCATCGACTGCGGTGTAGTCGACCCGTCGCAACCGGTCGTCGTGCACCTGTGCTGGCGCACCGGCTCGAAGGAGTCCGTCACGGCCGTCGGCCTGTCGGGCACCGGCAGCGCGACCGCGCACATTGAACTGCGGACGCCCGGCGCGACGTGCGCCCTCGTCACGAACGCGTTCGATCCGGTCGCCCGCATCGTCTCCCTCGACGACATCGTCAACGCACCCGACTGGGAGCCGCTCGAGTACGTCGGGCTGCCGGTTCCCAGTACCGGCATCGCCGGCACCGACTACGACGGCTACAAGCAAGGCCTTGTGACCGCGACGCTGCCAGCACAGGACGCCGCCCTCGACCGCTGGACCCGCGGCGCCCCGCCGGTCGGATGGTCGACGACGCTGCCGTCCGGCGTCGTCGCGCCGATCTGGCAGGCACCGGATGCGAAGGCGTTCGTGGCTCGGATCGCCACCGAGCTGCTCGACAGGATCGCAGGTCTGTACGCGCCCGGGCTCGCCGAGAACGCACAGGCGCGAGTGACGAGCCCTACCCCGGTGGCGGGTCCGCCGGGTGCGGGGCAGCCGGCATCCATTGACGCCGCCCCATGGCCGCTGCTATCTATTCCGGCCGTGAGCGATCCGTTCGCCAACCTGGCTCTCGGCTTCGGTACGGCCTACCCGTTCCGCACCGACAGTCGCGCCATCGCGCAGCTGCCGGCGCCGGAGTTCCTCGTTACCGCGAAGTATGCCGCGGGCCCGGTGTTCCGGGCGAGCGGGCCCGGGTGGAACGTCGAGATCCCGCTGCCGGCGGGGGAGTACGCCGCGTATGCCCCACCCGTCATGCACGCGCAGACCCCTGAACCGCTGCCCTTCGTATCGGCGCGCTACTCACTGCAGCCGCCCACGATCATCGACGCCCCGTGGCGCGAGAACGTCCGGTCGACGTGGCCCCCGCTGCCCGCCGACGCGGGCACCGTCCACGTCACACAGTTCGCCACGGTGCGCACCCCCCTCGCGACGGGAATCGCCGAGCCGCTGTTCGCCTTCGACGCGGACGTCGACGGTTGGCGCGTGCCGAACATCCCGCCCCTCACGCCCGGCGCGACTCTCCTGAGCAGCGTCGACCCGGTCGCCGAGATCCCGCTCGGCAGCGGCGGGCGCCACGAGCTGTACGGCGCCGCGCTGTCGGACGTCCACGGCATCTGGTCGCCGTGGAGCGAGACCGTCTATTCCGGTGTCGAACCGGCCGCGACGCCGCCGATGCTTGCGAACCTCAAGCTGCGGACCACCTTCACGGGCTCGGTGCTGTGCCCGGCGACGCTCGACGTGGACGTGATCCTCGAGTTCACCGAGCGGTCGACGACCTCCGTCGAGTTCTCCGCGGTGTTCTACCCGATGACCTCGCCGTCGATGCCCCCACCGACGGGGCTCGGCGCCGAGTCGGTGCCGGTCGGCGCGGTGCGTCGCAGCTTCTCGATCTCGTTCGCCGGTGATGTGCCGGCGGGCATCGGATGCGCTGTCGTGCCGCTCGACGAGAACGGCCTGTCGGCCCCGGTCGCGGGGCCCGGGCAGGGCGAGCCGCGCCGCTTCGGTGCGCATGTCGGTCTGCCGCCTCTCGACTTCTCGACGACCGACCGCTGGGGGGTGGACGTCTGGGCGCGCCGCGCTCTTGCGGTCGGCCCGACTCCCACGGTGTGGTCGCCCGGCGATCCCACGCGGGCGATGCTCGCGTCGGTCGGCAGCCCCGTGCCGGTCGTCCCGGCAACGATGCCGCTCCCGGGTGTGCCACTCGCGAGCCTCCCCGACTCAGACGGCCGTTCGCACGTACGGGTGGTGTGGGGAGCGCCCGGGTCGAGCAGCGTCAAGGCGTTCGTGGTGTGGCAGGCGAGCGAGGACTACCTCCGCGAGCGTTGCGGGATCGCCGACCCGGCACCGGATGTGGTGCCCGGCGCGCGACTCGTCGCTGTGCGCCAGTTGCTGATCGACCATCCCGAGGAGTGCCGTCTCGCCTTCCGGCGCGTGCTGGATGTGCCCGGCGACCGGCGGGAGGCGGATGTCGCGCTCGTCCGCGGCTCCACCGCTATCCAGTTCTTCGTCGTCACCTCCACGACCCCGAGCGGCGTCGACTCGGCGTGGCCATACAACTCAGCCAGCCACGACTCCACGCAGGTGTTCATCGCACCGCGCGTGCTGCGGCCCGCCCAGCCGCTCGCGCGCCCCGAGATTACGCTCGCGGGAGCGGACGTCGGTCTCGAGGTGCCGAGCGAAGTGCCGGTATCCCGCTTTCGCGTTTACAGCACGCACAACTTCGACGCGGCCCGCCGGGCCGACTCGATGGGCGCGCCCGAGTTTGTCACGGCGACCGCGCCCGCTGATCCGCAGGCCCCGGCCGACGTCGACCTCGTCACCGGGCAGCCCGTCTTCCGTGGGTACTGGGCCGGTGCGCTCACCCCGAGCTGGAAGACCTGGTACGTGCGGACCGTGGCCGAGCCCGACACTAGCGGCGTCCCCGAGCGGGGCTGGCGGGGCATCCTGTCGCCAGAGTCCGACATCGTGACGGTGCGCGTTCCGCCCTCAACCCTGCCCGACCTTGATCCGCTCGTCGTCGAGTCGGTGACGCCCGATCACAGCGTGCTTGTCGCGCGCACCTCGACCTCGGCACCGATCGCCGACACCGACTTCGGGCCGCACCTGGCCGGGGCGCTGGCGTCTGCCGCGCTCACGGCGGACGGGATGGCCGCGGCATCCCTCACGCCGCTCTCGGCGCTGGCCGCCGCCGATCCGCCGGCACCGGCGGTCGGCAACGCGCTGGTTGTGCGCGAGGAACGCAGCGGGGGTCGCACGCCGCTGGCGGTGTGGTTCACGCGGGCCGACCCGGCGCAGCCGGTCGACGTCGGGCTGCGGCTCGTCGATCCGCTCGGACGCGCGGTCGTGCAGCTCGCGACGGTCGCTGGATGGACCACACCCACGCCGCCGAACCTCGAGCTCGTCGCGGTGACGCGGGCGTCGGCGACCGCTGCCGTCGTCACGGTCTCGAGCACCGAGGAACGGACCATGCGGCCGCCGTTCGTGCTCTCCGTCTCGGCGGCGCGCCGGATCATCGTGCGTCCGCCGCTCGGCGGAGTCGGCGAACTCGGAGGGATCCGCTCGGTCGCGGAGTCCGGCGAAGTGCGCGAGCTGCTCCTCATCCCCGGCTTACCGCTCAGACCGACGCTCACCGCGTCGATCGAGCTGCCTGCCATTCGGCGCGACGGCAGGTTGCCATTCCCGATCCCCTTCCCGCCGCGACCGCCGACGAGCGGCATCCGCTTCACTTTCCGTGAAGAGGTCGGACCCACTCTCTACGACATCTACATCCCGCTCGCGGCGACGATGTCGGCGACGGTGACACTCACATCGCCGGAGGGTTCGCACACGTCGGTGCGCGCGAGGGGATAGTCGGTGACGGCGGTCGACGGGTGACGTCGCAACCTTGACTCGAATTCTCGTGGAGATATCGGCTTAGGGAATCGCCCCCGGATTTTTGTCGTTCATCGGGTGGGCCAGGTCCGATTGGGATCGCGAGATGAGGTCAGCGTCATGGGTGGCTTTAAGCTCGCGCGAGATCCCTCCGACGTGGTCTGCAAACAGCTCGATTTCCACCAATCGACCAGACGATCATGATGCATTTGGCTTCGCCCAAAGCTCGGGATCATGCGCGCATTATCGAGTTGCCGCGTAGCTAGGGGGTGAAGGGCGGACTAGCCAGCCGTCGCTGATCGTGCATTTTGAAGGCATGACTCAGCGCGAGCGTCGCGGACGCCGCGGCAGGACCGATGTCATTCGGGAGATCGCCCCACGGGAGCCGTGAGCGGCCGCACTGCCGCTACGCCACACCATGTTGACGCCTCCGATCGCCAACTCTTCGTCGTGCGTGGATTGTGCCACCTGCTCAATAATCTGGGTGGCAAACCAGGCTTCAGGTGCGCAGAACCGTCGAGTACGCGGTCGGGTAGAGCATCGACGTCTGCGCATCATCTCTCATGCACTTTCGGTGAAGCGCGTCTACCCGTTGTGATTCGCCAGGAGTCAGACTTACGATGCGTGCAGGCTCGCTCCTCTGACACCCGTTCGGGGGTGACATCGACGCCGTTGCAAATTTTCAAAGGTGAAATAATGCGCAAATCTCTACTCATTGCTGGCGCTTCCGCCGCCGGACTATTGCTGGCTATAACTGGGGCCGCCGCGGTGCCGGTTTCGTCACACAACAAATCAGGGCACGACTACGTGGCAGATCTACAACCACTGAACGCTGGTGAACACACGGTCGGCTCGGATACCTATACGATCCCGACAGCGAGCGGTAGCGCGGTCGTCAACCTTAAGGGCAACGACCTTACCGTCACGATTAGCGTGGCGGGCGTCACTCCGCTCACGCTTCACCCCCAGCACATTCACGCAGGGACGATGTGTCCAGTCGCGAGCGATGACGTCAACAATGACGGCTTCGTCGACGTCATTGAGGGCCTCCCCAAGTACGGCGCAGTTCTAATTTCGTTGGACAGCGACGTCGGCAGCTTCGCGCCGTCACTCGACTTTCCAGTCTCAGACGCCTCCGGAAGCTATGCGTACAGCCAGGCAGCATCCAAATCGCATCTGCAAAAGGAACTGAAAGGGGCACTGAAGCTGGGCGACCGGCACGTTGTGATTCACGGTATCGATCCTGCAAATCCGCTGCCGGCCTCCGTGCAATCGCTGCCGGGACTCCCGGCGTGGGCCACACTTCCGGTCGCCTGCGGCGAACTCGTTCGGCAGTAACGCTCCTCGCACAGTAAAACGAACCCTGCACCCCGGCGTGCAGGGTTCGTTTTCGTGGCCTGATGCCGCCCCGGGGATCGACGTCATCTTGATGTCGGGCGCAGCGCCCAACTTGCAGCGGAATGTGACACCCGGCGGGGGTGATCGCCTCCTCGGTGGGGGGCCCGACTAACCCGTCGTGCGCCGGGTCGAATCGCGCTGCATCAACGTGACCGCCAATTCGATCCGTCGTGGCCCGCCAGTAACGGAGCCGTCGATGCGACCCAAAAGTGTTTCTGCCATGGCGGCTCCGATCTTGGGGGCTGGGTTTGAGACAGTGGTGAGGCTCGGCGTAACCACGGCCGCCGCCTCAATGTCGTCGAATCCAACAACCGAGATGTCTTGCGGCACCCTGATGCCAGCACGGGTGAGCTCGCTCATCGCGCTTATGGCCATCTGATCGTTCGCGCACACAATGGCGTCCGGGAGGTTCCCGCTTCCCAGAATTTGTCGAACACCCTCCCGGCCGCCCTCCTGGCTGATGGAGGTGCGGATGATGCGGGTTGAGAGTTCTTCAATGCTTCCGTGCACTGCTGTTTCGTAGCCGCGGAGACGGTCTGCGGTCGCGTCGGTGTCTGACGTTCCGGTGAGAAAGACGATAGAGCGATGCCCCAGGGCGAGGAGATGTTCCGTCGCAGCCTGACTGCCACCGACGCTGTCGAGAACGACGGAGTCGCCGTCTGCTGCCCCAGCGTTGCCGAGAAACACCGTGGGGATTCCCGCCCGGCGGGCTGCCTCAAGAGTGGAAGGGTCGTGCCGATAAGAACACACCGCGATGCCATCAACGCGACGAAGGACCATCTTTTCGATTATCCGTGCCTCTTTCTCGGGATCACCGTCCGAGCAGCAGATGATTCCGTCGAATCCTGCCTCGTCGAGATCGTCGAGAATGCTGCGCGCGATTGCCGGGTAGAAAGGGTTGGTGATGTCGGGGACGACGATCGCGATCATCGCGGTGTGCTGCGTGCGCAGGCTCTTGGCGATTTGGTTGGGACTGTAGCCGAGCGCGCTCACACTTGCTCGCACTCGATCTTTTTTCTCGTCCGAGACGGGCCGGAGTCCGCTCAACACGTACGACACGGTCGCGACGCTGACGCTGGCATGGTCAGCGACCATCTTGATGGTTACCTGTTCACCCACTGGCTGACCTCCCTTGTCCGCACCAAGCTACCGTGGCATGCAAGCCTGGGCGAGTTTGCTCGTGCACGTTTGAATTTTCGTCGATACCGGCACGTCGGTTGACACCACCGAATTCGATGTGCTTTACTCCTCGTAATCGATTACGACCCTTGAACCCTACCTCTCCAAAGGAGCAGAGATGAAAAAGAAACTTGCTAGGAAACTCCTCACAATGACGGGAGTGCTCACCGCGGCCACTATCGCGATTACGGGCTGCGCTTCGGCCACGCCCGCCGTCGCAGAAGACACCACCGTGACGATTTGGTCGTGGCGGACCAACGACGTAGCTGCTTTCGAAGAGCTCGCAGCCCTGTACAACGAAGAGAACCCAAACGTCACCCTCGACTTCCGCACTTTCAAGGCGGAGGAATATCAGCAGATTCTGGCCACAGGGCTCTCGGCGTCAAAGGGGCCTGACCTTCTGCATGTGAAGTCGTACGGCGTCATCGAGCAGTTCGCAGAAGCTGGATCGTTAGAGCCACTCGACGAGATCGTCCCTGGCATTGCCGACTACAGCGACAACGTGCTCGCCGGCACGAAGAACCGCCAAGACGGTCTCGTCTACGGAATTCCGTTCAGCATTCAGACCATGCAGGTGTTCTACAACAAGACGATCTTTGACGAGCTCGGACTTTCGGTGCCGACTACCTACGACGAATTCATCGAGGTGTGTGACGCGCTGAAGGCAGCCGGCATCACTCCACTGGTTACCGGCGGAGACAACGTTCCACAGCTGTCACTGGTGGCCGACACTCTCGGGTCCGCTCGCCGCGGTGGCGCCGACTTCGAGAAGGCATTCCTCGCCGGCAAGACCGACCTCAGTGACCCCGACTACGTCGCGTCGCTCGAGATCATGAAGGAGCTGCAGCCGTACTTCCCCGAATCCATCGTCGGGACATCCAACGAAGAGGCTCGCACGTTGATCTTCACCGGTGCGGCTGCGATGTTGCCCTCCGGTGCCTGGGAGGTCCAGGGACTTCGTGACAATGCGCCTGATTATGAATTCGGCATCTTCGACATGCCGGTTGACTCAAGCTGGCCGTCCGCGAAACCCGTGACGCCCGGATACGTCGACGGTGGCTGGGCGATGTCGACAAGGGCCGAGAACAAAGAGGTGGCGACCGAGGTGTTGAACTGGTTCGCGGGATTGGAATTCTCACAGCGCTACTCCGATCTCACCGCCCTCATGCCAGCACTTGACACGGTCGTCGTATCCGACCCTCTGGTGCAGGAAGCGTTTGACGCCTACACCGACCACGGCGTCAACTACTTCGGTTCTGCGAACCTGCGTTACGGCACACCCTCGGGAACCGACCTGATGGGCGAAGCCGTGCAGAAGATGTGGCTCGGTCAGGAGGACGCGAAGGCGGCGGCGGCGAACATTCAGCGCGGCATCGACCAGTGGTACGTCCCGGTGAAGAACTAACACGATGACCGTTGCGCCAATGCGGCTCGCCTCGAAGGGGGGCTCGGCTCGCCGGGTCCCCCTTCGGGTGGTCGTCCTCTTCATCCTTCCCGCCTTTGCTCTGTTCGCGGTGTTCCTCCTCTTTCCCCTGCTGCAGGCGGTGAGCTACAGCTTCTTCGACTGGAAGGGAACACGTCAGCAGGGATTCATCGGAATTGACAACTACATAAGGCTTTTCACCGATCTGCCCTTCTCTGAGCAGATTCCGAGAGCGCTCGGGCACAACCTCCTGTTTTTCGCCGGAACCGTTGTGCTTCAGAACAGCATCGGTCTCTTCCTGGCCGTCCAGCTCCAGCGTTTCAAGCGGATGCGGCGCCTGTTCCAGACGCTCTACACCACCCCGTACCTGGTCAGCCCGCTTGTCGTCGGCTACCTCTGGAGCCTGCTGCTCTCGCCGCAATTCGGGCTTGTCAACGAAGCTCTCCGGGTAGTGGGCCTGGACGCGCTCGCCCTGCCTTGGCTCGGCGACCCAACGCTCGCCCTGCCGGTGCTCATCCTTATTAGCGTCTGGCAATGGATGGGCTTCCCCGTTCTTCTCTATGGTGCGGCCCTGGGAGGGCTTCCCGTGGAATTGAATGACGCTGCGGCTATCGACGGAGCAAACGGATGGAAGCGGTTCAGGTACGTGACCGGTCCGATGTTGACGCCCGTCATCGGCACCGTGTCGATCCTGACTTTCATCTCCAGCATGGAGGTGTTCACCCTCGCTTACGCGGTGGGAGGCTCCACGGGCTCGCCCGCTGGCGCAACAGACGTCCTGAGCCTGCTGTTCTATCGTGTCTCGTTCCAATCTGGCCTCATCGATGCGCTCGGACTCTCATCTGCGCTGGCGACCCTGATGCTCATCTTCATCTTCGGCGGCGCCGTGCTCGCCACCCGACTGCTTGCTCGGCAAGAGCGGAAATTGTCATGACGAACCTCACCCTTGGCCGAACCGACAGGTATCGGCCGCGTAAGAAGCGCCACTTCAAGGTGCATCCACTCATCTGGATTGCCATGTGGGGCTACGCCGCGATCTCAGCGGTGCCGCTGCTGATCATGTTCCTGAACTCGTTCCGGTCGAGCGCCGAACTGATTGCCAATCCCTGGCCATTCACCACCTCACCAACTATCGAGAACTACGTGAATGCCTGGACTCAGGCATCATTTGCTACCTACGTGGGCAACTCCGTCATCGTCACCGTGGGCGCGGTCGTGCTGTCGACGGCGGTCTCATTGCCCGCGGCATACGCCCTGTCTCGCTGGCAGTTCGTGGGCAATAGGCTTCTGCAGGCGCTGTTCATCTCCGGGCTGATGGTGCCGATGATGCTCGCGATCCTGCCCATCTTCTACCTGATGGACTCGCTCAATCTCATCGATTCGCCCCTCAGCCTCATCCTGATCTACGGGGCGAATGGCGTCCCCTTCTCGATCTTCGTGCTCTCCGCGTTTTTCCGTCAGCTTCCCGTGGAGCTCGAAGAAGCGGCATCCATCGACGGTTCTGGGTACTTCCGTACGTTCCTTCAGGTCATGCTGCCGCTCGTGTGGCCGGCGGTCGCGACAGTGGCGGTCTTCCGCTTCGTGCCCATCTGGAATGAGTTTCTGATGCCGCTGGTGCTGTTGCGGTCGAGGGAGAACTACACGATCTCGGTCGGACTCACGACCTTCTTTAGCGAGTACGAAACCGACCGAGCCAGCCTGTTTGCCGGCCTGGTCATCGCAACCATCCCGCTGCTGATCCTCTTCATCCTCGCGACCAAGCAGATTGTGCAGGGACTCACGGCTGGGCTTGGAAAGTGAGTGCAGCCCGACCGGACCGCCACGTGGTGTGCATCGGGGAGACCATGGCACAGATAGTGCCCGCCACTTCGGAATCCCTGTTGACGGCGCCGTTCTTTCTGCTTCGGCACGGTGGCGCCGAGACCAATGTCGCCGTCACGCTCGCGGCCCTTGGCACACCAGCGGCCTGGTTCGGGCGTCTGGGTGACGATGCTCTCGGGCATCGCATCCTCGATGAGGTGAAAGCGCAGGGCGTCGACGTCGCGCTCGTCGTGCTCGATCCGAGCGCGCGCACCGGGGTCTTCTTCAAAGACCCGGATCCAGAGGCTCGACGAGTGCTCTATTACCGGGATGACTCCGCAGCATCCCGAATGAACGCAAGCGACATCGAGGGCATCGAATGGGCCGATCCGTTGTGGATCCATGTGAGCGGGATAACCGCCGCGCTGTCGCCCAGTTGCCTTGCCGCCGTGGAGGATGTGCTCGACCGTGCTCGTCGAGCATCCATCCCTGTCAGCTTCGACGTCAACTACCGCCCCGTGCTGTGGCCGGATCGCGATACCGCCGCGCAGACGCTTCGAGCACTGTCTCGTCGCGCAACCGTCGTCTTCGTCGGCCTGGATGAAGCGGATGACCTCTGGGGGGCGACGACTTCAGCGGACGTTCGTGAACTGCTCCCGGAGGTGCCCATCCTTGTCGTCAAAGACGGCCCCATCGCAGCGACAGAATTCGGGCCGGATCACACTGTGGCAGTGCCTGCTCTCCAGGTTGATGTTGTTGAGTCTGTCGGCGCCGGAGACGCTTTCGCCGCAGGCTGGATCCACGCCTTTCTCAACGGCAGCGACGCTGCGGACCGGCTGCGCTTTGGCCACCTCACGGCCCGCGAAGCGCTGCTCAGCTCGACGGACCAGGGCGACCTCACGGCACTCGCGAGCCTGCGACTCGTCGGGATAACGCCGTGACCGGTGTGGGGGCGCTCAGCGCCTCCTACTTCTCTCACGCTCTGCCGCCCGGTTCGATCCTCGCGATCCTGCGAGGACACGGAGTCGATCGCACCCTTGCGCTCGCGGAATCAGTCTGGGCCGCCGGGGTGAACCTCGTCGAAATCCCGCTTCAGGATTCTCGCTCGCTCGTCGCACTGCGCGAGACAGTCGAACTCGGCAAGACGCTCGGTAAAGAGGTCGGAGCGGGAACCATCGTCTCGACCGAGCTCGTCGCGAGGGCGAGGGAGGCGGGAGCAGCGTTCACGGTCGCGCCCGGGCTTGACCCGCTCGTCGTCGCCGCCAGCGGGGAACACGGCCTTCCTCACCTCCCCGGTGTGTTTACTCCGAGTGACATTCAGGCGGCAATGAGTTCCGGATTTTCGTGGATGAAGCTGTTTCCTGCGTCAGTGCTCACCCCCGCCGGGCTGCGGCAGCTTCGTGGCCCGTTTCCCGACGTCTCTTTTGTGGCGACCGGTGGGGTCGAGGTGGCCAGTGCGGAGGAGTACTTCCGGGCAGGCGCTCGCGCCGTCGGCATCGGCGGTGCGGTCGAGTCCATCACGGCGGCAGACGTTGTCGAGCTAGGCATGGGGGTGCCGCGATGATGCAGATCAAGGCGAAGCGGTTGCGGAGCAACCAGTTTTACAGTTCCAACACGATGATCTCCGTCATCCGTAACGGGCATATGCACTCTCTTGGGCTGCCCGAGGGCGCGCTGAGGTCCGGGAAGCCCGTGATCGGCATCGCGAACAGCGCGTCAGATTTAGCTCCGTGCAACGCGCATCTGAGCGATATCGCGGAGTCCGTGAAGCGCGGAGTCCTGGACGCCGGCGGCATTCCGCTGGTATTCCCGACGATCAGTCTCGGCGAGACGAATATGGCGCCAACGACCATGCTCTTCCGGAACCTCATGAGCATGGACGTCGAGGAAATGATCCGGGCCAGTCCGATCGACGGAGTCGTGTTGTTGGGCGGTTGCGACAAGACCGCGCCAGCGCAGCTCATGGGGGCAGCGAGTGTGGACATCCCCACCCTCGTCGTTACCGGCGGACCGATGCTCACGAGCCGATTCAGAGGTAAACCGCTGGGCACCGGCACCACAGCGTCGAAAATGGCTGACCAGGTGCGAACCGGCGAAATCACGCCCAATGAGTTCTTTGCTACTGAAGTTTGCTACGCCCGGAGCGCTGGCCACTGCGCCGTGATGGGAACGGCGTCGACCATGGGCAGCACGATCGAGGCTCTCGGCATGCAGCTTCCGGGGACTTCTTCGATACCCGCCCCGGAAACAGGCAGGCGGCTCGCGGGGCATGAGGCGGGCCGACGCATCGTTGAGATGGTCGCTGAGGATCTGCGACCGTCCGCGATCATGACCCGGGCGGCCTTTGAGAACGCGATCAAAGTGAGTGCGGCACTCAACGGATCGACCAACGCGGTGTTGCATCTTCTGGCGATCGCAGGGAGGGTCGGCGTCGAGCTGTCTCTCGACGACTTCGACCGGTGGAGCAGGGACATTCCTCTCCTGGCAAATCTGCAACCCACCGGAACGTACTTCATGGAGGACTTTCATCACGCCGGCGGCTTGCCAGCGCTGATGGCCCGTCTCACCGATCACCTTCATCTCGACGCGATCACCGTCAGCGGCGGCACGGTCGGTGAGAACCTTGCCTCTGCCGAGTGCTACGACGACGATGTGATCAGAACTGTCGAGACCGCGCTGGGAACCGGCTTCGGTACAGCCGTTCTGCGGGGAAACCTTGCTCCGCAGGGCGCTGTTATCAAGCAGGCGACCGCGAGCGAGTCGCTCATGGTTCACCGCGGTAGGGCGGTCGTCTTCGATTCCATCCGCGAGTGCCAGCTCCACATCGATGACATCGACCTCGACATTGATGCGACGTCAGTTCTCGTCGTAAGAAACGCGGGCCCGGCTGGATACCCCGGGATGCCGGAGGTGGGAAAGCTCCCCATCCCGCGCAAGCTGCTGGCGGCGGGAGTGACCGACATGGTGCGCATATCGGATGCCCGGATCAGCGGCACATCATTCGGCACCGTCATCGTTCATGTCGCACCGGAGGCGGCCAAGGGTGGGCCGATCGCGTTGGTTCGCACGGGTGACATCATTAGGCTCGACGTCCCGAACCGCAGCCTTTCGCTGGAGGTGGATGAATCCGAGCTCGAGGTCCGCCGAGCGCTGCTTGCGCGCGATGAGGTGCGGTTCCAGCGCGGCTATGCCCGCCTGTACGTGGATCACGTGCTTCAGGCCGACCGCGGTGCCGATTTCGACTTTTTGGTCGGCAGCAGCGGATCCGATTTCACCGGGGGAGACCCTCACCTGCCACCGGACGAGAACGAATTGCTGCGACCAGCATTCTCAGCGGCGGAGACGACAGCATGACCAGGTTTCGCGGCATCTTCAGCATCCCGGTCACCCCATTCAACGAATCCGGGGACGTCGATCTGGGTGCGCTGGCATCGGTTGTCGATTGGTGCATCTCGGAAGGCGCCCATGGTCTCGTAACGCCCGTGTTTGTGAGCGAGTTCTTCACCCTCACCGAGGAAGAAGCGCACCTCGTGCTGGCCACGACTATCAACGCGGCCGACGGACGAGTCCCGGTGATCGCCGGCGTTTCGGCCGCATCAACCCGAGCCGTGCGGGAGGCGGGGGCCCGGGCGCGTGATGCTGGCGCGAGCGCGGCAATCGCGCTTCCTCCTTATGTCAGGAAAGCGACTTTGGCGGGGGTGATCGAATATTTCGAGGTGCTCTCGGCTGCATTCGACGGGCCCGTATTCGTTCAGAATGCGGAGGGCCCGATCGGCACACCTATGAGCGCCTCGCAGATGCTCGAGCTCACCAAGCGGATCCGGCACGTTTCCTGGGTGAAGGAGGAGACTCTTCGGTCCAGCCACGTTATTACGGCTCTGCTCGCAAGCTCAGGCGACGGTCTCACAGGCGTCATGGGCGGAAAAGGCAGCCGGTTTCTTATGGATGAGTACCGTCGCGGCCTCGCCGGAACGATGCCCGGCTGTGAGTTCACTCGACTCAACGTGGAGCTGTGGGGGGCTCTCGAACGCTCAGATCTGGAGCGCGCTCACGACCTGCACTCGGTGCTGCTGCCGCTTGCATCGATGGAAGACCAGTACGGAGGGCCCGCGTTCTGCAAAGAAGTTCTTCGTAAACGGGGGGTTATCTCCTCCACAGTCGTCCGCGAGCCTGGTTCACCTCGCATCGACGCTCCGGCGGCACAACTGTTAGACGAACTTCTCGATAGGGCTGACGCAATGATGGGACAGAAGTGAAGAAAGTGCTGGTAACCGGGGCCGCGGGCCGGGTCGGCCGCGATGTCGTCCTCGGGCTTCTCCAGGCGGGCCACGGCGTTGTCGCGGTGGATATCGCCTGGCCCGAGCGCCCTGAGGGCAACCATTCAGAGCTAGTGACGGCGACATTGGATGTCACGGATCGCTCGGGATTGGCCGAGGTGGCGCAGGGGTGCGATGCAATCGTCCATCTCGCTGGAGTTCCCCGGCCGTTGCCCGACACGCCGGAGGTGAGCTTTGGCACCAACGTGATGGCTGCCTTTGCCGCCTACCAGGTGGCAGCCGACCTCGGCATCGCGCGTGTTGTGGCCGCCTCCAGCGCCTCGGCGCTCGGACGCGCATGGGCGGAACGTCCCGAGGAGCCGCTGTACTTTCCGATCGATGAAGCGCATCCCCTCCGGGCCGCCGATCACTATGCTCTCGCCAAAGGCACTGTCGAGAGGATAGGGCAGTCATTCTCGCGCGAGACGGGACTCACCGCGATCGCGCTTCGCTTCCCGTGGGTGTCCATCGACGAGATGCTCCTGGATCGAGTTGCCCTCGCCAATGCCGATCCCACTGGGGGAGTCTGGTTTCGGGACATCTGGAGTTACGTCCGACCCGACGACCTCGCGAGCGCGTTCGTCGCAGCAATCGCGGCCGACGCCGCGACCACTACCGTGAACATCGTTGCCCCAGACACCCTGATGGAAGCTCCCACCGAAACCCTGCTGAGACAGTACTTTCCCTCGGTCGAGATTCGCGAGCCGATCATCGGAAATGAACCAGCGTGGAGTTCCGCGCACGCGAGAAACGTGCTCGGTTTCTCACCGCTGACGTCGTGGCGCGACCTGCAGACCCTCAGCGTGGAACGAGTCAACTGATGAAGCTCTCCTATCAACTGACCCAGGATTTCGGGACTCGCGAACTGGACTTCGTCAAACAACTTGGGCTCGATGTGGTCTCAGTCAACCTGAGCGAGCCCGGCCCCGGGGACCTGCAACAGGCGGTCGCACGGATCACCGCGAGCGGACTGCAGGTGGGAAACATCGCCGACAAGCGCCTGCGCAACATGCCCGAGGTGACGCTGAACCTGCCGGGCCGGGACGAAAGAATCACCGCATTCACCGAACATCTCCACGAGATCGCCGATCTTGGGATGCAGTACATGACCTACGCCCATATGGGCAACGGGATCTGGACGTCTCCGCCGAGCGCAACGCGCGGCGGTGCGGTCACTCGCAGCTATAGCGAACGTGACGCGTACGGTTTCTGGATTGACGACCGTTTTCACACGCCGCTGAGTCACGGCCGCACATTCTCGGAACAGGAAATTTGGGACAACCTCTTCTACTTCCTCGATCGAGTGCTCCCGGTGGCCGAGAATCTGGGCGTCCGAATTGGGGTTCATCCGGACGACCCCCCTCAGGCGGTGGTGGCCGGAGTTCCGAGGCCAGCCTTCTCCAGCCTCGACGGGTATGTTCGAGTTTTCGACACCGTAGATTCCCCTGCGCTGGGGGCCTGCCTCTGTGTCGGTACGTGGCTCGAGGGCGGCAGCCACAGCGGCGGTGTGCTCACTGCCATTGACGAGTTCGCTCGCCGGGGGAAGCTGTGGAAGGTCCATCTCCGGAATGTCAGCGCACCCCTGCCCGAGTTCACAGAGACCTTCATCGATGATGGCTACGGAGACATCAAAGCCGTTGTCTCGGCGCTCGACCGCGTCGGGTTCGATGGCCTGATCATCGCGGACCACGTCCCGACGATGGTGGGCGGCGACCTCACCTCGTGGGCATATGCGATTGGCTACATCAAGGGCCTCATCGCCTCAGCTGGGTCTGGGCTGTGAACTACACGATCGCTACCGGCTCCTATCAACCTGACGGGGCTGTGACGCTGTACCGACGCACGACTGAAGGGTTTGAGGCCGTCGGTCGCGGCGGACCTGGACGCGTTTCTTTCATCGCTACCACTCGTGACGGGCTCACGGGCGTTGTCGAGGCCGATAGCGGCCAGCTCGTGGAGCTGACTCTGAGCCAGTTGGACGTCTTTACGACGAGTCAGATCGCGCTTCACGAGTCCGCGCCGTGCTTCCTGGTAGTGCTCCCTGACTCTCAGATCCTGATCGCGAATTATGGATCTGGCTCTGTGACCCTCATGCCGGGGCTCCATACCGTGAGGTTCCCGGAGCTGCCGTCAGGCCGGGCACCCCGGCAGGAGTCATCCCACGCCCATCATGCGGTCGAGACCTCGTGGGGAACCGTGCTGGTCTCAGATCTCGGATCGGATTGCCTCGTCGAACTCGACGTTGAAGCGGATCAGCCTCGCGTCATACGCACCATTCCCATCGCGGCGGGTGCCGGTCCGCGACACATGACCTGGCTGGGGTCTCGGTTGGTTGTGATCGGGGAACTGGACTCTGCTCTTCACATCTTGTCCATCACGGCATCTGACGCGCGCGAGGTGCAGGTCATCCGCAGCTATGGGGGTGAAGCAGACGATCAGTCACAGCCATCTCATGTTGCAACCGACCCCACTGGCCGGTGGGTTCTTGTTCTGAACAGGGGCCGCGACACTGTGGCGGTCTTCGACGGGTCGGAAGAATCCCTGCGACTGCACACCGAGGTGCCCTGCGGTGGCACATGGCCCAGACACTTCGCCTTCGTGGGAGATCGCGTTCTCGTCGCGAACCAGCGGTCTGACAGCATCGCGGAATTTGAGTTCAATCACCATGAGGGATCACTCCGCCTCATCTCATCCTTCGCGTCGCCCGCGCCATCCTGCATAGTGGAGATTAATCATGAATGACAGTCAGCGTCACGTCGGGCGACGCGTTCTCGGCGCACAGGTTTGGTTCGCGCCAGACGAGTACGACACCGATGCGGAGATCGACGCCGTCTTCGACACGATGGCCCAGCATCAGATGCTGCTGGCCAGAGTGAGTCTGAACTGGAACTACGTCAATCCATCACCGGGCGTGTGGGACTTCGATCTTTTCGACAGGGTGTTCGTCTCGGCTCACCGCCACGGGGTTCAGATCACCGCAACGATCTGGCCGCAGGGCAAATCGGCGACGCTCGGCAACGTGCCCGATACCAGCGAACGCTGGACGATGGGCGAGGAATATCTGACTCGCGTCATCGAACACTTCCGTCACGCACCTGCCCTCGAAAGCTGGGTCGTCATGAACGAGCCAGGACAGCCACCCGCCGAAACGCCGTTTGCGCGCCAGCGGTTCCGCGCATGGCTGAGCGATCGATACGGAACAATCGACGAACTCAACACGGCATGGATACAACGAAGCGCACTGACTCCTCACGCCCCATACGCGAGTTTCGACGAGATCGAATTTCGCGAATCCGACTTCGACCCCGTGGTCTGGCTTGTGCCGCTGATGGACTGGCAGGAGTTCTGGCGAGACCACCTGGCCTGGTAC
Source organism: Salinibacterium sp. G-O1 (assembly GCF_030063305.1). GTDB lineage: Bacteria > Actinomycetota > Actinomycetes > Actinomycetales > Microbacteriaceae > Rhodoglobus. Next base: position 103,249 of record NZ_JASISV010000002.1, read on the forward strand.
ATGGGGTGGGTCTCCGCACAGGTTCGACGTATCGATCCAGACCACCCGCTGCACGCCAATCCCCACGGGGTTATCGCCAACCTCGCTGGGCATTCCTTCGATTTCCCCCAGTGGCGGGAGTTTCTGGATTCCCTGGGGGTATCGATCTATCCGTTACATATGCGGGCATTCGGCGCAGAGCGGCACACGCTTGCGTTCTCCTATGTGATCGAACTTCTCCAGGGCGCCATGGGCTCGAAACCTGTCTGGGTGACGGAGCTCGTGGGCGGACACGTGCACTTCTCCCATGACAGCGCCTATTCGCCCGATCCGATCCAGCTCGCTCAATGGCTCTGGGTCTCCTACGCAAGCGGCGCCGAGCGGGTCGTCATGTGGATGCTCAACGGCAGATGGAAGGCGCGGGAGGCAGGCGAATTCAGCCTTCTCGACTATCTGCGCCGTCCGACCGACCGACTCAGAGCGATCTCGGATGTGATCACCTGCATCAATAAGGATCTGGACGGCCTGGAGGGCTCCGAGCCCATGGTCGCCAATGTGACTCTTCTGGTGAGTCCCGAGACGATGTCCCAGCAATGGATCAGAGAGAAGGGCGATGGAGCACCGGGCAGGGGCAAAGACGCGCACCTGCTGAGCCTGCTCGGAGTGTTTGAGGCGCTCGCGGCGCTCGGCGTGACCCCGGCGATCGCCCATGCCGATGACTTCGGGTGGGAGGACTCACGCGCAGAACCGCATCTGCTGATCGTGCCCCACGTCACGGTGATGAGCTCTGAATTGCTGTCGCGACTGCAGCGCTTCGTGCAGCTGGGTAATCATGTCGTGATCGAGGGGCATTCCGGGTTCTACGATCGCACCGGCATGTTCTGGCCAATGGAGAAGGTGTTCCCGCTCGAAGCGCTGGTGGGCGCGCGACCGATCGAGATCGAGCTGCCCGCGCACGACGTCGAATTGTTGCTGGGGGATGGAGCGCCGCTCTCGATGCACATGTGGGAAACGAAGCTCGAAATCACAACCGGAGAAGCGATCGCCTCCGTCGAGGGCAGACCAGCCGGAACACAACAGGGAACCGTAGTGTGGCTTCCGCAACTGTTGGGGCTGGCCTCGTTCCAGAGCAGTCCGCAGCGACTCGCCGAGGCTCTCGCACCACTGGTCGAACCTTTCCGCACCGATCCGTTCAGGCTCACGTCGACACCCGGTGCCATCGTGCTCCGGACTCTGCGGTTGCGCGATGGCTACCTCACGGTCGTTGCCAACCAGACATCAGAGGCGCAGGTGGTGAGGCTTGAGGCTCCAGCGGGCTTTATCGGCGAGTCGGTTGGCGCATCGGCGAAGTTTGACGCACAGGGCGACTGCGAGTTGAGCGCTCACTCGACGGTCGTCACGCGATGGCGTCTGCCGTGAGTGCCGCCGGCTTCGACATCATCGTCGGTGCTGGACAGTCCAACGCATTGCAGTCAGACGAACCGATTCTCGGAGAGCGCGCAGAGGATGCGCGGGTGCACATCTGGGAGGGTGAGACCAGTCGTGTGGTCGAGTCGAGCGAGACCTACCTGCTGCCCGAGTTCGCGAGGGAATACGTTCGAACGCTCGCGCCCGAGCGACGAGTGCTGCTCGTCTCTGCCGCCGAGGGCGCAACGGGCTTCACGACGTCGTCACTGCAACCCTGTCCGCCAGGCTACAAACCGGGGGTGGGCACGTGGAATCGCGAACTCGTCGACGACCCAGAGAATCTATATCTTCGGCTCGTTACTCGCGTCACCGACGCTCTGCATGCAAATGCTGGGTCGCGCCTTGTCTGCCTTCTCTGGTCGCAGGGCGAATCGGATTGTATTCGTGAGCCTTTTCTCGATGAACGGGAGTATGCGGCTCGCCTTGACGACCTGATTGTGACGTTTCGCGCGGATGTGGGCGTTCGGGATCTCCCGGCGATCATCGGGTCGATGGTTCCAGAGTGGTACCAGGAGACAGCCGAACGACGCAGTATCGCGAGAGCGCTCGAGGAAACCCCCTCCAGGTTGCCCTTCGTCTCGTACGTGTGGGGGCCTTCAGGCCTACCGAAGACGGATGAGCCGATCCATTGGGCCACCGAGGCCCAACAAATCCGCGGCACGGAGATGGCCACATCGGGCCTCGCAAGAGCGCTCAGAAACACCGACCCGGTCGGCAACCCATTGGCGGATTCTGCCCACGAGGGTTGAGGGCGTTACTCGCTCAAGGGGCGATAGTCCGAAGCGTCGCTCGACGTCGGCGAGGACGCGATCGGCCCCGACGAGCCGATCCTAGCCGTAGGTGGCCTCAGTGGGGGCGCGGTCGGTCGTGGTCACCATCGTCGCCTACCCGAGAAGGCGCGGATTGACATGCACCTTCGGGCCGGGCCCAGCACCCTCGCCGCGGCGCCCTTCGAGTCGCGCGGGCACGTCCTCGAGAGCGACGACCTCGCTCACGATCGGATCGGGCACCACAGCGCCACTGGCGAAACTGGCGATGGCCCCGGCCAGCCCCGGCGAGGCTGAGAGGATCCCGACAGCCGTGATGTCCTTCAGCGCGACATCGCGGGTGTCAACGAGGCTCGGCGTGGATGAGAGGCCGATGTAAACCACGCGGCCCGCAGGCTTGGTAAGCCGCACCGCGAGGGCCGGCATCCCCTCGTTGCTCGTTGCTTCGATCACCGCGTCAAACTCGTCTTCATGACCATTCGCGAGGTCGTCGAGCTGCCAGGTGTGCTGAACTCCCAGCGACCGCGCGAGTGCAAGGGATCCCTCGCGAACTCCGCCGACGTGAACGTCGGCTCCCTCAGCGAGCGCGAACTGGGCGGCGAGCAATCCGATGGTGCCCGAGCCCAGCACGAGAACCCGGTGGCCGGGTTCGATGTTGGCTGCTCGGACCGCGCGCAAGGAATTGCCACCGGGTTCGACCAGAGCCGCGGCCGTGACGCTCACGCTGTCAGGGATGTGGAAGGCGAAGCGGGTGGGAATGAGCATCCGCTCCGCCAGGGCTCCCGACCAACCGTCGCGAATACCGACCTCGAAACGCTTGGGGCACACGTGATGGTGGCCCGCCTGGCAGTATTCGCAGCGGCCGCAGCCGAGCATGGTGTCGCCAGTCACCCGCCTGCCGACCCACGCGAAGTCTTCGGGTGAACCGGCCGCCACCACGCGACCGGTCCATTCGTGGCCGAGTCGAAGAGGAAACGTTGTGAATCCCTGTTCGATGTAGGCCATCTCGCCCGTGTAGAGCTCGACATCGGTACCGCAGATGCCGACACGCTCTACCTCAACGAGAAGCTCTCCCGGGCTCGCCACCGGTTCCGGGACCTCCTGCACCTCGGCCCTTCGAGGTGCGGTGACAACCAAGGCGCGCATCAGCTGGCCGCTGCGGTCTCGGATCCGGCGGAGCCGATACGGACGAGTCTCATGAAGGGGACCTTTCGTTGTCTGGCAGGAGCCAATAGGGGTTAGTTGTGCTTCCGGCCCAGCGGTGGGCTGGAAGACCTGTCGCGCCCACGTCGGCCACGAAGATGGCACCGGTGTTGTCGGTTGTCTGGGCGCCCTCGATGCCTGTGGTGATCGCGAGCCGGTCAAGGTTCGGCCCGACGAATCCCGGGCAGGTGACCTGAAGCGCGTCGACCTCGACGACATCGAGCAGTTCGCCGGCAGGGGAGTGGCGTCTCACGCTGCTCCCTCCGAATTGCGCGATCCAGAGCATCCCGTCGCTGTCGACGACGAGGCCGTCCGGATACTCCGGGAGGTGGGTCTCGTCGAGAACGGTGACCCAGGGCTCGCGCACGTCGAAGGTGCCGGGCCCGTACGAGTGACTCGAGACTGTCTTCGCCAGCGTGTCGACATGATAAATCGTGTTGCCATCGGGGGAGAAGGCGATTCCGTTGGACAGTCGGATCCCTTCGCGGAGCACCTCGACCGTGCCGTCGGGGGAGATCCGCATGAGCGATTCTTTGCCGGTATCACCGCCGACGGTCAGGGTGCCGACGATGAACGCGCCGAACATGTCCGCCGTCCCATCGTTGAGACGCACACCCGGCCTCGCGTCGATCAGATCGGGACCGATCGAGACCTCACCGGATGGCGAGATGGTGGCGAGTCCTCGGGCGGCGGCAACGAGCTGGCCGCCGTCGTCCGCCAGGGCAACAGCCCCGGCCGTCTCGCCGATACTGATGCTCTCGAGCACACTGAGCCTGCCGCCACGCAGCTCGCCGGAGAGCACTCGACCCTCGCGGATGTCGACCCAGCGGATTACCCCGTGCAGGTCATCCCAGAGGATCCCCTCGGCGAGGTCATACGTTGCCTGGGTGGCGGGGGTGCCGTAATAAATCATTCGTGCCTCAGCATCAGTAGGTGGCCCGTCCGCCGGAGATGTCGTACACGGCGCCCGCGTCGGTGATGTCGACGGTGAAGTCGACATCGGGGTAGACGTCTAGGGTGAAGACCTGAACGCCGTCGGCTCGCAGGCGGGTGGTGCAGGCGGCGCCCAGGCCGCTGACTCCACCGGTAACTAACGCTCGTCTCATGACGTGCTCCTTGCCGCGTGGTCGACGACCTCGAGTATGTGTTGGTATGGATGCCCGGTGGCCCGGGTCATCCCGATCTCGCACGTGCGGTTGCACGATACATAGGCGTCAAAATCGCCAGCGTTGACCTCGGCGGACTCGCGCTCGGTCGCGCTGGCGGTGAGCTCAGGATGAAGCATCCCCCGGTCGCCGGCGAAGGCGCAGCAGCCCCAGTTGTCTGGCACCGTGACGTCGTCCGCGACTGCCGCGGCGAGGGTGGCGAGGTTCGCGTTCGAACCGGCCCGCGTGCTCGAGCAGGTGGGATGCACGACGACGCTGTCCAGCGCGACGGTGACCTCGAGGTTCGGCAGGATGTGCTCGACTGCGAAGTCCACCGCGTCCACAATGCGCATGCCGTGGTACTCGGGGTGCTCCTGGACCACGTTCTCCAGTGCAAGCGCGAGCCCCTCTGAACAGGAGGAGTTGTCGCACACCACAGGAAGCCGGCCGTGGTCGGATGCCTCCCACAGCGCGGTCGCGGTGCGGGCGACCATGTCGTGGTACCCATCGAGCATGCCCTTGGATTTCCAGGGCGTGCCGCAGCACAGGCTGCCAATGCTTTTGGGACGCAGAAGGCCGATGCCGGCCTTCTCGGCGAGCGACTGGAACGCGACGGCAACACCATCGCCGCCCTCGGCGGGGCCGAACATGGTTCCGACGCAGGCCTGGAAGTACACAGCCTGCGCGACTCCCGTGGTGCCGGAGCGGCGTTTACTGCCGCCCTTGGGAAGGTCTTTCGACCACAGCGGCAGTACGTCGGCGCCGACCGCGGCGCGAGCAGCCGTGCTGGGTGCGGTGATGAGCGGGGCCGGGACGACCGAGGCGACGCTGAGCGCGAGGGAGGCGATCCCGGTGACCGGGCTCCACGCCTTCCCGGCCGCGTTCCACACCGCGCTATTGACCGCGCCGACGGTTTCGGAGCGCAGGCGGCGCACGAGGTCGCCGGTGTTGATGAGCACGGGGCAGGCGGTCTGGCACATGCCATCGACGGCGCAGGTGTCGACCACCTCGTACCCCTGGCCCGCCCTCAGCTCCTTCGCGAGTGCCGTATCGCCGCGCAGGTCAGCCTCGGCGATCGCGCGCTGCACCACGATCCGCTGCCGGGGAGTGGTGGTGAGGTCTTTGCTCGGACACACAGGTTCGCAGTACCCGCACTCCACGCAGCGGTCGACCTCGGCCTCGATGGTCGGGGTCGACTTGAGGTTGCGCAGGTGGAGGTCGACATCGGTGGTGAGGATCGCGTCGGGATTGAGGATGCCGGCAGGGTCGAACGCGCGCTTGATGTCGAGCATGATCCGGTACAGCGCGGGCCCGTACTGCCGCTCGACAAACGGGGCCATGATGCGACCGGTGCCGTGCTCAGCCTTGAGGGTGCCGCCCGCACCGAGCACCAGCTGCACCATGTCCTCGGTGAAGGCGCGGTAGCGGGCGAGGTTGGCCTCTGATTCGAAGTCCTCGGTAATGAGGAAGTGCACGTTGCCGTCCTTGGCATGCCCGAAGATGACAGCGTTCCCGTAGCCGTGGATCTCGAACAGGCGGGTCAGTCCCGCGCAGGTCTCCGAGAGCCGGGCGACCGGTACCGCGATGTCCTCGAGAAGTGCGGTCGTGCCCGATGGGCGCGCTCCGGCGACTGTCGCATAGAGCCCTTTCCGGATGTGCCAGAGGGATGCCCGCACCCTCGCGTCGCGCGTGAGTACCGGTGCGGCGGTCAGGGGGAGCCGGGCGAAGAGCTGCTCCGCCTCTCCGCTCAGCTTCTGCAGGGTGGATTCGTCTTCGGCCTGGTACTCGACGAGAAGCGCGCAATGGTCGACGATCGCGAAGTCGGGCAGGGCGTCGCGCGACTCCGGGTCGATCAGTGCCGCGCGCAGCGATGCGGCATCCATGAGTTCGACCGTCGCAGGGCCGGTGGCGATGATGTCGACGAGGGCGTCGGTCGCGGCGCGGAGGGTGTCGAAGACCAGCAGCGTCGTCGCCGCGTGCTTCAGCAGTGGCACGGTGTTGAAGGTGGCCTCGGCGACGAAGCCGAGGGTGCCCTCGCTGCCGACGATGAGGTGCGCCAGGATTTGTGTCGGCGTCTCGTGGTCCACGAGCGCGTTCAGGCCGTAGCCCATCGTGTTCTTGATGCCGAACTGGCGCACGATCTCGGCGGTCAGCGCGGCATCGGCGAGAACCTGCGCACGAAGACCAGCGAGAGTCGCCCAGAGTTCGGGCTCAGCCCGCTGGAGCACGGAGTCGGGCTGCGAAGTGTCGACAACTGTGCCGGAGGGCAGCACGACGATCGCCGAGCGCAGGGTGCGGTACGTGTTTTGCTCGGTGCCGCACGCCATGCCGCTGGAGTTATTCGCGACGACGCCGCCGATCGTGCACGCGATCTCGCTGGCGGGGTCCGGGCCGAGCTTGCGACCATGGCGAAGCAGGCGCGCGTTGACCTGGCGCACGGTCGCTCCGGGTTCCACGCGTGCGACGAGGCCATCGTCCTCGATCGAGATCGATCGGAAGTGCTTGCGCGTGTCGACGAGGATACTGCCGGTCGAGGCCTGTCCTGAGAGCGAGGTGCCGCCTGAGCGGAACGTCAGCGGCTCTGCGTTCTCCGTCGCGTAGGCGAACAGAGCGGCTACCTCGGTGGCGCTCGTCGGCGTCACAACGGCCCGCGGCGTGAGCAGGTAGTGCGAGGCATCCACCGCAGCGATCACGCGGTCGAAGGCGCTCGTTGACACGGCGCCGCGCCGCGGGAGGGCGACACCGATGGCGGCGCCCAGCGCACTCTCGTCGCGCGTCAGGTCGACGCGCGATGCCGACTCAATGAGACTCACGCGAGACCCGGCCTCCGGATGATCCGACCAAGAAGTCGAGGTCGGCACCCTGATCCGCCTGCAGCACGTGGTCGACGTAGAGTTTCGCCCAACCGCGGACCGGGGCCGCGTAGGCCGCCTCGCTGGCGGGGGACTGGCCGCGGGCCTGCAACTCCTCGTCGGAGACGGCCATGCTGAGTGAGCGGTTCTTGACGTCGACGGTGATGATGTCGCCCGTTCGCACGAAGGCGAGGGGGCCACCCGCGGCGGCCTCGGGGGCAACGTGCAGGATGACCGTGCCGTACGCGGTGCCTGACATCCGCGCGTCACTGATGCGCACCATGTCGCGCACACCCGCCTCGAGCAGCTTGCGAGGCAGCGGCATGTTTCCGACCTCGGGCATGCCCGGATAACCCTTCGGGCCGCAGCCGCGCAGCACCAGCACCGAGTCGGCGGTCACATCGAGGTCGGGGTCGTCGATGCGCACCCGCATGTCTTCGATGCTGTCGAAGACGACAGCCGGGCCGGTGTGCTGAAGCAGCTCGGCGGTGGCCGCCGATGGCTTGATGATCGCACCGCGGGGGGCCAGATTGCCCCGCAATACGGCGATGCCGGCATCCTCCATGAGCGGCGCATCGCGGGGCATGATGACGGTGTCGTCGTAGACCGGGCTGATGCCCAAGGACGACACGAACGGGTCGCCCGTTACGGTGATCGGATCGCGGTAGAAAAGGCCCTCGACCTGAGACAGCAGGGCGAGCACGCCTCCGGCCCGAAATAAGTCGTCCATGAGAAACTGCCCGCTCGGCTGCAGGTTCGCCATCACCGGAACGCCCGAACCGGCGGCGTCAAAGTCCTCGAGGGTCAGGTCTATTCCCAACCGTCCGGCGATCGCCAGCAAGTGCACAACCGAGTTCGTGGAGCCACCCGCTGCCGCGATCGCGATGATTGCGTTGAGCAAGGATTGCTTGGTCATGATGTCGGTGGGCTTACGGTCGGCCGCGACCATCTCGACAATTCGACGTCCCGTTTCGTGCGACATAGACAACAGACGTGCGTCGGGCGCGGGGATTCCGGCGAACCCTGGCAGCGTCATGCCGAGGGCCTCGGCCATGACCGCCATCGTCGAGGCGGTGCCCATGGTGTTGCAGTGGCCCTTGCTGCGGATCATCGACTGCTCGGACGCGATGAACTGCCCGTTCGTGATGGTGCCAGCGCGCGCCTCTTCGCTGAGCCGCCACACGTCGGTGCCGCAACCAAGCGCCTCACCGCGGAAGTGACCGGTGAGCATCGGCCCACCGGGGATGACGATGGCCGGGAGGTTGATGGATGCCGCGGCCATCAGCAGCGCCGGGATCGTCTTGTCGCATCCCCCGAGCAGCACGATTCCGTCGATGGGGTTGGCTCGGAACATCTCCTCCATCGCCATTGCGGCCATGTTGCGCCACAGCATCGCGGTGGGCTTTACCTGCGTCTCGCCAAGTGACACCACGGGCAGGTTCAGCGGCACGCCGCCGGCAGCCCACACTCCGGCCTTGACCGACTCGGCCACCTCGTCGAGGTGCGCGTTGCACGGAGTCAGGTCGGAGGCCGTGTTTGCGATGGCGATCTGGGGCTTTGTCGCGTCGAGCGCGTCGCTGGGCGAACCGCGTCGCATCCACGCCCGGTGGATGTAGGCGTTGCGATCGTTGCCCTCGTACCAGGCTGCGCTCCTGAGCTCAGACACTGCAAGCCGCTTCTTCCGACAGATTGAACTCGGGTCTCATATGTTGAATTATGCCGTCGAGTGTGGTCCTTGGGGCCCTCGGGTCGATTTTTCACTCGGCAATGTTGCGCAATAACGGCCCGGACACAGCCTTCAGGGACATGTGCTCGCCGGCGCCGAACTAGCGCGCCAGGAAGTCAGCCAGACCGTTGAGCAGGCGACTCACCTCGGCTTCCGTGACGTACGGGGCCAGGCCGAACCGCATCGCGTTCTCGTCGTCGAGATCCAGCCGACGGAACGCCTCATAGGCGTAGAACGACGAATGTGCTGGCGCAGAAATATCGCGGCTGCCCAGGAACTCGTAGGCGTCCCAGGTTTTTCGGCCCGGTAGCGTGATGAGCGTCGTAGGGGTGCGCGCTTCGGCCCGCGAGTGCACGACGACAGCATCTCCGAAACCGGCCAGACCCTCTTCGAGCTGCTTTCGCAGTGCCGCTTCGTGTTCCTCGATCGCGTGAAATGAATTGCGAAGCTTCTCGCGCCGGGAGGTGGCTGCGCCCGGGGCGATCTCGGCAAGGAAGTCCACCGCGGCCGTTGCGCCAGCCATGATCTCGTACGGCAGGGTTCCGAGCTCGAAGCGGTGGGGCACCTCGTCGCTGGATGGCCGCAGTTTGTCGGGCCGCAATGCTTCGAGCACGTCCAGGGATGCCCCCAGGACGGCCATGTGAGGGCCGAGAAATTTGTAGGGGGAGCACACCAGACTGTCGGCGCCCAGACCCGGGACATCCACCAGATTGTGGGCAGCGTAGTGGACGGCATCGACGTGCAGGTGCGCCCCAACAGCGTGAGCCGCGTCCGCGATCGCCCTGACCCGCGGCATAGTCCCCAGAACATTGGATGCTGCAGTAACCGCCACGAGTCGCGTCTTCTGATTGATCGCATCATCGACGCTCTGCCAGATGATCTCTGCGGTCGCTGGGTCGAAGTCGATCCAGCGCACAGTCGCGCCGACGGACTCGGCGGCCTGGACCCACGGGCGAACGTTGGAGTCGTGGTCGAGGCGGGATACGACGATCTCGTCCTTCGGGCCCCAGGTCTTGGCCAGCGCACGGGACAGGTCGTAATTGAGCTGCGTGGCGCTTCGTCCGTAAATCACACCCTGATCGGGCAGGCCCAGGAAGTCGCCGAACGCGCTTCGGAACGCCGACTCTGCTTTGGCAGCGTTGACCTCGGACCGCACCGCATCGCCGCCGGGGATAGTCAGGGGATTGGTGAGGGCGGAGGCGATTGCTTCGCCCACAACGCGAGGCGTCTGGGTGCCTCCCGGTGCGTCGAAGAAGGCGATTCCCGACGCAAGAGCGGGAAAGTGGGCGCGCAGCGTTGTCACATCGAGAGTCACGGGAGGTCCTAAGGTGCGAGTGTGGGTCGTGCTTCTATCGCCAAAATAGCACCATGCCCCGTCGAGCGTGCGGGTGCTCACGCAGCTTTGTGATCGCTAGGTTTCGAGGATGCTGCTCAGCAAACGCAGGCTCTGGGCGATGTCGACACGAGGATCAAGCAACCATTGGGTTTGGAGCCCGTCCGATGCCGCAACTATCAGAGCGGCCATGGCGCTGGCATCGACATCTGACCGCAGGCTGCCGTCGTTTTGGCCATCGCGAATGCGTTCCACAAGCTGCCGCCGCACGCGCTCGAAGCGGGCGGTGAAGTACTCGTTCGACGGGGACTGCGGGCTGTCAATCGATCCGGCAAGCATGCTCGTATAGAGCGCGACCAAACCGGGAATGGTCACGTTCCGCGCAGCGGCTTTCACCATCGGGCCGACGATCTGATCCTCCGCTGGCTCACCGTTATCGCGCCGATCGTTCTCTCGCAGCACCTCGATGAGCAGCGTCTCGCGTGAGTGGAAGTAGTGCAGGAGGGCGCCGTGTGACACTCCGATGGCCTCGGCAATGGCACGCAACGACGTGCCGGCATCGCCATGAGTTGCAAAGACCTCGATGGCGCGATCCAAAATCTGCTGCCGTCGGGCTACCCCTTTGGGCGACCGGGGCGAGAGCGCATTGTCCGCGTCCGATTCGCTCGAGGTCATGCAGGAATGCTACCAATGCAAAAACCTCCACGTGGTGGTTTTGTGTTAGGTTCATCGTGACCGACATCCTCCGAGAAAGTAGGACCCATGACCCAGCCATCGATCTCCATCCAGCTTTGGACTGTCCGAAATCAACTCGAACAGGACCAGGACAGCACGCTTGCTCGGTTGAGTGAGATCGGTTTCACACGGGTCGAGGCTTTCGGATTCGTCGAGAAAGCCGACGATCTTGCTGCGGCCTTTGCGCGTCACGGGCTGACGGCTCCCACCGCACACGCGTCGCTGGCATCAGATGTCGAAAACCCGTTCACCGACCTCACCGCGCCATCGCTCGATGAGGTGTTTGATGCCGCAACCAAGCTGGGGGCGACCACCGTCTTTGACCCTTTCGTTGCGCCGGAGCGGTGGGAAACATTCGAGGAGATCGCCAAAACGGCCGAGCTGCTCAATGCGGCGAGCGCTGCGGCCGCGAAGCATGGAATCACCGTCGGTTACCACAACCACAATCAAGAGTTCCTCAACCTCATCGACGGTCGGTTTGCGCTCGAGGTTGCCGCCGACCTGCTCGCCCCCGAGGTCGTGCTCGAATTAGACCTCTACTGGGCGGCTGCCGGCGGCGCGGATGTCGCGGCGCTCGTGGAGCGTCTCGGCGAGCGTGTCGTTGCCCTGCACATGAAAGACGGAACCCTCGACCCTCGACCGACCCTCGACGTCGTTCCCACCGATCAGGTTCCCGCTGGCGCCGGTGCAGTCGAGCTTGCCGCTGGCCTTGAGGCGGCGCATTTCGCGCAATATGCGATCGTGGAGTTCGACGAGTACCAGGGAGACATGTGGCAGGGCATCACGGACAGCTTTGCGTACCTCGAGTCACTGGGAGCCCAGCGTTGAGGTCTTTCACCCCACTGGGTTCGGGCACCGTCGGCGTCGGTCTGATCGGCGCCGGAAACATCAGCGACACCTACCTCGAGAACCTCAACAGTTTCCCCGATATCAGTGTTCTCATCGTGGGCGACCTCGATCGAAGCAGGTCTGCTGCGCAGGCCGCGAAGCACGGCGTTCCGGCATCGGGAAGCGCCGACGATGTGCTCGCGCATCCTGACGTCGAGCTCGTCATCAACCTCACCATCCCAGCGGTGCACGCCGCCGTGTCATCCGCTGCGATCAGCGCGGGCAAGCACGTATGGAGCGAGAAGCCAATCGCGATCGACCGCGCCAGCGCCGCCGCCCTGCTGGACCAGGCGGATGCCGCGGGACTGCGCGTCGGCGTAGCGCCCGACACTGTGCTCGGCCCAGGCGTGCAATCCGCCAAGCGCGCGATCGAGCGCGGTGACATCGGGAGACCGCTCTTCGCCCAGACGACAATGCAGTGGCAGGGTCCGGAAATCTTTCATCCAGACCCCGCCTTTCTGTTCGCGACAGGTGCGGGGCCGCTCTTCGATATGGGGCCCTATTACTTCAGCACGCTAGTTCATGTGCTCGGGCCTGTGGCGTCGGTCGCCGCTTTGGGGCTGAAGGCGCGCGAGAACCGTACGGTGCTGGTCGGGCCAAAAGCGGGGGAGACCTTCCCCGTAGAGATTCCCTCGACCATCAATGTGCTCGCCGAGTTTGAAGGCGGCGCGCACTCCCAGTCGATGCTGAGCACGGACTCACCGCTGCTTCATCAGGGTTTTGTTCAGATATCAGGCACGGAGGGCACGATCCTGCTGCCCGATCCGAACATGTTCACCGGTCGCTCGTCACTAATCCGGCCACTCTCCAGCACTGATTCGACACAGGAATGGATCGAATTGGCCGAGGAGGGCGCCGTTGTCGGTCGCGGCCTTGGGGCGCTCGACATGGCGCGGGCTATTCGCGGCGGAACCTCCCACCGAGCGACCGGAGAGCTGGGGTACCACGTGCTCGACACCATGCTCGCCGCGGAGGAGTCGGCCGAATTGCGCGAGTTCGTTGAGGTGCGCAGCACGGCTGATCCCATCGAGGCCATGCCGGTTGACTTTGACCCGTTCGCTGCGAGTCTCTGACGCCGCCCAGAAGTCGGTGCCCGAACCTAGCATGGCGGTATGCCAGAGCAGGTGGAGGCGTGGTGGGCACGCAGGCAGTCGTCGAAGGGGGCGACCACGCCGTATCCGATCGGGGCGTTCCGGGATGCGTGGATGCCTTATCCGGTGCTGATCCGCCAATACCACCCCGACCTCAACTTCGGGATTGTGTTGAGCCAGATCCCGCCCGCCGCTGATGTGTATCTGCTCTGGCAATGCGAGAGCGGCCATCTCTTTGCCGCGACACCGTGGGAGCAGCGACAGCGACCCGGCCGAAGTCGCCGACGATCGACGTGGTGCCCCGAGTGCTCGATGGAAGCGACAGGACGGCCAGCTACCGCCCCTCGCAGAAAGCCGGCTGCCGACCTGTGCCCGAAAACTCCGTCATTGGCCGTCGGCGCGTCATTTCACAGCGAGTGCGCGCCGCGCCCGGCATCCGCTGCCGAGGAATTGCTGAGACAGAAGCTCACCGCGCGACTGAACTTTCAGAGCGGTGTGAATGCGGTGCGGGTCGCCCAACCGTTCTTCACGCACCTCGAGGTGTGGCCGGACATCCTTATCCCGGAACTCATGGTCGCCATTGAGTACGACACCACCGGGCGCGACGGGCTCGAGCATGTCGGCACGAGGGAGCCGGTTGATCGCCGCAAGGATCGGCTGCTTCGCCGCACCGGCTGGGAAGTCGTGCGCGTGCGGGGAGGAAAGCTGCATCACATTGGGCCATTCGACGTCACCAGCGCCACCGTGACGGGGAAACTCATCGATCGAGTGGTTGATCGGCTCTGTGAGATTCGGGGAGATCTCATCGTGAACTCCTACCTCGCCTAAGAAGGCTGGGTGCTCAACGCTAAATTGAGGTTATGGGTGAAAGAGCGAGGAGCGTCGAGGATTACCTCGGTGCGCTCGAGCCCGCATACCGAGCAGAACTCGAACGCATCCGCGCGCTCGTAAAAGATCTGGTGCCGGACACCGAAGAGACCATGAGCTATGGAATGCCGACTCTCAAATACAGGAACCGGGCATTGGTTTACTTCACCGCGTCCAAGAACCACATGAGCTTCTATCCCTCCTCATGGGCGATCGAGGAACTGAAGGATCAGCTCAAGCATTACAAGACCACCGAACACGTGATTCAATTCACGCTGGACAAGACCCTGCCCGACCGCCTGGTCGAGGAGCTTGTTCGTGTGCATGTGCGGGAAATTGACGCCAACAGGCAATAGGGCCAATCGCCGACATGGTGAGGGAATCCGAGTGGGTTGCCTGGCCCGACCACCGCCTGACAACTGGAGAAGCTAAATGACTCATCGACGAGAACTACACGATGGATGGACGGTGCAGGCAGCGCGCGGCCCCGTCCCGGCCGAGCTCTCCGTGGCGGTGATGAACGGCGCGGTACCTGCGGCCGTTCCCGGGTGCGTGCACACGGATCTGCTCAGCGCCAATCTCATCCCGCACCCATATCAGGGCGAGAACGAGGCACTGCTGGCGTGGATTGGTCGGGTCGACTGGACCTACTCGACCAGCTTCGAGTGGGCACCGGACGGTGAAGAGCGCCACGATCTCGTGTTCGAGGGGGTGGACACGGTCGCCGGGATCTGGCTCAACGGGACTCATCTTGGTTCGGTCGCCAATCAGCACCGAAGCTATCGCTTTGCCGTGGACGAGTACATCCGCGAGGGCGCGAACGCCATCGAGGTGCGATTCACCGCCCCCCTGCCGTACGCGAACGCGCAAAGCCTCGAACTCGGCAGCCGACCGCGACCGTACCCGCTTCCCTTCGAAGCGATTCGTAAGTCCGCCGCTAACTTCGGATGGGACTGGGGCATCGCGACGTTCACCAGCGGTTTGTGGCGGCCCGTGCGGTTGGAATCATGGTCGGTCGCGCGACTCGCCGAGGTGCGTGTGGTTGCCACCCCAGACGGTGACGGCGGCGCGGTCTCGGTCGTAGCCGATATCGAACGGGCGACCAGCAGCAGCGACGTCGATGTCAGGCTCCAGATGACGATCGCCGGTCCGGGGATCGACTCCACGATTGAGGCGTCGGCAGATTTCGCGGCATCAGAAAACCGCGCCGACACCCGCCTTGAGCTGCCAGCCGTGGAACGCTGGTGGCCCATCGGGCACGGTGCCCAACCCCGATACTCGGTGTCGATTGATATCCAGGGTGAGGGTGCGATGCGAGACTCCGCCCTCCGCGTCGTGGGATTCCGCACCGTGGAATGGGACACCGCTCCCGACGAGCAGGGAGCTCCGTTCACGCTTGTGGTCAATGACCGGCCCATCTTCGTCAAGGGTGTGAACTGGATCCCCGACGACGCACTTCCGGTGCGCGTGGATCGTGCACGCTACGAGCGACGACTCCGCCAAGCCGTGGATGCGAACGTCAACCTTGTGCGCGTGTGGGGTGGAGGTGTGTACGAATCTGACGACTTCTATGACCTTTGCGACGAATTGGGCCTGCTCACCTGGCAGGACTTCCTCTTCGCCTGCGCCGCGTACCCCGAGGAGGAGCCGATCCGGTCCGAGGTTGAGGCCGAGGCGCGCGACAACATCGTGCGCTTGGCAAGCCACCCTTCGCTGGTTCTGCTCACCGGAAATAACGAGAATCTCTGGGGCTTCGAAGACTGGGGCTGGAAGCAGCGCCTGGAAGGCAAGTCCTGGGGCGCGTACTACTACTACGACCTCTTCCCGCGGCTGATCGCCGAACTCGCGCCGCACGTGCCATACGCACCCGGAAGCCCTTTCAGCCCCGGCACAACGTGGGACGGTGAGGTGCAGAACGGGCCGCACCCCAACGATGAACGCCACGGCAGCACGCACTTGTGGGACCAGTGGAACCGCAAGGACTGGCTGACATACCGAGACCACACTCCGCGATTCGTCGCCGAATTCGGTTGGCAGGGCCCGCCGACCTGGACGACGCTCACCACATGGCTTGACGACGATCCGCTGACGCCGGAATCGCCCGGCATGATCCTGCATCAGAAGGCGACGGAGGGAAACGTCAAGCTTGAGACCGGACTCCTCCCTCACTTCCGGGTTCCCGGGGACATGGAGACATGGCACTGGGCGATGCAGCTGAACCAGGCGATCGCAGTGGGAACCGCCCTTGAGCACTTCCGCTCTCACGCGCCACACACCATGGGCGCGGTCGTGTGGCAGCTCAACGATTGCTGGCCCGTGATCTCCTGGGCGGCTGTGGATGGTGACGAGCGCCCGAAGCCCCTCTACTACGCCATGCGCAACGCCTTCGCTCCTCGGCTGGTGACCATCCAGCCGCGAGACGAAGGACTGACGGCGGTCGTGGTCAATGACTCCGACACGCCATGGAGCGGGACGATACATGTCGCGCGCCGCGACATGTCGGGCGGCATCCTCGCTGACTCGTCGATGCCGGTGTCTCTTCGGGCATACAGCTCGATTGGATTCGACATCGATGCGTCGGTCGCTGACGCCGGTGACGCCGCATCCGAGCTGCTCACGGCCGAGCTCGACGATGTGCGCGGAGTGTGGTTTTTCACGGAACCCCGCGACAGCAACATCCCGCCTGCTGTGTTCGATCTGGATGTCGTCGATGCCGGCGACGGCGTAGACGTCACCATCACGGCGCGCAGTCTGGTGCGTGATCTTACGTTCCTGGTCGACAAGGTCGACCCGGGCGCGGTCGCCGTCGACGGGCTGATGACACTGCTCCCGGGTGAGGTGCGCATTGTGCACCTGCGCGGGCTGAGCTCCGCGCGAGCGGCGGAGCTGCGCCACCCACGGGTGGCGCGCACCACCAACGAGCTCGTCGACGCGGGTTGAGCGTGGGGCAGCGTGATGGTTGTGGGAGACGTTCCTTCGACTTGTCGCGAGCGCTTGCCAATGATTGGGTCGAGGAGTAGCTTCGGCTTGTCGGTGACTCTCGGTCGCCTTGCGGTCGTTAGTTTCGATGCCAAAATCCGAAACACATCACAATGAGGTGGCGACTATGAAGCGAGCGATCATCGGATGTTTCGTTACATTCGGTCTTGTTCTCGGCGGAGCCGGAACGGCATTCGCGGGCGAGACGAATGGTAAGGGGGAGCCTGTCCCAGGCGCGCAGAAGGCAAGTTCGGCTTGCGCGTTCTCAGGGCGGGATCTGCCCGACTCGATCGAGGGTAACCCGCCGGGTTTCGACGATGATTTCGTCACAGGTGGGCACGTGCAGACCTACGGAATGTATGTCAAGCACGGACTGAAGGGCGTTGTGCCGTCTCCGGGCGTAGCTTGCCGCGGCAACACGGACTTCGTCGAGTAGTAGTAGACCAGCTTTTTCGAGTATCTGTTGGCCCCGTCGCGAATCGGCGGGGCCAACGGAGCAGAACCCCAGACCTACGGGAGCGCGGTCTCGACGGCGGGATGAAGGTGCTTCGACTGGAGGGCAACCACGGCCTGTGATGCGGCAGCGGCGAGAGCTCCGTCTGTCGAGGCGCCCGAGAGCGTGGCATCCAAAAATCCCGCGAAGAACGCATCTCCCGCGCCGTTTGTGTCCCGGATTTCGGTTGTCACTGCACGCACCCGGTGTAGCCCGTCCGCATCGAAGGCGATGGCCCCGTCTGCACCGAGAGTGCACACCACCGCGCTGGCACCCGCTTCAACCCTCGCGCGCATGAATGACTGAGGGCTGGGCATCCCGTCGGCATTCATGAACACAAAAGACGCCGCCTGGATGAACGGCTCATGGAACTCGGACTCGCCGTCATAGTCGTGGATGTCAGTCCAGATGGGCACGCCGGATGAGGTTGCGTGAGGGAGAAGCGCTCGCGATGTCTCCGAAAGGTCCATAACAAGCGCCGCCGCCCCTGTGGCCAGTGACCGAAACTGCTGAACATCCGGCTTTCGGAATTCCGGAGTGGACAGGTACAGCGACACCCGCTCTCCCGCCTGTGTCATCAAGTTCAGATGTCGCTCACTGGGCCCGGGCACGGTGGTGCCACTCAGCTCGACGCCAGCAGCTCCGAGCGCTGCGCGGAGGTGGATGGATGCGGCATCGTCTCCCAGCACCGTGAAGCAGGAAACCTCATACCCCAGCCCGGAAAGGTGCAGCGCCTTTCCAGCGGATGTGCCGCCCACCGTCGCGAAATCCTCCAGCGCAAATTGCATATGAGGGCGAGGTTCGGGTAGTCGGTCAAGGTAGACGATGGTGTTCCACGCCACCGGCCCTGACACGAGAATGTGGTTCCGCATGGGCACACATTACGCGGACTGCCGAGGACGAGGCGAAGGGGCCCCAGAGTCCGATCGAGACCGCCACAACTTGACCTCTCTGCGTAGTGTGGGCCACACGGAACGGTTCGAGGCGGAAGCACTGACGCACATGCTGGTCGTGGCCGATGCTGCAGCCAGTCGCGACTGGTATGTCGATGTCTTGGGCGCCTCGGTATTCGGAGAGTATGGCGGCACATCGGTAGTGCTGGATCTGATGGGGAACTGGCTGCTTCTCGTCACCGGGGGCGAACCAACGCCGGACAAGCCGAACGTAACCCTGACGGCGCCCGACGATCCCGATCGGGCCAGCGCTGAGATTATCTTTCGGGTAGGCGACTGTCAGCGCGCCTTCGAGTTCCTCAGCCAGCGAGGAGCCGAGTTCCTGACCACGCCACTCGACCGCGGTGGTGAGATCCGGGCTTTCTTTCGCGACCTGGACGGTCATCTCTTCGAGATCTCCGAGTTGACCTGAACGGCGAGCCGCGGCACCGGTCATCCACCCTTTCCCTCGCTGTGTGTTGGAGGGATGCTGTCTCGGAGGAGGGCGGCAATTTCTGATGGCATCCGAAATTGCGATGACAGACGGCGGCATCGAGACGGTGCTTCTGTTCCGGGAGGGAGACCCTGTCGCGCTGGGCCGCGACAATGCCGCTCTTCGGGAATTGCTCCCGCACATTCAAGTGCTCGGCGGATGCTGCGGCACCGATTCCCGTCATGTCGGCGAGATAGTCGCTGCGTGGTGACGGCTTGGCGACCCGAGGTCAACCGAGCTGCGACGACACAGTCCACGCGGTGCGGCGCACGGCTCGCTCGAGCACGTCCGCGCGCGACCCGAAGTCGTTTGCGGAGACAGATACCGAGACCGCGCCGATCGTGTGACCACGGGGCGAGCGCACAGGGGCGGCGATACATGCAAGTTGCGACATATATTCCTCGACCTCGATGGCGATGCGGTTTTCCCGCACCTGCTCGAGTTGGTCGCGAAGCACCGACGTGCCGGTCTGGCTGTGGCGCGTGAGCGCCGTCGGCGGGTGCTCGTCGAGGTACATATCGAGTTGCGCCTTATTCTTCTGGGCGAGCATCAGCTTTCCGAATGCCGTGACGTGGGCGGCATCAGCGAATCCGACGTGCAGCTGCCCGATGCGCGGGTAGTCAGCTGAGTCGGCGATGTGGGCGACGACAATCTCGTCGACGTGGAACGCGGTGAGGTAGACGGGAGCGCGCAGCTCGTCCCTCGCTGCTTCGAGCACGGCCCTTACCGCGGGCGTCGCGAGTAGTTGCCTGTTTGCCGCCATCCCGAGCATGGTCACGGAACGGCCCAGGAGATAGCGCGGCTCCTGATTCCGCTTCGCCAGGTACCCCTGACGTTGAAGTACCCCAACGAGCCGATAGGTGGTCGACGTGCTGAGCTCGAGCGCCGCGGCAATCGTAGACACTTCCGCGCCGTCGGGGTTTGATCCCACCACCTCGAGCACCTTGAGTAGTCGCTCGACCGCTTGGGTGCCCGAGTTGCCATCCTGCTCCAGCGCAGACTTCATGCTCACATGCTACGGCCGCTCGATGGCGTGCAGCATGCTCAGTTTCGATCCGTTTCCCACATGGTGAGAACGCGACTTGTGGCGCGGCACTGCCGCTTTCACCATTGACCTCGAGTCGGCAATGCTGCTGGCTCCTGACAAGGAGGTCTGGCCAGATGGCACGCATCATTATTCTCACCGGCGACGCGGCAGAAACACTCGAAGTCTTCTATCCGCTTCACCGCCTGCAAGAGGCCGGATTCGAGGTGCACATCGCTGCGCCGGAGAAAAAGAAACTGCAATTCGTCGTGCATGACTTCGTCGATGGATACGACACCTACACCGAAAAGCCGGGCCACAGCTGGGATGCCGACATCGCGTTCAGGGACGTTGACCCCGACGACTACGTGGCCGCAGTCGTCCCGGGCGGGCGCGCTCCCGAATACATTCGCAACAATGCTGACGCCAAGCGCATCGTTCGCTCGATGTTCGAGCGCAACGTACCGGTCGCCGCCACCTGCCACGGGCCGCTGCTTCTTGCCGCGGCGGATGTGCTCAAGGGACGCGTCACCTCCGCGTACCCAGAGCTGGCGATCGACGTCGAGCTCGCCGGCGGAGTGTTCGAGAGCGGGGGAGCGGTCGTCGACGGCAATCTGGTGAGCGCTCGCGCCTGGCCAGACAACGGCACGTGGATGGGCCAGTTCGTCAAGGTGCTCGAGGAGGCTCGAGTCCTGGCCTAGCGTGCATCCGGGGAGGCGTCAGCTTTCGCACCAGGCTTGTGCGCAGACATGCCGCCTCCCCTCGTTCCTGCCGCGAGAATGGTCCCTCCGTGCCGCGCCCGAAAGGCCAAAAAGGGCGGGTCCCGTAATTGGGTGAGCGATGGTCTTGACGCCGGATTTCATGGTGCATATGCTGTGCAGGGCATTGTTGATGTCCTCGAAGAATGTCGCCCAAACAGGTTCTCCCTGGGGCCGTGAGAAAGTACGTAAACACCCCCGATGGACATCAACCCTCTGGTCATCAATGCGCTCGGATTCGCGGCGACCAGCTTCTCGATTTTGATGTGGTTGCCTCAGGCCAGAACGACCTGGCAGAGCCGGAATGACGCCGTGCGTCTTGCCGGGATCTCGGAGACAACCCAGTGGCTTCTGGTGGGTGGATACCTGCTGTGGGGTGTCTACGGCCTGCTGAGCGAGTCGTTCTGGGTTGCCGCCCCCAGCATCGTCGCGCTTCCCGTGGCGATGACGACGATCGTCGTGATTCACCGTGGTCGGAAGCTGCCGGAAACCACGCGGTCAGTGCCGATCCTGTCGCTCAGCGAGACCGTGTCGATGGCACCGGTCACCGCGGCCACCCCCATCATCTCCACTCATGCCGAGGTTGGCGTGGGGGAGACGATCACGGACGAGAAAAACCCGACCACCAGCACGATCCGAATCCTCGTCTAGCTTCGCGCCACACTCTACTGATCGGTCTTCTTGCGCCTGCGCGCGTTGCTCAGTAATTCGTTTACCTCGTCTTCGGATGTCTGGCCAAATCTGAGGTAGTGCGCACCCACCGCGTGGAACCCGCGGGGCTGGATGAGGCAGATCACCTCGTCGGCGCCGCGGATACGGCGTACAGCATCGGGCCCACCGACGGGTGCGGCCATGACCACGCGCGCGGCACCCAGCGCGCGGGCCACCAGGCAGGCGGCGGAGGCGGTGGCCCCGGTAGCGATTCCGTCGTCCACAACGATCGCGGTGCGGCCAGCCAGGTCGAGTGGCTCGGGCCGAAACAGCGCCACCCGCGCCTCGAGGGTGGCGCGCTCGGAACGTTCGACGGACGCCAGCTGCGCGGCGGTGACGCCGGCGCGATGGATCAGGTCGTCATCCAGCACCTTCACGCCGCCCTCTCCGATCGCGCCCATTGCGACCTCGGGTTGAAACGGCACGCCGAGCTTGCGAACGACGATGACGTCAAGAGGCGCGTGAAGCGCTGAGGCGACCTCGGCGGCCACCGGCACGCCGCCACGGGGGAGTCCGATGACTATTACGTCTCCGCCGTGATCTGCCAGCCGGGCGGCGAGACGACGTCCGGCATCCAGCCGATCACGAAAGGGGAGATCCATCTCAGCGTTATCTTCCTGAGTGATCAGCTCCCCGCGGCAGGCTTGTCCATCCCCAACTCGTTCACCGGATTTCCGTTGAACGGTCGTGGCAGGTGGGCGGCGGGGCAGTTGAGAATCGTGTCGTGGGCCGAGCGGTCAAACGTGTGTTCTGACATTGGCCGCCCGCAGACCGGACAGGCGGCCTCTCCGAGTCGCTCGACCACGGGCCCATATGGTCCAACCGGCGGTGGGCCCCACGTGGAGTACAGCTTTCGATTGAGCCAATCAATGAAACCGACATATCCCTTGCCGCCAGCAGGGTGATCGTCGAACTCTGTGAACTCTTCGTCGTCCATGCGGCGAGACTACTCTCGCTCACCCACGGTAGATAGGTGTTGGGCGATCACGCTGGTTGGGGGGAGCCAGTCGTGACACCATCGAGGGATGGCCCCCTCACTGCACATCACGGGCGACGCGGAGTCGGACGCCCTGCTCTCGAACGACCCGCTGGCCCTGCTTATCGGAATGCTCCTCGACCAGCAGATTCCCATGGAGACCGCGTTCGCAGGCCCAGCGAAGTTGAGAGACCGTCTCGGTCAGTTGGATGTCGCCGAACTCGCCACTTTCGAGCCCGAGAAGCTGGTGGACGTGTTTCGCATCACGCCGGCCGTGCACAGATTCCCTGGTTCGATGGCGGGACGCGTGCAGACTCTGTGCGCGGCGGTGGTGAGCGACTGGGGCGGGGACGCCGCGGCGATCTGGACTCGCGGTGCGCCCAACGGCGCCGAAATCCTCACCCGTCTCAAAGCCCTCCCCGGTTTCGGCGAGCAGAAGGCGAAGATCTTCCTCGCGCTGCTCGGAAAGCAATACGGGCTGAATGCTGATGGCTGGCAGCAGGCCGCCGGCGACTATGGCCAGGATGGATCGTGCCGCTCGGTCGCGGACATCGTGGATGCGGCATCCCTCACGAAGGTTCGTGAGTTCAAACGGGCGGCGAAGGCGGCTGCAAAGGGCAAGTAACCCGAGTTCGGCGCCCACCGAATCGGATCGCCGCGGTGAGCACCCGCGGGTCCGGCCAGTCCTTGCAATACTGATAGCGGTACGCGAGCTGAACAATGCCGGCGGAGTCGATCACGAACTCTCCCGGAAGCTGCCAAGGGCTGTCGACGAACGCTTGCTCGGTGCCGTGGCGTGCCGCGGCGAGCTCTTCCCCGGCCGCGGCTTCGCAGCGAATCATCGGATCGGGTGCGTCGGGGCGGGCGACGGTGGATGTCATGGCTGGTGCTGCCAGGGGACCATCGAGGCCAATTCTTCGGAGACCTCGAGGATGCCAGCCAGCGGTGCGACTTGGTCGCCTTGAGCGACTTCCGCATCGGTCGCCGCGTCGAGCAACGTCCGATATTCGGATAGCGCCAGAAGCGCAGTCTTGATCACAGGCAATGACAGCGAGATGCACACGGTGATGTTGTCGTCGCTGAACGTACTGTCATCAGCGATCCCGTACATCGCGAGAACACCGAACTCGTCAGGGAACGGCATCAACGTGACCGCGATTTCCAGTCCCATCCCCGCCATTCGAACTTTCCCGGTGGCGGCAGCCGCCGACAGCACAGGCCTCGTCGAATCCGGCCGACTCGCCTTCAGCAGCGGCCACCATGGCTCCAGCATCGGTCCAGCAGACGCAACTACGTAAAGGTGGCCGCCAAGGGTCAATCCAAACGCTCGGACCCGGAGATCCCCATCGAGGATGTGTTCGATCGTGAAACGGTCCTCTCCTCGACGAAAACCGATGCCGTTGTTCACCAGCTCCTGCCTGTGGTCTGGCGCAAATCCGATCACGAACGGAATTTCATCTCCGTCCAATGATTTAGGAATCCTCCGAAAACTCACAGCACCCATGATCAGATCTCTCTTGTCAACGGTCGTCCACTAGATTGCTCACTTGTTTGGCCACGTCGCGGGCGTCGAGAAATGCTTCGACCACGTTGAGGTTCCCCTGAAAGCCGCCTGCGATTCCGGTCGCGAGGCCGGCTCCGGAGCTAAGCAATTCGGCGATCGAGTTCAGCCGACGCGTACCCAGTTGAGGGCCTCCAAGAACGTATACGAGTCCTGGCAGCGCTTCCGACAAGGCGACCACGTCAGACGTGCGGACGAAAACCTCCAGTGCGGCTTGGATGATGTCCAAAACAAATTTCGGTAGGAACTCGTCTTGGGCCGCTGGCGAACACCTTCCGACCGCCCACTGGACCTGACCGCCCATGAAAGTTTTTATCATCATCATGTGGTCGCTGCCGGGACGGTTGCTATGGAGCAACAGCTCGTAGAGCTCTGGCCATTGGGAGGCGACGAGCTTGGTGAGCTCATCTCCGAAGTCGGCGCCGGAGAGGTACGTGAAAAATGGCTCGAAAGTCTGGTCGATTGACGCAAGGACCAGGTTGGTGTCGTCGGTGTAGGGCACCAAATAGAGAACGAATAACCCGTCCAAATTTGCGGAGGGGATGTTGATCTCCTTGTACCAAGGAGTGTGCACGATAGTCCAACCCCCCGTGGTGCGCTCAATGATGCCTGTGGGTTCGCGAGTCTGCTGCACAACGAAAAGTGCGGGCTTGACGGGGAACTGGCGGAAATCAAGCAGGAGTGGTGAATCGATCGCTTTTCGTTCTCCCGGCATCACGACTCCAAGCGCTGGTTGCACGCGCCGCTGCATCACGGTGGGCACAGTATGGCCCTTCCAATATTCTGATCGCAATAGTCAATCCGGCCGGGGCCAACCCACTCCTGCATTTGGAGGTTCAGTAAGGGCAAGTGAAGGCTTGCGCTTCTCGTCGGATGCGTGAACAATAAACCACATGGTTTATTCGACTGCCGACATTGACGAATCGAGCGCCACAGAAGCACTCGACCGCGTCTTTGCCGCGCTCTCGCATCCCACCCGACGTCGCCTCGTGCGCTACCTGGCAACCCGCGCGAGCGCGCCCCGAATGTCGCAAGCGGCCCAGGACAACGGACTTTCCCCCCAGTTGCTGAACAAACACACCGCCGCGCTGGAGAAGGCCGGTATGGTGCAGCGCGTATCCGTCGGCCGCGAGAGCATGCTCGTCATCGACCGCGCAGCGCTTGTCGAGGCGCAGAAGTGGATCGTCGACACTCGCGCCTTCTGGGAAGGCCAGCTCGACTCGCTCGATGCCTATATCGACAAGCTTGCGTCGCAGGGCGAGCTGCCGCCGACCACACCAAAGGATCAGCCATGGCCGAACTAAGTCTCACGCTCGAGCGCACCTTCGCGGTGAGCCGCGACACGATGTGGCAACTCTGGACCGATGAAACGCACGCGTGCCAGTGGATGCGCCCCTCGCTCACGGACTATGGCCCGACCAAGGCGACCATCGACGCGCGCGCCGGTGGTCAGTACCGATTCGAGCTCATTCACGGCAGCGATGAGATGTCGGTGATCGTGGGCGAATACCTCGAGGTCGAGGCCCCCGAACTGCTCGTCTACACGTGGTCGTGGGAGGGTGACCCGCACGTTTCTCGCGTGGAGGTGCGGTTCGACGAAGTACCAGATGGAACACGCGTGAACATCTTCCACAGCACGTTGGCATCGCCCGAATCCGTTGCGGCCCACGAGCTGGGTTGGATCGGCTGCCTCAACACCCTTTCCAGCACTATCGACTCCGTCGCGCGTACCTGACGCTCGACGGCGCCCACCGGCATCCGTCGGTCGGCCCGCGATGAAAGAAGGAAATCATGACCAAGTACTTGTTCATCTACCACGCCCCCATGAGCCCGGCAGACGCAACACCGCCAAACGATGCGGACATGCAGGAGGTCATGGGCCAATGGATGAGTTGGGCTGGCGAGGCCGGCGAGCATCTGGCCGACTTCGGTACGCCCCTCGCCAACGGGGTGCGCGTTTCCCCGGGCGGAGCAACAGAACCCAGCACCCGTGAGGTCAGCGGCTACTCAATGATCGAGGCAGCCAGCATGGATGAAGCTCTGTCACTGGCTAAGAATCACCCACACCTCAACATGCCGGGCGGGTGCGAAATCGAGGTTCACGAAGCCCAGGCCGTACCCGGAATGTAGCCAACGGGTCGGGCCGATCGCCCGACCCCATCCGGCTGCGTGGCGGGTCAGCCCTTGTAGCGCTGCGGGCGTTCGCCGCGGTCGCTCTGGCGCGATCCGCCGCGGGCATCCGGACGGATCTCGATCAGCTTGCCGCTGATGCGGGTGTCCTTCAGTTTGGCGAGCACGTGGCCCGGCAGGTCGGCCGGCAGCTCGACGATAGAGAAATCCGGTCGGATCTGGATGTGACCGAAGTCGTCCCTGCTCAGGCCGCCCTCATTCGCGAGTGCTCCCACAATCTGCCTCGGCTCGACACGGTGACGCTTGCCGACCTCGATGCGGTACGGAGACATGGGCTTCGTGGAGCGCGGGCGGCGCTCGGGGCGGTCGCCGCGGTCGTCCCCGCGATCCGGCCGGTCTGAACGCTCTTCGCGGTCGAAGCGCTGCGGGCGCTCGTCGGCAGCAGACAACAGCAGCGGGGTCTCGCCCTGGGCGACCACGGCGAGGGCTGCTGCAACGTCTGCCTCGGGTACATCGTGATTCTTGATGTAGTGCCCCACGATGTCGCGGAACGCGGCGATGCGGGCCTGCTGGTTGAGTGCCTCGGTGATGGCGTCGTCGAAACGGGCCAGGCGGGTGACGTTGACGTCCTCCACTGACGGCAGCTGCATTTGCGTCAGCGGCTGTCGGGTCGCCTTCTCGATCGCTCCGAGCAACCGGCGTTCACGCGGGGTGACGAAGCTGATGGCGGCTCCACTGCGGCCAGCCCGACCGGTGCGGCCGATGCGGTGCACATACGATTCGGTGTCGATCGGGATGTCGAAGTTCACCACGTGACTGATCCGGTCGACGTCGAGGCCTCTAGCCGCGACATCCGTCGCCACCAGGATGTCGAGCTTGCCCGACTTCAACTGGGCGACAGTGCGCTCGCGCTGGGCCTGGGCCACATCACCGCTGATGGCGGCGGCGGAGTACCCGCGTGCGCGCAGCTTCTCGGCGAGAGTTTCGGTCTCGTTCTTGGTGCGGACGAACACGATCATGCCCTCGAAGTTCTCGACCTCGAGGATGCGGGTGAGCGCATCGACCTTCTGCGGGTACGACACCATGAGGTAGCGCTGGGTGGTGTTGACGCTTGTGGTGGTCTTGTTCTCGACGGTGATCTCTTCGGCATCGTGGAGGTACTTCTTCGAGATGCGGCGGATCTGCGGGGGCATGGTCGCCGAGAAGAGGGCGACCTGCTTGTCGTCGGGGGTGTCGGCGAGGATCGTCTCGACGTCTTCGGCAAAGCCCATCTTGAGCATCTCGTCGGCCTCGTCCAGCACGAGGTATTTCAGCTCAGACAGGTCGAGAGTTCCCTTGGCGAGGTGATCCATGATTCGCCCGGGGGTACCGACGACGACGTGGACGCCACGGCGGAGCGCCGACAGCTGCACGCCGTATGCCTGACCGCCGTACACGGGCAGCACGTGAACGCCGCGCATGTGGGCCGCGTACTGCTCGAACGCCTCACACACCTGCAATGCGAGCTCGCGGGTGGGGGAGAGCACGAGCGCCTGCGGCTTCTTCTGCGAAACATCCAGCCTCGACAGGATGGGCAGGGCGAACGCTGCAGTTTTTCCGGTGCCGGTCTGCGCAAGGCCCACGACGTCGCGGCCGTCAAGCAGGGGTGGGATGGTCGCTGCCTGGATGGCCGACGGATTCTCGTACCCGACGTCACGCACAGCCTTCAGGACCGCGTCGCTCAACCCGAGGTTCGCGAAGCCCGTCGTCTCGGGAACCGCATCAGTGTCGGTGTCGGCTTCGGTGTTCTCGGTGGTGTCGTGGGACGTCATTCCTACAACGGTAGTCGTCGGGGCGGGTTCTGGCTTGCGCGGCGCCCCCTATCGCTGTCATCGCGGTGCTGCCGCCCTTAGAATTGACGGATGACTGACCTCAGCCTGCGCATGCCCAACACGCGACTGCGGGCGGTTCTCAACCTGGGAGTCAGGCGGAATCCCGCGCCCGTGTTGCCCCTTTCTCTTGCCGACCCCGAACTCTTTGCCGACTGGGACGACGAGGCGCAATTGAGCGACCTCCATGTCGAGTTCGAGGATGGCCAGTTGCATCTCGAGACAACGGGCGACGGTGTCAACCACCATTTCCACACCGCGGCCGGCGAGCACCGCGGTTCGAGCCCGTGGTCGACTGACGACACCAGCGCACTGTTGCGGTGGGCGACGGCTCTCGCCAGCGACTTCCACGCACTGCTGCCGGCGCTGCTCGACGACGTCACCCAGGCGGCTGCCTGGCACGACTCAGGATTCGACCTGTACATCTGCGAGGTTGAAGAGCCCGTGCAGTTGGAGTTGCTGGAGATTGAGGTCGAGGGCGAGCTGATGACGCTCCCATGGCTCGGTGCCGGCAGCGTTACGCACGACCACATCGATGGCGAAAACCACCCCATCGCTCTTGCCTGGGGCGCGGGGGAGTCAGAACCCGATCAGCCGATCGCCGAAGCCTGGACCGATCCGAACACAGGGTCGCCCCGATCGAAGGCGGTGCCCGGCGTGGATTGGGATGTGATCGGCCTGCCCGCTGACGAGGTGTTGCCGTGGCTCGAGGGCATCTATTTGAACCATCACGTCATTCCGGATGCGGAGGGCACCCTGCTGAACGCTGTGCTGCGGCGCCTCGGTGGCCTCGACCCCTCATAACAGCAGCAACCCGCAGTCCAGCGGCCTGAGTCTCGAGAAATGCTCGGGAGCAGACCGGTAGGCTCGATCCGACCATTGCGCCGCTCGAAAGGCTCCCATAAATGTTTTCCCCAGAGTTCGTGACCAACGCCATCCTCATTGGGGTCGTCGTTCTTGTCGCACTTGTCGTCCTCATAACGTTGCTACGTGGAATCAAGGTCGCGAAACCTGACGAGGCGATCATCGTCACGTCGCGTCAAAAAGCCCTGAAGATGGGCGAGGCGGAAACCGAGAATGCCGGCCAGAAAGTCGTGTTCGGCTCCCGGGTGTTCGTCAAGCCCATCATCGAGGCCCACTTCAAGCTCAGTCTTCGCAGCCGCCAGCTCAATGTTCAGGCGACCGCGCAAACCCGCGACGCCATCACCATCCGTGTCAACGCTGTCGCGGTCGTCAAGGTCGGCGGATCCGAGTCGATGGTGCGTGCAGCAGCGCAACGATTCCTGAACCAGCAGGACCAGATCGAGACATCCACCGAAGAGGTGCTGAGTGGATCGGTGCGATCGATCGTCGGACAGCTGACGGTCACCGAGATCATCACCAACCGCTCGGCGCTGCAGGGGCAGGTCCTCGAGGCTGTGCGCGAATCCCTCGACGTGCAGGGACTCACCATCGACACCCTGCAGATCAAGGAAATCGACGACGACAACGGCTACATCCGCGACCTCGGTCGAGGCGAAGCCGCCCGCGTAAAGCAGGTCGCTGAGATCGCCGAGTCGGTGTCACGCCAGGCGTCTGAAGAGGCCAGGATCAGTGCAGACCAGGCGGTTGCCGAGTCGCAGCGCAAGCTCGACCTGCGAAATGCCGAGATCCAGAAGGAGACGGACAAGGCTCGTGCGGAGGCGGCCGCGGCCGCACCGCTCGCCGAGGCGATCGCCCAGCAGGAGGTCGTGGCCCAGCAGGAAGTCACGGCGGGCAAGCGCGTTGGCCTTCGCAAGCAGGAGCTCGACGCAGAGATTCGTGCCGTCGCAGACGCCGAGGCATACTCCATCGGAAAGAAGGCCGAAGCGGATGCTACGGCCGCCGTCGCCGCCGCCAACGCTGACCGCGACGCGCGTCGATCGAGTGCCGAAGCCATCGAAGCCGAGGGTGTCGCGGAGCGCAACCGTCGTCGCAGCGCTGCCGAGGCCGTTGAGGCCGAGGGTATCTCTGAGAGGAGCCGCCGAATCGCGGCCGCCGAGGCACTTCAGGCCGAAGGTGAAGCCGAAGCCGCCTCGATCCGGGCCAAGGGAAATGCTGAGGCGGAGGCCACCAGGGCCCGCGCCGAGGCGCTCGAGCAGGGCGCGGGCGACCTGCTGCGTCAGCAGGTCATCGCGCAGCTGCCCGACATCGTGCGCGCGGCGTCCGAACCTCTCGCCTCGATCTCGAACATGACAGTGATCTCGTCAGACGGCAAAGGCTCAGAGCAGGTCGGTCAGAACGTCGCGACGCAGCTGACTACCGTCAATCAGATCCTGAAAGACCTGGTCGGCATCGACATTTCCGACATCATCACGGGCCGGATGACCGGAGATGCCATCGGCAAGGGGATTGCCGGCGCCACGGCGACCGCTGCCCCGACTACCGGTCGAACTGGCACGCCGAACACCCCGGCGCCAAAGGCGTAAACCGGCCCGGCGTCAGCGCGACGGCGGGGGAGTGGGAGGCGCGGCCGGCTCGGCTGGTTCTTCCTGCACGCGATTCACGAGAGTTTTCCACGGTCCCGTGAGCGCCGATTCCGGCACTGTTGCTGATCGACGCTTGCGTGGGGCTCGCACGGTAATCACATAGACGAAGCGATCCCGCGAGACTTCGTCCTTTGCGACCCTGGGCCACGGACAGGCGTCGACAAGCTCGATGAGTTCGTCGGCTTCGTCGAGGGCCGCCGACACCGACCACCTGCGGGTGATGCCCGCGAAGCCGCCCGAGCGGGCGACGGTGATGGTCAGGACAGCGGGCATGTTGATCAACCGATCTTCGCGGGCCTGGGGGCTGAAGCTGGCCTGATCCCGACTCCGGCCCATCCGGCGCGAACCGCGCTCACCTCGGCTGACCTGGAGCCGTACCGGGAACCAGCCGCATCAAGGGTCGCTGCGGCGAAGGCGGAAAAATCGGCTCGCGCCGTGAGGATCGGCCCGGTGATCGTGTCATACCAAATCTGGCCCGCTCGATCCCAGGCGTTGCCCCCGAGTGCCTCGGCGACGAGATAGAACGCGCGGTTGGGAATCCCCGAATTGAGATGCACCCCGCCACCGTCTTCATCGGTGTACACAAAGTCGTCGAAATGCGCCGGCTGGGGATCTTTGCCGAGAATGTCGTCGTCGTACGCTGTGCCGGGTGCTTTGAGGGAACGCAGTGCCGACCCCTCGACTTCATCGGTGAAGATGCCCTCCCCAATGAGCCAGCTGGCATCACCGACCGACTCGTTGCGAGAATGCTGCTCGACGAGTGCGCCGAAGACGTCGGACACCGACTCGTTGAGGGCGCCGGACTGGTCGCGGTACACGAGACTGGCGCTGTACTGCGTTACTCCGTGCGACAGTTCGTGCCCGATGACGGACAGGGAGGCCGTAAACCTGGAGAAGATTTCGCCGTCTCCGTCGCCGAAAACCATGCGTTCGCCATCCCAGAACGCATTGTCGTACCGATCGCCGTAATGCACGGTCGCGTTCAGGGGGAGACCAGCCCCGTCGATCGAGTTGCGGCCGTAGACCTCGGAATACAGCGCAAACGTGGCGCCGAGGCCGTCGTACGCCTCGTCCACGGCGGCATCGCCCACTGGCGCGTCGCCCTCGCTGCGAACCACGGTGCCGGGCAGGGATTCCGTGCTGCCAGCATCCGAAACCGTACGATCGGGCGCATCGACCAGAGTGGCGACAAGGTCATAGTTCTCGTCGAAACTGAGGTCGAAGCGCACCGACCGAAATTCACGATCGTGCTTCAGCGCGACGCGGGCGGCATGGGCTGCCACCGCGAACTTCGCGTCATCGAGCCGCGAGATGCGTCTCAGAAGGTACGGGGGAATGATTCCATGAGTCATGATGTGAGCATGCCCCGTGCCACTGACGGAGGTTAGTCCTTGCGCTTGCTGGCGGCCTTGTCTTTCTTGTCAGCGCGCTTCTCCTTGAGAGACTTGCTGGCTGCAGTCTTGGCTGTGGTTTTCTTCGGTGACTTATCGGCCATGACGTTATCCTCCTGTGAGCCGGGCGGCTCGTCTCCCGAGCGTACCCCGCCAGACGTGTCTGGTCATCCCAGCTCGTCGGTTGTTCTGCCCCGCAACTTTTCCATGTCGCGGCGTTCGCGTTTCGTGGGTCGGCCCGCCCCTCGGTCGCGCCGCGGAAGCATTGCGACCTCCTCTGGTGCTGGCAGTGGCGGGCTGATGTCTGTGTATGCCTCGACGGCGACTATCGCCCCGACCCGCTTAGAGAGGATGTCGCGCACGATCAGGATGCGATCGAAACCCGCGATCCGCACCCTCACCTCGTCCCCGGCCTTCACGTGCTGGGCGGCCTTGGCGCGGTCTCCGTTGACGCGGATATGGCCGGAGCGCGTGGCTGCGGTGGCGGCAGACCGGGTCTTGAACACCCTCACGGCCCACAGCCAGCTATCGACGCGCGCCGAGAGCCCCGTCATGGCCGACGCCGAAGTAAGCGGCCTCGAGCGAGGCCGGCACTAAACGGCTGCGACATCCGTCTTCCATTGCACAAGCCCTCGAACCGTGTCGCTCTGGTCGTGCGCGAGCTGTTCCATCGTGTCGGCTGGAACGAAGAAGTTCAGTGCCAGAAAGCCACGCACCCGTTCCGACGGGTCGGCGACCAGCGACCGCAGTACATCGCACGGCACGGATTCGTTGCGAGCCACGCATGCTCGGACGCCCTCGTCCGAGTCGGTAGCCAGAGTGACGAACAGATCTTCCGGGGTATTCAGGCTGCTTGCGACGCTCTCGCGAATCTTGGGGTTCGTGTTGGTCGCCAGGAGGCGAAGTCTCGCAATCTTGCTCTCGGTAATATCCGGAGCTGGATGAAGCGTTGCCGCCTGCTCGGCAGTCAACATCGCCGGCGCCATGGCCCTCATTTGCTTTCGCTGGGCTGGGGTGTTGAAGCGGATGCACGACATGGTTTAAACGCTAGCCTGTCGGCCACCCAACCGACTGGGTAACACGACGGGCAATGTGGCCGAAAGAATACGGTCTCAACCCGAAATCGGCGGGGCGAGTGACGCGTCTGATCCGTTACTGTGGTCTATAGGGGAGGACCGCAATGGCTGGACATGACAATTCTTTCGACGGCGCCGACCTCCCCGAGGGCGCAACGCCCGACAAAGCTGAACTGGGAGTAGCTGTGCCTGAAGAGTCCTCAACGCCGCGCGACGATACGACAGTCACGTACGGCGACGAGTTTGCGGCACAACTCGCTGCGCTCGATAGTTCCGCATCGCCGGAGGAGCAGGACGCGATCTCCGCGCTGCCGTCCGGATCGGCGCTGCTTGTTGTGCGCCGCGGACCCAACGTCGGTGCGCGTTTTCTGCTCGATGCTGACGTGACGACCGTCGGTCGTCACCCCGAGGCAGACATCTTCCTCGACGACGTGACAGTGTCGCGCCGTCATGCTGAATTCCTTCGCCATGGCACCGCCTTCTCGGTCAAAGACCTCGGCTCGCTGAACGGCACCTATTTTGATGGAGTTCGCATCGATACCGCGCTGCTGAGCGATGGCGCCGAGGTGCAGGTCGGAAAGTTCCGGCTTACCTTCTATGCGTCACGACTCGACCTCGCGCACCTGGCCGGGCGGTAGTGGCGGGCAGTGCTGCCCAGTCGAGAGCGTCTGGGAGCCCGAGCCTTCTGAGCATCGGGCAGGTGCTGGCGAAACTGAGTCCGGAATTTCCTGACCTCACGCCATCCAAGCTCCGGTTCCTGGAGGAACGTCAACTCGTCTCTCCGGCACGAACGGAGTCGGGTTACCGCAAGTTTTCGACGGCCGACATGGAACGTCTGCGTTTCGTATTGTCGATGCAGCGCGATCACTACCTGCCGCTCAAAGTAATCAGGGGCTACCTGACCGAACTTGATGCCGGCCGTTCCCCTGAGTTGCCCGGTGGAATGCTCCCAGGCCCGTCAATGCTCTCCACCGAGCGGAAGCTGAGCCGTGACGAACTGATCCGGGAGGCGGGCGCCAATTCGATGCTGCTCGGTGACGCGATTTCAGCGTCTCTCATCGTTCCTGCCGACCTGTTCGGCGAGGATGCCCTCGCGGTACTGAAGTCGCTCGTCGAGTTGCAGCGTTCCGGAATCGAGCCGCGGCACCTTCGCGGCTTCCGCGCGTCGGCAGAGCGCGAGCTCGGCCTGATCGAAAATGCTCTCATGCCGGTGGCGAGGCGCAAAGACGCGTCAAGTCGTGCGCGCGCGGCAGAAATGGCGCGTGAAATCGCCGGCCAGCTAGAAATTGTGCGCAGCAGTCTTATCCGATCCGCCCTCACGAGGCTCGATTCGTAGTACGTTCGAGACACCCCCCATTTCGACACGCCTGACGAATGTCGTCGTTCGAAGCGCGGGGCGTGAGTACCTTGGGGTTAGACGCAACACTAAGTGTCAACTGCAAGATGAATGTTTGTACTCTCCAGCATTAAGGGGCATGTGCCATGAGTGAACTCAGCCGTAGCGAGTCTTCCCGCTACGACCTCGGCCTGCTCTTCACCGACGGAATGGTCGAGCTCGATTCAGACGCCGGATACCGCGGCGCGGTCGCCGCTCGAGCGGCTGGTATCAGCTACCGTCAGCTCGATTACTGGGCACGCACCCAGCTCGTGGAGCCCACGGTTCGCGGTGCCGCAGGATCGGGTTCGCAGCGTCTGTACGGCTTCCGCGACATCCTCGTTCTCAAGCTCGTCAAGCGCCTCCTGGACACCGGGATTTCACTGCAGCAGATTCGGGTAGCCGTCAACCAGCTGCGCGAATCCGGCATCAATGACCTCGCCCAGACCACTCTCATGAGCGACGGCGCGAGTGTCTACCTGTGCACGTCGAACGACGAGGTCATCGACCTCGTCAGCCGCGGCCAGGGCGTCTTCGGCATCGCCGTCGGCAAGGTTCTGCGCGAAGTGGAGCACGACCTCGTCGAACTCGATTCGGTCAAGGGCGAAGACCCCATGGACGAGCTCGCAAAACGTCGCTCCGTCCGCGCTTCATAGCGTCAGGCAGCAGAGCAGAGCAGAGCAGCGCACGTCCCGCCCTTACAGGCGAGGTCTGTGCACGCGCGGCTGACGCCGTGACGCACGAGTCTGGTTAGACGGAATCGTTCGCGAAGTCGCCGATGCGAGCGGTGCGCATGACCCGTTCGAGCAGCTGATCAAAGTTGCGTGCCATTTCCTGAGCACTTTCACCGGGCCAGACATGCAGGGGCTTTGCGGCGCCCTGAGCCTGCTGCAGCGATGTGCGCTCCGGGAGCTGAGGGCTGAGAACGAGCGGCCCGAACATGTCGCGCAGCTCCTTGATCCTGAACTGGTGCTCGAGTGACTGCGACCGGAGGCGGTTGACGATGATGCCCAGCGGCTGGAGTCGCGGTGAGAGGCCTCGTCTGATCTCCTCGATCGCCCTCAGTGCGCGGTCGGCGGCGGCGACGGAGAAGAGTCCAGGCTCGGTCACAATCGCGACCCGGTCGCTGGCGGCCCATGCGGTGCGCGTGAGCGCGTTGAGCGAGGGTGCACAGTCGATGAGCACGAGGTCGTAGTCGGCCTCGACGTGAGCGAGAGCCTCTTCAAGCTTCCAGATGTCGCGGATGCTCGGATGCGGACCATCGAAGTTGATCGCAGACGGCGAGCCGATGAGCACATCCACCGTTCCGGGTCGCCCCTTGGTCCAGCCGCTGGGCGCTATGGCTGCCCGCACGATCTTTTCCTTGGGGGAGGCGAGGACGTCGGCGATGTTCAGATGCCCGCCCACCTCGATATCCATCCCGGTCGAGACATCGGACTGTGGGTCAAGGTCGACGACGAGGGTTCGGACACCACGGGCGAACGCGGCCGAGGCCAGCCCGAGCGTCACGGTGGTCTTTCCCACGCCCCCCTTGAGGGAGCTGACGCTGAGTACATGCACGAGTAACGACGATACCTTCACTACTGTTGAAGAACCTAAAAGGAGTCGAAATTTAAGGCATCTGCTTGGGTAATTGCCAGCGTCGTGCTCCCATATGCTGGGCAGCGTCAGGAAAGGACCGGATGTTCACGAAGATTCTTGTAGCGAATCGCGGCGAAATTGCGATCCGCGCTATGCGCGCTGCTTTCGAGCTGGGGGCCAGGACCGTTGCAGTCTTCCCCTGGGAAGATCGCAACTCGATGCACCGTCTCAAGGCCGACGAGGCCTACCAGATCGGCGAGAAAGGCCATCCCGTCCGGGCCTATCTCGATGTGAGTGAGATCATCCGGGTCGCGAAAGAGTGCGGTGCCGACGCAATCTACCCGGGCTACGGCTTCCTGTCAGAAAACCCCGACCTGGCGCAGGCTGCATCCGAGGCCGGAATTACGTTCATCGGGCCGCCGACGACCGTACTCGAGATGGCAGGCAACAAGGTCACAGCGAAAGAGCACGCCATCGCCGCGGGTGTGCCAGTGCTGAAGTCGACGCCGGCCTCGAAGGACATCGACGAACTGCTGGCCGGTGCTGACGAGATCGGCTTCCCGATCTTCGCCAAGGCTGTCGCCGGCGGTGGTGGTCGTGGAATGCGCCGAGTCGAATCGAAGGATGCGCTCCGCGGAGCCCTCGAGGAAGCCATGCGTGAGGCCGACAGCGCGTTCGGTGACCCGACCATGTTCCTCGAGCAGGCCGTGGTTCGACCGCGCCACATCGAGGTGCAAATTCTTGCGGACTCGCAGGGCAACACCGTGCACCTGTTCGAACGCGACTGCTCAGTGCAGCGTCGTCACCAGAAGGTGATCGAGATCGCGCCTGCGCCGAACCTCGACGAGACCACACGCCAGGCGATGTACCGTGACGCGATCGCGTTCGCAAAGTCCATCAACTACGCCAACGCCGGTACCGTCGAGTTCCTTCTCGACACGGCGGGGGAGCGCGCCGGTCAGCATTTCTTCATCGAGATGAACCCTCGCATCCAGGTGGAGCACACCGTGACCGAGGAGGTCACCGACGTTGACCTCGTCCAGTCGCAGATGCGCATCGCCTTCGGCGAGACTCTTGCCGCCCTTGGGCTTGAGCAGAAGGACGTGAAACTTCGCGGCGCCGCGCTGCAGTGCCGCATCACCACGGAAGACCCGGCGGATGGCTTCCGGCCAGACACCGGCAAGATCACCACGTACCGCTCACCCGGTGGGGCAGGCATCCGTCTCGACGGCGGAACCGTCGCGGCTGGCGCCCAGATCTCACCGCACTTCGACTCGATGCTCGTGAAAATGACCTGCCGCGGTCGCGACTTCACCGCAGCGGTCACGCGAGCTCGCCGTGGTCTCGCAGAATTCCGACTTCGCGGCGTCACCACGAACATCCCGTTCCTGCAGGCCGTTCTTGACGATCCGGATTTCATCGCGGGAGACCTGAGCACCTCGTTCATCGAGGAGCGCCCGTGGCTCGTGACGGGCCGCCAGTCGAAAGACCGCGGTACTCGCATCCTGAACTGGCTTGCCGAGGTCACAGTCAACCAGCCGAACGGAAGCGGCGAAGGGCTCATCGACCCGAAGCTGAAGCTGCCTGTCGTTGATCTTGAGGCCCCGGCGCCCGCAGGCTCGCGCCAGCGACTTCTTGAACTCGGACCAGAGGGCTTCGCGAGTGCCCTTCGCGCGCAGGTGCCGCTTGCGGTAACGGAGACGACCTTCCGCGACGCCCACCAGTCGCTTCTTGCGACGCGGGTGCGCACGCGCGACCTCGCTGCTGTGCTCCCGCACGTTTCCCGCCTCACCCCCGAATTGCTGTCGGTCGAGGCATGGGGAGGCGCGACCTACGATGTGGCTCTTCGGTTCCTTGGTGAAGACCCGTGGGAGCGGCTGTCCACCATGCGGGAGGCCCTTCCGAACATCGCCATCCAGATGCTGCTGCGCGGCCGGAACACCGTCGGTTACACGCCGTATCCGACCGAGGTCACCGACGCGTTCGTGAACGAAGCGGCGGCCAGCGGCGTCGACATCTTCCGCATCTTTGACGCGCTGAACGATGTCAACCAGATGCGACCGGCGATCGACGCTGTGCTGCAGACGGGTTCTAGCGTCGCAGAAGTTGCCATGTGCTACACCGGCGACATGCTCGATCCTGCTGAGGACCTTTACACGCTCGACTACTACCTGCGTCTCGCCGAGCAGATGGTCGAGGCCGGTGCGCACATCCTGGCGGTCAAGGACATGGCAGGCCTGTTGCGGGCGGATGCCGCGTTCCAGCTCGTCAGCGCACTGCGCGACCGTTTCGATCTTCCGGTGCACGTCCACACCCACGACACCGCGGGTGGGCAGCTCGCCACACTTCTTGCGGCGTCGCGTGCCGGTGCGGATGCTGTGGATGTCGCCAGCGCGCCCATGGCTGGCACGACCAGCCAGCCGTCGGCGTCAGCTCTCGTCGCGGCTCTCGCCCATACCGATCGCGACACGGGGATCTCGCTGCAGGCCGTCTCGGATCTCGAGCCGTACTGGGAGGCAGTTCGCCACGTGTACAAGCCGTTCGAGTCTGGACTGCCGGGGCCAACGGGCCGCGTCTACAAGCACGAAATTCCCGGCGGACAGCTCTCAAACCTGCGCCAACAGGCCATCGCCCTCGGGCTCGCGGACCACTTCGAGAAGATCGAAGACCTGTACGCGGCGGCGAACCGCATGTTGGGGCGTCCGCCCAAGGTGACGCCGTCGTCGAAGGTGGTGGGCGACCTCGCCCTGGCTCTCGCGGCTGCCGATGCCGATCCGGATGATTTCGAGCAGAACCCCGACAAGTACGACATCCCGGATTCGGTGATCGGATTTATGGCTGGCGAACTCGGAGAGCTTCCGGGTGGATGGCCAGAGCCCTTCCGCTCGAAGGTGCTCAAGGGGCGCACCGTGAAGATCGGCATCGAACCGATCACGGCTGAGGACCAGCAGGCACTTGATGGCGACTCCCTGAGCCGCCGCGCTGCGCTCAACAGGCTTCTGTTCGCCGGGCCGGCGAAGATATTCGAGCAGAGTCGCGAAACCTATGGCGACCTCTCGGTGCTCGACACCGTCGACTACCTCTACGGGCTGCACCAGGGCGTCGAGCATGTGATGGAGATCGAAAAGGGCGTCAGCCTGTTCATCGGTCTCGAGGCCATCGGCGAGGCCGACAACAAGGGCATGCGCACCGTGATGGCTACCCTCAACGGGCAACTGCGCCCGGTCTTCGTCCGCGATGCCAGCATCACCGTCGACATCACGTCGGCGGAGAGAGCGGATGCCACCAAGCCTGGTCATGTTGCCGCACCGTTCTCCGGGGTGGTCACGCTGCAGGTCGCCGAAGGTGACACCGTCGAGGTCGGCCAGAGCGTCGCATCCATCGAGGCCATGAAGATGGAGGCCGCGATCACCGCGAACGTTGCAGGCAAGGTTGTGAGGCTGGCAGTGCCTAAGACCCAACAGGTCGATGCGGGCGATCTGCTGGTCGTCATCGAGTAAGCGAGACCGATAGGTCTACTCTCAGCAAGCGCAGAGGTGAGGATAATATCGAATTCTGACCCGGTAAAGTTGGGTGTTTGCACCGAAAGGGATCGACCTTGGTTAACAGCCGCACCACCAACGAGGACGCCGCGTCGGCGGAGTCGATCGATTCCTTCGACGACGATGACGTGACGACGGCAGAGGTTCAGGACGACGCCGAGCTCGAAGACGACGAATCTGACGAGTCCGACGAGATTGACGAGTCCGAGTCCGAGTCCGAGTCCGAGGCTGTGACCGAGCTCGCCCGGGTTGAGCCGACGACCGAAAGCGTGACGTTCACGATGTCGCTGCCCGTGCAGGTGCATGTCACTCCAGACGACGAGGCGGCGGTCTCAATCTCCGAAGTCGCCATCAATCCGGACTATATGGATGTTTCGGGCCCCGCCACAACAACCGTGACCATGGTGGCCGATGAGGTTGCCACGATGCCCGAGGGTGCGGTTGAAGAAGTCGTCATCCCTGCCCTCCCGGCGCCTGATGATGTCTACACCCGCCGCGGTCGCCAGCGTGGAGAAATCTCAGCTCGACCTGAGCCTGCCACCATGCTCACCGCCGAGCGCCTGATCGTCCAGGGAAAGGGCCGAAAAAAGTCGGCCCCTGAGGGTTTCTGGCAGCATCTTCTGTATACGGCGACGTTCCATGGGGTGAACGTTGGAGACTCGTACGCTGTGCGCCACCGCAAATCCATCGACGCCCGGATCAGCAAGAATTTCGAAGGCGGCACGAGGTTCGTGGCCGTCCTGACCCGCAAGGGTGGTGTGGGTAAGACCACCATTTCTGCGCTGCTGGGGATGGCCATGGCCGACGTTCGCGACGACCGCGTCATCGCCATCGACGCCAACCCCGACCGCGGCACGCTCGCGGAGCGCATCACCAGAAACACGCGAGCTACAGTTCGGGATGTCATCACCCGTGCCCGTTCCGTCACCACCTTCAGCGAGTTCCAAACGCTGATCTCGCGGGACGAAACAAGAATGGACGTGCTCGCCTCCGACGCGGACCCGACGGTCTCCGAGGCCTTCGACGAAGATGACTACAACGTCGTCGCTGACATCGCCGAGCGCTTCTACTCGGTGGCGATCACCGACTGCGGAACAGGGATGCTGCACTCCGCAATGAGCGCGACCCTCCAGCGGGCAGATTCCATCATCATCGTTTCGGGCGGCAGCGTCGACGAGGCGAGGCTTGCGTCTGAGACACTGACCTGGCTGGAGTCCAACGGGTATCCCGAACTGGTCAAGAACGCCGTCGTGGCCCTCAACACCGCCACACAGGGCACCAACCTCGTGAAACTCGAAGAGATCGAGGCGCACTTCCAGTCGCGCGTCAGGGCCATCGCCCGCATCCCGTATGACCCGACACTCGCCACGGGCTCGGTGATCAGGTACCTCTCGCTGAAGTCGAACACGCGCAACGCTGCGCGGGAGCTGGCCGCCATCGTTGTCGATGGCCTCGACGAGCAACGGGCATCCTGAATCAATGACGGAACGACAGATTCGCGTTTTCGGCGATCCAGTTTTGCGCTCTGCCTGTGACCCCGTAAGGGTCGGAGACCCCAGGGCGACCGCGTTGGTCGATGACCTGATCGAGACCGTGACGCTGCCCGGCCGAGCGGGTGTCGCAGCCAATCAGATCGGTGTCAGCCTCAGGGCGTTCAGCTACAACATCGACGGCGTGATCGGCTACATCATCAACCCCACCCTCGTCGAAGTTTCCGGCGAGGCTGAGCTCGTCGACGAGGGCTGTCTCTCGGTGCCCGGGTTTTACTTCCCTCGCCTGCGCCACCCGTTCGCGAGGGTAACCGGGGTGGATCTTGACGGTAACCCGGTCGAACTCAGCGGCGACGGCCTCATGGCACAGGCGCTCCAACATGAGACCGATCACCTCGACGGCCATCTGTTCATTGAGGGACTCGAGCCCGCGGCAAAGAAAGAGGCCATGCGGTTGATCCGCATGGCCCCCTGGTACTAATTTCTTCTGGCGCTACTGGCTCAGCGAGATGCCTTCTGTCTCGGGCGCGCCGGCCGCGGAGTACATGCTCTCGATCGAGTCAGCGAAATCCTTCAGGATCACGTTGCGCTTGATGCTCATCTTCGGCGTCAAATGACCACTTGCTTCGGTCAGTTCCGCATCGAGGAGTGTGAACTTGCGGATGGATTCCGCTCGCGAGACCTGTGAGTTCGCGGCATCGACTGCTGACTGCACCTCTGCCATCACCTTTGGGTTGG
Source organism: Salinibacterium sp. G-O1 (assembly GCF_030063305.1). GTDB lineage: Bacteria > Actinomycetota > Actinomycetes > Actinomycetales > Microbacteriaceae > Rhodoglobus. The sequence goes on from NZ_JASISV010000002.1 coordinate 144,927, forward strand.
TGACCGCCTCGGCGAGGGACATTGACGCATCGAGCCCGTTGTTGTTCAGCCACACCGGCAGCATCTCGTCGTCGAGGGTGATGAGAGCGGCGATGAACGGCTTCTGATCGCCGACCACGATGACCTGGCCGATGATCGGATTGGCCCTGATGGGATCTTCGAGAACCGCCGGAGCGACCTTCTTGCCACCCGCGGTCGCAATGATCTCTTTTTTGCGCCCGGTGATTTCGAGGTAGCCGTCGTCGTCGATCACTCCGATGTCACCCGTGCGGAACCACTCGCCGTCGAAAGACTCGGCAGTGGCGGCCTCGTTGTTCCAGTAGCCGGCGAAGATGTCGACACCCTTCGCCTGGATTTCACCGTCTTCAGCGATGCGCACCGAAACTCCGGGGAGCGGCGGGCCGACCTTGCCGATCTTGAAGTTGGACGCGAGGTTGACCGAGATGGGCGCCGTGGTCTCGGTGAGGCCGTAGCCCTCGAGGATCGTGAGGCCGAGGCTGCGGTAGAAGTGCCCGAGTCGTAGGCCCAGGGGAGCGGAACCTGAGACGGCATATTTCACGCGACCACCGAGAGCCGCACGAATCTTGCTCAGCACGAGCCGGTCAAACACCGCGAACTGGATCTTGAGCCCCAAGGGAACATTGCCAGCGTCGACAGCCTTGGAGTGAGCGATGGCCACCTGGGCGGCCTTGCGGAAGATCTTGCCCTTGCCGCCGGCCTCAGCCTTCTGTTCTGACGAGTTGTACACCTTCTCGAAGACGCGGGGTACGGCGAGCAGGAAGGTCGGCTTGAACGAGCCCATGGAGGGCAGAAGCTGCTTCGTGTCTGCCTGATGACCGACCTTCACGCCACCGTGCACCGACAGCACCGCGATGAAGCGGGCAAAGATGTGAGCCATGGTGATAAAGAGCAGGGTGCTCGACTCCGGGTTCACGACCTCAGGGATCGCCTTGGCCGCATTGCGGCAGGTCTCAACGAAGTTGGCATGGGTCAGGACGCAGCCCTTGGGCTTGCCCGTGGTTCCCGACGTGTAGATGAGGGTGGCCAGATCGGCGCCGGTGGCGAGATTGCGGCGGCGTTCGATTTCTTCGTCAGGAACGCCGACGCCCGATGCGGCCAGTTTGTCGAGGTCACCGACGTCGATCTTCCAGGTGTGGGACACCGCGGGAACTTCGTCACGGATCTCGTCAAAACGGGCGAAGTGATCAGCCGTTTCGGTGATCATGCCCTTTGCGCCTGAATCGGTCAGGTTCCACAGGATCTGGCTGGGTGCGGAGGTGTCGTAGATCGGCACGAGCACTGCACCGGCGAACCAGACGGCGAAGTCAATCAGGCTCCACTCATAGCTGGTCTTGCACATGATTCCGATCCTGTCTCCAGGCTCGACTCCTGCGGCGACGAACCCCTTCGAGAGGGCTTTCACCTGCGCGAGAAATTCGGCAGCTGTGACATCGGACCAGCCACCATCGTCGGTGGGGATCGAAAACAAGGCACGATCGGGGGTCGCTTTGACTCTCTCGATGAGCAGATCGGTTGTGTTGGCTGAAGGGTCAGCTTCTACTAGGGCGGGGACGTCGAACTGTTGCACGGCAACTCCTTTGGCACCGGTCGGGGCTTTGGCGCCCAGTCTACGGGGCGATTCGGGACATTCGCGGGCATTTGGAGCCGCGACGGAGAGCTTTTGGGCGGCCGCGTCGCTCTCGTGGGTAAACTCATCCATCGTGCAAGCCATAGGAATTGACATCGGTGGAACCAAGATCGCTGGCGCCGTCGTGACCGAGGACGGCCTCATCGTTGATGAGGAGAGAGTTGCCACCAATGCTGGCGACTCAGAAGCAATCGTCGACGCTGTGGTCGAGATGGTGCAGAGCCTCGCCAGTCGCCATCAGATCGCCGCGGTGGGTGTCGCGGCGCCCGGATTTATCGACGTAGAGCAGTCGACCGTCTATTACACGCCCAATATCAACTGGCGAAACGAGCCGCTGCGGGATCGTCTCACGCAGAGACTCGCCCTCCCTGTGACAATCGACAACGACGCGAACGCCGCAGGGTGGGCCGAATACAGGTTCGGCGCCGGGCGGACCGTCAGCGACATGACCATGCTGACCATCGGCACGGGCGTCGGTGGTGCCATTGTCACGCGCGGCGGCCTGTTCCGCGGAGGCTTCGGCACCGGGGCCGAAATCGGCCACATGCGCATCGTTCCCGACGGACTGCCCTGTGGCTGTGGGGCCCGAGGATGCATTGAGCAATATGGTTCGGGTCGTGCCCTGCTCAGAATGGCGAATGAGATAGCGGATGTCGGCGGAATTGGCCTGCCGCTGGCGGAGGCCAGACGTCTTGAGGGCGAGCTTGACGGCAGCATCCTCGGTGCGTTCATCTCCGAGGGAGACCCGGGAGCGCTTCGTGCACTCGAGCAGCTCGGACATTGGCTCGGGCAGGCGTGTGCTTCGCTGAGCGCGGTGCTCGACCCCGAAATGTTCGTGTTCGGCGGGGGAGTCTCGGTCGCCGGTGACCTGCTGCTCGATCCGATCCGTGATTCCTATCGAGAGAACCTGCCGGCCCGTGGATATCACCCCGAGCCGCAGTTCGTGATCGCCGAGCTCGTGAATAACGCCGGAGTGGTCGGCGCCGCGGATCTTGCGCGATTGAGTGTGCTCGCCTGATCAATCGAGCCTGAGGCCCAGCGTGGCGGCATTAGAGTAGAGATTTCCCGGTCGGAGGTTGGTGCGATGTTCTACTGGTTCATGAAGAACCTGGTGGCTGGACCGCTGATTAAGACGGTTTTCCGCCCCTGGATCGTCGGGCTCGAGAACATCCCCAAGACCGGCGGCGTCATCCTGGCCAGCAACCACCTGTCGTTCATCGACTCCGTGTTCCTGCCGCTGCTCATCGACCGCCGAATCTACTTCCTCGCAAAGAGTGACTACTTCACGGGCAAGGGCTTCAAGAATTGGGCGACGAAGCATTTCCTGCTCGGCACCGGGATGCTGCCCATCGATCGATCTGGCGGCAAGGCCTCAGAGGCGTCGCTGAACACCGGGCTTGCCGTCATCGCGAAAGGGAATGTGCTCGGGATCTACCCGGAAGGCACCCGCAGCCCCGACGGCAAGATGTATCGCGGCCGCACGGGTGTGGCCCGCATGATTCTCGAGGGACACGTTCCCGTCGTTCCCGTCGCCATGGTCGACACCGAGAAGGTCATGCCGATCGGAAGCAAGCTTCCCAAAGTCCGCCGCGTCGGCGTCATCTTCGGCGAGCCACTCGATTTCTCCCGCTTTGAGGGCATGGAGAGCGACAGGTTCATCCTGCGCTCCATCACTGACGAGATCATGTACGAACTCAGCCGAATCAGCGGCCAGGAATATGTGGACGTGTACGCAAGTTCCGTCAAGGAGAAGAAGGCTTCTCGAAGCCGATAGGCTTTGCGGGGCTTTGCGCCCCAGTCCGATCCTGATTCGCCAGTATTCGTCACAGCTAAGGAAACATCTCGTGGTTGACCCGTCCGAACCCGTAGTACTCGCCGATCCCGACGTGATCGCGGGTATGGATTACTGGCGGACGCTCCCCATCAAGCAGCAGCCCAGCTGGCCCAATCCCGACGCTGTCGGCGCCGCATCGGCCAAGATCGCGAGCCTGCCGCCCCTGGTGTTCGCCGGCGAGGTCGACGTGCTGCGTGAGCGCCTGGCACGGGCAGCACAGGGTGACGCGTTCCTGCTGCAGGGTGGCGACTGCGCAGAGACGTTCGCCGGGGCCACGGCCCAGAACATCAGGGACAGGGTCAAGACGATCCTCCAGATGGCAGTCGTGCTCACCTACGGTGCTTCCAAGCCCATCATCAAGATGGGCCGTATGGCTGGCCAGTTCGCGAAGCCGCGCTCAAGCGAAACCGAAACCAGGGGCGACGTCACCCTGCCCGCGTACCGCGGCGATATCGTCAACGGCTTCGACTTCACCCCGGAATCGCGGGAGGCTGACCCTGCGCGCCTCGTCGAGGGCTACCACACCGCAGCATCCACGCTCAATCTTGTTCGCGCATTCACGCAGGGTGGCTTCGCCGACCTGCGCCAGGTGCACTCATGGAACAAGGGCTTCGCTCAGAACCCGGCAAACCATGCGTACGAGAAGGTCGCTGGCGAGATCGACAGGGCGATCAAGTTCATGGAGGCTGCCGGCGCCGACTTCGACGAGTTGAAGCGCGTCGAGTTCTACTCCAGCCACGAGGGTCTGCTCATGGACTACGAGCGCCCCATGACCCGCATCGACTCACGCACGGGAACGCCGTACAACACCAGTGCCCACTTCCTCTGGATCGGAGAGCGAACCCGCGATCTCGATGGTGCCCACGTCGACTACTTCTCTCGCGTTCGCAACCCCATCGGTGTTAAGCTCGGGCCGTCGACGAGTGCTGATGACATGGAGCGGCTGATCGACAAGCTTGACCCGAACCGCGAGCCCGGTCGACTGACCTTCATCACCCGGATGGGTGCCGGCAAGGTTCGCGACGCGCTGCCCCCGCTTCTCGAAGCGATCAAGGGCATGGATGCCACGCCGCTGTGGGTTTCCGACCCGATGCACGGTAACGGACTCACCACCCCCAACGGCTACAAGACCCGTCGCTTCGACGATGTCGTCGACGAGGTCAAGGGATTCTTCGAAGCACACAGTGCTGCGGGAACCTACCCAGGTGGAATCCACATCGAGCTCACCGGTGACGACGTCACAGAGTGCCTTGGCGGCTCCGAGCAGATCGACGAGGCGACCCTGGCGACCCGCTACGAGTCGCTGTGCGACCCGCGACTGAACCACATGCAGTCGCTCGAGCTGGCGTTCCTCGTGGCCGAGGAACTGACCGCCTTCTAGGCGCTGAAGCTGACCCTGAGGGTGCTGCCCTTCGGGGCGAACGTGCCACCCCCGGGGTTGAGGCCTGACACCTTGAAGGAGTCAGGGAGCAGATCGGCGACCCCGTTGTACTGGAGGTCGAAGCCTGCGTCGATCAGCACATCCTTCGCGGTCGCCCACGTGTCTCCCACGACATCAGGCACCTCAATCAGTTCGACACCCATGGAGGTCACGAGGTCGACGGCGTCGCCCTGTCTCACGATCTCTGCGCCGGCGACGGGAACCGCCCGGATAACAGAGCCCTGACGAATCGTGTCGCTGTTCTCCTCTTCGCGAACCTCGCCCACAGCGAGGCCCGCTTCCTCGAGCACGGCCGTTGCATCGCCGACCGTCAGTCCTGAGACGTCGGGAATTGATCCGGATGACACGATCAGCGTCACCGGCTGGCGCTCGCCATACTGTGCCACGCCGGTGAGGCTCGACCCATCACCGGCGAGAGCATCGATCACTGTCCCGGCGCTGACCGCGTCATCGAACTGGCGGATTACGTTGTCGTCGAGAGTGAAGGGAGCAGCCGCGATTGCGGCCTTCGCGTCGTCTTCGGTCATGCCCGCGAATGCGGGAACGTCCAGCAACTGCGGGCCAGTTGAGACGAGCAGCTGAACGACCTCACCCTTGGTGACGAGCGTGCCGCCGGCAGGATCGGTGGCGGCAACGGCGCCGACGGGCACGACCGGGTCGCTGATCGCGCCATTCTCCGGATTCACCGTCAGGCCAACGGCAGTGAGCCTGTCGGCCGCTTCCTCAGGAGACAGGCCAGACAGATCGGAGGGAATGGTCACGCTCGAGCCTGGACCGAAGCCGAAGTACCACCCAGCGGCGCCAGCCCCAGCGACAAGCAACAGGATCACAATGACGATGAGTGGCGCTCGACTCCGGCGCCTCTTGGTTCTGAGCGCCAATTCGGTCGTCGAGTCCGTCGCGACACCGCGGGTGAGGGCTGCCTGTGAGTGAACGGAGGTGGGGGCCATCGGAAGGCGTCCACGCTGGCCGATGATCTGGGTTTCGGCCGTGGCATCCGCCGATACTGCGGTCGGCATCACCATGGTGCGTTGCACCGAGGTCGCCGCCGTTGTGGGGAGCGCCGTCATCAGGTCGCTGTGCACTTCATACAGCCGGTCGAGCATGGCGCGCGCGTCGCGCGGGCGATCATCCGGCTCTCGGGAGGTAGACCAGAGCACCAGATCGTCCAGCTCGGCAGGCACCTTCGCGTTCTTGCGACTGGGGGACGGCACCGAATCATTGGCGTGCTGGTAAGCAATCTGCATCGGCTGCTCGCCCTTGAAGGGCTGCTCGCCTGTGAGCATTTCGAACATCATGATGCCGATGGCGTAGATGTCGCTTCGTGCGTCTGCAACGCCCCTCGTGACAAGTTCGGGGGAGAGGTAGGCGATCGTGCCGAGGAGCGCTGCACCGGTCGCCGTGTTGGCCGATGCCGCACGTGCAAGGCCGAAGTCGCCGATCTTGATTCGTCCGTCGTCGGCCAGCAGCACGTTTTCGGGCTTCAGATCACGATGGACGATTCCGGCCTTATGGGCGGCGGCGAGGCCCGCGAGAACGGCTTCAAGAATGTCGAGGGTCTGCTCGGTGGTGAGCAGCTTGTGCTCGGTGAGCAGGTCGCGAAGGGTGATGCCCGGCAGGTACTCCATCACGAGGTAGGCCATGTCGCTGTCCTGGCCCTGATCGAAGACGTTGACAACGTTCGGGTGAGCGAGTCGCGCTGCCGATCGCGCCTCCTGGATGAAGCGTTCTTTGAACTTGCTGTCGTCGGCAAGATGTCCATGCATGACCTTGATGGCGACGCGGCGCTCAAGTCGCAGGTCTGTTGCGAGGTATACCGTCGCCATTCCGCCGCGCGCAATGCGGGATCGGATCTGGTATCTACCGTCGAGAAGGCGACCAATCATGGGGTCGGTGCTGTTGACGGTCACCCAGTGATTCTAAAGTTCGAGGCTGGACGCCGGCGGTGTTGACACGGCTCGCCGCCAGATCGGACGGTGAATCGAGTTCGGAATCAGCCGAGTTCTGAAAACCAGGATCGCGCGGACGCTTCCCACTTGGCGTACGCCTCGGGGTATGCAGAGATCTGAACCGCCTGGGCCGCGACGGTGAGTGGCATTGACTCCCAGCCCGAAATATCCAGCAAACCTTTGGTGTGACCAGCGTTCGGGTTCGAGGCGCCGCCGTAGAAAAGTTTGGCGGCGTACGACGGCGTCGTCAGCTGGGTCACCGAGCCCCATCCGGCGCTGGGGCGCTGCTGGAAGAGCCCAACAGAATCCCGATCGCCCCAGGTGAGGTTGCGCAGCGTCGACTCCTGCATGGCCGTGGCCAAAGCAATGATGATGCCTTCGCTCGGCACTCCGAGGTCGTGGCCGACCTGAACGATCACGGCGGCGTTCGAGCGCATCTCTTCGTTCATGATGGTCACGCTCGAGCCGACCGACGCTGTCGAAATCGATGCGGGCGCCGTCGGCGAGCCTGGGAGTGCGAGTGTGTCACCGGAGAAGATCAAACTGGATGCCTGCAGACCGTTCGCCTCGAGAAGCGCGGCCTCGCTCACTCCCAGCTTGGACGCGATCGCGCCGATGGTGTCGCCGGAAACGATCGTGTATGAACCTCCGGAGGAAAGCGGCGAGGTGTGCGAGGCCAGGTCGACCGCGAGGTCGGGTTCGATCGCTGCTGGGGGAATGAGGGTGGTGGGAATCGTCAGGCTCTGGTTGGGGAAGATCAGGCTCGACGATCCGAGACCGTTCGCGCTCAATACTGTCGCCGTCGAGACTCCGAAACGCTCGGCAATCGAGCTGATGGTGTCGCCGGCGACGATCGTGTACTTGACCGTCGGGGCGACCTCGACCGCAGGTTCGACGCTGGGGGCTGGCGCCGCGGGACTGCCCAGAGTGAGCACCTGGCCGGGAAAGATGAGTGAAGACCAGCCCAGTCCGTTGAGGGCGAGTACTGACGCGGTGGACAAACCGAATTGACCGGCAATGCTGCTGACGGTGTCGCCTGCAGTGACGGTGTACGAGGTCGATCCGGTCGCGGAGGTCGTTCGGGCCAACGATGCCGCTGTTGTCTTGATGGCGGCGTTCGCTGACGCCACCGCTTCACGGATGGTCTTGCCCAACTCCATCGCGGATCCGCGCGGCTTGAGGACCGGCCGAGCCTCAGCGGGCGCTACGGGCCCGGTCAGATTGAGCGCCAGGGCCGCCATCGAACCGACCAGAAGCACCGAGCCGGTCGTGAACGCTGTCTGAGCGGCCTTGCTTCGCTTGGGGGCAGGACGCCATGGGGATCTGGCTCGGCCGTGGGTCGAGGGTGTGAGTCCACCGAACACGCTTCTGGCCACGCTGTCCGTGGTCTCCGGAATGCCTGTCATGTGTTGCCTCCACCCCTCGCCCCCGCGAGCATGCCGACCACCGCTGACGGTGGCATCGCGTACCACGGTGGCACAGGTGATAACTGCTGTCAACCAATGTGACTAATGTGAAACGAATTTACCTGCCGGAAACATTGCGTTTAGAGGTGTGTCTCCGAAAATTCGCTGACGCCCGTGGCAGGCTTGGAGGGTGACCGAAACACCCGATGTGCAGTGGCTGACCATTCCCGACCTGACCGAGATGCTCGGTCTCAAAGTGAGCCAGGTCCGGCGGCTGATCGAGGATCGCGCTCTGCTTGCCAGTCGAATCGACGGCGCCTGGAAAGTTCCCGCTGCGTTCATCGTTGATGGGGAGCCCCTCAGCGAGCTGAAGGGAACGCTGATCGTGCTGGGAGACAGCGGTTTTAGCGACGAGGAGGCGCTGCGCTGGCTCCTCAACAAAGACGACAGCCTGGGTGTGAGTCCCATTGCCGCCCTGACCGCTGGTCGCAAAGCCGAGGTGCGTCGGGTCGCACAGGCTCTCGGCTTTTAGGTCGAAGCCGGCGTCAACCGGATTGGGAGCTTACGCGGCCCGGCGCGTCACGGTTTCGGCAAGTTCGAGCAATTGTGCCCGGGCGGACGCAGCGAGCGGGGCATCGCGAATAGCAGCCCTGGCAAGCGCGACGTTGTGCTCGATGATCCGTTCGACGTGGTCTACAGCGCCACAGTCGGTGAGCGCGGTGCGAATCATCGCGACCTGCTGCACATCGAGATCGGGGTCGCCGAGCAGCTCATCAATGACGTTGCGCAGGTGAACCGGCAGCTTGGTGCGGGCCAGCGCAATGAGAACAGTGCGCTTACCTTCTTTCAGGTCATCCCCGGCGGGTTTGCCCGTGACGGCGGGATCGCCGAAAACGCCGAGCATGTCATCCCGCAATTGATAGGCGACGCCGAGAGGCAGACCGAAAGCGCGCAGTGCCGCCATTTGGTCGGGCGACGCTCCGCCCAGCGCCGCACCGATGGCGAGCGGGGCTTCGACGCTGTATTTCGCCGATTTGTAGACGATGACTCGGTGTGCGCGGGGGAGTGCCTCGGCCTCGGGGTAGGCAGCCCAGGCGTTCTCCTCGAGGATGTCGAGGTACTGGCCGGCTGTGACTTCGGTTCGCATGCGTGCGAACTCCGCGCGACCGGCGTATCCGGCAGCGCGATCAGCAAGCATTGACGTTCCTTTGTCGAAGAGTTCGTCGCTCCAGCCGAGCAGCAGGTCACCGAGCAGCAGCCCCGCTGAGCGGCCGAAGGCCGCGGCATCCCCGCTCCACCCACCATCGCGGTGGATTGACTCGAATCTCTTGTGGGCCGCCGGTGCGCCACGACGGGTGTCGGAGTTGTCCATGATGTCGTCGTGCACGAGGGCCGCCGCGTGAAAAACCTCCAGTGCGGAGGCAGCAAATACAATTCCGGGCAGAACGCCGCCGGCGGGCGAGGGGGCCAGCGGATCGAATTCGTCGATCGTGTGGGTCACCGACTGCCAGCCCCAGTAGCAGAACAGCGCGCGGAATCGCTTGCCGCCCGACAGAAATGAGAGCGTAACGTCGGTGAACTGCCCCAGTTCGGGAGCGATTGCCGCCAGTTCAACCGTTCGGTCGGATACAAACTCGTCAATTTTCAGTTGAACAAGGTCAACTAACCGCGTACTCTCAGCCACCCGTATAGCCTAGCCACCGCAGCGGGCGTACTATTGAGTTCTACGCGTTGACAGCATTCCGCGCGTCTATCCCGAGACATGAGGGGAACAGGATGCCACTTTCCGAGCAGGAGCAGCGACTCCTGGAGGAGATGGAGCGAAGTCTCTATCAGAACGACGCAGACTTCGTTGCTACCGTCAACCCCAATCGCGGCAGGACCAACTACCGAATCCTCGTTATCGGCGTGCTGGTCGGCGTCGCCGGCATTGCCACCCTGGTCGCCGGGGTCATCGTAAATCAGCCACTGATCGGCATCCTCGGCTTCGCCGTGATGTTCGCTGGCGTGCTCCTGATATTCGCGCCGCCCCGCAAGGGATCAGCCCCGGCGCCATCAGCGCGCCCGACGCCGACGAAGTCCAGCGGCGGATCGTCGAGCTTCATGTCCAACCTCAACGATCGTTGGGACAAGCGCCAGGACGGTCGCGAGTAATTCAAGCGCTTTATCGGGTCAGCCTTCGGGCTGGCCCTTTTTTTGTGCCCAGATTCGCGCAGAAATGGTCGCTGAGACTCAGCCTGCCGAAATTCCCTCCACCTCGGACATCCCACTAACTCCGGGTATTTTGTAGCGAATTTTGCGATTAGCTGACGATTTCATAGATTTGGTGGGGGAAAGTGGAGTAAAGTGGAGGAAACCTGAATCCGGGCCGGAGAATGAGGGGAGGCTGCCGTGTTTCTAGGCACCTATGCCCCCAAGCTGGACGACAAAGGGCGGGTCGTTCTTCCCGCCAAGTTCCGCGACGAGCTCTCGTCGGGAATGGTTGTCACCCGCGGACAGGAACGCTGCCTCTATGTGTTCAGCCAGCGCGAGTTCGAGAACATCCAGCTGAAGGTTCGCCAGGCGTCGCTTACGAGCAAGCAGAGCCGCGACTTCCTCCGACTCTTTCTCTCCGGCGCCAACCAGGAAATTCCCGACAGCCAGAATCGCGTGACGATTCCGGCGAACCTGCGCGAGTACGCGGGTCTGGGCCGCGAGCTCACCGTGATCGGTGCGGGGGATCGCGCCGAGATCTGGAACACCGACGCGTGGAACGCCTACTACGAAAGCGCCGAATCCGACTTCGCCAATACAACGGAGGAGGTGATCCCGGGTCTCTTCTGATTCACAACCACACTCTCGTTGACGCTGACTCCCAGCCGTACGCCCTGGCTTTCTTCCCCGATGCCAGGTCGCACCGGATGGGGATCAGCATTAACGACGAGGTGATGGTGAATCTCCCCGAATGTCATGACAGACAACACGATTCACACCCCGGTGATGCTCGAACGCACCATTGAGCTCCTCGCGCCGGCCTTGGAGCGCGACGGAGCAGTGCTCGTCGACGCCACCCTCGGCATGGCTGGCCACGCCGAGTCGTTCCTCCAACGCTTTCCTGGCATCACTCTTGTCGGCATCGACAGGGATCAGGATGCCCTCACCATCGCGCGTCGCCGACTCGAGCCTTTCGCCGGCCGGGTGCATCTCGTGCACGCGGTGTACGACGAAATCACCGCCGCACTCGCGAGCCTCGGCATGTCCAGGGTGTCCGGGATTCTGTTCGACCTCGGCGTCTCGTCACTGCAGCTGGATCGGGCCGAGCGTGGTTTTTCTTACTCCAAAGACGCCCCGCTCGACATGCGGATGGACGCGTCGAGCGAGCGGACCGCAGCGCACATCCTCGCGACCTACAGCGAAGAAGAGTTGCGCCGAATTTTTTACCAGTACGGCGACGAGAAGCTCGCTCCCAGATTTGCGAGCCGGATCGTCCAGCGGCGCGTCGATAAGCCCCTCGAAACCTCCGCCGAGCTCGTTGAGTTGGTGATCGCGGCGACTCCCGCCGCAGCCCAGAGAGCCGGACATCCGGCCAAGCGGGTATTCCAGGCGCTTCGTATCGAGGTGAACCAGGAACTCTCAGTGTTGGAGCGAGCGATTCCGGCCGCCGTCGATTCCCTGGAGGTTGGCGGACGAATGGTCGTGCTGTCATACCAGTCGCTCGAAGACCGCATTGTCAAGCGTGTGCTGCAGGCACGATCGGCGTCCACAGCGCCGCGGGGACTCCCCGTCGAACTTCCCGAGCACCGTCCCGAACTCAAACTTCTTGTGCGCGGCGCTGAGCTCGCGAGCGAAGAAGAAAAACTGCGAAATCCGCGCGCCACCCCGGTACGGCTCCGTGCCGTCGAGAAACTACGGGAGATCGCATGAGCGGCACCGCTGCATACGCCCGCCCACTTGTCGCGCCGGCGCCGTCACCGACGACTCATCCACACATCGAGATTGTCACCACGCGTGAGCAGCGTCGGGCCCGCCCGAAACTCGCGTACGCGGTTGTCACGATCACGAGCCTGTTCGCAATCTTCGCGGCCCAACTCATGATGAGCATCGTGGTGTCCGAAGGCGCTTTCCAGATCGAGGCTCTCCAGCAGCAGCAAAAGGAACTGCTGCGCACCCAGGACGCCCTCAGCGAGAATCTGAACCTTTACGGGTCGACCCAAAATCTCGCCACCCAGGCCGCCCACCTCGGCATGGTGCCCAACCCGTCGCCTCTCACGCTGAACCTGGATTCAGGAGTGGTGTACGCATCGCCCGGCACAGCCGACCCGATGGGATGTGGTGGCGGATGCAATCTCATCGCAAACTCGCTTCTGGTTGGTATGCCCCTCGTCGACCCGGCCGGGACGACAACAGGAAACGCCGCGGCACCTGCCGTTGGGTCGCCCGTCGCATCGCAGACTGATACAGCACCTGCCACCACGAACGCTCTTCCTGCGCCAGTGACCCGTTGATCCCGATCAGATAGACCCGAGGACGCGCACGATATGAGAACACGTAGCAGCCGCGCCAGGATTTCGCTCGCTGTGCTTGTGGTCTTCGTCATCGTCGGTGTGTTCGTAGTTCGGCTCGTCGACATCCAGGTGGTACGCGCCGAGGAACTCAATGCGGCGTCGCTGGACAAGCGCGGACGGGATATCACCACCTACGGCGTGCGAGGCGACATAGTTGACGCCAACGGTGCTGTCCTTGCCGATAGCGTGCTTCGCTACGACATCACCGCATCGCCGAGAGTCGCCCTGCTTCCGAGTGATGCTGCGACTTCTGTCCCTGCGCAGCTCGCTGAGCTCGCTGCGATTACCAAGCAGGATCCAGCCGCGTTATACGCCTCGATTACGGAAGACCCCACCTCTGACTTCATGTATCTGGTCAAGGGCGTCACCCTTGACGTCTTCGAGCAGATCGACGCCCTCGACATTTCGTGGATCTATCCGGAACGAAAGTCGGCTCGAAGCTACCCGAATGGCGAGATTGCCGGAAACCTGGTGGGCTTCATCGGCACGGATGGTCCCCAGGCGGGGCTCGAACTGACCGAGGACGAGTGCCTGGCCAGTGACAACGGAACCATCACCTACGAAAAGGGTGAAGACGGAACCGCGCTTCCCGGCAGCGAAGTCGTCACCAAGCAGAGCAAAGACGGCGGCACGCTTCGACTGACGATAGATCGCGACCTCCAGTTCTATGTGCAGCAGCGCATGGAGCAGACCGCGCTTGAACTGGGTGCGACCTGGGCGACCGCGGTGGTGATCCGGGTGGCGGACGGTCACCTCATGTCCGTGGCGGACTGGCCAACCCTTGACCCGAATAATGTTGACGACGCGTCACGAGACGCTTTGGGCTCGCGGGCCTTCAGCACGCCCTATGAGCCGGGATCCACGATGAAGGCGCTGACAGCCGCATCGCTCGTTGACTCGGGGGCGGCACGCCCGGGGGACGGCGTTGTCGTGCCATATGAGCTCCTCCAGGCTGACGGCAGCTCCATCCACGACGCTTTCTACCACGAGACTCAAAACCTCACTCTTGCCGGGGCGTTGGTCGAATCATCCAACGTCGCGGTCGCCCAGTTCACCGACAGACTGCCGGCCCAGAAACGCCACGACTACATGGCCGCGTTCGGACTCGGGCAGTACACCGAGGTGGATTTCAACGGTGAGTCCGCCGGCCAGCTCTCTGACGCTGACCAGTGGTTCGGCCGAACCAACTACGCGGTGCAATATGGCCAGGGCATGAGCGCAACGTCGGTGCAGATGGCGAGCGTCTTCCAGACCATCGGAAACCAGGGTGTCAGAATGCCGGTCACGCTCGTGGCGGGATGCGAGCTTGCCGACGGCACCATGACGGACGTCGCTTCTACGGAGGGCAGGCAGGTGCTCTCGTCATCGGCAGCAGATACCACCGTCGCCATGATGGAGCAGGTCGCCAACAAGAGCGGGTCGGCCCCGAAACTGCAGATCCCCGGCTACCGCACCGCGGTCAAGAGTGGAACAGCCGAGGTGGCCGTCGACGGCGGATACTCCGACAACAGCGTCGTAATCTCCTATGCGGGTGTCGCCCCAGCCGACGACCCCCAGTACGCGGTCGTGGTGACCGCTGGCATCCCGGCTAGGGTGTTCTCGGGACTTATCGCCCCGACCTGGCGCGATGTAATGGCCCAGACCCTCACCACTTTTCGGGTTCCACCGTCAACGTCGCCGGCTCCAGACCTCCCCGTCAATTGGTGAGAAACAGCAATTTGACGGCCAGGAGCACCACGTACCGATGTACCGAGTAGAGATTCACACGCACACCGACAAAGAGAGCAGGATTGCTCGATGATCGACCTGCGAATCGACGAGATTGCTGAGGCGATCGACGGCACACTCGCCGGTTCCGTGGATGCCGCGGCGCTCGTCGTCGGCGGCGATGTGCAGACTGACTCGAGACTGGTCGCCCCCGGCGCGATCTTCTTCGCGCTACCCGGCGAGTTCTCAGATGGTCATCTCTTCGCGCAGGCAGCCGTTGACGCCGGCGCAGCACTTCTTGTCGTCGAACGTGAATTGCCGATAGCTGTTCCGCAGCTCATCGTGAGTGATGGACTTCTGGCGCTCTCGGCGCTCGCCCGCGCCGTCGTCGCACGTGTCAGGGCAGGCGGCGACCTGAAGGTTGTCGCCGTGACCGGCTCGAACGGCAAGACGACCACGAAGAACATGCTGCGAGCGATCCTGGCTGACCACGGCTCAACGGTTGCCCCGCTGGGTTCATTCAACAACGAGGTTGGCGCCCCCATCTCGATGCTGGGTGTGACGATGTCCACGCGCTTTCTCGTCATTGAGATGGGCGCGGACGCCATCGGCGACATTACGAAGCTGGTCTCGGTCGCCACCCCTGATGTCGGAATCGTGCTCACCGTTGGGCTCGCCCACATCAGCAAATTCGGCAGCGCTGACGCGATTGAGCTGGCGAAGTCCGAGATGGTCAGTGGCTTGCCCCCGACGTCGGTGGCTGTGCTCAACGCTGACGATGGGCGCGTCAGCCGAATGGCAGCGCGCACCGCAGCGCCCGTCTCTTGGTTCGGTCTGGATGCAACGGCCGAGGTCAGAGCGACCGACGTCGACACCACCGTCGATGGCACATCCTTCACGGTCGTTGCCGACGGACAGTCTCACCCCGTTGTTCTGCGCATCCTCGGGGAGCATCACGTAACGAATGCCCTCGCCGCGATCACCGCGACCCGGGCGCTCGGAATCCCCGTCGCCGACGCGATTCGCTCGCTGGAGTCACTCACGCGAGCCGAACGATGGCGAATGGAGGTCATCGAGAACGCCGACGGCGTGATCGTGATCAACGATGCGTACAATGCGAGCCCAGACTCAGTAGCCGCAGCGCTCAAGACTCTCGCCCAGGTGACGGGTAGCGAGCGGCGTTCCTTCGCTGTGCTCGGCGAGATGGCCGAGCTGGGTGAATACGCTGACGACGAGCATGACCGGATCGGCAGGCTCGCCGTTCGACTGAACGTGAAACAACTGGTTGTCGTTGGTCACAAAGCACGCCACATTCACAACGCTGCTGGCCTTGAAGGCTCATGGGATGGGGAGTCGATATTCGTCGAGACCGCCGATGAGGCATACGATGTTCTGCGTGACAAACTGCGCAAAGGGGACGTTGTGCTCGTGAAGTCATCCAACTCAGCCGGGCTACGTTTTCTCGGTGACCGACTGGCAGGGATCAGCGCGTGATCGCCCTGCTCATCGCCGGAGGAACCGGTCTGGTGTTCACGCTGTTCCTGACACCGCTGTTCATCAAGCTGTTCAACCGGCTCAAATGGGGCCAGTTCATCAGGGATGACGGCCCGCAGGCGCACCACACCAAACGCGGTACGCCCACCATGGGCGGCATCATTTTCATCCTCGGTTCAGTTGTCGGATACGTGGTTGGTCACATTGTCGGCGGGGTCGACATGACCCTGGTGGGCCTGTTGGTCATCTTTCTGATGGTCGGTCTCGGAGTCGTCGGATTTCTCGACGACTTCCTGAAAACCCGCAACCAGCGAAGCCTCGGGCTCGGTGGATGGTCGAAGATCCTGGGCCAGGTGATCGTCGCCGGGATTTTCGCGGCAGTCGCTCTCAATTTTCCCGACGAGCACGGCCTGACGCCCGCGTCGACCATGATCTCGGGCGTGAGGGATATCCCCTGGCTCGACTTCGCCACGTTCGGGGTGATCGGGGCAGGAATCGCCTTCGCCCTCTGGTCGACCCTGATCATCGTCAGCGCCTCCAACGGTGTCAATGTTGCTGACGGGCTCGACGGCCTGGCGACCGGCGCGTCGATCTTCGCGCTCTCGGCCTATATCTTCATCGGCTTCTGGCAGAACAACCAGGCATGCTACGCGGCAGGTCTTCAACCCGACGACGTCGCGTACTGCTACAACGTGCGGGATCCTCTCGATCTCGCGGTCATTGCAGCGGCGATCGTCGGAAGCCTGGTTGGGTTCCTCTGGTACAACACCTCTCCGGCGCGGATTTTCATGGGCGACACGGGGTCGTTGGGACTCGGTGGTGCTCTTGCGGCGCTCGCCATCCTCTCGCGCACCGAGCTGCTGCTTGTGCTGATCGGCGGGCTGTTCCTCATCGTCACCGGTTCGGTCATTCTGCAGCGGGCCTACTTCAAGGTGTCGAGGGGCAAACGGATCTTCCTGATGAGCCCGCTTCACCACCACTTCGAGCTCAAGGGGTGGGCCGAGATCACTGTCGTCGTCAGGTTCTGGATCATCGGTGCCTTGTGCGTCGCAGCCGGGGTCGGTCTTTTCTATCTCGAATGGGTCACACGGTAGCTGTGCGCGATCTCGACAACCTCACCAGCTGGCACTCTGAATGGCGTGGCGTGCGTGTCGTCATCCTCGGTCTCGGGGTCTCGGGATTCGCGGCAGCCGACACCCTCCTGGAGCTCGGCGCCGGTGTACTCGTCGTTGCGGCGAATGCCGGGGAACTCCGCCGAGAGATGCTGGACGTGATCGGCGGCCGATTCGTCGAGCATTCAGGATCCGAGGTTATTCCGAAACAGCTCGATGAGTTCGACGCCGAACTCGTGATTGTGTCGCCCGGCTTCGGGCTGGATCATCCACTGATCGCGTGGGCGCAGGGTAGAGGCATCCCGATCTGGGGAGATATCGAACTCGCGTGGAGGCTGCGCGACAAGGTGGGCGCCCCCGCCGAATGGATCGCCGTCACCGGCACCAACGGCAAGACGACAACGGTGCAGCTCACCACTCACCTTCTGGTTGCCGGAGGCCTGCGCGCTGTTCCCGCCGGAAACATCGGCGTGCCCGTGCTCGATGCCATCCGCGACCCACAGGGGTTCGACGTCATTGTGGTCGAGCTGTCGAGTTTCCAGCTGCACTGGATGCCCCGCAGCGGCCCTGGCGCCATGGCGCCGCTCGCGAGCGTGTGCCTCAATATAGCTGACGATCATCTCGACTGGCACGGGTCGCGAGCGGCCTACGTCGACGCGAAAGCCACCGTCTACGCGAACACGAAGCTCGCCTGTGTCTATAACCGTGCCGACGCGGCAACCACGCGCATGGTGGAAGACGCTGAGGTGCAGGAGGGATGCCGCGCCATAGGGTTCGGCCTCGACACGCCAGGGCCCAGCGACCTGGGGATGGTTGACGACATCATCATCGATCGCGCCTTCCTGGAGGACCGTCACAACTCGGCCCTCGAGTTGACGACGCACGGGGAACTCGCCGCCGCCGGCCTCGCGAGCCCACACATGATTGCCAACGTGCTGGCGGCCGCCGCTCTCGCGCGAAGCGCCGGTGTCGCGGCTCCGACAATATCGAGCGCACTCTCCACTTTCCGGATCGACCGCCACCGCACCGAGATTGTCGTCACCAGCGGGGGAGTGTTGTGGGTCAACGACTCCAAGGCAACCAACTCACACGCGGCCGATGCTTCGCTGCGCTCGTACGACTCCGTCGTGTGGATCGTCGGCGGCCTGCTGAAGGGTGTCGACATCTCTGATTTGGTCGCGGGCCATGCATCGCGACTCCGCGGGGTAGTCGTCATCGGGCTTAACCGTGAACCTGTGGTTGAAGCATTCGCGCGACACGCGCCACAGGTGCCGGTGTTCGAAGTGGATGCGACAGAAACTGGTGACGTGATGCCGCAGGCGGTGAAAGCCGCTGCACGTATCGCGCTGAATGGTGACACGGTTCTCATGGCTCCGGCCGCGGCATCCATGGATCAATTCACCGACTACGCCGACCGTGGCACCCGATTCGCCGAGGCCGTAAACGACTACCTGGAAGGTGGCGCAGATGACGACGACCCGGCACCCGCGTCCCCGGCAACAGGAGCGCCCTAGCCCGCAAACGGGCCCAGGCCCCTCCAGCGCCCGGATCCCTCTCCGGCGAATTTTCGCCGCCGAAAACGGCAACTACTTTCTCCTCCTCGGGGTCACTCTGTTTCTCGTGATTTTTGGTCTGGTCATGGTCTTGTCGTCGTCGACGATCGAGTCGTACAGCGCAGACCAGGGCTTCTTTGGGCGATTCGCTCGACAGGGAATGTTCGCGGTCATTGGGATTCCGCTGATGCTTCTGGCGTCGCGGCTGCCCTCGGGATTCTGGCGGCGATGGGCGTGGCCCGCGTTGCTCATCGGCGGCGGGCTTCAGCTGCTGGTTTTCGTGCCAGGCATCGGAATCGTCTCGGGCGGTAACCGGAACTGGATCGGCATTGGCGGCTTCACCGCCCAACCGTCCGAGTTCGTCAAGATCGCCTTGATCGTCTGGGTCGCCTGGATGCTGTCGACCAAACAGGACATGCTCGGCGACTGGAAGCATGTGATGCTGCCCATCGCGCCGGTGTCCGGCGCTGCGATCGGCCTGGTTCTCGTCGGCGGTGACCTTGGAACAGCGGCGGTCATGATCGTCATCCTCTTCGGCCTGCTGTACTTCGGGGGAGTGCGACTTCGCCACCTCGCCGTGGGCGTCGCGGGCGTTGGCGTGCTTGCCTACCTCTTCTCGAAAGCCAACTCGTCGCGCACATCCCGCATCGAAATCTGGCTGAACGGATGCACGGCCGAGGACTACTCCGGGTACTGCTGGCAGCCCGAGCACGCCAACTGGGCACTCGCCGCCGGCGGTTGGTTCGGCAAGGGGCTTGGAAATTCCGTCGCGAAATGGAACTGGCTGCCGGCCGCGTCGAGCGACTACATTTTCGCGATCATCGGCGAAGAGCTGGGGCTCATCGGAGCCATCGTCGTGCTCGTCCTGTTTGTCGTGCTGGCTATCGCCTTCATCAGGATCATCCGCACCAGCATCGACAGCTTCGCGCGAATCGTCACCTCGGGGGTGATGGTCTGGGTCATCGGTCAGGCTTTCGTCAACATCGCGGTGGTGCTTGGCGTGCTCCCCGTGCTCGGGGTGCCGCTGCCACTGATCTCGGCGGGTGGTACCGCACTCATTGCCAACCTGCTCGGCATCGGTATCGTGCTGTCCTTCGCGCGAGGCACCAGAGCGGCGCCGGAGGCTCCGGTTGAGCAGAGCCCGGCAGAGCGTTCACGAATGCTTGCCGCGCAGCGAGTACGCTCGCGCGCATGACCACATATCTTCTCGCCGGCGGTGGGACTGCCGGTCACGTCAACCCGCTGCTCGCCGTCGCCGACCGGCTGCGTGAGCGCGAGCCTCAGTCCACCATCCTCGTACTCGGCACCAAAGAGGGGCTCGAAGCCAGGTTGGTACCAGAGCGCGGTTACGAACTGCTGACGATCGACCGTGTGCCGATGCCACGCCGTCCCAACGCAGCAGCCCTCGCGTTCCCTGGCGCGCTGAGGGGCACGATCGATGCGGTCAGACAGATCGTCCGTGATCGTTCGGTGGATGTGGTTGTGGGATTCGGCGGATATGTGTCGGCTCCCGCGTACCTGGCGGCACGCGCTGAACATGTCCCGCTGGCGATCCATGAGGCGAATGCGCGCCCTGGCGTGGCCAACCGGTTGGGTGCCCTGTTTACAAAGTTTGTGGGTGTCGCTTTCGCCGGAACGAAGATCAGCAGCGGCACCTTCGTCGGGATGCCCCTTCGCCGCGAGATCGAGCAACTCGACAGGTTCGCGGCCAGACAGGAGGGCATCCGTACCTTCGGTCTCGATGCAGGCAAGCCGATCCTGCTGGTCACGGGCGGGTCGTCTGGCGCCCGGAGCATCAATAGCACCATCTCTCAGTCGATCACACTGCTTCTCGGTGCGGGGTGGCAGGTCATCCACGTCACCGGCGAGTACCGCGACGCTGTGGCCGACCCGAATCTTGCGGGTTATATGGTCGTCAAATACATGGATCGAATGGATCTGGCACTCGCCGTTGCCGACCTGACATTGGGCAGAGCCGGAACCTCTACCGTTGCGGAAGCGGCAGCACTCGGTATCCCTGCCGTGTTTGTTCCGTACCCGGTGGGCAATGGCGAACAGCGCCTCAACGCGCGCAGTGCCGTCGATGCTGGAGGCGCCATTCTGGTGGCAGACGCGAAGTTCACCCCCGACTGGGTGGGAGCCGAGCTCGTGCCATTGCTGCGCAACAGAGCGGTGGTCGCCGACATGGCCGTGCGAATGGCAACCACTGGCGCACTTGACGGCACCGATCGAATGGTCGAACTCATCGGTCGCGCCCTCGCGGCGAAATAGATTCGAGCGGGTAAAATCAGCCCAATGATCCATCCTGACCTCACCATGCCATTGCCCGCCGAATTGGGTGCTGTGCACTTCGTAGGCATCGGCGGGAGCGGCATGAGCGGCATTGCGAGGCTCTTCCTGGCCTCTGGCCACGCAGTGACGGGTTCGGATCGCTCGGAGAATCACAACACGGAGAATCTCCGTGAGTTGGGTGCCGGGGTATCCATCGGGCACGACGCAACGAACGTGGGCGAGGTCGATGCCCTCGTCTACACGGGCGCGCTGTGGCCAGACAATCCCGAATATCTCGAGGCCATCCGCCGCGGCATCCCCGTTCTGCACCGTTCGCAGGCTCTCGCCTGGCTGATCAACCACAAGCGACTCGTCGCGGTGGCAGGGGCCCACGGCAAGACCACCTCCACCGGCATGATCATCACGGCGCTTCTCGCCCTGGAAGCATCACCCAGCTTCGTCAACGGGGGAGTGATTCAGAGTCTCGGGGTTAGTTCGTCCTTCGGCGAGGGGGAGCTCTTTGTCGTCGAGGCGGACGAGTCTGACGGTTCATTCCTGCTCTACGACACCTCGGTCGCTCTCATCACCAACGTCGATGCTGACCACCTCGATCACTACGGCGACCATGACGCGTTCGATGCGGCATTCGTGACGTTCGCCGAGAAGGCAAGTGAGCTGGTGGTGGTCTCCAGCGATGATCCGGGCGCCGTGCGGGTGACCGGCATGCTGAAGCATCAGCGTGTGGTGACCTTCGGTGAGGATGCGGCCGCCGACGTTCGCGTGCACTCCATCGTCACCGATGGTCCCGTTTCTTTCACTGTCTCGTGGCAGGGTAAGGATTACTCGACCACCCTCACTGTTCCCGGTCACCACAACGCCCTCAATGCTGCCGGGGCGTTCGCAGCGTTGGTTGGTCTGGGATTCGATCCGACATCCTCGCTCGACGGGATCGCGATATTCGGCGGAACCGAACGGCGATTCGAGCTTCACGGAGTTGTTCGCGGGGTCAGCGTCTACGACGACTACGCGCACCATCCCACCGAGGTCGCAGCAGCGCTGTCAGCGGCCCGAAGCGTCGTGGGCAGCGGGAGGATCATCGCCGTGCACCAGCCGCACCTGTACAGCCGTACGAGGGATATGGCTCTGCAGTTCGCCCAAACCTACGAGCAGCTTGCCGACCACACCATCGTGCTCGATGTTTTCGGCGCTCGAGAAGACCCGATTCCGGGAGTGACCGGGGCAACGGTCTCTGAGCGATTCCACGATGCGAGCAGAGTCGACTATCTGCCGGACTGGCAACAGGCCGCCGACCGCGTTGCCGAGATTGCTCGCGAAGGTGATCTGATCATGACTCTCAGTTGCGGCGACGTATATCGCATCGTGCCGCAACTGCTGGCTTCGCTCGACTCGATCCCTGAGGCATAGGCGCGTGAAACGCCCAGACGGTTTCGATCAGAAACCCAGTGAGCCGCCGCCCAAACGCAAGTACCAACCAGGGTCGCCGAAACAACAGAAGCCCGGGCCACCGCCGGCCGCCCAGTCGCAGCCGCGCCCGCCGACGCCTGCGCAGCCGAAGGCAAGAACTGATTCCCCAACGCGGGCCACGTCGCAGCCATCGAGCGCACCAAGGATGGCGCGCAGAGCGTCCAGGCGAGGAGCGCGCCCTGACGAAGCAACCCGTGCCGAGTTGCGCCGATCTGCTCGCGAGAGACGCAAGTTCGAGCGTGCGGAGGTTCGGCGCTTCACGCGTCGCGCCCGCAACAGGAAGATTGGCCTTGCCTCGCTGGCCGGGGTGCTCGCGACACTGATCGGATTGGTTTTCACCGCCGTCTACTCGCCGATCCTTTCCCTGCGCACGATCTCGATCGATGGCACGTCGCGTATCAATGCGGTCGACGTGGAATCGGCGGTGTCCGGACAGCTCGGAACTCCGCTGGCGCTGCTCGACTACGACGCCATTACGCAGGACCTCACAGTTTTCCCACTGATTCGCAGCTATGTCACCGAAATCGTGCCACCGGACACGCTTCTGATCCACATCACCGAGCGCCAGCCCGTCGGTTCGGTCAAGGTCGGCGAGATGTACAACCTGGTCGACCCAGCAGGCATCGTGGTGGAGCAGTCCGCCGAACGGATTGCGGGGGTTCCGGTTCTGGATCTGCCCGACGGCGACCTCACTGGCGCCGCATTCACATCGATGGTCGCCGTGCTTCTTGCACTGCCGCCCGAGATGCTCGCCCAGGTCGATAGCGTGACGGCACGCACCCAGGATGACGTGTCGCTCGTGCTGACCGGTGTCGGGCAGGGTGTGACGTGGGGTAGTGCGGACGATTCCGTCACGAAGGCGAACCTGCTCGCGCAACTCATCAGACTGACCGATCCGACGCAGCCGGGAGTCTTCGACGTCTCGGCCCCCGGCAATGGGGTCTTTCGCCCGAGCTGACCGAGGGCCCGATGCGGGCCCACGCTCGAGTTTCTGAAGTTCACATGCGACACGCGGCAACCGTTGCGGTATGTGGGGGTGAGACCGACCTACCCTCAACACAGGAAATGCATACTGAGCATAACTTTAGACCTCAACTGGAGGTTGAGAGTCTGCAACGGGCAGAGTGTGCAAGCGCAGGGGCAGCGGAGGCCGGAACGTGACATCAAACCAGAACTACCTAGCGGTAATCAAGGTAGTAGGCATCGGCGGTGGCGGAGTAAACGCCGTCAACCGCATGATCGAGCTCGGCCTGCGAGGCGTCGAGTTCATTGCGATCAATACGGATGCCCAGGCGCTGCTGATGAGCGACGCCGACGTCAAGCTTGACGTCGGCCGCGAATTGACACGCGGGCTGGGTGCAGGCGCAGACCCCGAAGTGGGTCGTCGAGCCGCTGAGGATCACGCCGAAGAGATCGAGGAGGCGCTAGCCGGCGCTGACATGGTCTTTGTCACCGCGGGTGAAGGTGGCGGTACCGGTACAGGTGGCGCCCCCGTCGTTGCTCGCATCGCCAAATCGATTGGCGCACTGACCATCGGTGTCGTTACGAAGCCCTTCGGCTTCGAGGGCAAGCGGCGCTCGGCGCAGGCTGAGATCGGAGTCGACAGCCTCAAGAACGAGGTCGACACGCTCATTGTCGTTCCGAACGACCGCCTCCTGGAAATCAGCGACCGCGGCATCAGCATGCTCGAAGCGTTCGCCACGGCCGACCAGGTTCTGCTCGCTGGTGTCCAGGGCATCACCGACCTGATCACGACCCCTGGGCTCATTAACCTCGACTTCGCCGACGTGAAGTCCGTCATGCAGGGCGCAGGCTCCGCGTTGATGGGAATCGGCTCGGCTCGCGGCGCGGATCGTGCGATCAAGGCTGCAGAACTCGCAGTGGCATCACCGCTGCTTGAGGCCTCGATCGAGGGAGCGCACGGCGTGCTCCTGTCGATCCAGGGTGGTTCGAACCTCGGCATCTTCGAGATCAACGACGCTGCGAGGCTCGTTCAGGAAGCAGTGCACCCCGAGGCGAACATCATCTTCGGTGCGGTCATCGACGACACCCTCGGAGACGAGGTGCGCGTCACGGTGATTGCCGCGGGATTCGATGGCGGAACGCCACAGGCGAAGCCCAATGAGGTTCGCCGCACGAACTACGTGGTTCCCGAGGTTGGCGCCCCTGCGGCAACAATCACCGGGCTCGACACCCCGCAGCAGCCTCTCGCCGAGACCCAGCCGTGGAGCCCCGAGCCCAGCCTCGTCAGGGCGGCACCGGTCGACCGCAGCTTTGACGATGACGAGTCGGAACTCGACATCCCCGACTTCCTCAAGTAGTCGTCCATGACCGCAGTCCCACCGCTGGCTGAGCGGCTGCATGCGGTGCGTGACGGAATCGCGGATGCGGCGCGGGAGGCTTCCCGCGACGTCGCAGAAATCACGACCATCGTGGTCACCAAGTTTCATCCGGCCACGATGGTGCGCGAGCTGCACGACCTCGGCGTACGGGATTTCGGCGAGTCGCGCCATCAGGAAGCGCAGCCCAAGATTGCAGATCTCGCCGATCTCGATGCGACGTGGCACTTCGTGGGTCAGTTGCAGTCGAAGAAGGCACGGCAGGTGGCCGCATATGTCGACGTGATTCATTCGGTGGATCGGGATTCGCTGGCCACCGCCATCGCCGGCTACCCGCTCGAGGTGTTCATTCAGGTGAATTTGACCGAAGATTCGGGCCGGGGTGGTGCGGAGCCGGAGGCCATCCACCGACTCGCTGAGCATCTGGAGGGCGCAGCCGGGCTGACGCTGAGAGGGCTCATGGCCGTTGCGCCGCTCGGCGGCGAGGCCAGAGCCGCCTTCGCGCGGCTGCGGCAACTCTCGGAGCAGCTCGTGCAGATCGCGCCGCGTGCGAGCGCACTGTCGATGGGCATGTCCGGTGATTACCGGGACGCGATCCTCGAAGGCGCGACACACCTGCGTATTGGCACGGCAATCACGGGTAAACGGCCCGAACACGGTTAATCTCGACCTACAAGCTTCACCACTCGGAGGAATGAAATGGCAAATCCACTGCGCAAGACCATGGTCTACCTGGGCCTCGCGGATGAGGACTACGACTACGAGCAGGCTCCGTCCGCTCCCGTCGCTCCGGTGGCGCACCACACACCATCTGCTGCTCCGAACCGTGCGCCGGTTACCCCGATGCGCCGAACCAGCAATGCGCGACCGGCTGCGACCGAGATGAACGAGATTTTGACCGTTCACCCCCGTCAGTACAAGGACGCCCAGGTCATCGCCGAGAATTTCCGCGAGGGCATCCCCGTCATCATCAACCTGTCACAGATGAGTGAGCCGGATGCTCGTCGACTCATCGACTTCGCCAGCGGTCTCTCACAGGGGCTCTTCGGCAAGATCGAGCGCGTCACAAGCAAGGTGTTCCTGCTGTCCCCAGCTCACGTCGCAGTGAGCGGTGACCACGCAGAGGCCGAGTCTGACGTCGACGCGTCGTTCTTCGCGCAGCAGTAACCTGTCAGGGTGACAATTGTTTCACCCGTCTCCATCATCGCCCTGATCCTCAATGTGGCACTGACGATCTTTTTCGTCATGATGTGGGCCCGGTTTGCTCTCGATCTTGCGCGCACCTTCGCGCGTCGCTGGCGTCCGCAGGGGTTTGTCCTCGTGCTGGCGGAGGCAGTTTTCGTCGTCACAGACCCTCCGATCAAAGTGGTTCGTCGAGCTGTCCCTCCGCTGCGCATTGGCGGCGCAGCAATTGATTTCTCGTGGAGCATCGTGATGCTCGCGGTCATCATCCTCAATTCGATCGTTGCTCGATTTCTCTAAAGGGCGCTTCGCGGCTCGTCATCGGGTTTGTCGCTGTACTGTGGAAATGGAATTTGTGGAGCCATGTGAAATCAAGGTGCAATGCTGTTGACTGCATTGCATAGAATGACTTCCGTTGGCTCAATGTCATGCAGACGTTGAACGTCTCGCGAAAACAAGAAAGAGTGTGAGGTGGCGGCGATGGCTTTAACTCCTGAAGACGTAGTGAACAAGCGGTTCCAACCGACAAAGTTCCGTGAGGGGTACGACCAGGACGAGGTTGATGATTTCCTCGATGAGGTGGTCGTCGAGTTGCGTCGACTCAACCAGGAGAACGAGGAGCTGCGCCAGCGCCTCATCGCGAGTGACTCGCGAGTCAACGACAACGAGCGCTCAGGATCACAGCCGGAGCCCGTACAGGCAGCTCCGAGCTTCGTGCAGCAGCCCGAGACGGCTGTCATCGAGCCTGCTCCAGTAGCAGCCTCAGCGCCCGTCGCTGCCGCGCCAGCACCCGCACAGTCGATGGACACCTCAGACACCGGCGGAACGAACAACCTTCTGCAGCTGGCGCGCCGCCTGCACGAAGAGCATGTTCGCGAGGGCGTCGAGAAGCGTGACGCACTCATCGCCGAGGGACACGCCACCGCAGCACGAATCGTCGAAGAGTCCGAGAGCGGCCACCGCGCCCAGATCGAGATCCTCGACGAGGAGCGCCAGAAGCTGGAGCACCGCGTCGAAGAACTCCGCAACTTCGAGCGTGAATACCGCCAGAAGCTCAAGGGCTACATCGAAGGCCAGCTGCGCGAGCTCGACAACGAGAGCAACGTGCTGACGTCGTCGAACAACGGCCCAGCTGCCGCTTTCATCGATGCGCCGGTCGGAGACTCATCGTCAACCGACGCTCCTGAGTTCGCTGACGCATCTGCCAATTCGGAGCACTCGGCACAGGACGGCCAGCAGTCGCCCACGAACTTCAGCGGTTTTGCCGGAAACTAATCCGCAGCAGGCGACGGCCAGTAAACGCGAGATAAGCGCACGCGCTCTCGTAGTACTGGCCGTTGTTGCTGTGCTCGCGTATGTCGCCGACCGGATCAGCAAGATCCTGGTCGTCGAGAATCTCACCCTGGGTCAGCCCGTGGATGTGCTGGGCAACCTGCTCCAGTTCCACTACGTCGAGAACCCGGGAGCCGCGTTCTCGCTCGGTTCCGGCAGCACGTGGATCTTCGCCATCATCGCGGCGGTCGTCGCGGTGTTCATCATCTTCTTCGCCCGCCGCATCCGGTCGACCGGATGGGCAGTGCTGTTCGGGCTCCTGCTCGGCGGGAACCTGGGAAACCTCACCGACCGACTGACCCGGCCTCCGGGTTTTGGGGTCGGACACGTCGTCGACTTCCTGCAGGTGTACGGCTTTCCCGCGATCTTCAATGTTGCAGACATCTCGATCGTCTCGAGCATGGGGCTGTTTATCCTGTTGACCATTCGCGGGGTGGGTCTCGATGGCACGCGCACTCCTCCGAAGGCAAAGACCTCGCAGCCTGCCGCTGACGACGAGTCGGCCTCCAGCGCACAGTCTCCGACGGATCCGGCCTGACGATGGAATCTCGCAGTCTGCCGGTGCCGGAAGGTCTCGCTGGCGAACGAGTCGACTCAGCCATCGCCAAGCTCCTCGGATTCTCCCGGACCTTTGCGGCCGAGGTCGCCGAGCGTGGGGGAGTGCAACTCGACGGCCGCGTCCTCGTTAAGTCCGACCGGCTGGTCGCTGGCGGCTGGCTCGAGGTGTCGTGGCAATCCAAGGTCGAGCCTTCGATCATCCCGATCATCGTCACCGACCTCGGGATCGTGTGGGACGACGACGACATCGTCGTGATAGACAAGCCCGCCGGAGTCGCTGCGCATCCCTCCATCGGCTGGGAGGGTCCCACGGTTTTGGGAGCTCTCGCCGGTGCTGGATTCAGGATTGCGACGACCGGAGCTGCCGAACGAGCCGGGATCGTGCACCGCCTCGATGTCGGAACGAGCGGCCTGATGGTTGTCGCCAAGACGGAGACTGCCTACACGGCGTTGAAGAGGGCGTTTCACGACCGGCAGGTACACAAGATCTACCATTCGGTGGTGCAGGGACACCCGGACCCGCTGGCGGGCACCATCGATGCGCCAATTGGGCGTCACCCTGGCTCGAGTTGGAAGTTCGCGATCACCGCCGACGGCAAGGCGAGCGTCACACACTACGAAACGCTTGAGGCATTCCCGTCGGCATCGCTTCTCGAGGTCGAACTCGAAACGGGCCGCACCCACCAGATCCGGGTACACATGGCCGCGCAAAGACATCCCTGTGTGGGCGACACGATGTACGGCGCTGATCCGACAATCTCAGCCAAACTCGGGCTCACCCGGCAGTGGCTGCACGCGAAACGCCTCGGGTTCGAACACCCGGCGACGCGAGAGCCTGTCGAGTTCGAAAGCCAGTACCCGGCCGACCTTCAACACGCACTTGAGGTGCTTCGGGGCGACTAGATGGCCAACTCTGGCGCGTCAGTTTTTCACCCCACCAACCCGGGCTTAGGGTAGATTCACGCCCTCGAGCAAGTGAAGAGAACCAGTGTCATCCAGCGATTCCTTCGTGCATCTGCATGTGCACAGCGAGTACTCGATGCTGGATGGAGCGGCCAGAATCGGGCCCCTCATGGAGGCTGCTGCCGCCGAGAAAATGCCCGCGATCGCCGTAACTGACCACGGCAACATGTTTGGCGCCTACGAATTCTGGAAGCAGGCGACGGCAAACGGAATCAAGCCGATCATCGGCACCGAGGCGTACATCACGCCGGGCACGGCCCGCACTGAGAAGACCCGCATTCGCTGGGGCCAGAATCACCAGAACCAGGACGATGTCGGCGGCTCCGGCTCATACACCCACATGACGTTGCTCTCAGAGAACAACGAGGGCATGCACAACCTGTTCAGGCTGTCGTCCCTCGCGTCCATCGAGGGTTTCTACTTCAAGCCCCGAATGGACCGCGAACTGCTCAGCCGGTACGGCAAGGGCATTATCGCGACGACGGGATGCGTCGGTGGCGAGGTCCAGACCCGCCTCAGGCTTGGCCAGTACGAAGAGGCCAGACAGGCGGCATCCGACTTCCGAGACATCTTTGGCGCTGGCAATTTCTACGCCGAGATCATGGATCACGGAATCGACATCGAGAAGCGCACGATGAACGACCTCCTGCGTCTCGCCAAAGAGCTCGACCTGCCACTCGTGGCCACCAACGACCTGCACTACACGCACGCCCACGACTCGACCGCACACGCCGCACTGCTGTGCGTGCAGTCCGCATCGACGCTCGATGACCCGAACCGTTTCAAGTTCGATTCAGACGAGTTCTACCTCAAGAGCGCCGCCCAGATGCGGCACCTCTTCCGTGACTACCCGGAGGCGTGCGACAACACCCTGCTCATCGCGGAGCGGTGCGAGGTCAACTTCCAGCATCGCGACCTCATGCCGCGTTTCCCGGTGCCTGAGGGCGAGACCGAGGCCAGCTGGTTCGAAAAAGAGGTGGACGCCGGCATGATGCGTCGCTTCCACAATGCGCCATCAGACGCACACCTGGCGCAGGCGAAGTACGAGGTCGACGTCATCAAGCAGATGGGGTTCCCCGGCTACTTCCTGGTCGTGGCCGACTTCATCTCGTGGGCAAAGGCGCAGGGCATCCGCGTCGGCCCCGGCCGAGGTTCGGCCGCCGGCTCCATGGCGTCGTACGCGATGGGCATCACCGAGCTCGATCCCATCGCCCATGGTCTGATCTTCGAACGATTCCTCAACCCCGAGCGTGTGTCGATGCCCGATGTGGACGTCGACTTCGACGATCGTCGCCGCGGTGAGGTGATCCGCTACGTCACCGAGAAGTACGGCGACGATCGTGTCGCCCAGATCGTCACCTACGGCACCATCAAAGCCAAGCAGGCACTGAAAGACTCCTCGCGAGTTCTCGGCATGCCGTACTCCGTCGGCGAGAAGCTCACCAAGGCCATGCCCCCGCCCGTGATGGGCAAGGATATGCCCCTCGGCGACATCCACAACAAGGATGCCGAACGGTACAAGGAGGCCGGAGACATCCGGGCGCTGATCGAGACCGATGGTGAAGCAGCCAGGGTTTTCGAAACAGCGAAGGGTATCGAGAACCTGAAACGGCAGTGGGGTGTGCACGCCGCCGGCGTAATCATGTCGGCCGAACCGCTGCTCGACGTGCTTCCGATCATGAAGCGCGAAGACGACGGCGCGATCATCACCCAGTTCGACCAGCCGCCGCTCGAATCGCTCGGTCTGATCAAGATGGACTTCCTGGGGCTTCGAAACCTGACGGTGATCGAGGATGCCCTGCGGATGATCGCAGTTAACACCGGCACCACTCTCGTCATCGAAGACCTCGATCTCGACGCGGACCAGGCAACATACGACCTTCTCGCGCGCGGTGACACGCTTGGCGTGTTCCAGCTGGATGGCGGCGCGATGCGCGCGCTACTGAAGCAGCTGAAGCCCACCAACTTCGAAGACATCTCGGCAGTGATCGCCCTATACCGCCCGGGCCCGATGGGCATGAACTCCCACACGAACTACGCGCTGCGCAAGAACGACCTCCAGACGATCGACGCGATCCATCCCGAACTCGAAGAACCGCTGCGCGACATCCTCGGCACCACCTTCGGGCTGATCGTCTATCAGGAGCAGGTGATGTCGGTCGCGCAGAAGGTTGCCGGCTTCTCGCTCGGCCAGGCCGACGTGCTGCGACGCGCCATGGGAAAGAAGAAGAAGAGCGAACTCGACAAGCAGTTCGCTGACTTCGAGGGCGGCATGGTGGCCAACGGCTACAGCAAGCAGGCGGTGAAGGTGCTGTGGGAGACCCTGATGCCGTTCGCCGACTACGCCTTCAACAAGGCGCACAGCGCGGGCTACGGCGTGCTCAGCTACTGGACGGCCTACCTCAAGGCCAATCATCCGGCCGAATACATGGCGGCGCTTCTCACGAGCGTCGGTGATTCCAAAGACAAGCTCGGCATGTATCTCAGTGAGTGCCGGCGCATGGGAATCAAGGTGCTCGCACCCGACGTCAACGAATCGTCGGTCGACTTCACCGCTGTCGCCGCCGAGGGAACACGAGGAGACGTGCGATTCGGCCTTGGAGCCGTGCGCAACGTCGGCCACAACGTCGTCGAAGCGATCTCGAAGGCCCGCGCCGAGAAGGGGCGCTTCACGTCCTTCCACGACTTCCTGCGCAAGGTTCCGCTGCAGGTCGCGAACAAACGCACCGTGGAATCGCTGATCAAGGCCGGAGCGTTCGACTCGCTCGGGGCGACGCGCAGGGCCCTCGCAGAGATCCACGAATCTGCAGTCGATGGCGCCGCCAGCGAGAAGCGCGCGGAAGCGAACGGGCAGGTCGGTTTCGACTTCGACAGCCTGTGGGACGAACCGGCCCAGGCCGAGCACGTTCCCGACCGTCCGGAGTGGGCCAAGCGCGACAAGCTCGCCTTCGAGCGCGAAATGCTCGGGCTCTACGTTTCCGATCACCCTCTCGCCGGGCTGGAAATTGCCTTGGCTAAACACCAGTCCGCATCCATCACGGAAATCATGGGCGGGGAGGTCGCTGGCGACGGGGAGCACGTCACCATCGCCGGGCTCATCACGAGTGTTCAGCATCGGGTAGCCCGCAACAGCGGCAACCAGTACGGCATCATCACCGTCGAAGACTTCGCTGGTGAAATCAGCGTGATGTTCCTCGGAAAGGCATACCAGGAGTTTTCGCCCGGCCTCACGAACGACGCCATCGTGGTCGTGCGAGGGCGCGTCAGCGTGCGCGACGATGGCATGAACCTGCATGCCGTGAGCATGTTTGTTCCCGACACCGGGACGAGTCTCGGGTCGGGGCCGATCGTGATCGCCGTGCAGGAGACGAGGGCAACCACGGACGTGGTGACCGCGCTGAACGATGTGCTCATCCGCCACTCCGGCGCAAGCGAAGTGCGGCTCAAACTCATCAAGGGCGACACCGCCCGGATCTTCGAGATTCCGTTTCCGGTGACAGTCTCGGCAGACCTCTATGGCGAGCTGAAAACTCTGCTCGGGCCGAACTGCCTCACGTAGGACCCGCGCGCGGGCATCCCTCCTTCACCCCCAAATGAAGGAGATTTCCCGTCGGTGCCCCTGCTGGACGCGTGAGCGCTCCCGAAACGGAGGTTTTTCCTTCATTTGGACGGTGGCGAGGGGCGGAGGGCACAGGATGCCAGGCGCCTAAGTGGCTTCGCGCGGCTCGCGGCGTCGCCCTTCACCCCCAAATGAAGGAGATTTCCCCGTCGGTGCCCCTGCTGGACGCGTGAGCGCTCCCGAAACGCAGGTTTTTCCTTCATTTGGACGGAAAGGGCGAGGGCGACGGCGAGTAGGACGGGGCGTCAGCTAGGCCGTCTCGCCTGGCCTGAAGTAGCGGCGCTCGTGGTAGAGCAGGGCGTCATCCTCTGCTCCCAGCGAGCCGTCCTCGATCTGCACCACGATGACCGCGTTGTGATGTACAGGATGCACCTCAATGATGGTGCCGAGCATCCACGCGGTGACATCGTCGAGAATGGGCACGCCGTACGGCCCCGAGTGCCAGTGCTCGCCCACAAATCGCACGGCATGGTCGGATGCCATGCGCTCGGCCAGATGGCGGGAGCGTGGGCCGAGCGTGTGGATCGCGACGCGGTTGCCCACGGTCATCGCGGGCCACGAACTGGATACCTGTGCCATGTTGAACGTGGCCAACGGTGGCACTGCCGACAGGGACGCCAGAGAAGTCGCCGTGAAACCCGCTGGTGTTCCGTCCGGCATCAGCGCCGTCACCACTGCGACGCCAGCCGCATGGCGGCGGAAGGCGCGCTTGAACGCGTCAAGTCCATCGACAGGAATCCGGTGGTGCTCGGCGGAGGGGGGCTGGGGTGCGGTTGGTTCATTCATACGTTGTGATCAATCATGCTCCCGTTTCGGCCATCACTTCGACGTTCGGATCGCCGGTTACGCCTCGTGACGCACGATGCTCTCATGTGCGCCAACTAATATTGGATGGCCATGATGCACACCATCGATCTGCGTGATCTCCCCACCAGCCAAGCCGATCTCGCGACGGTAGTCCCTCGCGCACTTACGGACGTCTCTGCCGCCTCGGAAGTGGCGGCACGGCTCATCGCCGACGTCCGTGAACGCGGCGAGGAGGCGCTCCTCGAGCAGGCCGAGCGCCTCGACGGTGTGCGACCCGAGCGCATCCGAATTCACGCGGATGAGGTGAACTATGCCGTGAGGTCGCTGGATTCGCAGGTTCGCGACGCGCTGGAGACCGCGATCGGCCGGGTGCGCCAGGCGACTCAGGCGCAGGTGCCCAAGAGCACCGTCACAGAACTTGGCCCCGGCGCGCACGTGATCCAGCGCTGGCAGCCCGTGAACCGGGTGGGCCTCTACGTGCCAGGCGGAAAAGCCGTGTACCCGTCCAGCGTCGTCATGAACGTCGTTCCGGCTCAGGTTGCAGGCGTGTCCTCGGTGGCACTCGCATCCCCGCCTCAGCGCGAATTCGGCGGATCGGTGCATCCCACGATTCTCGCTGCAGCCGGCGTGCTCGGCATCGACGAGGTCTACGCGATGGGCGGTGCCGGCGCGATCGGTGCCTTCGCCTACGGAGTACCGAACTTGGGCATGGACCCGGTGGAGATCATCACGGGGCCCGGCAACGTCTACGTCGCCGCCGCCAAGCGACTGGTGCGCGGCATGGTCGGAATCGACTCAGAGGCCGGGCCAACCGAGATCCTGATCATCGCGGATGCCACGGCCGACGCCTACCTGGTCGCCACCGACCTCATTTCGCAGGCCGAGCACGATGAGCTCGCCGCCGTTGTGCTGGTGACGGACTCCGTCGAGCTGGCAAACGCGGTGTCGCGCGAGGTCGAGTTGCTCGTGGCATCCACCAGCCACAGTGCCCGGGTCCGCACCGCCGTCGATGGAGTGCAGTCTGCCGTGGTGCTCGTCTCCGACATGGCCGCAGCGGCCGCGTTCAGCAATGCATACGGACCTGAGCACCTCGAGATCCAAACTGTCGAGCCCGGAGTCGTGCTCGACATGATCGAGAGCGCTGGCGCGATCTTCCTCGGCGCACACTCGCCCGTCAGCCTCGGCGACTATCTGGCGGGATCAAACCACGTGCTTCCTACGGGCGGTCAGTCACGCTTCGCGTCGGGTCTCGGCGCGTACACCTTCCTGCGTCCTCAGCAGGTCATCAGCTACGATCGGGCGGCCCTCCAGCAGGTGAGCTCGCAGATTGTGGCGCTGAGTGATGCAGAAGATCTTCCCGCCCACGGTGCCGCGGTTGCCGCCCGATTCGAAGACCGGGGCTAACCTCAGCCGGTAGACTCAGGACACCATGTTCTGCCCATTCTGCCGGCATCCTGACAGCCGCGTCATCGACTCGAGAACGAGCGACGACGGACTTTCCATTCGTCGCCGTCGTCAGTGTCCCGAGTGCGGCCGTCGCTTCTCGACAACAGAGACTGCCTCGCTGAACGTGATCAAGCGCAATGGCGTGGTCGAGCTGTTCAGCAGGGAGAAGATCGTGTCTGGCGTGCGGAAGGCGTGCCAGGGGCGACCGGTCACCGACACTGATCTTGCCGTGTTGGCACAGCGGGTCGAAGAGAGCATCCGGGCTAC
Source organism: Salinibacterium sp. G-O1 (assembly GCF_030063305.1). GTDB lineage: Bacteria > Actinomycetota > Actinomycetes > Actinomycetales > Microbacteriaceae > Rhodoglobus. The sequence continues at coordinate 179,884 of NZ_JASISV010000002.1, forward strand.
CGGGGCGGCCCAGGTCGATGCCAACGACATCGGCCTGGCAATTCTGACGCCACTCCGTGAGCTGGATGAGGTCGCCTACCTCCGATTCGCCAGCGTCTACCAAGGTTTCAACTCGCTCGAAGACTTCGAGTCGGCCATCACACAGCTGAGGGTCGACCACACCGCTGACGAGTCACAGGCCACCGCGGACTGAGCGTCCTCGCAGCCGATATCCTTGGGTCGGCATGTACAGCTTTATTTTCAGGGTCTTCTTCGCGCGCATGGACCCAGAGCGCGCTCACACTCTTGCTTTCCGGGTAATCCGTCTGCTCCCGACTCTCGGGGTTGGGGCGATCGTGCGCCGATTCACGCGGCCGGACGACTCGTTGAGAGTGACAACGCTGGGGCTCCAGTTCGACTCTCCGTTCGGGGTGGCGGCGGGTTTCGACAAGGAGGGAACGGGCATCCGGGGTCTCGGTCAGCTCGGTTTCAGCCACGTCGAGGTCGGCACGATTACCGCGCGCCCACAGCCGGGAAACGAGAAGCCGCGACTCTTCCGGCTGATCGCCGACAGAGCAGTCATCAACCGCATGGGCTTCAACAACCACGGCGCACAGGCCGCCATCGACATCATCGGCGCGGCGCGAGCACGCTCCGTCCGCCCGATCATCGGGGTGAACATCGGCAAATCCCGGGTGGTCGACGTGGATGACGCGATCAACGACTATCTCGTGAGCACCAACGCGTTGGCGCCCCTCGCCGACTACCTCGTGGTGAACGTGAGCTCGCCGAACACGCCCGGCCTGCGTGGACTTCAAGAGCTCGAGAAGCTTCGCCCGCTCCTCACCGCAGTCAAGGCGGCAGCGGGGGAGACCCCGGTTCTCGTCAAGATCGCTCCGGACCTCACCAACGACGAAGCGACGGCTATTGCCACCCTCGCGGTGGAAGTGCTCGACGGGATCATCGCCACCAACACGACGCTGTCGCGAGAGGGCCTGACGACGGATGCCGCTACCGTCGCCGCGGCCGGGGCCGGGGGAGTCTCCGGGCCACCGGTAGCCGCACGCTCACTCGAGTTGCTGAAACTCATCAGGTCTGTGGTGCCGGCGCAGTTCTGCGTGATCTCGGTCGGGGGAGTGGAAACTGCTGCCCATGTCGCCGAACGCCTCGCGGCAGGTGCCACTCTGGTGCAGGGCTACACAGCTTTCCTGTACCGCGGCCCGCTGTGGGCGCGACAGATCAACCGCGGCCTCGTGAAGCTCCGCGCCTAAAGTTCTGCGAGGTCAGGCGGGGAACTGTCCGCGCTTGACCTGTGGCTTCGGCAGCCTCATCACGCGAAGCTGGAGCGCACGCATCGCGGCGTACCAGCGCACCTTCTCAACGCGGTCGGCTCCGAATTTGGCGGCCAGCTTGCGCTTGAGGATGAAACCGAGAATCACCACGTCGATGATCGCAACGAGGAAGAACGCCCAGAGCGCCACGATGCCGATGGACTGCACCTCGGGCTGCGGGAAGAACGTGAGGATGATGACCGCGAACATCAGCGGGATGAGCAGTTCGCCGACGCTGAACCGCGCATCGACGTAGTCGCGCACGTAGCGCTTCTGCGGTCCGCGGTCGCGCATGGGGAGGTACTTCTCTTCGCCGGCAGCCATGCCGATGCGGGCGCGCTCACGCTCGATCTGCATTTGGCTGCGTGCGGCCTTGCGTGCGGCTGTGCGGTCGCTCGACACCAGGGGTTGCTTGCGCGCAAGCTCCTTCTCACGGCGGGTCGGGGTCGCGTGACCCTTGCCAATCGTGACGCTGTCCTGATTGAGTTCGTAGCCTGCCTTGCTGGCTGCGTCGCTCTCTGATGTCTTGCCCACGGGGTTCCTCGCCTCTGTTGAGCTTTAAGATTACTCGCATGACTGAAATGCTGCAGCCGCACCCCCTTCTCGCTGACCTGACGAAGGCGGTGCGAGGCGGGATGCCCGTCGCCATCGCCGAACTCGGCTCCCTCGTGCGCATTCCCTCCGTGTCCTGGGACGGATTCGATGCCGAAAACGTTGCCAAAAGCGCCGCTGCCGTGAAGGTGTTGCTCGACGGACTCAACGTGTTCGACTCGGTGGAGATCTCGACGGCGCCGATCGATGAGACCCGCACCGGGCATCCGGCCCTGCTGGCAACCAGGAAGGCGAAGAACGGCAAGCCAACGATCCTGCTGTACGCGCACCACGATGTGCAGCCTCCCGGAAACCCCGAAGACTGGATCTCGCACCCGTTTGAACCCACGGTGCGCGGCGACCGTCTCTACGGTCGAGGCGCCGCCGACGACAAGGCCGGCGTCATGGCGCACATCGCCGCGATTCGCGCCTTTGTCGAGACCGTGGGCAGCGACTTCGATCTCGGCCTCGTGGCGTTCTTCGAGGGGGAGGAGGAGTTCGGCTCCCGATCCTTCGAAAACTTCGTCGTGCAGCACCGCGAGCAGCTCGCCGCTGATGTGATCGTCGTCGCTGACTCCGACAACTGGGATACCGAGACCCCGGCCCTGACGGTGGGGCTCCGCGGAAACGTGACGTTCAAGCTGAAGATCTCGACCCTCGACCACGCCTCACACTCCGGCATGTTCGGTGGAGCCGCTCCCGACGCCATGCTTGCGGCCATCAAGCTTCTCGCGACACTTCACGCCGACGACGGCTCCGTGGCGGTTGCCGGGATGACGAGCCGCGAATCAGACACGCCCGAGTATTCGGAAGAGAAGCTGGCCGAGGAGGCCGCACTGCTGGACGGCGTTTCCCCGATCGGTCACGGTCCGGTGCTCTCGCGCCTGTGGGACCAGCCGGCCATCACCATCACCGGAATCGACGCCCCGACCGTGGTGAATGCATCAAACACGCTCTCCCCATCGGTCACGGTGAAACTGAGTGCGAGGGTGGCGCCGGGGCAGACCGCCGCGGACGCCTACGTTGCCCTCGAATCCCATCTGACGGCCCACGCGCCGTTCGGTGCGCATATCGAAATTTCGGATGTGGATCGCGGCGACCCGTTCCTCGTCGACACCAGCGGCTGGGCCGTGGCCGAAGCCAAAGACGCCATGCACCAGGCCTGGGGAGTGGAGCCACTGGAGACCGGCATCGGTGGTTCGATCCCGTTCATCTCCACACTCGTCGAGAACTTCCCGAGCGCTCAGATTCTCGTGACGGGCGTGGAAGATCCGGATTCGCGCGCTCACAGCCCGAACGAATCGCTTCATCTCGGCGTATTCCAGCGTGCAATTCTCACCGAGGCTGTGTTGCTGGCGAAGCTCGAAAAGCGAGCGTAGAATTGACGGATGACTGACACCGCCACCAGCACCGAACCCACGACCGAGGCCACCACCCCCGCGGCGCACGGCGTTGGGCTTACCGATGCTGCCGCTGGCAAAGTCAGGAGCCTGATGACACAGGAGGGTCGCGACGACCTGCGCCTGCGTCTTGCTGTGCAGCCCGGAGGCTGTTCAGGACTCATCTACCAGCTCTATTTCGACGAGCGCAGCCTCGACGGCGATGCTGTCGTCGACTTCGGCGAAGGAGTCGAGGTTGTTCTCGACAAGATGAGCGTTCCCTACCTTGACGGCGCGACCATCGACTTCGAAGACACCATCCAGAAGCAGGGCTTCACCATCGACAACCCGAACGCCGAGGGCAGCTGCGCATGTGGAGACAGCTTCCACTAACAGCACCCTTTTTCGACGAAACGCGCCAGCGATGGCGCGTTTTTTCGTTCTCCGAGCCCGGCGAGGTGACGGGCTGGGCGTCGCTCGGGTTATAGACTGGCCATGAATCTTGTCCGTGTTTTTCGAGAGGTAACTGGTGCGCCCCAACCGCCGTCTACGATGGATTGCCATTCCGCTTGGCGTCATCGTCACGATCGCCCTGGCTGGCTGCACGCCGGAACAGCTTCAAGGCTGGCTCCCCGGTAGCGGCGAGACAACAAACCACACATCATCGATCGTCGGACTGTGGGTGACGTCCTGGATCGTGCTGCTGATAGTCGGAATCATCACCTGGGCGCTCATTATCTGGACCGCGGTCGTCTATCGCCGCCGGAAGGGCCAGACCGGACTCCCGGTTCAGCTGCGGTACAACCTTCCGATCGAGATCTTCTACACGATCGTCCCGCTTTTCCTGGTTCTCGGTTTCTTCGCATTCACCGCGCGGGACCAGGCGCAGATCGAGGAGCCGACCCAAAACCCCGACGTTCAGATCGAGGTCATCGGCAAGCGCTGGGCGTGGGACTTCAACTACGTCACCGACGATGCGTACAGCGCAGGTGTGCAGGCCGACTTCAACGCGAACGGCAGCATCAACACCGACAACCTTCCGGTGCTGTACCTCCCCGTCGACAAGACGATCGAGATCAAGATCGAATCGCGCGACGTGATCCATTCATTCTGGGTAGTGGACTTCCTGTACAAGAAGGACATGATCCCCGGCAAGAGCAACTACATGTATTTCACCCCTACTGAGGTGGGTACCTTCCAGGGCAAGTGCGCCGAGCTGTGCGGCGAGTACCACTCGCTGATGCTCTTTACCGTCGAGGTTGTCTCCGAGGCCGACTATGAGGCGTACATCGCCGAACAGAAGGCTCTTGGCTTCGACGGCCAGATCGGTGTCGACTACAACGTGAACCAGAACCTGCCCGGCAACGGCAGCACCGACGAGGAATAGCGATGACTACAACAGTCGAGCGACCAGCCACCGTAGGTGGCTCGTCGACCTCAAGCCCGTTCGGCGGATCGAAGGTCGAACGCAAGGGCAACGTCCTGGTCAACTGGATCACCTCCACTGACCACAAGACGATCGGGTACCTGTACCTGATCACGTCGTTCATCTACTTCCTCCTGGGAGGAGTGATGGCGCTGGTCATCCGGGCGCAGCTGTTCGCGCCCGGCCTGTCGATCGTCGCCACCGGAGAGCAGTACAACCAGCTGTTCACCATGCACGGCACGATCATGCTGCTCATGTTCGCGACGCCGCTGTTCGCCGGCTTCGCAAACGTTCTGATGCCGCTTCAGATCGGGGCGCCCGACGTTGCGTTCCCGCGGCTGAATGCGTTCGCATACTGGCTGTACAGCTTCGGTTCGCTTATCGCCGTCGCAGGTTTCCTCACCCCACAGGGCGCGGCATCCTTCGGTTGGTTCGCCTACGCTCCGCTGTCGAGCACCACCTTCTCACCAGGCTTCGGTGGCAACCTGTGGGTGTTCGGTCTCGCGCTCAGCGGGTTCGGAACGATCCTCGGTGCCGTGAACTTCATCACCACGATCATCACCATGCGCGCGCCAGGAATGACGATGTTCCGCATGCCGATCTTCACCTGGAACACCCTCGTCACGTCGCTGCTCGTGATCATGGCGTTCCCGGTCCTCGCCGCCGCCCTGTTCGCCCTCGGGGCAGACAGAGTGGTCGGGGCACACATCTACGACCCGGCCAACGGTGGCGTCATCCTGTGGCAGCACCTGTTCTGGTTCTTCGGGCACCCTGAGGTCTACATCATCGCGCTGCCGTTCTTCGGCATCGTTTCGGAGATCTTCCCGGTGTTCGCCCGCAAGCCGATCTTCGGCTACCGCACACTGATCTACGCGACAATTGCCATCGCCGCACTGTCGATCACGGTGTGGGCTCACCACATGTACGTCACCGGGTCGGTTCTGCTGCCGTTCTTCTCCCTGATGACAATGCTGATCGCAGTGCCGACCGGTGTGAAGATCTTCAACTGGATCGGCACCATGTGGCGCGGTTCCGTCACCTTCGAGACGCCGATGCTCTGGGCGATCGGGTTCCTGATCACCTTCACCTTCGGTGGACTGACCGGTGTCATCCTCGCAAGCCCCCCGCTCGACTTCCACGTTTCTGACACCTACTTTGTGGTCGCTCACTTCCACTACGTGGTGTTCGGCACCGTCGTGTTCGCCATGTTCGCCGGCTTCTACTTCTGGTGGCCGAAGTGGACGGGCAAGATGCTCAACGAGCGTCTCGGCAAGATCCACTTCTGGTTGTTGTTCATCGGGTTCCACACGACGTTCCTCATCCAGCACTGGATCGGCGTCATGGCGCTGCCGCGTCGCTACCGCACCTACCTCGAGTCCGACGGTGTGACCTGGATGAACCAGGTCTCGACCGTGGGAGCGGCCATCCTGGCCGTTTCGATGCTGCCTTTCCTGTACAACGTCTACATCACCGCGCGCAAGTCGCCCAAGGTGACCGTCAACGACCCGTGGGGCTACGGCCGCTCGCTGGAGTGGGCGACAAGCTGCCCGCCCCCGCGCCACAACTTCACCTCCATTCCCCGTATTCGTTCCGAGGCTCCCGCCTTCGACCTGAATCACCCTGAAGCTGGGATCCCGGTCGGGATCGGCGGAGTGGGACCGTTGAAAGACGCTCCTGATGCGCCGGTGTACGACCTCGGCGACGAGAAAGTCAAATAAGCATGGGAACCAACGCACGCCTCTTCTGGGTATTGGCAGGATTCTTCTTCCTCGCCGACGCCATCTACATCGTCTGGTCGCTTCTCGTCTCGACGAGCCCTGCGGCCCAGACCGCCCCGACAATCGAGTGGGTGGGCACGGTCGCCATTGGGCTGACCGGTGCGCTCTCCGCGCTGATTGCTTTCTATCTCGGTCGCATCCATAAGGCACAGGGGGGCGAGCTTCCCGAAGACCGCCTCGACGCAAACATCGATGACGGCGACGCCGAGCAGGGCTTCTTCAGCCCCTGGAGCTGGTGGCCGATCGTTTTGGCTACCAGTGCCGCGCTGACCTTCCTTGGTCTTGCGATCGGACCGTGGATCGCCTTCATCGGGGTTGCGATCTTCCTGATCAGCATCGTGGGGTGGATTTTTGAGTACTACCGCGGATACTTCGCCCGCTAGCACCTTCAGTCTCCGACCGGCGGTCGAAGCTGACTACTTACGCGTCTTTGCCCTCTTGCAGCAGCTCGAGGGGTATTCGCCCGAGCAGGAAGCATTCGACAAGAACTTCGCACTGCTGCTGCACGACGAGGCGACCACGCTTCTGCTTGTCAGCACAGATTCTGAGGGCTCGGTTGTGGGTTACGCCCTGACGACGATCACACCCCTGTTGCACGTCAACGGGAGTTCTGCCCAGCTGCAGGAACTTGCAGTGGATGTCGCCCGCCAGGGCGAAGGTATCGGTACCGCCCTGGTCGAAGAAGTCGAACGACTGTGTCGCGAGCGTGAGGTGCGGCAGCTGACGGTGCCGAGCCGCCGCTCAGCGGACTTCTACGAGCGGATCGGTTACCGCTCCACCGCCGACTTCCTCAAGCGCACACTCGACGACTGAGGCCCCTAGCGCGACGTTCTGCCCAAGAATGTCGGCGCTCCCGGGCCGGCAAACTCAGCCGCGGGCACGGGTCGTCCGGAAACCGCGAGCAAGAGCGCGATCGCGGTGGAGCGGACCTCAGGCCCGCTGCCGTGCTCACATCCGGCATCGGTAGCGACCAGGCGTAAACCCTGGGCGCGTTCCTTTCCACCGCCCATCGTGACGCCGGTGCGGACCTGATAGGAAAGAGCGGACGCAACATGCTCAGGCGGGTAGTCGCGGCCGATTCCGAGCGGGCGACGGATGTCTTCGCCGTGCACGAATGCCTCCACCAGCCGCGTGGCCAATGCAGCCGGTGGGGAGGAGGTGTGCAGTAGCACCCTCCTGAACTCGGAGAGAGTTTCGCGAGGGTCGGATCTCTTCTCCCGAGCCACACCCTCCGCGTTGTCGCGATCGAAGTCGAACCTGGCGGAAAACATCCGCTTGATGAAGCCCAGACGGGTTGTTTTCGCAGTGTCGACAAGATGCGCCACAACGTCATGAACATCCCAGTCAGGGCACAGCGACTGGGTGGCCCACTGCGCGGATTCAAGGGACGACATGTCGTCGATCAGCGCTTCACGCTCGATGTGGACCGCGGCCCAGGTTGGATCAGGGTGAGTCATAGCTTCATCTTCCCGGGAAATGATGAACGCCGCCGACCCGTGGGTCAGCGGCGTTCATCGTGAATCGGATCAGTGCTCGTGGTGCGAGCTCTCGATCTCCTTGCTGGTAACGGGCGCGATGCGGTCTTCGAAGAACCAGCCAGACGCGGCAGCGCGCATCCGCTGGTTGATCGAGATGCGGCCATTCGCATCGGGACGGATCATGAGCGGCACGTAGTCCTCGTAGCTCACGAGCTTCCAACGCTGGTACTCGTCGAGCTGCTCGTGCACCTCGATGTACTCGCCACCGGGGAGGCGAACGATGCGGCCGGACTCGAACCCGTGCAGGGCGATCTCGCGGTCCTTCTTCTGGAGACCGATGCAGATGCGCTTTGTCATGAAGTAGGCGATGATCGGGCCGACGATCAGCAGCACCTGGCAACCGTGGATGACGCCCTCGATCGACAGCCTGAAGTGGGTCGCGATGAGGTCAGAACTCGCGGCCGCCCACAGCATGGCGTAGAAGGTCACTCCTGCCGCGCCGATGGCGGTGCGGGTCGGCGCGTTGCGGGGACGGTCGGCGATGTGGTGTTCGCGCTTGTCGCCGGTGATCCACGCCTCGATGAACGGGTAGAAAGCGACGAGTCCAAGGAAGACGGGCAAGATCAGCAGCGGAACAATGATGTTCCATGAGAACGTGGCGCCGAGGAACTCGGTCTCCCACCCTGGCGGAACCAGCCTCAGCGCACCGTCGGCAAAGCCGATGTACCAGTCAGGTTGGGTTCCTGCGGAGACCGGAGACGGGTCGTACGGCCCGTAGGTCCACACCGGGTTGATCTGGAAGAGCGAGGCGATCAGCATGATCACGCCGAAGATGATGAAGAAGAATCCACCGGCCTTCGCAGCAAACACGGGCATGATCGGCACACCGACGACGTTGTCGTTGGTGCGGCCGGGGCCGGCGAACTGGGTGTGCTTGTTGATGATCAACAGCAGCATGTGCACGCCGATCGCGGCGACCAGGATGGCCGGCAGGATCAGGATGTGGAGAACGTACAGTCGCCCGACAATGTCGACGCCGGGGAACTCTCCACCGAACAGCAGGTACGAAATCCATGTTCCGATGACCGGGATGCCCTTGACCATGCCGTCGATGATGCGCAGGCCGTTGCCCGAGAGCAGATCGTCGGGGAGAGAGTATCCGGTGAAACCCTCGGCCATTGCGAGGACGAACAGCACGAAACCGATAAGCCAGTTGATCTCACGCGGCTTGCGGTACGCACCGGTGAAGTAGATGCGCAGCATGTGCAGGCCAATGGATGCCACGAACAGCAGTGCGGCCCAATGGTGCACCTGGCGCATGAGGAGGCCACCGCGGATGTCGAACGACAGGTCGAGAGTGGAGGCCATGGCGGCCGACATCTCGATTCCCTTCAGCGGTACGTACGAGCCCTCGTACTCGACCTCGACCATGGTGGCCTGGAAGAAGAAGGTCAGGAAGGTACCCGAGAGGAGGATGACGATGAAGCTGTATAGCGCCACCTCGCCGAGCATGAACGACCAGTGGTCGGGGAAGATCTTGCGACCGACCTCTTTGACGATCCCAGAGATGCTGGTGCGCTCGTCAATGTAGTTGGCGGCCCAACCGGTGAAACGTGTTCCGCGGCTCTTCTGCACGGCGACGGCCGGGCGTTCCTCGGTGGTGGTCATAGCTTGCGCTCCCAGAAGCTTGGTCCAACTGGTTCGGTGAAGTCGCTCTTTGCGACAAGGTAGCCCTCGGCATCCACCGTGATGGGGAGCTGGGGGAGCGGACGCTTGGCTGGTCCGAAGATCACCGCTGCCTCCTGAGTGATGTCGAACTGCGACTGGTGGCACGGGCACAGCAGATGATGGGTCTGCTTCTCGTACAGGGCCACAGGGCATCCGACGTGGGTGCAAATCTTCGAGTAGGCGATGATGCCTTCGTAGTTCCAGTCCTCGCGACCGGCAGACACATTCAGGTCTTCTGGCTTGAGGCGCATGACGAGCACGGCGGCCTTGGCCTTCTCTTCCAGCTTGTGCTCCGACTCGTCGAGACCTTCCGGAATGACGTGGAAGGCGGAGCCGAGTGTGACGTCTGACGCCTTGATCGGGGTTCCTGATGGGTCGCGGGTGAGCCTGACTCCCTCAGCCCACAGCGTGTGCTTCAACAGCGGCACTGGGTCTTCGGCGGGCGCCAAGTCGCGGAACAGGGCGATGGCAGGAACGGGCGATACGACCAGGGCGCCGATCAGCGTGTTGCGGATAAGCGTGCGGCGTCCGAAGCCGGACTCCTTGTTGCCGAGGGTGAAGACTTCGACGGCCTTTGCGCGGGTGGCGTCGGTGCCGCGCGTGCCGTGACGCTGCTCGACCATGTCGTGGCCATCCATGAGCGCCTTCGACCAGTGAACTGCGCCGATACCGATCGCCAGCAGCCCCAGCGCAATGCTGATGCCGAGCAGGAGGTTGTTCAGTCGAACGGACTCCATGTCGCCCGGGATGATCGGGAACAGGATGTAGACCACTACGGCCGCGATGCTGCCGATGATCGAGACGAAAAACAGCGCAGAAACGCGGCGCTCCTGAGCCTTCTCGACGGCTGGATCGAGATCAGACACCCGGGGGCGGTATGGCTCGAAGCCCGGGTTCTGAATTCGGTCAGACACCACGACGGCGGTGCCCGCGTGCGGCGGGTTGTTGCCGTGCTTCTCCACGGTCGTGCCGACGATGGAGCTGTCGGGGGTGCCGTCGTGGTCGTTCGCCATTCTCTTCCCTACGTTTGCGTTGCTGTTCGAGATCGTGCGTTAGTTCGAGCGGGCGGTCAGCCAGATCGTGATGGCCACGATCGCGCCGAGACCGAAGATCCAGATGAACAGACCTTCGGATACCGGGCCGAGGTTTCCGAGGCCGAAGCCACCAACGGAAGGCGTCTCATCGAGGTACTTGAGGTACGTGATGATGTTTGCCTTCTGCTCAGGCGTGATGTTGGTGTCGTTGAACACCGGCATGTTCTGAGGGCCGACCAGCATCGCGTCGTAGACGTGGTTGGCGGCGACGTCGGCCAGCGGTGGCGCGAACTTACCTTCGGTCAACGCGCCGCCAGCGCCGGCGACGTTGTGGCACATGGCGCAGTTGATGCGGAACAGCTCTGCGCCTTCAGCGGCATCGCCATCACCCTGGAGATATTCGTCAGAGGGGATTGCCGGGCCCGGGGCCTTCGAGGCGACGTACTCTGCGAGTGCCGACACCTGCTCTTCGGTGAACTGCACAGGCTTCTTTTCTGCCTGCGGACCGGTTGCGGCCAGCGGCATGCGGCCGGTGCCGACCTGGAAATCGACGGATGCTGCGCCGACACCGATGAGGCTTGGCCCCTGTGTCGAGCCCTGAAGGTTCAGACCGTGACAGGTGGCGCAGTTGGCGGCAAAGAGCTTGTTGCCATCCTCGATCGTCGCCTCGGCGGCGGCACTGGTCTCGGCCGTTGCGCTCGTCGTGAAGAGTGCGTACGTTCCACCGGTGGCGAGGAGGCCGACCACAATGAGGGCGACAGTGGCAAGCGGATGGCGGCGCCCTGTCGGTCGCTGCCTGCGGTTCTGTCGTGCTGGCTTTGTGGCCATGCTGCGTGGGGTTCCTTTGTTCATCAGGGTGCCGGTTTCGTGTCTCTGGCCGACTATTTCAGCAGGTAGATAACAGCGAACAGGCCGATCCAGACCACGTCGACGAAGTGCCAGTAGTACGACACGACTATCGCGCTCGTTGCTTCCTTGTGTCCGAAGTTCTTGACTGCGAATCCGCGGCCGATCACGAGCAGGAAGGCGATGAGCCCGCCGGTGACGTGCAGACCGTGGAATCCGGTGGTCATGTAGAACGCGGAGCCGTACGAGTCGCTCGAGAGGCTCACGTGCTCAGCCACGAGGGTGGCGTACTCGAAGATCTGCCCGGCGACAAAGGTGGCCCCCATGGCGTAGGTGAGGTAGAACCACTCGACCATGCCCCACTTCCAGAACTGACCGAGAGTTCCGGAACGGCGAGCCTGGAGCCGCTCTGCGGCGAAGACGCCCGCCTGGCAGGTGAACGACGAAAGAACCAGAACGATCGTGTTGACGGCGGCAAACGTCACGTTGAGCTTGGCCGTCTCTTCAGCCCACAGTCCGGGAGAGGTGGACTTGAGAGTGAAGTACATCGCGAAGAGACCGGCGAAGAACATCACCTCGCTGCCGAGCCATACGATCGTTCCCACAGCGACGACGTTCGGGCGGTTAACCGTCTGGGCTCCGAGCGAGCGAGTTAATGAGGCAGTAGTCACCCGTCCATTATGGCTGATTTCCAGCGCGGGTTTTGTCATTCGGCGGGTCTGTCGCGACCGGATCGTTAGGATTTGACCATGTCACGCGAGCGAACATGGCCCGGTATCCTCACTTCTCTGGTCGACGGCGATGACCTCTCCATCAGCGACGCCGAATGGGCCATGCACAGCGTGATGGCGGGGGAGGCGACATCCGCCCAACTCGCCGGGCTTCTCGTCTCGCTTCGGATCAAGGGTGAAACTGTCGACGAAATCGTCGGATTCAGGGACGCCGTGCTGTCGAAGGCGCTTCCGCTGGACGTCGACTCCATGGTTCTCGACATCGTGGGCACGGGCGGTGACCCATATGGGGCCGTCCTTAACATTTCCTCTGTCGCCTCGGTTATTGCGGCTGCGGCGGGCGTCCCCGTCGTGAAACACGGCAATCGCGGCGCCAGTTCGGCGTCAGGGGCATCCGATGTGCTCTCGGCGCTCGGCGTGAATCTCGACATCCAGCCAGCGAGGGTGGCCGAGGTTCTGGGGGAGACGGGCATCACTTTCGCCTTCGCGGCGCTCTTCCACCCGGGGTTTCGGCACGCGGGGCCGACCCGAAAAGAGCTGGGAATTTCGACGCTGTTCAACATCCTCGGGCCGCTCTGCAACCCAGCGCGTCCGGAAGCGTCTGCGGTGGGTGTTGCGTCGCTCGAGCGCGTGCCCCTGGTCGTCGGAGTGTTCCGGTCGCGGGGCGCAACGGCTCTGGTCTACCGCGGTGATGACGGCATCGACAAGCTCACCACCACGGGGCACAGCCACATCTGGGAGGTTTCCCGAGGTTTTGTCAGTGAATACGATCTCGATCCCGCTGACCTTGGGATTGCGCGAGCAGACATCCGGTCATTGCTGGGGGCAGACCCACAGCACAATGCCGGCGTGGCCAGGGGAGTGCTTGCGGGGGAGACCGGGCCAGTCCGCGACATCGTGCTGCTCAATGCTGCCGCAGGTCTCGTCGCGTTCGACCTTGCGCAGAACCCCGAGCAGTTGCACCAGCCGATTCTGGGCAGACTCGCGCAGCAATACGAGCGGGCGGCCGCCGTGGTTGATTCAGGGCAGGCCGAGCAGAAACTAGCCGACTGGGCTGCCGCTACCCATCGCTAGGTCCGCTGAACGGGTCAGAGCACGTCCCCATCGACCCAGTCGAGAGTCTTGCTGACGGCTTTCGACCAGTTGCGCATGATCCTGGCGCGTTCGTCGGCGTCCATATTGGGCTCCCAGCGCTCGCCCTCCTGCCAGTTTGAGCGCAGCTCGTCACGGTCGCTCCAGAAGCCGACGGCGAGCCCGGCAGCGTAGGCGGCACCGAGCGCAGTCGTTTCGGCGACGACCGGTCGGATGACCGGAATATCCAGCAGGTCAGCCTGAAACTGCATCAGCGCGCCGTTCGCCACCATTCCGCCGTCGACCTTGAGCTCGGCGATATCGACTCCGAAGTCGGCATTCACCGCGTCGAGTACCTCACGCGTCTGGAAGGCGGTCGCCTCGAGGGCGGCACGCGCGATGTGACCCCGGTTCGCGAACCTGGTGAGTCCGAGAATGGCGCCACGGGCATCCGGGCGCCAATGTGGCGCGAAAAGCCCGGAGAACGCCGGCACGAAATAGACACCGCCATTGTCGTCAACGCTGGCGGCCAACGACTCCACCTCCTCGGAGGTGGAGATGATCCCGAGATTGTCACGCAACCACTGAACGAGCGATCCGGTCACCGCGATGGAACCTTCGAGCGCATACCGTGGCGCTTCGGTTCCCAGCTGATACGCAACGGTGGTGATCAGCCCGTTGTCGGAGCGCACGATCTCCTCCCCGGTGTTGACGATGAGGAAGTTGCCGGTGCCGTAGGTGTTCTTGGATTCGCCCTTATCGAAGGCAGCCTGCCCGAACGTGGCGGCCTGCTGATCGCCGAGAATTCCGGCCACGGGCACCTCGCGCAGCAGGCTCGATGGCTCCACCGTGCCGTACACCTCCGACGAGCTGCGGATCTCCGGGAGCATCGATGCGGGGATCCCGAACAGGTCAAGCAGCTCGCTGTCCCAGGCGAGGGTCTCGAGATCCATGAGCAGGGTGCGGCTCGCGTTGGTGACATCCGTCACGTGAACGCCGCCGTTCTTGCCTCCGGTGAGGTTCCACAGCACCCAGGTGTCTGTCGTTCCGAACGCAAGTTCGCCGGCCTCCGCGCGCTGCCGGGCCCCGTCGACGTTGTCGAGGATCCAGACGATCTTGCTTGCCGAAAAATAGGTGGCGAGGGGGAGGCCGGTCTTCTCTTTCAGCCGGTCTGGGTCCCCATCGGCGATGCCGTCGATGATGGACTGCGTGCGGGTGTCTTGCCACACAATCGCGTTGTAGACGGCCTCGCCGGTCGCGCGATCCCAGACAACCGTCGTCTCGCGCTGGTTCGTGATGCCCACCGCCGCGATGTCATGGCGGGTCAGGTTGGCCTTGCTCAACGCCTGGCCGATCACCTCGCGTGTGTTGTCCCAGAGCGCCTTGGGGTCGTGTTCGACCCATCCAGCGTGTGGGAAGATCTGGCGGTGTTCCAGCTGGCCGGTCGAGACCACCGACCCGCTGTGGTCGAAGATGATCGCCCGGCTGCTTGTCGTGCCCTGGTCGATCGAGATCACGTACTGGGGGTCGTCTGACATCGCTTCAGCTCCTTCGCTCGGCATGTTCACCGCACCCTACTCGACCACACCCGCGACATAGCTCCAAGCCCCTGATTCGCGCACGAAGCGGCTGATCTCGTGCTGGGAGCCTGACCCCGACTCTGATCGGAAGTGGGCAATGAACTCGACGGTCCCCTCAGTGTCGAGCATTCCTCCGCGGCTGCGGCCGAGGATGTCGAGCCGGGTCCAGCGGATGTCGGCATCAAGGGCCAACTCGACGGGTCTCGTTGATGGATGCCACGTTGCCAGCAGGTAGTTGACGTCACCCACCGCGAACGCACTGAATCGTGATCGCATGAGCCGTTCTGCGGTGGATGCGGGGGAGTGGCCCGAGTGGGCAGGGCCACAGCACTCGCCGAAGGGGAGCCCCGAGAGGCAAGGACAGCGGGAGTCGGGGGTGATCACAGTGCTCTCACCGTCGTCCGCGCTACTTGAGGCCGTCGACCGCTTGTGTCACCAGGGCGATAATCCGCTTCTCGGTAGCGGAAGTCAGAGCATTGATGGCATAGGAGGTCGGCCACAGGTCGCCGTCATCCAAATTTGCCTGGTCGCTGAAACCGAGGGTCGCATACCGGGTCTTGAATTTCTCAGCGCCCTGAAAGAAGCACACGATCTTGCCGTCCGCGTTCGCGTAGGCCGGCATTCCATACCAGGTCTTGGGGGAGAGGCTCGGAGCGCTGCCCGTGATGAGTTCGTGGAGTCGCTCGGCGATCGGCCGATCAGTATCAGAAAGCTCGGCGATTTTGGCGAGGACCTCGTTGGCTGCTTCCTCCTTACTGGCGTTGGCTTTGAGTTCGCGCGCACGTTCCTTCATGGCTGCGCGCTCTTCTGCGGAGAATCCTTCTGTTTTCGCATTCATGAGCCGATCCTAATTGTGTGGCTCGCGGTCGGCGTCGATTAACCGCGCCAAATGCGCGCGCAGCTGCCGGTTGCTTGCCTCAAGGGCAAGCACGCGACCAACACCGGCGAGGTTTAAACCTTCGGCGAGCAGCTCGACCACGCGGATCAGCACGGTCACATCATCGTCGCTGTAGCGGCGAGTTCCACCTGCCGTGCGTAGCGGGGTGAGCAGCCCCCGTCGTTCGTAGAGGCGCAGGGTTTGTTCGCCCACGCCGGCCATTTCCGCAGCGACAGTGATGCCATACAGCCCTCGGCTGCCCGGAGAAATCCCGTTCATTTTTCCTCCTTAAATTTTCAAAATCGACTTGCATTACCTGCCGCAGCGGAGGTATAAAACCTATACCAGTTGACACAGATGTGTCGACGGTTCGAACAAGTGAATTGGAGGAGATCAAAAAATGCTGTTGCAACATGACCCGTTCCGCGACCTCGACCGGCTCACGCAGCAGGTGTTCGGAACCGCAGCCAGGCCGACTGGCATGCAGCTGGATGCGTGGCGGGAGGGTGACGAGTTCGTCGTCGAGCTCGACTTGCCCGGAATTGACCAGGACAAGCTCGACATCGACGTGGAACGCAACGTACTGACGATTCGTGCCGAGCGGCTGAGCCGCATGCCTGATGCCGCGAATGCTGTCGCGACTGAACGCTCCTGGGGTGTCTTCAGCCGTCAGCTGGTGCTCGGTGATGCGCTGGATACCGAGAACGTCGACGCCGAATACACGGCCGGCGTGCTCCGACTGCGGATCCCGATCGCCGAACGGGCGAAGCCTCGAAAGATCAGCATTGCGCGCCGAGACGAGGCCGACTACAGAGAGAACGAAAAGAGCATCAGCTCGTAGCTGGGACGCTCCAAGGAGGTGATCAGGATGATGCTGCTCAGCGCACTCGTCGAGCCCGACCAGAGCGCCCCATTTGCGTCTGTGGAACTCATCCTCGATGACAGGGCGTGGCTCGAGAGTGAGTTTTTGGACATCATGAACGCCTCCGGGTTTGGTCATTCACTCGTCGTTGGGACCATCCCGCGCCCGTGGCAGCGACCTTGTGTCCCGGTGACGACTGACGAGTCTCGGTGGAGCGGGAGTGCTGACTGCTCAGGCAAGCCGGCATCTGACGCGAGGGTGCGATCACCTCCGGAGGAATGAGGAACGAAGCGCCCGGAGCCCGGCAGGAGGCTCCGGGCGGGGGACCGGGGGAGAGGGAGCATTCCGAATGACAATCGCGGTCCAGGCGGGCATCCGCCTTCCTTCTATCGCTGTCCCCGCACGTTCTACCACTCCAGTCACGATCTACTCACGGTGGTGGAGCCGCAGGGGACACCGCGTCCGCCGAGTTCTCGAGCGTGCGGGCGTTTCATATCAGTTCGTCCACGTCGGGCCGCACCCCGAGGCCGAGAGCCTCTGCGGGCGGGCGGCACGCTGTGCACTCAAATTCCCCATCGTCTACGTGGACGGCGAATGGCTGGCTCAACCCACCATCGAGCAGCTGGAGGACTCGTTGCGTCGACACGGTCTCTGCCGATCCAACTCGGCGTAAAAGTCACACTGTGGTCGCCGTCAGGCCGCGAATATCGTCAGCGACAGCGCGAAGGTCGTCTCCCAGTTGGTGCCCGCCCGCGGTGGTGCGAACTTCGGCCCGGGGAATGGCCGCGGCGAAAAGGTCACGATGTGCAAACGGAACGATCTCATCATCTTCGCTGGCGTAAAAAATGATCGGCGCATCAGGCGGGAGTCGCTCGTCGAGGTCTGTGGGCAGTTCGAAACCGTCGAAGGTCCAGTCCTGGTCACTCCCGGGGAACGGCGCAGCGATGATGCAGATCCCGGCTATCTCGGTGGTGTGGCGCCGCAGTGCGAGCTGCTTGAGCAGCATGTAACCGCCGGCGGAGTGTCCGACGAGGACCGCCGGACGTGACGCACGAGAAATCGCGGCGCCGATGGCCTCGAGCCACAGATCATCGCCGGAATCCTCGTCTTCGGGCAGGTAGGGCAACGTAACCGAAAATCCGTCGCCCAGATGTCGTGCGAGATTCTCGGCGAGTTTTTCATCCGCCTCGCGAGCTCCGGCTCCGGCGCCGTGGAAAAAGATGACATCGACAGGTGCGCTGGACATGGACCAACCCTATGTAGACATCGTACACATATCAAGATCGTCGAATTGAGGATTTTGCTGGAGCCCGCCAGCCCGCCAGCCCGCCAGCCAACCAGCCAGCCAACCGAGCGGGGAGCGTCTCACGCCTGATTTCCCTGGGCGATAGGAGCTGAATATCAGTTACTTGACATAATGTGCATTATCGGATGTTGCGTAGCCCCGATTGAAGCGGGAATTTACGCTCTCGACGAGACTGTCAACTCGTCCGTTCGGAGTCGGCTGCGCCATCTCCCGTGAGCGAGCCAGCGTGTGCGCGAGCTGTGGGGTTTAGGCGAACTTTGATCAGACTGGCGATCGTCGTCACTGTCAAAACCACGCCGATGACGAGAAGACTGACGTTGGTGCTGATCTCTGGCACGTTGTCGTCCAGTCCATGCCCCCAATGCAGGACGAGTTTCACGCCGATAAAAGCCAGAATGAGCGCCAGGCCGGTAGAGAGATACACCAGCCTGTCCAGCAGTCCCTTGACGAGGAAGAACAGCGCCCGCAGCCCGAGCAGGGCGAAGGCGTTGGCGGTAAAGACGATGTACGGCTCATCGGTGATGCCGAAAATCGCCGGAATTGAGTCGAGTGCGAATAGCAGGTCGGTGCTGCCGATTGCCAGGAGCACGATGAAAAGCGGCGTCACCGCCCGGCGGCCGACGGCGCGCGTAAACATTCGCCCGCCCTCGTACTCCTTTGTGACCGTTAGTGCACGTCTGGCTACCCGGACCAGTACGTTGTCGTGCACGTCGGGGTCGACGTTTCGATGCCGGAAAAGCTGGACGGCCGTCACGATCAACACCAGACCGAAGATCAGGAACATAAACGAGAACAGCGAGAGCAATGCGGCGCCCAGGGCGATGAAAATCGCCCGCAGGACCAGGGCCATCGCTATTCCGAAGATGAGGACCTTCTGCTGGTACTTCTCCGGCACGGCGAAGGTCGACATGATTATCACGAAGACGAAGAGGTTGTCGATGGACAGGCTCTTCTCGACGATATAGCCCGCGAAGTATTCCGCCCCGAAGTCCCAGCCCACTTGCGCGGCGAAAACCAGGCCGAACACGATCGCGACCGCGATGTAGAGCACCGATGAGATTGCCGCCTCGCGGAACTTGACAACGTGCGGTCGCGCGGTGGCCAGGCCCAGGTCGAGAGCAAGCAATCCGAGAATGAGTCCGATGGTGAGCGTCCAGCGGAGCGCAGTGACGTCGAGCACTTTTGGCCTTCCTATCGTCCTTCGACTGCAGTTGTGCGGTTATCCAGGTGATTTGCACCGGATGGGGTTCAGAACTTCTCCGGGCGAAGCACGGCGATGTCGCTCATAAACAGGATCATGGCGTAGTCGTCGTAGTAATGCTCCCGTAAATAGGCGGCGATTGCCGTGGCCGTCTCGGCGTCACACACAACCTCGACGCGGATATTGCCGCTCGCCTCCCAGCCGGCATCTCGCACGCCTCGATTCCCTTTGCCGCGCGCGTCGGTGATGGTGTATCCGTGCGCATTCAACCGATCCAGATCGCGGACGAGTGTGCCCTCGAGTGCTGCTTCGGTGATAACGGTCAGGAGCTTGCGGGTATGGCTGTGCATGTGTCTCATCCTCTCGCGAATGTATGTGCCCACTCGGCGAGCGCGTAGTAGATCGGGATGCCGAGCAGCACATTGAATGGGAACGTGATTCCGAGCGCCGCTGATAGTGACAGTGTGGGATTGGCCTCGGGCACGGAGATGCGCATCGCCGCCGGTACCGCGATGTACGAAGCGCTGGCCGCCAGCGTCGCGAGGATCGCCGTCCCCCCGACGGACAGGCCCATGGCCCACCCGAGCCCGACTCCCACCAGTGCCGAAAACAGCGGCATCACAATTCCAAACCCGATGAGGAACGGTCCATAGAGGCGAAGGCTGCCCAATTGTTTCGCGGTGATCAGCCCCATCTCCAGCAGAAACACTGCGAGGAATCCCTTGAAGAGATCGAAGAACAGCGGTTCGATCGGTTTCAGCCCTTCCGGCCCCGCCGCCCAGCCGATGAGCAGTCCCCCGAGCAGCAGGACGATCCCCTTGCCCAGGAATACCTCGTGCGCCACGGACTTCCAGCGCGTCTCGCGCGAGAGGCCTCGAGCGAGCACGATTCCCACCAGGATGGCTGGCACCTCCAGCATGACCAGGAGCAGCGGCATGTGTTCTTCGAACGCGATCTGGCGGCTGCCGAGGTAGGCAACCACCACGGCGAATGTTCCGACGCTTACCGAGCCGTAGTGTGCGGCGATGGAGGCCGCATCCGCACGCTTGAAGCGGCCCAGATACCTAAGCACGGGGAAAGCAACCAGCGTGAGCACGAAGCCCATAGCGATGACGACCAGCATGTGCGGCAACAGGCTGAGGAACGGCTGCTTCGCGAGTTCGACGCCGCCCTTGAGGCCGATCGCGAGCAACAGCACGATGCTGACGAATTCGTAGACGGCCGCCGGGAGGCGCAACTCCGACCGCAGCAGCCCGGCGACCGCTCCGAGCAGGAAGAAAAGGATGATGGGATCGATCACGTGGTGGCTCTCTTGTTCGAAACAGCCCGTGGTGAGAAGGTGAACCCCGACCCCATTGACGAG
The DNA here is from genome assembly GCF_030063305.1 of Salinibacterium sp. G-O1. Lineage (GTDB taxonomy): Bacteria > Actinomycetota > Actinomycetes > Actinomycetales > Microbacteriaceae > Rhodoglobus. Next base: position 200,445 of record NZ_JASISV010000002.1, read on the forward strand.
TGCACCCTCAATGCACGCGCTGCAATACGTGCTAAATAATGCGTGCTACAGAATACGCGCTAAGCATAGCGTGTATTCCATAACGTGTGTCAACTATGATTGCGAGATGGCCGACTGGACGTTTCTCACCAACCACGCGCACGTATTGCTGTGCGTCTCGAAGGATCCGGGAATGCGGCTGCGGGACATCGCGGAGGCGGTAGGCATCACCGAACGTGCCGCCCAGCGCATCATTGCCGAACTCGTCGCCGACGGTTACCTCACACGAGAGCGCGACGGACGTCGCAACCGCTACCAGCTCTACCCGGAGTTACCGCTTCGGCATCCCCTGGAACATAACCACCAGATTGGTGAACTTCTCATGACGCTTGGATCTGACCCCCGCCACTAGCGGCTGGGATCGATCGGCATGCTTAGCCCTTGGGGCTGATGCTTGCTCCATACCGCGCCAGGGCCTCTGCCGCGGCCTCGTGATCGATGGCGTCGGGTTCGCCCGACATCGTGATCGTCCCCACAACGGCGCCGCCGACACGCAGCGGAATGGATCCACCATGCGCCTTGTAGATGTCGTGATCGATATCCGTTCGTTCGGCAAACGGCGTGCCCGCCTCAAGGTGACGAAGTTTTACTAGAAGCGACGGCTCACCGAATCGCACGGCCGTGGCGGCCTTGCCGGCGAGCCAAGGATCGTTTCCGGCATCTGTCGATTTGAACTTCGCCCTGAACACCAAATCGTCGCCCAGGACGATGTCGACCGCAAGCGCCAGGTCCCACTGCCGAATGACGTCAACGGCGATCAGCCCCAACGCAACGGCATCGTCATTGGTCATGCGAGGAAACTGCATGGAGTTGAGATATTCAAGGTCGGCCGCGGTGTATGCGGGAACGTTATGTGTCATTAAATCTTCTCCCTGTGGCGCGAGCGATGCGCTCGATCAATTCTGCAGCGTCTCAAGTCCGGGTGCGAACCCGCCCACTTCCGCCTGAAACCTGAACCATCTGTCAGTTTTGGAGCTCTTGCCACCTCGCGACTGCGTCTGGACCTGACCACCGCATCGTTAAAACTCGCCAACCATGTGTGCAAAATTGCACAGCCGCCACGATGGTGTGGAGCATTCTTCTCACATACCTTGTGATGAGTCGCGCAGCAGAATGCGGTCACCTCTCCCCCCCCAGTCGCGGGTCTGGTGACCCGAGCATCTGAATTTCGACTCCCTCCCCTGCACCAACCGCATCACAAACACAAAGGAGTAATTGTGAAAAGTAGAACCGTGCCTATGATCGCCGTAACATTCGTCTCGGCGGCGATGCTGGCCGGCTGTGCAGGCGGACCGCCCGCACAAGACGGATCAGCACTCAGCGACGGCAAAGTCGTCATCGGAATCCTCAATGACCAGTCCGGCGTGTACCGCGACCTCTCCGGACCGAACAGCCGTGTCGCCGTTGAGCTCGCCATCGCCGACTATGAGGCCAAGTACGGCGATGAGGCAGTCGCAACGGACATTGAGATCATCACCTCGGACCACCAGAACAAGCCGGATGTCGCCAACACGCAGGCGCAGCAGATGTACGACCGCCGTGGCGCTGACATCATCCTCGACGTTCCGACCTCGTCTGCGGCATTAGCCGTCGCAGAGGTTGCCGCGGCGAAGAAGCGACTGTTCATCGATGTCGGCGCAGCCACGATGGAACTCACCGGCGCCGCCTGCAACCCGTACACCTTCCACTGGGCGTACAACACGGAGATGCTCGCCAAGGGCGCGAGCGGGGTCGTTGACAACGGCGGAGAGTCGTGGGTCATCATTTACCCCGACTACGCATTCGGCCAGGGCATGAACGCATCCTTCACCGCGTCCATCGAGGGCGCGGGCGGAACGGTTCTGGAGAGCATCGCCACGCCGTTCCCGAACGACAACTTCTCGACGTTCATCACTCGCGCGGCCGCTCAGAACCCGGACGTGATTGGCATCATGGCGGCGGGTGGCGACCTGATCAACTTCGTCAAGCAGTACAACCAGGCGGGGATGCAGGATCAGGCCGCCCTGGCGGTCGGTCTGATGTTCATCACCGACATCAACTCTCTCGGCGTCGAAGAGTTCCAGGGCACCACGTTCACCGACGCGTGGTACTGGGACTACGACGAGCAGAACCGTGAGTTCGCCGACCGCTTCCTGCAGCTCACCGACGCGCGTCCGACGTTCGCCCACGCGGGCAACTACTCGGCAGCATTCCAGTACCTCGAAGCGATCCAACGGGCCGGAACCGACGACGCCGACGCGGTCATTGCAGAGCTGGAAGGCGCCAAGCTCGAGGACCTGTTCCTTCGCAACGGCGAGGTGCGCAGCGACCACAGCGTGGTGCACGACTCCTATGTCGCCCGGGTGAAGCCGGCCGCTGATGTCGCCGAGGCGTGGGACTACGAGGAGATCATCTCGACGATCCCCGCAGAGGAAGCATTCTCGCCGGTGAACTCCGCCTGCACGATGTAGTTTCTTCTCCAGCTAGTCGACTTATCCCCCTCAATGGTGAGCGGGGCGGGACCCGTCCCGCTCATCAGGAAGTGACCTCGCGATTATGGACGCGTTTATCCAATACACAGCCCAAGGCCTCGCGGCTGGCGGCTTCTATGCCCTTGCCGCGCTGGGGCTGGCCGTCATCTTCGGAGCGCTCAACGTAGTCAACTTCGCGCATGGGGCGTTCTACATGCTCGGTGCGGTGCTTACCGCCGTGCTGCTGGACGTCGCTGGCATCAATTTCTGGGTCGCGCTCGTGCTCGTTCCCGTCATTCTGTTTGGCTTCGGAATAATCATCGAGCGGCTGCTCGTGCAGTGGCTGCTCGGTCTTGACAACCTCTATTCGTTCCTGCTGACCTTCGGGATCTCGCTGGTCCTGGTCGACGTCATCAAGATCCGGTACGGCGTGTCAGGCCTGCCGTACGGGCAGCCACCCGGCCTCGAGGGACTCATCCGGATAGGTGCCGTTCAGCTGCCGGTCTATCAGGTATTCGTCTTCGTCTTCTCGGTGCTGGTCTGTCTGGGAGTGTGGTTGCTGCTCGCTAAGACTCGCGTAGGAGTCATCGTGCGCGCGGCGACAGAAGAACCCGAAAGGGCTCGCGCTCTCGGAATCAACGTCGGCCTCTGGGTGACGCCCGTGTTTGGCTTCGGTGTCGCTCTCGCAGGAATCGCAGGCGTTCTCGCGGCTCCGTTCCGCGCCATCACCGCCACGATGGGGTCGAGCTTCATCATCATCCTGTTCGCGATCGTCGTGATTGGCGGGCTGGGTTCCATTCTCGGCTCGGTGGTGGCGGGCTTCCTGGTCGGCCTTGTCGAGGCGTACGGTCAGGGCTACGCGAGCACCTTCTCCCAGATCATCATTTTCGTGCTCATGGCCGTCGTGATTCTGGTTCGACCGGCGGGCCTGTTCGGAAGGAAGGAGTCGGCATGACCACCTCCCCTTCGTCGGCGGTTCGAACCTTCCCCCTCGCGCCGACGCCTCGATCACGCTGGCGGGTCGCTCGACTCATCATGTGGCCCACCATCGCGTTCGTGGCGCTGCTGGTGCTCCCATGGGTCGTGTATCCCCCGATCGCCATGGACATCGCCGCCTGGGCGCTGTTCGCCATGTCCATTGACCTGCTCCTCGGTTTTGGCGGTGTTCTGTCATTCGGGCATGCTGCCTATTGGGGCAGCTCGGCGTACCTGACCGGGTGGGTGGCGGTGAATACCGGTGTGCCTTTTCCGGTCGCCATCCTGATCGGTGCGCTCGGGGCGATGGTCCTCGCTGTACCGATCGGGATGCTGTCGGTCCGCCGCTCTGGCATCTATTTCGCGATGGTGACACTCGCCTTCGGGCAGATGATCTACTTCATTGCGAATCAACTGAGCGTGATCACGGGTGGTGAGAACGGACTGCAGGGAGTGCCGAAGACATTCTTCGGGATCGAAGCGGTCGAGAAGGAGTCGTTCTTCTTCTACTACGCAGCCATCCCGATTGTCGTACTCGGCGCCCTGGCCGCCTGGCGCATTGTCCACTCCCCCTTCGGGCGTGTGCTGTCAGGCATTCGGGATAATCCAGAGCGCGTCCGGGCGCTGGGCTATGACGTTGAGCGCTACAAGCTCATCGCCTTTGTCCTGTCGGCCGGGCTTGCCGGTCTCGCCGGTGGTGTCTACGCGGTGAGCCACGGATTCGTCTCCCTTCAGGAGGTCGACTGGACCACCTCCGGAAAGGTCGTCCTGATGACCGTCCTCGGCGGGATCGGAACTCTCTGGGGTGGTCCGATCGGCGCAGCGATCATCGTGTTGCTCGAGGACTACCTCGCGTCTGCCGGCTTCGAGGGAATCGGCATCGTCACGGGACTGATCTTCATCGTCTGCGTAGTCCTGTTCCGTAAGGGCATTCTGGGGACCATCCTGGCATTCGTTGATCGGGCAAGGACGGGCGGGCGCGGGATGCCGCGATTCGGGCGCGCAGATCGGCTTGCTGCCCCGGACTCGGTGACCGCGACCAATACCGCACACGACGAGGAAGGCAATCATGCACCCCGATGACACGTCGGCCGCTGGCGATGTAATCCTGCACGCCAAGGGCCTCACGAAGACGTTCCGCGACTTTACCGCGGTAGACGCAGTAGACCTGTCGGTGAAACGAGGGACTATTCACGCCCTCGTCGGACCGAACGGAGCAGGAAAGACCACCCTGTTCAACCTGCTGTCCGGGTTCCTCAAGCCCAGCGGTGGAACCATCACCTTCGACGGCCGAGACATCACCGGGATGCAGCCCGAAAACATCGCGCATCTGGGAATCGCTCGCTCGTTCCAGATCACGAGCCTGTTCGAGAAGCTCACTGCGCTCCAGCATCTCGAGCTGGCGCTGGGAAGCCCTACCGGCGTGGGCTTCCAGTTCTGGCGATCGGAGAAGCGACTGGCTCGCTTCCGCGACCGGGCGATGGACCTGCTTGACCAGGTCGGCATGGCGAGTCTTGCCGACCGTGAGGTGGGCCACTTCGCCTACGGGCAGAAGCGTGCCGTTGAACTCGCACTCGCTCTGGCCCTCGACCCGCAGCTGCTTCTGCTCGATGAACCGACGGCGGGCATGGGCATCGAAGATGTCGAGCGCACGATCGAGCTAGTCGACAGGATCTCGGCCGGGCGCACTGTCGTGTTCGTCGACCACAACATGCACGTCGTCGGCACCCTCGCCGACCGGGTTACCGTGCTCCAGCAGGGCGCGATCCTGGTCGAGGGAAGCTACGACGAGGTACGCAATGACGAGAAGGTCATCACCGCATATTTAGGGCAGGCGAATGTTTGAAATTTCGGGTCTCTCCGCACACTACGGTGAGGCGGCCGCTTTGCACGACGTCTCTCTCACGGTCGGGCGCGGGGAGGTCGTCACGCTTGTCGGCCGAAATGGCGCGGGCAAGACCACGCTTTTGCGCTGCGCGATGGGACTACATCGCGACAGTGTGGGCGCCATCACGTTCGACGGTGCGCGAGTCGAACAACTCAGCCCGGACCGCCGGGCAAAGGCCGGCATCGGCTGGGTTCCGGATGATCGCGGAATCTACTCGACGCTGACGGTGTTCGAGAACCTCACGCTCCCCCCGGTCGTCAGCAAGGAGGCGTGGTCGCTCGACAGGATCTTCGAGGCATTCCCCGCTTTGCGGAATCGCCGGTCATCTATGGGAACCCAACTGTCGGGCGGCGAGCAGCAGATGCTCGCCATCGCGCGGGTGCTTCGCAGCGGCGCGAAGTTGTTGCTGCTCGACGAGCCAAGCGAAGGTCTGGCGCCGGTCATCGTGCAGCAGATCGGACACATCATTCGCGAGGCGAAAGCGTCGGGTACCTCAATCCTGCTTGTTGAGCAGAACGTCAAGTTCGCTGCGACGGTGGCCGATCGGCACTACATTCTGGCGGAGGGCCGGGTGGTCGAGAGCCTCGACAACTCCGAATTCCAGCGTCGCGAAGGCGAGCTTCTGGTGCACCTCGGTCTCTAGGCGTTGACCTGGCGTGCTCGGGCGGAGGCTCGCGCCTCACCGAGCAGCGTCGGCCTCACCTCGTCGAGCCTCTCGCGCAGCGCGTCAAGATAGGCCGCCACAACGGGCAGTGCATGCACCTCGCTGGGGGCGATCAACCAGTACGGCAGGCGCTGCTCGACCTGGTCAGGCAGCACGCGAACCAGGTTGGTCTCGCGGTCGGCCAGGAAGCAGGGAAGCAGGCCGAAGCCCGCGCCGGCGAGGGTTGCTTCCACGTGGACAAAAACGTTCGTGCTTGTGACGGCGTCGATCATGTCCGGAATTCCCTGCCTCGCGTCATCGAGGGCGTCGACTTGCAGCATCGACTCGATGAAGTAGACCAGCGGTGCTCCAGCGAGCTCGTCAAAGGTGCCGGGCGTGCCGTGCCCGGCGAGGAATTCGCGGGACGCGTAGAGACCCAGCGCGTAGTCGGCGAGGCGCACCGCTTTCGCGTTTCTGACCTCGGGTCGTCCCACGACGACCTCGAGGTCGACCCCGGAACGATGCAGAGACGCATGCCGTGTCTTGGTGACAATTTGCAGCGAGATGCCCGGATGCCGGCGCCTCAGTGCGGCCATCGCCGGTGCCGCGATGTAGGCACTGAACCCGTCGGTCGCGGAGAGCCTGATGGCGCCCCGGAGTTCGGCGCCATCCCCGTCGAGTTGGGACAGCGCAGACTCGACGTGCTCCCCCGCGGCGGCCGCGTGCCCGCCGAGCGGCGTGAGCTGCCACCCTGCGGTCCCGCGTACGAGTACGCGCCCGCCAAGGGCGCGCTCGAGCGCGCTGATTCTTCGCGCAATCGTCGTGTGCGTCACTCCGAGCTGGCGGGCGGCGGTGGTGTACCGGCCAGACCTCGCCACGGCGAGCAGCACGAGCAGATCGTCTGCGGTGGCTCCGCTTGCCGAAAGGTTCACTGTCACCTGTGCAGGATTGCACATGAATTAGTGGAAGGTGATCACAATCGTGCTACGAACGATCACGGCGTCAGCTTCGTCAGGACATCGATGAGTTCGCTCGGCTCGTACGGTTCGGTCGTCGTCGCGAGTTCTTCCAGCGTCCACCAGCGGTGTGCGAGCACATCGACTCGTTCCTCGTCGGTCCACAGTGCATCGGACGGCGAGAACGCATCGACCGTCGCCGCGTAGAACTCGGCGTGACCCGTATCGTGGTCGGCGGCATCCCATTGCACGTCGAAATCATGTGCCCAGACGGGCTCCCCGAGGTTCTCGATGAGGAGTCCCGTCTCCTCCTCGAGCTCACGCACGGCGGCCTGATGATGGGTCTCCCCCGCATCGACCCCGCCACCCGGTGTCAGCCAGCGAGCGACTCCGCTCGTGTCTGGTGCCGTCGTGAGAAACATCAGGATTCGACCATCGCGATCGAACAGGAGCACCCGGCTGGTGAGCCGGTTCACTCCAGATACCGTCACGCTGTCAGGCGTCCAGAAAGTCGGAGACATCCCCTACGTAGCGGGTGTGGTTCTCCGGGACGGGCTCGACGGCGGCAGCAGCCACCTCGGCGGCGAACTCGCTGACGTTGTACAGACGGCCGGCGGCCTCTTTGCGAGCCTCGATAGCGCCCGGGTTCGCGCGCTGAAGCAGCGTGGCGGTGATGGTGCCCTCGATCATGTCGCCGGAGACGACAACGAATTCGATTCCGGCGTCGTCGAGCGTCGGGATGAGGTCGCGCAGCGCATCCTCTCCCGCCCTCTTGCTGAGTGCGACAGGCAGGTACTCTGGCATCGTTTCTACGGTCTTGATGAAGTGCGCCTGATGGCTGGTCACAAAGACGATGCGCGATCCGCTGTGGAGCAGGGGCATCATCGCGGCCAGGAAGTCGACCTGAGCGTCGCGATTCAGCTTCATCGCGTAATCCTCCGACATGCCGCTTTCCATGCCGCCAGAGGCATTGAGAACGAGAACGTCGAGCTCGCCGTACGCAGCGCGAATCTGTTCAGCCATGGATGCCACGGAGGCAGGGTCGGTCAGGTCGGCGCCGATGGCGATCGCCTCGGCGCCCCCCTCCTCCAGTTTCGCCACAAGCTTCAGCGCCCTGGCTTCTTTATTGCGGAAGTTGATCACGACGCGTGCGCCTGCTTCAGCGAAGTAGGTGACGGTGTCTGCTCCAATTCCGCGCGACGATCCCGTTACGAGGATTCGCTTTCCGTCGAGTGAATGAGGGGCGAGTGGGTTGCTGGATTCGGAGCTGGTCACGCTACGACTGTAGCGCCAACTCCCTGCGCACGGCGAAGCTGAGTGATAGCGTCAGGGGCGTAGGCGTGGAAGCCCGAAGTGACGTGAGGAGCCCGGCGGCATGTTGGTGGACCTGACGCAATATCTGTGGATCCTGTGGCTCTCGCTCGTCGTGCTGTTTGTCGTGATTGAGCTACTCACGCTCGAGTTCACCTTCCTGATGATTGCAGCGGGCACGCTGATCGGTGGCCTGGGGGCCAACCTCCTCGGATGGCCGTGGTGGGTGCAAATCGGACTCGCCGCGGTGCTCTCGGCCCTGCTGATCTTCACCATCCGACCCCTCCTCTTGCTGACCCTTCACAAGGGAGCCGACAACACTCCCTCAAACGTCGCGGCTCTCTACGGCCAGGGCGCTCGCGTCATGCGCGACTTTGTCGAGGGCGCCGGCTCCGTGAAGCTCGACAACGGCGAGCTGTGGACGGCACGCATCGCTCCTACGGCGGCTCCGGCCGCCTTGCTCGAAGGAAACAGGGTGACCGTTACCAAAATCGACGGCGCGATAGCCGAAGTTGTTCCGCTTGTTGTACCAACGGAGGGCCCCGCCCTCGAGGAAGGGACCTCAGATGATTAACCCGGAAGGATTCATCGGGCAACTGTTCGTGATCATCCTGCTTGCGATCGTCGCGATCTTTGTGATCGTCGTGCTGTTCCGCGCAATCCGCATCATCCCGCAGGCGAGCGCTGGCGTTGTCGAGCGCCTCGGGAAGTATCACAAGACGCTCAACCCCGGCCTGAACATCCTCGTTCCCTTTATTGACCGTGTCAGGCCGCTCATCGACATGCGTGAGCAGGTTGTCTCATTTCCCCCTCAGCCGGTGATCACCGAAGACAACCTCGTGGTCTCCATCGACACTGTCGTCTTCTTCCAGGTCACGGATGCGCGTGCCGCCACCTATGAGATCGCCAGCTACCTCAGTGCCGTCGAGCAGTTGACCACCACGACGCTGCGTAACGTCGTCGGTGGCCTGAACCTCGAAGAGGCCCTCACCTCGCGAGACAACATCAACGGCCAGCTGCGTGTCGTGCTCGACGAGTCCACGGGCAAATGGGGCATCCGCGTCGGCCGGGTTGAACTGAAGGCGATCGATCCGCCCGTCTCCATCCAGGATTCGATGGAAAAGCAGATGCGAGCCGAGCGCGACCGTCGAGCGCAGATCCTCACCGCGGAGGGCACCAAGCAGGCCGCGATCCTGCAGGCGGAGGGGTCGCGTCAGGCGAGCATCCTCGAGGCTGAGGGCTACGCCCAGGCTGCGGTGCTCCGCGCGAAGGGTGATGGTGAGGCCATCACAACGGTCTTCGGTGCCATCCACCGCGGAGAGCCGACAGCAGACCTGCTTGCCTACCAGTACCTCCAAACTCTTCCGAAACTCGCCGAGGGTGACTCCAACAAGATGTGGATCATCCCCTCCGAACTCACTGAGGCGCTCAAGGGCATCAGCGCCGGGTTCCTCGGTGGCGCAGCCGGCCGCGGACCGACTCCGCCCACCCCGTAGTGAGTCCATCGCACGCTGCGTCTGCCTACCTCTCCCCCGCTGGCCCCCGCGTGTTCGCGCACCGGGGACTCGCGGTGGATGCGCCGGAGAACACCCTCCTGGCTTTCGCGCGGGCGGTGGCCGCCGGGGTCAGTTATATCGAGACCGATGTGCACGCCAGCGCCGACGGCATTGCGGTGATCGCTCACGATCCGGACCTCACGCGAGTCGCTGGGAGCGACCGCAGGGTCGACCAACTCACCCTGGCCGAACTGGAAAAGGTCGAACTGGGTCATGGACAGGCGTTCTGCACCCTTGCCCGCGCCCTCGATGCGTTCCCCGGCACACGGTTCAACATCGACGTGAAGTCGGCCGATGCGGTCTCCCCCACCATTGACGCGGTGCTCAGTGTGGGTGCCACCAAGCGAGTTTTGGTGACGTCGTTCGACGAGCGCCGCCGCAGAGCGGTTGTTCGCGGGCTGCCCGGGGTGGCATCCTCGGCATCGGCTCGCCGTCTCGCGCCCGCCCTGCTGGCTACGCGTCTCGGCATCACCCCAGCGGCGCGATTGGCCCTGCGGGGGCTGGTGGCAGTCCAGGTGCCCGAGAAAGCGGCGGGCATCGCCATCGCCACCCCCGCGATGATCCGGAACTTTCATGCGGCCGGTGTCGAGGTGCACGTGTGGACCGTGAACGAGCCAGCCCGGATGAGCGAACTACTGGATCTCGGCGTTGACGGCCTCATCACTGACCGCGCTGACCTGGCGCTCGAGGTCGTCCAGCAACGCTCCTGAGCGGGATCGAGGCGTCCGAAGTTTCCTCATAAACCGAAACTTTCCTGTGAACCGGCTGGGAAGTGGCGTGCGCTTGAAAGCTTATGTCCAGCTTGTGGGTTTATACCTGTAACGACCGCGAAATTTGAAGGAGGCCACACGATGGCAGATCGAAGTTTACGCGGGATGAGACTTGGCACTCAGAGCCTACAGAGCGAAGAGGGCGTGGAATTTTCCCCGCGAAAGAAAAGTGTTTACCGTGCTGCTGATGGCACCACCTTCGAGGTGATCTTCTCCGCTGATGCGGAGGTTCCGCAGCAGTGGGAATCCCCTAAGTCGGGTCTTGAGGGCGTGCTCCTGACGGATGACGGCGAGCCCGTCGTTCTCGATGAAACTGAGACGAAAGTTCCACGAAGCCACTGGGACATGCTCCTTGAGCGCCGCACCCGTGCCGAGCTTGAAGAGCTCCTGCAGGAACGCCTCGACTACCTTCGCTCGCGTAAAGGCCAGCAGAAGGTCGGCGCGTAGTAGCGCTGCCTGATTAGTTCGATCCGGCTCCCGATCTGTCGGGATTGCCCTTCTTCTGAGGTCTCAGGGTCGCCGCTATCCCCCACGCGGTGACCCTGAGCAAAGCCTCAACGACGATACCGGTGTGCATTTTCGACTGCCCTGTCTCCCGCTCAACGAAGGTGATGGGGTGTTCTGCTATCCGGTGACCGGTTCGCTCCAGCCGCCAGGCCATCTCCACCTGGAAGCAGTAGCCCTGTGACGAGATGGCGTGAAGGTCGAGGTCCCGAAGCGCGCCCGCCCTAAATACCCGGAATCCGGCGGTGATGTCTCGGATCCGCGATCTCAGCATGACGCCTGAGTACCAGTTGCCGGTGCGGGAAATGGCTTTTCGCATCCTCGGCCAGTTGACGACCGATCCCCCGTCGACCCAGCGTGAGCCGATCACGAGGTCGGCGCCATCCGCGGCCAGCGCGATCATGGCGGGTAGCGATTCGGGGTCGTGGGATCCGTCGGCATCCATCTCCACCACGAACAGGTAGCCCCCGCTCCTGGCCACCTCGAATCCAGCCAGGTAGGCCTGCCCCAGCCCGTCTTTGCCGGCCCGATGAAGCACCCGGATAGCGGGGTCGGCTGCGGCAAGCCGATCGCCGAGCTCGCCGGTGCCGTCCGGGCTCGAATCATCAACGATGAGCACGTCGGCATCGGGAACGGCGGAGCGAATCCGGGCCATGATTCGCTCGAGGCCGTCGATTTCGTTGTAGGTGGGCACGATGATGAGGGTGTCAGCCACGTCGTCTCCTGACGGTAAATCCGGCAATGGCGATGCTCGCCAGGCCGAGGGCGGAGACGAACCATTCCAGTTCGCGACCGAGGGTGACAGCGGGAGTTATCGTGCTGCTCAACGAGACATCCTGCACCATGCTGCCTGGTGTGTACCACGGCAGTTGCTGGACGATAGAACCGTCGGGGGCGATCACGGCGCTGAGCCCCACCGTCGAAATATTGACGACGCTGCGACCAAGCTCCATTGCCCTGATGCGAGCGATCGCCAACTGCTGGGCGCTCTCATCGGTCCTGCCGAAGTCCGCATTGTTCGATGATGCGAAAATCACCCTGGCACCCTCGTCGACCGAGTCTGTGAGAAGTTGGTCGTCGACGATATCGAAACAGATATTCACCCCGACCGTCACACCGTCGACATCGAAGACCATGTCGGTCGTACCGGGAGTGTATTCCCGCCCGATGAGGTCGATGAGGTCTGGTGCGAATGGTCGCCAGAACGCCCGATCGGGCACATATTCGCCAAAGGGCACCGGGTGCTTCTTGTTATAGAGGTCGAGCGCGCCCTGTCCGGACTTCCAGAGCATCACAGTGTTGAAGTACTTGTCACCGCTGTTCGTGACACCCTGCGCGATGAGAGGGGCGTTCATCTGTTCAGAGACGTAGTCGAAAACCTGCCCGGTGTACCTGTCGGTGATCGGGTCGAGGTAGGTGGTGCCCTCCGGCCACAACACAACGTCGACCTGTTCGCCGAAAATAGGCACAGTCGCATCGAGTTGCGCCTGCAAAAGCTCGTTGGCGGTCGAACCGTCGAAATAGCCAGCCTTGCCTGCGCCCTGAACAGCGGCGACCCTCAGCGAGCCGTCAGTGGAAACCTGCCATGCAGGGACGACCAGCAGAGCGGCCGCCACACCGACCGGGACTGTGGCGCGGGCAATCCGGGGCGCCCCGACCGCACGGAGGCTTTCGACGGTGACCGCGACAAGCAACACCATCACGAAGCTGACTCCGGACATCCCTAACCAGCCGAAAAGCTGGGCGAAAGGACTGTCGGCCTGCGACATCGCAGCTCTCCCCCACGAGAATCCGCCGTACGGCCACACGGCCGCCCAGGCCTCACGCCCAGTCCAGAGGCCGGCGACTGCGACCGGAAGCAGCGCAAACCTGCCCAGAACGCCGGGCCAGGCTCGTGGCATCCACCGGTATGCCATCGTGATGGCCAGCCCGCCGAGGGCAGCGAAGAGTGACTCGAGAACCGACAGGGCGGCCATGGGGAGCAACCCCAGGAACAGCGATGCCCAGGAAATCTGGGTGAGGTAAAACGCCAGGCTCGCGACGAATCCGACGAGCAGGGCGCTGGAATTGCGCCGGCCGATGAGGCTCACCAGGACGAGGCCGATTCCGACGAAGGTGAGGGGCCAGAATCCCTTGTCGGGGAATCCGGCGTCCATGACCGGTCCGGATGCCGCGGAAACGACCAGAGCCGCCCACAGTGGCAGCACGGCGCGAGTGTGGGGCGCCGGCCTGAGGCCCTCGAAGGTGAAGATCCCGACGGTGGGACGCGTCGTCAGGTTGATGCTCACAAAGGTAGAGCCTATTTCTTTCGAGAGGGGTGTAGCTGTGAGCGAGGACACAGCCGCTCAGGCGACCGAGCTGTAGGCGACGATCCCCCGGCGAATCGAATCGAGCGCCGTGCGAGCGGTGCGTCCCACGTCGCCGTCCGCCACGACCGACAGCTGGTCGAGAAGGTCGATGACCTGTTTCGTGACGCGCACGAAGTCGCCAGCGGCCATGTCTGCTTCTCGCAGGACTGCATCGAGGCTGGTGCCGCTCGCCCACCGGTACATCGCCAGCGCGAGACCGGCCGACAGCGGCTGGCTTCCCGGCAGCCTGTTGAAGCGTTCGAGGTCGTCGAGCTCGCTCCACAACAGACCGGTGCGATCGAACGCCTCGCGGAACCGCCCCCGAGGCAGATGCCGGTCGCCCAGCTGCCCTTCCTCGCGCCGCGGCTCGTAGACCAGGGTGGTGGCCATGGCAGCGAGGGAGGCCGGATCCAGGTCGCTCCAGAAGCCGCGCCGCAGGGACTCGGCCACGAGTAGGTCTCGCTCCCCGTAGATGCGCCGCAGCATCCGGCCATTCGCGTTGAGGGTGAGGTCGCCCTCGTCGTTGGTGGCCAGGTATCCGAGGTGGGAGAGCACGTCGGTGACCCGGTCGAAGACCTTGGCGACGGCGCCGGTACGACTGCGAATCTGGCTGGACAGCTGGTCGGTCTCGCGCTTCAGCTTCCACCAGCGCTCCGCCCAGCGGGCATGCTGTTCGCGCTCAGGGCACGCGTGGCATGGATGCTGCTTCATCCGGCGACGAAGCTCGGTGAGTTGCCGCTGACGGCGATCGCGCTCGCCCCGGCTCGAAGTCTCTGCGCGTGACTGTCCCTTGCGCTCCAGGTCGGTCAGTTCGCGCCGGATGCCCGAATATTCGGTGTAGTCGCCCACGTGGCAGCTCATCGATTTCGCATAGCCTTCGAGTGATTGCTCCTGCGATCGCACCTTGCGGGCAAGTTCGACGACGGCACGGTCTGCCTGGAATTGGGCGAAGCTGGACTCGAGAATCTCGCGGGTTCTCTCTCGCCCGAACTGGTCGATGAGGTTCACGGCCATGTTGTAGGTGGGCTTGAAACTGGAGTTCAACGGATAGGTGCGCCGCGACGCGAGGGATGCCACGGCCTGCGGGTCGAGTCCGTCGACCCACTGGATGACGGAATGGCCCTCGACGTCGATACCGCGGCGGCCGGCCCTGCCGGTGAGCTGCGTGTACTCCCCCGGGGTGATCGGCACTCGCGCCTCGCCGTTGAATTTTTCCAACTTCTCAAGCACGACGGTTCGCGCTGGCATGTTGATGCCAAGCGCCAGGGTCTCTGTCGCAAAGACGACCTTGACCAGCTTCTTCTGGAAGAGTTCTTCCACCACCTCTTTGAACGCGGGCAACAGCCCGGCATGGTGCGCTGCGACTCCACGTTCGAGACCACTGAGCCACTCCCAGTAGCCGAGAACCCCGAGATCTTCGTCGAGCAGGGTACGGCAACGCTCCTCCACGATGGCGCGGATCTCGTTGCGCTCTTCGATGGTCGTCACGCTGATGCCAGCGCGGAGCACTTTCGCGACGGCCTGGTCGCAGCCGACCCTGGAAAAGATGAAGAAGATGGCAGGCAGCAGGTTCTTGCTGTCGAGCAGCTTCACCACATCGGGCCGGTCCATCCTCAGTGATTCCGGACGGCCGCTCCGCGAATAGGTGCGACCGGAACCCTTCGATTGGCGGGAACCGTTGGGGCGCCCGCCGAACTTCGCCAACTGGGTGAGTTCCGGGTTGACCCTGTGGGTGGCCGCGAGCCCCGAACTGTCGAACAGGTCGACCAGTTTTGTGCGCATCAGAATGTGCTGGTCGAGGGGCACTGGTCGTTCTTCCGAGACGATGACCTCGGTGTCGCCCCGGACGGCCTGCAACCAGTCACCGAATTCTTCAGCATTCGACACCGTCGCACTGAGCGACACCATCGTGACGTGCTGCGGGAGGTGGATGATGACCTCTTCCCACACTGCTCCGCGAAAGCGGTCGGCGAGAAAATGCACTTCGTCCATGACGACGCAGCTGAGATTTTTGAGTAGATCCGAGTCTGCATACGACATGTTGCGCAGCACCTCGGTGGTCATGACCACGATGCGCGCGTGCGAGTTGATGTTGGTGTCACCCGTAAGAAGGCCGACGGCATCCTCCCCGTATTCGGCCTGCAGCTCCTGAAATTTCTGGTTGCTCAGCGCCTTCATCGGGGCTGTGTAGAAAACCTTGTCGCTCTCCTGTTGCATCGCCCGGTAGATGGCGAATTCGGCGATGATCGTCTTTCCCGCACCGGTGGGGGCCGCGACCAACACGCTCTTGCCGCTTTCGACGACGGCGCACGCCGCTACCTGATATTCATCGAGGTCGAAGCGCTGCGCCGCCCTGAAGGCCCCAAGAACGGGCAGTTCGCGGTTCTTCTTGGCAGCCGCGTATCGTTCGGCCGGAGACGTCTCGCTCATTGATTCCAGCCTAGGCGAACGCTATGCGAGGGATGCCTCGAGCACGGCCGCCTTGCGCGCGGCCCGGCGATCGTGCACCCAGGCTATGAGGGCCGCGGCGAAGTAGAGCACCACCATCGGTATGGCAAGCAGGAACATCGAGATCACGTCGGCGGCCGGTGTCGCGATCGCCGTGAAGATGCAGATCGCCAGGATGGCAAGGCGCCAGCCCTTGAGGATCATCTGAGCCGAGAGTACCCCGACGAAATTGAGCAGCACGAGGAACACCGGCAGAACGAAGCCGATTCCGATGGCCAGCACGAGTTTGATGACGAAGTCGTAGTAGACCTTCGCGTCTAAAAAGGTGGCCTCCTCATTCGAGGAGAACGACGTCAGCAGTTCCACCATGTGCGGGAACAAATACCAGCCAGCCGCGGCACCGGCGAAGAAAAGCGGTACCGCGGAAAAGAAGAACCCGAAGGTGTACTTCTTCTCCTTGCCAGTAAGGCCGGGAACCATGAACGCGAAGATTTGGTACAGCCAAACGGGGCTGGCGATCACGATGGCGATGGTGATGGCGATCGCTATCCGCAGATCGAAGGCGCCCGTGACTGTCGTATAGATGATCTGGGCGTTTCGGTCCTCGGCGATCTGATTGATCGGTACCCGTAGCGCGTCGATGACGAACGGAGCGAGTAAGAATCCGACGATGGCGGCGACGAGAATCGCGGCGGCCGAGATGACGAGCCGCTTGCGGAGCTCCCGCAGATGGTCGCCGAGCGACATCCGCTCATCGGCCTTGTTGCGCCACCGTCCAGTACGGACGGCCACAGTGCTAGGACTTCGGCTCTGTTGGATTGCTCTTAGGGGCGGCCTTGGCGGTGGGCGACTCATCGCCGGCGTCGTCATCGACGACGACGTTGCCGTTCTCGTCTTTCATCGTCTTCACTTCCGAGCGGAAGATGCGCATCGACTGTCCGACGCTACGGGCAAGACCTGGAAGCTTGGGAGCGCCGAATAGGAGCACAACTACGAGGAGGATGATTATTAAATGCCAGCCCTGAAGGTTGCCAAGCATGGGGGTCACGTCCTCTTTGTAGGGTCAATATCTCGGATAAGTATAGCTTCCCGGGCGACTCGATGAATTCGGTCGACTCGCAGCTAGACGGGAGCTCGGGTGAACGCGACCCGGAACCAGCGGTTCGATTCGCCGAATGCGACCAGGACATACTCGTCACGGCTGGTGCGATCGGGATGGAAGACCACGCGAATCCGCTTGTTGACGAGTTGTTCGTCGCCGGCACTCGCGATCAACTTGCGCACGCTGCGTGTTGTGCCGTTGCTGTCCGTATAAGTGACCACGACCGACGGGGCTCGGCCGAAGCGACCAGCGATCAGTTCGGCGCGTCCCGAGGTTTGCATACCCGTCGCCATCAGATAGGTGCGCAGCGCTCGTCGACGCAGCGCGAAAAGTATCCACAGCAAAGCCAGGAAGGCTATGCAGACGGCCACGATTGTGCCCATCGGTGGCCTACTTAGGCGCCCGGTTGGACCACCGCGCACGAGCTGCGGACACGAGGGCCGATTTCGCGACGGGGTCGAGTCCTGCAATTGCGTGCGCCCGTGCCATCCGCGCGTCGTGACGATCCTGTCGCCGCTGGGCGCGGTGGCGCTTGCGGGCGGCCTCACGTTCGCGGACATCCTTCGTTTCAGCCAGCACCGCTAGCGATGTCTTCGGCAGTCGTGGCTCCTGCTCCCCCGAATCGAGGATGCCGACCTGATCCGTCAGGTCGGCCAGATCGTCGAGCAACGCGAGAAACTTGCGGAACAGCCGCCACGCGAAGAGCGCCAGCATGGCCACCAGCGCGAGTACGAGCCCAGTCCAGATGAGCAACCATCCCCACCAGGCGATTCCCTCCGGCACGGCCGTCACTTCGCTTCTCGACGCGCCGGAACCGGCGCGGTGGGGTCCAGATATCGCGCCGCCCCGGCGGCAGCCCATTCCTGCACCACGGCGCGAGCTTCGGCCGGCTCGATGACGGTGGCCACACCGGGCATGCGCGCGATGAGTCTTTTTAGGCCGTGGTAATGCGACACACGCACCGTGGTGCGCACTATGCCGTCGTGTTCCGAGCTGACGGTGTCATCGGGAACGTAATCTGCGATCAGCGGCAACGCAGCGGCGGCGATGTCGATCGTGACGATCAGGTCGTCGGCTGAGCCCTCGAAAAGGGCATCCGGCAACGGAACATCCCGCGCCTCGTGGGTGATGGGCTTGGTCGTCATGGCTGGATCCGACATGCGATCCAGCCTGAACGTGCGAACGGCTTCCCGTCCGTGATCCCAACCGCGCAGGTACCAGTCGGCATCGATCGATTCGATCCGGAGTGGATCAACCACCCGGCGCTCACCCTGCCCCTGCGAGTTCAGGTAGCCAAACTCGAAACGAACACCCTTCTCGACCGACATCCGGATGAGAGCGAGGGTCGCGTCGGTCTCGCTGGCCTCGACACCCACCGAGCTTGGCGCGGCTGACGCCCCCCTGGACAACTTCGAGCTGAGGCTCGCAATCGCCTCGCGATCCGCATGCTCCGGAAGCGATGACAGGTACTGCAGGCCGGCAATGAGTGCGGCTGCCTCGCGCGCCGAGAATCTTGGCGACTCATCGATGGCAACCAGGTTGGTCAACACGATCTCATCGGTCTCTTCGAAGGTGTCCCATGCGATATCAAAAAGATCACCGTGTTGGTACGTCGCAGTCTCGCCGGGAATGCCGGACACGCCGATGAGACGCACGGCGTCCCTGATCTGTTCTGGCGGAACCCCGAAGTGCGCGGCGGCGTCGACCACACTCACCCTGTCGTGATCCATCAGGTACGGCACGAGCGACAGCAGGAACGCAAGCTTGTCCTGGGCGAGCCGTGGAGGATTCTGCTTAGCCATGGTCCGCCGCCGTCCGTTCGAGTCGCGATCGCACAGCATCACGAAGCTCGGGCGGTGAAACGACGAGCGCCTCCGGACCATAGCCAGCCAATTCATCCGCAAAAATGTTCAAGTCGGAGTAGTGCAGGTTGAGGGTGCCCGGAGCCGAGGTGCTCGATCCCCGGCGCTTTTCCAGTCGTGTGGCGGCGTCCGTGCCCGGCTCGACCTCGACGACGGCCGTATTCGAGTTCCACACTGCCTCGAGCTCAGTAAGGGCGATGTCTGCCTGACCCGGCGCCGGAGGCTCGAAAGTGGCTGGCAGCGTCGCGACCTGCGTCACGATTCGCCTGAGCAGGAAGGTTCGGGTTGTGGACGTCTCGGGATCATTCGCGAACAGGTGCCAGCGGCCCTGGTGCTGCACCAGGGCGAGCGGCTCGACGGTGCGCGTCTGTGCCTCGCTCTCGCCGGGCTTCAGGTACCCGAATCGAACGACCTGGCGCCTCTCAAGGGCGGTTCCGAGTGGATCGAACGCGGATTCGCGCACGCGGACGCGCGGGGCGTACCCCACGACAGGCTCGGTGGTGGTGACGCCGAGAGACCGAAGCTTGAGGATTGCCCGTCGCGATTCCGCGGACAGTGAGCCTTCCCGCCAGACCATCGCCGCGAGGTTCAGCAGCGTCGTCTCTTCAGGGGAAAACCGGATGTCTGTCGGCAGCTCGTAGGCACCGCGAGGGATGCGATATCTCAGGTTGTGGTTGTCGCCAGCATGCCCGGGGCTATCGACGGTCTCGAGGGGCACCCCGAGGTCGCGAATGTCGTCCTTATCGCGTTCGAATTGTCGCTCAAGGTTGGCGTTGTCGCCCGATCGCGAGAACTTCTGGCGATAGCCCTGCACTGTCGACAGGATGTCGGTCTTCGTGAGGCCGGCGTCGGTTGCGAGCAGGGCGAGCACCAGGCTGAAGAGTCGCTCCTCCGCCGGGATTCGTGATCCTGCGCCAGCCTGTGCCACGGGAATCCTTTATTCGATGCCGAGGATGTCGAAGACGAAGACCATCGTCGAACCATCAGGGACGCTGGTGGGAGCCGCCCCTGCCGGGTATCCCTCACTCGGAGGAATCACGGCTATGACCTGGGAGCCGACCCGCTTACCGATCAGGGCCTTGGCGAAGCCAGGAACGAGACCGCCATCGGAATCCTCGAGGCTCACGGCAGGCAACACAGCCGGGGTGTTTCGCTCCCAGGTGGAGTCGAAGACCTCTTGGGTGTCCCACAGGACGCCGGTGTAGTGGAGGACGACATTGTCGCCCTCCGCGACCTTCGCGCCAGCGCCGGCCTTCAGTTGCTCGATCTTCAGGTCTGTCGGCGGGGTGGGATCTGCAAAAGTGAATCCGGGACGTCCGTCTGGTGCGAGAACGATCGACGGGAATCCGGCCTGGAGGATCTGGTCTGCACCGTTCGCCTTGCCGAGATAGACCGACTGGACATCCACGATGATCACGACCGTGTCATCCGCCGCCAGTGACAGTCCGTTCTGCTGGATTGCGCTGTCACCGATGAGATCACCGGCAGTCCCAACCGCCGCGACCCGCGAGCCAACCCTCGCGCACTGGGCGATGGTGGCGAACGCTGGCGTCGAGTCGATGGCGCTGAAGATAGCTCCAGACCCTTCGTAATCGGTCGCGATGATCGCGTCGCCGGATGTGCCGTCGTAGATGGTGATCTGCACGACGACGGTGGCGCCAGGATCGACGCGTTTGCCGTTGCCGTTGCCGTCCGAAATGACGTGCACCTGGCTGGCATCGGCGGCCACGACCGGTGTCGGGAAGGATGCCTTCGGTTCGTTGCCGAAAAGACCGCTGGCGCTCACCAGGGCGGCGTTTGAGCCGGCGGCAAACGTCGGGGTGCAGCCGTCGATGCTGGCGGGGCCCGTCGCGCACGCCGAGAGGGAGATCAGCAGGCCTGCGGCCGCAATAAAGGCTGGAAGCTTTCGCACGAGAACTCTCATTTCTTTGCCATGCGATGTCGCCCGGCTACCCAAATACTCTACTGGTCGGTTGTGGTGCTGCCTGTGGCGGCACGAGCCGCGGCCTGGGCCTCACGAGCGGTCTTGCGCAGTCGTTTTGCGCTGGAGGTGCGCTCCCCCAATGCTCCGGGGGTCCAGGCCTCCACGTCTTCGTCACTGAAATCGGACTTCGACGCACGACGCTTGAGCGCGGGAAGAACGGCGCCGGGGGCGAGCCTGCGGGCCGTCATCAGGAACCCGGTGTGGCCGATCATCCTGTGGTCAGGACGAACGGCGAGACCCTCGACATGCCAGGTGCGCACCATCGTCTCGCTCGGTTCCGGGTCGGTGAACGCGCCGGTTTCGCGGATGGCCTCGGCCACCCGCGACAGCTGAGTCACAGTGGCGATGTAGCAGATAAGGACGCCGCCGGGCGTGAGCGCATCCGCGCATTCGTCGAGGCATTCCCAGGGCGCAAGCATGTCGAGCACTATCCGGTCGACAGAGCCATCGGGCACGGTGGCCGGCATCGCCTCCTGGAGGTCTCCGACGGTGACGGTCCAGTTCGCTGGCTCCGCGCCGAGAAATGCGGTGACGTTGGCCTTGGCCACGTCGGAGAATTCGTCTCGACGCTCAAACGAGTGCAGGGTGCCCGTGGGGCCGATTGCCCGCAAGAGCCACAGTGACAGTGCGCCCGAACCGACCCCAGCCTCCACGACGGTTGCGCCGGGGAAGATGTCTGCCTGCCCGAGGATCTGGGCGGCGTCTTTCGGGTAGATGATGGCGGCGCCGCGAGGCATCGACATCACGAAATCGGTGAGCAGCGGCCTCATTGCGAGGTATTCGACACCGTTGGTCGACTCGACGACCGAGGCATCCGGCTGACCGATGATCGCGTCGTGGCTGAGAACGCCGCGGTGACTGTGGAAGGTGCCACCCGCTTCGAGCGTGACGGTGTTGAGGTTGCCTTTCGGGCCCGTGAGTTGAACGCGGTCCCCCACGCGGAACTCACCGCTCTGCCGGCGGAAACCGTCGCTCATCGCGCACCCTCAATCGTGAATGTTGCCGAAATGTCGGCGACCGACCGCCCGTCGAGGGTGGGCCACAGCACATCGGCCTTCGACCCATCCAGTTCGACCATGAACGGCACGCCGATGACGAATGCGCCTGCGCTGCTGGCGGAGGTGACACCAGGCGGTGAGTCCTCGATAGCAACACAGCGAGTGATATCGACACCGAGAAGTTCAGCACCGCGCAGGTATGCCTCGGGATGCGGCTTGCTGTTGGCGACATCATCACCGGAGACCACGGCGTCGAACCCGACGAAACCGAGTCGGTCCGCGACGTGGTGCGCCATTCTGCTCACAGACATGGTCACCAGCGCGGTAGGGATCTTTTCCTCACGCAGCGCCGTCAGCAGTTCCCTCGCGCCCGGGCGCCAGGGGATGCCGAATTCGACCAGCTGTTCAAGCACCCGCTCCGTGAGGTTATCGATGATCTCGACCTCGGTGAGCTCTACGCCCTTGCTCTGCATGATCTGGGCGGATTTCCACAGACCTGAGCCCACGAGTTCGAGGGCCTCCTCGTGCGTCCACGAGCCGCCGAACGATTCGATGATCTCGGTTTCGGCGGCGATCCAGTAGGGCTCGGTGTTGACGAGGGTGCCATCCATGTCCCAGAGAACGGCGGCGGGTACGTTATGAGTCACAACGCACCATCGTAGTTCTATCCTTGACAGATACCCGGTCACTCGATTCGGGCGAGGAAGGAAACTCGTGACTGACAGCCAATTCGGTAGCGGCCGGCTGCTCGTCGTCGCGTTCGAGGGCTGGAACGATGCTGGCGAAGCCGCCAGCGGTGCCGTACGCGCACTCAAAGAACTGCTCGATCTCTACCCCATCGCCGAGGTGGACCCCGAAGACTACTTCGATTACCAGTTCAATCGCCCATCGGTTGCCTTCGACGACGATGGCAACCGCAAGATTGTCTGGCCAGGCGTCACCGTGTACGGCCCAACCCGGCCCAACAGCGCCCCTGCGGTGGGAATCGCCGACGACGCCGAACTCTCCGTGAGCGGCGCGAACGGCCCCAACATCTACCTGATGCTCGGCACGGAGCCGTCCAGGGGCTGGAAGACCTTTACCCGCGAAATCATCGACGTGATCGAGATGAATGAGATCTCTTCCGTCGTCTTTCTCGGCGCGATGCTCGCCGATGTGCCGCATTCCCGACCGATTTCGGTCTTCACCAGCAGTGAAAATGTCAACGTGCGTCAACAGCTTTCGATCGAACGCAGCGCGTACGAAGGCCCCGTCGGAATCCTTTCAGTACTGGGTGCGGCCGCCGAGACGGCCGGCGTCACAACCATGTCGATCTGGGCGTCGGTGCCTCACTACGTGCACAATGCGCCCTCGCCCAAGGCGACGCTCGCCATTCTCGACAAGCTTGAAGAAATCGTGGATGTCGTCATCCCCCGCGGCGACCTTGTGACCGAGGCGCAGGCGTGGGAATCGGGAATCGACGCGCTCGCCGGAGACGACGACGACATGGCCTCGTACATCGAGCAGCTGGAGCAGGCCCGCGACACCGTGGACTCGCCGGAGGCCAGCGGCGAGGCAATCGCCCAGGAGTTCGAGAAATACCTTCGCCGCACCGACGACAAGCCGGGCGAGGGAACTGCCGGAGATGAACCCTGGCGGCCCAAGGAATAGCAGCGCCAGTGCGCCCCCGGCTGAGCTCCCACTAGCGCAGCGAGATTCCCAGCAGGGCGTGGATCGCGGCCAGATCGACAGGTGTAGCTACGGCTCCGGAGGCGATGCGAGCATCCACTGCGGCCACCGCGGCGGGGGTGTCGAGGTCGTCGGCCAGGGCATCCCGCAACGGAGACAGGATGTCGGAGCCTTCGCCCGTCTCGGTGGCCCACCGCTCCCAGGAGGCGAGTCGTGCCTCAGCGAGAGTGAGCACGTCGTCTGTCCACTCCCAGTCGGTGCGGTAGTGCTGGGCGAGGATCGCCAGCCTGATTGCGCGCGGATCGACGCCGCCCGCGGTGAGAGTTGAGACGAAGACAAGGTTGCCGAGTGACTTGCTCATCTTCTCGCCGCGATACGAGACAAGCCCGGCGTGCACGTGTGCCAGCGCATGATCGCGGCCGGCGAGTGCAGCGGTGTGAGCCGCGGTGAATTCATGGTGCGGGAAGGTCAGGTCGCGCCCGCCACCAGCAACCGTCATGGGAATGTCGAGAAAGTCCTGGGCGATGATCGAACATTCGATGTGCCAGCCGGGGCGGCCGTCGCCCAGCTCGCTCGGCCAGAACGGTTCTCCCGGTCTGGCGCCCATCCACAGCATCGGATCGAGCGGGTCGCGCTTGCCTTCGCGCTCGGGATCGCCGCCCCGCTCCGCGGCCAGGGCGAGCATCGTGGCCCGGTCAAGCTGGCTCACCTGCCCCAGGTGCCAGGGTGACGCGGCCCCGGCGGCAGCGCTGTCGAAGTAAACGTCTTCCCCAAGCCGGTATGCGATGCCGATGTCGAGCAGCCGCCTCACCGCGTGGGCGACAGGGATGACGATGTCTGTCACTGCGACGTAATGATCCGGAGGAACGAGTCCGAGTGCCTGCATGTCTCCGCGGAATAGCTCGATCTGGCCCGCCGCGAGGTCGCGCCAGTCCACGCCGATCGCCGTCGCCCTCGCCAGCAGTGGATCGTCGACATCTGTCACATTTTGCACGTAGCTGACGTCGTAACCCGCGTCCAGCCAGAGGCGGATGAGGGTGTCGAAGGCGAGATAGGTGGCCGCGTGACCGATGTGGGTCGCGTCGTACGGCGTGATGCCGCAGACGTAGAGCCCGGCCAGCGCGATGGGTTCAGTGTCGAGCATCGAACCGGTGGAGGTGTCGAAGACTCGAGGAATGGCGCCGTGACCTGGCAACCGCGGAACCTCGGGCCGGTTCCAGGATTTCACTCTGTAAGCCTAGAGCGGCTGGATGACCCCATTTGACAACAGCACGAGCAGAACGGCTCCGAGCAACACCCGGTAGATGACGAAAGGCAGGAACGATCGCTTCTCGATGTAACGCATCAGGAACGCGATGACGGCGTATCCGACCACGAAGGCCACCACTGTGGCCGCAAGCGTTTCGGGGTAGCCGTAGACCCCGGCGGGTTCGCCGAAGCTGTGCACGAGCTCGTACAGGCCGCTGCCGAACACCGCGGGAATGGCAAGCAGGAAGCCGTATCTGGCCGCGGCGGGACGCGTGTATCCCAGGGAGCGTCCCATCGTCATGGTCGCGCCGGAACGTGAGACGCCGGGAATCAGGGCGAGCACCTGCGCGAGCCCGATCGCGATTCCGTGCTTGTAGGTCATCTCTTCGATGGGGCGAACCTTTTTGCCGAGGTAGTCGGCAATCCCCAGAATGATGCCGAACACGATCAGGACGATCGCAATGAGCCACAACGACCGGAACGCGCTGCGGATGGTTTCTTGTGCAAGAAACCCAATCACCACGATCGGCAGGGTTCCGATGATGATGAGCCATCCGAGTCGCACATCCGGATCGTTCTTGGGAATCTCGACAGAATGTGCGCCACCCCGAGAGCCGAAGTGCTTGAACCAGCGGCTGATGATCCGCACGATGTCTTTGCGGAAGTAGAGGATGACCGCGAGCTCGGTGCCGATCTGGGTGATGGCTGTGAATGTCGCGCCAGGGTCGTTGGCGCCCGGCAGGAACTCCCCCACGATGCGCAGATGCGCGCTCGAGGAGATCGGCAGGAACTCTGTGAGCCCCTGAACGAGTCCGAGAATGATTGCTTCGATGAAGCCCACGGGCCCCTCCTCGGTTACGCCGGCGTTAGTAGTTCAGAAACAAGTCCCCGAGAACCTGCCTGCCAAAGACTAATGCGTCTAACGGCACCCGTTCGTCAACGCCGTGGAACATTGCGGGAAAGTCGAGATCCGGTGGCAGTTGCAGGGGCGCGAACCCGTAACCCTTGATGCCCAGCTTCGACAGCGCCTTGTTGTCGGTTCCGCCGGAGAGCAGGTACGGCAACACCTCGGCTCCGGGATCGCGGCCCTTGAGTGCACCGATCATCGAGTCGACCAGCGGGCCGTCGAAGCTGTTCTCGAGCCCGATGTCGCGGTGCATGACAACGATCTCGATGTCGTCGCCGATCAGTTCGCGCACGCGTGCAAGCACGGCATCCTCTTCCCCGGGCAGGGTGCGGATGTCGATCAGGGCTTCAGCGACATCCGGGATGACGTTGTGCTTGTAGCCGGCGTTGAGCAGCGTCGGGTTGGTGGTGGTGCGCAGCGTACCCAGCACGAACCCGGCCGCCGTACCCGAACTGAGTACGACCTGATCCGGACCTACGACCTCGGGGTCGACGTTCATCAGACGTGCAAGCTCGGCGACCAACTGGCTGGTCGTTGCAGTCAGCTCGACGGGCCACTCCTGCTGCCCGATTGTCGCGACGGCCTGCGCGAGCTTGGTGACGGCATTGTTGTGGATGACACGGCTACCGTGGGCGGCGGTGCCCCGCGCGATCAGCTTGATCCACACGAGTGCCTTCTCGCCGGTCTGCAGCAGGTAGGCGCGTTGGCCGTTGACGTGCACGGAGTAGCCGCCCACCTCGCTGATGGCCTCAGTGGCGCCGGAAAACAGCTCAGGGCGGGTGTCGACGATGTGGTGGGAGCCGAAGTCTCCCCCGTTTTCTTCGTCAGAGAAGAACGCGATGATGAGATCTCGCGCGGGCTGCCTGCCCGACCCGAGAATGTCCTGCAGCGCCGTGATGATCATGGCGTCCATGTTTTTCATGTCGACCGCCCCACGGCCCCACAGCAGGCCGTCACGGATCTCTCCGGCGAACGGATCGACGCTCCAGTTGGCGGGATCCGCCGGAACGACGTCGGTGTGGCCATGCACGACAAGAGCAGGCTTGCTGCCGTCGGCACCGGGAACCCTGGCGATGACGCTCGTGCGTCGCGGAGCGGCATCCACGTACTCGGTGGTGAGGCCCATGCCCTCGAGGATTGCGCCCAAATACTCGGCGGCCTCAGTTTCGCCGTTGGACTTTCCGTCCCCGTAGTTCGACGTATCGAACCGGATCAGATCGCGCGCAATGCTGGCTGTGGATTCGAGCTCGGACGTGTCTGCCATGCCTCCACCTTAGGTGTGTGCATCGGAGGTGTCGGAAGGGTGCTATTCTCGTACCTCGGTGGTCCTGCGAAGGATTCACCAATGCGCGCGGATGGCGGAAATGGCAGACGCGCTAGCTTGAGGTGCTAGTGCCCGTATAGGGCGTGGGGGTTCAAGTCCCCCTTCGCGCACGTTGTTGAGACAGCGAACAGAAAGACCCCGCAGACAGTGTCTGCGGGGTCTTTTCTGTGTTGGGCCAACTGCGGTCCCGTGGCTGTGTCGGGCAACTTTGCACCGCTGCCCGATGGGCCCTTGGGCCTGTGGCAAGCTCGGGATCACAAACACCGACTACTGGGACGTGACATTGTGCAGAAAACATCGTTGACCGCGCTCGCAAGAACCGAATTGGAAGCGGCCCTGACCGCTCCCAGCGGACGAAGTGCAAAGACCGTGTACGGCGGTCACGAGCACCTGCTTCGCCAGACCGTGATCGCTCTTCGGGCGGGTGAAAAGCTGGCCGAACACGAGAATCCGGGCGAAGCGACCGTGCAGGTGCTGCACGGTCGCGTGATGCTCACGGCGGGTGACGACTCCTGGTCGGGGTGGGATGGCGACTTGATCACCATTCCGAACTCACGCCATTCGCTGACGGCGGTGGAGGATTCGACCATCTTGCTCACCGTGGTCAAGCATCGGTAAGTCGTGCAAGCCAGTTAGGCCGCAGCTTCACCACTCGAGATCGCGCCGTATGAGGCCCTGACGAGGATGGGGATGTGATCTGAGGAGCCGCGCGGCATGGTCTGCACATCCTCGATCGTGAAGCCCTGCGACGTTACGAAGTCGAAGTGGCCGCGGAAGAACTTGTACGCCGTATACGTCTGGCGGTCGCTCAAGGTCAGGTCGTAGCCGGATTTCGCGACCCGGTTGGACAGCCCGTCCTTGAAGAGCGGGTAGTTGTAGTCACCGACCATGAGGATGGGCACGCCTGAACCGAGTTCCTGCAGCAACTCGTGAGCGGCCTTGATCTGCTTACGGCGAAGCGAGTTGAGTGCCGTCAGCGGCGCGGCATGGAACGATGCGAGCACAAGTTCGTGCCCCGAGTCCCGGTCGAGCAGCTTGGTGCCGACGAGTCGTTCCGGGGTCGGCGTGAAGATCAGGTCATGGAGCGATTTCTTCAACTCGAAAGACTTGCTTGCTATCTGCTCGTATCGGTCTTTGCGGTAGTACACCGCAAGACCCAGCCTGTTGCGCTTAGTTGAATCGGCGAGGTGGAGGTTGCCGATCTCGGCCGGCAATTCAGACGCAATGCATTCCTGAAGGCAGAGAGCGTCGAGGTCTGGTGTCTTCGCGAGTTCCGCGAGTTCGATGCTCGCCCGGTTCTTGCGGAGGTTGTAACTAATGACGCGGATCACGATGCTGAATCCCTCTTTCCTCACGCGAAGACACCAGCTTAAGGTGTCTACGTCTATTCGAAGTCACCGACTCGAGCGACTGGTTATTTTCGGGCCTCGATGAAGGCTCGCTCGCCCCTGGACACAAATGATCCATGCTGGGCGATGTGCTCGTGCATCGCGCGCAACCTGTCGCGGTACTTCTCCGCCGAGAAGTCGGGCACGGTCCAGATCACCTTGCGCAGGAAAACGACCACCGCTGCAACGTCAAAGAATTCCAGGCGCGGCGACTCCTGTCGGAGGTCGACGACAGCGAGTCCCGCCGCCCGCGCACCAGTTTCCAGCCGTTCGATCGTAGAAACGGGATCGACCCATTGCGGGCCCATCATGAACTCGTACAGGTCACGATTGGTTCCATGACCGACCTGTTGGGAGAGAAAAGTACCTCCCGGTCGAAGCACCCGGGCGATTTCGGTCCAGGGGGTGATGGTGGGCAGTCGCGACATCACCACATCGAACGTCTCGTCCTCGTACGGCAGCGGTGCGTCATTGGCGACCTCGGCCACGCTTCCGCCGAGCGGTGCGAGCCGCGCCCTGGCGATGGCCAGGTTGGGAGGCCAGGCCTCGGTGGCGGCGATCACGTCTGGTTTGTTGACGGCCCGGTTGAGGGCAAAGGAGTACACCTCAGCGCCGCCGGTCTCAATGTCGAGGCTGGCGCTGGCCGCACTGAGCCGCGCCGAGGCCATCGTCGCGTAGCCCCAGGACGTGCGTTGCTCGGTGGCGCGACCGTGAAACCACGAGAAATCCCAGCCGTCGACATCGACAGACTCACCCTCAGCCAGAAGTTCGTCGAACGTCACGATGTCAACGTTAGCTCTGGTGTCAGACGAACCGAACGCCATCCGCGACACGCGTGCGGACGTCGAAGAGCTCGTTGCCGCCGATGGGCGCAGACCCCGGGATTCCCTGGCGCAGCAGCATCGCGAGGGACGTCTGAGTCACAGCGAGGGTGGCGGCACCGCGCACGCTGCCCAGTTGCGTAACGGACTCGGCGAGTGCGTCATCCGGAAGCACGATGACCAGTCCGGTGAATCGCACCCGCAACTGCCGGGACAGCACCTTCGCGCGGACGGCGAGCTCATGCATGGGGCGCTCCCCCGCAATGACGTCGCCGATCAGCTCTCCTCTGCGGATGCGCACCGGCCCACCGAAGTCTTCGGAGAGCATCGCGAACAAGCCGGTCGGCCCGAGAACCACATGGTCGATCTTCGACTCGGGCTCCCCCGTCGAGACGTCATGCCATACCGTGAACCCGATGCCGAGCGTGCTGAGGGTTCGAGCGGTGGACTCCTCGGCAAGCGCGTCTGCCAGTGTGCGCCTGATCTCGCGAGGGGCGCTTCGCACTAACGCGGGGTCGTAGGGGTCGGTGATCTCGACTCCCCTGCCCACCCACTCCCGCAACTGGCCGAGAAACTTCTCGCGTCTCCACCCTCCCGGGTGCCCGTGTGAGCGGGCCTTTGGCCTGGTGTCCTGGCGCGGTCGGGCGGCCTGTGTCGTGAATGTCTCGTGCGTGCGGGAATGGATGCCACGACCACTGTCGTACGCCGCCCGCTTCTGTGCGGTCCCGACGTAATCCCACGCCTCCTGCACGGCATTGAAGCGACCGGGATCGCCGCCCGTGTCAGGGTGAGTCTCCCGCAGCGCCTTGCGGAATGCGCGACGAAGCTCATCATCCGAGGCGGATGCCGCGACGCCGAGCACCTCGTAGGGGCTCGCCGACAGGGGGCTCTCTGGCATTCGATCACTTTCGACGGGATTTGCGGGCGTGCCCACACTACCCAGCCAGCGTGGGTGATTGCTGGTACGCCCTGCTGTTCGGCGCTGAACACGCGACCGAAGTCGAGGATTTGCCGCGTACACACAGGTGACCGGCGTACGTTGTTGTCGTGACCACTATCTCCGACATTCCCCTCACCACAATCGACGGAAACACCACGAGCCTCGCTGAATTCGGTGACAAGGTGGTGCTCATCGTCAACGTCGCATCCCGTTGCGGCCTCGCGCCCCAATACGAGAAGCTCGAGGCGCTGCAGAAGGCGTACGGTGAGCGCGGTTTCACGGTCCTGGGCTTCCCCAGCAACCAGTTTTTGCAGGAGTTGAGCACTGAGGACAAGATCAAGGAGTACTGCTCCATGACCTGGGGCGTTACCTTCCCTATGTTTGAGAAGGTGAAACTCAACGGCAAGGATGCTCATCCGCTCTTCCAGGAGCTCACGAAGACTGCCGACGCCGCCGGCAAGGCCGGTAAGGTCAAGTGGAATTTCGAGAAGTTTGTCGTCACCCCCCACGGTGATGTTCACAGGTTCCGTCCCATGGTCGAACCTGATGCTCCCGAAATCGTTGCTCTGATCGAGGGTTCCCTGCCCGCCCCGGCATAGTCTTCTCTCGTGCGTCTACTTCTCATCAGGCATGGCCAAACCCCGGCGAACGTCGAGGGACGACTCGACACCGCACGGCCGGGCCCCGGGCTCACCGAACTCGGGACGCGCCAGGCGGCCGCCCTCCCCGAGGCTCTGAGAAACGACGTGGTCGACGGAATCTACGTCAGCTCGCTCGTGCGCACCCACCTCACCGCCGCGCCGTTGGCCGCCGATCGTGGCCTTGAGCCGATCGAACTGCCAGGCATCCACGAAATCGGTGCCGGGGACCTGGAAAACAACAACGACGCAGAGTCAATTCGGATCTACCATCGCACCGCATTTGCGTGGGGCCTCGGAGACCTCGATGTCACCATGCCCGGCGGCGCGGATGGACACGAATTCTTTGCTCGCTATGACGCAGACATCGCGCGTGTTTTTGCCGACCTCGAGCCAGCAGACGACGACAGTCCGGGTGTTTCTCGCTCTGCCGTGGTCATCAGCCACGGAGCGGCCATTCGCGTGTGGGTGGCAGCCCGCGTCACCAATGTGCCGCCGAGCTTCTCGGGCGAGAACGAGATCGGCAACACTGGCGTTATTGAGCTTGAAGGTAACCCGGTCGACGGCTGGGTGTTGCTCTCCTGGCAGGGCAGCCCGGTGGGTGGCTCAGACCTTGTGGATTCCGCGGCGATTGACCCCACAGGCGAATCGCTGCTCGACTGACGCTGATCCGGCCAGGCTTGGCAGAGTCCGGCTAGCGGCCTCCGCCCCCGCCTCCGCCGCCTCCTCCTCCGGAGAACCCGCCGCCGGATGAACCTCCGCTGAACGAACCACCGCCACTCCCGCCCCAACTCGAGGTCGAGGCTGGCGGGGTCATTGCCGTCGAGAAACCGCGCAGGGTGTTCGAGAATACGACGGCGTTAAATCCGTTGGTACCCACAAACCAGTCTGGCTGTTCGGGCTGCGCTTGCACGCGCACCTCGAGCTCGCGCATCCATTGGTCTTCCACGCCCCAGAGCACCGCCCAGGGCAGGAGTTTCTCGTACAGCTTGATCATCTCGAGGTTGTTTCCGACATCGACGCGAACGGCACCACTGGGACTTTGCAGCGCCCTCAGCCTGTCTTTCTCGGCGAGGGTCAGATACATACGCATCCCCTCGAGGTATTCGCGCGCTTCCGCGCCCTGGCGGGTCGGACGCAGTGGCCGGATCGACAGGGCGATGCTCACGATCAAGGCGACCACGCCGAAAGCCATCACCGGCAGCAGTATCGGGCTGGAGTTGAGATAGATCTCGCTCGTGATGATGAGGATGGCGATCGCGATGACGCCAAGGATGATTTGCCCCGCGACGATCGCGCCGCCCACGCCGCGCCCTGGGGTTGGCTCCAGAAAGCCCGAAGCCGTGAGTGACGATTTTGCGTCGGATGACCTCTTCGTCAATGACGACATGAGACCCGTCTCGCCCTGGCCGAATTCGCGCAAAGCACCGGGTTCGGGAGCAGAACCGAACAGCACTCTGAGCAACTCGGCATCCTCGGGGTTCGTGCCCTGATCCCCGAGATACTGCAGGGTGTACGGCTCACCACCGGCCTTGACTGCGTACGCCAGAATGCGGATATTCCTGCGGACCGCCAGTCTCACCAGAGCGGCGGGAATTACAGTTTGTGCGCGGCCCATGAGGTGAGCGGACTGCATGATCGTGATGTTGCCAGGCTCGCTGTATTGAGGGATGACGATGCCTCGTCCCTTTGCGCCTCGCCCAGCGCGTATGCGCGAGACGATGGCCGCGACCACTCCGCCGAGACTGAACAGCCCCACCCCTCCCGCAGCCAGGTCGAAGCCGAGGGGAACCGCCCGGGGAACGTTGACCGTGGGTTCCGGTGTGACGAAGGTGTCCGGGTTGAACCCGATGGCAACGGTCAGGGTCTGGCGGGGCGAGAGGTTCGCTGCGCTCGCCGTGAAGGTGCGCTCGGACCCGGAAGCCGTTTCATCGATCGGGCAGGTCGCTCCATCGCCCTGGAATCCCACGTAGCATGCCGCGTTTCCGGTGTACTCCCCCGCAACCGAACCGTCGACATGCACCACGGCGGTGACGCTCCCAAAAGGCTGATCCCATCCGACTCCGTTGACGTCCCAATAGAACTCGTCAGAGGCGGTGTCGTCGAACGACCGCACGACGTTCTGTTGTGAATACGAGATCACATAGGTCACTGCACCGTGAACGAAATCGTCTGTACCCAGTGCGAGCTGCACAAAACCGTCTGAGTATTCCTGGGCGAACGGCACGGCCGTTCCATTCTCATCGGTGACCGAGCTCACGGTGGTGCGAAGATCAACGCCATCGAAATCGTCCGGAATGGCTCGAATGATCCCCCGGTTCTGGTCGAAGTCAGGAAACCTCGCGACGATCGTCTCAATCACTTCGAGTTGGGATGTGCCATCGGCGAGGCGACTCAGCGTGTAGTCAGCATCGAAGGAGTCGAACGTGAAGTCGCTGGTATCGGCCGCGGCTGGCAGCGGCGCCGATAGTGCAACAACACCGCCGACCAGCAGGAGGAAGGCTGACGTGAGTAGTTTTCGCATCGATGCGAGCCTAACTGTCAGCACCAGCATCACGCGGATATTATTCTGGGTGCATGTCGAAGATCTTCACCCATGAGCCGGATGCGAGCCGCTATACGCTCACAATCGAGGGGCAGCTTGTCGCACTGGCCGACTACCGGATCAACGGGAATTCAATTTCGTTCAACCACACATTCACGCAGCCGAACCACCGGGGACGAGGCTTAGCGGGAGAGCTGGTCGAGTTCGCCATCAACGATGTCGAGGCAATGTCAGAGCGCCGGATCGTGCCGATGTGCTGGTATGTGGCCGACTGGTTCGACGCTCGACCGGCACGCGGCGGGCTCCTGACTCGCTAGCACGAGCATCGACGGCCGGGGGCAGCCGTAGCACTCATTCGGAGGTAGACAGCTGACTTCACCCTTGTAATGGGGATCGTATGGCTTCGAATCGGTGCCTAATGTCGTAGCTAAGAACTACGGCGGGGGGCCGAAAATGTCACTAATTCAACACGCACACGTGCCGGCTGGCTGGTATCCCGACGGGGTAGCAGACGACAGCTTGCGATGGTGGGATGGCACAGACTGGACCAACGATGTCCGTTCAGTCGCCGCACCCATCCTCGTCGCTGTGCCACCCATGGATGTTGAGTATGTACCCGCGGAGTCGCTGGCCATTGAGCCCACTCCCGTCACCGCGCCCGAGGCGGTATCCGAACTTCTGACGCCTGTCCCCGAACGACAGGCGTCAGATCAGCATGCAGACGCCCCGGTACTCAGCCGCCGCCAGTTGCGCGAGATGCTGGGTGGCCCGCTCGTGACCGAAACGCCGATCAACCTGTAGGGCTATCCCGATCATTGCTCGGGCTAGTTGACAGCGAATTCCAGCGAGCTCCGTTGCGCACGGTGGCACGCCACGACTCAACCACCGCGAGTGTTCCGGTCACGGATGCCACGTGCTGTGCGACCTGCGCCGCGATGTCGTCATCGTCGGCCGTGAATCGCACCACGATCCGAGCCTGGCCGCTCACCACGTGAAGGTCGACAGCCTCGACGACGACCAACTCCAGAGCAGCGGCCTTCGCAGCCGGGAGCACGCTGTCAGGAGCTACACCGGCTGCCAGCGCGCCGATGGCCATGGTCACTCGATATGAGGGCATGCTCGCTACCCTAGAGGTGATGACTATCACTGCTGCTGCCGACGGTTCCGCGCTGGGCAACCCTGGGCCCGCCGGGTGGGCCTGGTACATCGACGATGAGACCTGGGCTGCGGGTGGCTGGCCCCATGGCACGAACAATATGGGCGAGTTGAAGGCAGTTCTCGAGTTGTTTCGGGCTACCGCCAGCATTGACGACGACCTGCACATCCTTTGTGACAGCCAGTACGTCATCAACTCCGTGACCAAGTGGATGCCGGGCTGGAAGAAGAAGGGCTGGCGCAAGGGTGACGGCAAGCAAGTGATGAATCTCGACCTGCTTATGGAGCTCGACGAGGCGATCGCGGGTCGGCGGTACAGATTCGAGTGGGTCAAGGGACACGTCGGTCACGTTCTCAATGAAGCAGCGGATGTGCGTGCCCGAGGTGCTGCCGAGGCGTATCAGCGCCGCGCCCCGGTGCCAGAAGGCCCCGGATTCCCCGGTGCGGCAGCGACCCGTCCGGCCTCACCCACCACTGCCGCGGTGCAGGCGCCCAGCCTGTTCGAGTTGGATGAACCGGACCACCCGGTAACCGTGAACTTCAGCTCGAGTGAATACTCGCGGTTGGTTGCGAGAGCGACGAGTGCGGGAATTACCGTCGACGAGTTGATTCGCGGTCTCGCGTAACTTCCGACGCCTACCTCTGCTTCTGCAGTTGCGCGAGCAGAGTGGGTCCTCGGCGGTCGAGGATGGCTCCGCCCTGCCGAATGCCGATGACCAACAGGGTGGAACCCAGGGTGATCCCCACAACAAGCGATAGCCACCCCAGCGCGGCGATGTCGAGAGCGAATCCGACGACCGCCAACACCAGCTCGGGAAGGATCAGAATTCCCAGGATGCTCCACGTCGCGAACATCGACAGCATCAAGCTGACGCCCCCTCCGGGCTTTGAGGTGAACGGACTCTCCCCCGGTGCCGGAACCATGAAGACAAACCGCGCAGAGATCACTGACGACACACCGAATCCAGTGAGCAAAATGCCGATCGTGATGCCAAGAAGTCCGGGCAGGATCTCCCAGGTGTTGGCCGCCCAGACGGAGCCGATGGCAAGCACGACACACACCGGGACGGCGAAGACGGCGAGAGCAAGCACCCGTCCGACGCGATCGGCTCGACCACTGACACCTGTTTGCAGGTGCAACGCGAACGCAGTGTTGTCGTACGAAACGTCTGTGTAGATCGACAGAGAGAGAAGCACGGCGATGATCGGGGCCACAACGTTCAGCGGCGCCAGGTTTCCGTTAGTCCCCGCGTAAACGAAGATCAATATCGGCACCAGCGGAACCGTGATGAGGGACTGCGCATAGCGAGGATCACGCATCCAGTACGTGAGCGCTCTGGAGGCAACCGCACCAGATGGTGTGTCGGGGAAGATGGCGAACAGCCCGAGCCCTCGTGCAGCGGCCCTCGTCTGTGTCGAGTGATGTGGAGACTCCAGCGCACGGGCCAGCCCCCAACGCCAGAGCAGGAGAAACGCGCCGAGTGTGCCGATTCCGATCAGAAACTCAAGTCCGGCCCGGCCGGGATTCCCGGAGGCGATATCTGCAGGCACAGCCCAGATCGCGCCCAGCGGGGTCCACGACACAACATTCGCGATTCGAGGCAGCAGGTCAGCGGCATCCCTGAACTGCTGGGAGACCCACAGGATGATCGGCCCGAGCATCAGGAGAGGGACGAAAATCAGGATGCCTTTCGCCTCGCGGGCGCGGCGACCCGCACTGATCCGCGAGCTCAGGGCTACGAGCATCCGTGACCCCACTACGCACGTGAGCACGCCAATAACGGCACACACGACCGCGGCAAGTGCGGCCAGCGGGTGACCCCACCACGTGCCAGCCGTGGCCAAAGCTGCGACGAGCGTCACCAGTCCCGGAACGCCCAGTACCCCACTGATCGCCAATGACAGCAGCAGGGTATTGAGAGGGATGGGGAAGGTCGCGAGCCTGGCGGGTTCTACCGTCTGGTCGATGCCGGAGGTCAGCACGGGCAGGACGGTCCACCCCACGACGAGCGCAGCGCCCGCCAGGACGGTGACCGAGCGGGCAAATTCGATATCGGCGAATCTCAAGACGAACAGCCCGGCGATGGCGAGCACGAGCAATCCGAGTCCGTAGAGTCCGCCAAGAATGACGGCAACCAGCTGCCACGGGCTTTTCCTGAGCGAGTTCGCCAGCAGAAGGAAGCGCAATTTTACGAGAGTCGCAACCATGCCGGCCCCTCCCCCGTGCGGCGACCGCCCACCAGCTCGACGAACCGGTCTTCCAGCGTCGAATCGCCGCGAATCTCATCGATCGTTCCCGCCGCGAGCACTCGACCCTGGGCGATGATCGCGACGTGGTCGCACATCCGTTGCACCAGATCCATTGCATGGCTCGACACGATGACGGTGCCACCTGATGCCACGAATCCCTCGAGGATGTCCCGAATGTTCGCCGAAGACACGGGATCGACAGATTCGAAGGGTTCATCCAGCACGAGCAGTTTCGGGGCGTGCACGAGAGCGCAGGCGAGAGCGATTTTCTTGATCATGCCCGCCGAGTAGTCGATGACCAACGTGCCTCCTGCACCCTCGAGGTCGAGGAGTTGCAAAAGGTCATGCGCTCGCTCGACCACGACTTCCCGGGTCATCCCGCTCAGAAGACCGGCATAGGTGACCAGCTGCAGACCGGTGAGCCGGTCAAAAAGTCTCACTCCATCGCTGAGGTTGCCCACCAGTCGCTTCGCTTCCACGAGGTGTGACCACACGTCGACACCATGGACGCTCACCTGGCCGGCATCCGGCCTCAGCAAACCTGTGGCCATCGACAGCGTCGTGGTTTTGCCTGCCCCATTGGGGCCGACAAGTCCGAAGAACGAACCACTGGGCACCGTCAGGTCGAGATTGTCGACGGCCGGCTTGTCGCCGAAATATTTGACGAGACCGCGAATGGACAGAGCCGGAATGGGGTGCATTGCGAGTTCATCCGATCCTGAGGAATTCTGGGTCATCACAACCCTACGCGGGAGCTATCAACTCACCGTGGTGTGAGAACGACTCTCGCCTGGACAGGAAGGTGATCTGACCCCACCACACCGGCAAGAGTGGCCGGATTGATCCCGATCGCCCGCACATCGACCCCTCCGTTGGTGAGGATCCAGTCGATGCGTTTTCGGCCCAGAGTGGGTGGGCGGTAGTTCGGGTACGTGCCCCACGCCGGGGTGAGTTGTGTGCCTGCGGTGACCCACGCGTCCAGCAACTTTCCGTCCAGCACCAGTTCGCTGTACGGCGTCGTGCCGATCGACGTATTGAAGTCGCCTGTCACGATGGCCGGTCCGATGCTGGCGTCGACGAGTTGGCGCACCATCCCAGCGGCACGCACGCGGGACCGGCGTGATTGATGGTCGAGGTGGGTGTTGAGCATGCGGAACTCGGTGCCGGTGGCCAGATCGGCGAAGAGAGCCCAGACGAGAATGCGCGGGATGCGGTTGCCCCAGCTCCTCGACCCCGGAACGCGGGGCGTGTCGGACAACGCAACCTGCCTCCACTGCTGCAATTCGACGCGGCGGGCATCGTAGAAGATGGGGCAGGCCTCGCCCGTGCCGTCCGCGTCGCGACCGCTGCCCACCCACCGGTAGTGGCTGCCCAGGCTGTGACCTATGAAATCAGACTGGTCGGGAAGGGCTTCCTGCACTCCGAGGATGGTGGGCTGTTCCGTCGACAGCATGTGCAGCAACGCGGGCGCCCGATGGGTCCAGCGATCGGCGCGGCGCGGTCTGGGCATCCTTCGGCGGATGTTGTACGTCATGACGTGCAATTCAGGCTCATCGATCGGGCCGATGAGCGGCGAGTCCACCATGAACCAAGCGTATGTCGTCATGGCGCCTCTCACGGGCCACCCAGCCTGTGCTGGGAGACTCACACAATGTCGACTCCACATCACACCCCCCTTCGCGTAGCCATCCTGGGCGGCAGCGGCAAGGTCGCTCACGAGCTGATCGTGCAGCTTCGACGTCGCGGCGACGATGCCGTACCCATTTTTCGCAATGCCGACAGAGTCGATGAACTGTTGGAGCTTGGCGCGATTCCGGTCGTTCTCGACATCGAGAAGGCCACCACCGCGCAGTTGGCCACAGCACTGGCCGGCTCCGATGCTGTGGTGTTCGCAGCTGGGGCTGGCGGCGGCAACCCTGCCCGCACCCGCGCCGTTGACTACGAAGGGGCAGTGCTGGCAATGGCGGCAGCATCCGCAGTGAAGGTCAGCCGCTTTGTGATGGTCTCTTCCGTCGGTGCCGGAGGGCCGGTGCCCACCGAAGGTGACATGGCGCCGTACCTTCAGGCCAAGCATGATGCCGACGAGAAACTCAAGGCGACCGAATTGCGCTGGACCATCCTGCGACCCGGCGCGTTGACCGATGAGCCGGCCACGGGGCTGGTGCATCTCGCGGATACCGTGGACGGTGGCTCAATTCCCCGCGCGGATGTTGCGGCGGTGATCCTCGCCGCTCTCGACGAGAGAAGCGCCGTGGGCCAGGTGTGGGAATTTGTGAGCGGCTCCCAGCCCATCGCAGACGCCCTCGGCGCGCAAAGCTAGTCTTCCCCCCAAAGGGGGGCATGCCCCAAACGCGCTGATCTCGTAGTGTCAACTGTGTAACGACGGTCGGGGGGCCACGCTATGACACATTCGGGAATGTCATCTTCAGCACTACACACAGCAGGTCCAGCAGCAGGCTGGTACCGGGATCCGGTTGACCGCGGTTCCGCGCGTTGGTGGGACGGTGCAGCCTGGACCGGACATACACGCAACATCGCTCCGCTGGTCGCGGTCGACAACGTGTCAGCCAGTCCAACGCGTCGTTCGCTGCGCTAGCAGGTTCGCCGGCGGGTATGGGAGATTCCCAGCCGCCCGATCGTAGTCTTCAAGGATGACTTCATTGAATATTTCTCTGTACGGTGCCGACTGGTGCGGCGACTGCATCCGGGCGAAAGCTCTTCTCGATGCACGCTCGATTGACTACACCTATTTCGACCTCATCGCGACGCCCGAGCACGCTGATGCTGCCCTCGCGATCAGCGGGCGCACGAATATCCCCGTGATCACCTTTCCCGACGGCAGCCACCTGGTCGAGCCAAGTAACGCCCAGCTCGAGGCAAAGCTCACAGAGGTCGGCGCTCTCTAAGAGCGCGATCGTGGCGCTCCGGGCTGGCTAGCGTGCGAGTTCGATGAAAGTCGAGCGTCGGTGTGACGGCTTCGGGGCGAAACGAAGGAAACGACCGAGGAACCCGCGTCGTTTGGGGATCAGCGACAA
Organism: Salinibacterium sp. G-O1; assembly: GCF_030063305.1. Taxonomy (GTDB): domain Bacteria; phylum Actinomycetota; class Actinomycetes; order Actinomycetales; family Microbacteriaceae; genus Rhodoglobus. The sequence goes on from NZ_JASISV010000002.1 coordinate 240,198, forward strand.
ATGCCGGACGGCAGCCATCGGCTGAGAGACTGAAACCGTTGTAGTGGTCATGGCACTCCTCACAGGGGATGTCAGTGATTCGGAGTGGCCGCTGCGATCGGATTGCTCGTAAGCGGAAAGTTACCTCACCGTGACGGTGATCTTCGCTGACGCTGCGGTTCGACTAGAACCAGACCGAGAGCCACGGCGCGCGCGACGAATGGAACAACGCATCCAGGCGCGCGACAGATTCCTCAGCGCCAACGATGATTCCCGCGGCGGCAAGCGTGGTGGCCGATACTCCGCCGAGGTAGAGCGCAGACAGGGCGCTCACCGGCAGCGAGATCACATCCGCATCATCGCTATCGCTGTGCGCCGTCACGCGACCAACACCGGCCCCATCCACGTCGAGCAGGAATGTGCCTGCGGCGTAGCCGAGGTCATCCTGCACACGAAGCACACATCGACCCTCACATGAGAATGAGCGGGCTTCGAGGGTCTCCTTGACGTTCAGGATGCGCAGCCAGAGGTGATCCCACGTGGAAAGCGTCGCGGCACGCCTGTCGCTGAGGTTCCACGACAGGGGTTCGTCAACCGAACGAAGGCCAGCTCTCACCGTGCCGACCAGGTCCATCTCGATGAGGTAGCGCCACAGGGCCGAGTAGGCGTCATCCGTCTCGTGTGACAGGTATTCGACGGTGAGGGTGTGCCTGGCGAAATCGATGGCGTCGTCACTGCTATCGCCGACGACGCGGTAGAGGGCCAGGCCGCGCACCTTTCCGTGCTGATCGTCATAGCGCACAGCACGCAGGTTCGCATTCTTCGACGGGTCATCATCGGTGAGTCCCGCCAGCCTGTCCCAGAGCCGGTCCCACCCGACAATCTGACCGGGGCTGTCGAGACGCATCCGTTCGTGCATCGTGGCGACATCCATTCGGAATTGCTCTCGGGTGATGAAGTGCACGCGACCGGGCACGTCGGGGCCGATCCATCTCGCACGGGTTGTGTCGATCGTCAGATCGGTTGCGAAAGCGGCAGGCGCGAATCCAAAACGGCCGTAGATGGTCGATTCGGACACGGTGAGTGTGGCCATCGGAACGCCCGCCGTGTGGGCCGTGCGCAACTCGGCCTCGAGAAGGGCGCGAGCGATGCCCTTGCGACGATGCGTCGGCGAGACTGTGACGGAACTGATTGCCCACGCGTCGATTTTGCGGCGGCCGGGCACGGACAGCTCAAGTGGCCATGAACTCACGGTAGCGACAGGCAGAGACGCGTGCGGCACGCTTGAATCCCACACGCCGGTGGTGCGCCTGTCTGCCAGGCCCGCTATCGAAAGGGCGATTGTCTCGCTGCTCGGTTCTGAACCGTGGAACCCGCGCACGTCTGCGCGTAGCCATGCCTCGAACTCCGCCGGATGCGACGTGTCTACCAGAGCGAGTTCCAGCCCCTTCGACGCCAGCGTTGTCGAGGAAATCTGATCCAGAGGGGCCTTAATGAGCTCAGTCATCTTTCCACGGTAGCTGCTCAGCGCCGAGAATTGACAGTTCTCGGGTGGGCCTTGTTATCGTCGGATGGTGAGTGAGTTCCGCGTGCAGAGACGAGCCAGTCTCGAGGTTCTGCGCGCAGAAGCGTCAGAGGAACGAGACACTGTCGTGCATGAGCGGCTGCTCGCCGGGGGCGACCCCTGGGAGTTCATGGAAGAACTTCCGACCGTCGATGAGCTGGTCATCTACCTGCTGCGCGCCGAGGCGATTATCACCAACGCAGGAATGTCGCCGTCGCCGACGAGGGAATACCGGGTGCTGAGGCAAATTGCGCTCGAACACCCGGCGCTCACCAGAACCGTGTGGAGGATGATCGGCCAGTTCGCCGAGCAATAGCTCCTATGGTGCGGATTGGAACCAGGGCGGGTAGACGACAACTTTGGTCGATGTCATCTTCTTGACACGATCCCGCACCCGATCGTTCGATACGCCGATCAACTGCACAGACTCGAACGGGAATGGACCGACGGCGAGAGCCTCGGCCTCCTGAACGTCTTCACTGTCATGGAGCCGTTCGAGCATACGCGTGAGCGAATCGCCCGTAGCGAAGCGGGTCAGGCTGTGCGCGGCGTCGCCGTCGGCAATAACGGAGCCATCGCCCAGCGCCTCAACGGTGCTCACCAGGAACACAAAATCGGAGGACACAGCGGCGCGCGCTGCCGGAGACCACCGGGTCTCATCGTCCGCGCCTTCGCGCAGCTGCTCCCAGAGCGTCGCGCTCGGAGTGAGATAAAACGGAATGTATTCAGACACCGTCGGTCCACCGGCGCTCACGTGTGCGGTGTTGCGCAGCTCCCGAGTCAGCTCGGTGCTCAGATCAACGGAAGGCGTGGCGTCCGCGAGGAGGGCTCCGGTGCTGAGGATGGCCTCAAGATTGTTGATGTGTGTGACGTGATAGACGCGTTGCGCGCCGGTGTTGATGGATTTTCTGGATGTCGACACTGAAGCGACTCGAGGCGTTCGTGAGCTCGCGCGCACGACTTTCGGTTTCTCTGGAACGGCCTTCGGGAAACAGCTGTCGCACAGCGGAATCTCGAGCCCGTGGATGCAATCTGGCACTGCTGTCCTCTCGAGACATGATTGGCGTCTCGACTAACGGTACGGCTAATCCCGGCCACGGGTCGACCAGAGCTTCGAAAAATTAGAAAATCGAATGCTCGCCGCAGGAGTCAAGCTGGCCCGCCATGATCGGAGCGACCACCGCTGCCCAGCTGGCGTAACGCTCCTCTGATGAGGTGGATGCGGGCGTTCGCGTACCGCTCAGGGGGACGAAGGTCGCATTTCTCCGGGATTGGGTAGCTCGAAGCGCTTCCCGATCAAGGTCCCTGAAAAGTTTGTTGGTGAACCACCGTGCGATGGGCGGCATCGCGATGATCGACGAAAGGGGAACCAGCCCGACCACAAATACTGTGACGCTTGCCGGAGCACCTTCGGTGACGCGATCAATGATGGAATTGACCCGGCGGTGGTAGACGGCAGGGGGAAGCATGAGAAGAGAATCGATGTCCCCCGGGGTGATGACCACCGCGTCGGTGGACCGTAGTTTCGCGGTCACTGACCGAGCAGGACCCTCCTCGCCGGCAAGGAAATCGTCGATGGTGACGTTCGCTTCGACGCCACGGCCCGTCAGCTCAGAAATGAACTTTGCCAGTCGGCCGGGAAAAGTGGTGTCTTGAGAGTCCAGACCCCATCCGGTAGCGACGCCACCGCCCATCACCAGCATTCGGTCAGGGTCTGGACCAGCGACGGTGATCTGCACCATGCTGCCTGGGGACGGGCGCGTCGCCACCGATGATCCAGACGTGGTGAGCCATCGACTGACGGCCGGTCTCACAACGAGCTCGTGGAGCTTCTCGAGCATTCGATGACCCCTCGACGGACGGCATGGGCGGATGGCAACGGAACTGCACTGAGTATATTGCGAGTTAGGCTCACGTTGTCTACCCTTCGAGGGGTCGTGCGATAAAACTAGCGGCCGCTTCCACCCTTGCGGGCCTCAGCTTTGGCCGCGCGCTCCGACTTAATGCGGGCGTTGTCGTCCTGGACCGCAGCATGAGTAGCGCGTTCCACGACGAGCCATTCCGGCTTTTGCTCGAGAAGACCCTTGATCTCTGACGAGGTCATCGTGTCTGGTGCGCCGGCCCTTGCGAGCCCCGAGGTGGAGATTCCCAACTTTCGGGCGACTTCCTGCCGAGGATGCGGGCCGTTCTTACGCAGTTCTAGGAGCCACTCCGGCGGCGTCGACTGCAGTTCGAGGAATTGACTGCGGGTGATCTCCCCCTCCTGGAACTCTGCAGGTGTCGCGGGGAGGTAGATACCGAGCTTCTTTGCCGCTGTCGCGGGCTTCATGGTCTGGTCTGGCACAGTGCAAGGGTAGCCTGTGGCAATGGTCCAGCCTGATAACCCAGCCTTCGGCGCCACTTTGCGGGTCGCATTCGTGGTTGGAGTGACCCCGGGAAAGTGGTCGAAAGTCTGGGCCGAGCGGCTGCCGCGCACCTACCTTGAACTGCTCCCCTCCACCGCAGACGCCGCAGTGAAAGCGGTGGAGGACGGCGCCGCCGACGCCGCGCTGGTGCGCCTCCCCGTTGCAGGCGAGCACCTCTCGAGCATCCCTCTTTATGTCGAGCTCTCTGTCGTCGTCGCGCCCAAGGATCACGCGATTGAGGCGGTCGACTCCGTCAGCATGGCCGATCTCGCCGCAGAGACGATGCTGTCGAACGATGTCAGGGGTGACGACTGGGCGGCGGTCGTCGATCTGGTCGCCACTGGCGCCGGGGTCGCCGTCATGCCCCAGTCCGTCGCGCGAGCGCTGAGTCGCCGCGATGTGGTCGCCCGGCCCGTGACTGACGGGCCCGAGACTCGAATTGCTCTTGCCTGGCTGGCCGCCAACAACAACTTCCTTGTCGAGGAATTTATCGGGATCGTTCGGGGCCGCACCGCGAACAGTTCTCGTGGTGCGCAGCCGAAAGCGGAGAAGAAGCCGAAAGTGGCCAAACCGCGGACGCCAGATCGCAGACCGAGTCGCCGACGCTAGTTGCTGGCGGCATCCACTCGAACCTCAAGCTCACGAATCACCATCGCGGCAAGGTCCACCAGGGTAGCCAGCCCTGCGGCATCGATGGTGTGGGGCTCTGTGTCGAGAACGCAGAGCGTACCGATCGCCACATCGTCAGCGGCGAGCAACGGAACTCCGGCATAAAACCTGAACTCCTCTGCGGCGGGGTGAGCGGGAGCGAGCAGAGGATGTGACGCTGCGCGTGGATCGTCCCTGGCATCCTCAATCACCAACGGACCGAGCTCGAGCAGCTCACGCGCGTTGACGGCGGCATCGACCCCTATACGCGTCACATCCAGATCGTGCCGTGAGGTGAACCAGACGCGGTCGTGGCCAACGATGCTGATGATCGCCAGAGGAACCGCGGCAACTCTTGCCGCCATTGCGGTGATCCGGTCGAACGTCTCATCGGGGAGGGATTCCGGCAGCACAGGGCTGTCACGGATCTCCGGCATTTTGTGGCGTCCCGACTCGGAGAAGGACAATTGCCTGAGCGCGTGGGCCACGTCGTGGATGTCCGGGCGGTCCGACGCCTCCCGTGCCGTCATTGCCCGCAGCAACACTCGCCATTCATGAGGAACCTCCTCGGGAATGGCCGGATCGTCGAGTAGCCGCGCCATCGCCGAGTATTGGGCAGGGCCGGGGAAGGCAAGCTTCGCGGTGAGGCACTGCAGCAACACGAGCCCGAGCGCGTACACATCGCTCGCGGGCCCGACCTCCTCGCCCCGCGCCTGCTCGGGACTGAAGTACGCCACGGTGCCCGTGACGTGATCATCGTCAGAAATGGCCTCGGCGTTGCCGATCGATGCGATTCCGAAGTCTCCCAATTGCGCTTCGATCGTCGACCCGTCGTTGCTGAGGGCGGTGAGGATGTTGGCGGGCTTTACGTCGCGGTGCACAATCCCAAGCCCGTGCACATATTCGAGCGCACCCGCCACCCAATATCCGACCTGCGCCACCTGGCGAATTTTGAGCGGCCCCGAATCGAGCCTGCGTTTGAGGTCGGTGCCTTCCACGAGCTCCATCACGTAGAAGACGCGGGCGTTGCCGGGATCAGTGTGGTCGACGCCCGCATCCAGAAGAGTGACAAGGTTCGGATGATTCAAACCCGCCAGCACGTTGACCTCGACCTCCTGGTTACGAAAGTCCGACTCGGTGGTCGCCGTTGCCCTGAACAGTTTTACCGCGACATCCCTGCCAAGAAATTCGTCGCGAGCCTTATAGACGTCGGCGAACCCTCCATGGGCGATGAGCGACAGCGCGGTGTAGCGTCGCCGGAGCCGGGCCGGCCAGTCGGCAGGTTCGTTTGCCATTGTGGCTCCCCCGTTCGCTCGGGTTGATGGATGTCTGCTCACAGGATAGGGATCTGCCCGAATATCACGCAGGGGATTCCCTGCGTGGCGCGTTCACGATAAAGGGAGTGATCCTTGCTCGCGTTACTATGAACGTGAGATGTCATTCACGCGACGGAGCTTCCTGGTGGGCGCGGGGGCCAGTACCTCGCTGCTGGTACTCACCGCTTGTACCGACACGTCGCCTGTGCCAACGGCCAAGCCCACTCCCCAACCCACGAATTCCGTTCCCGCGCCAACGAGCGTGCGGCGAAGCGACTGGTCAAATGACCCGTTCGCGCTCGGAGCCGTGAGCTTCCTTCCCGTGGGAGCCACTCCCCTGCACCGCGCAAATCTGGCCCAGAGCGTGATGGATCGCGTTTTCTTCGCTGGCGAGGCGACGGCGGATGACCCATCCACCGTCCGCGGCGCACGGGACACTGGGGCGCGAGCGGCTGCCGAGGTCCTGGAGGTTGTCGGCCCAGGCGAGCGTGTCGCTGTGATCGGCGCAGGTGCAGCCGGCGCCGAGTGCGCGAGGCGGCTGGCGGCATTGGGCGTCGACGTGGTGGTACTCGAGGCGCGTGATCGCACCGGGGGGCGCATTCACAGCATCAAGGGCAGTGATGGACAGTTCACCGAACTGGGCGCATGGCGGCTCGGCGTCGATAGTGACGCGGAGGTCATTGCGACGCTGGCGCGGCTTGACGTTGCCACGGCCCCTCACGCTGGACCCGATCTGATTCGAGAATCTGGCAGCGACGCAGAGGTCCTGACGCCAGCAGGCACGACACCGGCCAACACCGTCGGCGCCACCGCTGTGGCCAGGGCCACGGAATGGGCCGTCAGTCAGGTTGCCGATTCCACCCTTGCCGACGCGCTGGATGCGTCAGGGGCACTGGGCGCCGCGGCTTCTGCCAGCCAGGGCGACCTGGGCGGCGAGGAGCTACTACAGCAGTATCTGCGCTCTCTTTCCGCGACGACAGGAGCCGAGGCATCCACGCTCTCTGCCTGGTTCACTCCCCCGCAGCAGACGGAAGAGAACCTGCGGGTCACCGGATCATTCGTGTCGCTCATCGACAGCGACCTCAGTGGCGTTGAGACGTTCCTCTCCAACGTCGTCGTCGGGGTCTCGTACGACGAAAACGGGGTTCGGTTGCGACTCGGCACCGGAGAGTCGCTCAGCGTCGCCCGGCTGGTCGTCACGGCGCCTCTCGGCGTGCTGAAGTCGGCCGCCATCGAGTTTGCTCCCCTGCTGCCGTTCGGTCACCGCGCGGCCATCAATGCGATCTCGGTCGGCGCCATTGACCTCATCCACGTGAGATTCGACGAACCATTCTGGACGACGGATGCCGTCAACTGGAGTCTGGTGGGAACCGACGACCTCATCACCACCTGGGTGAACCTGATGCCGGGCACCGGCGAACCAGTGCTCATCGGTCTCGTCGGTGGCGATGCAGCGATCGCCCTTGCCGGGCTCACGGAGAAGGAGCTTGCCGAACTGGTGAGGACGAGCCTCGAGCCTTTCGCCGAACCCGTGTGAGCCACACCATCCCGATGCCCACCACCGCAAACACCAGAAGCGCCAGCCCCGTCATCGTGAAGAACTCTTCAGGCCCGGTGAGCTGCCCCGGATCGAGGAAGTAGTAGGGGTACCACCCCACAAGGGTGCCGCGCAGCATCGTCAGTCCGCCCCATGTCACCGTGTAGCCAAGCACGAACACGACAACGCGCCAGGCCGCTCGCCCGCGTCCTGGCGACAGCAACCACTCGAGCACAGCAAGCGGTGGCAACCAGAAGTGCAGCACGAGGTCGGAGGGCGGAACATCGATCGGCACCGTGTCCGAGCCGGCCTGCTGCACGATGATGGCGAAGACGATCCCGGCGGTGACGGTGCAGGTGAGAATGCACGCCCGCAGGCCTGTGAGCCAGACGGGGTCGCGGTTCGCCCGCATCGCCACCGCGCCCGCGATCGCCATCACGATGACGAAAGCGATATTGCTCTGAATCGTGAGGTAGGCGTAATAGTTGTTCGGTGTGAATGTGGCCGAACCGAGCCCCCAGTTGTAACGCTCGACCAGGGCGATCGCGCAGACCACAGCAAAGGCGATCCGGACGGCACCCACAAGCAAACGCGGGCGTAACGCCCTGAGCGGTGGGGGTAGAAGTTTGGCGAAATCCAGCACGCGGGTGGAGGTCAACCGCGGGGATCTACCGGCGGAAAACTCATCCTTTGAGCCTACGCCCCCGCGGATGCCCTCATCCGCAAAACCGCCTAGTTCTCGACAGAACCCCGCCAGGCGCCGTCGGGGGTGCCCTGCTTCTCGATGTATTTCTTGAAGTTGTCGAGTTCGTTTTTCACGACGTGGTCGGGGATGTCGAGTGCGGCGCCAGCCTTCTCGACGAGCCCACTGGGTTCCCAGTCGATCTGAACGGCGACGCGCGATGTGGTGTCGCTGAGCTTATGGAACGTGACGACTCCGGCGTGGTCAACTTCACCGCCGGTGCTCGTCCAGGCGATGCGGTCATCCGGAACCTGTTCACTGATCACCGTGTCAAATTCACGGGTGTTTCCGGCGATGGTCACCACCCAGTGATTGTGCTTGTCATCCTGCTGGGTGATCGACTCAACGACGCTCAGGAACTTCGGGAACTCCTCGAACTGGGTCCACTGGTTGTACGAGAGGTTCACGGGAACATCAACGTCGATCGTCTGCAGTACTTGTGCCATGGTGGGCTCCTTCGTGTGCGTGGTTGTCGTTCCACGTTAGGCACAATGGCCCGTGGATGAACGGGGCTTGATCCTGAGGCCGACGACGGCTATAGGCTCTGAGCCGTCAGGCCGACGTGACCCGCAGGGCGGCGAGCTTGCGCTCCCGCATCGCAAGAAACAGTGGGAAGGTGAACGCGAAAGCGGTGATGCCTGACAGCACGATGTAGAGCCACGCGTGCTTCATCCCGAGCCTGCGTGATTCGACCACGATCAGAATGCAGCCCGCCACCGCGACGACCAGCAGATCGACGGTCAGCGACGAGACGGCGGGACCGCTGGTCACCCAGTCGCCGAAGAAGTCGCGCAGTTGGATGATCGCCAGCGTGTTGAACGTCCAGGTGCCGATGAGGCCGGCGACGGCCAGTGCGAGCCAGATGATGGCGAGAGGAGTCCAGTTCTTCGTCATACGACATTGTTGCGCGTCGAGCCGAGTTTGCCGCTCGGGGCGACACGCCGCTCAAATGTCACCCGCAATTGACACAATCGAACGTATGTTCGAATATGGAGTTATGACTCCGGCAGCCGCGACCCTCGACAGTGCTGAGCACGCTGTCGAGAGCAGCGCGCCCGGCAGGGTTGCCGAGCTGCAGGCTCGGATCCGGTCGATGCAGGCAACGAAACTCGACTCGAAACTGATCCCCACGCATCCAGCGATCGCCGGCTTGCTGCCCGGTGGTGGGCTTCAACAGGGTGCCGCATACTCCATCGATAGTTCGGCGATGCTGCTCATGACCCTTCTGGCTGCGCCCTCGGCAGCAGGTTCGTGGTGTGCGGTCGTGGGCATCCCCGAATTTGGGGTCGAGGCGGCCGGTCATGCCGGCGTCGACCTCGACCGGCTGGTGCTGGTGCCCCGCCCGGCAGAGCAATGGCTCACCGTCACAGCCGCCATCGCAGATGTCATGAGTATCGTCGTCACCCGGCCGCCCAAGCGCGCGACAGACTCGAGCGTTGCGCGGCTCGCCGCCAGGTTGCGCCAACGCGGAACCACCCTTCTCGTGCTCGGAAGCTGGCCCCAGACCGAAGCGATGCTGTCGCTCTCCCAGAGCACATGGCACGGCATCGGGGACGGCCATGGGCACCTGTCATCACGCGAGGTGACCATCACGGTGACCAGCCGTATGACGGGCCGACCGCGCAGCACGAGACTGTGGCTGCCCGACACGGGAGCGGTGGTGAGGCGAGCCGAAACACTTGTCGACGACACCCGCAGGTACGGAACATGACGTGGGAACCCCCGAGGGTCGCCCTGCTGTGGTGCCCTGACTGGCCGGTGACCGCGGCCGCCCAGCACGCAAAACTTCCCGTGGATGCCGCGATCGCCCTGGTTTCGAACGGAGTAGTGCACGCATCGTCGGCCGCAGCTCGCGTTGAGGGGATTCGACGGGGTCTGCGACTGCGTGAAGCGCAGGCCCGCCACCCCGAACTCGCTGTGCTCGACTACGACGCAGCTCTCGACAATCGGGCATTCGAACCCATCATCACGGCCCTCGAGTCACTGGTGCCCGGGGTGCAGGTACTCAGGCCGGGGCTGTGCGCCGTTCGGGTGCGAGGAGCTGCCCGCTACTACGGGGGCGAACTGTCTGCCGGGCTCTTTCTCGCGGGCAGGGCAGACGACGAGGGGGCGGGAGGTGCCAGGGTTGGCATCGCCGACGGAATTTTCACGGCAGATCAGGCAGCACGCAGAACCGGTGCGCAGGGCAAAGACACTGTGCATGTCGTGGCGGCAGGGCACTCGGCCGATTTTCTTGCTCCGCTCGGCATCGGATTGCTCGACGACCAGCAGGGGCCGGAAGGTGCCGCGGCGATCGTCACCCTGCTTCGCCGGCTCGGCATCCGCACCCTCGGCGATTTTGCCGCGTTGCCCGCCGACGATGTGACGGCCAGGTTCGGTTCGACCGGTGCGAGACTGCACGCGCTGGCGAGTGGTCGCGATTCGTGGCCGGTCACCCCGCGCACTCCCCCGCGAGACCTGGATGTGACTGTCGACTTCGAACCGGCCCTCGAGCGCGTCGACCAGGTCGCATTCGGCGTTCGTGCCGCAGCCGAGCGGTTCATCCTCGACATCACAGCAGCGAAGCTCGTGTGCACGGCGATCCGCGTCGAACTCGACTCAGACTCCGGCGAACTGTCCGAGCGGGTGTGGCTGCATCCTCGCTCCTTCACCGCTGGTGACGTCGTCGATCGTGTGCGGTGGCAGCTGCAGGGCTCGGGCGAGGTCGGGCTGAGCTCCGGAATCACCCGGGTGCTGGTGTCGCCAGACGCGGTCGATGCGATCGGCAATCACGAGAGCGGGCTGTGGGGGCAGGGTCCCGATGAACGCATCCACCACGGATTGTCGCGCGTGCAGAGCATGCTCGGTCACGGCGCGGTGCTGATGCCCGGGGTCGGCGGCGGTCGCACCCTGCGCGACCGGCAGCAGTTTGTGGCGTGGGGCGACAGGCTCGTGGGTGACCGGCCGGCAGAGCAACCATGGCCAGGGCAGCTGCCCACTCCACTGCCCGGCACCGTCTTCTCGCCGCGGCATCCTGTGCATGTTTTTTCGGGCAGCGGAGACTCGGTCTCCGTCGATGAGCGCGGTGCCCTCTCGGCGACTCCCGCCATGTTCTCGGCCACGGGAACACCATCGCGCACGCTCACGGCGTGGGCAGGTCCGTGGCCGATTGATGAACGCTGGTGGAGCGAAGATGCGACCAACGCGTGGCGTTTTCAGGCCGTCGACGAGACGGGATGCGCCTGGCTTCTGGTGCTCGACGCCGGCGGCTGGTGGGCCGAAGCGAGGTATGACTGATGGGCTGGAACAACCCGCCGGTCTCATGGTCGGAGTTCGAGAAGAAGCTGAGCGATGCGTCGCGCCCCGGCACAGCTCCCCCGGTCGGCGCCGATGGCGGCGACAGCCCCGCCTGGTCTCTGAAGCGCAAGGCCTATCAGGCGCCTGCAGATATCACAGACGCGGGTGGCACTTCTCGCGGAGCCTCCGTGCCGTACGCCGAACTGCACGCCCACTCGAGCTTCAGCTTTCTCGACGGCGCGAGCATGCCGGAGTCGCTGGCGGAAGAGGCGGCGCGGCTCGGGCTGCACGCCCTCGCCCTCACCGACCACGACGGCCTGTACGGCATCGTCAGGATGGCCGAGGCTGCCGCCGAGATCGGAACCACCGCCACAGTCTTCGGTGCCGAACTGTCGCTCGGTCTTCGAAAGCCGCAGAATGGCTCACCCGATCCCGAGGGCATCCATCTGCTGGTGCTGGCCAGAAAGGAGGAGGGCTACCACCGGCTCGCCTCAGCCATCACCCGCGCGCAGCTGCGCGGAGGGGAGAAGGGCAGGCCCGTCTACGATCTCGAGGAGCTGGCCGCGCAGGCAGATGGCCACTGGATCGTGCTCACCGGTTGTCGCAAAGGTGCGGTGCGGCGTTCGCTCTCCCAGGGAGATGCCGAAGCAGAGCTCGACCACCTCGTAGGGCTGTTCGGCTCTCAGAATGTCGTGGTCGAACTCTTCGACCACGGCAATCCGCTCGACAGCGCGCACAATGATGCTCTGTTCGACCTCGCCAACCGGAAAGGCCTCAGGGCCGTCGCCACCGGCAATGTTCACTACGCCACCCCGGCTCAAAACCGGCTGCACACGGCCCTGGCTGCGGTGAGGGCACATCGCAGTCTCGACGAGATGGATGGCTGGCTTCCCGCTTCGGGGTCTGCACACCTGCGCTCCGGCGCCGAGATGGCGGCCAGGTTTGCGCGCTACCCCGGTGTGATCGAGAACACCGTCATCATCGCCGACGAGCTCAGCTTCGAGCTGAGGTCAGCCAAGCCAGACCTGCCGCTGCAGGACGTCCCAGACGGTCACACCCCCATGAGCTATCTGCGCGAACTCGTCTGGCTGGGGGTCGGTTTGAGGTCAATGGAGATGGATGACGCCAAGCGCGTCCGAATCGAGCGTGAACTCGATGTCATCGAAGAGAAACACTTCGCCGGATACTTCCTGATCGTGTGGGATATCGTGCGCTACGCCCGCAGCCGCGGCATCCTGTGCCAGGGTCGTGGCTCTGCCGCAAACTCGGCAGTCTGCTACCTGCTGATGATCACCGCCATCGACTCGATCTACTACAAGCTTCCCTTCGAGAGGTTCATCTCGGCGATGCGGGAAGAGGAGCCAGACATCGATGTCGACTTCGACTCTGAGCGTCGCGAGGAGGTGATCCAGTATGTGTTCGAGAAATATGGTCGCGAGAACGCCGCGCAGGTTGCCAATGTGATCCAGTACCGGCCGAAGTTTGCCGTCCGCGACATGGCCAAGGCCCTCGGGCACAGTCCCGGCCAGCAGGATGCCTGGTCGAAGCAGGTGGAGCGCTGGGGCGCCACCATCTCAAGCGCCGAGCATGACATCCCGCGGAATGTGGTCGATCTCGCGATCGAGGTGATGAAGTTCCCCCGGCACCTGGGCATCCACTCGGGAGGCATGGTGCTTACTCGGCGGCCCGTGGGAGAGGTGGTGCCGATCGAGCATGCACGCAAAGAGAATCGCACAGTCGTGCAGTGGGACAAAGACGACTGCGCCTGGATGGGTCTGGTCAAATTCGACCTGCTGGGGCTCGGCATGTTGTCTGCGCTGCAGTACAGCTTCGACATGGTGCGGGAAACCTTCGGTGAGACGTGGGACCTCGGCTCCCTGCCTCGCGAAGAGCAGGGTGTGTACGACCAGTTGTGCAGGGCCGATGCGATCGGCGTGTTCCAGGTCGAGAGTCGCGCGCAGATGGGGCTGCTCCCCCGCCTCCAACCGCGGGAGTTCTACCATCTGGTGGTCGAGATTGCGCTCGTGCGGCCAGGCCCGATCCAGGGTGGGGCCGTGCATCCGTACGTCCGCCGCAAGATGGGCACAGAACCTGTCACCTACCTGCATCCCCGGCTCAAAGAGCCTCTGGAGCGCACCCTCGGCGTGCCGATCTTCCAGGAGCAGCTCATGCAGATCGCCGTGGCCGTGGGCGGCTGCACCCCCGATGACGCAGACCTGCTGCGCCGGGCGATGGGGTCGAAGCGTGGCATCGAGAAGATCGAGAAGCTGCGCGACAAGCTCTACCTCGGCATGGCCAGCAACGGCATCACCGGCGACGATGCCGACAAGATCTATGGCAGCATCCAGGCTTTCGCTGGGTTCGGGTTTGCCGAAAGTCACGCGCTCAGCTTCGGCCTGCTCGTCTACGCCAGTGCCTGGATGCGCCTGCACTATCCCGCAGCGTTCCTCGCCGCGATGCTCCGTGCCCAGCCGATGGGCTTCTACTCGCCGCAGTCTTTGGTCGCGGATGCCCGCCGCCACGGTGTGCAGGTGCTGAGGCCAGACATCCAGGGCTCGGGGGTGTACGCGGGGCTTGAGTCGCTGGCTGGCGCTACCAGCGCCACCGGGCGAGACTCTTGTCTTGCGCGGGAGCAGCCGCCGGTGGGTCCGTTCGACCGTGACGCTCACTTCGACACGGACGACCATCGCCGCGATGGTGCGTTCGCGGTGCGGCTCGGTCTCGACGAGGTCAGCGGCATCGGCATCCCGGTGGCTGAGAAGATCGTGGAGGAGCGAGCCCGCGCCGGCGATTTTCTGAGTATGAACGATCTTGTGCGCCGGGTGGGCCTCACGACCGCGCAGCTGGAGGTACTCGCCGCGGCCGGCGCGTTCGACTGTTTCGGGCTGAGCCGGCGCGAAGCCATGTGGAACGCCGGCAACGCGGCCCAGGATCGCTCCGAGTTTCTGCCCGGCAGCATCATCACGGTGCAGCCACCGCTGTTCGCGCTGCCTTCCTCCGTAGACGAGCTCATGTCAGACCTGTGGGCGACGGGGGTGTCGACCAACAGCCACCCGGTCGAGCACCTGCGCCCTGCACTACGGCGGCGGGGCATCCTGTCTGCGGCCGACTTGGCCACGGCGGAGTCTGGTCGACGCATCGAGATCGGCGGGGTCGTGACACATCGCCAGCGTCCAGCGACAGCCAGCGGCATCACCTTTGTGAACATCGAGGATGAGACGGGGTTGATCAACGTGATCTGCAGCGTCGGCGTGTGGACGCACTACCGGCGGGTGGTGCGAGAGGCGCCCGCGCTGGTCATCCGCGGCATTCTGGAGCGATCCGCAGAGGGCGTGACCAACGTTCTGGCCGACCGATTCGAACTGCTCGACATGGCTCCGAAGACCAGATCTCGCGATTTCCGGTAACGCCCCGAAAAACTCGTTTGATTAAAATCTCGCACCATTTCCGTAATACATGGCGAACTCCGGCAAGTACTGCTATAGCCTAGGAACATCGTCTTCGTTTCTTTGTAAACGGGATGTGGCCTCGACTGTCGGGGCTAGAAGAACGCTCCTGGAGGAGTTTTACATGGCATTAGGCACCGTTAAGTGGTTCAACGCGGAAAAGGGCTTTGGTTTCATCGCCCCTGAGGACGGAAGTCCTGACGTGTTCGCTCACTACTCGGCCATCGCAACCGGTGGTTACAAGTCGCTCGACGAGAACCAGAAGGTTGAGTTCGACATCACACAGGGACCGAAGGGTCCCCAGGCGGAGAACATTCGCCCCCTCTGATCTTGATAGTTCAGTAACGGAAACGCCCCGGTCCATACCGGGGCGTTTTCTTTTGCCCAAAAACGTCTTGTGCCCGAAGTGGGCCGCTGCTTAGCCGTGGATGCCGCGACGCAGGTAGTCGATCCGCGCTTGCAACTGAGTGACGGTCGCCTGCGCCACGGCCGGTCCGCCGCACACGCGCCGGAGCTCGGCGTGAATGATGCCGTGCGGCTCGTTCGACATTTTCGCGCGGATGCCAACAAGAGCGTTGAGCACCTTGCGCTGCTCCTTCAGGTTGCGGAAGAGCGCCTGCGGCTGCTCCTCCTTCGGCCTGCTCGCAGATCGCTTCGACTGCCGCGTCTGCCGCTGTGTGAGAAGCTCCCGCAGTTGATCGGGCTCGAGGATTCCCGGAAGGCCGATGAAGTCGAGCTCCTCGTCGCTGCCCGTCTCGGCCGCGAACCCGAATTCGTCCCCGTCGAAGAGCACCCGGTCGAAGTTGGCGTCAGATTCGAGCGCCTCCCACACGAACTCGTTGGCCAGCTCGTCTGAAGTGGTCTCTTCACGGTTTTCCTGGTCGAGCAGTCCGTCGTCGAGCAGTCCGTCGTCGTCCTTCGATTCACGGTCGAGAGCATGGTCACGCTCCAGCTCCATGAGACCGGCGAGGGTGATGAGCGACGGCACACTCGGCAGGAAGATGGAGGCGGTCTCGTGGCTTCGTCGAGCCCTCACAAAGCGGCCGACGGCCTGGGCGAAATACAGCGGCGTCGAGGCGGACGTCGCGTAGACGCCGACAGCGAGCCGTGGAACGTCCACGCCCTCCGACACCATGCGCACCGCGACCATCCAGCGGGACTCCCCCTCGGAGAAAGTCTCGATCCTGGACGAAGATTCCTTTTCGTCAGACAGCACGACGGTGGGCATCTCGCCCGTGATCTCGTGCAGCAATTTGGCGTAGGACCGCGCGGTCGTCTGGTCGGTCGCGATGACCAGTCCCCCAGCATCCGGGATCGAATGGCGCACCTCGGTCAGCCGTCGATCGGCGGCCCGCAGCACGGCCTGCATCCACTCCCCGCCGGGGGCGAGTGCCGTGCGCCATGCTTGGGCGGTCACATCCTTCGTGTCACCCTCGCCGAGCCTGGCCTCCATTTCGTCGCCCATTTTGGTGCGCCAGCGCATCTTGCCGGCATACGCCATGAACATCACCGGGCGAACGACACCATCGGCCAATGCGCGCCCATAGCCGTACGAATAGTCGGTGACGGAGGTGCGAATGCCCTTGTTGTCCGGGGCGTAGGTAACGAACGGGATCGGGGCGGTATCGCTGCGGAACGGCGTACCGGTGAGAGAGAGCCTTCGTGTGGCCCGCTCAAAGGACTCACGAATCGCGTCGCCCCAGCTCAGGGCGTCGCCGCCGTGATGAACCTCATCGAGAATCACGAGAGTGCGAGCGGATTCGGTGATCTCCTTATGCAGGGATGCCCGCACGGCGACCTGTGCGTACGTCACGGCCATGCCGTGGAACCGCCGACCGCCGTAGCCGTCTCCGTTGGAGTAGCCGGGGTCGAGCCGCAGTCCCACCCGATGCGCGGCGTCGGCCCACTGGCGCTTGAGGTGATCGGTCGGGGCGACCACGGTCACACGATCCACCACCCGCTGCGCGATGAGTTCGACGGCGAGGCGCAGGGCGAAGGTCGTTTTCCCGGCGCCGGGCGTTGCTGCGGCAAGAAAATCGCGGGGGTTTCTCTCGAAATAGATGTCGAGAGCTTCGGCTTGCCAGGCGCGAAGGGCGGTGGCTGTACCGCGCGCCGCCCTGTCCGGGAATGACGGCGACAGGTGCTCTGCAGCGAACGTGCCCACCGTGGGCGTGAAAACGCCGGGGTTGGAAGCTGCGCTATTCACTTAACGAAACTTTACGCGACCCTACCGACAGTCGGCGCCGACTCGGTGTGGTGCGGGGTTCGAGTTCAGTCGCGCTGGCCGAGCCTCGGCCGCTCGTCCTGTGTGTGTCCGATGAGTCTGGCCTGCTTCACGGCGCCTTTGCCGAATCGTGCGCTGGCGGCATCCATCACATCTTCGGCGTCGCGCCAGGCCTCCGATTCGTCCCACAGCCCCTGAGGTACCGTGGCCGAATCCAGCAGCTGCTCGGCCCTCACCCCGACGAGCCTGATGGCGGCATTCTGACGACCCTGGGCCTCATAGACCTGACCGATCTCCTCGTAGATCGTGCGACCGAGATCGGTGGGTTCGCTGATGGTCCGTGATCGGGTAATCGTGGTGAAGTCTGAAAACCGCAATTTCAGCACGACGGTGCGGGCCACAAATCCGCCGGTACGCAGGCGGACCGCGACCATGTTCGACATTCTGAGCAGTTCGCGCCTGATCACCTGCGCGTCGGTGACGTCGGTCTCGAAGGTGATCTCGTGACCGATGCTCTTTTCGTCGGCGCGAGTCTGGACCGTTCGTGGATCGATGCCCCAGGCGAGCTCGTGCAGTCGTTCGGCGCCGGCGTCACCGATGACACGCCGAAGTTCGGAGACGGGCGCTGCGGCGATGTCACCGATCGTGTTGAACCCTCGACCCCGCAGGATCTCTTCTGTCTTTGCTCCGACTCCCCACAGCTTTGCAATCGGGAGTGGATGAAGCAGCGCCACGGTCTTGTCGGCCGGCACCACGAGCAGCCCATCGGGCTTACAGAGCCCCGAGGCCAGCTTCGCCACGAACTTGGAGGCTGCCGCACCAACCGAGCAATTCAGCCGTGTCTCCTGACGAACGCGCTGGCGAATGAGCTGGGCGACCTGCATTGGTGAACCAAAAACGTTGCGGGCTCCCGCGACATCCAGGAATGCCTCGTCGATGCCGAGACGTTCCACCTTGGGCGTCATATCGTCGAAGATCGACATGACCTGACGGGAGAAATGCTGATATCGCTCGAAGTGTGGCTCGAGCACGATCGCCTCGGGGCAGCGCTTGAGTGCGATCGCCATCGGCAGAGCGGAGTTCACGCCGAACTTGCGCGCCTCGTAGGTGGCGGCGGTGACGATCGATCTCGCCGACTTGTGGCCCACGATCACGGGCTTACCGACGAGCTCAGGATGATCGAGCAGTTCGACGGAGGCGAAGAAGGCATCCATGTCGACATGCAGGATTGTCGCCGTGCTGTCGTCGATGGGCCCGATGGTGACCTGCCGGTCGCTGCCATCCTGTTTGCCCATGTCTCCATCTTCTCAGCCGCCACCGACCACCACGATGCTGAGCGGGTTAAACGCCGATGGGCGGCATGCCGAAGCATGCCGCCCATGGAGTCGAGGGTTACGCCCTGCGGCTACCGCGTGTAACGAGGCCGTAGATGAGCAACACGAGGATGGATCCACCGATTGCCAGCAGCCACGTCTGGATGGAGAAGAAGTCCTCCAGCGGTGCATTGAACAGTGCGCTTCCGATGAAGCCACCAAGCAATGCTCCGACGACGCCAAGGATCAGCGTGATGAGCCAACCGCCGCCCTGTGAGCCAGGAAGGATTGCCTTCGCAATTGCTCCTGCGGCGAGGCCTAATACGATCCAGCCGATGATTCCCATGGTGACCTCCCAGTCGATCGAACTTGCCCCGGATTCAGGGCCGTGACCGATTCAAGCACGGACACTCGTTTGGGGGATGCCCCTTGTGTGCTCCTATCTGTCAGTGGTATTGGTGACAAACTTGAGAGATGGACCAGAAACACCCGTGGAGCCGGTATGTGGCGATCGGCGATTCCTTCACTGAGGGAATCGGTGATCCCGAGCCTCTCAGCCCCGGCGGACACCGGGGCTGGGCAGACCGGGTTGCCGAGGTCCTGGCGGCGGGAACCGAGGGGTTCAGCTACGCGAATCTCGCCATCCGTGGTCGGTTGCTGCAGCAGATCTCCGACGAGCAAGTGGATGCCGCTATCGCCCTGAAACCGGATTTGATCAGCATTTCTGCTGGGGGCAACGACATCATCCGACCCGGCACCGACGCCGACGAGATCTCAGTACGTTTCGAGGAGGTGATCGAGCGCCTGGGCGTCGACGGTGCCACCGTCATCATGTTCAATGGGCCCGATATCGGTATGACTCCTGTGCTCAATCGCCTGCGCGGAAAGGTGGCGATTTACAACGAGAACCTGCGCGCCATCGCCCAGCGACATGATGCGATTGTGGCCGACATGTGGGCTTTGCGCGAACTGTCTGACGCGCGGATGTGGGCCCCGGATCGACTGCACTTCTCCCCCATTGGCCACAACACGATCGCGGCGATGGTGCTGGATTCTTTGGCGGTCGAGCACTCGCTTGAACCGTTCAGCCCCGAGCCACTTCCGGCGATCCGCTGGCGCGATGCGAGGGTCGGCGACATCGGTTGGGCGCGCGAGTATCTCGTGCCCTGGGTGCTCAGACGCGTTCGGCACCAGTCATCCGGAGATGACATGGTGCCGAAACGACCGAGCTACTAGGGCAGGTCAGGTTGCGCTGTAGCCACCGCGAGCGGCTCCAGGGCAGTCGAAGGGATCGACGCTGCGACCAACCTCATTGAGGTAGCTGACGACGGTGCCGTAGGCGGGAAGCAGGTGGACCTCCGTGTAGAGGATGCCCTTAGCCGCACAGTATTCGCGCACGATCTCGCCAGCGCGTCGCAGGTGGGGCCTGGCCATGCTCGGGAAGAGGTGGTGCTCGATCTGGTAGTTGAGGCCGCCCATGAAGTGGTTCATGAAGTGGCCGCCCTTGATGTTGCGGCTGGTCAGTACCTGTCGGCGCAGGAAGTCGACCTTCGAGCCCTTGGGAAGCACCGGCATCCCGATGTGGTTCGGGGCGAATGATGCGCCCATGTACAGACCGAAGATGGCGAGCTGCACGCCGAGGAACGCAAAGGCCATCCCGAGCGGCATGAAGGTAAACAGCACCGCGATGTAGCCGACGTTCCTGACGGTTAGCAGCACGATTTCAAGCGCACGCTTGTCGACCTTGCCCTTGGTGAACACGGTCTGGAAGGCGTGCCGGTGAAGGTTGATCCCCTCGAGAAGCAGCACCGGGAAGAATAGGTAACCCTGTCGCTTGGCCAGGAACTTCGACACTCCGGTTAGTCCGACTGCGGCCTCTTTGTGGAACACGATGAAGTCGGTTTCGACGTCGGGGTCGCGTCCGATGGTGTTCGAGCCAGCGTGATGGCGCGAGTGCTTGCTCATCCACCAGGAATAGCTGATTCCCACCACGAGGTCGGCCATGATGCGGCCGGCGAAGTCGTTGATCTTGTTGGACGAGAACACCTGGCGGTGCGAGAGCTCATGGGTGATGAAGGCGTACTGGGTGAACAGCACCCCCATGACCGCGGCGATGATGAGCAGGTACCAGGTGTCGTGCAGCAGCGCGAAGCCGACCCAGGCGCCGATCATCGCTACGGTGATCGCCGAGAACGTGAGCGCGTAGAAGGTCTTGCTGCGCCGCAACAGGCCGGCATCGCGAACCGTGTGCAGCAGGGCAGAGAATTCCGAAATCGGATTCCCGATACCTCGTGGCCCGGTCTTGATGATGCGGGACGGTTCAGCAGCAGTAGTCACGTGACCTCAGAAGTTAAGATGACTTCTCACAGTCACACAAAGGGAGCAGATGCTCGAGATACGGTAAGCGTAGCGGTGAAGGCTGTGAACGACGTGCGACTCTCAGAAGAGTTCCAGCGGATGTGACAAACGCCACCACGGTCCCGGGTCATCGATTGTGGTCGCCAGCTCCAGTGGCACGTCGAAGCTGCGGTCGCCGACCGTGAAGTGAAGCGCTCCCACTTCGGTGCCGGCGTCCGCCAGGCGAACGGGTTCGGATGTCAGGTCGACAGTGATGGGGGTGGCGTCCCACACCACGACAGAGAGTTCGGATGCCGCGACCGCTGTCGAGGCATCCCCCCACTCCGTGGCATACGAACCAAACTGCTGGCCCTCGGTGGTGAGGCTTATCTCGTGAAAGCCTGCGTTGGCCTCTGCGAGCAACGACTGGATGGCGGCGTCGATGGTGTCGTGGTCGGGGCCACCGAGCACCACTCCGACGAGCGTGATGGTGGTGTCTCCCACCACGAAATCCTGTGAGAACAGCAGGCAGGATCCCGCCTCATCGAGCGTGCCCGTCTTGATTCCGTCCACCCCACCCACGCCCAGAAGTGCGTTCGTGTTCTCATACTGGCCGAGTTCGGGGATGTCGATGCTGGGGGTCGCCACGATCTCGGCCACCACCGGATTCGCCAGAGCGAGTCTGGCGAGCTCGACGAGGTCGGACGAGGTGCTGACGTTGCTGGGTGACACCCCGGTGGGTTCCACGATGGCGGTGTTGGTGAGTCCGGCACTCGCGATCCACGCTGTCGCGGCCGTCGCGAAGGCCTCCTGCGAGCCGAACGCCCATTGCGCGATCGATTCGGCGTAGTTGTTGGCTGAGGCGATGAGCATCACGTTCATCGCTGTGCGCTGCGACATCACCTGACCCGAATAGACCGCCGCGACGCTGCCGTTCTGGGCAACCTGTGCGTAGTAGAGCTGCACATCGGCATCGGTGAAGGTGATGTCGGGCCCCGACTCCCCCACGGCAAGGGGGTGAGCGTCGAGAACCACGAGTGACGTGATGACCTTGGAGATGGAGGCGATCGGCAGCGCGTCGGTGGACCCGCCACTGGCCAGGACGCCGGGATAGCCGATTGCGCCGATGGCCGATGCGCCGTACTCCGGGAAGGTGAGGGTCGGTTTGGCAGGCACGGGCGCTTCGTACTGGATGACCTCTGCGCTCACCGCCTGCAATGGGGCAAGCAGGGTGATCGGCAGGTAGAACACCGTGCTGAGGGCGACCAGTCCGCCCCCGAACACCGCCAACCGTCGTCGGAAGTAGATCTGGCGTCGAGTCAGCGGCATCCGCCCATGCTAAAGGACGTAGATTCGGTGCATGCGCAGTGTGGGATTCGAGGATGCGGCGCTCACGACCTACCCCACCCGTTTGCTGTGGGATGCTGCGGCCGGCGACCTCGTCGCCTCCATGCTCGCTCGCTGGCGCCTGATCGCGGGCGAGCCGTACCGGCACGGCGAGTCTGGTGCCGTGCTGCGCGTGACCACAAGCGACGGTCGTCCTGCGGTACTGAAGGTTGGTTTTCCGCACTGGGAGGGTCGCTGGGAGGCCGTGGCGCTCGAGCTCTGGGGTGGGCAATTCGCGCCAGAGGTGCTGAAGCAGGATGCGTGGGCGTGGGCGATGCTGCTGGAGAGGGCGGAGCCTGGGGAGCCTCTCTCGCGCCTGCAGGCGTCCACCGAGCACGCGTTGGAGATCGCGGCGAGGCTCTACACGGAGGCCGTGATCGCGCGCTCCGCCTCGACCATTCCTGCTGGCATCCCGAGCCTCGCCGAGGTCGTCCGAAAATATGTGGCGGATGCGACAGCCCGGCTCCCCCACCACCATGCTGCTCTCTCGCAGTGGGGTGGATCGCAGGCTCTGGAGGCCGCCTTCTCGGACGCCATCGCTCTGGCCGCCGAGGACCGGCCGGGCGTGCTTCTGCATGGAGATTTCAACCCGGGAAACATCGTGCGACACGGCGAGCGGTGGCTTCTCGTCGACCCCAAACCCTTGGTTGGTGAGCCCGAGTTCGACCTGTTTCCGCTCATCGAACAGCTCGGTGCCCCGCTGAACCAACCACGGCCGGCTCTGGCGTTAGCCCACCATCTGGAGAGAGTCTCGGCGCTGGTGGGCTGCGACCCGGCCAGGACCGCACGGTGGTGCACCATCAGGGCCGCCCTCGCGGTGAGCTGGCACCTGGAGGACGGCAGGCTGGCGGCGGCGCACGCGGTCTTGCGCGAGCTGGGGTTGTGGCGCCAGCTCAGCGGGACCTGAGGGCGTAAAGCGCTACCGCGCTCGCGGAAGCAACGTTGAGGGAATCGACGCCGTGCATCATGGGAATGGTCACGATGGTGTCTGCGGCGTCGAGTGCGGCGCGACTCAGGCCGTCGCCCTCTGTACCGAGCACGATGGCGAGGCGCTCCGGAGCGTTGGCGGCGAACTCATCCAGCGATCGTGCGTTGTCTGCCAGCGCGAGGGCAGCGATGTGAAAGCCCGCCGCGCGAAGTTCGGTCGCGCCGTCTGGCCAGTCAGGCAGCCTCGTCCACGGCACCTGGAGAACGGTTCCCATGCTGACCCTCACGCTGCGCCGATAGAGCGGATCCGCGCATCGGGGGGTCACGAGCACGGCGTCAGCGCCGAGACCGGCCACGGAACGGAAGATCGCTCCCACGTTGGTGTGGTCGACGATGTCTTCCAGCACGACCACGCGGCGGGCATCCCGCAACAGGTCTGACACCGGCGTCAGGGGCGGCCGGTGCATGGATGCCAGTGCTCCACGATGCAGGTTGAAGCCGGTAAGGGACTCGAGAAGCTCAGACTCCCCCACGAAGACCGGCACGTCCAGGCCGTCGAGCAGCGGTCTCAGGTCGTCGAGCCACTGCTGCAACACGAGGACGGCGCGCGGGCGGTGACCCGCGGCGAGGGCGCGGGAGATCACCTTTGGCGACTCGGCGATGTAGAGGCCGCCAGCGGGCTCCGTGCGGCGTCTCAGCGCGACATCCGTGAGATTGGCGAAGTCGCCCAGCCTCTCGTCGGTGAGATTGTCAATATGAATAACGTGGATGAGGTGCTCCCAGGGTGCGACCGACTAGACAGCCGTAAAGTTTTGCCAGCATTCGGAAACATATCGGAAAGCTGCTGCGTTTATTCTTGGAGCAGACGCCCAACGGCAAGGAGGTGCAATGACGAACGTGATCCCGTCGACTTCCGCGTCCGCCGCTGACGACTCTCTTGACCTGGCGACAGACGCACTGGCAGGCCGCACGCTCGCCGTTCTCACCGGCGCAGGAGTCAGCACCGACTCCGGAATACCCGACTACCGTGGCGCGGGTGCGCCCGCGCGCTCGCCGATGACGTTTGAGCAGTTCCTCACCGACACTGACTACCGCAAGCGATACTGGGCCGGAAGCCACCTCGGCTGGAAGCGGTTCTCGGCCGCACAGCCCAACGCCGGCCATGCCGCTCTCGTCGAGCTTGAGCTGGCCGGCATCGTGGACGGCATCATCACCCAGAACGTAGATGGGCTGCACCTCAGGGCGGGTTCGCAGCGGGTCGTCGACCTCCACGGCACCATGGATCGGGTGCGCTGCCTGACCTGCGGTCAGTACTACGCGCGCCAGGGCATCGCCGACCAGATCACCGAGACCAACCCCTGGATCGACACCAGCGAGGCTTTCGACCTCTCCCCCGACGGCGATGTGGAGGTTCGCGATATCGATGCGTTCCTCATTCCCGATTGCACAGTGTGTGGGGGCATCCTGAAGCCGGATGTGGTGTTCTTTGGCGAGTTCGTGCCGAAAGAGAAGTTCGCGGAGGCTTCGGCGCTCATGCAGTCTGCCGACGCCCTCGTGATCGCCGGTTCTTCTCTGATCGTCAATTCGGGCATCCGGCTGCTGGAGCAGGCCAGCCGTCGCAAGCTGCCGATCGTGATCATCAATCGTGGGGTCACCAAAGGTGACAACAGGGCGACCGTGAAGGTGGATGCCGGAATCTCAGAGACACTGCAGTCGTTGCTGCTCAGGCTCCAGGCGTGAGTTCTCTGATCTATTTCGTTCGTCACGGCGAGACCGAGTGGAACCGCCAGCAGCGCATCCAGGGCAGCACTGACATCCCGCTCAACGACACGGGACGCGCGCAGGCGCTCGCCGCCGCGGCTCGGTTGAGCGATTCGGCCCCGGATCTGATTGTCGCGAGTCCCCTGATGCGAGCGTTCGAGACGGCCACGATTATCGGTGACTCGCTGGGGCTGAACGGTCCCACCGCTGACCCCGATCTGGTCGAACGCAACTATGGCGAAGCCGAGGGGATGAACTATCGGCAGATCGAGGATCGCTTTCCCGATCGTGCACTCATCCGTGGCCACGAGTCACACGAGCGACTCGCTGCCCGGTCGTTGGGCGCGCTGCACCGGCTCGCGCGTTCCCACGACGGAGCATCCATGGTGGTGGTAGCGCACGGCGGAGTGATCCGCGCGGTGCTGGGCGAGATCGATCAGGAGGGCACCCACGGCGCCATCCGGAATGGTTCGATCCACAGCCTCAGCTTCTCGGGCGACCAGTTCTCGCTGCTCGGCTTCGACGAGGTCACGCCGCGGCAGCCCGCGCGATCCTGACGGTCAGTGGCGTGCCGCGCGTCGTTGAACGGCGTCTGTGAGCACGTCGAGCAGAGCGCGAGCCGCGTCCGGCCAGTTGTAGCGTTTAGCCCACTCGACGGAGGCCGACGACCGACGGGACCACTCGGTAACATCCTCGAGTTCACGAACGGCGGCGACGAACGACGCGGGGCTGGACGGATCGAAGAAGCCTGCAGGTGCTCCCCCGATCTCGCGGAAGATAGGGGTGTCGCTGAGCAGCACGGGCGTTCCGAGAGCCTGTGCCTCGACGACCGGAAGGCCGAAGCCCTCGTCTCGCGAGGCTGAGACCAGGGCGGTCGCGCCGAGCGTCGCCGCGGCGTACTCCTCATCGCTCGCACCGTTGAAGAATTCGAGCGAACCCGCGGGCGCCAGGGCCGTCAGCCTGGCCTTCTCGTCGTCAGTGATGCGACTCATCAGTTGCAGCCGATAGTCGGGCAGGTCATGCAGCGCGGCGACGATGAGGTCGACGTTCTTGTACGGCATGAACGAACCCATGTAGACGAGATTTTTGGATGCCGGGGCAGTCCGCTCGGGAGAAACCTCAGACTGCTCGGTGCCGAGAAGCACAACTGTCATGGGATTACGCGTCAGCCGGTGTTCGGCCATCAGGTCCCGAGTGGTCTCCGAGTCGACGAGGTGCGCGTCAGCCTTGTTCAGGAGGCTGCGCTGGAACCCCCACCAGAGGTGATATCCGCGCCACAGCAGTCTCAGCGCGGGATTGAGGTCGCGTGGCGGCGTGCGGTGCGTGTAGTAGATCAGGTCGTGCACGGTGGTCACGAGCGCGTAGTCCCGACCCCCGGGGCCCATGGTCTGCATGGGAGTGAAGACGACATCCGGAGCGTGCCTGTTGACCTGCCGCGCGATCCAGGGTTCTTTTGCCGAGGTCGGATCTGAGCCCATGACCCACGGCAGATCGGGCAGCATCTCGAGCTGGCGCCGGTCGGAGATCAGCATCGTCACGGGGTGGAGTTTCGACAGTTCCTCCACGAGCCTGGCGCCGTAGCGACTGATGCCGTCGTGGCGCCCGATGCGTGTGTAGCGGCAATCAAAGATGATCTTCACGCGAGCGAACCTTCCCCGACGAAGTCGAGAATGAGGGCGGCCGCTTCGCGGGGTTTCTCGTAGTGCACGAGGTGCCCGACGCCCGCGAGAATCTCGAGGCGGGCGCTGGGGAACAGGGCTGCCAACTCCTCTTGAGCTGCGACCGTGGTGATGGGGTCGCGATCAGCGCCGATCAGCAGGGTAGGAACCGCAATCTGTGCCGCGAACATGCTGGCGTCGCTGGATATGGATGCCTCGAAGCCTTCGACGACCGTGTCGCGGTTGGCGTAGCGGCTGAAGTAGCTGTGGTGTTGCGCGTGAATCCAGCGGCGCAGGGCCGGGTCTTTGGATTGCGCGAGGAACACACTCATAAATCGGACGATGAGCCAGCTGCTCAACAGACTCTTGCCCACCCTCTCGGGAAGTGCCCGGCCAGCGCGGTAATACAGCAGCGTCAGTCGACTCATGAAGCCGTTCGGCCCTTCGAGGGCGGGGGCCGCGATCGGATTCACAAGGATGAGTCTGGGGGTGGGCAGCCCTCCGGCCACCGCCGACGAGACCACGATCGAGCCGAAGGAGTGGCCAAGAATGATGGCGGTGCCCGTTACGCCCATCCGGTCGACGAACTGACCGAGCCACTGCGAGTAACCGCTGATGTCGTGCCGCTGGCCAACCAGCGCGGTCGATTCCCCAAAGCCCGGCAGGTCGGGGCTGATGATGCGGATGCCCCGCAGTTGCGCTATCACGGGCTCGAGACCGTGGTGCTCACCCCGGTAACCGTGTACGACGACGACGACGGTAGAGGCATCCTCCGGTCCGTACTCCCAGTAGTGGGTGCTGCTGCCGAGCACGTCGACGACGCCCCGACGGGCGGGGATTTCGGCAAGAAGGGCGGCGTAGGGCGATTCGACGGTCATCGAGACGATTCTACGAGGATGCTCCGGATCGGGGATCACACACCGACGGCGCGCGCCGAGCCGGGTCTGGACACAGGCGAAGGTCTCCGCCATAGACTCGACGTGTGACTTTTACCGCGCCCATCCAGCTGCCCGGACTAGCCCTCGACCCGCAGTGGTACCGCCGCGCGGTCTTCTACGAGGTGATGGTCAGGTCGTTCTACGACAGCAACGGCGACGGCTCTGGCGACATCGCGGGGCTCATTTCCAAGCTCGACTACCTGCAGTGGCTCGGTGTCGACGCGTTGTGGATCCCCCCGTTCTACAGTTCGCCACTGCGCGATGGTGGCTACGACGTTTCGGACTTCACCACGGTGCTGCCCGAATTCGGCACGCTCGACGAGTTCAAAGAGCTGGTCACCAAAGCACACGAGCGAAACATGCGCGTCGTCATCGACTACCCGCTGAACCACACCTCGGATGCTCATGACTGGTTCCAGCAGTCGCGCGAAGACCCAGAGGGACCGTACGGCGACTACTACGTCTGGAGCGACACAGACGAGAAGTACCCCAACATTCGCATCATCTTCGTCGACACCGAGGAGTCGAACTGGACGTTCGACCCGGTACGTCGACAGTTCTTCTTCCACAGGTTCTTCTCGCACCAGCCCGACCTGAACTTCGAGCACCCTGCCGTGCGCGAGGCAGTGCTCGACACGATCAGGCACTGGATGGACCTGGGAGTGGACGGTGTGCGCCTTGATGCCATCCCGTACCTGTTTGAGTCTGAAGACGGCAACGGTGAGGGCGAGCCCAAGACCCACGCGTTCATCAAAGAGATCCGCGCCATGGTCGACCGGGAATACCCGGGCCGTGTGCTGATCGCCGAGGCGAACCAATGGCCCCAGGAGGTCGTGGCGTTCTTCGGAACGGAAGAAGAGCCCGAGTGCCACATGGCATTCGACTTCCCCGTCATGCCCCGAATCTTCTACTCTCTCCGCTCCCAGAACGCCGGCGAATTGGTGCGGGTGCTCGCCGAGACGACCGACATGCCCGAGGGCGCGGCGTGGGGCGTATTCCTGCGCAACCACGACGAGCTCACCCTCGAGATGGTGAGCGAGGAATACCGCCAGGCGATGTACGGCTGGTACGCCTACGACCCGAGGATGAGGTCGAACGTGGGAATCCGCCGCAGGCTGGCGCCGCTTCTCGACAATTCGCGCGCCGAACTGGAGCTTGCCCACGCGCTGCTGTTCTCGCTGCAGGGCAGCCCCTTCCTGTTCTACGGCGACGAGATCGGGATGGGTGACAACATCTGGCTGCCCGACCGAGACTCCTCCAGGACGCCCATGCAGTGGACACCGGACCGCAACGCCGGCTTCTCGCACGCGGACCCGGGAAAGCTCTTCCTGCCGGTAGTGCAGTCATTGGTCTACAACTACAACCTCGTCAACGTCGAATCGCAGCTGGCGCAGTCCCGCTCGCTCCTGCACTGGGTGCGCAACGTCATCCATGTGCGTAAGGGGCACCCGACCTTCGGGCTTGGTTCTTTGCGGGTGCTGCAGACAAACCACGAGTCTGTGCTTGCGTTCGTTCGCGAATACGAGGGGGCGGGAACCCAGTTCGGCGACTCCCCCGAGTCAATCCTGTGTGTCTTCAGCTTTGCTCATAATCCCGTGTCGGCGACCATCCAGGTCGAGGGATATGCGGGAGCCACCTCGTTCGACCTTTTCGGTGGAGGCGAGTTCCCGCCGGTCGGCGAGGACGGATCCCTCACCCTCACTCTCGGCACGCAAAGCTTCTACTGGCTGCATCTGGGCGATTCCCGATTCGCAGGCAGCCGCGTCTAGCGCCGGCACGTGATCGCGCTCGGGCAGCGAGCCTGCGCGGCGTGATCACCCGCCAGCCCTAGCCTGAGGTCATGAACAATTGGGGCCAACTCGGCGTCTTCGATCTCGAGACCACCGGGGTCGATGTCGACACCGCACGGATCGTGTCAGCCTGCATCGCAATCCTCCGCCCGGACGGCTCGGTCGTTGCCAGATGGGATTGGCTCGCCGACCCCGGTATCGAGATCCCGGCGGGCGCCTCGGCCGTCCACGGCATCACGACGGAGCGTGCCCGGTCGCTCGGCCGAAACGCCAAAGACGTCGTCGCCGAAATCAGTCAGAGCCTGCGGGTGCTTTTCGCGCTCGACATTCCCCTCGTCGTCTACAACGCGCCCTATGACCTCACCCTTCTCGACCGCGAGTGCCGACGCCACGGGATTGAACCCCTCGCTGTGGCGTCCCCGGTAATCGACCCGCTGGTGCTCGACAAGTTCGTTGACAAGTTCCGCAAAGGTAAGCGCACGCTGGAAGCCGCGGCAGCGCTCTACGGTGTCGAGCTGGATGAGGCGCACGACGCCGGCGCTGACGCGATCGCCGCCGGTCGGGTGGCGCTCGCGCTCGGCGCCGCGTATCCCGATCAGTTGGATGTGTCCCCAGCCGAACTGCATGTCAGCCAGGTCACGTGGTACGCCGATCAGGCGGCGAGTTTCGCCGACTACATCCGCCGGGTAAAGGGTGACAAAGACTTCGTCGCCGACACGATCTGGCCGGTGCGCACGACAGACCTTTCCGCGAGCATCCAGGACACCCAGCCAATCGCGGCGCCTTCGCCCCGACCCAGCCTGCGCGTGCCTCACCTCGACTTTGATACCGGAGTGCTCGTATTCGACAGGGTCGCGCTCGAAGCTGCGCCTGTACGGGCGAGCGCGAGCGTGTCTGAGGTGGAGGCCGTGCAGTTCCGCGACGTGGAACCCGTAATCGCGCCCGACGAACCCACTGACACGGTCGAGCCGGACGAGTTCGATCGCCTCATCGAGCCGGATGTCTCCGACTCTGGCCCTGAGGCCGGCTATGAGCCCCTGGTGCTCGTGGAGCCATTCGTCGAGGAGCCACAAGCATCCGGCGACGACCCCGACCTCCTGTGGAACGTGTTCGACCTTGATGCCCTTGCGGATGAGCCAGGCCCGGACGCAGAGCCAGCATCGTTTGACCAGCAACTCGATCTCGACCCAGTCTCAGCAGACTCTGACAACCAGGATGCGGCACCACCCGCGCGCCCGACGCTTCGCCCGACGGTGCTTCGGGTCGCTGCCGCCATCATCACTGATCCGGATGGGCGGACGCTGCTCGTGCGCAAGCGAGGAAGTTCCTCGTTCATGCAGGCTGGCGGCAAGATCGAACGCGGCGAGAGTGCCGTCGTGGCGCTGTCACGTGAACTTCTCGAAGAGATCG
This sequence comes from Salinibacterium sp. G-O1, assembly GCF_030063305.1. Taxonomy (GTDB): domain Bacteria; phylum Actinomycetota; class Actinomycetes; order Actinomycetales; family Microbacteriaceae; genus Rhodoglobus. The sequence continues at coordinate 270,855 of NZ_JASISV010000002.1, forward strand.
GGCTCGAACTGGATCTCGGTGAGACCGAATACCTCGGTAGCTTCAGGGCCGAGGCTGCCAACGAGTCGGACACGGTAATCCGGGCCGAAGTATTTGCGATGATGACCTCCCTCACCCCCATCGCTTCGGGCGAGATCGAGGAACTCATCTGGATCGACAGCGATGAGCCAGCTGGAATCGAGCTCGCACCTCTCACGCGCGACACGATCCTGCCCCTCTGGGTGACTCGCCGCGCCTCCAGGTTCTAGACGCGGGATAACCACCCTCTGCCGGTCTCGGGGCCGCGCCATTAACGACGAAAGGCGGCCCGAGGGCCGCCTTTCTGTGGAACCTGAGGAACTAGTCCTTCTTGGTGCCGAAACCTGAGTAACGCGAGTTGAACTTCTCAACGCGTCCGGCGGAGTCCATGATGCGCTGCTTGCCGGTGTAGAACGGGTGCGACTCTGACGAGATCTCGACGTCGATTACGGGGTACGTGACACCGTCGAGGTCGATCGTCTTCTCGCTGGTGGCGGTCGAACGGGTAAGGAACGTGGCGCCCGACGCGAGGTCGCGGAAAACGATCGCGTTGTACGTGGGGTGGATGTCGGTCTTCATGAACGTTCCTTCAAATAGATGTCTTGCGCGAGAGGATCTTGCGCGAGGGAGAGCTTGATGAATGAGGGAGCGACGAGCGCTCAAGGCCAGCTCACGCGGAGCCGACATAACAGACTACCAAATATTCAGGCAGACCGCGCGGTGAATCGCTCGTTCTCGTGGGTGACGACCAGAGGGAGTCCGAAAACCTCCGTGAGGTTCTCGGAGGTGATGACGTCGCCGATCGGCCCTGCGGCCCTAACCTCGCCGTGAGAGAGCAGCATTGCGTGGCCGAAGCCGGGCGGAATCTCTTCGACGTGGTGCGTGACCATGACGATCGCCGGCGAGGTGTCTTCCGAGGCGAATCCGCCAAGCAGGCCAACGAGTTCTTCGCGTGCGCCGAGATCGAGACTCGCTGCTGGCTCGTCGAGCAGCAGGAGTTCAGGATCCGTCATCACAGAGCGGGCAATCTGCACCCGCTTCTGCTCGCCGTCACTCAGATCGCCGAAGCGGCGATCTTCGAGATGGGTGAGCTTCCACTCGGCCAGGACGCGCTGGGCGCGCTTGGTGTCGACCTCTTCGTAAGTCTCGTTCCAGCGGCCCGTCACCGAGTACGCCGCGGTGAGAACAACGTCGATGACTCGCTCATCGCGCGGGACCTTGCGTGCCAGGGCGCTCGACGCGAAGCCGATCCTGGGACGCAGCTCGAAGACATCGGCGTGACCCAGGCTGTCGTCAAGAATCTGCACGCGGCCGGAGCTGGGATGCATCTGTGCAGCAGCAAGCTGCAACAGGGTGGTCTTCCCAGCGCCGTTGGGCCCCAAAATCACCCAACGGTCGGCAGAATCCACCGTCCAGTTCGCGGAATTGAGGATCGGATTGCCGTCGCGAACGACGGTGACGTCAGAGAACTGCAAAACACTTGCCATGATCCCTCAGCCTACGGCGTGACGACCGGGACCTAGGTGAGACTCGCGTATATCTCTTGAGTGCGAGCTGCGATTGTCACCCAGCTGAAGTCGGTTTCGGCCCGAACGCGACCAGCGGCGCCCATCTTCTTGGCGTTGACCGGGTCACTGACGACCTCGGCCAGTGCCGCGGCGAGGTCGGCGACGAACCGGTCGGGGTCGGTCGGGGTGCCGGTGCCGTCCTCAACCTGATCGATCGGAACCAACCTGCCGGTCACGCCGTCGACAATCACCTCGGGGATTCCGCCAGTGGCGGTGCCCACCACGGGAACCCCGCAGGCCATCGCCTCAAGATTCACGATCCCCAGCGGTTCGTACACGGACGGGCACACAAAGGTGGTGGCCTGGGTGAGCACGGCCGAGAGGTCGTGCTGGCTTAGCAACTTGTCGATCCACACCACTCCGGAACGCTCGGCCTGAAGGGCCTGCACGCCTGCCTGCACTTCTGCAAGGATCTCCGGGGTGTCGGGCGCGCCCGCGCAGAGCACGAGCTGTACTTCCGGCGGGAGCATCGCGGCGGCGCGAAGCAGGTATGGGAGCCCCTTTTGGCGCGTAATCCTGCCGACGAACACGACGGAGGGGCGGTCGGGGTCGATCCCGAGCTCGCGCACGATGGTGTCATCGTCCACCGGCTTCCACCGCGCCAGGTCGATGCCGTTGTGGACGGTGATCACCTTCTGCTCGTCCAGCGATGGGTAGCAGCGCAGGATGTCGCGACGCATGCCCTCGCTGACGGCGATGACCGCCGCCGCCCCCTCAAAAGCTGTGCGTTCGATCCAGCTCGACACGCGGTAGCCGCCGCCGAGCTGCTCAGCCTTCCAGGGACGCAGCGGTTCGAGGCTGTGTGCGGTGGCTACGTGAGGAATCCCATGCAGCATCGAGGCGAGGTGGCCTGCGGCGTTGGCGTACCAGGTGTGGGAGTGAACGATGTCGGCTCCGGCCACATCCTGTGCGATCTGCAGGTCGACGCCGAGTGTCGCAAGCGCGGAGTTTGCTGCACCAAGCTCGGATGGCACACCGTAGGCGTGCACGTCTGGTTCATCGCGCGGCGCTCCGAAGCAACGTACGACGACATCGAGATCGCCGCGCAGAGCCCTTACGAGTTCGGCGACGTGCACTCCAGCTCCGCCATACACCTCAGGTGGATATTCCTTGCTGATCAGATCTACTCGCATGGCAAGACGCTACTCCACATGAGTGCAACAAAACCGCTCGCACCTCCCCTAGTGTTGCCTCATGTCATCAAAGAAGATATTCGGCATCGTCCTCGCTGGCGGTGAAGGTAAGCGCCTCATGCCCCTCACAGCTGACAGGGCCAAACCCGCAGTGCCGTTCGCGGGCGGCTATCGACTTATCGACTTTGCGCTGAGCAACCTCATCAACTCGGGGTTGCGTCAGATCGTGGTGCTCACCCAGTACAAGTCCCACAGCCTCGACAGGCACGTGTCGCAGACCTGGCGTCTCAGCCAGGTGCTCAACGCCTACGTCGCCTCAGTTCCGGCTCAGCAGCGACTGGGCAAGCGCTGGTTCAGCGGTTCGGCCGATGCCATCCTTCAGAGCCTCAACCTGCTTCGCGATGAGAAGCCGGACATCGTGATCGTCGTTGGCGCCGACCACGTCTACCGCATGGACTTCAGCCAAATGGTCGAGGCGCACATCGCCTCAGGTTTCGGGGTCACGGTGGCAGCCATCCGCCAGCCGATCGCCCTCGCTGATCAATTCGGTGTGATCGAAGTCGATTCTGAGAACCCCGCAAAGATTGCCGCATTTCACGAGAAGCCGAAGAAACCGATTGGGCTCGCTGACTCTCCTGAAGAGGTGCTTGCGTCGATGGGTAACTACATCTTCGACGCAGACGTGCTCATGGATGCCGTGCAGCGAGACGGTGAGCGCTCGGACTCCAACCACGACATGGGCGGCGACATCGTTCCCGACTTCGTCTCGCGCGGCCTTGCCGGTGTGTACGACCTGAACCGGAATGAAGTGCCTGGCTCCACCGAACGCGACCGCTTCTACTGGCGCGATGTCGGTACGATCGAGTCATTCTTCGATGCTCACCAGGATCTGATCGCTGCACTGCCGATCTTCAACCTGTACAACACCGAGTGGCCGATTTTCAGCCAGCAGCTCAACTCTCCCCCGGCCAAGTTCGTGCGTGACGCCCAAGGCAACCAGGGCACCATGATCGACTCGATCATCTCGCTCGGCTGCGTCATCTCCGGCGCACAAATCGAGCGCAGCATGATCGGCCCATGGGTGGTCGCAGGGTCTGGTGCGAGTGTCGTCGACTCGGTCGTCTTCGAGAAGGTACGCATCGAGCCAAACTCAACGGTCCGACGCGCTATTCTCGACAAAGAGGTCGTCATCACCGAGGGCGCCTCCGTCGGCGTCGACCATGATGCCGATCGTGCGCGCGGCTTTACGGTTACCGAAACGGGAATCACCGTTGTCGGAAAGGGCGTTGTCGTCACCTGATCCACGCCCTGCGGAAGGCCACGTCTATGCCCAGCTTCCTTGTCGTGCTCGACGTCGATTCGACCCTCATCGAGGATGAGGTCATCGAGTTGCTCGCCGCGCACTCCGGTTCTCTCACGGAAGTTGAGGCGATCACCCGCCAGGCGATGAACGGCGAGCTGGACTTCGCAGAGAGCCTTCGGGCGCGGGTTGCGACCCTTAAAGGTCTTCCGGAGTCGGTGTTCGCAACGGTTCGAGCCGAGGTAACCGTGACTCGCGGTGTGCCCGAGATGGTTGCGGCCATTCACGCTGCAGACGGGTGCGTAGGGGTCGTCTCAGGCGGCTTCCACGAGATCATCGACCCCGTGGCGGCCGAACTCGGTCTCGACTACTGCCGGGCCAACCGGCTTGAGGTCACCGACGGCGTTCTCACCGGCGGCGTCATCGGCCAGATTGTGGATGCCGCAGCAAAAGCCACCACGTTGAAGCAGTGGGCCGACGACTGTGGGGTGCCGCTCTCCCGAACCGTCGCCGTCGGAGATGGCGCCAACGACCTCGAAATGATGGCCATTGCCGGGCTCGCGGTGGGGTTCGACGCGAAAGCTCCGGTGCGAGACCTCGCTGGCGTGCTGATCGATGAGCGCGACCTTGCACAAGTGCTGCCCCTTCTGGGCTTGCGCGGCTGATTTCAGAACGTCGGGGCGTCGCTGCAGCGTGAGTTAGTGACCCATCCCAAGTCCACCATCGACGGGGATGACAGCGCCGGAGATGTAGCCGGCCTCGTCACCTGCGAGCCAGCGAATCACCCTGGCGACCTCGAGCGGACTGGCGAACCTGCCCGCCGGAATTTGCTTCAGGTACGCCTTCTGCTGCTCGTCCGGCAACGCGGCCGTCATGTCGGTTTCGATGAATCCGGGAGCAACGACGTTGGCGGTGATGCCTCGGCTGCCCAATTCTCTCGTCACGGAACGGGCGAGGCCCACAAGCCCGCTCTTCGATGCCGAATAGTTCACCTGTCCGGCCGATCCGAGCAGGCCGACCACGCTCGAAACCAGGATGATGCGTCCAAATCTGGCCTTCATCATCCCCTTGGAGGCGCGTTTGACGACCCGGAACGCTCCGCTCAGGTTGGTGTCGATCACGTCAGTGAAATCGTCGTCAGACATGCGCATGAGCAGGGTGTCCCTGGTGATCCCTGCATTGGCGACGAGAATTTCCACTGCGCCAAGCTGAGCTTCGATTTCGGCGAATGCGGCATCGAGGCTCGCGGAATCCGTCACGTCGGCGATGACGGTGAGCGATCCGTCCGGACCGCTCCCTGAGCGTGCCGTGACGGCGACTCTGTGGCCCGCTGCCACGAAATCTTCTGCGATGGCCCATCCGATTCCGCGGTTGCCGCCGGTCACAAGGACGGTGCGTGGAATGAAGTCTGCTGGGAGTTCTCCGCTGGTCATGCGCTCCAGCATATAGTCGCGCGATTGCGACGTAGGCTTGTAAGGAGGTGTCAGCCGACCCTCAGGTGGCCGCGTCTGGGACTTCGTGGGCCAGGTAGCAGAGCAGGAATTGTGAACCAGAAGCAGTCGATCACGTCGCTCCCAGAATCACCCCAGGATGACCAGCGCAGGCGGGTCATTCGGTACTCGGTTGCCATGAGCATTCGCGTCGCCTGTGTCATAGCCTGTTTCTTCGCGCAGGGATGGTGGCTGCTAGCCTGCGTAATCGGCGCACTCGTTCTGCCGTACATTGCTGTGGTTATCGCGAATGTCGGCGGCAAAGAGGGTGACGCGGTCGAGCGGCCGGGATCGATCCTGCCGGTGTATAGAGCACCGGGGGCTCACCACGAGTGAATGGCCGGTCCACACATGAAAGGTACTGACACGTGATTGGCGCGGAGGGCCCTCTCATCGACCGATGCTCCCGGGCGGGATGCACGAATCCCGCGTCGGCAAAGGTCAATTGGCGCAATCCGCGAATCCACACCGAGGATCGTGTCAAGATCTGGCTCGCGTGCGACGAACACAGCGAATTCCTGCGCGATTATCTTGCTTCGCGTAGTTTCCCCGTGCTCGTCACTGGCCTCGACCAGGACGTGAGTGTGGTGCCGACATGAAGAACTGGGGCTTTGCCTTCTCGCGGCGGTGGCTCGGGTATCTCGCGCTCGTCATCGTCTTCGCCATCGGCTGCGCAGGGTTGTCGTACTGGCAGGTGGCGCGTCGGGACGAGGCCAGGGCGGAGATTACCCGCGTCGATGCAAACTGGGCGTCAGCGCCCAGGCCCGTGACCGAGGTGCTTTTCACGCTGGATGCCTTCGACCCTGACGACAAATGGACGCCGGTCACCATGACCGGCCACTATCTTGCCGATGACGAGTTGCTCGCCCGCGGACGCCCACTCGACAGCAACGCCGGCTTTGAGCAGCTCGTACCCTTCGAACTCGACGACGGCTCGGTCTTCATTGTCGACCGTGGCTGGATTCGGGCGGGCAATGAACAGGATGCCCCGGATTCGGTCCCGCAGGTTCCGGCGGGCGAGATCACGGTGGTCGCCCGTCTGAAGGCCGGCGAGCCCAACATCCCCGGTCGGTCGGCTCCCGATGGACAGGTCGCCACCATTAATCTGACGACCATCGCCGACATCATTGACCGGCCGATCTTCACCGGCGCGTACGGGCTCATGGCCAGCGAAGATCCTGCTCCAGCAGTCCGGCCCGTGGCCGTCACCAAGCCCGTCGCCGACGAAGGCCCTCACCTTTCGTACGCGTTCCAGTGGATCGTGTTCGGGCTCATGGCGTTCGTCGGGCTGGGCTGGGCGATCAGGCAGGAGTACCGCGTCAGGAACGCCGACGATCCGCAGGAGCGTGAGCGTGCAGAGGCGCGACGCCTCAAGGCTGAAGCGAAGGCTCCCACCGATGCCGAGATCGAAGACGCAATTCTGGATCGCGTCGACCGTTAGGCGAGCGAGATGAGCTCCGCGTAGTCCTTGTTCCAGTGATCCTCGATGCCGTCAGGCAGGATGAGTACTCTTTCGGGGTTGAGAGCCTCAACGGCGCCCTCATCGTGACTCACCAACACCACGGCGCCGCTGTAGCTCGCCAGGGCGCCCAGGATCTCTTCACGGCTTGCCGGGTCGAGGTTGTTGGTCGGCTCATCCAGCAGCAGCACGTTGGCTCCACTGACGACGATCATGGCCAGTGCGAGTCGTGTCTTCTCGCCGCCGGAGAGAACTCCCGCGAGCTTGTGGCCGTCGTCGCCCGTGAAGAGGAACGAGCCGAGTACACGACGCGCCTCCATCTCGGTGATGCTCAGTGAGGACGACACCATGTTTTGCAGCACGGTTCGCTTGACGTCGATGGTCTCGTGCTCCTGCGCGTAGTACCCGACGCGCAACCCGTGTCCCGGTTCGATCTGGCCGGTGTCTGGTTTGTCGACGCCAGCCAGCATCCTGAGCAGGGTCGTCTTGCCTGCACCGTTGAAGCCGAGGATGACGACCTTGGAGCCACGGTCGATCGCGAGGTCCACCGCGGTAAAGATCTCCAGTGAGCCGTAGCTCTTGCTGAGATTGGATGCCATGAGGGGCGTTCGACCGCACGGTGCCGGCTCCGGGAATCGCAGCTTTGCGACCCTGTCGACGCTTCTGACCTCATCAAGGCCGGCGAGCAGCTTCTCGGCGCGGGCGACCATCTGGTGGGCGGCCGCTGCTTTCGAGGCCTTCGCCCCGAATTTCGCTGCCTGCGTGGTGAGCACGCCAGCCTTTTTCTCGGCGTTGACGCGCTCTTTTTTGCGGCGCTCTTCGTCGGCCGCGCGCTGCTTGTGGTAATTCTTCCAGCCCATGTTGTACTGGTCGATCGTCTGTCGGTTCGCGTCGAGGTAGAAGACCTTGTTGACGGTCTCTTCCACGAGAGCCACATCGTGAGTGATCACGATGAGTCCGCCGGAGAACCCTTTCAGGAACTCCCGCAGCCAGACGACCGAATCGGCGTCGAGGTGGTTGGTCGGCTCATCCAGGAGCATGGTGTCTGCCCCGGAGAAGAGAATGCGGGCGAGCTCGATGCGTCGGCGCTGCCCACCGGAGAGGGTCGAGAGCTTCTGATCCAGGATGTGGTCGGGCAGGCTCAGGTTGCTCGCGATCGACGCAGCCTCGGCCTCGGCGGCATAGCCACCGAGCGCGGTGAAGCGTTCCTCGAGATTGCCGTACTTCTTCATGGCCGCTGCGCTGAGCGCTGCATCCGGGTTGGCCATGTCTTCCATCGACTTAGCCATACCCACAACGATCGATCCCAGACCGCGGGCGTCGAGGATTCGGGTGCGAGCAAGGTCTTCGGGATTACCCGAGCGCGGGTCTTGCGGCAGGTAGCCAATCTCGCCGGTGCGGTCGATTCGACCCGCTGCCGGCTGCAACTCCCCCGCCAGGGTCTTGGTGAGGGTGGTCTTGCCGGCGCCATTACGCCCGACCAGACCGATCTTGTCTCCGCGGTCAACGCGGAAAGAGACCTCGTCCATCAGGAGGCGTGCGCCGACGCGTAGCTCGAGATCGTGCACAGAAAGCACAGTGGAAATCCTTTAGTAATAAAGAACGGCCAGTTCTTTTGGAGGGGAAGGGTACGGTCCAACAGCGCACCAGCCAGCTAGTCTACTTCGTGGAGCGGTGCACATGGCCCCGATCCGTTTTCAGATCTTCGAGGAGCAACTTTGAGCAACCTGTCCCTGGCCCTCGGGCGACCAACTCTGGCTGACCGCGTCATTAGTCGCACTCTTGCGCGGGATGTCGCTCTCGTCGTTGCAGGAGCCGCCCTGACTGCCGTTTCAGCCCAGATCGCCGTGCCACTGTGGCCCGTGCCCGTCACCGGCCAGACTCTGGCTGTATTGCTTGTCGGAGTGACGCTGGGTGCTGTGCGCGGTGGCGTTTCGATGGTGCTGTACGCCCTGCTCGGAATCGTCGGTCTGCCCGTGTTCAGCGAGTCCTCGTCGGGCTGGGGTGTCGTTGCCGGTCCCACCGGCGGATACATCATCGGGTTCATCTTCGCCGCGATTCTCACCGGATGGCTCGCCCAGCGCGAATGGGATCGCAAACTCTTGCGAGCATTTGTGGCGTTTGTGGCCGGATCCGTCGTGACCTTCGCCTTCGGTCTGCCCTGGCTCGCCGCCTACCTGGGCGCCGTCGGCGCACCCACCGACCTCAACTACGTGCTCAGCGCTGGCTTGTACCCGTTCATCCTCGGTGGTGTGGTGAAAGCTGTCCTCGGCGCTGGCATCATCACTCTCGCGTGGGCGGCAGTCGGCCGTCGCGACAGGAAGAACGCGCAGCACCAGTAAGCACCGCAGCGAACGCGAACGGCCCGTGCGAAGCATCGCACGGGCCGTTTTGCAGTTCGGGGAGTTTAGATCGAGAATCCGAGCGCGCGCATCATGTCGCGCCCATCGTCGGTGATCTTCTCGGCGCCCCACGGCGGCATCCACACCCAATTGATGCGGAAAGCGTCGACGATGCCATCGAGCGACTGCGCGATCTGCTCCTCGATCACATCGGTGAGCGGACAACCGGCCGAGGTCAGCGTCATGCTGATGATGAGAGCGTTGCTCTCGTCATCCCAGCTGAGGTCGTAAATCAGACCGAGGTCAACGATGTTCACCCCGAGCTCGGGATCCATCACATCTTTCAGTCCCTCTTCGACCTGATCGAAGAGTGCGGGCGCTAGGGCGGTCGACATGGGGCTAGATTACGCTCGTGTCGGCGAGAAAGCGATCATAGCCCTCGTTCTCAAGGCGCTCGGCAAGCTCGGGCCCGCCCTCCTCGGCGATGCGCCCGTCGACGAACACGTGAACGAAGTCCGGAGTGATATAACGCAGGATGCGCGTGTAGTGGGTGATCAGCAGCACGCCGAGGTTGTTAGCTTCCTTGGCGCGGTTGACACCCTCCGAGACCACCTTCAGTGCGTCGACGTCGAGACCGGAGTCGGTCTCGTCGAGGATTGCGAACTTCGGCTTGAGAAGCTCGAGCTGCAGGATCTCGTGACGCTTCTTCTCGCCGCCCGAAAAGCCCTCGTTGACGTTGCGCTCCGAGAAGGCCTTGTCCATGCGCAGATCCTTCATGGCCGCGGCCACTTCCTTGATCCAGGGGCGCAGGGCGGGTGCTTCGCCGTCGAGGGCAGTCTTGGCGGTGCGCAGGAAGTCTGCCATGCGCACACCCGGAATTTCGACCGGGTACTGCATCGCGAGGAAGAGGCCGGCGCGGGCGCGCTCATCGACGCTCATCGTGAGCACCTCGACGCCATCCAGCAGCACGGAGCCGCCTTCGACGTGGTACTTCGGGTGGCCGGCGATCGAATAGGCAAGAGTCGACTTGCCTGAGCCGTTTGGCCCCATGACCGCGTGGATCTCACCCTGCGCGATCCTGAGATCAACACCCTTCAGAATCTGCTTGGTGCCCTGTTCGGTCTCGACACTGACGTGGAGATCCTTCACTTCAAGAATTGACATTGCTCTGTTTCCTGTTGGGGCCGTGACCGTGCTGGGTCAGGAGGCCAGTGTCTTGTTGGCAGGGTCGATGTATACGACGCCTGAGTCGTCGACGTTGACGTCGAAGACCGGTACCGGCTCATAGGCCGGAAGGTTGAGGGGCTTGCCCGTTGCGAGCGAGAACTGCGACCCATGGGCCCAGCATTCGATGGCGTCGTCTTCGACGAAGCCTTCAGCCAGCGAGATGTCGCCATGGGTGCACGTATCACCGATCGCATGCACGGCGCCGCTCGAGTCTTTGACCACGACGATTGCCGTGCCATCCAGCACCACCCTGAATGCTTTGTTCTCTTCGAGCTCTGCGGTGGTGCAGACCCGCACGGCGGTCACAGTGCCACTGCCGCGGTGAGCGACAGCTCAGCCTCGATCGCGGAGTGCAGGCGGGCTTCGAGCTCGGCGTTGCCCACCTTCTGAACAATCTCAGAAAGGAAGCCGATGACGACGAGCCGGCGCGCCTCTGCCTCGCTGACGCCTCGCGACTGGAGGTAGAACAACTGCTCGTCATCGAAACGTCCCGTGGCGCTGGCGTGGCCAGCCCCGAGGATATCGCCGGTCTCGATCTCAAGGTTCGGGATCGAATCAGCGCGGGTGCCCTCGGTGAGCACGAGGTTGCGGTTCTGCTCGTAGCTGTCCGTGCCGGCGGCGTCTGGGCCGATCAACACATCGCCCACCCAGACCGCGCGAGCGCCGGCACCCTGCAGAGCGCCCTTGTAGTTGACGCGGCCCCTGGTGTTCTGGCCGAGGTGGTGCAGGTAGACACGCTGCTCGAAATGCTGGCCGGCGTCGGCGAAGTAGAGGCCATACAGCTCGGCGTCAGAACCTTCTCCGGCGAGATGCACAGATGGGTTGAGCCGCACGACTGCACCGCTGAGTGAAATCACCATGTGCTTGAGCACCGCGTCGCGACCGACCGTCGCGAAGTGACTCGAGAGCTGGAGGGCATCGTTCGACCACTCCTGGAGCGAGATGACTGTCAGTTTCGCACCATCCTCCACGACGATTTCGACGTTCTCGCTCAGCGTTGCCGAGCCAGTCGACTGCAGGATGATCGTGGAGTCGCTGTTCGCCTTCGCGGTGATCACCGTGTGGGCTGCTCGCGGTGAGGTCCCGAGAGCGGAGCGTGAGACTGTGACGTCGACGTGCTCCTCGGAGGTCACCGTGATCGCGAGAGCTTTCTCGAAGCTCGACCAGGCGTTCGCGGATGCGCGGTCCTCGGGGGTTCCGGCACGGCCGATGCTGGCATCGTCGCGGTCGGCCCACTCGATGGCGACGCCCTGCACCTCGCTGGCGACATAGTCATAGGGGGAACCGTCGAGTTTGCCGTCGATGAGGTCGCGGACGAGCTTGACCGGGGTGAGCTTCCAGTCGACTTCAAGGCCGGTAACGGCCGGGAAATCGTCGTGGTTGACCGACGTGAAGCGCGCAGAGCGGGTCTGCACGGGAACGTATCCCGGTTCGCCCCATCCGCCGTCGCTGTGGGCCGTCGCCCCGTGCTGTTCGGGTGTGGTTACTACGGTCACTATCCGACAGTTCCTTTCGAGGTTAGGAGGAAGGTCATCCCACACTGCCTTCCATGCTCATTTCGATGAGCTTGTTGAGTTCGAGCGCGTACTCCATCGGCAGTTCACGAGCGATGGGCTCAATGAATCCACGAACGATCATCGCCATGGCTTCGTCTTCCGGCATACCGCGCGACTGCAGGTAGAACAGCTGCTCTGCGCTGACCCTCGAGACCGTGGCCTCGTGGCCGAGTTGCACGTCATCCACGCGGATGTCGATTGCCGGGTACGTGTCTGAGCGCGAGATGGTGTCGACCAGCAGCGCGTCACACCGGACGGTGTTCGCGGAGTGGTGCGCCTTCTCGTCAACCCGGACTTCACCGCGGTATCCGGCCCGACCACCACCACGGGCGATCGACTTCGACACGATCGATGACGTCGTGTATGGCGCCATGTGGATCATCTTCGCGCCGGCATCCTGGTGCTGGCCGGGGCCCGCGAAGGCGACAGACAGGGTCTCGCCCTTGGCGTGCTCCCCCACGAGGTAAATCGACGGGTACTTCATCGTCACCTTGGAGCCGATGTTGCCGTCGATCCATTCCATCGTTGCGCCCTCGTGGGCGATGGCTCGCTTGGTCACGAGGTTGTACACGTTGTTCGACCAGTTCTGGATCGTCGTGTAGCGAACGCGGGCGTTCTTCTTCACGATGATCTCGACCACGGCGGAGTGAAGCGAGTCCGACTTGTAGATCGGAGCGGTGCAGCCCTCGATGTAGTGAACGTACGAGCCCTCGTCGGCGATGATCAGCGTTCGCTCGAACTGGCCCATGTTCTCGGTGTTGATGCGGAAGTAGGCCTGAAGAGGGATCTCAACGTGCACACCCTTGGGCACATACACAAATGACCCGCCCGACCACACGGCGGTGTTCAGCGCGGCGAACTTGTTGTCGCCGGCCGGGATGACGGTGCCGAAGTACTCCTCGAAGAACTCTGGGTGTTCGCGAAGGGCGGTATCCGTGTCCATGAAGATGACGCCCTGCGCCTCGAGCTCTGCGTTGATCGAGTGGAACACGACCTCAGATTCGTACTGGGCGGCGACACCTGAGACGAGACGCTTGCGCTCGGCCTCCGGAATCCCCAGCTTCTCGTAGGTGTTGCGGATGTCCTCGGGAAGGTCTTCCCAGGTTTGCGCCTGCTTCTCGGTAGAGCGCACAAAGTATTTGATGTTCTCGAAGTCGATGCCCGAGAGGTCGGCACCCCACGTGGGCATGGGCTTGCGGCGGAACAGCTGCAGGCCCTTGAGCCGCAACTTCAGCATCGACTCTGGTTCATTCTTCAACCGGGAGATGTCAGTGACGACCTCTTCGTTGATTCCTCGCCGCGCGGAAGCGCCAGCGGCATCAGAGTCGGACCACCCGAATTCATACTGCCCGAGACCGTTAAGTTCCGGGCGATCGATCAGTACGTCAGACATAGCTTTCCTCTTTCCCTACCTTGGCCAACCGAGGTGGCTGCCGCGGCATTCCTTCAAACGGGATTGCGCCGCGGGATGTGGGACCAACTCCGGCCTGTCGTTGTAGTGGCAGGACGGGGCTCGATGCCCGTCATCAACATTGACTGTTCGGCGCGGTTGCGTTCGTAGAACCACTCAATCTTACAGGCAGCAGCTGCGACTGGCCGGTTTAGGAGGCAAACAACCAGACTCGGGATGTCTGAGCTCGGCGGCAACGCCCATCAGCGGCTGCCTATGATTGCTTGGGTTTGTTGAGAGGACAGTATTTCTGTGGTGCGTCGCGTAGTGGATCGGTTCATTCAGTGGTTGCCGTCGGGCGTCGATCGGCGTGTTCGGGTGGCGGCATGGCTGTCGCTGGCGTTCCAGGTCGCGCTGATCGCCACCGGTGGAGCTGTGCGCCTGACCGCGTCCGGCCTCGGATGCCCGACTTGGCCGCAGTGCACGGATGGGTCGTTTATCGCCACGCCCGAGATGGGCATCCACGGTTTCATCGAGTTCGGCAACCGCCTGTTGACCTTCGTGCTGGCCGCGATCACGATCGCCGCATTCCTGTCGGTGGTGCGATTCCGTCGCCAACGGCGGGACCTGTTCAGGCTCACGCTCGTGCAGGGCCTGAGCATCCCGTTCCAGGCGGTTCTCGGCGGGATTACGGTACTCACCGGTCTGAACCCTTATGTCGTCGGCGCTCACTTCGCGGTGTCGATCGTGCTCGTCGCCGTCACCACCACTCTCGTCTGGCGCGTCTACAACGGGCCACGGGGGCTCAGCTCGCTCGTGCCGTCGTGGGTGGTGCTGCTGGGCAGACTCGCAGCCGTATTCGTCGCCGTCACGGTCGTCGTGGGGATTTTGACCACCGGTTCCGGCCCGCACGCCGGCGACAATTCAGATCCAGCCAAACCGGCTCCTCGCAACGGGCTCGACCCCGTGCTGCTGCAGCACGTGCACAGCTGGCCCGCGTACGTGACGCTGGGACTCAGCGTGCTGCTGGCGATCGTCGTCCTGCGATTCCCCGTCGAGCGCCGGTGGGTGCTCGCCCTTGTCGCGGTGGAGGTCGCACAGATGATTGTCGGCCTCACGCAGGCGCGACTTGGGCTTCCCGAACTTCTGGTGGGCATCCACATGGTTCTCGCCGGCGCGCTGGTCGCCGCCATGACAGCCGTGCTGCTGTCGCTGCGAGGAAACCTGATCGATGCTGCCAAAGCCGACCCAGTCAATGCCGTCGAGCGGGTGCCGGCGGTCTAGAAGGGCAGAAGCGGATCGATGCCCACGGCGAGGAAGACCAGCGTCAGGTAGGTGATCGAGCTGTGGAAGACGCGCATCGGGCGAACGTCGCCGTGACGGATAGCCGTGCTGTACAGCCGGTGTGACTCGATGATGAACCAGGCTCCGCTGGCCAGGGCGACAACCGTGTACAGGATGCCCATATCGGCGACGGGGATCAACAGCAGCGAGCACGCGACTGTGGCCCAGGCGTAAAGCACCACCTGCAGCCCAACCACTGCCCGGCCGCGCACGACGGCGAGCATGGGGACGTTGACCGACTGGTAGTCAGCGCGATACTTCATCGACAGCGGCCAGTAGTGCGGCGGGGTCCAGAGGAAGACAATTCCGAACAGGATGATGGGTGCCCAGCTGAGATCGCCGGTGACAGCAGCCCAGCCGATGAGCACCGGCATGCATCCGGCTGCACCGCCCCAGACGATGTTCTGCGGTGTGCGACGCTTCAGCACGAGCGTATAGACGAGCACGTAGAACAGGATGGCGGCAAGCGACAGAGCTGCGGCCAGCCAGTTGATGAGCAGACCCAGCCAGAGCACGGAGGCGACCCCCGAAGCCCACGCGAACACCAGTGCCTCGCGGTCGCTCAGTTCCCCGGTGACCAGCGGGCGCTTCTTCGTCCTGTCCATGACGCGGTCGATGTCGCGGTCGATGTAGCAGTTGAAGGCGTTCGCCGAACTCGCGCTCATGATGCCGCCCACCAGGGTTCCCAGCACCAGCCAGAGGTTGGGGATGCCACCGGCGGCCAGAATCATCACGGGCGCGGTGGTAACCAGCAGCAACTCAATGACTCTGGGCTTGGTGAGCGCGACGTACGCTTTCGTTTTTCTGAGGATGCTGACGCGCTCCCGAGGGGCGTGATTCTTGACCATTACATCCATATAGACGATTCTAAGCGACGCGCAGCGGTCGGCTGACTGCTCGCCGATGACCTCCGGCGTAGCTTTCTCCGTGACCATGCAGGCTTCTCTATACTGATTAGGCCTGCCCTTCGCGGGAAACGCAGACACCATGAACCTGTGGTTTTGTTGCGCCGCGAAGGAGACACTGTCGTCCTCAGCAGATCCACCATTACCGTTTTCCGGGCGAAGCGCTCGGGAGGCCGCTCTAAGAAGGGTGCAGTACCTCGTGGCAACTCTCCAGTGGGACCCCATTGACAGCAAGGCAGTAGACACCGCCAAGATCCTCGCGGCAGACGCCGTCGAGAAGGTTGGGAACGGGCATCCTGGAACCGCGATGAGCCTCGCGCCAGCTGCGTACCTGCTCTTCCAGAAGGTCATGCGTCGCGACCCCAGTGACAACGAATGGATCGGCCGCGACCGCTTCATCCTCTCGGTCGGACACAGCTCCCTCACCCAGTACGTCCAGCTCTACTTCGGCGGATACGGCCTCGAGCTCGACGACCTGAAGGCGCTTCGCACCTGGGGTTCCAAGACACCGGGGCACCCGGAGTACGGGCACACCGATGGGGTGGAGATCACCACGGGCCCGCTCGGCCAGGGCATCGCCTCAGCCGTCGGATTCGCGTACGCGAGCCGCTTCGAGCGCGGGCTCTTCGACCCGGACGCCGCTGCTGGCACGAGCCCCTTCGATCACAACATCTACTTCATCGCCGGCGATGGCGACCTGCAGGAGGGTGTCTCCAGCGAGGCGTCGTCGCTTGCCGGCCACCAGCAGCTCGGCAACCTGATCGGCATCTACGACTCGAACCAGATCTCGATCGAAGATGACACCAACATCGCCTTCACGGAAGACGTCAAGGCCCGCTACGAGGCCTACAACTGGCACGTTCAGGTCGTCGACTGGAAAAAGACCGGCGTGTACGCCGAGGACGTCGTTGAGCTGAACGCCGCGATCGAGGCGGCTCAGGGCGTAACGGACAAGCCATCGTTGATCATCCTCAAGACGATCATCGGCTGGCCAAGCCCGAAGAAGCAGAACACCGGCAAGATCCACGGATCAGCACTCGGAAGCGAAGAGCTCGCCGCCGTCAAGTCAGTGCTCGGTTTCGACCCTGAGCAGACCTTCGAGGTCGCCCCCGAGGTCATCGAGCACACCCGCAAGGCAGTGGAGCGCGGAAAGGCAGCCCACGCCGAGTGGAACGTGCAGTTCGAGGCGTGGGCCACGGCCAACCCGGACAAGAAGGTGCTTCTCGACCGGGTGCTCTCCGGTGCGCTGCCGGATGGCGTCGAGGACGCTCTGCCGGTGTTCGAGGCCGGAAAAGAGGTGTCAACCCGCGCTGCCAGCGGCAAGGTGTTGAGCGCTCTCGGTGCCGTCATCCCCGAGCTCTGGGGCGGCTCTGCCGACCTTGCTGAGTCGAACAACACCACGATCGAGGGCGCAGCGTCGTTCATCCCGAGCGAACACTCGACCCACGAGTGGACGGGCAACCCCTACGGCCGCACCCTGCACTTCGGAATCCGCGAGCACGCGATGGGCGCCATCCTGAATGGAATCGTTCTTCACGGAAACACGCGTCCCTATGGCGGAACCTTCCTGATCTTCAGCGACTACATGCGCCCGGCAGTCCGCCTGGCCGCGCTGATGAAGTCGCCGTCGATCTTTGTCTGGACGCACGATTCCGTCGCGCTCGGAGAAGATGGACCGACTCACCAGCCGATCGAGCAGCTCGCATCGCTTCGCGCGATTCCGGGAATGGATGTGGTGCGCCCCGGCGACGCCAACGAAACCGCCTGGGCGTGGAAGACGATTCTCGAGCGACGCAACGGCCCGGCCGGCATCGCACTCACGCGCCAGAACATCCCGGTGTTCGAGCGCGGCGATGACGTCGCCAACGGCGAAACTTTCGCTTCGGCGAAGCACGTCGCGAAGGGCGCATACATTCTGGTTGACGCGCCCAACGGCACGCCAGACGTCATCCTGATGGCGACCGGTTCCGAGCTGCAGATCGCTGTCGAGGCCCGTGAGGCGCTGAAGGCTGACGGCGTGAACGCCCGTGTCGTTTCGGTGCCGAGCCTCGAATGGTTCGAGGAGCAGGATGCCGCATACCGCGAATCCGTGTTCCCGGCCGCAGTCAAGGCGCGCGTTTCGATTGAGGCCGGCATTGCGCTGACCTGGCGTGGCTATGTCGGCGACGCAGGCCGAAGCGTCTCGATCGAACACTTCGGTGCGTCCGCAGACTACAAGACCCTGTTCCGTGAATTTGGGATTACCACCGAGGCCGCCGTGGCCGCAGCCAAGGAATCGCTGGCGGCCGTCTAGGCCCCCGGCAAAGGAGATAGAGAATTATGAGCAACGAAACCCCCACAGCAGCCCTCTCCGCAGCAGGCGTCAGCATCTGGCTCGACGACCTCTCTCGTGAGCGGATCAACTCGGGCGGACTTCAGCAGCTGATCGCTGAGCGCAATGTTGTCGGCGTCACCACCAACCCGACGATCTTCGCCACCGCGCTTGCCAAGGGTGAGGCCTATGACGCCCAGGTTGCCGAGCTGGCCGCCGCAGGCAAGACCGTGACCGAGGCAGTCTTCGAGATCACCACGGATGACGTTGCGGCGGCGAGCGATATCTTCCGCCCGGTCTACGACGCGACGGGTGGCCAAGATGGTCGCGTCTCCATCGAGGTCGAGCCCGGTCTCGCGCACGATGCTGCCGGAACCATCCAGCAGGCGCAGGAACTCTGGGCCAAGGTCAACCGCGCGAACGCGATGATCAAGATCCCGGCAACGGTTGAGGGCCTCGAGGCGATCACGGCCACCATCGGGGCGGGAATCAGCGTCAACGTGACCCTGATCTTCAGCCTGTCGCGCCACCGCGAGGTCATCAACGCATACCTCACCGGCCTCGAGCAGGCCAAGGCAGCAGGGCATGACCTCTCAACGATCCACTCGGTGGCGTCGTTCTTCGTGTCACGAGTAGACACTGAGATCGACAAGCGCCTCGACGCGATCTCCACCGACGACGCCACGGCGCTGAAGAGCAAGGCCGGAATCGCCAACGCGCGACTCGCGTACCAGGTCTACGAGCAGGAGTTCAGCTCAGAGCGCGCCAAGGTGCTGATTGCGGCCGGTGCAAACAAGCAGCGACCGCTGTGGGCCTCCACCGGAGTGAAAGACCCTTCGCTGCCAGACACCCTGTACGTCACGGAACTTGCTGTCGGCGAGACGGTCAACACCATGCCGGAGAAGACCCTCGAGGCTACCTTCGACCACGGCGTGATCACGGGCGACAACGTCACGGGCGGCTATAACGCAGCCAACAACACGCTCGACGCCCTGGCAGCGCTCGGTATCTCTTACGACGAGGTGACGGCGCTTCTTGAGAAGGAGGGCGTCGAGAAGTTCATCGTGTCGTGGAACGAATTGCTCGACACGGTTGCTGCCGCACTCGAGGCCGCAAAATGAGCGTCAGGATCGCCGTCTCCGGTGCCGCGGCAGATGCCGTCAAGCGGGTCGTTCCCGAGCTGATCAAGGACCTCGTTGCGAGCCGCCTGACCGGCGGAGATGCATCGCTGTGGGGTGCCGAGGCTGAAGAAGAGTCAGAGAAGCGCCTCGGCTGGGTTGAGGCGGTCACCGTCTCTCGTCCGCTCATCCCCGAGATCTACGCTCTGCGGGATGCGCTTCGCGCGTCAGGTGTCAATCACATAGTCCTCGGTGGCATGGGTGGCTCATCCCTCGCCCCCGAGGTGATTGCCGGCACGTACGGCGTCAAGCTGACTGTGCTGGATTCGACCGATCCCGGTCAGGTCCTTGCTGCCCTCGGCGATCGGCTCGCCACGACCGCCGTCGTGATCTCATCCAAATCGGGTTCGACGCTCGAAACCGACAGCCAGAAGCGCATCTACGAGCAGTTCTTCACCGATGCGGGAATCGACCCGCTCGAACGCATCGTCATCGTGACCGACCCGGGCTCGCCGCTCGATGCCGCAGCCCGCGCAGCCGGATACCGGGTATTCAACGCCGACCCCACCGTGGGTGGACGCTACTCAGCGCTCACCGCATTCGGACTTGTGCCGTCCGGACTCGCCGGGGTCGACCTCGTCGAACTCCTCGACGAGGCCGAAGGCGTCATGGTCGAACTGTCGGTCGATCACCCGGCGAACCCTGGCCTCGTGCTTGCCGCCGCCATTGCCGGCACACAGCCACTGAAGGACAAGCTGGCGATCGTCTCTGACGGCACCCACATCCGTGGGTTCGGCGAATGGGCCGAGCAGCTCATCGCTGAGTCGACGGGCAAGATCGGCAAGGGCATCCTGCCCGTCGTTCTCGATGCCCACTCCCCCGAACTCAGTGCGAATCTTCACGACCTGCAGGTGGTTCGCCTCGTTGGCGATTGGGACGACACGAAGAAGGTCGCCCCCGGAGAGATCGAGATCGCGGGCAGCCTCGGCGCCCAGATTCTGGTCTGGGAATACGCGACGGCAATCGCCGGCCGGATTCTCGGGATCAACCCGTTCGACCAGCCCGATGTCGAGTCGGCCAAGATCGCAAGCCGCGCGCTCATCGACAACCCATCGACCCCCGCGAGCCCTGCATTCGTGGATGGCGACGTCGAGGTTCGTGGCACAGCCGACGTAGTCGATGGTGTGACGGACCTGGCGGGTGCGATCGACAAGCTTGTCGCCGCACTTCCTGCTGACGGTTACGTGTCCATTCAGGCCTATGTCGATCGCGTGGCTCACCCTGCGCTCCTGGCCTTGCGTGACGCCGTCGCGAAGCGTTCTGGCCGACCTGTCACCTTTGGCTGGGGTCCGCGGTTCCTGCACTCCACCGGGCAGTTCCACAAGGGCGGCCCGGCCGTGGGTGTGTTCCTCCAGATCCTGATCAGCGACGACGTCGATCTTCAGATTCCGGATCGTCCCTTCACCTTTGGCCAGCTCATCCGGGCTCAGGCCGATGGCGACGCGAGCGTGCTTGCCGATCACGGTCGTCCCGTGCTCAGCCTCACCCTCGCCAACCCCGCACAGTCTGTGCCTGCGATCATCCGCGCACTCAGCTAGCAACGGGTACCAAGCACTAGTAGGAGCACAATGTCGCCCGTGAACATCACAGCCGACTTCAACCCGTTGAGGTTGTTGTCGGATCGCAGGCTTAATCGAATTGCCGGCCCCAGTGGCCTGGTGATTTTCGGCGTCACGGGCGACCTGTCGCGTAAAAAGCTGATGCCAGCCGTGTACGACCTGGCAAATCGCGGTCTGTTGCCGCCCGGTTTCGCGCTCGTCGGGTTCGCCAGACGGGACTGGGATGACCAGGACTTCGCGAAGGTGGTGCACGACGCGGTCAAGCAGTACGCGCGCACCCCCTTCGACGAAGACGTCTGGGCTCAGCTGGCCCAGGGCATCCGATTTGTGCAGGGTGAATTTGATGATGCTGAGGCTTTTGCGCGTCTGAAGAAGACCGTCGACGAGCTCGATCGCGAACGCGGAACCATGGGCAATCACGCCTTCTACCTGTCGATTCCGCCGAAGTCGTTTCCCGAAGTCACCGAGCGTCTCCGGGACTCAGGGCTGGCTGAACAAAAGAATGGCGAATGGCGCCGGGTCGTCATCGAAAAGCCGTTCGGAAGCGACCTCACAACGGCTCGAGAACTCAACGCAGTCGTCGAATCGGTATTTCCGCCAGACAGTGTGTTCCGCATTGACCACTACCTCGGCAAAGAGACTGTGCAGAACATCCTGGCGCTGCGGTTTGCCAACCAGCTGTATGAACCCATCTGGAACGCCAACTACGTCGACCACGTGCAGATCACGATGGCCGAGGACATCGGTGTGGGAGGTCGCGCCGGCTACTACGACGGCATCGGCGCTGCGCGCGACGTCATCCAGAACCACCTTCTGCAGCTCCTTGCGCTCACGGCGATGGAAGAGCCCGTCTCCTTCGACGCGGCAGACCTGCGCGCCGAGAAAGAGAAGGTGCTCTCGGCCGTCAGACTGCCGAAAGATCTCGGGAAACATACTGCTCGCGGGCAGTACACGGGCGGATGGTCAGGTGGCGAGAAGGTCGCCGGATTCCTCGAAGAGGACGGGATGAACCCCGAATCCATCACCGAAACCTTCGCGGCAATTCGCCTCGACATCGGCACCAGACGCTGGGCGGGTGTGCCGTTCTACCTGCGGGCAGGAAAGCGGCTCGGCCGCAGGGTCACCGAGATCGCCGTAGTCTTCAAGCGCGCTCCCCAGTACCTGTTCGCCGAGAGCCAGACCTCCGCGCTGGGGCAGAATGCCCTCGTGATCCGGGTGCAGCCAGATGAGGGTGTGACCATACGTTTCGGTTCGAAAGTTCCCGGCGCCGGCATGCAGGTGCGTGACGTGACAATGGACTTCGGCTACGGCCACGCATTCACCGAGGCAAGCCCCGAGGCGTACGAGCGACTCATCCTCGACGTTCTGCTGGGAGATCCGCCACTGTTCCCCCGTCACGAAGAGGTGGAGCTCAGCTGGAAAATCCTCGACCCCATCGAGGAGTACTGGGCGACACAGGGGCAGCCAGAGCAGTACCGACCGGGCACGTGGGGCCCGTCATCCGCTGACGATTTGATGGCCAGAGACGGCCGCACCTGGAGACGACCATGATCGTTGACCTGCCGAATACGACCACCAGCAAGATATCGAAGACCCTCGTCAAGATTCGCGAAGAGGGCGGGGCCGTAGCGCTCGGCCGGGTTCTGACGCTGATCATCAGTACCAGGCTTGGCGAAGAGGAAGAGGCCATCGAGGCCGCCAACGATGCTTCCCGCGAGCACCCCATGCGGGTGATTGTGGTCTCCACCGACTCCGAGAAAGCCCAGGGTGACAGCGAGGCGAGGGTTGACGCCCAGATTCGTGTCGGAGGGGATGCAGGCGCCAGCGAGGTCATCGTGGTCAAGGCCTTCGGCGATGCTGCCAAGGACCGGGAAAGCCTCGTTACAGGACTGCTGCTGCCCGACGCCCCCGTCGTGGCCTGGTGGCCGGGAAACGCACCAGAAGCCGTGTCGCAGTCGGCCATCGGTCGGATCGCGCAGCGTCGGATCACCGACGCGGCCGCCTGCTCTCATCCGCTCAAAGTGATCTCGACCATCGCCCACACCTACGAGCCGGGTGACACCGACTTTGCCTGGACTCGACTCACGTTGTGGCGCGCGCAGCTTGCCGCTGTGCTCGATCAGCCCCCGTACGAGCCTGTCACGGCGATCGAAGTGCATGGTGCCGCAGATTCTCCCTCCACGGTGCTGCTCGCGGCGTGGCTTCAGCTGCAACTCGAGGTCGAAGTGACGCTCATCGTGTCACGCAAGTCACACGGCAGCAGCGGCATTCAGGGCGTCACTCTCACGCGCAAGTCCGGGCAGATCAAGCTCGAACGAACGATGACGAACATTGCCACCCTGGTGCAGCCCAACCAGCCCACCCACGACATCTCCCTCCCCCGTCGGAGCCTTCGCGACTGTCTCGCGGAGGAACTGCGCAGGCTCGACCCCGATGAACTTTTCGGTCACGTCGTGCAGCAGGGTGTTGGCCAACTCAGCAAGCCTGAAAAAGAACCAGTCCAGACCGGAGCAAAGTCATGACCAACGAACGTCGCGTGATTCTGCACCCGGATAAGTCATCGCTTGCCGCAGCCGTCGCTGCACGCTTCATCACCAAAGCCGTCGACCTCATCGCAGAGTTTGACGAGGCCTCCGTGGTTCTGACCGGTGGCACCATGGGATCAGCCGTTCTGGAGGCGATCAACGCGTCTCCGGCCCGCGACTCCATCGACTGGAGCCGCGTCAACGTGTGGTGGGGCGACGAGCGCTGGCTGCCGGCGGGCGATCCCGACCGTAACGAGACTCAGGCGCGCGCGGCGCTGCTCGATCACGTTCCGCTCGACCCTGACCGTGTTCATCCTTTCGCGGCATCCGACAGCGGCGTGGAGCTCGACGAGGCTTCCGACGCATATGCGGCTCTCATCACCGCACATAGCCCCGCAAACGCTGCGATGCCAAATTTCGACATCACCTTCCTGGGAATGGGACCGGACGGACACATCGCCTCGCTGTTTCCCGAGCGCGGCGGAATTCTCGAGCGCGAGAAAACCGTTATCTCGGTGCGAAACTCACCCAAGCCGCCACCGGAGCGACTGAGCCTCACCCTGCCGGTGATCAACTCATCGGCGCGAGTGTGGCTCGTGGTGGCTGGCGCAGACAAGGCCTCGGCACTTGGCCTGACGTTGGCTGGTGCCGGTGTGAACGAGGTGCCTGCCGCGGGAGTGGAGGGACGCCGCAAGACGCTGTTCTTCGTCGACGCTGACGCAGCGGCTCAAGTTCCTGAGAATCTGATCGCGCCCGGGCAGTTCTGGACCGGCGCTGATGACCACGGCCTGGTCATCTAAACGGGCGATCGACGAGACCTGACGTGGCCAACCGAACCTCGTTCGGTTGGCCGCAGATGTTAGTTGGTGACTGTTCCGCGTCGCGCGCGAAGCTGCACGAGTGCCTCTTCGAGAAGCTGTGCCGCCTCTTCCTCGCTGCGGCGCTCTTTCACGTATGCGAGGTGGGTCTTGTAAGGCTCGAGCTTGGTGACAGACGGAGGATTTTCCTTGTCGCGTCCGGCAGGAAGACCGGTTGACGGCGAGTCGATCGTCTCTGGGATCTCTTCATCCGGCAGGTTCGCAGCGAAATTGCGGACTGTTTCGTTGCCCATCTCATCCCAGTACGAGACCTGGATGCGATCAGCGTGGAATCCACGATCCTGCTCGCCCATGGGGCCTGCGCCTACACGAGAACCTCGAATTGCACTTCCGCCTGATGCCACGATGCCCCTTAGTTCGAACTGTTGTTGTGATGTGCTGGACGAGCCCCGTTATGAACGAGTGGGCTCGAGTTGGGCCTAAGCTCCGTCGAATTTGGTGATGAGTCCGAGGAACACGATGCAGCTGATCCAGACCACACCAAGAATGACGGTAATTCGGTTGAGGTTTCGCTCGGCAACCCCGGACGCACCGAGGTTGGACGTGACGCCGCCACCGAACATGTCGGAGAGGCCGCCACCGCGACCGCGGTGCAGCAGGATGAGCAGAGTGAGCAGCAAGCTTGTGAGCCCGAGAACGACCTGAAGCGCTACCTGAAGAATTTCCACGAATAATACCTTTCGAAAGCCTCGACTATCCTATCCGACAACACGAGGTCGTCGATGTCGGGGTTCTCACCGCGCTGGTGCGCGCGGAATAAGGGAAGTATCAGGTGCCGACGTGCTTCTGGAAGCGCGCAATGCTGGCGAATTCCGTGACATCCAGGCTTGCGCCACCGACGAGCGCACCATCGACGTTCGGCTGCCGCATGAACCCTGCGATGTTGCTCGACTTGACCGAGCCGCCGTAGAGGATCCGAGTGGCGTCGGCGACCTCATCGCCCAACAACTCAGCGAGGGTGGCGCGTAGCGTCGCGGCAACCTGCTCCGCCTGCTCCGGAGTTGCGGCCTGACCAGATCCGATGGCCCACACGGGCTCGTAAGCGACGACCAGGTTGGGCGTTCCGCTGATGCCGGCAAGTGCTGCGCGCAATTGCGCAACGGGCACGGCACTCGGGCCGTGCGTCTCGAGATCTTCGGCTGTTTCGCCGACGCACAGCACCGGAACAACACCGTGCTTGATGGCAGCGGCAACCTTACGGCCCAGCTGTTCATCGGTCTCGGCGTGCAGGGTGCGGCGTTCGGAGTGGCCGATGATCACGTAGGTGCAATCGAGAGCCTTAAGGAACGCGCCCGAGATCTCGCCGGTGAATGCGCCCGAGTCATGTTCGGAGAGGTCCTGGCCGCCGTAAACGATGTCCAGCTTGTCTGCAGCGACCAGGTTTTGCACAGAGCGAAGATCGGTGAACGGTGGGAACACGGCCACCTCAGCGCCCTCGATGCCGTAGTCGTGGCGGGCATCCTTAAGGGTCCAGTCGAGCTTCTGCACGAAAGCGATCGCCTGCAGGTGATCGAGGTTCAATTTCCAGTTGCCCGCAATAAGCGGGACGCGAGCTACTTTTGCCATCCGAGGACCTCCAGGCCGGGCAGCGACTTGCCTTCGAGGAACTCGAGGCTCGCGCCACCGCCAGTTGAAATGTGACCGAATTGGTCATCGTTGAAACCGAGAGCCCGGACGGCGGCGGCGGAATCGCCACCACCAACAACCCCGAACCCCTCGAACGTAGTGAGTGCAGAAGCGACCGCGCGGGTGCCCGCGGCGAACGGAGCCAGCTCGAAAACGCCCATCGGGCCGTTCCAGAAGACTGTCTTCGAATCGATGATCGCCTCGGCGAAACGAGCAGCGGTATCCGGCCCGATATCGAGCCCCAGTCCGGATGCACCGAAGGCAGTCTCTTCGATCGCATCAGCCGACGTGACCACGTGCTCGGCGTCGCCACCGAATTCCGATGCAACGACGATGTCGGTGGGGAGGACGATCTCGACACCCAGCCTTTCGGCTTCCGCGAGATAGCCCTTGACCGCATCGACCTGGTCGAGTTCCAGGAGGCTCGATCCGACCTTGTGTCCCAGGGCAACGAGGAAGGTGAAGAGCATCCCTCCACCGATGAGGAGACGGTCTACCTTCGGCAGCAACGCACCGATGACTGCAAGCTTGTCTGACACCTTCGAACCGCCGAGAACGACCGTGTACGGCTTCTCTGGAACGACCGTCAGTCTCTCGAGCACGTCGAGTTCCTGCTCGATGAGAAGGCCGGCGGCGCTGGGAAGCGCTTCTGCCAGTTCGAAGACGCTCGCTTGCTTTCGATGTACGACGCCGAAGCCGTCTGATACGAAGGCATCGCCGAACGCGGCGAGCTTCGCGGCGAACTGCGCCCGCTCCCCCGCGTCCTTGCTCGTCTCATGCGCATTGAAACGCAGGTTTTCGAGCAGTGCAACGCCTCCGTCTTCGAGTTCCGCTACGGACTCTTCGGCTGCGGAGCCGACTGTGTCCGTGGCGAACACCACGGGCTTGCCGAGCAACTCGCACAGCCGCTGCGCCACGGGGGCGAGGCTGTACTTCGAGTTCGGTTCGCCATCGGGACGACCCAGATGGGACACGACGATAACGCGTGCCCCAGCCTGGATCAACCGGTTAAGAGTGGGCAGCGATGCACGGATGCGACCGTCATCGGTAATCTGACCGTCTTTCAAGGGAACGTTCAGGTCGCAGCGGACCAGAACCTTCTTACCCGTCAGATCGCCCAGCGAGTCAATCGTTCGCAGTGACATCGTTGCGGAGGGTGTTAGAGGCTGGCGCCGACGAATTCGGTGACGTCGACGAGGCGGTTCGAGTAGCCCCACTCGTTGTCGTACCACGATGCGACCTTGACCTGGTCGCCGATCACCTTGGTGAGTCCGGCGTCGAAGATCGAGGAGTGCGGGTCGCCGACGATGTCGCTCGACACGATCTCGTCTTCGGTGTACTTGAGGATGCCCTTGAGCGGTCCCTCGGCTGCTGCCTTGTATGCAGCGTTGACCTCTTCGACCGTGACCGGGCGCGACGCCGTGATGGTGAGGTCTGTGATCGAGCCGGTGATGACGGGAACGCGCAAGGCGTATCCGTCAAGCTTTCCCACGAGCTCCGGGATGACCAGTCCGAGAGCCTTCGCGGCACCCGTCGAGGTCGGAATGATGTTTGCGGCGGCGGCGCGGGCGCGACGCAGGTCGCTGTGCGGGCCATCCTGCAGGTTCTGGTCTGCCGTGTATGCGTGAACCGTGGTCATGAGGCCACGCTCGATGCCGAAGCTCTCCATGAAGACCTTGGCCAGCGGCGCGAGGCAGTTCGTGGTGCAAGAAGCGTTCGAGATGATGTCGTGGATCGCAGCGTCGTATGTGTCCTCGTTGACGCCGAGAACGAGAGTTGCGACATCCGAACCGGTAGCCGGAGCGGAGACGATGACCTTCTTGGCGCCAGCAATGATGTGCTTGCGAGCATCGTCGGACTTGGTGAAGCGGCCAGTGGACTCGATGACGATGTCGACTCCGAGCTCGCCCCACGGAAGAGCGGCGGGGTCGCGCTCGGCGAGGACCTTGATCGGTTTGCCGTTCACCACGATCGTGTCGCCGTCAACCTCAACGGTCGCGTCAAGTCGGCCGCCCACGGTGTCGTACTTGAGAAGGTGGGCGAGTGCTGCAGGGTTATCGAGGTCGTTGACAGCGACGATCTCGATGTCGCTCCCCTTCGCGAGTGCTGCGCGGAAGAAGTTACGGCCGATGCGGCCGAATCCGTTAATGCCGATCTTGACGGTCACTAGTGCTCCTGTTGCTCAGGCGTCTTGGACGCTTCGTGCTTGTGTGGTGGTGGTGGAGGTGATGGTGGCCGGGCGCCGTTGCGACCGGCCACGACGCCGCTACGACAGTAGCAGCAGCCCGCTCGTCTTTTCGCGCGCTGCGTCGAAGCGCTGCTGGACGTTCGCCCAGTTGGCGATATTCCAGAACGCCTTCACGTAGTCGGCGCGCACGTTCTTGTAGTCGAGGTAGTAGGCGTGCTCCCAGACGTCCAGCATCAGCAGCGGGACAATGCCGGCAGGCAGGTTGCCCTGCTGGTCGAAGAACTGCACGATGATGAGGTTCTCACCGAGCGAATCCCAGGCGAGCACTGCCCAGCCTGAACCCTGCACGCCCATGGCCGTTGCGGTGAAATGCGCGGTGAACTTGTCGAACGAGCCGAAGTGGTCGTCGATGGCACTGGCGAGATCGCCGGTCGGCTTGTCGCCGCCATCCGGAGACAGGTTGGTCCAGAAAATCGAATGGTTTACGTGGCCGCCGAGGTTGAACGACAGGTCTTTCTCGAGCTTGTTGACATTGGCGAGGTCGCCAGAATCACGAGCTGCGGCGAGCCCGGCAAGCGCAGCATTGGCGCCCGTCACGTACGCCTGGTGGTGCTTGCTGTGGTGAAGCTCCATGATCGCACCACTGATGCTCGGGGCAAGCGCCGAGTAGTCGTATGCAAGTTCAGGAAGGGTGTATTCAGCCAACGTTATCTCCTAGCAAATAGGCCCCTGAGAACGATCCGAAATCGTGTTGGGGTGACCTTTCCAGTCTACTCACCACAACAGTGCGCCCATCGAATGCGTCCTCGTTGCGGAATCGAACGGACGGCCTACTCGTCGAGATCGGGCGGAAGGTTGGCGTCGGTTCCCAGAATTCCAAGGTCGCTGGCGCGCTTGTCAGCCATGGCGAGCAGGCGGCGGATCCTGCCGGCGACCGCGTCCTTCGTCATGGGTGGGTCGGCGTGGTGGCCCAACTCGTCAAGGCTGGAGTCGCGGAATCGAAGGCGCAGCTGCCCGGCGTACTGCAGGTGGAAGGGAACATCGTCGCCGAGGATCTCGAGTGCTCGTTCCACACGGGCGCAGGCCGCGACCGCGGCCTGCGCTGAACGACGCAGGTTCGCGTCGTCGAAGTTGACGAGCCGGTTTGCCGTCGCCCTGACTTCGCGACGCTGGCGAAGTTCATTCCAACTCAGCACACTCTTCTGAGCACCCATCAGCACGAGCATTGCGCTGATCGCTTCACCGTCGCGTACAACGACACGGTGCACGCCCCTGACTTCTCTGGCCTTCGCCGAGACCTTCAGTCGGCCGGCAGCACCAACGAGAGCCATGGCGGCCTCATTTCCGGGGCACGTGATCTCCAGCGCGGCGGAACGACCGGGGTCTGTCAGACTTCCTGCGGCCAGGAATGCCCCGCGCCATACGGCCGAGAGCTCCTCCTGGCTGCCTGTGGTGAGCCGGTTCGGCAATCCGCGGATCGGCCGTCGGCGCGCGTCCAGCAGGCCAGTCTGCCGCGCCAGCGTTTCGCCGCCGTCGAGAACCCGCACCAGGAAGTGGCTGGTTCGACGCGTACCGGAAGCTGATACGACGGAGGCATCGGAACGCACTCCGTACAGTTCCGCGATGTCCTTGCGCACCCGCCGCGCCAATTGCTCCGTTTCGAGCTCGGACTCGACGGCGATCCTGCCCGAAATCATGTGGAGACCACCCGAAAAACGCAGGATGGTCGCAAGCTCCGCCGCACGCACCGTCGTTTTACCCGACGTGATGCTCGTCAGTTCTTCCTTCACCTCGGCGGTCAATGCCACAGGTTTCTCCTTCATTCATGGGGCAGGCTGTATCGGAATACCGCCGCCGGGTCACTCGCGCCCGAGGTCGCGATGCTTGACGTTGACGACAACGCCGGGAAGCTCACGCAGAAGACCCGCGAGCTCTTCTGCAATCGCGACGGAGCGATGTTTGCCGCCCGTGCAACCGATGGCGATCGTAGCGTGTCGCTTATTCTCGCGCTGGAAGCCGGCGAATACCGGCTCCATCGCCTTCGAGTAACTCGAAACAAAATCTGATGCGCCAGGCTGAGCAAGAACATATTCTTGCACTTCGACGTCCTTGCCGTTGAGCGACTTGAGCTCTGGAATCCAGAACGGGTTCGGTAGGAATCGGCAGTCTGCGACCATGTCCGCATCCGCGGGAAGGCCGTATTTGTACCCGAAGCTTTCGACCGTGATGCTGAGTCCGGCGGTGTCTGCGGCAGCGAACCGTTCTGCAATCGTTGTCGCAAGCTGGTGAATATTTAGTTCAGACGTATCGATGACGATGTCGCTTGTGGAGCGAAGTTCTACCATTCGTTGACGTTCGGCGGCAATTCCATCGAGGGTGGTGCCGTCGCCCTGAAGTGGATGTGGCCGCCGCACCTGCTCGAAGCGGCGCACCAACGCCGCGTCAGTTGCCTCCAGGAAAAGGACGCGCATTGCGATCGTGTCGCGAAGTGAGCCGATAGCTTCCTGAACGTCGGAGAACAAGCGGCCCCCGCGCACGTCGACGACCGCAGCGATTCGTGGGAGCGACTCGCCAGCCTTCTTCGCGAGCTCAACGAGGGGCGTGAGCATCTGGGGCGGAAGGTTGTCGACGACATACCAGCCCAGGTCTTCAAGGGCGTTGGCTACGGTGGATCGACCGGCACCGGACATACCGGTGACAATCAACATTTCCTGGTGATCAAGCTCGGGCGGCATCGTGAACCAAGACTAGCGGCAGGTTGTCACTGTTGGAGCCGCTCGACCACTGTGGAGGCCAGCGCGGGACCGATGCCCTTCACCTCGGTGATGGCGTCTGCGTCCGCCTTCCTCAGACTCGAGACCGACCCAAAGTGCCTGAGGAGCTCACGAACGCGTGCCGGGCCGAGCCCCGGAATCTCGGCAAGCACCGACTGGATGTCGTTTTTGCGCTTCTGTCGCTGATAGCTGATCGCGAACCTGTGCGCTTCGTCACGAATCCGTTGAATGAGGAAGAGAGCGTCGCTGTTTCGAGGGAGGATGACCGGGAAGTCAGAGTCGGGCAGCCAGATCTCCTCGAGCCGTTTGGCTATGCCGCACAGCTGAATGCCGGTGATGCCGGCGTCGTCGAGCGCACGCTGCGCCGCAGCGACCTGCGGTTGCCCGCCATCCACGATCAATAGTTGCGGTGGGTACGCGAACTTCTTTCGCCTCGTCTCGACACCGTCGGCCGCGTCGAGCGCCTCAGAAACGGTGCTGGTGGCCGGCTCTTTCAGGTAAGCAAGACGCCGCGACAGTGTCTGATAGATCGATTCGGTGTCGTCCGTTGATTCCGGAATGCTGAAGCGGCGGTACTGGTCTTTGCGCGGCAGACCGTCTTCGAATACGACCATCGACGCGACGATGTTGGTGCCGCTCAGGTGTGACACGTCGTAGCACTCCATGCGCAGCGGCGCATCCGGCATCGACAGCGCCTCCTGAATATCGGAGAGGGCCTGCGATCGTGCCACGAAGTCACCGCTGCGGCGGGTCTTGTACAGGATGAGGGCATTTTGGGCGTTCTGCGTCACCGTCTGTGACAGGGCTGCCTTGTCTCCGCGCTGCGCGACAGCAAGCCTCACCCGGGCACCAGGGCCACGCAGCTCCCCCAGCCACCGCCCGAGAGCTGGCGCGTCATCCGGAAGCGCCGGGACGAAAACGTCGCGCGGTGGTACCGCGTCTTCATAGGCGTTCTGCAGCACCGACTCGACCAGGTCTGGCAGTTCGACATCCAGCTCCTTGTCGACGACCCATCCCCTCACACCCCGGATGCGGCCGCCGCGCACGATGAACTGCTGCACGGCCGCGGCGAGTTCGTCGTGAGCGATACCAAAGAGGTCGGCGTCGACGCCGTCGTCGAGCACCACGGCATTCTTCGCCAGCGCTGTCTCCATCGCGGCGATCTGATCTCGAAAACGCGCCGCGGACTCGTAGTCCATCGCCGCAGATGCCTCTTTCATCCGTTTCGTGATGCCGGCCACGTATCGGGAGTCGTTGCCGCCCATGAAGCTTGCGAAATCCAGTGCGATCGACTTGTGCTCTTCGAGCGTTACTCGTCCCACGCAGGGCGCCGCACATTTGCCAATGTCGCCAAGCAGGCATGGACGGCCGGTCTGTTGGGCTCGTTTGAAGGTGGTCTCAGTGCAGCTTCGCATCGGGAATGCCTTGAGCATGATGTCGACGGTCTCGCGGATCGCCCACGCGCGACTGTACGGCCCGAAGTAGCGGGCGTTGGGGATGGAACGGTTGCGAGTCACAAGAACCCGCGGCACCGGATCGCCGAGCGTTATCGCCAGATAGGGGTACGACTTGTCATCTTTGTACTGAACGTTGAACGGCGGATCGAATTCCTTGATCCAGGTGAATTCCAGTTGCAGCGCCTCGAAGTCGTTGCTGACGACGGTCCACTCCACTGACGAGGCGGTCAGCACCATTCTGCGCGTGCGTTCGTGCAGCGAGTTGAGCGGCGCGAAGTAGTTGCTCAGCCTTGACCTGAGGTTCTTCGCCTTACCGACATACAGCACTCGCGACGAGGCATCGCGAAATCTGTATACGCCCGCCTGCTGCGGGATCTCGCCCGCCTTCGGACGCCAGCTGACCGTGGTGGCCATCGTTAGCGTGCTCAGGCCGCGTGCGGGCTAAGCACGACTTCCTTCCAGCGTTTCTTTGAGGAACATGCCGGTGTGGCTGCCCTCCACCTTCGCCAATTGCTCGGGTGTGCCGATCGACAGCACCTCGCCACCTCCGGCGCCGCCCTCGGGGCCGAGATCGATCAGCCAGTCGGCCGACTTGATGACATCGAGGTTGTGCTCAATCACGATGACGGTGTTGCCCTTATCGACCAGACCGTTCAGCACCATGAGCAGTTTGCGCACATCCTCGAAATGGAGACCCGTGGTGGGTTCATCGAGAACGTAAATGCTGCGGCCCATCGACCGTCGCTGCAGTTCTGTCGCGAGCTTCACACGTTGTGCCTCGCCACCAGACAGAGTGGTCGCGCTTTGGCCGAGTCGGACATAACCGAGCCCGACCTCTTCGAGCGTCCTGAGGTACCGGTGGATCGACGAGATGGCCTCGAAGAACTCTGCGGCTTCGCTGATGGGCATGTCGAGCACTTCGGCGATGTTTTTGCTCTTGTACTTCACCGCGAGGGTCTCGCGGTTGTACCGGGCTCCCCCGCACACCTCGCACGCCACGTACACGTCTGGCAGGAAGTTCATTTCAATCTTGATGGTTCCGTCACCGGAGCAGTTCTCGCAGCGACCGCCCTTGACGTTGAAGCTGAATCGGCCGGGCAGGTACCCGCGAGCCTTCGCGTCTGCGGTTTCGGAGAACAGGGTGCGGATCTTGTCGAACACGCCGGTGTACGTTGCCGGGTTCGACCGCGGGGTGCGACCGATGGGTGCCTGGTCGACGTGCACGACCTTATCGAGGTTGTCGAGGCCGGTGACCCTGGTGTGTTTTCCGGCAACCTGGCGTGCTCCGTTGAGCTGGTTGGCGAGCACCTTGTACAGGATGTCGTTGACCAGGCTGGACTTGCCCGACCCGCTGACGCCGGTCACCGCCGTGAAAACGCCCAGCGGGAATCCCACTGTGACATTCCTGAGGTTGTTGGCCTTCGCGCCCTCGACAATGACCTGACGGGACTTGTCGATTTTCCTGCGCTTCTTCGGCGTCTCGATCTTTCTACGCCCGGCAAGGTAGTCACCCGTGATGGATTCGGGATTCGCCAGAAGTCCCTCGTATGAACCCGAGTGCACGACCATGCCGCCGTGTTCGCCCGCCCCTGGGCCGATGTCAACGATCCAGTCGGCAGTTCTGATGGTGTCTTCGTCGTGCTCAACGACGATCAGGGTGTTGCCGAGATTCTTGAGCTTGACGAGAGTTTCGATCAGACGACGGTTGTCGCGCTGGTGCAGACCGATGCTGGGCTCATCCAGAACGTAGAGCACGCCGGTCAGCCCCGAGCCGATCTGTGTCGCAAGACGAATGCGCTGTGCTTCACCGCCGCTGAGGGTTGCGGCCGCGCGCATCAGGTTGAGGTAGCTCAAACCGACCTCAATCAGGAACTCGAGCCTGAGGCGGATCTCACGAAGCACCTGGGCTGCAATCTTCGCATCGCGGGTCGACAGCACCAGGTTCTGCATGAACTCGTAGGAGTCGAGCAGGCTCAGCTCACAAACGTCGGAGATGCTCGCGCCCTCGACAGTGACGGCCAGTACCTCGGGTTTGAGCCGCTTGCCATCGCACACCGGGCACGGAATTTCTCGGAGATAGTCGGCCACACGCTGGCGCTGCGAGTCTGTCTCGGCCTCGATGTATTTGCGCTCCATGTAGGGGATGACGCCTTCGAAGCCGGTCGAGTACTTCATCTCGCGACCGAAGCGGTTCTTCCACTTCACGGTCACCTGGAAGTTGTTGCCGCGTAAAATCGCTTCCTGCACGTCGGCAGACAACTCCCCCCACGGCGTCTTCAGCGAGAAGTCCAGATCCTGGGACAGCCCAACGAGCAGCTTCTCGAAGTAGTTGAACAGGCCCTTGCCCGCGCTCGTCCACGGCAGGATCGCACCGTCGGCGAGACTCACACTGTCGCCTGCGATCA
Source organism: Salinibacterium sp. G-O1 (assembly GCF_030063305.1). GTDB lineage: Bacteria > Actinomycetota > Actinomycetes > Actinomycetales > Microbacteriaceae > Rhodoglobus. Next base: position 305,488 of record NZ_JASISV010000002.1, read on the forward strand.
GCAGATCAGCATCGACAGACATCCGGGTGCCGAGCCCGGAGCACTCCGGGCACGCGCCGAACGGTGCGTTGAACGAGAAGGTGCGCGGCTCGATTTCGGTCAACTGGAGTGCGTGATTGTTGGGGCAGGACAGTTTCTCGGAATAGGTGCGCCATGCGGCATCCCCCTCAAGATCCACATAGTTGACGGACACGATGCCGTCGGTGAGACGCAGCGCGGTCTCGAGTGAATCAGTCAGCCGGGTGAGGATGTCGTCGCCGGCGACGAGGCGGTCAACCACTACCGAAATGTCGTGCTTGTACTGCTTCTTCAGCTTCGGCGGATCGCTCAGCTGGATCTGCTCACCGTCGACAAGGGCCCGTGAATAGCCGCTCGAGGCGAGCTCGCTGAAGAGATCGACGAATTCACCCTTCTTCTGGGTGATGACGGGGCTCACCAGCTGATAGCGCGTGCCGGTTTCGAGTGTCATGAGCTGATCGGCGATCTGCTGCACACTTTGTCGCGAGATGAGTTCGCCGCATTCCGGGCAGTGCGGCACACCGATCCTTGCCCACAGCAGGCGCATGTAGTCGTAGATCTCGGTGATCGTTCCCACGGTCGACCTGGGGTTGCGGTTCGTCGACTTCTGATCGATGGATACCGCGGGGCTCAGCCCTTCGATGAAGTCGACGTCCGGGCGGTCGACCTGGCCCAGGAACTGCCGGGCGTAGGCGGAGAGGGACTCGACGTAGCGGCGCTGCCCCTCGGCAAAGATGGTGTCGAAGGCCAGGCTCGATTTGCCGGACCCGGACAACCCCGTGAAGACGACGAGTGAATCGCGAGGGATTTCGAGGTCGACGTTACGCAAATTGTGGACGCGGGCTCCACGAACACTCAGCAGGCCATGTGGTGCGCCTTTTGCGTCGATTGCATCGAGCATTGCGCTCTCGTCCAGCTCTTCGATTTCAGTAATTGACACTCTCTATATCCTACGGATGCCACCGACATTGAAGCTGGACGGTGGGCGGTGCACGGTTGATCTTGGCGGGAGGTTCATGGGCGTCTTCTTACTGGAGATGACCGGCCTGCTCCATCTGGCGCAGTTCCCGCTTAAGATCCTGGACTTCGTCTCGCAGGCGGCCCGCGAGCTCGAACTTGAGTTCGCCGGCTGCCTGAAGCATCTGCTCGTTGAGTTCGAAGATGATCTTCTCGAGGTCATTGCCGCCCGCAGCGGCGAGGCCCTCTCGCTTGAGATTCGGCGTGGGAGCGCGTTTGCGACTCGCATCCGATTTTCCGGCGAGCACGGCGGCGGTATCGCCTGCCTCGCGCATGATCTGATCGGTGATGTCGGCGATCTTCTTGCGAAGCGGCTGAGGATCGATGCCGCGCTCGAGGTTGTAGGCAATCTGCTTGTCGCGACGGCGAGTGGTCTCATCGATGGCTTTCGCCATCGAATCGGTCATGCGGTCCGCGTACATGTGGACCTCGCCGGAGACGTTTCGCGCTGCTCGACCGATTGTCTGGATGAGGGAGGTGCCCGATCGCAGGAAACCCTCTTTGTCGGCGTCGAGAATGGCAACGAGAGAGACCTCGGGCAGGTCGAGACCCTCGCGCAGCAGGTTGATGCCGACGAGGACGTCGTAGACACCCTGTCTCAGCTCGGTGAGCAACTCGACCCTGCGCAGGGTGTCGACATCCGAATGGAGGTAGCGAACCCGCACGCCATGCTCCCCCAGGAATTCGGTGAGCTCCTCCGCCATCTTCTTTGTCAGCGTCGTGACCAGAACACGCTCGTTCTTATCGACCCTGATGCGGATCTCCTCGAGCAGGTCGTCTATCTGGCCCTTGGACGGTTTCACGAGGATTTGCGGATCGACAAGTCCCGTGGGCCTGATGACCTGTTCGACCACAGAATCGGTGATGCCGAGTTCGTACTTGCCGGGTGTAGCTGACAGATAGACCTTCTGCCCGACGCGCCCCAGGAATTCTTCCCACTTGAGCGGACGGTTGTCCATGGCGCTCGGCAGCCTGAAGCCGTGCTCCACAAGGGTGCGTTTGCGCGAGGCGTCGCCCTCGTACATGGCGCCGATTTGCGGGACCGTAACGTGGGACTCGTCGATAACGACGAGGAAGTCCTCAGCGAAATAGTCGAGCAGACAGTGAGGCGCCTCGCCAGGCTGTCGACCGTCCATATGGCGCGAATAGTTCTCGATTCCGTTGCAGAAACCGATCTGCTCCATCATTTCGATGTCAAAGGTGGTGCGCATGCGAAGCCGCTGGGCCTCCAGGAGCTTGCCCTGACGTTCGAACTCCTGAAGGCGCTCGGCGAGTTCGTCCTGAATCGTGACGATGGCGCGCTGGATCGTGGCTGGGCTGGCGGCGTAGTGGGTTCCGGGGAAGACGGACACCGCATCCATGGTCTTCACGACTTCGCCCGTCAATGGATGGAGCGCGAAGATCGCCTCGATCTCGTTGCCGAACATCTCGATGCGGATCGCCAGCTCTTCGTACACCGGGATGATCTCGATGGTGTCACCACGCACCCTGAAGGTGCCGCGGGAGAAGTCATAGTCATTGCGCTGGTACTGCATCGACACGAAGCGTCGGATGAGGGTCTCGCGGTCGATCTGCTGCCCCACCTGAAGCGCGACCATCGCCTCAAGGTATGACTCAGCGGCACCGAGGCCGTAGATGCACGACACCGTCGACACGACGACGACGTCACGGCGACTGAGCAGTGAGTTCGTCGTCGAATGTCTAAGGCGCTCTACCTCGGCGTTGATCGAGGAGTCTTTCTCGATGAACGTATCGGTCTGTGGGATGTAGGCCTCTGGCTGGTAGTAGTCGTAGTAGGACACGAAGTACTCGACAGCATTATTGGGCATGAGGTCGCGGAACTCATTGGCGAGCTGCGCCGCGAGGGTTTTGTTGTGCGACAGCACCAGTGTGGGCCGCTGAACCTGCTCGATCAGCCAGGCGGTTGTCGCCGACTTGCCGGTGCCCGTAGCCCCGAGCAATACCACGTCGGTTTCACCCGCATTGATGCGTTGCGCGAGTTCGGCGATCGCCTGGGGCTGATCGCCGCTCGGAATGTACTCACTGACGACCTCGAAGGGTCGCACCGAGCGTGTGGGTTCCATGTTTCAAGCTTAGGCACCCCCACCGACATCACCGCCGGTGTTTGCTCAGGGCGGACTCCACAACGCGAAGCCACAGATCGTCGGCTTGTGCCAGAGTCTCGTCGAGGGTGCCATCACTGCCGATGATCACGTCGGCGATGGCCAACCGCTCTGCATCGGAGGCCTGGGATCCGATCCGCCTCTCGGCGTCTTCCCGACTGAGCCCGCGCAGCTCCACCATCCGCGCGATGCGAGTCTCGGCCGAGGCGTGAACAACGACAACGAGGTCGAACTCGTCGACCCGTGTTCCCTCGGCAAGCAGCGGAACGTCATAGACCACGACAGCACGAGGGTCTGCGGCCTCGGCCGCGGCAAAGAGAGCGTGAGAGGCCTCGAGCACCGCGGGATGGGTGATTTCGTTGAGAACTTTGCGTTGCGCTGGATCGCTGAAGATGATCGAACCGAGGGCGGCACGGTCGAGAGTTCCGTCGTTGTGGATGACCTCATTGCCGAATTGAGCGGCGATTGCCACCAGCGCTGGCGTGCCCGGCTCGACCACATCACGGGCCACCTGATCGGCATCCACGACGATCGCGCCGTGCTCGGCAAGTCGACGCGCCACGACAGATTTTCCGGACGCAATTCCGCCGGTCAGCCCAATCAAATACACGCGCCCATGTTAGCGGCGCACGGCTGGTAACGTCAGATTATGGAAGGAAGACGCTGATGTTCGAGATCCTGACGGGAACCGGATTGGCCGTGGCGGCCGGACTCAATGCGTACATCCCGCTGCTCGTTCTTGGCCTCGCCGGTCGCTTTCTCGACTTCGTGGAGCTGCCAGCGGCCTGGGCATGGCTGGCCAACGACTGGGTGCTGATCATCCTCGGTGTGCTGCTGGTCATCGAGGTCGCCGCCGACAAGATTCCCGTCGTCGATTCTGTGAACGACTGGATCCAGACGATCGTGCGGCCGGCCGCGGGCGGCATCGCTTTTGGAACGGGCTCGACCTCCGAAACGGCAATCGTGGAAGACCCTGCGGCGTTTTTCAGTTCGAACGGTTGGGTTCCCATCGTCGTCGGGATACTGCTTGCCCTCATTACGCATGTCATCAAGACGGCGTCGCGCCCGGCGCTGAATGCGGCAACCGCTGGCGTCGCGGCTCCCGTGGTGAGCACGCTGGAAGACTTCAGCAGCATCATCCTGAGCGTTCTGGCGTTGCTGTTGCCCGTGCTCGTTATCGTGGCTCTCGGAGGGCTGGTCATGGGGTTCGTGGTGCTGCTGCGGAGATCCCGTCGGCGCCGGGCAGAGCAGCGCGCGCTGCGCGTCTAACCCGACACGAGGTCAGCCGCGCGGGCTGGCCGGGAACGACGAATGGCCGGCCTCCGAGGAGACCGGCCATTCGTGCTGTGCCCTGTGGGGCCTACTCGATTAGGAGTTGTTGCTCAGCTTCTCGCGAAGAGCTGCAAGCGCCTCGTCGTCTGCGAGCGTGCCGGCGCCCGTAGGCGTCTCGTCGCTGCCGAACGATGATGCTCCGGCGGGAACGCCCGTGACAGGCATGTCCTCCTGGAGTGCGGCCGCTGCGACCTGCTTCTTGTGCTGTTCCCAACGCTCCTGGGCTGCAGCGTAATCCTGCTCCCACTTCTCGCGCTGGGTCTCGAAGCCCTCTTTCCACTCGTTCGTCTCCGGGTCGAATCCGTCCGGGTACTTGTAGTTGCCCTGGTCGTCGTACTCGGTGAGCATTCCGTAGAGTGCCGGGTCGAACTCGGTTCCTTCGGGGTCGACGCCATCGTTCGCCTGCTTCAGCGAGAGCGAGATGCGGCGACGCTCGAGGTCGATGTCGATGACCTTGACGAAGACCTCGTCGTTGACAGAGACAACCTGCTCAGCGAGCTCAACGTGCTTGCCCGACAGCTCGGAGATGTGCACGAGGCCCTCGATGCCCTCTGCAACGCGAACGAACGCGCCGAAGGGAACGAGCTTGGTGACCTTTCCGGGTGCAACCTGGCCGATTGCGTGCGTGCGGGCGAATACCTGCCACGGGTCTTCCTGCGTTGCCTTGAGCGACAGTGAAACGCGCTCGCGCTCGAGGTCGACCTCGAGGATCTCGACGGTGACCTCCTGGCCAACCTCGACAACCTCTGAGGCGTGCTCGATGTGCTTCCACGACAGCTCGGAAACGTGAACGAGTCCGTCCACACCGCCGAGGTCGACGAATGCGCCGAAGTTGACGATCGAGGAGACGACACCCTTGCGAACCTGGCCCTTGGCGAGGTTGTTGAGGAAGGTCGTGCGGCTTTCGCTCTGGGTCTGCTCAAGGAGGGCGCGACGCGAAAGCACAACGTTGTTGCGGTTCTTGTCGAGCTCGAGGATCTTGGCCTCGATCTCCTGGCCGAGGTACGGCGTGAGGTCGCGAACGCGGCGCAGCTCGATGAGCGATGCCGGCAGGAATCCACGGAGTCCGATGTCGACGATAAGTCCACCCTTGACGACCTCGATGACCGAACCGGTCACGACGCCATCGGCTTCCTTGATCTTCTCAACATCGCCCCATGCGCGCTCGTACTGTGCGCGCTTCTTGGACAGGATGAGACGGCCCTCTTTGTCCTCCTTCTGGAGAACGAGTGCCTCGACGGTGTCGCCAACCTGGACGACCTCTGTCGGGTCTACATCATGTTTGATGGAGAGTTCGCGGGAGGGAATAACGCCCTCGGTCTTGTAACCGACGTCGAGGAGGACCTCGTCACGATCGATTTTGACGACGGTGCCCTCGATGAGGTCTCCGTCGTTGAAAAACTTCAGTGTCTTTTCGACCGCGGCGAGAAAGTCTTCAGCAGATCCGATGTCATTGATGGCGACCTGCTTGGGTGCCTTGTCGGTCGTTACGATTGTCATGTAGTAGTTGCTCCGGTATGGACATGATTGGGCCGCTGGCACGTTGTGCAATTTTTCTGTAGCCAGAGGCATGCGGATAGATGCCACGAATGTGACATTCCAGCTTAGCGTGCCTGCGACTCGAGTACCACCCGTGGCTCCGGTCCGGCGGCGGGTCGCTTGGTGCTGGCGAATATAACGAGTCGCTGCATCTGATAGCTGACGATGTACAGGACGACGTCGACGATGATCTTCGAGGGAACAAGAGCGACGCCGAGTCCGGTGAGCGCAAGGATGCCCAGGTAGCTCGCCACCACAATCGCGATGGCCAGGATGATGTACCGAAGCAGCTGCCTGCGCGGGCGGGGTTCCGTCGCGCCGAACACGAGGTGGCGGTTGATGAGGAAGTTTGCCGTGCCGCTGATCATCCGCGCCCCGAAAACGGCAGCCACGAGGGATCCGGTGAGCAGGATCAGCAACTGAACCGCTACCAGGTCAAGCACGAAGGAGCCAAGGGACGACAGGCCAAAGAGAGCAAGTGGCCTCATGACGCGGAGCGAGTCGACGACAGGTCGGAAGTGGGATGAGGAGTTGCCGTCCAGGTAGACAGTCGCGATGGACACCTCGACGATCCTTACCCCCGACTCTCGTGCGCGCAGGAGCATCGCCAGCTCGTACTCGAAGCGCTCCCCCGGAATGGTGTCGAGCCACTCGAGGAGAGCCGACGGGAATCCGCGCAGACCGGTTTGCGTATCGCGCACCGAAAGGCCCGTTGCGATGCGGAACAGCGTGCGGCTCAGCGCGTTGCCGAAACGGCTGCGTGCTGGCACATCGCCGCTGAAGGCCCGACCGCCGAGCACAAGCGCGTCGGATTCCGTGCGAAGTCGCTCGGCTATCCGAAGGATGTCGGTCGGCAGGTGCTGCCCGTCACTGTCTGCACTGACGACATCCTCGCCCGGGTACAGCTCCCTGACATACGCGAAGCCGAACTTGAGCGCATGGCCCTTGCCGCGATTGCCCCGATAACCGATGACCTCGGCGCCGGCGGCCGCCGCTCTCTCGAACACCGGGGCGTACACCGATGAGCTTCCGTCGTCGACGATAAGGATGCGGACCTGGGGATCCTTCGCCAGGAGGTCCGTCACGAGGGTGACGAGGGTGTCGCGTGGTTCGTAAGCCGGGATCAGAACGATCATCGTCTCAACCCGCCACGTACAAGATGTCGGAGGTGGCACGTTCGACGCCCGCGCCGAGAGGGTTGTTCACGACTGCGTCGTTGAAGACCATCGTCGATGACCCGCCACCATCCAGGTTGTAAGCGGTAACGGCACCGAGGGACGTGAAGATCTCGGCCAACCCGGGCAGGGTGACCCCGGCGCTGTAGCCGGGACTGCGCCCGTCAACCACTACGAACACGAGATGGTTGTCGTCGATGACTCCTACAGCCGTTCGTGGCTGCGCGCCCTGAATGCTGTGGTTGCCGATGTTGGTGTCGATCTCGACGTCCTCGATCCCGTCCACTACCAGGCCGTCTTCGAGGATGGCAGGGCCGAACGACAGTGTGTTCCAGACCCCGGCCGACACGAGGTCGGCCGCGTTCGTGGCTGTTTCGTCGTAGACCTCGACGGTTCCGTCGCGGTAGAACGCGAGTCCTTCACGTGCGCCGGAGTCGCGGTACGTCACACCGTTGCGGATAACGATCCCGCTGTCCCGGAAGCCGTAATAGTCCCCGTTGATCGCAAAGACGGCGTCGTTCGCTGCCGCGATCGTCGAGGTGTCTTCCACGATATTGGTACCGAATTGATTGCTCGCGAAGGCTGATCGCAGCACCGTCGCGTCCGTCAGGGTGACGTCAGCGACGTAGTAGGTCACCGTCGAGTCGCCGCTGCCGGTGGTCACCGTGGACACGGAGACGCTCGACTGGTCGGACTCGTAGGTTGAGTCGGTGTAGCTGCCCTCGGTCGTGGAAATGACGGGGGTGTCGACCCCGGAATACTCGGCCTCGTAGCTGGCAACGTCAGCAATCTCGACGTGTTCAACCACAAACCGGTCGAGCGCCCAGGTCGCGCCCCCGCTGGCAACAATGACCAATGCCATCGCCGAGGAAAGTACTATCGTGCGGCGTTTGTTCATGCCCCCAGCGAACCGTCATTCACTATGGAACGGGCATGGCGGGGATGAAGGAAACCTTGCCAACTCCTATGAATCAGCCATGGCGGCAGGCGAGGTTAGCTGGTCTGGGCTGGCTTCAGCAGTGCAGCACGCAGGGTGTCGAGCCCCACTCCCCCAATGTCGAGCGCCTTGCGATGGAATTCCTTGATGTTGAACGCGTCGCCCTCGTCAGACTTGTACTGGTCGCGGATCTGCTCCCAGATGCGCTGGCCGACCTTGTAAGAGGGCGCCTGGCCCGGCCAGCCGAAGTAACGGTTCACCTCAAAGCGCACGAACTGCTCGTTCATGTTGACGTTCTTGCCCATGAAGTCGAGCGCGTAGTCCCAATCCCAGATCCCGGTTCCGTCGAGTCGGGGCTTGCCGAGGTGCACGCCGATGTCGAGAACGACCCTGGCCGCACGCATGCGCTGGCCGTCAAGCATCCCGAGCCTGTCGCCTGGATCGTCGAGGTAGCCGAGATCCTGCATCAGCCGCTCGGCGTACAGTGCCCAGCCTTCGGCGTGGCCGGAGGTGCCGGCGAGCTGGCGTCGCCAGGTGTTGAGCTTGGCGCGGTTGTAGACGGCCTGGCCAAGTTGGAGGTGGTGGCCAGGAACTCCCTCGTGGTAGACGGTTGTCGTCTCGCGCCAGGTATCGAATTCCGTTACGCCCTCGGGCACTGACCACCACATACGACCGGCACGCGAGAAATCATCGCTGGGGCTCGTGTAATAGATGCCACCCTCCTGGGTGGGCGCAATCAAGCATTCGAGGCGCTTTACCGGCTCTGGGATGTCGAAGTGGCTCCGAGACAACTCGTCAACGGCCTTGTCGCTGAGTTGCTGCATCCACTCCTGAAGCGCGCGAGTGCCGTGCAGTTTTCGCGACTCGTCTGCGTCCAGGATCGCGATGGCCTCGAGCACCGAAGCGCCCGGCCTGATCTCGTGGGCGATCGACTCCTGCTCCTCGACCATGCGCGCGAGCTCTTCGATGCCCCACTCGTACGTCTCGTCGAGGTCGATCGTTGCGCCGAGGAATCGCCGGGACTGGAGGGCGTAGACCTCGCGGCCGACTCCATCCTGCTCTTGGGCGGCAGGCAAAAGTTCTTCTGAGAGAAAGCTAGCGAGCGACTCGTATGCCGCCGCTGACACGGTGGCCCCGTGTCCCAGATCTGCAGCAAGAGAATCGGGTAACGCCTCAGAGCCGCCCAGCATCGCGCCGGAGGCGAAGCTGTGGAAGAAGCCGTCCGTGGCCGCATGTTTGCGCGCCTGGTCGATGACTTCCCGGACCTGCCGTTTCGCCGGGGTGACGCCCTTCTCGATGCCGAGCCGGAGGGTCTCGATGTATCCCTCGATCGCTCCTGGCAGGTTCTTCAGTCGACCAGCGATGTCGACCCAGTTCTGCTCGGAGTCTGTCGGCATCAGATCAAGGATGTCCCGGATGCCTTGGGCCGGGCTCGCGATGACATTGACGTCGCGCATCCAGAGTCCTGCATCGCTCGACTCGATGTCGAGCGCGATGTCGCTGCTCAAGTCGGTCTTGGTGACCCAGTCAACTTCATCGACAACGGGTGCGGCCTCGAGTGCGGCAAGAACTGCTTTCGCCTCGTCAATGTACCTCGCGTGGCCTTCGGGTGACAGGTCCTCGTACTCGTCGAGCCTTCCCGGAATTCCGATCCAGGTGGCGACTGAGGGGTCAAGCTCGGCAAGGGTGATGACCCACCGCTCTGCGATGGCGTCGACCTCGGTGGGGGTGCGTGTCTCCGGGGCTTGCGACCCCGAGGAGGCTGGAGAATCTGTCATGATTCGAGCCTACTCACGACCCCCACCTGTGAGTGGAGAACTACTCCTTGTCGAGGTCCGTGTTCAACAGCTCTCCGAGCGTCTCGAGGGCGGCCTCCGCGCCGTCACCCTCTGCCGAGAGGGTGACCTCTTCTCCGTGCCCGATGCCCAGCGAAAGAACGCCGAGGATGCTCGCGGCGTTGACGCTCTTGCCTGCGGCAGACGTCAGCTGGACCGGGACGCCCACCTTGGCCGCCGCCTGCGCGAACAACGATGCCGGTCGGGCGTGCAGCCCGACACTCGACGCTACTGTGACCTTTTTCTCTGCCATTGCTGCTCCTACGGTTCGATCGTTACTTTGATTGCTTCGCCTCTCGCCACGATATCGATCGCGTCGAGAAGCCTGTCAAGGGGAAGTCGGTGGGTGATGAGGTCGCTGACGGGAACAGCGCCGGTGGCGATGAGCTCCAGGGCCTGTTTGTTGTGCGCTGGACTTGATCCATTGACGCCGACGATGGTCAGTTCTCGATAGTGCACGAGGTTTGAGTCGACGGTGATGGTGGGGTGATCTTTCGGAAGGCCTCCGAACAGACTCAGGCGCCCGCGTCGGGCGAGCATCCTCAGGCCCTGCTCCTGCGCCGAGCCCGAGGCTGCCGCGGTGATGACGACATCGGCGCCCCGGCCGTTGGTTGCGGCCATGACGGCGTCGACGGCGTCCGTCTCACTCGACACGATCGTCAGATCGGGGCCGACGATGGCGGCCGCTTCGGCGAGTCGGGCCGCGTTGATATCGATGAGGATGATGCGGTTTGCGCCGCGAGAACGCGCCAGTCGAACGTGAAGGCAGCCGATCGGGCCGGAACCCACGACCACAACGGTGTCGCCGGCCCCGACACGGGCCAGCTCTTGCCCGTTGAGCACGCAGGCAAGCGGTTCGGTGAGGGACGCCTCAGCGAACCCCAGCCCGTCGGGAATCCGGTTGAGGCCATTGACCCGCATGACCTCGCGCGGAACGATCATGAATTCGGCGAAACCGCCGGGAAACTGGTAGCCCATCGACAGCTGGTTCGGGCAAATTGTCTGATGCCCGGCGAGACAGTCTTCACACGTTCCGTCGGGGATGGCGGCGATGACCTGAACGCGGTCGCCCACGGCCCAGCCATCGACGCCATCGCCGACATCCACGATCTCGCCCGCGATCTCGTGACCCATGACCTGTGGAGGCGTCATGTTGGGGTGGCCAGACGTCGAGATCTTGACATCCGTTCCGCACGTCGAACAATTGCGCACGCGGATCTTGACCTCACCGGCCGAGACACGTGGTTCGTCGACGTCCTCGAGGCGGATGTCACCTGGGGCGTAAAACTTGGCTACTTTCACAGGGCTGCTAGTCGTCCTCGTCTTCGGATTCGAGCAGGGCGTAGACCTGCTCGGTCGTCGTCGCTGCACGCAGGGCTTCGGCTTTGTCAGGATCCATCAGCACGGTGGCCAGCTGCGACAGGAGGGCGATGTGCCCGTTACCCTTTGCCGCGATGCCGAACGCCAGTCGCACGTCATTGCCATCCCAATCGATGCCGTCCGGGAACCGGATGAGCGAGAGGGCGTCAGACTTCACTGAATCCTTGGCGGCAAGCGTGCCGTGCGGAATCGCGACTCCCTCTCCCATGAAGGTCGAGACAGAATTCTCGCGATCGATCATGGCATCGATGTAGGCCTCGTCAATGGCGCCCACCGCCAGGAGGCCTGCGCCGGCCTGGCGAATCGCGTCATCCCTGCTGCTCGCGGAGGCGTCGAGGTTGATCGACGTCTCCGCAAGCAGCTCGGCGAGCGGTTTGGTTTCGTCAGTCATCAGAGTTCGACTGTCTCGCCGTTTTGGATTGCCTTCACGAGTTTGGTGATTTGCGGATCACCCATGAAGAGCTGGAACGGCACGACCGGAACGCCGGGCGCGGCGTGCCGAGCCCGATCTGCGAGTCCCGACTGGGTGACGACGACATCGGCGTCGCTTGGAATGTTTGCCACGGGCGAGTGCTCGACCGTGACTCCGCTCTTTGCGAGCTGCTTCTTCAGGGTCGAGGCCAGCATTACGCTGCTCCCCATCCCCGCGTCGCACGCAACGATCAGCTTCTTGACGCTGGATCCGTCGATGGTTGCCATCTTGTACTCCTTGTGTCGTTATTTCTTCGGTCGAACTCAGGCGTCAGCCTGAGCCGGCTTCTTGTACTTGTTTCCTGCACTCTGGGCCTTCGCTTCGTCGAGGTCAAGCGAAGATGCCTCGTTGCGCCCGAATCCGAGCAACACCGATCCCACGATGGCCGCAACCGCAGCTGCGAGCAGAATGCCGACCATGTTGAGCAGTAGGTCACTCGGTGGCGACACGACTATCCAGGCAAAGATGCTTCCGGGCGACGCTGGAGCAACGAGACCGAGGTTGAAGATCGAGAACCACAGGACTCCTGAAGCTCCACCGGCGATAGCCGCAATGATGAGGATCGGCTTCATGAGTACATACGGGAAGTAGATCTCGTGGATTCCACCCAGGAAGTGCACAACCATCGCGGCCGGAACTGTGGGGCGGATTGCGCGCGGGCCGAACAGCAGCATGGCGGTCAGGATGCCAAGACCGGGGCCGGGGTTCGACTCGAGCATGAACATGATTGACTTGCCAGCCTCGGCAGCCTGGTCGGCGCCGATCGGGGTCAGAACACCATGGTTGAGCGCGTTGTTGAGGAAGAGCACCTTCGCAGGCTCGATCACGACCGACACGAGCGGAAGAAGGTTCGCGCTGACGAGCCCCTTCACGAAAACACCGAAGATGTCGGCGATCCAGAACACGACCGGTCCGAGCAGGAAGACACCAACAAGCGCCATGACGCCACCAGTGATACCCGCGGTGAAGTTGTCGATCAGCATCTCAAAGCCAGCCTTCAGCCTGCCGTCGATTGCGCGGTCGATCAGCTTGAGCAACAGAGCCGTGACCGGTCCGATGATCAGCGCGCCGAGGAACTGAGGTCCCAGTTCTGCGACGCTGGCGGGAGGTGTCGCGCCCAGCTGCAGAGCCAGTGGCGACACGATCACACCGATGGTCGCCACGGCGCCAACGACGGCACCACGGTTGCCATGAACCATGCGACCGCCGGTGTAACCAATCAGAATCGGCAACAGCCAGACGATCATCGGCCCGACGAGTGTCAGCGCCTGGTCGGCGAACCCGACCGTCTCATCCGCTCCGATTGAGCCCGTTGCGCGGGCAATCTCGTTGATCCAGCCGTTCGGGATGAACAGTGCTGTGATGAGGCCCCAGGCGATAAACGCACCGAGGTTGGGCATGATCATTCCAGCGAGGAATGCTCCGCCTCGCTGGACTCTTGCGCGGATGCCGGTTCCGGCAGCCACTGGTGTGAAGTCAGACATTAGTGGTACTCCTTCGTACTTGGTGGGGAATTGTACTGCTAGGCATTAGCTGGCCAGGAGCGGCCGGTCCAGGTCTGGTTGCCACACCAGTCGGACGTGTGTGAAGTCGATGTCTGACTGGCCCGGCACCGACGTGCCAGCCAGCGACGCTGCAGCCGCACCCCAGGCGAGCGCCTCGAGCATTGCCGCATCGACATCCGTCTCATCGACGGAGAACTTGGAAAGGAAGCCGGCCAGAAAGCTGTCTCCGGCCCCAACCGTGCTGCGAGGGTGCTCGACGCGCGACGTTCCGACGACGACGCCATCCGGTCCGACGAGAACGGCTCCATCGGCGCCGAGGCTGACGAGCACCATCTCGACTCCCCTGTCGCGCACAGCCGTAGCCGCGTCGACGACATCGGAGAGGCACTCGAGTGCGCGACCGGAAATCTCGGCCAGCTCCGCTCGATTCGGCTTGATGAGTCGTGGGCGTGCTTCGATTCCTGCGATGAGGGCGTCTCCGCTGGTGTCAATGGCAAGGTGCACGTCGTGGGCGGAGAGACCAGCGGCGAACATTTTCATCTGTTCGCTGGTGAACCCTGGCGGAACGCTGCCACTCATCACAATCCAGTCACCTGCCGAAACATTGCTCGCCACGAGATCTGCGAGTGCGCGAACTTCGTGGTCGTGAAGCTGGGAACCAGGTTCGTTGAGTTTCGTCACTGTGCCATCGTGTTCAGCAATGGTGATGTTCGATCGTGTGCGCCCTGACACGGCCAAAGCGCGAGTGTTGACCCCGGCTTCAGCGAGCATGCTGTGCAGCTCGGTTCCCTCCCTGCCGCCAAGCGGGAGGATCGCAATGCTCGGGATGCCGTTCAGCGCGAGGGCGCGGGTCACGTTGACACCCTTGCCACCGGGCTCGAGGGTGGGCTCGCTGGTGCGGAGAATCGCGCCACGAGCGAGGCGATCCACAACAAGGGTGCGGTCGAGGCTCGGGTTGAGCGTCATGGTGATGATCACACCATCACCACCCTGGGCCCGGCATTCTCGATGTCTTCGGAAAGCTCGACGTCGAGGCCGGTGTCGGTGATGATCGTGTCGATCGCGGCAAGAGGGGCGACGCGGGCGAAGTCTTCCCGGCCAAATTTGGTGTGGTCGGCGAGCACCACGGTGCGTCGGGAGGCTTCAATCAGGGCCCGCTTGATGCTCGCCTCGGCGAGGTCGGGGGTCGTGAGACCGCGCTCGACGCTGAGGCCGTTGGTACCCATGAACGCGACGTCAGCGAAGACGTCGGCAATCTGAGCCCGGGTCCAGTCGCCGACGGCAGCCAGGGTGCGCCCGCGCACGACGCCACCCAGCAGGTGAAGAGTGATGTTGGGCCGGGAGATCAGGATGCTCGCAACCGGGATCGAATGGGTCACGACCGTAAATTCCCGGTCGACCGGCAGAAGTTCGGCAAGCCGCACAGTGGTGGTGCCTGCATCGAGGATGATCGAACCGCCGTCGGGAAGTTCGTCGAGAGCTGCGCGGGCGATGCGCTCTTTCTGCCCGGCGGAGTGGGTCTCACGATCGGGGATGCCGCGCTCAATGCCAAGTCGCTCTACGGGAATGGCTCCACCGTGCACCCGTCTCAGCACTCCCCTGCGTTCGAGTGCTGAGAGGTCCCTGCGCACGGTTTCCGGAGTGACGGCGAGATTTCGCGCCAGACCCGCAACATCAACACGACCCTGAACACGTGCTGTGTCCAAAATCTGCTGATGGCGCTCTGTTGCGTACACGTCGACTCCGTTGTCATTAATCGGGCAAACCCAAATGTGGTTATGTCTTCATATAAGTCCGTTTGTGTCTGATTGTCAATGCAAACAACCCGCGTGTCGCGATTAACCGGTCAATGCGCCGCTGCGTCCCAGTTGGGGCCGGTTCCGATCTGAACGTCCAGTGGCACTCGCAAATCTGCGGCACCGGCCATGCGGCCGCGCACGATGTCGGTGATGACATCCAGTTCTCCCGCAGCGACCTCGAACACCAGCTCGTCGTGTACCTGCAGCAACATCCTAGATTTCAAGTCTTGTTCTGCGATGTCGGCGTCGATTCGGATCATCGCGAGCTTCAGAATGTCTGCGGCAGTGCCCTGAATGGGCGAATTGAGCGCCTGCCTGGCCGCATTCTCGCGCAGCACCCTGTTGGATGACGACAGGTCGCCGAAGGGACGCCTGCGGCCGTACAGCGTGGTGGTGTAGCCATCGGCCCTTGCCTGCTCGACAACATTTTGGAGATACTCGCGAACGGCTCCGAACCTCGCGAAATAGTCGGTCATCAGAGCCTTCGCTTCCGAGGTCTCGATGCGAAGCTGTTTGCTGAGACCGAAGGCACTCAGGCCGTAGGCGAGCCCGTATGACATCGCCTTCACCTTGGTGCGCATGACCGGCGTCACGTCCGCAGGCTCCACACCGAAGATGCGCGAGCCCACGAACCTGTGCAGGTCTTCGCCTTCGTTGAAGGCGAGAATGAGCCCGTCATCTCCTGACAGGTGCGCCATGATGCGCATCTCGATCTGGGAGTAGTCAGCAGTGAGCAACGTCTCGAACTCCGAGCCTGACTCGAACGCTGAGCGGATGCGTCGACCTACCTCCGTCTTCACGGGGACGTTCTGCAGGTTCGGGTCATTCGAGGCGATGCGGCCGGTGCTCGACCCCGCCTGCTCGTAGGTGGTGTGCACCCGGCTGTGGGCATCCACAGCTTTGTCGATGCCGGTGATGATTTGCATGAGCTTGGTGGCGTCGCGGTGCTGCAGCAAAAGGTCGAGGAACGGATGCGGCGCCTGTTCCTGCAGGTCGGCGAGACTCGCAGCGTCCGTCGAGAACCCGGTCTTGTTCGAGCGGGTCTTCGGCATGCCGAGCTGGTCGAACAGCACCTCCTGAAGCTGCTTGGGGCTGCCGAGGTTGATCTCGCGCCCAATTTCCTTGTAGGCCTGCGCCGCGGCCTCTGACGCTTTCGCACCCAACTCTGTCGACAGATCGCCGAGGATGCCGCGATTGATAGTGATCCCGGTGCGTTCCATCGTCGCCAGCACCGGCACGAGCGGAAGTTCGATGGTGTCGAGAACCGAGCGCGAGCCGGCCTCGAGCTTTCCCGCCAGATATTCGGCCACCCTCAGCACGTACCACGCCTGGGTTGCCGGGCTGGCAGCCTCGGTCTCAGGCACGAGTTGGTTTGGGTCTGACTGCTCGAGCGTCTCACCGAGATAGTCGTAGACCTGGGCGTGCAGGGTCTCTGGTTTGATTCCCGGCTTGATCAGCCACGCGGCCAGCATCGTGTCGAACGCGATGCCGTTCAATTCGATGCCAGAGTCGCGCAGAATCTTGAGCTGCGCCTTCGCTCCCTGCATGTGTTTGGGGGCGTCACTGGCCAGCCACGATTCCAGCGCGACGTAGTCAGGACGTCCTGCCGCCCATGGCACGAACGCGGTCTCAGTTTTGGCTGCCAGACCGAAGCCCGTCACCGTGCCATTGATGCTCTCGACCATGAGGCCAAGAGGCAAAGTGCCTCCGTGAGAAACCGTGGCAATCCACTTGCCCAACTCTTCGTCAACCATGGTGTGGATGACCGGGATCGAGTTACTCGGAGGGCTCGGGACCGGCTCGGCCGCCGTGCCGTCAGCGTTATCTGACCCTGCGAGCTTGAGAACGCGGTCGAGCAGCGTCTTGAACTGGAGCTTGTCGAACACCTCCCGAACCGCTGGAACGTTGATGGGGGCCCGCAGCAACTGTGCAGGCCCAACGGGAAGGTCAACGTCGGTCAGCAGGTGATTGAGTTTGCGGTTGCGAACAGCACGGTCTTTCTGCTCCCGCAGCTTCTCGCCGACCACCCCCTTGATCTCGTCGGCGTGCGCCAGCACCTCATCGAGGCTGCCGTATGCCGTGATCCACTTCACTGCGGTCTTCTCGCCGACCTTGTCGATGCCGATCAGGTTGTCGGAGGTTTCACCCACGAGGGCCGCGACATCCGGGTATTGCTCCGGCTCGATCCCGTAGCGCTCCATGACGGCATCGCGGTCGTACCGCTTGAGCTCTGACACCCCACGAGCGTTCGGGTACAGCAGCGTGACATCCGGTTTCACCATCTGAATCGCATCGCGGTCGCCGGACACCACGAGCACCCGGTAGCCCTCTGCTGCGCCCTGCGTTGCCAGGGTCGCGAGAATGTCATCGGCCTCGAAGTCTTCTTTCGAGATCGTCACGATTCCCATCGCCTTGAGCGCCTCTTCGAGCAGAGGGATCTGGCCGACGAACTCGGGCGGCGTCTCACCTCTGGTGCCCTTGTATTCCGGGTATTCCCGGGTGCGGAACGAGTATCGGGAGATGTCGAAAGCGACCGCCAAATGTGTAGGTTTCTCGTTCTGCAGCAGCACGATCAGCATCGACAGGAAACCGTGGATCGCGTTGGTGTGCTGCCCCTCACGATTCTGGAAGCTGTCGACGGGAAGCGCATAGAACGCCCGGAAGGCGAGCGAGTGACCGTCAATTATCAGAAGGGTAGGCTTTTCGTTGTCCGACACGTGCCCAGCCTAGCCGCGGCATCCGACAGCTCGACCATGACTGGGTGACCCTATGACAACGCTTCCTGACGACCTTGACCCTGTGATGCGCGAGATCATCGAACGCACCCGGGGTGGGGAGCTTGCCGTGAATATGGGGATCGAATTCCTCGAACTTTCCGCGGCATATTCAGTGGCGAGGATGCCCGTCGAAGGCAACACCCAGGTGATCGGCCTGTTGCACGGTGGTGCCCACGTCGTGCTCGGCGAGTCGCTTGGATCGGTGTCGTCGGCCATTCACGCAGGCAAGGGCCGTTACGCCGTGGGAATAGAGATCAACGCCACGCACAGCCGGTCGGTCACGAGCGGCTGGGTGACCGGAACGTGCACCGCGATCTCGTTGGGACGCAGCCTTGCCACCCATGAGATCGTCATGACCGACGACGAAGGCAGGCGACTGTCGACCGTGCGAATGACCAACTTCCTGAAGGATCGCTGATCGCTTTCGCGTGCGTCGAGCGGCTACTTCTTCGCGGAGAGCTGCTCGATGATGGCCTGGGCCACATCGTGCATGGTGAGGCGACGATCCATGGAAGCCTTCTGGATCCAACGGAACGCGTCAGGCTCTGACAGGCCCATCTTCTCGTTCAGGAGCCCCTTGGCGCGATCCACAAGCTTGCGGGTCTCGAACCGTTCGACGAGGTCGGCGACTTCGGCTTCGAGCGTGATGATCTGGGTGTACCGGCTCAGCGCGATCTCGATCGCGGGCAACAGGTCGCTCGGTGTGAACGGCTTCACCACGTAGGCGAGAGCGCCAGCCTCGGAGGCACGCTCGACAAGTTCTTTCTGGCTGAATGCGGTCAGCAGCACGACTGGCGCGATGTGATTCTTGCTGAGGCGCTCTGCCGCCGAGATGCCATCGAGTTGCGGCATCTTGACATCCATGATGACGAGGTCGGGCCGAAGCTCGGTCGCGAGAGCGACGGCGGTCTCGCCATCAGCGGCCTCACCGACAACCTCAAAGCCGTTGTCACGGAGTATCTCGACGATATCCATGCGGATGAGGGACTCGTCTTCGGCGACGACAACCCTTCGGGGGGTTGAGGTTGCAGCATTCTGGTCAGTCACGGATATCACCCTACGGTATTCTTTTGAGCGTTGTTGTGCGCCGGATTGGCGGAATGGCAGACGCGGAGCACTCAAAATGCTTTGTTCGTAAGGACGTGCGGGTTCAAGTCCCGCATCCGGCACAACTGTGACTCGACCGAAACCGGGTCTACGAGCGCTCACCTCGTGGTCCGGGCTGGCGCTTCTGATGCGCGAGCTCTCCCCCGGTACGCCCGCCATACGGGCGCCCGTGGTCGGCATACTCCTCACGGAAGAAGCCCATCCGCCATGGCCCGAGTTCGATTCGGGCGCCGGTGCGGAGGATGCGACCGGACGGTTGTGACGAGCGCGGCTGCACCAGGACGGGCATGGCATCGGTGTCGCCAGCCAGAGACTGGAACACGTAGTCGTCATGTTCGTCATGCCGAATCTCGGCGTGAATGGGTTCAAGCCCCTCGAGCTGCAGATCCGCCGAATCGGAAGAGCCGATCGTCGTGGTCCCCTCGGGCAGCAGAAACTCGCGCGGCGGTTTGCCGTCCCACACTTCGGATCCCACGACGAAGATGAGACGCGGCCGGCCGCTGCCGCGCAGGTAGTGCGTCGTGGTGGCGTGCCGCTGAATTCTGCGACTCATCGTCGGCACGAGGGGGAACATCGTCGCTGGTGGCATCTCCACCGTCGGCGCCCCCGATGATCGCCGCACCGCATTGAGCATTGCCGATACTCCGCCCAGTCGCACGTGTGGCGAGCCAGAGATAATTCTCGACAGCGTGGAGGTGGGCACGGCGCCCACGGAGGCGATGACGCCCTTCGGCCCCTTCACCGTCACGGAAACGCCCTCAGCGGCGAGAACGTTCACGATGGGTGGAAGCGCGCCCCTGCGGACCACACCGCTGGCGAGGAACGCCGCAGGGTCGTCCACGAACACGGTGACGGCCGCTCCTGCCGCCTGCACGGTGCCAGCGATGATGTGCGAATCCGCCTCCACTGAGAAGCTGAGGTCGATATCCAGGCGCACTGGGGCAGGCGCGACGGTCCTCATTTCGCGTTGGACGGGGCGGCTCCGCCGCCCTCTGAGTCGTTCGTGGTCACCCGCAGCGTGCCGTTGAACTTCCAGACCGCGCGGGGCGCGTCCGGGCCGATATCGCGAGGCACCTCGACGATCATGTCGACGAGTTCGTAGTTGACGGCTGCTCCGCGGCCGGTGAGATACGACCACATTTCGCGGCCCATATCCGTCCAGTCCTGAATGGTTCTTCCGTCAGGCCCGCTTGCGTTCGGCGTGGATGTTGACCCTGTTTCTGACACGAGGATTCCCTCCGATTGTGAGGGACGCGTGCCTGCACAGCGAAGAACGCTCTTCCCTACCGTGATTCATTTTCGGCGGGGAAGAGCGTTCAGGCATAGCCGTTTACAAAGCTGCGGCGATGTGCTCAGGCTGGCGCGGGTATTACGCCTCTTCCGTGTTCTGCCACACCGGTGCTGCCGCGTTGACGGCATCTCCGATGATGTGAACGCGGAGGTCGTTGGTCGAACCGGAGATTCCGGGAGGGGATCCGGAGATCACCACGACCTTGTCTCCGACTTCAGCGAGCCCCTCGGCGAGAAGCACCTCGTCGACCTGCTTGTACATCGCGTCTGTGTGGGTCACGCGGTCGACAACGAACGACTCGATGCCCCAGATCAGGGACATCCTGCGACGGATGGCCGGGTCTGGTGTGAATGCCTTCATCGGGATGCGGAAGCGCAGCCGTGACATCCGTCGTGCCGAGTCGCCCGATTCGGTGAACACACAGAGGTACTTGGCGTCAACGAAGTCGGCAACTTCTGCCGCGGCCAGGGTGATTGCTCCACCCTGGGTGCGTGGCTTCGTTCCCAGCTCGGGGATGCGTTCGAGGCCGTGCTCCTCGGTCGACTCGACGATGCGAGCCATGGTCTGGACGGTGATCACCGGGTACTCGCCGACGCTGGTCTCGCCGGAGAGCATGACAGCGTCAGCTCCGTCGAGGATCGCGTTGGCGACGTCGGAGGTCTCGGCGCGGGTCGGCACCGGTGACGAGATCATCGATTCGAGCATCTGGGTCGCGACAATGACCGGCTTGGCCATGCGACGCGCAAGCTCGATCGTGCGCTTCTGCACGATGGGGACAGCCTCGAGCGGCAGCTCGACACCGAGGTCGCCACGGGCAACCATGATGGCGTCGAACGCGTCGATGATGGCCTCGAGGTGATCGACGGCCTGGGGCTTTTCGATCTTGGCGATGACCGGGACCTTGCGCCCCTCCTCCGCCATGATCTCGTGAACGCGAATGACGTCGTCGGCGTTGCGCACAAACGAGAGCGCGATGAGGTCCGCGCCGAGCTTGAGGCCCCAGCGGAGGTCATCCTCGTCCTTCTCAGACAACGCTGGAACGTTGACGGCGACCCCCGGGAGGTTGATTCCCTTGTTGTTGGAGACGAATCCGCCGACTGTGACCTCCGTCGTGACAACCGGACCGTTGATCTCGGTGACCCTGACCTTGACCTTGCCATCGTCGATGAGGAGGAAATCGCCAGGGGAAACGTCGTTTGGCAGACCCTTGAAGGTCGTACCTGAGAGCTCCTTGGTGCCAACAACCTCGTCGGTGGTGATCTTGAAGATGTCGCCGACGGCGAGCTCGTATGGCCCGGCCTCGAACTTGCCGAGCCGGATCTTGGGGCCCTGGAGGTCGACCATGATGGAAACGGCACGCCCGGAATCTTCCGCGGCCTTTCGCACGTTGGCGTAGACCTCTTCGTGGACGGCGTACGAGCCATGGCTGAGGTTCATGCGTGCGACGTCGACACCTGCATCGATGATCGCCCTGATGTTTTCGTAACTCGACGTGGCCGGGCCAAGCGTCGCGACGATTTTAGCTCGTCTCATAACTTCCTTCTGTGGGTAGTGCAGTGGTGGTGGGTTGGTCAGATTGAGAGTGCGTGGTCCGTCGGCTTGACCGGGAACGGCAACAGTGTGTCGCCTTCAAGGTAGCGATCGACGGCGGATGCCGCTGCGCGGCCTTCAGCGATAGCCCAGACGATGAGCGACTGGCCGCGGCCAGCATCGCCGGCGACGAAGACTCCGGCTTCGCTGGTCTCGTACATCCCGTCGCGCTCGATGTTGCCCTTGGCGTCGAATGGGACGGGCAGCTGAGCGTCGATCGAGTCGGATTCCGGCCCGGTGAACCCGAGGGCCAGGAGCACCAGGTCTGCCGGGATCTCCCGCTCGGTGCCGGACTTGGGAACGCGCCTGCCATCGATGTATTCGGTCTCGGCGACGCGAATCGCGCGCACCTCGCCAGCCTCGTTGGAGAGGAACTCAACGGTAGAGGCGAGATACACCCGCTCACCGCCCTCTTCGTGGGCGCTGGAAACCTCGAACAGCGTCGGGCTCATGGGCCAGGGCTGGTGCTCCGGCCGCTCGCTTGGCGGCTGGAGGCCGATCGCGAGGTTGGTGACAGACAGCGCCTGCTGGCGGTGGGCTGTGCCGATGCAGTCTGCTCCGGTGTCACCGCCGCCCAGGACAACGACATGTTTGCCGTCAGCGGTGATCTGCTCAGCGACCGAGTCGCCAGCACCCACCCTGTTCGCCTGGACGAGATATTCCATCGCGAAATGCACGCCCATGAGGTCGCGCCCTGGCACGGGAAGATCACGCGGGACGGTGGCCCCTGTGGCCACGATGACGGCGTCATACCGGGCCTTCAGGTCGCTCCAGCTGATGTCGACACCGATCTCGACGCCGGCGCGGAAACGAGTTCCCTCAGCCTGCATCTGTGAGACCCGAAGCTCGATGTGCTTCTTTTCCATCTTGAAATCGGGGATGCCGTACCGAAGCAGTCCGCCGATGCGGTCGTCCCGCTCGAAGACGGCGACGGTGTGACCCGCCCGGGTGAGCTGCTGGGCGGCCGCGAGCCCGGCAGGGCCGGATCCGACCACGGCGATGGTCTTGCCGGTGAGCCGTTCCGGTGGCCTCGGGGTCACGAGCCCGTTGGCGAAGGCCTGATCGATGATCGTCACCTCGACCTGCTTGATCGTCACGGCAGGCTGGTTGATTCCCAGCACGCACGAACTCTCACAGGGAGCCGGGCACAGTCTGCCGGTGAACTCAGGGAAGTTGTTGGTCGCGTGCAGGCGCTCGATTGCCTGGGCTCCCTCGCCCCTCCACATGAGGTCATTCCACTCGGGGATGAGGTTTCCCAGCGGGCAACCCTGGTGGCAGAACGGAATGCCGCAATCCATGCAGCGGCCAGCCTGGCGCTTCAATTCGGAAGAATCCTGCTGCTCGTAGACCTCTTTCCAGTCCATGAGCCGCAGCGCCACTGGGCGACGCTTCGCGGTTTCGCGCTCCTGTACCTTGAGGAATCCCTTGGGATCAGCCACCGGTAACCTCCATGATTCGTGCCCAGGTTACGTCGCCGTCGGGGTCGAGCCCCTCGTCGATCGCAGTCTGGCGGGTCTGTAGAACTGCCGCGTAGTCCCTCGGCAGAACCTTGGTGAAACGTTGGACAGCGTCATCCATATTCGCCAGCATCGCCGCCGCGACGACCGAATCGGTCTCGTCGACATGGCGCTGCAGCAAATCAGTCAGGATCTCGACATCGGCACTTCCGAGCGCCGTGAGCGTCAACTCGCCCGATGCAACGGAATCGGCGTTCACACGCTCGGTGACCAGATCGTAGATGTACGCCGTGCCGCCCGACATGCCGGCGCCGAGGTTTCGGCCGGTTTCCCCAAGGATGACGGCGAGTCCGCCGGTCATGTACTCGAGTGCGTGGTCGCCCACTCCCTCGACGACCGCGGTTGCGCCGGAGTTGCGAACGAGGAACCTCTCCCCCACGATCCCGCGCAGGAACATGCTGCCCTGCGTCGCGCCGTAGCCGATGACGTTGCCGGCGATCACGTTCTGCTCAGCAGCGAAGGTGCTGTCCAGGCTTGGCCGTACGACGATCTGGCCGCCACACAGTCCCTTGCCGACATAGTCGTTGCTGTCACCCTCGAGCCGAAGCGAGATTCCCGCCGGTACGAATGCGCCAAACGACTGGCCGGCCGTTCCGGTCAGTCGAATCTCGATCGTCCCGGTGGGCAGGCCGTTCTCCCCGTGCCGCAGGGTCACCTCGTGGCCGAGCATGGTGCCGACCGCTCGTTCGGTGTTGCGGATCGGCAGCTCGATGACGACGGGCGTGCCGTTGTCGAGGGCATTCGCGCTCAACCTGATCAGCTGCTGGTCGAAGTGCTTCTCGAGCTCGTGATTCTGGCTGATGCGGTTGATGCGCGGCTCGTCGTCGCTGAACTTGGGTCCAGAGAACACGGGAGTGAGGTCGAGTCCGTCGGCCTTCCAGTGTTCGACGGCGCGGTCGGAATTCAGCAGCTCGCTGTGGCCGATGGCCTCGTCAAGGCTGCGGAAGCCGAGCTGCGACAGGTACTCGCGCACCTCCTGCGCCAGGAATTCGAAGAAGTTGACGATGAATTCCGGCTTGCCGGTGAACCTGGCACGAAGTTCAGGATTCTGGGTCGCAACGCCCACGGGGCAGGTGTCCAGGTGGCACACGCGCATCATGATGCAACCGGACACCACGAGTGGTGCCGTCGCGAAACCGTATTCCTCGGCGCCCAGCAGCGCGCCGATGATGACGTCACGCCCGGTCTTCATCTGGCCATCGACCTGCACGACCACCCGATCGCGCATGCCGTTGAGCATGAGTGTCTGCTGGGTCTCGGCCAGCCCGATTTCCCATGGCGTTCCGGCGTGCTTGAGCGAGTTCAGGGGGCTTGCTCCTGTACCGCCATCATGGCCTGATACGAGAACGACATCGGCCAGAGCTTTTGTGACTCCCGCGGCGACAGCGCCGATTCCGGACTGGCTCACGAGCTTCACGTGCACGCGGGCGGCAGGGTTGGCTCGCTTGAGGTCGAAGATCAACTGTTTGAGGTCTTCGATCGAGTAAATGTCGTGGTGCGGAGGTGGTGAAATCAGGCCAACACCGGCCGTGCCGTGGCGAGTCCGCGCGATCCACGGATACACCTTCCCGGCCGGCAACTGCCCGCCTTCACCGGGCTTGGCGCCCTGCGCCATCTTGATCTGGATGTCTGTGGCATGGGTCAGATACATGCTGGTGACGCCGAACCGGCCCGACGCAACCTGCTTGATGGCGCTGCGGCGCTTTGGATCGAGCAGGCGCTCGACGTTCTCGCCACCTTCTCCGGTGTTCGAGCGCCCGCCGAGCTGGTTCATGGCGATAGCCATGGTCTCGTGGGCTTCCTCGCTGATCGATCCGTAGCTCATCGCGCCAGTGTTGAAGCGCTTCACAATCGACTCGACCGGCTCGACCTCGTCCAGCGGGACGACGGGTCGCACCCCATCCTTGATGGTGAAGAGCCCGCGAAGGGTCATCAGGTTCGAGGCCTGGTCGTCGACGAGCTTCGTGTATTCACGGAAGATGTCGTAGCGGCGCGACCGGGTCGCGTGCTGCAGTCGGAACACTGTTTCGGGGTTGAAGAGGTGCGGCGGGCCCTCGCGGCGCCACTGGTACTCGCCGCCCGTCGCGAGACGTTCGTGTGGGCTCGGGGCGCCGTCCTCCGGGTAGGCGGACGCATGCCGAGCGGCGTTCTCGGCGGCGATCACTTCGATGCCCACCCCACCGAGCAGCGTTGAGGTGCCGGTGAAGTACTGGTCGACGAACTCTTCGCCGAGGCCAACGGCCTCGAACGCCTGCGCGCCGGCGTATGAGCCGACCACAGAGATCCCCATCTTGGACATGATCTTCAGAACGCCCTTGCCGAGCCCCTTGATCAGGTTGCCGACGGCCTTCTCTGAGGTGAGTCCCTGGATCATCCCGCTTCGGACGAGTTCTTCCGCGGTTTCCATTGCGAGGTACGGGTTGATCGCTGACGCGCCGTAGCCGACGAGCAGCGCCACGTGATGCACCTCACGAACGTCACCGGCCTCGACGATGAGCCCGACCTTCATGCGGGTCTCTTCACGGATGAGGTGGTGGTGAACGGCTGCGAGGGAGAGTAGCGACGGAATGGGCGCGAAATCACGGTTCGAGTCGCGGTCAGAGATCACGATGAATTGCGCGCCGTTGTCGATCGCCTCGTCCACGTCGGCGCAGAGCTTCGCCAGACGCTTTTCCATGGCCTTCGGGCCCTTGTCGACCCGGTAAAGGGAGCGCAGGGTCACCGTGGGACGGCGTCCTCCACCGGTCTCGAAGTGCTGGATTTTCGCCAGCTCGTCGTTGTTGATCACCGGGAAATCGAGTGAGATCTGCTTCGCGTGCTCTGGCGTTGCCGTGAGCAGGTTGCGCTCGGGGCCCAGCCCCAACTTCATCGACGTCACGACTTCTTCGCGGATCGAGTCGAGCGGCGGGTTCGTCACCTGAGCGAACTGCTGCGTGAAGTAGTCGAAGAGCAGGCGTGGCCGGTCGGAGAGCACAGCGATCGGCGTGTCCGATCCCATCGCACCCAGTGGTTCGGCAGCATTTTGGGCCATCGGTGTGATGAGAATTCGCACCTCTTCTTCGGTGTAGCCGAAGGTGCGCTGGCGACGGATGACCGAGGCGGGAGTGTGAACGATGTGTTCGCGCTGCGGCAGGTCTTTGAGGGCGATGCGTCCTGACTCGAGCCACTCGGACCATGGTTCAGCCGCAGCGAGTTCGGCCTTGATCTCATCGTCCTCGATGATGCGACCCTGCTCGGTGTCGACGAGGAACATCTTGCCTGGGCTGAGCCTGCCCTTGCGAACGACGCGGCCCGGCGCGATGTCGAGCACACCGATCTCGCTGGCGAGCACGACGAGGCCTTCGTCGGTCACGAGGTAGCGACCGGGGCGCAGCCCATTGCGGTCGAGCGTGGCTCCGACGAGGGAACCGTCAGTGAAGACGAGGGCGGCCGGGCCGTCCCACGGCTCCATGAGCATCGAGTGATACTCGTAGAAAGCCCGACGATCCGGATCGACGTCTGTCTGGTTCTCGTACGCCTCAGGCACCATCATCATCATCGCGTGCGGCAGTGAGCGTCCGGCAAGGTTCAACAGCTCGACGACCTCATCGAACGAGGCCGAGTCGCTGGCACCAACCGTGTTGATCGGCAGGATCGAACGGATGTCTCCCAGCACATCGCTTTCAAGCTGGGACTGGCGAGCGCGCATCCAGTTGCGGTTGCCCTGCACCGTGTTGATCTCGCCGTTGTGGGCGATCATCCTGAATGGCTGTGCCAGCGGCCAGGACGGGAACGTGTTGGTGGAATACCGCGAGTGAACCAGCGCCAGTTTTGACGCGAAACGCTCGTCAGAGAGATCCGGGTAGAACGGCTCGAGCTGCAGGGTCGTGACCATGCCCTTGTAGACCAGCGTGCGTGACGACAGCGACGGGAAATAGGCGTGCAGTTCATGCTCGGCGCGCTTGCGCAGCCGGAAGGCCTGGCGCTCGAGGTCCATGCCTCCCACGGGTCCGGCCGCGTCGGTGAGCGTCGACTGGAGGAAGACTTGCTCGAACGCCGGCATGGCGTCGCGGGCAAGGTTGCCGAGGTTGTCCGGCTCGATGGGAACCTCACGCCAGCCAAGAACCCGGAGGTTCTCTTCGCCCGCAAGTTTCGCCACGCCGGTCTTGATCGCGGCGCGCTCGTCGTCGTCGGTCGGCAGGAAAGCCATGCCGACGATGTAGTGCCCCGCAGCCGGAAGCTCGAACCCAGCGACAGCACGAAGGAACTCATCCGGAATCTGGGTCACGATTCCGGCACCGTCACCGGTGCCAGCGTCTGAGCCCACCGCACCGCGGTGCTCGAGGTTGCGCAGTGCGCTCAGCGCAGTGTCGATGATGTCGTGGCCTGCGGTGCCCCGCAGGGTGGCGACCATCGCGAGCCCACAGGCATCGCGTTCGCGGCGTGGGTCATACAGACCTGTGGCGCTGGGTACTGAGCTGAAACGCTCGAAGGCTGGCGTGAGAGCCATGGCAACCGTCCTCACGAATGTGCCGAAGCACGATTCAAACTTGGCGTGTGGGGGACGTCTGCGGCCCGAAGGAAAGGTCGTCCCGGGATATTTAGGGGCGAGTCGTGCCTGTGCCGCTTGTGGCGAGCTTGTCCGACGAGCTTAGACCGCTTGTAGCGAGCGTGCCGGACGAGACCGAATCGGACCCTGCGAGGGCATCGTCGCCTGGTTCGTCAGTCTCCGAGTAGGTCTCCGGTGAGTCTACAGCACCGCTCCCATAGCCTTGATGGCCTGGAACGTATGCACTCGGTTCGTCACCGGGGTGACGTCGTGACTGATACAGGAACAATGCGATGCCCAGGATGATCGCCACAATCGCGCCCCAGACATTGGTGCGGATCCCGAAGAAGACCTCGCTCGGGTCGACCCTGATCGACTCGAACCAGGCGCGGCCGATGCCGTACCAGATCATGTACAGAGCCCAGACCTTTCCCCACTGCAGGCGAGGAACCGCGTCACCGACGGGGACGGGAATCTTCAGTCCGCCAACGGATCGGGTGACGAGCCGGTACCGACGTTCCATCGTGATCAGGAAGACGATGCCGACGACGTTCCAGATCATCTCGTACAGGAATGTCGGGTGGAAGAGCGTGCCTTCGGCGAGCCCGACCGGGTACGCGGAGTTGGAAGCCTCGATCTCGAGGCCCCACGGCAGATCGGTCGGCTGACCGAAGAGTTCGTGGTTGAAGTAATTGCCGAAACGACCGAGGGCCTGTGCGAGCAGCATGGCGGGGGCGAGCGCGTCGGCGAACGTCCAGAAGCGGATGCCGGCGAGACGGCAGCCGATCCAGGCGCCCACAGCGCCACCGATCAGCGAGCCGAACAGGGCGTTGCCACCGTTCCAGATGCGCACGACCTCCCACGGATCTGCGCCATCGTAAAAGTAGTCGGAGGGATGCGTGAGCACGTGATAGGCCCGCGCTCCGACCAGACCGAGCGGTACTGCCCAGATGATCACATCGAGTACGACGCCGGATTCGACGCCGCGGCGGGTGAGCCGGCTGTTCACCAGCAGTGTTGCCGCGATGATTCCCGCGAGAATGCACAGCGCGTAGGTGTGAATCGCGATGACCTGATTCTCAGCGATGGCAGGAATCAGACCGTGCAGCCAGCCGATCGGGATGCTGATCGGGATTTGCCATTCTTCTGGCGGACTGGGAATGCTGAGCGGCATCAATGGCATACCGGTCACCTTTCTGCGATGGGAATGTTGCTGAAGCTAAGCCGAGTGGGCACTACGAAAATCGCAGCCGCGCGGAACTAAGCAAGCGTACCTGTTGCGAGGGCGGCGGCCGTCCGTGCGACGGCGGGTACTCCCCCGTCGGCCAGCGCCTTCACCAGCACGGAGCCGACGATCGCACCGTCGGCATAGCTCATCACCTCACGCACCTGGTCGGCCGTCGAGATTCCTACGCCCACGCAGGCGTTCGTGGATCCGGCGTCGCGCAGCCGTGACACGAGTCCACGAGCCGCCTTGTCGACGTCGGCCCTGGCTCCCGTGATTCCCATGGTCGACACCGCATACACGAAGCCGCGGCTGTTCTCGACGGCAAGCCTGAGCCTGGCATCCGACGACGACGGGGCAGCGAGGAAGACACGGTCGAGGTCGGTGCGCTCAGATGCTTCAAGCCAGGGCGCTGCATTGTCGGCCGTGAGATCCGGTGTGATCAGCCCGGCCCCGCCCGCGGCGACGAGGTCGTCTGCGAAGCGCTCCACGCCATACTGCAACACGGGGTTGTAGTAGGTCATCACGAGGACAGGAGCAGACACTCGAGCCGTGATGGCCGCAACCGCTTCAAACGCGTGCTCGAGCTTGAAGCCGTTTTCGAGGGCGACCTGAGTGGCTTCCTGGATGACCAGGCCGTCCATCACGGGATCCGTGTACGGGATGCCGAGCTCGATGACGTCGACACCGTTCTCGACCAGGGCGACAGCCGCATCGATGCTCGACTGAAGATTCGGGAATCCCGCGGGCAGGTAGCCGATGAGGGCACCTGTGCCCGCCGCCTTGCGCGCGGCAATCGTCGCTTCGACGGCGCTCATCGTTCGACCGCCGGGGTGCTGGATTCGAGCGGAGCTTCATCTTCGGCGACCAGTGCTGCGGTGTCGAGGATGTCGAAATACTTGGCAGCGGTTTCCATGTCTTTGTCGCCCCGACCGCTCAGATTCACGAGGATGATCGCGTCTGGGCCGAGCTCCTTGCCGAGGTTGAGGGTTCCCGCGAGGGCGTGAGCCGACTCGATGGCGGGGATGATCCCCTCAGTTCTGCTCAGCAGACGCAGCGCCTGCATCGCCTCATCGTCGGTGATGGGCAGGTAGTGAGCGCGGCCGATGTCGTTCAGCCAGGAATGCTCCGGCCCAATGCCCGGGTAGTCGAGACCGGCCGAAATGGAGTGGGACTCGATGGTCTGGCCGTCGGCATCCTGCAGCATGTAGCTGTGCGCCCCATGCAATACGCCGGGGCGGCCCCTGGTGATGGTGGCGGCGTGGCGTTCGGTGAGGTGACCGTCGCCAGCAGCCTCGTAGCCGTACAGCGCGACATCCGGATCGTCGAGAAAGGCGTGAAAAATACCCATAGCGTTGCTACCGCCGCCGACGCACGCCGTGACGGCGTCAGGGAGCCGGCCCGTCAGTTCGAGCACCTGCCTCCTGGCCTCCTCGCCGATGATCTTCTGAAAGTCACGGACCATCGTGGGGAACGGGTGCGGCCCGGCGACGGTGCCGAAGATGTAGTTGGTCGTGTCGACGCTGGTGACCCACTCGCGGTACGCCTCATTGATGGCGTCCTTGAGGGTGCGGGAACCGGTGGTGACCGAGACCACTTCGGCGCCGAGCAGGCGCATCCGGGCGACGTTGAGCGCCTGGCGTTCGGTGTCGACCTCGCCCATGTAGATGACGCATTCGAGGCCGAAAAGTGCCGCGGCGGTCGCTGTCGCAACCCCGTGCTGGCCCGCGCCGGTTTCGGCGATAACACGGGTCTTGCCGATGCGTTTGGTGAGCAACGCCTGGCCAAGCACGTTATTAATCTTGTGCGAGCCGGTGTGGTTGAGATCTTCCCTTTTGAGGATGATGCGCGCCCCGCCAGCGTGCTCAGCAAATCTCGGGACCTCGGTGATGATCGAGGGTCGGCCGGTGTACGACGCGTGCAGTGCGGCGAGCTCAGCGGCGAACGCCGGGTCGACCTTCGCGGCGGAGTATGCGGCATCCAGCTCGTCAAGTGCAGCCATCAACGACTCCGGGACAAACCTGCCGCCGAATTCGCCGAAATACGGGCCTAGTTCATCACGCAGATTCATGATTGCAAAAACTCCCTGAGGGTGTTGGCGGGGTCACCGTTGGTGACGAGCGCTTCGCCGACGAGTACGACATCGGCGCCGGCCGCGCGGTAGTGGGCGACATCAGCCGGATTCTTCACCGCTGACTCTGCGACGCGGATCACCCCACTCGGGATCATTCCGGCGAGGGAACCGAAGAGGTTCTGGTCGAGCTCGAATGTGCTCAGGTCTCGGGCATTCACGCCAACGACGTCGGCGCCAAGGTCGAGAGCTCGATCGACCTCGTCGGCCGAGTGCGCTTCGACGAGCGGAGTCATGCCGAGCTGGTTAATCAGCGTGAAGAGGCTGGCCAGCGTCGGCTGGTCGAGGGCCGCGACGATGAGGAGCACGAGGTCGGCTCCCGAAGCGCGGGCTTCGAGCACCTGGTATGGCTCGGCGATGAAGTCTTTCCGAAGCACGGGGATGGATGACACGGCACGCACCGCTTCGAGATCTGCGAGCGAACCACCGAATTTGCGGCCCTCGGTCAGCACGCTGATCGCGCTGGCACCGCCCAGCTGATAGGCCGTTGCGAGTGACGCTGGGTCGGGGATGTCGGCGAGTGCACCCCGGGAGGGGCTTGCGCGCTTGATTTCGGCAATGATGTGCACCGAATCGCGCGGCGCGAGGGCAGCGAGAACGTCGAGCGCGGGTGGGCGCTGGATCGCGGCGGCCTCAAGATCAGCGAGACTGCGCACAGAACGTCGGGCCGAAGCGTCAGCAAGAGCTCCGGCGACCAGATCGGCGAGCACTAGGCGTGGGTGGTCGGGGTGAGCTTGTCTCCACCGACGCCGTAACCGAGCCTGCCGAGCACGTATCCAGCCAGCGCGCCGACGACGACGAGTCCGGCCGACGCGAAGACGAGCCAGGCAATGTTGAACCAGAAGGCGAGCGTGCCGATGCCGAATGCGACAAGCATGATGATGACGGCCGTCCAGGCCGCCGGGGAGTTTCCGTGGCCGGGGTCAGACTCGATGCTCATCCTGCTCCATTCTTTGAGGTACGTCGTCAATTCTAGCCGGATGCCCCGCGGCCGCCCGGTCGCGCCGTAGGTCAGCGAGTCGTGGGATCCGAGCCGCCACTGAGGGAGTCCCAGGCACCGATCGGCGTGGTCGTGTCGTCGTCCGCCCCCGCCTCGGTGGACTCGTACTTGCGGGTGGGGCCCGGCCATCGCGGCGAGAGCGCGACGACAGCTACTCCGAGCACGGCGATGAGGATGCCCGCCACGAGCGCCAGCCACGGCCATCCGGTCGCGGTGATCGTGACGACGATGGCGGCGACCGATTGACTTCCGCTCACGGCAGTTGCGGCCGTGATGGTGGATGTCGACGCCGCAATCGGAGCAGTGATGGCCGAGATTGCTGCGACCAGCACTGCGATCCCGATCAGTGTTTCGAGCACTCCGAGCACGATTCTGAGCACCTTGCCCGCAATGGCGAGAGCCCCGGCGAGGGCAAGGCAGGCGAGACCGAGGGCAGAAAGCCCGGGAGCCGCCGCCTGGCCCGCGACCTCCAGAGGCTGCCCACCGTCAAGGGTGAGCGTGAACCAGACCTGCGTCCAGCTCAACAGAGTGAGTGCACCCAACGCCGCGCCAGCGACGATGAGCAGCAGTTTGAGTCGTGCCGAGGTCATGGGATGCGACGCATCGCGTTGGCAACGGCGACCGCACGAAGCGGGGCGGCGGCCTTGTTGTGCGCCTCCTGGTGCTCGGCGCTCGGGTCGGAATCCGCAACCAGCCCCGCGCCTGCCTGGACATAGGCGACACCACCGACGAGCGTGGCCGTGCGAATCGCGATGGCCAGGTCGGCGTCACCAGCGAAGTCGAAGTACCCGACGACTCCCCCATAGACGCCCCGCTGTGCCGGCTCGAGCTCGTCGATGATCTGCAGGGCCCGGGGTTTTGGTGCGCCGGACAGCGTGCCAGCGGGGAAAGTGGCGCGAAAGACGTCGATGGAGTTGGCATCGGCGTTCAGGTTTCCCTCAACGGATGACACCAGGTGCATGATGTGGCTGAAACGCTCGACCTGCATGAACTCGATGACCTCGACCGTGCCAGCGACGCAGACCTTCTGCAGGTCGTTTCTCGCCAGGTCGACGAGCATCAGATGTTCGGCCTGCTCTTTGCGATCGGCGAGCAACTCGTCGGCGAGTTCGATGTCACGCTCGGGGCTGTCACCTCGCGGACGGGAACCGGCGATCGGGTGCATGTAGACCCGGTCTCCGGTCACTTTGACCAGGGCTTCCGGGCTCGCGCCCACAATGGAATATGGTTCGCCGTTGGTGCCGACGAGACTGAGCAGATACATGTATGGCGATGGGTTGAGAGTGCGGAGCACCCGGTACACATCGATTGGATCCGCGGTGACCTCGGCGTCGAAGCGTTGCGAGATGACCACCTGGAACACGTCGCCGTCGCGAATGAACTTCTTCGACTTGTCGATCGCCGCCAGATAGTCGGCGGGCTCGGTGCGCGGAGTGGCCGCGGGCGGTGTCGACAGGTCGACCTCGGCAAGCCAGGCTTGGGTGGGCTGGGCGATCGCATCCTGCATCGCGTCCAGCCGACGCTGGGCGTCGCTCCACAACTCATCCCGATCGACCGCGCCGTCGTTGAGCGCCGCAGCGATGAGCATCACCGTGCCCAGGCGATGGTCGAGAACAACGAGTTCGGAGACGAAACTCAGTGCCTGACCTGGCACACCGAATTCTGCGGGCGGGATGTTCGGTAGGTGCTCGAGCTGGCGAATCGCTTCCCAGCCGATGAAACCGACCAGCCCACCGGTCAGCGGCGGGTGGCCGTCGACGTGTGGGGTGCTCCAGCGTTCGTAGAGGTGCGCGAGCGCCTGGAGGGGCTCTGTGGGGTGATCCGCGCCGAGCGCACGCTCCATGGGCAGCCCGTAGTCGAGCCAGGCGGCTGAGTCGCCGTCCTGGGTAAGAACCCCGAAGCTCGAGGCCCCGACGAACGAGAAACGAGACCAAATGCCGCCCTGGCCGGCGGATTCCAGCAGGAACGTGCCCGGTTTGCCGTCAGCAAGCTTGCGATACACGCCGACCGGTGTCTCGCCATCCGCAAAGATCTCCCGGATGACGGGTACGACGCGATGGCCGGCGTCGAGTCGGTGGGCGAAGTCGGCTGGCGTCGTGGAGCTATGCATCGGGGGCGCCAACCACCGGCTCAAGCGGATCAACATCGAAGCAGGCATGCGCCCCGGTGTGGCAGGCCGGACCGTGCTGGTCAACGGTTACCAGAATGGTGTCGCCGTCACAGTCGAGGGCGGCACCGCGCACGTATTGGGCATTGCCGCTGGTGTCGCCTTTGCGCCAAAATTCGCTGCGGCTGCGGCTCCAGAACGTCACTCGCCCTTCGGTGAGCGTTCGGCGCAGTGCCTCGGCGTTCATGTAGCCGAGCATTAGCACCTCTTTGCTGTCCCACTGTTGGATCACGGCCGGCAACAGGCCGTCACGATCGAAGGTCGCGCGATCGACGACCGCGGCGACAGTGTCTGTGGTCAGCTCGCTCATCGCACAACCATCCCAGCCCCGTTGAGGGCGTGTTTGACGTCGCCCACCGTGAGCTCCCCGTTGTGATAGACGGATGCCGCCAGTACCGCATCTGCGCCGGCGGTGATCGCGGGCGCGAAGTGGTCAACCGCTCCGGCGCCACCGCTGGCGATCACCGGAACGCTGCTCACCTCGCGCATCGCGGTGATCAGTTCGAGATCGAACCCGCGTTTCGTGCCGTCGGCATCGATCGAATTGACGAGCAGCTCCCCGGCTCCGCGTTCGATAGCTTCTTTCGCCCACTCGAGTGCGTCGAGATCGGTCTCGGTGCGACCGCCATGGGTGGTGACGACGAATCGTCCGCCGCTGCGCTTCACATCGAGGGACAGCACGAGCGCCTGCGCGCCGAACCGGTCTGCGATCTCGCTCAGCAGGGCCGGCCTGGCGATGGCGGCACTGTTGACGCCGATCTTGTCGGCGCCGTGGGCCTGAAGCCGCGCGACGTCATCCGCGCTTCTCACTCCCCCACCGACGGTCAACGGAATGAACACCTGCTCGGCGGTGGCGCGCACAACGTCGTACATCGTCGCGCGCTCGTCGACTGTCGCAGTCACATCGAGGAACGTGATCTCGTCAGCGCCTTGCTCGTAGTACTTTCGCGCAAGCTCCACGGGGTCGCCAGCATCCCGCAGATCGAGAAAATTGACGCCCTTGACCACTCGCCCCGCAGACACATCCAGGCAGGCGATGACCCTCACGGCGACGGTCATATGCGTGCGGCGTGGATCGAACTGACCAGGATGGCGCGCGCACCCACCTCATACAGTGCATCCATCACGTGGTTGGTCTCTGCCCTCGGCACCATCGCGCGAACAGCCACCCACTCGGGATCCTGCATTGGCGAGATCGTCGGGCTTTCCAGCCCAGGCGTGACGGCCGTGGCCTTCTCGAGGTGCTCGAGACGCACGTCGTAGTCCATCAGCACGTACTGCCTGGCCACCAGCACACCCTGCAGGCGACGCTGGAGGGTGGTGATGCCGGGCATTTCACTCTTCGCGCTGATCAGCACGGCTGTCGAGTCGAGGATGACGGGGCCGAAGATGTCGAGGCCCTGCGCTCTAAGCGTCGACCCGGTCGAGACCACGTCGGCGACGGCATCGGCAACACCGAGCTTGACCGCGGATTCGACGGCGCCATCCAGCGACACGATCGTGACCTGAACGCCCTGGCGCGCGAGGAAGTCGCCCACCAGCGCCGGGTAGCTGGTCGCTACCCGCATGCTTTCGAGGTCGGCCAGCGCCGAGAACCGTCCGGGTGCCGCCGCGAACCTGAAGGTCGATGCTCCGAAGTCGAGGGTCGTGATCTCGCGAGCCGCACTGCGGGAATCGAGCAGGAGGTCGCGTCCCGTGATCCCGACGTCGAGGGCGCCTGAACCCACATACGTCGCGATGTCGCGAGGGCGCAGGTAGAAGAACTCGACGTCGTTGCGCTCGTCGCGCACGCTCAGCGCGCGTGGGTCACGGCGTCCCGTGTATCCGGCCTCCGCAAGCATGTCGGCGGCGGTCTCGCTCAGCGATCCCTTATTTGGGATGGCAATTCTCAGCATTATGGTCTTTCGATGTTTAGGGGGATGTGGTCGGCGAGGTCGTCACAGATGTCGCCAGACATCGGCCGGGGTCAGTCCCTTGGCTAGCATCAACACCTGCAGGTGGTAGATGAGCTGGGAGATCTCTCCGGCCGTCTCTTCGTCGGTCTGGTACTCGGCCGCCATCCATACCTCTGCGGCTTCTTCGACGATCTTCTTGCCGATCGCGTGCACGCCGGCGTCGAGTTCAGCCACTGTGCCGGAGCCCTGCGGGCGCGACACGGCCTTCTCGCTCAGCTCAGCGAATAGGTCGTCGAAAGTCTTCACCCTCTAAGGGTACTAGCGGTAGGGGTTATGCCCTGACGGCAGCGGGCTCCAGCCGCACGATGATCGCTTTCGAGACCGGCGTCTTGCTCGACAGCGCCGCGCTTGACAGCGGCACCAGCACATTGGCCTCCGGATAGTAGGCCGCAGCGCACCCGCGTGCCGTGGGGTATGACACCACCCGATAGCCCAGGAGCTCGCGGTCTGGTTCGCCCGGCCACTCGCTGAAGATGTCGACGCGTTGCCCGTCGCTGAGTCCGAGCTCGGTAATGTCGTCAGGGTTCACGAAGATCACATCCCGGCCATTCTTGATTCCTCGGTACCGGTCGTTGAGGCTGTAGATCGTCGTGTTGAACTGGTCGTGAGACCGCATCGACTGCAGGATGAGCCTGCCGGGGGGTCGCTCGAGATGCTCCAGATCGTTGACCGTGATCATGGCTTTGCCCGTGGCGGTGTCGAATCGTCGCTCGTCACGAGGACCATTCGGCAGGATGAATCCGCCCTTGCGGCGCACGTCCTCGTTGAATGACTCGAACCCGGGCACCACTCGCGAGATGTGGTCGCGGATGATGTTGTAGTCGCGTTCGAAACCCACCCAATCAATCCCGTACTTATCGCCCAGAGTCGCCTGCGCGAGCCGGGTGACGATGGCCACCTCAGACAGCAGGCCAGGCGCCACCGGCGCAACCCGGCCGTGGGTTGCGTGCACCGCACACACGCTGTCTTCGACGGATAGGAACTGGGCGCCGGTTGCCTGCACGTCGATCTCGGTGCGCCCGAGGGTCGGCAGGATCAGTGCTTCGTCGCCGACGACGGCGTGCGAGCGATTCAGCTTGGTCGATATCTGCACGGTCATTTCGGCGCCGCGCATGGCGGCCTCCGCCACGGCCGTATCCGAGATGGCGCTCACGAAATTACCTCCGAGGGCGACAAACACCTTGATGGCGCCGCCGCGGAGGCCCTCCACGGTGGCCAGCGAATCTGCCCCGTGCTCGCGCGGGGGTTCGAAGGCAAACTCGCGGCCGAGGTCATCCAGGAACTTGTCGCTCATCTGCTCCCAGATGCCCATGGTGCGATCGCCCTGCACGTTGCTGTGCCCGCGGATGGGAGACGCCCCGGCACCCGGCTTGCCGATGTTGCCCCTGAGCAGCAGCAGGTTAATGAGCTCTTTGAGGGTGTCCACCGATTTCTTCTGCTGGGTGAGGCCCATCGCCCACGTGATGATCACCCGATCTGCCGCAAGATACCTGGCGGCGAATTCGTCGATTTCGGCCGTGGTGAGCCCCGTTGCTTCGAGCACGGCGGCCTCGTCAAGGCCCGCGATGTGCGCGGTGAATTCCTCGAGCCCCGAACAATGTTCGGAGATGAATGCGTGGTCGAGCACGGTTCCCGGCGCCGCAGCCTCGGCATCGAGCACTCGCCGTGACGTTGCCTGGAGCAGGGCCATGTCACCACCGGAACGGATCTGCAGATACTGGTCGGCGAGCTCAGTGCCGCGGCCGATGATCCCCCGCACCTTCTGCGGGTTTTTGTAGCGGATGAGCCCCGCCTCCGGCAATGGATTCACGCCGATGATCGTGGCACCGTTGCGTTTCGCGTCCTCGAGAGCGGTGAGCATGCGCGGATGGTTCGTTCCGGGATTCTGGCCCATGACGATGATGAGGTCGCTCTTGCCGAAGTCGTCGTAGGCGATGGTCGACTTGCCGACGCCGATGGTCTCGCCGAGCGCGACACCCGTCGATTCGTGGCACATGTTCGAGCAGTCGGGCAGGTTGTTGGTGCCGAACGCGCGTACGAACAGCTGGTAGACGAAAGCTGTCTCATTAGCTGTTCGTCCGCTGGTGTAAAAGGTCGCTTCATCCGGCGATGAAAGGCCATTCAGCTTGTCGGCGATGAGCGAGAACGCCGCCGGCCAGGAGACCGGCACGTAGTGGCTGGCGCCCTTCGCGCGGTACATCGGCTCGGTGAGTCGCCCGAGCAGCCCGAGCTCGTACTCGGAGATGCCGAGCATGTCGTCAATCGAGTTCTCGGCGAAGAAGCGTGCGGGCACGGTCACCGGGGTCGCCTCCCACGTGACGGCCTTCGCGCCGTTTTCGCAGAACTCTGCCGGGCTGCGGTGGTCAGGATCGGGCCAGGCGCAGCTCATGCAGTCGAACCCACCCTTCTGGTTCATGGCCGACAGCAGCTGCGCTGTGCGCAGCGGTCCCATATCTTTGAGCGCCGGGCCCATCGACTTCAGGATCGCCGGCATGCCGACGGCCCACGTCTCGCGGTGTCCGATCTCGAGGTCGGGGTATGCGCCGGTCTCGCCGGTCTCTCTGGGTGTCACTGTGCTGCCACGGCCCTTCGTGTCGATGCTTCATTTTCGGGATCGGCAATGATCCGTTCTTCGCCTGAGTAGACGACCATCGAGTCTCCTCGGAGGAAGCCGATCACGGTCAGGCCCAACTCTGACGCCAGTTCTATGGCCAGCGATGACGGTGCTGATACTGCGGCCATCACGGGGATGCCCGCCATCGACGCCTTCTGGGTGAGTTCGAAACTGGCTCGTCCCGACACCATGAGCACAGTGCCGGCGAGCGGCAGCCTGTCTTCTTTCACGGCCCAGCCGATCACCTTGTCGACCGCGTTGTGCCGGCCGACGTCTTCCCGCAGCACGAGCAGTTCACCGGTGACGCCGTCGAAGAGTGCCGCAGCATGCAGGCCGCCGGTCTTCTCGAAGACGTCCTGCCCCGCGCGCAGCCTCTCGGGGAGGCCGACGAGAAATTCCGGGGTGACCCTGAGGTGGTCGTGAGTTACCGGGTAGCACGACAGCGTTCGCACCGCGTCGATGCTCGCCTTACCGCACAGGCCGCACGAGCTGGTCATGTAGAAGTTTCGCTCGAGGCTCGGGTCGGGAAGGGGAACGCCGGTGGTGAGCGTGACGTCGAGAACGTTGTAGGTGTTTTCGCCATCGGCGGTGGCGCCGGCGCAGTACCGAATGGCGCCCAGCTGGTCGCCCCGCGAGATCACTCCCTCCGACACGAGAAACCCCGCGGCCAGATCGAAATCGTGCCCGGGGGTGCGCATCGTGATGCTCAGGGCGGTGCCGGCGACGCGGATCTCCAGGGGTTCCTCCACCGCCAGCACGTCTTCGCGAGTCTGTGGGGCCCGACCGACGGTGATCCTGGTTATTCTTCGGCGTGCGGTGATTCGGCCCATGGTCTATGCCTAGCACTGTCTCGTGGGGGACGTAGCCGAATCAGGGCGCCCCGGCCGCATCGGCAGAAAACTCCTAGAGTGTCACCATGATCTTCGATGCCGTGGTTCTCGCCGGCGGGCGGTCGAGCAGGCTGGGCGGTCATCCGAAATCCGCCCTCATTTTCGAGGGCGAAACGCTGCTCCAACACACCCTCAACGCGGTGCAGGATGCCCGGCAGATCGTCGTCGTCGGCGAACCAGGGGCGACAGCCGTCTCTCCCGCCACCGTCGTCGTGCGGGAGGATCCACCGTTCGGCGGCCCCGTCGCCGCCATCGCCGCCGGGCTCGCCGCGGCCACAGGAGACACATCGGAATGGGTCGTGCTGCTCGCCTGTGACATGCCGTTCGTGGCCCAGGCTGTGCCCGTACTGCTGGCGAACGCCGACCACGACGGAGCGCTGGCCGTGGATGCCGACGGCCGGGAGCAGTATCTGCTGGCCTGCTATCGCCGTGCGGCCCTTGACGACGCACTGAACCTTCAGGATGGCGCGGTCACCGGCATGTCGGTTCGGCAGCTGATCGCTGGCCTGACGACGACGCTGGTAACTGTGCCAGCCGGGTCATCCACCGATATCGACACCTGGGACGATGCGGCACGGCTCGGCATCTCACCCGAGACTGGAGCGCGACATGGCTGAACAAGACGCAGAAGAAATCCGCCGGATTCTGCATGAGTGGGTGAAGGAGCTCGCCGCAGGCCTCGACGCCGCCGAGGCGCCCGTGGATATCGACCAGATTCTGGGCCTGGCCGGCGTCGCTGCCCACACCGTCATTCGACCTGCAGCGCCGCTCACCACCTACCTTCTCGGGTATGTTGCCGGACGAGCCGCAAGCGACTCCCCCGCGGCGATCGATGACGCCATCGCCACCGTGCGCCGCCTGGCGGCGCAGCGCGGCTCGAGCCAACTCGAATGAGCGGGGGCCACGGCAACCCCGGCGTCGAGTGGCACGAAGCGCGACGTGTTGCGTATGGCGTGGCATCCGGTGCGGAGACTGCCGTTGTGGG
Organism: Salinibacterium sp. G-O1; assembly: GCF_030063305.1. Taxonomy (GTDB): domain Bacteria; phylum Actinomycetota; class Actinomycetes; order Actinomycetales; family Microbacteriaceae; genus Rhodoglobus. The sequence goes on from NZ_JASISV010000002.1 coordinate 346,397, forward strand.
CCTTGCGGAGTCGATCGGACTCGTGCTGGCCGCCGACATGGTTGCGCAGCAGCCGATACCCCACTTCGCCTCATCGGCGATGGATGGCTGGGCTGTCGTCGGGGCCGGGCCGTGGACGATTGCCGGGCGAGACACCGTGACGTCGGGCCACGCGTGGCCTGTCGTGACGGGCCAGCACCTCCCCGACGGCGTCAGGGGTGTGCTGCGCAGCGAACATGGTGCGATGGAGGGCGGCGAGCTCACGATCAACGCACGTGCGCGTGACAACGAACCGTCGGCTGGCCAGCACGTGCGGTTGCCGGCGACTGAGGCAGCACGCGGTGATGTGGTGGTGCAGGCCGGATGCGTCATCAATCCGGCCCATGTCGCCCTCGCTGCAGCCTGCGCGCTCGACGCACTGACCGTGCACCCGCGACCGAGGGTCGCCATCCTCACGACCGGCGATGAGGTCACGTCAACAGGGGCGCCCGCACCCGGCAAGGTGCGGGACAGTTTCGGTCCGCAGCTTCCTGCAGTCGTCGCCATGCTCGGTGGGCTCGCCGTCTCGACCACCAGCGTCGGCGACGACGAGGATGCCACTGTCGCGGCGATTTCGACCGCAGCTGCTCACGCGCGTGTGGTGATCACAACGGGAGGAACCGGCGACTCGAGTGCGGACCACCTCAGGGCCGCCCTTTTAAGCCTCGGGGCGACGATCGTGATACCGGCGCTCGCCCTGCGACCGGGCGGGCCCACGATGCTCGCGAAGCTTCCCGGCGGCCAGTTCGTGGTGTGCCTCGCCGGTAATCCGCTCGCGGCGTTCATGGGGCTGTTCAGCGTGGGTGCGCCGCTGATCGCGGCGCTTGCGGGGCGGCCCGTGGCATCCCTGCACCAGATTGTGCTGGCGACAGACGTTGCCGGCACCCCGACGGCGACGCGCCTCGAACCGCACACACTCACCGAGGGGGTGGCTACGCCGACCGCGTGGAACGGGTCTGCCATGATGCGCGGCCTCGCCTCGGCTCACGGTGTTCTGATCGTTCCGCCGGGCGGCGCGACCGCTGGCAGTCTTCTGGAGGCGCTGTCGTTGCCCTGGGCAACATAGAAAACGCGGGAGCCGCCGACGCATTGCACCGGCGACTCCCGCGTTTCGGGCGCGCTACTTTACGCCGAGCAGGTCGATCACGAAGGTGAGCGTGCGACCTGAGAGACGGTGGCCTCCGCCGGCGGGGCCGTACGCGAGGTGCGGCGGTGCGATGAGCTGGCGGCGACCGCCGACCTTCATGCCGGGGATGCCCTCCTGCCAGCCCTTGATGAGGGAGGCGAGGGGGAAGTTGATCGACTGGCCGCGGCTCCAGCTGGAGTCGAACTCCTCGCCGCTCTCGAAATCGACGCCCAGGTAGTGCACGTCGACCGTGGATGAGGCCTGTGCCTCGGCGCCGGTTCCCTCTTCGATGTCGATGATCACGAGATCGGTGGGCTCTGGGCCCTCGTAGAACTCGACTTCTGGCTTGGTTCGTGGTGAATCTGTCATGCCACCAGTCAATCAGATACCGGATGCCACGGAGCCTGCTCGCTAGTGCGAGTGCTGCGCCGCGAGCGAACGCAGCAGGTCTACGCGCGCGGCCGGGTCATCGGACGTGAAGACGGCGGAGCCCGCCACGAAGGTGTCGGCACCCGCCTCCGCGGCGATGGAGATTGTCTTCTCGTCAATGCCGCCGTCGACCTGAAGCCACACGTCGAGCCCAGACTTCCTCACCGCTTCGCGCAGCAGGTGGAGCTTGGGCATCGTGGACTCCATGAAGCTCTGCCCTCCGAAGCCGGGTTCGACGGTCATCACCAGGATCTGATCGAATTCGGGAAGCAGCTCAAGGTACGGCTCCACACGTGTGCCCGGCTTTAGGGCGATGCCGGCCCGAGCGCCGATGTCTCGCAGGCGCCTCGCGAGGGCGACGGCATCCTGCGCAGCCTCTGCATGAAAGGTGACCGAATATGCGCCGGTTTCGGCGTAGCCAGGGGCCCACCGATCGGGCTCGTCGATCATGAGGTGCACGTCGAGCGGGCGCGCAGAAACCTCCTGAAGCCGCGCAACCATCTGCGGACCGAAGGTGAGGTTCGGCACGAAGTGGTTGTCCATGACATCGACATGGATGAGGTCGGCGTTGGAGATGCTCGCAACATCGCGTTCGAGGTTGACGAAGTCGGCGGAGAGGATGCTGGGGTTGATGCGAACCATGCTGCGAGCCTACCGAGCGCAGTCGAGCCCGGTCGGGCGGTTAAGCCTTGGCGAGCAGCTGGATGAACATGCCGTCGGTGCCGTGTCGATGCGGCCACAACTGCACATGGGTGGCGTCGGGCAGGTCGAGAGGCTCCTTGACGATGGACTGCAGCACCGCCGGAGTGTCCATGCGCTCGACGTTGTCGGCCTTGCGCAGCACCGACGTCACGATGGCCTTCGTCTCGGCGGCGTGCGGAGAGCACGTCACGTAGGCCAGAACGCCGCCAGGCTTCAGCGCCGCAATGGCCGACTTCAGCAGCTTCGCCTGCAGGTTGCCGAGCCCGGCAACGTCGCTGGGCTGCTTGCGCCAGCGTGCCTCGGGGCGACGGCGCAGGGCGCCGAGACCGGTGCACGGAGCATCCAGCAAAATCCGGTCGAACGAGTTGGGGCACAGGGCGCCGATCTCGGTGCCGTCCAGCTCCCAGACCTCGGGGGGAGCGTCGAAAACGTTCAGAGCCTTGCGCACGAGTTCCGCGCGGGCCGGCACCAGCTCATTCGCCGTCAGGATGGCGCCGCCGGCGAGTGCCTCGGCCGCCAGCAGCGCGGCCTTCCCGCCGGGACCGGCACAAAGGTCGAGCCACTGCTCCCCCGCGCGAATCGGGCGGGCCCGGCTGAGGGTGAGGGCGGCAAGCTGGGATCCCTCGTCCTGCACGCGGGCGCGCCCCTCGCGCACCGCCGGGAGGTTGAGCGGGTCACCGTGGTCGAGAATCGCCCCCACCGGCGAGAAGGCGGCGGGATAGGCATCCAGCTCATCAACTGTCGACTCATCCGGAAGGGCGGCGATCGAAACCCTCGGAGCCACATTGTCGGCGGCGAGGGCACCCTCAAGTTCGTCCTCACGACCCTCGGCGACGAGCACCTGCCTGAACGCGCGGGTGACCCACAGTGGATGCGAGAACTCGAACGCGAGGGCTTCCTCCCCCGATTCCGCCTCGGCCAGCACCCTCTCGCGCCAGGTGTCTGCGTCGGTGCGGGTGATGGTGCGCAGCACCCCGTTGACGAAGCCCACCGCGGAGTTGGAGCCGACGGTCTTCGCCAATTCGACGGACTCGTCGACCGCGGCGTGCTGGGCGACACGCATCGAGAGCAGCTGGTGGCAGGCGAGCCGCAGCACGTCGAGGACGGCCGGGTCGATCTTGTCTGTGCTGCGATTGGCGGCCATCGCGATGACCCGGTCGTAGTAGCCCTGCATGCGCAGGGTGCCGTAGGTCAGTTCGGTCGCGAGGCCAGCGTCGGCCTCGGACAGCTTGGCGCGGCCAAGGCGTACCGGAAGCAGCAGGTTGGCGTAGGCATCGGAGTCACGTACCGCCATGATCACGTCGAGCGCGATGCGCCGGGCTGGTTGGGGCTGGCTCATGATGTTGCCTCCGTCGATGTTGTCATGGTCGCTGTGGCAGTGGCTCCTGCGCGACCCCTCCACCACGATGCGGCATCCATGGCTTTGCGACCGGCGGGATGCACGGTGACCAGCTCAAGCGGGTCGGTGGCGGTGCCAATCAGAATCGCGGAGCCCACGAGGTCGATCACCCCGGGAGGCAGGCGGGGCGCGTCTCTCGCGACGGCGACGTCGAGCACCTTCAGTCGCACACCGTCGACGATGGTGAAGGCTCCCGGCTCTGGTGTGACGCCCCTGATGATGGCGTGCACGGTGGTCGCGGGTTGCGCCCAGTCGATGTCACCGTCGGCGAGGTGAAGTTTCGGGGCGAGGGTCACATCGCCGACCTGCGCCTCGCTGCGGGCCGAGCCATCCGCCAGCGCGTTCACGACGCCCATGAGCAGTTCGGCGCCCGAACCCGCAAGTGACCCGAGCAGGTTGCCGGCGGTTTGCTGGGCCCCGATGGTTTCGGTCATCCGCCCAAAGATGTCGCCGGCGTCGAGTTCCGGAACGAGCTGAAACACCGTTGCACCCGTGATGTCGTCGCCGGCCATGATCGCGCGCTGCACGGGAGCCGCTCCGCGCCATCGCGGGAGCAACGAGAAGTGCAGGTTGATCCAGCCGAGCCGCGGGGTCGACAGCAGCGGCTCCCTGACGAGTCCGCCGTAGGCGACGATGACCCCGAGATCCGGTGCGAGCTGCTGCACCCGTTCGGTGGCCTCGCCCGCCAGCCGGTTGGCTTTGATCACCGGGATGCCGCGAGCTTCTGCCTCAACCGCCACCGGGGTCGCGGTCAGCACCCCACGACGCCCCTGGGGTGAATCCGCGCGCGTGATCACCGACGCGACATCATGGCCCGAGCTGGCCAACAGCGAAAGGCTGGGAACGGCTGCGGCCGGGCTGCCGGCGAAAACGATCCTGAGGGCGGGAGACAGTGAAGAAGACATCCCCGCAATTCTCTCGCGAATCACGGGCGGACCGCGCCACGGGTCACGATTCGAGGAACGGTTCGACGTCGTCCAGCCTGATCCGAAGGCTGGGGGCGGCCGGAGCGTAGCCCTGACGCGAGCCGGTGCGTTTTCGACGGGACGTCGCAGAACGGATCAGCTCAGACCGGAGCGCTGCCGCCACCTCCGCGCCGTGCGCATAGTCGAACCGGAGGATTGTCCGCACCAGCGGCGGCTCGAGATCCACCGGGCCCAGCACGTCGGAGCCCGCGATGCCGGACGCCGCCACGGCGGCGCTGACGGCATCCACCGAGCCTGTGACGGTGGCGACCCTGATGGCAGGAGGAAACCGCAGACTGCGTCGATCGGCGAGCTCGGCTCGGGCAAAATCGGCCTGCCGCCAGGTCACCAGGGTGGATGCCAGTGTCCCTCCGACCCCGACGAGCACCGTCGGCGCACCGCCGGCGGCAAGCGCCACAGCGTTGGACCACCAGCGCAGGCAGTCCTCCCCCACCCTCAGGCTCTCACGGGCGGCCATTTGCTCGCCGTCGAGCAGCAGGACGGCCCGGTATCCGCCCGCGGCGATCGGTTCGGCGCCTCGCGTCGCGATCACCAGGGCCGGACCCGAGCCAACGGTCTGCACGGGGTGGTCGCCGTCGGCCACGATCACGCGGATTCCCGGAAAGGCTCGACCCAGGTCTTCCGCGGTCCGACTGCTGCCGTTACCCACGAATCGAAGCTTTTCGCCCTCGCAGTGCTGGCATTTCCAGGCGGCAGCAAGCGCTCCACACCACGTGCAGGCCGGGGTGGATCTGGCCGATTTCTGCAGCAGGGGACCCTCGCAGCGCATGCAGCGGGCGGTCTGCTGGCACTCGGCGCACGCAAGTCGGGGCGCGTAGCCGGGGCGGGCGACCTGCACAAGCACGGGACCAGTCTCCAGAGCAGTGCGTGCGATCTTCCAGGCGGACGACGGAATCCGGGCCTGGGCGGCAAGGCGATCGTTTGAGGACTGTTGCGAGGTCGGGATGACCTTCGGGAGTTGCAACGGTCGGGGAGACACCGATCTCACCCAGCCGATCTCGACGAGTCGCTCGACCTCGGTGCTGCGCGAGTGGCCGAAGAACATCAGCGCGCACGACTGCTGTTCCTGGCGGAGGAGCGCCGCGTCTCTCGCGTGAACGTAGGGACTCAACGGCTCGCTGTGCAGCGGATCCCCGTCGTCCCACAGTGCGATGAGACCGAGCTTGCTCGCTGGTGCGTAGATGACCGAGCGATTGCCGATGATCGCTACAGGATCGTCCTGGAGGCACCGAAGGAACGCGCGGTACCGGTCTGGATTCGACTGGCGTGCATCCAGTCTCACGATGCTCGAGGCAGGCAGCACGGCCGCCAGGGCCGACTGCAGTTGCTCCTGGTCGCGATAGTCGGGCACGGCGAGGATCGCGCTCCGGCCCGCGGCAATCGTGGCGGCAGCGGCGGCGGCCATCGTGACGGCCCACCCGCCGGCCCAGCTGGGATCGGCATCGAGCGGATGCACTTCACGAACCAGTGGCACGGCGTCGATGGCGAGTCGCTCGTTCGCAGCTATCGCGCCTTCCAGCACGCCCGGGCCATACGCGTCGATTGGGACGGCAGTGACCGGTTCGCCGTCGGGTGGGGTGTCTGCGGCGAGAAACGCTGTCTCTACCCTGACCTGTCTCTTGGGTACCGCGAGCCTGACGATGTCGGTTGCCGAGCCGGAGGCACGGTCAGCGGCTCTGCGGGCGAGTGCCCACACCTCGGGCGTAAGAACCTTGATTGGAGACACCACCGAGTCGAGTTCGCTGAGTACACCCGCATAGTCCCCCCGGGGCGAGACCTCGACGATGATGCCGTCGGCGACCCTGCCTGCCGAGCGAAGCGGAACCCGGACCCGCACCCCTGGCATGGCAGCCTCGACCATCGCGCCAGGGATGCCGTAGTCGAAGAGCCTGTCGAGTTGCGGAAGGGGTGAGTCGATGAGCACTTTCGCTACCGACAACGCCCCGGCGCTGGCCGCCTCGGAAACAGTGGGCACCCCGGTAGTGGATGCCTCGGCCACTACAGTCCGCTGGCAGCGCGCAGTGCGTCGACGCGGTCGGTGCGCTCCCAGGTGAAGTCGGGCAGTTCGCGGCCGAAGTGACCGTAGGTTGATGTTGCGGCGTAGATCGGTCGGAGCAGATCGAGATCGCGCACAATGGCGCCTGGGCGGAGGTCGAAGACGGTCTTGATTGCGTCGATGATGCTGTCTTCGTCGACGTGGGCGGTGCCGAAGGTCTCCACGTAGAGACCGACCGGCGATGCCTTCCCAATGGCGTACGCCACCTGCACTTCGAGCTTGTCTGCGAGCCCGGCCGCAACGGCGTTTTTGGCTACCCAGCGCATCGCGTACGCGGCCGACCGGTCAACCTTGGACGGGTCTTTGCCGCTGAACGCTCCGCCGCCGTGGCGAGCCGCTCCACCATAGGTATCGACGATGATCTTGCGACCCGTGAGCCCCGCATCGCCCTGCGGCCCACCGATCTCGAAACGACCAGTGGGATTGATGAGCACCCTGAGGTTCGACGAATCGAGGCCTGACGTGGCAAGCACGGGGCGCACCACGAGTTCTTCGATCTCACGACGCAGTTGCTCGGTGGAGATATCCGGAGAGTGCTGGGTGGAAAGGACGACAGTGTCGACCGTGCGAGGGACGACCCCGTCGTATCCCACGGTGACCTGAGTCTTGCCGTCGGGCCTGAGGTAGTCGACCGCGCCGTCGTGCCGCACCGCAGCGAGCCGCTCGGCCATCCGGTGCGCGAGCCAGATCGGGATGGGCATCAACTCAGGGGTCTCCCTGGTGGCGAAGCCGAACATGAGCCCCTGGTCGCCTGCCCCCTGTACGTCGCCATCGTCGCTGCTGGACTGCTCGCGATGCTCGATCGCATTGTCGACGCCCTGTGCGATGTCTGGAGACTGGCCGCCGATCGATACCGATACGCCGCACGAGCGACCGTCAAACCACACGTCTGACGAGTTGTAGCCGATGTCGGAGATGCGCTTGCGCACGATGGAGGGAATATCGACGTAGCCGGAGGTGGTGACCTCCCCCGCAACATGCACGAGCCCCGTGGTGACCAGAGTTTCAACCGCAACGCGAGCGTTCTTGTCGACGGTGATCAGCGCGTCGAGGATGCTGTCGCTGATCTGGTCGCAGATCTTGTCAGGGTGACCCTCGGTAACCGACTCGGACGTAAACAGGCGCAGCGGTGAACTCATTCTGTGTAACTCCAGGGGTGATTATCGTGCGGACACGAGGTCAAGAATACGGTTCGCCACCGACAGCTTGGTGCCGGTCGCCTCGCCGACGATGGTGCCGGAACTGTCGATGACGGAGATCGTGTTGTTCTGAGTCGCGAAGCCTTCGGTCCAGCCGACCCGGTTGATGATGAGCAGATCGGAGCCTTTGCGCGTGATCTTCTCGCGGCCGATGGCCAGAAGTTTCACGTCATCCGGTTCGGTTTCTGCCGCAAACCCGACGATGAGCTGGCCCGGCAGCCTGTGCTCGGCGATGGATTTCAGGATGTCGGGGTTGCGAACCAGACGGAGGTCAAGCACGTCACCCTGGGCGTCCTTTTTGATCTTCGATTCCGCCACGTGCTCTGGCCGGTAATCGGCGACAGCGGCCGCCATGATCACGACGTCATGGGTCTGGGCTTCGGTGGCGACGGCTTCGGCAAGTTCGGATGTGGTGCCGACACTGATGACCCTGATGGATGAGGGGCTTTCGACTTCGAGATTCGCGGCGATGAGCGTGACCTCGGCTCCCCTGGCCGCGGCCGCGATGGCGATCGCAACGCCCTGTCGGCCGCTCGAGCGGTTGCCGATGAACCGCACGGGATCGAGCGGCTCTCGTGTGCCGCCGGCGGTGACGAGGATTCTGCGTCCCACAAGGTCCTGAGCCGTGACTGTGCCGAGCGCAGCCGCCACGATGTCGTCGACGTCAGACATGCGGCCAGGGCCGGAATCGGCGCCGGTGAGTTGCCCGACGGCAGGGCCAACGATGACGACCCCGCGGTCGCGCAGCAGCTGCACGTTGGCCTGCGTTGCCGGGTTTTGCCACATCTCGGTGTGCATGGCTGGAGCGATGATAACCGGCGCGCTGCTTGCCAGAATCGTGTTGCCCAGCACGTCGTCGGCGAAGCCTCCGGCGATTTTTGCGATGGAGTTTGCGGTCGCGGGCGCGACAACGATCAGATCGGCGGCCTGCCCGATTGCGACGTGCTTTACCTCGGCGACACCCTCATACAGGTCGGACTGAACGAGGTTTCGGCTGATGGCCTCAAGGGTGGGCCTGCCGACGAACCGCAGTGCGTTCTCGGTCGCCACGACGTGGACGTCATGGCCAGCCAGCACGAAGGCACGGACGATACCGACGGCCTTATATGCAGCGATGCCGCCGGTGACACCGACGACTACGTTGAGCCGCCTCGGCGTGTCTCCAGCGGACATCGACCCAGTCTCCGACACTTGCGAGTCGGTGGTGCTTACTCTGAGCTCAGGCGCTTGAGCTCGAGCTTGTCTTCGTTGATCTCGTGAAGAGCAACCGAAAGCGGCTTGTCTTCGATGGTCGAGTCGACGAGCGGTCCGACGTTGTCGAAGAGGCTTCCCTCGTGCAGGTCGGCGTAGTAGTCGTTGATCTGGCGGGCGCGCTTCGACGCGAAGATGACCAGCTGGTACTTGGAGTCGACCTTCGAGAGAAGTTCGTCGATCGGCGGGTCAATGATGCCGGAGTGCTTGTCAACCATGGAGGCTCCTTGCCTGGTGTGGATTACGTCGTGCTGCACTGCAAAGCGCACAGTGCATGGTGCGAAGACCGCGAAACTCAGCGGGAAATCGGGGCGCCGATGGGCGCATCCATCAATTCTACGACTTCCTGAGCCGCTTGGCTGACTTCTCGGTTGATGACTTTCGCGTCGAACTCGTCCTGGGCGGCCAATTCGACCCTTGCGGTGTCGAGCCTTCGCTGTTGTTCCTCGGGTTTTTCGGTGCCCCGGCCGATGAGCCTGCGCACCAATTCTTCCCAGGTCGGTGGAAGCAGGAAGACGAGAAGCGCCTCAGACATCACGCTTCTGACCTGCCGTGCGCCCTGCAGGTCGATCTCGAGCATCACGCGCTTCCCGGCGGCCAGAGCCTCGTCGATGGGTGGACGCGGGGTGCCGTAGCGGTAGGAGTTGTGGACGACGGCCCACTCGAGCAGTTCGTTGTCGGCGATCTTTCGATCGAACTCCTCATCGCTCACGAAGTAATAGTGAATTCCATCGATCTCGCCCGGCCGCGGCGTGCGGGTTGTCGCCGAGACGCTGAGCATGACATCGGGATAGTTCTCGCGGATGTGAGCAGAGACTGTGCCCTTGCCGACGGCCGTTGGCCCGGCGAGCACGATCAGGCGACTCGGTTCTGCACCCTGACGGTGCACGAGGTAGTCGCGAAGCCGGATGCGCTGGCGAACACCCAGGCCACCCACCCGCTTCTTGTCTGAGATCCCCAGGTCGAACATGACCCTCGCCACGCGAGTGGGCCCGAGGGTCGGCACGCTGGTGAGAAGTTCGGTTACGCGCAGGCTCGCTTCGGCGCTGTCCGGGTCGGCCCAGGCTGACTGGGCCACGGCCAGTGCCGTCTTCTGCTTCGACGCGATGGACTGCTTGACGGCGGCCCGAGCGCGGCGTGCGGCTATGGCTGCTCGACCCGCTGCTGCTCTGTCGACTTCCGGCGGCGCCGGTCTTGGGCTCATGGTGCGACTCCCTCGGCTAGAACAGCGGCCTGCGTGCTGAGTTCGGATCGGGCACCGTCTGGTCCGGCGCGCAGGACGCTCCGACCGAGGTTTGCAATGACGTTGCCAGACACCGAGCCGAAGAGGGCGGGCAGGTCGGCGATGAGGGCTCCCTGCTCACCGAATCCCGGTGCCAGCACGGGTGTTTTCGAGAGACTGGTTGCCTCGATGCCGTAGTCGGCCGACCGCACGGTCGCCCCGATCACCACTCCGACAGAGCCGAGGCCCGAGGCAGAAGAGTTGAGCTGTTGCACGTCACCGACGATACTCGCAGCGACGGTGCGACCACGGTGCTGTCCGCGGTCGCGCACGGCGGTCTGGGTGTCGACAGACTCGGGGTTCGAGGTGGCCGCAAGGATGAAGAGTCCCTTGCCGCCAGCGTCGGCGAGGCTGATCACGTCGGTGAGTGAACCCACGCCCTGGTAGGCCGACAGTGTCATGGCGTCGGCTTCGAGGGCCGACCCCGGCGTGAGCCAGGCAGCGCCGTACGCGGCGACGGTCGAACCGACATCGCCACGCTTCGCATCGGCGATGACGAGCAACCCGGCTCCACGCGCCGCGGCGAGTACGGCTTCAAGAGCGGAGAACCCTGCTGAGCCGAAACGCTCGAAGAAAGCGACCTGCGGCTTGACGATTCCGACGACACCCGCCGCGACATCCACACACCGGAGCCCGAATTCGCGGGCGCCGGCCGCGGAATCTGGAAGGTTCCACGCGTCGAGCAGGAAGGCGTGCGGATCAATGCCCAGACACAACCGGCCGCTGGCACTGAAGACAGCGTCGAGCCGCTCGCCGAAACTAAGCATGGTTTGCTACCGACCCCGCCAATCGCTGCGCTCGGTCGATCGCGTAGTCCTGCAGCGATCGAACCTCGAAACCGTCGCGAATCGCCTCGAACGAGGCCACTGCGGCCCCGACCTGGGCGATGGTCGTGAAGAGCGGCTTGTCTGCCGCGACCGTGGCCATCCGAATTTCGTACCCGTCGGCCCGAGCGCTTCGACCGCTCGGGGTGTTGATGACCACGTCGACCTCGCCCTGGTTGATGAGTTCCACGATCGACGGCTCGGCCTCGTTGACCTCCTGGCCCATGAAGTACTTGCGCACGACCCTCGCCTCGATTCCGTTGCGGGCGAGCACCTCGGCGGTGCCCTCGGTCGCGAGAATCTTGAAGCCGAGCTGGCTGAGCCTGAGCACCGGAAGCACGATGGCGCGCTTATCGCGGTCGGCGACCGACACGAAGACGGCTCCGCTCGAGGGAAGGCCTCCGTAGGCCGCCTCCTGGCTCTTCGCGAAAGCCTTCGGGAAGTTCGAGTCGATTCCCATCACCTCGCCGGTCGAGCGCATCTCCGGGCCGAGAACCGAGTCGACGACGTTTCCCTCAACCGTACGGAAACGCTTGAACGGCAGCACGGCCTCTTTGACCGACACCGGGGCGTCCATCGGGACGACTGATCCGTCCTGCGCGGGCAACAGGCCATCGGCGACGAGTGAGCGGATGTCGCGGCCGACCATGACCAGCGCGGCGGCCTTGGCCAGCGGAATGCCGAGGGCCTTGGAGACGAACGGCACGGTTCTGGATGCGCGGGGATTCGCCTCGAGCACGTAGAGGATTCCCTGGCCGATGGCGAACTGCACGTTGATGAGACCACGCACGCCGATTCCCGCCGCGATCCCCCGCGTCGCTTCGCGCACACGGTCGATCACGTCGCGCCCCAGCGTTACGGGAGGCAGCGTGCAGGCCGAGTCACCGGAATGGATGCCCGCCTCCTCGATGTGCTCCATGATCCCGCCGATGTAGAGCTCAGTGCCGTCGTACAGCGCGTCGATGTCGATCTCGATGGCGTCATCGAGGAACCTGTCGACCAGCAGCGGCGACCCCGGTGCGATGATCGCCTGGTCTTTGACGCGCTCGAAGTAGTCGGCCATCGACTCGGTGTCGTAGACGATCTCCATGCCGCGACCCCCGAGTACGTGCGACGGGCGCACGAGCACCGGGTATCCGATGTCTTCCGCGATCGAGATCGCTTCGTCACGGTTGGTGGCGGTTCCGTTCTTCGGGGCGATCAGGCCGGCATCGGCCAGGATCCTGGAGAACAGCCCGCGCTCCTCGGCGAGGTCGATCGCTTCCGGGGTCGTACCGAGAATCGGCACTCCCGCGTCTTTCAGTCCCTGCGCCAGCCCCAGTGCGGTCTGGCCGCCGAGCTGCACCACGACGCCGACGAGCTCGCCCGACTGGGATTCGGCGTGGATGATCTCGAGCACATCCTCGAGGGTCAACGGCTCGAAGTACAACCGGTCGCTCGTGTCGTAGTCCGTCGACACTGTCTCGGGGTTGCAGTTGATCATGATCGTCTCGAAGCCGGCGTCGGCCAGCGCGAACGAGGCGTGCACGCACGAGTAGTCGAATTCGATTCCCTGGCCGATGCGGTTCGGGCCAGAGCCGAGGATGATCACCTTGCGACGGTCGCTCGGCGTCACCTCGGTCTCGAGGTCGTAGCTCGAGTAGTGGTACGGGGTGAGCGCCGGAAACTCGCCAGCGCAGGTGTCGACAGTCTTGAAGACCGGGCGCACACCCAGCTCCCAGCGCAACTGCCGAACCTCGGCCTCGGTCAGGCCACGAAGCTGGGCGATCTGCACGTCGCTGAAACCGTGGTCCTTTGCGAGCCTGAGCACTGACTCGTCGAGTGCAGCAGCACTCGCGATGTCGGCAGCCACCTCGTTGATGAGGGCGATCTGGTCGACGAACCAGGGGTCGATAGCCGTCGCCTCGAAGACCTCGGCCGTGGTTGCCCCGGCGCGCATCGCCTGCTGCACCGTGATGATCCGGCCGTCGGTCGGGATGGTCGAGACGGCGAGCAGCTCCGCCTTGTCGCCGGGCTCACCCTCCCAGTGGAAGCTGCTTCCGCGCTTCTCGAGCGATCGCAGCGCCTTCTGCAGGGCGGTCGAGTAGTTTCTGCCGATCGCCATGGCCTCGCCGACCGACTTCATGGTCGTTGTCAGGCGCACGTCGGCGGCCGGGAATTTCTCGAAGGCAAAACGAGGAACCTTGACGACGACGTAGTCGAGCGTCGGCTCGAACGAGGCCGGAGTGACCTTCGTGATGTCGTTGGGGATCTCGTCGAGTCGGTAGCCGATCGCGAGCTTTGCCGCGATCTTGGCGATGGGGAATCCGGTCGCCTTCGATGCCAGCGCGCTCGATCGCGACACACGCGGGTTCATCTCGATGACGATCACGCGACCGTTGGCCGGGTCGATGGCGAATTGGATGTTGCATCCACCGGTATCGACGCCCACCGCGCGGATGATCTCGATGCCGATGTCACGCAGGTTCTGGTACTCGCGGTCGGTGAGGGTCAGCGCCGGCGCCACTGTGATGGAATCGCCGGTGTGCACGCCAACCGGGTCGACGTTCTCGATGGAGCAGACGACCACGGTGTTGTCAGCGGTGTCACGCATGAGCTCGAGCTCATATTCCTTCCACCCGAGGATCGACTCCTCGAGCAGCACCTCGGTGGTCGGGCTCTGGTGCAGGCCGTCGGTGACCATGCGTCGCAGCTCGTCGCGGTCGTACGCGAAACCTGAGCCGAGGCCACCCATGGTGAAGCTCGGCCGGATGACGAGCGGGTAGCCCAGATCTTCGGCGAACTCGATCGCCTCTTCCACGGTGTGCGCAATGTAGCTCTTGGCGACATCGGCGCCACACTCCAGGACCAGGTCCTTGAAGATCTGGCGGTCTTCGCCCTTGTTGATTGCCTCGAAGTTTGCACCGATGAGTTCGACGTTGTACTTCTCGAGAATGCCGTGCTTGTGCAGGTCGATCGCGGCGTTCAGCGCCGTCTGGCCGCCAAGGGTCGGCAGGATCGCGTCTGGCTTTTCCTTCGCGATGATGGTCTCGATGACCTCCCACGTGATCGGCTCGATGTAGGTCGCATCCGCGAAGTCGGGGTCGGTCATGATGGTGGCCGGGTTCGAGTTGACGAGGATGACGCGCACGCCCTCCTCGCGCAGCACGCGGCAGGCCTGGGTGCCCGAGTAGTCGAATTCTGCGGCCTGGCCGATGACGATCGGGCCTGAGCCGATCACGAGTACTGAGTTGATGTCTGAACGCTTAGGCATTACTTGCTGTCCTTGCTCTTCAGGACCAGATCCCGGAAGCGATCGAATAGGTAGTTGGCATCGTGTGGCCCGGCTGCGGCCTCGGGGTGGTACTGCACCGAGAACGCGGGGATGTCGAGGGCGTTGAGGCCCTCAACAACGTTGTCGTTGAGGTTGACGTGACTCACCTCGACCCGCCCGAAACCGGCCGGGCTGTCCGAGATGACGCCGATGGGAGCATCGACGGCGAAACCGTGGTTGTGGCTGGTGATCTCGGTGCGGCCGGTGGCAACGTCGACGACGGGCTGGTTGATCCCCCGGTGGCCGAACGGCAGCTTGTACGTGCCATACCCGAGTGCGCGCCCCAGTAGTTGGTTGCCGAAGCAGATTCCGAAGAAGGGAAGCCCCTTCTTGAGCACCTCCTGCAGCAGCGAGACGTGGCCGTCCGATGCGGCGGGGTCGCCCGGCCCGTTCGAGTAGAAGACCGCCACCGGGTCGATGGCCAGCAGCTCGGTGATCGACACCGATTGTGGCATGACATGCACGTCGAAGCCTCGCTCTGCGAGGTAGTTGATGGTGGAGGTCTTCACGCCGAGGTCGAGGACGGCGAGCCGCCCAATGCTGGCGGTGGTGGCAGCCACGACATAGCCGTCGACCGTGGAGACCTGGGAAGAGAGGTTCTGGCCGGCCATCTGTCCGGCAGCACGCACGATCTCGAGCTGCGCGTCGGCGTCGAGGGCCGCGTCCGCTCCCGAGAAGACGCCGCCACGCATCGATCCGGCATCCCGCAGTCGTCGGGTGACCGCGCGCGTGTCGATACCGCTGATGCCGACGACAGCCTCGGTCACCAGCTGGTCGTCGAGCGATCCGGTGGCGCGAAAGTTGGAAACGACCCGGCTGGGGTCGCGAACGACGAAACCGGATACCCAGATGCGGGACGACTCGGTGTCTTCGTCGTTGACACCGGTGTTGCCGATGTGCGGCGCCGTCATCACCACGATCTGGCCTGCGTAGCTGGGGTCGGTCAATGTCTCCTGGTAGCCGGTCATGCCGGTGGCGAAGACCACCTCGCCCAGGGTTCGCCCGCGGGCACCGTATGCGCGTCCGGAATAGCGAGTGCCATCCTCTAGCACCAGGACTGCTGGATCAAAACTCACGCGGCCTTCTTTCATACTGTGTTGGCTTGTCTCTTAGCGAGCAGGCTGCGTACGGCCTGCTCGAATTCTGTTGGCTCCGCCATGCGGAGGTAGCTGTCGACGACGCGGTCTCCGAGCATCCACTCGATGAGATGGAGGCCGTCTTTTTCGACGACCCTGTCGATGGTCCAGGTGGCCCTGCGGACGTCCCGCAGATCGGCGAGCGGGATGAAAAGGTCGCGGCCGGGTAGTTGCAGCAGGATGCCGGAATCAGCCACCACTGCCATGACGTTGCTGCGGAATCCGAGGCCGTGCACGGCGATGCGATCGAGCGGATTGCCGGATGCTGTGGTCGCTACATACTTACCGGTGAGGCTTGCCAGGGTGTTGCCGAGGTCTGCCGGGGCGGCCACGAGCGGCACAACATCACGCTGGCGCCGCTGGCGTGCGCGCCAGCCGAGGAACATCAACAACAGCAGCGACGCGAGGAAAACGAGGACGATGGCCTGGAGGAGGGTTCTATCCACGCGCTGCCCCATCACGTGCGACAGTGTCTGCGTCGACGAGCTCACCGTCGCTCACCGTCAGATAGCCGTTGTGGATGGTGGTGACGACCCGGCCGGGCAGCTGACGCCCGAGGTACGGGGAGTTCACTCCCTTTCCGCGCAGGTGTGTCGTGGCGAAGGTGCGCGAGGCCGCGGGGTCGTACAAGGTCAGATTCGCGGCGCTCCCGATAGCGAAGGGCGAGTCGTATCCGTCGAGCCGGCCGATCTGAGCGGGCTTGGACGACAGCACCCGCGCAACATCCGTCCATCCGAGCAGGCCGCTCTCGACCACCGAGGCGTGCACAACGCTCAGGGCAGACTCGAGGCCGACCATGCCGTTGGCCGCTTCATCCCAGGCACAATCCTTCGCCTCAACGGGATGGGGAGCGTGATCGGTGGCGACAATGTCGATGGTGCCGTCGGCGAGAGCCTCGCGCAGGGCGTGAACGTCTTCATCGCGCCTCAATGGCGGGTTCACCTTGAAGCGTGAATCGTAGCCTCGCACCAATTCTTCGGTGAGCAGGAGGTGGTGCGGTGTGACTTCTGCCGTGACATCCACACCCCGAGCCTTCGCCCAGCGGATCACGTCAACGGAACCCGCGGTCGAGACGTGACAGACGTGAAGCCTGGCGCCGACGTGCTGGGCGAGCAGGACATCGCGCGCGATGATGGACTCTTCGGCGACGGCGGGCCAACCGGCAAGGCCGAGCTCGTTCGACAGTGCGCCCTCGTTCATCTGGGCTCCGATGGTGAGCCGCGGGTCCTGCGCGTGCTGTGCAACAACTCCCCCGAACGTCGTCACGTACTCGAGCGCGCGGCGCATGAGCAGCGCGTCGTGAACGCACTGGCCGTCGTCAGAGAAGACACGTACCTTCGCGCGCGACTGCGCCATGGCGCCGATCTCTGCGAGGCGCTCCCCGGAGAGACCCGCAGTGACAGCACCGATGGGCCGCACCGTCACGTAGCCGTGCTGGTCTCCGAGAGACTGCACCTGCTCGACGACTCCGGCTGTGTCCTGCACCGGGAGCGTGTTCGCCATGGCAAAGACCGCCGTGAATCCGCCGATCGCAGCGGCACGAGACCCGGTGAGCACGGTCTCGCTCTGCTCGAAGCCAGGCTCGCGCAGGTGGGTGTGAAGGTCGACCAGCCCGGGAAGGGCGATAAGACCTGAAGCGTCAATCGTGCTCTCGGCCGAACCCTCGTCGACAAAGACGCCGTTCTCGACGAAGAGATCCTGTGAGGTTCCGTCGGGCAGCTGTGCTCCGACAATTTTGATGCTCATGAGTTACGCCTCCGTGGTTCCAGAAAGCAGGTGATACAACACGGCCATCCTTATTGATACCCCGTTGGCGACTTGTTCCAGCACTGTCGATTGCGCCGAGTCCGCTGCGCCGGACGAGATCTCGAGACCGCGATTCATCGGCCCAGGGTGCATAACAATGCTAGCCGCAGGAAGGCGTCCAACGCGTTCGTCGTCGAGTCCCCACTGCTTGCTGTACTCGCGGGCGTTCGGGAAGAACGCCGCATTCATGCGCTCGGCCTGGATGCGCAGCATCATGACGACGTCGGGACCGGCGTCGATCGCCGCATCCAGATCGTAGGTGACGGTTGCTGGCCAGCCGGCCGTGCTGACGGGCAGGAGGGTCGCCGGGGCGACGAGCTGCACGGTGGCGCCGAGCGTGGTCAGCAGCCACAGGTTGGACCGCGCGACGCGGGAGTGCAGGATGTCGCCGACAATCGCCACGCTCACACCGTCGAGACCGCGGCCCCGCGACCCTGCGCCGTGCAGTCGTTTGCGAATCGTGAAAGCGTCGAGCAGCGCCTGCGTCGGGTGCTCATGAGTGCCGTCGCCGGCGTTCACGATGCCGGCGTCGATCCAGCCGCTGTCGGCCAGGACCCTGGGTGCTCCGGATGCCCCGTGCCTGATGACCACGGCGTCCGCGCCCATCGCGGCGAGAGTCTGCGCGGTGTCTTTTAGGCTCTCGCCTTTCGAAACGCTCGAACCTTTCGCGCTGAAGTTGATGACGTCGGCGCTGAGTCGTTTCGCAGCCACCTCGAATGACACCCGGGTGCGCGTGGAATCCTCGAAGAAGAGGTTGACGACGGTCTTGCCGCGCAGGGTCGGGAGCTTCTTGACCTCGCGGTGGGCGACATCCGCCATGTCTTCCGCGATGTCCAGGATGGCGATGGCCTCGTCGCGCGAGACATCTTTGGTCGAGAGCAGGTGCCTCATTCGATGGTCACCTCGTCGACGCCGTCGATCTCTGACAGGCGAACCATAATGCGCTCCGATGTCGAGGTTGGCAGATTCTTTCCCACGAAATCCGCCCTGATCGGCAGTTCGCGATGACCACGGTCGACCAGTACCGCGAGCCTGACTGCGCGCGGTCGTCCGAGGTCATTCAGGGCATCGAGCGCCGACCGGATGGTGCGTCCCGAGTAGAGCACGTCGTCGACCAGCACCACGGTCTTGCCGTCGATGCCGCCATCGGGAATGTTTGTGGGGCTTGGCGCCCTGGTGGGATTCCTCGAGAGGTCGTCCCGGTACATGGTCACGTCGAGGGCGCCGACGCTGACCGTTCCCGGCTCGATGGAATTCAGGATCGCTCCGAGGCGCGTCGCGATGGTGACGCCACGGGTGGGAATTCCCAGAATGACGAGCCCGGCCGATCCACGGTTGGACTCAAGGATCTCGTGTGAGATGCGAGTCAACGCCCGGGTGATATCAGCCTGCTGCAGCACGTGGCGTGCAGTCATTCTGACCTCCTTCCCCGTCTCTCTGGACGGAATTTAAAGGATGTCTGTTTCGAACACTATACCGGCCTCGCGCAGCACGGCTGGCTCGACTGGACTGGGTGGTGGCCGACCCCTATCTTTCAGGAGTGATCATTTCCGCCGTCGTCGCTGGTTTCCTCTCCGGCGCCGCCCTCATCATTGCGATCGGCGCCCAGAATGCCTTCGTGCTGCGGCAGGGAATCCGACGAGAACACGTGCTGCCGATCGTGGTGGTGTGCGCTGCATCGGATGCCGTCCTCATCGCTCTCGGGGTGGCCGGGATCGGCACCCTCGTCACGGCGGCGCCCGTTGTGCTGGAAATCGTGCGGTGGATCGGTGCTGCCTTCCTCGTCGGCTACGCGATCTTCGCCGCTCGCAGGGCCATCCGGCCGGCAGCCCTCGTCGTGGGCAAAGGCGACGCGATGAGCCTCGTGGCCGCGGTGGGAACGGCTGTCGCGCTGACCTGGCTGAACCCCCACGTCTATCTGGACACCGTGCTGCTCCTGGGCTCGCTGTCAACGGCCCATGGCAGCTCGGGTCGCTGGTGGTTCGCCGCCGGAGCCATCGTCGCCAGCGTGGCGTGGTTCACGGCCCTGGGTTTCGGGGCGAGGCTGCTGCGGGGGCTTTTCGCCAAACCGATGGCCTGGCGCATCCTCGACCTCAGCATCGCTGTGGTGATGCTCATCCTCGCGGTGATGCTGGTTCTCCCCCACTAGGTCCAGCGCTTGAGAAGGTACCTCTCGAGCAGCCCGATGAGGGCATCCGACGTCTTGCCGAGCACCGCGAGCAGCACAATCGCGAGGAAGGTGCGGTCGAGGCGTCCATTGTTGGCCGAGTCGCTCAGCAGGAATCCGAGGCCCATGGATGCCGCGATCAACTCCGCCGCGACGAGAAACAGCCACGACTGCGCCAGTGCGAGCCTGAGCCCTGACACGATGCTGGGAACGACGGCAGGCAGCTGCACCTGCTGGAGCAGCTGGAGTCTGGTCAGGCCGTAGGCACGACCCAGCTCGACGAGGTGCGGATCGACATGGCGCAGCGCGCCAGCGACGGTCGTGTAGACCGGGAAGAGCGCGCCGATGGCGATCAGCGTGACTTTCGAGTCTTCGTTGATGCCGAGATACAGGATGAGCAAGGGCACCCAGGCCAGCGATGGAACCGCCCTGAACGCTCCGATGGTGGGCGCCAGCGCGGCGCTGGCAACTCTGGACAGTCCAACGAGCGAACCCAGGACGAGCCCGATCGTGGCACCGGCGACAAATCCGATCAGCACGCGCTGCACCGAGATGCCCACAAATTGCCCAAGCTGGCCCCGCTCAGCGAGGTCGACTCCAGCAAGAAAGACGCTCGTGGGTGACGGCAGCCGATAGGCGGGCACGATGCCGGTCACGGCGATGACCTGCCAGCCGCCCAGCAACAGCACCGGCAGCAGGAAGCCCAACGCCGCCATCACCGGTCGGGAACTGCGTTGCGCACGCCTCGCGGCCGGCTCGGTGATCGAGTCGGCCGCGAAGTTGCGCTGAATGGTGGAGTTAGCCAATGGTCGAGGTGTCTGCCTTGTCGACGAACTCGGTGTTGAAGAGCGAGTCGAGCGCCGCGTCGATCAGATCCTGACTGGCGACATCTCCGGACTCGACGAAGATCGGCCCGATGAACGCGAGCACGTCGTGCTGCTTCTTGCCGGGCTTAGGGTCGACCCCGAGGTTGGTGCGATCGGCGATCACTGCTGTAGCGATGGCCGGGTCGATTCCGGCGACCGATGCGAGGATGTCTGCGGTCTCCTCCGGATTCGCGATGGCGTACTCACGAGCAGTTTCGTAGGCATCGATGACCAACTGAAGCAGATCCGGGGACTTCTCGATGAAGCTCTCGGTCGCGTTGAGGAAGCCGTAGCTGTTGAAGTCGATGTTGTCGTAGATGATCTTCGAGCCTGCTGTCGCGACGCTCGACGACAGCAGCGGGTCAAGCCCCGCCCACGCGTCAACGGCACCGGACTCGAGAGCTGCCTTCCCGTCGGCGTGCTGCAGGTTCTGCACCGTGACGTCATCGAGACTGAGCCCGGCTTCGCCGAGCGTTTGCAGCAGGAAGAAGTACGGGTCAGTTCCCTTCGTCGCCGCGATCGACCTGCCCTTGAGTTCGGCGACAGAGGTGACTGACGATCCTGCCGGAACGAGGATTGCAGACCAGTTCGGCTGAGAATAGACATCCACCGTCTGAATGGGCGACCCGTTGGACCTGGCGAGCAACGCTGCCGATCCCGCGGTCGACCCGACGTCAATGGCGCCGGCCCTGAGCGCCTCGTTCGCCTTGTTCGAGCCGCCGGACTGAACCCAGTTGACCGTCACTTTTCCGTCTGTGGCGTCTTCGAGCCAGCCCTTCTCCTTGATGATCAGGCTGAGCGGGTTGTAGGTGGCGAAGTCGATGTTCAGCACATCGGCGCTCCACTCGCCCGAGGCTGTGCTGGCGGGTTTGGGCTCCGCGACGGCACTCGAGCCCTCACCGGCGCAGGCAGACAGTGTGATTGCTACCGTTGCGGCGAGAGCGATCAGGGGCAGAAACTTCTTCTTGCTCATGTTTTCCTCAGAATGTGTGTGCTGGGTGATGGGTGGACACGCCGAGGCCCTCAAGGAGCTCGCCGCGCAGGTGCGCCAAGGACGAATTGCCGCGATCTCGCGGCCGCGCCCCCGGAACGGTAATGACGGAGCGGATGACCGCGCCGGAGTTGTTCGCGTAGCCGGGCTCGACGCCCAGCAGCACCACGCGATCGGCCAGGTACAGGGCCTCGTCGACATCGTGGGTCACGAACAGGATCGTGGCTGGCTCTGCGGCGTGGATGTCCAGCAGCAGGTCCTGCATGGTGAGTCGGGTGAGGGCATCCAGCGCGCCAAACGGCTCGTCGAGAAGCAACACCCCCGGTCCGCGAGCGAGAGCCCGGGCGAGGGAGGCACGCTGCGCCATCCCGCCGGAGATCTGGCGCGGTCGAAGCTGGGCGGCATCCGTCAGCTGAACCAGGGCAAGCAACTCGGCAACCCTGGCTTTGCGTTCGGCGCGGGGAATGCCATGCGGAAGCCCGAGATCGACGTTGGCCTCGATGCTCCGCCACGGAAGCAATCGTGGCTCCTGGAAGGCGACGGCGCAGCGCTGGTCGGCGCCGGTGAGGGCGCTGCCGCCGATCAGCACGGAGCCAGCGTCAGGTGCGTCGAGACCGCCAACCTGGCGAAGGAGTGTGGACTTTCCGCTGCCGGACGCCCCGATCAGCGCCACAATCTCGCCCGCTGCGATTTCGAGCGAGACCTCTCGGAGCACCCGTCGCGGTGCGTCTGCCCGAGTGGCGCCCGGAAAAGTCCGGCCGATGTCGTCGAGAGTCACCGACAGCGCCGCGGCACTGGTGCTGGAGATGGCTGCTGGTGAGGTCATTCCTGCACGTTACGGCGTGCGCCCGGTCGGACAGCATTTCACACGTAACGCTGCGTCATCCTCCGCGTAACGCTGCGTCATTCTTCGCGTGACAGGCCCGAAATGCCGGGCCTCAGCCGCTAAAGATCAGGCGCGACTCGCCGCAATCCGCCCGAGCAGGCCGTTGACGAATCCCGCGGAATCCTCGGTGCTGTGCAGTTTCGCCGACTCAACGGCTTCTGAGATGGCAACGCTGTCCGGCACCTCGGAGTTGTACAGAATTTCCCACACACCCATGCGAAGAAGAGCACGATCGATCGCGGGCATGCGGGCCAGCGTCCAGTCCTGCGAGTAGGTCTCGATCAGTTCGTCGATCTCGTCGCCGTGTTCGGTGATGCCGATGACGATGTCGCGAGCGTACGGCCATGACGACGAGCGTTTGGTGTCGCTGTCGGCACGAGCCTGCTCGGCGGCGAGGATCGCATTGATCGACTCCTCACGCACATCTGCTCCGTAGAGCACGTCGAGGGCGCGCTTGCGCGACTTGGTACGTGCTCCCATTAGTCGTTGACTCGGCCGAGGTATGAGCCATCGCGGGTGTCGACCTTGACCTTGGTGCCCTGTTCGAGGAACAACGGCACCTGGATCTGGTAGCCGGTCTCCACGGTGGCCGGCTTCGTGCCACCGGTCGACCGGTCGCCCTGAAGGCCGGGCTCGGTGTATGTGATCTCGAGCGTGACGGATGCGGGGAGCTCGACGTAGAGCGGGTTGCCGTTGTGCAGCGCGATCGTGACGTTCTGGTTCTCGAGCATGAAGTTGGGAGCGTCACCGACGTTGGCCGGTGAGAGTGTGATCTGGTCGTAGTTGCCGATATCCATGAAGACGTAGTTCTCGCCGTCTTTGTACAGGTACTGGAAGTCAGCGCGGTCGACGACCTCGGTCTCGATCTTCGCACCGGCGTTGAACGTGCGGTCGACGACCTTGCCGCTCATCACGTTCTTGACCTTCGTGCGCACGAAGGCGCCACCCTTGCCAGGCTTGACGTGCTGAAAATCGATGACGGTCCACAGCTGGCCGTCCATGTTGAGAACGACGCCGTTCTTGATGTCAGCGGTAGAGGCCATGGGAGTTTTCCGTTCGTTTGTGTCGATTGGTCGAGACCGACCATCGATTCTACGTGCTAGCTGAGCCTCGAGTGAACGAGGCGCAGCGCGAGACTGTACGAGTCGAAGCCGAACCCCGCGATGACACCGGTGGCCACAGACGAGATCACGCTCGTGTGCCTGAACTGTTCTCGCGTGTGGGGGTTGCTGAGATGCACCTCCACCAGAATCAGGCCGGCCGCCGTCACGAGCTTTGCCGCGTCGCTGAGGGCGTACGAGTAGTGCGTGAAAGCTGCTGGGTTCAGGATTACCGGTGACCCGGAATCCACCGCCTCATGCAACCAGCCGATCAGAGTCGCCTCGTCGTCGGTTTGCCTCAGGTCGACGACGAGGCCGGAGGCCTCGGCCTCGAGCCGCACCCGAAGTTCGTCGAGCGTGCCGCTGCCGTACACGTCGGGCTCGCGACTGCCGAGCCGGCCGAGGTTGGGTCCGTTGAGAACGAGAACTGTGGTCACGGGTTCGAGTGTACCGACGGGTGACACCGTTGGTTTGGGCCCGGGCGTCAGACCCCGACCTCCTGGTAGGCCGCGTACAGCATTGCCTCGTCGGGTCCCGCAAGCACCGAGGTCTTGCCGACCTCGTCCAGCACGATGAACCGGATCATTCCCGCTCGCGCCTTTTTGTCGCGCTGCATGGTGGCGAGCAATGTGTTCCAGCGGCCCAGCGAATAGTCGATCGGGAGCGTGAGGGAGCTGAGGATGGATCTGTGGCGATCGACGACTGCATCGGAAAGCGATCCCGCGAGCCTGCCGAGTTCTGCGGCAAACACCATCCCCACGCTGATGGCGGCGCCGTGGCGCCAGCGGTAGCGCTCGGCGTGCTCGATCGCGTGACCCAGCGTGTGGCCGTAATTCAGAATCTCCCGCAGCCCCGACTCCTTGAAGTCTTCGCTCACCACTCGCGCCTTTAGCCCGATCGACAGCTCGACTACACGGCGGAACTCGGCGCTGCGCGGATCTGTCACGAGGTCGACGTCCGCCTCGATGATGTCAAGGATTTCGGGCTCCCCGATGAACCCGCACTTCACGATCTCCGCAAACCCGGCCAGAATCTCGTTGCGAGGCAGATCGTCGAGCACGTCGAAGTCGGCGATGACCGCAGCGGGAGCGTAGAAGCATCCGACCAGGTTCTTGCCCTCTGCGGTGTTGATGCCCGTTTTGCCGCCGACTGCGGCATCCACCATCCCGGCGACACTGGTCGGGCACTGGATGAGTTTCACGCCTCGCAGCCAGGTCGCCGCGACGAAACCGGCAAGGTCTGTGGTCGAACCGCCGCCGAAGCCGATCACGGCATCGGTGCGCGTGAAGTCGGTCTGGCCCATGATTCCCCAGCAGAACGCGGCGACCTCGACACGTTTCGCGTCTTCGGCGTCAGGCACCTCGGCCAGAAGAACCTCGTACCGGTCGGACAGTGATTCGCGCAGCGCGTTGGCTCGAGCGCCCAGAGTGGGTGGATGCACGATCAGCACCTTCGCCACGCGCGTGCCGAGGTGCTCTGCGATGGTGGCGAGCGTGCCATGGCCGACCACGACATCGTAGGGATTGTCGCCCCCCACGGAAATGATGGTGGAGGTCATGAATGCTGCCTTTCGAGCCAGTGTGCGATTTTCTGTGCCACCCGGTCCAGCGGCTGGCTGGACGTATCGATGGTGAAGTCCGAGAGCCGGTCGTATAACGGCTGACGTGAATCGACGAGAGCCTGCCATGCGGCAACGCCTCCCGTGAGGAGTGGTCGCTTGCCCCCGGAGATCCGCGCCTCGACGGCGCCGGCAGACACCGTCAACTGCACGACCGGATACTGGGCAAGATCCGCCTGCGTGCGGGGATCGAGCACGGCTCCCCCGCCCAGCGTTACTACAGCGTGCTCGAAGAGAGCCTCGGCTACCACCTCGCGCTCCAGTGAGCGAAAATGTGATTCCCCGTGTTCGCTGAAAATCTCGGCAATGACACCGTGCTGCGCGACGATGCGCTTGTCGGTGTCGATGAAGGGAACGTTGAGTATCCGCGCGAGTCGCTTTCCGGTGCGCGTCTTTCCCGCACCCGGCGCCCCGATCAGAACTACCGCAGCACCGACCCCATTTTCGGTCATGCCGGGCTCACTCACCGCGGGAGGAGCTCGCGGTGACGAGTTCAGCCGGGATGGCGGCGAGGTAGGCGTCGAAGTTGCGCTTGGTCTCGCCCACGGAGTCTCCGCCGAACTTCTCCAACACGGAATTGGCGAGCACGAGGGCGACCATAGCCTCCGCGACAACACCGGAGGCGGGAACCGCGCAGACATCGGATCGCTGGTGGTGGGCTTCCGCGGCGGCTCCTGTCGCGACATCCACTGTCCTGAGGGCATGGGGAACCGTCGAAATCGGCTTCATGGCCGCACGGACGCGAAGCAGCGTTCCCGTGCTCATTCCACCCTCGGTTCCGCCGGCGCGGTCACTCAGCCTCGTGATGCCATCCGGGCCGATCACGAGTTCGTCGTGCGCTTCCGATCCTCGGCGCCTGGCGGTCTCGAATCCGTCGCCGATTTCGACGCCCTTGATCGCCTGGATGCCCATGATCGCTGCGGCAAGCTGCGAATCGAGCCGGCGATCCCAGTGCGTGTACGAGCCGAGTCCCGGCGGCAGGCCGTAGGCGAGCACCTCCACGACTCCACCAAGGGTGTCTCCGTCATCGTGCGCCCTGTCGACCTCCGCCACCATGGCAGCGGATATCGCGGGGTCGAAGCAGCGCAGCAGGTCGGCGTCGAGCGTTGCCACGTCACCGGCGCCGGGCACGGGTGATCCGTCAGGCACTCGAACCGTGCCGACTGCCAGGGTGTGGCTAACCAGCTGTATTCCGAGTTCAGCGAGGAATGAGCGGGCGATCGCACCGAGCGCGACCCTGGCCGCCGTCTCGCGCGCGCTCGCGCGTTCGAGCACATTGCGCGCCTCGGGGAAGTCGTACTTCTGCATTCCGACAAGGTCGGCGTGTCCGGGTCGCGGGCGGGTTAACGCAGCGCCGCGGCCCTTCGGCAGAGCCTCGAGGTCGACGGGCACCGCGCTCATGACATCAACCCAACGCGGCCATTCGGTGTTGCCGATGCGCAGGGCGATCGGGCTGCCCATGCTCGCACCGAAGCGAATCCCGCCGCTGATCGACAGCTCGTCCTGTTCGAACTTCATCCGCGCTCCACGCCCGTAGCCGAGCGAACGACGGTGCATGTCCGTCTGGATCGCCTCAGGGCTCACGGGTACACCAGCGGGAAGTCCCTCGAGTATGGCGACGAGTTCGGGACCGTGCGACTCACCAGCCGTCAACCAACGCAACATGGGTCAATCCTCCCATAGCGCGAGTGGCCGTCAGCACTCACCGACGGTCGAGCGCCGCCCTCATCGCTGCCACCACGGCAGGCTCGTTCACAAGTGCGACAGTCTGGTCTCCGCCAACGAAAATCCGGATCTGGCCGACGGCCTGGTTGACGAGCAGATCCAGCCCGGAAATGACGGTGCCGCCCGCCTCAGCCCACGAGGTGGCGAGATTGCTTGGCCACGGATCGTACGCGACATCGAACAGCGCCGAGGCTGACCGGATCTCGTGGGAGAACGCCGGGACGCTCTCGCCTCCCGGCACCGTGCTGACGACGGCGTCGGGGTGTCCGCTGAGGGTCTCTCCCCAGGGCGTGATGGAGACCTCAACGCCAATGCTGTGGCCGAGCTCGACGAGTGCTCCAGCCTTCGCCGGCGTGCGAGCCGAAACCTGCACCTGACGTGCACCGAGGCGCTGGGCGCCGGTGATGACGGAGGCTGCCGTGGCGCCGGCTCCGAGGATGTGAACGAGCCTGAGCCGCTCGATGCCAGCATCCCTGAACGAGCGCTCCACGCCGTACACGTCAGTATTGAAACCCCGAAGTTCGCCGGCCTCGCCGAAGAGCACGGTGTTTGCTGCGCCGACGACATCCACCAGGTCATCGCGGGAATCCAGCAGACCCAGGATGTCGCGCTTGAGCGGCATCGTCAGCGACAGGCCGCGCCAGGTCGAGTCTCGCGCCGCCACGAACGCAGCGAGGGTCTCCCCGGTGACGTCGGCGGATTCGTAGGTCCAGTCGAGCCCGAGGGCGTCGTACGCTGCGCGGTGGATAGCCGGCGAGAGCGAGTGCGAGATGGGCGACCCAAGAACCGCCAATCGGGAGCGGTCGGGATTACTCACAGTATGTGGCGTTTTCGGCGCTGGCATCGCACCAAGCGAACAGCTTGTTGACGGCAGCCTGATGCTCATCGGCGGTCTCGGAGAAGACAGTCTCCCCCGTCGCGAGGTTGATCGGCACGAAGAACAGCCATGGGCCGTCGACCGGATGAAGCGCTGCGTCGATCGCGAGATCTCCTGGCAGCCCGATGGGTCCGACCGGAAGCCCCGGGTTCGCGTAGGTGTTGTACAGGTTCGACGGGTCGGCGCGCTCCTCGGGCTCGGTCCAGACCGAGTCGAATCGGCCGGTGCCATAGGCGACCGTCGCGTCTGACTGCAGGTTGATGCCCTGATCGATCCGGTTCTGGAATACTCGCGAGATCTTATAGAAGTCGTCTTTGTTCGATCCTGCTTCACGCTGGATGATCGACGCCATGATGAGAGTCGTGTACCGGTTCTCGGGAGCAACGCCGGCGGCATCGAGTCGCGCAATGGTGGTGTTCACAAGCATCTGAAGGATGCCCTGGGCGGTCTCGCCACCGTCGAGCTCGTAGGTCGCGGGGAAGAGGAAGCCCTCGAGGGTCGGTGCCTCCGCGGGAAGACCGAACGACTGGGGGTCTGACGCCGCGGCGGTCACCTCGTCCAACGGCAGTCCGGTGGTCTCTGCGATGACCTCCAGGGAGGTCTCCAGCGAGATTCCCTCGCGCAGCAAGAGCCTGTCGGTCACCTTGTTGGCGCTGTCCTGTAGCGCGCTGACGGCCGATTCCGCGCTCATCATCTTCTGGAGCTGCCAGTTGCCCGGGAGGAATCCCACGTCGGGATTCGCGACCAGGTAGTCGTAGACGGCGTCGTAGGTCATGGTGACCCCGGCCTCGTGCAGCTCCCGCGCCACGTCTGAGCCGATGTCGCCGGACCTCACGGTGACGATGACCTCTTCGCCGTTGCCGGAACCCTCGTAGTCGTTGGGAAGTTGGATGCCGAGCAGCTCGCGCACCTGATCGTTGTAGGTAAACCATCCGTAGGCGGCCACGCCCGCGAGCGAGCCCAGCACAAGCACGATGGGCAGAGTGATCTTCAACCAGAGAAACTTGCGCTTGCCGGGTCCGCCATTATCGCGGAGACCACCGGAACCGCCGCGCGATCCGCCACCGGAGCCCTGTCGGCCCCGCCCCGCGCTCTCCCGAGCGGCGCGACGACTGACCGGCGCGTCATCCTGCCCAGCGGCGGGCGTCAGTGTTTCTGCGGGTGTTGCGGGTTCTTCTGGCGCACCAAAGAGCTGCGCGAACGAGTCGAACTCGGTCGGCTCAGGCTCAGGGGCTGCCTGTCGAGCTGCAGGTGCAGTCGGTGGCTGGCCTGTGAAGATGTCGTCCCAGCTCGGCTCGTTGGCCATGGTTTTACGATCCTTCGGTGGTGTCTACGACGACGCCTGGAGGTGAACCAGCCGAGCGCTCAAAGTCGAGGGCATGTTGCAAAATTATAACGGCGGCAACCTGATCGACTACCGATCGGGAATTTCTGGCATTTCTGCCGGATGCGCGGAGCGCAGAGTTTGCCGACACTGTCGACAGCCTTTCGTCGACGAGTCGAACCGGCAGCGCGATGGTGCGCGCAATCTCGCGGGCAAAGTCACGAGCGTCACCCGTCGACGGTGTGTCCCGTCCCGATAGTGCAATCGGCAGTCCGACCACGATCTCAGACGCCTCGATTTCGCGCACAATGTCCGCGATCCTCGCGAGATCCCCGCTGCCTCTGGGCACGGTCTCGACGGGCGTGGCAAGCATTCCGTGCAGGTCACTCCGCGCGACACCGATGCGCACCTTCCCGACATCGATACCCAGCCGCACCCCGGAACGCACTATCGCGACACTGCCGCAACTACTGCATCGAGAGCAGCACCGATGGCGGAGACGTCCGACCCACCACCCTGCGCAATGTCATCTTTTCCGCCGCCGCCGCCGCCGAGCACTCCGGCCGCGACCTTCGCCATGGCGCCAGCCCTGTGTCCCGCGGCCCTGGATGCCTCGTTCGTCGCGACGATGATCGCAGGCTTGCCCGCAACATCTGCCGCCAGCGCGACGACCGATGCCTCGTTGCCGAGACGATCGCGCACTCCCGCTACCAGTGAGCGCACATCATCGCTCGATGCGACGCTGCCGATGTTCTCGGCGACAACAACGATTCCGCCGGCCTGGCGTGCGTTGGCGACGATGGCCGGGATCCGTTGCGACAACTGCCCTGCCTCGAATTCCGCAATCTTCTTCTCGGCGGCCTTCAGTTCGGCCACGAGCGAGCTGATGCGTTCCGGGAGGTGCTCCCGCGGGGTCTTGAGCGTCGATGTCAGCTCCGACACGATTGCTCGCTCTGCCGCGAGGTCTCGGAACGCGTCCAGTCCTACGAGAGACTCGATGCGCCGGTTGGATGACCCGACCGAGGATTCACCGATGAGGCTGATGAGACCGACCTCCGCCGAGCGCGACACGTGAGTGCCGGCACACAGCTCAAGCGACCACGGTCCCCCGATGTCGACCACTCGCACGGTCTCGCCGTACTTCTCGCTGAACAACGCCATCGCACCGAGCGCTTTTGCCTCATCGATGGGCAGGATGCGCGTCGTTACCTCGAGGTTGTCCCTGACGGCATTGTTGGCAACCTCTTCGATCTCGCTCTTGGTTGCTGCGGACAGCGCCGAGGTCCATGAGAAGTCGAGGCGCATGTAGCCGGACTTGTTGTAGGAGCCGGACTGGTGTGCCTGCGGGCCGAGAATCTGGCGCAACGCGGCATGGATGAGGTGGGTGGCAGAGTGCGCCTGGGTGGCACCACGGCGCCACTCCGGATCGACGACGCTCGTGGCGGCGTCCCCCACTCCGACCTCGCCGGAGGTGACCTGCACCTTGTGGCTGACGAGTCCCTTCACCGGGCGTTGAACATCGAGCACTTCCAGCTCGAATCCGCGGCCGACGATCGTGCCAGCGTCAGCCTCCTGACCACCCGATTCCGGGTAGAGCGATGTTTCCGCGAGGATGACCTCGGCAATCTGACCCGACGTTGCCGAGGTGACTGACGCACCATCGACGATGAGCCCCAGCACGGTCGACTCGGTGTCGAGGAAGTCGTAGCCCGTGAAGACGGTCTCGCCCTTCGCGCGGAATGCGCTGTACACCGAGAGGTCTGCGAGGTGCTGCTTCTTCGACTTCGCGTCGGCCTTCGCCATGGTTCGCTGGTGGTTCATCAGCGCGTCGAAGCCGGTGCGGTCGATGCTGAGCCCGGCCTCTTCCGCGATCTCCAGCGTGAGGTCGATCGGGAAGCCGTACGTGTCGTGCAGCAGGAACGCGGTATCTGTCGGCAGTTGCGCGGCCCCTGCCTGCTGTGTGCGCGAGACCGCGACATCCAGAATCGTGGTTCCGCTTGCGAGGGTGCGCAGGAACGTCTCCTCCTCGGCCAGGGCGAGTCGTGAGATGCGGTCGAAGTCGGTCGCTACCTCGGGGTACTGCGCCTTCATCGCGTCACGCGACGCCGGGAACAGCTCTGCAAACGTCGGGTCTTCGACACCGAGCAACCGCATCGAGCGGACGGTGCGCCTCAGCAGTCGGCGCAGGATGTAGCCGCGCCCCTCGTTCGCCGGCGTGACACCGTCTGACATCAGCATCATGCTCGAGCGGACGTGGTCTGCGATGACGCGCATCCTGACATCGTCTTCGTGGCCTGCGCCGTACTTGCGGCGCGAGAGTTCCGCTGCCTTGTCGAGCACGGGACGCACCTGGTCGATTTCGTACATGTTCTCGACGCCCTGCTTGATGAACGCGACGCGTTCCATGCCCATGCCGGTGTCGATGTTCTGACTGGGCAGCTCGCCCAGGATCTCGAAGTTCTTGCCGCTGCCCTCACCGCGGAGGTACTGCATGAAGACGAGGTTCCAGATTTCGACGTAGCGGTCGTCGTCTGTCGCCGGCCCGCCGTCCCGGCCGTAGGACGGTCCACGGTCGAAGAAGATCTCCGAGCAGGGCCCTGCAGGGCCCGGCTGGCCGGTGGACCAATAGTTGGTGTCCATGCCGAGGCGCTGGATGCGCTCGTCGGGGAGCCCCGCCTTCTTCTTCCAGAAGTTCACCGCGTCATCGTCGTCCTCATAGACGGTGACCCACAGGTCTTTCTCGTCGAATCCGAAGCCGCCGGCCGATTCGGTGTTCGTGAGAAGATCCCACGCATATTCGATCGCCTGCTCCTTGAAGTAGTCGCCGAACGAGAAGTTGCCGTTCATCTGGAAGAACGTGCCGTGCCGCGGAGTCTTGCCGACCTCTTCGATGTCGAGCGTCCTGATGCATTTCTGCACGCTCGTTGCGCGTGGGTATGGCGCGGGAACGAGCCCCGTCAGGTACGGGACGAACGGCACCATGCCGGCGACGGTGAAGAGCAGTGTCGGGTCGTCACTGACGAGCGACGCGGAGGGAACGATGGTGTGACCACGGTCCCCGAAAAAGTTCAGCCAGCGGCTCTGGATGTCTGCGGTTTGCATAGAAGGTCCCGGTTGGTAGTGAGCGGCGAGACCCGGTGATCGAGTCTGTCAGAGTTCAGCGGCTTCGTTGGATGTCGGCGATGAGGTCTTCAGCGTCGGACACGGCCGAGCGCAATTCAGACTCACGAGCCTTGTACCCGTCGACCACAGCACGGCCGAATTCGCGGGCACGGGAGTCGACATCCGCGAAGAATTGCTTTCCCTCCGGGGTCTTCGCCATAGTGTGAGCGACCAGGAATCCGACCGCGACGCCGACGAGAACAAGAACGAGGCTCTTCATGGTTGCTCCTTGGGTGAGTGTGATCGAACTGGGCGATGCTGAAGCATCAGTTTAGTTCTTCGGCGTGGCTCGGCTGGCGCGCGGTCGACCACCGGTGATCGCGGCGCGGACACCGGCCGAGAAGCCAGCGATTTTGATCATTGGTCGGCCCACGCTGGCCGCGAAGAGTGCCACGAGCGACGAGAGATTCTTTGTGGCCTCATCGACGCTGCTGGTGATCGAGTCGACTCTCGCGATCTGCTTGTTCGTCTCGCTGATCGTTGTGGTCGCTTCCTCCAGAAGCGGTGTGATGTTCTCACTGGCCTCACGAATTGCGGCGCTCGTCTCATCGAACACCCGCCCCAGCTTGATCAGCGGGATCGCGAGGAAACCCACCAGGATCGCGAATACTCCTGCGGCGATAAGGCCTGCGATGTCTCCACCAGTCATTCGATGTCCCCTCGTTAACGGAAGAAGCGGGCCATCTCGCGATGACCCGCTCCCACAGTAACTGCTCAGCGTTAGCGAGCCGCGTAGTACTCCACGACGAGCTGAACTTCACAGGTCACGGGAACCTCGGCGCGCTTCGGGCGACGAACGAGTCGTGCCTGCAGCTTGTCGATTTCGACCTCGAGGTAGCCCGGGGTCTTCGGCAGTACGTCAACGTGTCCACCGGCAGCGGCGACCTGGAAGATCTCCATGCCTTCGCTCTTCGCCTTAACGTGAACGAGCTGGCCTGGCTTGACGCGGAACGAGGGACGGTCGACGAGCTGGCCGTCAACGAGGATGTGGCGGTGAACAACCATCTGGCGCGACTGCGCAGTGGTGCGGGCGATCGCGGAGCGAACGAGGATGGCGTCGAGTCGCATCTCGAGCTGCTCAACCAGGTTCTCACCGGTCAGGCCGGCTGCCTTGCGGGCTTCTTCGAACTGGATCTTGAGCTGAGCTTCGCGGATGCCGTACTGGGCGCGCAGACGCTGCTTCTCGCGCAGACGGACGGCGTAGTCGCTGTCCTGCTTGCGCTTGGTGCGGCCGTGCTCACCCGGAGCGTACGGACGCTTCTCGAGGTACTTGGCTGCCTTCGGGGTCAGGGCGATGCCCAGAGCACGCGAAAGGCGGGTCTTGCTGCGAGTACGTGACTTAGTAGACACGGTTTCCTTACTGTCAGTGAATAGTGGAGACGGATGCTCGCGCGCACGCATGCGCGCGCAAAACATGTGCTTCAAAAGCGCGCCGTGAAAGTAGAGGGAATTGCCCTGCGAAACCCGGTCGGCTACAGACCGTTGTTCCTCGACCAGCGATTTCGTTGCAGCCGCGCGCAGAAATCAGGTCTTGAGCAGCGATAAGACTAGCATGCGCGCTGGAGCTATGAGGATCACTTCCCCCTGATGATGCTCCGCAGCTTCTCGAGTCGCGCCGAAACGTCGCGTTCGTTGCCGTTGTTTGTCGGCTGGTAGTAATCGGTGCCCTTGAGCTCGTCGGGCAGGTACTGCTGCTGCACCACCCCGAAGTCGGAATCGTGCGAATACTTGTAGCCCTTACCGTGACCCAGACGCTTTGCGCCTGGGTAGTGCGCGTCACGCAGGGGCTTGGGCACGCGGCCGATCTTGCCGGCGCGCACGTCGGCGATCGCGGCATCAAGTGCCACATAGGCGGCGTTGGATTTCGGGGCTGTCGCCAGGTAGACCACGGCCTCGGCGAGAGGGATGCGCCCTTCCGGCATGCCGATGAGCTGCACGGCGTCGGCCGCAGCCATGGCGATCAGCAGCGCCTGCGGGTCGGCCATGCCGATGTCTTCCGCTGCGGAGATGATCACCCGTCGTGCGATGAACCTCGGGTCTTCTCCCGCCTCGATCATTCGGGCCAGGTAGTGCAGGGCGGCATCCACATCAGAACCACGGATGGATTTGATGAAGGCGCTGATGACGTCGTAGTGCTCGTCGCCCTGCCGGTCATAGCGAAGCAACGCACGGTCGACGGCCATCGCCACGATGTCTGCCGTCACGACGGGTTTGCCATCGCCTGCGTGAGAAGAGCTCGCCGCCAGCGCAGACGCCTCAAGGGCGGTCAGTGCTCGTCTCGCGTCGCCCGACGACATCCGGATGATCGCCGCCCTGGCATCGGCCTCGAGCTCCACCGCATCGCGAAGGCCGCGAGCGTCACCGAGAGCCCTGTCGATCAGGGCGCCAAGATCGGTCTCATCCAACTGCTCGAGAGTGAGGAGCAGCGATCGCGACAGCAGCGGCGAGATCACCGAGAACGACGGATTCTCTGTCGTGGCAGCAATCAGGATGACCCAGCCGTTCTCCACGCCCGGAAGCAGCGCGTCCTGCTGAGCCTTGGTGAACCGGTGGATCTCGTCGAGAAACAGCACGGTGGTCAGCCCGTAAAGGTCTCGGCTCGCCAGCGCCTCCTCCATGACCTGCCTGACGTCGCGAACGCCGGCGGTCACCGCAGAGAGCTCGACAAACTTGCGGCCGGAGCTGTGCGCGATGGCTTTCGCCAGGGTTGTTTTGCCCGTTCCCGGCGGACCCCACAGGATGATCGAGACGGAGCCCTGCTCGCCGGTCTTATCTGAGGCGAGGCTCACCAGCGGTGAACCCGGAGTAAGAAGATGCTTCTGACCGGCGACCTCATCGAGGCTCATCGGCCGCATTCGTACCGCCAGTGGGGTGGCGCCGCTACGCAATCCGGGGCCACTGTCCATTCGGCAATGCTAACCGGGGCAACCGACTACGGCGGATATCGTAAAGTTCTCAGGGGCGGGCGCAGCACTGCACCATACCTTCACCGCAGTTTTGCCCACATAAGGAGTTAGCCGTGGCATCGAGTAAGAGCACCGAGCGCGAGGCCCGCGAGGCACGCGAACGTCTGCGTCGCTACAACGCCAGGCAGACTGTCCACGAGCAGGGCCGCAAGCGCCGCACTCGTGACAACATCGTTGCCGTCATAGGCGTTCTGGCCATCGCTGCTCTGGCCACCGGCGCCCAGTTGTTCTATTTCAACGGCGGACCCGGCACGGCAACTCCCGTACCCTCTGCCACACCCGAGGCCATCGAGACTCCGGCGCCGGAACAACAGAATGTTGGCGACGTGCCAGATCCGTCAGTTGCGGAAGCCCGCACCTGGACGGGCGAGCTCACCCTCAACGATGTGCCGCTGGGAATAACGCTCGACGGCGCCCTGGCCCCGCAGGCCGTCGCATCGATCGTGACCGACGCGCAAAGTGGCTACTACATCGGCAAGTCCTGCCACCGACTCGTGTCGACCGAATCCGCAGGCCTCATCCAGTGCGGATCGCTCGATGGCACGGGTGCCTCGGACCCCAGCTACAGCTTTGGCCCGCTCGAGAACACCGCCGCGAGCGGCGTCTATCCCGCCGGCACGATCGCCATGGCACGCTCCGGCAACGACGCCTACAGCAACGGCCGCCAGTTCTTCATCGTGTTCGCAGATGCGACCCTTCCCGACGACACAGTCGGTGGCTACACGATTGTCGGGAACATCACGAGTGGACTCGACCAGTTCGTAGCCGCGATCGCTGATGCTGGAGTAGCCGACGGTGCTGCTGATGGAGCACCCGTGGTCGCCACATCCATCACCGGCCTCACGATCCAGTAACACCGCTGCGGTCGATTCCCGCGGTGCCATAGGCTTGACCCGCTGGGCGGGGTACGAGTGTGCCCGGCCATACGGTACAAACTGCAAGGGTGATTCACGTGGCAACAGACGATCAGGCTCCATGGGGCCGCGTCGACGAAACCGGTACCGTCTTCGTCCGGGAAGCAACGGGCGAGCGAGCCGTTGGACAATACCCGGACGGCACCGCCGAGGAGGCGCTGGCATACTTCCAGCGCAAATTCAGTGAGCTTGCCGGACAGGTGACGCTGCTCGAGCAGCGGGTGAAGCGCGGCGCGCCCGCAGCTGACGTGTCCAAGGCAGTGAAGACCCTGGCGGCGAGCATCGCGACAGCGAACGCTGTTGGCAACCTCGCAGCCCTCCAGACCCGCATTGAGGCGCTCGGCGGCTCGGTGAGCGAGCTCACGGAGAAGCAGACCGAGGAGTCGAAGGCGCACGTTGCTGCCGCCCTCGCCGAACGCGAGGCTCTTGTTGTCGAGGCCGAGACCATCGCCGCTCAGGACCCAGCCAAAGCGCAGTGGAAGCAGGTCACCGCTGCCATTGATGAAATCTTTGCGCGCTGGCAGAAGCACCAGGCCGATGGCCCACGCCTTCCCAAGAACGAGGCGAACGAGCTGTGGAAGCGATTCCGCGCGGCCAGAGCGACCATCGACACGCATCGCAAGGCATTCTTTTCCGAGCTCGACAGCGTGCACAAGGACGCCCGCGCCGCAAAGCAGTCTCTCGTCGAGAAGGCGGAGGCGCTGGTCGGCAAGGGAGCCGATGGCATCCCGACCTATCGTGGTCTGCTCGAACAGTGGAAGGCTGCCGGTCGGGCAGGCAAGAAGTTCGACGACGCGTTGTGGGCTCAGTTCAAGGAGGCGGGCGACGCTCTGTACTCCGCGAAGAGCGAGATCGATGCCCAGGATAACGTCGAGTTCACCGCGAACCTCGAGTTGAAAGAAGCGCTGCTGGTTGAGGCTGAGCCGCTGCTGAAGGAAACCGATCGCACGAAGGCAAAAGACGCGCTGCTGCGCATCCAGACCAAGTGGGACAAGATCGGCAAGGTTCCTCGCGACAAGGTCAAGACGATCGAAGATCGCCTGCGCAAGGTTGAGAACGCTGTGCGCAAGCTCGACGAAGATCACTGGCAGAAGAACAATCCGGAGCGCAAGGAACGCGAGTCTGGGTTCCTCGGCCAGCTGAACGATGCGATCGCCAAACTCGAGAGTGAGCTCGATGAGGCGAAGGCCAGTGGCGACAAGCGGGCCATCGCGTCCGCACAGGAAGCCCTCGACGCCCGCAAGGCGTGGCTGGGTGCGCTCGGCAAGTAGTCAGTCGCACGCAGGTGGGCAGATCGGTGGCTTTCCCACAGATTGCCGCTCGGCGTGAGAGTGGATGGCTCCCCCTATCCATGATGGTGGGATGCCCCGAACACTGCAGCCTGTGCTCTCCGATGCCGATCTGCCCGTCGCCGAGCTGTGGGCGGCGAGGATCGACGGCGAGCTCTTTCGACTCGGTGACTGTTTCACCCCCATCGATGAAGTCGAGCAGCCGAGCCACCGCGCGCGAGCCGTCTTTTCGGCAACGAGCGATTTCGCAGCGCATCGCGGCCGGCTGATCGCAGAACAACTGTCGGCTGCATGGATCTGGGGAGCAACAGGCGCCCCACCCGTGCGTCACCAGTTCTGTGTCGCCATGGCCTCGCGTACCGGGCGCGACCTTCCGAGATCCATCTCGCTCCGAGAGGTCGTCATTGAGGATTGTGACATCGTCATTCTCGGAGGCTGTCGGGTGACCACCGCGCTACGCACGATCATCGATCTGGCCCGCTTCAGCGAGACCTTCGAGGGGCAGGACGCGCGGGCCGTGTCCAGCCTGATGCACCTCTCCGGCATCACGCTGGAATCGAGCGTTGAGCAGATGAACAGCCGCAGAAACCTTCCGGGCAAGCACCGCGCGATTCAGCGTCTCAGCCGTTGCTGACCCGGTAGACGTCGTACACCCCGTCAATTCGGCGCACCGCGTTCAGTACCCTGTCGAGGTGGGTCGTATCGCCCATCTCGAACACGAAGCGGCTGAGCGCGAGTCGCTCGTTCGACGTCGATACCGTCGCAGACAGGATGTTGACGTGATTCTCCGTCAGTACCCGTGTCACATCGGATAACAACCCTGACCGATCCAATGCTTCGATCTGAATCTGCACCAGGAAGAGCGATTTGGAACTCGGGGCCCACTCGACCTCGATCATGCGCTCCGGCTCCAGCATGAGGGAGCTCACGTTGTTGCAATCGGTGCGGTGAACCGAGACGCCAGCACCTCTGGTGACAAAACCGACGACGGTATCCCCCGGCACTGGTGTGCAGCACTTGGCGAGCTTAACGAGGATGTCAGGAGCTCCGCGCACAAGCACGCCAGAGTCGCTGTTCTTCAGGGCCCGGCTGCGTCCCTTTGGCGCGAACTCGATCTCGGAGTCGTCAGTCTCAGATTCGCTGTTCAGCGTTGCGAGGACCTTCTCGATGACTGACTGGGTCGAGACGTGACCCTCGCCCACCGCCGCGTACAGGGCGGTTACGTCGTCGTAGCGCATCAGGGATGCGACCTCGGAGAACGAGTCCTGATTCATCAGTTTCTGCAGGGGCAGATTTTGTTTGCGCAGGGCGCGCGCAATCGCATCTTTGCCCTGCTCGACCGCCTCTTCGCGGCGTTCTTTGGTGAACCACGCACGGATCTTGTTTCGCGCTCGCGTGCTCTTGACGAAAGAGAGCCAGTCCTGGCTGGGTGCAGCATCCGGGTTCTTCGAGGTGAACACCTCGACGGAGTCTCCGCTGTTCAGTTCGCTTTCGAGGGGAACCAGCCGCCCGTTGACTTTCGCACCCATGGTGCGATGACCGACCTCGGTGTGCACGGCGTACGCGAAGTCGACGGGAGTCGCGCCTGCCGGCAGACCGATGACCTTGCCCTGCGGTGTGAAGACGTAAACCTCTTTGGCGCCGATCTCGAACCGGAGCGACTCGAGGAACTCCCCCGGATCTTCGGTTTCGGCCTGCCAGTCGCTAATGTGCGCAAGCCACGCCATGTCTGCGTCATCGTGACCCCCGGCGCCATCGCCCTTGCCGTTGACCCTGGCCTTGTACTTCCAGTGGGCGGCGACACCGAACTCGGCACGCTGATGCATCTCGGGCGTTCGGATCTGCAGCTCGACGGGCTTGCCCTGCGGGCCGATCACGGTCGTGTGCAGCGACTGATACAGGTTGAACTTTGGGGTGGCTATGTAGTCTTTGAAACGCCCGGGGATGGGTGTCCAGCGCGCATGAATCGACCCGAGTACCGCGTAACAGTCACGCACGGAGTTGACCAGCACGCGCACACCGACGAGGTCGTAGATTTCGTCAAACTCGCGGCCGCGCACGATCATCTTCTGGTAGATCGAGTAGTACTGCTTGGGGCGCCCGGCGACGCTTCCCTTGATCTTGGATGCCTTCAGGTCGTCTTTGACAGCATCGATGACCTTCTGAACGAACTCCTCGCGCTGCGGCGTGCGCTGACGAACCAGGCTTTCGATCTCGACGTAGAGCTTCGGGTGCAGTACAGCGAACGAGAGGTCTTCGAGCTCAAGCTTGATCGCCTGAATTCCGAGCCGGTGCGCCAGGGGCGCGTAGATCTCGAGCGTCTCTGTGGCCTTCCGCGTCGCGGAGCTCGTCTCCACGAAACCCCACGTCCGCGCGTTGTGAAGTCGGTCGGCGAGTTTGATGACGAGAACGCGAATGTCTTTCGACATTGCAACGATCATCTTTCGCACGGTCTCCGCTTGTGCGCTGTCGCCGTACTTGAGCTTGTCGAGCTTCGTGACGCCATCGACCAGCATGGCAATCTCGTCGCCGAAGTCGTCGCGAAGATGCTCGAGTGTGTAGTCGGTGTCTTCTACCGTGT
Source organism: Salinibacterium sp. G-O1 (assembly GCF_030063305.1). GTDB lineage: Bacteria > Actinomycetota > Actinomycetes > Actinomycetales > Microbacteriaceae > Rhodoglobus. Next base: position 386,390 of record NZ_JASISV010000002.1, read on the forward strand.
CGTGGAGCAACGCGGCTGCGACCGTCTTCGACCCGATCCCAAGATCCGCCAGGATTTGAGCGACCGCGACAGGGTGAGTGATGTAGGGCTCACCGCTTTTGCGCTTCTGGCCGCGGTGGGCCTTCTCTGCCGCGGCGTACGCCCGCTCCAGCAGCACGATGTCTGCCTTTGGGTGATGCGTGCGTACCGTTTTGATGAGACGGTCAACGGCGCCGGTCGGCTGCGCCCGGGAGAAAATGCGGGGAAGCAGCATTCGGAGCGAGGCAGTGTTCTGCGATGTCTCCGTCATGCCACCACCTCCTGAAGCAACTCTAAGCCGCCGCGGTTCAGTCTTTGTCAGAGTTCGCTGTGTGCGAATCCACGACGATCGAACCGCCAGCGGCCGCCCAGGCCAACATGCCACCGTCGACATTCACAGCATCGAATCCCTCGGACCGAAGAAAGCCTGCGGCACGAAGCGATCGACCGCCGCTGTGACACACGATCAGCAGCTTCGTGTCCCGCGGCAACTCGGATGCACGCTCCTGCAGGGCAGACAGTGGGACGAATCGTGCGTCGGGCGCGTGCCCTGCATCCCACTCATCCTGCTCGCGAACGTCGATCAGGATGGTTCCGCCAAAAGACTCCTTCATGGCGGTCTCGACGGTGACGACGGGAATCTCTGAGGAGTCGGTCATGGCTGTTGCTCTACTTCGTGCTCGCGGCGAGACGGTTCGACTCAAGCTTCTTGGTGTGCGAGAGGATGTCTGGCTCGTTCTCACGCAGCTGCGAGTAGATCGGAGCTGCGATGAAGATTGTCGAATAGGTACCAACGATGATGCCGATGAACAGCGCGAGGGCGATGTCGCGCAGGGTACCTGCGCCGAGCACGATGGCACCGATGAACAGGATGGCGGCAACCGGCAGGGCGGCAACGACACCGGTGTTGATCGACCGCACCAGGGTCTGGTTCACCGCGAGGTTCACGGACCCCGCGAACGTCCGCGGCGAGGAGTTGGCGTCCTCTGTCGTGTTTTCGCGGATCTTGTCGAACACCACCACGGTGTCGTAAAGCGAGAAACCGAGGATGGTGAGGAAACCGATGACCGCTGACGGCGTGATCTCGAACCCGAGGGCGCCATACACACCAGCCGTGATCACGATGTCGTGAAGAAGCGCCACCATGGCAGCGACCGACATCTTCCACGTTCTGAAGTACAGCGCCATCATGATTGCGGCAAGCACCACGAACACGATGAGCGCACGAATGGCAGAACCAGTGATGTCGGCACCCCACGAAGGGCCGATGAAGGATGCCGTCACGTCGGTGACGTCGACCTTGAAGGCAGTAGCCAGTGCATCTCGCACCTGGTTGGATTCTTCGGCGAGCAGTTGCTCCGTCTGTACGCGAACGGAGTCGGTACCGACGATGGACACTCGAGGCGACGCGGCAGGGTCGACGCTCTCGACCGTAGCCGCAGCAAGATTCTGAGCCTCGGTGCGAGGGCCATCCTGGCCCAGGTCGGCGACTCCGGAGACCTGGAACTCCGAGCCTCCCCTGAACTCGATGCCGAAGACGAATCCACCCCGCGCGAGCGGCAGCAGGATCGACAGCAGCACCATCGCAGCGGCAATGATGTACCAGACCTTGCGGCGTCCAACGAAGTTGATGGAACGCTCACCCGTGTATAGGTCGTTTCCAAATTTGGAGAAGCTGGCCATCAGGAATCCTTCCTATCACCGCTGGGTTTTGAGCTTGAACGTGCGTCGGTACCGGTTGAGGCCATTGCCTTGCGCTCTGCAATTGTCTGGCGCTTGGCGGCTTCGCGGCCCGCACCGGACTTTGCCGGAGAAAGCACGGGAGCCCTGAACTGGGCACGACCGCGGTAGACGGCGCCCAGAGCGTTGGGATCAAGCCCGCTCAGCGGGTGTCCGCTTGCAAAGAACCTGGTGGATGCAAGCAGCTGAAGCACAGGGTGCGTGAACAGGATCACGATGAGGACGTCAATCACGGTGGTGAGTCCGAGCGTCAGGGCGAATCCCCTGACGTTTCCGACCGCGAGGATGAACAACACGACCGCGGAGAGAAGGTTGACGGCCTTGGCGGCGAAGACCGTGCGGAGGGCACGCTTCCAACCTGCCTCGACGGCTCCCGGAAGTCCACGGCCGTCTCGCAGCTCGTCTCGTATTCGTTCGAAGTAAACGATGAACGAGTCTGCCGTGAAGCCGATTGCCACGATCAATCCCGCGACGCCGGCGAGGGAGAGTCGGTAGCCCTGGCGCCACGAGAGAATCGCGATCATCAGGTAGGTGAGCACTCCGGCCACAATCAGGGATGCGACGGTGACCAGGCCGAGCAGTCGGTACTGGAACAGCGAGTAGACCACGACCAGGATGAGACCGATCAGACCGGCGATGACCCCACTGTTGAGCTGGGCTGCACCGAGGGTGGCCGAGATCGTCTCGTTCGACTGCACCGTGAAGCTAATCGGCAGGGCACCGAACTTCAGTTGGTCAGCGAGGGTCTTTGCGCTTTCCTGAGTAAACGAACCGCTGATCTGGGGCTTGCCGTCTGTGATGATCGCCTGCGTCGTGGGGGCGGAGATCACCTTGCCATCGAGCACGATCGCGAAGCGGTTGCGGGAATCCGTGTTCGCGTCAAAACCACTCAGGCGCTGGGTGACATCGGCGAACTGCGTGGTGCCCTTGGCGTCGAAGGTGATGAAGACACCCCAGGTGCCGGTGCTGACGCCCTGGCTGTTCGCGATAAGGCCGCTCGATGCGTCGGAGATTGTCTCGCCGGACACTTCGACCGGGCCGAGGATGTACTTGTAGGTGTACGTGCCGTCGGTGGCCGCCTCACAGGTGATGAGCGGTGCGTCTTCGGGAGCAACGTTCGTTTCAGCCTTGTCGAGAGTCGAGCAGTCGAAGTTCGTGAACTCGTCGAACAGTGCGGGGCTAACCCAGTTCGGGTCGCTGGCATCGGTCGGCACGGCCGTTGACGTGGTGGCAAGCGTTGGGGTCGGCGTGGGTGTCGCTGAGTCATCGGCTGCCGGTGTCTCGGTGGGCTCCACGGCACTCGTTGCCGCGACATCCGTGAAAATCACGGGACGGAATTCGAGTTTCGCCGAAGATTCGATGCGCCGAAGCGTCTCCTCGTCGGGGGTGCCCGGGATGGACACAACGATGTTCGATGCACCCTGGGTCGCGATTTCCGCCTCGGAGACGCCGCTGGCGTCGATGCGCTGGCGGATGATCGCAACAGCCTGGTCCAGTTGTTCACCGGACGGTGCAGCCTGGCCCGCACCGAGTTTGGGGGCCAGCGTGATCTGCGTGCCGCCCTCGAGGTCAAGCGCCAGTTTCGGCGCCCACGAGGCCTGATCGAAAATGACCCCGTACGCGAGGATGCCCGTGAGTCCCACGGTGATGACGCCTAGCCACGCGAGTGAACGCCACGCTTTCTTCACGGGAGTAGATCTAGCCACCAGTAGAACTCAGCTTTCTTTGCGGCCCGCAGATAGTGCAGGCACCTAAAAAGGTGCTGGCCAGCACGTCCTGTGACGTGGGCCAGCACCAAGAGTAGTGCCTACTCTGAGGCCTTCTTTGTCGACTCGTCGACGGGGTTAGCGTCGCTGTCAATTCGCTCACCGAACTCGGGTTCGGCCAATTCGGTCGCGGCGGCGTCGCTGAGCGTTACGCCGTCGCGCTCCTCGGCCTCGCGGTTCGCGATGGCCATTGCCTCTTCGACGGAGCGGGGCTCACCGGGTGCGCCGACCTCATTCGTGACGACCTTGGCGATCGTCTGGCTGTGGACGCGCACGATGTTTCCGGGGGCGACCTCAAGCTCGGCGACCTTGCTCGTCTCGTCGAGGGAGATGAGCGTGCCGTAGAGGCCGAAGTTCGTCATCACCTCGGCTCCGGGAACGATCTGCGTGCGGAGTGCTTCCTGGTCTGCCTTACGCTTACGCGAATTGCGGAACATGAAGAAAATGAGTACTGCCAGAATGGCGAGCATTCCAATAGTCAGCGGATCCATGATTACCTTCCAAGGGAGTCTGTAGGCCGGCCAGTCCAGACGGACTGGCTAAGAGGCCACCAAAGAATTATAGGTCATCCCCGAAGAGCACAGGTTTGGCCAGGGCATCGCCCACAGGGGCGAGTCCGAAATGCTTCCATGCCTCGCGCGTTGCCACCCGGCCTCGCGGCGTTCTCGTCAACAGGCCGATTCGTACCAGGAACGGTTCGACGACCGACTCGACGGTTTCTGACTCCTCGCCCACCGAGACGGCCAGGGTGTTGAGGCCAACAGGACCTCCCCCGAACCTGGTGAGCACGGTGTGCATAACGGCGCGGTCGAGCCTGTCGAGGCCAAGTTCATCCACGTCATAGAGCTCAAGGGCCGCGTGAACTGCCTGGATGCCGGCGCCGGACCCCTTCACGAGCGCGTAGTCACGAACGCGCCGCAGCAACCGGTTCGCGATGCGAGGCGTTCCGCGACAACGTCCGGCAATCTCGGCAAGCGCAGCCTTGTCGATGTCGAGTTCGAGCAGCTTGGCCGCTCTCTGCAGCACGAGTTCCAGCTCCGGCTTGTCATAGAACTCAAGGTGGGCGGTGAATCCGAACCTGTCGCGCAGGGGGTTCGGCAGCAGTCCGGAACGCGTTGTCGCGCCGACCAGGGTGAACGGCGCGAGATCGAGCGGGATGGAGGTCGCGCCCGCGCCTTTACCGACCATGATGTCGATTCGAAAATCTTCCATCGCGAGATAGAGCATCTCCTCCGCCGAGCGCGCCATGCGATGGATTTCGTCGATGAAGAGCACCTCGCCCGGCACGAGAGACGACAGCACGGCGGCGAGATCGCCGGCGTGCTGGATGGCGGGGCCACTCGACATCCGAAGCGGCCTCTGGCTCTCGTGTGCCACGATCATCGCCAGCGTCGTCTTGCCAAGCCCGGGTGGCCCGGCCAGGAGGATATGGTCCGGCGTTCGGTTCTGCATGCCGGCGGCCTGCAGCAACAGCTGCAGTTGGCCGCGCACCTTCGACTGGCCGACGAACTCCGCCAGCGATCGTGGGCGCAGCGCACCCTCGAAGGCAAGCTCGGCGTCGGACTCGGGTTCCAGCGATACGAGCGGGTCAGTCACGATGAGCTCCCCGCCAGTTGCGGACCGAGGTTGGCCAGGGCAAGTCGCAGCAGCGACTGCACCGCGTTGCGTTCGGACTCGCTCGCCTGCGCCAGCGCCTCCTCGGTCGCCTGCACCGCGATGCGCTCAGGCCAGCCGAGGCCTACCAGCGCAATGGTCACGCTCTGGCTCACCGTCGACGGTCGAGCCTGGGCGGGGGCGCGAGTCGTGGCCATCCCCTCGAGCTTCCCGGCCAGCGACAACACGATGAGCTTCGCCGTCTTCGGCCCGATACCCGAAACCTTGCGAAAAGCCGCATCGTCTTCCAGCGTCACGGCCTGTGCGATGTCGGCAGGGGCCATGGCTGCCAACACCCCCAGGGCGCTCTTGGGCCCCACGCCGGTTACCCCTCGGAGCAGGTCGAAGGCGGTGAGCTCGTCGGCTTCGACAAAGCCGTAGAGCGACAGGTCGTCTTCTCTCACGATCAGCGCCGTACGAATGGATGCCTCGGAACCAACGCGAAGCGAGAGCGCGAGTTGCGGCGTCACCTGCACAGACAGCCCGACACCGCCGACCTCGATGACAACGGTGGAGCCGATCGCCGCGAGGACCGTTCCACGCAGTGAGGAGATCAAGAGTTCACCTTTCGGTTGGTTGCCGCCTTCTCGGCGTCGCGCCATGCGCGTTGAGCTGGCGTCATTGCGCTACTTGTAGCCATAAGTGCCGGGCCCTTCCAGGCGTGACAGATGGCGATGGCAAGTGCATCCGCGGCATCTGCCGGCCGTGGCACGGCATCCAGCCCCAGCACTCTCGCAACCATCGCGCCCACCTGCCGCTTGTCTGCTGCGCCGTAGCCCGTTACTGCGGCCTTCACCTCGCTCGGCGTGTGTAGTCCCACCGCGAGCCCGCGCGACGCGGCGATCTGCAGCGCGACGCCGCTGGCCTGGGCGGTGCCCATCACAGTTCGCAGGTTGTGCTGGGCGAACATCCGTTCCAGCCCGACAGCCTCCGGACGGAAGTCGTCGATGACCTGGGCAATCCCCTCCGAGATCGCCAACAGGCGCCGTTCGAGAGGCAAATCCGGAGCTGTCCCGATGACGCCGACATGCACGAGGGTGACGGTGCGGGTGGATGTGACATCCACCACCCCGACACCGCATCGGGTGAGTCCAGGGTCGATGCCAAGCACTCTCATGCTGGCACCGAAAACGTCATGCCCCTAGTCTTCTTCCAATTCGGCCTGCACCTCCGGCGACACGTCGTAATTCGAATATATGTTCTGAACATCATCGGAATCTTCGAGAGCGTCGATGAGCTTCATCACCTTGCGGGCGGTCTCAGCGTCGACATCCACGGTGAGGTTGGGAACGAATTCGGCCTCCGATGAGTCGTAGTCGATTCCCGCAGCCTGCAAGGCCTCCCTGGCTGCCACGAGGTGTGCGGTGTCAGTAACGACCTCGAAGCCCTGGCCGCGGTCGTTGACCTCTTCTGCGCCGGCGTCGAGAACCGCAATCAGGATGTCGTCCTCCGTGACGCCGTCGACCTTCGTGATCGAGATGACGCCCTTGCGGGTGAAGTTGTACGCCACGCTTCCGGGGTCGGCGAGGTTGCCGCCGTTGCGGCTCATGAGCGTGCGAACGTCTGCCGCGGCCCGGTTCTTGTTGTCGGTAAGACATTCGACGAGCAGAGCGACACCGCCGGGGCCGTAGCCCTCGTACATGATCGTCATGTAGTCGACAGCGTCACCAAGCTGGCCAGAACCACGCTTGACGGCCGAGTCGATGTTGGAGTTCGGCACCGAAGTCTTTTTCGCCTTTTGGATGGCGTCAACGAGGGTGGGGTTTCCCGATAGATCGGCCCCGCCCAGCTTTGCTGCGACTTCGATGTTCTTGATGAGTTTGGCGAACGACTTGGCACGGCGCGAATCTTTGATCGCTTTTTGGTGCTTGGTGGTTGCCCATTTGGAGTGGCCTGACATGAATAACATCCTAACCAAGCACCGGATGCACGGCTCCCCTAACGGTCGAGCTTCACCCCGGCCGATTTCAGTTCGAGGCCGGCAAGCGCCCGCATGACGTCCTCGTCGCCCCTGCGCCAGGCATCCATCGCGTTGGAGCTCACCGTCGAGAGCGCCGAGATCTTCTGGTTGGCCAGCGCCCGAAGGGCCAGCAGATCGACTCCTGCGTCGGCATCCAGCATCGAGCGCGCGTGCGCCGACCGCTGCGCAAACCGGAGCCGCGGAATCAGCCACAGGATCAGAATGGTCAGGATCGGCAGTGCCGAAATGCCCACCCCGAGGCCGGTTGCCAATTGGGATACCGCGACCTGCTGGCTCTGGCCGGCTGTCTCCAGAGCCTGACCGGCGTCACTCGCGCCATCGAAGGGAACCCGGATGCCGCCGCCGATCAGGGGTATACCCCCGAGCGTGTCGCCCAGTTCGACCATCGTGCTTTTGAACCCGGAGCCGGCGTCCTCCATCTGCACACCGAAGGTGGACAGATTCGACACGAGCTGGAAGATCGTCACGCCCAGCCACGCCCACGCGCCGATGGCAAGAAGTGCCGCCACGTCACCGATGATCTGGCGGGTGCGTCTGGGTGCGAAATCCGAGTAGAAGTTCATGCACCCATGATCGCGCAGCTGGCGGAGGGTTGTTACGCGGCTTTGACCTTGGCGAGGAAATACTGGTGGAACCGGGTGTCGCCCGTCATCTCAGGATGGAACGACGTGCCCAGCAGGTTGTCCTGTTCGACTGCGACGACACGGCCATCCGCGAGAGAGGCGAGAGCCGTCGCCCTCGCGCCAACGGTTTCGACCACGGGCGCCCGGATGAACACGGCGTGCATGGGAGGATCCCCCAGCGCGGCAACCTCCAGATCGGTCTCGAAGGAGTCGAGCTGAGACCCGAACGCGTTGCGCCGCACGGCGAGGTCGAAGCCGCCCAGACTCTGCTGACCGACGATGCCATCGAGCACGGTGTCTGCCAGCATGATCAGCCCGGCACACGTTCCGTAGACGGGCATCCCGGACGTAATGGCTGCTTTCAGCGGCTCGGCAAGGCCGAACATCCTGCTCAGCTTGTCCATCACGCTTGACTCCCCACCGGGGATGACCAGCCCAGCCACGCGCTCGAGCTCCTCCACGCGCTTCACGGGAATCGCGTCAGCGCCAAGCTGTCGCAAGACCGCGATGTGCTCGCGGAAGTCGCCCTGGAGGGCGAGCACTCCTACCGTGGGCGTCGCGCTACCAGCCACGCTCAGACAGGCGGTGCGGGGCAGCGAGGTCAGACACGTTGATGCCCACCATCGCCTCACCCAAACCGCGTGAGGCCTGAGCGACGATGTCGGCATCGTCGAAGAAGGTTGTGGCCTTCACGATTGCGGCTGCACGCTGAGCCGGGTTTCCCGACTTGAAGATGCCGGATCCGACGAACACGCCATCGGCGCCGAGCTGCATCATCAGGGCGGCATCGGCGGGCGTGGCTACTCCCCCGGCGGTGAAGAGCACGACAGGGAGCTTTCCGGCCGCAGCAATCTCGCGCACGAGCTCGTAGGGTGCCTGCAGCTCTTTCGCCGCAACGTAAAGCTCGTCTTTCGACTTGCCCTTCAACGCGTTGATCTCGCCGAGGATGGTGCGGATGTGCTTCGTCGCCTCAGACACGTCGCCGGTGCCGGCCTCGCCCTTGGAGCGGATCATCGCAGCGCCCTCGGTGATTCGCCTAAGTGCCTCGCCGAGGTTGGTCGCGCCGCACACGAACGGCACGGAGAAGTTCCACTTGTCGATGTGGTTGACGTAGTCAGCGGGGCTCAGCACCTCTGACTCGTCGATGTAGTCGACCTTGAGCGACTGCAGGATCTGCGCTTCGACGAAATGACCGATGCGAGCTTTGGCCATGACCGGGATCGACACGGCTTCGATGATGCCGTCGATCAGGTCTGGGTCGCTCATGCGAGCGACGCCACCCTGCGATCGGATGTCGGCGGGAACACGCTCGAGTGCCATCACGGCGACGGCTCCCGCGTCTTCGGCGATCTTCGCCTGCCCGGCGTTGACGACGTCCATGATGACGCCACCCTTAAGCATTTCGGCGAGTCCGCGCTTGACGCGGCTGGTGCCCAATTCGTCTGATGTGCTGTTAGTGCTCATGATCCTAAATTCTACGCGGGGTCTGGATGCCGCGGCTGCGGCCAATGGGAATGCTGTGGCTTGATGGGCCGGTGTGGTCAGTCGGTGTGCGGCCAGGCGTTGGCGATTTCGGTTCGCACCTCGCCCAGCAGCCTGGGCACAGATTTCGTGCCGGCGATGATCGGGAAGAAGTTCGAGTCGAGCGCCCACCTCGGCACGATGTGCTGATGCAGATGCTCGGCGATTCCGGCCCCGGCGAGGCGACCCTGGTTCATGCCGATGTTGAAGCCGTCAACGCTCGCCGTCTGCCGCAGCACTCGCATTGCCACCTGAGTGAGGCTACCGATTTCGGCGATCTCCTCCGCCGTGGCCTCGTCATAAGTTGCAACATGCCGGTAAGGGCATACGAGGAGATGACCGCTGTTGTAGGGGTACAGGTTCAGCAGCACGTAGGCGTGGGTTCCGCGGGCGACGATGAGAGCCTTTTCGTCGTCCATTTTCGGGGCTTCGCAAAACGGGCAGTTGTGCTCCACCGGAGCCTGCTCGGTATTGTCTTTGATGTAAGCCATCCGGTACGGGGTCCACAGTCGCTGGAAGGCGTCAGGAACTGCAGCGAAATCCTCAGCGGATTCCACGCCATCAAAGGTCGTACCGTCGTAATCTTTCACTCTGGCGTCACACCTGCGCCCGTGTGGTGATGGATTCCGTGATGCGGGCGATGGCGTCGGCGATCGGTACGCCGTTCTCCTGAGACCCATCACGGAAGCGGAAGCTGACGGAACCGTTGGCCGCGTCTTCCTCGCCGGCGATCAGCTGGAACGGAACCTTGAGCTTGGTGTGCGTGCGAATCTTCTTCTGCATGCGCTCGCTCGACGCGTCGAGTTCCGCCCTGACTCCCGCAGCCTTGAGCTGGGCGATGACATCACCGAGGTACCCCTCGTACGCCTCCGCGACGGGGATGCCCACGACCTGCACGGGCGACAGCCAGACCGGGAACGCGCCGGCATAGTGCTCGGTGAGCACGCCGAAGAATCTTTCGATCGACCCGAACAGCGCCCGATGGATCATGACGGGACGCTGGCGCGAGCCGTCGGCGGCCGTGTACTCCAGGTCGAAACGCTCGGGGAGGTTGAAGTCGAGCTGCACAGTCGACATCTGCCAGGTGCGTCCGATGGCGTCCCGTGCCTGTACGGAGATCTTTGGTCCGTAGAACGCTGCTCCGCCCGGATCGGGGACGAGCTCCAGCCCGGATTCGGTGGCCACCTCGCGCAACGTCTCGGTCGCTTCATCCCAGATATCGTCGTCGCCGACGTACTTCTCGGGGTCTTTCGTCGACAGCTCGAGGTAGAAGTCGGTGAGTCCATAGTCACGCAACAGCGACAGGATGAAGTTGAGGGTGCCGGTGAGCTCCTCCTTCATCTTCTCCTTCGTGGTGAAGATGTGGGCGTCGTCCATGGTGAGGCCACGCACACGGGTGAGTCCGTGGATCACGCCCGACTTCTCGTTGCGGTACACAGTTCCGAACTCGAACATCCGTAACGGCAGGTCACGGTACGACCGGGCGCTGGAGCGGTAGACGAGGATGTGGAATGGGCAGTTCATGGGCTTGAGGTAGTACTCAGCGCCCTGCCGTGTGATCTCACCCTCCTCGTTGCGCGCCTCGTCGAGGTGCATCGGGGGGAACATTCCGTCGGCGTACCAGCCGAGGTGCCCTGAGGTCTCGAACAGGTGCGACTTGGTGATGTGCGGGGTGTAGACGAAGTCGTACCCCTCCTGCTCGTGGCGCTTGCGCGAATAGTCCTCCATCTCGCGACGGATGATGCCGCCCTTGGGATGGAAGACCGCGAGACCGGAACCGATCTCGTCGGGGAACGAGAACAGATCGAGCTCGGCGCCGAGCTTGCGGTGGTCGCGCTTGAGCGCCTCCTCCTGACGGGCCTGGAATGTGCGCAGGTCATCCTTGCTGGCCCACGCGGTGCCGTAGAGGCGCTGAAGCTGCTTGTTCTTCTCTGAACCGCGCCAGTATGCGGCGGCGGTGCGGGTCAGCGCCCAACCATTGCCGATCATCCGGGTGTTCGGAAGGTGGGGGCCGCGGCACAGGTCTTTCCAGTAGACCTCGCCGGTCTTGCCGTCGACATTGTCGTAGATGGTCAGTTCGGCCCCGCCGACCTCCACGGATTCGCCGTCCTGGCCCTCGGCTGCGTCTCCGCCCTTGAGTCCGATGAGTTCCAGCTTGTATGGCTCGTCGGCGAGCTCTGCCCGGGCCTCCGCCTCGGTGACGACGCGGCGCTGAAAACGCTGACCCTGACGGATGATCCGATCCATCGCCTTTGAGACGGCCTTGACGTCTTCCGGGGTGAGTGGTTCTTCGACGTCGAAGTCATAGTAGAAACCGTCGGTGACGGGCGGGCCGATTCCGAGCTTGGCCTTCGGGTTGATCGACTGCAGCGCCTGGGCCGCAACGTGAGCAGCGGAGTGGCGCAGGATGGCAAGCCCATCGGGCGAGTCGATTGTCACAGGCTCGACCGTGTCGGTCTCGCTGGTCGAGGCCGCAAGATCTTTCAACTCACCGTTGACGCGCATCGCGACAACGGAACGGTCGGTGAAAAGTTCGAATCCTGTACTCACCCCACAACTTTAGCGGCGGCGGGAGGCTCCCCCGTTCGCGTACTGCCGCTAGCGCCAGCCTCCCCGCCGGGAAACCCCCGCGCATCCCCACGCGTCCAAATGAAGGAGATTCCAGCCATACGGTCACCCGCAGCAGGAAAAGTCAGGGGATGCTCCGAAATCTCCTTCGTTTGGGGAACCGAAGGGCGGGGCTCGGGCGTGTCGGCCACCCGTCCCCTGGGCCCAGCCGCGGGTGGCGGGTCTACCGGACAGAAAAAACCCCCGGAACCGTGATGATTCCGGGGGTTTTACCGTGAGCGATACTGGGATCGAACCAGCGACCTCTTCCGTGTCAGGGAAGCGCGCTACCGCTGCGCCAATCGCTCAAGCTTTTTTATTGTACCGGGCAGATCTGCCTCGGGCTTCCGAGGTGACGACGGGATTTGAACCCGTGTACACGGCTTTGCAGGCCGTTGCCTCGCCTCTCGGCCACGCCACCACGTGCGGGAAGATCAGAAATCAAACTTTCGTAGGTCCTGACACTTCCCACTCGAGCGGATGACGAGATTCGAACTCGCGACCCTCACCTTGGCAAGGTGATGCGCTACCACTGCGCCACATCCGCATTACTCGCATTGCTGCGTGCGTAGATGACTGTATCCGAAGTCGGCCACGAGAGCGAATCGTGTGACGGCCGTGTCGCGAACGTGTGGCGGCCGGGCCGCAAACCTGTGGCAGGATTATGCTCGCGGGCGATTGGCGCAGTTGGTAGCGCGCTTCCTTCACACGGAAGAGGTCATCGGTTCGAGTCCGGTATCGCCCACCACTCAAAGTTCAGCTTCTTGCGTCCGTGGCCGACCGCGCTGGCGACACTAGGCTGCTGTCGTGACTAGCGCAGCGGAAAAGACGGGAATCCTGCGCCAGTTTCTTGCCGGCGCAGCGATGCTCGGCCGAGGGTTCGGCGTCTGGCGAACCGCACCAGGCTTGATGCTGCTGGGAATCGTGCCCGCGTTCATCGTGGCAGCGCTGTTCGTCGCCGGTTTCATCGCCCTCGGGTTGAATCTCGAAACAATCGTCATCTCAATCACCCCCTTCGCGTCCGAATGGACCGAACCTTTCCGCTCGGGCCTGCGCGTGTTCGTCGGGCTCGCTTTTGTGGTTGTCGCCGTGCTGTTCATCATCAACGCCTTCACAGCAGTGACACTCATCGTCGGCCAGCCGTTCTACGAGCGCATCTGGAAACACGTCGAGAGCCGCGGTGGCACCCGTGCCACTCCCCCGGACGTCGGCTTCTGGGAGGCTGCTTTGCGCGGTGTGGTCGATGGCATCAGGATGCTCGTTCCGACGGTTCTCGCGGGCGCAGCGCTGTTTGCTCTGGGCTTCATCCCCGTCGTCGGCACGATCCTCGCGGCGGTCCTGGGGGCGCTGGTGGGAGGCTGGTTCCTCGCCGTCGAGCTCACCGGTCCCGCGTTCGAATCGCGAGGTAAGTCGCTGACCGAGCGTCGGCGGATATTGCGGGCGAGCCGGCCGATGGCCACCGGCTTTGGACTTGCCAGCTACCTCGTGTTCCTGATCCCGCTCGGAGCGGTAATCATGATGCCTGTCGCCGTGGCCGGCGCGGCGACGCTCAGCGGGAGGCTGCTCAGTTCGGAGACCGACCCTGGCGCCGGGCCCGTCCAAACCACGTCGTAACTCCCTCGCTGTACAGCACGGAATCCGGTGGGTTGTTCGCCACGTCGGAGATTCCCGCCTCACGAAGGAGGGTGTCGTCGAGCGAGACCAGTTCTGCGCTCACCAGCGGCCACGGCTCATGATGGTTGGGCAGGAAGATTGTGCGTCCGAATCGACGGGTGAAGAGACCCCAGCGGGCCGTGAGGAAGTCTGCTGTCGGATCCCCCACCACCGGCGTCGATCCAGGTCGCACGATCATCCGGAACTCACCGGTGCCGAGCAACCGCTGCGACCGGTATTCGACCTGACCGTCGCTCTCAGACAGGGAGGTTCTGGCCCAGAAATATGGAAGCGAGAAGGCAGCGCGAGCGGCGAGCACAGAGGCGAGCCTCGACGCCTCGAGCGAACAGAAGATCACACCGCGTCGACCGCTCTCGTCCACGCCATACAGGCGCACATTGACCTCGGCAAAGGATCCGAGGTACGGGATCGGTGGGCTACCGAAGAGGGTTGCTCGATCGAGGTAGAAGGCGATCAGCCCGACCCAGCTCGATCCGTCGTGCTCATCGGGCCGCACCCCCGCTGGCATCAGCCCCAGCAGCTCCGACGACGGAACTCTCCAGTGCAGAAATGCCAGCTTCGACCACCGCTGGCTCGCGACGGCCCTGCCGGTGAGCTCAGGCGCGAGCCGGCGAATCGGTTCGATCATGCTTCGACGGTACCCTCAGCGCAGTCACCGCTCTGCTCGCGAGTCGCAGGATCATCATCAGCAGCACCGACACAGCCAGGGAATAGCCGGCCACCACCACGGTTCCCGCCACCTGATTGCCTATCAGCGTCACCGATCCGGTGAAGATGAATCCGATATTCGACGCGAGCAGCCCCAGAAGCACAGCACCCGCACCCCCGGCTATGAGGTGTGTGCCCACCACGAACCACTGTTGGCGGCGAGAGCTGCTCACCCGTTGAATGGTGAAGATGCACGCCGCACCGCCCGCCATGATGCCGGCAGCGGCCGCGGACACCGGCGTAAACAGTGGGGCTCCGGCTGTCATGGCGACCAGGCCGCTGATGAGCCCGGCAGCCACCGAGTTGAGCGTGACCGACCTGTGTCGGATGCGCTGGACGCACAGCCAGCCCACCACGCCCCCACCGGCCCCAATGACACCGTTGGCGACGATCGCGCCGATCGTGTCGTCTACGGCGAACTCGGCGCCGGCGAGCCATACGAGCCAGCCCACACTCAAGCCGATCATCCCGACCATTCCGGTGATGCGGCTAACACTCGCCGTCCGAAGACGTGGGCCGCCGCACAGCAAGACCCCCAGCACAGCGGCGCCCGCGGCGACGTTCACGGGCAGGGAGCCGCCGTGATCGATGGGATTTATGCCCAGGCTCCAGCTCGGCTCAAACGGGACGAAGGTGCGAATTGCCGTCGGCACGTAAACCAGCAGGCTCCATGAAGCACCGAAGAGCAGAGTAATCACGATGCCGTAGCCATTGGCCCGCACGGCGATGGTGGCCAGGTATGACGCAACGCCACCGAGGGCTGCGATGGGAAGGAAGAGGGGCGTCACGACATCCGGGAGCACAACAGGAGCCAGCAGCAGCCACGACACCATGCCCGTGGCCGCGCAGGACAGCGACAACAACACTGAGCGCGCCCAGGGCGCTGCGGGCAACATCCTCGCGTCGACGACCGCCAGGGATACCAGGACGAGCAGGATCGCGAGGATGGATGATGCCGACATGCCCCAGTTGTCCACAAACCCCCCTTACACGGACGCACTACGGGGTGCCACTCTGATGAGAGGCACCCCGTGGTGAGTTGTTTTCGATTATGCCGTGCTTTGGGCCATTAGACCTTTACTTCGGTGAGAACGTAGCCCTCTTCACCGTGGACAACGGAGTCGATACCGGCGATCTCGTCCTCGTTCTTGATGCGGAATCCGATCGTCTTCTCGATGGCGTAACCAATCACGAAGGCGAGGACGAAGGAGTACCCGAGAACCGAGAATGCTGCGATGGCCTGCACGAGCAGCTGAGTTGCCTCGCCGCTGTAGATGAGCCCGGTGCCGTTGGCGAAGATGCCCAGGTACAGGGTTCCGATGAGACCACCGACGAGGTGGATGCCCACAACGTCGAGTGAGTCGTCGAAGCCGAGCTTGAACTTCAGGTCGATGGCAAGCGCACAGACCGCGCCAGCGATGAGGCCAAGCACGATGGCCCATCCCGGGGTGAGCGAGCCACAGGCCGGGGTGATCGCGACGAGACCAGCGACGGCCCCCGACGCGGCGCCGACGGATGTGGGCTTGCCATCCTTGATCCTCTCGACCACGAGCCACGCGAGAAGTGCAGCCGCGGGAGCGACGATCGTGTTCACGAAGGCAAGAGCGGCGGTGTTGTCCGCTGCGAGCTCCGAGCCGGCGTTGAAGCCGAACCAGCCGAACCAGAGCAGACCGGCGCCGAGCAGAACGAACGGCGGGTTGTGAGGTACGTGGATGCCCTTGGCGAAGCCAACGCGCTTGCCGAGAACCAGTGCGAGGGCGAGGGCCGCTGCACCAGCGTTGATGTGAACCGCGGTTCCACCGGCGAAGTCGATTGCGCCGACACCGAAGATGTCCTGCATTCCGTGGGTAAGCCATCCGCCGTAGGCGAAGCTTCCATCGTCGGCAAGACCGAAGTTGAAGACCCAGCTTGCGACCGGGAAGTAAACGACTGTCGCCCAGATTCCGGCGAAGATCATCCATGCGCCGAACTTGGCGCGGTCGGCGATGGCGCCGGATACCAATGCCACGGTGATGATGGCGAAGGTGGCCTGGAAGGCAACGAACGCGAGCGGCGGGAATGCCGCGCCCTCTGGGGTCTCAAGAACGTTTCCTAGGCCCATTGCGCCGGTGTCGATCGACCACGGAAAGATTGTGCCTTCAGCGCCGGGAAACGCGATCGCGTAGCCGTAGAGCGCCCAGAGAACGCCGATAAGCCCGATGGCACCGAAGCTCATCATCATCATGCTGATGACGCTCTTTGCCTTGACAAGGCCGCCGTAGAAGAACGCCAGGCCCGGTGTCATCAGCAGCACGAGCGCTGCTGCGATCAAAATAAAGGCTGTGTTGCCCTGATCCATTGTGTACCTCTCTCTGTGTTGCGAAGGGTGCACCGTCGGGTCTGCGTATGGGAGGACTCGCCTCAGGCACGAAGACAGTTTGCCCAAGCGAGGTTTCGCCGGTTGTGTCTGCGCGTTTCGATCGTGTTACGTGGCCATGGCCCGTGTAAACATCGTGTTTCGACGAACCAGCCGAAATCAGTCGGACTGGTTGGTCAGTGCGATAAGTCGTGAAACCGCGCGAAGGTACTTCTTGCTGTAGCCGCCCGCCAGCATTTCGTCGGAGAAAACACCATCCAGGGGCGTCCCCTCCGCAGCTATCCGCACCTGTGCGTCATAGAGGCGGTCCACGAAGGCTACGAATCTCAGCGCGTCGGTCTGGTTGGCGAAGGGATGCACATCGGTGAGCCCAATGGCCGACAGTCCTTCCACGATCTTCACGTAGCGGGACGGATGAACGCTGCCGAGATGGGCAAGCACGTCGTGGAACGAATCGAGGGTCGTTTCACCGGAGAGTTCCTTCAGCGCTGCCGCGGCATCCGGAACTGACACGGCATGCGCCTCGACGTCGCGTCGCCGATAGTCGAGCCCATCGACCCTGAGGGTCGTGAACCGTGACGCGAGGGAATCAATCTCGCGAAGGAAGTCCTGCGCGGCGAAGCGACCCTCTCCGAGCGCGTTGGGTGGGGTGTTGGATGTCGCGGCGATCCTCGTACCCGATGTCGCCAGCTCGTTCAGCAGGCGAGACATCAGCCTCGTGTCGCCCGGATCATCCAGCTCGAACTCGTCGATGCACAGAAGGGATGCGCCAGTGAGAAGGGTGACTGCCGGCGCATAGCCGAGCGCTCCAACCAGCGCGGTGTACTCGATGAAGGTGCCGAAGTACTTGCGGCCGGGAGCCGCATGCCAGAGCGCCGCCAGAAGATGGGTCTTGCCGACGCCGAATCCGCCATCCAGGTAGATGCCGGGCAGCTCGACCGGGGCTTTCTTCCGCGAGAAGAACCCGCCCCCACGACCGGATTGCCACCCGGCAACGAAAGCGCGAATGGCTTCGACCGCGCCCGCCTGCGATGGATAGTCGTCGTCGGGGCGATACGAGTCGAGGGTGGCGGTGGCGAATTGCCGCGGTGGCACCAGATGGGCGATCATCTCCGCCCCGTCGAGAGTGGGGACGCGGTCAACGAGCCGACCCGGTGAGGTCACAGCTTCGGCACTCATTGGTTCAGCCTCGGTTTGTGTCGAAGTCTTACAACGGCCAAATCTCACAGCGCGTAGATTTGTCGTCAGGGGAATTTCAGCCTAGCCCGATCGCGACGATGGCTCGATCGCACACTCGGCCGGGCAACTCCCGCCATCATCGCACTACCGGAGGTAGCTCATGTCGGTCCAGAACGATCCCGCCGAACAATTCGCCCAGTTTGCTCACCCGGAACGCCTGGTCTCCGGCGACTGGCTGGAGGCGCACCTCGGCGATCCGGGACTCGTCGTCGTCGAATCCGACGAGGATGTGCTGCTCTATGAGACGGGCCACATCGAGGGTGCCGTCAAGATCGACTGGCACACCGACCTCAACGATCCGGTCGTGCGCGACTACATCGACGGCGAGCAGTTCGCGGCGCTGCTCGGATCCAAAGGCATCTCCCGCGACTCCACCGTCGTGATCTACGGCGACAAGAGCAACTGGTGGGCTGCATACGCACTCTGGGTGTTCACGCTGTTCGGCCACGAGGATGTTCGGCTGCTTGACGGCGGCCGGGCCAAATGGGAGGCGGACGGACGCGCGTACACGACCGCACCTGAGGCAGCTGCCACGGTCGAATATCCGGTCGTCCAGCGCGACGACTCACGCATCCGCGCCTATAAGGATGACGTACTCGCCCACTTGGGTAATCCCCTGATCGACGTGCGCTCGCCCGAGGAGTTCAGTGGTGAGCGCACGACCGCTCCGGCATACCCGGATGAGGGCGCACTGCGCGCCGGCCATATTCCGAGTGCACAGAGCGTGCCCTGGGGCAGGGCTGCGGCCGAGGATGGCACGTTTCGACCGATCTCCGAACTCAACGAGATCTACCGGGACGGTGCCGGGCTGGTCGATGGCGATAACGTCGTCGCGTACTGCCGCATCGGCGAACGCTCCAGCCACACCTGGTTCGTGCTGACCCACCTGCTCGGTTTCGAGAATGTGCGCAACTACGACGGTTCATGGACGGAGTGGGGATCAGCCGTCCGCGTGCCGATCGTGCAGGGTTCCGAGCCCGGCGCTGTGCCTGCTCGCTAAACTTAACCAGTGACGAACGACACACTGCCCGAGCCGCTAGCCGAGATCCGCGACGACTTTCTGGCACTCGAGATGAAAACCAGGCTGCAGCTGTTGCTTGAGTTCTCGAACGAGTTGCCCGAGTTGCCCGCTCGTTATGCAGACCACCCTGACCTGCTGGAGCGGGTCGTTGAGTGTCAGTCGCCCGTCTTCATCTTCGTCGAGGTGGATGACAGCAGCACCGTGCACATGTTCGCAACGGCTCCACCCGAATCCCCCACGACGCGCGGCTTCGCCTCGATCCTCGTGCAGGGTCTCAGCGGGTTGAGCGCCGCCGAGGTACTCGCTGTGCCTGACGACTACCCGAACTCGATCGGCCTCACCGCTGCGGTCAGCCCGCTGCGCATCAGGGGCATGACCGGGATGCTGGCTCGCGTCAAACGTCAGATTCGCGCGAAGGCTGCCTGAGACTTTCGGTTTCGAGATTCTGCAGCCATCTCCTGATGGCCGAGTTCCAGCGATCCGGATCGTAATTCCAGAGTCGCGTGTGACGCGCGGTATCGAATTCCTCGTACGTGACGATGTCAGGTCTGGCCGCCGCGAGGGCCTGGGAGGCCGTGGCCGGAATGAGTCCGTCGTCGACACTGTGAAACAGCAGGATGGGCAGGTCGAGTTCGCGGGCCCGCGCAACCAGATCGAGTCGTCTCAGGTCGACGGGTTGCGCCTGACCGGTGATGCGTCTCGACCACGAGTGTGTCACCAGGCCCATCATGCCCAACCGAACCAGCCGCGGCAGACGGTGAGCTGCGCCCTGGAAATGCAGGGCGGTAATCCAGTCGACTACGGGAGATTCGAGCACGAGCCCGGTGACTCGACTCGCGAAAGATGACCGTGTCGCGAACTGGAGTACCGTCGCGCCGCCCATCGACCATCCCATGAGAACAATCTGCTCGGCTCCACGCGAGACCGCGAATTGCACAGCGGATTCGACGTCCTTCCACTCGGCATCGCCGAGCGAATAGCGGTTGTCACCGGTGGCTGGGGCGTCCCCGTCGTTGCGATACGACACCAGCAGCGAGTTGTAGCCCGCATCGCGGAACACCGGAACGGCCCTCAGCGCCTCTTCGCGGCGCACCGCACGACCGTGGACACCAATGACCCAGCGCGTCGACGGTTCGGCAGCGGGGATGAGCCAGGCGGGAGCCGCGCCCAACTCGGTCTGGATCTCGACCTCATCCCACTCGTCACTGACGTCTGCCGGCCTCAGAAAGAACCACCCACTGACCCGGGCCCGAGTGACACCCTCGAGCGAACCGCGGTCCACCCCGAGGAGTTGCCGCGTCACTGATCGCCCCGAGAACGTGACAATATCGCCGACGCGGGCATGGCCGGCGTCCCCGGAGAACCACATGCTGTACAGGCCTGGGGTGAAAGCGTCGATGGACCGCGACAGCGTAATGGTGTCGTCGTCATAGTCGAGGATCCGAAGGTCTTCCTCGCGCTTCCTGGGCGGGGTCAGTACCGTGCGCGCGAAATACACCGCGAGCACGCTCCCGGAAATCGCCGTCGCCGCGATGACGCCCCCGACCGTGATGGCGATGACCGCCAGGCTTCGAGCCGCAGTGGAACTAGGGTGCTCGTGCCTGGTCATCATGCTCCTGGTATGGCTATGGCTGGTGCACCCCGGCGTGCCTAGGTCGGGATCGCTTGAAGGAAGCCTAATCTTCACTCGTGTCAGACACGCCCCCAGCGCCGCAGCTCCCCCCAGCTTTCGCCGCCGCCACCGCCTCGATGAGAGCCGCGACGACCCGCGATGAGTTGACAGTCTCGGAGATTCCCGCCCCCGGATCACTGGCTCCATGGTCACTTGCGCTCGCCGCAGACGTCACCCCGGCCTTGCACGGCAGCGATTCCGAACTGGGAACCGGCCGATTCGTTCTGCTCTACGACCCCGAGTCGCCAGAAGCCTGGGGTGGGCAGTTCAGGGTGATCTGTTTTGCGCAGGCTCCGCTCGAGACTGAGATGGGTGTTGACCCGTTCCTGGCCGATGTCGCCTGGTCGTGGCTCGTTGATGCGCTCGACACTCGAGGCGCGAAGTACACCTCCGCCAGCGGGACCGCCACGCGAATCCTGTCCACCGGATTCGGCGAGCTGGAATCACAGGGAGACGGTGCACAGATCGAGCTTCGAGCCTCGTGGACACCCGATGATCACGACATTGCCGCTCATGTGGAAGGCTGGGGTGAGTTGTTGTGCATGCTTGCTGGCCTGCCGCCGACGATCGAGGGAGTAAGTCTGTTGTCTGCACGCCGGGTTCGACGTGAGTAGCGCGAACGATAGCGCCGCAGCTGAAGCAGCTGCGACGATTCCCGACGAGCCGAAACAGGCCGCCCACGTGGAGGTCGATGTCATCGACACCCGCGAGGAGTATCTCGCCGCCGTCGACGCAATCGCCGCGGGAACCGGGCCCATCGCGATCGACGCTGAACGGGCATCCGGCTATCGCTACTCGCAACGCGCATACCTGATCCAGATTTTCCGGCGCGGTGCTGGCACCTTCCTGTTCGATCCGCCAGCAATCGGCTCCTTCAGCGAACTCAATGACGTCATCGCTGGTGAGGAATGGATCCTGCACGCAGCGAGCCAGGACCTGACGTGTCTTCGGGAGGTCGGCCTCAACCCCACCCGCCTGTTCGACACCGAACTGGCCGCTCGCCTGGCGGGACTCCCCCGCGTCGGGCTCGGCGCAGTCGTAGAAGATCTGCTGGGCATCCATCTCGCCAAGGAGCACTCCGCGGCTGACTGGTCGACCCGGCCACTTCCCCAGAGCTGGTTGGTCTACGCAGCGCTCGATGTCGAGTTGCTCGTCGATCTGCGCGAAGAGCTCGCGAACGTTCTCGAGCGCGATGGCAAGACCGGCATCGCCGACGAAGAGTTCTCGTCAGTGCTCTCTCGAGACTTCGTGATCGTGCGCCACGAGCCCTGGAGGCGCCTGAGCGGCGTTCACGCCATCCGCGGCGGGCGCAATCTGGCTATCGCCCGCGAGCTGTGGCAGGCCCGAGATGCGTACGCGCGCGAAATCGACACGGCTCCGGGCCGGCTCGTGCCGGACTCCGCCCTGGTCGCAGCGGCAAGGATGCTGCCAGAGACCAAACGCGACCTCGCTGCGCTCAAGGAATTCACTGGTCGCGCCAGCCGTTCTCAGATCGATCGCTGGTGGAATGCCATCCAGGCCGGTATGGCGAGCGACGACCTGCCTGTTCTGAGGGTCGCGAGCGACGTTCTGCCTCCCCCGCGGGTGTGGAGCGACAAGAACCCTGAGGCCGACAAGCGGCTGAAGACCGCGCGGGCCCGGATAACCGAGTTGGCGACCGAGATGTCGATTCCCGTCGAAAACATGCTCACGCCTGACCTGCTCCGGCGAGTGTCATGGAATCCTCCCACTCCCGCCGACCAGACAGCTATTACCGAAGCCCTCACGGCCCTCGGTGCGCGGGCCTGGCAAATTGACGCAACATCACAGGTAATCGCCGATGCGTTTGTGGAAGCCAGCCAAACGCCTGAGCAGACGACCGAACCTGCATCGTAGGAACAGTCAAAGGATTCGACTGGAGTTTCCGCGAGCCTAGGATCGATTACGACCTAAGGAAAGTGGAGGCATCGTGGCCAAGCAAGCTGAAGTTGTATTCGTCGACGGAGTGAGAACTCCGTTCGGCCGAGCAGGCGAAAAGGGCATGTTCTGGAACACCCGGGCAGATGACCTTGTCGTTAAGGCAATGATCGGCCTGATCGATCGCAACCCCTCGATTCCCAAGGATCGCTACGACGATGTCGCCATTGCTGCCTCAACGCAGCAGGGCGATCAGGGCCTCACGATTGGCCGCACCGCGGCGCTGCTGTCCGGTCTGCCGAAGACTGTGCCTGGCTTCGCCATCGACCGCATGTGCGCCGGCGGCATGACCTCGGTCACCGCCATCGCCGGTGGCATCGCGTTCGGCGCCTACGACATCGGGATCGCCGGCGGAGTGGAGCACATGGGGCATCACCCGATGGGTTCAGGGGCAGATCCGAACCCTCGGTTCCTTTCCGAGAAGCTCGTGAGCAGCGAGGCACTCAACATGGGCAACACCGCTGAGCGCATCCACGATCGATTCCCACATTTGACCAAGGAGCGAGCCGATCGTTACGCCTTCGCCAGCCAGCAGAAGGCATTCGCAGCCTACGAGAATGGCAAGCTGCAGCCCGATCTGATCCCCGTTGCTATCCGGAGTGAATCGGGATGGGGTCTGGCCACTCGCGATGAGGCGCTCAGGCCAGAGACCACCATGGAGGGTCTGTCCACTCTCCGCACGCCCTTCCGCCCGCACGGTCGCGTCACCGCCGGCAACTCCTCCGGACTCAACGACGGCGCCACCGCCAGCATCATCGCCAGTGCCGACGCCGCCAAGGAGTTCGGCCTGAAGCCCAAGATGCGCATGGTGAGCTTCGCCTTTGCCGGCGTCGAGCCGGACATCATGGGCATCGGGCCCGTGCCGTCCACGGAGAAGGCTCTGCGCAAGGCCGGCCTGACCATCAACGACATCGGCCTCTTCGAACTGAACGAGGCATTCGCCGTCCAGGTGCTGTCACTGCTCGACCACTTCGGAATCGACGACGACGACCCCAGGGTCAACCAGTGGGGCGGCGCCATCGCGATGGGACACCCGCTCGCGTCATCCGGCGTTCGGCTCATGATTCAGCTCGCTGCCCAGTTCGCGGAGCACCCCGAGGTGCGTTACGGCCTCACCGCCATGTGCGTCGGTCTCGGCCAGGGTGGATCCGTCATCTGGGAGAACCCGAACTACAAGGGGAAGAAGTAATGACCGCAACCGCTGCCACCTTTGAGAAGCTCGCGTCGCTTGACCCAGACGAAGTCATCACGAACTCGTTCGTCCGCGACATCCCGATCTCCCAGGGCAAGACCCTGGTGCTGCTGACGCTCGACAACGGCAAAGACCACACCCGCCCGAACACGCTCGGCCCCAGAACACTGCTGGAGTTCGCGCGAATACTGGATGAGCAGAAGGCCCGAGCCGACCGTGGCGAGATCCACGGCCTGGCTGTCACCGGCAAGCCCTTCATCTTCGCGGCCGGAGCGGACCTGTCGAAGGTCGGCGACCTGCCGGACCGTGAGACGGGCAAGCAGATGGCCCAGCTGGGTCATTGGGCACTCGGCAAGCTGAGCGAGCTCGGCGTTCCTTCATTCACCTTCATCAACGGCCTTGCCCTGGGCGGCGGAGTCGAGATTCCGCTGAACTCCAACTATCGAACGATCGACAGTTCGGTGCCGGCGCTGGCCTTGCCGGAAGTCTTCCTCGGAATCATTCCCGGATGGGGTGGAGCGTGGCTGCTGCCGAACCTGATCGGCATCGAGAACGCCCTCGAGGTCGTCATCTCCAATCCGTTGAAGAACAACAGGATGCTCAAAGGCCCCCAGGCCTTCGAGCTCGGTATCGCTGACGCGATGTTCGGCCCTGCCAACTTCATCGAGAACTCGGTCGCGTGGGCCGACGGCGTCATCAACGGCACGACGAAGGTGAAGCGCCCCAACGAGCCAGGCAAGATCGAGCGCGCCGTCAAGTGGGACATCGCCATCGGTATCGCGCAGAAGACGCTGGAGAGCCGCATCGGGAAGGTAGCGAAATCGCCCTATCGTGCGCTGGAGCTGCTGAAGGCCGCGAAGAACACCGACAAGAAGACGGGATTCGCCGCCGAGGATGAGGCTTTGGCCGATCTGATCGCGGGCGACCAGTTTCACGCCAGCATCTACGCGTTCAACCTTGTGCAGAAGCGCGCCAAGCGCCCGGCCGGTGCCCCGGATAAGGAGCTCGCCCACAAGGTCACCAAGGTTGGCGTCATCGGCGCCGGGCTGATGGCGCGCCAGTTTGCGTTGCTCTTCGTTCGGCGCCTGCAGGTTCCCGTCGTCATCACCGACCTGGATCAGGGTGCGACTGACGCTGGTGTTGCCGCCATCCACAAGGAGATCAACGACCTGCTCGAAAAGGGCCGCATCTCCAGCGACGAGTCGAATCGACTCACCGCACTCGTGACGGGCACGACGAACAAGGCCGATTTCGCGGACTGCGACTGGGTGATCGAGGCAATCTACGAGGAGCTTGAGGCGAAGCAGAACGTGTTTGCCGAGGTCGAGAAGTTCATCTCGGCCGAGGCGATTCTCGCCACCAACACCTCGTCGCTCTCGGTTGAACAGATCGGCGCGAAACTGGAGCACCCTGAGCGAGTGGTTGGCTTCCATTTCTTCAACCCTGTTGCGGTCATGCCTTTGATCGAGGTTGTGAAGACACCGCACACCAACGACGCATCCCTCTCCACGGCGATGGTGACCGCGGCGAAGCTGCGCAAGAACGCGGTCATCACCCGCGACACCCCCGGGTTCGTCGTGAACCGCATTCTGGCCAAGGTTCTCGGCGAGGCCATGCACGCTGTCGACACCGGCACACCCTTCGAGGTGGTGGAGGAATCCACCAGGCCGTTCGGTCTTCCGATGACGCCTTTCGAGCTGCTCGAACTGGTGGGCCTCAAGGTGGGCGCCCACGTGCTCGACACGCATCACAAGGCGTTCCCTGACCGATTCTTTGAGAGCGCCAACCTGCACAAGCTCGCAGAGCTTGGCCACATCTTCGAGCGAGACTCGAAGGGCAAGATCAAGGGAATCGACAAGGCAGCCCAGAAGATCGTCAAGGGCGGCACCACCCCTATGACGGCCGCGGAGCTGCAGGTTCGCATCGAGGATGGTCTGGCCGACGAAATTCACCGGATGCTCGAGGACAACGTCGTCGCAGCAGCCGAAGACATCGACCTCTGCCTCATCCTCGGGGCCGGATATCCCTTCCAGATGGGCGGAGCGACACCGTACCTCGACCGGGTCGGCGCATCCGAGCGCGCCTTCGGAGGCACCTTCCACTCCCCCATGATCGTGGGAGTGAAGTAGCAGCAGGCGAATTTGTCGCGGTAGCGGACACCCTCGGGACGTGCAAAGTCTCGAGGGTGTTGCTCTGTCTACGGAGGAACGGGCCTACTCGTTAGGAACGCGCGTCTGAACGTCGGAATCGGTCGGCAGGGGCCTCGCTACCGGCAGCTTGCTGCCGAGCACCTGCTCGACCACGCCGCGCGCGATGGCCTGAGGGGTCAGGCCGACCAGATCGAGAATGTAGCCGCGACTGCCGTGGGGCAGGAACTCATCGGGCAGGCCGAGTTCAGTGACGGCGGTGTCGACGCCTGCAGCACGGAGGTCTTGTCGGATGCGAGTGCCGATGCCGCCGACGCGCACGCCGTCTTCAATCGTAATCACCAGTCGATACTCGGCAGCGAGGTCGATGACGCCCTGAGCCACCGGCACAACCCAGCGCGGGTCGATCACCGTGGCGCCGATGCCCTGCGCCGCGAGCCGTTCTGCGACCTCAAGACCGGTTTTCGCCATCGGACCCACGGTGATGATGAGCACATCTTTGTTGTCGGTCTCCCGCAGCACGTCGACGCCGTCGGCTGTGCGGCGTACGGCGTCGTATTCGGTGCCGACCACGCCCTTCGAAAATCTGAGCACGGTGGGCCTGTCGTCGACCGCGACCGCTTCGCCGAGCTCCTCACGCAGCCGCGATGCATCCCTGGGCGCCGCAATCATGATGTTGGGAACGACCTGCAGGATGGCAAGATCCCACATTCCGTGATGGCTCGCGCCGTCAGGGCCGGTGACTCCGGCGCGGTCGAGCACAATCGTGACGCCAGCTTCATGCAACGCGACATCCATCAACACCTGGTCGAAGGCGCGATTGACGAACGTGGCGTACATGGCGATGACCGGATGCAACCCGCCGAAGGCGAGCCCAGCGGCCGAGGTGACGGCGTGCTGCTCTGCGATTCCGACATCGAGTACGCGCTGTGGATACTTCTCAGCGAACTTGTGCAGCCCGGTGGGTCGGAGCATGGCCGCGGTGATGCCGACCAGCCGGGGGTTCTCGTCGGCGAGGTGAAGAATTTCATCTGAGAAGACTGACGTCCACGACGGCGTATTCGACGGGTCGATCGGTTCGCCGGTCTCCGGATCGATCTGGCCCACCGCATGGAACTGGTCTGCGGTGTCGAGGAGAGCCGGCTGGTAGCCGCGGCCCTTCTCGGTGATGGCGTGCACGATGACAGGAGCACCGTAGTTCTTGGCCTGCCTGAGCGCCTCGGTGACAGCCTTGAGGTCGTGCCCATCGACCGGACCGAGGTACTTGATATCGAGATTCGAGTACAGCGCCTCATTGTTGGTGAGGCGCGACAGGAAGCCGTGGGTTCCGCCCCTGATGGCCCGATACAGGGCACGACCGGGGGCGCCGAACTTGTGGAACACGGTGCGGCTGGTGGAGTACAGGCTGCGGTAGGAGCGCCTCGTACGGACATCGTTGAGGAAGTGGGCCATCCCGCCGATGGTCGGCGCGTACGAGCGTCCGTTGTCGTTGACGATGATGACCAGGTTGCGGCTGTTGTCGTCGCTGATGTTGTTGAGTGCTTCCCACGTCATGCCACCCGTGAGCGCACCGTCACCGACCACAGCAACCACGTGCCGGTCGGACTGGCCGGTCATGGTGAATGCACGCGAAATGCCGTCGGCCCACGACAGTGAGCTCGACGCGTGGGAACTTTCGACGATGTCGTGCTCTGATTCCGCTCGCTGCGGGTACCCCGCCAGCCCGCCCTCTTCTCGGAGGTGGCTGAAATCCTGCCGTCCGGTCAACAGCTTGTGCACGTAGCTCTGGTGCCCGGTATCGAACACCATCGCATCATGCGGCGAGTTGAATACCGTGTGCATCGCGATCGTCAGTTCGACGACGCCGAGGTTCGGACCGAGGTGCCCTCCGGTCTTTGATACCTCCCGAACG
Organism: Salinibacterium sp. G-O1; assembly: GCF_030063305.1. Lineage (GTDB taxonomy): Bacteria > Actinomycetota > Actinomycetes > Actinomycetales > Microbacteriaceae > Rhodoglobus. The sequence continues at coordinate 414,176 of NZ_JASISV010000002.1, forward strand.
AGGAACGCGCGGATCTCCGCCGCGAGCTCGACAAGCTGCTCAGGTGAGAGCTTGTCGAGATCACGAGGGCCGCGGATTTCCTCGAGAAGAGTCATACAGTCAGCCTAAACGAGACTCCTGAGTACGTACTGCAGGATGCCGCCATTTCGGTAGTAGTCGGCCTCACCCGGTGTGTCGATGCGAAGGACAGCATCGAATTCGACAACGGCCTTGCCAGCAGCGGAGTGCTCGCTCGGTGATGCCGTCACGTGCAGAGTCTTCGGGGTGTTTCCCTCGTTGAGCTCCTCGACACCAGCGATGTCCACGATTTCGGTTCCGTCGAGTCCCAGCGAGGCCCAGCTCTCGCCGGCGGGGAACTGCAGTGGCAGCACGCCCATCCCGATCAAGTTGGAACGGTGGATACGCTCAAAGCTCTCGGTGATGACAGCCTTCACACCCAGCAGCGACGTGCCCTTGGCCGCCCAGTCCCGGCTTGAGCCGGAGCCATACTCCTTGCCACCGAAGATGACGAGCGGCGTCGACTGTGCTGCGTAGTTCTGCGCGGCGTCGTAGATGAATGACTGAGGAGCCTCGGCCTGAGTGAAGTCGCGAGTGTATCCACCCTCAACCCCATCCAGCAGCTGGTTCTTGAGGCGGATGTTCGCGAACGTACCGCGGATCATCACCTCGTGGTTGCCTCGTCGTGAACCGTAGGAGTTGAAGTCACCACGGGCGACCCCGTGCTCCTGCAGGTAGGCGCCAGCCGGGCTGTCTGCCTTGATGTTTCCGGCAGGGCTGATGTGGTCGGTCGTGACCGAATCGCCGAGCTTGGCCAGGACGCGAGCACCGGAGATGCTGCTGACCGGTGTCGTCTCGAGGGTCATGCCGTCGAAGTACGGTGGGCGGCGCACGTAGGTGGATGCGTCATCCCACTCGAACACCTCACTGTCTGGTGTCGGCAGCGAACGCCAGCGCTCGTCGCCGTCGAAGACCTCGCCATATTCCTTGAGGAACATCTCGGTGTCGATCGACGAGTCGATCGTGCGCTGCACCTCTGCAGAATCCGGCCAGATGTCCTTCAGGAATACCGGCTGGCCGTCACTGCCCGTGCCGAGGGAGTCGGTCTCGAAGTCGAAGTTCATCGATCCGGCCAGGGCGTACGCGATGACCAGAGGCGGCGACGCCAGGTAGTTCATCTTGACGTCGGGGCTGATACGACCCTCGAAGTTGCGGTTTCCCGAGAGAACGGCCGTCACAGCCAGATCATTCTCGTTGATGGCCGCCGTGACCTCATCGATGAGGGGCCCGGTGTTACCAATACACACCGTGCAGCCGTAGCCGACGGTGTAGAAGCCGAGGGCTTCGAGGTCGTCGGTGAGTCCCGCCTTCGCGTAGTAGTCGGTGACAACCTTCGAGCCCGGCGCGAGGGTGGTCTTGACCCATGGCTTGGAGGTCAGGCCCTTGCGGACAGCGTTGCGTGCGAGCAGGCCTGCTGCGAGCATCACGCTGGGGTTCGAGGTGTTGGTGCACGAGGTGATCGCGGCGACAGCGACAGCGCCGTGGTCGAGCGTGTAGTCGAGCCCTGCTGAGGTCTTGACCTTCACTGGACGCGAGAGGTCGCCCGGCGCGTGACTCACATGAGTGTGCGAGAGCTGGTGCGCGGTGCCTTCGTCTTCCGGGGTGAAACCATTCGGGTCTGAGGCGGGGAAGCTACCCTCGATGGCCGCGTCGACGCGCGACATGTCCTGCGAGGTGTAGTCGCCGAGGTCGATAGCGAACTGCGTCTTGGCGTTGGTGAGTTCGACGCGGTCCTGCGGGCGCTTCGGTCCGGCGATGGATGGCACAACCGTCGCCAAATCCAGTTCGAGATATTCGCTGAATTCCGGCTCAGTTTCGGGGTCGTGCCAGAGCTTCTGCAGCTTGGAGTATGCCTCCACGAGAGCAACCTGCTCGTCGGTGCGACCGGTGAGGCGCAGGTAGTCGAGCGTCACGTCATCGATGGGGAACATCGCTGCTGTCGACCCAAACTCTGGGCTCATGTTTCCGATGGTCGCTCTGTTCGCCAGGGGAACCTCGCCGACGCCGGCGCCATAGAACTCGACGAACTTGCCCACGACACCGTGCTTGCGCAGCATCTGGGTGATCGTGAGCACGACATCCGTTGCCGTCACGCCGGTCGGGATTGAGCCGTTGAGCTTGAATCCGACGACCTTCGGGATGAGCATGGAGACCGGCTGGCCGAGCATCGCTGCCTCGGCCTCGATGCCGCCGACGCCCCAACCCAGCACACCGAGTCCGTTGACCATCGTCGTGTGGGAGTCAGTGCCGACACAGGTGTCCGGGTACGCACGAAGCGCGCCGTCCACGGTGCGCGTGAAAGTTACTCGTGCCAGGTACTCGATGTTGACCTGGTGCACGATTCCGGTTCCTGGCGGAACAACCTTGAAGTCGTCGAACGCGGTCTGGCCCCAGCGGAGGAACTGGTAGCGCTCACCGTTGCGCTCATACTCAATCTCAACGTTGCGCTCGAGAGCGTTCTCGCTGCCGAAGAGGTCGGCGATGACGGAATGGTCGATGACCAGTTCGGCCGGTGCGAGTGGGTTGATCTTGTTGGGGTCGCCGCCCAGGGCGGCAACTGCCTCGCGCATCGTGGCGAGGTCAACGATGCACGGGACGCCCGTGAAGTCCTGCATGACGACGCGCGCAGGGGTGAACTGAATTTCGGTGTCTGGCTCGGCGGTCGGCACCCACGAACCGAGAGACTCGATCTGCGATTTCGTGACGTTCTTACCGTCTTCGGTCCGCAGCAGGTTTTCGAGCAGGACCTTCAGGCTGAACGGGAGCTTTTCATACCCGGGAACCTTGTCTACTCGAAAGACCTCGTAGTCGGTCGAACCGACGGTCAGGGTGTCTTTCGATCCGAAGCTGTTCACTGCCGACACTGTCGTCTCCCTCGCTGAGCCCGCGATTACCGCGGGTACCCTGCCATCTTTGCCGCCAACAGCATCAAACTGCTAGCAAGGCAAGCCTAAGACCGTTCCAGCAGGACACATCATGCTGGTTCAATCAAAAAGTATCTTGATATCAAGACAAATATAGCACCGACAGGACAGACGCTACGCTGCCGGACCGACCTTTTTGGATCTGTACACCGTGCGCATCATCAGCCAGGTGACCCACAACACTCCCGCGTAGAGAGGAACTCCAAGGATGAGCTTGAACGCGGCCAGAGCATCGACGTTGCCCGAGAAGTACAGGGGCAACTCGACCCCAAGCCGAACCGAGAACAGCCCGCACCACAGGATCGTCGCGAGGTAGGCAACCCTGACCTTCGCGCGATCTGCGCGCCAGCCCGTGCCCTCACTCGTGATGAGCGACGCGATCACGCCGATCAGCGGCCAGCGCGCGATCATGCTGATGACCAGCGCGAGCAGAAATATCGCGTTGATGAAAAATCCGAGCACGAAATTGTCTTCAGCCCGACCCGTGATGAGAGCAAGGCCGGCACTGAGTCCGAGACCAAGCACACCAGCAATGGCGGAAGTGAATGGCGTCCTGGTGACGACCCTGACCACCACGAACAGCACGGCGATGACGAGTGGGATGAGCACAGACACAAGTAGTTCGCGAGTGATCGTATAGACCACAAGGAAGGAGAGGCCAGGGAGGATCGATTCGACCAACCCGCGGACGCCGCCCATGGCCTTGAGGAGGGCGCCGCTGGATGGCGTCTCGCCCGGGGCGACATACCCGAGACCAGACCGTCGAGCCGCCGCGGCAAATGTCTCAGCCACCGAGGGAGCATCGACCTCCGGCGTGATGTCGTCTTCGTTCGAAGAACTGCCGGAGGTCATGCCTGTGCTGCGGCAGGACCGGTGGCAGGCATGCTCAGCGGGATGAGGTCGCGCGGAGGCATCGGAGTGTTCCCGCGCACCACCACGATCGAACGGAAAAGATCCTCGACCTGAGCGGCGGGTTCACCGCCGGCGGCACCCGCACCGGCAATCACGCCGCGCAGGAACCATCGAGGCCCATCGACGCCGATGAATCGGGCCAACCGGGATCCGCTCTCCTGCCCCGCCGCGAGAGGGATCTCTGCCTGCACCTCGGGGCCGAATGGTCCGACAACCACCTTGGTGGTACCACCCTGCTTGTGAATCTGATCCACGATCTGCTGGCGGATCTCGTGCCACAAACCGCTCGAGCGGGGAGCAGCGAACGGCTGAACCTGCAGCGTTGAACCCGCATAGTCGAGACCGACAGCGACCACTCGCTTGCTTCCCTCTTCAACCTCAAGCCTGAGGTGGAGATCGGGTCGCGGGAGGATCTTCACTCCCCCGAGGTCGACGTATGGCCTTACGGCGTTGGCTTCGCTTTCATCGAGCGGACCTTCCGTGGCACGGTCATCCGGGGCCGACTTGGGCTGATCGGCAATGGGTTCATCGAGCTGTTCTCCAGCAATATCGCTCACGAGGTGACTCCTGGTCGTGTTGTGTCGGTTTCGGGATGATGTCCGACTGGTGTTGGTCGCAGGCCGGTTGAGCCGAAGCCCGCCCCACCGCGGTGACTGCCCGGCAACGTTGCCACCGGGATGAATGTGGCCCGGGTAACGGGCATGACGATGAGCTGTGCGATACGGTCGCCCACCTCGATGGCGAAGGAATGCTCGGCGTCGGTGTTCAATATCGTGACCCTGATCTCGCCGCGGTAGCCCGCATCCACCGTGCCTGGGCTGTTGACGATGGTGATGCCGTGCTTGGCCGCGAGCCCGGATCGCGGAACGACGAATGCCATGAATCCGTTGGGAAGCGCTATCGAGACGCCGGTGCCGACCGTTGCTCTGCCTCCCGGTGCGAGCAGGTGGGCCTCGGCGGCATGAAGGTCCGCTCCAGCATCACCGGGGTGCGCGTAGACAGGAGTCTCGCCACTCGCAATGAGCACTTCGATGTTCTCAGCCACGAGTCGAGGGTAGTGCAGAACGCTGCACGGTCGATGATCGTGAGCAGTGTCTAATAGAGCGGTGACCAACTATCGCGAAAAACTGTGGCCGGCTCCCTGGCTCTTCATCAGCACGGCTCTGGTGATTCCGGCCAGCCTGCTGGTGTTTCTGCCGATCAACATCAACGTGGGAATCGGCGCAGCGGTGGTGCTCTATCTGGGATGCCTCGCAGCGCTGCTCGCGTCGGCGACGAAGGTAGAGGTCACCGAGACGCACCTGATCGCAGGGAAGGCACGGCTTCCCCTCGACATCATTGGAGCCGTTGATGGTTTCGTGGGTTCAGAGGCAACACTGGAACGTGGCCAGCGCCTTGACGCGAGAGCATTCCTCGTCATCCGCGGCTGGATCGACCCGGTCGTTCGAGTCGAATTGATCGACCCGAACGATCCGGTGCCGTACTGGTTGGTGTCGACCAGGAAACCTCAGGAGGTTTCCCGTGCGATCGACCAGGCCAGGAGCGCCCTAAAAAATTAGGCGGCGCACTCCTGGCAGACTGCGCCGAGCTTTGTCGTGTGGTCAACCTGTGAGCGGTGCTTCACCAGGAAGCACTCCACACAGGTGAACTCGTCGGCCTGTGCCGGGAGCACAACCACGTCGAGATCGAGGTCTGAAAGGTCTGCTCCGGCGAGCTCAAAGCTGCCGGGATTGTCCGCGTCGTCGGAGTCAATCGAGCCCGACGTCTTGTCCGGAACGCGCTCCTTCAGTGCCTCGATCGACTCAGAGTCGTCGTCGGTCTTTCGGGGTGCGTCGTAATCGGTTGCCATGCCCATCCACTTCTGTAAGCGTCTCGTCTTGGTGGTCCAGTAACGAATTCGCGGGGACAGTGTGCATCAAACCATCTGGAATAGCAAACCACCGGAGCCTCGTCACCATCGTGCTCTGCGTGCAACTTACGGCGCGCCCGTTCTATTCCCAACAAATAGCGACTCAGCGTGCGATCCTGTCAGCAAATATCCATGGCTGGAGGGCTTCAGCATGCAGGACCTGCGAGTAATCGGAGTAGAGAGCGGCGCGCTGTTAGCGGCTGCTGACGACGGGACGCGATTCCGCATCCCCATTGACGAGATGATGCAGTCCAAATTGCGTCAGAGCGTGGCGGATCCCGGCGCCGGACCCAAGCTGTCGCCACGTGAAATTCAGGCGCACATTCGGTCGGGCATGTCGGCGCAGGACGTGGCGTCCATCACGGGAGCGTCATTCGAGTACATTCAGCGCTTCGAAGGACCGGTGATCGCTGAACGCGACTTCGTCGTGCAGTCTGCCCTCGGCGTGCCCGTAAAGAGCGCAGCCGATGCTGACCCGATGAACCAGGGGCGCAACTTCGGCTCGGTCATCAGGGACCGGCTTCATGAGCTCGGCGCAACCGATGAACGGTGGGCCAGTTGGAAAGATCCCGAAGCCGGCTGGATCGTGAAGCTTGCCTTCACCGCCAAAGAGATCGATCACGATGCGCGCTGGGGTTTCGACCCGAAGAAACAGTCCCTCTCCCCCAATAACGGTGAGGCCGTCACCCTGTCGCGGCAGGGCGAGAACGGGGGCGGAATGATGCCGCGACTCCGTGCCGTCAGCGAGCCCGCCATCGACACGGCCGACTCGGACCCCACACGCTTCGACAGTGGCGCTTTCACCCTGAGCGAGTCACAACAGTTCTCGGCGAACCACCAATCGGGCTCAGAGCCTGCCGCCATCGGTCGAAGGACCGAGGAGCCCGTTCACGGCAACCAGACCTCAGACCTGCTGGAGGCACTTCGACGTCGTCGTGGCGAGCGTGAGGCCGCCCACTTCGACGAGGCTGAGGCGCGCGGATCTCACCCATCAACGGGATCGATCCGGATCGTGGATGTTCCGATGGAGATCTTCGACGAGGAGCCGGAAGAGCCGAGGCGCACAACCTCGCCGCAACCTGCAGTTCGTCGCAAGGCGCGCACCTCTATGCCCAGCTGGGATGAGATTGTCTTCGGCGCCCGACCGGACGACGACCCCGCCTAGGTGCTCGTCAGCGAGGGTGCAGTCTCACCTCGCGAAGGCTCCAAACCTGATGAGTGGCACTCGGACTTCACCCGGCGACCATGAACCGTGCTGGGCGACCATCCCGCGACTGGAATGGTTTTCCAGGCGACCGTCGTAGTACGCAATGCCCTTGCGGGCCGCCACGAGGATGTCGCCAATACGCGGAAGCACTTCAGCACGGACCTCACCAAACCACCCGGCAGCGACCGCTTCCGACCGCGTTGCCACCCACGCCCGCTCGCCTTCACTGGCTCGCCAGCGACTGATGATGTCCGCGCGTTTATCGTCGCTCGCATCGGGTTCGAAATACAGCTGCAGGCATCGCGGCTCCCCGGCCATGAATCTCACGCCGTCCAAAAGTTCGTCGTCGACCAGCACATGTGAGTGCTGTGGCACATCCAGTACTCCGTGGTCAGCCGTCACCAGCAGTCCGTCGTGCGCTCCGAGGGCGCCCACCAGTTCGCGCACTGCTGCGTCCGCCAGCTCAAGGGCAGACGTCCACTCCCGAGAGCGCCACCCGTGGGCGTGCGCGGCCTGGTCGAGCTCGGGAATGTACACGTAGATGAGTTTCGGGGGCCCCGCTGCGGCGATCTCAGTCGCGGCTTTGGTCATCCTGTCGGCCATGGATGCGGCAGACACATATCGGGCGCCGCGAAGTACAGCGCGCGTAAAGCCCGAGTTTTTGTACCGGGCAGGGCCGATGACGACCGGATCCAGCCCCTGTGCGTGCGCGGTCTCGAAGAGCGTGGGTACCTGCTGCCAGGTCTCGGGGTCGAGCAGGGCATCCCACCCGGAGAGCTGGTTGACCACCCTGTCGTTGGCCGCATCGAGCACGCTGTAGCCGACCATGCCGTGCTGCCCAGGGCCGACACCGGTCGTAAAAGTGGTGAGCGCCGATGCTGTCGTGGTCGGGAAGCCCGAATCGATGACCGATTTCGACGTCATCGCACCGGCCAGCGTTCTGGCGTGCCCGGCACTCGATTTCAGTACGTCTGCGCCCAGCCCGTCGATGAGCACGACTATCGCGTTGCCGACCGCCGGCAACGCGAGGCGGTTCTCGTCGCCGTTGACCGCGTCGAGGCAACTTCGCAACACATCGGCAAGGCTCAATCCATCAGGTTTGGGCGCCGGTAGCATGGGGGCAATCTTATGGCTACTCCCGAAAACCCCACCAGCACCGCTCCCTCCGGCGAACGCATCGAAGACATCGATGTCACTACCGAGATGCAGGGATCGTTCCTTGAGTATGCGTACTCAGTCATCTATTCCAGGGCGCTGCCCGACGCGCGGGACGGCCTCAAGCCAGTGCAGCGGCGAATCCTGTACCAGATGGCCGAGATGGGCCTTCGCCCGGACCGCGGACATGTGAAGTCGTCGCGCGTGGTCGGCGAGGTGATGGGAAAGCTTCATCCGCACGGTGACGCCTCCATCTACGACGCGATGGTGCGACTGACCCAGGAATTCGTGCTGCGCGTCCCCCTCATTGACGGCCACGGCAACTTCGGCACCCTCGACGATGGCCCGGCCGCTCCGAGGTACACCGAGGCACGGCTGCACGCCACGGCTCTCGCCCTGACCGAGAACCTCGATGAAGATGTTGTCGACTTCATCCCCAACTATGACAACCAGTTCATGCAGCCGGAGGTGCTGTCTGCGGCCTTCCCCAACCTGTTGGTCAACGGTGCCAGCGGAATCGCTGTCGGCATGGCAACGAACATGGCACCCCACAACCTCATCGAGGTGGTGGCCGCTGCACGGTATCTGCTCGAGAATCCTGAAGCCTCCCTCGAAGACCTGATGGCCTTCGTGCCCGGGCCCGACCTGCCCACCGGCGGCACGATCGTCGGGTTAGACGGCATCAAGGATGCCTACGCGAACGGCCGGGGCGCCTTCAAGACCAGAGCCCGCGTGTCAGTCGAGGCGATCACCGCCCGCAAGACCGGACTCATCGTCACCGAACTCCCCTTCCTGGTCGGCACCGAGCGCGTTATCGAAAAGATCAAAGACGGCGTGAACTCCAAGAAAATCAGTGGCATCTCCGATGTCACGGATCTCACCGACCGCAAGCACGGCATGCGGCTCGTCATCGGCATCAAGACCGGATTCAGCCCCGATGCCGTGCTCGAACAGCTTTATCGCCTCACCCCGCTGGAAGACAATTTCAGTATCAACAACGTCGCCCTGGTCAACGGTGGTCCGCGCACGCTCGGGCTCAAAGAGCTGCTGCAGGTGTATCTCGACCACAGGCTGAGCGTCGTTCGTCGACGCAGCCTCTTCAGACTCGCCCGACGCAAAGAACGCCTTCATCTCGTTGAGGGCCTGTTGATCGCAATCGTGGACATCGACGAAGTGATCCAGGTCATCAGGCGCAGCGACGACAGCGAGCAGGCGCGGGCCAGATTAATTGATGTCTTCGATCTCAGCGAGCTGCAGGCCGAGTACATTCTCGAGCTCCGGCTCCGCCGTCTCACGAAGTTCAGTCGCATCGAGCTCGAAACGGAGGCTGAGAAGCTGCGGGCCGAGATCGCCTACCTCGAGGCCCTGCTCGCAGATCCGGCCCGAATCGCCCAGCTGGTGTCAGATGAGCTCGAAGAGATCGCCGAACGCTTCGGAACCCCTCGGCGAACACTGCTGACCGAAGCGCGACCCTCCATTGCCACGACGGCGGCGTCCCGCAGAACCGCGGCGGTGCTGGAGATCGCCGATGCCCCCTGCGAGGTGCTGCTCTCGACCACGGGACGGGCCATCCGTGTTGACATCGCTCCAGAGGTCGCCGATGAGCCGACTGCCGAGCGTCCCGCCAGACGCCGGACCAAACACGACGCGATCCGATCGCGGCTCATCACCACGAGTCGCACCGAGATCGGGGCCGTTACCAACCTCGGTCGGCTCATCCGTTTCACCGCGGTCGACCTTCCGAGCGTGCCATCCAACTCGATCCAGTTGGCCGCTGGCGCGAAAATCAGCGACTACCTCGCCATCGGCGGTAAAGAACGGGTGATCGGCATCGTCTCCCTCGATTCCGAGGTACCGGTGGCAATCGGGACTCGCCAGGGCGTCGTGAAACGCGTCATCCCTGCATCCTGGCCGTCACGCCCCGACTTCGACATCATCTCGCTCAAACCGCGCGACGAGGTCGCAGGGGTCGCGCACGCCAGAGACAGCGATGAGGTCGTTTTCGTCACCTCGGATGCGCAACTGCTCCGGTTCAGCTCGTCCCTCGTGCGGCCACAGGGTGTTGCCGCGGGTGGGATGGCAGGCATCAACCTGTCGAGCGCGGCGGCCGTAATCTTCTTCGGTGTCGTCGACCCCGGTCTCGACAATGTCGTGGCGACTGTCTCCACTTCCGCTGCCACGATCGCCGGCGCCGATCCCGGCCGGGCAAAGGTGTCGGTGATCGGCGAGTTCCCGGCAAAGGGTCGCGCAACCGGTGGCGTGCGGGCTCACAGCTTCCTCAAGGGCGAAGATTCGCTCGCGCTTGGCTGGGCAGGACCGTCCCCAGCCGTGGCCGTGGGAACCGATGGCTCGGTGAGACACCTGCCGGAGACGCTCGCCAAGCGGGACGCGTCTGGCACAGTGCTCGATGGCGTAGTCGGCTCGATCGGGGCAGGCCTCTAGCCAGCTTCCTCATCGCGTCTGGAACGTGGCCAGGTGGGGAGATTGACAGGTCGTCAGACGGTGGTAGGTTACGGGGATAGTAAAGTTTCCTAACCACGCTGGGGTAGCCATGGCACGGCCTTCCGAAAGTCCTCCCTCCCCCGCCACACCGGGGCTGCTTCGATCGATCAATGACCGAGTGGTGCTCGAGCTCCTGATCACGCATCCGACCCTGAGTCGCGGTGACGTTCGCCGTCTCACCGGGGTGTCGAAACCGACCGCATCGCAATTGCTCTCCCGCCTCGAGGAAAGCGGTCACGTCGTGCAGAACGGGGTCGAGGAACACAACCGCGGCGGCCGCGCCTCGGCCATTTACGAACTCAATCCGCGCGCCGGGTTCGCTGCCGCAATCAATGTGACCGCGACCGGAACCCATGCCCGGGTTGCTGACCTTCGCGGCACTGTCATCGGCGAGCACCGGGACCCAGGCGAATCCGGGCCCGAGACCGCCATCACCTCGCTCAGATACGCCCTGTCCACGGCCGAGCTCGAGATGACCGACCTGACGTCTATCGTCGTTAGCCTGCCGGGATCCTACGATCCGGATGCCGACACCCTGCGGTTCGCCGGGCACCTCCCCCGCTGGCAGCAGCCCGGCCTCGTTGAGGGCCTTGAGGCGATCACGGGCGTCGAGACACATATCGAGAACGACGTCAACGTCGTCGCCATGGCGGAGCAACAGAGTGGTGCGGTTCGAGGGGAGAGTGATTTCTTCCTGCTGTGGAGCGACGAGGGTATCGGTGGCGCGCTCATGCTCGGCGGTCGCATCCACCGCGGAAGTACGGGAGGCGCCAGCGAGGTGGCCTTCCTGCCCGTTCCCGGGGTTCCCATCGTGCGCAACCCAGCGCGAGAAAACCACGGTGGATTCGACGACCTCGCCGGTGTCGCGCAGGTCGTCGAGCTGGGGGCCAGGCACGGCATCCACGCCGACAGCGCTGCCGAGATCGTGGCATCCGCCGTGGCATCCGATGCACACGGCTTCCTCGACGAACTCGCCGGCCGGTACGCGCCGGCACTCGCGACCATCATTGCCCTCATCGACCCGCCGGTGATCGTGCTTGCGGGCGCCGTACTGAACGCTGGCGGACCAGGTTTGCTCGACCTCATCCGGGACCACGTTGATGAGGTCGCAATTCGTACTCCGCGGTTCGCCGCCCGAGAGGTCATTGACGATCCAGTTGCGGCGGGTGCCCTGCTGGTCAGTCTCAATCACACCCGCAACGCGGTGTTCAGCACATGAAGATGGTCGGCGGCGGAGCATCCACATACACTCCCGAGTTCGCCGCGGCGCTGGAAAACACGCAACGACAGTTTGGAATATCACGTGGATGACATCAGATGGGGTCTCGTCGGCACAGGGTTCTGGGCGCGAGAAACACACGCGCCGTCGATTGCTGCGACTGCCGGGGCTACTCTGGCGTCGGTATGGGGCCGCGACCCGGAAGCCACCGGCCTGCTCGCCGACGACTTCGCCGCCCGGCCGTTCTCTGACGTTGATGCATTTCCCGATTCGGTCGACGCGGTGAGCTTTGCTGTGCCTCCCCACGTGCAGAGCGAGATTGCACTTAAGGCGATTCGTGCGGGCAAGCATGTCCTTCTCGAGAAGCCAATTTCGGTGTCGCTCGCGGCAGCCAACGAACTCGTCGCGGCGGCCGAAACCAGCGGCGTCTCCACAACCGTGTTCTTCACGTTGCTGTTCGACCCCCGGATGCGCGCTATCAACGCGAACGCCGAGATCGACGCGTGGTCGGGGGCCCAGGGGCTTTGGCTCGGTTCCGCACTGATGGACGAGAATCCGTTCAACACACCCTGGCGCCACGAGAAGGGTGCGGTCTGGGATTTGGGCCCGCATGCCGTCTCCGTTCTGGTTACCACCCTTGGCCCGATCGTCAACGTGTCCGCGACGGCGGGCGAGCAGGGCCTCGTCCACGCCCAGTTCACGCACGCCAGCGGGGCCACCAGCACGGCCACGATGACACTGTTCGCGACCGAGGCTGCCGATGGATTCTCCACTCTCATGTGGGGCCCGAACGGCAGACAGTGGCTCCCCGTCGACGATGTCGATGAACAGGCGGCAATGCGACTGGCGCTCGCCGAGCTGGTCGACAACATCCGAAACGAACGCACGCAGCACCAATGCGATCTGTCATTCGGACGCGACATCGTTGCAGTACTCGCGGCGATCGAATCCGGGCTCGCGAGCCAACCATGAGATCTCTCGACATCACCTTTCCGCAACCTCGCGTCGTTCAGGTGGCGTCCAACGATGTCGCGGAACCGGGCGAGGGTGAACTACTCTGCGAGGCGCGAGTCTCACTCCTGAGCACCGGCACGGAAACCTTCTGTCTCGCGGGCGAGTTCGACGACGGCACCTTCTGGCAGGAGTGGGTCACCTTCCCCTTCTCGCCCGGGTACTCCATGACGTCGGTGGTCGTAGCCGTGGGGCCGGGCGTCACTCGCTACGCTGCGGGAGACCGCGTAGCAAGCCAGACACCGCACGCCCAGCGCTTCACCGTGCCGGTGACACAAGCTGTGCCAGTTCCCGACGACATCACGGATGATCAAGCCGCCTGGATCTCGCTCGCGTGCACGACGCAGCTTGGGGTCCGCCGGGCCGAACTTCAGCTTGGAGAGACGGTGGGCGTGATCGGGCTCGGTCTTCTCGGACAGCTGGTGGTGCAGTACCTGTCGATTGCCGGAGCCGGGCGCACCGTGTGCATCGACCCCTCGGCGGAGCGCCTCGGGCTTGCCGGTGTCAGCGGCGGCAGCGATCTGATTTGTGCAGACGCGGGTGCTGCGAAAGCCGAGATCGCCGAGCTGACCGGCGGTCGAATGCTCGATGTCGTCTTTGATGTCACCGGGCATCACTCAGTCCTCGCGCCGGCATCCTCGTTGTTGCGGCCGCGGGGACGCCTGATACTGCTCGGCGACAGTCCCTCCCCCAGTCGTCAATCGCTCGGTCCGCGGATTGTCGCCGATTCGATCTCCATCCTCGGCGTGCACGGCTCGAACGCCCCAGAGCAGGCGACGCTGAGCGACCCCTGGACCCTCGAGGCGATGACCGAGCTTTTCTTCCATTTTCTGCGGAAGGGACGAATGAACGTCGACTCGCTGGTGTCACACAGGTTCACTCCGGATCAAGCCCCCGAGGTGTACGCGATCCTGCAGCAGGATCGGTCAGCGTATCTCGGCACCCTCTTCGACTGGACGGACATAGCGACGTGAATGAGGCGGTGCGGTGGGGAATTCTCGGTGCAGCCGGGATTCTCGAAGCGTCAGCGCCCGGAATCGCCCTCGCCCGGAACGCTACGCTCGTCGCGATCGCCAGCCGCTCGCAGTCCAGGGCAGACAATGCGGCGACCAGCTACGGTGCTCACCGCGGAATCGCCGGCTACGAGAGTCTTTTGGCCGACCCGGAGATCGAGGCCGTCTACATCCCCGTACCGAACTGGCTGCACCACGAGTGGGTGCTGAAGGCCGCTGAGGCTGGCAAGCATGTTCTCTGCGAAAAGCCCTTGGCCGTGACCTCGGCAGAGGCGAGGACGATGATCGACGCCTGCACCTCGGCGGGAGTGTTGCTCGGCGAGGCGTACATGTATGCCCACCACCCGCGCTTCGACCGGATGATCGAGATCATCGCATCGGGCGAGATCGGAACGCCGCGAAACATCATCACCACCTTTTCCTTCGATGCGAGCGCTGACCTCGATCACTCCGGCTTCCAGGGCCATCCCGGCAGCGGTGCGGTCTATGACGTCGGCGGCTATGCGATTCATTCGGCGCGGTTGTTTTTCGGCGCAGAGCCCGTCGCTGTCACCGCGCGATCGGCGATGTCTGAGCTGCACGGCAATATCGATCTCGCCACCTCGGCGCTGGTGGAATTTCCCGGTGCGACCCTGCTGTTTCACGTCGACATGGCGGGTGCTGACACAGACACCATCGAGGTGATCGGAACTCGCGGAAGAATCAGGGTGCCTCACGCATTCCTGTGCGCGCCTGGACAGGGCGACTTCTTCGTGAATGATCGGATCGAGTCGGTGCCTGAGACGAACCATTATGTTGCTCAGGTCGAGCGATTCTCGCGGGCTGTGCGTGGTGAGCAGCCTTGGCGCTACAGCGCCGACGAGCCGTGGCGGATGGCGCGGGCACTCGAGGCGACATCGCAGTCGTACCGGCGTTCCGAGCGAATCACGCTCTAGCGCTCAAACTCGCGCGCGAAGTCGGACAAAAACATGTCGACCAGATCGCCATGCACACGAAGGCGATGGCTGCGCAGGTGTGTGAGAGCCGCCATCACTCGAGCCCGTCCGGCCGGGAGAATCTCGCCCTGCCCCATAATCTCGGCGCACAGCGCGATCGCGCTGGCCGCACGCTCGTACTGATCGACCCACGGCTCGACCTCGGCAGCGAGGGCCCGATTGAAGATGGTCCTCATGTGGGACGCGACAACGCCAAGCTCCGCCGCGACGTCGCCGAGTTCTGCCACCGCCACCGCACTATCCCCAAACGAATAGTCAAAGGCGAACCGCTCGAGACGCTCGGCCAGCCGCGGCGAGTCGTCGGTGCAGAGCGCCGAGCCTCGGAGCGCATCAGCGAAAGCGCGCACCGTCTCGCGGTCGGCACCGGCAACGAGCTCTATCGCCCGCTCCCAACTCTGCTCGGGCTGGTAGGCCTCCGGATCGGCCAGATAGTCCGCGATAGAGGCGAACGCGATCTTGGATGCTTCTGGGTATGGCATGGCGTTGGCGATGATGCCGCGTGATGCCGATCCCAACGAGCCATCCCGCCCGAGGTAGGGCCCGACATGAAGCTCGTGGGTCATCGCGACGTCGTTCACCGGGAAGTTGTCCCAGTACAGCGGTGGATGCCCCGTAGCCGCCTCGAACCGCTCGGCGTCGACCGTCTCCAGCACGGGTGAGCAGATCGCGCGCCCCGTGAAGAAGATGTCGATTGTGGGATCAATGCCTCGCCCCAGTTGCGACAGGTACGGCTCATCACCGCGACCCCAGTAGGTTGTGGGAGCCACCATGAGCTCACCATCGAGCAACGGATGGAGCTGACGGATCAGGGTTATCTGTGCATCCACCAGCGAGGCAAACACATCCGCGTCTTCGGGATGTTGCAGTGACGCGGGGATGTCGTCGAGAAGAAGCGCGAAACTGGACACTCCCAGTTCCGAGACCTGCCGGTACTTGGCGATCAGGAGATCCCGATCGCTGGCGCTGGAGTATCGCATCGACAATCCGGGCGACAGTGCGAAGGTGAATGTCACGCCGCTCTGCACGCATGCATCGACCAATTCCCGCAATCGCCGCAGGGCATCCCGATCAAACTTCTTGCGCCAATCGCGGCGCAGGAAGGCGTCATCCTTCGGTCCGTAGACGTACGTGTTCATACCCAGGCGCCCGATGAAGCCGATCATGTCCAGCCGCTGTTGGTGGGTCCACGGCGTGCCGTAGAAACCCTCGATAATGCCGCCGACAGCGAAGGGGCTGGTCATAGGGATCTCACACGGGATCGGTAACGCTCCAGAGTGGCCTGGTTCTGACCGTCACCATCGAGGACATTACTGCTGGTGAACACGGCGGGCTGCGCACCCGCCTGCGCCACCTTCATCGCGGCTGTCATCGCCAGCAGGTTCACGATTGCTGAACCCATCACCGTGGACGTCGGGCCCATCGGCCGGTCGACACCGGAGACCTCGATGGCAGCGTCACCGGGTACCCCACCGTTATCGATGACAAAGCGAGCGAGCTGATGGATGCCCGCCACGGATGACCCGCGGGACGTTGCCGAGGTGGCGTGCGCCACGCTGACCAGGGCAATCGTCGCCATCCCAGCATCATTGGCGAGCTGTGTCAGCTCCCGCGCGATGACATTTGAGCCCGAGTTCGAGATCACGAGCAGAGTGTCTGTGGGGCGGGCATCCATCCTGGCGAAGATCACCGGGCCCAGGCCCGCCGTTCGCTCCATCGAGGTGCTCAGCTCGGCACCGGCATGAAGCAGCAAGCCCTCGATCAACACGGGGTTGACCGCACCGAGACCACCAGCTCGGTAAAACAGCTCAGCGGCGAGAAGATGAGAGTGTCCGGTGCCGAACACGTGCAGCATGCCGTCAGCCGCGATCGAGTCAGCGATGGCCTGCGCCGCATCCTCGATGATCTTCGCCTGGTCGGCGAGCCGTTCGAGCTGACCAACCAGATGGGCTGTGTAGTCGGCAAGCGGATCGGTCGTTGGGCTCATGGGCTACTCCATTTACTGATGAACTGCTCGTAGACGGCCGGAGCTCCCCTTGACGCGAGCTCGAGCGCTCCGTCGAGCGGGGCACCCGCTGCCGCCACGAGTACCAGTCTGGCCTCTTCTCGCACGCGCCGCTCGATCTCGATTCTCAGTGGCGTTCCCGGCGATGCCGCGCGACCCAGTAGTACGGCGGGAACCGGTTCCGGCTCGCAGACCGACGCCGCCGCCAGGGTGGTCGCCACCAACTCGCGGGCGGGCTCCCGCACGATCGTGGTCGCGACGTGGTCTCCCGCCCGAGCATGGTCCTGAACAACCGAGGCAAATTGGGCGATGTCGTTCACCGGACGCTCCCGGGCGTGCACCCTCGCCGCGAGCTGATGAATCGGGCCGAACCGCTCCTGGGCGGCGACGGCCAGCGTCGTCTCGCCCCCTCTGCCGTCGCCAGAGGCCAGCGCCGCAGCGAGGCCGCGACGTCCGATCCAGAAAGATCCACCATTGTCACCGAGCAGGATCCCGTCGCCGTCCACTCGCCGGACACGCCCGCTGCGTGCGTCGACGGCGAGGCACGCGACTCCCGTGCCCACGGCCAGCACCACGCCGTGGTGCTCGGGCAAAGCAGCGAGGTGGGCGGTGATCTCATCACCCACGAGCCAGACCTCTTTTGCTCCCGTTTCCGCGAAGAGGGCGCGTGCAAGTTTGTTCAGGGTGGGTTCATCAGCGGGCATGGTCGTAATGCCGAGGACGATCCTGCCCACCGCGTCGTCGGGTTGGCGAAGCCGAGCCCACGCTTCAGTCACCGACGCCACCAGCAGACGTACCGGATCGCCATCGGTGTGGGCAACGCCATCGCTCACGGCCATTTCTGCTCGTCCAACGACACTGAGCCGAACCTGCGACTGGCCCCCATCGACCCCGATGTCAACCTTCACGAAACGCCGCCCCGTCGCCGTTGCCGAGTCATGGCGCGAGAGTATCTAGGCTGAGAGCACCCGACGGAAGGACTGTTATGCCGCACATTCGGCAGTATGAAGCGCACGATCACGACAGCCTCTACGAGGTGTGCCTGCGCACTGGTGCTAATGGCGACGACGCGACCGGTCTCTACCAGGTACCCACCATCCTGGGTGAGGTGTACGTCGGACCGTACCTCGAGTTCCATCCCGATCTTTCCTGGGTCATCGACAACGACGGCACCGCGTCCGGATATGTGTTGGGCGCCCCTGACACGAAGGCTTTCGAATCCCGCTGCGAAAGCGAATGGTGGCCGCAATTGCGGGAGCGGTATCCGCTGGGAAGTTTCGCGCCGGACTCGCTCGACGAAGAAGTCGTCGGCGATATCCACGTCCCCCCGCGTGCTGACCAGCGAGTGGCCGCGGCGTATCCGGCTCACTTGCACATCGATCTCGCGCCGGAGGTGCAGGGCTTGCGCCTCGGCGGAGCTCTCATCAGTGTTCTGCTCGACACCCTGACGGCGCGGGGCGTCGCCGGAGTACATCTTGGCGTAGCAACCGCAAACACGCGGGCGCTGGGCTTCTACCAGCACCTCGGATTCGCTGTGCTGAGTCACGACGAATCCGGAACGACGATGGGCAAACTGCTTCCGCCCACATGAAGACACCCGTCCACCTAATGCACCGAACCTTCGGTGATGCCGTTGATTACCTGGCGATGAAACACCACATAGATCCCCACCATCGGGATGGTGATGATCGACAGTGCAGCGAAGAGGGTCGGGTAGTCCGTCGAGTACTTTCCGGTGAAAGCGAGCAGACCGACGGGGATCGTGCGCAAATCATCGCTCTGGATGTACAGCGTCGCGAGCAGAAACTCGTTCCACGCGCTCAGCACCGAGAAGGTGGCCACCGTCGCAAGCCCTGGGCGCATCAGAGGCAACACGATTTGGGCCAGAGTCCGGAAGTCGCCGGCCCCGTCGATGCGGGCGGCCTCAAATAGTTCGCGCGGGAGTGAGTCGAGATAGCCCTTGAGCAGAAACACGGCCAGCGAGAGTCCGAGCCCGATGTACGGCAGGATCAGGGCCCAGCGGGTATCGAGAATGTAGAAGGCATCCAGGAGGCGGCTCTGGGCTGTCAGGTAGCTCTGGACCGGAAGCAACAGGCCCAGCAGGAACGGGAGCAACAGCCATTTACTGAACCGAAACTTCAGACGGCTGAACGCGTAGGCCGCGAGCAGGCCGAAGACCAGGATGCCCGACACCGACGCCACCGTCGTGATGACGCTGTTCACTGCGTAGACGCCAAGGTCGCCGCGCTCCCATGCATTGGTCCACACCGTGAAGTCGAGCGAGGTCGGCAGTGCAAACGGGCTGTCGAAAATCTCCCGCTTCGACTTGAACGACGAGACGATCATCCACACCAGGGGAAGCACAAAAAACAGAGAGACTGCCGTCAGCACCGAGTGATAAACAATCGCGCTGATCCGCGGACTCAACCGGGCTCGCCGTGGACGGGTGTCAGTATTCAACATCGACTCCCCCGACCTTGGAACGAATGCGAGCGAAAATCAGGCCGAGAGCCAGAACCACAATCGTCATGATCGTCGCCAGCGCCGCGCCATAGCCCAGATTGTTGAAGCGGAACACCACCTCGACGAGGTAGGTGGTCACGATTTCGGTCGCATGGTCCGGGCCGCCGTTCGTCATCACGTAGAAAAGATCGAAGCTCTGGAATGCGCCCGTGACGCACAGCAGCACCGCGATCTCGATCATCGGCCGAATCATCGGCACCTTCACCGAGAAGAAGATTCGCCACTGCGATGCTCCGTCGAGCGTGGCGGCTTCGACGATATGTGTCGGGATGCGTTGCAGAGCCGCAAAGAAGATCGCCATGTAAAAACCGGCGTAGATCCAGCCGGAGACGACGCTGATCGCGATGAGCGCAGTTGCCGGATTGCCCAGCCACACCAGTGCAAGCGCGTCGAATCCGGTGCTCCTCAACGCCGTGTTGATCAGGCCGATGTCGTCGCTGTACACGAACGACCACAAAACGGCGATGACGACCATCGGCAGCATCACCGGCACGAAAAACGCGATGCGATAGAAGGCCGTTCTGCGGCCCTGCATTGTCACGACGCCCGCCATCACGAGCCCGACGGCCACCTCAAGGATGAGCGTGAGCGCGATGTACCCGAAGGTGTTCCGGTACGCCGTGAGATAGATGTCGTCACGGAACGCGCGGGTGAAGTTGTCGATGCCCACGAAGACCATCTGGTTGGTCCCAGACCAGTCGACGAAACTGAGGCCGGTGTTGAGCAGCGCCGGCAGCAGCACGACGAACGCGAACACCAATACGGCCGGTGCAACCAGCAGGTACGGCGTCCAGACCCTGTCGGATTTCACAGCAGTTGGCCCTTCTCGACGCGGATGTTGTGCGGGGACCGAAAGGGGTCCCCGCACAACTCTTGCTAACGGATCTCGGCTATCCGCTTCTCCGCTGTGTCCAGGGCATCCTGCACGTTGCCACCACCGATGATGTTGGCAACCGCGTCGTAGAACGCCGCTGCCACCTCGATGTCGTAGCCGCTGTCTGACGGTGCAACAACCGTCGGTGCCGTCGACATGAGGGTCGCGAGCGACACCGTCCGTTCGTCAGCATCGACCCCGTCGAAGGGGTCAATTGTCATCGGTGCAAGGCCCGCCTGCGCCCACAACTTCGTTCCCTCTGCCGATGCCACGAGCTCGAGGAAGTCCATCGTCTCCGCGATGTGCGCCGACTTGGCGTTCACCATGAATCCCGTCGAGATACCGAGCACGCTTTCCTGGTCACCTGCGCCGTCAAGGGCAGGGGTGTTGAAGTAGTCGAACTCGAGGCCTTCGCCATCGGTTTGTGCGTCGGCCATGAGCCAGCTTCCGATGACGATCATGGCGGCGCGCCCCAGGAAGAATTGCGTATTTGCCTCATCGTCAGGCAGCGCGTTCACGCTGTCGTTGATGTAGCCTTCGCGGGCGATCTCGGCCAGGTAGCCCATCGCGTCGACCATCTCCGGTGAGTTCATGGGCGCTTCGCCGTTCATCGTCTCGGCGTAAACGTCTTCGCCGACGACTCGCGAGGCGATGTGTGAGGCCCAGTTGCCCACGGTCCACTGATCCTTATTGCCCTCGACGATCGGGGTCACACCGGATGCCTTGATTGCGGCGCAGACATCCATGAATTCGTCCCAGGTCGTGGGGACGTCGAGCCCCAGATCGCTGAAGATCGTCTTGTTGTACCACACGATGTCTGTGACGTCACCGGTCCACGGCACCATATAGATTCCCGAACCGTCGACATCCATTCCGGTGAAGGCGCCATCGTCGAAGCGGCCGTCGAAAGCATCGCCCGAGAGGTACTCGCTGATATCGGCGCCGTCCCCGTCCGCGACGTGATTGCGCATGCGTGGGCCCGACCACTCAAAGTATGCATCCGGGGCTTCGCGGCTGGACAACAGGGTGGACAGCCCCGTCGTCTGGTAGACGTCGTCTTCCTGCACAATTATTTCGACCGTGCGGTCCGGGTACTTCGTCTCGTACTGAGTCTTCAGGGTGTCGAAATTGCTGTCCACAGCATCCCCGGAAGCGCCCATGGCGATCCGGATGACGACGTCAGAACTGGATGCTGGCGCACAGCCCGACACGGCAAGGGCGAGAGTGACACCAATTGCGGCTGCAGTCATTCCTGGTTTGAGCACGTTCCGTATTGCCACGAGTCGACCTCCGGTGCGATGTTAGTAAACTTTACTTCCGTAGCCAGAGTGAACTGCCATTTGCGCTGGATGTCAATGTTTCCGTCGCGAGTTGACGGACTTGTAACAAAGAAATCGGCCCGTCAAGGGGCCGTGCCAGCCCGACGATCAGACGTCGATGCGGTCCCTGTTGAGCCCGTTGCCCGCAATGATGAACTCTTTGCGCGGGGCGACGTCGTTGCCCATGAGGAGCTCGAAAACCGTTGCCGCCATCTCGGCGTCGGGTGAATTGACTCGGCGAAGGGTGCGGTGCTGTCGATCCATCGTTGTGGTCGCCAGCTGGTCAGCATCCATCTCGCCCAGTCCCTTGTAGCGCTGGATCGGGTCCTGATACTTCTTTCCTGAACGCTTCAATCCGGCGAGCACGCCGTTGAGCTCGTTCTCCGAGTATGTGTAAATCGTCTCGTTCGGTTTGGAGCCCGGGTTCATCACGATGACCCGGTGCAGCGGCGGCACGGCGGCGTATACCTTGCCTGCAGCGATCATCTCGGGCATGTACCGGAAAAACAGCGTGAGCAACAGCGTGCGGATGTGAGCCCCGTCGACGTCAGCGTCGGCCATGATGATGACCTTGTCGTATCGTCGTGCATCGAGGTCGAAACTGCGACCGGAGCCAGCTCCGATGACCTGGATGATCGAGGCACACTCCGCGTTGGAGAGCATGTCGCTCACCGACGCTTTCTGCACGTTGAGAATCTTGCCGCGAATGGGCAGAAGTGCCTGATATTCGCTGTCGCGACCAAGCTTTGCGGTTCCGAGGGCGGAATCACCCTCGACGATGAACAGCTCGCTGTTGGCGACATCGTTCGATCGGCAGTCCACGAGTTTGGCCGGCAGCGATGAGCTCTCGAGCGCATTCTTGCGGCGCTGGGTCTCCTTGTGGGCCCTGGCGGAGATCCGGGATTTCATCTCGGCGACGATCTTGTCGAGCACGAGCACGCACTGGGCCTTGTCGTCGCGCTTGGAGGAAGCAAACTTTTCGGACAGTGCCTTGGCGACGACCTGCGCGACGATGTTTCGAACGGCCGGGGTGCCGAGAATCTCCTTCGTCTGGCCCTCGAACTGCGGCTCCGGCACTCTGACGGTCAGCACTGCCGTGAGCCCGGCAAGGATGTCGTCTTTCTCGAGTTTGTCGTTGCCGAGCTTGAGCCTGCGGGAATTTTTATCCGCCTCAGCGCGGAGGAACTTGAGCATGCCCTGCTCGAAGCCAGCCTGATGGGTGCCACCCTTGGGCGTGGAGATGATGTTGACGAAGCTCTTGAGAACAGTGTCGTAGCCCGTCCCCCAGCGCATCGCCACGTCCACCTGGCACGTCCGGGTCAACTCGGTCGGAATCATGTGCCCGTTGTCCTGAAGCACCGGCACGGTTTCCGTAAAGGTGCCCTCACCCGTCATGCGCCACAGGTCCATGATCGGGGTGTCTGTCGCGAGGTGCTCGACGAACTCACCAATCCCGCCCTCGAAATGGTAGGTCTCGTGCGTGGGTTCCGCGGGCCGCTCATCCTTGATGTCGATCGTGAGACCGGATACAAGGAACGCCGTCTGCCTGACGCGATCGAGCAACTCGTCGGTCTGGAACGTCGCACCCTTTGCGAAAATCTGACGATCGGCCCAGTACCGGATGCGCGTTCCGGTGACAGCCTTTCCGACCTTGCCGATGACACGCAGTTCACTGTTCGACACGAAGGGGGTGAACGGCGCATCCGGGGTTGGCTCGCCCCCTCGGTCATCAAAGATTCCCGGCTCGCCCCGGTGAAACGACATGGCCCAGGTCTTGCCGTTGCGGTCGACTTCGACGTCGAGCCGCTCAGACAGGGCGTTGACGACCGATGCACCGACGCCGTGAAGACCACCGGATGCCGCGTATGAGCCTGAGCCGAATTTGCCACCAGCGTGAAGCTTGGTAAAGACGACCTCGACACCCGACAGGCCGGTCTTCGGCTCGATGTCCACGGGAATGCCCCTGGCCTTGTCGCGCACCGTGACGCTCTCGTCCTTGTGCAGCACAACACTGATCTCCGAGCCGTGACCGCCGAGCGCTTCGTCAACAGAGTTGTCGATTACCTCCCACAGGCAGTGCATCAGACCGCGAGAGTCCGTGGTTCCGATGTACATGCCCGGGCGCTTTCGCACGGCTTCGAGCCCCTCAAGAACAGAGAGGTGGCGGGCTGTGTAGTCAGCGCTCGACATGGCTGCCTCCGAAGGTTTCGAGAAAATCAGGGTTGAACAGGTTCTGGCCATGGCCGAAATCAACCATACGGTCCTTCCCGCGACCTCCACCTCTTCGACACTCTTCTCGTGCCGGAGAAGTGACGTCAACGGATTGCCCGCTACGCGTTCAGCGAAATACCCGGCAAATGACGCGTCGCTGTAACACAGTCGTGTTTGTATTGAGTCACGGAAGTTATCGCGTCGACCCGAATGGAGCCGCTCATGTCTCACATCACCACCGAGCTAGACCCCGCAACGGATTACACCCTCTCGGCTCTCGACCGTTGCGACAGCTGCGGCGCACAGGCGTACATTCGCGTGACGCTCAACAGCGGCGACCTGCTGTTCTGCGCACACCACGGCAACCAGTTCAAAGCGAAGCTGTTCCCCACCGCCCTGAACTGGCACGACGAGTCGAGCAGACTTCTCGAAGACCGCACGGTCTGATCCCCCACACACTAGGTTTTTGAGGGTCGGCGTTTACGCCGGCCCTCATTTCTTTGCCATAGACAGCTCATCGCCAGGAGTACCGTGAAACGCATCAGGCATTACCTCTCGCGCTTGAAGAGTCTCGACGTTCGCAACATGTTTGTCGTTGCCGCTTCGGTGGCAACCGAGAGCGGAAAGCCCCGAGCGATCATCCTCGTCGACATGGCGCTCTGTTCGGTGATCTATCAGGCCGGTTACCTTGACTATCAGGAGTTCGAGTTCTGGTCGCTGAACCGCCGAGAACGACGAACGTGGATCACGAGCGGCAACGCCAACTCCATCGTCGTGAAGTACAACCAACGCGCCTTCCGCGAGAAATTCTTCGACAAGCCGACCTTCAACGCGCTCTTCAACGAATACCTCGGTCGTGAGTGGCTCGACGTGCGCACGACTTCAGCCGTCGAGCTGCAGCAGTTCGTGACTGCTCACGACATGGTGATGGTCAAGCGAGTCGACGGGATGAGTGGTGCTGGCATCCAGAAGTATCGCCACGCCGACATTACGAGCTATGAACTCTTCCGCGCTGAACTGCTCGCACATGAGCAGTACCTGGTGGAAGCGTTCATTGTCCAGCATCCAAAGATGGCCTCGCTCTCACCTGCGAGTGTCAACTCTCTGCGCTTGATCACCTTCTTTGACGGCACCACCGTGCACGTGATGGAAGCTGTGCTGCGCATGGGCAACGGCGCTGACGTCGACAATTACGGCCGTGGTGGCATGTACACGGTGCTCGATGAGAAGACCGGAATTGCCGGATTCGGGGCGTTCGACAAGTTCGCGAACACCTTTGACGAACACCCACTCACGGGAACGCCCATCGTCGGATTCCAGGTGCCCCTGTACGACGAGGTCTTGCAACTCCTCGACACGATCTCCCGAATCGTGCCCGAGATTCCCTACGTGGGATGGGATGTCGCAATCGGTGAACACGGTCCAGTGATCATCGAGGGCAACTACAACACCGGCGTCTTTCAGATGAAGCCGAGCCTCACCGGCAACAAGATCGGTCTTCTCCCCCGCTTCCGCGAGGTCATCGACTTCTGACCATTACCGCCGGACCGGCGGCTCAGGCTCGACGGATAATGCCCATCGGAGTTGACTGCCTGTCCTGACCCAGCGGGTTGTCCTTCAGAATGCGAACCATCAGTTCGTCGACGGCACGGCCGGCGGTCGAGCCCAGAATGTTCCCACCGAAGTCATTGATGTCGACAACGAGAACGTCGATCGACTTGCCCAGGGCAGCCTTCACATCGGCGGCAACGCCGTCGGGACGCGCAGGGCCAAGCACTACCTGCGAGTCGTATGGAGGAATCGTGTTCTTGGTGGGGCCGTCGATCGCGCGCGCCTTCGGACCGGCAACCCGGTAGAAGTCACCGCGGCGCCCGACTGCTTTGGTCACAGCTGCAACGGCGGCCGCCAGGAGGATCCGCGGAGTACCGCACTCGCGCAGTGCCATCTCCATGGTCTCGGGGATACCCAGCCCGATGCCGTGCGATGTCTTGGTGACATACCGTGACAGGGTCACAGCGAGCTTCCGGGGCTTGATGTCCTCCAGCGGGAACGCGCGGCCCTGGGTGATGCCGACGATCTTCTCCGTGACGAAAAAGACATCACCATCACGAACGGCATCGCCCGCGTATTTCGTGATGACATCCAGAAGGATGTCGTCACGCATGACGACATGCGTCTTGATCGGGATGCGCTGGTAGGCGATACCGTCAACCGTCACTGTCAGCGGCTTGCCTTCGTTGGCCTGCGCCATCGTGCTCTCAGTCACCGGTCTACTCGAGGTAGTCGCGCAGCGACTGCGATCGGGACGGGTGGCGCAGCTTCGCCATGGTCTTCGATTCGATCTGGCGGATGCGCTCACGCGTCACGCCAAAGGTGTCGCCGATCTGATCGAGTGTCTTCGGCATGCCATCACCAAGACCGAATCGCATACGAATAACGCCGGCTTCTCGCTCAGACAGCGAGTCGAGCAGGCTCTCGAGCTGCTTCTGAAGCATCGTGAATCCGACGGCGTCCGCGGGGACGACGGCCTCGGTGTCCTCGATCAGGTCACCGAATTCGCTGTCACCATCCTCACCGAGCGGGGTGTGCAACGAGATGGGCTCACGGCCGTACTTCTGAACCTCGATGACCTTCTCGGGCGTCATGTCCAGCTCGCGCGACAGTTCTTCTGGGGTGGGCTCCCGGCCAAGGTCCTGCAACATCTGGCGCTGAACTCGCGCGAGCTTGTTAATGACCTCAACCATGTGCACTGGAATACGGATGGTGCGCGCCTGGTCTGCCATGGCACGGGTGATGGCCTGGCGGATCCACCATGTCGCATAGGTCGAGAACTTGAAGCCCTTCGTGTAGTCGAATTTCTCAACGGCACGGATGAGGCCCAGGTTTCCTTCCTGGATGAGGTCGAGGAACTGCATGCCTCGACCCGTGTAGCGCTTGGCGAGTGACACAACCAGGCGAAGGTTAGCTCCGAGGAGGTGGCTCTTCGCGCGCTGGCCATCTTTGGCCACCCACTGAAGTTCCCGCCCGACGGCCGATCGAAGTTCGGTAGCAGACATGCCAGAGAGCTTGTCTTCCGCGAACAACCCGGCTTCGATGCGCATGGCCAGCTCGACCTCTTCGGCCGCGTTGAGAAGTGCGACCTTTCCGATCTGCTTCAGGTAGTCCTTGACCGGGTCGGCAGTAGCTCCGGTAATAGCCGCCGAGTAGACCGGGACGTCGTCGTCATCGTCGACCAGCGAGAGAACGAGGGCTCCGGTAGGAAGCGCCTCATCCTTGCTGGCGGATTTCGGGTTCTCGTCGTCGTCGTCGTCACTCGCGTCGTCCGAGTCCGCGCCATCACCGTTCTTCAGCGCGGCGACGCTTTCGGCATCGTGTTCTTCTCCGGCTTCCGCGGCCGACTTCTTCGTCGCCTTTGCGGCAGCTGCGGCTTTCGCGGCAGCAGCCTTCGTGGGTGCCTTTGCCGCAGCGGCTTTAGTGGGTGCCTTGACTGCAGCGGCCTTCGCCGGCGCCTTGGCCGCAGCGGCCTTCGCCGGCGCCTTCTTCGCGGCAACGGGGGTCTCAACGACCTCGTCGTCGACTGTGTCTGTTTTCGCTCGGGTTGCCATTCGAAACACCTTTCAGGAGTTTTGGGCAGGGTGTTCGCTGTTTTTGGACAGCACTAAGACCCTTGTCAAGTTCTGGGCCGTGTCATCACCGGGATGACGTAAACGACGGAACTAGACCGGGTCTTGTGTTCAATTATTGCACGACTTTTGCCCGGCTATTGACAGATGCAAGCAATTGCCCCTATAACCGAAAACCTTGAGCTAGATTCCCGCCCGGATGCTGGCCTCGGCCCGGGTCAGTCCCGAAGCTTGCGCCAACCACGCACCAGTGCAACCCAGACCGGCGCCACCTCTATTCCCTCTTCGTCATGCATCCTTCGACGTGTTCGACTCCGTGCGTGCAGCAGGAACACCACTCCGCCACCGACGACGAGGTACTGCACAAGAAATGCGATCCGGAATGAGTCGAACGCATACAGCTCGGCGGGCAACCCCGTACCGCCGCTGGTCTTATCAATGACATCCAGAGCCACCGCAATGAGAAACATCATCACAAACGTGGCGAGGAAGCCCCCCACGTTGACGATGCCGCTCGCCGAGCCGTAGGCGCGCATCGGATTGAAGCTGCGCGCAAAATCAAACCCGATGAGTGAGCCAGGGCCCCCCACCGCAATGACAAGCAGGAGTATTACGACAACCCAGGTCGGTGGAGTGCCCGGCCAGGCCAGAACGACGCCCCACGCCACCGCCATGGCGGCAACGATGCCGAGCACGATATTGCTCCGGCGGAATGGGTAACGTGCGCTCAGAATTCCCAGGATGGGACCGCTGACCAGCGCGCTGGCGACGGTCACGGTGATCAGCACGGCCGCCCCGGAAGGTCCGTATCCCAGTCCCACCGAGAGAAACGGGAATCCCCAGAGAAGGGTAAAAGTGGTCAGGGATGACTGAGTCACGAAGTGCGACCAGAATCCCAGCTGCGTTCCCGGCCGCGCCAGGCTTTCGCGAAGGTGATGCCACGAGGCGCCCCACGATTGCCGTGGCGCCGTGGCGACCGGCGCTCCGGCGCTTGCGGGGGCGTTGCTCACGACGACGGTCAGCGCGACGACAGCGATCACGGACAACGCCGCAGCCGAGAGATAGGTGGGCGTCCATCCGAAAGCGTGCAGCGCGAAAGACAGCGGGAAGGCAGAGAGCAACTGCCCGAACTGGCCGAGGGTGCCAAAGATCTGCGACACAAAGGTCAGTTGTCGGCCCGAGAACCACGAGGCCAGAAGCCGGATGGCGGAGATGAACGTCATGGCATCCCCGGCGCCGACCAGCACACGACCCGCAATAGCGATGCCGAGGTTGGGAGACACCGCAAGGATGACCTGGCCGGTCACCATCAAGGAGGCTCCGACGACGAGCAGAAGCTTGGGCCCGACTCTGTCCAGTATCACGCCGACGGGTATCTGCAGCGCCGCGTAGACAGCGAGTTGCACGACCGCCAACGCCGAGAGGGCCGTCGCCGCTACGTCGAATCGTTCCGTCGCCTCGACGGCAGAGATACCGAGCGAACTCCGCTGCATGAAGGCCACGATGTAGGCGAATGTCACGACCCCGTAGATCACCCAGGCGCGACGTGAATTCATCGTACTAATTCTATGGGATCGGAATCCCGGCACCGTCGAGTCGGCGCGCGGGAGTCAGATCGAGGGGGCCGAATCGTCGCCGTTGCGCCTGGATGCAAGAAAATTCTGCAATTCGGCGGCGATCTCGTCCGCCGACGGAAGTGCGCCATCGATATCGGTCAGCGGCGACCGCAGCGGATTGTCCTGGATGTAGCTGTCGTGACGTTCTTCCAGGGTGCCGACCAGCCGAGCCAGCTCCTGGTTGTTCTCGACCTGTCCATCGATCTTCGCCAGAAACTCCCTGCCCTCTTCACGCAGGCGGTCGGTCGGAAAGATCAGGCCGGTGGCCGCGCTCACGCTCTCAATGGCAGAGACCGCGGCAAGAGGGTATTCGGTCTCCGCCAGGTAGTGAGGAATGAGAAGCACGAAGCCGGCAACCGGGTGGGAGAGCTCACTCAGGCGATATTCGAGGAGGTGCAGGGCGTTGGCTGGCGCCTGGGTACGCGGGCGCCACAGTGACATGGTCTCGATCAGTTCCGTGCGATTTCCACTCACGGTGGTGCCGACGGGCCTGGTGTGGGGAACCGGCATCGGGATCGCGTGCACCCAGGTCGTCGCCTTGACCTCATACCTCGCGATGAGCTGCAACACCGCGGCGGTGAAGCGATCCCACTGGAAGTCGGGCTCGTACCCGGTGAGCAGCAGGAACGGCTGATCGAGTTCGTCCTTCATGAGGTACAGGTTCAGAGCAAGGGGCGTGTAGTCCGCGACGTGATCCTGGTCGAAATAGATAGTGGGGCGCCGGGCGCGGTAGTCGAGGAGGGTGTCGTTGTCGAATCGCGCAACGACCGAGTGGCTCATGGTGTCGAGCAGGTAGTCACTCAACTGTGTGACCGCAGAACCAGCGTCCGAAAATCCCGTGAGAGCCGCGACCAGATTGAGACCCACGGGCACCGTGATATCTGGTGTGAGGTCGTAGAGGCCAGCCGGATTTTGCATGTTTCAAGCCTAATCGCGCCTCCCGTTTCGAACCCGTCCAAAGGGTGCGCGGGCGTAGCGCCGAGAGCGAACAGACCGAACCACTGCAGGCCCGTGGCGTCAAACCGCCTCAGTTTGCCTCGATACGATGGGCAAATGACCGTTGCCACGCTCGTTGTATCCGCCCAGCCACTGCTCTCGATCGACGCCGACGTACTCGTGCTCGGAGTGTTGAAGACTGGCGATGGCCCACAATTACAGACTGATGATCCTGCGCTGAGAGAGCTGCAGCAGTCGCTTGCCGCCATTGGGGTGACGGGTGCGCAGGATGAAGTACAAAGGGTTCCGAGCATCAATCCGTCAGTGCGCAGCATCGCGCTGGTCGGTCTGGGGTCAGCCCCCATCAGCCCCGAAACTCTGCGCTACGCCGCCGGGTCAGCTGCGAGGCAGCTTCGCGGAATCGAATCCCTGCTGTTCGGTCTTCCCGTCGCCGACGACGAGGCGGTGCTGGCCGTTCTCGAAGGGTCAGCCATTGGCGCGTACGCATACACGCAGTACCGGGCGAGTTCTCTTGAGAGCACCACGCTGCCGGCGAAGCACATCACGGTCGCCGCTGCGACCTCCAACGACGACCTCGTTGAACGCGCGGGCGCAATCGCACAGGCCATCCACACTGTGCGTGACCTCGTCAACTCGCCGCCCAACGACCTCTACCCCGAAACCTTTGCTGACGCCGCCGTGGCGCTGTCTGTGCACGACGACGTCACCGTCGATGTGCTCGGCGTGCCTGAACTGACGGCAGGTGGGTTCGGCGGAATTCTCGGTGTTGGGCTCGGGTCGACCCGCGGTCCGCGCCTCGTGAAGGTGGCATATTCGCCGGCCGGCGCCACACGGCATATTGCTTTGGTCGGCAAGGGGATCACGTTCGACTCAGGCGGACTTTCACTCAAGCCGCCGGCATCCATGATCGGCATGAAGTACGACATGACGGGAGCCGCGACGGTTCTCGCTGTCACGCTGGCCATCGCTCGGCTCGGGCTGCCGGTGCGGGTCACGGCATGGTTGTGCCTCGCGGAGAACCTGCCGTCGGGCTCCGCCATGCGTCCGAACGACGTCATCACCGCCAGGGGCGGAAAGACCATTGAGGTGCTGAACACCGACGCGGAGGGTCGACTCGTTCTTGCCGACGGACTGGCCGCTGCGAGCGAGGAACACCCGGACGCGATCATCGACGTTGCGACCCTGACGGGAGCCGCCGTCGTCGCGTTGGGCAGCAGATACGTGGGCACGATGGGCGACGAGGAGCTGGCAAGGTCGATCGTTGCCGCAGGCTCCAGGGTCGGCGAGACTTTGTGGCACATGCCCATCGCCGCCGAGCTGCGACCGTTGCTTGCGTCGGACCTCGCGGACATTGCAAACATCAAGCCCGGAAACACCGCTGGTGGAATGATGATCGCCGCCGCATTCCTGCGTGAATTCGTGGGCACGAATGGCGAGGGCGATGATCAGAAGTCGATCCCCTGGGCCCACCTCGATATCGCTGGCCCCGCCAACAATGGTGGCTCGGGATGGGGATTCACGGGCAAGGGACCCACGGGTGTTTCGGTGCGCGCGCTCATCGAGCTGGCTGAGGAATTTTCTCGATCGTAGTAAGGTGTTTTAGGCGGGTTTTCTCCGCTCAGCCCGACCGCTCACCACCTGTATTGGCGCGCCGGGGCACGGATCCTTACAGAGGAGTAGCTGTATTGTCAGAGCACACTTTTGACCTTGTTGTTCTCGGTGGCGGAAGTGGCGGCTATGCCGCTGCGCTTCGGGCAAGCCAACTGGGAATGACCGTTGGACTCATCGAGAAAAACAAGGTCGGCGGCACGTGCCTCCACGTCGGGTGCATTCCGACGAAGGCTCTGCTCCACTCAGCTGAGGTTGCTGACGTCACACGCGAATCCGCAAAGTACGGCATCACATCGACCTTCGGTGGCGTCGACATTGCAGCGGTCACCGCCTACCGTCAAGAGGTCGTGTCCAGCAAGTTCAAGGGCCTCCAGGGCCTGATCAAGGCTCGGGGCATCACCACGATCGAAGGTGAGGGGAAGCTCATCTCCCCCACGACCGTGCAGGTCGGCGACGACACCGTCACTGGCAAGAACGTCATCCTCGCCACCGGCTCGTACTCCCGTTCGCTGCCCGGGCTCGAGATCGGTGGCCGGGTCATCACCTCTGAGCAGGCCCTCGAACTGGACTTCGTGCCAAAGAAGGTCATCGTGCTTGGCGGCGGGGTCATCGGCGTGGAGTTCTCGAGCGTCTGGAAGAGCTGGGGATCCGATGTTCAGATCATCGAAGCCCTGCCTCACCTCGTTCCCAACGAGGACGAGGCAATCAGCAAGCAGTTCGAGCGTGCCTTCCGCAAGCGTGGAATCAACTTCAACCTCGGCACTCGATTCCAGAGTGTCACGCAGAACGATGACGGCGTCGTTGTCACCCTCGAGGATGGCAAGACCTTCGAAGCCGAACTCATGCTGGTTGCCGTTGGCCGTGGGCCAGTCACCGCGAACCTCGGTTTCGAGGAGGTCGGCGTAACCATGGATCGCGGCTTCGTGATCACGAACGAACGTCTCGCCACGAACATCCCCGGTGTCTACGCGGTCGGCGATATCGTTCCCGGTCTGCAGCTCGCTCATCGTGGGTTCCAGCAGGGCATCTTCGTCGCCGAAGAACTTGCTGGTTTGAACCCGATCGTCGTCGACGATGCGAACATTCCGAAGGTGACCTACAGCGACCCCGAGGTTGCCTCGGTGGGCCTGTCGGAGGCGAAAGCAGCAGAGCAGTACGGCGCCGACAAGATCTCGTCATACGACTACAACCTCGCGGGAAACGGAAAGAGCCACATCATCGGCACTGCCGGACTCGTTAAGGTCGTTCGCGTCAATGACGGGCCGGTGGTTGGCGTCCACATGATCGGCGCGCGCGTCGGCGAGCTCATCGGCGAAGCACAGCTCGCGGTGAACTGGGAGGCCTATCCCGAAGACATCGCACCGCTGCTCCACGCACATCCCACTCAGAACGAGGCCCTCGGCGAGGCATTCCTCGCGCTGGCCGGCAAACCACTCCACGCGAT
This sequence comes from Salinibacterium sp. G-O1, assembly GCF_030063305.1. Lineage (GTDB taxonomy): Bacteria > Actinomycetota > Actinomycetes > Actinomycetales > Microbacteriaceae > Rhodoglobus. The sequence continues at coordinate 447,260 of NZ_JASISV010000002.1, forward strand.
CTAGTCGACCGACTCCATCGCCAAACTAAGCTAATGCGTGCAAGCGTCACTAAGGAGCATCACTGATGAGCGAATCCGTCAGCCTTCCAGCACTCGGTGAGAGTGTCACCGAGGGTACGGTCACCCGCTGGCTAAAGCAGGTTGGCGACCGAGTCGAGGTGGATGAGCCGCTGCTCGAAGTCTCGACCGACAAGGTCGACACCGAGATTCCTTCTCCCATCGCGGGGGTCATCGAGGCGATCCTGGTCGCCGAAGATGAGACCGTCGAAGTGGGAACCGTACTGGTCACCATCGGCAGCGGAGCCGAGGCCCCCGCTGCTGAGGCTCCCGCAGAGGAGGCTCCCGCTGCTGAGGCACCCGCGGCGGAAGCACCCGCAGAGGAGGCTCCCGCCGCCGAAGCACCTGCTGCTGAGGCACCCGCGGCGGAAGCTCCCGCTGCAGAGGCTCCCGTAGCTTCGGAGCCCGAAGCCGAGCCTGCCTCACCCGTGACGCCAGCGGCAGTAGCCGAAGCTCCGGCCGAGGAAGCTCCCGTCGCAGAGGTTCCCTCCACCGAGGCCCCGGCACCTGCTGAGGAAGCAGCCCCTGCCCAGGCTCCGGCGGCAGCAGCCCCAGCTCAGGCTCCGGCGGCAGCCCCAGCCGAGGCAGCCACGGCGCCAGCCGACCGGGCCGCTGCAGCTCCTGCAGCGACCGCAGAAGCCCCTAGTCCCGCTCCGGACGCCCACGCAGGTTACGTGACACCGCTCGTTCGCAAGCTCGCGAACGAGCATGGAGTTGCACTCGACGGGCTCGCCGGAACCGGCGTCGGCGGTCGCATCCGAAAGCAGGATGTGCTCGAAGCATCGAGCGCAGCAGAATCCGCTGCCGCCGAGACGTCAAGCGCTCCCGCCGCCAAGGCAGAGGCACCACAGATCTCGCCGTTGCGCGGAACGACGGTACCCATGTCACGTCTGCGCAAGGTCATCGCGGAACGTGCCGTCATCTCGATGCAGACGTCAGCGCAGCTCACCTCAGTTGTCGAGGTTGACGTCACGCTCGTCGCCAACCTGCGTAACCGGGTCAAGGCAGACTTCCAGGCCAAGACCGGACAGAAGCTCTCGTTCCTGCCGTTCTTCGCGCTGGCCGCTGCTGAAGCTCTCACCGCCAACCCCATCATCAACGCGACCATCGACGGAGACACCATCGTGTACCCGCCGCAGGAGAACATGGCGATCGCGGTTGACACCGAGCGCGGACTCCTCACACCGGTGATCAGGGATGCGGCGTCACTCGACCTCGCCGGATTCGCTGGTCAGATTGCTGACCTCGCGGCTCGTACCCGTGACAACAAGCTGAAGCCCGATGAGCTGGCCGGTGGAACCTTCACCCTGACGAACACGGGATCGCGGGGAGCACTCTTCGACACCCCGATCGTCTTCCTGCCACAGTCCGCGATCCTGGGCACCGGTATCGTCGCGAAGAAGCCGGTTGTCGTTAGTGACGCAGCAGGCGACGCGATCGCGATCCGGTCAATGGTCTATCTGGCTCTGAGCTACGACCACCGCATCGTCGATGGCGCCGACGCTGCTCGCTTCCTGGTCGCCGTCAAGGACCGTCTCGAAGCAGGAGAGTTCGAGGGAAACCTCGGCATCTGAATCTGATCCGCGTGCGGGCCTTCTGAAATATGGGGCCCATCACGGTTCAAGGTAATCCCGTATTCGCCAACCGGCCTCGCTCTTCATCAGAAGCAGCGAGGCCGGTTTGTCGTTCGCGGGGTCTCCCAGGCTGATGATCGCCGAATCGCCGAGACGCTCGTCGACAACGACGTGCTCCGGTGAAACGCGCCACGGGGCAGGCAGCTCGTTCCCTGCCTGCAGATCGCGCACCAGTGTCCGGTCTGCCTCGGCAGCAGCCGAATCTGCCTGAACGACTCCGTCGAGGCACAGCACAGACATGTTCCGGATGCACGACTCACGAGCGGCGAGCAACGCAAGCGCCGCAGCAGCCGGGTCATCCCCCACCAGAGCGTCCGGGACGACTGGGGAAGCCGACGCGGGCGCCGACGACTGTGGCGCCGCAGGCGCGACGCCTGTGACTGGCTGTGGCACGAAGACCAACGCGAGAAACAGGAGGGCGGCCGCGACCCCGCCCCCCAACCAGAAACGTAGCCGGACACCGGATATCGCGGCTCGAACCTGCGCCAGTGCGCGTGCCCCATCATGCTGCCGGGGTAGCCACCTGGTCACGAACTCAGGCACAGCAAGGCCAGCGAGAATCGTCGGAGCGTGCTCGCTAGGCTCCGCGTCGCTGGGGAGGGGTGAGCCCCTCAACACCCTCGACGGCACCGAGGGCACCGCACTCTCGGGATGCTGGCGTACATCGACCGGCGCAGGATCTCCCACGCCAAACAGCCCGTCGATGAGGATGTCGAGCCAGCCTGTGTCGGTCGGCTCAGAGTTGCGCAGCCACTCCACGATTGCGCTCGTAGAGTCGCCGCGCACCTGATCGAGCACCGTCATCGCGAATTGCTTCATCGCTCTGAGATCGGCCGAACAAGCCGCTTCTGCCTCGCGCGCAGCGAGGGACAACCCCGGGGAGAGAAGCTGTGCCTGCCCGAAACAACCGAGCGTCGGCGTGCCTGCCGCATCGAAAAGCACGGCGTCGGGGCGGACAGCGCCGTGTGCCACCCCAGCCTGATGCAGGCGCTCGAGAGTCGCGGCAATGGGCGCCAGAATGGTGATCGCCTCCCCCGGCCGAAGTTCTGGTCTTGATCGAATCAGCTTGCCCACACTGCCATCCGCACAGCGGGCGATGATCAGGGCTGGAGCGCCATCCGGGGCGGTCGTCAGATCGAGCAGTGAGACTGTGTGCTCCCCCGCGGCTCGGGACAACGCCTCGATTTCCCGCGTGATGGAGATCTGGGTGACAGCGGGGCGGAAGATCTTGATTGCCGCCGGAATCGCGTCCTCCGCGACCCGGAGGGGATGCCCCAGGAACACCTCAGCCCGGGCGCCCTCGCCAAGTTTTCGGACGAGACGATAGCCACCTAAAGATTCCATCACCACGCCACCAGTGTCGCTGCGAACCGTGCGGCCGTTGCCTTCATCTCGGAAGGTGTGGGATGCCTCGGCCGCCGCGCGCTGTGCGGGAGCGGAGGGCCGGTCGCACTTCTGGACGTAGACTCGTTGCGTGATCGACTATGTCGTCGCGGGGCTAAGCGCCAACTCCGTGCCGTACTTGGAAGCACTTGAGCTTCAACGCGCAACCCATGATGCAGTAGTGAACGGTCGTTCACCTGACACCGTGATCTTTCTGGAGCATCCGTCGGTCTACACCGCCGGGAAGCGTACGGAGGATCATGAGAGGCCGCGGGATGGCACCGAGGTCATCGACGTCGACCGCGGCGGCAAGATCACGTGGCACGGGCCTGGTCAGCTGGTCGGGTATCCGATCCTCAGGCTCGCCGAACCCATCGACGTCGTGGGGTACGTGCGCAGGCTCGAGGGCATCCTCATGGAGGCGCTCAGCGCCATGGGCCTCGAGTCGAATCGCGTCGACGGCCGATCAGGGGTGTGGATCGGTGAGAACGCCAAGATTGCCGCCATTGGCATCAGGGTTTCGCACGGTGTCACCATGCACGGCTTCGCGTTGAACTGCGACAACTCCTTCGACGCGTATGACCGAATCGTGGCGTGCGGGATCGTCGGCGCCACAGCGACATCCATCTCGCGTGAACTCGGTCGGGATGTGTCGACCCATGAGGCTGTGCAGCATGTGCGCGCGGCGTTTTCGAACAGTTTGGTGAACGCGGCATGAGCATCGACACTTCAGCCCAGCAGCACGGCACCCGAAAGCTGCTCCGTCTAGAGGTGCGTAACGCCGAGACGCCGATCGAGCGCAAGCCCGAATGGATCAAGACGGTCGCCAAAATGGGACCCGAGTATCGCCAGCTGCAGGAACTCGTCAAGGGCGAGAATCTGCACACGGTCTGCCAGGAGGCCGGTTGCCCGAACATCTTCGAATGCTGGGAGGACCGTGAGGCGACGTTCCTCATCGGCGGCAGCCAGTGCACCAGACGCTGCGACTTCTGCCAGATCGACACCGGGAAGCCTGCGGACTACGACCGGGACGAACCGCGCAGAGTCGCAGAGTCTGTCACGAAGATGAATCTCAGATACGCCACCGTCACGGGAGTCGCGCGCGATGACCTGCCCGACGAGGGCGCCTGGCTGCACGCAGAAACCGTGCGGCAGATCCACGACCAAAATCCGGAGACGGGCGTCGAGATTCTGGCCACCGACTTCTCCGGCAACCCGGATCTGCTCGCAGAGGTCTTCTCATCCCGGCCGGAGGTCTTTGCCCACAACGTGGAGACTGTGCCGCGAATCTTCAAGCGCATCCGACCAGCGTTTACTTACGATCGATCGCTCGGAGTCATCAGTCAGGCCCGAAACGCCGGCCTCATCACCAAGTCAAACCTGATTCTCGGCATGGGCGAAGAGCCCGCCGAAGTGATCCAGGCCCTCCAGGACCTTCACGATGCGGGGACGGACATCATCACGATCACCCAGTATCTTCGCCCGACACCCCGCCACCTCCCCGTAGCCAGATGGGTTAAGCCGCAGGAGTTCGTGGAGTTCAGCGCTGCCGCAGAAGAGATCGGATTCCTCGGTGTGTTGTCGGGGCCGCTGGTGCGCTCGAGCTATCGCGCCGGTCGCCTGTGGGCTCGATCGATGAAGGGCAAAGGACGTTCCATCCCTGAGGCGCTCAAACACCTCGCAGACGCAAACCTCGGGTTCGCTCAGGCAGCGTCGACAGAGGCCGTATCCTAGGATCATGGCACGCACCACTAACTCCGCGCCCGCGACTCCTAAGGCTCCCAAGGAGCCCGGCCGTCTGAAGCAGATGTATCAGGTCTTCCAGATGACGAGGCGGTACGACAACCTCGCGATCTGGTTCCTGCTGCTCGCATTCCTGGTCCCTGTACTGGTTGGTCTGCTGCTGGCTTTCCTTCTCTCTGGCGACCAGGTGCTCGGGTTTGTGCTGTACATCGTTGCCGGTGTTCTCGGCGGCATCCTGGCATTCCTGATCGTTTTGGGTCGGCGCGCAGAACGCGCCGCCTACGGCCAGATCGCGGGCCAGCCCGGTGCCGTCGGCGCCGTGCTGAAGAGCTCACTGCGTCGTGGGTGGACCGCGAGCGAGATGCCGGTTGCGGTCAGCCCGAAGACTCAGGATGCCGTCTACCGCGCCGTCGGCCGCGGTGGCATCGCGCTCATCGGCGAAGGCCCGCGCAGCCGCACACAGCCCATGCTCGAAGCCGAACGTAAGAACGTCGTGCGGCTCCTGCCGAACGTTCCTGTCACATTCCTCTACGTGGGCCCGGACGCCGAGTCCATTCCGCTGCACAAGTTGCCCGTCAAGCTTCGAGCAATCAAGTCAGCGCTGCGTAAGCCCGAGATTCTGGCCGTGTCGAATCGTCTGAATTCCCTCGGACGCAACGGCCTCCCCATCCCCAAGGGCATGGACCCGTCCAAGGTACGGGCACCGCGCGCCCGCTGATCCCGGTCTGACCGGCGCTATCGGCGAACGAGGATAGTTCCGACGAGCCTGTCGTGCATTCCGCGTTGGTCGGCGTCCCAGATAACCGCCGGGATCACGAGACATAGCAGAATCGTGCGCACCAGGGGGCGCCACGCCCCCAGGTAGCCGCCCTGCAGCGGAACGACACGCATCCCGAGCAGGAGATGACCCAGAGATCCGTTCGCGGTCAAAAGAAAGACGGACTGGGCGACCGCGAAGACCGCGAGAGTTGCCAGCGGGTCGTAGTTGAAAAATGCGACCGAGATCAATACGGCGCTCGCCCAATCGACGGCGATAGCGGCAAACCGTCTGCCCGGACGGGCGATCGACCTCGCCCCGGATTCGGGAAGCCCGAGCCTCTTACCTGGCCATGGGGCGGCGGAGACTGTCGACACCATCCAAGACTACAGATCCGGCCACGCGTAACATGCCGGAAACATTTGCGTGACCGCGGGGAAACTCCTATCGCGTAACCTCGACGGTGGCGGTGTTCGCTGCCGATCAGTACCAAGCTCATTGGAGTTTTACCTATGTTCAGTGATTCCTCCGAAGTGCTCAAGTTCATCAAGGACACTGACGTCAAGTTCCTTGATCTCCGCTTCACCGATCTTCCCGGTGTACAGCAGCACTTCAACATCCCGGCGTCAACAGTCGACGAGGAGTTCTTCTCCGTCGGCCAGATGTTCGACGGCTCATCCATCCGGGGCTTCGCCTCGATCCACGAATCAGACATGCAGCTGATTCCGGATGTGACCACGGCATACATCGACCCCTTCCGCACTGAGCGCACGCTCATCATGGTCTTTGACATCTACAACCCTCGCAACGGCGAGATCTACGGCCGTGACCCGCGCCAGGTTGCCAAGAAGGCAGAGAAATACCTCGCGTCTACCGGAATCGCGGACACGGCCTTCTTCGCTCCCGAAGCTGAGTTCTACATCTTCGACGACGTGCGCTACGAGGTGAAGCAGAACGGCAGCTTCTGGTCTGTCGACTCCGACGAGGGTGCCTGGAACTCAGGTCGCTCCGAAGAGGGCGGCAACCTCGGAAACAAGACACCCTTCAAGGGCGGCTACTTTCCGGTCAGCCCCGTCGACAAGCAGGCAGACCTTCGCGATGACATGTGCCTCAAGCTCATCGACGCAGGCCTCATCCTCGAGCGTGCACACCACGAGGTGGGCACCGGAGGCCAGGCCGAGATCAACTACCGCTTCGACACCATGGTTCACGCTGCGGATGACCTGCTGAAGTTCAAGTACATCATCAAGAACACCGCGCTCGAGTGGGGCAAGACCGTCACGTTCATGCCGAAGCCGCTCTTTGGAGACAACGGCTCGGGAATGCACACCCACCAGTCGCTGTGGAACGACGGCGTGCCGTTGTTCTACGACGAGAAGGGTTACGGCGGACTGAGCGACATCGCACGCTGGTACATCGGCGGGCTGCTCAAGCACGCTCCAGCGGTGCTCGCGTTCACGAACCCGACGCTCAACTCGTACCGTCGCCTGATCCCCGGATTCGAAGCTCCCGTCAACCTGGTCTATTCGGCCGGCAACCGGTCGGCCTCGATCCGCATCCCGATCACGGGCACGAACCCCAAGGCCAAGCGCATCGAGTTCCGCGCGCCTGACGCGTCCAGCAACCCCTACCTCGCCTTCGCTGCGCAGATGATGGCTGGACTCGACGGCATCAAGAACAAGATCGAGCCGCACGAGCCCGTCGACAAGGACCTGTACGAGCTTCCCCCCGAGGAGGCCAGGCTGATCCCGCAGGTGCCGGCATCACTCGAGGAAGCTCTGCGCGCCCTTGAGGCCGACCACGACTTCCTCACGGAAGGCAACGTGTTCACCACCGACCTCATTGAGACCTGGATCGCGTACAAGCGCGACAAGGAGATCATCCCGGCCGCGCAGCGCCCGACTCCGTTCGAGTTCGAGCTGTACTACTCGGTGTAGCACGTACCCAACACCTTCGGCCGTATCCTTTCGAGGATGCGGCCGAAGGTCGTTAACCGGTTCCCGTCCGAGGAAGCCACACTGATCGCATCGGTGTCGATCTCACCGGGGGACGCGGTTCGGGGAGGCGGTTCGGCGTTCAGCCATTGAAGTGCGCGAGAGCGAGCGCCGCGATATCGTCTCGCTCGTGGCCGCTGGCGCTGATGTTCACCGCTGCAGTGTCGGTGAAAGTACTCATCTCGCAGAGCGGCCCACCTTCGTAGTTGTAGCATTCCTGCGCCCGCCAACCCAACCAAAGGCCACTTGCTTCGAGCCACTGGGCGCCGGGAACTGCTGACACGCTAATCCATGCGTGTGAATACTGGTCGGCGCTCCGAAATGAAGCGTTGCAGTGCCTGACCGACTGTCGGGTTAGCGCGGTGGACGAGATCTCACCAATCACCGCGGCGCTCAGCAGAGGGTTCGAGGGGTCTACACCAAACGCCTCCACATTCTCAAGCGGGAGGTTGATCTCGGCCGAGATGGCCTCCCAATCGAAGAGCGATTCGCAGTCGGGCATGATTCCGAGAGCGGCAGGTATCGAGTGCACAGCTGCGGTACCGATCTTCGTCGCTACCTCCGAGACGAGTTGCTCGCTCGACGAACCGGGATGCGACGACACGACCAGTCGACCCAATTCATCCCGATTCGTGCCGAGGTCTACCTCCGACGCGGGAATGCCGTTCAACGAGATGTATATCCAGGTGCCGTTGACTTCAATGGTCCAAGTACACGAGAACCTGATACCCGACACATCATCGGACGCGTCAGAACAGGAATTCCAGGCCGATTCCCCGATGCCGTCCACGCGAGTGGGCCGGTGGATTTCCGGCCGATCCAGTGCGGCGAGCGTGTCAAGGCTTTCGGGCCCGCTCGACCCCGCGATGATGTCGATCGAGGTGCCGTACCCGTCCAGATACGGGCCCTCACCCCAACGGCAGACGAGAGCGGTATCCGCAACCAGTGCGTCCCTCCAACTGTTCAGGCTGGCAGCGCCAGGACCCGGCGCGAGGGGCTGATCGAAGAGCGTAATGATTGCACTGGCTGAGACCAGCGAGTCGCATTCCAGTCCGAACCGGTTGGCGGGCGGTACTGTCGGGTCCGCGGTTTCCTGCGGGGTTGGCGTCGACGACGCATTCTGCGTCGGCTCAGCAACCGGCGCAATCCCGGGAGTCGCGCACCCCGCCAGCATTACGGCGATGGCCACGCAGGCGGCAGAAGTGATGAATCGTCGCGTCATGGCCCAACAATAGCGGCGGAAGGGTCTGCTCGGCCGGGCGTGGGATGACGATTGCGTCACTATCGCAGGCAGGAGAGGCGGATCGCTAGCCGTTGGTGGGACCGCGCGAAGGCGGCCCGTAGAAACGTTTCTCGAAGACCTGTCTGGCGAGTCGCGTCTTTCGCAGGTAGTCCTCCTCCAGCTGGCTTGCCGAACCAGGTGGATATTCGAGGAGCCGGGCAACGCCCTCAAGCTGTTGGCGGTCCGTCGGGAGCACATCAGCAGTCTTCGATGTCCACAGCGTCATGGCGGAGCGTGCGCGGGAAGCGAAAACCCACGCATCCCGAAGCTTTCGGGCCTCATCGGCCGGGATCAGCTTTTCTTTTACCGCGGCGGCAAGCGCGTCCAGAGTGGATGTCGTCCTCAGCCCCTCCACGGCTGCTCCGTGCTGAAGCTGCTGAAGCTGCACGAACCACTCGACATCACTGAGACTCCCCCGCCCCAGCTTGAGGTGACGCGAAGGATCGGCGGCCTGGGGAAGCCGCTCCGACTCGACACGGGCCTTGATGCGCTTGACCTCGCGCACATCCTGTTCAGAGATCTGCTCCGGATACCGCACCTCGTTTGCGAGCTGTTCGAACGCATCTAGTACGCCCGGATCTCCCACGACCCCCCGTGCCCGTAACAGGGCCTGAGCCTCCCAGGTAAGTGACCAACGGGCGTAATACGCGCGATACGAATCGAGCGAGCGAACCATCGCGCCATTCTTGCCCTCCGGACGCAGACCGATATCGAGGTCAAGCGGGATTCTGAGATCTTCGGTGTACTTGCTGAGCCCCTTGACGATCTGCTCGGCTCGCCGCTGGGCGTCTTCATCAGGGATTCCGGCCGCCCGGTAGACGTACATGATGTCGGCGTCCGAACCGAATCCCAGCTCGCCTCCCCCGTAGCGGCCCATGGCGATGATGCCGAACTCGATCCCGTCGCCGTAGCGGTGCACCAGGGCGAGGGCCCCGGTCAGGACCGTCGTGGTGATGTCGGAGAGGGCAGTTCCCATTTCTTCGATGGACGTCATGCCGAGGATGGCGCCGAGGGCTGTTCTGAGCACCTCCCTTCGTCGGGCGGTGCGCAGCGCCAGGGCCGCAGCGTCAAGATCACCCTCGTGCCTGGCGGCTATCGCCCGTGTCTCCTCGAGCAGAGTCTCGAGAGTCCTTGGGCGGAGGTCTGCGTCGTTCTCCAGCCAGGCCGCGGCCTCAGGGATACGCTCGAAAATATCGCTGACGAACTTCGACCCGGATAGCACCTGCGTCAGCCGTTCTGCCGCACCGGATGAGTCACGCAGCATGCGCAGAAACCAGTAGGTTTCCCCGAGGTCTTCGCTCAGCTTACGAAACGACAGCAGGCCGCGATCGGGGTCTGCACCCTCGGCGAACCACTCGAGCATGACGGGGAGCAGCGCCCGCTGGATGCTGGCCCGGCGCGACACCCCGCCGGTGAGCGCTCCGATGTGCTTCAGCGCGCCGCGTGGATCCGTGAAGCCGATGGCAGCGAGCCTGGCCTCCGCCTGACCGGTCGACAGCGCGATTCCGCCATCGGGAAGGGCGGCTACCGCAGACAGGAGCGGGCGATAGAACAGCCGCTCGTGCAATCGCCTCACCGCCTGTTTGGTGCGTTGCCACTGCTCGATGAGGTTGGCGGCCGTTGGGGCGATCCCGCTCGATCTGGCCAGGACGCGAAGCGTGTCGGGGTCAGTCGGCATGAGGTGGGTTCGGCGCATCCGCGACAACTGGATCCGATGCTCAAGTAGTCGCAAAAAGCGGTAGTCGAGAGCAAATTCGGATGCCTCCACCCGACCGATGTAGCCATGCTCGGCGAGAGCAACGAGCGCCGGCAGGCTCGCGACCTCGCGAACGTTCTCGTCGGTCTGCCCGTGCACCAGTTGCAGGAGCTGGATGGTGAACTCGACGTCACGCAGCCCGCCCGGCCCCAGCTTGAGCTGAACATCGAGTTCGTCGCTCGGGATATTGGCCGTCACTCGCTCGCGCATCCGCTGCACGGATTCGACAAAATTCTCGCGAGACGCGCTCGACCACACCATCGGCGACAAAGCATCGATATACCGTTGGCCCAGTTCACGATCGCCCGCGAGCGGACGCGCTTTCAACAGTGCCTGGAACTCCCAGCTTTTCGCCCAGCGCTCGTAATAGGCGACGTGGGACTCGAGCGTTCGTACGAGGGCGCCGTCCTTGCCTTCCGGCCGGAGGTTCGCATCGACCTCCCACAGGCCAGGCTCGGGCGCCAGGTCGTTGATGGCCTTCATCGTGGCCAGCGCGATGCGTGTTCCGATCTGGACGGCCCTGTCGGCGGCCAGGTCGCCCTCGCCGTCGACAACGAAGATCACATCGACGTCTGAGAGGTAGTTCAGTTCCCGGGCGCCTGCCTTGCCCATTCCGATGACGGAGAAGGTGGTTGCGGCAACCTCATCCGCCGGAAATTTCACGTCCCGTCGCGCGATCGCGATCGCTGCGTCGAGCGCAGCGCCCGCCAGGTCTGCAAGCGCGGCCGCCACGCGATCGACCGCTGCCAACGGGTCTGGCTGGCACAGATCCCACGCAGCCAGTTGAGCCAGGTGGCGCCGGTAGCGCACGCGCAGTGCCACCCAGGCTTCCTCGCCGCTCAGCGCTGAGACGCAGTCCAGAAGGTCAGCTTCGTACTCTTCGGCGACCGGGGGCGCTGTGAGCACGGTGCGCAGCGCCTCGAGTTGCCCCGGTCTGCGAACGAAGAAGTCTCCTAGCCCCGTGGACGCTCCCAAAATCTGGATGAGGCGCCCCGCGGCATCCGTGTCGTCCAGCACGGCCTGCGCCTCGGCCGGCGAATTGTCGCGAAGTGCAAGCACCGCCCGCAACGCCTGATCCGGGTCGGCAGCGGATGCGAAATGGGGAACGAGTGCAGGCATGTCCAGCTCGTCGAGCCCGCGGCTCGCCGAGGCGAGCTCGGCGAAACCGAGCCTGGCAAGTTCAGTCAGCGTTACCTGTGACCTCTGCATGGTGCGTACCCCGGATTACAGCATCTCGAGGTTGGACTCCAGTTCGTAGGGCGTCACCTGCGCCCGGTATTCTCTCCACTCGCGCCGCTTGTTGAGCAGTACATAGTTGAACACCTGCTCACCGAGGGTCTCGGCGACGAGTTCGGAGCCCTCCATGATCGACACAGCGTGGTCGAGCGAGGCAGGCAGCTGGCTGTAGCCCAGCGCACGGCGCTCGGAGTCTGACAGCTCCCAGACGTTGTCCTCGGCCTCTGGAGGCAACTCGTAGCCCTCCTCGATGCCCTTCAACCCCGCTGCGAGCAGCAGCGAGTACGAAAGATAGGGGTTGGCTGCCGAATCGATCGCGCGGTATTCAACCCGAGCGCTCTGCCCCTTGTTCGGCTTGTAGAGCGGAACGCGCACCAGCGCCGAGCGGTTGTTGTGGCCCCAGGTGACGAAGCTTGGCGCCTCGTCGCCGCCCCAGAGTCGCTTGTAGGAGTTGACGAACTGGTTGGTCACTGCCGTGATCTCCGGCGCGTGCTTGAGCAGGCCAGCAACGAACTGCCTGCCGATCTTCGACAGCTGGTAGTGCCCGCTCGCGTCGTAGAACGCGTTGGAATCCCCCTCAAACAGAGACATGTGGGTGTGCATCCCAGATCCGGGATGTCCCGACATCGGCTTGGGCATGAAGGTCGCGTACACGCCCTGCTCGATTGCGACCTCCTTGACCACCGTGCGGAAGGTCATGATGTTGTCGGCGGTGGTCAGTGCGTCTGCGTAGCGGAGGTCGATCTCGTTCTGGCCGGGGCCAGCCTCGTGATGGCTGAACTCGACCGAGATTCCGAGGTCTTCGAGCATTCGCACAGACCGACGACGGAAATCGTGAGCCGTGCCACCGGGGACGTTGTCGAAGAATCCAGCGGAGTCGACGGGCTCCGGCTTGCCGCCCTTCAACTTCGACGACTTCAGCAGGTAAAACTCGATCTCGGGATGCGTGTAGAACGTGAATCCGCGATCGGCGGCCTTGGCGAGGGTGCGCTTCAGCACGTTTCGCGGGTCTGAGCCCGCCGGCTGTCCGTCGGGTGTGGAGATGTCGCAGAACATCCGCGCAGTCGGGTCGATCTCTCCACGCCACGGCAGGATCTGGAACGTTGTGGGGTCTGGATGGGCGAGCATGTCCGCCTCATAGGCGCGCGTAAAGCCCTCAATGGCCGAGCCATCGAACCCGAGTCCCTCGGCGAATGCTCCCTCGACCTCGGCAGGAGCGATAGCGACGCTCTTGAGGGTGCCGACGACATCCGTGAACCAGAGCCTGATGAACTTAATGCCCCGCTCCTCGATGGTGCGGAGAACGAAGTCGCGCTGCTTGTCCATCAAGCTCCTTTTCAATCCATTCGACTGCCGTCGGGCAGCGCTACCAGAGTACCGCGCTGGCTAGACTCCCAGTTATGACTGACCCCACCGCAGTTGCAGCCCAGGCCAATCTCAAGCGCATCCGCACGAGGCATTTTCAGAGTGCCAAAGACAACGGAATCAAGATCACCGGTCTCACCAGCTATGACCAGCTGACCGCGGGCATTTTCGACGAGGCCGGCATCGATTTTCTGCTGGTGGGTGACTCGGCCGGCAACAATGTCTACGGCTACGATTCGACGCTCCCCGTGACCATCGATGACCTCATTCCTCTCACCAGGGCCGTCGCAGGGGCCGTCACCCGAGCGTTTGTGGTGGCGGATATGCCCTTCGGCTCATACGAGTCCGGCCCGGATGAGGCGCTGCACACGGCCTTCCGCTTCATGAAGGAGACCGGCGCTCACGCCGTCAAACTCGAGGGCGGGGTGCGGAGCGCCAAACAGATCAAGCGAATAGTGAGCGCGGGCATCCCCCTCATGGCTCACATCGGCTTCACCCCGCAAAGCGAGCATGGCCTCGGTGGGCACGTCATTCAGGGTCGTGGCGAAGGCATCGAACAACTGCTGGCTGACGCGCACGCCGTCGAGAAGGCCGGCGCGTTCGCCGTGGTGCTCGAGATGGTGCCTGCCGAAGCCGCAGCACGCGTGACCAAGGAGCTCTCCATCCCCACCATCGGTGTTGGAGCGGGACCCGATGTTGATGGTCAGTTGCTCGTCTGGACCGACTGGGCCGGGCTGACGAAGGGTCGCATCCCGAAGTTTGTGAAGCAATATGCGAACCTGCGGCAGAGCCTGTCGGATGCCGTGGCCGAATACCGGGGGGACGTTGCAGAAGGCACATACCCCGGTCCGGAGCACTCCTACCAGGACTGACCGATGGCAGGTCGTTCGCTTTCGCCGATCCAGGGCACGCCGCCCCCGATCCCGGCCGCCCTCGCGGAAAAGATCACTCTCGAGGTCTTCGGAATTCCGGCGGCAGCGCGGTCGCTCGGAAGCCACCAGGACCGCAACTTCCTGATGACGACGAGCGACCGCCAACTGCTGCTCAAGTTTTCGAATCCGGCGACCACTCTCGACGAATTGATCGCGCAAAATGCCGCGATCGACTACCTCTCGCAACGCACGACGGCACTGCGGATCCCCCGCGCCCTGGCAGCCACCGACGGCCAATACGTGGGAACCCTGAGCATCGGCGGCGTCGAGCTGTGCGTGAGGCTCCTGGAATTCGTCGAGGGCGAACCGCTCTCGGGCGATCACTACCTCAGCCCAACGGTCACGAGCTCTATCGGTGCGATGGCCGCGACGATCGACCTGGCGCTCGAAGAACTGGCGGCACCAGCGCTCGAGCGCGATCACGAGTGGGATTTGCAGTGCGCACCCGAGGTGCTGGAGGCGCTGCTGCCCTACGTCACCGATCTGGAGCTTCGCGCACGGCTCGCGTCAGCGGCACGCCAGGCCGCGATGGCGCTGCACTCCCTCGCACCTCACCTGCCCCAGCAGCTGATCCACGGCGACCTGACGGACGACAACGTGGTCGCCCTGCACAGCTCCGACGGCGTGCCCGACGGCGTGATCGATTTCGGCGACCTGAATCACAGCTGGACGGTCGGTGAGCTGGCCGTCACCATCGCCTCGCTCCTGCATCACGACGGTGGGTCGGTCAACTCCGTGATGGGGGCAGTCTCCGCCTACCATGCGATCCGGCCGTTGAATCGCGCGGAAGCTGAGGCATTGTGGACTCTGGTAGTTCTTCGTGGCGCCGTACTCGTCGCGAGCGGCCACCACGTCGCGTCCGCTGATTCGGGCAACACCTACGCGCAAGGGAACCTCGAGCACGAGATCGTCATCTTCGACCGCGCGACCGCTGTGCCGCTCGTGGTGGCGAACGCGGTGGTGCTCGACACCCTCGGGTTTGAGCGAGCGTCAGCACGCCTCCCGGATTTCTGTCGGCTGGTTCCCGGTCTCGAGGCAAACCTGATCGCGACTCTCGACTTCTCGGCGACCAGTCCCCTGCTCGACGCCGGTCGCTGGCTCGACCCCGATGCCGAGGCCGAGATCACGGCAGAGATGCTTGTCGGTCGGGAGGCCGTCGCAACCGCGTACGCCGAACCCAGACTGACCCGTTCCGCCATTCATAGCGTCGATGAACCCCGAAACGTGGTGCTCGGGATAGAACTCACCGTGGCCGAGCCCCACAAGGTCGTGGCCCCCTGGCACGGAACGATCGACATCTCCGGCGACGCCGAGGTCGAGCTTCGCGGCCACGGCGTGGTGCTCGCGCTACGGGGACTGAGCGGGTCTCCAGAGGCAGGAACCACCGTTTCGGCGGGCGACTCGCTGGGCCGGGTTGACGGCGCGCTGGCCGTCAGCGTCACGGTGGAGGGTATCGACGCACCGTGGGCCGTCACCCCGTCGCTTGCGAGGGCGTGGGATGTGGCATCCATCGATCCGACTGCGCTGATCGGTGGTGAACCTCGCGTTGTCACGGCGGATCGGCGCCTGGCAGAGCGGCGCGATCGCCACCTCGCGGCCGCGCAGGAGCACTACTACTCCGAGCCACCCGTCATGGTGAGGGGATGGAAAGAACATCTCATCGACGAGAACGGACGCGTCTATCTGGACGGGCTCAACAACGTGACCTCGATCGGCCACTCGCACCCGAGGCTCGTCGAAGCGGCCACCCGGCAGTGGAGTCTGCTCAACACCAACTCGCGCTTTCAGTACCCGTCCGTCGTCGACTTCGCCGAGCGGATCGCGAACCTGTTGCCGGAGGGACTCGATTCCGTCTTCTTCGTCAACAGCGGATCGGAGGCGGTCGATCTCTCGCTGAGAATCGCGCGGTCGTGGACAGGGCGGCGTGATGTGCTCGCCGTGCGGGAGGCCTACCACGGCTGGACTGACCTGTCCGACTCGGTGTCAACGTCAGTCGCCGACAACCCTGATGCGCTCACCACCCGACCACCGTGGGTGCATACGGTGGACGCGCCCAACAGCTACCGCGGTCGGTACCGGGGGCCGGAAGCATCGGGATATGCCATCGATGCCGTTGCCGCGGTCGAGGCACTTGCCGTCGCTGGGACACCGATCGGATCCTTCATCGCTGAGGCCTACTACGGCAACGCTGGCGGCATGCCTCTGCCCGACGGCTATCTCGAGGCCGTCTACGGTGCCGTGCGCGCCGGGGATGGCCTGTGCGTGGCGGATGAGGTGCAGGTCGGATACGGCCGTTTGGGTGAATGGTTCTGGGGGTTCGAGCAGCAGGGCGTGGTGCCCGACATCGTCGCTGTCGCCAAGGCGATGGGCAATGGGCATCCGCTTGGCGCGGTCATCACCACCCGTGAAATCGCCGAGCACTATCGGTCTGAGGGCTACTTCTTCTCGTCGGCCGGTGGCAGCCCCATCAGTTCGGTGATCGGGATGACCGTGCTCGACGTCATCGCTGACGAAGAACTGCAGCGCAATGCCCTCGTGACAGGCGCTCACCTCAGGTCTCGTCTGGAAGAACTCGGAACCCGGCACCGGATCGTGGGCGCTGTGCACGGAACCGGGCTCTACCTCGGGCTCGAATTCGTTCGCAACCGGGAGACACTCGAACCGGCGACCGAAGAAACCCTGGCGATCTGCGAGAGGCTCCGGCAGCGCGGGATCATCATGCAGCCGACCTCTGACCGGCAGTGCGTGCTCAAAATCAAGCCACCGCTGTGTTTCACCCCCGAGAGTGCCGACTACTTCGTCGACGTGCTCGATGAGGTGCTCACGACGGGATGGTGACGCTAGTTATCCTGGGCGTCGTCAGCGGCCCACTTGCGGGCTCTCTCGGCGGCAATCTGGGGCGCGCGGCCTGCCTCTTCCTTCGTGGCATAGGGGCCGTCCCGGTCGGATCCCAGAGACTGTGGGCCCTCTTCCACTACACCCGTCTTGTTGTTGTACCACCACTCGGCCATAGGCACCTCCGGTTGAGTCATATCCATCAAAGCTAGGATCAACTCTATGCCTCGCGATTCACTAGGACACCTTGTCGCGGGGAGAATCTCACCGCCTCGCCCGGTGCCATCCACGATCCCGCGCCCAGAGTATGTGGGCCGACCTGCGCCGAAGCCGTTCACTGGTTCCGACGTGTACACGCCGTCAGAGATCGAGCGCATCCGCGAATCCGGCGCCATTGCGGCCCGCGCCGTCGAGGCTGTCGGCGACGCGATCCGCCCCGGCGTCACCACCGACGAGCTCGACGGCATTGCCCACGACTACATGATCGCCAATGGGGCTTACCCCTCGACGCTCGGCTACCGGGGCTTCCCCAAGTCGAGCTGCACCAGCCTCAACGAAGTGATCTGCCACGGCATCCCCGATGACACCCAGCTCAGCGACGGCGACATCATCAATATCGACATCACCGCCTTCAAGAACGGCATGCACGGTGACCTCAACAAGACGTTCATCGTGGGCAATGCCGCCCCGGATGTCACGGCGCTTGTCGACCACACCCGGGAAGCTCTCGCGCGCGGCATCAAAGCGGTTGCGCCAGGCAGGCAGGTCAACGTGATCGGGCGCGCAATCGAGTCATACGCCCGACGCTTCGGGTACGGAGTGGTGCGCGACTACACCGGCCATGGCGTGGGCTCGGCCTTTCATTCCGGGTTGATCATCCCCCACTACGACGCAGCCCCGGCATTTGATGACGTCATCGAGGTGGGGATGGTGTTCACCATCGAACCGATGCTGACGCTCGGCACCACCGAGAATCCGGGCTCGATCGCGTGGGACCAGTGGGAAGACGACTGGACGATCACCACCAGGGATAAATCCATGACCGCCCAGTTCGAACACACCCTCGTCGTGACCGAGCGCGGCACCGAAATTTTGACCCTTCCCTGACCGACACCGCACTCCACGCAAGCAGCACGTCCCTCCTCAGCAGCAGAGAAAGCAGACCAGAATGGCTAAGGCGCTTGGCATCGACATCGGCGGCACCGGCATCAAGGGGGCGCTGGTTGACACTGTCACCGGCGAACTGCTCTCAGATCGGGTAAAGCTGCCGACGCCAGAGGGTGGTTCCCCCAAGGACATCGTCAGCACCGTTGTGGCCCTCATCGACAAGATCGGTGGGCTGGAAGACGGCGTTCCCGTCGGTCTGTGCTTCCCCGCCGTGGTTCGGAACGGCAGAACCATGTCGGCCGCGAACGTGTCGAACAAGTGGATCGGGCTGGAGGCTGAGGCCCTGTTCGAGAAAGCGCTTGGCCGTGACATCCACTTTGTGAATGACGCCGACGCCGCCGGGTACGCCGAGGTGCGCTTCGGAGCCGCCAAAGACGTTCGGGGCCTGGTGGTGCTCACAACACTGGGGACGGGAATCGGCAGTGCGCTGATTTACAACGGTGTGCTGGTGCCGAACTCCGAGCTGGGCCATCTGGAGATCGACGGTAAGGACGCGGAGTCGAAGGCCTCATACGCCGCGAAAGAGCGCGACGATCTCGACTGGAAGCAGTGGTCGAAACGGCTCCAGAAGTACTACACCCACCTGGAGATGCTGTTCTCGCCTGACCTATTCGTCGTCGGGGGCGGTGTTTCCAAGAATTACGAGGAATTCCTGCCGTTGCTCACACTCACGACCGACATCGTGCCCGCGATGCTTCGCAACAACGCCGGAATTCTCGGATCAGCGGCGCTGGCGACAGAACCGGTGGCCGCGCACGTGCCACAACCAACCGCGACGAAATAGCGGTCGGCGGCAACTCAGTGTGACAGTTGCAGCGAGATGGACGTCATCGCCGCGATGAGTTCGTCGACGTCGGCCTCGGTGGTGCTGAAGGCAGTCACGAATCTCACGCGGCCCGGCTCCCACCTGTCGTGATGGAACACGAAGCCGTCGGAAAGCAGGCTCGCGATCATGACCTCGGGCAGGGTGGCAAAGAACATGTTGGACCGAGGTGTCCCGACAACGCTGGCTCCCGGGATGCTCTGAAGGCCGAGGGCCAGACGTGCGGCCATCGCATTGGCGTGACGCGCATTGCTGAGCCAGAGGTCATTAGTCAGGTACGCGTCGAGCTGCGCAGACTGGAAGCGCATCTTCGACGCCAGTTGCCCTGCGCGCTTCTGGCGATAGCGAAGTTCGGCGGTTTTCGTGCGATCGAATACCACCACAGCTTCGGCATTCATGGTGCCGTTCTTGGTGGCACCGAACGAGAGGATGTCGACGCCAGCACGCCAGGTCATCTCGGCGGGACTCACGCCCAGGGTGACAAGGGCGTTCGTGAAGCGAGCACCGTCCATGTGCACGGCGAGGCCAGCATCGTGTGCAATCGAGCCGAGCCGCTCGAGCTCGTTCACCGAATAGACGCTGCCGGTCTCGGTGGCCTGCGTGATGCTGACCACTGCGGGCTGGACGGAGTGAACGTCTCCCCTGCCCTTGACGACAGCATCGCTCACGGCCTCAGGGTTCAGCTTTGCGTCGTCGCCGGGCAGCGCGATCAGCTTGGCTCCGTTGGTGAAGAACTCAGGAGCCCCGGCCTCGTCGTTGTTCACGTGGCTGTCGGAATGGCAGAAGACGGCTCCCCACGGTGGGGTGAGTGCGGCAAGCGCCAACCCGTTTGCGGCCGATCCGGTGCTGACGACAAGCAGATCCAGATCCCGTTCGAAGACGTCGCGGAGACGGTCGGTCACGCGCGCCGTCACGGCGTCAGCCCCGTAGGCCGCCGCCGGTCCAGCAGAATGCTCGACGATCGCGGCGAGGATTTCGGGTGAAACTCCCGCGGTATTGTCGCTCGAAAAGACGCGCTCGTTCATAACAACCTCCCCGATCGCGCCAGGGGCGATGAACTTCAAGGATAAGTCACGAGCGGGCTTCTCGTCAGGTTCGAACACCCAATCCCGGGAACAGCAGTACGACTACCCCGCCAAGTGCGCCCATGATGCCGATGATCGCGAAAACCCGAAGCATGCCCTGGACAACATGATGCTCAACCTGCGTCGCACTCCGCAGAGCTGCCAGGCACAGCGCGATTGCCGCTACCGACAGCGCGAAGAAAGGGTTGAAAGCCATCGACGCTGCACCGACCACGAA
Organism: Salinibacterium sp. G-O1; assembly: GCF_030063305.1. Lineage (GTDB taxonomy): Bacteria > Actinomycetota > Actinomycetes > Actinomycetales > Microbacteriaceae > Rhodoglobus. Next base: position 467,526 of record NZ_JASISV010000002.1, read on the forward strand.
TCCCAGCAACGCGGTCAGAATCGCACCAGGGGTGACGAAGCTCTGAGCGGCGGGAAATTGGGACATGTCCAGACTCTAGGCCTGCTGTCTGGATGCTGCCTCGATATTCCCGCACTGCGGGAGAGGAATGGGCCGGCTGATACGCCGGGTTCTGTCTTCGCCCGAAGGCGATGGACGGCCATCTATCTACGACGTACGTTGCCGCACGCCTCTAGCGGTCTACCCGGAAGCTGGGCGAGCAGCCTTGAACGCTTCCTGTCTGACCTTGCTCCTGGCGAGGTTTACATAGCCGATCGGGTCACCCCGGCCGCTGGTGGTCTCTTACACCACCGTTTCACCCTTACCGCCGACCGAAGTCGGAGGCGGTCTGCTTTCTGTTGCACTATCTCGCGGGTTGCCCCGGGTGGGTGTTACCCACCGCCATGCTCTGTGGAGCCCGGACGTTCCTCGGGAGACATTGCTGCCCCACGCGACCGTCTTGCCGACCCATTCGGTTGGTAAGCCTACAGTCCCGATTCCGCGGTGCGTACAAGGATCGCTTCACTCGAGGCGCACATGATGATGTCGTCGGGCGCGGCTGCCCGAATGGCCTGCATCTCGTTCTCAAGAAGCTTCACACCGGACGCGAGCGATACCCCGCCTCGAAGCATCGAGGCGCCGGTGCCGTAGCGCGCCCTCTGCTTCTCGTACAGCGCCAGCAGATCCGCCGGCACCTTCGCGGCGACCGCGTCCCGGCCCGCTGCGGCGATGGTTCGCTCGGCAACAACCTCGCTCAATGATGAGGCTTTCAGAACCTCGACCTCTGCCGTTCTGGCGGCCAGTGCCTCGAGCTGGGCGGTCGTCTTCCCGACCTCAACCTGCTGCTCTTCGAGACGCTCCATGACGGCGAGTTCGATTTCTTCCAGGTCACCGAGTCGCTTGCGCAGCGCCGCCAGTTCCTGTTCCAGGGCTGCGACATCCTTCACCGACGAGCTGACCTGCACGCGATCGTTGTCTCGCTTGATGCGGGTCTCGACGACCTCGACATCTGACTCGATGCGCTTGAGCTCGATGGTGATGTCTTCAAGCCCACCCTTCTGCTCGGCAAACCTCAAACGAACGGCGGCGGTATCTCTCTCGAAGCCGGCGAGGGTAGCGATCTCCGGAATGCTTTTGGCCCGGTGATCGAGCTGTGCAAGCTTTGTGTCGAACGCCTGCAGTTCGAGCAGCAGGGCCTGGTCATTCGGGCTGGCTTTCAACGCCATGTGTTCACTCTTTCAGTCTTGCTTTGTAAAAAATCGGCGAGGGTCACTGCACGATCGCAAAGTCCCAGGGGTCGGTGCGCAACTCACTCACCGTAATGGTGACGCCGGGCAGTTCATTACGCAACTCGGTCGCTGCGTTCTCAAGCCACAGCCACTCGCTGGCCCAGTGTGACACGTCGATCAGGGCCGGCCCGGCCCCAGCGCGCGCATTTTCCCGCGCCTCCGACGCCGGATGATGGCGCAGGTCGCTGGTGATATACACATCTGCAGAGGTCACGGCGCTCTCCGTGAGGTAGGCGTCGCCAGCCCCACCGCACAGCGCGACGGTGCTGATGGGCCGGTCGAACTCCCCCGCCACACGGATGCCGCTGGCTGTTGCCGGGAGAATGTCGCCCAGCGCGCGCGCAAGCGTGCCCAGCGTGGTGGGGTGCGGCAGCCGTCCCACACGTCCGATGCCACGCGCAGGATTCGCCCCGGCCACGATCGGACGAACATCGATGAGCCCTAGCCTGTCCGCGAAGGCGGCCGAGGTGCCGGTCTCGACGACGTCGGCGTTGGTGTGGGCCGCCAGCAGGGCACAGTTCGCTCGGATGAGCCGCGTGAGGGTCGCGCCCTTGTAGCGATCGCTCGACACGGAGGTCACCCCCCGCAGGAGGAGGGGATGATGCACCAGCAGCATGTCGACGCCCTGGTCGACTGCTTCGGCCGCGGTATCCAGTACGGCGTCTACCGCCAGCAGAATGGACGTCACCGGAGCGCCAGGGTCGCCTGCGATCAATCCGACAGCGTCCCAACTCTCGGCACCCGCTGCGGGCCAGAGACGTTCTGCGGCGGCGGCAACATCGGCAACTGTCGTAGACACGGTTCCAGTGTAAGGGCGCCTCACCAGCGGCATGGCTCGGAGCAGGTCAGACGCGAGCTGATTCCTGACGGCGAATTGCAGGGACACCCGCGACGAGGGGAACGATCAGGCCCAGCACGAGTGCAACGACGACACCGAGGTCAGTGCTCGCGATCTCTGAATCATGTTGGAGGCCGGCGGCAGCAAATATGTAGCCCTGCCACGACAGCCAGCTCACGGTCGCAGTGGTGAGGCCGAATCCGATGACACTGATGACGACAAGCCCCGTAAGGTTCGCCCAGCGGACGTCCGGATAGACTCCGCCCCGCGCCAAAAGCGACTCGCTCTCGAATCGGCGGTTTCGGATCATCATCTCAGCCCCGAAAATTCCGATCCACGCGGCGGTTGGCACCGCCAGCGTTGTGGCGAAATCCCGGAACACTTCGCCGATACCTGCCGTGACGGTCATCACCAGAAGCGCAGCGAGCCCGGCCACGGCGACGCCGACGGCCACCACCGACAGGTGCCTCGTCAGCTTCACTCCGGCGCTCTGCAGTGCCAGCCCTCCTGAATACAGGGTGACGACAACGCCAGACAACAGGCTCAGCGCCGTTGCCGCGATCAGCGGTACGGGATACCAGCCGGGGAGCATGCCCGCGAGTGTCTGCACGGGTTGGGTTACCAAACCGGTCGCGATCTCAGGGTCAGATGCGGCGAGGAGTGCACCGTAGCTGATGAGCACGAACGTGGGGATGGTGGTCCCGAAAGTGGCAGATAGCATCGACGATCCGCCCGACGATGTCGGGCGTTGATAGCGGGCGAGATCCGCACCACTGAACGCCCACACCAAACCGACAAAGCTGAAGACCAAAACCGCACCGCCAATTGCCAGCACCCACGATCCATCCGCCACAGTGAGCGCCTGGGGAATATCGATGTAACTGGCGGTGAGTCCGATGAACCCCGCGATCAGCAGCGCCGACACGATAGTGAGTACCAGTTGCAGCCGAGCGAGCAGTGGGTAGCCCATGAACGCGATCGTCAGTGCGACGATCAGTGCGATCGCGAGGGTGACCAGGGAGAGCATTTGGACGTTGTCGGCGAAACCGGCGGTGATCATGACTGCCGCGACCGAGGTCACCAGCAACCAGAGCAGCACGGCACCCCAGAAGAGCCGGGACACGACAGCCAGCACCGCTGGCACGACATTGCCCAGTAGCCCGAACGTCGCGCGTGACACCACCATTGTCGGCTGGCCGCTGCGTTTGCCAGCCAGGGTGGTCAAGGCGAGCGGGAAGAACGAGAGAGCTACCCCGGCAAGGATCGCGACGATCGACTGGCGAAGACTCATTCCCGCTGCGAACACCACCGCGCCCAACGCGAGACTGACAATCGATGAATTGGCGGAGAACCACAGCCAGAAGAGTCGAATTGCGTGCCCGGCACGTCTCTCGACAGGCGTGGGCGCGAGCCCGCTGTGTTCGAGGCTGAAGACCCGCTGGCCCTTGGGCTCGTTGTCGAAGAACACGGACTCGTCCTCCGCGATGCGGACGGTCGGGATCGGGCCCGACGGTGGAACGAGAGCCGGAATAATCGCTGATTCGCCGCTGTGCGCGGAAAGGAGATCGGTGAAGGCCCTGTCGGTGTCATCGACGTCGTCGTCCAGCTCTGCTTCATAGGGCTGATCGATCACGGGGACCGAACCGGTCGTCGCCGGTGGACGCCCACCCTGGACCGCCGGCAGCGGCACGACGAACGCTGATTCGTGTGGGGTCGGCTCGTCGACCGTTGACTCCGGCGTCCGGCCAACGTCGTCGCTACCCGAACGATCGGGGATCTCTTCGTCGGAAGCTGCAATCCCCGAGTGCTCGGTCACCGACTGCTGCGGGGACATTGGCTCAACGAGCTCTGGCGGAGAGAACATCTGCTGCGCGTCATCGATGCTGGCGGGTTGGTCTGGTTCGACCTCGACTTCCGGGTCGCCGACCGGTTCGTCTGATTCGGTCTCGGCAACAGGTTGCTCCTGCACTTCGTACGGAGGCTCGTCGACATGGGCCACTTTGCCCGTCGACGTGATCGACCAGCTAAACGGATCGTTGTCGACTGGTTGCACAAGCGGCGGTGCCGCGGCCGCCGCAGCCGCCGCTGCAATCCAGGGGAACTGCTCCGGCTCGGCCTCTGCCTGTGCGTCTGGTTCGGGCTCGGGCTCCGGCTCGGCCTCTGCCTGTGCCTCTGGTTCGGGTTCGGGCTCGGGCTCGGGCAGCTCAGCACCGGCCGTGTCGACCGGTGACTGTGCGGCACCCGAGTACGTCGGCGGCACCAGCGGCGCCAGTGACCAGGGCGGCATCGATGACACGATGTCTGCACCTGACTCAGGCTCGTAAGCCTGCTCGTCAGCCTGCTCGTCAACCTGCTCTTCGCTCGGCCCGGCGGCCACATCATCGGCCGCTTCTGCGATGGGTTCGTCAAACGATGGAGCGGGCCAACATTCGACCGGAGACTCGGACAGGAATGGCGGTGGGCCGTCGGGAAGCTCCACAGCGTGAGACGGATCTGGCGCCGGGAACAAGCTCCATGGTGCAGCAGCGATATCCGGCACGTCGATCGTGGAGGTGGGTGGGTCGAATGGCGAGACGAAGGTCGCGTTTTCAGACGGCTCCCACGATGATGCGAGCTCCGGCTCCGGCTGTGGCTGTGGCTCCGGCTCCGGCTCGGGCTGTCGCTCCGGCTCCGGCTCGGGCTCGGGCTCGGGCTCGGCTACATCATCGGCCTCAGTCTCCGGCTCGATCATCTCGTTCAGCCACTCTTCGCCACCGCGCTCGTGGGAATTGGCCGATCCATCCACGACCGGGATCGCGGCCGTTGCCATCGACCGGTATTCGGCAGCTAGTGCATCCGCAAGGGCGTCGTCATCGTGAATATCCCCCGAGTCGGTGTGGTCGGAGGCTCCCGGCGTCGGTTCGGACGCGCCCGGATGAGTGGATTCCGGGTCGAATGAGGACTTGTCATGAGCCTCGTCGTCTTGTGCCATGTCGAAATCCTATGGCGACAGAGGCTCCACGCGCTTTTGCCGAGCCGTGGCAAGCACAACAACTGGCACGAGGACCAGCGCCAGCCCGATCCACCCGGCGACAAGAAGGCGCTCTCCCACCACCACCACGGCCAGAAGCGTGGCGACAAACGGCTCCAGGAGCGTGATGGATGTCGCTGTGCTGCTCGTAAGCGTTCGCAGTGCGACCCCGAAGAATACATACGCGACGAACATCGGCCCGAGCGCCAGATACGCAGCGATGGCGATGGTGTCGCTGGATTGCAGCAAGGGACCTCCGAGTAGCAACAGGACCGGCGCCAGCGCGATAGCGCCAAGGCCGAACATGCCGCCCATCGCCCCGCTGGACGTCGCCCCGGAGCGGATCGCGCGACTCGAGCTGTAGGTGTACAGCGCATAGGCGAAGCCTGCAAGCAGCCCCAGTGCAATCCCTGCCCCGGTGTCGGGGTTCGCTGGGTGGACCGGCGCGCTGTCGCCATGGTCACTCCCCCAGGCAAGCAGCACAATGCCCGCGACCGCCGTCGCAGTACATACCGCCCAGAGTCGTGATGGTCGGCGGCGCTCGAACGCCCACTCCAGGATGGCGGCGAACACGGGGCCGGTGCCCAGCGACACGACATTGCCGATGGCGACCCCCGCGAGGTTCATCGAGCTGTAGAACGCGAGCGGGTACACGAACACGCCCACGCTACCCACCAACAACCAGCGTCGGGTAGCGGCATCCCGCAGCGAAGCGATCGCGGCTTTGGCAGCGATCGCGAAGAGCAGGATGCCTCCCATGGTCATCGTCGAAGCACCCACTGCCAGTGGGCTCACGTCGTCGGGGAGGAAGCTCGCGGCCGTTCCCGTGGTGCCCCAGAGCAGTGATGCCAGGATCAACGCCCACGCGCCGGGGGCAGGTGCGGACGCGATCATCGTGCGAGGCTTATCGCAAAACCGGGAAAGAAGAGCACCGCTTATATTCGTGGGGTATTAGCCCGCGACTGATATCCAGATCAGCCCCGCTGCGGCCACGGCGATCGCCCAGCTCACGAGACTCCCGACCAGGAAATACTCGGCCTTCGATCCCCCGGCGCCATCATTCGAAATTTCCGGATACCGGACGATTCCCTTCGCCGCGATGAGACCAGCCACGATGGGCAGGGCGCCCGCAAGCGTGAGCGCAACGATCAGCAGGCGCTCGACGGGACCGATGAGCCTGCCTCCCTTGAGGTCGGCAACCGCGGTGGTCGAAGATGGGGCTCGCCTCCACCATGACGACTGTGCGCTCGGCACGACCACGGGAATAGTCGTGCTTGTCGTCGGCCGAAGGGCCGCGCGAACAATGATGTTCGAGCTTTCGATAGCGAACAGCACGACGCCCACCGCCAGCGCAATCGATGGCAGAGGCAGCGATTGAATAACAGAGGAGACCGCGCCCTCATGCCATTCGACGATGAAACCATCCATCGCCAGCGCCGTGCGATCCCAGATCAAAAAGGCCAGAAGGGCGACAATGACACCGACAGCTGGCAGGATCCCCGGGGCGGTTCTGCTGTCGATCGACGAGGTCGTCGTCACGAGCCAGGCCGCGGCGAGAATCAGCGCGATCGCGATCCACCATGGGGCGATTCCGAGACCGCCCATTGCGAGAATAACGACCACTGCCCACAACGCCGCAATGGTGATCCCACGAACGAACCGGGAGGTAATGCCAACCCTCGCGAGGTCGGCGCTGCCGATGAGGATGAGCAGAATCGCTCCCAGCATCACACGCCACCCTTCCGCAGTTCGTCCACCGCTGTGATCAGGCTGGCACCGCCGGAGCGACGAAGGGCCTGCGACACGGCAGATTGGGTGATTCCTTCCAGGTCGGCTAGTTCTCCCTGCGAGCTTCCGAGCATGGTGCCGAAGGTGAGGCGTCTGACGCGTTCGGTCATCGCACCCACAATCTGGTCACGTGCCATCAGATAGGCGTTGACCAGCGATTCGCGAGCCGCGTCATCCGTGCTCGAACGGAACCATGACCTCACCGACGGCGTTCGGCCGTCTTCCCGCGAATGCGCCTCGTCGATCGCTTCGCGAGCCAGCCACCATGCTGATCCGTCCTGAATGACTCCGGCCGCGCCGTCGCCCACATCGATGACGTCTCCCCGGCCCAGGCCAAACCGGCAGTCGATGGCGTTCGGTAAAGCCAGTCGCGCGAGCAATGTGGCTTCGAGCGCATCGGCGAGTGTGGGGTACACGGCCTGGAATTCGTCACCCACGGTCGCGCGTAGCGGCTGGTCGTGGGGCACAAGCGGGTCAACGCGAGCGAACGATGCCACGATTGCGGCCTGCGCTGCGCGACGATCGTCGATCGCTTTGGAGTCGACGAGATCGACGATGACGGCTATCCGATGGGCATCCATGAGATAAGTCTACAACTTATATTCCTGAAATATAAGTGAGAGGCTAATTCTAATTCCTCCCGTGTCGGGACCCCGCCCTCTAGGCGATGTGCGTCGACAGCGCCTCGAGAAATTCTGCTGGGCGTTCGAGGTGTGCCGAATGCCCGCAGTTGTCCCACGCCAACTCCGTGTACTCGCCGCCGTTGGCCTTGTATTTTTCGAGCACGGCGCGGGTCTGCTGGATCATCGGTTGCGGCGGAGCCACCTCGGCGCCGGGCCACCCGGGAATTACACCCAACTGCCCCAGGAAGTTCAGATCGAATCCGGACGCATCTGAGACGATTGCGTCGTTGACCCCTCGCACCCAGAGCACGCGAGGTTTGGTCGGAAGGTCAACGATGGCGCTCACGTTGAAATGGTCGGGAGTCATCGTATTGAGCACGCCGCGACGTCCGGGACCAAACCCGGGCCAGGCCTGAACCGTCACGGAATCCCCCGGATAGTTGTCGTCGCCCGTAGCCGTGGTGAGCATCGACTCGACCCACAGGTCTTCGTACTCGGTGTGCGCGACGGGATCTGCCACATAGGCGGTGCGGAACACGGTGCGTGCAGAGGCCGGCGACTCGTCGTCAGCGACGCCCGCTTTCAGGGTCGCAATGAAGTCAGGGTTCGCTCCCCCGCCACCGGTTCCCGGGCATTCGGGAGAAAGCAACTCTCCGGCGTCACCTCTCGTGCCCCCGAACCCGAAAGGAGATACCGGGGAAACCAGCGTCACGGTGTTCACACGATTGGCGTGGTCAAGCATGAACTGCATGACGACGCCCCCACCCATGCTCCATCCCACGAGGTCTGCGCGCTCGACGGCGAGCGAATCGAGCACAGACGCGACGTCATCGGAAAAATCACGAACGCCCCTGGTGGCATCCACTGGCAGAGTCTCACTGTCACCGAAGCCACGCAGGTCAATCGCGATCGCCCGGATACTGCTGTCGAGGCCGAGCATGGTGGGCTGCCAGAAAAGCGACGATGAGACGTTGCCATGAATGAAGACCACCGTGGATGTCGCGCTCTCGGCGGGCCGCTCAAGGACTGAGGCCGCAAGACGCGGTGTGGAAACGCGGTGCTGAACGATGCCGTCGAGAAGTGTTGCCATGGGATCTCCGCTGATCGGTGGGGGCGTTAAGGGTTCAAGAGGTCGACGGTGAGTTCGGGTTCGGTTGCCGCCCGCACAGTTGCCTCGTCGACTCCGGGGGCGAGCTCACGAAGCACAAGACCGCCATCGGTGACGTCGATCACGGCGAGGTCGGTGATGATGCGGTGCACAACCCGACGGCCAGTGAGGGGAAGCGAGCACTCGTGCACAATCTTGGGGCTGCCGTCTTTGGCAACGTGTTCCATCAGCACGATGACACGAGCCGCTCCGTGCACCAGATCCATGGCGCCACCCGGGCCCTTGACCATCTTCCCCGGAATCATCCAGTTGGCAAGATCACCGGCGGCCGAGACCTGCATTGCGCCCAGGATCGCGGCATCGATCTTGCCGCCCCTGATCATGCCGAAGCTCAGCGCCGAGTCGAAGAATGCCGTGCCGGGCAGGGTGGTGACTGTCTCTTTCCCTGCGTTGATCAGGTCGGGGTCGACGTCTGCTTCGAGAGGGTACGGCCCCACACCGAGGATGCCGTTTTCCGACTGCAGCACCACCGTGCGGCCCTCGGGAACATAGTTCGGTACCAGTGTCGGAAGCCCGATGCCGAGGTTCACATAAGAACCATCGGCGAGTTCGAGTGCAGCTCGAGCCGCCATCTCCTCGCGTGTCAGTGCCATCACGCCACCCCCTGCCGCACGGTGCGACGTTCGATTCTCTTCTCGATGTCGGAACCGACCTCGAGTATTCGGTTCACGTACACGCCGGGCAGATGCACGGCATCCGGATCGATCTCACCGGGCTCGACCAATTGTTCGACCTGAGCGATACACACACGACCCGCCATCGCCGCGAGAGGCGAGAAATTGCGCGCCGATTTGGCGAAGACGAGGTTGCCATGGCGATCGCCCTTGAGCGCATGCACGAGCGAGAAATCGGTCGTGATCGATTCTTCGAGCACGAATTCTTTCGCGATGCCGTTCACGTCGAACGAGCGAACCTCCTTCTGAGGAGATGCGATAGAAACCCCACCCGAGCCGTCGTATCGGCGAGGCAGCCCTCCCTCGGCCACCTGGGTGCCCACGCCAGTTTGCGTGAAGAATGCGGCGATTCCAGAGCCACCAGCCCGAAGCTTCTCAGCGAGCGTGCCCTGCGGAGTCAATTCGACTTCCAGCTCGCCAGACAGGAACTGACGTTCAAACTCCTTGTTCTCGCCCACGTACGACGACGTCATTTTGCGAATGCGGCGAGCCGCGAGAAGCACGCCAAGCCCCCAATCGTCGACGCCGCAGTTGTTGCTCACAATGCTCAGATCGTCGGAGCCCAACTCCAGGAGCGCCTGGATGAGCGCCATCGGGTTGCCGCAGAGCCCGAATCCGCCCACGGCCAGAGTCGCTCCACGAGGGATGTCGGTGACTGCTTCTGCCGCTGAGCCCACTGTCTTGTCGATACTCACGCTTTTACCTCCCGCGGTTGGTTCGCCATGTGCTCTGTGATGACGCTGGCAACGAAGTCTGCCCCACGCTCAGCCAAAGTGATGGTGTAGTGATTGACGTCCGGCGCCTCGTGAAATGTCACGTGGGGAAGCTCGGAACGCCATTCCTCGCACTGTTCTGGAGAGTACAAGGCTGGGATCTGGTTGAGAAGTCCGCGCGGTGCCCTGATGAAATGCACAGGCATCCTCAGCTCGCCGAGCGCAGCCCGATACCGGGTGTCGCCACTGAGTTGGAGCGCGTCGAAACTCACCGCTGCGATGTTGCTCGAGGGGCGCAGCACCGGCTCGGTGCCGACGAGGTCGTAGTCGACGTAGTCGCGGATCGCCTGCGTGACGTGGCCGGCGAATGCCGGATGTTTGGCCCAGAACTGTTGGTAGGTTTCGCGATCAGGGAACGTCATCGACAGTCGCTCGGCTGCAGGCCCGAGGATGACTTGCGGCAACTCCTCTCTCGAGGTTCCCTCCGGCGCTGGGATCGGCAGGCCGCCATCGATCAGCACGAGACCTGTCACGCGATCCGGGTAGTGCGCTGCGAAGGTTGCGGCGACAAATCCACCCATCGAGTGCCCAACGACGAATGCCGATTCCGTCCCAGTCGCATCCAGCAGGGCGTTCATGTCGTCAGCATGCTGCGGCATCCCGAACGGGGACGGCAGGCTGCGGCTGCCACCGCGGCCACGCAGGTCGGGTGCGATCACCCGGTGCTGCGGAAACGCGGCAGCGATGAGGGGCCACGACATGTGTGACGCGGTGATGCCATGAATGAGCAGGATGGTGCCGAGCGGGCTCGACTCGGGCTCCCAGATCGCCGCGGTGAGATCGCCGCCGGTGACGGGACACGTGATGGTGCTGTATCGCTGAGTCATCGTGCGCTCCAACCGCCATCCATTGTGTATGAGGCGCCCGTGACCATGCCTGCGGTGTCGCCGGCAAGCCACAACACGAGGTCGGCAACCTCGGCAGGCTCCAGCAATCGCTTGATCGCGCTCTCGGTCAGCATCACCTTTTCGACCACTTCAGACTCGGGGATGCCGTGGACCTTCGCCTGGTCGGCGATCTGCTTCTCCACCAGGGGTGTGCGCACATAGCCGGGGTTCACACAGTTACTCGTAACCCCGTGCAAGCCGCCCTCCAGGGCCGTGACCTTGGAGAATCCTTCGAGAGCGTGCTTTGCCGTCACGTACGCCGACTTGTATGGTGAAGCGCGCAGTCCGTGAACCGAGCTGATGTTGATGACGCGACCGAATTTCCGCTCGTACATGCGCGGCAACGCTGCTCGCACGAGCAGGAACGGAGCCTCGATCATCAGGTCCAGAATGCGGCTGAACATCGCCGGTTCGAAACTCTCGATCGCACTCACGTGCTGTATGCCTGCGTTGTTCACGAGCACATCCACGTCGAGATCGAGGTCGGCGAGTGCAGCCGTATCGGTGAGGTCGACCTGCCACGCCTCGCCGCCGACGAGGTCGGCCTGCGCCTGAGCGGCGTCGCCGTTCAGGTCGGCGACGATCACATGAGCTCCCGCCTTCGCGAGCGACACCGCGCAGGCCGCACCGATCCCGCTGGCACCCCCGGTAACGAGAGCTCTGCGGCCCGTGAGATCCGTCACTTGTCGACTCCTTCTGCCTTTGGCTCTGGTACCGCCAGAGCGCGCCGGATAAACGTAATCATCTGATCGAGAACCTCGTCCGGGACGCGCGAAGTCCCGCTCGCGGTGGGATCTGCGTCGTCGCCGGCAGACGGCGAGTCACCCCACAACACCCACCGCATCCCGATCATTTCGCCGATGCCCATGAGCGCCCACGCCGCTACGGTCGGATCGATATCGCCGATCTCGCCCAGCTCGCGTGCCTCTGTGAGGCCCTCGATATAACCGTCCACAATGCGCGAGTAGTGCAGTCGCAACGACTTGGGCGACACGAACTCTGCCTCGCGGACGACCCGGTAAAGAGCTGGGTGCTCTGCGGTGAATTCGAAGAACGCCCTAAAACCTGCGCGCTCAGATTCGATGCGATTGGATGCCGCCCCAGAGGCCTCGCTCATGGCGCGGCGAACGCGGCGGTTGAGGTCCTCCACCAATTCTTCGAAGATCTCGAGCTTGCTCGCGAAGTAGAGGTAGAAGGTCCCCTGGCCGACACCGGCCTCTTCTGTGATGCGCACCACGGAAGCGTCGGTGTAACCGTAGCGAGCAAAGATAGTCTCGGCGGCCTCGATCAGTTTCGCCCTGGTGCGTGTGCCACGGGCCGTCAGTGGGGTGCTCATGAGCTGATCCGTCCGGTTTGCGCCTGCTGTTGTGCCCATTGGCTCAGCAAGACCCTGCGTCGCACCTTGTCGCTGGATGACCGTGGAATCGCGTCCACGAACATCACGTGCTTTGGCACCTTGAACTTTGCGAGGGATGCGCGGGCGAAATCGAGCAGATCCGTTTCGTCCGTAGCAGCCCCCGGCCGCACCACCACCCACGCGACGGCGACCTCGCCCCACGTCTCGTCGGGCACGCCGGCGACGGCGACATCCGCGACAGCGGGATGCCCAAAGAGCACACCCTCGATCTCTGCGGGCGCCACGGACTCTCCCCCGGTGATGAAGATGTCTTTGATCCGGTCGAGTACCCGGTAGTAGCCTTCGGCATCCCTGCTGACCAGATCGCCAGTGGCAAGCCAACCGCCGCGCAGAGCGAGCGCGGTGGCCTCTGGTGCGCGGAAATAGCCGCTGAACACACCGGGACCCCGCACGAGCAGCTCGCCCACCCCGGCGCCATCGATGCGCTCCCCGGTGATCGGGTCGGCGATATCGACATCGACGTGCGGGTACGGTTTGCCCGCTGACCCGATGCGCACACGCGCATCCTCGTCGGGCAGGCACAGCACGTTGGGTGATGCCTCGGTGAGCCCATAACCCTGAGTGAGAGCGACACCTCGGCCATGCCATACGCGCAGCAGTGGCTCCGGCATCGGGGCACCACCCACGATCGCGTGCGCGAGACTCGAGAGGTCGCTCGAGGCGAACCGCGAATGCTGCGAGAGGATCAGGTAGTTGGCTGGCACGCCCATCATGGTGGTGATGCGCCGGTCTGCGATGAGCTGCAGCACTCGCGCGGGATCGAAGGTGCGCTCCAGCACCACGGTCGCCCCCATCCACCACGCCAGAAGGGGCTGAATGTTCCAGCCACCCACGTGGTACTGCGGCATGACCGCGAGGACGGTGTCAGCGCTCGTGATTTCGGCTGTGCGTGAGAGTGAGAGATTCGTCCAGAAACAGTTGGCATGACTCAGGATCGCGCCCTTGGCCTGATCGAGAGTCCCCGAGGTGAAGATGATCAGCAGGGCGTCGTCATCGTGCACTTCCCGATGGACGACGGGCGTCGAGCCGATCCGCTCCGGGGCCACCATGTCGCGCTCGATGCCGTGGGTTCCGAGGACCCCCCTCGATACGGGCGTGAGCAGGCGGTCTGTGGCGAGCGTTGCCAGCGTCGCGAACTCGTCTTCGACCAGCAGCAGCGCGGGGTCAGCCTGCTCGAGTTGCTGGGCGATCTCGCGTGGCGAGAGTCGCCAGGACAGGGGCACGAGTACGAGTCCCGCCTTGGCGCAGGCGAAGAAGACAACAACGTGGTCTGAGCTGTTTCCGGTGATGGTGGCGATGCGGTCACCGACACCGTAGCCACCGTCGAGGAGAGCCTCGGCCAGCGCTGTGGCGCGATCATCCAGCTGGCGGTAGGTCAGCACCACGCCACGGTCGTCGACGGCCACCCGGTCTGGGGTGGCGATCGCGCGATCGGCCGTCCACCGACCCAGCGTGTGCAACCCGTCGTTGTAACTCATTCCGCCTCCTCCAGCTGCTTTCGCGCGAGCGGGGTGACCTGAGCGCCTGTTCCCAGGCGCCGCACTGCGCCAGCGATTCCTCCGGGAAGGAACAACACCACAAGAATAAACAGCGTGCCGAGGATGAAGAGCGGTTCTGAGAGCGGAATCCTGAGAATTGCGGGAAGTCCGGCAATGGCATCGGATGCCGCCAGAGCCGTCAGCCGCTGGTCGAGCAGCGTGTAGATGATGCCACCCACGATGGCGCCCCACCGGGAGCCGACGCCCCCGAGCACCACGATCACCAGAATCGTGAGAGTGAAATCTGCCGAGGTAGCCCGAGGCGTCGTGCCGCTCTGCAGCAGCAGATGCAGCATGCCAACGAGGGATGCCAGCACCGAAGCGATGACGAATGCCATCAGTTTCACACCGAATGGCCTGAGCCCGAGGACGCGCACGCGCAACTCGTTCTCGCGGGTTGCGGTGACCGCGTGACCGGCACGGGAGTGCTCGAACCAGGCAACGACAACGAAGACGATGACGAGCAGCGCCAGTGAGATCCAATAAAGGTTGCGGGTGTTGACGACACCGACGAGGAAGTCGGGAATGTGCGTGGTGTCGAGCCGCAGCCCTTCTTCACCGCCGGTCAGACCGGGGTTTCGCCTCACGAGCACGTTGCCGGCCTGGGCGAACGCCAGTGTGACCATCGCGAACGAAATCCCGGTGACCCTGAGGCTCAGCGAGCCAAGCAGGTACGCGGCCACGATCACGATCGCGAGGGTGAGCCCCAGCGCGGGAATGAGTGTGAGATCGGTCTGCTTCAACACGATGCCGAGACCGTAGGCGCCGAGCGCGAAATACAGGGCGTGACCGAACGACAGCATGCCGGCGGTACCGAACAGCAGGTGGTAGCTCAGCGCGAGACAAGCGAACAGCAGCGACAGCGCAAGCAACTGAAGGGTGCCCGGAGTGTACGTCGCGCCGGGAAGCACCCCTGGGATCGAGATGTTCAGCAGCGGCAGCAGCGCGGCAAGCACAACAAATGCGCCACCGATCATCCACCAGGTGCGTTGGCTGAGGCGTGCGAGCGACTTCATGCTTTCTTCCCCAGAATTCCGGTCGGGCGGACCAACAGCACCACAGCGAGCAACAGGACCACCATCAGGTCGCCCGTTCCGCCGAGAAAGTAGTTGGCGAATTGCTGCAGCACCGCGACGGCAACGGAGGCGATCGCAGCTCCGGCGAGCGAGCCGAGGCCACCGATCACCGTGACGATGAAGGCAAAGATCAGCAGCGATCCGCCCAGCTGGGGCGACACGTAGCCGAAGTAGTGAGAGGCCAGCACCCCGCCCAGTCCGGCAGCGGCACCACCGATCGCGAAAACGACGGTGAAGGCCTTGCGAACGTCGATGCCGAGAGCTGTCACCATCGACCGGTTTTCGACACCGGCCCGAATGACGAGGCCAAATCGTGTGAACCTCAGGAATGCGACGATGGCAAGGAGCACGAGGACCGCTGCCGCGATCAGCAGGAACCGGTCGTTGGGAACTCGCGCGCCCAGGATCTCGGTCGTCTGAGACAGCCACGGTGGCGCCGTGACATAGATCGGGTCTGTGCCCCAAATGCCGTCAAACAGGGCAACCGTTGCCAGCGCCAGACCGACAGTAACGAGTACCTGTTCGATGTGCCGGTTGTACAGGCGCCGAATGAGCAGGAACTCCGTTGCCGCGGCGACGATCGCGCCGACCACCATGCCCAGCAGCAGCGACGCAATCAGGGTGACCCAACTCTCTCCGCCGAGGCGTCGCGCCAACTCCCAGCCTGCGAAAGCGCCAAGGGTGAGGAACGATCCGTGCGCGAAGTTCAGCACGCCCATGAGGCCGTAGATCAGGGAAAGGCCGGATGCCACCAGGAAGTACAGCGCACCGAGACCCAGCCCGGTGATCAACAGCAGAACTATGGTGCTCATGCGACGCCCAGCAATTCTTTGGTCAAAGCCTCGTTGCCCAGCAGGTAGTCGGCAGAGCCGTCGTACACGACTCGTCCGCCCTCCAACACGATCGCCTTTTCTGCGAGCATTCGAACGACCTGAAGGTTTTGCTCAACCAACAGCACCGGCACCGTTTCTGCCGCACGGGCCAGCGCTCGGGCGACATCCATCACAATCAGAGGCGCGAGACCTTTGGTGGGTTCATCGACCAGCAGCACGCGGTTGTCGTTGACAAGCGCGCGGGCCAGCGACACCATCTGCTGCTGTCCTCCCGAAAGAGTGCCGGCAAGTTGGCCGGCCCGCTGGGTGAGGTCGGGGAAGAGTTCGGCAATCAGTTCGCGGTTGGGCGATGAATCGCGCTCCGCCAGCCGCAGATTCTCGGCCACTGTCAACGATGCGAACACCTCGCGGTCTTCGGGCACATATCCGACCCCGCGTTGCACGATGCGGTGGGTGGGTTCGCGATCGACCCGCTCCCCCGCGATGGTGACATCGCCCGAGCGCTCAATGAGCCCCAGGATGGCTCGCAGGGTGCTCGTCTTTCCCACGCCGTTGCGGCCCAGCAGAGCGGTCACGCCTACCGGACGCATGGCAAAGCTCACCGACTCGACAACCTGCTGGCCATCGATGCTGGCGCTGAGATTGGAGACGGTCAGGATCGAGTCGGTCATGGTTGGTGTTTTCCCCGTGGATGTCGTCACAGTGCTGCCCCCAGGTACGCTTTCTGAACTTCCTCATCGGCCATCACTGCCTCTGGTGTGTCGCACGCGAGCAGCTGTCCGTGGTGCATGACCGCGACACGATCGACCAGGCCGAGCACGACATCCATGTGATGTTCGACCATCAGCACAGTGCGCCCGGAGTGATGAACCTGCCGGATGACCTCGGTGAGCCCGGCGACATCGCCGGAGGCAACACCTGCCATGGGCTCGTCGAGAAGGATGACGCTCGGATCGGTAGCCAGCAGCATCGCTATTTCGAGCTTGCGTTTGTCGCCGTGCGAGAGAACTCCCGCCATTGTGGAGCCGTGGTGGCTGAGTCCGACCTCATCGAGTCGAGCTCGAGCGATAGTCGTTGCCTTGTCGTTTGGCCTCGGAAATCGCACCACCGAGGTGGCGCCGCCGAGCTTGACCTGAGCCGCCAGTCGTACATTCTCCACGGCGCTCAGGGCCGGAAAGAGGCTGGATGTTTGAAAGGTTCTGCCGAGCCCAGCCCGGGCCCGCGAGTGGATGCTGTGGCGCGTGACGTCACGTCCCTCGAGACCGATGGCTCCACCTGTCGGAGTCATCACCCCAGAAATGAGGTTGAATAGCGTGGTTTTTCCGGCCCCGTTCGGGCCGATCACGCCGAGCATCTCACCCTTCGCGACCGACAGTGACACGTCATCGATGATGACTGCGCCGCCGATCGTGAGGGCAAGGTGCTCGACCGTGAGCACGGGCTGGTTCGACATTGCCGCTTACTCTGCGGTGGGTGGTGTCACTGCGTCAGCGTCGACCGCAGTGATCAGTGACGGTGCCCACGATGCGCCGTCGGCGACAAGGGTCACCTGGAACATCGGCTGGATCATCGCGTGGTCTTCGGCGCGAACCGTGATCGATCCCTTGACGGAGTCGAAGGTCCAGCCCTCGAGCGCTGCGATCATGGCGTCGACGTCGTCGCCGCCTTCGCGCACTGCCTGAACAACCATCTGTGCGGCAACAAAGCCATCAGGTGAGAAGAGGTCTGCCTGCTTGCCCTCTGCCTCAAGGAAGCTCACCATCGCCGTGTTGGCGTCGTTGTCTGTCGCTCCACCGAAGTAGTGGTTGAGGAAGCTGATCTTGTCGCTGGCGGGGCCGTAAGCGCCGTAGGTCGAGATGTCGCCGAGCCCGGTCGCAACGGGGACGCTGTCGAACACGCCCTGCTGGCTGAGCGCTTCCCACATTGCGCCGGAGGTTGCTCCAGCCCACGCGACGAATACGAGGTCGGGCTGCGCGTCCACGATCTGCTGCGCGAACGGAGTGAACTCGGTGGCGTCTTCCGGCACGAGCAGGCTCGTCACCGTGGCACCCTGGCCGCCCAACACCGCTGTTGCCGCGGCAACGTTGCCCTGACCGAAGGCGGTGTCCTGTCCGAAGACGAGAACGGACTTACCGGCCGGATCGCCGATGAACGTTCCCGCCGTGGCAACGTCCTGGTAGCTCTGTCGTCCCGAACGGAAGGTGTAGCCGTTGACGCCGGTGATGGCATCGGCTGCAGCCGGCCCGGAGATGTAGAGCACCTTGTTCTGCTCGGCCTGTTCGGCCAGCGCAAGGGCGATTCCGGATGACACGGTGCCGATGATGATCTTCTTGCCCTGGCCGATCACGTCTTTCGCCGCGGTGACGGCTTTGTCGGCATCGCCGGCGTCGTCCGTGATCTCGATGTTGAGTTCGCGACCGTCGACGGTGCCTGTGCCGTCGGTGGCGTAGTCGAGCCCGGCATCGAAGCCAGCGAGGTATGCCTCACCGTAAGCCGCGAGGGGGCCGGTCTGAGAGGTGATGATCGAGATGTCGACGGGCGCGAGTTCATCGCTGCCGGATCCTGTGCTGGATCCGGTGTCGACAGTGGGGGCACAGCCCGCCAATGCAATCGCCGCTGTTGCTATTAACGCTGGAACGAAGTACTTTTTGCCGACCCGCATGATGGGACCTTTCCTGCTGCCTTAGAAGGATTGTGATCTGAACCTGACACCCGGTTCAGGTTTCATGTAGCCTAGGGTTGCGAAACTGCGCTGTCAACAACGGCGCGCTAACAAAGGAGTTTGTACCGTGGCGAACACTCCAGCACCCAACGACGTAGTGGTGCTTTCGGCAACGCGCACCCCGCAGGGGAAGCTGCGTGGCCAACTTGGCTCACTCACCGCTGTGCAACTCGGTGCCGTCGCCCTCGCGGCAGCGGTCGAACGCTCCGGGGTAAGCGTCGACGATATTGACCAGGTCATCTTCGGCCACGTGCTTCAGGCCGGCGCCGGACAGAACCCGGCACGGCAAACATCCATCGCAGCGGGCCTCGGTTGGAAAACTCCCGCCGTCACCGTCAACAAGGTCTGCTTGTCTGGACTTGCCGCCATCGTGGACGCTGCGCGACTCATCCGCCTCGGCGAAGCCGATGTGGTTGCTGCCGGTGGCCAGGAATCCATGACCAACGCCCCTCACGTTCTCCCGGGATCGCGGATGGGTTGGGCGTACGGCACTGTTTCTGCGCTCGACTCCGCCGCCCACGACGGCCTCACGGATGCCTTCGACTCCGAGTCGATGGGCGCCAGCACCGAACGCCACAACGGCCGGCTTAACATCGGCCGCACCGAGCAGGACGAGATCGCCGCAGCGTCCCACGTGCGCGCCGCCGCTGCCATCGACTCCGGGATTTTCGCCGAGGAGATCGCACCCGTCACCATCCCTCAGCGCAAAGGTGCCGACCTTATTATCGACACGGATGAGGGCGTTCGCGCCGGCACCACCGTCGAGACCCTGGCCGGTCTTCGCCCCGCCTTCGACGCGGACGGCACCATCACCGCCGGCAACTCTTCACCGCTCAGTGACGGCGCGGCTGCCGTCATCCTGGCCAGTCGCGCGTGGGCCGAGGAGCACGGTCTGACCTGGCTCGCCGTTCTGAATCACTCCGGCCATGTGGCCGGCCCGGACAATTCGTTGCATTCACAGCCGTCGCGCGCCATCGCGGCCGCGCTGAAGAACGCGGGCTGGACCGCTGACAGTCTCGACTTCGCCGAGATCAACGAAGCTTTCGCTGCGGTGAGCCTGCGCTCGGCGTCCGAACTCGGCCTCAGTCACGACATCGTCAACATCCACGGCGGCGCGATCGCCCTCGGTCACCCCATCGGAGCCTCCGGTGCGCGACTGGTTGTACACGCGGCCCATGAACTCGCGAGGCGCGGTTCGGGGCGCGCTGCCGTTGCGCTTTGTGGCGGTGGCGGCCAGGGTGACGCCCTGCTGCTGACCCGCTGACGGCAGTCGCTCAGTCATCCCGCTTAGTCGTCGTTCGCGGTGATGCCCCCGCTGTGCACGGGTCGGACTTCCACACCACCGGTGCGAGTGCGGGTCGCTGGGTTGAGGCGGGCAATCGCCACAGCGGCGTCGAGGTCGGGAGCTTCTATGACGTAGAAGCCCGCCACGAACTGATCGGCCTTGACGAATGGTTCAGCGTCTGTGCTGTCCCGTCGAATGGACACCGCATCAGCTCGAGGGGTCAGGGCAAAGGCGAGCGACATGGTGCCTGAGACCGAAAGGTCATTTGCGTGTTGATCGTGCTCCTCAAGGTCGGCTTCTGCCGCGTCGACGGCATGGAGGGACTCGTCCGCGTAGATGAGGATGGCAAATTGTGGCATTGTGGTGGTCCTTTCGGGAAGCCTGCAGTGGGACTGATCAGTTGACGACAAGATGTTGGTGTCCGTCGATCAGTTCGCGCACGATGTCGAGGTGGCCCGCGTGAGTGGATGTCTCTAACAGCACGCGAAAGACGACCTCACGGCCCGCGCGCATTGGTGGTGCGGCGAACTCGCTGGCTGGCGGCCACCAGCGGGGTGGGTCATCAAGATCAACTTCCGCGAGGATCCTGTTGCTTCGCCTGATCTGGCGCCTATAGATCTCGACCGCTTCGGCGCCCGTCATGGGGCGGGATGCCCAACCGTCGTGAAGCGCGGCGATCGCCTCGGAGTCGCCGCTGAGAACGGCCGAGATCCAGAACATCTCATCGTCGAAGGCGAGGTGGTTGAGAAGGCTCGTTATGGTCCACCCTGATGGAACGAGCGACTGGCTCATCTCGGCTTCGGTCAGCCCATCCACAACCTGCAGCACATGTTCGCGTTCGCTGGACAGCTGCGCCAGCAACAGCTGGTCACTCATGCTGGACACTCGCACGACTACGAGCCAATCTGGCGTATCTCGATGGGCCACAGTTTCGACTCGCCGAGCTTTCCGGCGATCTCCGCCGCGCGTGTCATGTCAACGCAATCGACGATGTAGAAACCGGCCACAAACTCCTTGGTCTCCATGAAGGGACCATCAGTCACGGTGCTTCTGCCGTCCTTCGATGTGACGAACTTTGCCTCCTCGCTCAGCTCATGCGCCTCCACGAATTCTCCGGAGGCCACGAGCTCCTTCTGCAGGGAGGCGTGGGCTCCCATGATTGCTTCGATTTCGGTCGCGGGAAGAGCTTCCCAGGTTTCAACATTGCTCGGAATCAACAAGAGGTGTTTCATTTTTTCTCCTCTGCGCCCGTTCGCGGGCTCGTAGTTTGGTCGGTCTGAGATGCGGGGGCCGTTTCTGCCAGGCGCTTGCTGAGGTAGCGGCGCTCAACCTCCGACGGTGCAAGCTCCCTAGCCCGCCGGTATCCGCGGTGTGCCTCGGTTTTTCTGCCGAGGCGACGCAGGAGGTCAGCTTTCGCCGCAGGCAGAAGGTAGTAGCCGTCGAGAGATCGTTCCCTCTCCAGCCGGTCGATGAGCGCAAGACCGGCCTCCGGTCCTTGAGACATCGCGACGGCGACGGCACGGTTGAGCTCGATGACCGGGGACGGTGCGATCTGCCCAAGGAGCTCATATAGCGCGGCTACCTTCGCGAAGTCCGTACTGCCTGCGTCGGGGGCGACCATATGGCAGGCGGCGATGGCGGCCTGAACACAGTAGCTGCCGGGCCGTGAACGGCGTGAAATGCCCAGTTGCTCGGCAGCCGCCAACAGCGCATTAGCCTCCGCGATTGAAGCCTCGTCCCACGATCCACGGTCCTGCTCCTCCAACGTCACCAGGTCGCCCGCGGCGTCCGTACGCGTCTCCCTCCGCGCATGATGGAACAGCATCAGCGCCAGAAGACCGAGGGCCTCCGTTTGCTGGGGGGAATCGTCGAGTAGGGCGATCAGGAGTCGGGCCAGGCGCATCGCTTCCTGGACGAGTGGTTCGCGGATCAACGCGCTGTCGCCCGTGGCCGAATATCCCTCGTTGAACATGAGGTAGAGCACTGACAGGATGCCGGCAGTGCGTTCGGATATGAGCTCCGGCGGCGGCACACGATACGGGATTCCTGCGTTCCGAATCTTCGCGCGCGCCCGAACCAATCGTTTCGACATGGTTGCCTCCGAGACCAGGAACGCGCGCGCAATCTCGCCTGTGGTGAGACCTGCGACGGTGCGCAGGGTCAAAGCAACCCGAGCCTCGAGCGGGAGGGCAGGGTGGCAACAGGTGTAGATGAGCCGCAACCGATCGTCGTCGACCGCAGGGTTGGCGCCGGGCCCTTCCGGTAATCCTTCGAGTTTGGTGAGGGTCGCAAGTTCACGCACCGCCCTCTTCTCACTGGCGGCACTGCGCATCCGGTCGATCGCGCGGTTCTTGGCTACGGTCGTCAGCCAGGCCCCGCTGTTTTTGGGAATACCGCGCACCGGCCAGTCGACGAGGGCGCGCGCGAACGCATCCTGCACGCAATCCTCGGCAAGGCTCCAGTCGCCGGTAACTCGGATGAGGGTTGCGGTGATTCGCGCGGTTTCAGCGGCGGAGGCCAACGCGATGGCAGTCTGCACCTCCGTTGCCGGCTCCGTCACCATCTCACCCTCCCTGCGATCATCGGCGAATGCTTACTCTCCGAGCGGCCACACGGGCCTGATCTCAATCTTGCCGAAGCGCGCCATGGGATGTTTCGACGCCACCTCGATGGCCTCATCGAGATCGGTGCAGTCGATGATGTCGTAGCCCGCAATCCATTCTTTGGTCTCGGCGAAGGGCCCGTCGGAGACCACCACTTCGCCCTCACGGACCGTAACGGTGGTTGCATCCTCCACCGGGCGCAACCTGTTTCCGTGACGGGTGACACCCCGCGAATCCATCTCGGCGCCCCACTCCACGATGTTGTCCTCGGCCGCCACATATTTCGGCGCTGAGGGATCGGTGCAAATGAAAAGCATGTATTCCACGATGACTCCTTCTAGTTGGTTGTTACACCAGCACGACGTTCAAGACGCCGCGAAAAGGACAGCTAACGAAAAAACTTTCTCACATTGTGGGGCGCAGACCGAGGCCGGGAACACGAAAAGCCCCGGAGATCCGGGGCTTTTTGGTGGTGGGCCCTACCGGGCTCGAACCGATGACATCCACGGTGTAAACGTGGCGCTCTACCAACTGAGCTAAAGGCCCGCGGCGATAATCCGCAGGATTGCAACAATAGCGCTAAGTCTCGATTGCGAAAAATCGCCCTCCACTCAGGTCGCATTTTCCCCGAGTGTCAAGATCCTGACGGAACAAATCCGCGCTCATACACTCTGCTCATGGTCTCTCGTGAGAAGTCCGGGCGTGCGGAACACCGCTGGCCCGCCGCAATCGCCCTCATCGTCGCCCTTGCTCTTTACGCTTTGCTGCCAAGTTCATTCTTCGAGCCGCTGCGATACGTCGTGGTCGGCCTGGGGCTGCTGCTGCTAATCCCGGTGCTTGCGGTGAATCCCTTGCGGATGCATCGGCAAACGCGGTGGTCGCGGGCCCTGTCTGTCGGCCAAACGCTGCTGCTCCTGGTCGCCAACCAGGTGGCGCTCATCCAGCTCATCAACCAGCTGATCTCCTCGAGCAAAGACGACGGTCCACATCTTCTGCTCGCCGCGTTGCAGGTGTGGGTGACCAACGTGATCGTGTTCGCGTTGCTGTACTGGGAGATCGACCGCGGGGGCGCGGTCGCGCGATCAACCCGTTCTCGCAAGGATCTGCCGCCGGCAGACTTCCGCTTTCCGCAGGATGAAGATCACGACGCCGTCGAAGAGGTCGCTGTGCGGTCATCCAATCGTCTGAACTGGACGGCCAGCTTCATCGACTACCTGTACTTTTCGCTGTCCAACTCGATGGCGTTCAGCCCCACAGACACGATGCCGCTCTCGCACAGGGCCAAGGCTCTGATGGGGCTGCAGTCGTTTGCCGGATTCGTGATTCTCGCGCTGGTCATCGCCCGCGCCGTCTCACTGTTGGGCTAGCTAGACCCGGGTTGCATTCAGCTCGGCGAGAGCTTCGGTGTATTCACCGATCGACCGGGCCTGACCAGGGGCCGTGATGAAGGACGACCGGATCACGCCATCGATGTCGATGAGGAACGTCGCCCTGGTGGCGAAGCCCTTCTCCTCGAGAAACACGCCGTACTCCTTGGCGACAGCGCCGTGCGGCCAGAAATCGGCGAGCAGGGTGAAGTCGTAGCCCTCGGCGTCGGCGAAGGCGCGAAGGGTGGCCTTCGAATCGACCGAAATTCCGATGAGTTCGACCTGGTCGTGCTGGAACAGCGCCAGATTGTCGCGCAGATCGCACAGCTCGGTGGTGCAGGTGCTCGAGAACGCGAGCGGGAAGAACACGAGTGCGACAGGCTTCTTGCCGCGGAAATCGTGCAGACGGATGTGTTCGCCGAACTGGTTCGGCAGATCAAAATCCGGCGCTGTCGTGTCATTCGCAAGAGTCATGCTGAATATCCCTTCGCGCCGTGACTCGATTTCGATCAGGCACGAGGCGCAATCCTACGCCCGTACGAGGCGGCGCATCGTCGGTGACTAGAATCTATTGGCGCAACAGATCTTTTGTGGCGGCCTGTCCAGCACGAGCTCTGATGACCTTCGCAACCCGACGGTCGAGAGTGAACTCTCAAAAACCCCCATTTCTCATGAGAAAGAGGTCAACGGTGACGGTGAACGACCAGGACCCGTATTCGGTGAACAACATCGACAGGGATCCGGAGGAAACCGCAGAGTGGCAGCAGTCGCTCGACGGTCTCGTCGCAACCCACGGGCACGAGCGCGGTCGCGAGATCATGCTGAGCTTGCTCAAGCGGTCGAAAGACCTTCATCTGGGCGTGCCGATGGTTCCCACCACCGACTACCTCAACACCATTGCGGCAGAGGACGAGCCCGAGTTCCCCGGCAACGAGGAGCTGGAGCGCCGGTACCGCGCGTGGATTCGCTGGAACGCCGCGATTACCGTCCATCGTGCGCAGCGACCCGGCGTCGGCGTCGGCGGACACATCTCGACCTACGCGTCGTCCGCCTCGCTCTACGAGGTTGGACACAACCACTTCTTCCGCGGCGCCGACCACTCCGGCGGCGGCGACCAGATCTTCTACCAGGGCCACGCCTCCCCCGGCATGTACGCCCGTGCGTACCTCGAGGGTCGACTGAACGAAGACCAGCTGACCGGGTTCCGCCAGGAGAAATCCCACCCGACCGGTGGTCTCTCGAGCTACCCGCACCCTCGCCTCATGCCGGAGTTCTGGCAGTTCCCGACCGTGTCGATGGGTCTCGGACCGATCAACGCGATCTACCAGGCGCAGTCGAACCGCTATCTCACCAACCGTGGGATCAAGGATGCATCTGACCAGCAGGTCTGGGCCTTCCTGGGCGACGGCGAGATGGACGAGGTTGAAAGCCGCGGCGCCCTTCAGTGGGCCGCAAACGACGGGCTCGACAATCTGAACTTTGTCATCAACTGCAACCTGCAGCGCCTCGATGGCCCGGTGCGCGGCAACGGCAAGATCATCCAGGAGCTCGAAAGCTTCTTCCGCGGTGCTGGCTGGAACGTCATCAAGGTCGTCTGGGGCCGCGAGTGGGATTCCCTGCTCGCCCGTGACACCGAGGGCGCCCTGCGCGACCTGATGAACCGCACCCCGGACGGCGACTACCAGACCTACAAGGCCGAGAGTGGCGCATACGTCAGGGAGAACTTCTTTGGCCGCGACCCTCGCACGCTCGAGCTGGTCAAGGACTACACCGACGACCAGGTCTGGAACCTCAAGCGAGGCGGGCACGACTACCGCAAGGTGTACGCCGCGTTCAAGGCTGCTCAGGAGCACAAGGGCCAGCCCACGGTCATCCTCGCGAAGACCGTCAAGGGCTACGGGCTCGGTCCGTCATTTGAGGGCCGCAACGCGACCCACCAGATGAAGAAACTGACACTCGACAACCTCAAGCAGTTCCGCGACGAGATGCGTGTTCCGATCACGGATGCTGCGCTCGAGGCCGACCCGTACCAGCCGCCGTTCTACCACCCCGGCGAGAACGACGAGGCGATCCAGTACCTGCACGAACGTCGTCGTGAACTCGGCGGCTTCGTGCCGGAACGCCGCTCGAAGTACACGCAGATCGATCTGCCGGCCGAGTCCGTGTGGGACATCGCGAAGAAGGGCTCAGGCAAGCAGGAGATCGCCACCACAATGGCGTTCGCCCGACTGCTCAAAGACCTGCTGCGCGACAAGGGCATCGGCAACCGGATCGTTCCGATCATCCCGGATGAGGCTCGCACCTTCGGTATGGATGCCTACTTCCCGACCGCGAAGATCTACAACCCGAACGGGCAGCACTACACCTCGGTCGACCGCGAGCTGCTCCTTGCCTACAAGGAGAGCCCGCAGGGCCAGATCGTGCACGTCGGAATCAACGAAGCCGGTGCCTTCGCCGCATTCACGGCCGCCGGAACGGCATACGCGACCCAGGGTGAACCCCTGATTCCCGTATATGTCTTCTACTCGATGTTCGGCTTCCAGCGCACGGGTGACGCCATGTGGGCCGCCGGTGACCAGATGGCCCGCGGGTTCATCATGGGCGCCACGGCAGGCCGCACCACCCTCACCGGCGAGGGCCTTCAGCATGCTGATGGTCACTCGATCCTGCTGGCATCCACAAACCCGGCCGTGGTCAGCTACGACGCGGCCTACGGCTACGAGCTCGCGCAGATCGTTCGTGCCGGTCTCGAGCGCATGTACGGAGGGGTGCATCCCGACCCCAACGTCATGTACTACCTGACGCTGTACAACGAGCCAATCCAGCATCCGGCCGAGCCAGAGAACCTCGACGTCGATGGCGTCCTGAAGGGTATTTACCACCTCAAGACGGCAGCGATCGAGGGTCCTCGTGCCCAGATCCTCGCCTCTGGTGTCGCGGTGCCGTGGGCGCTTGAGGCGCAGCAGCTGCTGGCCGATGACTGGGGTGTATCCGCCGATGTCTGGTCGGTGACATCCTGGACCGAACTCCGTCGCGATGGTCTGGCCGCTGAGGAACACAACTTCCTCAACCCGGATGCCGAGGAACGCGTACCGTATGTCACGCAGAAGCTGTCGGGATCCGACGGTCCGTTCATTGCGGTCACCGACTTCATGCACGCAGTGCCCGACCAGATCAGGCAGTTCGTGCCCGGCGACTTCGCCACCCTTGGCGCCGACGACTTCGGTTTCTCGGACACCAGGGCAGCAGCTCGCCGCTACTTCAAGATCGACAGCCCCTCCGTCGTGGTGCGCACCCTCCAGTCGCTCGCGAAGCGTGGGCTCGTCGACCGTTCGCTGCCTGCCCAGGCCATCGAGAAGTACAAGTTGCTCGATGTCACGGCGGGTACGACCGGGTCGGCCGGCGGGGAAAGCTAGGCCGAGCATTCCACCCGTCCAGAAGACCAAAGAGCAGACGCTCGCCTGGCTGCGCACCATCACCGGTGAGCTGTCAACGGCGACTCTGAAGCGACTCGAGGAGACGCTGCCCTGGTATGGCGACATGCCTCCAGGGCGGCGCTCTGCCGTCGGGCTGGTCGCGCAGGCCGGAATCACGAGCTTCATCAGTTGGTTCGAAGATCCGAAGTCGACACCGTGGATCGCCGCCGACGTCTTTGGGGCGGCCCCCAGGGAGCTGCTTCGATCGGTGTCACTCACCCAGACGCTTCAGCTCATCCGGTTGACCGTTGAGGTCGTAGAGCATCGCATCAAGAGCGACGACGATGTGTTGCGCGAAGGAATCCTGCTGTACTCGCGCGAAATCGCGTTCGCCGCTGCCGACGTTTACGCACGTGCCGCGGAAGCCCGTGGTCTCTGGGACGCCCGCCTCGAAGCGCTCGTGGTCGACTCGATCCTGAGCGGCGAGTACGACAACGAATTGCCATCGCGCATCGCAGCCCTCGGCTGGAACGGCCATGGTGAAGTCTGCGTCCTGGTCGGGACGGCACCAAAAGTGCTGGACGTCGACCAACTGCGTCGAACTGCGCGCCACCTCAGCGCCGACGTTTTGATCGGCGTGCAAGGCAGCCGGCTCGTGCTGGTGATTGGGCGCGCGAGCCCCAGGACCGAGAGCCCGGATGCCACCGAGCCGATGCCTTTCCTCGACATCGCCCGGCAGCTCGAGCCGGGGTTCGGTTCCGGGCATCTGGTGCTCGGCCACGAGGTGCCGTCACTGGTCGACGCGTCGAAGAGCGCCAAGGCAGCTCTCGCAGGCTTCGCTGTGGCACGCTCCTGGCGCAATGCGCCACGCCCGACGCTGGCCGACGACCTGCTTCCCGAGCGCGCGTTCGCGGGTGACCCGCTCGCGCGGTCGACCCTCATCAATCGCATCTACAAGCCGTTGCAGGCCCACTCCACCGATCTGCTCGCGACCCTCTGGTGCTACCTCGACAATGGTCGGTCTCTCGAGGCGACGGCTCGTGAGCTCTTCGTGCACCCCAACACCGTCCGCTACCGCCTCAAGCGGGTCAGCGACGTCATCGGTTGGGATGCCACCGGTGCGCGCGAAGCGCTCATCCTGCAGGCCGCCCTCATCATCGGGTCGATTGCCGACCCTGATTCGACGAAGCGCCGCTGACTAGTTTTCGTTCACCCGCCACAGCGTGAGCGTTACAGTTCCGCCCGCCTCGGCGTAGCTACCTGAGCTGACTCGTTCGAGGTACCCGGAGCCATCTTCTGCCCAGTCCACCGCACACGAGTCGTCGGTGATGACCCAATTCACATCGGCATTCTGCAGCACTGCCTGGCTGGGCAGAACTCCCTCGTTGCGGAGCCTGAGCAAGCCGAGAATGGCCGGTTTGTCTGCGGGCCAGGCCATACCGCCGTTGTAGTACACAATTGCGGCGCCCGTGTTGGCCTTGAAGTGCAGAGGATCGAGGCACGGATCGGTCAGCACCATCGCGTCGGCAGCAGCTACCGCCTCCGACGCCGCTCGCTGACGTTCTGATTGAAAGGACAGCCCGATAACCTCGGTCTCGCCATAGCGGTAGAAGCTGGACCAGTCCACGAGCGAGACGCCGATAAGTGCGACAGGCAGGACGGTTGCGACGATTCGCACCGCCCACCCTTTCCGCGTTATTTCCGGCCGGTTTCTCAATACGAGGTACGCCGCATAGCCGAATAGCGGCACCGAGGTCACGGCCGTGAAAACAAACATGTCGATCCAGAACCGGTACGGCTCCTGATTTGCACCCCAGCTGTCATTGCCAGCGACGACGAACCAGACCGTCACAATGGCGATCGGGTAGGAACGGAGGAATACATCCCGTCGACGGAAACCGACAACCGCGATGTACGCGAGCAGCACCAGAAGCACCATCGCACACAGCAGTCCGAGGTGGAGGGGAACCCCGAGGTTCTTGCTGGACGCCACGCGATACGCGAGGAAGGGGTCGCCTGCCTTCGTCGCAAGATATGTTCCGATGATCTGCGGAGAGGCTGCCAATGCGAGAGCGACGGCGGGGATGGCGAGCAATCCGCGGGTACGGACAAGCACGAGGATCAGACCGGGGATCGCTGGCACCAAGCCCAGAGTGAGGGTAGCGAGCTGACCCAGCGCCGGTGCGACCAGGGGCCCTACGAAGAAGAGCGCAACGACAAGACCACCAGACAGGGCGATGAGGCTCCGGCGCGGCCGTCGCGACAGCCCAAAAGCGGCGACCGTGTAGCACAGCACGTAGACGCTGGTGAGGAAGGCGTAAGTCTGAACGTTACCCAGCAATCCGACGACAGCCGCAGCCGCGATTCCGACTATGAGCCACACCCTCGTGCTGGGCGCGCGCACCGCGAGAACGAGCACTGCCAGCAGTGCAACGCCGGCGACTGAGAGCGACGCCGCTTCGCCGTTGAGCGTGAACAGGACCGCAAACGGCCCCCACAGCACGGCGTGGGAGTCGAGGAGCGTCATCCAGGTTCCGCTGATGAACGTTGACAATGTGCCGATCACCAGAGGAATCGGGCCGACAAACGCAAACCAGCGATTCCGGGTCATGAGCACCGCAGCAATCGATACCGACACCGTGAGAAGCACGATGAAGCAAATCCCGACGACGCTCCATGTGGCCGCTGGCGTGACGCCGGTGACGTAGGAGACAGCTCCCAGCAGCGAGTAGTAAAGGTGCGGGTAGTTGATAGTGCCAGTTTCGGTGAACGGTTCAACAGCAGCGAAACGTCCCTGCGATCCGTTGATCACGATCGCGAAGTAGGAGAGTTGATCTCCAGCAAAATAGCCCCGGAAGTTGGAGAGTTTCCAGCCCGGCTGGGACATCAGCATCGATACCTGAGTGACGATGGTCAGGGCGATCGTCGATGCAAGACCTGCGGCGATGATGAGAGCGGACGTTAGGAAAGAACGAGTCGCAGGCATCGGATAAGCATAAGGTGCGGGCTCGTACCCGATTTGTCCGCAATGATTGCCACAACGATTCGACTGAAGATTAGGTGAGTCCCAACAGCACCGATTCAGACAGAGTTGGCAGACTGGAACGGTGATTGTCATCGTCGCCCCCGGACAGGGCTCCCAAACTCCCGGCTTCCTCGACCCCTGGCTCGCTGAAAAGCGATTCCGCGACCAGCTCGGTGCAATGTCAGACGCGGTCGGCATCGACCTGATCGCACACGGCACCACGAGTGACGCAGACACCATCCGCGACACCCGAGTGGCTCAGCCGCTCATCGTCGCCGCGGGGCTTCTGACCGCCTCCGCATTGCTCGCCGACGGCCGTCGGGAGAAGGTCGGCGGTGTAGCGGGTCACTCGGTGGGCGAGATCACCGCGGCCGCGGTGTCTGGCATCCTGAGCGAAAATGACGCCGTCGCCTTCGTGCGTGAGCGCGGGCAGGCGATGGCGGATGCCGCAGCGCTCGAGCCCACCGGCATGTCTGCAGTTCTGGGCGGCGACGAGGTCGCACTGCTCGAACGGCTCGCAGAACTCGGCCTGCAGCCCGCCAACTTCAACGGAGGCGGACAGGTCGTTGTCGCTGGCGCCATGCCGGCTCTGGCCGAGTTCGCCGCGAACCCGCTCGCCGGCACCCGGGTCATTCCTCTGCAGGTCGCTGGCGCCTTCCACACCCGCTACATGCAGCCCGCCGTCGGCCGCCTCGAACTGTTCGCTGCCGGTCTCGAGAAGAACGACCCGACAATTCCGATCTGGACGAACCGCGACGGTTCCCGCATCAACAGCGGCAGTCACTTCGTGGAGTTGATGGTCGGCCAGGTCTCGTCCCCGGTACGGTGGGACATGTCCATGGCTGCGCTTGCCGCGGCCGGTGTCACAGGAATCATCGAGCTCGCACCTGCGGGCGCGCTGGTCGGACTGGCCAAACGTGCGCTGAAGGGAATTCCCTCAGTCGCAGTCAAAACCCCTGACGACCTGCCTGCAGCGTTCGCCATGATCGATGGGATCTGAACAGCATGACCAGAGCAGTACTCACCCAGTCCACCGGTGTCGAGTTCACCAGGATCTACAGCTACGGCGCCTCACGCGGCGACCTCGTTGTACCCAACAGCGAACTGATCGGCCCGATCGATTCGAGCGATGAGTGGATCCAGCAGCGAACCGGAATCATCACACGAACCCGCGCATCGGCCGGCATCCTCGCCGTCGACATGGCGACGGATGCGGCGAAGGAGGCGATCGAGAAGTCGGGCATCCCCGCCGATCAGATCGACCTCGTCATTGTCGCCACCATCGGTAACGTGCAGCAGACTCCCTCCATCGCGGCGGTGCTCGCCGACCGGGTCGGCGCCAACCCTGCTGCGGCCTATGACAGCAACGCTGCCTGTGCCGGGTTCAGCTACGGCGTCACCCAGGCCGACGCACTCATCCGCTCCGGCGCTGCGCACTACGCGCTGGTTGTCGGAGCAGAGAAGCTCTCTGACGTCGTCTCCCCCACCGACCGGTCGATTTCGTTCCTCCTCGGTGATGGTGCGGGCGCGGTCGTCATCGGCCCCAGCGACTACGCCGGCATCGCGGCGCCGGTCTGGGGCTCAGACGGTTCGAAAGCTGATGCCGTGGGCATGGACAGCACCCTGGTTGACTTCCGTGATGGAACATCCGAATGGCCCACCCTCCGCCAGGAAGGTCCGGTCGTCTTCCGCTGGGCCGTCTGGGAGATGGCGAAGGTCGCCAAGCAGGCGCTCGAGGCGGCGGGAATCGAGGCGTCTGACCTGGCCGCGTTCGTCCCTCACCAGGCCAACATGCGCATCATCGATGAGCTCGCAAAGCAACTCAAACTCCCCGAAAGCGTCGTCATCGGTCGCGACATCGCGACCACCGGAAACACCTCGGCCGCCTCAATCCCTCTCGCGACGCATCGCTTGCTGGAGGAGAACCCTGAACTGAGCGGTGGCCTCTGCCTCCAGATCGGTTTTGGCGCCGGGCTCGTTTTCGGCGCGCAGGTTGTCGTACTCCCGTAAACTGTCCCACGGTCAAATCACATCCCCCAAGGAGAAAAAACAATGGCATTGTCCACCGAAGAAGTCCTCGCCGGCCTGGCTGAACTGATCAACGACGAAACCGGCATCGCGACGGACACCGTCGAGATGGACAAGTCGTTTACCGACGACCTTGACATCGACTCGATCTCGATGATGACGATCGTCGTCAACGCAGAAGAGAAGTTCGACGTGAAGATCCCGGACGAAGAGGTCAAGAACCTCAAGACCGTCGGCGACGCCGTCAACTTCATCACCAGCGCACAGGGCTAACACTCCCTCAGCGGAATGGCGGGCCGGTCACCGGGCCGCCATTCCACTGGCAATGCCCGCTCCAAAAGGAACGTGAAATGACCAAAAAGATCGTTGTAACCGGCATCGGCGCCACCTCCCCACTCGGCGGCACCGCCCGCGAGTCGTGGGACGCACTTCTTGCCGGCGAGTCCGGAGCGCGAAGCCTCAAGCATGACTGGGTAGAGCAGTATGGGCTCCCCGTCACGTTCGCAGCGGAAGCCAAAGTGCGACCGGAGGAAGTGCTCGAGCGTGTCGAATACAAGCGACTCGACCCTTCGAGCCAGTTCGCGCTGATCTCCGCGCGTGAGGCCTGGGCAGACGCCGGCTCTCCCGACGTTGACCCCGTTCGCATCGGCGTCGACTACTCCACGGGTATCGGCGGGCTGTGGACGCTCCTCGATGCGTGGGACACGCTCAAGGAGAAGGGCCCTCGCCGGGTTCTTCCGATGACCATCCCCATGCTCATGCCCAACGCGGCGGCGGCCGCGATCAGCATGTCCATTCCGTCACGGGCCTATGCCCGCACCGATGTCTCTGCGTGTGCGTCAAGCACCGAGGCAATCGCCAACGCCTACGTGCACCTTCAGGCTGGCCTCGCCGATGTGGTCATCGCTGGCGGTACCGAAGCGGTCGTTCATCCACTGCCCATCGCGGCCTTCGCCTCGATGCAGGCTCTCTCCAAGCGAAACGACGACCCAGCTTCGGCCTCACGCCCGTATGACATCAGTCGCGACGGATTCGTGCTTGGCGAAGGCGCGGCAACGATCGTGCTCGAAACTGAGGAGCACGCGCTCGCCCGTGGCGCACGTATTTATGCTGAGTTGGCCGGTGGCGCCGTCACCAGCGACTCCTTCCACATCACCGCTCCAGACCCGGAGGGTTCGGCAGCTGCTCGCGCCATGCTCGGCGCTCTTGAGCAGGCCGGAGCGTCTCCAGCAGATGTACGGCACATCAACGCTCACGCCACGAGCACCCCGGTGGGCGACATCGCTGAATACCGCGCGCTTTTGCGGGTCTTCGGCGACCACCTCGCCAACATTCCGGTGTCGGCAACGAAAGCCGCGACGGGTCATCTTCTCGGCGGCACAGGTGCTCTCGAGGCCATCTTCACGATCCTGGCCCTGCATCACCGCACCGCACCGCCGACAATCAACCTCACCGAGCAGGATCCAGAAATCCTGCTGGACGTCGTGACATCCCCTCGCGCACTGGGTGACGGCGATCTTGTGGCGATCAGCAACTCGTTCGGCTTCGGTGGCCACAACGCTGTTGCGGCGTTCCGCAGCTACTGATCGCTCGGGCGTGACCCAGACAAAAACCCTGGATAACCGTGAGGTCGTCCAGGGTTTTGTCGTTGAACCCGTTCATCACCCGGACTCTGTGCACCACGATGCGATAACTGCGACCTCCGCTGTTGCGGCGACCGCTTCGCTCCCGCAGCTACCAGATCCGGGCGATGCCGGGTGGCTTGTTGGCTTCAGGCTGCGATCGGTCGGCAACCATCATGAAGAGTGCATTCACCGTCGAACGTAAGCATGTCGTCTTCTGTGACGAGTCGCTCGAGCTGTTCGAGGTCGATGAATGTTGGAGCCACTTCACCGATCAGGTCTTCAAGTTCGCGATGCAGGGTGTCCATGATGCCTCCTTACGTTGATGCGCTGATGTGAAACGTGTTAGCCGACCTTGTGGAGCCAGACAACAGCCGAGTCCTGGCTGGCGTGCCGGAATACTTCGAGTTCCTCGTCCCAGGCCTGCCCGAGGGCGAGCCTCAGCTCGCGGTGGAGTTCGGTCGCGTTGGCGCCGGCGATGTCCATCGCGTATCGCACGCGGTCCTCGGGAATGACCATGTTGCCTGCGGTGTCGGTCTGTGCGTAGAAGATTCCGAGATCGGGCGTGTGCATCCAGCGACCACCATCAGTGCCGAGGCCTGCGTCTTCGGTGACCTCGTAACGCAGGTGCTCCCAGCCGCGAAGCGCGGACGCGAGTCGTGCCCCGGTGCCGCGTGGGCCTTCCCAATAGAACTCAGCGCGCTGCGAGCCCTTGAGTACGGGCTGCTGATCCCAGTCGAAGTTGACGGCGCGATCGAGCGCGCGACCTGCAGCCCACTCGATGTGAGGGCACAGTGCGCGTGGCGAAGAGTGCACAAATAGCACTCCGCGAGCGTGTGATGCAGTCACGATAACTCCGTTCCGGTTGGATGCGACTTCCCCATCGATCCGTGGAACGGTATGTGACCAGCTGTTCAATTGTGTGGTGTGTAGCAAACCACATCCACTGAGGTCATTATCGCGGACAAACCCGCCGAAATACAAGCATGTAGTTCGGCCCGGCGGGAATTTGTGCCGAACTCAACTCCGTTCAGGCACGAACGGGTCTGCCCCGTCGCGGGGGCTCGACGTCGAGAGCGAACGGACGCGACTCGGCCACCAGGGTTTCGGCTCGGGCCAGCCAGCCCAGAACGGCCTCAGCCGCTGCAATCCGCGCATCATCCACGAGCTGTCGCGCCAGATCGGCCGAGCTGCTGCCGGTGCGCAACGCGTCGACCTCGAGCGCGGTCGCAGCGCGCTGGCGATCGACCAGCGCCGCGGCATCCACACCGGGAAGCGACTGGGCTAACGCCAGCTTCAGTGCCAACTCATCGACATCAGCACCAGCTTCGGCGGTCTCGAACCACGTTGCCACCTCAGCTCGGCCTTCGTCGGTGATGGAGTAGAACACGTGCCCCGTGGTGCTCGCTCCGAGCTTCACGACGAGGCCGTCGCGTTCCAGTCGATCGAGAGTCGCATACACCTGACCCACGTTCAGCGGACGAGCCTGCGCTGTTCTGCGTTCGAACTCGACTCGAAGCTGGTAGCCGTAGCAATCGCCCTGGTCGAGGATCGCGAGCAGGCTGTGACGGATCGACATGCATACACGGTATATGCCAGTGGGCTATTTTGCCTGCCCATAGTCATCGACGATTGCAATGGTGAGCGGAAACTCGGCCGGTAGCGCCCCGAAGAGCAGCCTGCCGGCTTCTGCCGCGGCCTCGTTGATCTCGGCGGCAACCCGATCGGCAAGGTGAGCAGGAGCGTGCACCACGACTTCATCGTGAAGGAAGAAGACCAGGTGTGGGCCATCGGTCAGCACGCCGTGGTCGTTCAGGTCATCCATTCGCCGCCGGATGCTCGCCATCCAGCACAGCGCCCATTCCGCCGCGGTGCCCTGCACGATGAAGTTTCGCGTAAACCGTCCCCACGCTCGCGATCGCTCGCGTGCGCGGGTGGCATCAGCGGACGAAACCCCTTCGCTCCAGGAGCCGTTGGAGCTGCCCGGTGCGGAGCTTCGGCCCAGCCTGGTCGTCACCACCTCACCACGCTCCCCCGCCCGTGCCGCACTTTCCACCATGCTGATTGCCCTGGGGTACGCGCGAGCGAGTTTCGGCATCAGCCTGCCACTCTCGCCAGTGGTGGCTCCATACATGGCGCCGAGCATCGCGACCTTGGCCTGGTCCCGTGTTTCCACCGCTCCGCTTGCGACGATCCCGGCGTAGAGGTCTCCAGCTGACCCAGCCTCGATCATTCCGCGGTCGCCAGCCATGGCGGCGAGGATGCGCGGCTCGAGCTGCGATGCATCCGCCACCACCAACTTCCAGCCGTCGTCTGCGACCACCGCCGCGCGGATCTGCCGCGGCAACTGCAGCGCGCCTCCCCCGCTGGTGGCCCAGCGCCCTGTCGCGGCGCCGCCGGGCACATAGTCGGGGCGAAAACGGTCGTTGACGACCCAGGTGTCGCGCCACACCCACCCGTTGGAGGCCAGCAGGCGTGCGAGTTTCTTGTATTCCAGCAGTGGTTCGATCGCGGGATGCTTGAGCTTCCTGAGTTCCCACGACCTCGTCGAGCTCACTTGCAATCCGGCCAGACCGAGGGCTCGCATCAAGTCTGCAGGCGAGTCGGGATTCAGCTCTGGCGCCTCGAGTCGAGATCTCACCAGGTCGAGTGCGGCCTGAAGTTTTTGGGGGCGAGCGCCGTCGACGGCCGGCCGCGGGCCGAGGAACGCGGTGAGGATTGCGTCGTGCTGCGCAGAGCTCCACGGAAGACCGGCGAACCGCATCTCGGCCGCGACGAGCGAACCGGCAGATTCCGCCGCGAGCAGCCGCCCGATGCGCGCGGGCTCGGGGCAGCCCGCCACCGCTGCGCGCTGCAGTTGGAATTCGGCCACCCCATCAGCATCGGCCCCTTCATTGCGGGTCGAAGTCTGATCCAGATCGAACAGGGTCGAGTGGGACGGTCGGGAGACAACCTGACCACTCTGCTGCGGCGGCGCGTCCCATGGCCCAGTGCCTGCGAGGGCCAGATCAGAATCCGCGGTGAGCGACGAGGCGCGCAGGATCGCGTGGCACAACCGCAGATCGAAGCACCGGTCGACGCGGACCCCGGCCGCGAGCAGCTGCGGGTACCAGCGGGAGGTGTCGTCCCACACCCAGCGTGGATGCTCCCGCTCCCGGTCGGCGACGAACGCCGCCAGGTCGGCAACGGTGTCGACCCGCACTATTTCGTCGGAGTCGCTCACCGTCGTCGCACGCACGTCGCCGTGGGTTCGATCGAGGACGATGTGCACGACTCCAGTCTGCCCCCAGCCCCCGACCCCCGCGGTCAGGCAGAGCGGTCAGGCGGAGCGGTCAGGCAAAGCGGTCCTCCGGAGCGGTCAGCTTGCTCCTGTCGAGGTCGTCACCTGGGCATGCGCTCTCGTTTGGGCGAGCCCCCGGCTCTGGGCGGGGATCGGCGTCTGCGTGGGATCGATCGACGGCGGTGGGATGATCCAGTAACGCGAGTCGCGTAGCGATATCTCCCAGCCGTTGTTGTGCGCCAGCATGTGGTGGTGCCTGCAGAGGAGCACTCCCTGCTCGATGTCGGTTCGACCGTCGTCCCGCCCCCAGAATTCGATGTGGTGGGCTTCACACCAGCTTGGCGGTCGATCACAGCCGGGAAAGATGCATCCGCCGTCGCGTGCCGCGAGGGCGATCTTCTGTCGCCAGGTGAAGAGCCGTTCATTTCGCCCGACGTCGAGCGGTTGTCCTTCGTGAAACAGGATGGGAACGTACCCACCGGCGCACGCCAGTCGCTGCGCTGTCGCGAGGGACACGTTTGCTGTCTGACCCTCGAGCTGTGCCGCCCCGCTGCCCGCGGTGAGGTCGGCGAGCGACACGTGCAGGCGAACCTCGGGCTTGCGACTACCGAACAGTTTTCCCTTGTCCGCCACCCCGGCGAGAACAACCATCTCGACCAGCGCGTCGAGGGCGATCTGCTCGGTCGTTCTTGGGTCGGCGATGATGCGCTCCGCGCGCGCCACCTCGGTGGGGTCCACGAATCTCGGCCCGCCACGGCGAGGTGAGGTGATTGAGTCGACGGCGGCGCCCACTACTGCGGCCGACTCGGGATCGAGCAGGCCGATGATCCTCGTCATGCCGTCTGGTTGCGGAATCAGGCGCAGGAATCTCTTGTCGCGCAGTACCCGCTCACGGTCATCCACCCCTTCCAGATCGAGGTCGTCTCTCATCGAGCGTGCCGCGGCGGCGATTCGCTCTGGCGTCGTCTGCGAAGCGACGCCTACCAGTCGAGCGGCAGCGTCCAGTAGATCGTCCGCCGCGACTTGGGAACCCGGCACACCAAGTCCCGCGACGATGCCGTCGGCCGACGCCACGGAAATACTGCCGTCTCGCACGGCAGCGGCCACCGGATCTAGCCACGGCGACGAGCCATCGAGCGCCAACCCAACCCGAATCATCGAGCGCGCTTCGGAACGGGTGACGCCTGCCACTCGCTGGACGAGAGCCTCCGGCGTGCGCAGGCCCGAACGCTGAGCAAGACCCGCATAGCCAAGCTCCAGCGCCGAGCGCCTACTCACTTCCGCAGAGATACTGGCGCTCACCGCATCAAGCTGGCGCCGGGACGCCGCAATCTCACCCTGCAGGGAGAGCAGCGCTGAGTCATCAAGCGCACTGAGTTCGACGTGATCCGGCACGATCACTGTGGTGATCGTCATAGTGATACCTTACCACACATTCGAACATATGTTCGAGAAAATACAAAGCAGGGCGTGACCCAAACGGATCACGCCCTGCTTATCGGTGGCGCTGGATACTACGCGGCGACGGCCTGCGCATTCTCCACGAGGTACTGGCTGTACGCGGTGAGCGTCAGGAAGGTGGGGAAATCCTCCTCCAGCGTCACGGCCCTGAACACCTCGGCCGCCTCGCCAAACCTGCCGCCGGCCGGCGCGGAGTCGAGAACCGCCTCGAGCTCTCGCTCCACAATGGCCCGAGTGATCAGGGTGCCCTCCGCCGTCACCACCCGCTGGTGCATCCACTGCCACAGCTGGCTGCGGCTGATCTCGGCTGTCGCGGCATCTTCCATCAGGTTGTCGATCGCCGCGGCACCAACTCCACGCAGCCAGCTCTCGATGTACCTGACCGCGATGGATACGTTCGAAGCAACCCCGGCATCCGTCACCTTCCCGTCGATGCGCAGGTCGAGCAGATCGTCGGCCGTCACGTGCACGTCGGGGCGGAGTCGATCGACCTGGTTGGGGCGATCGCCCAGCACCGCGTCGAACTCGGCGCGAGCGGTCGACACGAGGTCGGGATGCGCCACCCAGGTGCCGTCGAAGCCGTCGGTTGCCTCGCGCCGCTTGTCTGCGGTCACCGCGGCAAGCGCCCTGGTCGTCACCTCCGGGTCGCGGCGGTTCGGGATGAACGCGCTCATGCCCCCGATGGCGTGCGCGCCGCGCTTGTGGCACGTCGCAACCAGCAGCTCGGTGTACGCCCGCATGAACGGAACAGTCATGGTGATGTCCGCGCGGTCCGGCAGCACGAAGCTTGCCCCGCGCCCACGGAAGTTCTTGATGATCGAGAAGATGTAGTCCCACCGGCCGGCGTTCAGCCCCGCGCAATGTTCGCGCAGTTCGTACAGGATCTCTTCCATCTCGAAGGCGGCCGGGATCGTCTCGATCAGGATCGTCGCCCTGATCGTGCCGTGCTGGATGCCCAGCGCGTTCTCCGCAAAGGTGAAAACGTCATCCCAGAGCCGTGCTTCGAGGTGGTTCTCGATCTTGGCGATGTAGAAGTACGGGCCGGTTCCTCGTTCGATGAGCTCTTTCGCGTTGTGGAAGAAGTACAGCCCGAAGTCGACGAGCGAACCTGACGCGGGTGAACGCTGGCCGGCGCGATCGGTGTACCTGAGGTGCTTCTCAACGAGGTGCCAGCCCCGCGGACGCATCACGATCGTGGGGGTCGTCTCCCCCAGCCGGTACTCCTTGCCCTCAGAGCTGGTGAAATCGATCTGGCGGCGAATGGCGTCGTGGAGGCTGATCTGGCCACCGATCACGTTGTCCCAGGTGGGGCTGGTGGCATCTTCCTGGTCTGCCAGCCACACCTTCGCGCCGGAGTTCATGGCATTGACTGTCATCTTGCGATCGGTCGGCCCCGTGATCTCCACGCGGCGATCCTCGAGTCCAGGGCCGGCACCGGCAACGCGCCAGGTCGGTTCCTCGCGAACGGCTGCCGTCTCTGGCAGGAAGCGCAGGTTGCGCCCATTGCTGATGTGCTTGCGCGACTCCATCCGGGCAGCCAGCCTGTCGTGCCTGCGACCAGCGAACTGGTCGTGCAGCCTGGTGAGGAAGTTCAGTGCTTCCGGTGTCAGTATTTCGTAGAATCGGTCGCCCGAGTCAGCGGTGATCTCCATGCGGTTCATGATCGTGTCCCTAAAAGTATGTGAGCGGATAGTGGTTGGATTTAGTGGAACTGGGCGGTTTCGGTGCTACCGACCAGGGCGAGCGTTTCGCTCGTGGGGTTGAGTGCGGTCGCGATGCGATCGAAGTACCCCGTTCCGACCTCGCGCTGATGGCGCGTGGCCGTGTATCCATCCGTTTCGGACGCAAACTCTGCCTCCTGCAGTTCGACGTACGCGCTCATGTGGCGCTGCGAGTAGTCGCGAGCCAGCGTGTACATCGAGTGGTTGAGGGCGTGGAATCCGGCAAGAGTGATGAACTGGAACGCGTAGCCCATGGCGGCAAGCTCGCGCTGGAAGGTGGCGATCTGCGCGTCGTCGAGGTGGCTCTTCCAGTTGAACGACGGCGAGCAGTTGTACGCCAGCTTCTTGCCAGGAAACTCCTTGTGGATGCTTTCGGCAAACGTGCGCGCCAGCTCGAGGTCGGGCTCCGAACTCTCCACCCACAGCAGGTCGGCGTACGGCGCGTATGCATGTCCCCGCGCCAGCACTGTCTCGATGCCGGGAGTGGTGCGGAAGAAGCCCTCCGTGGTGCGCTCGCCGGTGAGGAACTGCTTGTCGCGGTCGTCGATGTCGCTGGTGATCAGGTCGGCCGCCAACGAGTCGGTTCGCGCGATGACCAGCGTCGACACCCCGGCGACGTCCGCTGCGAGGCGAGCGGCGTTGAGCGTGCGAATGTGCTGAGCGGTCGGGATGAGCACCTTCCCGCCCATATGACCGCACTTCTTCTCGGAGGCGAGCTGGTCTTCCCAGTGCACGCCGGCCGCGCCAGCCTCGATCATGGACGACATGAGTTCGTAGGCGTTCAGCGGGCCCCCGAAGCCGGCCTCGGCGTCGGCGACGATCGGTGCAAGCCAGTCGGTACGCGGTGCGCCGTCTTCGGCAACCTCGATCTGGTCGGCTCGGAGCAGCGCGTTGTTGATGCGGCGCACCACAGCGGGCACGCTGTTGGCCGGGTAGAGGCTCTGGTCGGGGTAGGTGTGGCCGGACAGGTTTGCATCGGCGGCGACCTGCCATCCGCTGAGGTAGATGGCTTTCAGGCCGGCGCGCACCTGCTGCACGGCCTGGTTGCCGGTGAGCGCTCCGAGTGCGGGAACCCATTCCTCAGAATGGATCAGGTTCCAGAGGTTCTCGGCACCACGACGGGCGAGGGTGCGATCTTCCCGCACGCTGCCCCGCAACGCGATGACGTCATCGGCGGTGTACTCGCGCTCGATACCGTTCCAGCGTGCATCCGTCTTCCACTCGGTCTCGAGCTGGGCGGCGGTCTGTGTCTGGTCGCCGGGACGGGTGCTGTTCGCTTCGCTTGTCATGATGAAAACTCCTTGGTCGGTGCTGCCTTGAATCGACTCTGAGGCCTCCACAGTGGTTCTTCTCCAAGTTATGAGGCAGAATAAGTGGGATTCTTCTGGTTCCCGGAAGAACGGCGCAGCGGAGGGCCACCACATGACACCGAGCATCCCGAACCGGGCCCACGATGAAGACATGCTCGATTCCCTCACCGTCGGCCGTCGCATCCGCCAACTCCGCACCGAACGTGGGCTTACCCTCGATCACCTCGGTGCCGAGCTCGGGCGCGCCGCCTCGCAGGTGTCCGTCATCGAGAACGGCAAGCGCGAGCTGAAGCTCAGCGAGCTGCAGAAGCTGGCGAGAATCCTCGAGGTCACCGTCGACGAGCTGCTTAGGCCCGAGGCACCATCCCGGCGGGCAGCACTGGAGATCGCGCTGGAGCGCGCGCAGCGCGGGCCGCTCTACGCCAGCCTGCCGCTGCCGAGCCTGCCGGTCCGCAAGTCGCTCAGCGACGAGGCGATCGAGACCATCCTTGCGCTGCACGATGAGCTGCAGCGGCTGCACCGGGAACGGGCGGCGACTCCGGAGGAGGCACGCCGGGCCAACACCGAACTGCGCAAGACCATGAGAAAGCGCAA
The DNA here is from genome assembly GCF_030063305.1 of Salinibacterium sp. G-O1. GTDB lineage: Bacteria > Actinomycetota > Actinomycetes > Actinomycetales > Microbacteriaceae > Rhodoglobus. Next base: position 509,892 of record NZ_JASISV010000002.1, read on the forward strand.
CAACTACTTCGGCGAGCTGGAGACGACAGCAAAGGGGCTGTTGGATGCCGTGGGCCATGCCGGTGGACCACTGTCGCAACGCGTCGCCTCCGACCTCGCGAACCACCTCGGGTTCTCGTTGCATTTCGTTCCCGACCTGCCCGGCTCCACCCGGAGCGTGACCGATCTGCGCAACGGCAGGATCTACCTTCCTGTGGGGCAAAGTGACGGCGCAGACCCCCGATCCACCCTGCTGCAGGCGCTTGCCTGCCATGTGCTGGGTGTCGGCGAGCCCAAGGACTATGCGGACTTCCTGCGGCAACGGGTTGAAACCAACTACCTCGCGGCTGCCCTCATGGTGCCCGAGCACACCGCGGTGGAATTTCTGCTGGCGGCAAAATCAAAGCGGGAGCTCTCCGTCGAAGATCTGCGCGACACGTTCGCGGTCAGCTACGAAACGGCCGCACACCGGTTCACGAACCTCGCCACCGAGCACCTCGGCGTACCAGTGCATTTTCTTAAGGTGCACGAAAGCGGCACCATCTCGAAGGCCTACGAGAACGACAGCGCCGCCTTCCCGACGGATGCCCTGGGTGCCGTCGAGGGCCAGCTCGTCTGCCGCTACTGGAGTGCCCGCCGCGTCTTCGACGTCTCCGATCGGTTCAGCCCGTACCACCAGTACACGGACAAGCCCGGCGGAACCTACTGGTGCACCTCGCGCATCCAGACGAGCAGCCAGGGCCACTTCTCGGTGAGCGTCGGCACCCCCTTTGCCACGGCCAAGTGGTTCCGCGGCCGCGACACCGCCAATCGCGCGACCTCGACGTGTCCAGACGATTCGTGCTGTCGCCGAGCACCCGAGTCGCTGGCGAGCCGCTGGGAGAAGTTCTCTCTGCCCAGCGCCCGGCTCAACAGCTCACTGCTTGCGGCTATGCCGACCGGAATGTACCCGGGGGTCGACTCGACCGAGGTGTTCGAGTTTCTGGAGCACCACGACGGCTGATCCACGCACTAGATCTCGTGAAGCAGCGATCCATCCTTCTTCAGCACGTTCTTCTCGCCCGCCTCGATCGCGACAGCGAACCGGTTCTGCTTCGGAGGCATCGGGCAGTTGAAGTTGTAGCTGAAGGCGCACGGCGGCAGCACAGCGAGGTTGAAGTCGAGGGTGATCGTGCCGTCAGGGTTTGGGGCGAGGAACAGGAACCGACCAACACTGTAGGTGTCGGCACCGTTGGTGGCATCGGCGAAGACCAGCTGCAGGGCGCGTCCCGATTTAAAGGCGACCAGGTTGTAGTCGACGCCGTCCTTGATGAACGAGATGGCACCGGGGATGACCTGCTCCTTGGTCTTGCCGGTGTCCTTCAGGTGCTCGAAGCCCATGGTGGTGCCGGCGGGGTTCTCGGTGAACGTTGCCGTGATCACCCACTCGGGGTTGTATGGGTAGCCGTCGATGCTCCCGAACTCCTGAATGCCCTCTGACGCTGAATCCCACACGCGCAACGCGTATGCCCCCTCATCGCTCGCGATGACGAAGCCCGTGACCGTGTCGCTGAAGACGACGTCGCTCGGGTCGGTCTGGTCCTTGCCGCGCACGAGCGTCTCGCCGTCAACGACGACGCCGTCGACGACGATGTTCTCGGATGCGGCAGCGGTGACGCGAAGCCCACCGTCGGCCGGCGCCCAGGTGCCGGGCACGCCCCAGATCGTCTGCTCGGAGTCGATCCATTGAGTGTTCACGAGTGCGAGGCTGCCCTTGGGCTGTACCACCGACTCCTCGCGACGGGATCGGAAGGTGGCGAGGCGGGCTTCTGCCGAAGGGGCAGTCGAGTCAGTCATGGTCTCCATTATGCTGGCCCGATGGATCCGGTCACTATCAGCGTCAGCGGCATCGTTGGTCTCATCATTTTCATCATCACTACGGTCTCCATCGTGAATAACCCGAACCACGGCGCCTTCGGAAAATTCATCTGGATCCTCGTCGCATTCTTCTTGTCTGTGCTCGGGTCGATCCTGTGGCTGCTATTCGGGCGCGGTCGCGTCTCCAGATAGCAAGCTCGCCTTCGCCTCAAACATTCCCGTCGTCGGGCTCGTCCAGGATCACTAATCCGCTGCCGCTGCTGGCCACGAGCGATAACTCTTCCAGCCACCGACGATTGAGAACAGGGGCTTTGCTTCCCTCAAAGTCGAAGTGCAGCGGCAACGACGGAGCGATCCAGATGGTCGATCGACCGTGACCTTCGGCGCTCGACTTCGCCCACGAGAACGAGAAGGATTCGCCGCGACGGAGCTTATTGATCATCACCACTTTGAGGTGCGATAGCGTGCGATCCTCCACCGGGATGGCGAACCGAGAGTCTCCGTAATACAGCGTTCCCACGATTGCCCTCCTCTGATTGGTACCCGTATGCACGGAACCCTATCAATTAACCGACAAGATCCATCGTGCAAACTTGACGCTGGCCCATATTCGAACATATGTTCTATTCATGACGCACCACTGGCGGCCGAGCGATCACCTCGAGCGGGCGCCGGGGCGCAGCGAGTGGCGGCTGGTTCACCGTGGCATCCCGATTGGGCGCATTGAGTACGGACGCGTCGCCCACAGACCAGCGTTCCGTTCCCTTACAAGGCCGAACCCGGCAACCGGGGTCGAAGCGGTGGTCGGATACGCCTGGGTGCTTGAGACCGCGTGCGACCGGCTCTGGGACTGGTCGGTACGAATGAAAACGACGACACCGAAGGAGCACTCCAGCATGGCGGCATGGCCGTGGCCACCCATCAGCATCAACGACAGCGAGTGGGTGGTGATGCGCAACAGCGCGAGCCGTCCGAAGGCGATCATCCGACGCATGCAGGCGGATGCCGGTCATCCACCGTTCTTCAGGGCGGTCAGCTGGGCGCCCGTCTCCGCGGATCGCCGGCTCATTGGATACTTTCCCACGCTCGAGCTTGCGGACTTGGCCATCCTGGAAGACCCGCCGCAGCTGATCACACACGGACCGGACAAAGATCGGCTGGGCTCACCACCGCAGGCGATCCGGCCCGAGAAGAGCCGTGCGCCTGCGACCCTATAGATCATCCAGCGATAAGGAATCCGTGTCGCCCGTTGACTCAGGCTGGATTGCAGGCGGGTTCTCGAGCTCCCGGCGGCTCTCCGCGAGCCGCTCCAGATAGGGGCCGGCGTCGAACTCTGCGTCGAACTCGTCCCCCGCATCCTCGACGATGAGCTGGCTCGCTGGCCCGATCACGATTTCGACCATGCCAGGAACGCCGTCCTGGATCACCGGCAGGCTAACCGTATTGGCCTGGCCCGCCCGCGCCAGGGCGGTGGCGTACAACGCCACCGAGTGAGCGATCTCGTCCCCGGTGAGAACCGACCCGCTTGAGTAGAGGATTCGTTTCATATGCTCACTCTTGGGCCGCCGGGGCCGGGATGCAATCCCCCTCGAAAAGCTAGCCAAAACGGCTCGCACGGGGTATGAGCGAGCCGCTCAGTCGCGCTTGAGGCGCTTCTTCGCCGCGCGCTCGGCGAGCACTGCCACGTAGTCGTGCACCGGTTTATCGGCGAGGGCCGCAACCTCTTCGCGCACAATCGACTCCACGTGGCTCGCGCTGGCCTGCGGAAATCGCTCGTGCATTCGAGCCGTAACCTGCCGTGCGACCTCGTCTGCGTCGAAATCTGATGTCATGCCCACCAGTGTTACACGATCGGCTGAACGCGCATACGGCGTGAATGCCTATCGAGAGACTGGGTCCAGTGCCGTCAGCAGCGCGAGCTCCGACCGGCGGGGCGCACCCTCCCAGTCCCCGTCGGAGAGGCACGCGAAGGCGCCCGCCACAACGGCTACCGCAAGACATTGCTCGGGCGTGCCTCCCGAGAGGTGCTCGGCGAGATATCCAGCCACGAATCCATCGCCCGCCCCCACGGTGTCGACGGGAGAGATTGAGACTGCGTCGCATGACACAACGTCGTCTGCCGTGAGCGCTATTGCGCCAGCCGCGCCGCGCTTCAATACGATAGTTGGTGAGCCGAATTCTGCCAGTTGGCGCGCAAGCACCTCGGCATCATCGCCGGTCTCAGTGACAATCTTGGCCTCGTCCTCGCCGGCAAACACGATATCCACCGACGGCAGGATCTCACGATAAAAGCTCGCGGCGTCTGCAGCCGACCAGAGCCTGCTTCGAAAATTGAGATCGAACGACACGGGCACGCCTGCCGCGCGCGCCATCGCAATCGCCGCGAGCGTCAACTCCCGGCACGATGGCGAGAGGGCAGGCGTGATTCCGGTGAGGTGCAGCAGTCGTGCGCCCGCGATCACCGCGGGATCGAGGTCGCCGGGCGACATGCCGGATGCTGCACTGCCCGCCCTGTAGTACACAACGTTCGTCGTTCCCGGCGTTCGTCGCTCCTTGATCATCAGCCCGGTGGGAGCCGTGGAAACGCGAGAAGCCTGAACCGTCACCCCCTCGGACTGAAGCTCACGGACGATGAAGTCGCCGCCGGCGTCCGCTCCAAGCCGACTTGTCCAGGTTGTGGGAACTCCCAGCCTGGCCAGCCCGATCGCAACGTTGCTTTCCGCTCCCCCCATGCCGATGTCCGCTGTGGCGGAGTGCGCGAGACTTCCGATGCGTGACGCCGAGAACCGCAGCATTGTCTCGCCGATCGTGACCACGGTGCCGACGCGGCGCTCGGAATCATTCAGATGCGGGGACATGCTCTCTCCAAACTGTCGGAAGGACCCGGCTACGGGGTGGCGGGAACGTGCAGGAACGAGTCACTGATCGTGTTGGCATACAGCGCCGTCGATTCCCGCACAACCAGCTCGGGTCGCAAGAGCACCGAGCTGCCCGGATCGGTCGACTCACTCGAACCTCGTTCGACAGCTTCGCTGACGGCGAGCTGCGCCATGCGCGTGATCGGCTGGCGGACAGTCGTCAGTGGCGGATCGTACAGATCAGCCAGGATGATGTCGTCGAAACCGATGACGGACACGTCCTGCCCCACCTTGAGACCCATGTCTCGCAGGCCACGACAGAACCCCAAAGCGGTCATGTCGTTAATCGCGACGACCGCTGTCGGCGCCGTCGCCCGATCCGCAAAGAGCTCAAGTGCGGCAGCGCGACCCAGTTCGGATGCCTCGACGTCGCCAAACTGGTCGGCCTCGAGGCCCGCCCAATGCGGCATGTCAGCGACATTCAATCCTGCCGCCTCGATGGCGTCGCAGTACCCGCGGTAGCGCGCTGATCGGTTGACCGAACGGATCGATCCAGAGACGAAGGCGATATTGGTGTGACCCAGCTCGAGCAGGTGTGTGGTCGCGACGTGACCACCCACATTGTTGTCGACACTGATGCTGACTACTGATTCGGGGTCGTGTGGCTGGGCCGGCCGGTCGAAGGTGACGAGGCGGAGCCCCTCCGAGATCACGTGGCTCACGTGGTCGAGCGATGGCAGCGAGGTGCAGAGAATGATGCTTCGCACCCCGTCCTCCCAGAGCTCTTCGACGTACCGGCGCTCACGATCGGGATCGCGCTCGCTGTTGCAGAGCAGGACGCTGCAGCCCAGAGCGAGGGCGGCAATCTCCACCTCGTGGGCGAATGCACCCCAGAAAGGGTTGCCTACCGACGGCACAACAAGTCCGACGGTCTGGCTCTTGCCGTTGCGAAGTTGCCGCGCAGCCCGGTTTGGCCGGTATCCGAGCTCGGCTATGGCTGCCTCGATGCGGTCGCGGGTTGCCGCGACCATACGGTCCTGGCGGTCATTGAGAAAGTTGGAGACCGAGCTGGGCGAGACATTTGCCGCTTGGGCTACGTCCTGAATAGTCACTCGTGCCACGTTGCCTCCTTTGGCGATGATCCGTTGGTGCTCGTTTTAGTGTAACGATTTATTGGTTCAACACAAGGAAATTGCTGACGTCGTGCAGTGCACGTCACTAATTCTGTTGACTGCTCTTGACTCTCGCGGACAGACTCGTCTAGTGTCAGTGCATCGTTACACCGACGACGGCGAGACTCCGCTCATCGGTCAACACTGAACTGAGACGACGAGGTCGATGCGCAGCAGTCGACGCTCGTTCTCATATTGAGAGGACATGCACATGGAAGTGAAGTCACGAATGCGCCGCACCGCGTCGGTAGCAATGGTCGCCCTGATGGGGCTGGGTCTGGTCGCCTGTTCCGCAGGAGGCTCAGACACACCACTCGATCCAGACGAAGTATCCGGAGAGATCAGCCTCCTTACCCCGATCTTCGAAGGCAGCCCGGGCCAGGATCTGCTCGAAGACGAGCTCCTCCCCAAGTTTTACGAGGAATACCCCAACGTCAAGGTCAACGTGGATTACACGACCTACGGCAACCTCAACGAAAAGCTCACCACTGCCGTCGTGTCCGGCCTCGTGCCCGACGTGATGCTGATGGGCGTTGGCTGGGTTGAAGGCTTTGCCTCCAAGAACGTTCTCGCCGACCTCGGCGAGCTCGGACTGAGCGAAAGCTCACTCAAGGAGAAGTACACAGACGCCATCGTCGATGCCGGCACGTGGGACGGCAAGGTTTACGCTGTGCCGATCATGCTCGACACGCGCTTCGGTGTGGCGCGGATGGACATCCTCAAGGAGGCTGGCTACGACAGCCCTCCATCGTCATGGGAGGAACTCATCGAGATCGCCGAGGCGACCACGGTGCGGTCGTCCAGCGGCAAGCTCGAGCGGGCCGGCTTTGACATGCTGTCGCTCGACGCACGTCAGGCGTTCGAAACCATGCTCTTCTCGGCGGGTGGCGACATCTTCAATGACGACGACACCGAACCGACCTTCAACGGCCCGGAGGGCGTCGCTGCGCTGGGACTCATGTCAGACCTCATAAACAAGTACAAGGTCGAAGACATTGGATTCACGTCGACAGACGACATTGTCAATCCACTCATCAACGGTCGAGCAGCGATGGGAATCGCTCACAACAACCTGTGGAGCCAGACGCTCGCCGCCGACCCCACCGTGATTGACAACCTTGAGCCGTTCCTCATTCAGGGTGAAGCTCCCGGAATGTTCTTCGGTGGCACTCTCGCCACGGTGGCCAAGAACTCGAAGAGTCCGCAGGCGGCCCGCGCGCTACTCGAATTCCTCTCGAGCCCAGAGGCAGCGCTGGCAGCGAACGAACAGCGCGGAAACGTGCCTGCTCTCACCGAATTGCTCGACTCTGACTATGTGCAGTCGAACCGCTTTGTGCAGTTCGCCATGGAGAACCTGGATGTCGCGAAGCGCGAGGGTGGGCCGGCCAAGTGGCTCGAGGTGCGAGGAGATGTCGCGCCAGCAGTACAGTCCGCTCTTCTGGGACAGTCGACGCCGGAGAAGGCTCTCGATGATCTCGCCGGGCTTGTTCAGTCAGCGATAGACCGCTAGCACCGATAGTGCCCGGGTGCAGCGTGCACCCGGGCACCTCCCCCTAAGCCACTGAGAAAACACGAGGGCGTGATGACCACTACAGATCGACACCCGGTGCAGAGCGACAGCGCTCCACCGACAGGGATGTCCGTGAAGAAGCTGCCGAAACGGGCCGGCCACATCAGCATCGCTGAAAAGAGAAGGCGCCGCGCCGGTTGGCTCATGATCACGCCATCCGTGATCCACGTCGGCCTGTGGACGGCCATCCCCGTCCTCGCGACCTTCTACCTTTCCTTTACCGATTACAACATCTTTGATGCGCCGAACTGGATCTGGCTCGATAACTACATCGAGATGTTCCAGGATCCGGTGTTCGTTCAGTCGATCTGGAACACCATCTGGTACACGTTCTGGACGGTGCCTGTGGCGATGGCGGTCGCCGTGGTCGTCGCGGTGCTGCTGAACCAGGGCCTCAAGATGCAGAAGTTCTACCGCACCGCGTTCTTCGTGCCACAAGTCACCGCGACCGTCGCCATCGCGATGGTGTGGCTCTGGATCTTCAACCCGCAGTACGGGCTGCTGAACGCGGCACTCGAGTCAATCGGACTTCCCGGACAGGCGTGGCTGGTTGATCCCACCTGGGCGCTCCCCTCGGTCATCCTGGTCGGCGCGTGGCAGGGCATCGGCATCAAGATGCTCATCTACATCGCGGCACTGCAGAACATCGATGAATCCCTCTACGAGGCGGCGTCGCTCGACGGAGCTTCCTCCATCCGCAAGTTCTTCAGCATCACGGTTCCGATGCTAAAACCCGCCACCTTCTTCGTGTTCATCATCTCGATCATCGGAGCGTTCCAGGTGTTCGACCAGATCTACGTGCTCACCGACGGTGGCCCCGCAAACGCCACCACGATGATGACCTACGAGGTCTACCGCTCGGCATTCCAGGAGTTCCGAATGGGAATGGCCGCGGCCCAGTCGGTCGTGCTGTTCGCATTCCTCCTGTTTGTCACCCTCATCAGCCGACGTGCCACCAAGGAAGAGGACTAGTGATGACCGTCAACACTGTTCGGGCCGCTGCGATTGCCAGCCCGGCAACGCGAAAAGGCCCCAAGCGCTGGTACCACCACGCGACTGGGCGCCAGGCCGCACTGATCAACGTCCTGCTGACCATCGGTGCCGTCACCATGCTCGTGCCCTTCGTCTGGATGGTGCTCACGAGCCTCAAGTCCCCGGCGGAGCTCGCGCAGTTCCCACCGACCGTGCTTCCGCAGGAGTGGATGTTCAGCAACTACGCGGCGACGCTGGATGCCGCTCCGTTCGGGACCTACTTCCGCAACAGCCTCATCATCGCGTCGACCCACACGATCATCACGATCGCGCTCGGCTCGCTGGCGGGTTACGCACTGGCCAGGGTCTACTTCCGCGGCCGTGAAGCGATCTTCCTCGCTTTCGTCGCGATGCTGATGATCCCCACCTACACGAAGATCGTTCCGCAGTTCCTGCTGGTGAAGTTCATGCCGCTGTTCGGTGGCAATGACATCTTCGGCCAGGGCGGTATCGGCTGGTTGAACAGCTGGTGGGCGCTGATCATCCCCGGAGGGCTGAGCGCATCCGCAATCTTCCTGTTCCGTCAGTTCTACCTGTCGCTACCGAAAGACCTCGAGGAGGCCGCTCGACTCGACGGCCTCGGAGAGTTCCGCATCTATGCGCAGATCTACACTCCCCTGATCAAGCCGGCAATCGCTACGGTCGGCCTGCTGACGTTCCAGGACAGTTGGAACAACTTCCTCTGGCCTCTGCTGGTCACTACCAGCGCGGATTTGCGAGTGATCCAGGTCGGTTTGGCGGTGTTCCAGCAGCTCGACAACACGCAATGGCAGTACCTCATGGCCGGAACGACGATGGCCACCGTACCCATGGTGCTGCTGTTCATCTTCGCCCAGAAGTACTTCATTCAGGGCTTCACCAACGCCGGCATCAAGTAGCCCACACACCAACTAACAGATAGGCACGGTAGATAAAAATGAGCATTGACCTCACCGGACGGCGCGCACTGGTCACAGGCGCGGGAGCAGGAATCGGCGCGGCGATCGCTTTAGCCCTGGCCAAGGCGGGTGCCGACGTTGTTGTGCACTACGCACACAGCGAAGGCGGCGCGACCTCAGTCAAGGAGCAGATCGAAGCGGGCGGCACTCGTTCCCTCGCGGTTCAGGCAGACCTCACGGACTCTGCCGAGGCAACACGTCTGGTGGATTCCGCTGTCGAGTTTCTGGGCGGGTTGGACATCCTCGTCAATAACGCCGGGCACCTCGTAGGACGTGCGCCGCTCACCGAGACCACGGACGAGCGCTACAACGAGATCATGAATGTGAACATGGCGAGCACCTTCTTCACGACACGGCAGGCCCTTGCAGCGCTCGCCGAATCCTCCAACGGTCGCGTCATCACGATGGCGTCGCTCGCTGCCGAAAACGGCGGCGGCGCAGGCTCCGTCGTGTACGCCACGTCGAAGGCGGCAGTGGTCGGGTTCACCAGGGCACTCGCGAAAGAGATCGCCGGCAAGAAGATCACGGTGAACGCCGTCGCACCGGGCTTCATCGCGTCGACTCCTTTTCACGACACCTTCACGCCGAGCGAAGCCCAGAAGAACATCATCTCGGGCATCCCTCTCGGTCGCGCCGGAACTGCCGACGACGTCGCTGACGTCGCGCTCTTCCTCGCCTCCGATCTGGCGTCGTATGTCACCGGCCAGGTCGTTGACATCAACGGAGGACTCAACTTCCGATGAGCGTGGTGCCGCAGCGGCCGGGTGGGTGGTGGCACGACTATGTGTGCGACACGCACGGGATCGAGTTGGGTGCTCGGGACGGCGACGAATATCTCTGTTCTTATGGGTGCCGGCTGACGGGCGAGAAGGTGGAGGCAGCCTGGCTGGCGCTGGAACATCAGGCTCTCGCTCGGGCCACCCGCGTTGCAGCGCACAGCTACCGCCTGAACGGCAGCGCCAACGACCGGGAGCGCGCTGTCACGCTGCTTGTCGACTACGCCGAACTGTACGACGCGATCTCGGCTGATGGTTGGAGCTCACAGAGCGAATCCTGGATGCTGCGAGGCAAACTTTTCGCTCAGGCTCTCTCTGAGGCGCAATGGGCCGTCGGCATCGCGGATGCCGTGATCGCGCTCGGTCCCCTGCCTGAGCTGCAGGAATCAGCCAGCCTCGCACGGATGCTGGCTGGACTCGCGGAGACCCTCACCGAGTCGCGGCGCATCCTGGTCGACGACCGTTCCGACCAGCGCAGCAACTACACGGCCTGGCTTGACGCGGCGGCACGGTTGGTTGCCCTGGCCACGCACACCCTCGGCGGTGAGCCGCCAGCGGCCCATCTCGAGACGGCAATCTATGAGCACATGCAGATTGCAGTCCGGCCGGATGGCTGGGAGTGGGAGGCATCCACGTACTATCACGTGTTCGTGTTGCGGGCCTATCTGCTGGGGTTGCGCGGTCTCGACCCGCAGGCGGTGCCTGTCGAGACATCCGGTGTTCTGCGCTCCATGATTGACGTTCTGATTTCGATCGCAGCCCCGGATGGATTCCTGCCGGCGCTGCACGATGGCCCGTTCGACCGCGAGGCGATGCACCGCGAGGTGCTGGAAATCTGCACACTGGCTGCGCAGTTCTTCGCCGCCACCGGTCTTGAGACGGTGAAAGCCTGGGTGGTGGAGCGCCTTGGCGTCAACCACGACGGTCTCGAATCGATGCTCGACGGTTGGTTCACCGGAGCACCCGTCGCCAGCGTGCCCGCGGTGGCAGGTTCGCGCTATTTCGAAGACGCTGGCTATGTGGTGTTACGTGACCCGGGCAACCGGATGCACGCCGTGCTCGACGCCGGACCGCACGGTGGTGCGCACGGACACTTCGATAAGTTGTCGCTGTACCTGTACGGCGATGGGGCGAAGTGGCAACCAGCCCCGGCGGTTCCGCCGTACGGTCACGCTTTACGCCACTCGTACTACGCCCGCACCGTGGCGCATCCAACAGTTCGTGTCGATGGTGCTGACCAGCTGGAGGCGACAGCCGACGTTACGTCGTGGGACGCCGCAGCGTCGCGTGTGTCTGCAGTGACGACGACAGCCATCGACGGGGTGCGGCTGAGTCGAACGGTTCAGCTCAGCGACGGTTTCCTGGTGGATGTGGTGCACGTCACCAGTGATCACGATGTTGCGCGCTCGATCTCTCTCGGGCTACGACCCGCCGTCGATTTCAGCGTCGTGCACGAGGGCGACCGATGGCGGTCGACGTGGGACTCCCCCGGCACCACCTCGCTCACCGGGGCGCATTGGGCTTCGGGCGACGCAACTCTCGAATTGTCGTCGGGCCGAGGTCCGTCCGACGACCCCAGCCGGCCTCAACACATCGGCAACTGGGCTGCAACCGCGTCAGAGGCCACTTTTGTGAGCGTGTATTCCTTCGATCCCCAGCTCAGCATCGACAGCGCTCATGCGACCTTCTCGGACGCCAGCGTCGTGATCGACATCAGCATTTCAGACCAGGAAATTTCCCGAATAGAGGTAACACTGTGACCACCCCCATGTTGTTCGGCACGCGAGAAAGCAGTCTCAAGGCTGAGCTCGACGGGCCTCGCAGCGCCCAGTTCCGGCGTCTGCTTGAAGAGTGCGAGCGCGCGAAGGGCATGGAACTGCCGCAGGAGCATCCGCTGGCATCCATCACCTATTTTGGGCCGGGTTCGGCCAACCTGGCGCTCGCCTACCGCCTCACCGGACAGCAGGCCTACCTCGACGAGCTGCTGCGCTGGCTCGCGCCGCCGCTGTCGTTTCCGCATTGGGGCAAGGCCAACCTGCCCGACCACGACCTCGACGCCGGCTGGATCCTGCACGGGCTGTCGCTGGCCTACTCGTGGGCTGGCGATGCGCTTCCCACGGATGTTCGGCAGGCCCTCGAAGACAAGCTGCTGCTCCAGGGCCAGCGTCTGTACAAGTTCGCCGTCGAGACCGAGGGCGGGTGGTGGTCGTCGTCGTACTGGCAGAACCACAACTGGATTTGCTACGCCGGTCTCGCCACCGCGGGTTATGCGCTGCAGGAGAAGTACCCGGAGGCGCGGCTTTGGACTGAACGCGCGAAAGACAACTTCGCGAAGGTGTTGGATGCGCTGCCCGACGACGGATCCAACAACGAGGGCGTCGTCTACTGGCGCTACGGAGTGCCGTGGATCGCGAGCTACCTCGATGTGCTTCGCGACCAGGAGGGCATCGACTGGTTCAACCGCGGAACCTACCTGAAGGAAACCTTCTGGTACCGCCTCTACCAGGCCGCCCCCGACATGGAGCGGATCGTCGACCACGGCGATTGCCACGACCGCCGCAGCGGGCATTCCGTCGCTCTCTACTACAAGCTCGCCGCCGAATACCGCATCCCTCAGGCGCAGTGGCTGGCCGACAAGGTGTCGACGGAGTTCTACTGGCGCGAGGCCTACGAGAGCGGTGTTCGCCCCGGTGTCAGGCCCGAGGCATATCAGGAGCTGCTGTGGTTCGATCCTTCGGTCGAGCCGGCGGGCCCCGAGACCCTCGAACCGAGCCGGTACTTCGCCGACCTTGGTCTCGTGGTCGGACGCACCTCGTGGGATGACCAGGCGAGCCTCGTCTCGTTCAAGGCATCACCCGGCGGCGGACACAAGGCATGGAACCAGTCCCACCAGCAGCGCAAGGAGAACGGTTGGGTGACCCTGAACGCCGGCCACCATCATCCCGACTCTGGCACCTTCGTCTTCATCGGACATGGTTCCTACCTGGCGATCGATGAAGGCTATTCGTCGCGCAAGCTCACTGAGCACCACAACGCGATCCTCATCGACGGCAACGGTTTCGTGAACGAAGACCGCTACCACGTGTTCGAGGAGCTGGCCGAGGAGTTCACGGCGGAGATCCTGACCACCACGCTGCAGGGCGGCTGGACGCACGCCGTGAGCGAATCGTCGGCAATGTATGACCGTGCTCTCGGAGTTACCCGGGTTCGCCGACACCTCGTGCTGACTCCGGGCGGCAGTCTCGTGATCGTCGACGACCTCACCGCCACGCAACCCCGAACCTGGACCTGGCTGCTGCAGATGGACAACGCTCCAACGCAGCTGGGTGCCGACCGCTGGCTCGCGGAAGCTGGACATGGCGTGATGCCCATCGCGGCCCTCGACGGCAACCCCACGAGCGAGATTGTCACCACGTTCGTGCACGCTAACCCCACCTCGTCGACGCCGACCCTGGCGATCAGCAAGGCTCAGCACACGCTCAAGCGGGTCAGCGAACCAGTCGAATCGGCGCGCTTTGTGACGGTGCTCGAGTCGCGCCGGTGGGACGACACAGCACCAGCGACGATCAGCTGCGACGCGACAGACTCGGGTGTCGTCGTGAAAATCGAGCGCGACGGCCTGGTCGAATCCGTATCGTTGGGATATGACGGCGACGCTCCGCAACTGTCTGGGGCGGATGTCAGCGGCGACGGCTTTCAGGGGAGCACGAGCACACAGCGATGAGACAGCCTAAGAGCGGCACCAGGCGGGTTCCCCGGTGGGAGCGTACGCTGCTGGGTGCGCTCACCTATCCGGGAAACATCATCCTGGGGTCGGTGGCTGTTCTGGTGCTGTCGCTCGGCGTGATCACGGCGCTGCCAGCAGCGATCGCGCTTGCCCGGGCGTTCGCCAGCTGGACGGCACAGGGCGATGACAAGGTATTCACAAACACGTTCCGCGAGTTCGCGCGGACCTGGCGGCGAACGCTGGGGCTCGGTGTCGTGGCCGTCGTGGTTTTTGGGATCATGGTCGCTGACGGGCTGTTCCTGTCATTCCAGCTCTCGCAGCCCGGCGGATCCCTCGCGCTGTTGTTCAGCGCGGCGGTGCTTCCGCTCTCCGCCCTTGCTTGCGTCTACACCGTGGCCATCACGGCCGCCGCAACGCTCAACACCGAAGCGAATGCATCGACGTGGATTCGGGAGGCGATCGTTCTCATGCTGGGCTCACCGCGTCGCTCGCTTCTCGTGCTTCTGACCGTGGTGGTAGTAGTGGTGACGTGCGTGCTGCTACCGACGCTGGCTCCTTTTGCTGCTGTTGCGGTTCCCGTTTATGTGGGTGTGCGGTGCTGGGGCCCGCGACCGCCGGTCAACACCGAGCAGGATTAGGTGGCGGCGAAACGGTCGAGCGGGTCTTTCGCGCTGAAGGTTCTCTATGGCGACACCTTCACGATGGCGGTCGGCTTTTACATGCTGGTGCCCCTGCTCGCGTATCACTTCCTTCAAGACCTGACCCTCACAATTGCGGTTGTCGCACTGCTGACCGCCGTGCGCACCGCATCCCAGAACGGGCTCATGCCGATTGCCGGCTGGGTGGCCGACCGCATCAACTTTCGCCGCGCGATCCTCATCGGGGTGCTCATTCGCGCCCTGGGTTTCGCTCTCCTCGGCACCGCTGAATCGATACCGCTGCTCGCCGTGGCGTCAGTGCTCACCGGGCTCGGCGGCGCCCTGTTTCATCCGGCAAGCTACGCGGCCTACGCGGCGCTGACGACGGGTACCGATCGCGTGCGGGTCTATTCAACGCGCGAGGTTGTCAGCAACGTCGGTTTTGTCGTCGGGCCCATCGTTGGCGGGTTTCTGGCGGGCGCCGATTTCGCGCTCGTCAGCCTCTCGGCGGCAGCGATGTTCGTGCTCGCGTTCATCATCAGCGCCATCGGCCTGCCACGGACGGGTGACTTCGAGCACTCAGGCACACCCCCACGCTTGCGGGTGGCCTTTGCGGATGTGGCTTTTCTTCGCTACTGCGCACTGGTCGCGGGTACGGCCGTGTTGATCGCCCAGTTCTATCTGGTGATCCCGTTCCGGGCCGCTCAGTTCATCTCGGGCCCGTCCGAACTCGGCCTGATCTACTCGGGTGCGGCGGTGGTGATGGTAGTCACGATGCTGCCTCTCACCGGAGCGGCCAACCGGTTCCTGCCGACGCGCGTCACGCTGGCGGGGGCCGCCGTGTGTCTGGGCGCCGGGGTTGCGCTCATGGGCCTGTCGTCATCCCTCACCACGATGCTGATCGGTGTTGCCGTCTTCATCATCGGACAGATGCTGGCCCAGCCTGTGCTCAACGCCACGGTCTCCCGGTTTGCGCCTCCCGGTGCGGTCGCGAGCTATTTCGGGGTGCAGGGTCTCGCAACCGCCATCGGCGGGGCTGCTGGCAGCACCTCAGCCGGGGTTCTCTATGCGATCGCTGATTCTGGCAACGCCGGCGCCGCGTACATTTGGCTGGCATTCCCCCTGTGGGCGCTCATCGTCGCGGCACTCTTCGTGGTCTTCGGACCACGGCAGACGTCGGGCACTCCGGAACCGAGCGACTGAACCATCGCGACTCTTCGACGGTTTAGCCCAGTCCTGAGCTCGCTGAGTCGTTTCCCTCGCCCAGGTGGGCCGGGATCACCCACGCCGGCAGGTCGTCAACGAAGGCCGAAAGCACATCATCCGTTTCGCCAAGGGTCCAGTCGACGTCGTCCCCGACCTCTGGCTCGAATTTGTTCCACTCGAACCAGTTGATCATGTGCAATTGGGGGAATCGCGTCGCCGTCTCCTCCGAGAACACCTGCCGCCACCACGCTTGCTTGATGGACCGCTCCAGGTCGGGATCACCGTCGGCAACGACCAATGCGGCCGTCTCGGGAATCCCCAACGCCTTTCCGTGCTCAACGGCATAGGTCTGGTAGAAGTCAGGAGCCGACGTATCGTCGCCGCCGTAGCCGCTGTAGGTGCCGGTGAGCTGTGCCGCGAATTTTCCGGCCTCTGGAATCTCGCTTTCACCCCAGGGGTGGGCCGAGCCCCAGTGGTAGAGCGACAACCCGACCCAATCCACGACGTCGTCGCCCGGGTAATAGGGCGCATAAGCCTCGTCGAGAGTAAGCACACCGTCGCCGGACGTGTCGAGCGCGGCGTAGTCTGCCGAACCCGGAGCGGCCGCGAATGAGCCACCGGTGAAGGGATATCCCCCGGCGTAGTTCGGCGCCCACATCATCGACGACCCTGGGGCGAGTCGGTGCACAGCCATGGCGACCGTGCGATACGCGGCAATGTACGCGCTCGGCTGCTGCCCCCACGCGTACCAGGATCCGTTCATCTCATGCGCAAAACGCACCACAACGGGCACTCCGGATGCGTTGAACTCGGCCAACAGCGTAGCCACCTCGCCAGCAATCTCTGGGGTCACCACCGCGAGCCCGGCATGGGGTTCCAAAGTCAGAAGCAGGGTTCCGTTGCCCGCCCGAACCTGGTCGGCCGCTCCCCGCACGTTCACGAGGTCAGTCTCGCTCATCGGCAGGTGCGTGAAGGAGACTGCGACCGCGGGCTCGAGCCCCAATCGATCACTGAACTCCTGAAGCGACTCGACACCCCAGTCGAGGTTGACTCCGAACAGGGCCCCGCTTTCGGGAATGATGTCAGCGGCCGGCAGGATTGCGCGAGCAACTTCCCCGGTGCTGTCCGGCGAGGCCAGACCAATCGCGCTGCATGCCGTGAGCGGCAGCACCAAAGCTACTGCGACTGCTACAGCCAATGCGCGAGACCCCATATGTTCCAAAATACCTGAGTAGAACTCGCCCTGGGAGCAAGGGGCTACCCCAAAGCGAGGGCCTGCGCGGCCCGGAAGTTGCCGTCGCAGCCCACGCATTATTGGGTCTTGTGGCAACGCTCCAGGAGGTGTATTACGTATCTGAGGGCCGCGCCATCCATCGGCTCTGAGCCCTCTTTGAACTGTTGTGAGGTGTTCATATGGACGGCATTAGTCTCACGAGTCCCTTCGGACTGAACTGCAGCACGGGCGGCAACCTCGAGGCCCACCCGCCCATCCTCCGAATCTAGGGGGGCTGATGAGATCCGGCGCAGAAGCGCTCAGGGTGGCGATGAGTCGTCCCCATATCCCGTTCTCGTTTGTGGGAACTGATGATCAACAGCGCGAGGTCGGCGATCTGATGTGTATGAGGGCTGTGCTCGCCAACTTTGATCTCATCCCCATTGATCACTTTGGGACAGCGAATGACGGGTTTCTCATCTCACAGGGGAAGCACGCCGACAGGAACCCGCCGCGGGGTGCCGTTGTGTGGTTTCCGAACCCCCTGAAAGGGTCGAGCGGTCATGTGGCAATCGCTACTGGCAAACGCGGCGAAGACGAGGTGTGGACGACGCCGGTGTGGTTGCAGGAGTCTGATCGGCACTCGACGTCACACCTCACGACCATTGCAAAGATGGAAGTCCTCTGCGGCAACGCGTATGCCGGGTGGACTGACCACATCGGCGACAACGAGATCGACTTCGTTGCGCCGGCCGGAGGCGCTTTCGCACTTTTCCTCGAACCACCCCCTATCCCAGAATTGGATGATGACATGATCGGCGCGATTGAGCAGCGCGGAACGGCGGATGACCCCACGAACCTGATGATCGCAGTATTTGGTGGCGGAATTGGGTGGGTCGAGATCTCGCCCGCAGACCGCGAGCCGTACAACCGTCTGAGGGCAGTGCTGAATACCATCGCGGATCAGGCTGGCGCTGCTGAGGTGCTGCCCAAGATTCCGATGGGCGTTGACCTGAATGGATGGAACACGACCAAGAGCTTCTTCTTTCACCCGGTACCTCCGAGTGCTGTCGACGCCACGGAGGTGAGGAAAGCCCTCGAGCTTGACTTCGCGGCCATGATCGAAAAACTCGCCGAGTTCGCGGCAATGAACCCTCGGGTGAAAAGCTAAAGGTGGATCTCGTAGGGCGGACGGGACGTGCGCGGCCGGTTTCGAATTTCGCGCAACGTCACGAAGCGACAGGAGGCCGTACCGTCAAAGCCAACGCAGCTAACCCAACGCCTCCGACAATTCGCTGGCCTAGCGGAGGTCAGCGTCCAGAAGCACGTCGCGGATGAGGTCGTTCCCCTCCTGCGAGGGGTGCGTGTAGTCGTCCGCTAGCAGACTGCCGGCGGCAGTCGTCCCCTCCGGTCCATTGAACGGCTCCAGCAGATCAACGCACTGGGCGTCGACCACAGCAACCACTTTGCAGACTTCGGCGCGCCATGCGATCAGGCCGCTGGCGATGGTGGAATTCACGCTCGCTCGGACATCCGGTTGTTCCGCTTCGAGGACCGACCACCCCGACCAGGCGTTGTATGCGGTGAGAACCAAAATCGAGGCTTCCGGCGCTTTTTCGCGGACGTGGTCCAGCACGCCCGCCAACTCCGCGCCAGTCGATGCCGTCTGAGTTGTAATGCACTCAGTGGATGTCGCGATCACGGCGGCCAAGACCTCCGCGTCCGTGACGAGTTGTTCCGCACGACAGGCTTCGCCCTCATCGGCATATGGCGGTTGGTCGTTGAAGCCCGCAGAGACGATGACGACCACGGCGTCGCCAAGCGCCGCGTCAAGGGAGCCTGATTGCAGCTCTCTAAGGATGTCGGCGGTCTGAGCGCCATCATGACGTGAACGATTGACGACCAGGTACGGCTCGTCGTTCGACTGCGCGAGTTCATCGGCGTAGGTATCGACGAAACCTGCGCAACCGGGACAGTCCCCCTCGGCGTTGAACGGAATTGAGTCGCCGATGGCAAGCACCGTGCGCTGCGAACTGGTCGCGCTCGGGGTCGCCGACTCCGCTGTGGGCGCGCTCGGAGCGGCACACCCCGCAAGGATGACAGCGAGCACCACGCCGATCATTCCTGCACGAGAGGGCCGTGCTCCCAACTCGTTGCGGGATCCGACAGCTCTCGTGGTCTGGTGCATTTGGTCCCCCGCTCGTGGGTGCAACTCATTGATAGAGGTTCATATGACCACAAATTTGGTCTTCCGAACAGAGACCAATCCGCGTTAACTGGTCGCATGGCGTCACCGTCAATTCCCCTGAATCACCTCACCGAACAGCTCGGGGAATGGCGCGCTGAAGCGAGCAGCGACTACGCGGCACTTGCGGAGCGAATTCGCCTCCTGACGATCGACGGACGCATTAAGGCCGGCATGCGCCTGCCGTCGGAGCGTCGAATGGCCGAGCACTTTGGCGTGAGCCGAACCACGGTGAACTCCGCGCTCGGAGAACTGCGAAAAACGGGATATGCGCGCAGCAGGCAAGGGTCCGGAACGGTGATAACGATTCCTGGGATGACCGGAGACATCCCGATACCCCACGCGGGCGATCTTCTGGATCTCAGCCGTGCCACCTCGGCTGCAGCGCCGGGACTATACGCTGCTGCAGAGCGGGCGCTCCAGCGGTTATCCGCGAGGCTGGGCACGGACGGTTACGAACTCGCTGGCCTGCCATCGCTGCGTGAGGCGATCGCGGATAAGTACACTACGGCGGGTCAGCCCACTTCGCCCGACCAGATCCTCATTACCAATGGAGCAGCCGGCGCGATTTCTTTGATCGCCCGCACGCTCGTGAGCGTCGGAGACCGGGTGCTCGTCGAAACACCTGGCTACCCGCACTCGAATGAAGCGTTTCGCGCCGTCAGCGCCCGACTTGTGCCCACCATTGTCGACGGGGACGACGGATGGGATCTGACCCACTTCACCCAAACGGTCGCCCTGTCATCGCCCAGAGTCGCGTACCTCATGCCCGACTTCCACAACCCGACAAGTCGCAGCATGTCGATCGCGACGCGAGAGAAGGTCGTGCACACCGCCCGGAGGCACGGGATGCTCATTGTCGCGGACGAGACAACAGCCGACCTCTCCCTTAACGGTGACACCCACATCGCCCCACTTGGAGCGTCTGACGAATGGGGCGAGACGGTGATCAGCGTCGGGTCTGCGAGCAAGACCATCTGGGGAGGTCTGCGCGTGGGATGGATCCGCGCCGCCGAGCAACACATCAACCGCCTCCATGCCGCACGATTCTCCTACGACCTTGGAGTCAGTGTCCTTGATCAGCTAACGGTCTCCGAAATGATCGAAAACCTCCCGGAGGTGCTTGCCTACCGTCGCGGCATTCACCGCCAATCCGCGGACGCGCTTCGTGCCGCCTTACAAGAGCATCTGCCCGAAGCCCGATTACACTCCGTCGCCGGTGGCGTCGCCGCGTGGATCGACCTCAACACACCCATCAGCTCTGCGCTCACGGTTGCCGCGCGCTCCAGGGGCCTGCTGATCGGCGCCGGACCCTGGTTCGGACTCAACGGCGAGTTCGAACTGAAACTTCGCATCCCCATAACTGCGCCTCCTCCCGACATCACGCGCGCCATCGCGATCCTCGCCGAAGCTCGACGCGATCTGCCACAACCTGTCGGCCGCTCAGCTCGCCACGCTTCTTGAGCGGGTCGACATCGACGGCGCCTGCAATGAGTATGTAGGGCGGATGGGACTTGAACCCATGACCGACGGATTATGAGCGCGTCGGATGGCGCTTACCACCCCTGACCAGCGCACACCATTCCGAACCACTGAGACCCATCGTCCCCGTAGTTCAGGGGAAGTTGGGTCCGTCACCGGAGGTCACTGGTACGCGCTGCGAGGCCTTGGTCAGGCGCGGTCCGACGGGATTTCGCCGGGTTCTCGACGCTCTCTCCACATGTTGCGGCACGGGATGGCTGCGCCGATACTCGGTTGGGCGCTCAGTGGTCGGAGGGTCGGGTTGGGCCGGTTGGCCTCTCTTGCTCCGTTCGTCCGTTACGCACCATCCTCGCCACGGCGGTGCACGGGGTTGGTCTAGCCCGCGTCCCTTGCCTTGAGGAACTGGCGCAGCTCCACGACCTTTGGGATATCCACCCATAGCCGGATGCTGTTCTCGACCACTGAGGTGCCACCGACTCGGAATGCGTCGAAGGGCAACGGGTCCAGGAGCGGTGCGAGGGCGGCAGCTTTGGCCGCCGACACATACCCAACCTTCCGACCCTTGCCGTGCACCGCTATTGCGCTCGTGTCGTGACGGTTGTTCGGCTCGCGCACCAGCAGGTACTCGGTGCCGCCGACCTTTCCACGTTCCGCATCTGTTACCCAGTTCGCCGAACCCTTAATTCGCATTCGGATAGAGGGAAGCTCGCGAAGGTCCAGAACCGTTAGCGACATCGGCTCGACCGATTCCGCCTTGACCGGATTCGCCAGCGCTTCCTCGCGCCGGTCGAGTCGGTCGATTTCCTTCATGTATTCGTCATGAACGTCGAAGACGCTGAGACCGTGGCGCTCTGCAATCTCAATGCCCACGTCCCAAAGCGACCGACCAGTTGATTTCTCGACCGCAACGATCTCTGCCGCGATTGCTCTCCGGTCAGCGGCTGGCGGAGTTGCAGGAGCAGGAGGCGATGGGCTTTCAGGAGGCGCAGTACTCGTGCCACCAGCCAGCACTTCCTTAACCGTGCTCCAGAATCCCATGGGCCGAGCTTATCGAGCGGGTGAGAGCGAGGCTCACAAATAATGACCTTGCAGACTCGCCCTTGCAACCTCGCGAAATCGGATTCTGACGGATTCTCAGAAAGCCAAGCGGCGCTGTGTCGTTTCGAGCGAGGCTTAGTTAACGACCCCGACAAACGAAGGAGCTGACATGGCCCGACCCAAGGTGCTCGCCAGTGAAATGGTGACGCTCAAGACCCGCGTCGCTCAGACAGACGACGCGGCGCTCAACAGTCTGGCGCAAGCCACCGGTGAAGCGAAGGCGTCGCACATACGTCGAGCGTTGAGCCAGTACGTTGCGGCGTTCGCTCTGGCGGACCACACGACAACTTCGATTGTCACCCACCCAACACAGAAGGAGACAACACGATGACCATTCACAACGCGTGGGGAACCAAGCCTGACCCGGTGACCGGCCTACCGCCATACCCCCTCCGCACGGCCTCGACCCAGACCCGGCTCAGGAAGCGTGCGGCAGACGCCGCAGCGTTGCGGAAGCAGCTCCAGGCGCGACTGGACTCGCTGACCGAAGAGTTCGAATCGGCGTTCTCAGAGTCCGACAAGCTCGCCGCGACGCGACAGCGGATCACCGCCGCCGCTAAGACCCACCGCAAGAACTAAGGAGACGCGATCATGCACAACCCGCTCACGGGCACTTCCCTAGACAGTTTGAGGCTGGAAGCACGCAACGCGAGCTACCCGAACACCGAAGCCGAGATGACGGCGGTGACGAACCGCGAGCACGAGATTCGCCAGTTGGTCGCCATGCACGAGGACGGTCTCGTGGAGTCCGCCGAGGCTGTCCACCGCTCAGGCGAGCCGCTACTCGCGAAGGCTGATGAGCTCCTGACAGAGATGAGCGGTCTGCGCACCGACATCGAGCGGGCGGGCACCAGCACCGGTCCCGAGCACGCAGCGCGCTTCGAATCGATCCGCCACCGAATGCAGACGCGCATAAACGAGCTGGCCAAGGTGGAGTCCGACGCCCAGTATCACGCCGGGAAGGTCTCGGACCCCTATGGATCGCTGGACAACATCCGTCGCAAGTACCCCGCCATCGTGGCTGGTCGACGCATCAGCTGAACATGACGATGGCCCTACAGATTCACCTGCAGGGCCACCACCTGAACAACCACGAAAGGACACCACGACATGTCTCTACCAATAACGCTACCTGAGCGGGCTTACTCGCCGCAGTTCGGCCCATTCGACCACTTCGCGCGGGCATGGAATCGCGATCTCGAAGCTGAGCCGGAGTTCGACCTCGACGGAAGGCGATCGCCCTTGTTGCGTCTTCCAGCAGTGTCTATCGGAACCCTCCACTACACCGCACCGCCCATCGAGGACATGCATCTCACCACCAGAGGAATGGTGACGGAAGCCTGCCTCAGGCTGGCTCGCTGGCGATGGCAGGACGGCAAGGCGTCGGCGTGGTGGATCGCCAAGCGGCTGGAGGGAACCTACTTCCCTACCGGCGTCGACGGCTACCGTCGCAACGGCGACCCGCTCACGCGCATCCCGCGCAAGGGTCTGGCGCTCATCGCCGCAACCGACGCGCTGAACTCCGGCGGCGTCGAGTGGTATTGCGAAATACCGCGCGACGACGATCCATGGTCTTTCGAGACCTTGCGCCTTTCGGCCGCACTTGCAAAGTTCGAAGGTTCTCGTTTGAACGCGCAAAGGGCAGTCTCCTCAGCCGCCCAGCGGCGACCCCAGCTGATCGAGTAGCGTTAACAGCGAACCGGTCATAGCGGCTCGCGAAAGAAACGAAACGCAAGAGAACATACGGAACCGAAGACGACGAGCAAGACCCAAATGCAGCACCACTACGACATACCCAGCCTCGACTAGTTCGAGTCTGCTCACGCTGAATCCTCAGGAGTACAGGCGTACGGGCGAGTGGAGAACCACCTTCGACTTGAAGGTGGCGACTCCCAACCGTGCGCCCTTTCTGCATTAAAGCGCAGCTCCCCAAGGAGACTGCATTGCAAAACATCAATCCTGAGCATCCCGCCGCCCCCGGTCGTCTGCTCGACACCGCCGAAGTCGCTGAACTTCTGCACATTACTCCCCGACAAGTCGCTCGACTACGGCAATCCGGAAAGCTCAAGTCCGTCCGCATCACGGGCGCGGCGGCTCGGCACACCATTGCCCAAGTCCAAGGGTTTGTAGCCGAGCACTCCAACGACGAAACGGCGCTCTGACATGCGCGATCCATCGACTCGATGGTTGGCAGTGCGCTCGCGAGCCGACATGTCACCGTGGCTCGTTCAGAAACTCGAGGCCCTACGCGACCGCTTTCGCGACGAGTTTGCGGGAAGCGACTCCGTCGTCATCTGCGGCCTCAATGGCGGCGTGAAGGACGAGGAGTCCGTCGAAGGGCGCACCTGTGACCGCTGTCGCGTCTACACCCCGAACATCTGGAGGCACTGGTACACCCTTCGCGCTGAGGGCTACGTCATGCGAGTCGAATCCAAGTTCTGCACGCCCTGCGCACAGGGCGAAGGGTTCCCAACCGGTCGGAGGCCTGACAGAACCGGCTAACCGTCCAGCCCGCGCGCCCACCAAGGCAACGACGCGCTCATGCACCAATTCCGCAGAGCGACCACGAAAGTAGCACTCCCCATGAACGACACAGCACGGCGAAAGCGCGAAGTCTGTCGGTACGACTTCACCGACGAGCGCGGGCGCCTGGTCTTCCAGAAGGTCAGATACGCCATCGATAGTCCCGGTCCTGGCGGTCGGACCAAATCCTTCAAGTACTACAACCCGAACGCCTTTGGTGGCATCGGCGGCTTTGGCAAGCCAGAGGGCGCAGACCGGCTCATCTTCAACCTGCCGGCCACCCTCGCAGCCACCCGGGCAGGTGAGACGATCCACTCGACCGAGGGCGAGAAGGACGCACTCGAACTCATCAAGCGGGGCTATGCGGCCACCAGCGTTCACCAAGGAGCCAACAAGGTCACGGTCGAGCAGATGGCATGGCTGTACGAGGCACCGCGCGTAGTGCTCTGGGTCGACAAGGACGTGGAGCATCCGGAGGTCGGCGCGCACGATGCGGCGATGCGGCATGACCACCTACTGCGGCTGGGCTACCCCGGCATCATCGAGTTCCGGCGCGCACGCGGTCCGTGGGGCGGTCTGAAAGACATTGCGGATCACCTTGCCGCTGGCTACACCGTCGATCAGGCCGTTCGGGTGAGCCCCGCTCGCCTCGCCGCATGCGCAG
Source organism: Salinibacterium sp. G-O1 (assembly GCF_030063305.1). GTDB lineage: Bacteria > Actinomycetota > Actinomycetes > Actinomycetales > Microbacteriaceae > Rhodoglobus. Next base: position 534,870 of record NZ_JASISV010000002.1, read on the forward strand.
CGCAGTGGACCCCTGCCGATAACCGGAGGGCTCGCTATGTCCTCTGACGGAACCCGCTCATTCAAGTTGCTCAAAGGCGGCGGCATGGAACCCATCGATAGCCCTAGTGAAGCTGTCGATGACGACCCGTTCGTGCCAAGGGAGCAGAAGGCGCGCGCCCGCCGGAAACAGACCGGCGAATCGTCGATCCCCGAAAACGTCCTGCTACTGCGCGAGAACCAGCCTTCGAAGGCCATCGTTCGGTTCGCAAACGACATCAAGTCGCGTCGGCAGAAGTTCCTTTGGCAAGACCGGATTCCAATAGGAACTGTCGGTCTGTTTGCCGGTCGTGGTGGTGTCGGCAAGTCCACCTTCGCGATCTGGCTCGCGGTCGAGGCACAGCATGGCCGTCTGCCGGGTGACCTTCAAGGTGAGCGCGTGGTCGTGCTGTACGTGTCCGTCGAGGATCACTGGGAGACGCAGATGAAGCCGCGCCTCACGGCGGCGGGTGCTGACATGGCGCGGTTCGGCGCCCTCACAATCCAGTCGAGCGTGGATACAGCGACCGGAGAGCGCATTCCGCTTCTCCCAGAGGACACCGAGGCAGTCCGCAACGCGATCGTGGACACGGGCGCTCGCATCGTGATCCTCGATCCGATTACGTCCACCGTCTCCGGCGACGACCATAAGCGCGAGATCGTCCGCGCCGTGCTCGACCCTCTGGCGAAGGTCGCCGGTGAGACCGGCTCGGTGATCCTCGGCATCATGCACTTCAACAAGGGTGCAGGGGCCGCGAGCGACAAGGTCTCCGGGTCTCATGCATATCGAGACGCGGCGCGCTCGGTGATGCTCTTCGCCAAAGACGAGGAATCCGGCCACGTCGTAATGACGCAGGACAAGGGCAACTACGCCGACTTCGGAGACATGTCTCTCGAGTACGACCTTGTGGACACCGTGGTCGAGTTGGACGACGGTGAGCTCGCCCATGTCGCCAAGGTGAACATGATCGGCGAGACCAGCACGTCTGTCGGCGAGATCATCAACCGCGTTCCCGTGAACGACGAGGTCGTTCGATGGCTCATGAACTACATGACCGAGAGCGCCGGTCCTGTACCGGCAAAGCAAGCTGAGGACGACGGCAAGATCGAGGGCTTCTCGGTGCACCAACTCAAGCGCGCCCGAGCGCGGTGCCGACCGCAGATCGTCGCGAGCAAAGTCGGCATGACCGGCCCGTGGATGTGGTCGTTCGCCGAAGAGAGTGCGAAGAGCGCTGTGACCACGGACGGCGCACTCTTCTCAGAATCCGCGGCACCACCGCGCACTCTTCAGGAGCCGAAATGAAGGGTGCGCGTCGCTCCCCGAAGAGTGCGGCGAACTCCTCAGTAAAACCAAAAGAGTGCGCTCCCCGAGCACACAGCACTCTTCGGCGCACTCTTCGGGAGAACACGACCCAATCGACCACTAGGAACACCACATCGACGCATGAAACAGAAGTTGGAGAGACGACATGACGAAGAAGAAGGACGATCGACCGAGGGGTGAAGCTGCACCTTGGAAGGACGGGCGGAAGCCTGCTGTGACATGCAGTGCACGGACTACTGCTGGGTTCCCATGTAAGAGACCACCCATCAAAGGCTCAAACGTCTGCCGAGCGCACGGCGGGGCAGCTCCTCAGGTGCGCGCTGCCGCACAGGTCCGCATCCTCATGAGCGCGGATGCAGCAGCGGCCAAGCTCATCGAGATGATCCATTCGAAGAAGGTTGCAGACAACGTCAAGCTCGCCGCTGTGAAGGACTTGCTCGACCGAGCGAACCTGTCGGGCATACAAAACATCGAGGTCGGAGTTACCAAGCGGGACTTCTCCGACATCAGCTCGATCATCTCGATGGATCTCGACATGAGCGACTTGGACATTGTCGATGCGGAGGTGATCGAGGAGGACGACAACAGCCCGCTGGTGCCCCGCGACATCGACGGCGTCCCGCCTGCTCGCACACGTGGCGACCGGAACTTCGAAGCCGTGATCGAGAAGGGTCGTCGCGCAGAGGTTCAGCGGATGCGGTCGGGCGGGATGAGCGTCTCTGAGCGCGCGCGCCGCGAAGCCGAGGCCTTCGCCCAAGCGCCATCTTCAACCGACAGCCGGGGCAAGGCCGCGTACCTCGCCGCCCTCGACGCTGGGGCGAGCCACGACGATGCCGAGCGGGCAGCCAAGAGGGCTGTCGAGGGTGGCGACGACTCCGGGAAACGGCGTGCCAGGACCAGCGAGGCCACGATGGGCCAGCGGCGCTCAAAGCGGGATCGGTCCTAGGCATGAGCAGGATGGGCGCTCCCCAACGCAATCACGGGGTCTGGGAGTAGCGCCCATCCCACCGTCCCGACCAGCCCTGCGACCACCCAATGACGCGGCTGAATTTGGCTTCTGACCAGCTATTTGCCTTCTCGCCCGCGCTGGAGTTGAGTAGCCCTCGCCGCCAGTTCTACGGAATCGGCGGCATCCCACGAAAACCAACCGAAGGACCGGAACACGAGATGACCACGACGAAGAACAACAAGACCACCGCTCCCCTCGCACACCGCGTGCCTACCGCGGTGAGCGCGACGATTCAGGAATACACCGCTTGGTTGGAGGGCCAGACTGGCGTCAAGATCGACGCCCTCAGCGTCTACTTGGGTAGCCAGCTCCGAGGCACATGGCAGAAGAGCGCTGAGCGACAGGCTGAGCTTGCCGACGCAGCAGCCGCGAGGGTACTGGCCGACGCTGCCAAGGCCAAGGCGAAGGCCGCTCGTGAAGCCGCCGCTGTTGCGAAGACCGCTGAGCCTAAGGACAAGCCCGTTGCCAAAGCAGCACCGAAGGCCGCACCCAAAAAGGTTGCGCCGAAGCGCCCCACCAAGGCCGGTTCGACCATCGCTGCGACGGGAAACGACGGTCAGCCCGTCGTCATCGCCGAGACCAATCACGTCGACGCGGTGCAGGCATGAGCACGGACCAGCCGACGACACCCGGCGCGCGAATAGCGCTGACACACACCACGGACGAGCACACGCGATTGCAGCCGAACACCATGGGCACGGTGCTACACGTCGACGACCTCGGCACCGTGCATGTGCGCTTCGACACCGGCGAGACGTTGGGGCTCATTTCCGGCGAGGACGAGTGGCGTTCGCTGCACCCGCGCTGGGACGTGCAGCGCATGACCGGCACGACCGATGCACGCTCTCGACGCGGTCGGCTCCGCATGCAGCTTGCCGAACTCATGGATAGCAACGCGCCACGTGCCGAGATCGAGGCGGTCCGTTCACAGATACAGCAGCTCAACATCCAGATCGAGGAACAGGACGGCCACCGATGAACGCCGTCATGTACCTTCGCGTGTCATCCGTGGGTCAGCTAGATGGCTTCGGCCTCGACGTTCAGGAAGAAGCGTGCCGTGCATATGCCAACGCTCACGGTCTTCACATCACCGCCACGTTCCGCGACGAGGGTGTGTCGGGCATGTTAGACGCCACCGAGCGCGAAGGGCTCATGGATGCCCTTACGGCGTTGCAGGACGGGTCAGTGGACCTGCTGTTAGTCGCGCGGCTTGACCGTCTCGCTCGCTCGCTCACGGTGCAGGAGGCCGTGCTCGCGCAAGTCTGGACGGCGAATCGCACGCTGCACTCTGCGGACGTAGGCGAAGTCCTGCGCGATGACCCCGACGACCCCTTGCGCACCGCGATGCGGCAGATGGCCGGTGTGTTTGCCGAACTAGACCGAGGCATGGTTGTGAAGCGCATGCGCGACGGCCGCAGGGCTAAGGCAGCACAAGGCGGTCGCGCGGTCGGGCCTGCACCCTACGGCTATCTCGCGAAGGACGGCATGCTGCACCTCGTCCACGCTGAACAGCTCGCCCTCGCACGCATGCACGAGCTGCGCTTGACCGGCTGCACGATGGCCGAGATTGCCGTCACCCTTGCCGAGGAAAACCATCCGACCAAGCGAGGCGGCGGCTGGTCCAGCCCTGTCGTGAGTCGCATCCTGTCCCGCCCGCCAGTGCCGCTTGTGCAGATCGCCGATGTGGACCTGTCCGAAGCCATCACCCCTACAAACCTCACCAAGGAACCTGCGGCACATGCCGCCTAATCAGTAAGGAAACGCTATGTCGAACTACACCCCAGGGACCGTTGTCACCGTCGGCGCGCTTGCCGTCGGAGACTCCATCTTTCTCCGCGAACGCCGGGCGGTTGGACTGGCCGTCCCAACCCATCCCGCCACGGTCACCGAACTGGTTCCGTCCACAGACGGTCGAGTCCTGGTCCGTGTGAAGAGCGCGAACGCCGGAAGCGATGCAGCGCCGCGCGTTCTGGGTCAGCTCCCTGCCACCCGCGAGTTCCGCCGCGCGGTCGCTGTCATCTGACCCATGCGAACGCGTCCCCTGCCCGAGCGCAAGACTCTCGGCACCGCCTGGAACCTCCGACCCGACACCGAGCGTGTCGAGGCGCGAGCGCTCCGGGTGGGGGACGTCGTCATGGAAAGCCCCGACCACCCATTCCGCATCGCGAAAGTGACGCACCAGAACGGCGTCATCGTCCACGGCAAGTACGTCTGGCAAGACGATCGCGAGAAGTCCTGGATGCTCTCCCGGTTCTCCAACAGCCACGTTCTCGACCGAGCCATCCCCGGCGAGTACTAATTCCGAAATCTCAACCCAATTCCGAAATCCCACCAAGGAGCACAACATGGCACACGTTCGAGAAGTTCCCCGCAAAGGTTCGTCCAACGGAATCGCTTATGAGGTGCACTGGCGACTGCCGGGCGGTAAGAAGGTGCAGCAGACCTTCACTGTAAAGCGCGAGGCCGAACGGTTCGCATTGCGAGTGGAAAGCGACCTCGGCGACGGACAGACCACCGCGCCTCTCATGCGAAAGTCCAAGACCTTCGCGCAGGTCACCGAGGCAGCGCTGGCTGCGAGTGCCGGGCGGCTCAAGGTGCGCACGCAGGAAGGGTATCGGCAAATGCTCGACCGGCACGTCCTCCCGACTTTCGGCACACGCCGCATCGCCTCCATCACCTCCGCGAATTTGGAGCAGTGGATTGCCCAGCTGACGTCCACACAGAAACAACGCGGTGGCTCGCGCCTGCACCCGTCGACCGTTCGACACGCCTTCATCGCGGCGAACAAGGTCTTCCGCTACGCCTTGCGGCACCGGATGATCGTGCATAACCCCGCTACTGGCACCGAGCTTCCGAGAGTCCAGCACACCGAGAAATTCGCGCCGCAGTTTCTTTCGGGTGCAGAGGTCGAGGCGCTTGCAGAAGCGCTCTCGGGATCCGCCCCGGACGATCTGCTGGTGCGTGTCGGTGCCTATTGCGGACTCCGCGCCGGGGAACTGGTGGCACTGCGTGTGGGCGACGTGGACGTGCACCGAGGCCGCATCCGTGTACAGCGCACACTCGTACGGACCCCGGACGGCTGGATCGAGGACTCCCCCAAGTCGGCGAACTCCACGCGCACCGTTCCAATGACCAAGGAGCTTGCAGCTCTCCTGCGTGACTATCTCGCCGCGCACCCACACGGGGACGACCTCGGCGCGCCCTTGTGGCCAGGACGCAACTACGCAGGCGGCGGCGAATGGCGTGGCGCGCTCGACTGGTCCAAGCGACTCGACTACGACAGCTTCTACAGGCGTCGGTTCAGGGTCGCCGCTGAAACGATCGGTCGACCAACGCTCCGATTCCACGACCTGCGACACACCGCAGCGAGCCTGTGGGCGATGCACGGAATGGCGATGGAGCGCGTCGCAGCAGCACTGGGCCACGCCGACACCGGGATCACCTACAAGACCTATCTGCACTTCTTCCCGGATCAGTGGGACGCCGACATGGCTCGCTTCTCGGCGGGCCTCGCTTCCCCGAGCGCGCGGGTCACGCCGCTGCAGCGAGAGGCTTAGGCGATAGCTTCGTTCAGCTTGACGAATGCTTTCTCGAACCTCTCGACGGTGTCGGGGCTGATCGTGCTGAAGAACTCCGGCTGGTTGTAAGTAAGCGCGTGCGCGGGGAGAGCGTGATCGAACCAACCGTGCAGGTCGATCAGCTTCTTGATGATCGGGACCGGCGTAGCAGGAAGATCAGACTCCTGCACGTTGCGGGAGAACGCCCAGTTGTACAGCTTCAAGTAGTCGACCGGCGCGAACAAGTCCTCAATGTCTGCAGTAGCCGGGAGTGCGGTATCGATTTCGCTCACGGCGACGATCGTGGTCGGATCGACACCATTCTCTTCGGCTGCCTTCCGCGCTCGATCGAGGGTCGCCGCAGTTTTGCTCCCATCGACCAGTGCGGACACCTTGAGCCGACGTCCCATCAAAGCCACGAACGCTGGCATGTTGGAAATACCTCCGACTGGAATGATCGCGAGCCGAGGGCTGAGTGGGGTCTTGCCGTTCTGTTCCATGTAAGAGCTGAGCCGCATGAGGTAGATGAAGTCGCTGCTGCCTTCCACCGCGAGATGGGGTCCCGAGCCGAGGAACAGGTGCTGGCTGATCGTGTAACCGAGGGCGGACTCGACGGGCAAGATCGTGTCCCTGTCCGCAGAGAGACTCACGTGAGTCACCGCCACGCCGCCTTCGTTGTCTTCTCGCGTGGCTTTGTCGTGGACCGCCCGAAGCTTTTCGTACACTTCTGGATCGATCATGAACTGCGAATGAGTTGTGTAGATCGTCTGCTTGGATGCGCCGAGCTCGTTGAAGATGTAGTCAACGAAGTCCTTCTGCGCCTCGCCGTGAAGACTCGTGCCGGGCTCGTCGAGCAGGACAACTACGGGCTTGGAAGTGTGCTGGTACTCACTGAATGCAGCGAAGAAGGAGAAGAACCACTGGAACCCGGTGGATCGGGTCGAGAAGTTCGTCTCTACATCTCCATGACGAGCGTCACGCAGTTCGATCTTCAAGATTCGGTGATTGTCCGTGCCTCCTGTTGAAGGGTTCGCAACCGCCACATTGTCGTCGCCGAAAATGACCGCGAGGTCTGTGTTGACCTTCCAGTAGTTGAACACTTCGCGGCTCAGGTCGGAGGCTGCCGCCTGCAACTCGGCCTTGCGGCTGTCGTAGTTCGAATCAAGGAAGTCTTTTGGCTGCACACCTGCGTGTGCAAGGAGGGACACGACAGTTTGATTCTCTTCGCTGAGTGCAGTACCTGCGCCGACCGTTGCTGCTAGCTCAGTTAGGTCTGTCTCCCCCGGCAGGACGCTGTAATTGGAGAAGTAGAAAAAGGTTGGAACGCGCGCAGCGAAGGCGTCAAGCTGGTCTTGCTCCAAGACGGCTGGCTCGACCTGATAGCGGTACTTATCCGCCGATCCGGCGAATCCGCCTACAGCCTTCGCCCGGGTGGGCTCTCGCTCCTTGAGCGCCTTTGCCAACTCTTTGGACTTCGCGATAGCCGCATCGAGCGTCTCCTCGCCGAGCAGTTCGTCTATTTCCTGAGCGGCGATTGATGCATCTGCACCCGCCGCCTGGATGACTTCCGCCAAGTCGGCTTCAAGCCAGACATAAAACTGGTTCGCGTAGCTCTTTGCCGCAAACACCTTGGTGTCAAGAAGAAGCGGGCCTGGCAGTACTCCGTCAAGTGCGTCGATGTCGCTCTGCTCGACCGCAAATTCGGCACTTACGGGCCTCGTATTTTGCAGGTTCGGGTCCGCCCTGCGATCGCGGGCAAGACGCCAGCGAGGATACTCCGTGACAAGTTCAAACTTCCTGCTGTCACCGTTCGCGGGGTGCAGCCGATGCAGAGCTTTTAGGATCGTTGTCTTGCCAGACTCGTTCTTGCCGACGAGCGCCGTGACGTCACTCTCGATTTCTATCCGTTGGGGCTCCACAAAGTTGCGGAACTTCTGGATAGTCACAGCGACCAACTTCATTGGATCTCCCTCGATACCTGTATGACGCTCAGGATATCGGCAGGCAGCGACACTCCATGCCCCCAGACTGGGCTTAGCCCAAACATGCAGTCGCGTCGCCGATGCCAGCCCCGGCTTCCGCAATCACGTTGGAGACCGGCATCATGACGACCGTGTGCGAGGCTGTCACGTCGTCAAGCGGAAAGACCATCGACGTTGTCTCGCCCGAGGGGTCCTCTCCTGCTCCCCAGGAACCCAGAATCTCCTCACCCGATGGCGACGTGTAGAGGAGCGCCACCGAGAAGTATCTACCACCGGACGGCACCGCCGAGCCGCGAGTCACTGTGTACCCCTCTTCCATGAATCCCTGAATGTGGGCGACCCAAGTTGCGCTCATCATTAGGCACTCTGGTGCAGGCTCGGGCACTGCGGTCGGGCTGGCGTCCTGCGTCGGCTGGGTGGTCTGCGTGGGTCGAGGCGCTTCATCTTGCTCGGCGGACGAGAGTCCGGAACACCCTGCAAGCGCGAGGACCAGGACGGCAAGAGCGATGGGACGGAACATGCCGCAACCGTATCGGTTCTCGAACGCGGACGGGATTTGGACGGGATCGGCTCCGGGACCTCGCAGCGCCGACACCCAACTTCCCCGTAAACATTCGTAGGGCGGATGGGACTTGAACCCATGACCGACGGATTATGAGTCCGCTGCTCTAACCAGCTGAGCTACCGCCCCGAGCCCCACGTGCTCGGGCGGATACCTACGATACAGGCCTGCGAGCCGTAATCTGGCACCTTCGTGTGCCGTCGAACAGGCTGTCTACTGCGCTACCCTTTGGGCATGGAGATTTCTTGCTGCGTTCAGTTTTGGGCACACCCCGGCATGGAGACTGATCTGTCGACCTACCTTGATCGCGTGGTCGATCTGGAGATCGAACACGGTGGGAACATACGGTATCGCGGTGTAACCAGTGGCACCGATGACCAGCCGCTGGAAATTCATATCCTCGAATTCCCGACAGCGGACATGCTCAACAACTTCATGGGCGACGATCGCCGAACGGCCATGGCTCCTGAACGCGAGCGAGTCATCGCACGCATGGAGATCATGACCACGAACGAGGTGCCGGTACAAAACCAGACCGCCGAATCGGAGCTTCCTCAGGCGAACAAAGCCTAGGCGCCCGGCTCAGCCCTTGGCTGAGCGATGACGACGTCTCCATCGACCTCTTCGCCGCGGTACAGCGATTCGAACGTGTCGAGCGTGCGCTGGATGTCGTGTGACTCGACAATCTTCAGGCTCTCGTTCTTGAATTTCAGGATCTCATCCTGCGACATCGAGAGCACCCTGGTGAGCTTTTCGGCGAGGTCGGCCACATTGCCCGGCTCGAAGAGAAAACCGTTCTCCCCGTCGTGCACCAGATGAGGCAGCGCCATCGCATCTGCGGCCACGATGGGCAGTCCTGATGCCATGGCTTCCATGGTCGAGATGCTCTGAAGCTCCGCAATGGACGGCATCGCAAACACTGTGGCGCGGGTGAGGGCGTTGCGCAGGTAGGACTCCTCCACATAGCCGCTGAACTTCACGCGATCGCGCACCCCCAGGTGCGAAGCGAGCGACTTCAGCCGGCCCTCCTGGTCGCCACCTCCGACAATCTCCAGCCGGGCATCCAGCGATGGGTCGAGGGTAGCGAATGCTTTGATCAGCTTGTCGATCTGCTTCTCTTCGACCACTCGGCCAAGGAAGACGATGAGGTTGTCAGTTCTCGGCTGCATATTTGGCGTGTAGTTGTGCGCATCGATGCCGCACGAAATAGCCAGAACCTTCTTTACCGAGGTGTTGGCCTCGAGGTACTCGGCAGCCTTACGCGTCGGCGTCGTTACACGTTCGGCGCGCCCGAACGAGCGGTCCGCAGCACCCCACGCCGCCTTGACCGCCTTCTCCCTGAGGAAGGGAGGGATGATCAACGTGTATTCGAGCAGGTTCTCTGGCATGAAGTGGTTGGTGCCGATGAGGCGAACGCCACGCTTCCGGCCCTCCACGGTCATGCCTCTTCCGATGATGACGTGCGATTGGAAGTGGATCGCGTCAGGCTTCACGGCATCGATGATGCGGGCGCTGTTGTGCTTGATGCGCCACGGAAGGGAGAAACGAAGCCAGGGATGCGGGTACCAACGCCATGAGTAGATGCGGTGCACGGTGAACGTCTGGCCCTCGTGCTCCTCGAGCAGAGCGCCGAGTTTCTTGTTCGAGTACGACGGAGCAGCGACGTGCACATCGTGTCCACGCTCTGCCAGCCCGGCCGAAAGTCGCGCAATGAAACTGGCTGCCCCATTGATCTCGGGCCAGAAAGTATCTGCCCCAATCAGGATGCGGAGTCGAGGTTTTCCCTCGTGCGGGGAGAGGCGGGGGGCGTCAGACACGCTGTACACCGTACCTCACGGATTCGGGGCGCCCTCTTCTGCTACGTCGGCGAGTGGAGTATTGGCGAGCGCCTGGGGGTGGTGACGCGAGAGCGAGAGCACACCCCAGACCGCGCAGCCTCCGGCCACAATGAATGCGAAGACTGCCCAGAGGGGCGCACCCGCGGCCTCCCCCAGCACGATGATGCCGATCGCCACCGCCACGATCGGGTCGATAACGGTCAGGCCGGCAACAACAAGGTCTGGCGGGTTTGACGAGTGTGCGGTCTGAACGAAATAGGTGCCGAGCAGCGCCGCGGCGATGAGACCCACTACGCACAGCACCGTGAGGATATCGGCCGAGCTGAACTGGAAATTCGTGCGCAGGATGGTCTGCACGCGACCGATCACGACGTTGGCGAGCGTGACCACGAAGCCGAAAAGCACGCCGGCCGCGATGACGTAGAGGATCGGCTTAGGTGCCTTGTGCCGCATCACCAGGAACAGGGTCACAAATACCGCGAGCACGGCGGTGAGAATGATCAGCACGATCAGAAGCTGGGTGCCGGTAACCGGATGCTTCTCGGTGACCATGGCAGCGATAGTCACGAATACCGCGACCCCACTGATGCAGACGATGATGGCCCGGATCGAAATCCGGTCGAGCGGAAGCCCGGTCAACCGGGAGTTGACGATCGCGGTGATCACCAGGGCGATCGCCCCCAGCGGCTGCACCACGGTGATCGGAGCGAGCGTGAGACTCGTTAGCTGCAGAACGACCGCCAGACCGAGGAACAACGTGCCGACCACCCACGACGGCCGCGCCAGCAGGGAGGTGAGTTGTCCGATGCTCAGGCCCGTCTTGCCCTCGTGACCGGATCGCTCGTTGACGACGGCCACCCCGCCGTGCTGGAACTGGGTACCGAACGCCAGCAGTACTGCGGCGATGACGGCAAGGGCGATCCCGATGGGGGCATTGCCGCCAAGCGAATCTGCGATGTCTGTCAGGTCGGGCTGCACCCGACGAATCTACCCGCTCTGCCTCCGTTATTCTGGAGGCATGGCCGTGCTCCCCATCAGAATCACCGGCGAACCGGTACTCCACTCAATCGCCGAAGATGTGGTCGACTTCGATGCCGAACTCACGACGCTCGTCGAGGACATGTTCGAGACCATGGAGGAAGCTCCCGGTGTCGGACTCGCCGCACCGCAGGTCGGCGTCGGGCTGCGCCTGTTCGTCTACAACTGGGTTGACGATGACGAGGTGCTGTGGCGCGGGGTGGCCATTAATCCTGAACTGTGGCTCGCGCCGACCCCGATCGGCGAACCTGACGACGAAGACGAGTCGGAGGGCTGCCTGTCGATCCCCGGTGAGCGATTTGCGCTGCGCCGCTCACCGAAAGTGATCCTGCGCGCCACCGACCTGAACCAGAAGACCTTCGAGATCAACGCCGACGGCTGGCTGGCGCGGATCTTTCAGCACGAATACGACCACCTCGACGGCACCCTCTATGCCGACCGTCTCGACCACGCACAGAAGAAGACGGTGACAAAGACGATCCGCAAAAAGGGTTGGGGCGTGCCGGGCCAGAGCTGGATGCCCGGCGAGGACGACCTCGAAGGCTAGGCCCTAGGTCACCGCCCTGATCAGCGCTGCGGTTGCTGCGGCCGCGATGATCACCAGGATGAACGGCACCCGTACCGCGAACAGGCCGGCCGCGACCAGCAGTGCTGGAACTCGCGCGTCCACGGTCACGTCCTGCCCCGCCCCGATCGTCTGCGTGACGATGAGCGCCGACAGCAACGCAACGGTGAGCAACCCAGCAATGCGGGCGGGAAGCGGCTTCTCAATCAGTGACGGCGGCACCAGATAGCCGACAAGCTTGAGTGCGAGTACGGCGATGGATGCCAGGATGATGACCTGCCAGATCGTCACGCTTTCGCCCCCCACCAGTTGGTGACCCCGACCACCACGGCGACCATTGCGGCCATCAGAACGGGAATCCCCGGCGGGAGCCACGGTGTGAGCACGGCGGCCACCACGGCTGCTCCGATAGCGACCACGACGGGCTGCAACTGCTTCAGTCTGGGCCACAGGAGGCCGAGGAAAGCGGCGGCGGCAGCGGCATCCAGCCCGTATTGGCTCACATCGCCCAGCTGGTTGCCGATGAGGGCGCCCACGAAGGTGGTGAGGTTCCAGCCGAGATAGATGAGGCCGCCAGTAAACCAGAAACCGGTGCGCTGGCCCTCGAGGCCGGGCTGGGCCGTCGCGACGGCGGTGCTTTCATCGATGGTCCAGTGGGCAGCGAGGAGCTTCCTCGGCCAGCGACCGCCGATGAGCGGCGCGATCCGCAGCGCGTACAGACCATTGCGTGTGCCGAGCAACGCCGCACCGGCGATGGCGGCGCCTCCCGCCGCCGCGCCGCCCGAGGCGAGCACTCCGATGAGGGCGAACTGCGAGCCTCCGGAAAACATCAGCAAACTCAGCACGCAGGTCTGCCAGATATCGAGACCGGATGCCACAGACAGCGCTCCGAACGAGAACCCGTAGGCGGAGACGGCCAGCGCAACGCCGAGGCTGGCGCGGATCGCGGCGGCGCGCTCGGCGCTGCGCGGTGCGCGTGTTGTGGCGCCACCTGGCTGATCGACCAACAAAAAATCTCCCTCCGGACCGGCGCCACCTGACGGCGGACGCTGCTCCGAAGGGAGACTCTATCGGCAACGAGATGCGACGGTCGGCTACTTCACCGGGGGCGTGACGTCGTTGTTGGCGCGAAGCACTTCGAGACGCGCGCGGTACTCCTTCTCATCGATATCCCCCTGCGCGAAACGCTCAGCGAGCGTCGACTCCGCGCCACGGCTCGCGCTGTTCTGCCCATAACCGAAATGGCCTGGGCCGAAATGACCGGGGCCGAAACCGTTGCGGCTCCATCGGCGGCGGGCCAGCCCGCCGAACAAGAACAGGAGGCCGATGATGAAGAGCGGGATGATGAAAAACAGGAGTCCGAAGCCGAAGCCATAGCCGCCCAGGTGAGCGGCGGCGGCGGGTACAGCGAGTGTTGACAACATGAAAGGGTCCAATCACGGGAGGGTTCGCGGTTGCGGTGCACCGGTGAAACAAGCCTCGCCTTCGGCACGCCCTGGGGAATCTGCCCGCCGGTGTCTCTTGCGTACTCCGCCCGGTGCACAACAGCTCCCCCGTGCTACTCCCCTTCGACCGAACGCCCTGCCCGCACCAATCCCGTCTCGTAGGCGATGACAACCAGTTGCACCCGGTCGCGGGCGGCCAGCTTCGACATGATTCGAGACACGTGGGTCTTGGCGGTGAGCGGGCTCAGGAAGAGACGCTTGCCGATCTCATCGTTGGTGAGGCCGAGCCCCACGAGGCCGAGCACCTCCCGCTCGCGCTCGGTGATGACCGAAAGCTGCGAGGTGTCGGGCTCTTCCCGGAGGTCGGTCGAGATCCGCTCGAGCAACCGCCGCGTCACCCCGGGGCTCAGCAGAGCGTCGCCGCCCGCGACAACGTGCACGGCGCGGATCAGCTCGACAGGTTCGGTGTCCTTGACGAGAAAGCCGCTGGCCCCCGCGCGAATCGCCCTGCCGACATATTCGTCAAGCTCGAACGTCGTCACGATGACGATGTGAGTGCCGGAAAGGTCGGGGCGCTTCGCGATCTGCTCGGTGGCCCAGAGGCCGTCGCCATCGGGCATCCTGATGTCCATCAGCACCACATCGGGCCTGGTGGCAATCACGAGCGACACCGCTTCGGCCCCCGTGCCCGCCTCGCCCACGATCTCGATGTCGGGTTCGGCCTCGAGCAGGCTGCGGAATCCGGCACGAATCAGTTGCTGGTCGTCTGCTATCGCTACACGGATCACGTGGTGCCCCTCGGGTTGCGCTCGGTATGCGGGATGCGAGCGGTGATCAGAGTTCCTCCGCCTGGCGCTGTGCCGACGTCGAGGCTGCCGCCCAGCAGCTCGGCGCGCTCACGCATCCCCAGCAGTCCACGGCCGCTCACCGGCGACTCCGACATTCCCCTGCCGTCGTCGCCGACCGTCACCACGTAGTCGTGGTCGTCGGCGGCGACCCTGACGTGCACGGACGACGCCTGCGCGTGCCGCACCACGTTGGTCAGCGACTCCTGCACGATCCGGTAAATGGCGAGCTGTGCCGCTTTCGGCGCCTCGGTGACATTGGAATCCAGGGTCACGTCAACACCCTGCGACGAGACGGATGCGACCAGCCCTGCCAGTCGCGAGAGGTCAGGCTCGGGCACGAGTGGCGCGCTCGGATCCTGGCCGGCTTCGGCCCGAAGCAGCCCCAGCACCGATCTCACTTCATCGAGTGCGGTCTTGCTGGTCTCCTTGATGCTCGCGAGAGCTTCGGCCGCTTTGGCCGGCTGTTTCTCCATGAGATGCAGGCCCACCCCCGCCTGCACATTGATCTGGCTCAGCGAGTGGGCGAGCACGTCGTGGAGTTCACGCGCGATGCGCACGCGCTCCGCCTGGACTTCGGTCTGCTGCCGTTGCAGCTGTTCCCGCCGGAACTCGACGATGTGCTCCCTACGGCTGCGAAGCCCCTCGCCGATGCCGAAGGTGATCAGGATACCCAGGGTCGTGACGGCGATTCGCGCGGGGTGCCAGTCGGTTCCGGTCAGAAGCCCCACCGTGATGGTTCCCACCCAGCCAACACCCACCGAGATCCACGCCCAGATCCTCGCGCCCCGCGCAATCGACAGGATGATCGCGAAAGCGAGGGCGAGAAACTGCCCACCCTGCATTCGTTCTGACAAAACGAAATCGAGGCAGGCCGCGAGTGACACGAAGGCGACGACGGGGCCAGGGTGGCGTCGAATCAGCAACAATGCCAGCGGCCCCAGCACGGCGAGACCCACCGAGATCCATGCGGCCACGCTGCGGTATTGCGCCAGCCAGAACAGGTTCGCCGGCAGCTGCACCAGCAGCGAAAGGATCACCGGCATGAGTAGCCGGGCCCTAGACGAGAGAAGGAACATGGGAGGGGGACGCGAGCCGTATCGATCGATATGACTGGGCAGAGGCATGAGTTGATCGTAGTTGCGGCGATCGCACGCGTCATCGGCCGTCAGGTGTTGAGCTGCTACTCCCCCGGGCGTACGTTGTCTCGGGAATCAAAAAGGCCCGGATCGTGGAGGACCCGGGCCTTAGCTCCTCGACTTGGACTCGAACCAAGAACCTGCCGAAATATCATCGAGGACACACCAACACGAACTAGTCGAGTTGCAGGTACCAATGATACATGGAGCCGCGGGGAACACGCACGTGGCCCTAGAAGAATGCTTTCACGATGTTGAGGACAGCCGGCGTGAGTAGCACGATGAACAGCACCGGCAGGATGCAGAAAATGAGCGGGAAGAGCACCTTGACCGGAATCTTCATCGCTTTTTCCTCGGCGCGTTGGCGGCGTCGCAGTCGCATCTCGGCCGCCTGAACGCGGAGTACGGCCGCAATCGCGATGCCGTAGGTGTCTGCCTGCACCACCGAGCGGGTGAATCGGCGCAAGTCGGGAGACGACGTGCGATTGCCGAGCTCCTGATACGCGTCCTTGCGCGAACGGCCGATGCTCATGTCCTGGAGCGTGCGGATGAACTCCTCGGCGAGCGGGCCTTTCCCGTTCGTCGCAGCTTTCGCCATGGCTGCCTCGAAGCCGAGCCCAGCCTCAACGGCGATCGTCATTTGGTCAAGTGTGTCGGGTAGCGCCTCCTGCATAGCCGCCTGTCGCCTCTCTGCCCGACTCCGAAGTAGCAGGTCAGGGAGCATGAAGCACAGCAGGACAAGAAATGCCCCGAGAATGATGCGGATCGGCACCGGATCGCCGCTCGCCCACGACACAGCGAGCAATGCCCCGACAGCCGCGATGAGCGGCTTGGCGATCAGAATTTTGTCGATGGTCCAGGCTGGCGGCCTGCCCGCGAGCGCGAGCTGGTGATCGAGTTTTCGGATGTAGCCCTTGGGGACGTGCGCACGCATTCGGGGCCGACCCGCACTGCTGGTTGCCGGCACGGCATCAGTGGATGCCCCGACTGGTGAGGGTCGACCTCCGACCAGGATCCCCACGAGCGCTCCGACGCCCGCCGCCACTGCAACGGCGGCGGCCATGGCCAGGATGAATTCCATCTCACAACTCCTAGAACTTGACCTTGACGACGGCCATCATCCACAGGGATCCGACGATGAGCAGAACCCCGGCGACGATGAGCGCTATCACCCCAAGGATGTTGTCCAGGAAGCCAGAGAAGTACGCTGGCTGCGTGAGGAGCAGGAAGGCGAAAACACCCACCGGGAGAAGAATGAGCACCCACGCGGACATCTTCCCCTCGGCCGCGAGAGTCTTCACTTGCCTCCGGATCTCGTTGCGTTCACGAATGGTGTGTCCGACCTGGTCAAGCACCCCGGAGAGGTTGCCGCCGACCTCCCTGTTGATCGCTATGGCCTGAGCGACCCATTGGAAATCGTCACTGCGCATTCTGATCGCCGTGTTATCCAGGGCATCGCTCAGGTCTCGGCCAATGCGGCTCTCGTTCACGATTCGTGCAAACTCGTCTGCGGTGGGCGACTCCACCTCCTGCGCCGCGGCGTCGATCGCCCGGAGGAGGCTATGCCCCGCGCGAAGACCGCCCGCGAGCAGCCCCAATGTCTCATCGAGTTGCTCCGAGAACTTGGAACGACGGCGAGCGGTGCGCACGCGGAGAATGAACTTAGCCCCGAGCGGTGCGAGCAGGGCAAGCCCTGCCGCCAGCGGAATCATCCACACTGATGGTCTCGCGGCGACGAGGCCCGCAACCCCGAGCGCCGCTGCGACGGTGACCACCATGAAAAGGAAGACCGTCGGCTTCATTCGCACGTCGGCCTGCTCGAGTTCCTCCGCGTTGAACGGCGCTTTGCCGCGACGCCGGATCCCGCGCTCGATGACCGACAGCGTGCGATCGGTTAGCGCAGACATTGTCGTCGTCTTCACTGCTCCAGGGGCATTACGGCGCTCAAAAGACACCCGCGCAACAGGGGGCCCGATCACGAGGAACACGACGGCGAGTAGTGAGAGTAGTGCCGCGGTAAGCCCGATGAAGAGCACGATGTCGTTCATCGTGCGCCTCGCGTTGCCAACTCGGACTGGAAGACCGACGGAGGGAGTTCGATCCCCAATTCGGAAAACCGCTCAGAGAACCGAGGGCGCACTCCCGTCGCCACTACATGCCCACGATGGCGACCGTTCTCGTCGACTCCTGCCGCGTAGTCAAAGACGAAGGCATCCTGAAGCGTCACGATGTCGCTTTCCATCCCCTGCACTTCGGTGACGTGCGTGATCCGCCTGGTTCCGTCCTTCATTCGTCCGACCTGCACGATCACGTCGACGGCAGAGGAGATCTGTTCGCGGATGGCCCGCAATGGCAGATCCATCCCCGCCATGAGGACGAGCGTCTCCATCCTCGCGATAGCGTCTCGCGGAGAATTCGAGTGGACGGTCGAGATTGACCCCTCGTGGCCGGTGTTCATCGCCTGCAGCATGTCCAGCGTCTCGCCACCGCGGCATTCGCCGATGACGATTCGGTCGGGTCGCATCCGCAGCGAGTTGCGCACGAGATCTCGAATCGTAATCTCACCGCTACCCTCGATATTCGCGGGGCGCGACTCGAGGCGAATCACATGCTCCTGTTGCAGTTGCAGTTCGACGGCGTCCTCAATGGTGATGATCCGCTCGGTCGCGGGGATATAGCTGGACAAGACGTTCAAGAGGGTCGTCTTGCCCGTACCGGTGCCGCCGGAAACGATGATGTTCAGCCGAGCCTTTACGCACGCGTCGAGCACGGCAGCGATGTCGGTATTCATCGTGCCGAAACGAATCAGGTCATCGACCGTGAGCGGTTCCCGCGCGAACTTGCGGATGGTCAGGGACGACCCGTCAACCGCAAGCGGAGGGATGATCGCGTTGACTCGCGATCCGTCGGCGAGCCTGGCATCCACGAGTGGCGATGATTCGTCGATCCGACGTCCCACTTTCGAGACGATCCGCTCGATTACCCGTCGAAGTTGGGACTCGCTCGTGAATCGGGCGGGATCCCTGGTGAGACGACCATCGCGCTCAACATAGATCTGCGCGGGTCCGTTGACCATGATTTCGGTCACGGCGTCATCCGCGAGCAGCGATTCGAGTGGGCCAAAACCGAGCACGTCCGCATCGATCGCGGCTATAAGCCGCTTGCGCTCCTCGCCGCTGAGGGGCACTTGCTCGGCCTCCACGATGGTGGCCAGCTCTTCCCTCGCATACGTGTGGAGTTGCTCTTCAGACAGGTTTGGGTCGTTCAGTCGCAAACCGATTCGCTCGAACAGCAGCTGGGCTGCACGCTCTTTGATCTCCAGAAGTGGATCGGATTGAGGGTTCGTCGTAGGACCGATCTCCTGCTCCCCCACGACCGCTTTCGCTGCCCGCGCTCCGCGCTGCGCGGACGAATCGTCCAGTGCCCCGACCACAGCAGTCGGCTCCCGAGATCCAGCCGCGTCACCGCGCGATGAGGGCGCCGGCACAGGTGCGGGCATCGTGGCAACGGGGGTCTCCCGACTCTTTGTTGCGGCAACAGCCCGGGCGATAGACGGCGATGGCACCTTCTCGCGCCGCAAGGCATCAGCTCGTTCCGTGAGATTCATCACACAACCGTCCTTCGGTGGAGTCGATGCCGTTTCGGAGGGGCGGAGGGATCGAATCTTTGCACGATCGCGGCGAGGGCCCGCGAGGCAGAATCCCTCGATCGATCCTGCAGCACCGGAATGCCCCGATTCATCGACAGGACGAGCCGCTTAGACCGGGGAATCGCGATGTCGATGGACATGCCGGTGATGTGCTCGACGTCACGAACAGTGAGGCCACTGTCCCTGTCGGCGAAGTTGAGAACGACGTGTAGCGAGCTGGGCAGAATATCGATGCTCTCGAGCGCCGACAGATGACTTCGCAACCCGCGCGCGCTCGTCACGGACATGCCGCAGATCAGGACGACATCGGTCGACCGCTCGATCGCGGCGAGCGTGTGCTCACCGAGTCCTGGTGCGGTGTCGATGACGACGTAGCGGAACTCGCCAGAGAGTTGAGCAATCAAGTTGCTCAGCTGGTCACCTGTAACCCGGCCTCCGTCGACGGGCGAGTCCGCCCCGCAGATAGCGAAAAATCCCGCTGGGTGAACTGTCAGATAGGACTTCAGCACAATCGGGTCGCTCGCGGCGACGTCGGACACCGCATCGGGCAATGTCGTCAGCGGCGCAAGCGCGAGCGCTGCGGCGACGTCGCCGAATTGCACGTCGCCGTCGATCAGCACGACCGACATCGGCGCGATCTTCGCGAGTCCGACGGCGATGTTCGTCGCCACGGTGGTCTTCCCCATCCCACCCTTGGGCGAGACGACCGCGATGATCTGGCTGAGGATCGCCGGCGACGGATCCAGGGCGTCTTGGCCATCGTCGGCGTGCACTTCGTAAGAGAGGTCGGGCAGGGTGCCCTCTTCAGCCGATGCGCCGTCAGCAGGTGAAAGGTCGTCCGGCACGTCCTTCGCGTCCAGGGGTGGGTGCTCAACAATGTCGCGAATCAGTGGGGGTTTTACTGCGGCAGGCTTGGCACGAGCGCGGACCTTACGAGCCTTACCTTCCTGAGGGGGACGACCGCGCAGACCCGCCACTGCCTCAACGAGAGCACGGTCGTTGAGGTTCGGGCTCGCTACGGCGTGAACGTTCATGTCCGACATCCACTTCTCGATTCCCGGACCGGGCTCTCGCACCAACATGATGCTCGTACTCGGATAGCGCGCCGACAATGTGCTGGACAGCTCGTAGGCCTGCGCATAGGAGAGGGAGGGACCGATCATGGCGATGTCGGGAGCGTCATCCAGGGCCAATCCCGCTATCGCGACAGATGCGCCTCGTGCGATCGAGCGCCCCATGATGGTGTCGACCTCGTCACCGAGGAGTCCCCGCAATCGCGTCTCGAACTTGCGGCTTTTGCTAATCAGCAGCACCCGGCTCATTCGAAAACCTTCCCGATGTCGACCCGGCTGGAGCCGGATTCATCCGCGGCGGCGGGCTCGCTCGTCAGCCACACGGAGCCAAACTCCTGGCCCCACACGAGCTTCTCGAGGGCGGGCGTAGCGAGGGCGAGTGTGACCATCAGGGTGTCCACCGGTTCGGCCGGGCTGTCGCCACTACTGGATGGTTGGGTGGACGTTCCGGGAAGAATGGCGAGCACGAGCACCTTGTGATGGATCTGCTTCGTTATCGGTATGTCCGTGCCATCCTCGGCTCTTGCCGTCGCTGAAATGACAATGCCCACGGTATCGCCGGCCTTAACCGCGCCACCGACGACGTGCTCGACGGGGAGGGCTATCGTGATGGCCTGCATCCCGTCGGGGAGGGGGACATCCCCGCTCGCTGCGAGGTCACCGGGGCTCACCCAGCGCGCCTTGAGTAGTTGTTCGCCCGGAATAAGCGCTACTTCAGCAACTTTCCCTTCCAGTTCCTGCAGCTGGGTGACCCGATCAGTGGCCGCGGCGACTGCGGGCACCCGTTTTGCGACGATCATGCTTTCAGCATCGGCTGCCGTAGTGCCCGCGCTGATTGGCGCAGACACAACGTAGACAGTGACGAGCTCGGCCCCGGCGAAGGCACGCGCATCGGCGCCTCTTACATAGCTGGTAAGCACCAGGGTGCCTGCAACGGCAAGCACTATGGCAACGATTGCGCCCACGAGTCGGGTCTTCATGGCGTTCTCCTAACGAATGAGTCTGACGACGGACGCGCCCAGGTCGGGACCGCCAAGTTCACCCTCAACGGCGTCGATTGACACCCAATGGCTGAAATATCCCTGGATGCCACGGCAGTTTCCTGTGCACTTCGGAGCTTTCGGGTCGATGTTGACGCTCGGCATCTTGTTGCCACCCGAGAGTTTCCATCCGGTGATCGTGAAAGCTGCGAATGCATAAATGTGGTAACTCGCAGCCGGGCCATGCGTGACATTGGCCCCGTCGAAGATCGGTATGAGCACGGTGGTGCCGGCCGCGTTCGCAAACGTCGCGTCGCACGCGCCCGGATAGGAGTTTCCGGGCTCGCTCGGTATCGAGGCGCTGGCGAGATCGACGAAAGCCGAGCACGAGTTGTTGGCGAGCCTCTCAATCCACCCGAATCCGCCCGGGATGGGATGCCCGTCCCGCGACGCGCACGTGAGGTCCTGGTCGTACCGGATCAGCTGAAGCTTGCCCGACAGGGCGGGCTCGAACTCGCAATAGGAGACCGCGATCGGCAGCGCAACGGTCGCGGAAGCGGGTGAACCCCATTCCGCTGTCGCCGAGGCTCCGACCGTCGTCGTGCTAGCGCCGCCCGGCGAGATGACGGAGGCAAAGATATTGGTCAGTGCGGGCGCATTGCTGCCTGCTTCCCGGGTACTCGCGTTGACCTTGACGCTGTGACTCGTGGGGAAGGTCGGGGTGAGCACATTCGCCGCCCCGTCGTTGGCGTTCGAGTTCGCGAAGGACAATGCCGTCGCCGCAGTGCCCGTGCACGTCCCTGCTGCGCACTTCTGAGCAATGGCCAGCGCTGCGGCATCCGCCCCGTTTTGCAACTGCGCACGTTCCACATACAGGGCGCCCACGTCGATGGATATCGCGAGGCCGCCAATGATCGGCACCATGAGGATCCCCACGAGTACCGCGGATGCTCCGCGTTCGTCGCCCCGTAGTTTGCTCAGCCACCGCATAACATCACTCCTTTTCCTTGAAGAGGCAGCGTGACTCCGAAAAATCCGGTGAGGAGAGTGGCGCTGTACCGAATGGTCACCGTGACCGATGACCCGGCGACGCATTTTGTCGGGGCCACGGTGACGTTGGCGGCGCTGAGGCCTGGGCGGAGCGACGGAGCTGCGGCGACCGCGGCGCTGCGTGCAAGCGAAGGGTCGTTGTGAATGGCCATTACACGAGCTCCTTCGCGAGCGGCGTTCATTACGGAGATCTGAGCGTTGAAGAGCAGACTGAATTCGACAAGCCCCATGATGAGAAGCACGAGGACCGGCAAGACGAGCGCAAACTCGACCGCGGCGGCACCTGTCTCGCCCTCTCTGTTTCGATCTCTCATCGCGATGCGCCTAACCTTCATTCCGTCCGCTCCTTGCGATTGTGTGGCGGCTTCCGCCTTCGCGGAAACCGCCGCACGACCCGGGTTCGACTGAGG
The DNA here is from genome assembly GCF_030063305.1 of Salinibacterium sp. G-O1. Lineage (GTDB taxonomy): Bacteria > Actinomycetota > Actinomycetes > Actinomycetales > Microbacteriaceae > Rhodoglobus. Next base: position 557,353 of record NZ_JASISV010000002.1, read on the forward strand.
TGGCGAGCCACCTTCGTCAGGCTGCTCAGGGGGCTTTAATCTCGCCGGCGACTCCGTTGAAGACGGCAAGGAGGTTGGTGCCGAGGAGCGTCACGCCAGCGATGATGACGACCGCGATGAGCGAGACCATCAGGCCGTACTCAACGGCCGTGGCACCGTCTTCGTTCTGCATGCTGTTGAGCCGGGCCTGGATTCGGGTGTAGAGCTTCATGTGCATTCCCATCTGTGAGCCGCCGGTCCAAGAGGAGGGGGGTGACCGAGCGGGTGAGCGCCAAGTTACGCGCTGGGGAATGCTCACGCCAGACCGCCGGCGTTCAAAGAACTAAACGGCCGGTGCGCGGCCGTTTGAATGACTAAACGGACACCCGCCGGTGCTGCAGGGCTGCGCGTTTAGGAGTTTGAACGTCGCGGGCCGCTGCGTTCAGGTTTTTGAACGCTCCGACCTGCCTCATGCGGCGCGGGCGACCTTATCGTCGGAACAGCGCCACGGAATCCGTGTCCCGATCCCCCGATTAAGGAACTGCAATGTCCACGCCCAAACAATCGTTCTTTACCGCCCCGCGGCGCACCCACGCCTCGACTATTCATGGCGGAATGCGCGCGCGAACAGTGCTCAGCATCGGAACGGTCGTAGCGCTCCTCTCAGTCGGGGTCATCACACCCGCAGCGCATGCCGCGAACGCGCCGGCGACCGCCGTCTTCACCGGCGGAAGCGGAACTGTTCTCGTCAGTGGCGAGCTTTACGCCACCACTGGGGCTGTATTGACGCTCACCGTGACCGCGCCAAGCGACACGATATGCCTTGACGTGAGCGGATCATTCACCACGCACGCCACCTCAACTTCACCCAGATCCGTCTGGACGATGACCACGATCGCCGGCAGCGGCAGCGGGATTCGATCCATAACTGCCTCCGCGTCTCCCAGTGTCAACCCGAACGACAAGTGCACCGGTCAAGCTGCACTGGCAAACGCTTCATATATTCTCGACAACACCGGGCCGGTCGTAGCCGCTTCTCTGACCCCGGCGCCCAACGCGGCTGGCTGGAACAAAACGGCCACGACTGTTACGTGGATCGCGACCGACTCCGGCTCCGGAATCGGCAGCGGCCCGACTCCGGCATCGTCCATCGAGACGGCCAACGGCATCGTCGTCCGCCAAGCGACCGCGACCGACCGGCTCGGCAACGTCGGCAGCGGCTCTGTGACAGTGCGCATTGACAAGATCGCCCCGACCATTTCTGCGGCGGAGACGAAGAACCCCGACGGCACGACGACCGTCTCCTTCACGTGCGACGACCCTGGCTCAAGCGGGTCGGTCTCCGGCATCACGAGCTGCCGCGCGGGAGGGTCATCCACCAATTCCGTGACCGTGCCGCCAGGCACAACAGTGAGCGGGACCGCGACCGATGCGGCCGGAAACAGCACGAGCACATCGGTGACCGTCGCCGCCGGAGACATCACCCCGCCGACGCTCACCGGCTCGCCGACGACCTCCCCCAACGGCGCAGGTTGGTATGCCGGCGACGTCACGATTCGCTGGAGCGCGTCAGACAACGAATCGGGCGTTCCCGTCGCCCCCGCTGACACGACGATCTCCGGAGAGGGCGCGGGCTTGGCGAGCACGACCACGGTGACCAACGGCGCCGGACTCTCCACGACGGCGACGAGTTCGCCGCTGGTCAATATCGACCGCACTGCTCCGACAACAAACATCAGTGGAGGCTCCAACCTCTGGACCAACAACGCGGTGACGATACGCCTCACCGCGAGCGACAACCTCTCGTCGGTGGCGACCACCGAATACACCGTGGACGCCGGCGAGGTTCACACGGGCACGGTCTTCACTCTTTCGACCGAGGGCGATCACGTCATCACGTTCCGCAGCATCGACGGGGCTGGCAATACCGAAGCCGTCCAGACCGCGCGAGTGCGAATCGACACGACCGCTCCGACGATTAGCCACGGGTTCACACCTCTCACGTACGCCGAAGGCTCGTGGAGCAATTCAGCAATCACCGTCACCTTCACGTGTGAGGACCAGGGCGGATCCGGGGTATCCGCCTGCACCGCCCCCGTCACCACCAGCGCCGAGGGCACCGTCAGCGTCGACGGTGTCGCGGTTGACGGGGCGGGCAATTCCGCAAGTGACACTGCCACCGTCAGGATCGACCTGACCGCCCCGGCAATCGCCGCCGCTTCGAGCGGAATCAAGAATGCTGCGGGCTGGTACAAGGAAAGTGTCACCGTCCGCTACGAGGTGAGCGATGCGCTGTCAGGGGTGTTAATTGCCCCCTCCGAGCACGTGTTGGGCGAAGGCGCTGGTCAGAGCACGCACGCCACCGCCGTCGACATGGCGGGCAACAGCAATAGCGCGGGCGTGTCAGACATCAACATCGACCTGACGCCGCCGCTGGTGGAGGGCACATTTGCCGGCGGATGGCACACCGATGACGTGACCGTCGACTGGTCTTGCACGGATGCCCTTTCCGGGCCCAGCGCGCAGCCGGACCAAACCGTTGTCACGGGTGAGGGCGGCAACCTATCCTCCACCGCCAGTTGCACCGACCTGGCCGGAAACATCTCTATCGCGACCGTCTCCGGCATCATGATCGACCGGTCGAAGCCCACCACTCAGGCGGTTGTCCCCGCGCCGCTGGAGAGCGGCTGGTACGGGCAGCCGATTTCGGTCACTTTCGTCGGAAGCGACAACCTGTCGGGAATCGCAGGAACCTACTACACGGTCGACGGAGGTCCAGTCTCACGTTACGAGGGCGCGTTTGATTTCGCCGAGGAAGGCGAGCACACAATCGCATTCTGGAGCGTAGACGGCGCTGGCAACCGCGAAAGCGCTGCTGCGCCGCTGACGGTCAAGCTCGACACCAGGCCGCCGACGACAACGGTGATCAACCCGATCTCCCCCGCCCTCGGATGGTTCGTGACGAGCGGCATCCCGGTCGCGTTCCGCGCCGAAGATGACAGATCGGGCATCGCAGCGACCTACTTCTCGATCGATGGAGGGGAAGCCCTCGAGTATGGCGAGCCGTTCACGGCCCAGCTGTCGACCGGCGTTCACTCTTTGGTCTATTGGAGCGTCGACCTCGCCGGCAACATAGAGGCACACACAGAAACCAATCTCGTCATCATTCAGGTTGACACAGACTCGCCCACGATCTCAGGGTCGGCCAGCCCGGCGGCGAATGGGTTCGGCTGGAATAACACCCCCGTTGATGTCGCATTCACCTGCGATGACATTGGCTCGGGTGTCGTCGGATGCGCTGGAGGCACGACGCTCGCTAACGACACCGACGGACAGACGATTCGCGGCGAGGCCACGGATGCGGCAGGCAACAGGAGCCACGCTCTCGTAGGGCCCATCAAGATCGACCAGACGAGGCCGACGCTGACGGGCGTGCCGACGACAGATCCCAACGCCGCCCGGTGGTACAACCGCGACGTCACTGTCCGGTGGGTAGGAGATGACGCGCTCTCTGGGATCGACCCCGGATCCCAACCAGAGCCCTCGATCGTGACGGGTGAAGGTCGGAACCTTGGCGCTGGGCCGGTGACCATCCTGGACAAGGCTGGCAACGCGAGCGACGACGCGACGATCGCTGGAATCAACATCGACCGGACCGCGCCAGGCATCTCGGGGAGGCCAACCACGAACGCCAATGCCGCAGGTTGGCACTCGGGTGAGGTGACGGTCGACTTCCAGTGCACAGACGCACTCTCCGGCGTCGCCTCCTGCCCGACAAGCAAACTGCTCAGGGGTGATGGGCTGAATCAAAGTGTGACGAGCGACCCGGCCACCGACCTCGCCGGCAACGTGAGAACGGGAAACACCGTCGGCGGCATCAACATCGACGGGACAGCGCCGAGCACGACAAGCAACAACACGTGTACCGCGGTCAATGACTACTGCACAGGCCCTTTTGCGGATGTCGTGCTCACCGCGATCGATCAGATCGGGCTGTCCGGAGTGAAGGAGATCCGCTACAGCATCCATGACGACGTCGAGCAGGTCGTTCCCGGATCGAGCGCGACCGTGAGAGTTCCGCTGACCGATAGCGGAGCCGGAACTGTGCGCTACTACGCGGTCGATAACGCGGGCAACTCAGAGCAGGTGAACGCCGTTTCGCTGAAGTGGGACAACATCGCTCCCGCCGTCAGCCACAAGCTCGTTCCCGCGCCCAACGCCGCCGAGTGGAACAACGCGGATGTCACTGTCACGTTCACGGCGAAGGATGACGACAAGGGATCAGGTGTCCACAGCGTCACCTCCCCGGTCACCGTGTCCACGGAAACCGGCGGGCTGGTGGTCACAGGCGTTGCACGAGACACAGCTGGAAATGTCGGCAGTGACTCCGTGACGGTCAAACTCGACAAGACCGCGCCGACCATCGCCGCGGCCATCACGCATGGCACGAGGACAGCAAGCGGGTGGTACAACGGGCCAGTGACCGTCAGGTTCACCTGCGCGGACAGCCTGTCTGGCGTGGCGCTCTGCCCTGACGCGATCATTCTGGCCACCAACGGCGTGAACCATGCGAGAGGCACTGCCACCGACGCTGCCGGGAACAATGCCTCCGCGAGCGTAGAAGACGTCTACATCGACCAGGAGAAGCCGACCATGACTCCGGCAGATGTCAACGTCGCTGGCGCCGGCTACATCCTGGGCGGTGTGCCTGCCGCACGCTGCACGGCCACCGACAGCTTCTCGGGACTCGCCTCCTGCGTCGTGACGGTCACCGGCGGAAACGCCAACGGAGTAGGAACTCACTCATACTCCGCAGTCGCAACGGACAATGCCGGCAACACCACCACGATCACCGGGACCTTCACGGTGAGCTACCGATTCGACGGCTTCCTGCAGCCGATCAATGACACGGCACACCAGATCGGCACCTCGACGAGCGTGTTCAAAGCGGGAAGCACCGTCCCGGTGAAGTTCCGTCTCAAGGACGCCGATGGCACCATCGTGGAGTCGGCGACGGCGCCGGTATGGCTTGCCCCGACCAAGGGCGGTGCGATGACAGCTCCCGTCGATGAGACCGCGTACGCAATGGCCTCCGACAGCGGCAGCAGCTACAAATATGACTCGAGCGGGCGTCAGTTCAGTTACAACTGGAAGACGGGCTCGGGCGGCAACTACTGGCGCATCGGTGTCAAGCTCGATGACGGCCGGATCTATTACGTCAACATTGCGCTTCGGTAAGGACGCGATGACAGGAACGCTGCCCGGCGCGACCGGCAAGTGGAACCCGGCCGAGCCGGGCGGCCCGCACCAGGAAGGGGTCAGTGACATGCACGAAGCGCAATCCCCTGGGGGAATCGGCCGAGAAGCCCGCCCACGATGCGAGAGCATCGAATGGTGCGTCTCAGAACACGGCAGTACAGCGGGAGAGGAGGACTGGGTTCACGAGAGCGAGCCGTTTTCCGTCGCGGCCGGCGTGACCGCTCGATTGTGCATGTCGATCGATCCCGTCGTGGGAGCCCAGGACGGCCCCTACGTGGTTATCGATGTGGCCGTGGACTCGCCCGAGTACACCCTGGCCGAGGCCGAGGCCTTCGCTGCGTCGATGACAGCACTCGCCCGCCGAGGTGCCGTCGCTGTTGGATCGGGTGCTACACATCCCGTAACAGTGCAAATGCGCCGTCACGGTCTTTGACGGCGAGTTTTCGGAGTACCGCGGATACGTGCACCCTGACGGTCGTCGGCGACACAAAGAGTCTTTTGGCGACTTCGTCGGTAGAGATCCCCTGACTGAGCATCTCCATGACTTCCCATTCCCGCGGACTGAGCCTGCTGGCCGCCGAGGACTTGCGGGCGAATCGCTGGTGCGAAGGCCCGCGAAATTCCTCGAGAACGCGCGTGACGAGCGCGGGCGGCATGGCAGCCTCACCCGCGATGACGGATCGCAGTGACGCCGGGATCGCCTCCGGATCGGACGTTTTGAGAAGGTAGCCGGAGGCACCTGCGCGCAAAGCATCGAATAGGTCGTCGTCCTGATCCGACTGCGTCAGCATGACGATCGCGACTTCTGGCAACTTCCTGCTGATGTGCTGGGCGGCATGGATTCCATTGCCGGGCATGTGGATATCGAGCAGCACGACGTCTGGCTCGTGCTCGACAGCGAGCCGGATCGCATCGGCGGCGCTCGCGCCTTCCCCACAGACCACGCATCCGTCCGCTTCCAGCACGCGGCGGATGAGCGAGCGAATGGGCGCGTGATCGTCGGCCAGAACCACCCGGATGCTGCCAGCGCTCACCACTGCACCGCCACCCGGCTCCCGACGCCCGCTTCAGAGGTGATACGCACTGCGCCCGGCAACGCGCGGCCACGCTCTCGCATGCTGACGAGACCGTACCCGAGTCCGGCCGCACTCGCCGACTGAACGTCGAAGCCGGTTCCGTCATCCGCGATGGTTAGCTCTCGTTGGCCGTCAGACTGGCTGAGTGTGACCTGCACTCGGGTCGCGTTCCCATGATGGATCGCGTTTGAGACGGCCTCGCGGGTTATTCGAGTCAGCGCGTGCTGCTTTTCTGAGTCGACGACGATCGAGTCATCGAGGTCGACGACGAGCTGGAAATGGTATCTCTGGGCCAGCTCCGCCAGCGCGCGGTGCAAGTTCGAGCTCAGCGATTCCTCGCTTGTGCAACCAAGGGTCTGAACGGCGGATCGCGCTTCGTCGAGCGCGCGATCGCACGCCCCGACGATGTGCTTGCGGCACTCCTGGTCCCCGTGGATGGACTGGCCTTCCATCCTGATGTACGACAGTTCCTGGATGACCCCGTCGTGTATCTCGCGGGCGAGACGCAGACGATCATTGTGCAAGGCAGCCTCGATGTGCGAGGTCGACGCTCTCCGGAATTCGCCGACCGCTCCCACCAGAAGCAGCAAAGACGATCCCAGGCCCAAAATGTTTCCGACGTGGAACCAGTCGGAGTACACGGTCGGGACGATGGCGTAGGTAACCTGCGCGAACGCCCCCAGCGCACAAGCCGGAGCGAGCCATCGTAGGAGTTCGTTTCCGTGGCGCGCGGCCTGCACGGCAAGAGCGACAGACGCAGCCGCAAGCCCTACCGCCCCCACGATGTGCGCAGTGACGAGTATTCCCAGCGCTGCGGTCGGCTGAGAGGCATCCGCGCCCGTGACCCCGTTGGGCACAGCTGGCAGCTGCGGGCCCACTAGCAGCACGAGCGAGCCCACGCCCACCATCACTGCCACGGGCAATCCCCCGACGAGGTACCACGGCAACGCTCGCGTGGCGAGCCGTCTACCTAACACCACTGCGGCGGCGATTGTGATTATCCCAACGACTCGCAGGCTCACACCGAACCACACATCGAAAGATTCGACGGGCAGTGCGGCTACTGGCTGCTCTGCGACCATGACGAACTTGCCTGCCGCGATGAGAATGAGCCCCTGGGCGAACCAGAAGTCGCGAAGTACGCGTCTGCGCATAAAGCGACCGTGAATGACACCCGCCGCAGCGAGTGCGATGCACCCTTGCACCGAGCCCATTGCTGGATGCAAGGAAGGGTTGTAATAGCTGATTGCGCCGAAGGGTGCCCAGAGCATGAGTATTGTCGCGGCGAGGCCGAGAGCCCAGGATGCGATGACGGACCGCCATCCGGCTAACCGCGCAATGAGCGCGCGGGAGCGGGTCGCGATGCGCTCGTGCGCCGCAGTCGATGGCTGCGTGTGGGCGTGCCTTGGCGACCGCGGACGGGCGAAACCGGAGAGACTGAACCTCACGGGTGAGTCCAGCACCGAGTCGAATACCTGCGGGAAAAACTTCGTTGTTCTCACTACGGCCATGGAGAGCCTTGGTTCGGGTCATCGTGGCGTTCGGTTAGCCACGTCGGGTGAAGAGAGTCTAATGAGAATATGACAGCTCCATTGTCCCCCTTTCGGGGGACAAAACTCGCTTTCCTGCGATCGACGCGACGGAAGCAGCCAGTATCGGCCTGCGGCGAGACGCCGCTCGAGTGTGTCCACTCCGGCGGCAATTGGCTAAAACGTGGCCTCCGATGACAAAAAATCCCCGTACTTCCGGGGAAGTACGGGGATTAAGCTCCTCGACTTGGACTCGAACCAAGAACCTGCCGATTAACAGTCGGCTGCTCTGCCAATTGAGCTATCGAGGATTGGCATTTAGCTTGGCTACTTTACCAAAGGTTGCGGGTTCACCAAATCGAGGTACAAAATGACGCCATTTCCCCGTGCCGCCGTCAGTATCCGGCGATGGGATCGACGACCCCAACGAAGGCGCCATCGCCCAGCAGTGCTGCGACATTTGTCCGGATTCGCTCCGCAAGCAGCGGTTCCGTCATCTCCGGCGTGTCTGCGGTGTGAGAGGTGATGACGATCCGCGGGGCGGTCCACAACCGATGCTCGTCCGGTAATGGTTCGGGCGAGGTGACGTCCAGACCTGCGCCGACCAGGTGTCCGGCATTGAGAGCGTCCACCAGTGCATCCTGATCGATGAGTCGACCTCTCGCGATGTTCACCAATGCGGCGCTGGGCTTCATGGCCGCGAGCTGTTCGGCTCCGATGAGATGCTCGGTCTCCCCCGTCGCCGCCGCGGCAAGGATCACGACATCGGCCTCCGGAAGCACGTCCATGAGCCTGGATGCCGCAACCGTGCGCCGCGCTCCGGGAACCTCGCCCGACGTGCGTCTCACAATCGTCACTGAGACCTCGAACGGGGCGAGCAGGCGCATGATCTCGATCGCGATGCCGCCAGCGCCCACAATGACCACCTCGCGGCCGTACAGCGAGATGCCTGTCTTCGGCCTGGCCCAGCTGTTCGACCTCGACTTGCTGGGCAGGCTCCTCATCACGGCCAGCGTCAGGGCGACAGCGTGCTCGGCGACGGGCTCGGCAAACGAACCCTTTGCGCTCGTCCACAACGGAAGCTCCCGATCGCCCTGCGCCTCGAACAGCCCGGCAAAGCGTTCGACGCCGGCCATGGGCACCTGCACCCATTCGATCGAGGGATGCGCCGCCAGCACGGCACCGAGAGCCTCTCCATCGATGTTGAGCCAGACCACACCCCGCGTGTTGGCATCGAGCGGACCAACCTCACCACCACCCTCGCGAACCGCCGCAGCGAATCCGTCGTGGTCGAAGGGAAGCACCGCGATCGGGCCAACTGTGGGGCGCGTGCCGCCGATCGGTCGCGCGTCGGCGGCGACCGGGTCTCGGTGCTGTCCGGGCTCGCGAAAAGTCAGTTCAGCCTCGCGCACAGTGCTAATCCTTGCCAGAGCTGAGGGTGGGCGTGCCGCGCTCCAACGACCGGGCGAGACCCTTCACGTACGGATGCTCGGCGTTCGCGAGCACCTCATCAAGCTGGCCGCTCGCCACGATCACCCCGCGGTGCATGATCGCGACCTTCGTGCTGACGCGGCGAACCTCGGCGAGGTCCGCGGTCACGATCAGCGCCGAGAAGCCGCGCTGCCTCTGCAGCGAGACGATGATGTCGAGGATGGCACGGCGGGCGGTCACGTCGATGCCGGCCGTCGGGTCATCCGCCACCAGCAGCTTTGGATCGAGGATCATGGCCCTAGCGATGGCTACCCGCTGCCGCTGGCCCTTGCTCAGCTCGTGCGGATACTTGTTCATGCTCGTCAGCGGCAGGCGCACGGCATCGATGACCGTTGCCACGGCTTCGCCCGCGTCATCCTGGTTGAACCTGCGATCGCGCGCATAGATGGGTTCCGCCACGTTCTCACCGGCGGTCAGGCGGGGCTGAAGCCGGTCTCCCGCCTCCTGCCGAACATAGCCAACGTGTAGCCCGACACGGCTGCGTTGACGCCGGGTAATTCCGCGCACACTCGTGCCGAATACGCTCAGCTCGCCACCGCTGATCCGGGGCGACGAATCATCCAAGCGATCGATATCGAGCGCGACAGCGCGCGCGAGGGTGCTCTTGCCCGAACCTGTTTCGCCCACCACCGCCAGCACTTCGCCCGGAGCGATGTCGAAGGTGACCCCGTCGAGTGCGACGGCCCGGGTTTCGGGGCTGCTAGAGCTGTAGCGCACCGAGAGATCCCAGGCACTCACCGCCGCCGCCTGCGGATCGATGTGGTGATACGTCATGCCCTAGTCCGCCGCCTTCAGTGCGTTGAGTGCCGTTCTGCGCGTGGCCTGCTCGACCGGGTCCGGCACCGGCAGCGATGCGAGAAGACGCTGAGTGTATGGATGCTGCGGAGCACCGAGCACGTCGTTGCCGCTGCCCTCCTCCACGAGTTTGCCCTTGTACAGCACCGCGATGCGGTCAGACAGCATGTCGACCACGGCAAGGTCGTGGCTGATGAAGAGCGCCGCGAAACCCAGCTCCTTCTGCAGTTCGGCGAACAGCTCGAGCACCCGCGCCTGCACCGACACGTCGAGCGCGCTGGTGGGCTCGTCGGCGATCAGCAGTGACGGGTTGAGCGCGAGGGAGCGTGCGAGGCTGGCCCGCTGGCGCTGACCGCCGCTGAGCTCGTGCGGGAAGCGATCGGCGAACGATCGCGGCAGTTGCACGGCCTCGAGCAGCTCGTTGACGCGCGGGCGTGCTGCCGCCGCATCCCGCGCCTTCCCATGCACGATGAGGGGTTCTGCCACGCACTGGGCGATCGTCAGCAGCGGGTTGAAGCTCGACGCCGGATCCTGGAAGACGAAACCGATGTCGCTGCGGACCGGCCGGAACGCCCTCTCGCGAATGCCCAGCATCTCGTGACCGAGCACCTCGAGTGATCCTCCGGTGATCTTCGTCAGACCGCCGATGGCGCGACCGATCGTGGTCTTGCCTGAACCGCTCTCGCCGACAAGACCGAGCACCTCGCCCGGCGAGATCGTGAAACTGACCCCGTCGACCGCGCGGAAATTGTGCCTGCCGAACCGGCCGCCGTATTCGATCACCAGATCGCGGGCGACCACCACGGGAGGTGCGGTGTTGACGGTTCCTGAGGCGACCCGCTCCGTGGCGCGCGCCGTGGCCCTCGCCCCGCCGCTGCCGATGCGAGGCACAGCGGCGAGCAGCTTCTGGGTGTACGGATGTTGCGGCGCGGAGAACAGCTGTTCGACACCGGCCTCCTCGACGACGTTGCCCTGATACATCACAGCGACACGATCCGCGAGGTCGGCAACGATCCCCATGTTGTGGGTGATCAGGATGATCGCTGTGCCGAACTCGTCGCGGCACTGTCGCAGCAGGTCCAGTATCTCGGCCTGCACCGTCACATCCAGCGCCGTCGTCGGCTCATCGGCGACGATCAGCTCAGGATCGAGCACGAGCGCCATCGCGATGACAATGCGCTGCTTCTGGCCTCCCGAGAACTGGTGCGGGTAGTAGTCGATGCGCTCCTCGGGGCTGGGGATTCCCACCTTGCCGAGCATCTCGATCGCCTGGGCCCTGGCCTGCTTGGCGTCGTAACCCTTGTGTGCGCGCAGGCCCTCGATGATCTGCCAACCGACGGTGAACACCGGGTTCAGGGCGAGGGACGGCTCCTGGAACACCATGGCGACGTCGGTGCCACGGATTTCCCGCAGCTGCGCGCCGGTCATGCCCACGACCTCGCGATCGTTCAGCAGGATCGCACCACGGGTCACGGCAGTCTCGGGAAGCAAACCGAGGATCGTCTTCGCGGTCACACTCTTGCCGCTGCCGCTCTCGCCGACGATGGCCAGCACCTCGCCGGCCTCGACCGACAGCGTGACGTTGTTGACGGCGACCACGTCTCCCCCGTCGGTCGCGAACGTGACCTCGAGTTCTTTGATGTCTACTACGCGGGTCATGCCGGCGCTCCCGTCGAGTCGGTCGCCGAGGTGGCGGCGGTCACCGGTGCGGCGTCGTCAGCCGTTGCGACACCTGATGTTGGAGAATCTGCCTTACGTCTCGTCCTGAGACGAGGGTCAGCCAGGTCATTCAGGCTCTCCCCCACGAGCGTGATGCCGAGCACCACCAGCACGATCGCAAGCCCGGGGAACACCGAGGTCCACCAGATTCCGCTGGTGACATCCGAGATCGAGCGGTTGAGGTCGTAGCCCCACTCGGCGGCAGACGTCGGTTCGATGCCGAAGCCGAGGAATCCCAGCCCGGCGAGGGTCAGGATGGCCTCTGAACTGTTGAGCGTGAAGATCAACGGCAGCGTGCGGGTGGCGTTGCGCAGCACGTGGCGGAACATGATGCGGGAGGTACTCGAGCCGATGACCTTGGCCGACTCCACATACGCCTCTGACTTGATGCGCACAGTCTCGGCTCTGATCACGCGGAAGTACTGCGGGATGTAGACCACGGTGATCGAGACCGCCGCGGCGAGAACACCGCCGAACAGCGTCGACTGTCCGCCGCTGATCACGATGGCGGCGACAATCGCCAGCAGCAGGGTCGGGAACGCGAAGACCGCATCCGCGATGACGACGAGCACCCTGTCGAGCCAGCCGCCGATGTAGCCGGAGATCAGGCCTAGGAAAACCCCGGCGAAGATCGACAGCATCACCGCGACCACGATGACAGCGAGTGCGGTCTGGGTGCCCCAGATCACCCGCGACAGCACGTCATAGCCGCCGACGGTCGTGCCGAGCAGGTGGGCACCGCCGGGGGCCTGCTGCGCTCCGAAGAAGCCGTTGTCATCTCTCAGCTGCGCGAAACCGTACGGCGCCAGAACCGGCGCGAAGATCGCGGTCAGCAGGAAAATGCCGGTGAGAGTCAGTCCGGCGATCAGCATTCCGCGCTGCAGGCCCACGCTCTGCCGCAGTTGGTGCACGATCGGCAGGCGGTGCCACAGCGGCGCGCGACGCGGTGGGGCGGATGTCACAACCGGATCAGTCATTTCAGTACCTCACCCTCGGGTCGATGACCGCCGCGAGTATGTCGACGATGAAGTTGCTCAGGGCAACGATCACCGCCAGCAGCGCCACGATTCCCTGCACGGCCACGAAGTCGCGGGCGCTCAGGTACTCGGCCAGCTTGAAACCGAGACCCTTCCACTCGAAGGTTGTCTCTGTGAGCACCGCGCCGCCCAGCAGGACCGCGATCTGCAACCCGATGACCGTGATGATCGGGATGAGCGCTGGCTTGTACGCGTGCTTCCGCACGAGCCGGAACTCGCTGACACCGCGGGAACGCGCCGCATCGACGTAGTCCATCGACAGCGTGCCGATGACGTTCGTGCGCACCAGGCGGAGAAATACGCCGGCGGTCAGCAGACCGAGTGCGAGCCCGGGCAAAACGGCATGCTGCAAAACGTCGGAGATCGCGGCAGGGCTGCCCAGCTGAATCGCATCAATCAGATAGATGCCGGTGCGATTTTCGAGTTTCCCCATCTGCAACTCGGTGCGGGTACTCGCGCGCCCGGCGACCGGCAGCACCTTGAGCCAGACCGAGAACACGAGCTTGAGCAGCAGTCCGGCAAAGAACACCGGGGTGGCGTAGAAGAGGATGGCAACCACGCGCAGCACCGCGTCCGGCCAGCGATCGCGCAGGTACGCTGCGACCATCCCCAGGGGAATCCCCACGACGAATGCGACGAGAAGCGCGTAGAAGGCCAGCTCCAGCGTCGCGCCACCGTAGGTCAGCAGCAGCTGCGAGACGGGGCGGCCGTCGCTGATAGCCGTGCCGAAGTTGCCGGTCGCCACCTGCCCGATGTACTCGAAGTACTGCACGATCAGCGGTCGGTTGTACCCGGCAGCCTCAATACGTTCGGCGAGCTGCTGCGCGCTGAGCCGGCCGCCGAGCGCCGCGGTGATGGGATCGCCGATGCTGCGCATCAACAGGAACACCATCGTCACCAGGATGAAGATGGTCGGGAAAATCAGCAAGAACCGCACGATGATGAAACGCACCAACGGGCTTCCACCACCGAAGGAACGTCGAGGAGCCTGTGATGGATCCTTGGATGCCGGTGGGGCCTGGACGGTCGTCGTCATGTTTACCAATCATGCTGGAGCGAAAGAAGGCGACCCGCTTGACGCGGGTCGCCCCCTCACTGCGCTAGAGAAACTCTAGCTGTCGTTCATTCGAGTCGCAGGTGTCTGCTAGCCCTTCGCGAGGCTGCCGTAGCGGAACTTGAACGAACCGTCGAGAACTGCGCCGGTCACATCCTTGCCCGTGACGGCAATCTGCGAACCCTGCAGGAACGGCACCGTCGACAGGTCGGCGGCAACCTTCGCCTGAATTTCCTCGATCAGCGCCTGGCGCTTGTTAGCATCCCCTTCGACAGCCTGATCCTGGATCAACTGGTTGACCTCGGGGTTGTCGTAGTGGTTGCCGAGGAAGTTGTCCGTCGAGAAGAACGGCGTCAGGTAGTTGTCTGCGTCCGAGTAGTCCGGGAACCAGCCAAGCTGGTACGCCGGGTACAGGTCCTTGGTGCGGTCCTTGGCGTAGGTGACCCACTCGGTCGACTGCAGGTTGACCGTGAACAGTCCGGTTGCCTCGAGTTGGCTCTTCACCAATGCGTACTCGTCACCCGACGACTCGCCATAGTGATCCGGGTTGTACTGGAGGTTGAGCGAAACCGGAGTAGCGACTCCAGCGTCGGCAAGAACCTTGGCTGCGGCGTCGGCGTCAGGGCCGCCATCCTTGCCGTACAGGTCCTTGAGCACCTCAGTGGCGCCGGTCAGACCAGCAGGAACGTAGGAGTACAGCGGCAGGTAGGTGCCCTTGTAGACCTGCTCCGAGATCTGCTGGCGGTCGAGGAGATCGGCAACTGCCGCACGAACGGCCAGCGCCTTGGCCGGGTCGGCCTCGGCAGTGGTGGCACCGAACGGCTGGGTGTCGAAGTTGAAGACGATGTACCGGATCTCGCCACCGGGGCCAACGATCACGTTGACAGCGTCATTGCCTTCGAGGTCAGCAACGTCGGTCGCAGACAGGCTGCGGTGTGCGACATCGATGTTGCCCTCCTGCACGTCGAGCTTCAGGTTCGAAGCGTCCGTGTAGTACTTCAGGTCGATGTTGCTCGTGGCGGCTGCGCCAAGAACGCCCTGGTAGTCAGGGTTGGCCTCGAACGACACCAGGTTGTTGAAGTCGTAGCTGGTGATCACGTACTGGCCGGCAAAAGCGTTGCCTGCCACGATGTCAGCGTCGGAAGTGATCGCGTCAGCGGAGAAGACATCCTCGTCGACGATCGGACCGGCCGGGCTCGACAGGATCTGGGCGAAGGTCTGGTCGTTGCCGTTCTTCAGCGTGAAGACGACGGTCGTGTCATCCGGTGTGTCGATGCTGTCGATGTTGCCCAGCAGAACGGACGGGCCATTCTGGTCAGCAATGGTCAGCTGGCGCTCGAACGAGAACTTCACGTCTGACGAGGTGAGGTCGTTGCCGTTGGCGAACTTCAGGCCGTCCTTCAGCACGACGGTGTACTCGTTGTCGCTCGTGTACTCGGCTGACACCGCGATGTCAGGCTCAACATCAGACGTACCCAGCTTCGAGTTCAACAGGAACGGGAAGACCTGGTTCATGATCGCGAACGAACCGTTGTCGTACGAACCGGCCGGGTCGATGAAGGTCACCTTGTCGGTGGTGCCGACAATCAGTGACTCGCCCGAACCGCCACCGGTACCACCGGTGCCTCCGTCGCCTGCGGCGCAACCGGCCAGTGCCAGTGCGAACACGGCCGAGCCTGCGACCGCTGCGAGAGCGCGCTTCTTTTTGGATGCGGATGTCATATCCGTCTACCTCTTCCTCAATGTGAGTGCCTCGTGGGCACTGCGTGGCAAGGAACGCGACGGAGCGCTAGGCGACTCCGGCGTTGCTGTATCCCCAGTAGTAACACAGACACTGTGCGGATCAGCGTCCATGAGGCTGAAAATGAACGATCTTTACTGAAAAGCAATGCAGTGCTCCAGGGCCTACTCGTTGCGTAAAACCCGTCGCTCGGTCTCGATTCGCACAAGCTCACGCTGCACCTCGGCATACCGCTCGGGATCTGCCGCGGCATCCAATCGCTGCATCATGCCCATCACCGACCTCTTCTCGCGAAGCAGATCCCTGTCGATGAAGTCAGACACGATGCTGGTGCAGTACACCGCCAGTTTGTCTTCGCGCGCCGGAATCGGGGCAACAGCCAGCTGGTTGACCAGTGTCGCGTACCGCTGAGGCACCTCCGCGGTCACTCGGGCGACCCAGTCTGGGCTCTCCGCGTGCGCGATGCTCACGGCCACGGCATCCCGCACAATCTCGAGGGAAGCGTCGCCAAACCCGACCGCCGCGGCCTTCGACATGAGGGCAGACCCGACGAGCTCCGGATGCTGCAGGATCGCCATCAGCACGTCGCGTTCGGTTCGGGTCGTGGTGTCGGTCGCGAGGCGCGTGATGGATGGCTCGTCGGCGACCGGGGTCGGGGCTGCCTGCTGGTCGCGAGACGCACGGTTCTGGCCCTCGTGGGAATCGCCGCGGGGTGCGTGGTGGTCGAGGGATGAACGAGCCGTGGACACCGCACGCTGCACCTCGGTGGGCTCAAGACCCAGCCATCCGGCGAGATTTCGGACGTAGCCGACGCTCATCGACTGGTCCCGGATGCCCGCGACCACCGGTGCCGCCGCCCTCAGGGCAGACACCCGGCCCTCGACAGTCTCGAGATCGAAACCGGTCAGCACACGGCGCACCATGAACTCGAACATCGGCTTGCGCGTCTTGATCAGGCGCCGAACCGCATCGTCGCCCCGGTTCAGGCGCAGGTCACACGGGTCGAGCCCGTCCGGGGCCACGGCGACGAAGGTCTGGGCGGCGAAACGCTGCTCTTCCGCGAACGCGCGGCTGGCGGCCTTCTGGCCGGCGTCATCCGGATCGAAGGTGAAGATGACCTCGCCGGTGCCGGTCGTGTCCGGGTTGTCGGTGTCGCCGATGATCCTGCGGACAATCTTGATGTGGTCGACACCGAATGCCGTGCCGCAGGTCGCGACCGCCGTCGTGACGCCGGCAAGGTGACAGGCCATCACGTCGGTGTAGCCCTCGACCACGACCACCTGCTTGCCGCGCGCGATGTCACGCTTGGCCAGGTCCAGACCGTAGAGCACCTGGCTCTTGTGGTACACCGGCGTTTCCGGGGTGTTGAGGTACTTCGGTCCGTTGTCGTCGTCGAGCAGCTTTCGTGCACCGAAGCCAAGAGTTGCGCCCGTGACATCCCGAATCGGCCACACGAGGCGGCCCCGGAACCTGTCGTACACGTCGCCGCGTTCGCCGCGACCGAGCAGGCCAGCGATGACCAGCTCGTCGACGGTGAACCCCTTCGCGGTGAGGTGCTTGTTCAGCGCCTGACCGCGCGGTGCGAAGCCGATCCCGAAACGCTCCGCGGCGGATGCGTCGAAGCCGCGCTCCCCCAGGAACTTGCGCCCCGGCTCTGCATCGGGAGTCGTCAGCTGCTCCACGTAGAAGTTCGCGGCGGCCTGGTTGGCTGCGAGGATGCGAGCACGGTTGCCGTGATCCGTCGCCGCCCCGCCGTCCTCGTAGTGCAGCTCGTAGCCGATCCGGCCCGCCATGCGCTCCACGGCCTCGGAGAAGCTGACGTGATCCATTTTCTGCAGGAACGTGAAGACGTCCCCGCCCTCACCGCAGCCGAAGCAGTGGTAGAAACCGACCTGCGGGCGCACGTGGAAGCTGGGGCTGCGTTCTTCGTGGAAGGGGCACAGGCCCTTCATCGACCCGACGCCGGCGTTCTTCAGCGTCACGTAGTCGCCGACGATGTCGGCCAGATTGGTGCGCGACCTCACCTCGTCGATATCGCTACGTCGGATCAGTCCAGCCACACCCCGATTCTACGGTTGCGCGCGCAGACCCCGCTGCCGCTGTCCCCCGCTCGCGCGCAGCCCCGCCTCCGCCGCTGCCGCTGCCGCCCCTGCCGCCCCCGCCGCCGCCCCGGCCCCTTCGGAAATTCAGGAAATCAGCAGCGCTCCGAGATGTGTCGCCCGCGTGTGCTGCGGAATCGGCGGATGCCACACCGGATTTCCTGAATTTCCGAAGGGGGGTGGAAGAGGACGGGGTGGCGGGGTGGCGGAGGTGGCCGCGCGGGCTGCGAGGGCGCCGCGTGCGGCCGCGGAAGGTCAGCCGACGAGGCGAGCGTGCCAGACCATGGCCGACTGGTCAGTCAGCGACGCCACCTGGTCGACGACAGCCCGCTTGCGCTGCGTGTCTGACTGCGCCTGGTGCCAGTCGGCCGTGAATCCGGCGTCGAGGTTGGTCGGCGCCGTCCACAACAGCACGTCGGCAAGTTCCGACAGGATGTCACGCTGCTGGGCGTAGATCGGACGGCGGGCATTCGTCGACATCACAAAAGCCGCCACGATGCCCTTCAGTACCGCGATCTCGGCCTGAATCTCGCGCGGAACAACGAGGTCGGCCCCGAAACGGGCGAGACTTCCGGAGTGCGACTCCCTCGTGGCGTGCACCGCGGCTCCGGCAAAACGTCCGATGAGCTGGCTCGTCAGGTTCTTCAGCCGACCGTGGGCCTGTCGGCTTCCGTCCCACCGGTCGATCCAGACGTCGAGGTTGTCCAGCCGGTCGAACGCGGCGATGAGCTCGTCGTGGTCGACCTCTCCCCCGATCCACGCGAACATCGAGTTGACGAGTTCGTCGTGGTCGACGCGCGCGCCGAGGGCCGTGACATCCACATAGCCGTTGACGATCGCATCCTCGAAATCGTGCACCGAGTAGCCGATGTCGTCGGAGAGATCCATGACCTGCGCCTCGATGCAGCGCTGGCGGTCGGGAGCGTCGGCGCGCAGCCACTCGAACGCGGCGGTGTCGTCGTCGTAGAACCCGTACTTGCTGCGGCCGCTGGGATCCGGAATGCCCTGGGCGCTCGGCCACGGGTACTTGCAGCTCGCGTCGAGCGTCGCTCGCGTCAGGTTGAGCCCGTACGACTCCCCATCCGGCCCGAAAACCTTCGGTTCGATGCGGGTGAGCAGGCGGAGCGTCTGCGCGTTGCCCTCGAAGCCGCCGATGTCGGCCGCCCAGTCGTTGAGGGCGCGCTCGCCGTTATGGCCGAAGGGCGGATGCCCCAGGTCGTGAGCCAGACACGCCGTGTCGACAACGTCGGGGTCGAGTCCGAGGCTGTCTGCCAGCTCGCGCCCAACCTGCGCAACCTCGAGGGAGTGGGTCAGCCTGTTTCGCGCGAAGTCGAGCGCGGTCGTCGGGCTGAGCACCTGCGTCTTCGCCGCGAGTCTGCGCAGCGCGCTCGAGTGCAGCACCCGCGCTCGATCTCGCGCAAAGTCGCTGCGGCGGCTGTAATGCTCTTCGGGAAACCAGCGCTCGGCATCGACGGCCGAGTAGTCGTCAACCACCGCTGGTGTTCAGTTCGGCTGCGGCAAGCTCAACGCGGTGCGTCTCCTGCAGTTCGCGGCTGTCGAGCCACCCCTGCGGCAGGCTGGGGCTCTTGGGGGTGCCGGCACGGCCACGCTGGCCTTCGGCGTCGGCGCCCGGGTACGGCTGATCCCAGTCGAGCTGGGCGAGAAGCTCGTCGAGCTGCGCGAGATCCTGCACCGTCGCGAGTGAGGCGCGAAGCTCTCCACCGACCGCGTATCCCTTGAAATACCAGGCGACATGCTTGCGGATGTCGCGGCAGGCGCGGTCCTCCTCCTCGAAGAACTCGGTCAGCAGTTCGGCGTGCCGCCTGAACGCCCGCGCAACCTCGCCGAGACCCGGCTCAGCCTTGAGCTGCTCGCCGCGGAACGCTGCGGCGAGGTCACCGAACAGCCACGGCCGTCCGAGGCATCCACGGCCGACGACGACTCCGTCGCAGCCCGTCTCGTCGACCATTCGCAGGGCATCCTGTGCGCTCCAGATGTCGCCGTTGCCGAGGATCGGCGTGCCGGTGATGGTGTTTTTGAGCTTCTCGATGGCCGACCAGTCTGCGGTTCCCGAGTAGAACTCGGCCGCGGTTCTGGCGTGAAGCGCGATGCTGGCGACGCCAGCGCCCTCCGCCGCCTTCGCTGCCTCGAGGTAGGTCAGGTGGTCTGAGTCGATGCCTTTACGCATCTTGATGGTGAGCGGAACGGCGCCGGCAGCCTTCACCGCGCCCTCCACAATGTTGCGGAACAGGTCGCGCTTCCACGGCAGCGCAGCGCCGCCGCCCTTGCGGGTGACCTTCGGCACGGGGCATCCAAAATTCAGGTCGATGTGGTCTGCACGATCTTCGGCGACCAGCATCGTGACCGCCTCGGCGACGGTCTTCGGGTCGACGCCGTAGAGCTGGATGCTGCGCGTGGTCTCAGACTCGTGGTGCCGAATCAGCCGCATGCTTTCGGGGGTTCGCTCGACCAGCGCGCGGCTGGTGATCATCTCGCTGACGTAGAGCCCTGCGCCGTATTCGCGGCACAGGCGCCGGAACGCGGTGTTCGTGATGCCCGCCATCGGCGCGAGCACGACCGGCACGTCGAGCGCGATCGGCCCGATCTTGAGCGCGGGCGTCGACGCTGGTGCCGCAGCAACGCGCGGGTCAGCAACAATGGTCATGTGGCAATTCTCCCAGAGATTTCGGACGAGCTCGGCATGGTCCACGCTGGCACCCAGCGAATGCTGCAGGATGCCGCCAGCCGAGGCATCCCCATCGAGGTCGTTTCGCACCCCGAAGCCGGCTCGCTGGCCGAGGCCGCGGCGCTGCTCGGCGTCTCCCCCCGCGAGGTGGTGAAGTCGCTCGTCGTGAAGCGCCACGACGGCGCCTTCCTGTTCGCGTTGGTGCCGGGCGACCGCCAGCTCTCATGGCCGAAGCTGCGTGCGGTCGTCGGCGTCAACAAGTTGAAGCTGTCGACCCCAGAACTTGCGCTGGAGGCAACGGGGTTCGAGCGCGGCACCATCACACCGCTGGGCAGCACCACCGCCTGGCCGGTGTTCGTGGATGCGCGGATCACAGCTCAGCGGATCGCCATGGGCTCCGGCGCTCATGGGACGAGCGCGTGGGTCTCGACCGAGCAGCTGATCTCGGGTTTCGACGCGACAGTGGCCGACATCACCACAGAACTGGCGGCGGACTAGTGGCCCTCGACGATCATCCGAACGTCTTCCGGTTTGACGGCCGCATCTGGGTCAGCACAGCTCCTCGCGAGGACGCCGTTGCGCAACTCCGCGCGCAACGGGCCTGGGATGCCCAGAACGCCAAACTCCAGCGCTGGTGGGTGGCCATCGCGATCGGCGCAGCCGGTGGCGTCGCGGCGACGCTCATGTTCGGCTCCGCGGCGGAACTCGCGCCCGCGGTCTACCTGCTGCTTCTACCCATCGGATTCGGCGTCGGGGCGGTGCTCGGCGCCCTGCTGAACAAGCGCTTCAACGCACCGGACGCGCAGCACTCATCGCTGCCGCCGCGGCCCGCGACCGTTCCCCTCACCCAGGTGCCTCCCCGGGTCGCTCGTGCCGCACCGGCTGACGCGGGTGTGACCGACCTCATCGAGTGGTCGAAGCGGGGCTTCGTCAGCTAGACGTTGTCGTCGTCGAGCCGACGATTCACGATGGCCTGCGTGTGGTGCTCGGGGACAGCACAGAAGTCGCCATCACAGGATGCAGCGCTCGGGTCACCCAACGGGGTCAACCCGATGATGGGCAGGGAGTTCGTCATGGCATCCACTATTCACTCTTTTCGATTGACCGCTCGGTCTGTACCTGTGTGAGCACGTTAGCGAAAGTAGCAGCATCCTGCGCGCCGGACACCCCGTAGGTGCCGTCGATCACGAAGAACGGCACGCCCTGAATGCCGTATTCCTGGGCGAGCGCCACGTCGGCCTTCACATCGGCGAGGAACCTGTGGCTCTCCAACGCCTCCGTGACCTCGGCGGCATCGAAGCCCAGCTCCTCGGCGATCGCGACGAGATTCGGGATGCGCCCGACGTGCTCGCCGCGCACGAAGTACGCGTCGAGCAGCCGCTCCTTCATCTCGATCTGGCGACCCTTGCTCTTGGCGAAGTGAAGCAGCTCGTGGCTGATGATGGTGTTCGTCTGGTGGACGTGGTCGTAGTCGTAGTCCAGCCCGACGCTCTTGGCAATGTCCGTGACATTCGCGAGCATTTGGGTGACCTGCTCGGCGGGAATGCCCTTGCGCTGGCTGAGGTAGTCGGTGGGCGTGCCGTCGAAGTCGACCGGAGTGTCTGGAGCGAGTTCGAAGGAGTGGTACTCCACCTCGACCTCACCGCCGAACTGGGCAGCGCCCGCCTCGAACTTTCGCTTGCCGATGTAGCACCAGGGGCACTGCACGTCTGACCAGATATCGACCTTAATGGGATTACTCACCCCCAGCACAACGACCTGCACCTTCAGGTATTCCCGCGCCGATGGGAGATGTCCTCATTAATGCCTATTGCCACCCGAACGGGGGTAGGGGCATGCTCAGAAGATCGAAACCCTTTCGAGACTTGAGGAGTTCTTCCATGAGAAAACGAACAATCGCCGCCGCTATCCTGCTGGCGACACTGTCAGGACTGGCGCTCGGCACACCCGCCGTGGCCAGCACCGGCGGAACCGAAGACGGAAATCTGCACCCGGATGTCGGGCTCATCCTGTTCTACGACGCCGACGGGCGTTTCCGCTGTTCAGCGACATTGGTGTCGCCGACCGTGGTGCTCACCGCCGCGCACTGCACCCAGGGCACTGTGGGCAAGACGCTCGTCACCTTCGACACGGTAATCGCAAGGACTCCCCCGTCGCTGTTCCCGGTCGCCGCAGATCCGTCCGTGGGATTCACGCAGGCCGAGATCGAGGCTGCCGGCTACCTGTCGGGTACGGCGTACACGCATCCGGACTACTCGAACTTCACCGACATGAACAACTGGAATGACGTTGGGCTCATCCAACTTGACCACCCCGTTGCGTCGTTTGGTGGCGGATACCCGGCAATTGCACCCGTTGGCACCCTGAGCGCGATCAAGACGAGCAACTTGTCGAAGACGCTCTTCACCGCGGTCGGCTACGGCACCGAGGTGCGCAAGCCCGACTCGGGACCGCAGAAGCCTCAGCCGATGAGCTACCCGCTGCTGCGGCGCTACGTGGACATGCCCGGTCAGAAGCTGACCCCGCAGATCCTGCAGACCAACGGAAACCCTAATGACAATAAGGGAACCGGCGGCACCTGCTTCGGTGACTCGGGTGGTCCGGTCTTCCTCGACGGCAAACTGGTCGCGGTGACCAGCTACGGCTACACCAGCAACTGCCGCTATCTTGGTGGCTACCAGCGGGTCGACATCCCCGTGGTCGCCAACTGGCTGTCAGGCTTCGGGCTCTGATTCAGTGAGTGGCGGGCCGTTCGCGGCCCGCCACTTCGCTGTGCCCGCTGGCGCCGCCCCCGCTCCCGCCGCCTCCGCCGCCTCTGCCGCCGCCCTTCCCGCTGCCGCCGCCTCCGCCGCCGCCGCCGCGGCCGCCGCCCCCGCTCCCGCCGCCTCCGCCGCCTCTGCCGCCGCCCTTCATTCTCGGAAATTCAGGAAATCTCGACCGGGCCGCGTGCGCTCTCCCGCCATTACTGTCCTTAGCCCCAAGGCGCGTCGCCGTTTCCTGAATTTCCGAAGTGGGCGGAGCGTGCGACGCCAGTGCGACGTCGACCGCCCGGAGGAAATGGGCCCAGTTGCCAAAAATCATCTTCGCGCTCACGCTCATTGCGTGAAATCCCGCGATCGTCATGTCGACGCATTTAAGTCGGTCCTCCTCAAACGTGTCTGCGTGAAATTTTTTGCCGTCGATCTCAATCCCCATGATGTCGTCAACGACCAAGTCGATTCGCTGGGTTCCCAGAGCTACCTGAATCTCTACCGTGTGACCCGCCAGCCTGAGCCTCGTGCGAGCGAGGCTCTCCGGCAGGCTCTCGCACCTGCCGTCCACCCAGGATCTGATCCACCGCTTGCGTCGCGGCAAATTCAGGATCAGCCGTTCGAAGTCGAATTCGTCGAGCCGCCCGGTGTGCAGCGCCCAGTCGATCGCAGCAACGGCCGTCTCAAGATCCTCATCCATGACCACTCGCACCAACGCCTCGATCAGGCCGACGTGCGACGCACTTCCTTGCTCGCCGATGATCAGCGAGTCCCAGTGGAGTCGCACGCCGCGACGGACTCCGAGCGGCCGCCGTCTGTTCCATTGGCTGCGCAGTCGCGCGGCATTCTGCGGAATGGAGACGTGCAATGGATGCTCGCCCAACACCCATCCGCCCCACTCGCGAATGGCGGAGATCCCCGTCAGGCGCCCACCAACCCGCACGGCCCTCACCCGCGCGTCCGCGTAGTCCAACGTGGTGTACCAACCCTGCCTGGCGCGAATCACCGTCCCGTCTCGCACAGCGTTGGTCAGGTCGACGTCTCGCGCTCCCCGCGCGACAAGTTGCCGTTTTTGCGCGAATCCGCCCAGCTCATGGACCACTCTCGAGATATCCACCATGCGCAGAGCATCGCGAAGTGCGCCCTCGGCCGGGACGCGTGCGGCCCAATCGGTGGACTCTCGGCGCGCGCAGCCCGTGTGGAGTAGCTGTCTCCTTCGGAAATTCAGGAAACGGCGCGCGGACGACCGCAGAGTCCCCGCCACGAGTGGAGGACACCGCTCAGCGCGACCGGATCTCCTGAATTTCCGAAGGCGGTGGGGGCTGGAAAGGCGGCCTGCGGCAGCCGCCGCAGCGGCCCGGGCCGCTACGCGCCGATGAGCCGCTCGGCGAGGTAGCTGCGCAGGCCCTCGAGCGGGATGCGCTCCTGCGCCATCGTGTCGCGCTCGCGCACGGTCACCGCGTTGTCGTCGAGCGAGTCGAAGTCGATCGTGACGCAGAACGGGGTTCCGATCTCGTCCTGGCGGCGGTAGCGGCGGCCGATCGCGCCAGCGTCGTCGAAGTCGACGTTCCACAGCTTGCGGAGGTCGGCGGCGACACTGCGGGCCAGCGGCGACAGCTGCTCGTTGCGGGACAGCGGCAGCACTGCCACCTTCACGGGCGAAAGCCGGCGGTCGAGGCGCAGCACGGTGCGCTTGTCGACGCCTCCCTTAGCGTTGGGCGCCTCATCTTCGGCGTACGCGTCGATGAGGAAGGCCATGAGGGCGCGGGTGAGGCCGAACGCGGGCTCAATCACGAACGGCGTCCACCGCTCGTCCTTGGCCTGGTCGAAGTACGACAGGTCGGCACCGGATGCCTCGGAGTGCGTGCGCAGGTCGAAGTCGGTGCGGTTTGCGACGCCCATGAGCTCGCCCCACTCGCTGCCGGCGAAACGGAAGCGGTACTCGACATCCACGGTGCGCTTGGAGTAGTGCGAGAGCTTCTCCTGCGCGTGCTCGTAGAAGCGCAGGTTCTCCGGGTTGATTCCGAGGTCGGTGTACCAGTTCATCGACTCGTCGATCCAGTACTGGTGCCACTCTTCGTCCGTGCCGGGCTCGACGAAGAATTCCATCTCCATCTGCTCGAACTCGCGGGTGCGGAAGATGAAGTTTCCGGGGGTGATCTCGTTGCGGAACGACTTGCCCACCTGCCCGATGCCGAACGGCGGCTTCATGCGTGCGGCGCCCATGACGTTGGCGAAGTTGGTGAAGATTCCCTGGGCCGTTTCGGGGCGCAGGTAGTGCATGCCCTCTTCGTTGTCGACCGGGCCGAGGAACGTCTTCAGCAGTCCGGAGAAGTTTTGCGGTTCGGTCCACGAGCCGGGCTGCCCTGTGTCGGGGTCGCGGATGTCGGCAAGCCCGTTCACGGGTGGATGACCGTGCTTCTCCTCGTACGCCTCGAGGAGGTGGTCGGCGCGGTAGCGCTTGTGGGTGTGCAGCGATTCGACGAGCGGGTCGGAGAACACCTCGACGTGACCGGAGGCCTCCCACACCTTGCGGGGCAGGATGACGGCGGAGTCGATGCCGACGACGTCGTCGCGGCCCTGCACCATGGTCTGCCACCACTGCTTCTTGATGTTCTCTTTGAGTGCAGTGCCGAGGGGTCCGTAGTCCCACGCGGAGCGCGAGCCACCGTAGATCTCTCCGGACTGGAAGACGAATCCCCTGCGCTTGGCGAGGTTGATGACGGCGTCGATTTTGCTGGGCGTGGCCACGGTGTGTCTCCTTCGGTGCGTCCATTGTCGCGGCGCGCACCATCAGTCAGCCGAGCTGGATGCCCGGTCGGCGAAGTGTCCAGCCTACCGGCAGCGCCGCTACCGAAGCGTCGTCAGAACCGCCTCGACATCGGCCTCGGTGTTCCACAGGTGGAACGAGGCGCGCAGTCGTCCCGCCCGGCCGGACGCCCTGATCCCGGCGTCGATGAGCTTGGTGAGGTCGGCGCCGTCCGGGTCGGGCCAGCTCACGATCGCCTGGTGCTGCTGGGGTATTCCGAGGCCATCACACAGGGCATCACCCAGCCCGCTGGTGCGCGCCCATACCTCCCCAATGTCGAGGCCGGCGAACAGGGCGATGGACTGTTCGGCGCCGATCCACGCCTGCCAGGCGGGTGACACGTCGAATCGCCTGGCGGCCGGTGCGAGGTTCATGTTCGGCCCGTAACAGCTCTGCCAGATGTCGCCGCCGGCGTACCACCCCGCGTAGAGCGGGGTCAGCAGAGCGTCGAACCGCTCGGCCACGGTCAAAAACGCGACGCCCCTGGGTGCGCACAGCCACTTGTAGGTGTGGCAGACGGTCACGTCGAAGATGGATGCATCGACCGGCAGCACTCCGGCCGCCTGGGTCGTGTCGCACATCGTGTAGGTGTTGTGGCGGGCCGCCGCCGCGCGGATCGACTCGACGTCGGCGACTTTTCCGCTGGATGACTGCACCAGCGAGAACACGACCAGCCACGTGTCATCCGTGATCGAGTCGGCGAGAGCCTCGAGGGGCGCCTGCCGAACCCGGATGCCCTGCCGCTGGAGGAACGGGAACACGATCGACGAGAAGTCACCGTCGACGCACAGCACTTCGGCGCCGTCCGGCACGGCGGAGGCGACGAGCGCGGCGAGCACCGAGGTCTGTGACCCCTGCGCGACCCGGTCCGGATGCACGCCCACGAGTGCGGCATACGATGCCCGGGTGCGGTCGATGACCTCGTCGTAGCCGCGCGGGTCGCGGTTGGCGTGCCACCACGCGTCGAGGTCAGCTGTCAGCGCCTCGACGGCCTGCCGCGGGGGCAGCCCAATGGATGCCACGGCCAGGTAGCCGCGCGGGTCACCGAAGCTGTCGATCGCAGACTGGAGCGGTGCAGAGGTCATACCCAAGCATCCCGCTCCCACCCACAGGCGGCAAGAGCCGCATCGGCGACTGCGGACCGGGCGCTGCCTAGGCCGACACCGCTGCGGACAGGTGGTGTGCGCGCTCGATGATGCGCACCACAGCGAGGGCGTCCTTCGGGTCGACCGGTGAGGGCGCTCCATCGAGGATGCTGGCGGCGACTCCCGCGTAGAACTCCGGGTACGCGCCATCCTCGGTGCGCACCGGCGTGAGCTCCTCGCCGACTCCGACCAGACCCCACCCGGCCTTCGGGGTGAGGCCGTAGCCCTTGGATCCGGGCCATTGCTGCTGCTTCAGCATCGGCTCCTGGTTGTCGAGCCCGTTCACCGAGTACGCCGACTCAGAGCCGAGCACCCTAAAGCGTGGGCCGATCTGGCCGGCAACACGGCTCATGGTGAGGTGTGAGCGCACGCCGCTGTCGTGCAGCAGCGAGATGAACGCGTCGTCGTCGCTGACTCCCCCGTCGCGCACGACGGTGAGTTCGGCGGTGTCAACGGTGGCCGGTCCGAACAGCTGCAGGGCCTGGTCGATGAGGTGGCTGCCCAGGTCGTAGGTGATGCCCGCGCCCTGCTCGGCCGTGGTGGAGTCCTGCCAGCGGTCGCGCAGCGCGCCTCCCCAGCGTTCGAAGGTGGACTCGAAGCGGTGGATGTCACCAAGCGCACCCTCGGCGAGCAACTTCTTGATCGTCAGGAAGTCACCATCCCAGCGGCGGTTCTGGAACACGGCAAGCAGCTTGCCGGCATCCTCTGACGCCTCGATGAGTTGCTTGGCGTCGGTGACGGTCGGCACGAACGGCTTGTCGATGACGACGTGCAGGCCGGCCTCGAAGGCGGCGAGACCTTGGGCGAGGTGCACGTGCGCTGGCGAGGCGAGGATGACCAGGTCGAGGTCGGCGGCGCGCGCGAGCAGCTCTTCCGGGCTGCCGACGATCTCGGCGCCCGGGTGCTGGGCCGCGGCCTCTGCCGCGCGTTCCGGGCTTCCCGTGGAGATCAGGTCGAGGCTGAACGCGGGGTTCGTGGCGATGAAGGGCGCATGGAACACCCGGCCCGAGAGGCCGAAGCCAATGATTCCGGTGCGGATAGGGGATGACTTCTGCGTTGAGGGCATTCGGCCAGCCTAGCTAAGGTGCGGCTGTCGCGGTGGTGGTGGATGCGCCCAGTGCGTGCACCGTCTGCGAGGCGTCGACGAGGTGACGCACAACCTGCTGCAACTGCTCGGCGGTGATCGTGGCATCCATGCTGAAACGCACGGCGGTCTGGGCGACTTCGGGCTCGATGCCCATCGCGACGAGCACGTGCGAGGGCTCGTCGCTGCCCACGGCGCAGGCGGATCCGGCCGAGCACACCACCCCGCGCTGGCCGAGCTCGAGCAGGATGGATTCGCCGCTCGTTCCCGGGAAGCAGAACGACGCATTCGACGGCAGCCGGGGCTCCGTCGGCCCGGTGAGCGTCGCGCCGGGCACTGCGCTCACCACGTCGGCGATGAAGGTATCCCGCAGCGCCGTCACGCGGTCGGCGTGGTCGACCCGCGCGAGTTCGCTGAGACGCACGGCCGTGGCGAGCCCGACGGCGCCGGCCACGTTCTCGGTTCCGGACCGCCTGCCGCGCTCCTGACCGCCGCCGTGCACGAGCGGTTCCAGCGGGATCCTGCGCCGCAGGTAGAGCGCACCGATGCCTTTGGGCGCCCCGAGCTTGTGCCCGGAGACGCTGATCGCGTCAGCTCCGAGGTCTTTCAGGTCGATCCAGCCGGCCGCCTGCACGGCATCGGTGTGCATCACGGCCCCAACGGCATGCGCGAGCTCCGCGATCGCGCGGATCGGCTGCACCGCGCCCACCTCGTTGTTGGTCAGGATGATGCTCACGAGCGTCGTGTCGGGGCGCAGCAGCTTCGCCACCTCGTCCGGGTCGACGAGCCCGTGCCGGTCGACGCCGACAATGCTGATCTCAAAACCGTGGATGCGACGCAGGTAGTCGCACGATTCCAGCACGGCCTCGTGCTCGACCGCGGAGGTCACGATGTGCCGGCCGCGCGGGTTGGCCAGCGCGATTCCCTTCACCGCGAGGTTGTCGGATTCGGTGCCGCCGGCCGTGAAGATGACCTCGGAAGGACGAGCCCCGAACAGCGCGGCGACGGTGGCCCTGGCATCCGCCAGTGCGAGCGCCGCCGACTCCCCCAGCTCGTGGTGGCTCGACGGGTTGCCGAACGAGCCCGTGAGGTACGGCCACATGGCCTCGAGCACCTCGCCGCGCACCGCGCTCGTCGCTGCGGCATCCAGATAGATCATGAGATGGCCATGTCGAGCCCCAGGTCGAGGGCGCGCACGCTGTGGGTGAGCGCTCCGACCGAGATGATGCCGACGCCACAGCGTGCGATCTCGCCGACGGTGTCGAGGTTCACGCCGCCGCTGGCCTCGACGAGGCAACGACCGGCGACGATCGCGACGCCCTCGCGCAGCTGCGCCGGCGAGAAGTTGTCGAGCATGATCGTGTTGACTCCGGCCGCCACGACGGGCTCGATCTGGTCGATGCGATCGACCTCCACCTCGATGTGGGTGGTGTGTCCGAGCCTGAGGCGGGCGTCGCGGATGGCGTCGCCGATCGGGATGCCCGCCCGCTGCAGCACCGCGAGGTGGTTGTCTTTGGCGAGCACGGCATCCGAGAGGGAGTAGCGGTGGTTGTGGGCGCCGCCGTCGCGCACGGCCTGGCGTTCGAGCATCCGGAGCCCCGGTGTGGTCTTGCGGGTGTCGACGATGCGCGCCGAGGTGCCGGCCACGGCCTGCACGTAGCGTGCGGTCATCGTGGCGATGCCCGACATGCGCTGGCTGAGGTTGAGGGCGATGCGCTCAGCGCGCAGCATGGCGCGGGCGTTCCCGTCGACCGTGGCGAGCACGTCGCCGACGGCGAAGGCCGCGCCATCCTCCACGAAGAGTTCGACCTTGGCGTCGGCATCCACAAGCGCGAAGACCCGCGCAAACACGTGGATGCCGCTCATCACGCCCGCCTCGCGGGCGACCAGGCTCGACTGCGCGCGTGCGGTCGCGGGCAGGAAGGTCTCCGAGGTGATGTCGCCCCAGGGGGCATCCTCGGCGAGAGCGCGGCGGATGATGTCGTCAACGGCATCGGAGTTCACAGGGTCGCCTCTTCTTTTACACGTAAGGATGCCGGCACGACGCAGTCGAATGATTGCGCGAACAGTGCGGAGCTTTCGGGAAAATCGGTGCGCCAGTGGGCGCCCCTCGACTCCTCACGGCACAGGGCTGCGGTCACCGTCAGCCGGGCGAGGTCGAGCAGGTTGCGGGTTTCGAGGTCGCTGACGGAATCGCCGACGACCGTCCACTCTTCGAGCTGGGCCGCGGCGGCACGAAGCCCCGCGGCGGAACGTTCGATGCCGACGAGATCCCACATCAGTCGCTGCACCTGAGCGCGATCCACCGGAACGTCGCCCGCGGCAGCAGCGCCCAGCGTGGTCGCCGTCGAGGCGAACTGCGGCCACGCGTCGGTGAGCACATCCGTGGCGCGCCAGGCGAAGGCGAGAGACTCGAGCAGCGAATTGGATGCGAGCCTGTTTGCGCCGTGAACGCCCGTGCACGCGACCTCGCCGACCGCGAACAGCCCGCGCAGCGAGGTGCGGCCGTGCGCGTCTGTGCGGATTCCGCCCATCCAGTAGTGCGCCGCGGGCGTCACGGGGATCGGTGTGGTCGCCCAGTCGAAACCGTGGGCGGCGCATGACCGGTCGATGCCCGGGAAGCGCTGCTCGAGGTAGTCGCGGCCGAGAGCCGTGGCATCCAGCAGCACGGGCCGACCGCCCTGCGCAGCCATCGCGTTGGCGATGCCGCGGGCGACGACGTCTCGCGGGGCGAGCTCGCCATCCGGGTGCACGTCGAACATGAACCGGCGTCCGTGCTCGTCGAGCAGCACGGCGCCCTCTCCGCGCACGGCCTCGGAGATCAGCGGGGTGCCGGCGACGGCGAGGGCCGTGGGGTGGAACTGGTAGAACTCCAGGTCGGCGAGCACCACGCCTGCCCTGAGGGCTGCGGCCGTGCCGTCACCGGTGGCCACTAGCGGGTTCGTGGTGTGGGTGTAGAGCTGACCGGCGCCGCCGCTGGCCAGGATCACGATGTCGGCGTCGATCACGCGCACGACACCGGCGGTGTCGACGACCTCGATGCCGCTCACGCGACGGTCGGGCCCGCTGTCATCGATCACCAGATCGCGCATGAAGGTGTGCTCGTGCACCTCGAGCGCGAGGGTGCGCACGGCCGCGACGAGGGCGGTCTCGATGGCGAGCCCGGTCGCGTCGCCGCCAGCGTGGATCACGCGGCGGGCCGAGTGGGCGGCCTCGTGGCCCCGCTCCAGCTCCCCGTTGATGCGGTCGAACTCCACGCCGAGCGCGATCAGGTCGCGAACCCGGCCGGGACCTTCCGTGCACAGCACGTCGACAGTCGCCGGGTCACACAGCCCGTCGCCGGCGCGCACGGTGTCTGCCGCGTGGGCCTCGGCGCTGTCATCCGGAAACAACGCAGCCGCAATGCCGCCCTGCGCGTATTTCGTGTTGCTTTCGCCCAGGTCGGCCTTGGTCACCAGCACGACGTCATGCTCAGCGCTGGCCCGGTACGCGGCAATCAGCCCCGCGATCCCGGTGCCGACGACGACGACGCGTGCCATCAGACCGTCTCCTGCGCCGGGATCGGCTTAGCGGCGAGCATGCGCTCGAGCGCGACGCGGGCGTCGGCCGCGACATCCATTGGCACAGTGATCTGGTTGATGACTTCGCCGCGCACGAGCCCCTCCAGCACCCAGGCGAGGTAGCCGGGGTGGATGCGGTACATGGTGGAGCACGGGCAGATCACCGGGTCGAGGCAGAAGATCTTGTGCTGCGGAAACTCAGCTGCGAGCCGGTTGACCATGTTGATCTCGGTGCCGATCGCGAAGGTGGTGGGCTCGGTCGCGGCCGCCACCGCCTTACGGATGTAGTCGGTAGACCCTGCCTCGTCTGCGGCGTCGACGACGGCCATCGGGCATTCGGGATGCACGATCACGCGCACCCCCGGATGCTCCACCCTGGCCGCGTCGATCTGGGCGACGTTGAAGCGCTTGTGCACGCTGCAGAAGCCGTGCCAGAGGATGACCTTCGCGTCGAGCACCTCGGCCTCGGCGTTGCCGCCGAGCGGCTTGTGCGGGTTCCACATCGGCATCAGTTCGAGCGGGATGCCCATCGCCTTCGCCGTGTTGCGACCGAGGTGCTGGTCGGGGAAGAACAGCACGCGCTGGCCGCGCTCGAACGCCCACTCCAGCACCGTTGCGGCGTTGGAGCTGGTGCACACGATGCCACCGTTGCGACCGCAGAATGCCTTCAGCGCGGCAGACGAGTTCATGTAGGTGACCGGGATGACCGGAACCCTGCCCGCGGAATCGGGCTGGGTGCCGTACAGCTCGGTGAGCTGCTCCCAGCACTCCTCCACGGAGTCGATGTCGGCCATGTCGGCCATCGAGCACCCGGCGGCGAGGTTCGGCAGGATGACGGCCTGGCCCGGACGCGCGAGGATGTCTGCCGTCTCGGCCATGAAGTGCACACCGCAGAACACGATCGCCTCGGCATCCGGAACGGTCTGGGCGGCATTGGCGAGTTGGAACGAGTCCCCGAGGAAGTCGGCGTGCTGCACGACCTCGTCGCGCTGGTAGAAGTGACCCAGGATCACGGCACGGTCGCCGAGCACCTCTTTCGCCGCACGGATTCGATCGTGCAGCTCGGCGTTGGAGGCATCCTGATAC
Source organism: Salinibacterium sp. G-O1 (assembly GCF_030063305.1). Classification (GTDB taxonomy): domain Bacteria; phylum Actinomycetota; class Actinomycetes; order Actinomycetales; family Microbacteriaceae; genus Rhodoglobus. The sequence continues at coordinate 590,252 of NZ_JASISV010000002.1, forward strand.
TCGGTGGGCAGCTGGCCCTGGCGCGGCGACCCTGTCGGGATCACGTCGCCCATCGACGATCCGGGGCCGTAGCCGGGGGTGCCGAGGTCGAAGGTCCAGGGGCCGTCGGCCAGCTCGGGCGCACAGCTTTCGCCGGGCGCGGTCTGGATGAGTGCATCAACTGATGACACGGGTACTCCCTGTTTTCTCATGACTGAGCGGGCCGTTGTCGACGAGCTCGGTGTTGGCGTTGTAGCGGTAGAGCCGCGGCGGGCGGTGCCTGCCACCGCTGACGACGGCATCGGTGGGCTGAAGCGAGCCCTCGACCTGCCGGCGGAAGTTGGCGGGGTCCAGCGGCTTGCGCAGGATCGCCTCGTGCACGTTGCGCAGCTCGGTGAGCGTGAAGGTCTCACCCAGCAGCGCGTGAGCGATGCGGCTGTACTCGACCTTGGTGCGCAGCCGCCACAGCGCGTACTCGATGATGACGTTGTGATCGAAGGCCAGCTCCGGCAGGTGGTCGGCGGGGAACCAGCGCACGTTGTCGCCGTCGGTGGCCTGCTCCGCCTGGTCGGCCCGCACGAGTGCCCAGTACACGATCGACACGACGCGGCTGGAGGTGGAGCGCTCGACGTCCCCGAAGGCGTACAGCTGCTCGAGGTAGCTGGGCTGCACTCCGGTGGTCTCGAGCAGGTTGCGTGCCGCGGCATCCGCGAGGCTCTCGGGCTCGGTCACCCAGCCGCCCGGCAGCGCCCAGCGGTCGAGGAACGGCTCTTTGATGCGGCGCACCAGCGGGATCCACACCGCGCTCAGCCCGGTGTCTGGGTGCTCGCGCAGGGCGAAGATCACGGTGGATACGGCGAGTTGGATGCCGTCGCGCGGTGAGTCTGCCATGGGGCTTCCGATCAGTAAAGGTCACTATGACCTGAAGAGAGTGTAACACTTCAGGTCGAACTGACCAAAACGCTCCCGGCGCCCTCCCCCCTTCGGAAATTCAGGAGATGAGCGTCGCGGCGGTGGCACGTGCCGCGCGGCTCCGGTGTTCCGGGTTCGGCGCGCACGCCGTTTCCTGAATTTCCAACGGTGGGGGGCAGTGGGGCAACTGTGGGGCCCGCGGTCAGGCGCCGGGCGCGTCCACGGCCCCGCCGAAGCGGCGGTTGCGGGAGGCGTAGATAGAGACGGCCTCCCAGAGCTGCTCGCGGGTGAAGTCTGGCCACAGGGTGTCGAGAAACACCATCTCGGCGTATGCGCTCTGCCACGGCATGAAGTTGGACATCCGCTGCTCCCCCGAGCTGCGCACGAACAGGTCGACGTCCGGCAGGTCGGGCGTGTACAGGTGCTTCTGGATCGTCTTCTCGCTGATGCCGGAGGGCTTGAGCCGGCCGGCGGCGACGTCCTCGGCGATGACGCGCACCGCATCCGTGATCTCGTTGCGTCCGCCGTAGTTGACGCACATCGTGAGGGTGAGCACGTCGTTGTCGCGGGTCAGCTGCTCGGCGAACTGCAGCTCTTTGATGACGGATGCCCAGAGCCGGGGTTTGCGGCCCGCCCAGCGCACCCGCACTCCCCACGCGTTGAGCTGGTCGCGCCGCCGGTGCAGCACGTCCCGGTTGAAGCCCATGAGGAATCTGACCTCGTCGGGTGAGCGGCTCCAGTTCTCGGTCGAGAACGCGTACACGCTGATGTGTTTCACGCCGATCTGGATGGCGCCGGCCACCACGTCGAGCAGGCTCGCCTCCCCCGCCTTGTGGCCCTCAACCCTGGTGAGGCCGCGGGCGTTGGCCCAGCGGCCGTTGCCATCCATCACGATGGCGATGTGCTCGGGCACGGCTTTGCGCGGTATCTCGGGAGGGTAGATGCCCGTCCAGTCGACGGGCTTGTAGTCGACGGCGTCTTTGTGGGTGCGCTTGAACGGCCTCATGCGCTGCGGTCCACGTGCTGCAGTGATCGGAGTGATCGTTCCAAGTGGAACTGCGTGTAGGCGGCAACCACTCCGCTGGCCTGGCTTCGCGAGCGCTCGTCTGCCGCCTCGGCGACCTCCCAGCGGCCTTCGATCAGCGCGCCCAGCAGGTGCAGGGTGTCTGGGTCGAGCCGCGGCGAGCCGGGGGGTGCGACCTCGTCGGCGACCACGCCACCGAGTTGTGCGACGAAGACGGTGTGCGGGCCTGGGGCGCCGGTGATGGCGCAGTCCTCGAAGCTGGGTGCCCAGCCGGCGATCGACAGTGATCGCAGCAGGTACGAGTCGAGGGTGAGGCTTGGATGATGCTCCCGCCGCGACAGGGAACGCAGGGCGCCCACCAGCAGGAGGTATTGCTGCAGGCTGCCGTCGTCATCCGTGATCTTGTCGGCTGTTTCGATCATGGCGCTGGCCGCGGTGTAGCTGGCGTAGTCGTCGGCGATCTCGGCACCGTACGACCCGAGCGATTCGGCCTGCTGGATGATGTCGAGGCTGCGGCCGACGTAGCACTGCACGTCGGCGACCATCATCGGCTCGAGTCTGGCGCCGAACTTCGACGCCGTGCGACGCACGCCTTTGGCCACGGCCCGGATCTTTCCGTGCTGGCGCGAGAGCATCGTCACAATACGGTCGGCTTCACCCAGCTTGTGGGTGCGCAGCACAACGACTTCGTCACGGTAGGTCGGCACACTCACGATTATCCTCTGCTGCACCGTCACGCGCTGGCACAACCGGCCGTGGCGGGTGTAGACCTGAGCCACCATGACAATACTTGTGACCGGCGGCACGGGAAGCCTCGGCCGTCCCACGGTCGAACTGCTACGTGCAGCCGGGAACGATGTGCGGGTGTTCAGCCGCACGCGCGGCCCGGGGCGGGTCACGGGCAACCTCACCTCGGGAGAGGGGCTCGCCGAAGCACTCGACGGTGTGCACACGGTGCTGCACCTGGCGACCAGTGCGGCCAGCGGTAAGGATGCCGCCCAAACCAGGCGACTCCTCGACGCGTCGCTCGCGGCTGGCGTTGCCCACTTCGTCTACATCTCGATTGTCGGAGTCGACGTGAACCCGTATCCGTATTACCGCATCAAGTTCGCCTGCGAACGAGCGATTTCGGAGTCGGGGATCCCCCACACCATTCTGCGCGCGACACAGTTCCACAGCTTTCTGGCGATGCTGGTGTCGGCGCAGCGGCGGTTTCCGTTCATCCTCGCGGCCGACATCCCGGTGCAGCCGATCGCGGGCGAGGAGGTCGCGGCCCGCCTGGTCGAGCTGGTCGGGGCCGCTCCCGCCGGAGCGGTGCCCGACATCGGTGGGCCGGAACAACTCAGGCTGCTGGACGCGATCGCGACACTGCAGGCGGCGGCGGGCACCCACAAGCGTGTGTGGGCGCTGCCGCTGGCGGGGCGCACCATCCGCGCTTTCAGGAGCGGAACCCACATGCCCGGGCTGCCCGGCTTCGGGCGCGAGACGTTCGCGGAGTACGTGCAGCGGGTGGTGCGGTGACCGCGCGGCCCGGCTCGCGGCATCCGGGGCTGGTTTCTCGCGCCAGCCGTGGTACGAATAGGGCGTGAACGAAGCCTTCGTTATCCCGCTCTGGGCTGACCTTCTTGCCGTCGGCATCGGCGCAGCTCAGGGAGCGCTGTTCGCCGCCCAGTTCCGTGACCGCCGGCTCGACCTGCTCGGCGTGGCGATCATCGGCGTCGCGTCTGGCTTCGGCGGCGGTATTTTGCGCGACGTGCTGCTCGCGCAGGTGCCCGCGGCCCTCAGCAGCAACTGGTACCTCGTCGTCGCCACCGCCGCCGCCCTCACCGGCATGTTGCTCGAACGCCTGATCGCACGGCTCGGCCCCCTCATCACGGTGCTCGACGCGCTGACGATCGGGCTATTCGGCGCGATCGGCACCACTAAGGCCCTGGCGATGGGTCTGCCGGAGGTTCCCGCGATCTTCGTTGGCGTGCTTTCTGCCGTGGGCGGATCCATACTGCGCGACGTGCTGCTCAACCGTCCCATCGCCCTGATGCACGTCGGCTCGCTGTACGCGCTGGCTGCCGTGGCGGGCACCACGCTGCTCGCGGTGTTGGTGCGAGTGGACGTGAATGTGTTCGTGGCCGCGTCGGCGTGTGTCGCGATGACGTTCGGCGTTCGCATTCTCGCCGTGCTGTTCAACTGGACGCTTCCCGAGCAGCGAGCCATCGAGAAAATGCCGCGCATCCGCCGCCGCTAGGCCCGGAGCGCAGGCACAACCAAGACCGTACGTTGTTTAGAGATGGCCCTGCAAACCCGGCTTTGCACGCGGCAAAAGGGACTCAAATTTGAGACACGGGGCCCATTCGCTGCAGAGGATGATGATCGGCAGTACGGCCGCTACGAGTGTGCCCACTTACCTATATTGCCGCGCATCGATCTGCACCATCTCTCGGGACACGCTCGACTCGTCCCACCACTACGGTCAGTGGTGAGTACTTGCCGGCCAGGGCATTCTCCAGGTCAGATTCTCAGGTCACGCACGCCGCTATCGTTTCGTCGCGGTGTCGCGAGAGTCTTTGGTGGATAGACACGGGCCCCTATGTGCTTCGTGTCTTTGGGGGTCGAACTAGAAAACGCCCAGAACTCCCCCGCGGAGATGTCCGAGGGGCCACTCGGCTTCGCATTCACCGAGAGCACGATCGATTGGTCTAGTTCGCACGCCGGGTCATACGCAAGTCTCCCCGGACCATCGTCACTTCAATTTTCGAGCCGTCTCCCTGGAGCAGCGCAGATCGAGAGTCTTCAGATACTTCGATGACGCGTGCGCAAGGACCACTTGCGCCCATTGGGTAGACAGAGACTTCGCACACCATCAGGTTCCAACCAGGTCGAAGATCTGCGTAAAGTAGCGGCTCGGCGCCAAACCTGCCAAACGCCGACGGTCTCACCTTCGATATTCCGGCCTGTTTGAATCCAAGAATGCCGACGGCGCTCGATGAGACGCCCAGCCTGTCAGCAACTACGGTCGCACGAATGCCGTCCTTTGAGGCGTATCTTTCACAGCCAGATTTTGTCCCGGATGCAAGCGCTAGCCCCGTGTATACGAGCCTGGCCCGACGGGGGGACCTAACAGCCAATACGACTAGAACAGAGCTTTCAAGCTCCACGGTGAGTTTCCGCACCTGGAGGGACTTGATTCTGATAGCGGGCCGCCCGAATTTGTAGGCAAGCCTTCGCGGGATCGAAATACTCGTTCCCATTGCCACGTGCAGAACGCCGCCTTCCGCCAGCCTGGAAACCTCTGCGGCCCGAATGAATGGCGACATTCTGATCCGGACTCGACCTGTCCTGACATTTGGGGCGGTGTGAGTTGTGTAGATCTCGCTTTCGTAGAGCGGGTCATCGACGCGTAAAGGTCTCCCGAGGGTTAGGGGGTGCGCGGTAATTATCGAAACTCCGGGCGATTCTCTGACAGCAGGCTCCTCGAGTCGAGACACTCGCACCGGGGAGTTCCCGAGCTTCGGTGACGCTTGCCACGGCGCCGCGTCGCTGGTTAGCAACAGCCCCACAAAACCTTTAGACGCCCAGAGGGGGGAGGAAGGACCGGAATATGGTTGTCGGTCAACTTTCCCGTTTTCATTCCAGCGGTACGTAAAATTGCCACCTTCCCAACCACCATCAGCGACTATCCGACTCATCACTCGGCTGGATAGATCTAGGGCGCGCTCACCTCCAAAAGGCACCACGCCCAACATCTCGGCTAGCCAAAATGGGGCAGTGCTACCAAATCGGTAGACCAAAGATCGACCCCGATACAAAATCCGGCCGTCAGAAGCAACCCAGCCGTCGGCGGATTCGACGAATTTCTCTAGGCGAGCGGTTACCTGGCCACGATCCATGATATCCAAGCCCAGATGGGCCATTAGTGGTGGGTAGAAATGAAACGCGAAATGGTTGTAATAGTCAATGCGGTGCGACTCTCCATCTGTGTACCATCCGCCAGACCTGTAGAGGCTGTCGATTTCGCCTGTTCGAGTGAGCACAGATGCTCCTGCGGCCGATGGGAAACCTAGTGAGTCTAGGACTTTAGCTATCACCAAGGGGAAAAGACCCCAGTTGTTGGCGTACACGCTCGCTCGGGTTGCAATCGATAGGTACTCGACTACAGCATGTTTCTCCTGCTCCGAGAGAGGATCCCAGAAAAGCGCCGGAGCGATTGCCAAAGACAACGCAATCGAGGTCGATTCCACGATCGATTGAGCGAAGTCAGTTGGAACTGGCCATATTTTCACCCCGGCAACCAATCCACGGCGATATCGCGCCGAGTAATCAAGGTCGGCCTCGATAAGGTCGTTTTTCAGAAAAGCCAGCAGCAGCATCGACCGCGCAAAGCCCTCCTGCCCGTCAGATAGACGGCCATTTCGACTCGCTTTGCCTGGAAGGAATATCAGAGACTCATCCGCTGTCCGATACTGATCAAGATGCTGAATCGAGCGCTTAGCGACCTGCACAAAGTCCCCCCGCTGGGAAAGGATCATGGCAATCTTCCACGCTTGGAACTGACGAGATCAATGTTCGCCGCCCTCAGCCTTTGATATCTTCCTGCGTCCGGGCCTTCTTGGTTTGGTAGCACCAAGGTCATGCACAGCCACGGGAAGAGCATCCAATACGAGTTCGTGAGGGTCGCGCAGATGAGCAATGCAGCGAAGACAGGGATGGCATCGAACCGTTTCGCGGAGGCGAGAAACACCACGACCAGAAGCCCGCAAAAAATCACTAGACCGACAATGCCCGCGTCGTACAGCCATCCAATCCAGAGGTTGCTCAGGTAGCCTTCCGTGGCCTGGGTGAGATCGAGCGGATGGCGTTGGCTGTACGAATTAACACCCAGGCCAAATTGGTGGGCACTGCTGGTAGCGATGTCATTGAATGCAATATCCCAAGTGCGTACTCGATAGAGGCCCGTGCCTGTGTCGCTAGCCAGTAGGTTGCCAATTTTCCAAGCAAAAGTCCCTCGTTCTGCGCTTTGCGTGATCGGAGCCAAAATCGCTAACACCACCATGAATAGCGCGGCGCCGATGGGGATGAAAACTCCGATTTTAGATCGCAGATCCCAGAGCACAAAGATCGCAAGCAAAACCAGCGCTAGCCAAGCAGCACGAGTATTCGTGAGGACACAGGCGACGGCTATCACGCTGGCGATTAACCCGTACCTTCGCGAGAGCGAGCGGCGCCAGTAGTACATCACAGCTAGCCACCCCACACACGTAGCCCCCATGAGGTTTGGCTCTAGCGAAAGACCACGGACCCGAAACGAATTTCCGCCTTGTGGTGCAGCGGAGAGAGTTGAGGTGCCAGGGAATGCGAGCAACTCAAGGAGACTCAGCGCACAGATTACAAACAAAACCCAAGTCCCGACGCGCACAATCTTCGCCCAGTCAAGGTGCAGGCCCCAGAGAGCAAACAGCACCAACCCGCCGACGGCAAAGTTAGCGAGCATGAAATAGCTTCGAACAGGCGCAAGCGCATTTGCTGTGCTAGACCAAAACGCGACTACTCCGAGCGAAAAAAGGAGTGCGAAATATGCCCACCTCATTCGGGCGGCTCGCCCATGTTCGCGCTCATCACGACGGACGGCGATCACGAGTAAAACAACCAACGCGACGATCGCGTCGATTCGTACTAGCGCTGGACCAAGAGGAAAGCTCACTACTGTCAAGAAGGAACTCGAGATTAAGACGATCACCAGCGCATCGAGATTGGCGAGGGACCACAGGGCTAAGAACAACAGCGGGACTGCGGCGACGCCTAGGACAAGTTCAAGCATTTCCCACCCCACCCCGACCTAGCAATTTCGTTAACTGTCGCCGAAGTTCCCCGAAATCTGACGAGCGGGGCAACGCAAACTGCCACGGGGAATATCCGAAAAACCGATACAACTGGATGAGATTGGTATTGCTAATCACCATAGTCGTCACAACGGCGGCTATGGCCGCACCCCACGCACCAAGACTGGGCACGAGAGAAATCAGAAGCACCACGTTAAACACTAGTCCGACAGCTAGCGAGCCCGATCTGAGCTCCGGTCTGCCTCGCGCCCCCAAACCCATTCCGGCGACGGAGCCAGGCACACCGAGCACAATACCGAGGCAAAGCACGATGGTTAGTGGAATCGACTCCCCAAATTCTGGGCCGAACATCAGCGGAATTAGAATTGGGCTCACACCGGCGATAAATACTGCGGAGACAATCGCGATGATTGTGGAAACGCGCGATGCGGTAGCGAGCCTGGCTACATCGGAATCCTTGCTTTCCGCCGCATAAATCACATCCCGGAACGCTTGATTGGAAATGAGCATGACCTCTGAGAGGTTTACAGCTACGGCGAAAAGTCCAAGCTGGTGTGCATCGCTCAGGGGCAACAGAATCGCCTGACTAAGGCGGGCCGTGAGCATTCCCGCCAGTGTGCCGGCCCAACTTTTGGCCGCGTAGCTCATAAAAGGCACATCAGTCACCTGCCGCCCGGGAGTTGCAACGCGGCGGTACGGCAGGTACGCGATCGCTCCGAGCAGGGGTGCGCCGACGAGCGCTAACGAAGCATTCAAGATCGAAAAGTTGCCCAGTGCAACAGGTATCAATATGCCCGCAACTCGCGCAATCGCAGCGATCGTCCGCTCCGCTGCGATTGTCCCCCACCGTTGGTGCCCGGCCGCAGAAGCTCTGAGCAGGGAAACGAGCATCGAGGGTAGAACAGTGATACTCGCAATGGTTATGACCTGAGCTAAGTAATCGTTCCCACCGCTTAGGGTCGGCGCCAGCAGCGCAACGACCCCCGATGAAGTGATCCCCGCAAGCAAAGTCACCCATATCGCGCGCCGGTTGGCGAACCCCCCGCGACCACTTCCATTCCGCGCCACGAAATACGTCAACGCTTCGGGAAGACCGAATGCGGCGAATGCGGCTATCAGCACAATTACCGCGTTTACTGCGGCAACTTCTCCTCGCCCGGCTGGTCCAGCCTGCTGGGCAACAACCGACGAAGCGACGAGTATGGACGCAGGTCCGACGAGGTTGCCAAAGGTCGAAATTACGAGGCTACGGGCCAACATCGCTACGCGCGGGAATCACGAAGACGGCGCGCCAGTGGCCCCAGGACGAGACGAGAGTCCAACGTCGCGCTCCTGAAGACCAAAACAATTCTTCCGATCAGGCTCCGTGCTTCCTTCGATTGACGCAAGAGGACACGAGCACGAATATTGCGTTCCGACCATTCGGCAACCTCAAGATCTAGAAACTTCGAATAGTGAGAGCGAATTTCGGATGACGCTCGAATGCTGCGATCGGGAGCGACAGTGGACTTTCCGCCAGCAAGGGAGTAGCGGGCGCTCACCTCGGAGTGAACAAGAATCGGCCCTCCGCTCATGCTCGCTCGAACTGCAAGCTCGAAGTCTTCGGCATACTTCGGACTGAGCTGGGGCACACCGTATGTGGACATCGCAAATTTCAAGCCTGTTGTCCTCCACACGAAACAGGCGGGCGGGACCGGCGAATAACCTTTTCGAACTAGGTCCGCGGCTGAAGCGATGCCGCGCTCAGGCCGAATAGCGACATCTGCCCGGCCTTCCACGAAGCCTATAGCTGCTCCCGCCGCTCCTGAGAATTCTGATCCGCGCATCAGCTCACGCAGCGAGCGTTCGACCCCTTTCCGGACCAACTGATCATCGGCATCGAGGAGGACAACGAACGGCGCGGTGACGAGTTCGATGCCTCCGCGACGCGAGGCAGCAGCGCCCTGATTGGGTTGGGAATGAACTGTTGCTCCGGCCTCCCTAGCACGCTGAGCTGTTTCGTCGCTTGAGCCGTCGTCGATAACGTAAACCACCGCAGCTCCAGCTGTAAACGCGCTAGCTATTGCAGTCCGCACGGTCGTTTCTGAATTGAACGCTGGTATCACTACGTCGAAACGCGCTGCCTCAGTCACCGTTTATCTTCCCCCATGCTTTTAAGATCACTGACTCGAACGCGCTCGGCGAATAGGTAGCGAGATACTTCGCACGCGCGTCCGCGCTCTTGGCCACCGCATCATCTATTGACAATGACCGGAGGACTTCCGCCAGTGCACGATAATCCTTGTTCGGATACTTGTATCCGTTGACGCGGTGATCGATGATGCCACCGAGCCCGCCTGCTTCGCTGCCCACAACCGGACGGCCTCTAGCAAACGCCTCTATCGCAACCAAACCGAAAGGCTCTGGTTCATCGGAGGGCACTATGAGGTAGTGCGAGCGGTCAATGATCGCGCCCAATTCTGAGGTCTCACCAATGATTTCAATGCTGTCGATAATGTTCAGCTCGCGCGCCATCTCTGGCACGTCAATTCCTTTCCCGCCAGGAGGTGGGCCACCCGCTACGAGAAGGCGACCCTCAATTTTAGCCTCCTTCCAGGCCAGGAGTAGCGTGCGGTGGCCTTTCCAAGAATTCCAACGACTTGCAACCAAAAGGGAGAGCGGCTTCTCTATTGGAATCGGGGCGACTCGTGCAACGTCCGCGGTAGCGTTTGTGACGATTGTCGAACGCCTACGGAGCCATCCAGGGAGGGAGCCCTCGGCTGCCGACGAGACCGAGACGACATGACTGACGCTCATTGAGAGCACGCCGAGAACATGTCGTTCCATCCCCGACCAGATTTCTTGATTGTGCAAGATGACGGTTCGAACCCCGGCGACCCGCGCTATAACCGCTGCGAGAACTGCGGCGCTGGTCCCGCACCACACAGCGCTCGGCCTTTCCTTCCGGAACATCTGATAAAGCGCAATGGAACGCTTCGCCAACTTCATCGCACCAAATGGAGTCAAGTAGGAGCGACGCAAGATCGGCAAGTCCATAAAGACAACGTCTGTCAACGTTGCGTCGAGTTCCGCGGCAAGTGAGTCGGGCGAGTTGGGCACATCGGTAGGCAGTAGCACGGTATGGGGGCCAATCACGGGCCCCAGTGCGCCTAACACACGTAGCAACATACGGTCCGCACCATACATGTCATTTGATGAGTGAACAAAAATCACCGCAGGGCCATCACCGGGCGGCATCATGACCTCTCACGGGAGCGGATTACTCGACCTGGTACGCCGGCTACCACGCTGTAGGGCGGGACGTCCTTAGTAACGACACACCCAGCAGCGATCACCGAGCCGCGACCCACCCTCACATTGGAAAGAATGGTTGCACCACTACCTATCCAACAATCGTCCTCGATAATGAGCGCTCCCCGCGTCACCCCTTGAGATTTTATCGATTTGACCGTGTCGGTTATTGTGTGGTTCTCGGAAAACAGGCGTACTCCTGGGCCGACCAGCACGTCGTCCCCGATCTCGATCCAACCGGAGCAACCGATGAAGCTACCCGCGCCGACGCTCGATCGACTTCCGATACGCATCCCGAGCCCTGCATCGCCCCCGTAATAGCTGCTGGGTCTGATCATTGCACCGCGACCGATCGAAACGCTGTCGCCAAACTGGATCCCGTTCTCAGAGACACCTTGCAACTCGACATAGTCCTCAAGTACGAGCCGGCCGCTGTATGAGATGAAACGAGCGTTGTACAACGAGACACCCCGGCCACGATATAGAGGCCCGCCTGAGTGCCCGAACCACGGCCTCGACAGGATTCCTCGCAGGTACATCAGACCCGTCCGAGTAAAAATTCGTGAGGAGGCGAGAACCGCATTGCCTCCGCGTACTCCTTTAAAACGCATCCCGATGCCTCCCGACTCTAATTACGGCAACCGGCGCATGGAGTCTCCGCAGTACCAGATTCCCGCAGCGGATCACGGGGTCGTAGTCAACTGCCACTTGGCACTCGTCTCGACTTGACTTCTCTTGTGGACAACGTCGCGAGCGAATTTTCATAGCCCGCCAAGACCGAGCCCCATGAATAGATATCTGCTGCGCGAGCTTTTGCGAGTTCAGAATATCTCGCTTGCTCCACACCATCTGACAGTATGTGGTTCAAAGCGTCGATGATTGATTTTCTTTTCACCGCGGCAATGATTCCGCTCTCACCAAGCACCTCGGTGTTGTACACCGTATCGCGCGCCACGATCGGAGCCCCCAGCGCCATAGCTTGCACCAACGCTGGGTTAGTACCTCCCACACTGTGCCCGTGGAAGTAGACACCAGCGTGTTGCCAAAGAGAAAAGAGCCGCTTGTCATCGCTGACGTGGCCGAGCCATTTGACTCGTGGGTAGTCGGCCGCAAGCTTGGCGGCTGCTTCATCCAATTCTCCGCCATAGCCGCTGGAGCCCACAATCACGATGTCATGCCGTTGAGCCAAGTCTTTGCATGCCTCGAAAAACTCGGGAATCGTATTCTCGGGGACGAATCGCGCAACAACAAGGATGTACCCGCGATGCACCAGCCCAGGCTCGATCGGCAGTTCGGGCTGAGGGTCTCCGCCGTACGGAATGAAAACACCATCACGGCCGAAGTCACGCCGCCAGCGCGCGCCAATGGCTTCGGCGTCGAAGACGAGTTGGGTTGCGAATCTCGCTGTCGCCTTTGCACCGCGGAAGAACACCGCTTTCGCCAGACGACCCCATTTGGCGCGATCCCATTCGATGCCGTCCACATTTACCAGCGTGGGTATTCCGCGCATACGCAGGAACGGGATCCAGAACCCGTTTGCAACATTCATGATCAGCGCCACGTCAGGTTTGCGACGGGCGGCATCAAGCGTTGATGTGAACCCGTAGGAAAGCGTGCTTAGCGACTTGGTCTCGAAACCACGAGTGACGCGGGTCGTGACTCGTGAATCGCGCGTCGGGTCATCGACGCGTGTTGACCCAGGGCGGCCGTACACCGTGACATCCCAGCCAGCGTCGACGAGGTGCGGCGCCAATCGACGCACCGCCGTTTCAAAACCACCGTAATAGCTCGGGTATCCCCTGGTACCGATAATCGCCACCGAGGGCTTGCGGGTATCCGGGCTGGAGACTTTCACTTCTGACCACACGCGGTCGCGACAGCGATTGACGCGAACCTGGGTCGTTCGCGAGGGGCAGCCGCCGTGGCTGCAGGGAAGGCGGTTTCGAATACCGTCATGTCGGCTGCTCCTTAGTGCAGCTTCGACTATATGGACGAACACTCATGAACATCGAACCCGAGGGCCCAACTGAGCGTCGCGGCAACCCGGCCGCTCGCCCAACCGGCACCGCGCTTACGCGTCGACGAGCTCGCGATCGCCGGTCTCGGCACGCACCGCGCGGTTGACCGCAGACACCACAGCCTTCAGCGATGCGGTGGAGATGTCGGCGTCGATGCCCACACCCCAAAGACGCTTGCCGTTGACGTTCAGCTCCACGTAGGCGGCGGCGAGGGCATCCCCACCCGCACTCATCGCGTGCTCGACGTAGTCGTACAGCTTCACGTCAATGCCCTGCTCGGCCATGATGCTGAGGAACGCGGCGATCGGACCGTTGCCGGTGCCGGTGGCCGGCGCAGCAGTCTCGCCGATGCGCAGCGTGATGTCGAGCCGGGTGGAGCCAGCGAGATCGCTGGCCGTCGCCGTGGAGTGCAGCTCGAACCGGCCCCACTTGTGGTCGGTGTTGTGGGCTGGCAGGTACTCGTCGTGGAAGATCTCCCAGATCTGGTCGCTGGTTACCTCGCCACCCTCCGCGTCGGTCTTGGCCTGCACGACACCGCTGAACTCGATCTGCAGCTTGCGCGGCAGGTCGAGCGCGTGGTCGGCCTTCAACAGGTACGCGACACCACCCTTGCCGCTCTGCGAGTTGACCCGCACGACGGCCTCGTAGCCGCGTCCCAGGTCTTTCGGGTCGATCGGCAGGTACGGAACGGCCCAGATCAGCTCGTTGACGTCGACGCCCTTCGCTTTCGCGTCGGCCTCCATCGCCTCGAAGCCCTTCTTGATCGCATCCTGATGCGAACCGCTGAACGCGGTGTACACGAGGTCGCCCGCCCATGGGCTGCGCTCCGGAACGGGCAGCTGGTTGCAGTACTCGGCGGTGCGCTTCACCTCATCGAGGTCGCTGAAGTCGATCTGCGGGTCGACACCCTGGGTGAACATGTTGATGCCGAGCGCCACCAGGTCGACGTTTCCGGTGCGCTCACCGTTGCCGAAGAGGCACCCCTCGATGCGATCCGCGCCAGCCATGTAGCCCAGCTCGGCCGCCGCCACGGCGGTGCCGCGGTCGTTGTGCGGATGCAGCGAGATCAGCACGTTCTCGCGGTGGTTGAGGTTGCGCGACATCCACTCGATGGAGTCTGCGTAGATGTTGGGCGAGGCCATCTCGACGGTGGACGGCAGGTTGATGATGACCTTGCGGTCCGGGGTCGGCTCGAGCACCTCGAGCACCTCGTTGCAGACCTGCAGGGCGAAATCGAGTTCGGTGCCGGTGAAGCTTTCTGGCGAGTACTCGTAGAAGATCTCGGTGCCCTCGGCAATGCTCTCGGCCTCCCGGCAGAGGCGTGCGCCGTTCAGGGCGATGTCGATGATGCCCTGCTTGTCGGTGCGGAACACCACATCGCGCTGCAGCACGCTGGTCGAGTTGTAGAGGTGCACGATCGCCTGCTTCGCGCCGACCAGCGACTCGTAGGTGCGGTTGATCAGCTCGCCGCGGGCCTGCGTCAGCACCTGGATGCGCACGTCATCCGGGATCAGGTCGCCCTCGATGAGCGACCGCACGAAGTCGAAGTCGGTCTGCGAAGCCGACGGGAACCCCACCTCGATGTCTTTGTAGCCCATCTTCACCAGCAGGTCGAACATGATGCGCTTGCGCTCGGGGCTCATCGGGTCGATGAGGGCCTGGTTGCCATCGCGCAGGTCGACGGCGCACCAGCGCGGTGCCACGGTAATGTGCTTCGTCGGCCAGGTGCGGTCGGGCAGGTCGACCGCGAACGTCTCGTGGTACGGGCGGTACTTGTGAATCGGCATTGCAGAAGCCGACTGGGTGTTCTTCATGGTCTCTTACTCTTTCGTCTCAGATGTGGTCAGCCAATGACGGACTCCGCGACGAGTGAGGCCTGAAGTTAGGACTCGTCGCGGCAGCTAAGAAGGAGCAGACCGGTAAGCACGCGTTCAGAATAACACGGCACCCGAGCCGACGTTCGAGACGTCGGGAACGTTGGGTGGTGGATGCCGCGGCAGCAGGCCACCATGGAACCATGTCTCCTCGAACCGCCCGCGCACTGCTGCCACTCATGCTCGCGGCCGCCCTCGGCCTGAGCGCCTGCGCGACCCTATCGCCCTCCCCCGCCGACGGCGGACCAAGCCCTGCCGGCCCCATCGATGTCGTCGGACAGGGCACCGTCATCCAGGTCGGCGATGCCGCCCCCGAGTTCTGCCTGGGTGGCGTGGCCGAGTCGTACCCGCCCCAGTGCTCCGGCCCCGAGCTCAGCGGCTGGGACTGGGCCGCGTATGAGGGGTCCGAGACGGCGAGCAACGTGACGTGGGGCACCTATGCGGTCTTCGGAAACTGGGACGGCAACGTGCTCAGCGTCGACAGCGCGATCATGCTCGCCCTGTATGACACGGTGGCCGAGGTCGATCCACTCCTCGACGAGGCCAACGCAGGCTCATCGAGCGAACAGCAGCTGCTCACCATTCAGGACGGGATCTTCGACGCCGCTCCCGTCGAGGTGCTCTCGAGCTGGCCAGACAACGGCTACCTGTTCGTGTGGGTGGTGTACGACGACGGCTCCGTGCAGGCCTGGGCCGACACCACCTACGGCCCCGACGTCGTGGCGGTGCGCTCAGCCCTGAAGCCCCTCGACGGGTAGAGCCGCGGCGAGCTAGTTCTTCACCTGGCTCGTGGTCACGACCGTCAGCCACGGCCCTGCAGGCACGTCGGCCCGGTCGACGAAACGCCAGCTGACCTTGTCGCTGTCGCCGTCGAGTGACGCGAAGCCGAGGCATCCATTCAGCGCCGGCGACACATCCATGCCCGCGCCCTGCGTCTTGTCACCGCTGAACTTCTTGTTCTCGGGGCGGGCGTCGGTCGTGCCGAACACGTAGTTGGCGTCGTGGTACAGCGTGCCGCTCGAGGGGCCAGCATCCTGCACCTGGCCGTAGCAGGTTGCGCCATTGGGCCCCTTGATCTCCACCCAGGCGTTCTTCATGTACGAATGGTTCTTATCGTTGCAGCGGTTGATTCCGGATGCCGCGTTGTCTGCCGCGGCCCACGGAATAGTCGTGCAGCGCTGCGCGAAACCTATCTTGTCGTTGAGGTCATCGAACGGCAGGTCGAGGTAGAAGGGATTCTGCTTCGGGGTGATGCTCGTCGGGAAGAACCCGTTGGATGCCCGGCGCGTCTCGGTGCGGCACGTGCCCGACGAGGCGACACCATCGCAGCCGCCATAGTTGGCGAACCACTTGGCGTCGTAGGTGGAGAACATCTGGCTGCCATCGGGCAGGGAGGCATCGAAAATCTCGCCCACCCAGAAAGTGGTCGACACGATGTTGGTGTGCAGCGGGTACTTCGCCACCACCGGGATCGGCGCCACAAACGCGATCGGAGCCGGGACGTGCACGAGCGTCGGAGCCGTGACAACAGCGACGGGAGCGGCCATCGGGGTCAAGGTTGGGGCCGCAACCGGGGTTGGCTCGGGGCTGGGCGCGAGGGTTGGCGCGTTCGTGGGCGCGGGCGCTGCGGTCGACGCTGGCGGCTGGTCCTGAAGGGCGACCTCGGCCAGTGCAGGCTCAGCCGTGCTGGGCACGCTAAGTGGGACGTCGCTGTGCTTGTGCTCGGCGTAACCACGAGGAGCGGAGGTGGCGTCGCCAGCGCCGGCCCAGGCCGCCGACGTTCCAATAGTTACGAGCGCGACCACGGCGATGGCGGCTGCAACCGCGAGGCCGGCGCGCCGGTTCACCTGCGTGCGCGTCGACAGGACAGACGCGCGTTCAAGATGCTGATTCATCGTGGAAATCCCCCAAAGCTGCGACGCCTCGATCTCAAATCCCCCCACGAGATCTGCGACACGCCATGTTCCAACGCGATGAATATAACCCAAGAAGGGTGGAATCCCTAGCGCAGGAGCGAATTAGCTTCTGGATGCCGGGATTCCACCCTCGTGGAAGCAGCTGACGTTAGTTGGTCACCTGGCTCGTGGTTACGGTCTTCAGCCACGGTCCGGCGGGCACATCGGCCTCGTCGATGAAGCGCCAGTCGACGTGGTCGCTGTCGCCGTCGAGGGAAGCGAAGCCGAGGCATCCGTTCAGGGCCGGTGAGACATCCATGCCGGCGCCCTGTGAGGAGTCGCCACTGAACTTCTTGTTCTCCGGACGAGCATCGTTCTTTCCGAAGACGTAGTTAGCGTCGTGGTAGAGCGATCCGCTGGATGGGCCAGCATCCTGCACCTGGCCGTAGCAGGTAGCCCCGTTCGGACCGGTGAGCTGCACCCAGCTGTTCTTCATGTACGAGTAGTTCTGGTCGCCACAGTGGTTGACTCCCGAGGCGGCGTTGTCTGCCAGTGCCCACGGAATAGTCGTGCAGCGCTGCGCAAAGCCGGCCTTGTCGTTGAGGTCATCGAACGGCAGGTCGAGGTAGAACGGGTTCTGCTTCGGGGTCATCGAAGTGGGGAAGTAACCGTTAGCCGCGGTTCGCTTCTCGGTGCTGCACTTCCCCGACGATGCGACGCCGTCGCAGCCGCCGTAGTTGGCGAACCACTTGGCGTCATACGTGGAGAACATCTGGCTGCCGTCCGGCAGTGAGGCGTCAAAGATCTCGCCGACCCAGAACGACGTCGCCACAACGTTGGTGTGCAGCGGGTAGCTCGTGCTCACGGGCTCGACCGGAGCCGGGGCGGGAGCGGGAGCGGGAGCGGGAGCGGGAGTCACCGGCAATGCCGATGGGGGCGATACCGGCTCTATCGGGATCGACGTCGGGGTGGCGGTAGGCACTGCCGACGGCGTTGCACTCGGCGTCGCGGTCGGGTTGGGAGTCGACGTCGAGGCCTGGTCGCGTGAGCCAGAACGCTTTCGGTCGCTGCGACCGTCGTGCCGGTGCCCGCGGTAGTCAGACTGGCTGGCCGACGAATCGCGCGAACCCCACTTGTTCTTTCCACCGTTACCGTAGTCGCCGTTTCCCGCCCAGGCGGCCGTTGCGCCGACGGAAAGGAAAGCGAAGGCGGTGATCGCCGCAGCAACCCCCATCGTCTTGCGTCGTTTGACCTGCTTGCGTGCTGCGAGTCTGGTGGCGCGTTCGTTCAACAAGTTCATTCAGAGGAGCTTTCGTGAGTCGGTGACGCACCGATCACAAATCCATCCACAGAATCTACGGCACGCATTTTCTAACGCGGCCACCGTAACCCGCTCACAGGTTTAAGTCACAATTCAGCAACGATTAACCGCCAACACTCAGAAAGCCCTGCCTACATGGGCTAGAATCCCAGGCGGCCCAGCTGCTTCGCGTCACGCTGCCACTCTTTGGCGACCTTCACGCGCATCGACAGGAACACCTGGCGACCCAGCAGTTTCTCGATCTGCGTACGAGCGCGAGCTCCCACCTCCTGCAGTCGCTGCCCCTGGTGGCCGATGATGATGCCCTTTTGGCTGTCACGTTCGACAAAAAGGTTGGCGTAGATCTCGAGCAGGTCTTTCGACTCGCTCTCGATCATGTCGTCAATGGTGACCGCGATGGAGTGCGGCAATTCGTCAGTGACGCCCTCGAGAGCGGCCTCGCGAATGAGCTCGCTGATGCGCGATTCCGTCGTTTCGTCGGTGACCGCGCCCTCCGGATACAGGGCCTCTGACGTCGGCATGAGCTTGACCAGTTCGGTCGCCAGAATGTCGAGCTGAATCTTGTCGAACGACGAGATCGGGATGATCGCATCCCAGTCGCGCAGCGCGCTGACGGCCTGCAGCTGTTCGGCTACGCCCGGGCGCGATGACGCATCGATCTTGGTGACGATCGCCACTTTCTTAGCCCTGGGGAACGAGTCGAGCTGCTCGTTGATGTAACGATCGCCCGGACCGATCTTCTCGTTCGCGGGGAGGCACAGCCCGATCACGTCAACCTCGCCGAGCGTTTCCTGCACAATACTGTTCAGTCGCTCACCGAGCAGAGTGCGTGGTCTGTGCATGCCGGGGGTGTCAACAATGACGAGCTGGCCGTTGCTGTGATGCACAATGCCCCGGATGGCACGACGCGTGGTTTGCGGCTTCGAGGAGGTGATCGCCACCTTCTCCCCCACCAGCGCGTTGGTCAGAGTCGACTTTCCCACGTTGGGTCGCCCGACAAACGAGACGAATCCCGCTCGGTATGGTGCTTCATCAGAATGGGCCACGGTTAGTCCGCCTTTTCAGTGTTGAACGCCGTTTCGGCGTCGATAAGGGCCGCATCGCGCTCGACCAGCACCGTGCTGAGTCGCTTGCGGCGACCCTCCGTGCGGTCGGCCGTGAGCACGAGCCCCGAGTATTCTGCGCTTGAACCGGCGGTGGGAAGCCGTCCGAGCACCTTGGTGATGAGCCCACCCACGGAGTCGACCTCGTCGTCTTCGAGTTCGAGCCCGAACAGGTCGCCCAGTTCGTCGATGGCGAGCCTCGCGCTGACGCGATATCGGCCGTTGCCCAGGTCTTCCACCTCGGCGATGTCGTTGTCGTACTCGTCTGAGATGTCGCCGACGAGCTCTTCGATGAGGTCTTCGAGCGTCACCAGTCCCGCGATGCCGCCGTACTCATCGACGACCATCGCCAGGTGGTTGGATTCGAGCTGCATCTGGCGCAGCAGGCTGTCGGCCTTCTGCGATTCGGGCACGAAGAGTGCTGGGCGTGCCAGCTCCGCTGCGGTCAGGGTCTCGGCATCCAGCGTCTGCTCGTAAACCACCCGAGAGACGTCGCGCAGGTAGATGATGCCCAGCACCTGGTCGATGTCGCCGCCGATGACCGGCATGCGAGAGACACCCTTGCTCAGGAACAGCCCCATGGCGGCGCCCATCGTCGCATCATCATCGATGGTGATCATGTCGGTTCGCGGCAGCATCACCTCGCGCACGACGGTGTCGTTGAATTCGAAGATCGAGTGGATGAGCTCGCGGTCGTCCTCCTCGAGCACCTCGAGCTCAGTCGCCTCGTCCACCATGCTCAGCAGCTGTTCTTCGCTGGAGAAGGTGGCGCTGGGTGGCCGACCGGGCGTGACCTTGTTGCCCAGCGCGACGAGCGCGGCCGCGACCGGGCCGAGCACCACGCGGATGGCGTGCACTATCGGGGCCGAAAACTTCATGATCGGCCTCGCGTTGGCTCGACCCACGCTGCGGGGGCTCGAGCCCACCAGCACGAATGACGCTCCGGTCATGATCAGCGCCGCCAGCAGCAGCGTGATCCACCATTCCTCGATCGAGTACGCGAACGCGAGCGTGACGAGCACAGCGGCCGTGGTCTCGGTGACAATCCTCATGAAGTTGAGCGCGTTGATGTGGGTGCCGGGGTCGCGGGCGATGGCGAGCAGCGACGGACCCGAGCGGCTCTGCGCCGCCAGATCTGACAGGTCGCTGCGGCTGAGGACGCCGAGCGCTGCGTCTGCCGCCGCGAGCAGTCCGCCGAAGACGACCAGGACAACCGCGACGCTGATGAAGATCCCGATCAGCATTCGTGGCTACTTTCGTTGTTCAGCGAGGGCGAAGCCGACGAGGATGTCGCGCTGAAGGCCGAACATCTCCTTCTCTTCGTCGGGCTCGGCGTGGTCGAACCCGAGTAGGTGCAGGATGCCGTGGGTGGTGAGCAGCAGCATCTCTTCGATGGGGCTGTGACCAGCAGTTTCGGCTTGCTCGATCGCCACCTGCGGGCACACCACAATGTCTCCCAGCAGGCCGGCGGGGGTGAGCGCGTCTTCGCTGCCCGGCCGCAGTTCATCCATCGGGAAGCTCAGCACGTCGGTGGGGCCCGGCTCGTCCATCCACTGCACGTGAAGCTGCTCCATGGCCGCTTCGTCGACGAAAACTATCGCGAGCTCCGCGTCTGGATGCACGTGCATCTGGTCGAGCGCGAACACCGAGAGGCGCTGAATGGCCTGCTCGTCGACGGCGACCCCCGACTCGTTGTTGATCTCGATGCTCACGGGGTGGCCTTCCTGTTGCGCCGGCCATCCCGCTCGAATTTCTCGAGCTGCTGTTCGGCGTCATATTGCGTGTAAGCGTCGACGATCTGCCCGACGAGGCTGTGCCGAACAACGTCGGCGCTGGTCAGCCTCGCGAAGTGGATGTCGTCGACGTCATCGAGAATGGATGTCACCAGCTGCAGCCCCGACGCTCCCGCGGGTAGGTCCACCTGCGTGATGTCGCCCGTGACGACCATCTTCGAGCCGAAACCAAGTCGGGTGAGGAACATCTTCATCTGCTCGGGGGTGGTGTTCTGCGCCTCGTCGAGCACGACGAAGGCATTGTTGAGCGTGCGTCCACGCATATAAGCGAGCGGGGCGACCTCGACGGTTCCCGCTGCGAGCAGCTTGGGCACGAGCTCGGGATCCATCATCTCGTTGAGCGCGTCATAGAGCGGGCGAAGATAAGGGTCGATCTTGTCGGTGAGCGAGCCCGGCAGGAAGCCGAGCCGCTCCCCCGCCTCGATGGCGGGACGGCTCAGGATGATGCGCTCCACCTCTTTGCGCTGCAGGGCCTGCACCGCCTTCGCCATCGCCAGGTAGGTCTTGCCCGTTCCGGCCGGTCCGATTCCGAAGACGATCGTGTTGTCGTCGATCGCGTCGACGTATTCCTTCTGGCCCAGAGTCTTGGGGCGCACACTCTTGCCGCGCGAGGTCAGGATCGCCTGGCTGAGCAGCTCTGCCGGGCTGCCCGACTTCGATTCGAGGATGCGCGCCGACGATCTCACCTCGACGGGGCCGAGGTCAACGCCATCCCGAACCAAGTGCACGAGCTCGTCTACGAGCACTCGTGCCGCATGCACCTGGTCTGCGTCGCCGCTGAGGGTGATCTTGTTGCCCCTGACGAGCACCTCGACGAGCGGGTACTGCTTCTCGATGGTGTGCAGCAGGCGATCCTGCGGACCGAGCAGCCTCACCATGGCCACGCCATCCACCTCCAGGTCGACCCGGTTCTCGAGCTGACCGGCGTCGGCACGGTCGCGTGCGGTGGATTTGTCGCTAGAAACCAAGGGAGCCTTCCGTGAGGGTTCCGCCGAGTACGTGAGCATGCACGTGGAAGACGGTTTGTCCGGCATTTTCGCCGGTGTTGAAGATCAGACGAAACTGGCCGCCGCACTGTTCGTCGGCAAGCTGTTGTGCGGTGGCGACGAGTTCGGCGAGCAGCGCGGGGTCGCCGGCGGCAAGCTCCGTGACGTTGCTGTACTGCTCGGTCTTGGGAACCACGAGCACGTGCACCGGTGCCTTCGGGGCGATGTCGCGGAACGCGATGATCGTGTCGCTTTCGAAGACGATGTCTGCCGGGATTTCGCGCGCAACGATGCGGGAGAAGATGCTCGGCGAATTCGACATGATTACAGCTTAAGGCGCTTCGGGCGGCGGCGTGCCTACCAGCGTCCCAGCTTCGCATTCAGCACTGCGAGGGCCGCGGGGCCGGCGGTGGATGTGCGCAGCACCTCGGAACCGAGGCGCACCACAGAGGCTCCGGCCGCGGCCAGCGCGTCGAGCTCGTGGGAGGCGATTCCGCCCTCCGGTCCGACGACCAGGATGAGGTCGCGGTCGTCGACCTCGAGCTCGCTCAGCGTCGCTTCTGCGGTCGGCTCGAGCACGAGAATCCGGGCGCCCTCGGCCAACTTCACCAACTGGCGGGTGGTAACCAAATCGAGCACATCGGGAATCCACGATCGAAGAGACTGCTTGGATGCCTCGCGCACGACGGCCATCCAGCGGTCACGACCCTTGGCAACCTTCGCGCCCTCCCAGCGGGAGATGCTGCGCGCTGCCGTCCACGGGATCACACCATCGATCCCCAGCTCGGTGGCCGCCTGGACCGCGAGCTCGTCGCGGTCGCCCTTGGCCAGCGCCTGGGCGAGGAAGACCGCCGGCGTGCGACGCTCCTCAATCTCGACTGTCGCAACCTCGATGGCAAGCTCGGTGTGCTCCGCGGTCACGATGACACCGGTCGCCACGAGCCCCGCACCATTACCGATGGCGATGGTCTCCCCCACCGCCAGGCGCGACACCGTGACGGCATGACGAGCCTCGGAGCCCACAATGGCGATCCTGTCGCCGATGGCAGCAGACTCCAGAGTCTCGTCGATGTAGAAGTGGGCCACGGTTACAGGTTCAGAAACCGATCGCGCAGCTTCGTGAACAGTCCCTGCTGGAAGTGCGCGAAGTGCGGTGGCGTGGCCTTGCGGGCGCCCGCCAGCTGCTTGATGAGCTCCTGCTCCTTGTGGTTGAGCTTGGTGGGCGTCATGACCTGCACGCCGATCTTCAGGTCACCACGACCGGCGCCACGCAGGTGCGTGATTCCCCGGTCGCGGATGGTGATGACCTCTGCGCTCTGGACACCGGGCTTGATCTCGATGGAGATGTCGCCGTCGAGCCCCTTCACCGTGGTGCGCGTGCCGAGGATGGCATCCGTCATCGCCACCTCGATCGTCGCCAGCAGGTCGTCGCCGTTTCGGCTGAAGGTTTCGTGGTGTCGCACCTTGATCTCGAGGAACAGGTCGCCATTCGGTCCGCCAGCGGGTCCGACCTCGCCCTGCTCGGGCATCTGGAGGCGCAGACCGGTCTCGACGCCGGCCGGGATGTCGACGGGGATGGTGCGGGATGCCCGAACGCGACCCTGGCCCGCGCAGGTGGCGCACGGGTTGACGATGATGGTGCCGTAGCCGCGGCACGTGCCACAGGGGTTAGATGTGAGCACGTTGCCAAGCAGGCTGCGCATGGTGCGCTGGATCTGGCCCGAGCCGTGGCAGATGTCGCACGTGATGGGCGAGGTGCCCGGCGCTGTGCACGAGCCGTGGCAGGTTTCGCACAGCACTGCCGTGTTCACCTCGAGGTCACGCTTGGTGCCGAAGATCACCTCGTCGAGGTCGATTTCGACGCGCACGAGCGCATCCTGTCCGCGTTCCCTGCGCGAGCGCGGACCGGTCGTGCGGCCGCCACCACCGCCGAAGAAGGTTTCGAAGATGTCGCCGAAGCCGAAGTTGGCGCCGCCGCCGAACCCGGCCTGCGGGCCGATGTCGTATTGCTGGCGTTGCTGCGGGTCACTCAACACGTCGTAGGCGTGGGTTACCGACTTGAACCGCTCCGAGGCGTCAGCGCTCGGGTTCACGTCGGGGTGCAGCTCGCGCGCCAGGCGGCGGTAAGCCTTCTTGATTTCTTCAGGAGTGGCACTGCGGTCAACGCCGAGTACCTCGTAGTGGTCTGCCAAAAGTTGATGTTCCTCAGTTATTCCGTGCCGAGCAGCCGCGAGAGATAGCGAGCTACTGCTCGCACCGCGGCCATGTTGTTCGAATAGTCCATGCGCGTAGGGCCTAACACCCCGAGTCGCGCCACACTTCCCCCAGACGAGGAATATCCGCTGCTCACAACGGATGTCTCGCCCAGGCCGTATCCCGCATTCTCGCGACCGATGCGCGCCAGCACCCCACCGGGCTCGATTTCCATCTCGCCGAAAAGCTTGAGCAGCGTCACCTGCTCTTCGATGGCTTCGAGCACGGGATAGATGCTGCCGCTGAAATCTTCCTCGGTGCGAGCAAGGTTTGCCGTGCCGGCCATCAGCAGCCGGTCCTGCTTGTTGGCGAGAACCTGCTCAGACAGGCTCGCCACGATCTGCTTCACCATGTGGTGACGTTCTGGCGCGAAACTCTCCACAAACGTGGTCAGTTTTGTCGCGGCATCCGCCAGCCCAAGCCCACCGAGCGAGGAGTTCAGTTTCGCGCGCAGCTCGCCGATGAGAATCTCGTCGATGGGGGTGGCAATGTCGAGCACTCGCTGCTCGACCCGACCCGAGTCGGTGATGAACACCGTCATCAGGCGCGTGTCCGTGAGCGGCACAAGTTCGACGTGACGCACGCGCGCCGTCGACAAAGAGGGGTACTGCACGAGCGCCACCTGGCTGGTGAGCTGCGACAGGAGCCGAACTGTGCGTGCGAGAACGTCGTCGAGGTCGACGGACTGGCCGAGGAATGCCTCGATAGCCCCGCGCTGGGCCGGCGTGAGCGGCCGCACGTCGCTGAGCTGGTCGACGAAAACGCGGTAGCCCTTGTCGGTGGGCACCCGGCCGGAAGACGTGTGCGGCGCGGTGATGAGCTCCTCGTCTTCGAGGAGGGCCATGTCGTTGCGAATCGTGGCTGCAGACACACCGAAAGAGTGGCGTTCGACAATCGATTTTGAGCCGACCGGCTCGCGGGATGCGACGTAGTCCTGCACGATGACGCGCAGAACTTCGAGTCCGCGATCCGAAACCATGCCGTCACCCGCCTCTCGCTGCTGGCACTCAATCGTGTGGACTGCCAATTGTATCGTGACACGCCGCGTCGCAACCGTTGCACGTGCTGCACGGGAGGCGATACCTTGTTGCGTGTGCCCGATACTAAGGCGGCACGCCGAACCGACGCCCTAGTTCCTCACCCGCACCGACCGAGGCAATCAGCCAAAGTCACCCTTCGAAAGGCAGACCACCATGACCGATCCAACTCCGCAGGCAGCCCCGTCAGCACCGCTCACCGAGACCGAAGACCGCCAGTGGGCATCGTTCGCTCATCTCGGCGGCATCGTCGGCTTCCTTCCATCCCTCATCATCTGGCTCGTCTTCAAGGACCGCGGCGCGTTCACCAACACCGAGGCTAAAGAGGCTCTGAACTTCCAGATCACCGTCGGCATCGTGTACATCATCGGCTCGATCCTGACGGTCATCGTCATCGGCCCACTGATCTCGCTCGCAGCGGCAATCATCTCCGTGATCTTCTCGATCATGGGATTCCTCAAGGCAAAGGACGGCATCGCGTACCGCTACCCGTTCGCCCTGCGTCTCATCAAGTAGTCCACCGATTTACCTCAGTCAGGCCCGCGAGCACCGCTCGCGGGCCTGACTGCTTTAATGGAGCCATGTCAGAATCCACGCCTCCCACCAGCCCGTACGCGACAGTTCAGCCGTTGAGCCCCAGCGACGAGAAGCTTTGGGCAACACTCATCCACGTTGGCGGGATCATCATGTCGTTCCTGCCTGCGCTGATCGGCTACATCGTGCTCAAAGACCGCGGCCCCTTCATCCGGGCACATTCTGCAACAGCGTTGAACTTCCAGATCACGCTCATGATCGCGTACGTCGCCGGAACCATCACCTCGTGGATCGGCATCGGCCTGCTCATCCTGCTCGCCGCCTGGGTGCTCTCGATCGTGTTCGGCATCATGGCCGCCATCGCCGCCAACAATGGTCAGGCGTACCAGTACCCGCTCGCGATTAAGTTCGTCAACTAGCGCATTCGCGCCGAACCGTCACTCGTCGAGCAGGCGTCGCACGACGGCGTCGGCCATCAGCCGGCCGCGCATGGTCAGTTCCACGCGCCCGGCGAATGCTGCGCGGGCATCCACCAGCTCGTCGGCGATGAGGCCGGCGACGGCGGTGCGCCCGGATGCCGCCAGCCGAGTGACCGGGAGTCCCTCACGAACGCGGGTCTGCAGCAGAACCGCTTCGACCCTTCTCGTCTCGTCGTCGAGGGTCTCCCGCCCGGCGGCCGGTGAGACCCCGGCAGAAATTCGGTCGGCATAGGCGGCAGGGTGCTTGACGTTCCACCAGCGAACCCCGCCAACGTGGCTGTGCGCGCCAGGGCCGACGCCCCACCAGTCGTGCCCCACCCAATAGCCGAGGTTGTGAGCGGACCGGAACGCGTCATCCCTCGCCCAGTTCGACACCTCGTACCACTGGTATCCGGCAGCAGAAAATCTCTTCTCGGCCAACTCGTACATGTCTGCCTGCACGTCGTCGTCGGGCATCGCGACCTGGCCGCGACGAATCTGGCCCGCAAGTTTCGTGCCCTCCTCGATGATGAGGGCGTAGGCGGAGATGTGATCGGGATGCTGCGCGAGGGCCTGCGAGACCGACGCTTCCCAGTCTTCGAGGCTCTCACCGGGGGTTCCGTAAATTAGGTCGAGGCTCACCTGCAGCCCAGCCTCCCGCGCCCACTGCACGACGAGTGGGATGCGGGCAGGATCGTGGGTGCGCTCGAGGGTCGCGAGAACGTGCGGAACCGCTGACTGCATCCCGAACGACACCCTGGTGAAACCCGCCTCACGAAGGGCGAAGAGGTAGTCGCGGTCAACGGAGTCTGGATTCGCCTCAGTGGTGACCTCTGCGCCATCGGCGAGACCCCAGGCATCGACGACCGCACCGAGCATGTCGGCGAGGTCGGTCACCGGGAGGATGGTGGGAGTACCTCCCCCGAAAAACACCGTGGAGGCGGCCCGGGCTGGCAGCGACGACTCGCGCATCACAGAATGCGCGAGTGCGATCTCGGTGATCGCCTGGCTCGCGAAGTCACTGCGCTTCGCACCCCGAAGCTCATCACTCGTGTACGTGTTGAAATCGCAGTATCCGCACCGCACCCGACAGAACGGCACGTGAAGATAAACGCCGAAGTTCCTCGATGACGCGCCGGCGACCACGGTCGACGGCAACAACCCGTCCGCTGGTGCTGGATCGGCTATCGGCAGGGCGCTAGGCACGCCGTCTGTTCCGTGTCATCCCTCAATTCTCGCAGGTCTGTTCGAGCCGGGGTTGCGTCACGACGCGAGCTGCTCGCCCCCGAGGGCGAACAGGTCACTGCTTCCGGCCGTCGCGGCGCCACGCAGGCCGGTGGCCTGCGGCAGAATCTGCTCGGCGTAGAACCTCGCGAGCACGAGCTGGGTCTCGGCCAGGTCGGCGTCATCCGTGCCTGCTGCGGCGATCGCGGAGCGGGCCATCAGCCAGCCACCGACGCACAGACCCCACATCCGCAGATATGGGCTGGAGCCGGCCAGGGCCGCATCCATGTCTGACGGAGCCGTGGCGAGCATCCACTCGGTCACCTCAGACAGCTCGGCGAGGTGGGTCGTCAGGTGCGAGGCGATGGTCGCGAAATCCTCGCCAGCCTCGGTCAGCTCCGGGATGATCTCACCCATGGTCGCGAGGAATTCTGTCACCGATGCACCGCCGCGCACCCCCAGCTTCCGGACCACGAGATCGGCGGCCTGGATACCATTCGTGCCCTCGTAGATCGCCGCGATCCGGACATCGCGAACGTGCTGGGCGGCACCGGTCTCCTCGATGAAGCCCATGCCGCCGTGGATTTGCAGCGCGAGAGAGCTGAGCTCGTTGCCGAGGTCGGTGCCGAACGATTTGCAGATCGGTGTGAGCAGGCCGACGATCTCGGCCGCCCTGGCCCTGGCATCCGCGTCGGGTTCGTTGGTGCTCTTATCCATGGTGACCGCGTTCAGCAGCATGATCCTGCGCAGGGCAGCGATCGACGCCTTCTGGGTCAGGAGCATGCGCCGAACATCCGGGAAGTCGATGATCGCGGAACCGCTCTGGGTGCGTTCCTTCGCGTAGTCAAGCGACTGCTGGTAGGCCCGCTCGGCGATGGCGAGCCCCTGGGTTCCCACCGAAAGGCGCGCGACGTTCATCATCACGAACATGATGCGCATGCCGAGGTTCTCCTCGCCGATGAGGTAGCCGGTCGCGTTCTCGTACGACATCACGCAGGTGGGCGAACCGTGGATGCCGAGCTTGTGCTCGATGGAGAGCGCCGAGACGGTGTTGCGCTCCCCCAGCGACTCGTCATCGTTCACGATGAACTTGGGAACGATGAAGCAGGAGATGCCGCGGGTGCCGGCGGGAGCGCCCGGTGTTCGAGCCAGCACAAGGTGCACAATCTGCTCGGCCGCGTCGTGCTCGCCGAAGGTGATGAAGATCTTCTGGCCGGTGATCGCGTACGAACCGTCGTCGTTGGCCACCGCCCGCGTGGTGAGAGCGCCAACGTCAGAGCCCGCCTGCGGCTCGGTGAGGTTCATGGTGCCCGTCCACTCGCCGGTGATCATCTTCGGCAGGTACCGGCGCTTTTGCTCGTCACTGCCGTAGTGAAGCAGGGCGTCGATCGCGCCCTGCGTGAGCAGCGGGCCGAGCGAGAACGCGAGGTTGGCCGACTGCATCATCTCCTGGATGGCGACACCGACCGCGTGCGGGAATCCCCCGCCACCGAACTCCTCGGGGAAAGGGATGGAACCCCACCCGGATGCAACGTACTTGCGATAGGCCGCCACAAAACCGGGCGGCAACGTGACCGTGCCATCGGCATTGCGCACGGCCCCTACGGTGTCGCCGGCACGGTTGGTGGGGGCGATGATCTTCGCGATGAAATCACCGCACTCATCCAGCAGGTCTGTGACGGTTTCGAGGTCTGCGTGTTCAAAGCCCGGCAGCGCTGCGATCGACTGATAGTCGACAACGTGCTCGAGGACGAAGGAAAGATCGGACACTGGGGGTCGGTAGTCGCTCACCTTCGTCAGCGTATCCGCGGACGCCCGCGTGAGGTAAGGATTAGAGCAACAGGCCAAAGGTTGGCGTGCTTACGCCCTATTTCTTGTCCTTCTTCTCGACATCACCGGTGAGCGCCGCAACGAACGCCTCCTGAGGCACCTCCACGCGTCCGACCATCTTCATGCGCTTCTTGCCCTCTTTCTGCTTCTCGAGGAGCTTGCGCTTGCGGGTGATGTCACCGCCGTAGCACTTGGCGAGAACATCTTTTCGGATGGCGCTGATCGACTCACGCGCGATGATGCGGGCGCCGATAGCCGCCTGGATGGGCACCTCGAACTGCTGGCGCGGAATGAGCTTCTTGAGACGCTCCGTCATGAGCACGCCGTAAGCGTAGGCCTTCTCGCGATGCACGATGGCGCTGAATGCGTCGACGGCCTCGCCCTGCAGGAGGATGTCGACCTTCACGAGGTCGGCTTCCGCTTCGCCGCTGGGCTCATAGTCGAGACTTGCGTAGCCGGCCGTCTTGCTCTTCAACTGGTCGAAGAAGTCGAAGACGATCTCGCCGAGCGGGATCGTGTACTTGATCTCGACGCGGTCTTCACCGAGGTAGTCCATGCCGATGAGGGTTCCGCGGCGGGACTGGCACAGCTCCATGATGGTGCCGACGTAGTCCTTCGGAGCGAGGATGGCGGCGCGCACCATCGGCTCGCTGACGTGCGCGATCTTCGTGCCGGACGGGAACTCGCTGGGGTTGGTGACGGTGAAGTGCTTCTTGTCTTCGGTCATCACCTCGTAGGTCACGCTCGGGGCCGTTGAGATGAGGTCGAGCCCGAACTCGCGCTCGAGCCGCTCGGTGACGATCTCAAGGTGGAGCAACCCGAGGAACCCGCAGCGGAAACCGAAACCGAGAGCTACGGAGGTCTCCGGCTCGTAGTTGAGCGAAGCATCCGACAGTTTCAGCTTGTCGAGAGCCTCGCGCAGCACCGGGTAGTCGCTGCCGTCGATCGGGTACAGGCCCGAGAACACCATGGGCTTCGGGTCTGTGTACCCCGCGAGCGCCGTGGTGGACGGACGCTGAGCGTTGGTGACAGTATCGCCGACCTTCGACTGGCGCACGTCTTTCACACCGGTGATCAAGTAGCCGACCTCGCCAACACCGAGCCCCTTGGTCGGTGTCGGTTCCGGGCTCGAGACGCCGATTTCGAGAAGTTCGTGCACGGCACGGGTCGACATCATCTGGATGCGCTCGCGCGGGCTGAGGGTTCCGTCGATCATGCGCACGTAGGTGATCACGCCGCGGTACGAGTCGTAGACGGAGTCGAAAATCATGGCTCGGCTCGGAGCGTTCGGGTCGCCCTGGGGCGGCGGGATCAGCTCAACCACCCGGTCGAGGAGTTCTTCGACGCCCATGCCGGTCTTGCCGCTGACACGCAGCACGTCTTCCGGCTTTCCGCCGATGAGGCTGGCGAGTTCCTTCGCGTACTTGTCAGGGTCGGCCGCCGGGAGGTCGATCTTGTTCAGCACCGGGATGATCGTGAGGTCGTTGTCGAGAGCCAGGTACAGGTTGGCGAGAGTCTGCGCCTCGATGCCCTGGGCGGCATCCACCAGCAGGATTGCACCCTCGCAGGCGGCAAGGCTGCGCGAAACCTCGTAGGTGAAGTCGACGTGGCCGGGAGTGTCGATCATGTTGAGCGCGTACGGCTTGCCGTCGAGGGCCCACGGCATACGCACGGCCTGGCTCTTGATCGTGATGCCGCGTTCGCGCTCGATGTCCATGCGGTCGAGGTACTGGGCGCGCATGTCGCGGTCGGAGACGACGCCGGTGATGCCAAGCATGCGGTCGGCGAGTGTCGATTTGCCGTGGTCGATGTGCGCGATGATGCAGAAGTTGCGGATGAACGCGGGGTCGGTGGAAGCCGGCTGCAACACCGTGGTGGCTTTGGGACTCAACGCATACCTCTCGTGGACGGCCGGATGAGGCCGCCCACAAGTTTACGGACTCTGGCGGTGAACTCTCACCAGAAGAGGATTCCGGTGGCCGCGAACGGGATGAAGAGCAGCGCCAGCAGGCCTGTCCCGAGCAGTCCCGCCACGCTGAGCGATCCCGTGACGATGCCCCAGATCGCGAATTTTCCGCCCACTGCTTCCCTGCGCAGGGACAGGATGCCCAGCACCACCGCCGCGGCGCCCAGTACGACCTGGAAGCCCGTGAGGATCGATGAGAGGCCGAGGACGAAGCTGACGATCGCCAGGGTGTTCGACTGGACGACCGGGGTGGGGGTGGTCGAGGTTTCCGGGGAGTTGGTGAGGGTTTCCATAGTTAGAGGCTAGGGAGACGGCTCTCGCGGAGGTATCCGGCTAACCCCCGGAAATGGGAGAGGGCAGCCGCCCCAACCCCTCGAGCAGCGGCGTCAGCTCGGAGGCCAGGCTCACCCTGATCCATCCCTCACCAGACCGGCCAAAGGCACTGCCGGGCGCGACGGCGACACGGTCGCTCCTGAGGAAGTCCTCCGCCCAGGTCGCGACATCCCCCTCTGTGATGTGGCTCATGTCGATCCAGAGGTAGAAGGTTCCCCCGGGCGTCAGGTACCGGATGCCGCGGCTGTCGAGCAGCGCGGTCGCGGCGGCGAGGTTGCTGCGGTAGTGCTCACGGGCATCCGTCACGGCCTGCTGTGAACCCGTGATCGCGGCGACGCTGGCGAACTGTCCGGGCTCGCTTGCGCAACTGATCGAGGCCTCCTGGACTGTGCGCATGGTCTGCGCCAACCCAGGTGGCGTCACGAGGTAGCCGATCCTGACACCGGTCATGGCATAGGTCTTCGACAGGGAGAAGACCGAGAACACCCGGTCGTCGTTGTCGAGGCTCGCCATGCTCACGTGCGGTTCGGTCCAGGTGAAAGCCTCGTACACCTCGTCGCTGATCACCCACAGGTCGTGGCGTTTCGCAAAGTCGAGCAGCTGCTGAAGCAACTCCCGGGGGAACACCGTGCCCAGCGGGTTGGACGGGGAATTGACAATCAGCACGCGCGAACGGTCGGTGACCAGAGTCTCAAGCTCGGCGATATCCGGCATGAACCCGGCATCCGCCCGCAACGGGTACGGCACGGCCGTGGCCCCCAGCATGTGGGCGTTCATGGTGAAGGTTGTGTAGCCGGGGTTTGGCAGCAGAACCTCGTCGCCCGGCGCGAGCGTTATCGCCATCGCCTGATGCAGCCCCTGGGTTGCGCCCACCGTGACCCACACCTGCTCGGTGTCGACGTGAACGTCATTGTCGCGAGCCAGCTTCTCGACGATCGCGCGCCGCAGCGGTGCGATGCCGCCGTTGGCCGTGTAGTTGGTGGCATCCCG
The DNA here is from genome assembly GCF_030063305.1 of Salinibacterium sp. G-O1. Lineage (GTDB taxonomy): Bacteria > Actinomycetota > Actinomycetes > Actinomycetales > Microbacteriaceae > Rhodoglobus. The sequence continues at coordinate 622,907 of NZ_JASISV010000002.1, forward strand.
GCGCCAGGCATCCGTGGCCGCGTCGGCGATGTGAGGCGCGACGGCAACGTCGGGCTCCCCCACGGCGAGCGAGATCACCTCATCCATCGTGAGAGCGATCTCGTGGATGCGGCGGATACCGCTGCCGGGAACTGCGGTGATGTGGGCGGCAATCGAAGGCATGGACACAGGCTATTACGCTCGAAGCATGGTCTTCAGCGTCGTGCTCGTGCACGGACTCCGCACCTCCGCAACGATGTGGCGCGCCCAGGTCGAGGCGCTCGAGGCCGCAGGACACCAGGCCATCGCCGTCGACCTCCCGGGGCACGGCACCCGGATGGACACCCGCTTCACGCTGGCTTCCGCCGTCGACACCATCGCGGCGGCCGTGGACTCGGCCGCGCACCCCACCCTGCTGTGCGGGTTCTCGCTCGGCGGGTACACGTCCATCCACTACGCGGGAAGCGGCGCGCGCCCGATCGTCGGACTCATCGCGGCGAGCTGCGGCACCCAGCCGAGCCGCGTCGTGCTCGACGCGTGGAGGGTTGCTGCGCGCGTCATCCATCGCCTGCCCGACCGCGGGCTCGCGCTCAACAACTGGGCCGTGCGCGCGGTGGTGAAAGATCCGGCGTACTCCGACGATGTGCTGCGCGGCGGCGTTGCACTCGAGGTGATGGACGATGCGCTGCGCGAGCTTCGGGCGCTGCATCCGGTCACATCGCTGCAGCGCATCGACGTGCCCGTCACCCTGGTGAACGGAACGCTCGACCACTTCAGGCTTCAGGAACGCCGTTACCTCGCCGCGGCGCCCAACGCGCGGCTGCTTCACGTGCCCGGGGCAACCCACATGGTGTCGGTCACGAAACCGACCGAATTCACGCGGATACTGCTGGACACGCTGGCGCAATTGCCATAGCTCCACCGCGCTGGTATTGTTGCTCTTTGGCTTGCGCTGGTCTTCGACCATGCGAACGCAGCCGGGATCGAGCAGGTTCTGCTGTCTTAGGATGACAGACTTCCCTCGGCTGCCCATAAACACTCAACGAACGAGAAGGTACAACAACGTGGCAAACATCAAGTCGCAGATCAAGCGCATCCTGACCAACAAGAAGTCGCAGGACCGTAACCGCGCCGTCAAGAGCGAGGTCAAGACTGCTGTCCGTGCCGCCCGCACCGCCATCGCCACCGGCGACAAGGCCGCTGCAGCCGCATTGCTCGTCGTTGCCGGCAAGAAGCTCGACAAGGCTGCCGCCAAGGGCGTCATCCACAAGAACCAGGCTGCGAACAAGAAGTCGGCCATCGCCAAGCAGGTTGCTTCGCTGTAACCCACATCTTCACTGAATGCCCTCGCCTCACGGCGGGGGCATTTTGCGTTCGCGGGGCGCGGCTAGTAGCCGCGACCAGCGATCACGGTGACCATGCGCTCGAGCGCGAACACTGGGTCGCGGCCGAGGCCCTTGATCTGGGCATCCGTTGCTGCGATGGCCTCGATGCAGTGGCCGAGCCCCTCGTCGTTCCAGCCCTGAAGGTCGCGGCGGGCCCTGTCGATCTGCCAGGGGGCGATGCCCAGCTTTGAGGCGAGCTGGCCGGCCGGACCGTTGGTGCCCGAGATCTTCGCCATCGTGCGGATTTTGGACGCGAAGGCGGCGACGATCGGCACCGGGTCGGCTCCGGACGACAGCGCGTGGCGCAGGAGCACCAGTGCCTCGCCGGTGCGGCCAGCGATCGCGGCATCCGCCACCTTGAATGCGTTGGTCTCGACACGGCCGGAGTAGTACCGCTCCACCGTCGCCTCGGTGATCTCGTCGCCATCGTCGGCGAGCAGCTGCTGGCAGGCCGACGCGAGCTCGGCCAGATCGTCAGAGAAGGCAGACACGAGCGCCCGGATGGCCCCACCCGTCACCCGCCGGCCTGCCGAGGCAAACTCCGAGGCGGCAAACTCTGTCTTCTCTGTTTCTTTCTTCAGCTCAAGACAGGTGATCTCGATGCCGCCACCTGCCCCGCCGCGGATGGCGTCGAGCAGTTTCTTGCCCCGGACGCCGCCAGCGTGCCGCAGCACCACGTACGTGGAGTCGGCAGGGCTTGCGAGGTAGGCGATCGTTTCGGTGATGAAGGCATCGGTGCACTTCTCGACGTTCACCACCCTGATCAGCCTGGGCTCGTTGAACAGCGAGGGGCTGGCGAGGGTGATCAGCTCGCCGGGCGAGTACTGGTCGGCCTCCAGATCATGGATCTCGAGGCTCGGGTCTTCGGCCTTCAGCAGCTCACGCAGGGTGCGGATCGCACGATCGGCCAGAAACCCCTCGGTGCCGCTGACGAGAACCACCGGCGCCGGACGCACCTTGTTGAAGGCGAGCTGAGGTATCGAGACTTTGGAGGCTGCCACCCGGCAAGCCTATTGCGCGCACCCGACACCGCGGCACGGGTCAGCGTTCGGTCCAGACCGTCACCGCGCCCCCCTCCCCACCCGGCAACAGCAAAATGAGCCCGGCATTGTCCGTTCGCACCGCCGCGGTGTCGGTACTCGTCAGCAGGTCGAGAAGCTTCTCGGTCGGATGCCCGTAGCCGTTGTCAGCGCCGACACCGATGAGCCCGACCACGGCGTGGAGTCGCTCATACATCCGCACACTCTGGTCGGCAGACCCGTGGTGGCTCACCTTGACGACGTCGACCTCACCGAGCGGGTTCGCAGCCAGCAGCCGGTCCTGCGCACTCTCGCCGAGATCCCCCAGAAATATCGAGCTGAAACATCCGGCGAGACAGTCGCCGACGGGTTCGAACTCGACCGTGACGCTGGCGGAGTTGCCGGGTTCGATTCCCGCCAGGCGTACGGGCGGCCACAGCACGTGCCAGCGGAGCTCGCCCAGCATTCCGCTCGGACCCCTCGCGACCTGCTGCACGTCGGCGCCCGCCGCGCGAAGATCCGCGACGATGTCGTCGTCGCCCGGCCTGCCCACCGGGCCGACCAGGGCTCGATCGACGCGCCCGAGCACGGCACTTACTCCCCCGACATGATCGTGGTCGTAGTGGGTGAGCACCAGCAGGTCGATCCGATCGATGCCGAGGTCGGCGAGACACGCGGCGAGAAGTTGTTCATCGGGGCCGGTGTCGATGAGCGCAACGACACCGGCGCTGCGCACAACGAAGGCATCACCCTGCCCCACATCGCACCCTGCGATCTGCCACTCTGCGGGCCGACCAAGCTGCTGCCCGATCCGACCGCCGGCAGCCACGCCGACGTACCCCACCATGATCAGGATGAGCGCGGCGGCTGCCCACCGCCGCCAGCGGCGACTGCCGACCACCGCCCCCACTGCCAACGCGCTGACGGCAACCAGGAGTGCGACTCCCCCGGCGCCCGCCGGCCATGGCAGCTGCGCTCCCGGAGCCCCCGCGAAGAACGACGCGACTGCCGCGATCCAGAAGGAGGGAACCCAGGCGAGCAGACACAACAGCGTCCCCAGGGGCGGAACGAGCGCCAGCAGAACGCAGGCGGCGAGACCCACGACTGTCGCGATCGGTGCCGCTGGCGCCGCCAGGATGTTGGCGACGACCCCGTAGGCCGGCAACGATGCGTTGAGCAGCACGATGACCGGTTGGCAGGCGAGTTGGGCCGCGACCGGAACCGCGATCACCAACGCGAGCCAGCGGGGCAACCAGCGGCCGAGCACACCCGCGAGCGGCCCGGCAAGCAGCAGCAGCCCGGCCGTGGCGAGCACCGACAGAACGAAACCGTAATTTCGTGCGAGCCACGGGTCGAGCACCAGCAGCGACATTGTGGCGAGCGAGAGGATGGGCAGCCCCTGCACTGGTCTGCCGCCCGACAGCGCCAGAAGTACGAGCGCGGCCATCAACGCGGCACGCAGCACACTCGGCTCGGGAGTGACCAACACCACGAATCCGATCAGCGTTGCGATCGAGACGCCGATCCGCAGCCAGCGAGGCAGCCCGAGCGCCGCACCCGCGAGCATCATCAGCCCGATCACGATCGCACAGTTCGCCCCGGAGACGGCGGTCAGGTGGCTGAGCGAACTCGATTTCATCGCCGAGTCGAGATCATCGGAGACCGCGGAGGTGTCGCCGATGGCGAGGCCCGCCAGCAGGTCACCACCGTCTCCGGGAAGTTCCTGCGTCGCCCGCAGAAACCCGGCGCGCAGCTCGTTCGCCCAGTCGAGGTACCAGGGCGGCGACTCGATCACGGTGGGTGGGTCATCCGGAAAGATGATGAACGCACGATCATCGCCAGCCTCCGTGGCCACCACGTACCCCGCCAGTGTGATCCGGGTGCCGATGCCGAGACGCTCAGCGAGGCCGTCGCCGTACACGAGAACCGGCACAGACACGACGGTCTGCGCCACGGACTCGAACCGCACCTCGAACGAGCCGCGGCCTGGGAACGCCGTCTGGGTGGTGGTGGCCACGGCGGTCACCGTGCGGTGCTGGCTCGCGGCATCCATCAGCACCTGTGGATGGCGCGCGGGCGCCTGCAGCGCGATCGACGTGCAGCAGAGGGCGACAGCAGCAGCAGCCAGCGCCACGCGTGGACGCACCAGCACGAGAACGCCGGCGGCGATCCACGCCAGGACGAGTGCCGGAGTTGCCGCGAACGGCACCCCCACGACGATCGCTGCGGCCACCCAGCCCGCGGCTGCGGGGATCGCCAGCCGAAGATCGACTCTCACACCGTGACCAGGTCACGCATGCCTTCGAACGTCTTTGCTCCCACTCCCGTCACGTTCATGAGGTCTTCGATCGCCGTGAACCTGCCATTCGCGGTGCGATAGGCGATGATGCGCGCGGCCATCGCCGGGCCGACTTGTGGAAGCGTGTCGAGAGCGGCCTCATCCGCGGTGTTGATGTTGACCTTGCCGCCGGATGCTGCGCCCGGGCTTCCAGGCGCGGCATCGGGAATCTCCCCGACGATCGGCACCACGATCTGCTCGCCGTCCACGACGAATCGCGCCAGGTTCAGCTGGCGCTGATCGGCGGTCTCGAGGAAGCCGCCGGCCGCCGCGACCGCGTCGATGGCGCGGTCGCCCTCTGAGAGCGAATACAGACCGGGACGCTCGACCGCCCCGAGAATGTGTACGAAGATCGCGCCACCCGTCGAGGCACCGGGCGTTGCGGACGGGGTGCTGCGGACGACGTCGGACGTGCTCCCGTGGTCACCCAGCGCTGCCACGAGCACCGCACACCCGAGCGCGACCAGCACGAGCACCACCACGGCACCCACTGTGACGCGCAGGCGTGCCCGTCGCGGCTCCGGGATCTCATCCACGCAGGAAACCTACGCGGATGCTCCCGTCACTCGCAGAGCAGTGTCACTGCCCGTGGACTACGCCGGCTTCGTGGCGATGTTGACGAGTCGAGGCGCACGCACGATCACGTTGACGATCTCGCGGTCGGCTGTCGCGCGAGCGACGGCCACGGATGCCCGTGCCAACGCTTCGAGCTCACTGCTCGAGATCTTCGGCGCCACCTCGATGCGGTCGCGCACCTTGCCGTCGACCTGGATGATGGCAGTCACCGACTCCTCGACCAGCAGCGACGGGTCTGGCTTGCGCCAGCCTGCCAGGGCCACGGTCGGCTTGTAACCCAGCTTCTCCCACATCTCCTCAGCGGTGAACGGTGCGAACATGCTGAGCGCGATGGTGATGATCTCGACTGCTTCACGCACGGCCGCATCCCCGCCGCCCGCTCCGGTGTCGATCACCTTGCGAGTGGCGTTGGTCAGCTCCATGATGCGAGCAACCAGCACGTTGAACTTGAGGGTCTCTGCCAGAGCAGGGCCGTCGGCGAGGAAGCGGTGGGTCTGGCGGCGGAGTGCCGCATCCCCCGTCTTCCATTCGATCTCGGGAGCGCTCGTCACGTCGGTGGCAAGACGGAACGCACGCGCCAGGAACTTCGCCGACGCCGCGGGCGAGACGTCCTCCCAGTTGATGTTGTCTTCTGGTGGGCCAGCAAACGCGAGCGTGAGACGCAGCGCGTCGGCGCCGTGCTTATCCACCTCCGCAGTGAACGTCGTGCCCTTGGGGCTGCGCTTCGACATCTTCTTGCCCTCAGAGAGCACCATGCCCTGGTTGAGCAGCGCGCTGAAGGGCTCGGTGAAGCTCACATATCCGAGGTCGAAGAGCACCTTGGTGATGAAACGGGCATACAGCAGGTGCAGGATGGCGTGCTCGACGCCCCCGACGTACTGGTCGACCGGTGCCCATTTTTCGGCCTCCGCGATGTCGAAAGCCTTGTCCGGGTCGTTCGCAGACAGGAACCGCAGGAAGTACCACGAGCTGTCAACGAAGGTGTCCATCGTGTCGGCGTCGCGCAGTGCCGGGCGGCCGTCGCGCGGGTCTGGCACGGTGATCCAGTCTTCCGCTGCGGCGAGCGGTGACTGGCCCTTCGGCTTGAGGTCGAGCCCATCGGTCGGCGGCAGCACCACTGGCAGCTGGTCGAACGGCACGGCCATGAGCTCACCGTCGTCGCCGTGGATGATCGGGATGGGCGTGCCCCAGAAGCGCTGGCGTGAGATCAGCCAGTCGCGCAACCTGTAGGTCTTCGCGGCGCGGCCGGTGCCAGCCTTTTCGAGCTGCTCGATGATCTTCTTGATCGCGTTGCTCTTGCTCAGGCCGTCGAGGGGGCCGGAATTGATCATGCGCCCGTCGCCGACAAGCGCCTTCCCGGTGGCGGTGGGGTCGAGCGGCGGAAGGTCATCCGGCAGGATCGCCATGCCGTTCTCGTCGAGCTCGAGCACGGGGATCGCGCCGGTCATGGGAGCGTTGACGTCAAGCACGACCCGCACGGGCAGGTCGAACTTGATGGCGAAGTCGAGGTCGCGCTGGTCATGCGCCGGCACCGACATGACGGCGCCGTGGCCGTAGTCAGCCAACACGTAGTCAGCCGTCCAGATCGGGATGCGCTCGCCCGTGGCCGGGTTGATCGCGAAACGCTCGAGCGGGATGCCCGTCTTCTCGCGGGTCGCATCCTGACGCTCGATCTCGGTGTTCTTCTGCGCCTGCGCCAGGTAGGCCTTGAATGCTGCCTGCACCTCGGGGGTTGAGCCTGCGGCGAGTTCGGCCGCCAGATCGGAGTCGGGGGCGACGACCATGAACGTCACGCCGTGGAGGGTGTCGGGGCGGGTCGTGAAGACCGTGAGTTTGCCGTCCCTGCCCTCGATCTCGAAGTCGACGTCGGCGCCGATGGATCGTCCGATCCAATTGCGCTGCATCGACAGCACCTTTGAGGGCCACGAGCCCTCGAGCTGGTTCAGGTCATCGAGCAGCCGGTCGGCGTAGTCGGTGATCTTGAAGTACCACTGCGTCAGCTTCTTCTTGACGACGACGGCACCGGAGCGCTCTGACGTGCCATCCGGAAGCACCTGCTCGTTGGCGAGAACGGTCTGGTCTTTCGGGTCCCAGTTCACCCAGCTCTCTTTGCGGTAGGCGAGACCCTTCTCGTAGAGCTTCAGGAACAGCCACTGGGTCCACTTGTAGTACTCGGGGTCGCTGGTGTGCAGCACCCGGCTCCAGTCGAACGAGACACCGTAGCGGCGCATGCTCGCCTTCTGCTGCGCGATGTTGTCGTAGGTCCAGCCGACGGGGTCGATGCCGCGCTCGATTGCCGCGTTCTCCGCGGGCAGGCCGAACGAGTCCCAGCCGATCGGGTGCAGGACGTTGAATCCACGCTGGCGCCAGTATCGGGCCGCGATGTCGCCGAAGGCGTACGCCTCGGCGTGGCCCATGTGCAGGTCGCCCGACGGGTACGGGAACATGTCGAGGATGTACTTGCGCGGCCGCTTGTCGGCCGGGTCATCCGTCGCAAATGGCTTGAGTTTGTCCCAGACCGGCTGCCATTTGGCCTCGATGGCCGCAATGTTGTAGCCGTGGGTGTCGTCACGCTCGTCGCGGTGGTCCGTGTCGCGGGGCTCAGTCACTTGCTTCTCACTTCATTTTGGGGCTGGGTGACGATCGCCGTTGATCGCGGGCGGTCGCGGCAGCGCGAACGACCCGGTCAAGGTTACCCGTTGTGAGTCGAAGCGTCGGGTTCGAGCGCGGGAGACGCCACCCCGAGCGCCGTCAACAACGCTGCTGCCTTCAGTTTTGTCTCGGCCAACTCTTCCTTGGGGATGGACAGCGCAGTGATTCCACCGCCGGTGCCGATCGTCGAACCCTCGCTGTCGATGACGATTGACCGGATGACCATCGCCAGGTCGACCGCCCCGTCGAAGCCGATGTAGCCGAAGGCGCCAGCGTAGATTCCGCGCGGGCGCTGTTCGAGTCGATCGAGGATTCTCGTCGCCGAAAGTTTCGGGGCTCCCGTCATCGACCCGGCCGGAAAGCAGGCCGCGATCGCGTCGATGCTGGTCAGCCCTTCCGCGAGCTCACCGCTGACGGTGCTCACGAGCTGGTGCACCTGCGCATAGCTTTCCACGTCGAGCAGCCGATCGACGCCGACACTTCCCGAGATTGAGACCCTGCCGATGTCGTTGCGCATCAGGTCGACGATCATGACGTTCTCCGCGCGTTCCTTCACGCTGTCTTTCAGTTCGGCGCGAAGCCGCCAGTCGCGTGCCTCGGTGGTGCCCCGCGGCCGGGTTCCCTTGATCGGGCTGGTGGTCACGAGGCCCGCCGGCGACACCGTCAAAAATTGTTCGGGGCTGGCACTCAACAGCGACACCGCGCCCGCCCGCAGCAGGGCACCGTGGTGGGTGGGGCTCGATTCGCGCAGCGCGAGGTAGGTCGCGACGGGGTCTGGGGTGACGTCGACGCTGACTTCGGTGGTGAGGCACAGCAGGTACGCGTCGCCATCGACGATCGCCTTCTGGCTGGCCGCGATCATGTCGAGGTATTCCTCGTCGGTGTGCGCCCACGTCGTCACCGGCTGGGTCCGCTCGACCGGAGCGGATGCCCCGGTCGGCCTCGGCCCGGCCGCCAGTGCGGCGAGCGCGTCGTCACGCCACGCCTGGATGTCATCGAGCGCCATCGCCGTGACCACCCCAGTCGAGTGGTCGAACGCCAGCGCACGCTCGATCCTCAGCCACGCGGCATCCGGATACCGCGATACACGATCCGCCGGCGTTCCCATCGTCTCTGCGCGCACCTCGTACCCGAGCCACCCGACCCAGCCGAGCGCGAAGCCGGGGGGCGCCTCGGACGTGTCGAGTTGCTCAGCCGCCAGCGCGTCACGAAGCCAGTCGAGAACCGCACCATCAAATTCGGTCACGACCGTCGAGGCCACGCCAAGATAGCTCATCCCGGTGGTGGCACCCGGACCGCTGTCGAGCCAGAATGCGGCCTCCGAATCGCCGCACAGAGCCAGGTAGGCGGCGGCAGGATCGACCCACTTTCCAAGGGGAGCACACAGCACGCGGGGCATAACCTAAGACTATGAGTGTCGCGTCGATCTTCCTGTGGAATGACGGCGAGCTTCACGCGCTCGGCGGCGAATGTGACATGACCGATTCCACGAACGTGGCCGCGGACTCCTGGCTCGTCAGCAATGGACGGGCGCTCGGCATTGGCCTGCACCGCGAGCGATTCCTGCACACCGCCCCCGACGCTGAAGAATTCTGGGATGCCGCGATCGCTGCGATTCCGTCACAGGGCGATTGGTTTCCCCGGGTCGAGAAGCACTCAGACGGCCGGTTGCTGTTTCGACTGCGCCCGGCCCCCGAGCGTCAGCGCTCCGCCGTGCTGGCGACGTGGACCGGCCCAGACCCCCGCACCCAGCCGACCGTGAAGGGGCCCGATCTGGCGGCGATGCTGCGCATCCGCACCGCGGTGCAGCCGCTGGGTGCCACCGAGGCCGTCATCCTCTCCGAGGACGGCTATGTCGTCGAGGGCGCGTATTCCGGACTGCTGTGGTGGCGCGGCGACATCCTGTGCGGGCCTCCCGCAGATCTGCCGCGCATCAACAGCGTCACCACCCGAAGCGCGCTCACCCTCGCCGCCGCGCTGGGGCTCGACACTCACGAGGAAGCCGTGACCCCCCTCGAGCTCGACGGTACCGAGTTGTGGGCGCTGAGCGCCCTGCACGGCATCAGGATCGCCACGGGATGGGTCGACGGCCCCGAACTCGCCGAGAAACCGGGACGCCTGGCCACCTGGCGGGCTCGACTCGACGCGCTACGCAGGGCCATCTAGCTCATGCTTGAGGTCGTTTCGGCTGCCACCAACCCCATCGAGGGGTTCGGAGACCTGCTGAACGGCTGGGTGATGTGGATTCTCTCGGTCGTCCAGTCGGTGGACCCCGTGCTTCGCGTCATCCTCGCGGGCATCGGGATCCTGCTGGAGACCTCGATTTTCATCGGCCTCATCATTCCGGGCGACACGATCGTGGTGGTCGCCGCCACAGCCACGGGCGGGCCGGTGGAGTATTTCGCGCTCGCGATCGCCGTGATCATCGGGGCGCTCTGCGGCGAAAGCATCGGGTTCCTGCTCGGTCGCTTCTTCGGCCCCCGGATCAGAGCATCCTGGCTCGGGCGTCGACTCGGCGAAGGCAATTGGGTGCGAGCCGAGAACTACATCGACCGTCGGGGCGGCATCGCCGTCTTCATCTCGAGGTTCCTGCCCGTGCTGCACGCCCTCGTGCCGCTCACCGTCGGCATGAGCACCATGAGCTACCGCAAATTCCTGGCCTGGACTTTTCCGGCGTCGACGATCTGGAGCTTCGCCTATGTCTCAGTCGGCACGTTCGCGGCCGACAGCTTCACCGCCCTGATCAACCGGCTGCATTACGCGGGCTACCTGTTCGTCGGCATCGTCGTGCTCTTCTCGATCCTCGTCGTCGTCATCAAGAAGGTCGTCGAACGCAACGAGGCCAGGCATATGGCCATGCCGGGTGACGGTGACGCGAACACGATTGAAGACGACTGATCAAGCGTCACTGGGTACGAAAACGGGGGCGGATGCCGCAGCATCCGCCCCCGTTTTGTCGTGGTGTTACTTCAGGAGGTTGTTGTCGGTCAGCCACTTCGTCGCGATGTCGGCAGACGACTTCTGGTCGACGGTCGACTCGACGTTCAGAGCCACCAGGCCTTCCGCGGTTAGCTTGGCCTGCACCGCGTTGATGACATCCGCGATCGAATCCGCGATGTCGGCATTTACCAGCGGCACGACATTCGAGGCGAGGAAGAGACCTTCGGGGTCATCGAGCGTCACAAGATCCTCTGTCTGGATGCGGGGATCCGCACTGTAGACGTTGGCAATGTTGACGGTGCCAGCAACCAGGTCTTCGACAGTGGTGTCACCCGTGGCGGAGAAGCCCACGGTTGCACCGTAGGTCGAAAGTAGCCCGGCCGGACCATACGGACGCTCCTCGAGCTCGGCGTTGCCGCCGAGGGTGAGAGCCGTGGAGACGTTCTTCAGGTCGGCGAGGCTCTTCAGGTTGTTGTCTGCGGCAAACTTCGCCGTCACGTTGTACGAGTCCTCGTCGGTCGCTGACGCCTGGTCGAGCACCGTGAGGCCATCGGGCAGCGCGCCAGCAAGGGCGGCATAGACGTCGTCGGAGGTCGTCGCCGTGGTCTCGGCGTCGTAGAACTGGAGGAGGTTGCCCGTGTATTCGGGGAAGAGGTCGACGTCGCCGTTTTCGAGGGACGGGAGGTAGGCGTCACGCTGACCGATATTGAACTGTCGGTCAACGGTGAATCCGGCGTTCTCGAGGGCCTGAGCGTAGATCTCGGCGATGATCTCGTTGGAGTAGTAGGCCTGCGATCCGACGGTGATGGTCTCGCTGTCACCGGTTGAATCCGATCCTGTGCCGGAGTCCAATGGATCACCCGATGCGCACCCTGACAGGGCCAATGCCACCCCGACCGCGACCGCGCCAATGGCGAGCCGGCCCTTGTTCTTAGCTGTGAACATTTCTTTATCCTTTTCCTTCTTGGAGGGAAGATCCCACCACCGCGCGGCGTCGGGATGACGTCGTGCGGATGTCCTGAGTGAGCCCCGCGGTGACACCACGCGGGACAACGAATCGCTGCAACAGGGCGAAGAGTCCGTCGAGGGCGAGCGCCAGCGCCACGATGACGATCGCGGACCCGAGAATCATGTCGTACCTGCTGAGGGGAATGCCCTGGATGATGTACGTGCCGAGGCCACCGAGCGTGACGTAGGCCGCCAAAACGACGGTCGCGACGATCTGCAGCGCACCCGCACGAATTCCTCCGATGAGCAGTGGCAGCCCGAGTGGCACCTCAACCTGCAACAGGATCTGCCACTCCGTCATTCCCACCGCGCGCGCCGCATCGATGGTTCTGCGATCGATCGCCTCCAACCCGGCATAGGCCCCGGCCAGGATCGACGGAATCCCGAGCAGCACGAAGGCGACTGTCGCGGCGAGCGGCTTCTGGGTGACGCCCATCACGAGCACCAGCAGCAGGATCAGACCAAAGGATGGCACGGCCCTCGCCGCGCCGGAGATGGCGATAGCGGCGTTACGCCCCTTGCCCGTGTGTCCAATGTAGAAGCCCAGCGGAACGGCGATCAGGCTCGCGATAAGTACGGAGATGAACGTGTAGTACAGGTGCAGGCCGATGGCCGCGGGTAGTGGCGACGACCCGGTGAGGCGGTCCGGCGAGAAGATCCAGGCGAAGGCTTCGGCGAGGAGGTTCATTCTGGGCTCCCCCCTGCGGCGGCGAGCTGCTTGACCTCGGCTCGCATTGGTGTGCGGGGTGCCCACGGCATGAGTGCGCGGCCCGCGCGGGCCAGCAGGAAGTCGATCAGCAGCGCGATGACGACCACCATCACCAGGCCAGAAAGAATCTCTGGCACGATCCTGCGCTGCAGGCCGTTGGTGAAGAGGTAGCCGAGGCTCTGCACGCCGATGAGGATGCCGACGGTCGCGAGGCTGATGGTGCTGACGGCCGTGACCCTCAATCCGGCGAGGATGACCGGCCCGGCAAGGGGAAGCTCCACGGTCCAGAATCGACGCCATGAGCCATAGCCCATGGCCGTGGCCGCCTGCCGCACCGCCGGGTCGACCGATTGCAGCGCGTCTGCGATGGCTCTCGCCATGATGGCCACCGCATAGATGGTCAGGGCGATGGTCAGGTTCAGCGGGCTGAGAAAGCTCGTGCCGAAAATCGTCGGCAAAATCGGCAACAGTGCCAGCGACGGGATCGTGTAGAGCAGACCGGCGAGCGTGAGCAGCAGCCCGCGGGTGAGCTTGAACCGATACGCCAGGTATCCGAGCGGCAGCGCGATGATCAGCCCGATGATGATCGGCGGGATGCTGAGCTTCAGGTGCTCAAGTGTCAGCTGGGCGATGAGGTCGAGGTTGTCGACGACCCAGTTCACTCCCCCGGTCCGCCTGTCAGGACGCCCTGCGGCCTGCCCTCACTATCCACGAGGATCGAGCCGTGCTCGGTCTTGTGGATCGTCAGGGAGCGCTTGCCCTTGTCGGCTCCGATGAAGCTCGCGACGAAATCATTCGCCGGATTGGCCATAATTTCGCGCGGGCTGCCGATCTGGGCGATCTTTGCGCCCTTTTCCAGAATCACCACCTGGTCGCCCAGAAGGAAAGCCTCGTCGATGTCGTGGGTGACGAACACGACGGTCTTGTCGAGATCGCGCTGGAGCCGACTCGTTTCCTGCTGCAGCTCGGCCCGAACGATGGGATCCACCGCGCCGAACGGTTCATCCATGAGCAAAATGTTGGGGTTCGCGGCGAGCCCGCGTGCGACCCCCACCCGCTGCTGCTGTCCGCCAGAGAGCTGGTTGGGGTAGCGGTTCGCCACCGACCTGTCGAGGCCCACGGTGTCGAGCAGTTCGAGGGCGTCTTCGCGGGCTTTCCGACGAGGAACGCCGTTGAGCGTGGGTACCGTCGCAACGTTGTCGATGACCTTGAAGTGCGGCAGCAATCCGGAGTTCTGCATGACGTACCCGATGCTGCGCCTCAGCGCCACCGGGTCTCGATCAAGGATGCTGTCGCCGTCGATCTCGATGACGCCCGCGGTGGGGTCGACCATGCGATTGATCATCCGCAACAGCGTGGTCTTGCCGCTGCCCGACGAGCCCACCAGCACCGTCGTCTTGCGTGAGGGTATGACGAGATTGAAGTCGTCTACCGCGACGGTTCCATCGGGGAAACGTTTGGAGACTCCACGAAATTCGATCATCGACGGGGCTCATTCCTCGTGCGGCAGCACGGATCGACACTTGCCAGTACGTCCAGCTAACAGTACGCGGAGCCCTCGACATATTCGATCGTCGAAATGTTACGACCCCTTGACAACCCGCCAGGGGGCGGTGATCCTGCCGGCGCTATGCCTTCATGTGTGGCTCGAGGATTCCGACGGCGAGGTCGTGAGCGGCCTTGAGGAACGCCGGATCACCCTGCGGGTCGCGCGCGAAAGCCCTCGTTGACAGGGCATCCGAGACCTCTATCGCAGTCTCGAAGGCGAACCGCACCTCAGGGCCGTCGGCAAAGCCGAACCGAGACTGGATGTTGTCAAGCAGTCGGTTGGCAATGATCGAGTTGAACGTGTGCTCGTTCGCGGCTGGGCGCAGGTCGAGAACGTCACCGTATCGCAGCCCCCGGAACGACGGCTCGGACCGATACGCCTCGATGAATGCGTCGAAAGCTGCCGAGGTTGCATCCCCCCAGGTGGCGTGACGTTCGTCCGAAATTTCTTCGCTCACCCTCGCGAGAATGCGCGTCATGTTGCGCGCGGCGAGCGCCTGCAACAGTGCGATGCGGTCGGGGAAGTAGCGATAAACCGTTCCGATGGAGGCACCGGCGCGTTCCGCGACCATGGCGGTGGTGAGTCTCTCGAATCCGATCTCGTCGACGACGACAGCGGCGGCGTCGAGCAGAGCGGTCAACCGGGCGGTACTGCGGGCCTGTACCGGCTCGTTGCGCAGCCCACTCACGTGATCCTCGGCGTTGTGGATCTCCTGTGCTTGCACAGCTTTCCTCATCTCTTCTGCAAAAAGTGTACTGCGCGCCCCGACGCGCCTTTCGGTTATACCGCAAGTTTCTATGAATTCCCGGGCCCCACACGGCGATAGCAGCGCTGGCACAATGGATTCATGTGCGGAAGATTCGTGGTTGCCGGAGCAACAGCAGACCTCGTCGAGATGTTCGACATAGATCTGGTCGCCCCAGGTCTTCCTGAGCCGTCGTTCAACATCGCCCCCACAGACCGGGTGAGCATCGTGATTGACACCATCGGCAAAGGCGCCGCGCCCGACGACGAACCCGTGCGCAGGATCGAAGCCGCGCGATGGGGACTTGTCCCGGTCTGGTCGAAAGACCCAAAGTCCGGCGCGAGTGCGATCAACGCCCGCATCGAAACCGCCGCCGAGAAATCGACCTTTGCCACCGCCGTCAAGAAGCGCCGGGCCGTCATCCCCGCGACCGGCTATTACGAGTGGAAGACGATCGACGGCGTCAAGACCCCGCACTTCATCCACCTGCCCGAAGGCGAGCTGATGGTCTTCGCCGGTCTCTACGAGTGGTGGCGCGACCCGGCCGCCGCTGACGACTCACCAGACAAGTGGATGCTGTCGACCTCGATCCTCACCCGGGATGCCACCGGTGAGCTGGCCGGCATCCATGACAGGATGCCCGTCTTTCTCTCCCCCGGGCTGCTGGACGAGTGGCTGGATCCGCACACGGAAGGATCCGAGGAGCTGCTGGACGAGATCTCGGCCGGGGGCGCCGAGGTGGCCGAGTTCGCCGAATTCCATGAGGTGGACAGGGCCGTCGGCAACGTTCGAAGCTCGGGGCCGTCGCTGATCGAACCGGTCAACGCCGCCTGAGCGCGACGGCTGGCCCGTCGCGCGAGATTAGGCTGGAGTCATGGCATCCCCAGCGACGACGCCCGCTTCGGACCCGGCGGGGCAGATTCTGCACCGCGCAGCCCGCGTCGAAGACACGTTCCATCGCTGGCGCGAACGCCGCGGACGCAAAAGAGGGCTCGTCACCACCATCGTTCCGTATGCCGGGTACGGCACAACCGAATGGGCTCGCATTCTGTGCCGCGTCGTGCTCGCCCGGCCGACAGAGGCGGCAAAACAGCGCGCCGACAAGGTTCGCGGCTGGCGCAGCTTTTTCAGCATCCCCGTCGAAGACATCGATGTGACGGTCGTTGTGGGCGGAGTCGAGCACGCCGTTCGGCCCACCCGCGGTGGAATCGTCGACGTGCGCCTCGACGCCCGACTGCCCCTGGGCTGGCAGGAGGTAACTCTCGATGCCGCAGACACCGAGTCGGTGACCGCGCCCGTCTTCGTGCTCGACCCGCGCGCGAGGTTCGGAATCATCTCCGACATTGACGACACCGTCATGGTCACAGCGCTCCCCCGACCCTTTCTCGCTGCCTGGAACACCTTCGTGCTCGACGAGCACGCGCGAACGCCCGTCGCGGGTATGGCAGTGCTCTACGACCGGCTGGCACGCATGCGGCCGGCCCCGCCGGTGATCTACCTCTCCACAGGGGCGTGGAATGTGGCTCCGACGCTCACTCGCTTCCTCAGCAGGAACCTCTATCCGGCCGGGCCGATCCTGCTGACCGACTGGGGGCCGACCCACGATCGTTGGTTCCGCAGCGGCCAGGACCACAAACGCTCCAGCCTCGCCAGACTCGCCGAGGAGTTCCCCAGCGTGAAATGGTTGCTCATCGGCGACGATGGCCAGCACGACGAAGGGCTGTACGGCGAGTTCGCCGCGGCGCATCCGGACAACGTCGCCGGGGTCGCGATCCGGCAGCTGTCGACAGGCGAAGCGGTGCTCGCTGGCGGACGCAGCACGGCGGCCGAGCGCGAACTCAACTCCAACGCGCGCTGGTTCTACGCTCAGGATGGCGCCGGACTCGCGGCCGAGCTATCCGCGGCCGGCCTGCTGGTGGATGCGCCCAAGGACTTCTAAGACTTCAGCGACTGCAGGTGCTCGCGAAAGAACGAGTCGATGCGCGCCCAGGCGTCAGCCGCGGCATCCGGTGCCGGCTTCATGTTGATCACGCGGGCAAGTGGTCGGAACAGAGCGGGACCGGTTGCTGCCGAATTCATGAAAGCGTGACCAACGCCCGGATACTCCTTGAGGTCGTGGATGACACCGTGGCGGGTGAGGGTCTTCTCGAGGGCCGCGGTGGCCCCCTTCAGGCTGGCATCCTTCGCACCGTAGCTTCCGACGACGGGACATGCCTGGCTGAGGGCGTCATCGGGATCACGCGGCAGCATGCCGTAATTGCTGGCGGCGGCGTCGAACCCCGACGACGAGGCCGTCATGAGCGCAAAGCCGCCGCCCATGCAAAACCCGAGCACGCCGACGGTGCCGAGCGCGTCGGGTCTGGCGAGAATCCACTGCCGCGCCGCCTCGATGTCTGCATACGCGCGACCGGTGCCGCTGCGCATCGCCCTCATCGTCGCAACGAGGCACCGTCGCGCCCCACCGTCGCTGTACAGGTCGGGCATGACGGCCAGATACCCGAGGGATGCCAGGTGGGCCACCTGCTTGCGCATCTCGCTCTCAACACCGAAGGCTTCGTGGACGACCACCACCGCCGGCCACGGTCCGACGCCCGCCGGTACGCCCAGCACCGCCTTGAGGACCGGGCTGGCGCCATCCGGCTTCTGGTCGATGACAATATCGGTGACGATTGCGGGGCCGCGAGACATAGTCAAGTGAACCACTGCCCGAGCGGTGCGCGCTGATAAAACTGTGCCCAGTGCCATGATGGAAAGATGCCCCTGGCCATTGAGGACTATGCAGTCATCGGAGACACCCACACCGCCGCGCTCGTGGGCCGCGACGGCAGCATCGACTGGCTCTGCTTTCCGCGCTACGACTCCCCCTCCGTCTTCGGCGCGCTGCTCGGCGACGAGAACCACGGGCGATGGCTGATAGCCCCATACGCGACGATCCACGGACATCACGGAGTCACGGCAACACGGCGCTACATCAAAAACACGTTCACCCTCGTTACCCGGTGGGTCACCCCCACGGGCGAGGTGCAGGTGACCGACCTGATGCCCGTCGGAAATCGTCGCGCCGACATTGTGAGGAGGGTCAAAGGAATCAGCGGGTCGGTCGTGATGCATGTCGACCTGAGGTTCAGGTTCGACTACGCCAACGCCATCCCGTGGATTCGGCAGACCCCCGACATGGGGCACCACGAGCTTCTCGCCGTCGCCGGCCCCGATGCGATAGTCATTCGCGGCCCGAAGCTGCACGCGGAAGACCACAATCACGCCGCGCAGTTCACCGTCAATGCGGGGGAAACCGTCGACCAGACCCTGACGTGGTATCCCTCACACCGAGAGCCACCCACCGCCATGAGAGTCACCAGACGGATCAAGGAGACGAACGCGTGGTGGCAAAAATGGACCTCGGGAGGATCCACTTCCACGGAATTCCCCGACGCGGTGCGCCGGTCGCTGCTTGTGCTGCGAGCGCTCACCCACGAAGACACCGGCGGCATCGTGGCCGCGGCGACCACCAGCCTTCCGGAAAGCTTTGGCGGCTCTCGCAACTGGGACTACCGCTACGTCTGGCTTCGCGACGCGTCGCTCACTCTGCACGTGCTGCTCGATCACGGCTTCGTGGGAGAGGCCGACACGTGGCGCAACTGGCTGCTGCGGGCAATCGCCGGCGACCCAGCGGATGTGCAAATCATGTACGGGCTGGCTGGTGAACGGCGGCTGCCCGAGTGGGAGGTTCCGAGCCTGCCCGGTTATCAGGGCGCCGAACCCGTGCGGGTGGGAAACGGGGCATTCACCCAGTATCAGGGCGACGTCTTCGGCGAGGTAATGGTCGCGCTGCAGGCGGCCAGACGGCTCGGAAATGACGAACCCGACTTCTCCTGGCCCGTTCAGCGAGCGCTGATGAGTTACGTCGAAGAAAACTGGCAACGCCCGGATCACGGCATCTGGGAAATCCGCGGTCCCGAGCGCAACTTCACACACGCGCGAGTAATGCTGTGGGCTGCGCTCGATTGCGCGATCTCCGCCGTGAACGACTTCGGGCTCAGCGGCCCCGTGCAGCGTTGGCAGAAGCTGCGAGAACAGATCAGGGACGAAATAGAGTCGAATGGTTTCGACAAGAAGCGCAACACCTACACGCAGTTTTACGGCAGCGCGGGGGTGGATGCCTCCCTGCTGCAGCTTGCGCAGGTCGGCTACATCGCCGCCGACGATCCGCGCATGCTCGGCACCGTTGCCGCGATCGAGGCCGAACTGCTCGAAGGTGGATTGCTGCTGAGGTATCGCAGTGAGACCGGCGTTGACGGGCTGCCCGCCGGCGAGCATCCGTTCCTCGCATGTTCGTTCTGGCTGGTTGAGCAATATGCCATGTCGAATCGTCTCGACGATGCCAGGGCACTGATGACACGGCTCGTATCGTTCTCCAACGATGTGGGACTTCTCAGCGAGGAATACGACGTGGGCAACATGCGACAGGCGGGCAACACTCCCCAGGCGCTGACCCACCTCACCCTCGTGCGAGCGGCTGATGCAATCGCCAGAGCCACGAAGCGAGACACGCCGTAGCGTCGAACTTGACGCTGCGCCAGCGCACTGATACTTTTTGATCGCTGGCCGGTGTGTCCTCCCTTTGGAGGACATCGCAAGCTCAGATCCGAACCCGACGGATCTGGTTCCTGACCCCCCCTCATGGAACACAGCACATGCTCGACCCGTGCTCGTGATCCTCGTTGGCGCAGTGGCATTTGGTGGTTCGCTTACCCGCCCACCAGCTGCCCCGCCGACGAGGATCGAGCGCTGGGCGGCCACAATTCCCGTCGCGAAAGCCCGGCGCTACGAAGTACCACCATGCTTCCCGTTCGCACTTCTCTCCCGACCGCGGGCCGCTATGCCCCGCACCCTCTGGTCGACGATGAGGCGGTCTTCCGCCTTGAGCGCACTGCCGTCCGGGGAGAGCCAGGTGTCATAGTCGCGCGGCACCTGCCCGAGCGGGAGTCAGAGCAGGCAACCCTGTTCCTGCACGGTGCCGCCGGTTCCTGGAGCACGTGGACCCCCCTGCTGCTCGCTGCCCTCGACACCGGTGACGCGCTGCCCGATCCGGTGCTCTTAGACCTGCCGGGCTGGGGTGCCGGCACCCTCAACGAGACGTCGGATGCCACATCAATCGACGCCGTCTGTGAGCTGATACGTGCCGCCGCGCTCCACCTCGGTTACACGCGATGGCACATCGTGGGCCATTCGATGGGAGGGTTCATCGCCATGCACATGGCGGCGCGCTGGCCCGAGGAAGTGCTCTCGGTGGTGTCGGTGTCTGGCACGACCTGGTCGGTCATCGACAGCGTCAGGCACCCGGTGCGAAACTTCCGCGCCGTTCCCGGGTTCGTCATGCTTTGGCGCGTCATGGCGGTGCTCTCTGCCCTCGGAACCGCCGGCCTGGCGCTCGTGCGAGGCATGCGTGACGTGGGCCTCCTGCGTGCCGCGGCGTTTCCCCTGTTTCGGCGACCGTTCCGCATCGACGCGAGCGTGATCGATGCCCTGTCGCGCGAGGTTCGGCCTCGAGCATTCCTAGCCGCGGTGTCCATGACCCGGGATTACGGCCCCAACGGCGTTTGGGCATCCATCGCCTGCCCGGTCACGGCACTCAAGGGCGATCGGGATGTCTTCGTGCGGGACTCCGACCTGGAGCGGCTCACACGGCTGCTTCCGGCGTCGCGCACCCAGGTGATCGCCGACTGTGGCCACTTCGCGAACGTCGAGAGGCCGGACGCGGTGCTCGCCGCGATCATCGCTACTCGATGATCGCCTGGCACTCCGCGAGGCAGCGCACGAATCGGCCGGTTTCGCCCGACAGCGTACGGCGAGTCACGAGCAGCTTGTGGGCGGCCGAGTCGATAGTCGCGGCCGGAATGGTCCCGGCATCCACGGCCGCATGCACGGCCGCGACAACGGCGGGGATATCGACCTGCTGCACGTACAGGAGCATCGTGTTGCCGGCTTCGACCGCCATCACCGCGTTCTGCGCCTGATCCGCATATTCGGGCCGGCCCGAATTTTCGAGCATGTTCATATCGTCGGTGATGGTGATGCCATCGAAGCCGAGCTCGTCGCTCAGAATCTCGTGCCAACGCGATGACAAGGTCGCAGGAACCGCGTCGACGGCATCGAACTGGAGATGGCCGAACATCACCAGCTCGGCGCCAGCGTCGACCCCGGCCTGGAAGGGGGACGCATGCTCGTCCTGCCACTGCTGAAGCGACAACCCGGTCTGCGGCACACTCGAGTGCGAGTCACCGGGCGCTGCACCGTGGCCCGGGAAGTGCTTGAGCGTCGACAGCACCTCGCCACGCTCACCGGCGACGGCCGCCGCCACCCGTGCCCCGGCATCCTGAGCGTTCGACCCCAGCGAACGGTCGAAGAGAAACGATCCGGGGTCGCCCACCACGTCGGCAACGATGCCGAAGTTCACAGAAATTCCCGAAGACTCGAGCAGTGCGCCGCGCGCCGCGAAGGCCCTCTCGGCCTCCGCCGGCGGCAGGTTGCGCAATTCGATGGCGGATGGCGCAGTGTCTGACTGGATGCGGCGCACAATTCCGCCCTCCTGGTCGATCGCCAGAAGCAGGGGCAATCCGTCCTCGCCCGCCATCACGGAGGTCATTGCCGCGAGAGCTTCGGGCCCCTCCGGGATGTTGTCGCCCATCAGGATGAGCCCGCCAAGACCGTTGCCGGCGGCGTACTGTGCGTTACCCGCGCCGTCGAGGCCACCCTGGTGCGCCATGATCATCGACTCGATCTTCTCGTCGAGAGTCATGGTGCTGAGTCGATCATCCGCGTATTGCTGTATCGGGTCGACGGGAGGAGGTGTCGGTCTCGGCGTCGACACGGGCGCTGGAGTTGGGTCTGGCGATGCCGAGCATCCGGCGAATAGCGGGGTGACCAGCAGCAACGCCGCCGAGACACCCAGGGCACGCCATCGCGAGGCTCGCATCATGGCTCTTACCCTGTGGCGCTTGAGCCGAGCCAGCTGAGGGAGGCGAACTGCTCGGGGGTGAGCCCATAGTCTTCGGTGGAATGCGCGATGATGGCCCTGATCTCGGGCACCGACGAACCCTCCCGCACGATGACGGCGACGCCGGCCGGGTTGCCGAGCGACTTCGCGAAGTGGATGGCAGCGATCGAGCCATCGTCACTGGCCCCTGCGACGTACCACCGGCTCGTGATGAGCTTCAGCAGGCCGGCGCCCCGCCAGACGAACGCTTCCCCGTCGAACGTGTCGCGACCGAGAATGTGCTTGAGCGCACCTGCTCGCTTGCCCCGGCCTTCCGTGTAGCCCATGTCGTCAGACAGCACGAGCGGGTCGCGAGACAGCACACCGTATTCGAAGCGCGGTTCGTTCCGCTCCCCTGACAGCCACATGGGGAAATTTGTCGCGGCAACGATCCATGATCCTGGAAGCAGGTCGGCCATGGCCTGTTCATCGAGTGGCGCGCGCATCACACCAAACTACCTCGCGCGGCGACGGTCGGCTCCCACGTGGACGAATACGATGACAGGATGCTACGCACAGCGAGCGCGCTGGCGCGATCAACGCACCCGGGACCAACCGTCGCGGTCACCGCGATTACCGTCATCCTCGGCGCCGGAGTGGGCCTCTCGCCGGGCCAACTGCTCGTCCTCGGCCTCGCGTTCCTGCTCGGGCAGGCGTCGGTGGGATTGTCGAACGATTGGATCGACGCCGACCGCGACCGAGCCGTCGCCCGCACCGACAAGCCCGTCGCGGCGGGGCAGCTCGATGACGCCGTCGCCCGCAACGCCGCAATAATCGCCGCGATCGCCGCCGTTGCTCTCACCCTGCTGCTCGGCCCCGCAGCAACCGTCGCCCACGCAGCCTTCATCGGGTCAGCCTGGGCCTACAACGTCGGGTTGAAGTCGACATGGTTGTCTGCGCTGCCGTACGTGGTGAGCTTCGGACTGCTGCCGCTCATCGTCACGCTGGCTCGGAGCGAACCGGCCCTCGCGTCGCCGTGGGCTCTGATCGCCGGGTCCCTCTTGGGGGTGTCTGCGCACTTCGCCAACGTGCTTCCCGACCTCGACGACGACAGGGCCACCGGAGTACGGGGGCTGCCCCACCGCCTGGGCCGCAGAACGAGCGGGTTTGTCATTGCGGGATCTCTGGCTGCGGCATCCACCAGCATTGTGGTGGGGCCGGGGCCAGGGCCAGCGTTCCTCTACGTCGGGTTGGCGCTCAGTGTCGCGTTGGCGGCGCTGTGCGCGGTGCTGCTCGCGCGCGCCGAACCCACCAGGCTCATCTTCCGGCTGATCATCGCCGGTGCCCTGGTCAACGTGCTGCTGCTGGCGCTGTCTGGCGAGCGGCTGCTGGCTTAGGCGTTGGAGGCGTCGCGCTCGGCCTTGGTCGGATTGCGAATGCCGAAGAACGAGGCGATCCCACCCAGGAAGAGCAGCACGGCCGTAACCACGAGAACGCGGTGGAAGCTTTCGACGTCGAGCTCCCCAGCGACGATCACACCGACCATGGCGATGGCGACGAGCCCTGCCACTCGGGCGACGGCGTTGTTGGTGGCCGAACCGATGCCGGCCTGTTGCGCGGGAATCGAGCCGAGGATCGCCGAGGTCAGCGGCGCCACCGTCACCGAAACGCCGAGCGCGAAGACCAGGATTCCGGGCAGCACGTTCCACCAGTAGTCCACGGTTTCGCCCATGGTGAGCAGCAGCAAATAGCCGATCCCCGCCAGGATCGGGCCGACCGTCATGAACAGGCGCGGCCCGTACTTTCCGCTGAGCGAACCGAACAACCCGGAGAGGAAGACGTTGCCGAGCGATACCGGCAGGAACGCGAGCGCTGCGATCGTGGCCGGGTAACCCGCGACCTGCTGCAGGAAAATCACCACGATGAATCCACCGATGGACAGAGCCGCGTAGATGAACAGCGTGGCGAGGTTTCCCCACGCGAAGTTTCGGCTGCGGAAGATCCCGAGCGGCAACATCGGCGACTTCGCGCGCGATTCCCACCACAGGAAGGCGGCGAACGAGAGCACGCCAAGCCCGGCCGGCAGGAAGATCCTCGGATCGCCCCAGCCGAAGTTGGCCTGCTCGATGAGGGCGAAGACGGGCCCGCCGAGCCCGAGTATCCCCAGCCCTGCCCCGATGAAGTCGACCCTGATTCCTTCGGCCCTGACATCCTTGTGCTTCAACACGACGAGCAGCACGAGCGTGATGGCGATCGGAAGCACGTTGATGGCGAAGACGAGGCGCCACGAGAGGTAGTCGACGAAGAGCCCGCCGATGAGTGGCCCGGCCAGGAACGATGCGCTGGTCCAGGCCGTCCAGGTGCCGATCGCCTTCGCCTGCGCGGCACCCCGGAAGGTCGAGATGATGAGCGCCAGCGAACTCGGCACCAGCAACGCGCCCGCGATGCCCTGCAGCGCCCGCAGCACGATGACCAGTTCGGCAGTTGGCGCGATCACGATGAGCACCGAGGCCACCCCGAAAGCGATGAGGCCGGTTCTGAGCACGACGACTCGGCCAAACACGTCTGACAGAGACCCCGCGAGCAGGATGAGCGAACCGAGGGTGATCAGGTAGGCGTCGACCACCCATTGCTGGGTGCTCAGCCCTCCCCCAAGCTCCTCGCTGATCTTCGGCAGCGCGACGTTGATCACCGACCCGTCGAGAAACGCAACGAACGAGGCGAGGATGGCGATGATCAGGATGAGGCGCTGTTCGCGGGTCATCGACTGTCGAGTGGCGGTGGCTGATGTCACTGCTTTATTCAACACCCCGAAGCAACGTTTACCCGGCATCTGGGTCGGCGAGCATTGCACCGGTGTGCGGGGGCGGCACAATGGACGAGTGAACATCGGAACCAACTGGGCCAAGTACCACACCTATCGCGCCAGCACCCTGCACGAGCCCCGCACCATCGAGGAACTTCAGGATGTCGTCTCGACCGCTCCGAAGATTCGCGCACTGGGCAGCCGGCATTCCTTCAACGATCTGGCTGACTCCGCCGAGCTGGTCAGTCTCGCGGCGCTCGATCCGGCGATCGTCATCGATGATGAGTCCGAGACCGTGTCGTTTTCGGCGGGACTTCGCTACGGCGAACTCGGTGTGGTTTTGCAGGAGGCGGGCTGGGCGCTGCGCAATCTCGCCTCGCTCCCCCACATTTCGGTCGCTGGCGCCATCGCCACCAGCACCCACGGCTCAGGCGTAAACAACGGCACCCTCGCCCGCGCTGTCACCGCGCTCGAGATCGTCACGGCGTCCGGTGAACTACGCGCCATCGGTCCCGTCGACCCCGAGTTCGACGGGGCGGTCGTCTCGCTCGGCGCGCTCGGGATCGTCTCGAGGATCACCCTCGACATCGAGCCGACCTACGAGGTGAGACAGGATGTGTTCTCCGGTCTCAGCTGGAATTCGCTCATCGACAACTACGACGGAATCGTGTCACGCGCGTATAGCGCCAGCATCTTCACCAACTGGGTGGATGACGCGGTGGGCGACGTGTGGCTGAAATCCCGCATCACCGACCGCAAGCCGCCACAGGAGCTTTATGGCGCGGCGAAAGCGGCGACCGATGTGCACCCTCTCCCCGGCGTATCGGCCAGCAGCACCACGCCTCAGAGTGGAGTTGCAGGGCCCTGGATCGACAGGCTGCCCCACTTCAGAATGGACTTCACGCCCAGCAACGGCGAAGAGCTTCAGAGCGAGTACATCGTGCCGCGCCAGCATGCTGTCGCGGCCATCCTCGCCGTTCGGGCGCTCGGCGAACGCATCGCGCCCCACCTGCAGATCACCGAACTGCGCACGATGGCGGCAGACTCGCTGTGGCTCAGCGGGGCGTACGAGACCGACGCCGTCGGCATCCACTTCACCTGGAAGTTCGAGCCCGCGGAGGTGCTGGCGCTATTGCCGCTGATCGAAGACACTCTCGCGCCGTTCGACGCACGACCGCACTGGGGCAAGCTGTTCCACACGGTTCGCCGGGAGCTGTACCCCAGGCTGCCCGATTTCGTGGCGCTGGCCGACGAGCTCGACCCGAGCGGCAAATTCCGCAACGACTACCTCGAGCGAAACGTCTTCTAGCCGATCATCCCGATCGAGGTCACTC
Organism: Salinibacterium sp. G-O1; assembly: GCF_030063305.1. Taxonomy (GTDB): domain Bacteria; phylum Actinomycetota; class Actinomycetes; order Actinomycetales; family Microbacteriaceae; genus Rhodoglobus. The sequence continues at coordinate 648,923 of NZ_JASISV010000002.1, forward strand.
GCACCACGGCGAGGCCCTGCTCGGCAGACTCCGCCAGGTCGATGGTCGCGCTGATACCCCAGTCGTGATCGCCGGCCGGGTCGTCGAAGATCTGCCTGACGGTCCACTGCTGGGCGCCCTCCGTGATCATGATCATCGCGGGGCCGCGCGCGTTGCCGCCGAAGCCGAGGGTGTCGTGCTCGTCGAAGTACGCATCCATCGCGTCGGCCCAGGCATCTGCCGCGAAACCGGATGCCGCATCCAGTTCGCCCAGTTCCTCCCAGTTCTCGAGCGCCGCCAGTTGCACGCGGCGGAACATCTCGTTACGAACGAGCACGCGAAAGGCTCGCGGATTCGCGAGCACGCTGGGCGGAGCCGGGGGCACGACCGGCGCTGTGGGGTCGGCGGACGGGTTGATCATCGCCTCCCACTCGTCGAGCAGGCTCGAGTCGACCTGCCGCACGAGCTCGCCCAGCCACTCGATGACGTCGAGCAGCTCCTCGGTCTTGGCCTCATCCGGGATCGTCTGGCGGGCCGCGCGATACGCGTCGGAGAGGTAACGCAGCACGAGACCCTCGCGAGGGGCGAGCTGGTAGAAGCCGGTGAAGTCGGCGAAGGTCATCGCGCGCTCGTACATGTCACGCACTACGGACTTCGGGCTGAGCGCGAAGTCTCCGATCCACGGCTGGGTCGCGGAATACTGCTCGAAGGAGGCATCCAGCAACTCTTCGAGGGGCTTGGGCCAAGTGACCTGCTCGAGCAGCTCCATGCGCTGGTCGTACTCGATGCCCTCGGCTTTCATCGCCGCGACGGCCTCCCCGCGTGCCATGAATTGTTGCTGCTGCAGCACGGGTCGCGGGTCGTCGAGCGTCGATTCGAGAATGGAGATCATGTCGAGGGGGTAGGTCGGAGACTCGGGGTCGAGCAGCTCGAAGACAGCGAGAGCGAACGGTGAGAGCGGCTGGTTCAGGGCGAAGTTCGGCTGCAGGTCGACGGTCAGCCTGATCTCGATATTCTCGTCGAGCGTTTCGACGAGTTCTCCGTCATACATCGCCATGACCGGCACGGTGATCTGCTCGACCACACCAGCGGCGCGCAGGGTGCGGTAGATCGCCAGCGCCTGACGCGCCAGAGCGAGCTTGCCGTTCCACGTCTCGTGACTTCCGAAAATCAGGTCGCGCATGTTGCCGAAGGCATCGCCCCCGCGGCCGACCACATTCAGGATCATCGAGTGGCTGACTTTCATGTGGCTGGTCAGCAGTTCCGGCTCTGCCGCGATGAGCCGCTCGAAACTCGGCTGCCCCCACGAGACGAAGCCTTCTGGCGCCTTCTTGCGCACGATCTTGCGCACCTTCTTCGGGTCGTCCCCCGCCTTCGCGACCAGACGCGCGTTCTCGGCCTCGTGGTCCGGGGCTTCGGCGACGACGGTGCCGGCGGTGTCGTACCCCGCACGCCCGGCCCGACCCGCGATCTGGTGGAATTCGCGGGCGCTCAGCTGGCGCATCCGGGTGCCGTCGTATTTGGTGAGGGCCGTCAACAGCACCGTGCGAATGGGCACGTTGATGCCCACCCCGAGGGTGTCGGTTCCGCAGATCACGCGCAGCAGGCCGCGCTGGGCGAGTTGCTCGACCAGGCGGCGATATTTGGGCAGCATGCCGGCGTGATGCACCCCGATACCGGATCGGATGAGGCGGCTCAGGGTCTGCCCGAAGCGCGTGGTGAAGCGGAATCCGCCGATCGCCTCCGCGATCTCGTCGCGCTGCTCCCGGCTGATGACCTTGATGCTCGTCATCGCCTGAGCTCGCTCGAGCGCTGAGGCCTGCGAGAAGTGCACGATGTAGATGGGCGACTGCGCGGTGGACAGAAGCTCCTCCACGGTCTCATGCACGGGAGTCATGACGTAGGAGTAGTGCAGCGGCACGGGTCGGTCGACGCCGGTGATCAGGGCGGTCTCGCGACCGGTGCGCTTCGTGAGGTCGTCGGCGATCGGCCGCATGTCGCCGAGGGTCGCAGACATCAGGATGAACTGCACGCGCGGGAGGGTCAGCAGCGGCACCTGCCACGCCCAGCCGCGGTCGGGGTCAGCGTAGAAATGGAACTCGTCCATCACGACCTGGTCGACCTCGGCGTCAGCACCCTGCCGGAGCGCGATGTTCGCGAGGATCTCGGCCGTGCAGCAGATGATCGGGGCATCCGGGTTAACGCTGGAATCCCCCGTGACCATGCCCACGTTCTCTGCGCCGAAGATGTCGACGAGCGCGAAGAACTTCTCGCTCACCAGCGCCTTGATCGGGGCCGTGTAGAACGTGCGTTTGCCCTGCGCGAGCGCCGTGAAATGCGCGGCGATGGCGACGAGCGACTTTCCGGTTCCCGTCGGGGTGCTCAGGATGATGTTGGCGCCGGAGACGATCTCGATGAGAGCCTCGTCCTGCGCGGGATACAACGGCAGCCCGCGGCCCTCGGCCCATCCCGCGAACGCTGTGTACGCGGCATCCGGTTCGAATGGTCTCGGCGCGAGGTCGAGGAGTGATGCCATGCCTCCACCGTAACTTGCGCAGGGCGCTGCCAGCCGCCGTCAGGGCGCGCGGCTGCCTGGCCCCGCTCCCCGTGGCCCCTCTCCTCGAACTGCGGCATATCGCGGCATCCTGCGGGCCGGCCGGACGATATGGCGCAGTTCGCGCTCGATTCTCCACCGCGGCGGGCGCCGCGCGTCTGCGACGGTCGGCGCCGGCCGCGTCGAACTGCGGCATATCGTGGGCGCGGGCAGGCCGCCTCCGCGATCTGGCGCAGTTCGTGGGATGAACGGATGCGTGGTGGCGGCGCGCGCCCGCGGCCCTCAGGCGGTGTGCTCGGCCGCAACCCGGGCGTACACGGTCTCGACGTAGGCCCAGAATCCGTTGACGTCGAGTTCGGTGGCGACCAGCGCGTTGGGCCTCGGCGCGTCAAAATCGACGACGGTCATGCCGGTCGTGAACTCGCCGGTCGTCTCGATATCGACCCTCGCCAGCCGGGTCTGGAACAGGTCGGGACGGGCCACATACGCGACGGCGCACACATCGTGGACGGCCTGGCCGTCCCAATCGGGCACATTGGGGTTGAAATAGAACGTCGCCAGCGGCACGATCAACTCGTCGGCGAGGGCGCCGAGTTTCTTCAGCCGGTCGATCACAATCGAGTTCGCCTGAGCCTGAAGCGTGAGGTCGAGACCGATCATGGTGACCCGCCAGTCGGCGTCGAACACGATCCTGGCAGCCTCCGGGTCTGCCCAGATGTTGAACTCCGCGGCGGCGGTGGCGTTGCCCCTCGTGTACGAGCCGCCCATGATCGTGAACGACGCGGCCCAGCGGGCGATCGCCGGCTCCTTCTCCAGGGCGAGCGCGATGTTGGTGAGGGGCCCGGTCGCCACCAGATGGATCGCGCTCGGGGTCGCCCGAAGAGTCTCGATGATGAAGTCGACCGCGTGGATGCCCGAGACCTTCAGTGTCGCGTCGGGAAGCGTCACGCGGCCGAGGCCACTGTCCCCGTGCACATGGGCGGCGTCGCGGAGCTTGCGCGTGAGCGGCTCGGCCGCGCCTGCGGAGACGGGAACCGACGGAAACTTCAGGTATTCGCGCAACTGGAGAGCGTTCCTGGTGGTGTTCTGCAACTTCACGTTGCCACCAACGGTGGTGACACCGACGAGTTCGATGTCGGGATCCCCGTGGGCCAGCAGCAGCGCGAGCGCATCGTCGAGCCCTGGATCACAGTCGATAAGCATCTTGTACGGCATGGTTCGAGGCTACTGCTTCGCCACACCCCGCGGCCCGGCGCCGTCAACCGAAGCCGTAGAATCTCGTGTGACCTTCGAGACTTCAGAACCCAGCGGCATCGACCCCGCCGACCTCGACGTCGTGCTCAAAGTGCTCTCGCAGATGGCCGAGGTTGACGAAGAACATCCCGACTTCATCACGGTGCGCCGGGCGACGGCAAAGATGTTCAAGGCCGTCAAGAAAGAGCGTCGACTCGAGAAGCGTGCCGTCATCGCCGACGCCGACCGCAGCGTGATCGCCGCAACGGCCACGGGTGCGCCGGATCGCATCGACGACGAGACCCGGGGCATCCCGATCAGCACGGCCACTACCGCGCCGACCGCGGGCACCCTCATCAAGGCGCGCGCCTGCTACATCTGCAAGAAGCCGTACACGGTCGTTGACGCGTTCTACCACCAGCTCTGCCCGGACTGCGCCGCAATGAGCCACGCCAAGCGCGATGCTCGCACCGACCTCACCGGCAAGCGGGCGCTGCTCACCGGCGGCCGCGCGAAAATCGGCATGTACATCGCGCTTCGGCTGCTGCGCGACGGCGCCCACACGACCATCACCACGCGCTTCCCCCGCGACGCGGTGCGCAGGTTCACGAGCCTGCCCGACTCGTCAGAGTGGATCCACCGGCTCAAGGTGGTCGGCATCGACCTTCGCGACCCGGCGCAGGTGATCGGTCTGGCTGAGGATGTCGCGGCCGCCGGCCCCCTCGACATCCTGATCAACAACGCCACCCAGACCGTGCGCCGCTCCCCCGGCGCGTACCAGCCGCTGGTGGATGCCGAGCTGGCGCCGCTGCCGGGCGGACCGCTTCCCGAGCTGGTCACCTTCGGGCACACCAACGACCAGCATCCGCAGGCCCTCGCGCGCTCCGTGTCGGCCCACCCGATCCTCGCGGCCGCGGCGGCCAGGGCCGACGAGCTCACTGAGCAGGCGATGGCCCCAGGCTCGAGTTCGCTCGAGCGGCTCGCAGCAGGGACCGCGATCGACGCCGGCGGGTTGCTTCCGGACCTGCACGAGGTCAATTCCTGGACTCAGCATGTCAACGAGGTCGACCCTCTCGAGATGCTTGAGGTGCAACTGGCGAACACCACCGCCCCGTTCATCCTGATCTCGAAGCTCAGGCCGTCGATGGCCGCAAGCGAAGCTCACCGCAAGTACGTGGTGAATGTCAGCGCGATGGAGGGTGTGTTTGGGCGCGGGTACAAGGGACCGGGGCATCCACACACCAACATGGCCAAGGCAGCCGTGAACATGCTCACCCGCACCAGCGCGCGCGAGATGTTCGAGAGCGACCGGATTCTCATGACGAGTGTCGACACCGGTTGGATCACGGACGAACGTCCCCACCCGACGAAGGTGCGACTGGCCGAGGAGGGTTTTCACGCCCCGCTCGACCTCGTCGACGGAGCGGCCCGCGTCTACGACCCGATCGTGCGCGGCGAGGCCGGCGACGACCTGTTCGGCATCTTCCTCAAAGACTACGCACCCGGATCGTGGTAGCGATTCCGACCCCCGGCATGCGGGTTGTCGTGCGCTACCGGCTACCCACCGGGCAGGCAACCGATGCGCTCGGGATGCTCGTCAGCGCCGATGAGACAACACTCGTCGTCGACGGCAAGCGTGGGCTCGAGCGCATTGACGTGAGCTCGATCATCGCCGCGAAAGAGGTACCGCCGGCGCCCACACCGCGCTAGCTGGCGACTCTCTGGATGTTCTTCACGTCGGTCGGTCCGACGACGGGCGAGCCCTTGTGCTTGGGCAGGTCGATGATCGCCCAGACGAGGTTTTCGATCGCGAAATAGGGCAGGTACGCCGCAAGCTGCAACACGGCAACCGGGAGCATGAGGGCTCCCGCGTAGCTCGCCCACACCAGTAGCGCCCAATGCCGGCCCGTGACGGCGCTCGTCGCCAACGGCAGTGCGATCAACGCGGCTGCCGCGGGCGTGCCGGTGAGCGCGAGGACCGTGCCGACGACCACGAGAGCGATGCCGAGGATCCCGAGCGCCAACATGCCGATGAGCCGGGCGATCGAGTGCTTCTGGTAGCGCTCGAACGAGACGAAGGTCCACATCAGCCAGGCACGGAACGGCGCCACCCCGAGTTCACGAAGTCCGAGGCGGAACAACCGATCCACGCGTTCCCGCTCGGCAAGAGCCTCCACCTCGGGAACGTCGAGCTGCCGAATCCTCCAGCACTCGCTGTCGTGCACAATCGCGGGCGCGGTCTGCCTGCCATACGACGCGATGAGGCTCCAGAAAATGACGGGGACCGACGCGAGGTCCGTGCGATTACCCGGTTCCGGCTGCAGGTCGGGAACGTGCGCCTCCGCCCACGTGACCACCTCCGGCGAGATGCCAGCCTCGTAATAACCGATGCGTTCGCGAAGCTGGAACGTTGGTGCGTACAGCGGAACCTGGCCCAGTTCGACGGTTCTGAGCAGCCCTCCCGCACTATCGATAAATGGCATGTCGCTCCCTCATCGCTGGTATCTCTGCAGTCGCACGTACCTCGCAGGGTACCGCTGTGGTTGTCCGGGCGCACCCGGCCATTCGGGCCTGCCGCCCTATCATGGGGGTGTTGGCCACGAGACGATCTGAGGTGATGGCGTATGACCGGAACCTCACCGGTTCGTGCGCCGCGGCATCCAGAGGTCGACGGCCGCATTTTTGACGCGGCGCTCGACATTCTTCGCAAGCGTGGTCCGCTGGCGGTGAGCATCGAGTCGGTCGCGGCGGCGTCCGGTGTGGCGAAGACGACTATCTACCGACGCTTTGAGAACCGGGAATCCCTCCTCACCGCCGCTATCAACACAGCCGCAACGGCTGTCGTGTTTCCTCCCGGACTCACCGCCAAAGATTCGCTGCGCTGGGTTCTTCGGCATGCCAGCGACACCATCGAGAATGTCGTTGGCAGGGGCACGGTCGCGGCCGTCATCATGAACGAAGATCCCCACTTCACCCAGTTGCTGCTGGGGATGATCCGCGGCTCGACCGCGGCGCTACGGGATGACCTCCGCGAACGGGCCATCGCCGGCGAAATCAACCGCGAGGTCGACATCGAACTGGCCATGAGCATCCTGCTCGGCGTCGTCGTCGCAGAACTCATCCGGGGCCGCACGACCGACGAAGCGTGGGTCGACTCAGTTCTTGTCCTGCTCTGGCCCGCTTTCGCGGTGTGAAGGAGAGGCAAGAGCCAACGGCCGGCGCGCTCGCAGGCAGACCGGCCGTTGATGGTCAGCTCGGGATGATCTTGCCCGGGTTGAAGTTCTTGTTGGGGTCGGCGCTGTCGAACAGGCCCGCCATGATCTTCACGCCCTCAGCAGAGATGTCCTCGGTGATCCAGGGTGAGTGCTCCAGCCCCACACCGTGGTGGTGCGAGATCGTGGCGTGATTGTCGACGAAGGCCTGCTGAATGGCGTTCTTGACGAGGTTGTATTCCGCGATCGGATCGTCGCCGAAGGTGAACGCGAACGTGAAGTACAGGCACGCTCCCGAGTGATACGAGTGCGACATGTGGCTCATGATCCAGCCATCGTTGCCGAGCTGCTTGTAGGCACCGTGGGCAGCCGCGTAGACCGCTTCGTGCACACCCACGAGCTTCGACCACGGTGCAGCCGTCTCGGAAACATCGCCAGCAGCTCCCATGTCGAGCAGGAAGTCGCGCAGGTACGGGGTGTCGAACTTCTTCTGGTCGTACAGGATGCCGGGGCCGGTGCCAACGCCCATTCCGCCGTGCTTCTTGACGATGTCGTCGACGAGCGACTTCTGGTGCTTGGCATGTGAGACGCTGCCCTCGAAACCGATGAAAGACAGGCAGATGTCGTCGAGGTTCCAGCCCTTGGCCTTCATGATGCCTGGCAACGCTGACTCCGCCATGAACTTCGAGACGCCCTTGCGGTCTTTCGAGGTGGCCAGAGAGAACGAGGTTTCGCGCGAATCAGAGATTCTCGTGATCGAGGGCGCGGCATCCGACTCGCTGATCGCCTGCATGGTGGCGATGCCCGTCTTCCAGTTGGGGAAGAAGTAGGCGTAGACGTCACGTTTGGCCGGGATGCGGTGAACCTGCACGGTCACCTCGGTGATCACACCGAGCCTGCCCTCGCTTCCGAGGATCATCTCGCGCACGCTGGGACCGCTCGACGTCGACGGGAGCGGGCGCAGCACGAGCACGCCACCGGGGCGCACCACGCGCATTCCGCGGGCGATGTCGGCGATGTCGCCGTACTTGTCTGACTGCATTCCGGATGACCGGGTCGCGACCCAGCCGCCGACCGTCGAGTGCGTGAAGCTGTCGGGGAAGTGACCGATGGTCCACCCCTGCTGGTTCAACTGTTCTTCGAGGTCGGGGCCCTGCGATCCGGCCTGGATGCGCGCGAGTCCGGAATCGGTGTCGATGTCGATGACCCTGCGCAGACGCCCGAGGTCGAGCGACACGATCGTGCGGGTCTCGCCGGGAATCGGCTCAAGGGTGCCGGCGATGTTGCTGCCGCCGCCGAACGGGATGATCACCGCGTTAGCTGCGACCGCGGCATCCACCACCGCCTGGATTTCGGCCTCGTCAGCCGGGTAGATCACGACGTCGGGGCTGCGGAGGATGGCGTTGCCGCGAACCCGGATCAGGTCTCGGATGCTCTTGCCGTAGGTGTGCACGACGCGGGCCATGTCGTCGGTGGTGACGTTGTCGGATCCCACAATCGCGGTCAGCGCCTCGGTGAACTCGGCCGTGGCATTGCTCGCTGGAACATTCAGATCCTCGAACGATGGCTCACTGGCACGCTCGGCCGTATCGAGATCAAGCCCGACGGCGAACTTGACGAACGGTGCGAACCCTGGCTTGTCTTCGTGGTGGAACCCCACACCGTCGACTCCCCAACCCCACCACTTCATGTGGCGCACTGAGCTTCGGTCTGCAGCCTCGTTCATCTATTTCCCTTCTGAGAGCGCACCGGCATCGGTTGCACAGTTTCATGCAGGCGACGAACCTCGCCTGAGAGTCGCAGGGAGAACTGCTCGGCAGTCTCTCCCGGTTCGGGCAGCATCGGAGCGCCAAACACAATGGTTACAGGATGCCGACCGCGAAGGGGCCAGTTGACCCCACGCGGCATTGCCGCGCTCGCGCCGACGAGCGCTATCGGCAGGCACGGCACCTTGGTCGCGATGGCAAGGGCGGCGGCGCCCGGCTTGAAAGAGCCCATCTCGCCGTATTTCGAGCGGCCACCCTCCGGAAAAATCAGCAGGGGCACGCCGCGTTCGAGCAACGCCCGTGACGACCCCGATCGTTTGCCCTCGGAGTTGCGCTCAATCGCGAAGGCATTGAAAAAGAGTGTGGTCAGCCATTTGCGCCACTGCACGTCGAAGAAGTAGTCGGCCGCGGCGCCGGCGGCGATGTAGCGCGAGAGCCGTCTCGGGAGGCCGCCGATGACCAGCGGCGCATCCAGATGGCTCGAATGATTCGCGATGGCGATGTACGGCGCATCGAGACCTTTGATGGCCGCCTCGCCCACGATCGTCACCCGCACCAGTCGCCAGACCACCGGTTTGAGAATTCCACGCTGCGCGACGAAGCGAACTCCAGCAACACCGGAGGAGGTGAAGCGATCCATCGACGAACTCACTGGTTTTCGGCCTTCATGTCGTTATGTTCGGAGCCCTCACCCTGATGGGGTGCGTCAGATCGGCTTGAAGAAATTTTCGACGACACCCAGTGAATCGACGCCCGGGGAGCATGTCGGGCAAACCAGGAGAGCAGTCGGTAGCGAACAGTCGGTATGGAGATCACCTTGCGACGATCAACGTCGCGAAGGGCGGCCGCTACGAGACGATCGGCGTCGATCCACATTGCTTCGGGAATCGAACTTGTGCGGATGCCGGCACGGCTGTGGAACTCGGTCTCAACCCATCCGGGCATGAGCGATGTCGCGGTGACCCCGGTCCCACGGAGTTCAACGGCCAGGCCCTCACTGTACGAGTTGACCCACGCCTTGATGGCGGAATACGACCCCATGGTGATCAGTCCCGCGACGCTGCCGACGTTGAGGATGTTGCCGTGTCCGCGAGACCGCATAGAGCGTCCCGCCGCTGCACCGAGAATCAGCACAGCCCGACACATAACGTCCATGGCATATTCATGGGACGACGTGTCAGCGTCGAGCAATTTCGTGTGCACGCCGAAGCCGGCGTTGTTGACGAGGAAGTCGATCGGTCGCGATTCGTCGAGCAACCGCTCCGCCACGCGCGCCACATCGGCGCGCACGGCGAGGTCGGCGCTGAGCGTCTCGACGGTGATGCCTGAACGGGCATGTAACTCAGCCGCGACGGTGGCAAGCCGTGCTTCGTTGCGGGCAACAAGGACGATGTCGAAGCCTCTGGCGGCCAGTTGTCGGGCGAATGCGGCACCGATGCCGGATGTGCCGCCCGTGATGAGAGCCGTTGCCATGCCCAATACATTACGCTACGGGTCCCGTAGCGACTGGCTAGTACACTTGACGGGATTGGTCCCGCGCTTTGGAGGTAGTTCGCATGCCGGAACGTAAAGAGGCTCCCGCGGATGGGGAGGTCGACATGATGCACTTCCCGGCTCCCGAATTTGATGTTCGCGAGTATGCGCGGAGTGCTGCGGCCAGCCACCGGGACGAGCTCGGGCTCGATCACTACAAGACCAATCCCCTGACCGCCGAAACTCTCCGCCTGCTCAGGTATCTGCAGATCATCGAGCGTGCCACGATGACCCACCTACGCGGAGTGCTCGTCACTGCCACTCACAAAGACGCTCGCATCACCGCATTCCTCACCACCTGGGCGTTCGAAAAATACTGGATTGCTGACGCGTTCGAGCAGATCGGTCTCGCACACCAGCCAGAGGGAACCGACGTCGACCGCGCGCCATTCATCACCCCTCCGGAACGCACCATCCGCGAAGCGATCTACGCCAACATCGTCGGGCTTCCCATGATCGCCGTGCACATGACGCTCGGCACGATCGACACCTGGTTGAGCCAGGCAGCGTATCGACGACTCATCGCCCTCGAGCCACACCCACAACTGACGAAGACGATCGAGCGGTTCCTTGAGTTGAAGGAGCGCCAGCTGGCCTTCTTCGAGCCGCAGTCACGGTACCGCCTGACCGAATCGGCTCAGGCTCGAAAAATCACGAAGCGTCGGCTGACAAAGACCCCGTGGCCGATCGGCGCGATGGCGGAACCGCCGCACGAAACCGAATTCTTTTTCCAGCGGCTCTTCGGATCCGCTCGAGAACTCGTCAGCGAGATCGACTCTCGTATTGACTCCCTCCCCGGCCAGTCCGGGCTATCACTAATCGGAAAGGCCGCCAGGCTGTGACTGACACACCCAAGACGACCGCACGTTCATCCACGCCTGCGGCAAAGAAGCCTGCGGTCAAGACACCCAAGTCCTCGGCAGCGGCCAAGGTTCCTGCTGCCCGCAAGCCGCGCGCGACCCCCGCGACAACGGCGCCTGCGGGAGTGCTCACCAATGAGCACGTCTTCATCACCGGTGGCACTGGCTTCGTGGGCCAGGCATTGCTCGAACGACTGTTGTCGTCGCATCCTGACACTCGCATGACCGTGCTGGTGCGAGGAAAAGGCAGCCTGTCCGGGCAGGCACGCCTCGCGGGCCTGCTGCGCAAGCCTGTGTTCAAAAACTGGATCGAATCCGTCGGCGAGGAAGAGGCACATCGCCAGTTCGCCAGCCGTGTGACAGCGCACGAGGGCAGCCTCGGCGCTGTGGGAACCCTTCCGGATGACATCGACGTCGTCATCCACAGCGCATCGACGGTGTCATTCGACCCGCCGATCGACGAAGCCTTCGACACCAACGTCGGTGGCGCGCACGGTGTGTATGGCGCTTTGCTCGCGAGCAAGAGCACCCCACACGTTGTGCACATCTCGACGGCCTACGTCGGCGGAATTCGCAAGGGCATCGCCCCCGAGGCATCCCTCACGCACAACGTCGACTGGCGCGCCGAGTACGAGGCAGCGAAGTCCGCCCGAATCCGCGTCGAACTGGAGTCTCGCCAGCCCGAAGCCCTGCGTGCCCAGCTCAACGCCGCCAAAGCCCGCCACGGCAAGACCGGCCCCCAGGCCGTCGCAGGGTTCGCCGAAGCCGCCCGCACAGCGTGGGTTCGCGAACGTCTCGTCGATTACGGCCGCACTCGCGCCGAAAGCCTCGGCTGGACAGACGTTTACACCCTCACGAAGGCCTTCGCCGAGCGCGCCGCCGAGGAGCTGTGGGCCCAGTCCGGCCACCGCCTGTCGATCGTTCGCCCGTCGATCATCGAGAGCTCACTGCACCACCCGTTCCCGGGCTGGATCGACGGCTACAAGGTCGCCGACCCCCTGATCATCGCCTACGGTCGCGGCCAGCTGCCCGACTTCCCCGGCCTGCCCGACTCGATTCTCGACGTCATCCCGGTCGACTTCGTCGTCAATGCCGCACTGGCCGTGGCCGCGCGCGACGCCAAGCCGAACGAGCCGAAGTATTACCACGTGAGCTCAGGTGCGAGTAATCCGCTTCCGTTCCACCGCATGTACGAGAACGTGAACCGATACTTCACCGACAACCCGCTACCGGACGGCACGGGCCACATCACCGTTCCGCTGTGGAGATTCCCCGGCGGTGTTCGCGTCGAGAACGCCCTCGCTCGCAAAGAGAAGCAGGCAGCGTCGGCCGAGCGGCTCATCGAACATCTGCCCACCACTCCCCGCACCCGCACGTGGCTCGATACCGTCACCAAGGGCAAGCACGGCCTGCAGAAGCTTCGCGCGTTCACGGAGCTGTACCGCGCGTATGTGCAGACCGAGATCATCTTCGACGACACCAATACCCGCGCACTGTTCCTCTCCCTCCCGGAAGAGGTTCAGAAGACCGAGGGATTCGACGTCACCGAGATCGACTGGGAGGACTACTTCCAGAAGGTGCACTTCCCGGCCGTCACGACGCTCACCCGCGCGTTCGGCAAGCGTCCGGCGGCTAAGGAGCGCGCCACGCGCGCCCTGCCGCACCGCACCGACGTTGTGGCCATCTTCGACCTCGAAGGCACAGTCCTGGAGTCGAACCTGGTCAAGCAGTACCTCCAGCTGTGGTCGGGAAGCGTGCCGCGCAAGCGGGTCGCCCACGACCTCGCCAACTTCGCGTTCTCCCTGCCGAAGTACCTCAAGGCTGAGCGCCGCGACCGCGGTGAATTCATCCGCACCTTCATGCGTCGCTACAAGGGCTTCAAGGTCAGCGAGATTCAGGGCCTGGTCAGCGGAAGCTTCGGTCGCGCGATGTTGAGGCGAGCCTTGCCGGATGCCCTCAAGCGGGTGCAGGCACACCGCGACGCCGGACACCGCACGGTCCTCGTCACGGGCACCATCGACCTCATGGTCGAGCCATTCCTGCCGTACTTCGACGAGGTCGTCGCCGGAAGCATGCATGAGCGCGACGGAGTGCTCACCGGATTCCTCGCCGACCCGCCCCTCGTCGACGAGGCCCGCGCCGCATGGTTGCGTCACTACGCCGCGAAGAACGGCTTCGACCTCGAGCACTCCTACGGCTACGGCGACAGTCACGCCGACCTCGTGTGGCTGCAGCTTCTGGGCAACCCGAGCGTCGTGAATCCCGACATCAGCCTGTATCGGCACGCGATGGAGAAGCACTGGAACGTGCTCGACTGGAAACGTGGTCCCGCGACATCCAAGCCGATCCTGCCTATGCCTACGAACAACACAGCAGCACCCGAAGCGGCTGCATCCCACGCACAGAACAGCACGGAAGGAGTCGGGTCGGCCTCCTAGGCCAGCCCGCGGCATCCCATGGCATTTGATATCGACAAATACACCTCAACCTCGAAGAAGGTTGTCTGGGGCGACCTCGACTTCGACCAGTTCAAGTCCAACCCGCTTCCCGAGAGCACGCTTCGCAGCCTCAGGTACATGGCCGATATCGAGTACCACACGGTGTGCTACCTGCGTGATCTGCTCGTCACGCCCTCCCACAAGGAGGCGGACGTCAGCGCGTTCATGACCATGTGGAACCGTGAGGAGTTCTGGCACGGCGAGGCCCTGTCGGCGGTGCTGGCCGCCCACGGCGTCACGCTCGACTTCGACCAGCTCAAGGCGACCAGGCTCAAGCTGGGCTGGAAGGATCGCCTCGACCCGATCAAACAGTCGCTGCTCGGCAACATCGTGGGTAAAGACTTCATCGCCGTGCACATGATCTGGGGGGCCGCCAACGAGTGGTCGGCTGTGGCCGCCTACAACCGGATGGCAGAGCTCGAGCAGCACCCCGTGCTGGCAGAGCTGCTGCGCCGCATCGCCAAGCAGGAGGCCCGCCACGTCGCGTTCTACGCCACCCAGGCGAGGGAGCGTCTCGGCAAGAGCAAGAAGGCCCAGGTGCTCGCGCGCTTCGCGCTGAAGAATGCGTGGGGTCCCGTCGGCTCGAGCGTGATGGAGCCAGCAGAGGTCACCCACGTGATGGGTCACATCTTCGCCGGCCCCGAGGGCTTGCGTGAAATTCGCAAACTGGACGAGCACATCTCTCGCATGCCAGGCCTCGAGGGCCTGACTATTGTCGAGAATTCGCTCCGCAACAAGTACGGCTACATCGCGGCCTGATATTTTTTCGCGTTTGGCGTCATAACTGCGCCGATCGGCAGTCTCTTCTTACAAGCAGCTACCCATTGCTTGTGCTCGGTTACCCGTCGAGCACGGTTGAGACGAATGGATAAAGATGTCTACCACCGCGATTGTCACCGAAATTGAGACCCGACTCCTGCAGAATGCGGGCAAGGGAGACGCTGCAGCCTTCAACGATCTTTTCAGCCGGATGAACTCGCGAGTGCTCGGTCTCGTCGTTCGAGTCCTCCGTGATCGCTCGCAGGCTGAGGAGGTCACCCAGGAGGTGTTCCTCGAGATCTGGCAGCAGGCCGGCCAGTTCGACGCGTCACGGGGCAGCGCCGTCGGGTGGATGCTGCGCAAGGCGCACAGCCGCGCGGTCGACCGGGTTCGGGCGGCCGAGTCGAGCACCGTGCGCGACTGGCAGCTGGGCATCCGCGATCTCATCGAGACCCAGGATGAGACTGAGGATGTCGTCTCGCTGCGCATCCAGAGCGTGAGGATCGCCCAGGCGATGCACTGCCTGCCGGAGCTTCAGCGCGAGGCGATCGATCTCACCCACCTGCAGGGTCTGACTCAGACGGCTGCGGCCGAGTTGCTCGCCGTGCCGCTGGGAACCGTCAAGACCCGCGTTCGCACCGGCCTGGCCCGTCTGCGCAAGGAGCTTGAGGCGGCCTAGCCTCAGTCCACGTCTGCATACACGTCGCTGCCGATGTCGGCGAACTTCTCCGCCATGGTCGGGTTTCCTCGTGTGAGTGACTTGATGGTGAGGGTGTCTGCCTTGTCGTTGGCCAACCGGAGGTTGTTGGCGGACTTCAGAAGGTTCTCTTTGGTCTTCTCAAGGTCTTTGATCGCCTCGTCGATTCGTTTGATCGCCTCCTGAAACTGGTCTGACGCCAGAGTGTAGTTTCGGGAAAAGCCTTCTTTGAACGTCTGGAGCTTGCCCTCGAACTTCGTGATGTCGACGTTCTGCTCGCGGACGCGGGCCAACTCCGTCTTCACCTGCATCGTGCTGAACGCCGCGTTGCGCAGGAGCGTGATGATCGGGATGAAGAACTGGGGCCGCACCACGTACATCTTCGGGTAGCGGTGCGAGACGTCGACGATTCCGCCGTTGTAGAGCTCGCTATCCGGCTCGAGCAGCGACACGAGCACGGCGTACTCGCAGCCCTTCTCGGAGCGGTCTTTGTCGAGTTCCCTCAGGAAGTCCTCGTTCTTCTTCTTCGAGGCCGTCGCGTCATTCTCGTTCTTCATCTCGAACATCACGGAGATGATTTCTACCTTGTGGCTGTCATGCTCCCGGAAGATGAAGTCGCCCTTGCTGCCGAGATTCGCGTCGTTGTCCTTCTCGAAATACGCGCCGGGGAAGGCCGCAGCACGGATCCGGTTGAATTCCATCTCACAGTGCTGTTCGAGCGATTCGCCGACCATTTTCGTCGACAGCCGCGCCTTGAAATCTTTGTACGACGAGATGGTGTCGTTGAGCAGCTTGACCTCGGTGCCGTGCTGCTCGCGCAGCGTGGATTCGAGCAGCTTCTGCTCCGTCTCCTTTGCCTGGAGGCTTCGTGACAGGTCGTCGCGTTCTTTCTCGACGACGCTCACAGCCTCGGTGATCTCCAGTTTCTTTGCGATGGTGCTCGCGTCGAGTTTGGCCCTGAGCGTCTGGATCTCGGTGTCTTTCGCCGCAGAGGTCTTCTGCAGCTCGTTAGCGAGCTTCGCCTCGGCCAGCTCGACGGCAGACCGCTTCTCTTGCTGCGCCTGCTGGAGCTTCGCCTTCAGCTCCTGGAGCTCGGCTTCCTTCGTCGCGGCCGCCTTCTGCAACTCGCTGGCAACCTTCGTCTCGGCGAGCTCGACAGCATTGCGCTTGTCTTGCTCGGCAAGTTCCAGCCGCTCGTGCATCTCCTGCTGGAATTCGCTGTCGCGAACCTGTTTCACGATGTCTGCGTAGCCGGCCTCGTCGACCTTGAATGCCTTACCGCAGTGTGGACACGTGATCTCGTGCACGACGTAACCCTCCCCAGCCCTGTTCGATCATGAGCTTGTGCCCACGATCGACTAGTGCCTAACACGACCGTAACCGGCTCTACCGACATGCCGGTCGGGGATCGCCGAGGCATCCCGTCACCCTCTTTAGATTCGAACAAACCTTCGAATGAGAATACGATGGTGCCGATCGGGATGGAGGCAGCGGGATGGGCACGAACAAGCGCTATGCCACCGCGATCGACAAGCGCATGTCGGAGCAGGTCACGGAGTTGGCAATGCGCGATCAGCCTCACGGCCTCACCGACGAGGAACTCAGCCTGGACACGCTCGAACTCACCCGCGTGCCTGTCGCCATACCCGTCACCGCCTGGGTGCGTTTCGGCCCAGGCAACGTTCCCGTGCATGTTGCCGGAGAGCTGGTGGCATACACCGCAACCGCAGTCGCGGTGAGGTGGCGCGGCCCCAACGGCGTGCAGAGGTGCTGGGTCTGGGCCTCAGCGGTAAACCGAGTTCAGTGAGGCACGCACGCCGCAGTTGGGACTTCGGTCCTTGTCGCCGTTGCCGCTCCCGTGAAACGCTCAATTTGTGCTGATTGTCGCAATCGTTCTGATCACCGCCGCCCTCATCTTTTACACAATTGGCGTGTGGGCGGAACGCATCCGCAAAGACCTACGCCCCTGGCACGCGGTGTTCTTCGGGTTTGGCCTCATCAGCGACATCACCGCGACGCTGATGATGACCCGGATCGCTGCTGCCAGCACCAACAG
This sequence comes from Salinibacterium sp. G-O1, assembly GCF_030063305.1. GTDB lineage: Bacteria > Actinomycetota > Actinomycetes > Actinomycetales > Microbacteriaceae > Rhodoglobus. The sequence continues at coordinate 666,070 of NZ_JASISV010000002.1, forward strand.
CGACACGGGATTCGCCGCAGCACTCGGCGCGGTCATGGCCGTCACCGGCACCGTCGCCATTCTGCTCATGGCCGTCCACCTCGTTTGGGCGGTGGTCGTGCTCGTCAGGAACCGCGAGAACGAACGCCACAACTTCCACCGGTTCTCTATTGTCGTCTGGGCCATCTGGCTCATCCCGTACCTCGCCGGAGCGATCGGCGCCAACATCCGCTAGGGAAACGAAAAAGCCCCGGAACCATTAGGATTCCGGGGCTTTTTTGTGGATCCAAGGGGATTCGACGCCCCACCGGTGTCGCCACCACGTCGCGGTTCTCAAAACACTTGGATCCACAAATGAAAACGCCGCTGATTAACCAAAGAACGCCGCCCATCACTGGGCGGCGTTCTCATTGGTGGATCCAAGGGGATTCGAACCCCTGACCCCCTGCATGCCATGCAGGTGCGCTACCGGGCTGCGCCATGGACCCAAGCCTTCCCGCACGCGAGAAGACAACTTGACAAGGATACTACATAGGAGACGGGTGGTTGAACCGCAGCGGGATGTCGCCACGGTTCAACCACCGATCACTGTTTGGTGCGTGCTAGGAAACCGGTACGACGAGCCCGCCCCAGGTGTCCTGCTCGAACTGGGCAACCTCGGGCGAGGTGAGCAGCTCGTACAGCTTCTGGATGCGCGCGTCACCCTTCAGCTCGGGACGCGTCGCGAGGATGTTGAAGTACGGGCTGGAGTCACCCTCGATCAGGATGGCCTGGTCGGACGTGAGGCCGGCGGGCAGTGCGAACGAGATCGTGACGAACGCGGCATCCACATCGGGAAGCGCCTGCGGCAGAGTGGCGTTCTCGATCTCGACGAACTCGAACTTCTTGGGGTTGTCGGTGATGTCGTTCAGCGTGGTGGCGCCGTCGGCAATCGAGATCAGCCCTTCATCAGCGAGCAGACCAAGGGCACGGCCCTCGTTGGTCGGGTCGTTCGGGACGGCGATCTTCGCCCCGCTCTTCAGGTCGCTGAGGCTCGTTACCTTGTCGCTGTAGAAGGCGGCGCTCGGCAGGTAGGCCTCGCCAATGCTGATCAGGTCGCTACCCGTCGAGTCGTTGTAGTTCGCCAGGAAGGTCGCGTTTTGGAACAGATTCGCGTCGATCGACCCGTCGCTCAGCCCGATGTTGGGGGTGTTGTAGTCGGTGAACTCCTGGAACACGATCTCGAGGCCGGCGTCTGCAGCCAGGTTGTCCTGCACGAACTTCAGGATGTCGCCCGCCGGAGTCGCCAGCGCACCAACGGTGATCACGCCGAGGCTGCCATCGGCGGCCGCGGTCGAGTCGGCAGCGGGGGTCGAGGCGCAGCCGGACAGGCCGAGGGCAACGACGGCAGCGGAGGCGGCAATCGCGAGGCGTGCGCGTCGGGGGAAAGTGAATCGCATGGTGTGTCTCTCTCTTGGGTGTGGCTGTGGTGCGCAGACCGGTGAATCAGGCGCGCGTGCGGATGCTGCGGAAAAGTGAACGGTTGGTGGCATCCACTCTCGAAATATCGACGGACCGCCGGGCAAACCGGCGAGCGAAGTAGGTGGCGACGGCCTGCAGAATCATCACGATCACGAAGGTGATGATGATGACGGCGGTCATATGGATGACGCTGTACCTCTGGTAGCCGTAGCGGATGGCGACGTCACCCAGCCCGCCGCCAGCAACGGTTCCCACCATCGCCGAGAAGTTGATGATCGAGGTGACGGTGGTCGACAGGCCCAGGATGATGGACGACAGCGCCTCCGGCACCTGCACCTTCGAGACGACATGCCATCGGGTGGCGCCGAGCGAATCCGCCGCCTCGATCAGGCCAGAGTCGACCTCCTTGATCGAAATTTCGACCATGCGCGCGAAGAACGGGATCGCGACGACCGACAACGGCACAATCGCCGCGGTCGAGCCGATGAAGGTGCCGACCACGAGTCGCGTGAACGGGATGAGCGCCACCATAAGGATGATGAACGGCACGGAGCGACCGAGGTTGACGATGAAGTCGAGCACGCGGTTGATCACAACGCCGACGGCCCGCGAGCCGAACGGTCGCTCGAACACTCCCCCAGCCTCGGTTCCGACCAGGATGACGCCGATCGGGAGCCCGACGATGACGGTGACGAGCAGCGCAACGCCGACCATGTAGAGGGTCTGGCCGGTACCGGCGAGCAGCACCTGGAACAGTCCCTCCCAGAAGCCCGGAGCATTCGGATCGATCATTCGACGACCTCCACGAGCAGGTCCCGCGAACGAAGGTCGGCGATCGCCGCCGCATTCGCCTCGGGCGAGCCTGGCAGCTCAAGTCGGGTGCGACCGGCCTGGCTGCCGCCAATCGTCTCGATGACGGCGCCGAGGATGCTGACGTCGAGCCCGTGCGTCCTCGCGAGCTGCGAGATCACGGGTCGGTCTGCCGTGCCGCCGCTGAACGTGATGTCGATGACCGTGCCGCCGGAGCGTGGCGCAACCGGGCCGAGCGGGAAGAGGTCGCGTGCCAGCCGCGAACCAGGCCGCGAGATGAGGTCGACGAGTCTGCCGGTCTCGACGATGCGTCCCTGCTCGAGAAGTGCGGCCGAGCTGCAGATCGTCTTGACGACGTCCATCTCGTGGGTGATGAGAAGGACGGTCAGGCCAAGCTCCGCGTTGATGGTCTTCACCAGTTCGAGGATGGAGCGCGTGGTTTCAGGATCGAGCGCTGAGGTCGCCTCGTCGGAGAGCAACACATCGGGCTTCGATGCCAGCGCACGCGCGATGCCAACGCGCTGCTTTTGGCCGCCAGACAATTGCGACGGGTACGAGCCCGACTTGTCCGAGAGGCCCACGAGATCGAGAATTTCGGATGATCGCCGTGAGCGCTCCTTCGAGTCGACCCCCGCGATTTCGAGCCCCAGCTCGACGTTGCCGCGCACGGTGCGGCTCGACAGCAGGTTGAAGTGCTGGAAGATCATGCCGATACTGCGACGGGCGGCGCGCAGCTCTGACACGGAAAGGTCGGTGAGCGTGCGGCCCGCAACATGGACCGAGCCCGAGTCCGGGCGCTCCAGCATGTTGACCGTGCGGATCAGCGTGCTCTTGCCTGCGCCGCTCTGCCCGACGACTCCGAAAATCTCGCCAGCCGCGACATCCAGGCTCACATCATCGAGCGCGCGCACCGGATTGTCGGCGCGCCCAAAAGACCTGCTGACGTGCTGGAGTTGAATCATCCCTGTTCCCGGGTCGTGTGTGAAAGTCACACGACAGCGGGCGACGAAGTATCAAGTCTCGCCGAAAGCGCTGTGCGGGGCGAACTCGTTACAGAATGTTGCGGCGACTACTCCGCGGTGTTCGCCGTGGGCAGTTCGAGCGGGATCGCCGGGCAGTCTTTCCACAGTCGCTCGAGCGAGTAGTACAGGCGGTCTTCCTCATGAAAGACATGCACGATGACGTCGCCGAAGTCGAGCAGGATCCAGCGCCCCTCGGCGCGACCCTCCCGGCGAAGAGTCTTGGCACCGGCTTCGAGCATCTTGTCTTCGATTTCGCCGGCGATAGCCTGCACGTTGCGCTCATTGCGCCCCGTCACGAGCAGGAAGATGTCGGTGAGTGGAAGGGGGCCGGAAACGTCGAGAGCGACGAGGTCTTCGCCCTGTTTCGCGTCTGCGGCGAGAGCCGCGACGTTGAGAAGTTCGCGGGCGCGCGAAGTGGCAGTCACATGATCCTTAGTGGGAGATGAATAAGCAAGGGAGGAAAATCAAAAAACGTTGAAGGCGAACGCCGCCACCAACAGGCCGGCGACGACAACGGCAAGCGACGACGCCGCAATGAGGAGTCCGGTGAGGGCTTTCGTGCCCTTGGGCTTCTGGGTATGAGTAACACCATTCGCAGAAGTGTGGGTGCTCACCGCACGGATGGCGCGCACCGGCGACGAGTCTGTAGAAATGATCTCAGCATCGCCGAGGTCGAACAGCGCGTCCATGCTATCGCCGTCGAACCGATCGGACTGTCCGGTCGATGACAACGTGCGAGGCAGGTCGATCGAGCCGGTGATCATGATCTCGCCGGTGCCGGTGAGCGGCCCACGAATGTCTGCACCATCCGGGACGGACGGCAAAACCAGCGCATTAGTGGTGAGGATGCCGCTGCCGATGGTGCGACTGATGTTGCCCTCGGACGGGGCATCTTCGTCGACCTCGCCCTGTGCAGACCAGTGGCCCATGGGCGGAGTCCAGCTCGACTCAGACGCGGGTGACGCGGCAGGCTTCGGTTCGACCTCTGAGACGAGGCTGTCGACAGACTCCTTGGTCATGGAGTCGAAGTCGGCGCTGGCATCCGTCACCGCAGCGCTTGCCTCCGCCGGAGCTTCCGCTGGAGCCAGTGGATCGACCAGATCGGCGGGCGCTGTGGCATCGTCGTCGGCCGGGGGGACGTATGGGGGCGGAAGGAGGTTTGTCGCAGCCGCCTGCGGCAGCGCGGGAGGAACCTGGAACAGAGCGTCAAAGGGACTCAGGGCAGGCGCCGCGAAAGCAACCTCGTCAACTGCAGCTGCGTCGTCTGCAGCTGCCTCTTCGCTGCTACCGACGGCGACGGTCGGCTCGACCAGTGTCGGAGGAGCCTCGGTGCTTTCGGCTACCGGCTCGTCGGCGTCGGCGCTGTCAACGACGGCAGGCTCACTGTCAACCGCGAGCTCCTTGTCGTTGTCATCGTCGAAGTCTGTCTCGACGAACACTGCCGCTGCGGCTCCGGTGAGCGAGCCATCTGGCCCGAACTCCGGCAACTGCGGTGCTGGCTGCGACGCAGCAGCACGCTGCGCCTCCAGTGCGCGCAGCTCACGACGGGTCATGGTGTGCTCGGGGAACGGGAGCTCCCCTGGTTCCGACGCGGCTTCGTCGCGCACGGGCTCTGGCTCCGGAGTTGCCTCGGGCGCTGGCTCGTCGGGTGCGGCGAACGCCATCGCCGAGGCGGGAGAAACCGATGGCACGATCGTGTCTTGCAGGGCCGACTCGGGAACAAAGAACTGCGGGCGTGACGTCACAACAGGCGCATCACTCATCGATGGTGGCCTGAACGACGACACCGTAGCGGCATCGTCAACCGCGTCGGCTCCCTCGCGGGCGGGCTGGGCTGCGGGTTGTGGCATCCATTGAGCACCGGGCTGTGGAGCAGAGCGCCGACCCTCAGGGCTGAAGTCGCGCACGCGGTATGCGGGGCGGTCAACCTGCTGGATGGCCTGCGTGGGAGGCAGATCGTCAGACTGCTCGCTCGCTGCCGCAGGGTCAGTTTCTGCCTTCTCGGCAACGCGAGGCGCACGATTCGTGAAAGTCGGCCCGTCGTAGCTGGGAACGGGAATTCTTTGCGGGAGGCGAATTTCGACGGTCTCCGTTACAGCGGCCGGCGAGCCTGCTGGCGCCGCAGCGCGACGACCACGGGGAGCTGCAGACACTGGGGCAGCCGTGCTGGCATCGGTCTGCGATGAGTCGCCGTCGACGGAGTAGACCTGGGGACCATCGGGTTGCTCGTCTGTGAACTCCGCCTGGCCTGGGCCTTCCTGGCGCTCGCTCTGGCGAGCCGCGCGCCGAGATTGCGGCTGCGATTCGTGGAAAGTCGTCATGAAATACTCCGATACAAATGGTGCTTGGCGATGTACTGAACCACACCATCCGGAACCAAATACCAGACCGGGAAGCCCCCGCTTACCCGGTTTCGGCAATCCGTTGATGAGATAGCCAGCGCAGGCACTTCCAACGAGCTTACGCCTTGCTCTGGTAAACCGCTAATAGTCAGCGGATGACCAGGCCGTGATACAGCCACGAAATGTGCGAGTGACCACACCTCTTCTACATCTTTCCATTCCAGAATCTGTGCAACAGCGTCTGCGCCGGTGATGAAGAAGAGGTCTGCGTCCGGTCGCGCCTTGCGAATATCGCGCAGCGTATCGATCGTGTAGGTCGGCCCGGAGCGATCGATATCGACCCTGCTTACCGTAAACCGTGGATTCGCGGCCGTCGCGATGACCGTCATGAGGTAGCGGTGTTCACCCTCAGTTACCGTCTTCTTCATCCACGGTTTTCCCGTGGGTGCGAAGATGACCTCATCGAGGTCGAACTGCTGCTGCACTTCACTCGCAGCAACGAGGTGGCCGTTGTGGATGGGATCAAAAGTGCCGCCCATAACGCCGACGCGCGCCCGTCGAGGAGCTTCAGAATCGAGGCCTGATTCGCCCATCGAAGCTGGTTCGGCCATTGAAGCTCGAGAGCCCTAGTGTCCGGCGCCGTGCGTGTCGCTGGACTTGCTGGGGCCCTGGCCCTGGCGGTTCGCTACATCGCGAAAGCTCCACACCACGAATCCGAGAGCCACGAAGATCGCGACCGCAACGCCAGCGAAAGCCAGCGGGGGCATGAGAAGTGGTGCGAGTTCATGGAGTTCCTCGGTGCTAGCAGCGAGGGTGACGAGCAGCGACATTTTTCTCCATTCGGGGGTGCTGTTAAATACTAGCTGCGAACGTGACCGGAACCGCGCACGACCCACTTTGTACTGGTGAGTTCCGGCAATCCCATGGGGCCTCTCGCGTGAAGCTTCTGGGTCGAGATGCCCACCTCAGCACCGAAGCCGAACTCGCCACCATCGGTGAAGCGCGTCGAGGCGTTCACCATGACGACCGCGGAATCCACTTCGGCAAGAAACCGTTCGGCCCTCGCAACATCGTTGGTGAGAATCGATTCGGTGTGATGAGTCGAGTACGTGCGAATGTGGTCGATCGCCTGGTCAAGGTCGTCGACCACGCGCACAGCGAGATCGAGGCTCATGTATTCGGTAGCCCAGTCGTCAGCCGTGGCCGCGACGGCATCCGGAAACAGCGCCAGCGTGCGCTCGTCAGCATGGATCGTCACACCGGATGCCCGCAGCCTCGCGAGCACCGGCGGAAGCAGTGTTGCCGCGGAACCCTGGTGCACAAGCAGCGTTTCGAGAGCGTTGCAGACGCTCGGGCGTTGCACCTTCGAATTGTGGACGATCTCGACGGCCTGATCCAGGTCGGCGGATTCATCGAGGAAGATGTGGACGATCCCGGCTCCGGTCTCGATGACGGGAACTGTCGACTCAGCGACGACGGTGTTGATGAGGTTGGCGCTGCCCCGAGGGATCAGAACGTCGACGAAACCGCGGGCGCGCATGAGTTGCTGCGCGCCATCGCGCCCGAACTCGTCGATGGTCTGCACGGCCTCGACAGGGAGCCCTGACGCGAGAAGCGCGGACTGGATCACCTCGACGAGCACCCTGTTCGTGTCTTCGGCAGCTGAGCCACCTCTCAGCACCACCGCGTTGCCGCTCTTGAGCGTCAGGGCAGCGATGTCGATCGTCACGTTTGGGCGCGCTTCGTAAATCGCGCCGACTACGCCGAAGGGCACGCGGATCTGGGTGAGTTTGAGGCCGTTCTCCAGCGTCGATCCGCGCACGACATCGCCTACCGGGTCAGGCAGCGCGACGATCTGCTGCACGGCGTCCGCGAGCGACGCCAGACGTTTGTCGTCGAGGCGGAGGCGATCCTGCAGTCCCTCGGTCATGCCGTTTTCCCGCCCGCGGGCGACATCCAGCTCGTTCGCCTCGAGGATGCGTGCCGAGTTGCTCACCACCGCGTCGGCGATGAGGGTGAGCGCAGCATTCTTCTGGCTTGTCGTTGCCACGGCGAGAGCGCGCGCGGCATCGCGGGCGGCTTCGAGCTTGTCAGCGAGCAGGGGTGTGAGGGTCTCGGCCATGGCTGAAGTTTATCCGCGCCGTGACGCACGCTCACGCCGGGGCGGCTCCCGCGCCGTCCCGAGAGCCAGCACCGTTGGAAATTCAGGAAACTGGCGCGACCGCTCGGCGAGATCCGCGCCCCCGTCCCAGCGACGCTGCGGACGGATGCGGATTTCCTGAATTTCCGAAGGTTGGGGCGGGCGGGCGCGCGGATGCGGGCGCGCCGGGGTGCTAGGACGCCGGGTCGAACCAGGTGCCGAGGTCGACACCGATGAGTGCGTCCGAGACGCTTCCCGTGGAGGCGAGCAGCACGGGGATTCCCGCTGTTGCTGCCAGCTTGGCTGCCGCAACCTTGGTTCCAGCGCCGCCGGTTCCGACCCCGGCCGAACCGATGTCGCCGAACGTCACCCCGGCGAGGTCGTCCGCGAAGTCGACGTGGTCGATCTTGAGGGCACCGGGCTCGCCGGGCGGCCGGGTGTACAACGCGTCGATGTCGCTCAACAGCACAAGCACGTCGGCCTGAACCAGAATTGACACGAGCGCCGCGAGCCGGTCGTTGTCGCCAAACCGGATCTCGTGCGTGGCGACGGTGTCGTTCTCGTTGACGATCGGCAGGATGCGCAACCCCAGCAGCCTCTCCATGGCACGCTGCGCATTGCTGCGGTGAGTGGGGTTCTCCATGTCGCCCGCCGTCAGCAGAATCTGCCCGGCAACCACCGAGTAGCGCGACAGGCTTTCCTGGTAGCGGTAGATGAGCACGTTCTGCCCGACCGCCGCGGCGGCCTGCTGGGTCGCGAGGTCGGTGGGCCTGCCATCCAGCTTCAGGTACGGGATGCCCGTGGCGATCGCCCCGGACGACACCAGTATTACTTCGCAGCCTCGAGCGTGCGCCGCCGCGAGGGCGTCGACGAGTGGCGCGATCTGGCCCACGTTCGGCCCGCTGACCGACGACGAGCCCACCTTCACGACTATGCGTCGTGCTGTGGCCAGGTCGGCCCGGGACCGGACGGTACTAGTCACTGAACTGCTCGGACTCGTCGGAGCCGTCATCAGACGAATCCTTTTTCGCGCCGCGATCCTTGTCGATGGCGAAACCTTCGTCGTCGACCCAGATGCCGGCGGTGCGCTCGGCCTGGAGTTCGGCGCGGGCGGCGCTCTTGGCATCCATGCGCTCGAGGTAGGTCTGGCGGCGCTTGCGGTTGGTCTCTCGCTTGTTGTCGTCGAGCCTCGAGTCGGTGCCGCGCGGGCTGGTGATGAGTTCGGCGGTTGACGACAGCGTCGGCTCCCAGTCGAATACCACTCCCCCGCCGGCGCCGATCATGACGGTCGAGCCGGGCACGGCACCCGCCTTGAAGAGGTCGTCTTCGACGCCCAGTTTCGCGAGACGGTCTGCGAGGAATCCCACGGCTTCTTCGTTGGCGAAGTCGGTCTGTGCCACCCAGCGCTCGGGCTTGGCACCGATGACCCTGTAGACGTTGCCGAACGTTCCGCCCTCAACCTTGACGACGAAGTCTTTCTCGTTGACGGCACGCGGACGAATGATGATGCGCTGCTTCGTGGGTTCGAGAACCCGTGCAGCACGATCCGCTTCGACGAGCGCAGCCAGTGCGAACGACAGTTCCCGCAGTCCGGCACGCGACACAGCGGATACCTCGAACACGCGATAGCCGCGCCCCTCGAGCTCAGCGGTGACGAAGTCGGCCAGTTCGCGCCCCTCGGGCACGTCGATCTTGTTGAGTGCGATGAGCTGCTCGCGTTCAAGCAGGGGCAGCTGGCCCTCGGGCACAGGATAGGCGGCAAGTTCGGCGAGGATGATGTCGAGGTCGCTGATCGGGTCACGACCGGGCTCGAGTGTTGCGCAGTCGAGAACGTGCAGCAGTGCGGTGCAGCGCTCAACGTGACGCAGGAACTCCAGTCCGAGGCCCTTGCCCTCGCTGGCGCCCTCGATGAGGCCGGGGACGTCTGCGATTGTGTAGCGCGTCTCACCAGACTCGACGACGCCGAGGTTCGGGTGAAGGGTTGTGAACGGGTAGTCGGCGATCTTCGGCTTGGCCGCGCTCATGGCGGCAACCAGGCTCGACTTGCCCGCTGACGGGTAACCGACGAGCGCGACATCCGCGACAGTCTTCAGCTCGAGGAAGACATCGCCTTCGAACCCGGGCGTACCAAGAAGGGCAAATCCGGGCGCCTTGCGCTTGGTGGTGGCGAGCGCCGCGTTTCCGAGGCCACCCTGCCCGCCCTGAGCGACGACCAGCCGAAGGCCGGGCGCGTCCATGTCGAGAAGCTGGTTACCCTCGGCGTCTTTTACGACGGTGCCGACGGGAACCATCAGCAGCATCTCTTCGCCGGATGTTCCGCTCTTGTGGTCGCCCTGTCCAGGCTGGCCGTGATCTGATCTGCGGTGTGGCGCGCGGTGGAAGCCCAACAGCGTCGTTGTGCCGGAATCGCTCAGAAGCACGATGTCGCCACCGTCGCCGCCGTTGCCACCGTCCGGGCCAGCCAGAGGCTTGAACTTCTCACGCTTTACCGAAACACAACCGTTGCCGCCGTGCCCCGCCCGAAGGTGGAGGGTGACCTGGTCGACGAATGACGCCATGGCACTCTCCGTTCTTTGTTAACGAATGATGGCGAGCCGAAGCCCGCCATCATGGTGAAACCTGGGCCCCCGCTGGGCAGTCCGGGCCGTTCAGAGAACAGATCGGCGGGTCAGAAGGGGATTAATCTGCTGTGACGATGTTGATGACCTTGCGGCCACCCTTTGCGCCGAACTCGACCGCGCCTGCGGCCAGTGCGAACAGCGTGTCGTCTCCGCCACGGCCAACGTTGGCGCCGGGGTGGAAGTGGGTTCCGCGCTGGCGGACGATGATCTCGCCTGCGCCGACAACCTGGCCGCCGAAGCGCTTGACGCCGAGGCGCTGTGCGTTCGAGTCGCGACCGTTACGAGTGGAGCTTGCGCCCTTTTTGTGTGCCATTAGTCGACTCCCTACGCGATGCTGGTGATCTTGATACGAGTCTGCTCCTGGCGGTGGCCCTGGCGCTTCTTGTATCCGGTCTTGTTCTTGAACTTCTGGATGACGATCTTGGGGCCACGGAGGTCGTTGAGCACCTCGGCGACGACCTTGACCTTGGCCAGGTCCTTCGCACCGTGGGTGATCTTCTCACCGTCGACAAGCAGCACGGGTACGAGCTCGACGTTGCCGTTCTCGTCACCCTTGATGCGGTCGAGAACGACGATCGTGCCGACCTCTACCTTTTCCTGGCGCCCACCGGCGCGCACAACTGCGTAAACCACTTGGTTTCCCTACCTATTTTGTCGAACCGACCGGATATCCGGTGCGCTCGAACGAATCAATGCAATGAATCAAAACTGTTGGAAGCTGTTGGTGTTCAAAGCGGGCTTGGCCCAGCAGACACCAAGGGTCAACAGTACCCGACAGTGTCGGAGCGGTCAAACCCAATACGCCCCGAAAGGCGTGTCCCCAACACTACAGGTCGATCATGCCCTCGAGTGGCCGCCTAGGAGGGTGATTCTTACGCCAAATCCATAGCAGGATTCCCGCCAGAACCCCCAGGGGCAGTCGCATGACAAACCCGCTGATTGCCTCGGCCAGCGCAACCAGCAGGCCCCGCCCCGCCCCACCGCCGTCGAACTGCGGAAAGGGAAACGAGTTTCCGAAGAAGGAGGTTCCCAGGGTGAACGCGCCCACGATCACGAGCACGGCGCTGACGATAAACACGAGGGTCGATGCGATACCCGTTGCCAGTATCGCGCGCGTGATCACGTGCGGCACTCTCAGCTCTTCAGCGATCGGCGCCACGAGCCAGAGGCTGAGAAAGAATCCGATCCCGAAGGGAACGGCCTGCACGAGCACGTAACCAAACGACAGCAGGTATTGGGTCGGCTGCATCTGCCCGCCAACGGCCAGAAAAACTGTCGCGGCCTGCACGATGCCCTGCGCGACAAGCATCATCGCGACGGCTATGCCGGTGACACCGGAGACGAAAGCGCCGTGTCTGCTCAGCATCTGCTTCACGGTGATCGCCATGGCCCCCATGCTAGCCGTAGAATTTTTGGATGACAGTGTTGATCGATCAGGCGATCTGGCCAGCGCACGACACGGTCTGGGCCCACATTGTGAGCGACACGTCTCTGGATGAGTTGCACGAGTTCGCAGCATCCGCTGGACTCCCCCGCCGCGCCTTCGACCTCGACCATTACGACGTTCCGGCGCGGATGTGGACCGAACTCGTCGCTCGGGGGGCCGAACCGGTCAGCGTGCGGGAGTTCGTGCGCAGGTTGGAGAGCAGCGGCCTGCGGGTGCGCCAGCGGGACCGCTAGCGACTAGCTGCGGTTGAAGATTCGCGACAGCAGGCTCGGCTTCGCTGTCGACTTCTCGCCCTCGTGACCGCGGCAGCGATTATTGCTCGGCACTGACCGCATCACCTGATCGACGTGTTGCCCACATCCAGCCCAGGTCGTTTTCCCGCACTTCTTACACGTGACAGCTCTACACATTTAATTCTCCTTCGCTCGTTGGGACATTGATTACTATACCCCCCGGGGTATAGTGGGTTCATGCAGACTTCCCAGAAAACACTCATCATCGGTGGCGTCGCTGGCGGTATGGCCGCCGCAACGCGGCTGCGTCGGCTCGACGAGAACGCTGAGATCGTCGTCTTCGAGGCCGGCCCGTACGTGTCGTTCGCGAACTGCGGTTTGCCGTATTACGTAGGCGGTGTCATCACCGACCGCGACAAGCTCATCTCTCACTCTCCGGAGACGTTCAACGACAGATTCCAGATCGACGTCAAGCTTCACCACGAAGCCACGGCCATCGATGCTGCCGCCAAGACCGTAACGGTGCACGATCACTCATCCGGCAAGGACAGCACTCACGGCTACGACACCCTCATCATCGCCGCGGGCGCCACGGCGAATTTGCCTGCCGCTGTGGCCTCACCCAGAACCCACACGCTGCGCACGATCGATGACATGGATCGCATCCACGCGATTCTGGATGAGCCAGGCACCTCCTCGGTCGTGATCGTTGGTGGTGGCTTCATCGGTCTCGAGGCGGCAGAGAACATCCGTCATCGCGGATTTGCCACCACCGTCATTCAGCGCGGAGCCCAGGTGTTCCCCACTCTCGACCCCGAGATGGTTGCGCCTCTCGCCGCCGAGCTCGCCGAGCACGGCGTCACCATCCACACCGGAACCCAGGTTCGCTCGGTCGACAACGACATCGTGACCCTGATCGACGGCACACGCATCCAGGCCGATCTGATCATCGACTCCACCGGCGTCGCCCCGAGCGTGACCGTCGCGGCGTCCGCAGGGTTGCGCATCGGCGAGAGCGGCGGTGTTTGGGTCGACGTCAGGCACCGCACAACCGATCCATCGATCTACGCCGTCGGCGATGTGGCCGAGAAGACCGACCTCATCTCGGGTACGGCGACACTCGTCGCACTCGCGGGACTGGCGAACCGTCACGGGCGCGCGGTGGCGGACGCGATAGCTGGCACTGCCGAAGACACCGTGCCCGCCCTCGGCACCTCGATTATCGGTGTGTTCGGAGTCACGGCCGCCTCCACTGGCTGGACCGAGACGCGGCTTGTCGCCAGCGGTCGCCCACACCGCGTCATCCACGTGCATCCTGCCTCGCATGCCACCTACTACCCCGGAGGCTCCCCCCTCGCGATCAAGCTCCTGGTCGATCCTGCGACCGACCTGATTCTCGGCGCCCAGGTCGTCGGCAGGGACGGAGTCGACAAGCGCATCGATGTGCTCGCCGTCGCCATCAGCGCTGGCATCACAGCCTCGCAACTGAAGAACCTGGAACTCGCTTATGCACCGCAGTACGCGTCGGCCAAGGATCCGGTGAACATCGCGGGCTACGTCGCCGAGAACACGGCCTCCGGGCTGGTACCCACCGTGCAGTGGCATGAGGTGGATGCACTGGCCGAGGCCGGAGCGACCATCCTTGACGTGCGTACCGCCGCCGAATTTGAGCGCGGGCAAATTCCCGGAGCGATCAACGTGCCGCTTGATGAGATCCGGGACCGGGTCGCCGAAATCCCGCCAGGCAACGTCATCGTGCACTGCCAGGTGGGCCAGCGCGGAAACACCGCAACGCGCATCCTGACCCAGTCCGGGCACAGCGTGACCAATCTCGACGGCGGCTACCTCACCTGGGCAGCCGGAACCACAACGACAGGACGACTCAGATGACCGACATCACCACCGGCGCTGCCCAGAACGACATGGGAGCGGAACGTGCAGCTCAGCAGAAGAAGGCCGTGAACCGGCTGCGCCGGGCTCAGGGGCAACTCACGGCCGTTATCGCTGCCGTCGAACGCGGCGATGAGTGCCGTGACGTCGTCACCCAACTCGCGGCCGTCTCGAAGGCACTCGATCGGGCCGGTTTCAGCATCGTGGCGTCGGCGATGCGCAACTGCATTGCCGACCCCGACAGCGAAACCATCACGCCGGACGAGCTGGAAAAGATCTTCCTCACGCTCGCCTGAACCGCGTCGGTTAACTGCCGAACGCCGGGCATCCTCGCGGACGACCCGGCGTTCGGAACGAGCTAAGCCTTGTTGTCGTCCGTCGTGATGATCGGCGACGATACGCGGCGCGACACGCGTGAGCGTCCCTGGCCGGGCTGCTTGGGCGCGGGAAGCGCATCCAGGACTGAGTCGAGGATCTGCTCGGCGTCATGGGTCGAGATCTTTCGAGGCGCCCGAGAGTTCTTCTTCACGGGGATATCGAGGATCGCAACAGCCGCTTCAGCGGCAGCAACCGAAACCTCTTCAACCTTCGACGGAGCCTCAGCGGCCTCCGGCTGCGCGGGCGCGGCCTGCTGAACCGGAATCTCGGTGGTGTGGGTCACAGTGCTCGCCGCTACCCTCGCGAGAGCATTCCGAACATCCTCCGTGATGGCATGCGTGCCAGCACTGCCCATTCCGTTCTTGACCGAGGTGGATGGGGAAGACTGGCCGCCGCCGTTTCCGCCTCCGTTGCCGCCGTTGTTGTTGTTGCCACCACCGTTGCCGCCTCCGCTGTTGCGGTTGCGACCTCGACGGCTGTTGCCGTCGGCTGCGGGCTGAGCCGTCTGCTGCTGCTGACGGTTCTTGGTGACGGGGTCGTGGTGCACAACGACACCGCGTCCGGAGCAGACCTCACAGGGCTCACTGAACGTCTCGAGAAGTCCGAGTCCCAGCTTCTTCCTGGTCATCTGCACCAGACCGAGGCTGGTGACCTCAGCCACCTGATGCTTCGTCCGGTCGCGGCTGAGGCACTCGACGAGACGACGCAACACGAGGTCGCGGTTCGACTCGAGCACCATGTCGATGAAGTCGACGACGATGATGCCACCGATGTCTCGCAGCCTGAGCTGGCGAACGATCTCCTCGGCCGCCTCGATGTTGTTCTTGGTGACGGTCTCTTCGAGGTTTCCACCCGAGCCGACGAACTTGCCGGTGTTGACGTCAACGACCGTCATGGCCTCGGTGCGGTCGATGACGAGCGAGCCACCCGACGGCAGCCACACCTTGCGGTCGAGGGCTTTCTCGATCTGCTCGGTGATGCGGAACTTGTCGAAGGAGTCGACGTTCGTGTCGTCATAGCTCTCGACGCGTTCGGAGAGGTCGGGAGCAACCGCGTTCAGGTAGCCCTCGATCGTGCCCTTCGCGTCGAGGCCATCGACAACAAGCTTCTGGAAGTCCTCGTTGAAGACGTCACGAACGATCTTGATCAACAGGTCTGGCTCAGAGTGCAGCAGCGCCGGAGCCTGCTGTGTCTCGACCTGGCGGCTGATCTCGGCCCACTGGCTCGTGAGGCGCTGTACGTCGAGGGTGAGCTGCTCTTCTGTCGCGCCTTCGGCCGCCGTGCGCACGATCACGCCGACGTTCTCGGGAAGCACCTCTTTCAGGATCTTCTTGAGGCGCGCGCGCTCGGTGTCTGGCAGCTTGCGGCTGATGCCGCTCATCGAACCGTTGGGTACGTAGACCAGGTAGCGACCCGGGAGGCTCACCTGGCTGGTCAGACGGGCACCCTTGTGTCCAACCGGGTCTTTGGTGACCTGCACCAGAACCCGGTCACCGGGCTTGAGTGCGAGCTCAATGCGGCGAGCCTGGGTCTTGCCTTCGCCCGACTCGAGCGCAGCGGCATCCCAGTCGACCTCGCCTGAGTACAGCACGGCGTTGCGGCCGCGACCGATGTCGACGAACGCAGCCTCCATGCTCGGCAGCACGTTCTGCACGCGGCCGAGGTAGACGTTGCCGATGAGGCTGGCGTCTGCGGCCTTGGCCACATAGTGCTCGACGAGCACGTTGTCTTCGAGCACAGCGATCTGGATGCGGTCGAACTTCGAACGCACGACCATCATGCGGTCTACGCTCTCGCGGCGGGCGAGGAATTCGCTTTCGGTGACCACGGGGCGGCGGCGGCCGGCGTCGCGACCATCGCGACGGCGCTGCTTCTTCGCCTCGAGTCGCGTCGAGCCCTTGATGCGTGTGGGCTCGTTGCTGACGACCGGCTCGGGGCGCGGCTGGCGCACACGCACGACGGTGTTGGGCGCCTCATCGCCGGGACGGGCTTCCTCACCCGGGCGACGACGTGAGCGGCGGCGAACTGTGCCGGCCTCATCGGGGTTGTCCTGGTTGTTCTGGTCACCGCGGGTGTTGCCACCGTCGCGGCTGTTCTCGCGGCCCTGGTCGCGTGCGTTCTTCTCACGTGGTTCACGATCGGCACGGGCGTTGCTCTCGCGGCCGGGGGCGCGCTCGGGCATCGGGGGAAGGTCCGGTGCCTGGAACAGCAGGGACGTGCTCGGGCGCGCTGGGGCCTTCTTCGCTGGCGCTGTCGTGGCAACAGGGGCGTCGGCATCAGCCGCGGCTGGAGCCTGTGCGGCCTTGCGTGGGGGGTTGCGCTTCACCGGCGGCTGGTCGGAGGCTGGCTTCTCGGCGGCATCCTGCTGCGTGACCTGAGGCTTTTCGGCGGGCGCTGCGTCGGCCTTCGGCTCGGCAACCACTCGTGGAGCCTGGCTTTGCGCAGCCGGCGCCGCGGGAGTTTCGTCCGGCGTCGGGACCGCAGCCGCAGCATCCCGTGCTGCCTTGCGGCCACCGAACAGGCGACTTCTCTTCTTCGGACCGTCTGCGTTGTTGTCGTGTGTATTCACCATTGCTGGCGTACTCCTAGCCCGGGTGGGCGACCGCGCCGCTCACCGGGTACTCTCTCGTGCGCTATCCCCGCATGTGTGCGGAGGACTGCTGCTAATTCTTCAGGTCATGCAGCGGGCCTGCCCCCGGGAGGGCTGCTCGCGCTGCATCAATGCTTTTGTCACTAAGACATTTGTCAAACTCAAGCTTGTTGTCACTATTGAACGGAACTTGCTATCCGCCTCGGTCAGTTCGTCGCATACCTAGCGTTGGACTGCATTCCTGGCCCGGTTTCATGCCCGGTAAATCTGTATTAGGTGCCACGTCGAGCGCGGCTCGGGTGACTTGTCTCGATTATCGCATGCATTCTCAGTTAGAGGCTATTTGGCGCATGGGATAATCCGAACATGACTCAGGCACTGGCCACTCGCCGCTCGCTTCCCCTGGCCATCGTGCTCATCGTCACCGGGGTGATCGGGTGGCTCGCATCGCTCGCGCTGTTGCTCGACAAGCTTGCCGTGCTGGTGAATCCGGAGGTCGACCTCGACTGCAACCTCAGCGTGATCGTGCAGTGCGGCAAGAACCTGGACTCATGGCAGGGTGCGATCCTCGGCTTCCCCAACCCGATCCTGGGAGTGGCGGGCTTCGTCGCCCCCATCGCGGTCGGGGTGGCGCTGCTTGCCGGAGCGGGCTTCGCACGATGGTTCTGGATCGCCCTGAACGTCGGGGTACTGGGGGCATTCGGTCTCTGCCTCTGGCTGGCGTATCAGAGCATCTTCGCCCTCAGCACGCTGTGCCCGTGGTGCATGATCGTCTGGTCGGCCACCATCCCGCTGTTCTGGACGCTGACACTCTTCAATGCCCGGGCGGGCATATTCGGTGCGAGGATGTCGCGGGCCGGGGCCGCGCTGTACACCTGGGTCCCGGCGATCACTGTCGCCAGCTACCTCGTGATCGCGATCGTCGCCCAGCTGAGACTCGACGTACTGGCCACGCTGTAACGCTGCGGAATCTACCGCCGGATCGTGGGCCGACGACGCCCGGCGCAGGCCGGACGCCGCAGCAGCGGGGTTAGAACCAGAGTGCGAGCTCGCGAGTTGCCGACTCAGGCGAGTCGCTGCCGTGAACAAGGTTCTGCTGCACCTTCAGTCCCCAGTCGCGGCCCAGGTCGCCGCGGATGGTGCCGGGAGCGGCAGTGGTCGGGTCGGTCGTTCCTGCCAACACGCGGAAACCCTCGATGCACCGGTTGCCCGTGATGCGCAGCGCGACGACAGGGCCACTCATCATGAACTCGACGAGGGGCTCGTAGAACGGCTTGCCCTGGTGCTCTTCGTAGTGCTGGGCGAGCAGGTCGAGGTCAGCCTCGACAAGCTTGATGTCGACGAGCTGGTAGCCCTTGGCCTCGATACGGCGCAGAATCTCGCCGGTCAGGTTGCGGGCGACACCGTCGGGCTTGACGAGTACGAGTGATTCTTCAACAGACATGGGGTCTCCTTGGGTTGTGGGTGCGATGGTCGATCAGGTGGATGTCGGATTCTCGAGTGCGGCGCGCTGCTGGTCGATCTGGCGACCCTTGACGAAGCAGTAGATCCAGATCGCGACAAAGGCGAGCGCCACAAAATACATGGCGGTCAGAACGATTCCGGTGGCGATGAGCACAGCCTGCAAAGCCCACCCGACCCAGATTCCCCAGGGGTAGCGAAGCAGACGTCCGGCGACAATGAGCGCGACGATCAGCACGCCACCGCCCACGAATGCGGGAACCGGAGGCAGCGCCTTGAGTCCGAATACCGTCAGCGTGACGAAGAAAAGCAGCACGGCCTCGAGCACGAGCACGATGCTGAGCAGCGTCTCGGTCGTCGAACGCACGCGCCTCACGCGCGGTGCGGGTGGGTTGGTGTCGGTCACTGCTTCCACTTCTCGGCGGCCGCGAGTTCGATCGCGTCGCCCACGAGCGTGATCGAGCCGGTGACCAGGACGGCGCGGCGCGGTGCTTCCGCGGCCCAGTCACGGGCATCCTCAATCGCCTGCTCGAAAGTGTCGAAGGTGAACGTCGCGTCGTCGCTGCATCCGTCACGCACGAGCTCGGCGAGCTCCTCGTGGTCGATGGCGCGATCGGAGTGCGACTGGGTCACATGGATGCGAGTGGCCACGGGCGCGAGCGCTGCGATGATTCCGCGCGCATCCTTGTCTTCAAGCACGCTGAGCACGACGACAACCTCATCGAACGTGAAGTAGGTGGAGATCGCCGCGGCCAGGGCGGTGGCTCCGTGGGGGTTGTGCGCGGCATCCACGATCACCGTCGGCTCTGTGCCGATAATCTGCAGTCGGCCTGGGGATGTCGCGGTCGCGAGCCCCTCGGCCAGCACATCGCCGACCAGCGCCTGGCTTCCCGCGCCGAGAAACGACTCGACGGCGGCGATCGCGAGGGCCGCATTGTGACCCTGGTGATCGCCGAACATCGGCAGGAAGAGATCGGTGTACGTGCCGGCCAGCCCCTTCACCGAAATGACCTGTCCGCCCACGGCGACGTTCGACCCCAGCAGCTCGAAACCCGAGCCCTCCACGGCGAAGGTGGCCTCGGTGAGCTCGACGGCACGCTCAAGCTCTGCAAGCGCATCGTCGGTCTGGCTCGCCGAGACGACGTTAGCCAGTGGCTTGATGATTCCGGATTTGGTTCGCGCGATCTCCGCGATCGTCGACCCGAGGCGCTGGGTGTGGTCGAGCGCGATCGGCGTGAAGACGGCAACCTGCCCATCGGCGACGTTCGTGGAATCCCATTCGCCACCCATCCCGACCTCGATGACCGCAACATCCACCGGAGCATCGGCGAAACTCGCATAGGCCAGCACCGTGAGCGCCTCGAAGAAGGTGAGCGGCTCCTCGGAGGAGGCGATCAGCTCGGCGTCGACCATGTCGATAAACGGGCGGATGTCAGCCCAGTTGGCGGCAAGGGCGCGGTTCGAGATGGGCTGTCCATCGATCACGATGCGCTCGTTGACGCGGCGAAGATGTGGGCTCGTCAGCAGCCCGGTGCGAAGCCCGTACGCGCGGAGGATGCTCTCGGTGATGCGACTCGTTGAGGTCTTTCCGTTCGTGCCCGTGATGTGCACGATCGGGAAGGTTGCCTGCGGGTCGCCCAGCAGCTCGACGGCACGACGCGTGGCTTCGAGCCGCGGCTGGGGAGCTGCCTCGCCGATGCGGGCCAGCAATTCGTCGTAGACGCGATCCGCGTCATCCTGATACTCGGTGTCTTCGAGCTCGAAGTCGGAATCGTCGTCGAGATTCGTGCCCTCATCGCCCTGGGCGAACGGGCTCAGGTCGGCGAGCGGGTTGGCGTTGTCATCGCCGAGGTCGCTTTCGTCGAACTCGTCGCCGGTATCGAAGCCTTCGTTGTCGCCGCGACCGGATTCACCGTTGTCAGACATTTACTGCTCCCGATTTCCAGACGTCGATGACCAGCACGCCGTCATTCGCGTATTGGCCAGCCTTAAGCGTTGCACGTTGTGAGCCGACCATCGAGTCGAGCGCAGACATCTCGGGTTCGGGTGACACAGCGAAGTCGATCCCGGTCGCCAGCGTCTCGCCCCCGATGGTGTCGGAGAACGACTCGAGTGCTGCGATATCGGTTTCTGATGACCCCATGATCGACAGCGTGATGCGGTCGCTGACATCGAGTCCGGCGGCCTTCCTGGTGTCCTGGATGGCACGGATGAGGTCGCGCGCCAACCCCTCAGCCTCAAGCTCAGGAGTCGACTGGGTGTCGAGGATGATGAACCCGCCGTCGGCGAGGAACGCGATCGCACTCGACTCATCCAGTGCCTCCGGCTGCAGCTCGAACTCGCCAGCGAGCAGTTCGACTCCCCCGGCGATCACGCCATCGGCGCCGGACGCGGCCCAGTCTCCGGCCTTCGCCGCCTGGATCACCTGCTGCACCTGCTTGCCCAATCGCGGGCCGAGTGCGCGAGCGTTGACCGTGAGCTTGCGGCTGATGCCGAAGTTCTCGAGGGAACCGTCGGCGAGGGGCTCGAAGTCGACGGCCTTGAGGTTCAACTCTTCGCCCAGGATGCCCTGCACACCGTCGAACCATTCGCTGCGGGTGGTGACGATCGTCAGCTTGGCCAACGGCAGTCGAACGCGCAAGGAGCGGTTCTTGCGCAGCGCGAGCCCCGCCGAGGCGATCTCACGCACGTAATCCATTTCGGCGACAAGCTCATGGTCGGCCGGGAACGCCGAGGCGTCTGGCCAGTCCGTCAGGTGCACACTGCGGCCACCCGTGAGCCCCCGCCACGCTTCCTCCGCAATCAGCGGGATGAGCGGAGCAGCAACGCGCATGACGGTCTCGAGCACGGTGAACAGAGTGTCGAACGCGTCGTGGTCGCCCTGCCAGAACCGGTCGCGGCTGCGCCTGACATACCAGTTGGTCAGAACGTCGGCGAAGTCTCGAAGCCTGGCCGCGGCGATGGGGCTGTCGAGCGCCTCGAGGTCGGCCGTGACATCCCGAACCAGCTCGCCGGTCTTGGCGAGGATGTAGCGGTCGAGGAGGTTCTCGGAGGCTGTGCTCCAGGTGGCCTCGTAGTCGCTCGCGTTCGCGTACAGGGCGAAGAAGTAGTACGTGCTCCACAGCGGAAGCATGAGCTCGCGCACGCCAGCGCGGATGCCCTCCTCGGTGACGACGAGGTTGCCGCCGCGGATCACCGACGACGACATCAGGAACCAGCGCATCGCGTCGGCGCCGTCGCGGTTGAACACCTCGTTCACGTCGGGGTAATTGCGCAGGCTCTTCGACATCTTCTGCCCGTCGCTGCCGAGCACAATGCCATGGCTGATGACGTTCTTGAACGCCGGCCGGTCGAACAGCGCGGTCGACAGCACGTGCAGCATGTAGAACCAGCCGCGTGTCTGGCCGATGTACTCGACGATGAAGTCTGCGGGGTTGTGCGCCTCGAAGAACTCCTGGTTCTCGAACGGATAGTGCACCTGCGCGAACGGCATGGATCCCGAGTCGAACCAGACGTCGAGCACGTCCTCGATGCGGCGCATGGTCGAGCGGCCGGTCGGGTCGTCGGGGTTCGGACGGGTCAGCTCGTCGATGTAGGGACGGTGCAGGTCTGGCACGCCGTCCGCGTTCAACGGCAGACGCCCGAAGTCTGCTTCGAGCTCGGCGAGTGAGCCGTAGACATCGACGCGCGGGTAGTCGGGGTCGTCGCTCTTCCAGACCGGGATGGGGCTGCCCCAGTATCGGTTGCGGCTGATCGACCAGTCGCGCGCGTTCGCGACCCACTTGCCGAACTGGCCGTCTTTGACGTTCTCGGGAACCCAGTTGATCTCCTGGTTGAGCTCGCCCATGCGGTCGCGGAATTCCGGGACCTTCACGAACCAGCTCGACACGGCCTTGTAGATCAGCGGGTTGCGGCAACGCCAGCAGTGCGGGTAGCTGTGCTCGTAGCTCGCCACACGCATGAGTCGTGCGTCGTCACGCAGCTTGCGGATGAGCGGCTTGTTGGCCTCGAACACCTGCAGGCCCGCGACATCCTCGATGACGCTCAGAAACTTGCCGCCGTCATCGACAGACAGGATGACCGGGATGCCCGCCGCAGCACACACCAGCTGGTCGTCTTCACCGAAGGCGGGGGCCTGGTGCACGATGCCGGTGCCCTCACCGGTGGCCACGTACTCGGCGACAAGGATCTGCCAGGCGTTCTCGGTGCCCCATTCGGCGGCATCCGCGAAGTAATCCCACAATCGGGCGTAGCGCACGCCCTCGAGCTCGCGACCCTTCAGCGTCCGGGTGATCGCGGATGCCGCGGCATCCGCCGACTCGTAGCCGAGCTCTTTCGCGTATGCGCTGATCGTGTCCGTTGCCAGCAGGTAGTCGGCGACACCCTCTGCCGCCCCGTCACCGCCACCCAGCGGACCGCTCGGCACGACGGAGTAGTCGATGTCGGGTCCCACGGCGAGCGCGAGGTTCGTCGGGAGGGTCCACGGTGTCGTCGTCCAGGCGAGAGCGCGCACGGCGGTCAGGCCGAGGCTTTCGGCCTTGGCGCCATCCAGCGCGAACGTCACGGTGACCGACTGGTCCTGGCGCATCTTGTAGACGTCATCGTCCATGCGCAGCTCGTGGTTGGAGAGCGGAGTCTCGTCGTGCCAGCAATACGGCAGCACGCGGAACCCCTCGTAGGCGAGCTCCTTGGTGTGCAGCTGCTTGAACGCCCAGATGACGGACTCCATGAACGTGACATCCAGCGTCTTGTAGTCGTTCTCGAAGTCGACCCAGCGCGCCTGGCGGGTGACGTAGTCCTCCCACTCCTTCGTGTAGGCGAGCACGGATTCGCGGGCCTTCGCGTTGAAGACCGCGATGCCCATCTCTTCGATCTGCGCCTTCTCGGTGATGCCCAGCTGACGCATCGCCTCGAGCTCTGCCGGCAGGCCGTGGGTGTCCCACCCGAAGCGGCGGTGCACCTGCTTGCCGCGCATGGTCTGGAACCTGGGGAACAGGTCTTTCGCGTATCCGGTCAGGAGGTGACCGTAGTGCGGAAGCCCGTTGGCAAAGGGAGGGCCGTCGTAGAAGACCCACTCCGGTGCGCCGTCGCGCTGGTCGATGGACGCCTGGAAGGTGCCATCCGTCTTCCAGAAACTGAGAACGCGCTCCTCGATCTCGGGGAAGCGCGGTGACGGCGCGACAGGCTCGTCGGGGGTGTGGCGGGGGTACGACATGTGTGCGGCTCCTGGTGTTGTCTCAACACGAGGACGACATTGCTGCCGCGGTACCACCCCGCTTGCCCTCACGCTGTTACGCGCGTTGGCCTCTCTCACTGCTGTGACGGGCTTACCCGCTCGGCTCTACTGGGGCTTGCACCCGTTCTTCCGAGAACTCCCCGGTGATGGCCGGATCAACGTCATTCTGCGTCAAGTGTAGCGGCAGCGAGCGCCCGGAATATGAGGGATGCGGGAATGCGCCACCCAACTCGTAAGCTTTACTCTTTGTGACTACCACCAGTGGCAAAGCGCCAACCACTACAGAAGCAACACCCGCCCCGCTCTTCGACCGTCCCACGGCTCGCAAGGCAGTCTGGGCCGCACTTGTCGGCTCATCCCTCGAAGCATTCGACTTCTACGTCTTCGCGTATTTCAGCGCGATCTTCGCCCCCGCACTGTTCTTTCCCGATCTGGATCCGGCCGCGGGGCTGCTCGGCTCATTCGCCGTCATCGCCGTCGCGTTCATTGTCCGCCCCATCGGAGCCGCGATCTTCGGCAACCTGGGCGACCGCATCGGCCGCAAGCGCACCCTGCTGATCACGATCACGATCATGGGCGTGGCCACCGGCCTGATCGGGCTGCTGCCCGACTTCGCCACGATCGGCATCGCCGCGCCGCTGCTGCTTCTGCTCCTGCGAATCGCGCAAGGGCTGTCGCTCGGCGGCGAGTGGGGTGGCGGCATCCTGATCGCTGTCGAACACGCGGAGCCGAAGCGTCGCGGACTCTACGCCGCACTGCCCCAGCTCGGCTCCCCCGTCGGCACGATCCTCACCGGAGCCCTGCTGCTCATCCTGCCGACGATCATCGGCGGCGACGCCATGCTCGAGTGGGGCTGGCGTATTCCGTTCCTGCTCGCCTTCCCGCTGCTGGCCGTGTCTCTCTACCTGCGCCTCGCGATCAACGAGACCCCGGTCTTCACCCAGCTCGTGGTCGAGAAGAAGCGCGAGCGCATCCCTGTGCTGGCCGCGTTCCGCAAGTACCCGGTCGCAATCCTGGTCGCGGTCGGAGCAGCAATGCTCGGGATCGGGTCGTACTCGCTCATGAACACGTACACGATCGGTTACGGCATCAGCGTGCTCGGGTTCTCGTACCCCGACCTTGCGCTCGCCACCCTGATCGGCAGCCTGCTGCAGCTCGTGACCATCCCACTGTTCGGGGTGCTCGCGAACCACATCGGTCCCGCCCGTGTGGTCGTAATCGGCGCCATCGGAACCCTGCTCATCGCGTTCCCGATGTACTTCCTGCTGCAGTTCGCCACCTTCCAGATCCTGGTCGGCACGATGATCATCGGCGGAATCCTGCCGACCCTCGCGTGGGCAGGACTCGGCGGCCTGATGGCGAACATCTTCGGCGGCCCCGTCCGGTACAGCGCCATGTCGATCGCCTACGCGGTCGCGGCCGCGCTCTCCGGCATCATCCCGTTCGCCACCCAGGGCTTGTCGATTGCGACGGATGGCGCGTGGTGGCACCCCGGCGTCGTGCTGGCGATCATCTCCGCCATCACCCTGGTCTGCGCATCCATCGCCTCGCGCTGGACCCGTGCCGTCGACGCGGATCCCATCCTGAGGTAACGCCTCGCCGCGAACCGCGGCAAATGTTGCGTCGGACACGGTTCCGTGAACATTTGCCGCGGCTCGCGGGTGCACGTGGGCGCAGCTGAGCGCGCCTCTCCCGCATCCCGCACCTGCCGTGCTTTGCTCGGCACATGAACGGCAACCTGGCTCGAGCCGCGGTCGACGCCTTCGGAGCGCCGATCACGCTGGCTGAAGTCCTGACCGCGGCTGGCATCATCGTGGCGGCCGTCCTGATCGCGTTCGTACTACGCGTCGTCATTCTGCGCCGTTCCCGCAGCTCGCAGAGCCCTCATCTTTCGACCTGGTACACCCTCTCGCGACTGGTCACCTACACAGTTCTGGGGATCGGTTTCTTCGCAGCGATCGCGGCGCTCGGGGTGCCGCTGAGCGAATTCGCGCTGCTCGGCGGTGCGCTCGGGGTCGGTCTCGGCTTCGGTTTGCAGTCGCTGTTCAGCAACTTCATCTCGGGAATCGTGCTGCTGATCGACAAGTCTCTGAAGGTCGGGGATTTTGTGGAGCTCGAATCCGGTGTGACCGGCGAGGTGCGCGACATCAAAATCCGGGCTACGACGATCGTCACCAACGACAACATCGACATCCTGGTGCCGAACTCGGAATTCGTCTCAGGCCGAGTGGTGAACTGGACTTACCGCGACGTACGACGACGCCTGCGTGTGCCATTCGGCGTCGCCTACGGCACCGACAAGAACACGGTGAAGGAGGCGGCGCTTGAAGCGGCCGCGGCGGTGCCGTTCACCCTGCATCTCGACGGTCCGCAACGTCCACAGGTCTGGCTCGTCGAATTCGGCTCGAGCTCGCTGAACTTCGAACTCGTCATCTGGCTCAACCCTGAGGCGACGAAAAAGCCTGCGGCTGTGACCGCGGCCTATAACTGGGCCCTGCATTCCGCTTTGGAAGCGCACGGCATCGAGATCCCCTTCCCGCAGAGCGACCTGCACGTCAAGACCCTCCTTGGGCTGAGTGGCGAGGATGCCCGGCGAGCTCTCGGGCTTGCCGAAACCGCCGAGCCTGCCGATGCGGTCTCGCGAGCCGCGCAGCCGGTCGATGCGGCAAGCGACAACGACGCCGTCGACGATGTCGGCGCGGATCTCGACGCTGACGCTGGGTAGCCAGCCGTCGCCTGTCCCGAACCGCTCCACCCGCCGCGGGATCGAGCAGTTTGTGCCACATGGGCCGGTGAGAACGGGCACCACTGCCCATGTTGCGGCGGCGGCGGAGCATCCATACTCGAAACATGAGCGACAACCATGCTTCGGATCCCGCTGTGCCGGAACCTGCGGTGGCGGCCGAGTCATTGCCACCTCGGGGCGGTCGCTTCCGGCTGCCCTCTCGTCGAGCCACGATCGCAATTGCGGCCGGCGCTGTCGCGCTGATTCTGGCCATCGCCATCCCGGTCGGCATCGCCGTGCAGCAATCCAACGCTGCCAACGCTCGCTACGACGACGCTCTGGCCGATCGAACGGATGCCGCCACCAGCCTGCAGTCCCTGGTGGATGACGCCGACGAGCTGATGGGGTTCGCCGCCGACTACGTCGTGATCGCGGACGACACCCTGGCTGCGGCCGCGGACGGCTACGTCGGTGCCGAGCAGAAGGCGGCTCTTGCCGCATCCCGGGACGCCCTCGCGGCAGCAGCAGATGCGGTGACGGGCTTCGACACCACCGTTCCGACGCTCGGCGAAAGGCCGACGGGGGTCTCCGAACTGGATGCCGCCACCGCCGAGCTCACCGCCGAGACTCCGGCGCTGACATCCAGAGCAGACGACCTCACGACCGCTGTCGCCGAACTCGCCACCGAGATGCACGGCACCATGACCGCGGGTGACGCACTCATCGCCACGATCAGGCCGAGCGCGGACGCGCTGCTGGCCGCCAACTATTCCGCCGAGAACCTCGTGCACATCTCATACGTATCCGTGGTGGACTCCGTCGAGGCATCGCTCTACTGGAGCGGCGAGCTGGCACCCGAGATCGCGAACTATGTCACCGCCGCCCAGCAGTTGCAGGCATCCCACGCATCGGAGGAGGCGCAGAAGGCCGGCCCGCTGTACGGGCAGCGGGTGGCGGTCGAGGCGTTCGCGCGTTCCATCGCCGGGGGCGTTCTGCTCGACTTCGATTGGGCTCCCATCGTGAACGGCTATGGGGACGGAAACGGGTACGGCGGCTACTCGACGTGGAACACCGCGGCCCCGGGGTACTCGACGGTGAGCCTGTCGAACAGTGTCGCTGAACTGTGGGGCGTGAACTCGGCCGTTGCCTCGCTCGTCGCTCACGAGATCGGCCATTCGATCACCTCCAAGTGCTACGACCTGTTCAGCACCGCGTTTGACTCACAGGATGAGGTGTGGGCCACGGCCTGGGCGATCGGCATGGGGTATTCGGAGGACGGCAGCGGCGAATCCATCTACGGTCGCCCCACCGACGCGCAGATCGCGCTCACGATGCAGTGCCGTTGATCAGTTCACGAATCGGCCGCCGCCGAACGGAAGGCGCGGCGCGACGTAGGTGAGCGCATCCCCGCCGAGCGCCGAGTGCGCACGGCCGAAGGTGTGACCCTTGGCGAAGAGGAACACGTCCACGCCGGACTCGCCGTCCGCCTCGACCAGCCAGGTGCCGACGCCCCACTGGGTGGGTTGCGACACACCGTCGATCACGATGGTCGGACGCACCCCGAAGTGCAGCCTCAGGGTAGGTCGGCGCAGGTCGATGGTCACGCGCCGTCGGTTCATCGCCCCAGACTAGACGGCTGGCCGGTGCCTCGCGCCCGGATAGAATCGACTCGACTGTCACACTCAGGCACCCCATCGTCAGATCTCTCAAAGACCGGCGATACAGACTCGGTGCCGCATACATCGAATTGGAGCACCATGTCTTCTGACCACGCCGCCTCGAACGCCGACTCCCGCATCCCGGAGAAGCCAGCACTCGAAGGCCTCGAAGGCAAATGGGCCCCCCAGTGGGAAGCCAGGGGCACCTACCAGTTCGATCGTGACGCCGCCCTCGCCGCTGGGCCGGCCGAGCTTTTCTCCGTCGACACTCCCCCGCCGACCGCGTCGGGCAGCCTGCACATCGGGCACGTATTCAGCTACACCCACATGGATCTGGTCACCCGGTTCCAGCGCATGCGCGGTAAGCACATCTTCTATCCGATGGGATGGGACGACAACGGACTACCCACCGAGCGCCGCGTGCAGAACTACTACGGCGTGCGCTGCGACCCGACGCTGGCCTACGACGCCGGATTCGTTCCCCCGCTGCAGGGTGGAGACAACGCGTCATCCAAGGCCGCGGACCAGCAGCCGATCTCGCGCCGCAACTTCATCGAACTGTGCGAGACCCTCACCGCTGAGGACGAGAAGCAGTTCGAGGATCTGTGGCGCCAGCTGGGTCTGAGCGTCGACTGGAAGCTGTCATACCGGACCATCGGTCACGAGGCGCAGCTGGCCGCACAGCGTGCGTTCGTGCGCAACCTTGCCCGCGGTGAGGCGTACCAGGCCGAGGCCCCGACACTCTGGGACATCACGTTCCGCACGGCCGTCGCGCAGGCCGAGCTCGAAGACAAAGAGCAGCCCGCCGCCTACCACCGCCTCGCGTTCCACCGCGACGGTGGCGACGACATCCACATCGAGACGACCCGCCCCGAGCTGCTCGCCGCGTGTGTGGCACTGGTGGCGCATCCCGATGACGAGCGCTACCAGTCGCTGTTCGGCACCACCGTCACCACCCCGATCTTTGGCGTCGAGGTGCCCATCGTGGCGCATCACCTCGCCCAGAAAGACAAGGGATCAGGCATCGCCATGATCTGCACCTTCGGCGATGTGACCGACGTGGTCTGGTGGCGCGAACTCGACCTGCCCAACCGCACCATCATCGGCGCAGACGGCCGCATTGTGGCTGACGCTCCCGAGGCGATCGAGACGGATGCCGCCAAGGCCGCGTATGCCGAGCTCGCCGGCAAGACCGTCTTCAGCGCCAAGGCGAAGATCGTCGAACTGCTCAAGGCCAGCGGTGAGATGATCGGCGACACCAAGCCGATCACGCACTCCGTGAAGTTCTTCGAGAAGGGCGACAAGCCGCTCGAGATCATCTCGACCCGTCAGTGGTACATCAAGAACGGAGCGCGCGACGCCGCACTGCGTGCACGCCTGATCGAGGCGGGCAAGCAGATCGACTTCACCCCAGACCACATGCGCGTCCGCTACGAGAACTGGGTCGGGGGCCTCACCGGTGACTGGCTCATCTCGCGCCAGCGCTTCTTCGGTGTGCCGATCCCCGTCTGGTACCACCTGGACGCCGAGGGCACGAAGGGCGATCCGATCGTCCCAGCAGAAGAAACGCTGCCGATCGACCCGTCCAGCGACGTTCCCCCCGGATTCGCCGAGGCCGACCGTGGAGTCACCTTCGTCGGTGAGCTCGACATCATGGACACCTGGGCCACCTCGTCGCTGACCCCGCAGATCGCCGGCGGCTGGGCGACAGATCCTGAGCTCTTCGATCTCGTGTTCCCGTACTCGCTTCGCAGCCAGGGCCAGGACATCATCCGCACCTGGCTGTTCTCGACGGTGTTGCGCGCCGAGCTCGAAGAGGGCAAGGTGCCGTGGAAGAACGCCGGAATCTCCGGCTTCATCGTCGACCCCGACCGCAAAAAGATGTCGAAGTCGAAGGGCAACGTGGTCACCCCGAAGGGCATGCTCGACGACCACGGCTCCGACGCCGTGCGCTACTGGGCGGCATCGAGCCGCCTCGGCACGGACGCAGCATTCGACCCGCAGAACCCGAAGCAGATCAAGATCGGTCGCCGACTGGCCATCAAGGTTCTGAACGCGGCGAAGTTCGTCTACTCGTTCCCACTGCCGGCCGACCCCTCCTCCAGCGCCGTCACGGAACCCCTCGACATCGACGTGCTCGCCGAACTGAACTCGGTCATCGAGATCGCCACCGCCGCGCTCGAAGACTTCGATCACGCCAAGGCCCTCGAGGTCACCGAAAAGTTCCTGTGGACCTTCACCGACGACTATATGGAGCTCGTCAAGGAGCGCGCATACGGCGCATCCACCCCCGAGGATCAGGCGAGCGCCGCGATCGCCCTGCGCACGGTCATCGAGGTGCTCGTGCGCCTTCTCGCACCATACCTTCCGTTCGCCACCGAAGAGGTGTGGAGCTGGACGCACGACGAGTCGGTGCACACGGCGGCCTGGCCGACGACCGCCGACACCGGCGTCACGGCAGCCCCGAGCGGCCTGCTCGGCGCGGTGAGTGCGGCGCTGATCGGAATCCGCCGCGCCAAGACCGACGCGAAGGTCTCGCAGAAGGCGGACGTGGTCTCGGCCACGATCGCGGGTCCGGCCATCCTGAAGCTCGGTCTGGGCGATCTTTCGGCCGTGGGTCGCATCGCCAGCGTAGAGTTCGAGGAATCAGAGTCGATCGAGGTTCGGGATATCGTGCTTGCCGAGGTCGCTGAGTAGCCGAGAGAGGGCGTTCGATGACCGAGGTTCGCGACATCCATGAAGAGGACCGTGACGCCTGGCGCCGACTTTTCGTCGACTACGGGGTGTTCTACGAGACTCACTTCACCGAGGCAACACTCGATGGCGTGTGGTCGTGGTTGATGGATGCCGACGCCGATGTTTGCGCGGTGGTCGCTGTCGAGAATGGTGACGTGGTCGGCTTCGCGCTGTATCGGCAAGTTCCGGATACCTTCACCGCCGGCCCCGCGTGGCACCTCGACGACCTCTACGTGCAGCCGGAGTCACGAGGCTCTGGTGCGGCGACGGCGCTCATCGACGCGGTCGCCGAGCGAGCGGCATCCGACGGCGGTGGAACGCTCCGGTGGATCACCGCAGCAGACAACGCGACCGCGCAAAGCGTCTACGACAAGACCGCCACCCGAATGAGCTGGGTCACCTACGAGAAGCAGACCTGATGCAGCTCGGCACCCGGTGGAATGTCGGAGACGAACCGCCGACCAGACTCTCCGAGAGCGTCATCGCCGCGATCCGTGAGGTCGAGCGGGAGATCGGGGATCGCCCCGGCTGGTACTGGACCCTCACGTACTTGGAGAGCCGACCCGTCGTACAGCTCGATGACGGCACGACGATCCGCGTGGGCCACGACGGCGCTGTGGCCGTCGAGCAGGTCGACTGACCTCAGGCCGTGGCGATGATCTCGCCGTGGGGCATGCCGAGCCAGCCCGTTTCGGAGTTGGCCCATTCACGCCAGGCGCGACTGATGGCCCGAAGATCCTCCAGCGTGGCGATGCCCTTGCTGGTCGCGTCATCAGCGAACGCGGACTGGAGCACCCGCGCCTCCCACATGCTCCCCCACCATTCGCGG
Source organism: Salinibacterium sp. G-O1 (assembly GCF_030063305.1). Classification (GTDB taxonomy): domain Bacteria; phylum Actinomycetota; class Actinomycetes; order Actinomycetales; family Microbacteriaceae; genus Rhodoglobus. The sequence goes on from NZ_JASISV010000002.1 coordinate 697,628, forward strand.
TCGGTCGCGTCTGAGAAGTTCCAGATGGATGCCGTCGTCGCGACATCGGTGAAGCCGGCCTCCATCGCCCAGGCCTTCAGCCGCCGGCCCGCATCCGGCTCGCCTCCATTGCTGCGGTGCACGAGCTCGTAGATCCGCAGCCATTCGGTCAGCCCCCGGGACTCCGGATACACGATCACGCCGGCGTAGTCGACGTCGCGGGCGGCGACGAGACCGCCGGGCTTCACCACGCGACGCAACTCCCTGAGCACGGCGACAGGGTTGGCCACATGCTGGAGGGTCTGGTGCGCGTGAGCGATGTCGAACGTGTCATCCTCGAAGGGCAGCGCATACGCGTCAGCCACGAGAAACTCCAGGTTCGGCCGTGCGAACCCGGCCGCCTTCGCAATCACCTCGGCCGAGGCATCCACCCCCACCACCCGGCCCGGCGCCAGGGCGTCAGCGAACTCAACGGTGATGGTGCCGGGGCCGCAGCCGACATCGAGCAGCGACATCCCGGACTCAAGTCGAGGCGCGAGATAGGCCGCCGAGTTGGCGACGGTGCGCCACGTGTGGCTCTTGAGCACGCTTTCGTGGTGGCCGTGGGTGTACTTCTCCTGAGACGTCACTCGTCGAGGGTAACCTCCCGCGCCCTGCCTCCCCACCTAGGCTTGCGGCATGACGAATCCTTTCTTCGAGCCGAGCACCCTGCCCTTCGGAATGCCGCCGTTTGCACTCATTGAGGATGCCCATTTTCTTCCAGCATTCGAGAAGGGCATGGCCGACCAGCTCGAGGAGATCCGCTCGATAGCGGGAAATGGCGACGCTCCGACGTTCGACAACACGATGATCCCCCTGGAGAAGAGCGGTCAGCTTCTCGAACGCGTGGCGACGGTGTTCTTCAACAAGACCTCGGCCGACGGCAACCCCTTCACGAGCGAACTGGAGGAGGAACTCGCGCCGCAGCTGTCGGCGCATGCCGATGCGATCCGGCTCGACGCCCGGCTCTACGAACGCATCAGGACACTGTTCGATCAGCTCGACACCCTCGGGCTCGACGCAGACTCCCCCTACCTGGTCGAGCGCTATTTCGCCGAGTACACCATCGCGGGTGCAGGCCTCGATGATGTCGAGAAGCAGACGCTGCGCGAGCTCAACCAGCAGCTGTCGACCCTGAACGCCCGCTTCGAGAAGAATCTGCTGGCAGACACCAACGACCTCGCCGTGGTGATCGACGACGTCGCCGACCTCGACGGTCTTGAGGCCGGCGAGATCTCGGCCGCAGCGGAGGCTGCGAAGGAGCGCGGTCTCGACGGCAAGTACCTCATCACGCTGATCCTCCCTACCGGCCAGCCCGTGCTGTCTGCGCTGACGAACCGGGAGGTTCGCGCGAGGGTGATGGCCGCCTCCATGCAGCGCGGCAATCGCGGCGGCACCTGGGACAACTCCCGGCTCGTGCTCGACATCACCCGGCTCCGCGCCGAGCGAGCGGCGCTGCTCGGCTTCGAATCGCACGCGGCGTGGGTGATCGCCGACGAAACTGCGAAGACTCCGGCGGCCGTCGCCGCGATGCTCAGCAGGCTGGCGACACCGGCCGCCCGCAATGCGCTGGCCGAGCAGGCCGAACTCGAGGCCATCGCCGGTCATCCCGTCGAGGCTCACGACTGGGCGTTCTACAGCGAGAAGGTTCGCAAGGCCACCTACGACGTCGACACCGCACAGATGCGGCCGTACTTCGAGGCGGAGCGCGTGCTGCAGGACGGCGTGTTCTTCGCCGCTACGAAGCTCTACGGCGTCACCTTCAGCGAGCGACACGACATTCCCGCCTACCATCCCGACGTTCGCGTGTTCGAGGTGTCCAACGACGACGGAACCCCCGTCGGGCTGTACACGCTTGACCTCTACACGCGCGACTCGAAGCGCGGCGGGGCGTGGATGAACTCGCTCATCTCGCAGTCTGAGTTGCTCGGGCATCCGGTCATCGTCACCAACAACCTCAACGTGCCAAAGCCCGCCGCCGGGGAGACCACCCTGCTCACCTACGACGAGGTGAACACGTTCTTCCACGAGTTCGGGCACGCGCTTCACGGCCTGTTCGCGCGCGTCACCTACCCGCGATTCTCGGGCACGAACACGTTCAGGGACTTCGTCGAATTCCCGAGCCAAGTCAACGAGATGTGGATGCTCTGGCCGGAGGTTCTCGCAAACTACGCGGTGCACCACCAGACCGGGGAGCCCATGCCGCAGGAGTTCGTCGACAAGATCCAGGCGTCGTCGGCCTTCAACGAAGGATTCGCCACCTCCGAATACCTCGCGGCGGCGATTCTCGACCAGGCCTGGCACGGCATCACTCCGGATGCCTCGATCACCGACGTCGCCGCGTTCGAGGCTGCGGCGCTGGCCGCGGCCGGGCTCGACAACCCTGCAGTACCCACTCGGTACTCGAGCACCTACTTCCAGCACGTGTTCGCGAACTCGGACTACGACGCCGGCTATTACTCCTACATCTGGAGCGAGGTGCTCGACGCCGACACCGTCGACTGGTTCAAGGAGAACGGCGGGCTCACGCGCGCCAACGGCGACCGCTTCCGGCAGAAACTGCTCGGGGTCGGTGGGTCGAAGGATCCACTCGAAGCATTCCGTGACTTCCGCGGTCGCGACGCCGAGATCCAGCCGCTGCTGGATCGCCGCGGGCTGAACTAGCGACCGAGGTCGCGCAGGGTCCGGGTTTTCACCGCGAGGTCGGGGCCCTGCGGAACGACGATCACTTCGTCAGCCCCCGTGGCCGAGACCAGCGCGTCGATCTGAGCCGTGACGTGAGCCAGGTCGCCAATCGCCTGGTGGGAGTTGCGCTCGGCTACCCATTCGCGCTCGGCGTCGCTCCATGGATAAGCCTCGGCGTCGGCCAGGCTCGGAATACGGCCGGGCCGCACACCCTGGCGCATCCGCACGAACATGAGGGCGTTGGGCAGGGCCAGCCGCTCGGCCTCGGCCGTGGTATCAGCCACCAAGGTCGACACCGCCACCATCGAGTGTGGCTCGCGCAGGATCACCGACGGCGTGAACGACGACCGATACATGTCGAAGGCGCGCACTGTGTTCGGACCACCCGCGAAGTGATGAGCGAAAGCGAACGGCAGTCCCATGAGTCCGGCCAGCCGAGCACTGAAATCGCTGGAGCCGAGCAGCCACATCTCGGGAGCGTCGCCAAGCCCGGGGGTTGCCACGACGCGGGATCCGATCCCGTTGTCGAGGGGCGGGATGGTGCCGAACCACGCCAGCAGCTCGAGAACCTGGTTCGGGAAGTCGTCGACGCTCTCGGCGCCAGCGCCCCGGCGCAACAGGGAGGACGTGAGCTGGTCGGTGCCGGGAGCACGCCCGAGACCGAGGTCGATCCTGTCGCCATGCAGAGCCGCGAGGGTTCCGAACTGCTCGGCGATGACGAGAGACGAGTGGTTCGGGAGCATCACCCCACCGGAGCCAACCCGAATCGTGGACGTGGCGGCCGCGACTGCACCGATCAACACGGCGGGCGCCGAGGAGGCGACAGCGGGCATTCCGTGGTGCTCGGCGACCCAGAATCGGCGGTAGCCCAACGACTCCGCCACCTTCGCGGTGTCGATGGTCTGCCTCAGCGCCTCCGCATTGCTCATGCCTTCAAAAACGGAGGCGAGGTCGAGAACGGAGAGTGGCACTGTCATAACAGCGTCAACCGACGGAGCACGCCCGGCATTCCGCGATCACACTGTTGATCGACGGCGCCATCCCAACCACGCCATGACAAGGCCGCCGACCAGCAAACCCCACAGCGCAGAACCGATCCCGAAGATCACCACACCGGATGCCACGACCAGGAAGGTCAGGATGGCCGCAAGCCGGTGCTCGGGCTCGTCAAGCGCATTCACGATGCTGGTGATGAGCGCGCCCATGACGGCCAGCCCCGCCACCGCCGTGATCAGGATCGAGGGAGCCGCCGTCACGAGCGCGCCAGCCAGCCCGGCCCCCAGGCCGAGCGGGATGTAGAGGATGCCGTTGGTGAGGGTAGCGATCCACCGCTTGCTCCGGTCGGGATGCGATTCGGGTCCGGCCATGATCGCCGCGGTGATCGCGCCGAGATTCATGGCATGGCCGCCGAACATGTTGGCCGCACCCGAGCCGATTCCGGATGCCACGAGCGCGAATCTGGGCGGCGCAACATAGCCGCTCGTCGACATCACAACGAAGCCCGGAACGTTCTGCCCGGCCATCGTGACGACGAACAGCGGGAGGCCGACGCTGAGGATGGTGAACAGGTCGAAGGTCGGAGCGACGAAGATGAGCTGCGGCACGGCGGATGCCGCCACCCAGTCTGTGCCGGCGGCAATCACGATCGCCACGACCGCCACGACCATCGCCGCGGGAACCGCCCACCGCGGTGCGAGCCGGTACAGCACAATCCAAACCAGAACGATGGGAGCAGCGAGGAACGGCAGGGTCGCCACGGCCTCGATGGGCGCGAGGCAGATCGGCAGCAGCACCCCCGCAAGCATCGCGTTCGCGAGGGGTTTCGGGATGCTCGTGATGGCCCTGCCGAGCGCGGGCCAGAGCCCGCTCAACACGAGCAGCGCCGAGCTCACGAGGAAGGCGCCAACCGCATCCGAAAACCTGATGCCCTCTGTCGCGGTCGCAAGCAGCACTGCCGCGCCCGGGGTGGACCAGGCGAACGCGAGAGGGATGCGCAGCCACAGCGCGGCCACAATGTTGACGATCGCGATCGACAGGCAGATGGCCAGCAAACCGGATGACGCCTCGCCGGGCGACGCTCCCACAGCTGCCAGCCCGGCGATCACGAGGGCGAACGAGCTTGCGAAACCAGAGATGGCGGCAACGAACCCTGCCGAGATGGGCTGAAAAATGGCGGATACCTCCTGAGCGAAACTCCAGCCTAGGGGGCGAAAACCTCCGTCATCGTCGGCCACGCGAAGGCGCGGCAGAAGACCGGGCCGCGACGAGCGCGGCAACAGGAAGTTCTTTAGGCCGACTTCTCGGCGCGCACTGCCCGGCGCGGAACGATCGTCGGGGCCGCGTTTTCAAGCACAGCGGCCTTCGTCACGATGACGCGCGCAACGTCGTCATCTGACGGCACGTCGAACATGATCGGGCCGAGCACTTCTTCCATGATGGCGCGAAGGCCACGGGCACCGGTCTGGCGCAGCACGGCCAGGTCGGCGATGGCTTCGAGTGCGTCCGGCTCGAAGTCGAGCTCAACGCCGTCAATCTCGAACATGCGCTGGTACTGACGGATGAGCGCGTTCTTCGGACGAGTCAGGATGTCCATCAGGGCGACCTGGTCGAGCTGAGTGACGGTGGTCACGACAGGAAGTCGACCGATGAACTCCGGGATCAACCCGAACTTGTGCAGGTCTTCCGGAAGCACCTCGCCGAAGAGGTTCACGTCGTCACCCTTGCTGTGCAGAGGAGCACCGAATCCGATGCCCTTCTTACCTGCGCGCTGCGAGATGATCTCCTCGAGTCCGGCGAAGGCGCCGGCCACGATAAAGAGAACGTTCGTCGTGTCGACCTGGATGAACTCCTGATGAGGATGCTTGCGGCCACCCTGCGGCGGAACGGAGGCGACAGTGCCCTCGAGAATCTTCAGCAGCGCCTGCTGCACTCCCTCGCCGGAAACATCTCGCGTAATGGAGGGGTTCTCGGCCTTGCGGGCGATCTTGTCGATCTCATCGATGTAGATGATGCCGGTCTCGGCACGCTTCACGTCGTAGTCCGCTGCCTGGATGAGCTTGAGCAGGATGTTCTCAACATCCTCACCCACGTAACCGGCCTCGGTCAGCGCCGTGGCGTCGGCGACAGCGAACGGGACGTTCAGTCGCTTCGCCAGCGTCTGGGCGAGGTAGGTCTTGCCACAGCCCGTCGGGCCGATGAGCAGGATGTTCGACTTCGCGATCTCGACATCGTCGATGATGTCGGCAGACGCAATGGTGTTGCGGGCGCGAATGCGCTTGTAGTGGTTGTAGACGGCCACAGAGAGAGCGCGCTTCGCCGCCTCCTGCCCGATCACGTACTCTTCGAGGAACGCGTAGATTTCGCGCGGCTTGGGAAGATCGAATTCGCTCGATACTTCTTCGCCGGCTTCGGCAAGTCGTTCTTCGATGATCTCGTTGCAGAGTTCGACACACTCGTCACAGATGTAGACGCCGGGACCGGCGATGAGCTGCTGAACCTGCTTCTGGCTCTTGCCACAGAAGGAGCATTTGAGAAGATCGGCGCTTTCCCCTATACGGGCCATGCGAAAGTTCCTTCCCAAATACGGCGCTCGAGAACGAGCGTTTTATCGAGCCTATCCCGAACCGGCGACACTCTCCGGCATCCGCCGCCCAACGTTACGGCGTGCCGTCGTCGGGTGTCGGTGTGGCACGATTGTCTACGACAGGTAGAAATCGGAGCAGCAATGGGTTCGAGATGGGCGCGTGTCGCCCGCGGCGTCACCGCTGCCGGCTTTGCAACCTTCGTTGCCGCGCTCTCGCACACCCTTGCCGGCGACGCGGCCCCGAGCCTGTTCGCCATTCTCGCCACGCTCGTCATCTCTGCCGCGATCTGCACCCTGCTCGCGGGCCGCACTGTGTCGGCGTGGCGGCTCGCCGCATCCGTCGCCCTGAGCCAGGCGCTGTTTCACGGGGTGTTCAGCACCCTCGGGATGCCCGCGGCCGCCGTGCACGCACACTCGGGGGCTGTCTCCCTCGCGGCAACAACTGCGTCGACCCCACTCCACGACGGAGCGACGATGTGGATGGCGCACGGGATCGCCGCTCCCATCACCGTCATCGCGTTCCTGCACGCTGAGCGAGCGTTCTGGGGCATCTCCGACACCGCCCGGCTCTTTTTCTCGAGGCTGCTGGCCACCCTTGTTCCGCTCTCCCCCGCGCCGCAACCCGCGCGGATCCCGGTGGTCGCTCGCTTCGTGCCGCGCGACCTCACCGTTCTGTTGTCGGCGATGAGACACCGTGGACCGCCGGAGCTGACGGCCGCGTAGGCCGGTCACTCCGCAGCATCCACCTCTCTGTCGCAGGCTCACAGGCCGCGACTCATCGTCACGAAAGAACATCAATGAAGCGCACAACCATGTCAACTATCGCGATCACTGCCGGGCTGGCCCTCGCAGTGGCAGCACCTCTGGCCGCCAGCGCCCACGTGTCAGTGGACCCGACCCAGTCCGAAGCTGGATCGTATTCGGTCATTACCTTCAGGGTGCCCAATGAGTCAGAGACTGCGGGCACGACCCGGGTCGAGGTGTCGTTGCCGACCGACACCCCTTTCACCAGCGTGCGCTACGTCCCGGTCGCAGGGTGGACGGCAGAGCTCGTGCGCTCGACGCTGCCCGAGCCCGTCACCGTGGGCGAGAGCGAAATCACGGAGGCCGTGACATCCGTCATCTGGACGGCCGACCCCGGAGCCGAAATTGTGGCAGGCGAGCTGCAGCTGTTCCCGCTGTCAGTCGGGCCGGTTCCCGACACCGGGTCCATCGTGCTGCCCACAGAGCAGACCTACAACGACGGGAGTGTCGTCAGCTGGAGTGAGACAGGCGAGGATGCCGAGCATCCGGCGCCTGTGCTGTACATCAACGACACGGCGGTCGATCACCACGACGCGGCAACCGCCGACGACAGCCATGAGGATGACGAGCTGGCCATCAGCGCGGCCGGTGACACCGACTCGCCCGACGTGCTGGCACGGGTACTCGGCATCGGCGGTCTCGTGCTCGGCGCTATCGCGCTGGTGCTTGCAGTCATCGCGCGTCGTCCGGCGGGACAGTAGTGCTCGCGTCACGCGCCAGGGCCGCGGGAGCTCTCGCCGCCGCTGTGGCCCTGCTGCTGGCCGTCGCCACCCCGGCCCAGGCGCACAACTATCTCGTCGCTTCGACACCCGAGGCTGGCAGCACCATCACGGAGGCTCCGGAAACCTTCTCGGTGACCACCAACGAAGCGCTGCTCGACCTTTCGGGGGGTGGCTCGGGTTTCGCGATCGAGGTCACGGACGCCGCGGGGCTCTACTACGGGGACGGCTGTGTCTCCATTGTCGACTCGACGGTCTCGACGGGAGCCTCGCTGGGAGACGCCGGCGACTATCGGATGCTGTGGCAGCTGGTTTCGGCTGACGGCCACACGGTGTCGGGCGAGATCGACTTCACGTGGGCGCCGTCAGCGAACGCAGCGACCTCGGCGGGCTCGTCGACGCCCCCGAACTGTGGAGGCGAGGCTGCGGCCGCTCAGGAGTCGACCACGGCGCCGGTCAACCGCAGCGACGCGAACCTCAGCGACGTGCTGTGGATCGGTAGCGCCATTGCCGCGGTGCTCGTCGCCGGTCTCGTGACCCTGTTCGTCGCCACGAGGCGCCGAAAGGCCTAGAGCCACAATGCAGGAAGGGCCGCCCCGCAGTGCGGGACGGCCCTTCTTCTGTGTCGAGCTTCTTAGCTTTGGGTCAGCGCCGGCAGGTTCTTGCGGCTGGTGAGCACCTGGTCGATCAGACCGTACTCCATGGCCTCGGCCGCGCTGAGGATCTTGTCGCGGTCGATGTCCTTGTTGATCTGCTCTGGCGTGCGGTTCGAGTGGAACGCGAGCGTTTCCTCGAGCCATCCGCGCATGCGCAGGATCTCGCGCGCCTGGATCTCGATGTCGGAGGCCTGGCTCGAGCCCTCCGAGCCACCGCTGGGCTGGTGGATCAGGATGCGCGCGTTCGGCAGCGCGAGTCGCTTGCCCTTCGTTCCACCGGCCGTGATCACAGCGGCAGCCGACGCGGCCTGCCCGAGAACGACGGTCTGGATGTGCGGACGGATGTACTGCATCGTGTCGTAAATCGCCGTCATCGCGGTGAACGAGCCACCGGGTGAGTTGATGTACATCACGATGTCGCGGTCGGGGTCCTGGCTCTCGAGAACCAGAAGCTGGGCCATGACGTCATCTGCTGACGCATCGTCGATCTGCACACCGAGGAAGATGATGCGGTCTTCGAAGAGTTTCGCGTATGGGTCCTGGCGCTTGTAGCCGTATGCCGTGCGTTCCTCGAACGTCGGCAGGATGTAGCGGTCGTTTGGCGTGGGCCTGGCCATGCCTGACCCTGGGAGGTTGAAGTTGTCCATGATCAGTCCTTTTCGCCTGTTGCTGACTCGTTAGAGACGGCCTCGTCTGTGCCGCCGCCGCCGACCACGTCGGAAGCGAACTCGCGGAGATGGTCCACAAATCCGTATTCGAGTGCCTGCTGCGCCGTGAACCAGTTGTCGCGGTCGTTGTCGATGAGCACCTGCTCGATCGACTTGCCGGTCTGCTCGGCGGTGAGCTCGGCCATCCTCTTCTTCATGTCGAGGATGACGCCAGCCTGCGTCTGGATGTCGGCAGAGGTTCCGCCGAAGCCACCGGACGGCTGGTGCAGAAGCACTCGCGCGTTCGGGGTGATGTAACGCTTGCCCTTGGTGCCCGACGAGAGCAGGAACTGCCCCATCGACGCTGCGAGGCCAATGCCCACCGTCACGATGTCGTTCGGAACGAACTTCATCGTGTCGTAGATCGCCATGCCAGCGGTGATCGAGCCACCGGGTGAGTTGATGTACAGGAAGATGTCACGCTTCGGGTCCTCAGCTGCGAGCAGCAGGATCTTCGCGCAGATCTCGTTGGCGTTCTCATCGCGCACCTCTGACCCAAGCCAGATGATGCGGTCCTTGAGGAGTTGGTCGAAGATGCTTGAGACCAATGCCGGTTGGGCCATTGTGTGCGCTCCGTCTGTTTCTAATCGGTATTGCGTTATCGCTTGCTGTCGAATCTACTGGAGCGCGTTGGCCCAAATGCCGGTGTTCGCCGTGGGCAGATCGCGGTGCGTCGCGCGCCTTACTCCCCCGCCCCTTCGGAAATTCAGGAACTTGCGCGTTCCGGCGGTCGTGCGGCCCCTCTTCGGCGAGTTCCGGCCCGGATCTCCTGAATTTCCGAAGGGTGGGGCGCGAATACCATGGGGGCATGAGTTCAGACTGGCAGGCCAGGGTCAGCGATCTGTGGGCAGCCGCGGACGGCATGGCCGAGCTGGACGTCGTAGCCGCCATGGACGCGCTGGTTGCCGAGCGGGCTCCGGATGACGCATCCGCTGTGTTCGAGGCGGCGTCGGCCCGAGACTATGCGGGCCTCGAAGCCGAAGCTGAGCCGCTGTACCGCCGCGCCATCGAGCTCGGGCTGGACGCGGCAACACTGCCGCGAGCGGTCATCCAGCTCGCCAGCACCCTGCGCAATCTTGGTCGGCCTGACGAGTCGATCAGGATGCTCGAGCGGCAGTTGCACGAACATCCGGCGGATGAGTGGACCGGGCCCAGTGCCGCGTTCCTCGCGCTGGCGCTGGCCAGCCGGGGGGACGAACGGGACGCGGCCTCCGTTGCGCTTGCCGCCCTCGCCGACTACCTGCCGGTGTATTCCGCGTCGGTGCGCGGCTACGCGATCGATCTGGCGCGTTAACGAAAACGGCCGCCCCGAGGGACGGCCGTTCGTTCAACAATTCTTAGTTGTGGTCGTGACCAGCGTGGTCGTCGCTCGAACCCTGGAGGTCGGCCGCGGTGATCTCTTCCGAGTCATCGTTCTCGTCGCCGAGCGCTGATGCGGTGAAGGCCGACACGTCGACCTCCTTGCCCTTGGAGTCGACAACCTTCGCCTTGCCGAGAACGACGGCGAGGGCCTTGACGCGAGCGACCTCGGCGATCATTCCGGGGATCTGGCCGTTCTTGTCGAGAACCTGGATGAACTCGCCCGGCTCCATGCCGTACTGCTGAGCACCCTGGATGAGGTAGTTGGTGAGCTCGTTCTGGCTGACCTTGACGCCCTCGGCCTCGACGATCGAGTCGAGCAGGATCTGCGTGCGGAACGTCTTCTCGCTCGACTCGGTGACCTCGGCGCGGTGAGCGTCGTCTTCGAGACGGTTCTCGTTCTCGAGGTGGCGGTTCACCTCGTCTTCGACGAGCTTCGGCGGAACCGGGATCTCGACAGACTTGAGCAGTTCGTCGACGATCTGGTCGCGAGCCTGTGCGCCCTGGCCGAAGACCTTCGACTTGGCGACCTGCTCCTTGATGTCTGCCTTGAGTTCCTTGATGGTGTCGAACTGGCTGGCGATCTGGGCGAAGTCGTCGTCGGCCTCGGGAAGCTCGCGCTCCTTGACGGCGAGCAGCGAGACGGTGATGAGTGCGGTCTCGCCCTCGTGGTCGCCACCGAGGAGTGTCGACTCGAAGGTGGTAGTCTCGTCGGCGCTGAGGCTGTCGAGTGCCTCATCGATGCCCTCGATGAGCTCGCCCGATCCGACCTCGTACGAGATGCTCGTCGCGGAGTCGACCTCGGTGTCGCCGATCTTGGCAACCAGGTCGAGCTGGGCGAAGTCGCCCTTCTTCGCCGGGCGATCGACGGTGACGAGGGTTCCGAAGCGGCTGCGCAGGGCATCCAGCTCGTCCTTGACGTCGTCGGCTGAAACCTTGGCCTCGTCGACGGTCAGGGTGAGGCCGTCGAGCTTCGGAAGGTCGAAGTCGGGACGCACGTCAACCTCGACAACAACTTCGAGATCGCCGCTGAAGTCTTTGACTTCTGGCCACGTCTTGATGTCGGCCTCGGGGCGACCGAGAACGCGAATCTTCTCGTCGGTGACCGCCTGGCGGAAGAACTTGTCGAGTCCGTCGTTGACGGCGTGGTTGAGGATCTCTTCACGGCCGACGCGCTGGTCGAGCAACTGCTGCGGGATCTTTCCCTTGCGGAATCCTGGGATGTTGACCTGAGACCCGATGTGCTCATACGCGTGCTGGATGCTCGGCTTGAGCTCTTCGGGGGTAACTGAGATGTTCAGCTTGACGCGGGTGGCGGTGAGCTTCTCAACCGTGGTCTTCACGTTGTGGTCTCCTGTAGTTCGTTGGGGGAAGTGCTGTCGGGGCGACAGGATTCGAACCTGCGGCCTCTCGGTCCCAAACCGAGCGCTCTACCAAGCTGAGCTACGCCCCGGACTTCGGACATTTTCGAAACTGGCGAAAATGGCCTCGGCAAGTCTAGCGTGCTGCGTGGGGGCACATCTGCCCAGTCTTCTGAGAGAGCCGGATGCACAGCGCGGCTCTCAACGTCAGGTACACTGTTCTACGGCTCTTCGGTCGCCTCGCGACCGGAACCCGGGGATGTAGCTTAATGGTAAAGCCTCAGTCTTCCAAACTGATGACCGGAGTTCGATTCTCCGTATCCCCTCGAATGTCAAAAGGCCGGTTGCCCCCTGGGGCGACCTAAACGACGGATGCCCCGGCCGCGCACAAGCACAGCCGGGGCATCCGCGTATCTGCTGCTAACCCACTTAGTCGGCCTTACCCGACTTGGACCCCTGCACGGTCACCGGGTCGGACGTGGCGACGCCGTTCGAGTGCCCGTCGGCCTTCGCGGTGACGGTCACGGTGAGAACCGTCCCCGCATCCGCCGCAGTCGCACGGTACGTGTCACCGGTGGCTCCGGCGATGGGCTGACCGTCGCGGTTCCACTGGTAGGCGAGCTCTACCTTCTTCACGCTCCACTTGCCGTCCTGCACCCCGACCGTCTTGCCGGCCTTGGCCGAACCGGTGATCTTCGGTGCGCGGACCACATCGATGGCCGGAAGCGACTTCACGAGTTCGCCGACACCCCACCGGGCGGTCGACTGGAAGCCGGCTCCGGTCGGGTCCGCCCAGGTGCGCACTGATGTGCGCTGACCGTTCGAGGCATCATTCACCTGGATGTCGAGCCCCTGGAATGAGCCAAGTCCGCCGGCTTCGAGCAGGTCGATCTCCGCTTCGATGCGGTACCCGCCATCGATGACGGATGTCGCGCTCCGCACCCGGTTGAGCTGGAACGCCTCATCCCCCGTGCCGAACGACACGGCGTTGGTGGCGCTGATGCGAATCTGGGTGTCGTCGTACCGGTAGTAACCGCTCTTCACATTGCCGGCGTCGACGAAGATCTCAACCGAGTCCTGGGTCCACGGGTCGGACCCCGTCACGTCAATGGTGGGATCGGCGACGTCAGCGAGCACGTAGAGCTTCGATCCCGACCACAGGGTGCGAACGGTCGCCGTTGCGCCGCCCGTTCCGCTCACCTGCTTGTCGGTCGTGATCACGCGCGCTGCAGACCATGCCGGGTCGACTGTTCCGTCGATCGTCACGGCACTCGGTGCCGCCTCCACCTGAACGAACGACAGCGGCTCGACCAGGGCGAGAGTGCCCAACTCGCCCGGGGTGTTCCACCCCGAGGTCGTTGCGCCGTCGGTCACGCGAATGTCGAACTTGACCTGGTCGCCGAGTGTTGCGGTGACGGGAAGGTGCACGACCATGTCGTAGCCCCCGGCACGCTCGGTGACGATCGCCCCGGCCGCACCGGTGCGCGGCACGGCCACGGTGGTGTCAGCCACGCTGAATTCGACGCCGTCGGTGGACTGCACTGTCGCATCGTCCACCCGCACATACGCGGTGAGGTGGTCGGCCGACCAGCGCAGCTGGAAGGCAGCGGTGTCGTCGATGCGGTTGAGCGGTAGGCGGCTCCACTCCGGCGAGGTGGTGGCCGATGCGGCCAGCGGGATGTCGCCGCCGGACACGATGGCCGTGCGAAGCCGAGCAGACAGTTCGGCGTCGACCGCACCGTAGTACGCGGGCTTCGCGGTGAGCGAGTCGTTGAACAGCAGCGGATCGCCGGACCCTGCACGCCAGCTGCGGCCGTCGGTGAGACCCCACACGGTGACCGAGAAGAGGTCATCGGTGTGCGCACGGAATACGCGGAACGCGTCCCGGTAGTAGTACCCCTGCTCCACCAGGAGTGCCTCGGTGACCGGTGTTCCGGTCGTCACGTCGAGTTCGGTGACCGCCTGGGTGACGGGCAGATCCTTGAACGCGACGATCGCGTTTTCAAGCGCCGATACCGGCATCGAGAGGCTCACGTGAAACTGGTGACCGACACCATCGAGGGGAACCCCGCGTGCGAGCATGCGGGCCACGAGGTCGTGGTAGCGCTGTTGCTTGCCGGTCTGCTCGGTGTTGTAGTCGTTGATGAACAGCGTCACTGGGCGGTCTGCGCCAGCTGCCGCGTACTCATCGTTGAACGCCTGGTCCGCGTAGATGAACGCGAGGTCGATGAATTCCTCGCCGAGCACGCGATACCACTCGCTGCGACGGAGCCCGTCAGCGTTCTCGAACCCGTCGGAAACAACCTCGTTCACCACGTCGAATGCGTACAGCGGGTTCTCCCCGCCGCCGAAGGCGCCGTAGCTGTCGCTGAGGTGCTTCGCGACTGCGAAGATGTGGGTGCGCATCCGGTCCCGCAGAATCTGCTTGTCCGCGTCGCTCGTGGTGAGCGGGGTGCCCGCCGATGTCTTGAAGAAGAATGCCGGGGTCTGGCCGTGCCATACCAGCGTGTGACCGTAGACTGCGAGGTCGTTGTCAATCGCGTACTGCATGAGGCTGTCTGCTTCAGCGTTCGGCGTGAACTCACCTGCGGCGTTGTACCAGGCTTCCGGCTTCATGAAGTTCTCGCTCGTCACCTGGTCGGCGTGCTTCAGGAGCAGCTCGGATGGCGCTCCCACCGTCTCGCGACTGTCGACCGCAACACCGAACGCGAAGTCGACGGTGTCTTTGACCGGCGTGAGGTCTTCGATCACCGCGGGCTCCGGCGTGCGAACGACGATGTCGTCGATGAAGAGGTCACTCGTGTTCGTGCCGTTGTAGTTGGTCTCGAAGTAGATGAATGCCTGGTCGGCGGCGCCCATGGTGAACGTCTGGGTGACCTTCACCCATTCACTGTTCGACATCCCCGAGAACTGTCCGAGGCCCTGGTAGGTGGTGGAGCCGTTCACGGTGCGGGCCATAGTCAGCCACACGTCGTCGGTCGGCGTGCCGGGCGCGAATCGCACCCATGCGCTCGCCTCGTACAGGACACCGGTTTCCAGGAGCCCCGTCACGTCGTGGCCCATGCCGCTGCCCTGCGAGGTGCGGCCGCCGACGAGCGCCGACTGAGTGCCGCTGTGCGCGACATCCGTGGCGATCGTCACCGTCGGAGCACCCGAGCCGTTGTCCCGAGGGATCCAGCCGTCGAGTCCGTCTTCGAAGTCGGTGGAGATCAAGGTCGCGCTCGGCGCGGTGGATGTCTGCGCGCTCACCTGAAGGTCGTCTACGAGGTAGTCATAGGTGCCCGGCTCTCCCCCGGTGCCGATGTAGAGCTGAAGTGCGGCGGGGTCGGCGCCCGCGGGAACGACGTAGGTGCCGGTAACGGTCGTCCACTCGGCCGCGCTCATGTCGGTGCTGCCGATCCACGTGTAGGCGGGCTTCATCACGAAGCGCACGCCCGCGGTGCCAGCTGTTCCATCGGCAAGCTTCACGCGCATGGAAGCGGTGACGGTATCGCCCGCCGCAACAGCGCCCAGTGCGCCGGGGGCGGTCTGCACGCCCACGTAGTCCGCGTCTCGACCCGCCACGCGCAGCACTTTGCCGCCATCGAGGTCGATCACGGACAGCGTGCTCGCGCCGCCGCCGCTCTGCTGCAGAGGCCCGAGCGTGCCGTCTTCGAAGTCAGCCACGATGGAGACTTCGGCCGCGACGGCCGCGACAGGCATAGCTACGAGTGCCGCGCTGGCGACGAGCGCCGTTGCTAAACCCGCAGCGACAGTTTCTAACACTTTTTTCTTGCGGGTGTGTGACGTGAATAACATCGTGAATGCTCCTTTGCATGTCAAATGGATCCTGCTGGTGGTGCTATTTGGTGACGGTGATGTCGACCTGCCTGTTGTCGTCGATCGTGATCGCGTGAGGCGTCCCGGTGATGAGCACCGTTCCCAGCGCCGCAGCCTCGTTCTGGCTGTCGCGCCCCAGCCACAGCGTGACCTCGCCGGGTTCGACGATGCGTGTCATGCTGCGGTCGCTGAATGCGATGCGGGTCGTCGGGATGCGCATCCCGACGCGCGCGGACTGGCCAGCCTCCAGGCTGATGCGGGTGAAGGCGACGAGCTGGCGCATCGGCCGGGTCACGGAGGCGACCATGTCGTGCGCGTACACCTGCACCACCTCGTCGCCGCTTCGATCTCCGCTGTTGGTGACCGTGAAGGAGATCTCAAAGTGGCCGTCGGCCTCGATGACCTGCTGGTTTAGCGCAGCCTCGGAGTAATCGAACCGCGTGTAGCTGAGGCCGAATCCGAACGGGAAGGCCGGGGTGGTCGCGAGATTGGAAACATCCGTCGCCTCACCGAGGTACGGATGCAGGTACGAGTAAGGCTGCGATCCTGCGGAGCGCGGCACCGAGACCGCGAGTCGGCCGGAGGGGTTGATCCGTCCGGTGATGACCCCACTGATCGCCGCTGCGCCCTCCTCCCCGGGGAAGAACGCCTGCACGATCGCTGCTCCGCGCTCGGCGGCCCATTCGATCGCGTAGGGACGACCTGACACGACCACCAGCACCACGCGGTTGCCCGCATCAAGAATCGCCTCCACGAGCTGACGCTGCACCCCGGGAAGTTCGAGCGAATCGCGGTCGCAACCCTCGCCGACGGTTCCTCGGCCGAACAGGCCCGCCTGGTCGCCGACCACGATGATCGACACGTCAGAGGCGCTTGCGAGCGCGACGGCGCTCTCGAAACCCGCCCTGTCATCATCGTCGACGGCGCATCCCATGGAGTAGCCGCTGACCTGCACCCCTTCGCTGCGGAGGGCGTCGAGCACTGTGGGCACCTCGATGCCCATCTCGACGTCGGGATGCTGGTCGAGCACGTGGTTGGCGAACGAGTAGCAGCCGAACATCGCGGTGGCGCGGTCTGCGTTTGGCCCGATCACCGCGACGGACTCTGCCGCGGCCAGGGGAAGGAGATCGCCAGCAGCCAACACCGTCACCGACTTCTCGGCGATGGTCGCGGCGAGCGCGCGATGGGAGGCCGGATCGAGGTCGATGGTGTCGTCAGCGCCGTTGTCGGCGAAAGCATCCGCATCCATATCCAGTAAGCCCAGGCGCGCCTTCTGCATGAGGACGCGTGTGACCGCGCGATCCACCAGGGAAAGTTCGACGTCGCCCCGTCGCACCTGCTCGGCCAAAGGCTCGAGGTAAGCGTTTCCGGTGGGCAACTCAATATCGACTCCCGCCGTGAGGGCCTGGCGCGCCGCATCCCCCAGGTCGCGAGCCACGCGATGAAGCTGCTGGAGGAACGCCACACCGAAGTAGTCGGCTACAACGGTGCCCTCGAATCCCCAGCGATCACGCAGCAGGTCCGTCAGCAGCGCGGGGTCAGCCGCGACGGGGAGACCATCGATCTCCGAGTAAGAGTGCATGACCGAATCGGCGTGTGCATCGAGTACCGCCATCTCGAACGGCACGAGCAGCACGTCGGCGATCTCACGTGTTCCCGCGTGCACGGGTGCCAGGTTGCGACCGGCCCGAGAGTTGGAGTACCCGACGAAGTGCTTCAGTGTGGCAATCACCCCCTGCGATTGCAGGCCCCGCACGTAAGCGGAGCCGAGCTCGCCGACAACGAAGGGATCTTCCGCGATGCACTCCTCGACCCTGCCCCAGCGGGTGTCGCGAATGACATCCAGCACGGGAGCGAGCCCCTGATGCACCCCGAGGGCCGCCATGCTTTCGCCGATGGCCTCGCCCATGGCCTCGATGAGCCCGGAATCGAAGGTTGCCCCCCACGCGAGCGGGGTGGGGAAGGTCGTCGCCTTCCACGCCGCGAGGCCCGTCAGGCATTCCTCGTGCGCGATGGCCGGGATGCCCAATCGGGTATTCTCCCTCAGCCAGCGCTGCGTCGCCAGCAGTGCTGAGCGGCCGGCCGCCGGCTCGACGGGAACGGTGCCGAACACCCGGGTGAGATGCCCGAGGCCATGGCGCGCGAACTCGTCGAAATCGATCGGTGAATCGTCCTGCTCGTGTTGCAGCGGTGCGACGCTCTCGCCGTTGGCGGAGGCGCCGACCCAGATCCCGACCAGCTGACCGAGCTTCTCTTCGAGGGTCATGCTCGCCATCAGCTCGCTGATCGTGAGGTCGAGGTCGCGCGCCACAGCGTCGGGTGAGACGAATCGGCGCGCAGTGGAATGGAGAGTCATGGTCCTGATTTCTTGATGGGGAGCGGTGAGATGAGTACTGGTTAGCCTGTGAAAGGCGTGCTGGTTAGCCCTTGAAGGCGCCATCCATGACCCCGGCCACCATCTTGCGACCGACGAAGATGAAGAGGATGAGCAGTGGGATGGTCGCCAGGAACGACCCGGACATCGCCAGCCCGTAGTCGACGAAGTACTGACTCTGGAGCGCCTTGATCGCGAGCTGCACGGTGTAGTTCTCGGGAGACTGGAGCACGATCAGTGGCCACAGGAAGTCATTCCACGCCGTCACGAAGGCCAACAGCCCGAGCACGAACGCTGCGGATCTGACAAGGGGGAATGCGATGCGCCAGTAGATCTGCCACGTGCTGCATCCGTCGATGCGCGCTGCCTGTATGAGCTCGTTGTTCAACACGCCCGCGAAGTGCTGGCGCATCCAGAAGATCCCGAATGCGCTGGCCATGCCGGGAACGATGAGCGCCTGTAGGGAGTCGATCCAGCCCAGGTTAGACATCACGAGATAGAGCGGGATGACCGAGAGCTGGGTCGGAACCATCATCGTGCCGATGACGAACACAAAGAGGGCGTTCTTGCCGCGGAATTCGAGCTTCGCGAAGGCGAAGCCTGCGAGAGTGCTGAGCAGCATCTGTGCCACCGCGATGGTGCTCGCAACAATGAACGAGTTGACGAGGCTCATCACGAAGGGAACCGTCGTGAAGACCTGCTCGGCGAGAGTGAAGAAGTTTCCCCCTGGTATGACCGTCGGGGGCATCTGCGAGACCGCGGCCGAATCGTTGGTGGAGACAACGAACATCCAATAGAGCGGGAAGACGCTGACGATCACCGAGAGGATCAGGAAGAAGTAGGTGTACCACCGAACCCGTCCCGTGAAGACGTTCTTTCGTTTCTTCGTCGGGCTGTTCGTCGGCGGACTTGCCAGTGCGGGCGCGGCCAGAGATATGGGTGCCTGTGTCATGGTCTGTCTTTCAGTCGTCCGACGAAATGCGCCGGGAGAGGAGGAAATTGATCACCGAGAACGCAACGATGAGCAGGAAGAGGGTCACTCCGATCGCCGAACCGTACCCGAACTGGAAGTTGCCAAATCCCTGTTCGTAGAGGAACAGCGTGAGCGTCTGGTATTGCCTACCCGCACCGCCCGTGAGGCCCGGCGACGAGAGCAACAGCGGTTCTGTGAAGACCTGCAGGCCGCCGATGGTCGACACCACGACGGTGAAGATGATGACGGGCCTCAGCGACGGAATCGTCACGAAGATGAATTGCTTGAACCCTCCTGCGCCGTCGATGGCCGCAGCCTCGTACACATCCTTCGGTATCGCCTGCAGTGCAGCGAGGTAGATGAGGGTGTTGTAGCCGAACCACCGCCAGAGCACCATCGTCGAGACGAGGATATGGCTGGCGAGTGTGTCGGCCTTGAAGTCGATCGGGCCCACACCGAACAGCCCGAGCGCACCGTTGATCAGGCCATAGTCTCGGCCGAAAAGCGAGGCGAACACGATTGTGGTCGCCACCACCGAGGTGATGTACGGAACCAGCATCGACATGCGGAAGAGATTCGCGAATTTCAGCCGGACGTTGTTGAGCAACTGCGCGAGGAAGAGCGCCAGGATCAGTTGGGGAACCGTGGACAGAACCCAGATGCTGAAGGTGTTACGTAGCGCATTCCAGAACCGTTCGTCACTGAACAGATCGGTGAAGTTCTTGAGTCCGATGAAGGTCTGGCCACCGATTGGATTCCAGTCGAACAGGGCCACGTAGAAGGTGAAAAGTGTCGGGAAGAGTCCGAACACCGCGAAGATGACAAAGAACGGTGCGATATAGGCGTAGGGGGCCGCCGCGTCCATTCTGCTTGCCGCGCGCATTCGGCGGCGTGGCGCGCGCTCGGGTGGGCGCTCAGCGCCGACCGACTCGGCCTGGGGTGATGAAGTGAGAACCACAGCGGACTCCAATTGACGTGAGATGGGGAGGGGGTGCGGGCGTCGCGTCGCGATCAGCGCGACGCCCGCACGTGTGAAGCGACTAACCCTTGAGAGCGGTTGTCACATTTTTCAGGGCCGCGTCCCACGCACCTGCCGCGGGCTCTTCACCGTTCTCGACCTGGTTTATGACGTTCTGGATAGCCGTGTCGATGATCCGCTGCTGCGGACCCTCGTAGATCGGCTTGATCGCCTTGACACTCTTGGCGTAGATCGGACCCACCGGCGCGTCACTGAAGAACTCGCTCGTGAAGTCCTGAATGTCAGCGGAGTCGTACAACTCCGGCGTGGACGGGAAGTTGCCGTGCGCCTGGAAGATGGCCAACTGCTGTTCCGGCGACATCAACCACTGGATGAAGGCGAACGCCTCCTCAGGGTGTGCGGACTTCGCGGGGATGGTCAGCTGGCTGCCGCCCCAGTTGCCCGCGTCCTCGGGAACGGCTGCGACGTCCCACTTGCCCGTGGTGCTGGGAGCCTGCTGCGAGATGTAGGTGGTCATCCAGGCGGGGGCAGCCAACACCGCGAAGTCGCCGTTGTTCATGCCAGCATTCCACTCCTCGCTGAACGACCCCGTCCTCGATGAGATCGGCACGGCGTCCAGTGCGAGATCGAACGCCTTACGCACCTGCTTGTTCTTGTCATAGACCAGATCGGTCTCGTCATTGCCGTAGTACATCTCGTCGCCCTGGCGCACCACCGCGTTGTAGATGGAGTTCGATACGTTGTCGACCATGCCCTTACCCGTGGCGGCCTTGTAGTCCTCCCCAACCTTGATGAAGTCGTCCCACGTCGGCCACAGTGCGCTGACCTCGTCGCGATCGGTGGGGAGTCCCGCCGCCGCGAAGAGATCGGTGCGATAGGCCATGGCGAGTCCGCCGACATCGGTTGGGATGCCGACGACGGCGCCGTTCGCAGCGACACCCTGCTCCCAGCGCCAATCGAGGAAGCTGTCCTTGATGTCCTCGGCGCCCAGGGTGTTCAGATCGATGAAGTTCTGCGGTTGCGCCTTGAATTGCGCCATGTACCCGATTTCGATGGCCGCGACATCCGGCCCCTTTCCGCCGGCCAGCGCCGTGGTCAGCGACTGTGCCTGCTCGTCAGCGCCGCCCGCATTCGTGACCTTCAGGGTGATGTTGGGGTTTTCCTCCTGGTACTGGGCAAACGCCTCGTCCAGGCCCATTCCACCGAAGGTCCACACGTTGAGCGTGATCTTGCCGTCGGCCTGATCGCCGCCGCCTGCTGATGCACAACCTGCCAGGAGGGCAAGAGCTGCGCCCCCCGCCAGGATTGCTGTGATCTTCTTCTTGGCTTTCATCTGTTCTTTTCCTCCACGGTGAGGTGATTGGGGACTTTATGGGCTTCATCCGGTGCGCATCGTCAAAATCTCGTTGAGGAAGCGCTTCCTTGATGAATTGTGACCACCATAAGGGAATTTTTACGGGATGACAACCCCTGAGGAAGCGCTTCTTCGGTATGTTGGTGGGACTGAACGTGAGAGGCATACCGCCGAACGGCAGATGCGGGAAGATGAGCACATGGTCACACTCGATGACGTTGCCCAACAGGCCGGAGTCTCGCGCACGACTGCCTCGCGTGCAATGAACGGAATCCACACTGTGCATCCCGACCGCGTAGCGGCCGTACTCGAGGCGGCCGAGATGCTGGGGTTCCGGCCCAACCCAGCGGCGCGATCACTCGCGCGCGGACGACACGATTCGGTGGCGCTCATCGTCCCCGAGGCCGATCTGTCTCAAGGTTCGAACGCTTTCTTCTCCATAGCGCTCCACGGCGCCATCCGGGAGGTGGCCAAATCGCAGCAGCAACTGGTCATGATCCTCCGCGCGGACGGTGAGCCCGACGAGAAATTCCTTAGATACATAGAGTCCAGTCACATCGACGGCGCGCTGGTGATCTTGGAGGCTCACAACACGGAGCTCCCCCGCCTGCTCGCTCGAACGGATATTCCGGTGGTTTATCTGGGGCGTCCCGTCGATTCGGCGACTCAGCCAGTGTCGTATGTGGATGCCGACAGTGTCGGCGGAGCTCGATTGGCGGCCGAGGGCCTAATCGGTGCTGGCTGTCGAAAACTCGGTGTCATTGCCGGTCCGGCGAGCATGGGAATCACCGTGGACCGTCTCGCCGGATGGACGGCGGCCCTCGACGAGAGCGGACTCGATTCTCGGCTCGTCGAGCACTCCGACTTCCTCACGACGGGAGGTGCGGCGGCGATGCACACCCTGCTCGATCTCGAGCCGGATCTGGACGGGCTCTTTGTGATGTCCGACCTCATGGCCGCCGGAGCCCTCTCGACGCTGCGCGCCAGGGGCCGCCGGGTGCCCGAGGATGTATCCGTGATCTCGTTCGACGACACGGTCATCTCCACGATGGTCGAGCCGAAACTGACGACCATCCGTCAGCCGGTTGAAGAACTTGGAGCACTCATGGTGCGAGCGCTGGGCGACCTCATTTCCTCTACCGACGGCGCGCCCGTCAGGATCACGCTTCCGACCACGATGGTGTGGCGAGACTCGGTGCGAAGCTGATGAATCCACTCACACCAGGCCTTCTGTCACTCGATCCTGCATCCATCGCCCACGGGTGTAGACATGTCGTGAAACCGAATGTCAGCTGAGAGAAGGAGATCCGGTGCAGGTCGATAGCCTTTCGAGCCTCCCACTGTGGATGATCGTCGCGCTGGGCGTCGCCGTCGCCGTGCAAATCACCCTCAATGTGATCGCCTTGATTGATCTGTACCGCCGTCCGGTGGCACAGGTGATGCTGGGCAACAAGTGGGCGTGGGTGGCGATCATCCTTCTCGTCAACTTTCTCGGCGCCATCCTCTATTTCGCCGTGGGTCGCGCACGCACCCCACAGATCGTTGAAACCGCGGCCACTCGACGCGAGACTCCTCGGAGCGTCGCTGACTCGCTCTATGGCACCCGCGACGGTGCCGAATCGGAATGAGCGACGCGATAGCGGCTACCGCTCTGAGCAAGGCCTTTGGGTCGAAGCTCGCTCTCGACAACGTCGACCTCACTGTCGACGAAGGGTCGATCTTCGGGTTCCTCGGCCCCAACGGTGCGGGCAAAACCACGATGCTGCGGTTGTTGACCGGTCTGGCGCGGCCGACCAGCGGCAGCGTGAGAGTGCTCGGGCACGACGTGACCTCAGCCGGCAACTCCGTTCGCGCCGAGATCGGGTTTCTGCCAGACGTGCCGGCGTTCTACGACTGGATGACGGCCGAGCAATTCCTCGACTTCGCTGGGGGCCTGTTCGGTCTCAGAGGCGCCGCTCAGCGCGATCGAATCGAGATGCTCCTCGACCTCTCCGGCCTGGGTGGAGTCACGGCCAGAATCGGCGATTACTCACGAGGGATGAAGCAGCGCCTGGGTATCGCGCAGGCCTTGATCAACGCGCCCCGGCTCTTGCTTCTCGACGAGCCCACGAGCGCGCTCGACCCGATCGGGCGCAAGGAAGTGCTCGATATGGTCGCCTCGCTGCGGGGCCGCACGACCGTGTTCTTCTCGACGCACATCCTCGGTGATGTCGAGCGGGTGTGCGATACGGTCGCCATTCTCGACCGCGGTCGCATCGTGGCGCACGCGCCCATCGACGACCTGAAGCGGCAGTACGGGCAGCACAAGATAGTGATTCAGGTCACCGAGGGTGCGCAGATGCTCGCCGCCGCCATCGCGACGTGCGCCTGGGCGGCATCGGCCGCGCAAGGATCGCATGACACGATCGAGGTCGCCGTCTCGGATATCGAGGCCGCACGGCGTGAGATTCCCGCGCTGGTCGCATCGCAGGGCACCGGGCTCGTGCGCATGGAGGCGGGAGAGATGGGCCTGGAGGAAGTCTTCGTCGAACTGGTGGGGGGTGCGCGCTCATGAATGCGTACCTACAGTTCGCCACGAAGGAGGCCAGAGAAATTGTCTACACCTGGCGAATCTGGGTGCTTCCGGCGATCATGCTCTTCTTCGCCATCAGCGGACCCGTCGTGGCCCGATTCACTCCGGAGATCATCGGTGCGGTAGGCGGGGCAGGGCTCGACCAACTCGTGCTCCCATCGCCAACTTATCTCGATGCGTACAGCGGGTGGATCAAGAACCTGTCGCAGATCACGCTGTTCGCCATCATCATCATTTATGGCGGCATCGTTTCGTCGGAGCTGCGGAGCGGCACCGCGCTTCTCGTACTGACCAAGCCGGTGTCGCGCACCGCCTTCGTCGCGGTGAAAGCCGTCGTGAACTGCGTGTTCGTGTCGATGCTGCTGGGCGCTGGCACGCTCGTGACGTGGGCAATCACTGCCGCGATTTTCGGGCCAGCTCCTCCCGGCCCGCTGTGGTCGTCGGCGGCGATCTGGCTCGTGCTCGCCATCCTGTTCATCGCCATCATGACCTTCCTGTCAGTCGTGATTGGATCGGCCGCCGGGGCATCGGGGGGCGGGATTGGGGCATTCGTGCTGCTCTCGGTTGCGGCAATCTGGACGCCGCTCAGCGACTACTCCCCCGCCGGGCTCGCCGTGCACGCCGCAGCCCTTGCCGCGGGCGCGTCGACGCCATCGCTCGTGTGGCCCGTCGTCACGTCCCTGACGGTTTCCCTCATCCTCGTCGCAGGGGCGGCGGCCCTGTTCCGGAGGAAAGAGCTGTAGCGCGACCGATGCTCAGCGAATCGCGGCCACGATCGCCATGCGAGCCGCATCGCCTTCGGGCATCGGGAGGATCGGGTAGTTGTGCAGCATTCCCTGGCCCTCGTGATAGTCGACCTCGAGGCCGGCTTCGGCCGCGAGCGGCAGGAATCGCATGGCGTCGGCGTGCACAATGTCGCGGGTTCCGCTGAACATGGTGATCGGCCCGAGCCCCGTCAGGTCACCGTGAAGCGGGCTGACGCGCCAGTCGCCCTCCCCCAGTTCGTCGCGATAGAGCTTTCCGGCCGCGTGGGTTCCCGGCACGGCCAACCACGGGTCCGTCGGGGCAATGACCGCGAGCATCGGATCGGTGCCGCTGATGTCGAGCCAGGGCGCAATGAGCACGGTCCGGTGCAGCGGCGGAAGCTCACGGTCGCGAAGCTCCATCGCCACGGCAAGCGACATTCCTCCACCCGAAGAGTCACCGATGATGCTGAGGTTCTCAGCGCCTACCTCGGCGATGAGCGATGCCGCAAGGTCCGCGACCGCCGGCACGACCACGCTGGCCGTTCCAGCTGGCGCGAGCGGCATGATGGGCACGATGACGGTGATGCCAGCCTCGACCGCAAGATTCGCGATGAAGGTCCAGTGCACGGGGTCGATCTCGTAGACGTAGCATCCACCGTGCAGGTAGATCGCCCTGGTGTCGGGCTGCCTGCCTTTCGGCGACAGGGAGAATACCGGCCAGCCGTCAACGTCCCGGCGCGCGACGTCGACCTTCGCCGTCAATCTGGACGGCGGCGCGAATGACTTCGGTTTGCGCTGCAGCCTGGCGACGCTGTCGAGGGTGCGCTGCGCAGTACTGAAGCCACGCTTCGAACCACGCAGGGTGATGACCAGAGGCGCGAGCCTGCTCAACAAGCTCGCCATGACGGTCAGCCGTCGATGCGCTTCAGAACGTGAATCGGGATGAAGACACCGAGGCACGACAGCAGGAGGCCGGCCATGAAGACGGCGAATTCGGCACCCTCAATGTAGAACGCCGAACCCATGACGTAGAAACCTGCCACGAAGAGGCCCAGCGAGATGACGAAAGCGACGATGTTCACGTCTCCATAATAGCTACGAGCTTCCCTGTCCCGAGCACGCCACCACCCGCTCTCCCCAGTTTGGGGCGAACTTATCTGTGATCGCGTCGCTCCCAGTACCCTGAGCCACGATGAATAACTACCTTCCTTTCGTGGGTTTCGTGCAGTTTCCCCGAAACCCTCGCGACCTCACCAACCAGGTGTGCCCCGCCTGCCTGGTCGATCGTGTCGGCGAGGTCTGCGGCAGCTGCGGGCTCAACCTCGCGAGTCCGCTGGTCGCTCAGCTCGACTCTTCATCGGAGGATGCCTCGGCCGCCCTCGACCGCCGGCTGCAGATCATCGGGCGCATCCGGCACGATGCGGCGCAGGCTGAGGCACCGGCCCAGCCCGGCGTGCCGGCGGTTCCGGCAGACGTCGCCGCACCCACGACAGCGCCCGCACCCCCGACAGCTCCCGCGCCAACCCCCGTGCACGCCGCCGAGGCACCCGCTGCCGAGCGTCGTCACCTCGGCGTGCAGGTCATTCTGCTCATCGTCGGCGTCTCGTTGTTGTCGATCGGCGCGATCTTTTTTCTCGTCTATGCCTTCATCACGTTCGGCTTGGTCTGGCGATCCATCATCATCGTCGGGGTCACGATCGCCGCGATCATCGGCGCGACCCTGCTGAAACGACGTCGGTTGAGAGCCACGGCCGAGGCCATCTCGGCCCTCGGCGTGGTGTTCGTCTACCTCGACGTGTTCGCGATCCGGGCGAACGCGCTGTTCGGCGCAGACGCCGTCAATGGCCTGCTGTACTGGGGCGTCGCCCTGCTTCTGTCGTCGGTCGGCTTCGCGGTATGGCACCGCTTTTCCGGGCTCCGGCTGCCCAACATCATTGCCTTCGCAACCTTTGCGCCGGGGCTTGCACTGCTGGTCGGCGGGGCGACAGACGGCGTCGACGAGGGGCTGCGCATCTTCGCCAGCTACATCGCCCTGGCCCTCGGCAGCCTCACGCACGCTGCGGCGCGGCATCGGATCGAGCGGGCCATCGTCGCGTGGCTCGGCATTGTCGGGCTCGTTTTCGCGGGGCTCGTCAGCCCCCTCCTGCCTGGCGGAGACGCGTCCCCCGCAATCGGTTTCGGCCTCGTCGCCATCGCCGCCCTCGCTCAGGTGGGCCTGATCGTTCGGATCGGATCCCCCATCGCGGCGGGTCGCACTGCTGCGGCTATCGGCGGCGCAGCAGCGGCGAGCACCACCTTCTTTGTCGCGCTGCGAATCGACGACCAGGCAATCTGGGCGTTCTGGCCTCTCGTCGGCGCGACCGTCGTCGCGCTTGGGCTTGAGCTGGTCTCCCGCGGGGTCCGCTCGAGCAGCGCCGCGCCGTTCGCCCGCACGGCCATGTACTCGGCCACAGGGTTCATCGTGGCGACGCTGCCGTCGCCCGCCGTCTATTCGTTCGAGCCGACCGCGTCTCTTCTTGCCTCGGCAGCACCGAGATGGTCCACCACTGGCGGCACACCGATACGGCTGCAGCCCGAGAGTGCAGCGGCATTGCTCGCACTGCTCGTCGTGGTCGTGCTCGCCGCGGCAGCATGGGCCATCGCGGGCACCATCGATGAGCGACTGCCCGTCATCCTCGTCGTCGGCGGCGCAACGCTCCTGCTCGCTGTTCCCCTGGCTGGCGTGCTGTGGGCAGCGGTTGCCGCCTGGCTGGCCGTCGCCGCCGCGGGGCTCGTGGCGCTCGGCTTCGCCCGCACGCGCGACTGGAGCCCTGCCATCCGCATCACCATCGCGAGCACCTCGCTTGCTGGGATGGTGCTGGCTTACATCTCGTCATGGGCGAGTATCGACACGTGGTGGTACGGCTCCGTGGGGGTCGTTGCGCTGCTGGTGGCATCCCGTGCGGTCATCGACACCCCGGTGATCCGTGCGGCGACCCTGGGGCTCGCGAGCGTTCTTGCGTTCGTCGCCATCGCGGCCGAGGGCTTTCACATCAACGAGCGATTCGCTGCGGGTCGTGGCGCTTCCCTCGAGTCCGTGCACGCGGTGGCGCTTCTTGCCATCCTGCTGCTGATTACTTCCGCCCTGCTGGCTCGCCGGCTGTCGCTGGTCGAAACCAAAGTGCTGTTCTGGATCCCGCTTCTCGCGGCCACAGGTGCCGGCGCGATCAGTTGGTGGACTGGAGCCGCTTCGGGCGTAGAGCACACCGACGTTCTCGTTCTGCCCTACAACCCCACCACGACACTGCTGGCGCTGGGAATGATCGGTGCTCTCGTGCTCTGGCGGGTGGCGCGCCCGACCGCGGCGTACCGTGTTGAGAAATTCGCTGCGTCAGTGCTCGTGGCGCCGACCGCTGCCTGGGCCCTCGATTCGCTGGCACGCTGGGCATCCCTGCCGAGCTTTGTCCAGACCATCGCCCCCAGCCTGGCCGCGCTGATCGTCGCCGCGGCCGCTCTGGCGGTCACGGTGGCGCGGTCGACGGCCCGGCTCCCCCTCGAGATCGGCGCTGTGATCGTCGCGGTGCCCGCCGTGCTGCTGGCGCTGGGGCAGGATGCCACGTGGCTGGTGCTCGTCATCGCCGCCGTGACCGCGCTCATGCTCGCCATCTCACCCGACGGCCTCATCTCTTCGTTGAGCCCACGAAAGCATCTGGGGTGGCTCGCACTGGCGCTGGCAGTCGGCGGATTATGGTGGGGCCTGAACGACGCCGCCTTCACCGACGTGGAGCTCTACGTGCTCCCTCCGGCCGGAGCGCTGCTTCTCATTGCGCTGCTCGGCTGGCGCGCGACCCGCACGGCTGCAGTACGGTCGGCGGCGCCGCCCCTGATCGCACTCGGCGGCCTGCTCGTCGCCATCCTGCCGATCGCCGTGGTGGCCATGACCGGGCCCACGGTGCGCACGGTCAGCATCGCGGCATCCTGCGCGGTCCTGCTGCTGGCCGCCAGTCTCGCTGTCAGGCCACCAGCGCTGCGGCCCTACCTCGACGGCGCGGCGATCGCTGGCGCTGTCGGGCTGGTCGTCGCCGGGTTTGGTCGTGCTGCGGTGATCGCACTCACGCCGGTCAGGGATGACCTCCAGCTGGACGTGTGGATAGCCGCAACCGTCGCCGCGCTTGTCGCCGCCGCGATCCTCCAGGCCAGACTTCCCCACGAGAAGACTCACCGCAGACGCACCGAGATTGGCGAGGCCGTCATCGCGCTGGCCATCGGGGGCGTTGTCATCATCGAATTCTCCGTGCTCGACAACGAGCTCATCGGCACGGTGAGAGCGGTGACTGTACTGGTCGTTCTCGCGGCGACGTTCGTCGCGAGCCTGCTCATCGACCGCGCTCCCTTCACTCGGGCCGTCGGATGGGTGGCGCTCGTCGGCGCCACGATCGTCGGGGTCTCGGCCATCACCGTTGACGCCATCGATCCGCTGGAGTGGGTCACCGCCATCATCGCCGCGGCATTGCTCACGGTGGGTGCCGTTCAGATGCGGAGGGAGCCTACGCGAGGCAGTTGGCCGTGGCTGGCACCGGGCCTCCTCGTGCTGATCGTCCCGTCCCTGCTGGCGACCTTCACCGATGCGCCCATCTGGCGTCTCGTCGGGCTCGGTGTGGTGTGCATCCTCGTGATCCTCGTGGGAGCCCTGCTCAGGCTCCAGGCCCCGCTGATCATCGGCTCCGTCGTCGTGCTCATTCACGCGATCCGCACGTTTGCGCCGCAGATCATCGAGATCTACCAGCTCACCGAGTGGTGGATCTGGGCGGTGGCCGGCGGTGCGGTCATCCTGTTCGTCGCGATCACTCTCGAACGACGCATCCGTGACCTGAGATCGGTCGGAAGCAGGATCTCGGCGCTGCGGTAAGCGGCGACGGCGCTTCGGTCAGCGCTGCAGCCAGGCGAGTACGGCGAGAACTCGTCGATGATCTGACCCCGAATCGTCCAGCCCCAGCTTCTGGAAAATGGATGTCACGTTCTTCTCGACCGCGCCAGTGCCGATCACGAGCGCGGCACCCAC
This sequence comes from Salinibacterium sp. G-O1, assembly GCF_030063305.1. Classification (GTDB taxonomy): domain Bacteria; phylum Actinomycetota; class Actinomycetes; order Actinomycetales; family Microbacteriaceae; genus Rhodoglobus. The sequence goes on from NZ_JASISV010000002.1 coordinate 727,378, forward strand.
CGCGGCGTTGGTGCGCCCCTCGGCCATGAGCGCGAGCACGTCATGCTCGCGGGGAGTGAGCGTCGCCAACGGATCATGGCGGCGGCCCAGCAATTGCGCCACGACCTCAGGGTCGAGAACGGTGGCTCCAGCGGCGATGCGCTGAACTGCATCCTTGAGCTCGTCGAGCGACGCCACCCGGTCTTTCAGGAGGTATCCGATTCCGCCCCGGCCCGACGACAGCAGCTCCTGGGCGTACGCGACCTCGACGTACTGTGACAGCAGCAGAATGCCGAGCCGCGGTCGCAGCACACGCGCGGCAATCGCCGCACGCACACCTTCGTCACGGAACGTGGGCGGCATCCTGACGTCGAGGATCGCGACGTCAGGATCGAGCGACTCAAGTTCCGCCAGCAGGGCAGCTGCGGTGCCATACGAGCCGGTGACGTCGAAGCCAGCCTCAACAAGCACCCGGATGAGGCCCTCGCGCAGCAACACCGAGTCGTCAGCGACCACCACACGCAACGTCGTCATGGGTCAACACTGGCACGGCTCATGCCGGAGTCACCCCGGCATTCGCGGGGATGTCTGCGGTGATGACAGTGGGTCCGCCCGCAGGACTACTGAAGTGCAGCGTTCCGCCGAGACCCCGCAGTCGCTCCTGCAGCCCTGCGATGCCGTGACCGACGATGGAGAATGCTCCACCGACGCCGTTGTCCGTCACCGTCATCCGCAACAAGACCTGCGACTCGGCGCCCGACGCGAGCGAGACAACAACCTCGACAGCTGTCGCGCGGGAATGCTTGGCGGCATTCGCCAGCGCCTCGCTCACGACGAAATAAGCGTTCCGCTCGATTTCCTGCGCAAGTTCGGTGCCTGCTGGCAACTCGTCGACGATGCGCGTGGGCACAGTGCTGCGGTCTGCCGCCGATTCGAGCGCAGCGATCAGGCCGCGGTCGAGAAGGATGGGCGGCGCGATACCGCGTGAGAGCGCCCGGAGTTCCTCAAGGGCATCCTTCGATTGCTGCATGGCCTCGGCAATGAGCGCGCGAGACTTTTCGGGATCAGCGTCAAGCTGGCGTTGTGCCGCGGCGAGATCCATCTGCAGCCGAACCAACCGCTGCTGGGGTCCGTCGTGGATGTCGCGCTCAAGCCGACGCAGCGAGTGGCCCTCGGCGGCGTGAGCGGCACCCCTCGATTGCTCGAGTGTGACGACCTGGCGCTGCAGAGCGTCCGACTTCCACGCGCCGAGCATGCCGCGGGCGACGAGCCAGTGCAGTGAGATGAGCGCCCGGCTCACGAAGGGAAGCGTGGCGGCGAACACGAGGCCCAACGCGAACAACAGCAAGCTGTCTGTGGCGCGGAAGTCGAGAGACGCGTCGGGGAACAACCATTCCGACACATACCAATCCTCATCCGGGCTTATGAACAGGCTCCAGAACCAGTTACTCAGCCCGCCAAGGGCGAGAGACAACCAGACGACCATGATCGTCCACGTGACGACCTTGAGGATGAAGTCGACGATCATGGTGTGCAACAGGTAGAGCCAGTAGTGCCCGTTGCCAAGCACGGCCCGAAGCCAACCGAAGAACCCTGACGCGGCACGGGCATCCTGCCACTCCGGCTTCGAGATGGGCCGGCGCCCGGCCCAGGTCAGGAACATCACGTCGAGAGTTCCGAAGCCGCGAGCGACGTACAGCGCCCCGATGATGAGAATGACGCCGATGAAGAAGGTGACGAGCGTGCCGATTCCGGTGGAGAACAGGGTGATCACGATGACGAACCCGGTCAACGCAATCGGGAAAGCAATGAGCAGGTATGCCACCTCAGCGGGCAGCCCGCGCCAGAGTCGGCCGTAGCCGGAGGCCCTGCGAGGCGCGGGCGGGGTGGTCATCGTGTCATCGCGGATGGTGTCACGGTGCAAGTCTGTCGCAATCATGTTCCCAGACTCGCGACACGCGCGGATTCGGGCCAGCGGGCAGGCTCACGAAAGGCTGGTGGGGTTAGCCCCCGCGCCCACGATCACCAGCCCACTTAGCGTTGCCTCAGCTTGCTTGCGGAATATCTCTGGGTCACTAGCGTTTACTGCAGATACACAAATTAGGAGTCTCCCCATGACTGAAGTTCAGGCCGTTCCCCAGACATCAGCTGACCCGGATGTCACCTCCGGCGTTGCGCAATTCCTCGGCCCGGTCGTCACAGACCTCACGGCGCTGTCCGTCGACGGCAAGCAGGCGCACTGGCACGTTCGTGGCGCCAACTTCCAGGCCATTCACCTGCTGCTGGACGACGTGGTAGACCGCGTCCGTGAGTACGCAGACACTGCAGCGGAGCGCGTCGTTGCACTTGGCCTTCCCATCGACGGCCGCATCCAGACCGTGGGCGCTCGCGCGACCACCCCGGCACTGAGCGCTGGCTTCCAGCAGTCAGACACCGTGATCGCTGAGATCATCGCCGGCATCGACGCGACACTCGTCACGGTTCGCACCGCGATCACCGAGCTCGCAGAGCTCGACCCGGTGAGCCAGGATGTTGCGATCGAGATCGCCCGCGGGCTTGAGAAGGACCGCTGGTTCCTCTTCGCGCACCTCGCCACAAAGTAGGCGCTACAGCACGTCGTGGGTGAGGCGGCCACCCAACAGGGTGGCCAGCACGACGACGCCCCGCAGCTGGTCGGCTGTGAGTGTCTCCGGGTCGTCATCGGTCACGATGAGATCGGCCGCCTGCCCGACGGCTACCGTCGTGCGGGTGCTGGCGGCGAGAGCTTCGCGTGCGGTGATGGCCTGCTCTGGATGCCACGGCGCACGCCCGTCGCGAGACTTACCCACGGCTGCGGCGATCGCCACCCACGGGTCGAGTGGCGACACGGGCGCGTCAGACCCCAGAGCAAGCCGCGCCCCCGCGTCGAGCAGGGATCGCAGCGGGAACGTGCGCGCCGTGCGCCCCGGCCAGAATTTCTCGGCGACGTCCCGGTCGTCCATCGCGTGATCGGGCTGCACGCTCGCGGTTACTCCCAACTCGGCGAATCTCTGGATGTCGCGATCTGACACCAGCTGTGCGTGCTCGATCCTGCCGGGGCTTGCGAGTTGCTCGAAAGCGTCGAGGGCGAGGGATGTGGCGTGGTCACCGATCGCGTGGACCGTTGGCTCGATGCCCCCGTCAACTGCCATGCGCATGCGCGGAATCAGTTGCTCGGGCGGCACCGTGAGCATCCCATGGGAATGCTCCTGGCCCTCCATGCCGGGATATTCGTCGTAGCAGTATGCCGTGCGGGTGTTCAGCGATCCGTCGGTAAGCACCTTGTAGCGGCCCACGGTCAACAGTTCGGAAACGGCATCGCCGGTACGCAGGCCAAGCTCGATCGCCCGGTCAAGGTGCTCGCTGTAGATGCCGAACTCGACGCGCAGGCTGTCGAACCCGTTGCGCATGCGACGCTCCCACGTCTCGAGATTCCACGCCATCTCCAGGTCGGCGATGCCGACAACACCTCGAGACGCTGCGGCCTTCCCCGCCTCGAGCATCCACGCGTCGAGGATCTCGTCCGGAACCGCGTTCAGCTGGCGAGTGACCTCGAACGCTGGGTCTTCCCGCAGCAAACCCGTCGGATGGCCGCGATGACCGTACAGCTCGAGCGCCGCCGAGTTTAGCCACGCGGCGTGAAGGTCCCCGCTGACGAGCACGACCGGCACACCGCGGCTGGCGGCATCCAACACTTCCAGCGACGGCGCGTCCGGCCACAGCCCGTCGCGAAAGCCCGACCCGACGAACGCCTGCCCCGGCTCGACGATCGCATCGCGGAGGGCGTTGCCGACAAGGTCGGCGACCTGCTGGGCGGAGGTCGCGGTCGACACATCGAGCCTGCGTGCGATGAGGGCCCATTGGCTCGCGTGAACGTGGTTGTCCCAGAGTCCGGGAGACACCCAGCGCCCAGCGACGTCAAGATCGGCTTCGGTGAAGGCCGTCTCGCCAGCCGCGGAGATGGAGACGATCACGCCGCCCTCGATCAGCAGGTCGACGAGAGCACCATCACCGCCGGAGATGCGGGCGTTACGAACCAGCATCGGTCTCAGGCTCATCCGGTTCGGCGGGGACAAGGGCGGCCGCATCCCGCACGCGCAGCATCTCTGCTGCCAGTGGCGGCGAGTTGTACGGCCCAGTGCCGCCCAGGGCGTCGACGATGCGGTCGAAGACCTCCGGGCTCTTGTTCTGGCTCAGCTTGAGTCTGGCGTCGAAGCGCGTGACCCGCAGCCGCAACCCCACGGTGCCCTTCGCGATGCGGCGCGCAGCATCCTCATCAATGTCGAGGGCCACCGGGTGGGGCATCCTTTGTTCAAAATGATCGACGAGACCTCCGAGCACCTCGAAATTTTCCTCGTCACTGAGCAATTCCGGGGTGCCGTAGAGATGCGCGGTGACGTGATTCCAGGTGGGAACAAAATCCTTGGTGGCATACCAACCCGGCGATATGTAGCCGTGTGGGCCCTGCACGATGAACAGCATCTCGTGCTGGCCGAGCTCGTGCAGCTTCTCGTCGGGGCGACCGACGTGGCTGACGACGCTGATGCCGTCGGCGTCCTCCTCCAGCACGACCGGGTAGTGCGATGCCACCATCCCCGTCGAGGTGGCCGACACCATCGTGACCCACGGATTCTCACGGATCAGTCGCTTGATTTCGTCTGGGTCGGTGACGATGTAGGTGGGTGTCTTTCTCATGCCTGATCCTTCTGGCACCAATACAGCTTTCGGGCGCCAACAACTTCCATCACGATCGGGGTGCCGCAGACCCGGCACGGCAAACCTTCGCGGTGATAGACCCAGTGACGGTCAGCGCGGCTTGCCATCGCGCCATCGTAGGCCGATTTGCTCAGGCCATCCATCGTCATCATCTGGCCGGTCTTCACACCGATCTTCAGCAGCCTCGACCAGTCCTTCCAGAGGGCACGAACGATCTCCTCCGGCAGGTCTTTGCCGCGAGTGTGCGGGTTGAGGCGCGCCCGGAACAGCAGTTCGGCCCGATAGACGTTGCCGATCCCGGCCACGACCGACTGGTCCATCAGAAGCAGGCCGATCGGGGTCGGTTTCTTCAGCACCGAGGCGATGAAGCGGTCTTCCGCCTTCTGTGAACTGTCGAGCATCGGATCGGGCCCGAGCGAGTCGATCTTCGCCTGCACCTCATCGGCTCGAAGCACGTTGCAGGCCGTCGGTCCGCGAAGGTCGGCGACAGTATTTTCGGTGAGCAACCTGACCCTGACCGCACCGACGGGCTCTGGCGGGAATGACTCGAAGGTCTCCCCCAGGTTCTCCTGTTCCGACATGCGAAGCCTGGCCCTGCGCGGCGCACCGATGCTCGACAGCGAATCCTCGTGTTCTCCGACGACCGTGCCCTTCTGCCCCGTCTGGCCCATCCGGCCGTTCGACGATGCGGTGGTCGCATCTGCGGTGATGTCGCCAGCGAAATCCCAGGCGCCATAAAGGCCCAGGTGCACGTGCAGCCAGAGGTCGTTGTCGAACTCGAGGAACATCTGCTTTCCGACGGCGATGGCTCGAATCATCCGTCGACCGTCGATCTGGGTCGCGCCTGTGGCAAATCGACCCTGCGGAGAGGATGCCGCGACCTCAGAGCCCACGAAATGCAGGTCGAACTGCCTCGCGATCCTGTGTACGGAGTGCCCTTCGGGCATCAGCGCACGATCTCGTGTCCGGCAATCAGCCCGGTGGTCTCGAATTCACCAACTTGTGCGATTCGCCGCGAGTGGCGCTCCTCGCCCGAAAACGGTTCGGCGATGAACACATCGATGAAGTGTTTCGCCTCGTCGACAGTGTGCTGTCTGGCGCCAATGGAGATTACGTTGGCATCGTTGTGCTGCCGCGCCAGCAGGGCGGTGCTCTCGTTCCACACCAACGCTGCTCGAGCACCGAGCACCTTGTTCGCCGCGATCTGCTCGCCGTTTCCTGAACCTCCGAAGACGACACCCAGGCTCTCGATCCCCGCCGCCTGATCGGAGGCGACGGCGAGCGCAGCGTTGATGCAGAATGCCGGATAGTCGTCGAGCGCGTCGTAGCTGGTCGGGCCGTGGTCGATGACATCGTGCCCAGCAGCTGAAAGGTGCTGTTTGAGGTCGTCACTGAATTCGAGGCCGGCATGGTCGGTTGCGATGTGGATGCGCATGGTGCCAGTTTATGGATCACCAGAGGCTCGGCCCGCCATCAGTCGATCCATTCCAGACTCTGGCCGTGTCCACCCGCGAAGGCGACCGGATTTCCGTCGAGGGCGACGACAAAAAGGGATGGGTCGCGCGGCTGGCGGGAAAGACGTTCCTGCACGAGTGGAGTGATCGACTGGCCCTCGTTGGAGATCCAGTGCCCCGGCAGTTCGGCCATCAGCCGCGCGAAAGTCTCGCGCTCCTCCGTCGAGAAGTACGCCAGAACGGCGCTGTGAAAGATGACCAGCGTTGCGTCCTCCGGCGCTTCGTCGGCGAGCGCCCGCACCCCGGCGACGGCGTCGGATCGCACAATCCTCGGCGGATCCTGTTGCGCGAGAGAAATCGCGGAGCTCAGCCTCCGCCGTCGCTCGTCGTGCTCGGGCCACACGAGGGCTTCCAGCCAGGCCATGTCGTCGGGGTCGTTGACGTCGAGAGGGTTGATGTCGATGCCGGCCCGCCACGTAATCGTCGGCATCCGGTCTGGCACAGGCACGTTCCCGGTGACCTTCGGAGCGAGCAACACCTCGCTCGGTCCGTCCACCGGATGGAGCTCGCGATCACCGTAGCGATAGCTGTATCGGTCCGGGTAGAGGCAGAGTCCCGCCGACGCCCCCACTTCGATGAGTGCGATGGGCTGCGGCAGGGCGGCCAGCAGCGGCAGGATCACCGCGCAGCGCGCGGCCTCGTTCGTCTGGGTCGAGCGCGCACGGGCGATGCGGCGCACCGCGGGCCAGTGGTCGAGCATCCACTCCCGGAACTCCGGATACCCGCCGACAGCGGCGCCTGCCGCCCGCGCTGCCGCAAACACCAGGTTCACCTGCCGCTTCGGCACCGGCAGTTCGTCGATCAGCTCAATCAGGAGCGAATCGCCCGCGACTCCCATCGCCCACTCGGCATACGTGGCTGACGTCGCAGCCTCGATTTCGGCGAATGTCCGGTACCGCTGGGCTGTCGTCGGCCCCGGATCGTCAACGGGTTCCATCCCTTGATTGTGCATCTACCTCTGGCAATCCGGCCAGCATCGGGAGCACAATTGATAAAGGGAAACTGCGCATAGGGAGAGCACCATGAGAAGCTCACGTTCCGCACCAGAACTCGTCATGCCGATCCTGTCGGCTGGCCGTCACCGAAACCCGAAGCGGGGCGCCTGCTTCATGGAATTCGCCTCCTATCTGGCGGGCGAGAAGTGGAGCGACCATCCGGCGTGCACGCACCCTGTGCTTGCCGAGGTTGCCCGCGACGTCAATGACATGTCGACGGATGCCACGCGCGCCAACCTCACCCAGCACATCCATCGCGTGGTGGGCCTCAACGGCGACGATCCCCTGATCGCCGTCAGCATCGCCATGCACGCCGCTGCCGCCGCGTTGCCCATCGCCAGCCTCGAACGGCAACGTGCCCTCGCGGTCGGCTTGCTCATCGCGCTCGATTCGGTCGATTCGCCTGAGCTCACGTCACTTGCCACAGACGCGTTCCTGTCCGCTCCCGATGCAGAGCGCTGGGGCCGAAAGTTCCGGTCATCCGCCCCATCCCGGCAATTCACCACCCACACCGCGCTGATGATGGCGCACACCGCGGTGGTGGGAATAGCCCTCGCCTGCGTGAGCGATGCCGACTCCCGTCTCAACCAGCTACTGGTCAGCGTGATCGACGTCGCGGAGCGGCTCGTGCACGGCCCAGCCGCGGTCTCATCGGGGTCAGAGCAGGGAAACGCCGCGCTCCGCGGCCAGTTCGCTGAGGTCTAGCGCGAGAAAAGCCCCCAACCGCTCGTTACGCTGCGCGTCGTAATCACGATCACGCACCGGGTCTTCGATGGTGCGATCGAGCAGTACCACCGCAACCTCGTCCCAGGCTTCGGCTCGTGCGCGCTCCACCAGGCCGAGGAGGATGTCGCGGTTCACTGCTCGAGACGCGAACGCGGCAGACATGGCCCTGTGCACGGCCTCGCGCCTGCGACTCTCCCGACGATTGTCGCTGAGCGCGTCCGGATCATCCAACCAGGCGCCATCCACGACGACGTTCTCACGCTGCATCATCAGCCGCTCGGCCGTCTCCCACTCGTTGTCGGCGAGGGCATCGAGCTCCCGGGTTGCCAGGCCAGCAAGAGCCTCAGCATCGAAGTCACGCTTGTCGCGCAGGGCATCGACGATCATGTGGTTGCGCAGCGTCATGACGATCAGTGACTCGGCGATGAGCACGCCGTCGTCGACGATTCGCTCCACGGGCGGCGGATCGGTCGGCTTGGGCGCCACATAGGTGCCGAGCTCAACCGAGCTACGCCGACGAAACCACCGCATTGATCTATTCTCTCGCGAACCGTGGGCGCCACGCCCGGCCGTCGACCTTAATCGAAGATGGGTTCGCGCGTTCGGGAGCGCTTGATTTCGAAGAAGCCGTCGTATGACGCGACGGCAACCACGCCGTCCCACAGGTTGAGCGCCTCCTGGCCGCGCGGCGCCGGGGAAATGACGGGACCGAAAAAGGCAACGCCGTTCACGGCGATGACGGGGGTTCCGACATCCTGACCCACCCGGGAAATGCCGTCGAAGTGCGACTCCCTCATCTGGGCGTCGTAGTCATCGCTGTCGGCACGGCTGGCGAGTTCGGCCGGCAGGCCCGCCGCGGCAAGGGCCGCCGGGATCACTGCGTCGGGGTCTTTGCTGCCACCGAGGTGGATCTGCGCACCCAGTGCGTCATACAGCGGCTTGATGATGTCGGCTCCGTGCAACTGCACTGCGGCGGTAACAAGCCGGGTGTATTTCAGCGCCCGAGACAGGGCTGCACGGTAATCGTCGCTTACCTCGTTGTCTTCATTCAGCACCGCAAGGCTCATGATGTGCCAGGTCACGTCGAGGGGCCGCTGACGTGCAACCTCATCCACCCACCGGCTGGTCATCCATGCCCACGGGCAACTCGGGTCGAACCAAAAGTCGACGGCGGTACGGGTCTCGGCGGTATCAGTCACCCGTCCACACTAGCTCTGCCCACCTGAATGCCTAAGCTGGTTCGGTGCGGTCACGAGCCGCACCCGAAACACAAGGAGCGCCAGTGCCTGGAGACAACCTCACCCGCATCGAAGCACAAGAGCGAAAGGCTCTCGTGTCGGTATCGAGCTACGAGATCTCACTCGATCTCACCTCGGGTCCCGAGATTTTCCGCTCGACCACCCGCGTGGTCTTTGCCGCGGACGATGGCGCCTCGACGTTCATCGATGCGATCACGTCGACCGTGCACTCCGTGACCCTCAACGGCACCGAGCTCGACCCCGCCGTCGTGAGCGATGGTGTGCGCATCCAGCTCGACAATCTCAAGGCCGAGAATGTGCTGGATGTCGTCGCCGATGCCGCGTACACGAACACCGGTGAGGGTCTGCACCGCTTCGTCGACCCCGTCGATGGAGAGGTCTACCTCTACTCGCAGTTCGAGGTGCCAGACAGCCGACGGGTGTTTGCCGTGTTCGAGCAGCCCGACCTCAAGGCCACCTTCCAGTTCACCGTGACCGCGCCGGCCGCCTGGGTGGTCGTCAGCAACTCCCCCGCCCCCGAACCCGCCATCGATGGCGACTCTGCGACCTGGGTGTTCCCGCCCACCGGAATCCTCTCGAGCTACGTCACCGCAGTCGTCGCCGGGCCATACGTGTCTGTGCACGACGAGCTCACCTCGAGCGACGGCAGAGTGATCCCGCTCGGTATCTTCGCCCGCAAGTCGCTGAGCCAGTACCTCGACTCCGATTACATCTTCGAGAAGACGAAGCAGGGCTTCGAGTTCTATGAGAAGCACTTTGCATACCCGTACCCCTTCGAGAAGTACGACCAGCTCTTCGTGCCGGAGTTCAACGCCGGAGCCATGGAGAACGCCGGAGTGGTCACCTTCACCGAGACCTACATCTTCCGCTCCAAGGTGACGGATGCCATCAAGGAACGTCGCGTTGTCACGATCCTCCACGAACTCGCCCACATGTGGTTCGGCGACCTCGTGACCATGAAGTGGTGGAACGACCTGTGGCTCAACGAGAGCTTCGCGGAGTGGGCATCGACCCTCGCCACCGCCGAGGCGACCGAGTGGACCGAAGCCTGGACCACCTTCCAGGCGATGGAGAAGAGCTGGGCATACAAGCAGGACCAGCTGCCATCCACTCACCCGGTCGTTGCGACCATCAACGATCTCGAAGATGTGCAGGTCAACTTCGACGGCATCACCTACGCCAAGGGTGGGTCGGTCATCAAGCAGCTCGTCGCGTGGGTCGGGCTTCCCGAGTTCATGCTCGGCGTGAGCCACTACTTCGCCAAGCACGAGTTCGGCAACACCGAGCTCAGCGATCTGATGGTCGAACTCGAGAAGACCAGCGGTCGCGACCTCAGCGAGTGGACGAAACTGTGGCTCGAAACCGCCGGGGTCAACACTCTGCGACCCGAGATCACGACCACCGCTGACGGCACGATCACGTCGTTCGCCGTGCTGCAGGAGGCCGCAGCCGACTACCCGACCATCCGCCCTCACCGCCTCGCGATCGGCTTCTACAACCTCAACGCTGGCAAGCTCACCCGCGACCACCGCATTGAGATCGACGTCGACGGCGAGCGGACGGATGTGCCAGCTCTCGTCGGCCAGGGCCGCCCCGACCTCATTCTGGTCAACGACGAAGACCTGGCGTACGCGAAGATCCGCCTCGACGAGAAGTCACTTGCGGTCGCGATGGAGCACCTCGCTGACATCAGCGACCCGCTTGCCCGCTCGATCGTGTGGGGCGCGGCCTGGGATGCCGCCCGCGACGCGGAGAGCGCCGCACGTGACTACGTGCACCTCGTGCTGAACAACATCGGCAGCGAAACCGAGTCAACGACAATTCGCACCACCCTCAGCCAGCTGGTGTCGGTGGCGCGTTTCTACGTGACTCCCGAAACGCGGGTGAGCACCATCTCGGCTGTCGGAGACGCCCTCTGGACGCTGGCGCTGGATGCCCCGGCCGCCTCTGACTCGCAGTTCCAGTTCGTGAAGTTCTTTGCCAACATCGCGTCCACCGACGAGCATGTCGCGGCACTGGCGGGATTGCTCGACGGCTCCGTCGCACTCGATGGTCTCGAGATCGACACCGACCTGCGCTGGGAGATCCTCGAGGGGCTTGTGCTCAACGGCGCTGCCGACGGTTCGGCGATCGACGCCGCGCTGGAGAAGGACAACACCTCGAACGGTGCTCAGGCCGCAGCCAGGGCCCGCGCCACCCTCCCCACCGCAGACGGTAAGCGAGCGGCATTCGACTCACTCGTTGCCGACGACTCCCTGCCGAACGCGATCGTGCGCATGGTGACGATGGGCTACCAGCACGTCAATGACCCGTCGTCACTCGAATCCCTGGTCGAGCCGTACTTCGCCGCGGTGAATGACATCTGGGAAAACCGCTCGTACAAGATCGCGGAGTACATCATCATGGGGCTGTACCCGGCGCCGCTGGCATCCATCGCCCTGGTGGATGCCACGAAAGCCTGGCTCGCGGCAAACCCCGGAGTGCCGGCCCTTCGCCGCATGCTCATCGAGAACCTCGCCGGGGTCGAGCGGGCCATCGAGGCGCAGAAGCGCGACGCAGTCTGACGAAACCGCCGCGAACCGCGGCATTGTGTTGGTTCCGCTTGCCGGAATCGCACTTTGCCGCGGTTCGCGCGGGTCTGCCGTTCCGCTCGGGATGCACCCAAGCTCGCGTCGCTAGTATTGAGCGGCTATGTACCAGACGACAGAACCCCCCGGGACGCCCACCCCGTGGGACGAAATCCTGCAGAATCTCGTCGCCTTCGACACGGACTGGCACTTCTTCACGATCTTTTTCGTCATAGTCGGCTCGCTCATCGTGCGATGGGTGCTGCATTTCGTCATCCGCCGGGTCGTTCGCCGGATCATCAACGGAGCGAAGCGGCGCCAGAATTTCGACGACACCCAGGCCCTGCTGATGTCACCACTGGCGGCGGTGCGGGTAGTGCAGCGCACCCGAACGCTCGGCAGCGTGCTCGGCAACCTTGTGACGGCCGTGATCGTCATCATGGGCGTTCTGGTGATCTTCAATACCGTCTACCCCGGAGCCACTTCTGCGTTCGCACTGATCACCGCGGCCCTGGGCGCTGGCCTCGGCTTCGGCGCGCAAAACATCGTCAAGGATGTGCTGAGCGGGCTGTTCATGGTCGCGGAGGACCAGCTCGGTGTGGGCGATGTGGTCGACCTCGGGCCCGCCACTGGCGTGGTCGAGAATGTGGGCATCAGGATCACCCAGGTTCGCGACGTCAACGGAACTCTCTGGTTCGTGCGCAACGGAGAAATCCTGCGGGTGGGAAACAAGTCGCAGGGTTGGGCCCGGGTGATCATCGACCTCGCCGTGCCGTATGAGGTCGATGTCGAGGCCGTTCAGGATCGGATCCTGCAGACCGCGAGCAGCATGGCCGACAGCGGCAAGTGGCAGTCACGCATTCTCGAGAAGCCCGAGATCTGGGGAATCGAGTCGATTTCCGCCGAGGCTGTCGTGCTTCGGATCGTCGTCAAAACCGCGTCAGCCTCGAAGGATGATGTTGCCCGCGAGCTCAGGGCGCGCCTCAAGTCCGCGCTCGACGACATGGGCGTGCGTCTCCCTGCCCTCAACACGATGGTGCTGTCCGGGGCCGAAAATGCCGCGAGCGTGCATGGCGCCCGGCCCCCCAAGACGAAGCCCGTGGCGGTGCAGTCGAGGGACACCTCTCTCGGGGATTCAGGATCGAAACCTACGACTCGCACGAAAAATCCGACCGATGGGGGCCCAGAGTGAGCGACGAACGTCAGCCGAGCCCCGTGAGACTGCGCATGAGTGTCGGTGGGGAATCGGTGCAGGGCAACTTCTGGGAGCAGGTCGGCGGTCGGCCGACGTTCGAAAAACTCGTGCGCAAATTTTACGAGGGCATCGCTACCGACGAGGTGCTGCTGCCGATGTATCCGGAGCAGCCAGATCTCGAGGGAGCGATCCAGCGCTTGACCGGCTTTCTCGAGCAGTACTGGGGCGGACCGACGACCTACAGCGACGAGCGCGGCCACCCACGGTTGCGCCAGCGGCACATGCCCTTCAGAGTGAATCCGGATGCGCGTGACCGGTGGCTCTCGCACATGCGCGTCGCCGTCGACAGTCTTGAGCTGTCACCGCTTCATGACGCGACATTATGGGCATACCTGGACCGGGCGGCACAGGCGATGGTCAACACTTTCGACGAGTAGTCGCGCAGCAGTCGGCATCGTGACTCGGCGGAGTTACGCCATAGAATGGATAAATGGTCACTGCTGACACGGATGTGGATCGCACGCTTGCCAACCTGAGGGAGGCTGCACGTGTTGCGGAAGGAGGCTGGACTCCCCGCGACTGGTCCTCCCGATCCAGCGACGGGACCGAATCGCCAGCGCGGCTCGGCATCGAAAACATCCATCTGAGGCAGGTTGGAGTCTTCTCCAGGTTCGAGGTGGAAGCTCACCACGGCGTCGAACTCACCGTCCGGCTCGACCTGCCGGAGACGGTGAGCGGGGTCCCCCTGTCAGGAGAGCCACTTGAGCTCACCATCAACTCGCTTCGACCCATCGATATCTTCGTCGACGACCGGAGGGTCTTTGGAGATGCGCTCCCCGTCGTAGCTGCCGGCCCCGCGCTCATCACACTGGTCGACGAGATCATCCCCGGCGACAACGGGCAACTCACGCTTCGCGTTCTCCCGAGCCCGGTCGCGCTCGGCGGCGAGTGGGGCAGAACCGCCCTCACCGTGCAGTTCACGACCCCGTCGCTGCGTGCACGCTGGCGGCTGTATGACCTCGCCGTCGCACGACTCATGCTTGCCCACGAGTTCGCGGCCACCGACGACCAGCGGGACTCCGTGCGTGCCGCCGCACAGGCGATTCCACTCGATGCCGCGCACGCAGATTCGGCTTCGCTCCAGTCGCTGCTCGGCGACGATTCGACGCTGGGAAAGGCATTCGCAGGATTGACGTGGCTCGACGAATCGCTCGCTGAGTACCGCGTTCATTGCATCGGCCATTCGCACATCGACCTGGCCTGGCTGTGGACGTACGAAGACACCCGCGAGGTCATCGCCCGCGACTTCGAGAGCGTGCTCGCGCTCTTCGACGATTACCCCGAATTCCGGTTCACACACTCGCAATCCCGGGCGTACGCCGAGCTCGAACACTCCCGCCCCGACCTCTTCGAGCGTGCGGTGCGGCGCATCGCCGAGGGAAGACTCGAGCCGGCCACGCTCCAATGGGTGGAATCCGACGTGCACCTCCCGAGCGGGCCTGCGCAGGCCAGGCAGCTCATGGAGGGGGTGCAGTACTCGCGCGACCGGCTCGGCACCTCCCCCTCCGTGCTGCTCGCCCCAGATACCTTCGGCCAGAGCGGAAATCTCCCCCAATTGGCGGTCCAGGCAGGAGCCAGCGTCTACTACCACCACCGCGCAAATCCCGGCTTTCCCACCGGCGGAGCGCACTGGCCTGCTTACTGGTGGATCGGCGACGACGGCACCCGGCTTCTCAGCGTGAGCACACCGATCTACCTTGGCCCGGTCACCGCGAGCCGACTCGCCGCCGACCTGATCAACCTCGGTCGACGCAACGGCATCCACGACATCTGCTACTTCTATGGGGTCGGAGATCACGGCGGCGGACCCACCCGCGCCGACCTGGACACCATCAGGTTGTTGAATGAATCCACCGGCTTTCCCTCCGTCGGCTGCTCCACCATGTCTGAGTATGCGACGCAGCTACTCGCCAGCGGAGCGGCGCTGCCGGAGCACCACGGCGAATCCGATCACGTGTTTGAGGGATGCTACGTCAGCCAGTCCGGGGCCAAGCAGATGAATCGCACCAGCGAGAATCTGCTGACGTCGGCAGAGACGCTCGCCGCCCTGGCCGGGCTTGCGGCGGGGACTGAACTGGATGCCGCCTGGCGCACCGTGCTGCATCACCAGTTTCACGACATTCTGGGCGGATCAGCGGTCGCGGGCGCCTATCTCGACCAGTCCGTGGATGCCGACGCCACTGCCAGCGTCGCAGCTCGACTCTCCGCTGACTCGATCGCCGTGCTCGCGTCGGGCATCGCCGAGGATCAGATCGCACTCACCAA
The DNA here is from genome assembly GCF_030063305.1 of Salinibacterium sp. G-O1. GTDB lineage: Bacteria > Actinomycetota > Actinomycetes > Actinomycetales > Microbacteriaceae > Rhodoglobus. The sequence continues at coordinate 742,672 of NZ_JASISV010000002.1, forward strand.
TGCGCTGGGCTCGCCGCGAGTCGAGGTCGTCGAGATCCCCGCCGGCCTCGCGGGCGACGCCACCTCCGCGACGAGCGGCGGGGCTGAGCTTCCCGCCCAGCGCACCGCGGATGGCGGACTCGTGGTTCTCGCGGAGCTGGGAGCTTTCGAAACCCTGGCCGTCGAGCTTGGCGGGGAGGTCAGCTCTCTCGCTCCGGTGCGGGTCGATGAGGTCGCTGGCGGGTTCTCCGTCACGACGTCGACGTGGCGAGCACGAGTGGATGGGGCATCCGGAATCGTCGTGTCCCTGGTCGACGTGGCTACCGGCGAGTTGCTCGTCGGTCGCGGTGAGGTGCTCAGCCCGGAAAGCATCCGACAGCACCGCCATGATCTGGGCCTCGGAGCCCTCGTCGTCACCCACGAACTGCCGCACGAGATGTCATCGTGGGTCACCGACCGGGCCGACAGCGAGCGCACCCTCATGTCGGGTGCGACCACCACGGTGGTCGAGGTCGGGCCTGTGCGCGCGGTGCTGGAGACCGGGCACAGTTTCGGCGCATCCCGTGCGATCGTGCGCACCACGTTCACAGAGGGTGTTCCGTGGATCGGCTTTGACGTCGAAGTGCATTGGGAAGAGCCGGGCGGGGCGGAGTTCGGAGTGCCCGGACTCTCGGTGTCGTTCGGCAGCCGCATCCCTGCCACCGAGCTGTGGACTGAGTCGCCATTTGCTGCGGCGAGATCGCGGCCGGACGGCTACCTGCGTCCCATGCTGCGCTGGGCCGACCTTGGGTCGGCCGACGGTGGTCTGGCTGTGGCCAACGACTCGAAATACGGAGTCGAGGCGCTGGGCCCACGCATGCGCGTACCCCTCGTGCGAAGCGCTTACGATCCAGACCCGACAAGCGAAGTAGGCCACGTCACCACCAGCAGCTTCAGGGTCATGCCCCATCTGGCCGGGTGGCGTGAGGTCGATGTCGTCGGGCTCGGCGCGGGGCTCAATCAGCCCGTACACGTCTCGGCCGGACCCGGCGGAACTGCCGCAGACATCACCCTCCCTCGTCTCGAAGGTGATTCCGGAGTTGTCATCGCCGGAATGCTTCAGACGGCAGCTGGCACACTGATCCGACTGGCGGAAACCACCGGTCGCCCGTGTGGCGCGACACTGTCCGGCCTTGGCCGTCGCCGCGTCTGGGCGAGCGATCTCCTGGGGGAGCGCACCGATCCGGTCGACTCCCCCGACGGTGAAGCTTTCCTGCAGTTCGGCGCCTTTCAGGTGCGCACCCTCCTGCTGGAGACCGGCGCATAGACAACCACTAGTGTTCTGACAGATGCATCGGAAAGGCACGACCGTGGACAAGAAAGACCCAGTGGGCCGCAGGGGCACGAACCTGCCCGCGATGGGCGACTTCAACCAGTCCGTCATCCTCGACGCGATCCGCAGGGCGCCCACCGGGCTCAGCCGCGTCGAGCTGTCCAAATCCACCGGACTCGCGCCCCAGACAATTTCGAACATCTGCCGCAGACTGCTCGACACCGAACTCATCGTCGAGGCTGGACGGGAGAGCACCGGGCCGGGAAAGCCTCGCACGATGCTGCGGCTCAACCCGGAAGGCCGTTACGCGCTCGGAGTTCACCTCGATCCGACCTTCATCACCATCGTCATGCTCGACCTGACGGGCTCAGTGGTTGCTCGCGAACGCAGGAGAACGCCCACCGTCACCAATCCCGAGAAAATAATCTCTCAGATCAGCTCATCCCTGAACAAGATCATCGACCGTTCCGGCGTGCCACGCGACAAGATCGGTGGACTGGGAATCGCGGCTCCCGGGCCGATCGATCGGGACAAGGGCACCGTCATCGATCCCCCGCAGCTCATCGGGTGGCACCGTGTTCCGCTTCGCGACGCGCTCGCCGAGGCGACCGGTCTTCCTGCCTTCCTCGACAAGGATGTCACCGCCGCCGCTATCGCCGAGATGTGGGCAGGCGGGTTCAACGGCGTCGGAAGCTTCATCTTCTTCTACATGGGAACCGGCATCGGTGCAGGGCTCGTCGTCCATGACGAAGTGGTGCGCGGAAGCTCCAACAACGCGGGCGAGATCGGACACATCGTGACCGACCCTGCTGGGCCGCCCTGCTTCTGTGGTCTCCGTGGCTGCATCGCCGTGTCGTGCCTTCCACAGTCTCTCGTGCAGGAGGCCGAACTTCTGGGCGTGCTGGATGACACCTCGATGGGTAGCGATACCCACACGATCGACGCACGTTTCACCGAGCTGTGCAACGCCGCGGCAGACGGAAACGCCGTCGCACTCGAGATCATCGAACGCTCAGCCGTGCGCATCTCCCGGGCCGTGGCCGTGGTGGCGAATGTGCTGGACGTCGATCGCATCGTCTTCGGCGGTCCGTTCTGGAAGCGTCTCAGCGAGCTCTATCTTCGCCGGGTGCCCGAGTTGCTCGAGGAGGCCCGTGTCACGCGCAGCATCCATCGCATCACCGTCACCGGCAGCGAGCTGGGCGAGGATGTCGCGGCCATCGGTGCCGCATGCCTCATCCTGAACCACACTCTGACCCCACACCCTGAGGCGCTGCTTCTCTCGGGGTAACGCCGGCAATCCGGCCGACGCCACCCGCGATCAGCAGGCCTACCGCGAGAAACGTAGGGTCACTAGCTGGAACGGCCGGAGTGACAGTGACACCGTCGACTCGGTGTTTGAGCTCACCGCACTCTGGTCGATCGCACGCTCGAGAAGGTCCGTTTCCGTCACCGACGTCCATCCGAATTCTGTCGACAGAGTCGTCGAGGTTCGCGACCCATGTGCCTCATACAGCCGCACGATGACGTCACCGGATCGGTCGTCGGCAAGCTTCACCGCTTCAACGACGACGCCTGGTTTGTCCACCGCGATGAGCGGAGCTGGAGCACCCGAGCCGCGGATCGTCCGCAGCGGCAGGTTCAGACGGTACCCCTCCTCCACAGCTTCGGGGATTCCTGCCCCCGCGCGGATCGACACGACGAACGTGTGCACGCCCTGATCGCACTCGGGATCCGGGAAGAGAGGCGCCCTCAGCAACGAGAGGCGCACCACGGTTGCCGTCGCTCCATCAGCCATCTCTGAACGACGGATGTCGTGACCGTAGATGGAATCGTTCGCGACGGAGACCCCGTAGCCGGGCTCGCCGACCTGCACCCAACGATGCGCAACAGTCTCGAATCGAGCCGAGTCCCACGACGTGTTGGCATGGGTGGGGCGATAGAGGTGGCCGAACTGGATCTCGGATGCGGCGCGATCCGCGTGGACATCGAGAGGGAACGACAGCTTGAGCAGCTTCTCACGCTCGTGCCAGTCCACGGTGGTGGTGATGTCAACCGACGCCGTCGTCGCGCTGAGCGTGATGAGTTGCACCACTCGCGAGGTCCCGAATTCCCGTTCGACCCGAACAGCGTCGCCCTGGCTCGTGACACTCACGACATCAAGAAGATCCTGGCCATCCTGCTTGTAGCTCTCATCGATGTCCCAGGCGTCCCACTGGTTGGGCAGATCCCGGAAGAGCTGAAGCACGTTGGCTGCGGCACCGGCAGGCACCAGTTCGCGCCCGGCGACGATGTCAAAGAGCGACACGATCACCCCCCGTGAATCGACACGGACGCGAACCAGAGTGTTCTCGAGAACGACATCGTCGCCGTCACGTCTGGACTCGCACGCGACAGTCGCAGTGGCCGAAGCGCCGCCCAGCGCGGGAACACCATCGAGCGGGAACGGGCCAGCGTTGAAAGCGAACTCGACGTCGCCCGCTCCTGCGATCGACGAGAGTGACGCGCCGATCAGCCCATTCAGTGTCTCTGCGACCTCGGCGTACTGGCGCTCCGCTTCCTGATGCACCCAGGCAATGGATGATCCGGGCAGGATGTCGTGGAATTGCTGCAGGAGCACAGTGCGCCATGCGGTTTCGAGCGCAGCGTATGGATACTCGTCATCACCGAGCACGGATGCTGTAGTGGCCCACAGCTCGGCCTCGCGCAGCAAATGCTCGCTCCTGCGGTTGCCCAGTTTGGTGTTCGCCTGCGACGTGTATGTGCCGCGGTGCAGCTCGAGGTACATCTCTCCGGTCCACACTGGCGGGTGTGAGTATTCCGCTTCGGCCTTCTCGAAGAACTGGCGGGGGCTCGACAGGGTCACCTGCGGCGACCCCTCGAGGTCTTTGGTTCGCGCGGCGGCGGCGAGCATCTCACGCGTGGGTCCGCCTCCGCCGTCGCCCCAGCCGAACGGAACGAGCGAGGTCTTCGCCATGCCCTTCTCGGCGTATTGGGACTGAGCAAGCGCGAGCTCGGAGGCCGAAAGTTCCGACATGTAGGTATCGACGGGCGGGAAATGGGTGAAGATGCGAGTGCCGTCGATTCCCTCCCACAGGAACGTGTGATGCGGCATCCGGTTCGTCTCGTTCCAGGAGATTTTCTGGGTCAGGAACCATTTCGATCCTGCCGCCGCGACGATCTGTGGGAGCGCGGCCGAATAGCCGAAGGAGTCCGGGAGCCACACCTCGAGAGGCTCGATCCCGAATTCCTCCATGAAGAACCGTTTTCCATGGATGAACTGGCGCGCGAGCGCCTCGCCGCCCGGCATGTTGGTGTCTGACTCGACCCACATGCCACCGACCGGCACGAACCGGCCGGCGTGCGCCTGTGCCTTCACGCGCTCGAACAGGGCTGGGTAGTGCTCCTTCAGCCACAGGTACTGCTGGGCAGAGGATGCCGCGAACACGAAATCGGGGTCCTCTTCCATGAGCGCGAGCACGTTGGAAAAGGTTCTGGCGACCTTGCGCACGGTCTCTCGCACCGGCCAAAGCCATGCGCTGTCGATGTGGGCGTGGCCCACAGCGGCAAGCTGGTGCGCGCTGGCGTACGCGGGCTGGGCGAGAACCCCGGCAAGCTCAGCACGACCGGCCCCTGCAGTCCCCGCGATATCGTCTGGGTCGATTGCGTCGACCATTCGGTCGAGCGCGTACATGATCTCCGCACGGCGAGGCAGGGTCGCTGGCAGGGTGCGCATGAGACCACCGAGGCTCCACACATCCTGAAGCAGCTCCCACACCTCGACGTCGAGCAGCCCCAGTTCGAGTCGGCGCAGGCGGTAGAGCGGATCTTTTCCCGCTGTCGCCTTGTCGCCGTGCGCCGTGGGAGCGAACGTGAAGTTGCCGGCGACGTTGGGATTCGCGGCCGCCTCAAGGAAGAGGTCGACTGCAGTGCCAGCCGCACCCAGGGGCACGTAGGTGTTTAGTGGCTCGAGCGACTTGATGATGTCGCCATTCGGTGAATAGGCGATGGCCTCGGCCTGAAAGCCCGGGGTGGCCGTGCTGAAACTGAGGTTGACGACGAGCTCGGGGCGCGTACCCTTCTGGTCCCAGCTCGCAGGGATCTCGCCCGTCACGTGCAGCCACGTGGTGCCCCAGGGCGCACCCCACTGCTCTCCCACGGCGAAGGGGCGGTATGTGGCCTCGCGCGCGTGCGCGAAGGGCACTGGCTCATCCGGAACATCCCAGGTCGCTATGTCCACCTGAGCGGTTTCGCGGTACATGGCAGGAGTGATGCGTTCGCGAACGAAGCGCTCGATTCTTGCCTCGATGAGGGCTGATTTGTCGTGCATGGACCGTCCTTGTGTCAGGCCGAGAGTTCGGCCGTTGTGCTGGAAGTTGTGAGGGCTCGCCGATCTGCGTCGCTACCCCTTGACCGAGCCGGCGAGTGCGAATGACCCGCCGATTCCGCGCGAGACGATGACGTACAGCACGATGACGGGGATCGAATACAGCACCGAGAATGCTGCGAGCTGCCCGTAGGCGATCGCGCCGTACTGCCCGAAGAAGCTGTAGATCGACACCGCGGCGGGCTGCTTGTCCGGTGACAGCAGCAAGATGAATGGCACGAAGAAGTTTCCCCACGCCTGCAGGAACACGAAGATCCCCACCACGGCGATACCTGGACGCATGAGTGGAATGACGACGGAGCGCAGGGCGCGCATCGACGATGCGCCATCCATCCATGCCGCCTCCTCGAGACTGATGGGCACAGAGTCCATGAAGTTCTTGGTCATCCAGATCGCCATGGGAAGCGACGACGACGCCAGGAAGAAGATGGTGCCCGGCAGGGAGTCGAGCAGGTTCAACTGCACGAAGAGGCTGTACACCGGCACCATGATCGCCGTGATCGGAAGGCTCGTGCCGAAGAGCACTCCGTACATGAAGGGCTTATTGAATCGCGACTGGTATCTCGACAACGGGTATGCGGCAAGAAGGGCGGCGATCACTGTGACGACCGCCGCGCCCGTGGAGAGCAGCAGGCTGTTCAGCAACGGGATGAAGGTGAGCTCTGGGCTGAGTACCGCCACGTAGTTGTCGAGCGAGAACGCCTGCGGTATCTGGGTCTGGTAGGTCGCGCCGGTATCCAGCGAACCAAGGATGAGCCAGCTCAGCGGCAGCAGGAAACACGCTCCCACGATCACCAGCACGATGTTGGCGAGCAGCTTTGACACTGATTTGCGCGGCGAGGCGACGGAGATCGGAGTTCGTGTTCCTGACACACCGGCCACGGCCTGCGAAACGGTTGCGGTTGACGTCATGGGATCAGTCCTTTTCCGGACGGAGGGCACGAATGTAGACGATGGAGAACACGGCCCCAACGAGCAGCATCACGGTCGCAATGGCTGTGCCGTATCCGATATCGCTGAATTTGAAGGCCTCCTTGTACGCAAGGATCGGCAGGGTGGTGGAGAGATTGCCTGGACCTCCCGATGTCATGACGTAGATGAGCGTGAAGACAGACAGAGTCGACAGGGTCACGAGCATGAGTGTCGTGTTGATGGTGCGTTTGATCATCGGGATCGTGACATACCGGAGCCGTTTCAGGCCGCCGGCACCGTCGATCTTGGCGGCTTCGGTGATCTCCGGTGGCACGTCGTTCAACGCCGCCTGATAGATCAACATCGAGAATGCCGTGCCGCGCCACACGTTCGCGAGGCACACCGCGACCATCGGGTACGTGTAGAGCCAATTGATGGCCGGAATCCCGATGCCGGCCAACAGCTGGTTTAAAGTTCCGTCTTTACTAAAATAGGCGTAGCTCACGAACGCGGCAACGATCTCCGGAAGCACCCAGGCCGTGACAACGATCGTTCCGACGAGGCCGCTGAGAAACTTGTTCGCCTTTTCCATGATCAGTGCGAGGCCGAGACCGAGCACCGTTTGCGAGATCACCGCCGACCCGAGGACGAAGATGACCGTCAATCCCACCGACAACGGGAAGGTCGGGTCGGCGAACAGCTTTCGGTAATTATCCAGGCCGATGAAATCGACGTTGACGGCGTGGGGGCCGGTGAGCGCAGCGTTCGTGAGCGACCCGTAAAACGACCAGATGATCGGCCCCAGCAGAAACACTGCCATCAGTGCGATGGCCGGAATTAGTGGGATTTTTCGGACGAGCTGGGTGCCCCAGCCCCGGAGGGGTCGGGAGCCGTTCGGCTCCTTCCCCCTCCGGCGCGGTGCCATCGAGACGGGCGACACGGTTTCGGTTGTCATAGACGCTCAGGTTCCTTCGTCATGTTGTGCCTTGCCTCATCGTCCGGCCAGGGAAACGGCTACTTCTTGGTTATCTTGTCGGCTCCGACGACGCCCTCCACCGCTGCGTCATACGCTGCGGCGGCGTCCTTGGGACTCGCCTGGCCGGTAATCACCGCCTCAGTTGCTTCCTGTGCCGCCGTCGAGATCTGTGCGTAGTCGCTCGTTGCCGGGCGGAAGTGCGTCACGGACACCGCGTCCGTCACCGCCTGCACGAACGGGTTGGCAGCCACATATGAGGGATCGGCGGCGACATCATCGCGGACGGCAATCTGGGCATTCTCGTTGTCGTATGCGAGGGCATTCTCGAAGCTCAGTGCCATCGTCAGAAACTCGAACGCCAGATCGGGGTTCTTTGACTTGGCGCCTACCGCCAGCGTCCATCCACCCGACATGCTGACTCCACCGGGAGCCTGCCCATCCTGTGTCGGGAACAGCGCAGTGCCCATGACCTTGTCGTAGTCGGCCCACTCATAGGAACCACCCTTGACCCAGAACGACGGGGTGTACGAGCCTTCCACGGTCGCGCCGAGCATGTCCTTCGGGAAGAGCTCGCCGAAAACGCTCTTCCACACGTTGCCGTCGAGTGCCTCTGCTGGAGTGACCGCCAGCCCCTCGTCGTAGAGCGTCTTCAGGAATTCGAGCGAGTCGATGAATCCCTGGGATCCAACCACCCATTTCTGGGATTCGCTGTCATAGAGAGAGTCAGCCCCGAGGTCTGTTCCGTAAAGCAGCTCCCAGAAGCCCTGCATCACCGTGCCTTCGCCGGTGCCGGTTCCCGCATACAGGTTGAACGGCACGACGCCCGGCTGCGTTGCCTTGATCTTCCGAGCAACATCCAGGATGTCAGCCCAGGATTCTGGCTGCCACGGCGTGCTGACCCCTGCTGCCTCAAGCACGTTCTTGTTGTACCAAATCACGCGCGTATCAGTGCCGAGCGAGACCGAGTAGATACTCCCGTCATCGCCAACGCCGGCGAGTTTCGCGCCGTCATTGAACTGCGACCAGTCATCCCAGCCGGCGACGTACTCGTCGAGGTTCAACAGGTATCCGGCCTCAGCGTCAGAACGCACATTCGAGGTGTCTTCGTAGAAGACATCAGGTGCGGTGTCCGCGGAACGCTGCGAGAGTGCGAGCTTCGTTTTGTAATCGTTGTCGTCAGCAGCGATCGGCTGCAACTCGACGGTGACGCCTGGGTTTGCCTTTTCGAACTCCGCCTTCACGCTCGTGAAGAGCGTGTCGAGCGCAGTGAAGGAATCGGTCTTTTCGTAGACGACCTTGATCGTCTTGTCGCTGGACTCACCCCCAGCCGAACATGCGCCGAGCACAAGTGCCGCCATTGCTGCCACGGAAATTGCTGAGACTACTCTCTTTTTCATGGTGCTCCTTTGCTCCATAGATGCATCACAGGGTGCTCTCGTAATAGTACATCGAATGGATATACATTCCCTAGCGCGAACCGGGCATAGCGAGGCTCCACCGACGAACCGTTACGAAGGTGTGACTCAGAGGACGCTTTAGCGCGAAAGACTCCAGGCGCGCCGCTTGACCAGGACGTGGCCACCGCGTGTGGTCAGTCGAGTCCAGGGACCTGTCTCGTAGATCGACACGGAGTCGCCGTCGCTGAGGAACCCCAGGCTGAAAGCGGCGAAAGCTGCGCCCGCTGGAACAAAATCGAGATCGTCGATGGACCGCCCCCAGATCTCGGTTCGCACCCGCTGCACGATCTGCTCCCCCGTTCCCGTCGGGATGGCTTCGGCGATCTCATCGATGCCAGCGCGGGCCGCCGCCTCGAGGACGGCGGCGTCTGTCGACTGGATGCTCTGCCACCCACCGCGCGGCGGAGAAATCGCCGCCCACGTCACAGTGTTCACTTCCATGGGCAGCGTGATGGTTACCCGATCATCCGGGCTGGCGTTCGCCGCCTCGATCTGCCCCTCTACCCGCATCAACAATGACCGCACAGGGACCACCGCATCAAACGTGTCGTCCGCGGCGACAGCAAATGTTCGAAGTCCGAGCACGGTTGGGCTCTCGTCCAGAAGACCCGCAGGGTGCAGCACAGAGACGTAGACCGCCAGCACTCCCGACCCGGCAATGAGGCGCACAGAGCCATCGTCGACGCGCATTGCCCTGCCAAGAAACACGTGCAGATCCCCCAGCGCAAGGGAGTCGGTGAGGGTGAAAGATCTGCTCATAGGTCTTCTAAACTACAGGGCATGAGCGACCCACTGGCCGGACTACTTTCTGCACTGGACCTGACCGACACGGGGGCACGCACAAGCGAAGACATCTTCACGGGTGGCAGTCAGTGGCAGCCGCACGGTCGAGTCTTCGGTGGCCAGGTGCTTGCACAGTCGCTCATCGCCGCGCAACGCACTCTGCCCGATGAGCGCGCCGCGCACTCGATGCACGGCTACTTCCTTCGACCCGGCAGTCTTGATCGACCGATTACGTTCTCTGTTGACCGAATTCACGACGGCCGATCGTTCTCGACTCGGCGGACGCAGGCATATCAGGACGGAAAACCCATCCTGTCTATGATCGCCTCCTTTCAGGACCCGGATGTCGGGCTCGATCACCAGGTCGACATGCCCGATGACATCCCCGACCCAGACTCCCTGCCCACCGCCGCTCATGTGTTGAAAGACATCGACCACCCCGCCGCCAGGGCCTGGGGCTCTGACCGGCCTTTCGATATTCGTCACGTCCCTGCACCCATTTACCTGACCGTCGAAGGCCATCACGTCGCTCACCAAGCCGTGTGGCTCAAGACTGTCTCCCCCATGCCAGACGACGAGAACCTCCACAGGGCGGCACTCGTCTACGCCAGCGACTACACGATTCAGGAGTCGGTAATTCGACGTCACGGCCTGCCCTGGGTCACCCCCGGTCTCAAGGTTGCCAGCCTCGATCACGCAATGTGGCTGCACCGCTTCGGGCGGGTCGACGAGTGGAACCTGTACGTGCAGGAATCCCCCAACGCGGTCGGCGGGCGAGGACTTTCTCAGGGACGAATTTACAACCGTGCCGGAGTGCTTCTGGCCAGCGTGGCCCAGGAGATCATGGTCAGAGTGCCGTGAGACGACGGCCCATTAGCTAACAAAGCTATAACGTCCTATCGGCCACGATATACCGCTGTGGTACCGATCCGAAGGCCCGGAACACCCGCAAAAAGCTCCCATATGATGCGCGGTGGTCGACGGGAGCCTCGATCCCGGCTACCGTTGATAAAGGCCCAGCAGGGCGGATCATCCAGATCTGCCGCGGGCTTGAACCATCCAGCAGGCCGCGACCACGACGCTTAGAACAGCTTTGGTCGTACGGTCGATGCACGCCGAACCGTCCCATGACGGATTCCACCGCCGGAGGCTGCCTACTGCAGTCACGCCGCGACATCGCGTGCCCGACCCGGACCGTCAACCGAAGAAGCAGCGCGCTGCGCGTGCCTCCAGGAGAACGTGACCGACAACATTGCCGTCCGCGCCAAGAACCTTTACAAGGTCTTCGGTCGCCGCCCCCAGGAAGCCGTGCAGAAGCTGCGCGCAGGGGCAAGTAGAACAGACATCGCCGAGCTCGGCACCGCCGCAGTTATCGACGCCAGCTTCGAGGTCAAGAAGGGCGAGATCTTCGTCGTTATGGGCCTCTCCGGGTCAGGAAAGTCGACCCTCATCCGCATGCTCAACGGCCTGTTGGATTCGACAGCCGGCAGTGTAACGATCAACGGCAACGCCGTGACGGGTATCTCACCCAAGCAGCTGAGGTCCGTGCGACGCACAAGCGTCTCCATGGTGTTCCAGCACTTCGCTCTCTTCCCGCACCGCACCGTGCTCGATAACGTGGCTTACGCCCTTGAAGTGCAGGGCGTTCCGCGCGCCGAGCGCCTCGAGCGTGCGGGCCGCACCGTCGAGCTGGTCGGGCTCGCGGGCTGGGCCGATCGCATGCCATCAGAGCTGTCCGGCGGTATGCAGCAGCGTGTGGGTCTCGCCCGAGCGCTCACTGCCGACACCGACGTGCTTCTCATGGATGAGGCGTTCAGCGCACTCGATCCGCTCATCCGCCGCGAAATGCAGCAGCAGCTTCTCGAATTGCAGCATGACCTCGGCAAGACCATCATCTTCATCACCCACGACCTCAACGAGGCCATGTTCATCGGTGACCGCATCGCGGTCATGCGCGATGGACGCGTCGTGCAGGTGGGAACGCCGGAAGAGATCCTGACCGATCCGGCCAACGACTACGTCGAGCAGTTCGTGCAGGATGTGGATCGCGCTCGCGTGCTCACCGCGGCGAGCGTCATGGAGCCAGCGCGATCGACAGTTCTGGCAACGGCAGGACCACGCGCCGCCCTCAAGACGATGCGCGACCTGCAGACCTCTGCCGCGTTCGTGCTCGGCCGTGACCGCAAACTCCAGGGCGTCGTTCGGGACGGTGAAGCCATGAAACTCGTGCGCACCGGCAACTCCGATCTCGCCTCGATCATCAGCGACGACTACGCCGCTGTCGATTCGACAACCTCCCTTTCCGAGCTCTTCGTGCCGTCCGTCGAGAGCACACTGCCTCTCGCCGTGATCGATGAGCGCCAGCGGCTGGTGGGAGTGATCCCCCGCGTCACGCTGCTCGCCGCCCTGGGCAACGTGAGCACTGATACCGCGGAAACCCCGGTGCTTGACCCTCCGCCCACGGTCGAACCGGCAGCGATTACCGCTGCCCTGCGCGTTGCCGACGAGACAATGTCCATGACAGGAGGAACCCGATGAACGACTTCTTCCGCCTCCCCCTCGGCCAGTGGGTCGAAGATGGCATCGACTACGTCACCGCGACTTTCGGCTGGTTCTTCGACGCCATCCGATTCATCATCAGTGGTGCACACGACAGTGTGAACCTCCTTCTCACATCGCCTCCGTTCTGGGTTCTGCTGATCATCTTCGCGGCCATCGCCTTTGCCGCACGTGGTTGGGTTTTCGCCGTAGGAACTGTGCTTGGCTTCGGAATCATCCTCGGTGTCGACCAGTGGGATAACGCCATGGATACCCTCGCGCTAGTGCTGGTGGCGGCCCTCGTGGCAGTGCTCATCAGCGTGCCGCTCGGGATCCTCGCGGCTAGCAACCGTACGGTGTCGACGATCCTCAAGCCCGTCCTGGACTTCCTGCAGACCATGCCGGCGTTCGTCTATCTGATCCCGGCGCTCATCCTGTTCAGGATCGGCGACGTTCCCGGAATCGTTGCGACAGTCGTCTTTGCGATTGCCCCTGGGGTGCGACTCACCGAGCTCGGCATTCGCGGTGTTGATTCGGAGATCGTGGAGGCGGGACACGCTTTCGGCGCATCGCCGTTCCGCATCATGCGTCAGGTGCAGCTTCCGCTGGCCCTGCCGTCGATCATGGCCGGAATCAACCAGGTCATCATGCTGTCGCTGTCCATGGTCGTTATCGCGTCCATGGTGGGAGCGAATGGCCTCGGGCAGCCGGTCATCCGGAGCCTCAGTCGCGGCGACGTTTCGCTCGGTTTCGAAGCCGGGCTGTCGGTTGTCGTGTTGGCCATCTTCCTGGACCGCCTCACCGCATCGTTTGGCAGGGGAACGGGATTCCTCGGATTCCTGCTCAACTCGATGAAGCCGCAATCCCGGAGCGCCACGGCAACGGCCGCTCCTTCCACCCCAGCGGATGCCGCGGCCACCGCCGCGCCCGCAGAGCTTAGTTCCTCAGCTCGCCAGTAATTCTCGCGTGCCGTCGGCACACGAGAACCATGCAACACCATGTGCATGCACCTCATGTCATCTACGCTCGCGCCCTTTTGGCGAGCAGAACAGGACAACAATCATGAAGAAACAGCTCAAAATGGCTACGGCCATCGGCGCCACGGCGCTCCTCGCACTCACCGCGTGCGCATCCACCCCTGCCGGCGACAACGCCAGCGGCGCGGACAGCAAAGACCTCAGCATCGGAGTCTTCAACGGCTGGCCAGAGGGCGAAGCGGTCTCGATTCTCTGGAAGACGATCCTTGAGGAAAAGGGTTACAACGTCGAGCTCGAGTATGCCGACGTGCTCCCCGTCTTCTCAGCGCTCAGCACCGGCGACTACGACATCACGCTTGACGGCTGGCTGCCGATCACCCACCAGTCGCTCATGGAGGAATATGGCGACAGCATTGGTGACCTCGGTGCCTGGAACGACGAGGCTGTACTGACCGTCGCCGTGAACGAGGATGCACCGATCGATTCACTCGAAGAGCTCGCCGACAACGGAGACCTCTTCGACAACCGGATCGTGGGCATTGAGCCCGGTGCCGGCCTGACAGAGGCCGTCGCCGACCGCACCATCCCCGCCTACGGCCTGGATTCGTTTGACTTCCAGACCTCGTCCACTCCGGCCATGCTCGGAGAGCTCAAGGCTGCATTGGCCGCGGGCGAGAACGTTGCCGTCACCCTGTGGCGTCCACACTGGGCATACGACGCCTTCCCCCTGAAGGACCTCACCGACCCTGAGGGAACTCTGGGCGACCAGGAGTCATTGCACACCCTGTCTCGCGATGGCTTCGAGGGCGACTACCCCGAGCTCACAGAATGGTTCTCAAACTTCACGATGAGCTCCGAGCTGCTTTACTCGCTCGAGAACGTCATGTACAACGAGTACGAGGGCACCGACTTCGAGCCGATCGTGGCGAAGTGGATCTCCGAGAACCAGGACTACGTCGACGGCCTGACTTCCTAGGCTTCACCACGTAGCCACCGACGCGTGCGGCCGCTACGCCCTGGATCGCCTCGTGAATATCACGGGATCCTCGGTGTAGTCGGCCCACGCGTCGCGGCACGTGTCAGGCAGTCTGGTGGGACGCCCATCTGCTGCCGTCACCGTGACCATCGTCACCACACACCGTGCGTACAGCACGCGCGGCTCGACTCCTATGGGTGAGTACACCTCGTAGCACATGTCGAAACTTGCACCGCCGATAGCCCCAAACCACACTTCGAGCTCAGCCGGAGCCCGTGAGTACGGCATCTGAGCAAGGTACTCGGTCTCCAGCCGCGCAACGACCGTCATCACCACTCCGACCGCAGGATCGAGCACTGCTGTCGGCAGGTTCTCTGCCGGATCCTCGCTGCGCCAGATCACGCGCACCCGAGCCTCTTCGACAAGTCGCAGGATCACGACATTGTTGATGTGCCCATAGGCGTCCATATCGCCCCACCGGAGGGCGATCGGAACGCTGACCCTGGCGATGATTAGTCCCTGGTGAGCTTGCGGTACGCGCTGCGGTGCGGTTTGGCCGCATCCGGGCCGAGTCGCTCGATCTTGTTCTCTTCGTACGACTCGAAGTTCCCCTCAAACCAGTACCAGTTCGCCGGATCGTCCTCGGTTCCCTCGTAGGCGAGGATGTGCGTGGCAATTCGGTCGAGGAACCACCGATCGTGAGTGATGACCACAGCGCAACCGGGGAACTCAAGCAGAGCGTTCTCGAGGGATCCGAGAGTCTCGACGTCGAGGTCGTTGGTCGGTTCGTCGAGCAGGAGGAGGTTTCCGCCCTGCTTGAGCGTCAGCGCGAGGTTCAGACGGTTGCGCTCACCACCGGAGAGCACCCCGGCCTTCTTTTGCTGATCCGGGCCCTTGAACCCGAACTGCGACACATAGCCACGTGACGGGATCTCGGTCTTGCCGACCTGGATGTAGTCCTGGCCGTCGGAGACGACCTCCCACAGGGTCTTGTTCGGGTCGATGCCGCCACGGTCCTGGTCGACGTAGGAAATATCGACAGTCTCGCCGATCTTCAGGTCACCACCGTCGAGGGGCTCAAGACCCGTGATGGTCTTGAACATCGTCGTCTTACCGACGCCGTTCGGGCCGATGACTCCGACGATGCCGTTTCTGGGAAGCGTGAAGCTCAGGTTGTCGATGAGGACGCGCTCACCGAATCCCTTCTTGAGTTTCTTCGCATCGATAACCTGGGCACCGAGCCGCGGGCCGACAGGGATGACCAGCTCTTCGAAATCGAGCTTTCTGGTCTTCTCCGCCTCACTGGCCATCTCTTCGTAGCGCGCGAGACGTGCCTTCGACTTGACCTGACGGCCCTTCGCATTGCTGCGCACCCATTCGAGTTCGGACGAGAGGCGCTTGGCGAGCTTCGCATCCTTCTTGCCCTGCACCTCGAGACGAGCACCCTTCTTTTCGAGGTAGGTCGAGTAGTTGCCTTCGTAGGGATACAGGTGGCCGCGGTCGACTTCGGCGATCCACTCGGCAACGTGGTCGAGGAAGTACCTATCGTGAGTGACCGCGAGGACCGCTCCGTGGTACTGCGCAAGGTGCTGCTCGAGCCACAACACACTCTCGGCGTCGAGGTGGTTGGTGGGCTCGTCAAGCAGCAGCAGGTCTGGTTTCTGCAGCAGCAGTTTGGTCAGCGCAACGCGGCGCTTCTCACCACCGGAAAGCTTGTCGACGGGCGAGTCGCCGGGGGGCGTGCGAAGTGCATCCATCGCTTGCTCGAGCTGCGAGTCGAGATCCCACGCGTCAGCGGCGTCGATCTCTTCTTGCAGGGAGCCCATCTCGGCGAGCAGCGCGTCGAAGTCAGCGTCCGGCTCGGCCATTTCCAGGCCAATGGCCGAATGACGGTCGACCTTGTCCTTGATCGCCCGTACGCCGTCCTGCACGTTTTCGAGCACCGTCTTCGTCTCGTCCAGCTCTGGCTCCTGCATCAGGATGCCCACGCTGAAGCCCGGGCTCAACCGCGCCTCGCCGTTGCTGGGGGTGTCGAGGCCCGCCATGATCTTCAGAATCGTGGACTTGCCCGCGCCGTTGGGGCCGACCACCCCGATCTTCGCACCGGGAAGAAATGACATGGTGACGTCGTCGAGGATGAGCTTGTCGCCGACCGCCTTGCGGGCGCGCACCATGGAATAAATAAATTCGGCCATGACCCCATTCTATGGAACGCAGTCGGGCCCGACTTCTACCAGTCGATCGTGCGCGTGCGCCCGATCAGGCAGGAGCCGGTGGTGAGCTTGGGGGCGAGTATCGTGCTGTAACCCGACGCGCTGTACTGTCCGACCAAGCATTCTTCACCCAGAAGCACTGAAAAAATCAGGGAATCGACCGGGAGATTAATCGCGGTCCGGTCCGGAGTGATTTGCATCGCCGCTTTATCGAACCCCACGCTCACCAGGTTGTCGATGACGCCCCTGCCCTCAGGGATGACGCTGCCGACCTGAGTGAAGTAGTTCTGATTTGCCAGGTCAAAGATCGGTTTGTTCTCTTCTGCAGTGCCACCCGGCACGAACACCGGTTCCGCTGGTGGGGCCGGCGTCGGCGTTGGGTTGTCGTCGGGTACCGCGGTAGCAGTCGGAGTCTTCGTCACCTCGGGTGCTGGCGTGGCTCCAACGCAGGCACTCAGACCCAGTGTCAGAGCGAGGGCCGCCGCTGTCAGAGCCAGGGATCGCGCAACAATGCCCATCGTTGAACGCTCCCCCAGCCTGATCAATGTGTGTGGATCTCTTGGGGGCACAAACCCGCGCAATCGATCAGGGCGAGTATACGGTCGCTGGCGAGGGAGGAGTGTCAGAAAGGCACCGGCAGCTCCTCTGCCTCATCCGGAATTGGGGCGTCAACATCACCCGAATTGTCGACGCTGTTCGAGGTGGCCGCAGCCCAGGATTCGGCCGGCGTACCGTCGCTTCCGGCAGGCATCGCGGCGTCCTGGGTGGCGCGGCTGGACGAGATGGTGCGCGAGAACACCGACGTGCCCCACGACAGGTCATGGCCTATCGACTCCGCCTCGATGTCAACCGTGGTTCCCGTGCGCTCCCCGTTCTGCCACTCGCGAATCTTGAGCCGCCCTGACACAACGACCCTGTCGCCCTTTTTGATCGATGACGAACAGTTCTCGCCGAGTTGACGAAACGCGGTGATCGTGTACCAGTTCGTGTCGACATCGATCCACCGTTCCTGCGCCCGGTCAAACCGGCGCTGGGCGGATGCGAGCCGGAACGACGAAATCGTGAGGCCCTCATTGGTCACGATGTGCCTGGGGACTGTGGCCACGAGGCCGGCCAGTGTGATGTTGTCAGTCATGTTCGCTCCATCTGCAAGGGACTCGGCATGGAAGGTCGTCCATGCCGGAACCGAAGCCCGGGGTCGGCACTCGTGCCGGGAAGCCGCCCCGGGCCTCGATGAGCCCAGTGTTGTCGCGATGCGAACGCAGAAACGCCGGCATTTCCCATGTGGGGAAAGCCGGCGCTCCGGGACGTTCTGGAGGAGAGGAGGATTGGTTAGTGTTCGCGGAACTCCGGCCATTCTGCTCCGGGCAGAAGAGCGGCATGAAGCGCACTCTTCGCGATCTCGAGCGTGGGATATGACGCCCTGAAATCGGCATCGGCCACGAGCTTGAAGGTGTAACCGTCCTCAACCCTGTGGATCGAGCCAACCGCCCCGGCCGGCCCGAAAGCCACCCATGTCTGCCCCGTCAGTGTCTTTTCACTCATCGTTGAGCTCCTTTCGTACACATCAGATTTGGAGTACGTAGCTGACGTTACGCCGAACAGAACTCGAAAGACAGGAGGTTCGAAAGATCGCGATGCTGGCGGCCCTTATTGTGGAAGCATGCCCTATGACGCTGCTCACGACCGTTACGAATCAATCGACTACGCAAGGGTGGGTCGCAGCGGGCTGAGGCTGCCGAAGATCTCGCTGGGGATCTGGAACAACTTCGGCTACGACCGCCCGCTCGACACCCAGAGAGCGATTATTCGTCGGGCGTTTGACCTCGGCATTGCCCATGTTGACATCGCGAACAACTATGGCCCTCCTCCCGGATCGGCCGAGAGCAACTTCGGCACAATCTTTGCTCAGGATCTCGCGCCGTACCGTGATGAGCTCATCATTTCGAGCAAGGCCGGGTATCGGATGTGGGATGGCCCGTATCAGGACATGGGATCACGCAAGTACCTTCTCTCGTCGCTTGACGCGAGCCTGAAGCGCACAGGGCTCGAGTACTTCGACATCTTCTACTCACACCGGCCGGACCCGGAGACTCCCATCGAGGAGACCATGGGTGCGCTGGCCAGTGCTGTCCACTCCGGCAAGGCTCTCTACGTCGGCGTATCGAACTACAGCCCAGAGCAAACCCGCGCGGCACAGGCGGCTCTGGCCGTTCACAACGTGCCGCTGACAATCCACCAGCCCCGCTACAACATGTTCGACCGTCACATCGAAGATGGTCTCTTTCCGGTTCTCGATGAACTCGGCATGGGAAGCATCGTGTTCTCGCCGCTGGCGCAGGGCCTCCTTACTGACCGCTACCTCGGTGGAATCCCCAGCGACTCGCGCGCGGCAAACAGCCCCTTCCTCGGCGCCTCCAACATCACCGATGAGTATCTCGAGCGGGTTCGCGGGCTGAATGCGATCGCTGAGGAGCGCGGGCAAAGCGTTGCGCAACTCGCGCTGTCCTGGGTTCTGCGTATTCCACAGGTGACGTCTGCTTTGATCGGGGCGAGCAGCGTCCGGCAGCTCGAGAACAACCTCGCATCGCTCGACCAGCAACCACTCACCAATGACGAAATCGCCGCGATCGACCAGTTCGCGGTGCACGGAACGGGCTCCCCCAGCTGAGGTAGCAAGATTGTATGAATGTCGGCGGTAGAACATATCTTCGAATGTAGAGATCGCCCACATTCGAGGAGACATTGTGACCACGCTCGACTTCGTTGGAACCCACCACATCGACTCTGCTGGCATCCGCGCCGGCATCGCCATAATTCAGCTGCACAACGACTTGTGGCGGGTGACGCGGCCAGACGGTGACGTGGTCGGCTACATCGAGCGCAGCCAGACTCCATCCGGCTCGCGGTATTTGGCAAAGAGGATGCTCCAGCGTCAGCGTAGGTTCCTCCCGATTGGCGAGTTCTGGGGACTTGACGATGCGCTGGATTGCTTCAGGTTCTGAGGTCGGTGCCGCGACTCGCCCAAGGCTTCCGTGATCCGCATCCCGCGCGGGGTTACAGTGCCTGCATGGTGCAGCAGTGGTGGAATGACATTGTCCGTTGGTTCAACTCGGATGGCGGACAAACCGTCGTGACGAGCGCAATCATCCCGTTCGTCGCGATCGTGGTCGGCGGGGTTGTTGCCGGGCTGATCGCGCGAGGCGCAATAAAGCGACTCCTTGCCCAGCAGGACCGGGAGCAGAAGGCCGCTGCCGTTGCTACCCTCATTGCCGCGGGTCGTCGTGCAGCCACTTGGAGCACCTTGTCCGCACCGGAGAAGGATCACGTCGAACACCAGTCGACCGAAGCCGAGGTTCGAGTGCGACTGCTGCCCGTTCTCGGCGCCACGCTGGCCGCGGACTGGGCGGTTCACCAGCTCGCGACGATGAAGAGGAACTCCACAAACTACAGCTTCCAGGCCGAACAGGACCTCTCCGACTTCCAGGATGGCCTCATTGCCTGGCAGTCCAAGCCTGCGCGCGCGAAGAAGCTGTTTGCTCAGGATCTCGCAGCGTGGAAGTACGAGACAGCCGCCATTCCCTCCGAAGAGGAGCAGCTTGCCAGCAAGCAGCGCGAATGGTCTGCGTCGCAGCCTGCATCCACTAACTCGGCAACCGCCGTAATCCCGGAGCCAGCCAGCAAATAGCGCGCTCATGGCCCATCGCCCGCCGGAAGCGGCTCAGGCGGGTCACGGAGTGAATTCTCGCGCGAGATTCTGTTTATGACTTTCGAACGCTGGAAAAACCTCACAGAATGGCCGCTGGCTGCGGCTGCGCTCATTTTCCTCGGCGCCTACGCCTAGACGGTTATTGCGAACATCTCCGGACCAGCCAGCGCGCCACTCGAGTTTGTGATGGCAGCCGTTTGGGTGATTTTCACCGTCGACTACGTCGTCAGCCTTGCACTGGCCAAGCCTCGCGGTCGCTGGTTCGTCACCCACCTATACGACCTACTCATTGTTGTTTTGCCCGCGCTTCGGCCCTGCGCCTACTGCGCCTCGCGACCCTAATCTCGGTCCTGCACAGAACGGCGGCAGTGCGCTACGTGGTCGAGTGACAATTTATGCCGTCTCGGCCTCTGTACTTCTTGTCCTGGTCGCGGGCCCGGCGGTGCTCGATGCGGAGCAGAATGTGAGCGGCGCGAACATCACAACCTTTGGTGATGCGATCTGGTGGGCTTTTTCGACGATCACCACAGTGGGGTACGGAGACTATTTTCCCGTCACGCTCGTCGGCCGCCTTGTCGCGGTTGGGCTTATGGTCTCCGGCGTCGCCTTGCTCGGAACAATCACAGCAACAATCGCAAGCTGGTTCATAGAGCTCGTACGTCAACCGGAAAGAACGCCGGACTCGGACTCCTGACCCTCCGATGGGCTCGTGAACGACGGTATCGTCACGAATATGGTGCCCTCGGCAGGATTCGAACCTGCGACCAAGAGATTAGAAGGCTCCTGCTCTATCCCCTGAGCTACGAGGGCGGGAATCGTCCACAACGATACCGCGTGGACGTGGTGCGTCAGACCGCTTTGGCCAGGGCGACGAGCACCTGGTTCACGGTGGGTATGCCCTCAGCCCTGAATACCTCGGTGCCGTCGTCCGCAACGACCACCACCGTTGGGGTGACTCTGACGCCAGCCTTCTCGGCCTCGGCCGCATCGCGCACCACGTCAAGCTCGGCAATTTTTGCAGCAGGAACGAGCGCCGCTACCTCAAGGAGGACACCGCGCGTCACCATGCACGGCTCACAGAAGTTCGAGGAAAAGAAGAGAAGATTCACCGTAGCTGGAACGTCGCGGAGGTCGCCGGAATTCCTAAGCGTCGTAGCGCTCTTCGACGGCTTCAATGGGATCACTTTCATTCTGGTCCCAGGTGTACGTAACCTGCACCTGCTCGCCAACGTGCTTTGCGACGGGTGAGATGTATTCCAGCTGGGTCTCCTTGCCATCGAAAGCCGCTATCACCGTAATTGCGGTCTCCCACGTGCCGTCGGTGCTGATGCGAGTATCGGAGCGTCCGTCGTAGGGTCCACCGGTGTAGAACACGACGTATTCGTCGCCGCGGGTAATTTCTGGAGCTGTGTCGGTCATCCCTCAGTCTTATCAGACCACGCTCCCGATTCGCTCCGAACTAGTACGCAACGCTCCGAACGACCACGACTGTGACGTCGTCGGGCTGGGAGCCACCGGTCAGCGCCACGAGGTTGTCCACGACCTCCTGGGATGTGCGCGACCTGCGCACGATGCCCTCAACCTCGGTGAGCGCATCGAGAGAGCCGTCGAAGAGGTCGAGCACGCCGTCACTCAGCAGGATCAGGGTGTCGCCGACATTGAGCTTGACGGAGTGTTCGCTCCACTGCGCCTCAGAATCGACGCCGAGCGGAAAGTCGTTGGTGGAAAGCCGCTCTGCGGTGCCGTCGCGACGCACAATCACCGAAAGACCGTGGCCGGCATCGACATAGGTAACAACGCCGGTATCCATGTCGAGGCGAGAATGGAAAAGCGTGACGAACACACCCGACTCGTCCAAATCGGAGTCGAGGATTACTGCGGCACTCTCGACCGATGTAGCGAGTCCTTCATGGCGCGAACCGGCCCGGAGAACCGCTCTGACCGTGGCAGCGATGATCGCGGCACCGATCCCCTTGCCCATGACGTCGCCGAGCGTGAATACGGCCCCCTCCCCGACGGGATACCAGTCGAAGAAGTCACCACCGACGGCCTGTGCCGGACGACAATCGCCGGCAACGTCGAAGCCGGGCAGGCTCAACAGTCGTTTAGGAAGGAGACCGCGCTGCACCTGGGCTGCACGATCGAGCTCGCGGCTGGCATTGAGCTCACCCTGAATCCACCTGGCCACATCTGCGAGGAGCGATTTCTCAGTCTCGAGAAAAACCCTGGGTCGAGTGTCGAAAAGTCCGACAGCGCCCACTCGTTCCCCGCCAGGACCCATCAGGGCGTGACCCGCCCAGAAGCGTAAGTGTGGCTCACCCCAGACGTATGGGTGACCATCGAAACGGGGATCCGCCTGGGTATCGCGCACAGTGACGGTTCCTGCGCCGCTAGCGTCGATGATCTCCATGAAGGAATCCTTGCGCGCGACCTCGGTGCGAACGACGCCCGAACTGGCCTTCACCCATTCGCGTTCCCCCTCGAGGATCGAAATCGCAGCTGAGCGCACGCCGAAAAATTGCTGCATCAAGCGAGAAACGATATCGAGGCGACTCGTCAGCGGATCGTCGTCAACGACTACGACCGTGTCCATTTCCTCTGCGCGCTTCCGCGATACCTCGTCGATAACTTCCAGAATCGACGGTCTGCCCGACCGCCCAGCGGTCTCTCGCCCGTAGATCATGAACGTAGATTCCTCGAGATTTTCCAGCGATTAACCAGACCCACCCTGTCGTAATGGAACTCGTCGACCAACGCCCGGATGATCGGAAGACCTCTGCCGGACTCGCAGAGACCGTCCGGCATCTCGGTGTTATCGAGGTCGAGGTCTCCGCCCGGCTGCCCGGAGTCACGGAGTTCGGCGTCAATGCGGTCGGGGGCGATCGTCACGGTAAGGCTGCAGGAGATTCCGAGGCCTGCATCGGCGTGAGCTATGACATTCGCCGCAAGTTCGACCAGGGCCGTTTCGAAGCTGAAACGGTCAATCATCTCGACGTTCGGCGCAGTGGCCCAGACATCCTGCATCAGGTCCTGAACGGTGTTTATGTCGTCGGGCGGCGACGACAAATCCATGCGATGCGTGGTGACCTCAACCACGGGGAAAGGCTGCGTCAATGTCGGCATATTCGGCGAGAACACGATCCATGTTGGTGAGCTTCAGCACGAGCTGAACCTGCTCAGTCGGTGCCACCAGCCGCAGGTCTCCACCTGACTGGCGTGCAGTCTTCAGCCCAGAAATGAGAGCGCCGAGCCCCGACGAGTCGAGGAACGTCACTGAACTCAGGTCGACGGCTACCCGCGTGCTTCCGTCAGCTACCGCCGCCGCGACAACCTCGCGGAAACGCATCGCCGTCACCATGTTCAATCGGCCCGCGACGCTGAGAACGGCGACGCCGTCCCCGTGATCCGAGAGGGTGTATTCCATTAGTTGCCTTCCTTGCCCGCAAAGCCGCGATAGCGAACCGCCGGGATGATCACGCTGAGAATGACGATGTCGTAGACCACCCACGCGAGATTGACAATAGTGCCGACAGGCTCACCATCCCCGGTGATCAACCGCGTGATTCCGATAATCGAGGCGATGATGAGGACAACTCCGACTATCAGCTGGTAACGCACGAGACGCCACTGGCTCCCCGTCTCGTTCTTGGTCTTAGAGGTGACCACGAATCCGAGCGGGCGCCCGAAGAAAACGTTCGCAGCGGCCGTCGTCGTCGCCGCGATCCAGATCGGGAATAGGGCGAGGCTGTACTGCTGGCCCCTCCACGTCGACATGCCTCGACTTGAGAACAAGAAGAGCATCTGGTTGATGACGAGGAACGGGATGAAATGGTAGAAGAAATCTTCAGCCATCGTCGTCACGGGCAACACTCCGAATACGAGGAAGATCACGGGAGCGGCGAAGTAGATGATTGCCGCGTAGCCGGTGAGATACGTCCACATCGTGCTGAAGTACATGAGCCGCTGCGCGATTGAGAGGCCCTTCTGCACGAGCGGGTTCTCGCGAATGAGCACCTGCATCGTGCCCTGCGCCCAGCGCAGACGCTGGGTGAGCGACGTACCGAGGTCTTCGGGCGCGAGCCCCCACACGAGAGTCTCGTGGTGGTAAATGCTTTTCCAACCGAGGCCGTGGAGACGCATCGAGGTGGCCATGTCTTCGGTCACCGAGATCGTCGCCAGGGGCATGAGGGGCTGCGCCTCGTCGTCGCGGTCGACATCGATCGACCGGATGAGTGCCTGAATCGACT
This sequence comes from Salinibacterium sp. G-O1, assembly GCF_030063305.1. Taxonomy (GTDB): domain Bacteria; phylum Actinomycetota; class Actinomycetes; order Actinomycetales; family Microbacteriaceae; genus Rhodoglobus. The sequence goes on from NZ_JASISV010000002.1 coordinate 767,135, forward strand.
CGAGTGCACCGAGGGGGGTGAGATCACGCGATGCCAGCGACTGAACCGCGGCGTCGATGTCGCTAAACGCTCCCCAGTCCCCGTCGTCGTCACCCTGCAATTCGCGAATGGCGTCGAGGTCCCGCGCGAGCTCGTCAAGGTCGTACGAAACGACGCTGCGGGACGCGATGTCGACGCGTCGTTGCAGGTTGTAGGTGACAGTTCCGATCGGCGCGCGCCCGGCGATCGCCGTTCGCGCTTCCGCGACCGCGGACGCCACTCCGGCGAGAGCCTGCTGCGTGGCCGGATGTGCGGCATCCGCCGACCGCCTGGCTTTGCGGATGACGCGATCCGCACCCCTGAGTGCCACGGAGACCGAATGCTCGAGCTCGGTCACATAGCGTGTCACGCCGAGCATCATGAGTGCCTCACGGCGAAGCAGGGCATTTGACCCGCAGAAAAAGGCGGCGTTCCAGCCGTCCTTGCCCTGCTGCAGCGGCCCGTAGAAGAGCGGCGCGTGGCTGCCGAGCGGGTCATGTGCCGGCACATTCCAAAATTCCTGAGGAGTCTGCACGAGCGCAACTTGCTCGTCATTGAAGTGGCCGAGTGTGCGGTCGAGGATGTGCTTGCTAGGCACCTGGTCGGCGTCGAGGATGAGCATGAACTCCCCTCCCGTGGCCATGAGCGCGTTGTTGAGATTGCCCGCCTTGGCGTGCCTGGGGCGATTGCGCCACGATTCACCACGGGTGATGTAGCCGACACCGATCTCGTCAGCCACCGCCCGCATCTCATCGCGCGCCCCGTCGTCCAGAATCCAGGTCAAGTGGGGGTACGTGATATCGCGCGCCGCGATTGCGGTGCCCCTGACGAGCTCGATGTCCTCGTTGTATGTCGTAATGAACACGTCGACGGTCAGGCCGGCTGGTGCTTCTGGCGATTGCGGGCGCGTGCGCGCACGCCACATGGTCAGGCCGAAGAGAGAGACATCTATCAGGCTGTAGGTCTCGGCGGCGACCAGGGGAATCGCGATCCACCACGCGTCAAAGTTCAGCGAGAACGTCCAACGCCACAGGATGTAGTTGAGCCCCGCAGCGATCGTCAGGACCACGAGAATGCGCAGCATGAGCAATCTGCCCGAGCGCTCAAGCACGCCCGAGCGCACAGCACGTACGCTGTCGATGATCGCCACGAATGTCCCCCCGAAGTATTTCCGGCCCCCGCCGGAATTGCGTAACGTATTCGCTTTTATTACGCACTTGACACTCTACCGGCCCTCGTGCACAGGTCGTTCCACCCCTTTCGGGGCGTTGCGCAGCACAGTTTCTGACCCTCGAGACTGCACCAACGGTGGCAGGCGAGCGCGTCGACGCCCAGAGGTAGGCTTGCCCCATGGCTTCCAACGCTGACCTTTTGGTCTGGATCGACTGCGAAATGACCGGGCTCGACATCACCGTCGACGAACTGGTGGAGGTAGCAGTGGTGATCACTAATTACGATCTCGTGCCGCTCGACCCTGGATTCTCCATTGTCATCAAGCCCGACCAGACGGCGCTCGACAACATGGGCGAGTTTGTTCGCAACATGCACACCGAGAGCGGGCTTATCAACGAGATCGGCCAAGGAGTTTCCCTCGCAGATGCCGAGTATGCCGTGAACGAATACATCCTGAAGTTCGTTCCGCTGCCGAGCAGTGCTCCGCTTGCGGGAAACACGATTGGCACCGACCGCGCCTTCCTCGCCAAATACATGCCGCGCGTCGACAGCCACCTGCACTATCGAAGCGTCGACGTCTCGTCGATCAAGGAGTTGTCTCGTCGCTGGTTCCCCCGCGTGTACTTCAACGCTCCCTCCAAAGACGGCGGGCACCGGGCGCTTGCCGACATCCGTGAGTCGATCCGGGAACTCGACTACTACCGCAAGGCCGTTTTTGTGCAGGAGCCCGGGCCAACTACTGACCAGGTGCAGGCAATCTCGGCTGAGGTCGTGCAGGAATTCGCTCAGCGTCTCTAGCCGGTTTTTTGATTTGCCTGACAGGCCTTAGACTTGTCAGGTTGCTCGGCACGAATAGTGCAGGGCATTGCATGGTGGGCGTAGCTCAGTTGGCAGAGCGCTGGCTTGTGGAGCCGGATGTCGCGGGTTCGAGCCCCGTCGTTCACCCCATCGGAAACGGTCTGACCCAGGTCAGGCCGTTTCTTTTTTCTCCGGGAGGTTTGGATGTCGATTCCCACCCTCGAGCGTGAGACCGACCTCGATGCGGCACAGCAGCCCGACACACCCTGGGTCACGATTGTGTGGAACGATCCGGTCAACCTGCAGACCTACGTCTCCTACGTGTTCCGCACCTACTTTGGCCACCCTCGCGCCGAGGCGGAACGGCTGATGCTGCTCGTCCACAACGAGGGCAGGGCGGTTGTTGCCTCAGGAGGCAGAGAAGAGATGGAGCGCCACGTCGAGGCCATGCACGACTTCGGTTTGTGGGCAACGCTGACGCGGGATGGCTCGTGAGACCCTTCGAGATCCGCGGCACCGTCATCGTCGCGACACTTCATGAGGTCGAGTCCGAGATGCTGTGCCAGCTCGCCGGCCAGCTCGCCGAATTGCTGGGCGACAGGGCGAGGACAGACCGCAGCGACTCCCCCGCGGGTTCCGCCGCCGCGCTGCTGGCGCAATTGGGCATCGGCGGCTCTGCCTCTGCTCCCCTGGATCCGGCCCTGGCCCGCCTGCTTCCCGATGCATACCGCAATGACCACACGGCGGCCTCTGAGCATCGTCAACTCACCGAGCTGGGACTCGTGGACCGTAAGATCGCCAACGCCGAGGCCGTCGTGGCAAGTCTCACCAACGATCCTGTCGAACTGACCGACGCCATCGCTCAATCGTGGCTCCGGACACTTACCGACCTCAGGCTCACCCTCGCGGCACGGCTGCATATCGAGGACGACGGAGATGAGGGCACCGGCGATGACGCCATGCTGGACGTGTACGACTGGCTCGGCTACCTGCAAGGAACTCTGTTGGAAACGATCGAGCACCGCGAGGTGAATGGTGAACTCTGATGAGCTCGACGCTGAGCAGTTCGAGAGGCTGGTCATAGACGAGCTCGATCTGCTTCCTGACGACATGGTCGATGGCCTCGAAAATGTGATCTTCGTCACGGAGGATCGTCCCGAGGATGGGTCGCTCGACATACTCGGGCTCTACGACGGGGTGGCGCTCACGGAGCGGGGAAACTACGGTTTCGGTGAATTGCCGGATCGAATCATCCTGTATCGCGAATCGTTACTCAATCTTTGTTCCAGCATCGACGAGCTGAAAGAGCAGGTGCACGTCACGCTCGTGCATGAGATAGCCCACTTTTACGGGATCGACGACGCCCAGTTGCACGACCTCGGCTGGGGTTGATGGGCGCGTAGCTTGCCCGGCGCCCGCCGGGGCAACGTAGGATTCGAGAAGTTGGTTTTGATCAGGAGGCACCGTGTTTTCGACACAGCGAGCGACATCGGTCGTGCTGTCTGCGGCAATCGTCGTGGGGCTTGGCGGCTGCTCACTCATTGAGCCTCAGGGCACCGTCGTGCCCCTGACCGGCCTTGCCGCCTGCGCACAGGGCAACACCTGGAATCTTGATATGACCAAGCTTGCCGAAACGGTAAAAGCCAACATCGCCGCCCAGGGATTCGGGGTCGAAATAACCACCGCTGGCAAGCAGGTGATGGTCTGGGATATCGATGGCGCCGTGGTGATCGACTCTGACTACACCCTGACGATCACCTCAGCCCCGGCTCCTGAGCAGGTGCAAACTGTCACCACAACTCACGTCGGCAAAGCCACCGGCGCCTCGTACATCACCGAAAATATCGCCATCCCACGCGACTGGGATGCGACAGGTACCGTCATCAAGACTGTCGGCGACCTCGACGGCACGCCGATCGATCCCGTTCCGTTCTCCGTGCTCAATGCTGACCTCAACGATTCGGTGGGCGTCGAACTTACCTGCGACGGTGAAACACTCACCACCCACCCTCGAGGCAGCTCGATCACGCAGACCTGGACCAAGGGCTAAACGGGTTCACTGCGTGTGACGGGTGGCGCGGCGAACGCTCCCGAGGGCCTCGATCGTGTCGGTGCCGTCGACCCGCAGCGTTGAAAGCCGACGAGGATTCTCTCGGGAAATGAAAAGCTCCTCCTGTGCTGCCCAGCGATCCCAATAGGGCGCGTACGCGTCGCCATCTCGCTCCAATGCCCGCACCTTGCGAGTTGCGTCATCCAGCTCGACCCACACCGCGACATCCACCAGCGGCCGTGACGTGCTGCTGATGGCCCCGACTCCTTCAATGATGATCGGAGCGGATGCGTCGAGCTGATGCCAGGCGCCCGGCGCCCCTGCCGCCCAGTCCCAGGCTCGCCAGCGCAATGTGGTGAGGATCGAGGCGACCACCCTGCTCCCCTCGTCCAGCCCATCCCAGCCCGGATAGAGGTCGTCGAGCCTCACCAGCTGGGATCCCGGCCAGCCGTCCGCGAGCGCGCGCGCCAGCTCCGTCTTGCCGGAACCGGACCGACCGTCAATGAGCACCCGAGTCGCCGGCCCGCCGGTCGAGAAGCTACGGGCCGACAATGAAGTTCCACCGCCCCGACAGCACTGCTGCGGCGATCGCCACCAGCCCGATCGACAGGCCCGCTGCCATAACGAGCCACTCCCGCGACCCCCACGGCGATTCCCTCGCCCACGTCCGTTGAGCGGGGGCACCGAAGCCGCGTGCCTCCATGGCCGTTGCCAGAGCACTCCCGCGGCGGATGGACAACACGAACAGCGCGAAGGCCTGACCTGCGATGCGCCGGATGCGCCCGGTGTCTGCAACCCCTCGAGCCCGGCGCGCGAGCTCGAGCGATCGCCAGTCCTCCATGAAGAGTGGGACGAGGCGCATCCCGGCAAGAGCGCCGAGTACGAATCGGGCCGGCAACTTCGCGCGCTGGGCGAGACCGTCGGCGAGGTCAGTGGGGTCGATGCTCACGAACAGCACCACTGCCGGGAGCCCGATCGCCAACACCCTCAGCACCGTCGCGATCGCGAGGGTGATCGATCCATCACTCACGCGAGCGAGGGCGAACTCGAAGTAGATGGCTCCGTCGGTCTGGCCGTACAGCGCGATCGTGACACCAGTGAGCGGAGCTGCGATCCACACCGGCAGGGTGCGCAGCCAGAACACTCTCGCTTTCATGCGGATGAAGGCGAACACGACAAATTCGAGCGCCAGCGCCACCGTCGCAGACACCCAGTCGATGGTCAGCACGAGGCAGATGGCGAGCAACAGTGCGGCAGCGAGCTTGGCCACCGGGTTTACGGTGGTCATGAGAGTGTCACCGTGGCGTCGGCAAGGGCATCCACCAGATCCAGGTCATGGGTGATTGTCACAACGGCCGTGCCGTCGTCGACGAGACCGGCGAGCAGCGCAACGAGTTCGCTCCAGGTACGCGAATCCTGTCCGAAGGTCGGTTCGTCGAGCACCAGCACCCTGGGTCTGGTTGCCAAAGCTGTGGCAACACTCAACCGGCGTTTCTCGCCGCCAGACAGAGTGAACGGGTTTGCCTCGGCAAGCGACGCGAGCCGAAGGCGGTCGAGCAGTTCGGACACTCGCGTACGGGTCTCGCTGTCCGACAGACCGAGAGCTTTCGGACCCACCTCGAGTTCGGCGCGCACCGTCGCGGCGATGAACTGGTGCTCCGGCTGTTGGAACACCGTGCCGATGCGCGTCAACAGCTGCCGTGATCGCCACTTGATTGGATGCGGCCCCGCGTCGCCTGCCAGTTCAGCGCCCGCGACGACCTCGCCACCCACCGGCGGCAGCAGCCCCGCCAGGGTGAGCCCCAGCGTCGACTTTCCGGCGCCGTTCGGGCCCGTGATCGCCAGAGTGGCACCGCCGCACACGCGCAGGTCGATCCCCTCCTGCACCGCCATGCGTGACCGCCCCACACTGAGTTCACGCGTCTCGAGCATGAGCTGTTCAGCAGCCCTGTGCCGTCGCGCTGGACGTGCTGGTGGATGCCCGGCAACCCAGACCCCACCGGCGGCGAGTTCTGCACCCCGGGCTCCCAGCACGGAGCCTGGGTCACCATCGGCGATCGCCCCTCCACCGGTCTCCAGGACGACCACCCGATCCACGACGCCCTGCCAGACCGCCACGCGGTGTTCGATCACGATGAGGGTTGCACCGGTCAATTGCGCCACCCGCACCACAGCGTCTCTGACCTCGGTCACACCCTGTGGGTCGAGATTGGCGGTGGGCTCATCGAGCAAAATCAGCCCCGGCTGCATTGCGATGACCCCGGCGAGCGCCAGCCGCTGCTTCTGCCCTCCCGACAGCGCCGAGGTCGAGCGGTCGAGCGCAACGTCGAGCCCCACGGCGTCGAGCGCTTCATGGACGCGCCGCCACGTCTCGTCCCGCTGCACGCCGAGGTTCTCGCAACCGAATGCCACGTCGTCGCCGACTCTGGCGAGAATCAGCTGGCTGTCCGGATCCTGCAGCACGAGCCCGGCACGACCGGGCGCCGGCGGCCGCCCATCGACGAGCATGGTGCCTTCGCGCTCACCCTCATCGTCGGCGAGCACGCCGGCGAGTGCCTGAAGCAGGGTCGACTTGCCCGCGCCGGATTGCCCGAGGAGCAACACGCGCTCCCCCGGTTCGATGGTGAGGTTCAGGTCGCGGAGAGCCCAGGCGAGCCTGCCCGCATGGCGCCACCCCCACCCGGTGATGGTGACGCCAGCGGGGACAACGACGCTCAGACCCGTTTCGCGATCTCGCGCCCGGCCGCGAATCGATGGAGAGCGCCGGTGCGGGCAAGACCGCGCATGGCCAGCCACGACAACAGCCCGGCGATCAGTGCACCACCCACCATGGCTGAAATTGTGTAGACCATGACGAACGGGGTGTCTGAACCGGGGTACCAGAGCGTAAGGTCGGTGACGGCCATGCCCAGGCCAGCCCCGACTCCGGCAAGGATCGCGACACCCACCCGCCAGTTTGTGTAGAGGAAGATCGCGAAGACCAGCTCGGCACCGAGCCCCTGCACCGCTCCGCTGACCAGGGTGAGTGGGCCCCACTGGTTGCCGATGAGAGCAGACACTGTCGCCGCGACCATCTCGCCGTACAGCGCGGCTCCCGGCTTGCGCACGACGATGGCGGTCAGCACTCCGGCGAACAGCCAGAAGCCGCCGCCAAGTGCCTGAAGGCCGGGCAGTAGCGCGGCGAGGGGGTCGGTCACCGGGTTGGATGCGACGTTCCATGCGACGAAGACGAGTCCGCTAGCGACGCCGATAACGCTCGCCACGACGATGTCAACGACCCGCCAGCGGAATCGGGAGGGCGTGGTTGTAGCCGGTGGTGTTGTCAGAGTGGTTGTCATTTCGTGCCTTTCGATTGAAATGGCACGGGTTTCGAGATTGCCTCCCTGCGCTGGCATGATCCAGATCAGGTTCGACGGTCGAAGCTTGGAGAAGCTTCCTCTCAGCCCGGCTCACCGGACTCCCGTGTTCAGCAACCATCCTATGCCGAGCAGAAGCAGACGGTGACGCTACTTCTGAGCGCTCTCTGCCCCCGCGAGCCGCTGGGCGAAGTAGATCGGGACGATCGACACCAGCACCAGCACCACCGCGATCACGTTGACAATGGGTGCCTGGTTTGGCCGGAACAGGTTGTTGAGAATCCAGATGGGCAGTGTCGACATCCCCGGCCCGGCCGTAAACGTCGTCACGATGATCTCGTCGAATGACAGGGCGAATGCCAGCAGGCCACCCGCGAGCAGCGCCGAGCGGATCTGCGGGAAGGTAACGAGCCTGAACGTTGTCCAGATGCCGGCGCCCAGGTCAGCTGATGCCTCCTCCAGCGATGTACCCGTGCGGCGAAGCCGTGCGATGACGTTGTTGAACACTGTCACGATGCAGAACGTCGAGTGAGCGATGACGATGGTGACGAAGCCGAGTTGCACATCGATGATGGTGCGAAAGAAGTTGTTGAGCGCGATGCCAGTGACGATGCCGGGCAATGCGATGGGCAGGATCACGAGCAGGCTCACGGCATCCCTGCCGAAGAAGGTGAAGCGCTGCAGTGCCAGCGAGATGAGGGTGCCGAGCACGAGCGCGATCGCGGTAGACACGACGGCGATCTGCACGCTGGTACCGATCGCCTCCATGGCTCCCGCATTCTGGAACGCTTTTCCCCACCATTCGAGGGTGAAGCCCGGCGGGGGCCACGTGAGGTTCTTGCTGGTGGAGAAAGAGTTCACAAAGACCACGAGCAGCGGAAGATAGACAATAGCCAGCACGACACCCGTGACGACCCCGAGCGAGATTCGTGCGGTTCGACTCAAACGCATCGCTGCTCCTAGAGGCTTTCGAGCGCGCCGCTGCGGCGGGCTGCGGTCAGATATACGACCATGATGGCGATCGGGATGGTGGCGATTGCCGCGGCCAGCGGCAGGTTGTTCGCTGCCCCAACGTTGGTGAAAACGAGGTTGCCCAGCAACTGGTTCGCACCGCCGACGATGTTCACGGTGATGTAGTCGCCCAGCGACAGCGAGAAGCTAAAGATGGACCCGGCGATGATCGCGGGCCAGAGCATGGGCAACACGATGCTCACGAGCGTCCGTCCGGTCTTCGCGCCAAGATCGCTCGAGGCTTCGAGCAGGGAGTCTGGCACGCGCTCGAGGCCCGCGTAGATCGGCAGAATCACGTATGGCAGCCAGAGGTACGACAGGGTGATGACGATTGCGGGGATGCCGTACCCCGGGGTCTGGCCACCGAACGGTGACAACAACCATTCGAGCAACCCGCCCTCGGACAACACGGAGCGCCACGCGTACGCCTTCACAAGGTAGCTCGCCCAGAGCGGCATCAGGACGGCGATCACCAGGATGCGCCGCAGTCGGGGGCTGGCGACTTTCGCCATGAAGAACGCAATGGGAAGCGCGATCACGATGTCGACGATGGTCACGAGCAACGCAATCCCTACTGTGCGCAGGGTGACCGCCTGGTACACGGCCCCCGTGAACACCGTGACGAAATTATCCAGTGTCCAGGTCGTCGACACCTCGCCCGTAAAGGAGTCAACCGACCAGAACGCTGTGACGAGCAACGCGGCAAGCGCCACGATGTACACGAGACCCAGCCACAACAGGGGCGCAGACAGCAGCAGTCCCAATCGTGCCCTGGCGTGTTGGCTCAGGAATACCGAGACCCTTCGCGCCGGGGTGTGGCGATGTGGCGGGATTCCCGCCCTCTCGATGAGCGGCGAAGCCGCGTTGCTCGTCATGCGTGAATCAGCCCTTAATCTCCGACCACGCGGTTGCCCACGCGGAGTAATCGGTGCACTTCACGTCGGTACGGCCATCGAGGCAGTCCGCTATCGGAGTCGACCAGTACCAGATCTGCGATGCGTAGTCGGCGTCGCCGGCGTGGAAGGCTTCGCAGTCATCGCGGAAGTCACACGCCGCGATGCTGGACGGCGCCTCGCCGAAGTACGCGGTTGCCTGCGCATTGGCTTCGGGGCTGGCGATGTAGTCGAGCCACGCGTATGCGCAGTTCGGGCTCTTCGCTTTCGACGCGATCATCCAGGTGTCGGACCACCCGGTGGCGCCTTCTTTCGGAAGCACGACCTCGGTGTTTCCCGTGGAGACGGAGTTCTGGATCACCTGCCATGTGGTGCCCACCACCGAGTTGCCGGTCTCGAATGCCTGAATCTCCTTCAGATAGTCACTCCAGTACTCGCCGACGGAGGCGCGCTGCGTCTTCAGAAGGTCCACTGCAGCGGCGAGCTGAGTTTCGTCCAGCGAGTAGGGGTTGGTGATGCCGAGATCGGGCTGGGTCGCCATCAGATAGACAGCCGCATCCGCGATGTAGATGGGCGAGTCGTACGCAGTCACCTTGCCGGCATTCGCTGCAGCGTCGTCGAAGACGGCGCTCCATGAGTCGAGACCGTCAGGGAAAACGTCCGTGTTGTACATGAGGAGGTTGGCGCCGTAGCCGTGCGGGATTCCGTAGCTGACCCCGTCCACGCTGTTCCACGACTTCTCCTTGAGGAAGTCGAAGATGCCGTCGTAGTTCTCGAGTAGATCGGTGTTGACCGGAGCAACCTCGCCGGATGCCACCAGGCGCAGGCTCGCGTCGCCGGACGCCGCGATGACGTCGTATCCGCCGGTCTTCATGAGGTTGAATGCCTCATCCGACGTGCCGTACGTCTTGCTGCTGACGGTGCATCCGGTCTGCTCCTCGAAGGCGGACACCCAGTCGACTGTCGGGTCGTTGGAACCGTCTTCGACATATCCGGGCCACGCGAGGATGGAGACGCTGCCCTCGAAGTCCCCGAGCTCGTCGGCGGCACTACCGCCGTCGCTCGAGCCCGAGGTGGTGCCACAGGCGGTAAGAACCGCAACCGAGGCGATGGCAAGGCCGGTGAAAATCGCCGACCTTCGTGCTGTGTTGTTCATTGCTGCTCCTTGTACTGACTGGATTTTCGGATCAGGCGGGGATCGGGGCGAGCGAGACGACGTCGGTTCTTGCGAACTCTGCCCTCACCTTCTGGCCCCGGCGGTCATTCCCGGACAGGGATGACACGTTTTGCTCGAGCACGCTGAGCTGCTGGCCCGACGCCAGCGTCACTAGCAGTCGCGTGCTCGTACCGAGATAGATGACTTCCGAGATCGTTCCGTCGAGGCTCACAGTGCCTTCCGGCACGGCTGAGCCTGCCCCCGCGAGCGTGATTTTCTCTGGGCGGATCGAATTCGTGCCCGGAACTCCGAGCACCTCTCGGGATCTGTTCTCGTCGAAGATGTTTGAGGTGCCCACGAAGGACGCGACGAAGCTGGACTGGGGTCGCTCGTAGATCTCGGTCGGCGTTCCGAGCTGCTCAATCCGCCCCTTGTTGAACACCGCGATGCGGTCGCTCAGCGTGAGCGCCTCCTCCTGGTCATGAGTGACGAAGATGAAGGTGATTCCGAGAGAGCGCTGCAGTTCTTTCAATTCGACCTGCATCTGTTCGCGCAGCTTCAGGTCAAGCGCGCCGAGGGGTTCGTCCAGCAGAAGCACTTTGGGCTGCACGACGGTTGCCCGCGCGAGCGCGACCCGCTGCCGCTGGCCGCCGGAGAGCTGGCTCGGTTTCCTGTCCCCAAAACCCCCGAGGGCGACCGACTCGAGGGATGCCGCTGCGCGCTCGAGGCGCTCCTTCTTGCCCATCCCCCGCACCCGGAGCCCGTAGGCCACGTTCTCGCGCACCGTCATGTGGGGAAAGAGTGCGTAGTCCTGAAAGACGGTGTTGACGTCGCGGTCGAAGGGTGAGCGGTTCGTGACGTCGTGACCCTGGAGCTCGATGGTGCCGGCGCTGGGCATCTCGAAGCCAGCTATGAGCCGCAATACCGTGGTTTTTCCCGATCCCGACGGGCCCAGCATTGAGAAAAATTCGCCCTCGGCGATGTCGAGGTCGAGGTTGTCGACGGCGTTCACCGAGCCGAATGCCTTGCTCAATGCTGTGAGTCGAATCGCGGGTGTCGCTGTTGTCACGCCGGGCCTCCCTGCCGTTCTGTATAAATCATATGGAAGCAGATGTCTTAATCATTCCCGGGATGTTACGGTCGTGTCACGAATCGATCATTCGAGGAGACCGTGCCTACGCCCCATCGCCCCGCTACAGCTGCACGTGCCGCCGTTTTCGCGCCACTTGCCGGTGGTGGGCGCGCAGAACTCGTGGCGCAACGCCTCACCGACGCGATCGAGCTGGGCCTCCTTTCCCATGGCGAGAAGCTTCCGAGCGAAGCGGACATGGCGCGTCAGTTCGGCGTGGCGACCGTGACGGCTCGCGAGGCGCTCGAAGCCCTTCGATCCCGCGGACTGGTCGAAACGCGACGGGGCCGAGACGGAGGAAGCTTCGTGACGTCGGGCGCTCAGGCCCGATCCGGGATCGCGGCTCGCGTGGAGGCACTCTCCAGAGTCGAGATTCGCGACATGGCCGCCTATTACTCCGCCATCGCCACGATGGCCGCTGAGCTTGCCGCCGACCGCGCGACAGCGGACGATGTCGCCCACCTGCGAGAGCTTGTCACGGCAACCGATATCGAAAGCGACGCGTCCTCCCGTCGGGGCGAGGCCGCCTTCCGACTCGAGATCGCAGCACTGTCGCAATCGGCGCGACTGGTGGCAGAAGAGTTGCGGCTGCAGGCGGAGTTCGCTCCGCTGTTGTGGCTGAGCCTGAAGGAACAGCCCCATCGCGACCTCAGCAGGGAATCGCACCTCGCCGTTGTGGCTGCCATCGAAGAATTCGATGGAGGATTGGCCAGACAGCTCACCGCGCGGCACATCATGCACTCCGTAGAGTGGCTGCTGGAGGCGAAAGGATGATCGTGGAACGTGTTGACGACGTAGCGGCGACCGCTATGAGCGACGTCTTCGATTCCGTATTCGCCCTGATCGACGACTGGCGGGCAGCGGTCGGGCATGCGCTGGTCGAACGCAACGGCGTGGTCACCGCAGCAGAGATCGATCACATCACCGGGCAACTCGTCGTACCCCGCCTCTCTCACCATAAGGCCCTGATCATCGGCGGAGGTTTTGTCGCGGCGCGAGGATTCCTTGCTGACACCGACTGGCACCTGGCGTGGTGGCTGGGCAGCGGCAATACCTTCCGTGCGGAACCGGACAATCCGATCCCCCGTCGCCTGCAGGCGGAAGAGGATCCCACCTCTGACACGTTCCGCGACTACACGGCCCTCGAATGGTGGCGAGTACCTGCCGCGACCATGGCGCGCCACATCACCGGGCCCTACGTCGACTACCTCTGCACCGACGAGTACACCCTCACCCTCACGATGCCGGTCAGCTTCCGCGGCGCGATGGTCGGTGTAGTGGGAGCAGACCTTTTCGTCAGCGATGTCGAACGAGCCCTGCTGCCAGCGCTGCGTTCGATCGGAGCGCCCGCCACCCTCATCAACGCCTCCCGTCGCATCGTCGTATCGACAGACCCACACCGGCCGACCGGCACGATCCTGCGCGAGCACGTGGGCACCGCAGAACTGGCCTGCGGCGACACCGGCCTGCTGCTCGTCGTCGATTGAGCCATCGGTGGTTGCGCTTCTAGTCGAGAAGTGCGAGCAGTTTCGAGACGGTCCTGAGGTTTCTGGCTGTGGAATCCCGGCCGACTTGGCGCCAGAATGCCGGCTTCAACCTCGTGTGCGAAACGCCGTCTGGCAGGTACTGGTACACGGCCTCAGCCCCGACGGCGACGAGCTCTGAGCCGAGATCGTCTGGCACGCTGACCTCGTCCGGCACGGTGCTCATGAAGGTGATTGTGAGTCGCGACTCGTCGCCGGTGAACGGGAATGCGTCGGCGATCCGGCGAAATTGCACCGCATCGACAATCAGGATGCTGGTGGTGACCCCGGTCTCGTCGGCGACGCGCTGCTGGAGGGCCGCCGCATCCACCTTGCCCCTGAAAACCACGTTGCCGCTGTTGAGCAGCGTGACCACCTCCGTCGCTCCCGCCTCCTCGAACGCGGAGCGCAGCAGCGCCATCGGCACCTTCGTCGTTGGCCCGACGTTGATTCCCCTCAGGAGTGCGACAGATCGCGAGGCCGGACTCATTCCGGTGACTCTGCGTCGTCTCGTCGCTGCTCGTTGGCCTCTCTGAACAATTCACCGGCTCGCATGGCCTTCAGCGCGGGATATGCCGACATCAGCACTGCCATCGGGGCGCGCAGTGCGATGTTGTGAACGTTGTGCTTCTGGTAGGTGCGCTCGAAACGCATCACATAGTCGTAAAACTCGCGCGGATTGTCGTCGAGGCGCCGGGCCGACATCCCGGTGACCATCTCGGAGGAGTATGCGACCTTCTGGGCATGCTCGTGCAGGTGGATCGACAAGTCGATGTCCTCATGGAGTTCGTCATCGGGATCGAGGCACGCCTCAGATCCGATCAGCTGCCAGGCCGTAGCACGCAGTGCCATATTGCTGCCGAACAGCAGGTGGTAGTCCTGCGCCAGAACGATCAGAGCCCGTCGGACAGCGTCATCGGCGATGGCGCCGAACCGACGCAGGGGCATGTCGTAGTAGATCACCGGTCCGGTGCACGCCGCGACCTCCGGGTCAGCGAAAGCCTTCTGAACCTCCTCTACCCAGGTCGGCTCGAGCACCGAATCCGAATCGATGCGGCCCAGGATGTCGCCGTGCGCGTGGTCAAGGCCGAAGTTGCGGGTGGGGATGATCCCCTGCGCCTCCTGCTGCTGGAGGTAAATGAGCGGTGCCTCGGGAAACGCGACCTGCAGCGCCTTGACGACGGCGGCTGTGCCATCCGTCGACATGTTGTCCACGACGATCACCTCGAACGCGGGCACGGTCTGCTCGAGCGCGGCAAGCACGCACGCCTTAATGGTGTGTTCTTCGTTCCACGCCGGGATGACGATCGAGACGGTCGGTCGAGGCGAATCCATGCTGCCAACCTACCGGAGGGGCCCATTTTCGGCCCAAGCCTGACCTTTACCCCGTGATCAGATTTTGCGCAACCCCCCACCGAGCCATTCCCGCGTGTTGCCTGCAAACGAATACCACTTCGCCAACGGGGCCGGCCCTCTTCTCTCACTCCGGTAGCGTTAACGCCCATGACTCCCCCGCAGCACCACACTCATTCCTTTCGGTCGACTGAGTCATGGTAGAAAGCTGGCCAGGGACGGCCTATCCTCTTGGCGCCACCTTTGACGGCAGCGGAACGAATTTCGCTCTGTTCAGCGAGGCCGCTGAAAGAGTCGAGCTGTGCCTCTTCAACGACGGGGAAGAGATCCGCGTCCCCTTGACCGAGGTCGATGCCTTCATCTGGCACGCCTACCTGCCGACGGTGCAGGCCGGGCAGTTGTACGGGTACCGCGTTTATGGCGACTACGACCCCGAGAACGGGTCGCGCGCCAACGGGTCAAAACTGCTGCTCGATCCGTACGCCAAGGCCACCAGCGGTGACATCGACTGGGATCAGTCTCTGTTCTCCTACAACTTCGGCGACGAAGATTCCGTGAACAATGACGACTCAGCCAGTCACATGATGCTCGGCGTCGTGGTGAACCCCTACTTCGACTGGTCGGGCGAATCGTCACCGAACATCGCCTACAACGACACCGTGATCTACGAGGCGCACGTCAAGGGTCTCACCGCAACACATCCCGATATCCCCGAGGAGCAGCGCGGAACCTACTCGGCCATCGCGCATCCGGCCATCATCGAGCACCTCCAAAAACTCGGAATCACCGCCATTGAATTGATGCCCGTGCACCAGTTCGTCAACGACTCGGTACTTCAGGATCAGGGCCTGTCGAACTACTGGGGCTACAACACGATCGGGTTCTTCGCTCCGCACGCCGCATACTCGTCGACCGGCGATCGTGGCCAGCAGGTGCTCGAGTTCAAGAGCATGGTGCGTGCCCTGCACCATGCCGGCATCGAAGTGATTCTCGATGTGGTCTACAACCACACGGCAGAGGGAAACCACCTCGGGCCCACGATCTCGTTCAGGGGCATCGACAACGCCGCTTACTACCGCCTCGTCGACGACGACCAGAAGCACTACATGGACTACACGGGCACCGGAAACTCGTTCAACGTGCGGCACCCTCATTCGCTGCAGCTGATCATGGATTCCCTGCGCTACTGGGTCACCGAGATGCACGTCGACGGATTCAGGTTCGACCTCGCCTCCACCCTCGCCCGCGAGTTCTACGACGTCGACAAACTCTCGACCTTCTTCGAGCTGGTGCAGCAGGATCCGGTGGTCTCGCAGGTGAAACTGATCGCCGAGCCCTGGGATATCGGCCCGGGCGGCTATCAGGTGGGCAACTTCCCTCCGCAGTGGACCGAGTGGAACGGAAAGTACCGCGACACCGTCCGCGACTTCTGGCGGGGCGAACCCGCCACCCTCGGCGAGTTCGTGAGCCGCTTGAGCGGATCACCCGAGCTTTATGAAACGTCGGGGCGACGCCCGGTGGCATCCATCAACTTCGTTACAGCGCACGATGGGTTCACCATGCGCGACCTCGTGTCGTACAACGAGAAGAACAACCAGGCGAACGGCGAGAACAACAACGACGGCGAGTCACACAACCGCTCGTGGAACAGCGGAGTCGAGGGCGAGACTAAGAACCGCGCTGTGCTCGCGATCCGGGCCCGTCAGCAGCGCAACTTCATCACCACACTGTTCCTCTCGCAGGGCGTGCCCATGCTGCTTCACGGTGACGAGATGGGTCGCACGCAGCGCGGGAATAACAACACATACGCACAGGACTCCGAGCTGAGCTGGGTGAACTGGGCGGAGGCTGACGAGTCGTTGGTCGCCTTCACGTCGATGGTCGCCGCGCTGCGGGCGAATCATCCGGTCTTCCGCCGGAAGCGATTCTTCACGGGTCGCCCGGTGAAGCGTGCCGAGGGCGAGCCATTGATGGATGTCGAGTGGCTGTCGACTGACGCGACCGCGATGACTGACGAGCATTGGGAATCCGACTACGTCAAGTCGCTCGGCATGTTCCTGAACGGTGACGGTATCAGGGGCCGGGATGCCCGGGGCCAGGACATCACCGACGCGAACTTCCTGCTGTACTTCAATGCGTCAGAAGAGGGAGTCACGTTTCAGCTGCCGTCAGCGGAATACGGCGCCAAATGGGATCTCGTGCTCGACACCACCACCGCGAAAGCTCCCAAGGGTGTCTTCGCTGCTGGCGGGTCGATCACCGTTGGCGGACGCGCGATCATGGTGTTGTGCGCACGTAAGGAGACCTCCTGAACATCCCGATCTCGACCTACCGCCTGCAGATCAGAGCTGGCTTCGATCTGGATGCCGCGGCAGAGCTTGTCGACTACCTCGCGCTGCTCGGGGTGGACTGGGTCTACCTATCGCCGATCCTCGCCGCCGAGCAGGGATCGGACCACGGTTATGACGTCGTGGATCACTCGTTCATCGACGCCTCCCGGGGTGGCGCGGCGGGGCTCGAAAAGCTGTCCGCCGCTGCGCACTCTCGCGGCATGGGCGTGCTCGTTGACATCGTGCCGAACCATGTGGGGGTTGCGACGCCATCGGCAAATCCGTGGTGGTGGGATCTCCTGCTGCGAGGCCAGGACTCTCGCTACGCGGAGGCATTCGATGTCGATTGGGATTTCGGAGATTCGCGCATCCGCATCCCCGTTCTCGGCGACGAAGACATTCCGCAGCTGTCGATCGTAGATGGGCAGCTCGCCTACTACGACCAGCGGTTCCCCATCGCCGAGGGCACGGCCGACGATGGCGCTGACGCCCTCACCGTTCACGACCGGCAGCACTACGAGCTGGTGAACTGGCGCCGCGCCGACGCCGAACTCAACTACCGCAGGTTCTTCGCGGTGAACTCCCTCGCCGGCATCCGGGTCGAGGTGCCGTGGGTCTTCGACGAGTCACACGCAGAAATCGTCCGCTGGTTCGACGAGAAGCTCGTGGATGGTCTAAGGGTTGATCATCCGGACGGCGTGCTCGACCCTGGAACCTATCTCGATGACCTTGCCAGGGCAACCGGATCCGCATACGTGCTGGTGGAGAAGATCCTAGAGGGCAGCGAGCGGATGCCGCCCCATTGGCAGGCCGCAGGAACCACGGGCTACGACGCTCTCGGCGACATCGACCGCGTGCTCGTCGACCCCGCCGGGCGTCATCGCCTCGACCGGCTCGACGCAAGCATCGACGACGCGCCGAAACAACCCTGGCTCGACCTCATCCATGACACGAAGCGGGCGATCGCCGACGGAATCCTGCGATCGGAAATCCTGCGCATCGCCAGGATGCTCGCCGACGAGACAGGTGACCTGACGACGGGACAGGCCGACGACGCTATCGCCGAAATCGCCGCATGCTTCCCCGTCTATCGGTCGTACCTGCCGCACGGCATGGAACATTTCGAGGAGGCCCTCGAAGATGCGAGACATCGCCGGCCAGATCTCGACGAGGTTTTCGACGTGCTGGTTCCGCTGCTGAGCGATCCGTCGAACCCGGCCGCGCAACGCCTGCAGCAGACCACCGGCATGGTCATGGCAAAGGGCGTCGAAGACACCGCGTTCTACCGGTATTCCCGGCTCGCATCGCTGACCGAGGTGGGCGGCGATCCTTCCGAGTTCTCCATCACCCTCGACGAGTTTCATTCCCGCCAGGAGGATCGCCACGCGGTGTTCCCTGCCTCGCTCACGACGCTCAGCACTCACGACACGAAGCGCGGCGAGGATGTTCGGGCACGCATCGATGTGCTCTCGGAGATTCCCGGCGAATGGCGGTCAACCCTGACCAGCCTGCGTGAGCTGGCACCACTCGGCGATGGACCACTCGAAAACCTCCTGTGGGAGTCGATCGTCGGTACCTGGCCGGCGTCGCGCGAGAGGCTGCATGCCTACGCCGAGAAGGCCGCACGGGAGGCCGGTAACTCCACCGGCTGGGCAGCGCCCGACGAAGATTTCGAGCTGAGGATGCACGCGCTCATCGACAGCGCATTCGACAACCCGGCCGCGGCGGAGCAGCTCGCGGCCATCGTCGAGCGGGTGTCGCAGCCAGGGTGGTCCAACTCCCTGGCGGCCAAGCTCATCCAGTTGACCGCACCTGGGGTGCCCGACGTTTATCAGGGCAGCGAACTGTGGGAGACCTCGCTCGTCGATCCAGACAACCGCCGGACTGTCGACTTCGGCCTGCGTCGGCAGTTGCTGGCCTCGATCGATGGCGGCGAGCATCCACACATCGATGCGACCGGTGCCGCAAAGCTTTTGGTGACCACCGCCGCTCTGCGGTTGCGCAGGGATCGTGCGGAACTTTTCACGCGCTACGCCCCGATCTCGGCTATTGGTGAGGCAGCCGACCATCTCATCGCCTTCGACCGCGGCGGTGCCGTGACGCTGGCGACGCGCTTGCCGATCGGGCTCGACGCTCGCGGTGGGTGGGGATCGACCACCGTGTTGTTGGCGCAGCGACCTATTGTTGACGTGATCACGGGAGCCGAATACGAGGGCGGCGAACTCGAGTTGAGCGTGCTGCTGTCGCAGTATCCGGTTGCGTTGCTCGCAACAAGGGAGGTCTAGATGCCATTCCAGCTATGGGCGCCTCGAGCCCACCGCGTGACGCTCGTGCTCGGGTCACAGAGCGTCAGCCTGGACGCGGTCGGCGACGGCTGGTGGTCACCCCGTGGACGTGTCGAGTGGGCTGAGGGTCTCGACTACGGCTACCTGATCGATGACGACTCGACTCCGCTGCCAGACCCGCGTTCGCGCAGGCAGCCGTGGGGAGTTCACGGTCTTTCGCGCACCGTCGATCCGGCCTCGTACGAGTGGTCAGACTCCCAATGGGCGGGCCGCGAGCTCAAGGGCGCCACGATCTACGAACTGCACATCGGTACTTACACGCCAGAAGGAACGCTGGATTCCGCCATCGAAAGGCTCGATCATCTGGTCGAACTCGGCATCGATTTCGTTGAGGTACTCCCGGTCAACGGCTTCAACGGAACGCACAACTGGGGCTACGACGGTGTGCTGTGGTACACGGTGCATGAAGGCTATGGCGGTCCCGCCGCTTACCAGCGGTTCGTCGACGCCTGCCATCAGCGGGGGCTCGGCGTCATTCAGGATGTCGTCTACAACCACCTCGGTCCGAGCGGAAACTACCTCCCACGGTTGGGCCCGTACCTGGACGACGCCAGCTCGAATACGTGGGGTACGACCGTCAATCTGGCCGAGCCGGAGGTGCGCGAGTACATCATCCGCAACGCGCTGATGTGGATGAACGACTACCACGTCGACGGGCTCAGGCTGGATGCCGTACACGCCCTGGTGGATACGCGAGAGAAGCACCTGCTGGCGGAGCTGGCAGAGCGCACCGACAGCCTCAGCGAGGCCATCGGGAGACCGCTCACGCTCATCGCCGAGTCGGACCTCAACGATCCGAAGATGATCACGCCGCGAAGCGAAGGCGGCTATGGAATGACAGCGCAATGGAGCGATGACTACCACCACGCCGCGCACGTGAACCTAACCGGGGAGACGAGCGGGTATTACGCCGACTTCGACTCGCTCGAGGCCCTGGCCAAGACGATGACCCGTGGGTTCTTTCATGATGGAACGTACTCATCCTTCCGGGAGCGCAATCACGGAGTTCCGATAGACCTGAGCGCCGTGCCGACCTGGCGCCTCGTCACCTTCACCCAGGATCACGACCAGATCGGCAACCGCGCCGTCGGGGACAGACTTACCGCGCAGCTGAATGCGAACCAGCAGGCCATCGCGGCGGTGCTGACCCTGCTCGGTCCGTTTACTCCGATGCTGTTCATGGGTGAGGAGTGGGGCGCCACGACTCCGTGGCAGTTCTTCACGTCGCATCCCGAGCCCGAACTTGGCATCGCGACGGCAGAGGGTCGTATCGCCGAATTCGAGAAAATGGGTTGGGACGCCGCAGTCGTACCCAACCCTCAGGATCTGGCTACCTTCACGAACTCCCGGCTCGACTGGTCCGAGCTGGAGGAGCCCGCGCACGCACGGATCTTCGCGCTCTACCGCGAGCTCGTGACGTTGCGCCGTGAGCTGCCGGGGCTGACTGACCCCGACTTCTCCTCCGTCTCCTGCTCCTTTGACGAAGGCGAACGGTGGTTCAGGATGGACCGTCCCGGCGTCAGCGTCGCGATCAACTTCTCCGATCAGGACGCCGATGTGCCCGCGCCCGCCGGCACTATCGTGCTGGCCACCTCGGGATCGCCGGAGCACCAGGGTGAGTCGATCCGCCTCGATGCCCAGAGCGCGGCAGTTCTGCGCACCTGAATCCCGTCGGGACGTCCCGATCGTACTCCTGCGTCATAAAGTGTCAAGACGTTTACTTGGTGGCGTTTCGGTGGTCGAATGGGTTCGCACCCCCGACCGAAAGGCGAATCAGTGTCGATTAGCGAACTCCCCCACGCAACGTCCCACGCTCGAGGTACTGCCTCGGCAACGCAACCCCGCCCCAGGCAAGAGGAACCTTCGATCGCGCTCTTACGCGACGATGTCTATGCCGTCCTCGATGAACACACCACCATGGGGTTCGTCGAACGTATCGAGAACGTCTACGTCGCGATGGCGGGCGACCGTCAGCTCAAGGCCGTTGAGATCGGCCAATCCCTCTCGTGGGACGTCGCCGTCGAGATGGTGTGCATAGCGTACCGACGCCGCCACTAACGCAGGGTGTTCGACGACGGCCGCGGTCAGGTCGTGACGAAGTCGATGAGCTGCTCGACCCTGCCCAGCAACTGCGGCTCGAGATCGGCGTAGCTGTCCACCCTCGAAAGGATGTGTTGCCACGCGCGGGCAATGTCGGCTTGCTCTGCGTGCGGCCAGCCCATCGCCTCGCACACACCGTGCTTCCACTCTGTTCCTCGCGGGATTACGGGCCACGCTTTCATTCCAAGCCGTGCTGGTTTCACCGCCTGCCAGACGTCGATGAAGGGATGTCCGACCACGAGGACGTGCTCGCGTGAAGTGCCCCGGTTGACGGCATCCGCGATTCGTGATTCTTTCGACCCGGCGACCAGATGGTCGACCAGCACCCCGACCTTGCGCCCAGGACCCGGAGCGAAGTCACGGATAATCGCTTCGAGATCGTCCACCCCGGCGAGATACTCCACCACCACACCCTCGATGCGGAGGTCGTGACCCCAGACCTTCTCGACGAGTTCGGCGTCATGGCGACCCTCGACGAAAATACGACTCGGAAGTGCAACTTTGGCCCGATGTCCCTCGACGGCAACCGAACCGGATGCGCTTCGCATCGCCGGCTGAGCCTTCGGCGCAGGACGCACCAGCTTCACGGGAGCGCCATCGACGAGGTAACCGGCACCGAGTGTGAAGGTGCGGATAGCACCCACACGATCCTCGAGTTCGATCATGCCGTTGGCATAGGCGACGATCGCGCCAACGAAGCCCGTGCCGGTCTCTTCCAGAACGAGACCGCGTTCGATCGCGAGTTCTGGAATAGGAGCGGGGCCCCGCTGTTTCTTGAACCCCGCGAGAACATTATTGCCGTACCGGTCGTCACTCACCGGTCGAGGCTAACCGACAGCCCGCTGCAATCGACGGAGACCCACCGCTCATGCCTAGGCGTTGACGTGAGCCGACAGCCAGGCGTACGGGTCGATGAAGGTGCCATTCACGATGATGCCGAGGTGCAGGTGGGCTCCTGTCGACTCCCCCGTCGATCCGACCAACCCAAGACTTTGGCCGCGGGCGACGGTGTCACCGACGTTGACGGTGATCGAGGAATCCAGCATGTGTGCGTAGAGGCTCGACACGACCTGCCCGTCGATCACGTGCTCAACGACCACCTTGTTGCCGTAGCCCGTGGAATCCCACCCGGCCTCGGTGACAACTCCGGCCGCGATCGCCTCGATGGAGTAGCCGGAGCCGGGATTGAAATCGGTGCCCTTGTGATCCGTGGAGCATCCCGAGCACTCCCTGGTACCGAAGGTGCTGCTGATCGGGGTCGAGGCTGGCACAGACCACTGCACGACTGAAAACTCGGTCATGGCGAAATCATCACGCACCGGCGGGGCAACGACGGCAGGTGACGTGGTCAGGGATTGCGACTGCGCGGCCGCCCGCGTCACGTCCAGGGCGAAGGCCGCTGGTGCGGGCGACGGGATGCTTGTGAGCAACCCGACTGCCGCGACTGCAGCAACCAGCACCACGCGGCGCTGCGACCGGATAAAGCCGAGAAAGCCGGGACGGCGGCGCGCGGCGGCGCGGCGAGGGGACGAAATGGGCGTGTTGAACTCTTGTGACAAAGCGACTGATCTTTCGAGGTCGGCGCGGCAGACAAGGCGACGCGCACGTGCATCAACGGCACGAAACGGAGTAGTCAGCACCCGGTGGGGTGCGGGGGCGGTCTCGAAGGGAACGCAATCCGGCGGTGTAGTCGCGCCGGGGTTCACTCAGTCCTGGGGAATTTCCCTGTGACCAGCCTGCGCGATAACCCTGTGTGATTCATGTGTACGCATGAGCGGCGAGCGCGGGGCGGTCAGCATAGCCGCCAGCGCGATGCCTGCGATCGCGCCAATGCAGGACCAGGCAACGTCGCTGAGTTTGGCGTATCCCGTTGGCATCCAGACGGACTGCGCGGCTTCGATCCACACGGCCATGAGCAGGCTGAAGGCGAAAGCCGCCCACCAACGACGACGCCCGAGCATCAATAACAGCAACACTCCGACCGGCACGAAAGCGATGACGGGCCAGAACCATTGGTCCCGCGACGACGCCGAACTCGGCATGAAGGTGGCGAACACAAGAAGTGCGAGGTACGCGACATTGACGCAGAGCAGCATCATCCGTTTCACAGGCACCTGCTCAGTATTACCCGACGTCCTGCGGGGAAGGTGTGAGAAGAGTGAACGCATCATGGGAGCGACGCATTGTTCGGGAATCTCGGGGCCGAGCCGCCGGTTGTTACGCTCGATACAACATCCGGAGGTAACCCATGGCATTCGATTGGCTCGAACTGCAAAGGCGCGCTCATCGTGGATTCGCGACACGGGTTGCGGCCGTCACCGAGTGGGATGCAACGACTCCAGACACCGAATGGAGTGTGCGCGACCTCGTGGTCCATGTCATCGAGGAGCAGCAGTGGGTTCCCCATCTCCTCGCGGGATCATCGATCGCAGCAGCGAAAAAGGAGATCGACCCTTTGCGTGACGACCTGCGGTCCGAGTGGAGGCTCTACTCATTCGCCGCCATGACCGCGTGGGAGTCGACCCCGCGCGCGACGATGGTGCGGCTGTCGCGTGACATCGTCACCATGGAGGATTACCTTCGAGAGCAGGTGTCCGACGTAGCCATCCACACCTGGGATCTGGCTCGGGCGATCGGCGCCGACGAACAGTTGGACTCCGAGTTGGTGGATGCCGTCTGGACCGTATTCGAGCCCCAGAAAGACACTCTCGCGGCGAGCGGCCTCTTCGCGTCGCCGGTGCCGATCCCGGATGATGCGCCTCTTCAGGCCCGGCTTCTCGCCATCACCGGTCGCGACCCGCACGGGCGGATTATCGGGTGAGTAGCCCGGTCAGCACCAGCTCGCGCAATTGGGGTATTAGCTCCTGGGTGAGCTCGACCTCGTCGACCTCCAGAAGCTCCGCCACTGCAGCGCAGATCGCGCCGATGGGCAGCGTGCCATCGCACGCGCCGACCACGGCAGCGAGTCCCGTTCCAAGCTGAACCGTGCGGGCGAAGCCCGCGCCCTGCCGCAGGTCCATCACCGTGGGGTGCTCGTCGCCGGGCCAGTAGTGCCGCTGCTCTGTCACGTCGGGAGCGACGGTGAGTGCGACGCGAGCGAAGGCCGCGTCATCCAGCGTCTGCACCCAGTCGTGCGTGTCAAACAGAGCGGCGATGTGCACGCCCAGCGAATCGGACACCGGCCCGTCGAGCCGTTCAAAGCGTCGCAGGGTCGGCCCTCCCGTCACGGGCCGGCGAAGCGTCACGTACCCGAAGCCGACCTCGGTGACTCCCCTCGCCTCGAAATCGTCGAGCCAGGCGGTGTACAGCCGGTCGAATTCGGCGCCGGGAAGGGTGCCACCGTCACGGATCCACGTCTCCGCGTACCGCTCAACCGTTTGTCGCTCACGTTCAATCACCCAGGCGTCGAGCCCAGTGAACCGCACCCACTGTTCCACCCGAGCGAGACCGTCGTTCGCGCCGTACTCCCAATTGCCGAGGAGCTGCGCGACTCCCCCGGGAATGAGCGTCGACTCGACATCTTTGACGACGGACGCCACGATGCCATCGCCGACCATTCCGCCGTCCCGGTACTCGTACGCTGGCACACCGTCGAGGCCGCGAGGCGTGATGACGAAGGGCGGGTTCGAAACGACATGGCCAAACTTTTCCCCACGAACGGGGTCGAAGAGACTGCCGAGGCGCAGTTCGATATTGGTGATGCCGTTCAGCTCGGCGTTGAACGCGGCAAGCTCAAGGGCCCGCGCCGAGATGTCTGTCGCAATCACCTGCGTCGCGTGACGGGCGGCGTGCAGCGCCTGGATCCCACAGCCGGTGCCAAGATCGAGCGCGCGATCGACGGGCCGCGAGATCATCAGGCCGCTGAGGGTGGTGGATGCCCCACCCACCCCGAGCACGTGATTCTCAGGGATCGCGGTGCCGAGGGCGAGTTCACCGAGATCGGACGCGATCCACCAGCTCACCACTCCCCGACCGTCCGCGAAGGAGTAGGGGCGGAGGTCAAGCAACGGCACACCGTCGGCCGTGACGAGACCGAGTTGAACGGCTCCGGCCAGCCCGAGCGTCGGAAGGGCCGCCTCCACGTCGGCGGCGGGAGCCGGCAACCCGAGCACGAAGACCGTGGCCAGCGTCGACAGTGGCGTGGTCGACGTGATGTGTCTCAGCGCCGGGACACGCTGGCCGCGGTGGAGGGCGGCAGCGGCATCCTGACCCCACAGGTCGGCGAGCGCGTCGACGGTGAAATGGGCACTCGAAAGGTCAGCCGCGAGGTCGGCTAGGGCTGTCACTCGTCCATTCAACCACCACCGCCGGGGCGGCGGCGCTCAGGCGACGAGCACCGACAGCACGTTGCCCGCCGGATCTTTGAACCAGCAGATCAGCGGCCCCTGGTTGGCCTCCGTCGGCCGGGCAATGCCACGCTCATCGGTGAAATCGTCATAGATCTTCGTCACGACGCCGCGGGAGTTCAATTCGTCGACGGCAGCGTCGATGTCGGTCACGGGGAAGTTCAGGATGGTGAAGGTCGCTGGAACATGGTCGTCTTTGGGATAGATCATGACCACCCCGCCAGTCGCCAGCCGCAGGTTGAGAAAGCCCATCGCGTTGTCGTCGACGGTCAACCCCAGAGTGTCGCGGTAGAAGGTTCTGGCCGCGTCGATGTCGTCGACGGAGAAGCCACTGAAGGCCGGAGACTCTGAAAACACGATATTTCTCCCAACAGCGCCGGTGGATATGTTTACACCGTAAACACTGCCATATGATTGCTGGAACGTCTAGCAAAAGAGGCTCACCATCACGAATGCAATCGCCGGTCGCCCGAACTATCATCATGGCGACCTCCGGCAGGCCCTGCTGACCGCGGGCATCGAGCTCGCGCGCGACGGCGGCCCCGACGCCGTGGTTCTTCGCGAAGCGACCCGTCGAGTCGGGGTCTCCCCCAACGCCGCGTACCGACACTTCGCCGATCGCGACGCATTGCTGGCCGCCGTCAGCGACGCGGCGCTTGCCCTGCTTGCGACGTGCATCGATGAGATTGTCGAAAGGATCCCCGAGGGCGACCCCGACGTTGTCGCGCGGGCGCAGCTGCGGGCAGTCGGCACCGAGTATGTGAGCTTCGCGCTCGATAACCCCGGCCTGTTCCACGCTGCCTTCTTTGTGGCATCCGACCTCGAGAGCTCGAGCGCCCCGAGCAAATCCGGTCGAAGCGGCCGCTCCCCGCTTGCCCTGCTGACGGCCGCCCTCGACCTGCTCGTGTCATCGGGCGCCATGCCCTCCGAGCGCAGGCCACAAGCGGAATTCCTGGCGTGGTCATCTGTGCACGGCTTTGCCCTGCTGCTCATCGATGGTCCGCTGCGAGCGCTGCCCCGAGATCAGGCTGACGTCGTCACCCAGCGACTGATCGACATGGTGGAGGCCGGTTTCACCTGCCCGTGATTCCATTTCGGCCGTAGGTAGGGTGGAAGGGTGAAGCCACTCACTCCTGCAGACATCCGCGCGAGCTTCGTCAACGCCACCCACGGCGAGGTCGAGCGAGTGCCCATGCCCGGCCTGCACGACGTGATCTGGGCCGATCGTGAATACCTGGGCTGGCGAGACCAGCAGGCGCATCAGCGCGCCTATTTGGTGCACTGGGTCGACGACAGACCGGTCGGAATCCTGCTGCGTGCGTCAGAATTCTCCCTGCAACCTGGCATCGCAGCAATGTGCTCCCTGTGCCGGATCACGCGGCGGTCCCACGAAATCAGCCTCTTCTCAGCGCCCCTGGCCGGGCAGGCCGGCCGCGACGGAAACACCATAGGAACGTACCTCTGCGACGACCTGGCGTGTTCGCACCTGATCCGGATTCTGCCGCCGCCGCATCCGATGCAGCCAGCACCTGAGGAGGTACTCGCGGCGAGAACCAACGGTCTCATCTCCCGCGTGCAGGCCCTCACGGCAAACGTGATGAGGTCGGCGTGACCGCACTGCGGTAGACCCGAGCCGTCTGACCGGTCAACCCCTGTTCACTGACCTCCGGTGGAGGCAGTGTGGATTCATGACACATGATGACGAGCTGAAGAAGATCAACGACATTATTAACGGCACTCGATTTGCGACCGTCACCACCCGAACCTCCGACGGAGATCTGGTCAGTCGCCCGCTCGCCGTCCTGAGCCATGATTTCGAGGGAACCGTGTGGTTTTTCACCCAGGATCCGAGCCCCAAGACGGCGGACATTGCCCATGACGCGCACGTCAACGTTGCGTACTCCGACGGGCCGAGCACCGTCTCGCTCGCCGGGATCGCGACGGTGAGTCGCGATCAGGCCCGGATCGACGAGTTCTGGAATCCGTGGGCGGAGGCCTGGTTCGAAGGGGGCCGGAAAGACCCGACGGTCGCCCTGCTTCAGGTGGATGCCACGAGCATCGAGTACTGGGACATCGACAAGCCCGCCATCGCGCGTGCGTTCGAGGTCGTCAAGGGGCTGATCACCCAGAAGGCGCCCGATGTCGGGGAGAGTCGCACCGTGGAGCTGTGAGAGATCGCGCGCGACCGAAACTACCTTGCTACGCGCTCGATGACGCGGACTGCCTGGATACTTCGCTCGCAATCGGCGGCAACACTTTGTTCATGTAGGGCCGCCACAGCAGTTTCACGATGAGACCGACAACCCAGCTCCTGCCCGGCTTCCCAAAGAAGGTGTAGGTCCAGCTGATCCGGGTTCCTAGCTCGACGCGCTCGAAACGCCACTCAGCCCTGGCACCCGAGATCAGCATCCCGAACAGCTTCGTGAAGCCGCTGAGTTCGTAGGCGAAGTATGTTGGCGAATCCGTATTCGTGATTGTCTCGACCACCTGGCCGCCATCCGAAAGCTTCAGGGTGCGTGTGCGACCGATGGTGTCCCACGTGCCGCTCTGGTCTTTCACCGCCACGACGGCGGGGAGCAGCCCTGACGCTGGGTAAAACTTCGTCGGATCCAGCGGACCCGAAATCTCGTAGGCCTGCTTCGGGTTGGCCTGTGTGATCGCGACGGCTGTCGCGCTTGTGCCGGGCATAGTGTCCCTTTCGGTTTGACTGCTGTTCGGAGCAGCCCGTGAGTTCGATGGGATCGTCGACGAACATTCCGGCCGAGCTGGCTGCTGAGGCTACGAGGCCCCTGGACCACTCGATCCCGCCGGATACTCCTCGAGCTCCACCGCGTCCTTTCGCCATGCCGCGAGCGCTGGGGCGATAATCCTCCAGCATTCTTCGGCGACGTCACCGCGCACTGACAGCGTCGGGTCGCATTCGAGTAATCCGGCAAGCACTTCGCCATAGGCGCTGAGATCTCCCGCACCGAAGTCGGCGTGCAGGATGCTCGGCTCCAACGTGAACGGATCGCCCTCGCCGTTGATCATCAGGTCGATGTCGACGGCCGCCGGCTTCATCGACATCCGCAACCGCGACGGCACCGGGGCGGGCGTCAGGCCGGTGGGGAGGTGAGGCACCTCCTTGAACGTGACCACCACCTCCTGTTTCGCATCACCGAGCGCCTTGCCGGATCGCAACAGGAACGGCACCCCA
Organism: Salinibacterium sp. G-O1; assembly: GCF_030063305.1. Classification (GTDB taxonomy): domain Bacteria; phylum Actinomycetota; class Actinomycetes; order Actinomycetales; family Microbacteriaceae; genus Rhodoglobus. The sequence goes on from NZ_JASISV010000002.1 coordinate 795,912, forward strand.
GCCCAGCGCCAGTTTGCGATCTCGAGGGTCACCTCGGCGAGAGTTTCGGTCTTGCGCGACGCGTCAACGCCGTCCTCGTCCGTGTAGGCCGGCAGTGAGCGACCGTTAATTGTGCCGGCCGCATACCGTGCCCGTCGACTCGACGTGCCATTCTTCGTTTTCATGCTGGTAGCCCGCAGGACCTGGGCCATTGCACCGCGCAGGTCGTCCGCGTCGAGACTGGCCGGGGGCTCCATCGTTGCGAGGGCGAGCACGAGCAGCAGGTGGCTCTGGATCATGTCAACGAGCGCGCCGGCCTTGTCGTAGTAACCCGCGCGATTCTCGAGCGCGAGAGATTCGTCGAATACGATCTCGACCTTTTCTACGTTCTCGGCAGAGAATAAGGGCTCGAATATCCGGTTGGCGAACCTCACGCCAATCATGTTCAGCACCGTGGACTTGCCGAGGAAATGGTCGACCCTGAACACCTGGTGCTCCGGAAGCATCTTCTGCAGGAGCCGGTTGAGCGACTTCGCGGTGCGCAAGTCGGTGCCGAACGGCTTTTCGAGGGCGAACGATATTCCGGCGGGCAACGTCATCGTCGACAACGCCGTGCAGGCGGCGATCGTCACCGCTGGCGGAAGCGCAAAATAGAGAGCAACCCGACCCGGCGCCTCGGCGAGAACCGCGGCGAGATCGTCCTCATTCGTTACATCCGCCCTGAGATAGCGGGACTTCCCGGCCACCTCCCTTGCGAGCGCGGACGGGGTCGCGGCGAACGCCTCATCCACTTTCTTGTGCCACTCAGAGTCAGCAACATCACCCCTGTCGACACCGATGAGATTGATCGAAGCTCCTCGGGTGGAGGCGAGCAGGGAGGCCAGTCCCGGCAGCAACAATCTGGAGGTCAGGTCACCGTGGGCGCCGAGAATTACGAGGGTGTCGATGCGATCGGTCATCCCGCCGACGATACTCCGTGCGGATGACCGGGCAGAATGAGCAGCGTGAATATAGTTCTGCGTCGAGCACGTCGAATCTTCGTCGTGATTGCTGTGATCGTGCTGCTCGCGGTCGTCGCGTTTCTGTTCTATTCGAGCATGGTCATGGCTGGCGATCGGTCGCAGGCGATCAAGGTCTGGGACAACCCGGCGATCACTGTAACCTCGACCGACCATTCGGTGGTGCTGGAGCCCACGGGGGCCGCATCGGGAAGCGGCCTCGTCTTCATCCCCGGCGCCAAGGTCGACCCGTACGCCTACATGTACAAGTTGTCAGGAATTGTCGAATCGAGCGGCGTGACAGTGGTCATCACCAAACCGACGCTCAATCTCGCGTTCTTCGATCAGCGCCCACTGTCGCTCTTCGAGGATGACGCTCCCGCCGTCTCCCGCTGGTTCGTCGGCGGCCACTCTTTGGGCGGGGTGCGCGCCTGCCAACTCGCCGCATCGCCCGGGGCCGAGGTCGCCGGGCTGGTGCTGTTCGGAAGTTTCTGCGCCAACGACCTCTCAACCTCGACGCTGGAGGTGCTGTCGATCGGCGGCAACGCCGACGGCCTGAGCACGCCAGTCAAGATCGACAACGCGTCGACGCTCCTCCCGGCGGGGGCGGCCATCGTGCAGATTGACGGGCTCAACCACGCCGGATTCGGTGACTATGGCAGTCAGCCCGGTGACGGAGCCGCCACTCTCAGCAGCGAGCAGGAGCGGTCGGCTATCACCGACCTGCTCGAGTCTGTTCTCGCCTCCGGCGTGCACTGAACCGGCATTCCTGACACCCGTTTTGGCGGCAGCGGCGGACTCAATCGGGTCGCTAGGGTGTGCACATGCCATCGTCGCGCGTCGTTCTGGGGGAACTAGCACAAGCCGACGTCGATCGCCTGCTCGATGCCGCGATTCGACTCGCGAAACAACACCTCGCCGACGCGAGCGAGTTCGCACCCTTTGCGATAGTCGCGGGAATCGACGGCCGGCTACACGAGGCGGAGTTCGACCTCACGAGTCTGGGCAAGCACCCCGGGTCAGCGCAAATCGTGGACGCGACGACGACTCAACTGCGCGCGATCGCGCCCAACGCACGAGGTACGGCGCTCACCGTGAATACGCGGCTCAGCGAGCGGAAGACCGACGCAGTGGAAGTTCGCCTTGAGCACTACGAGGGCGGTGCGCTGTTGGCGCTGCTGCCATACAAACGGCCGAGGTTTAGCGGCGCTATCGACTTCGGGGATCTCATGATCTTCCCGGCCACGCCGGAGATCTGGAACTGACGAAGTCTCGTAGAGTGACGCCATGACCAAAGTCGCCCACCAAGCCTCGACCCCAGCGACCGCGAATTCGAGGAGCTCCTCGATCGACCTGTCGAAGCGCGACCTGACTCTCGATCTCGCTCGCGTGTTCTGCGTACTCCTGGTGGTCGCGATCCACCTCATGATGGTGGGCGTCGGGGTCGGCCAGGATGGACAACTGATCGCCACAAGCCCGGTCGACAGCCCCCTTGGAATTCAGCCTTGGTTTGCGGGCGCCACCTGGGCGGGCCAGATCATGCCGCTGTTCTTCGTCGTCGGCGGTTTCGCCTCGATCACCGCCTGGCGCAGCATGGTGCGCCGGGGCGGTACCGCGTCAGACTACGTACGGAACCGCGTGCTGCGGCTCGCCCAGCCAGCGCTTCCGCTGTACATCTTCTACGCGGTCGTCATTTCGGTTGCGACTCTGGCCGCACTGGCACCCGAGCTCCTCAGCATCGCTGTGCAGGGCGCTGCGTCCCCGCTCTGGTTCCTTGCCGCATACACGCTCTGTCAGGCAATGGTTCCAACGATGGTCGGATTCCACACCCGCCGCCCGCGAGCAACTCTCGTCGCCCTTGTCGCCGGAGCGGTGATCGTCGACTCCCTCCGGCATCTCACGGGGATCCAGGAGGTGGGGCTTGCGAACCTGTTCTTCGTCTGGCTCTTCGCCCAGCAACTCGGATTTTGGTACGCAGACGGCTGGTTCGCCGCCCGCCGCTGGTGGCAACTGGTGCTCATCGCGGTCGCCGCCTATGCCTCGCTCGTGCCCATGACCTTCACCGGCCAGTACCCGTTCGACATGCTCACGAACCTCAACCCGCCCACCGTGCCTCTCATGGCGCTCGCGATCGCACAGGCCTGCGTTCTGCGCCTGTTGCGCCCCGCACTCGCGCGGTTGATGAACACCCACGCTGCCAGGGCCGTTGTCTTTCTCGTCGGGTCGCGCCTGATGACCGTCTACCTTTGGCATCTGCCGGTCATCCTGATCATCTCAGGGGCGTTGCTGCTCATTCCCGGGGCGGCGCCCACCCCGGGCAGCGCCATCTGGTGGTGGTCGCGACCCGTGCTCTTCGTTGCGGTGCTGCTGGCGGTCTTCGCGCTGTCATTCCTCGTCGGCCGCTGGGAAGCTCCGCGCGAGATCACGCAGACTCCCCCGGCATCCGTCGTTGCCATCGCCGCAGTGCTGGCGTTCATCCCGTCGTTGCTCGTCACCCAGTACTTCATGAACCTGACGCTCGCCATCATTGGCAGCACCTTTCTCGCAGCTTCGGTGCTTATGCTCGGGCGATGGAGAACTCGCGCAACCGTCCCGGCCTGAGCCGCATCGAGCCAGGGCCCGGGCAGGAGTCGGTCTGGGATTATCCGCGGCCGCCCCGCGTCGAACCCAGCACCGAGCGAATCGTGGTCACGCTCGGCGGCCGGGTGATTGCCGAGACGACGGATTCGGTGCGCGTGCTTGAGACGAGTCATCCACCGGTCTACTACCTGCCGCGCTCCGCGTTCGTCGACGGCAGCCTCGTCGCGGCTGCCGGCAGCAGCTTCTGCGAATTCAAGGGTGCCGCGAAATACCTCTCTGTGGTGTCACCGGATGCCACGGCAGAGCGGGCCGCGTGGTACTACCCGACTCCCACCCCAGGTTTCGAAGCCCTCGTGGACAAGGTTGCCGTGTATCCGTCGGCCATGGACTCCTGTGTGGTTGCCGGAGAGACCGTCCAGGCGCAGGCCGGGGACTTCTACGGCGGCTGGATCACGAGCCGGGTCGTCGGGCCGTTCAAGGGCGGCGCGGGAACCGCGGGCTGGTAGCTCAGGGCGTCGTTGACACGGCCTGCTCCACCATCTTCTCGAGCACATCGAGGTCGACGTCAGACAGCCGTTTCACGTACAGGCATCCCTTGCCGGTCGTGTGCGGACCGAGCTGTTGCACGAGCGGATACTGCTCAGGCGCGTACTCACTCCACAGGCCGTAGAGGCTCAGAGCCGGTTTGCGTGGCGAGAAGCCGACGACAAACCAGTCGCCCTCCCTCCCGCTCGCGGATGTGTAGTGCATGCTTCCGAACCCGACCATCGTCGGGCCCCACATCGTCGCGGGCTCCCCGCTCACCCGTTCCATGAGCGCTCTCAGCACGGTGGCCTCCTCGCGCCGGCGCGGATCCGCCACCGCCGCGATGAAGTCGTCAACGTTCACTGTGGTCGCTGTCGTCTTGTTGGTGCTCATGCCACCAGCGTGCCACGGAGCGTCTCAGTGGTCGAGTAAGTTCTTGCGCACCACGCGTCGAAGCACCTTGCCCACGATGTTGCGCGGCAACTCCTCGACGACCTCGATCCGACGGGGCACCTTGTATGCGGCGAGCCGCTCCTTCGCCCAGGCGCGCACGGCGTCGGCATCGAAGGACTCTCCATCGGCGAGCACGACGGCGGCCGTGACATCCTCGCCCCCCGTCTTGCTCGGCAGCCCCACCACGGCCACGTCGGCAATGGAGGGATGAGTCAGAAGAACAGCCTCGACCTCGCTCGGAGCCACGTTAAAACCGCCGGTGATGATCAACTCCTTGATGCGGTCGATGATCGTGACGAAACCGTCCGCCGACACCGTCACGATGTCGCCGGTGCGAAGCCAGCCTCCCGGCAGCAGCGTCTCGGCTGTCTCACTCGGGCGATTCCAGTAGCCGCTGAACACCTGCGGGCCACGGATCAGCAGTTCGCCCTCGTCGCCCACTCCCCTGTCGACGCTCGGGTCGTCAGGGTCAACCACACGAATCTCGGTGCTCGGAAACGGCACACCCACTGTGCCCGGCCGACGCGAGGGGCCGATGGGGTTGCCCAGGGCGACGGGCGAGGTCTCGGTCATGCCGTAGCCCTCCACGAGCAGGCCGCCCGTGGTCTTTTCCCAGCGGGCGACCGTGTCGATCGGCAGATTCATGGCCCCCGAAATGGCGAAGCGAATGCCGCTGAGACTGACGCCCTTCTTCTCGGCCGCCGTGACCAGCCTGTCGTAGATCGGCGGCACCGCAGGGAGGAACGTGGCTGGCGTCGAGCGCATGGCATCGAGCACCAGCTTCTCGTCGAACTTCGGGAACAGCACCAGTCGAGCGCCCATGCTCATAGCGAAGGTCAGGCAGAGCGTCAGTCCGTAGGCGTGGAACATCGGAAGCACCCCGTAGAACACCTCGTTGCCTGGGCGGAGCCCGGGAACCCAGGCCTCACCCTGCGAGGCGTTTGCGCGCAGGTTCGAATGGGTCAGGATGGCGCCCTTGGGCGAGCCCGTGGTTCCGCTCGTGTACTGGAGCACGGCGATGTCGCCGAGCTCGGGGCCGGCCACCCTGCGGTTGATGCGCGCAGCATCGATGAGGGTGCTCCACGCGACAGCGCCGGTGACCGCCCGGCCCAGCGTCAGCGCGGCGCGGGACTCACGCGCCTTCTTCACCGGTAAACGCAACGCTGCCCGGATGCGCAGCGGCATCGCGCGGGTGATGTCGACGGAAATCACGGTGGCGACGCCGACGTCGGCCGGGAACCCGACCACCGTCGCTGCGATCTTGTCCCAGACGATGGCGACCGTCGCGCCGTGATCCTCGAATTGGTGGCGCAACTCACGCTCGGTGTACAGCGGGTTGTGCTCGATGGCGATGGCACCGATGCGCAGGATCGCGTAGAAGGCCACGACGTGTTGGGGGCAGTTGGGCAGCACGATCGCGACCCTGTCTCCGCGACGAACGCCGAGCTTGCGGAGCGCATTTGCTGCCCTCGCGACCTGATCACCGAGTTCCGCGTACGTCGTCTCTGCGCCGAAGAATTCCAGCGCCACCCGTCGGCGGTGACGACGGACCGCAACGTCGAGCATCTCTGTGAGCGTTTGTGTGGGCGGGTCTATTGCAGCAGGAACCCCCTCGGCGTACGACGCGAGCCAGGGTCTGGAATCGAAAACAGTCATCAATCGCATTCTGCCCCACATCGCGGCGTGCGTGGGTACCAGGGTGGTTCGGAGCGCCACGGCTCAACGCCTGCCCCCGTGGTGAATATCGGTGCGATGTGCCAAAGTTGACGCCGTGAACAACGACTTGCCCGCGGCCGACGCCCACGACCTGATCAGGGTGCGTGGCGCTCGGGAGAACAACCTTCGAGACGTCTCTCTCGACATCCCAAAACGTCGACTGACCGTCTTCACAGGAGTGTCAGGCTCGGGGAAATCCTCGCTCGTTTTCGGCACTATCGCCGCAGAATCCCAACGCCTCATCAACGAGACCTACAGCACCTTCGTGCAGGGCTTCATGCCGAACCTCGGCCGGCCGGAGGTCGATCGGCTCAGCGGACTCACCACCGCCATCATCGTCGACCAGGAGAGGATGGGTGCCAACTCCCGCTCCACGGTCGGCACGGCGACCGACGCGAACGCGATGCTGCGCATTTTGTTCAGCAGAATCGGTGAACCACACATCGGCTCACCCCAGGCCTTCTCCTTCAACGTTGCCTCGGCCCACGGCGCCGGCGCTCTCACGGTGGAGCGTGCATCCAGTCCGGCCAAGGCAGTGCGCCAGGATTTCTCTGTCACCGGCGGAATGTGCCCGCGGTGCGAGGGGCTCGGTCATGTTACGGACATCGACCTCGGCGAACTCTTCGACGAAACTAAGTCGCTGAATGATGGTGCGATCACGATCCCCGGCTACACCGCCGACGGCTGGATGGTGCGCATCTTCACCGAATCTGGATTCGTGCCGGGCGATGTCCCCATCCGCGCCTTCACGAAGCAACAACGCCAGGACTTCCTCTACAAGGAGCCGGTGAAGGTCGCCGTCAACAGCATGAACCTCACCTTCGAGGGCCTGGTGCCGAAAGTGCAGAAGAGCATCCTGTCGAAAGACAAGGACTCGGTGCAACCGCACATCCGCGCCTTCATCGATCGGGCCGTGACCTTCAACGATTGCCCAGACTGTGGCGGTACCAGGCTCAACGAGGGAGCCCGGTCGTCTCGCATCGAGGGGGTGAACATCGCCGACGCCTGCTCGATGCAGATCAGTGATCTCGCCGAATGGGTGCGAACGCTCGATGAGCCTTCGATGGCCCCGCTGCTGGCGACCCTTCAGGAGACCCTCGATTCGTTCGTGCACATCGGGTTGGGATACCTGTCACTCGATCGACCGGCTGGCACTCTGTCCGGCGGTGAGGCACAACGGACCAAGATGATCCGCCATCTGGGGTCTGCCCTCACCGATGTCACCTACGTCTTCGACGAGCCGACGATCGGGCTGCATCCCCACGACATCCAGCGCATGAACGAGTTGCTGCTGCGCCTCAGAGACAAGGGAAACACGGTGCTTGTCGTTGAGCACAAGCCCGAGACGATCGCGATCGCCGACCATGTCGTCGACCTGGGACCTCGGGCGGGCGTCGATGGCGGAACCGTCCAGTTCGAGGGCAGCGTCGCCGATCTCCGGTCGAGCGATACCCTGACCGGTCGCCACTTCAATGACAGGGCGGCGCTCCGCCCTTCGCCCCGAACCGGGGACGGTGCACTGGAGATCCGGGGCGCCACGCGCCACAACCTGAAAAATGTCGATGTCGACATCCCGTTGGGCATCCTGACCGTGGTGACGGGCGTCGCAGGCTCGGGCAAGAGCTCGCTCATCCATGGTTCCATCCCGAAGGGCAGCAACGTCGTCAGGGTCGACCAGGCGCCGATCAGAGGGTCGCGCCGCAGCAACCCGGCGACCTACACCGGGCTTCTCGACCCGATTCGCTCGGCGTTCGCGAAAGCCAACGGCGTCAAGGCCGCGCTGTTCAGCGCCAACTCCGAGGGCGCGTGCCCCAACTGCAACGGGAACGGGGTGATCTACTCGGATCTGGCCATAATGGCGGGCGTCTCGACGGTCTGCGAGGTGTGCGAAGGCAAAAGATTCCAAGCCTCGGTGCTCGAATACACCCTCGATGGCAAGAATATCGCCGAGGTGCTCGCAATGTCGGCGCTCGAAGCCTGCGACTTCTTCGGGTCGGGGCCGGCACACGCGATCCTGGATCGGATGGTGGATGTCGGGCTCGGCTACCTTTCGCTGGGGCAGCCTCTGACGACCCTCTCTGGCGGCGAGCGCCAGCGGCTCAAGCTCGCCATCAGCATGGCCGACAAAGGCGGGATCTATGTGCTGGATGAGCCCACCACCGGCCTGCATCTCGCCGACGTCGAGCACATGCTCGCCCTCTTCGACCGCCTCGTCGACTCTGGCAAGACGGTGATCGTGATCGAACACCACCAGGCGGTCATGGCTCACGCTGACTGGCTCATCGATATCGGCCCCGGCGCCGGCCAGGACGGCGGGAGCATTGTGTTTGAGGGCACGCCTGCTGATCTCGTCTCGACCGCAGACACCCTCACTGCCCAGCACCTGAAGCGCTACATCTCCTGAGGTTTCGGCGTCGCGCGGATCAACGACCGGGCAACGCCACAGTCTGCGTCTGGCCGCCGTAGCCGTTGGCCTGGTCCCGACCTTCGACAACCACCTCCGTGATGCCTGCCGGGATCTCGACGCCGGTCTGGCTTCGGGTGAACGGCTGCTCGCTCGCATGGTCGTGGGTCAGCTCGTGCTCGCCGAGCAGATCCCCGTCCGGTGTCAGGATGCGCCATCCATCGGCGTAGCGATCGGGGGTGTCGTACGGGGAGCTGACGGTGACCGCGAAATCGAATGAGTCACCGCCGGTGTTCGTGACCTCGACCGACACGATGTCAGGGAAGGAAGAGCTGTCTGTCGCGTTCGAGGATGAGCTCGATGGAGGCTGCGCGGTCGCATCGTCTACCGGCGAGCCCGCGCAGCCGGTCGCGAGGGCGACAACCAGCACTGGGAGCAGGACGGCCGAGGCCCGGGAGGGCTTCTTGTTGACCATCAGTGCCAGGCGTTGAAACACAGCCAGCGGATCGCTCATGGACCGAGCCTAGCCGGGAGCTTTGTGCGGGCAGCGGCTCGCCCGTCAGCCCGGCCGGGTCTCCGCCGCTGCGGCCTGGGCCTCCGCGATTTAGCGATGTCAGTTCACACTGACATCAGTCTGAACTGACATGCGAAAATCGCGCACCCTCGCGCTGCCAGAATGGCGGGATGCACAACTCTGCTGCCCCTGAACCCCGGCGCGTGATGGCAGCCGACGGTGTTGCCATCGCTACATACGAATTCGGCGACCCCGACGCATCCACGGTGCTTCTGGTGCACGGATTCGCTTCGAGCGCGCTCGGGAACTGGCACCTCACCGGGTGGGTGCGCGACCTCCTCCGCGCCGGACGGCACGTGATCGCCATCGACCAGCGCGGTCACGGCGCGAGCGACAAGCCGCACGATCCCCGCCGGTACAGCATGCAGATCCTCGCCGAGGATGTGCTGACCGTGCTCGACGCCTTCCTGCTGGGCGAGGTTCAGTTCGCCGGCTACTCCCTCGGTGCTCGGGTCGGGTGGAAGGCGGCACGCGAGTACCCCGACCGCATCACTGCGGCGGTGCTCGGCGGCATCCCCGATGGCGACCCTCTCACGCGCTTTCGGGTGGACCAGGCGCGAGAGTTCATCGCCAACGGCGAAGCTCCGGATGACCGGCTCACGGCGACGTACGTGCAGATGGCCGCCGGCATCCCGAACAACGACCTGTCAGCTCTGCTCGCTCTCGTCGAGGGGATGCGCGACGGGGAACAGCCGAATGTGGGCAATGCCCCCAGTCAGCAGCTACTTTTCGCCACGGGGAGCGACGATCGCATCGTCGAGAAGTCCCGCGCGTTGAGCGCCGCGTCACCCCACGGCACGTTCTTCGAGATCCCCGGCCGCAACCACTTCAACGCCCCGACCTCGCGCGAATTCCGCGCCGCGGCGATCGAGTTTCTCGCCGAGCAGCCCAATTAGAGTGGTGAGGTGTTTAAGACAACGAGACCTGTGCAGGACGACCTCAGCTCCCGGCCCACGCTGCGCGCCATGATGACCGACCGTCTCGGGGCGCTGAGCGTTCGCAGCGCTCAGGTGATCGTCATCGTCATCCTGGCGATCGCCGCGGTGTACGTGCTCGTGCAGCTGAAACTGGTCGTCATCCCACTGCTGATCGCGCTGATCCTCGCGGCGGCCGCCAGCCCGTTGCTCACGGTGATGCGCAAGCGCGGGATTTCGGCGATGGTGTCGACCTGGATCACCCTCGTGGCCGCAATCGTCGTCTTCGGCGGGATCATCACGCTCATCGTCTTTGCAGTGCAGGACCAGTGGGACACCCTCGCCGAATCGGCGTCCGAAGGTGTCGACACGATCCAGGACTTCATCGAGAACGGGCCGATCCCCATCGATCAGGCGCAAATCGACTCCGCGCGCGACAGCATCGTTGATTTCGTCACCAGCGCCCAATTCGGTTCCGGCGCCGTCGCCGGGGTGTCTGTCGCTGGCGAACTCATCGCCGGGACCGTTCTGATGATCGTGATCCTCTTTTTCTTCCTGAAAGACGGGGGTGCGATCTGGGAATTCTTCCTTCGCCCGTTCTCCGGCCACCAGCTGGCACGCGGCCGTCGCATCGGCAACACTGCGGTTCAAACCCTCGGTGGGTACATCCGGGGAACCGCCGTCGTGGCATTCGTGGATGCCGCGGCCATCGGCATCGGACTCGCCATCCTTCAGGTTCCGCTCGCCCTTCCGCTGGCGGTCATCGTCTTCCTCTTCGCCTTCATCCCGATCGTGGGAGCCACCGTCGCCGGGGCACTCGCAGCGCTCATCGCGCTCGTGGCCAGCGGACCCATCACCGCCCTGATCGTCGTCATCATCGTGGTCGTGGTGAACCAGCTCGAGGGCAACTTTCTCCAGCCCGTCGTCATGGCGCAATCGCTCAAGCTGCACCCCTTGGTCATCCTGCTCGCGCTGGCGGCTGGCACGATCGTCGGCGGCATCGTCGGGGCCGTACTGTCAGTTCCGATTGCGGCCGTCGCCTGGGCGATCATCAAGGTGTGGAACAAGCAGGATGCAGTGGCCGAGGTCCGGCCCAAAAAACCCTCTAAAACGCGCCGCTAGGCAGGTCTTTTTCCCCGTCGATGATCGCCCTCACGATTCGGGCGGCCACCGCTTCAGGGGCCAATCCCGCGGGGAAAGCAGGGGCCGCACCCTGAATCGGGTGCGTCGACAGCGCCGTGTCTGTGTGGCCCGGCCGCGCATCGATGAGCCGGATGGATGCGCGGCGCAGCTCGCGCGAGGTCGCCTGCATGAACGCCGCCAGGGCCGCCTTCGACGCCGAATACGCCGCGAGGCCAGCGGTAGGAGTCTCGGAAACCACGCCGCTCAACGTCACCACGAATGGCTCGCCGCCCGACTGTGCCGATGCCGTCAGATGGGGCGCTGCCGCCCGGATCAGGCGCACGGGGGCGAGAGCGTTCACGTCGAACAGTTCGCGCAGCGTGGCATCCGACAGCTCGGTTGCAGGCCCGAAGGCGACCACCCCGGCGGCAATGACCAGGCCATCGAGCCTGCCGTGCACGGCGACGGCGGCCTCGATGAGTTGGGCGGCAGCGTCACCGGCGCGCAGGTCCGCAGCAAGGGTCTTAGTTGTGCGCCCGGAACGGAGCACTGTTGCCCCCGCCTGCTCGAGTTGCTCAGAGATGAGCGAACCGAGCCCGCCCGTCGCTCCGACCACCAGCACGATCGCCCCGCCAGGATTTGTCATGCAGCGACTCTAGGCGCGCGACTTACGCGGCGTGAAGGCCTTGACTGACGGCGACGGCCAACCTCACATTGCCTTCAAAGGTAAGGCGCGCAAGACTGGCCCCATGGCTGAACCGACAGATTCCCGCGTTGCCGTCTACATCGATTTCGACAACATCGTCATCTCGCGCTACAACCAGCTGCACGGCCGCGGAAACAGGGTGCAGAAGGTCAAAGACCTCGACCCGAAAGATCCGGCAACTGCCACGCTGCTCGACGAGGCCAAGGTCGACCTCGGCGCCGTTCTCGATTACGCCTCATCGTTCGGAACCATCGCGGTCAGCAGGGCATACGCAGACTGGTCGGTGCCGGTCAACGCCGACTACAGCCGCCAGCTCATCGAGCGTGCCGTCGACCTCATCCAGCTTTTCCCGACCGTTGCTTCTGGCAAGAATGGTGCAGACATCCGACTGGCACTGGATGTCGCCGAAGACCTCTTCAGGTTGCCGCACCTCACCCACGTGGTGATCGTTGCGGGCGACTCGGACTACATCGCCCTCGCCCAGCGCAGCAAACAGCTGAACCGATACGTGGTCGGCATCGGCGTTGCCGGGTCGACCAGCAAGGCGCTCGCCTACGCCTGCAACGAGTTCAAAGACTACGACGGCCTGCCCGGCGTCACGGTTCCCGCCCCTGCCACGTCGACGGAGCCAACCCAGCCCAAGACCCGCAGATCATCCAAGCCCCGCAGCGAAAAGGATGTCGCGGCCGACCTTCTCGTGCGCGCCCTGCAGCTCGGGCAGGAGAAGACCGACGATGAGTGGCAGTCCAGCGCTGGAGTCAAGAGCCAGATGCTGCGCCTGGACCCCACCTTCCAAGAACGAGCCCTCGGGTTCAAAACATTCACCGACTTCGCGCAGTCTCTGGAGAAACTGGTCGAGCTCGACAACGGAACCACCAATCGAAAGATCCGCCTCTGCACAAAGGGTTGACCCGCGAGCCTGAGAGTATGTTGTGACCCATGACTCCCGAAATCAACTACATCGCAGTTATCCTCGCCACCCTGTCGAGCATGTTGGTCGGCACGGTCTGGTACACGCCGAGGGTCTTCGGCAACTACTGGATGAAGGCAGCAAACATCACACCCTCTGGCAACTCGAAAGACGCCATCCGTCCGATCGTGGTGACGGTGATCGTTTCGTTTATTACCGCGTGGGTTCTCGCCGGAGCCGCATTCATCTCATTCGACTTCTACGGCGGAAGCTTCTTCGTCAACGCACTGGTCACCGGAATCGTGCTCTGGGGCGGATTCACCGCAGCCAGGTTCATCACCCATGACGCATTCGACGGTCGTCCGACCGGACTCACCGTGCTGAACGTCGCGCACGAGTTCGTCACCATCGTCGTGATGGCCATCATCATCGGCGTCTGGCCGGCCTAGCCGGATGCCGACCGGTCAGCCCAATTCGACCCTGGTTCCTTCACCGTAGGTCGCCGCGTCGGAGTCCGTGACCATGGCGAAGGCGCCCACCGGCACGCCGGGCAGCTGGCCGATATCGTTCGCCGCCCTGAGTAGCGCCTCTTCCGGTGCGCCACTGAGGAAAAAGAGGTAGTGACCTTCCCACTCTTCCGGGTCGTCGTGCAGCTCGGCGCCCTCATATTTGGGCGACTCGTCGAGGTCGGCCACGAACTCTGAGACATCGTCGATCCAGGGGAAGGCGTATTCGCCTTCCTCGATCTCCGTGGATTTGGTCAACGGAACGTGCACTTCAACTACGAGTTCGCCCATGCCTCCACCCTACGGCCAGCCTTCCCCTCCACACGCGCCATGTGTACAGTGCTTACATGACTACCAAACTGAACCCATACCTTGGTTTTCGCGATGACGCTCGAACCGCAATGGACTTTTACCAAACGGTCTTCGGTGGCGACGTTGACTACACGACCTTCGCCGATCTGAATGCCAGCGATGATCCATCCGAAAGCACCAAGATCATGCACGCGCAGTTGACCACGCCCGGTGGCATGACGCTGATGGCCTCAGACACCCCCAATTCGATGGAATTCAAACCCGGCGCCAGAATCTCCGTGTCGGTGACGGGCCAGGATGAGGCCGAACTGCGCGGCTACTGGGAGAAGCTCTCCAGCGGCGGCACGGTCGTCATGCCCTTCGAGATGGCGCCGTGGGGCGACCTCTTCGGCATGTGCACAGACCAGTTCGGCATCGAATGGATGGTCAGCGTCACGCAGTAACCCGGTCGGACGGTGCACACTGGTGCCATGTTAAGCAGACCGAGAAATGGCCGTGTCATCGCTGGAGTGTGTGCTGGGGTCGCGCGAAGATTTGACGTCACCCCAGCGACTGTGCGGGTGGTCACCGTGCTTGGCGTACTGCTCGGCGGGCTACCCGTCGCTGTCTACGTCGTGCTGTGGATCGTCATGCCGTCAGACGATTACTAGATCAATTCCACTGTGACCTCGACCACGTCGCCGAGTTCAATGCCTTCCGCGGCGCGCACACTCTTCTTGACCGGGAGTGAATAGCCCTCCAACTTCTCGGCGGGAAAGATGGAGGTCGTCCAGGTAGTCGCGCCGATGGTGGCCCGAACCGGCACGGAACGAAAGCCTCGCGACTTTCTGGGGACCTCCCGGATCGGCTCGGCGAATTCTGCGGGAAGCGTGACGAAAAACCAGTCGTCGCGCCGCGCCTGCCAACGCCAGACCTCGGAGCTGAAGGTGACCGTCATGCCGAGAGCGTACTCCTGCGACATTGCCACTCCCCCGCGACGGGGCTACCGTGGGGCATGTCTTTCGAGCCAGACGAATACCGAAAAGCCCTCGACCGCGCACACAGTCACGCTCTCGAGTGGCTGGATTCGGTTCCCACCCGCCCGGTCAGGCCCTCGGCAACGGCTGACGAACTCGATTTCGGCATGGCGCTCCCCGACGGACCGACGGATGCCGCCGAGGTCATCGATGAGCTGGTTCGGAAGGCCGAGCCTGGGCTCATGGCCATCCCCTCCGGCAAGTTCTTCGGCTGGGTGATGGGCGGCACCCTGCCGGCCGCGCTTGCCGCGGACTGGATGGTCAGCGCCTGGGACCAGAACTCGGGGCTGCGCTACGCCACCCCCGCGGCCGCCGCGATCGAGGAGGCGGCCGGGGCCTGGCTCCTCGATCTTCTGCACCTGCCGCCCACGGCAGCCGTCGGGTTTGCGACCGGAGGCACCACCGCGAACATGATCGGCCTGGGTGCGGGTCGCGGCGATGTGCTGCACAAGGTCGGCTGGGACGTGAACACTCGCGGCCTGCAGGGTGCCCCCACGATCACCGTGCTCGCCGGCGCCGAGGTGCACGCCTCGGTGGAACTGGCGCTGCGCTACCTCGGGCTCGGCATGCCGCAGCTCGTCGAGTCAGATGCGCAGGGTCGCATCCGCCCGGATCAGCTGGCCCTCGCGCTCGCCGAGATCGACGGCCCCGTGATGGTCGCTCTCCAGGCCGGCAACCTGCACTCCGGCGCGTTTGACCCCATCGGCGAATGCGTCGACATCGCTCACGAAAACAGTGCCTGGGTGCACGTGGATGGCGCATTCGGCCTGTGGGCGGCGGCCAGTCCGCGCTGGGCCGCCGAACTCGAGGGACTCGCCGGTGCCGACTCGTGGGCGACCGATGCGCACAAGACCCTGAACGTTCCCTACGACTGCGGCGTCGCGATCGTCGCTGACCACAACGCTGTGCGCACCGCGTTCGGCGCTCACACGAGCTACCTGATCCAGTCCGATGACGGCCCGCCCGACCCGTTCGAGCTGGTACCCGAGATGTCACGCCGCGGCCGCGGGATCCCCGTGTGGGCGGCCATCCGGTCACTCGGGCGAACCGGTGTGACGGAGTTGGTGGAAGGGCTCGCCGAGAACGCTCGCGCGCTTGCGCTGGCGTTGAGCGAGCTCGACGACGTCGAGGTTCTCAACGACGTCGTCTTCACCCAGGTGTGCCTGTCCTTCGGCAGCGACGAACGCACCCGGGCGGTTACGCAGGCACTCATCGCCGATGGCGAGGTGTGGATGTCCGGCTCCCGCTGGGCCGACCGTGACGTCTTGCGCATCTCGGTCAGCAACTGGTCAACGGATGCCGCAGACGTAGCGACCTCGGTCGCGGCCGTTCGGCGCGCGATGGAGCGAGCCGCGGCATCCTGATCCCGCAGAGTTAGTCGTTCTTGGCGCTCGACTTGCCGTTGCTTTTGTCTTTCACCTTGTTGTGATTGAGGTTTCCGAAACCGTTGTCCTGGCCCGAATTACCGACACCGTTGTTCTGGCCGAGGTTGCCCATGCCGTCGCCGACGCCATTGCCCTTGCCCTTGACCTGGCCGTCGTCCTCGGAATTTTCCTCGGCGTCGTCCTCAGCCTTGGTCGTGTCCTTGGTCTTGTCCTTGACCTTGGTCTTGTCCTTGCCCTTGGCCTTGGCCTTGGCCTTGACTTCGGTCTTGTCCTTCGGTTTCGCCGTGTCCTCGGCTTCGGCGTCCGTGGCGTCGTTAACGTCAGCATCGTCGGTGTTGGAGACAACCTGATCGAACACATCCTGTGTTCCTCCGGGAAGCAGCCCGGCCGTGCCCGCGCCAACTACTGCAGCAGCACCGGAGGCAGCACCCAGAACAATTGCTGCGGTGACGCCCAGTCCGAGCGCCACGCCGATGGCTCGCCTGCGCACCACGGCGTTCTGTTGTGAATCAGTCGTAGCTTTCATCTCACACCGGCAATCGCTCGTGGGCTACCGAAGGGTTCGACGCTTCCTGGCATTCGAGCCAGTAGTGTGCGCCTTCCCCCGAAATTGCCTCAATCTGAAGATATTGCCCGCGGGCTCTCAACAACAGACATGGGACTCCCCCAAAAAGGAGGTCATGATCGCATGGATCTTCGCGGCTGGGAGTGCCTGAGACCCGCTGGGTCAGTGCGCTTTCGTCACCGTCACGCTGACCGGAGTCGGGTTCGCGAACAGGTCGAGCACGGGGCAGTGTGCGTCAACGGCGGCGCGCAGCTCCTGGTAACGGTCGTCGGACTCTGGTCCGGTGATCGTGATCGCGAGGCGCACACCCGTGAAGCCTGCGCGCACAGTCTCGTCGATGCCAAACAGTCTGGCCGCGTCGAGGTCACCCTCGGCGTCGACCGAGATCTCGTCGACCTGAATGCCGAGCGCGTGGGCGTACAGACGGTAGACCACGACCTGGCATGAGATGAGCGCGCCCAGCGCAATCTCGACCGGGCTCGCAGCGAGGTCATCCCCCGCCAATGCTGCAGGCTCATCGATAGCGAAGGTGTGCTTCCCGGCAGTGACGGTCGTAAGCACGGAACCCTCCCCGACGCCCTTCACCTTGTACGTCAGGTGTGCCGCGGTGCGGTTGGCTGCGATGCGCTCACCCCAGGCGGTGCCTGCTTCAGTCAGGCGGGCGGCGCGTTCGCTCGCAGAATCGACAACGGAAGGGGCTTCGGTGAGTGTGTCAAGAAGAGTCATGACGAGACCGTACGTCGGATGCCCCGAGCGGTGTCGTTCGTGACGTAACCGGGCGACGCACTGCGTAATGGGCGACACCTGCGGCTGACGGCACTCTCGATTAGGCTCGGCGTCATGACGGTTGCTCAACAAGTGGAGGGTGGCATCGTCGTCGAACACGTCCGCAGGTCGTTCGGCGAGGTGCACGCGGTGCGGGACGCGAGCTTCACGGCCCTGCCGGGCACCGTTACCGGGCTCATCGGCCCAAACGGCTCGGGCAAGACGACGCTCATGCTCATGCTGGCGTCACTGCTGCAGCCGGAGGGCGGGAGCATCCGGATCGCAGGATTCGACCCCATGGATGCCACGGCAGAAGTGCGCTCACGCATGGGCTGGATGCCCGATGTTCTCGGCTCGTGGGCGAACCTGAGCGTGCGCAGCACCCTCGAATACGCCGCGCGGATGTACGGAATGGACAGGTCAACGGCCTCGGCACGCGCCGAGGACCTTGTGCAGCTCGTCGACCTGGCAGATCTTGCCGCGAGCCCCACCCGCGTGCTGTCCCGGGGGCAGAAGCAGAAGCTGAGCCTCGCGCGGGCTCTCATCCACGATCCCGAGGTGCTGCTGCTCGACGAGCCGGCATCCGGGCTCGATCCGGGCGCGCGCACGCAACTGCGGCTGCTCGTGCGCAGGTTTGCCGCTGAAGGCAAAACGATCCTCGTCTCGAGCCATGTGCTCACCGAACTCGATGAGATGGCGGACGGTGTCGTCTACATCGACGGCGGGGTGACGGCCTCCGAGGAGGCTGTCGCGCGCAGCCGGGCCAGCGCGCGCCCCTGGCGCATCCGGTCGTCAGATGGAGAGGCTCTGCGTAGTGCGCTCATGTCGGCGGGGATCGCAAGCGCCGAGATCACCGCCGACCGCAAAGACCTGCTCGTTCCGCTTTCGGGTGAGGGTGCCGCCGCCACGCTACTTGCGCACCTCATCGGATCCGGGGTGCCCATCAGCGCCTTTGCACCCGCGGTCGGCGACCTCGAGCACACCTTCCTGGATCTGAGCAGCGGAGATCAGTCATGAGCGCCTTCTTCTCGGGACTCTGGGTGATTCTCACCCTCGAACTCCGCCAGCGGGTACGCACCGCCAGCTGGTACGTGCTCATCGGGGTGTTCGTCGCTCTCATCGCCATCGTGACAGTCGTCGTGTCGGTTGCCCTCCGCGGCTTCGGAGCGGACGACCTCGGCGGGGCGGCGATCTACTCCACGATCATCTACTTCGTGTTGCTGTTGGGAACCCTGGTGGCACCGGCACTCAGCGGCAACGCCATCAACGGCGACCGCGATGCTGGCACCCTCGCGACCACTCAGGTGACGCTCATCACCACCTGGCAACTGATCATCGGCAAGTTTCTCGCGGCGTGGGTCACCGCACTCGCGTTTCTCGCGGCGGCCGTGCCCTTCCTGATCTACGCGTCGGTCGTCGGGCGACTCAGTGCTGCGGCCATCACGGTGTCGATCCTGATCCTGGCAATCGAGCTGGGAGTGGTTGCCGCCATCGGTGTTGGCCTGTCCGGGCTCGTCGCGCGGCCACTGTTCTCCGTCGTGTTGAGCTACCTCGCCGTCGCCGCCCTGAGCATCGGCACCCTCATCGCCTTCTCGCTCGGCGGCCTTGCCGTGCAGACCGAGGTCTCGAACGTGTCGAGCTACGGCACCGATTACAACAGCGCCGGCAATGCGATCACGTGCTCGGCGCCAGAAACCTACACCTATCGTGCGCCCCGATTCGACCTGTTCTGGGGAGTCCTAGCGGCAAACCCCTACGTGGTGCTCGCCGATGCGGTGCCGTCAAGCTTCGACCGAAACGGCAATCCGACTGACCTGTTCGGACAGATCAAGTCCGGCGTTCGATCGGCACAAATTGCGCCGGAAACCCTGGTTGTCTTCAACGAATGCACAAACACGTTCCCGCAAACACCGTCGGCGCGCGACGTCATCGACTCGACCACCCCCGGTTGGTTCGTGGGGCTGACCATCCATCTCATCCTCGCCGTCGGCGCCCTGGTTGGCGCGTGGGCGCGCATCCGGACGCCCGCGGCGCGACTGGGTCGCGGCAGTCGGATCGCCTAGGGACTGACCACCGCGATCACGATCTTGCCGCGATGCTCTGCCGCGCCGAAACGCGCCACAGCGAGTGGGGTCTCGGCGAGCGGGTACCCCCGGTCGATGCGCGGCGCGAGAACGCCGGACTCGGCGAGGGCGGCAACCTCGGCGGTGTTCTTGTTGGCCTTCAGCCAGAGCATCCTGAGCTGTCTGCCGGTGACCTTGCTGATGAGGCGGCCCCAGATCGCGAGGCCAAGCAGACTGGCCGTCGTCGCGCCCACCGTCGCGTAAACGCCGCCGGGGGCGAGGGCCCGCGGCAGGCTGAACGGCGAGCGGGTCAGCCGCGTGTCGACGATCACGTCGAACCGTTCGCCGGTGCGCGTGAAGTCGACGGCGCGGTAGTCCAGCGTGCGCGCAAAGCCCACCTCGCGCAGGAATTCCTGCTTGGATGCGTCGTCAACACCGACGATGTCGCGCACACCATGGTGGGCGGCCAGTTGGGCGACCAGCACGCCGACGCCTCCCCCGGCGCCGTTCACCAGCAGCCGATGCTCCGGCCGGAGTTGGCCGACATCGAACAGGGACTGCATGGCGAGGTTGCCGGCGTGCGGAAGCGCGGCGGCATCGAGGTACGACAGGGAGTCTGGCATCCGGGTGAAGGCATCCTCGGACGTGCTCAGGTACTCGCCGAACCCGCCGTTGCCGTGCTCGGACAGGTCACCGAACACCCGGTCGCCGCGGCTGAACCGCGTAACGCCCTGGCCGACGTCGACGACCTCGCCCGCGACATCCGCTCCCAGGATGCGCCCGCGGGGCCCGCGCGTGCCGCCAAAGAGTCGCACGAAGAACGGTTTGCCCTGAATGAGCGCCCAGTCCGCGTCGTTGACACCCGTCGCGTGCACCCGCACCAGCACCTCGCCAGCCTGTGGTTTCGGGCGGGGAACCGTGCGCAGCTCGAGGCTGCCGGTCTTTCCGTATCTGGTCTGCACGATGGCGCGCATGGTGGCGGTCGACATGAGTAGAAGCCTAGCGAGGGGCTCCGATGGGGCGCCCTTGTTGTGACGAACAACCCACGCACAACGTTGGGTTGTGATCCCTCGCCGCGGTGACCATGCTGGCCACATGGTCACCACCGACGCGTCGTTCGAGCGCGCCTACATCCAGTACCTGCCCACGGTGAGCGGCTACCTCTATCGACGCGTGCAGCGGCAGCACGTCGAAGACCTTGCCGCGGATGTGTTCGCGATCGCCTGGCGCAAGCGGGCGTCCGTCGCCCAGGGCGAGGAACTGCCGTGGCTGTATCGGATCGCGGCCAACGTCGTGGCCAACCATCGCCGCAAGCAGGCCTCGGGCTTGGCACTTCTCGCTTCGCTGCGACCCGCCGACTCGGCGCCGTCGGCCGAAGAGATCGTTGCCGCCGACGCGACGCTCGCTGCGGCGTGGGGGCAGCTGCGTCCCGCCGAACGTGAGGTGCTCGCCCTCGCCCTCGTGGAAGACCTCGCCCCGGCCGAACTGGCGGTGGCTCTCGGAGTGAGCGTCAACGCCGCGACCATCCGGGTGCATCGGGCACGCGCCAAGCTGGCGCGCCTGCTCGCCGCAGAATAAATCTCGCAGCCGCGGTGAAAGATTCACGGGGTCACGACATATCCCCAGTATGAGCACCAATCACGACGACCTTCGCAACCGACTCCGCAGCGGCCTCGATCGCGGAGCGGCCCCCGAGCTCTCCGCCGACCTCGTCAGCGGCGCCGGTGATCGCACCGCTCCCCGCCTCACCAACCCGGCTCGCGGGTTGCGCATCGCTGGTGCGTCCGCGGTCGCCGTGGCCGTTGTCACCGTGGGCGCTTTGGTGGTGGCGCCCAGTCTGACGCGCGCTCCGTTGTTCACCGCGGCAGGGGCATCCGCCGATACCGCGGCACTCGGTTCGCGCGACGCAATCTCAAGCGATCTCAGGATCGCGCCGTGGGTGGAATACCGCTACACCGCCGGGGCTTCGCTGTCGACCCAGGGCGGTTCGGGGCCGGTGTACCAGCTCGTTCTCGACACCGCAGACCCCGAGGCTCGCACCGCGGATCTCGCCACGACCCTCGGCGTCGACGGTGCCGTGTCCCAGGCCGACTACGCCGACCCTGCATACCCGACCTGGATTGTGGGCCCGCAGGACGGCTCGGCGGCGAACCTCACGTTCAGCGCCTTCGGCACCGGTGACTGGTGGTTCAACGACCCGACCGTCGCCTCGATCTACATTTGCGACGAATCGGTGACCGTCGAGGATGCCGAAAGCTACGGATGCATGATGCCGACCGATGCTCCCGCGAACCTGGCGCCCACGGGCGAAACCGCGCGGTCGCTTGCACAGGCGCTGTTCGCATCCACCGGCTATGAAGCGGATGCCGCTCACATCGAGATCACCGCCGACACCTACGGCACCAGCGCGAACGCCTACCTCACCGTCGACGGGATCCGGACCAGCCTCAACTGGAGTGCGTACTGGACGAACGCAGGCGGGCTCTCGTACGCGTACGGCCACTCGGTGCACCCGGAAGCGCGCGGCACTTTCGACACCGTGTCGCCCACGGAGGCCGTGCAGCGCCTGGCGGACTACCGCTGGTACGGATCAGCCGGCCCCGAGTACCAGGGCGGCGCGATCGCGTACTCGGCGAGGGGTGCGGTCGATGATGTCGTCACCTTGGAAGAGTTGGGCGAGCCAACCGAGCCAGGCATCGAGCCGAGCGCCGAGCCTTTGACCGATGTGCCTGTCGACCCGTCCACTGCCGCTCCCACCCCCGCTCCCGATGACTCGCTGCCACCGGTCGACGTTGACCCCGACCTCGCGCCGACCCCCGAGGTCGTCGAGGTGACCGTGGACAACGCGGCCGCGACGCTGCTGCTCATGTGGGACGCCGACGGCAACGCCTGGCTCGTCCCCGGCTATGCCATGCAGGTGCCCGAGGGCTGGTGGAACGCGGTGGTCAGCCTCGTTGACGGCGTGATCGCCCTGCCGGAACTGCTGTAGCGCGGCCTGCGGGGAGATCAGAGCGCCAGCAGCCGCTCGATCTCCCCAAACACTTCAAGCCCGGCACACTCAGCAACACCCTCGAGGAGCACGACGCCGCTGTGGTCTTCTTCACCGAGCATGAGATGGTCTACGACCCGTATCACCTTGGGCAGGCCACTGATCGCCTGGAGAACCGCTTCTTCGCCCTTCGCCTAAATGACAATGCGGAAACTTCAGGGGCGTCGCACTACCGGCAGCTCACAAACCACTTCAACTACCTATGGGAGGACGGCATGCCCTGGAAAGAATGGGCGACAGTCCACAGTGATCTTCCTCAACTGACCTCCACGAGTGAAACCTAGGCGATTCCCTAGTTCAGAGGCGCGGCCAGACCCTCGTCGATCACGGCGATGAGCGCGGTGTCATCCGACACCACCTCGAGTCCACGCGACTGCACCACCTCGGCGGGGGTGCCCTCGCACGGTATCCACAACCTCCCGGAAGATAGTGGACTAACATTCCTTAGTCCATTACTCCTGATCCATGCGATCGGTCAACATGCATGACGCCAAGACTCACTTCTCTCGGCTGGTCGACGACGTCGCCGAGGGTGAGTCCGTCGTGATTGCGAAAGCCGGCTCCCCCGTCGCCCGGTTGGTGCCCCTGGACGCGGAACCGAGCCGACCGCGCAGCCTCGTGGGGTTCCTAAGCGGACGGATCAGCGTCCCCGACGACTTCGACCGGATGGGTGAGGACGAACTCGCCGCACAATTCGAGGGCGCGGGCCCCGCGGCATCCCGGTGATCTACCTGCTCGACACCCAGCTCATCCTGTGGGCCGCGGCCGACTCTGATCGCTTGAGCGACACCGCGCGCGACCTGCTCACCGACGAAGCGAACGGGTTCATGTTCAGTTCGGCCGCGATCTGGGAGATCACCATCAAGTCGACGCTGGGCCGGTCCGACTTCTCGGTGGATACCCGGCTCCTGCGCCGCGGACTGATGACCAATGGCGCACAAGAGCTCCCCATCACGAGCGAACACGCTCTCTCCGTCTCCGACCTCGCGCCATTGCACAAAGACCCGTTCGACCGAATCCAGATCGCGCAGGCGCGGGAGGAAGGGATTGTGTTGCTTACGGGTGATGAGGTGGTGGCGGCTTATGGGGCTCCGGTGGAGTTGGTGTAGCGGGGGCGAGTCGGCTCTCGACACATCCTCGGTTCGGATGTACAGTCCTTCTCAGTTGGCCCCTCACGTGATTTCAATTGCGTTGAGTGGGAGGTTGGGCGGTCGTTCATAAGTCGATCGTTAAGTGCAGATATGAGCTGCGCGACGATTCTGGAATGGGATCAGTCGCCATGGCGATTTTCTCAAAGCAGACTATATTCATCAATCCGGCAAGCGCGCTGTGCGCTGCGCGCGATCGTCAATGTCGCCGAGGAGGGTGACCGCGTGCCCCGCTGCGTTTACCCGTGCGCGACCTGCAGTGCTTGGCATCTCTCGTCCCACAGGCCGAACGGTCGACTGACGCGTCTGGCGACGGGCCCAGTAGGTGTCAGACCTTCGACAGATTAGACAAGCCGCTCAACTACCTGCCCGCCGAGCATTCGCTCCACGCGGACGACGTCCGCCGCGATATCGGGAACCCCACCCAGAACGGTGAGTTCAGCGATGTCGACACCGCGAGGGTTCGCGACGGCGCGGTCCCGATGCGGGTAGTCGGCGATCGGAAGGAACGACTGTCGGTTCCGAGGCGCCTTGTTGTGAGGCTGCGCGAATCCGGAGTTGATTCGACACAGCTCGATTCGTTCCTCGTGCGCGGCGACCAGACTCGCGGTGTCGACCGTGATCACGAGCTGCGGGGCCTTCGAATAGGCGCCAAGCAGCGACTCCAGGCGTGGCCGCTGCAGGAAGAAGAACACCCGCTCGTTGAGCACCTCGAACCACTGCTCCGGCGTCATGCCGATAAGGGCAACCGAGAGCGCCGTCTCGTTGATCGGCTTGTGGTCTCGGACGATTGCCACGCCGTGTTCCGGGTGCTCGATCGCCACCGAGTCGGGGCGCCGCTGCTCCAACAACGACGAACGGATGCCCGGGCTCGCGATCTCCCACCGCTCAACCAGCGCGGCAGTGCTCAGCAGCCCGTGCCGCGCGATCGACGGCCAGCTGCCATCCGCGGCCATGTGATACGCCTCGGGGTAGAGGCGCGTTAGATCAGCGGTGAGCACTAGCGCTTGTCGCGGAAGTTGAGACGTACCTTTGCCTCTTGCTCGCTGTTGAGCTCCCAACGGGTCGTCGGCGGCGTTAGCTTGCCGTACTCGGCACGGAGAAAGTCGCGGACGCGCTTATGGGTTATACCCAGTTCGCGTGCAAGGTCGGCGGGCGTTGCTAGTTCGGACATGAGGACAGCTTAGGGATGCGCCTAGCTACCCGCCCGCTCCAGCACCAGCTCGCGCACGCGCGCGGCATCCGCACGGCAACGCCTGGCTCGTCCCCGGCTACGCCATGCAGATGCCCGAGGGTTGGTGGAACGCGGTGGTCAGCCTCGTTGATGGCGTGATCGCCCTGCCGGAACTGCTGTAGCGCGTCCTGCCGTCCCGCGTACTCTGGGACGGCACCACTCTGCAGCCGCAACCATCCGGGGGACACATCATGACCACGACGCAGCCCATCACCAACTGGACGGCCGACCGCCTCGACGACCTCTCGGGGAAGCGATACCTGATTACGGGTGGCAACTCCGGAATCGGATTCGAAGCCGCGGCCCACCTTCGGCGCGCCCACGCTGATGTGCTCGTCGCGGCGCGCTCCGCGAGCAAGGGGGCTGACGCGGTCGCGCAGCTGAAGCGGATCCCGGGCGGCGGCGCCGTGCACCTCATCCAGCTCGATCTTGCAAGCGTCGAATCCATCCGCCAGGCAAACGACGCGATTCGCACCCATATCGATGCGCTGGATGGCGTTATCAACAACGCCGGAATCATGCAGACACCACAGCTACAGACTGCGGACGGGTTCGAGCTGCAGTTCGGCACCAATCACCTCGGGCATTTCCTGCTGAACTACCTGCTTTTCGATCTGATCACCGCCCGGTCGGGCCGGATTGTGCCGGTCAGTTCGATCGCACATCGTGGTGTGCCCGGGATCAACTTCGACGACCCGATGTTCGCCAACGACTACTCGGCCACGAAGGTGTACTCGCAGAGCAAGCTTGCGAACCTGATGTACGGCCTTGAGCTCGCCCGTCGGCTCGAAGCAGCCGGGTCCGCGGTGATCGCGGTGACCGCCCATCCGGGATATTCGGCAACAAACCTGCAAAGCACGGGGCCGACCGGAATTCTCAAGGCAATCTACAAGGTCACCAACAGGCTGCTGGCGCAGTCGCCGACGGCGGGCGCGCTGCCCGAAGTGCTGGCCGTCGCGGGCAACGGAGCGCGAAACGGTGCCTACTACGGGCCGACCATGTTCGGCGACGCGCGCGGACCAGTCGGCGAGAGTCACATTTCCGATGCCGCCCAGGATCAGGATGCCGCGGCTCGCCTGTGGGCGCTCAGCGAGGAGCTGCTCGGGATCACGTGGAAGATCGCCTGACCCTGCCGCGGGGGCCGCTGCTACCGTAAATGCGTGACCCACCAGCTCACGCGCGACGAGGCCCGGCGCATTGCCGTGCGGGCGCAGCTGCTGGATGCCGACCGGCCGGGCGACGTGGTGGAGGTCGCCGAGCAGCTCGGTGCGATCAAGATCGACCCGACCGCGACGATCGCGCCGGCCCAACACACCATCCTCTGGTCCCGCATCGGGCTGGGCTACGAGCCGATCCAGCTCTCGAAAAATGTCGAGGCCGATCGGTTGCTGTTTGAATTCGACGGGTCCTTCCTCCCCATCAGCCTGCTGCCGCTGATGCTGCCCGCCATGCGGCGGTGGCCGCAACGGGAGAGCCACCGCGACTGGCTCGAGGCGAACGACAGCTTCCGCACCGACGTGCTGGCCCGACTGCGCTCGGACGGGCCGCTGCTGGCATCCGGCATCCCGGACACAGCGAAGGTTGCCCGCCCCACCTCGGACGGCTGGTACGGCCCCGGCCAGGTTGTGCACATGCTCGACTTCCTGATGCGGCAGGGCGAGGTCGCCATCGTCGGGCGCGAGGGTCGCCACCGACTATGGGATCTCGCGGAACGGGTCTACCCGCAGAACCTGCCCGAGTATTCGCTCGAAGAAGCCGAATGGATGCTGAACGAACGTCGCCTGCAGGCGGCCGGGATCGCAAAACGCAACTCGCGATGGACCCCGGTTGGCGATGCGGGCGAACCGGCAACGATCGAGGGCAGCGAGTGGTCGTACCGTGTCGATCCGGGGGCGATCGCAGCGCTCGACGACGACCCGGGCGGACGCGTCGCATTCCTCAACCCTTACGACGGCATGCTCTTCGACCGCCCGCGCCTGAAAGAGATTTTCGAGTTCGAGTATGTGCTCGAGCAGTTCAAGCCGAAGGCGCAACGCAAGTACGGGTTTTTCGCGCATCCGATCCTGATGGGTGATCGATTCGTCGGCCTGCTCGACGCGACCGTCTTTAAGGAGGTGCTCACCGTGAACGCGGTGCACCAGTTTCTGCCGTTCGATGCCGAGGAAGACGAGATGGTGCGAGCCGAGATCGCGGAGCTCGGCGAATGGCTCGGCGTCACCGTGTCGGCGTGGTGAGCTAGGCGACGCGGCTAACCTCAGCGAAGTGCTCGACTACCGGGAACGGGTCGTAAAAGTCGTGCAACAGCGCGCGCCACTGCTGGTATTCGGGCGAACCGCGGAAGCCAACCTCGTGATCGGCGACGGTGTTCCAGCGGACCAGAAGCAGGTAGGTGTCAGGGCGTTCGATGCCTCGGGAGAGTGTCAGCAAGCGGAAGCCGGGCATCCTCGAAATGATGTCTTTCGCCGTGGCGAATGCGGCCTCGAACTCGGCCTCGCGCCCGGGCTTGATCGGGAGTAGTGCCTGCTCGAGGATGCCATCCGTGCTCATGGGAGCCAGCGTATCCGCCTCGACGGCTATCCTCGTGGCATGACGAGCTGGGCCGACATCGAAGCGGATGCCCCGGCTTTCGCCGCGCGCCTGCGCACCGTTTTCGACGCCGGCACCAACAAGACCCTCGCCACCCTGCGCCTGGACGGCTCCCCTCGGATCAGCGGCACCGAGCTGGAGTTCGACGACGGACGCATCACGCTCGGCATGATGCCAGACTCCCGCAAGCTCGTCGACGTGCAGCGCGACGGCCGTGTTGCGATCCACTCGCCCACCATCGAGCCGCCGAAAGGCACTCTCGGCCTGGGCGACGCGAAGATCGGCGGCGTGCTGTTCGCCATCGACCTGCCGCGACCGGATGCCGTGCCCGGCTTCTACTTCGAACTCGACATCAACGAGGCGGTCCTCACCTCGGCCGACGGGGAGCAGCTCGTGGTGGAGTTCTGGCATCCCGGACGCGGATTGCAGCGGATCGAGCGGAAGTAGAGGTCTTTCCCGCGGACAGTTCCTCTCCTCCACAGCCTCGACGTTGGCGAGTTCTCCACCGGTTTATGAGAACTATTCACATCTATGTTCGATTCTGGGACAATAGATTTATGGTCACCATCGAAGACACCTTCACCGAATCGCTCGCCGCGGTCCGCGTGGCGACGTCGGCGCTTCCCACAGCTGTTTCGGCTGCTCGCGCCCTCGATGACGACCACCTTTTGAGCGCCCAGCGCACTCTCGCCGAGGCGCGTCGCGCCCTTGATGCCACCGCGTCCGTGATCGCCGGCGAGATCGGGCACCGCTCCAGGCGTGAGCTCGGGTATAGCGGTCTCGCCCAACGCGAGGGCTTCCGCAGCCCCGAAAAGCTCGTGCAGCACACCACGGGATCCACTGCTCGGGATGCCACGGCGCTCGTCGCCGTCGGTGCCCTCGTCCACGCCTCCGACCCCAGCGCCGCCGCCCTCGATCCCGCGGCCGAGAGCGCTGAGCCGCGCGAACCGTGGCTTCGCGCTGTCGGGACTGCCGTGGCATCCGGCGCTCTCGGTGTGGAAGCCGCGCAGGCCATCCGCACCGGTCTGGGTCGCCCACACGAGCCTGCAGACGGTGACGACGCGGCAGGGGTCACCGTCGAACAACTCTCGGGTGCCGTGCTTACTCTTCTCGCCGAAGCCTCCGATCTGCACGCCGACGCGCTCCTTGTGCGCGCGCGTCAACTGCGCGATGAGCTCGACCTTGCCGGAGTCGCACGGCGGGAGCAGCAACTCCGCGACGAGCGCAGCATCCGCCGGTTCCGTCGACCCAACGGGCTCAACCGATACATCATCGACCCAGATATCGAGACTGCGGCATTTCTTGACGACCTGTACGACCACGCGACCTCCCCGCGCCGTGGCAACGTCACATTCTTGTCCGACGACGATCGCGCCTGGGCCGACTCCGTCAGCCGCGACGCGCGCACCACCGACCAGTACGTACATGACACCTTCACCGACCTGCTGCGCATCGCGGTCGCGAGCGGCTCCACCGCCACGCGAGGGCTCATCGGCTCTCGCCAGCCCTCAGTGCGAGTGCTGGTCACCGCCGCGGCGCTCGAATCGGGCGTCGGAGTCGGGCGCATCGAAGGCATCGCGACCCCGGTTTCCCTCGCAACAGTCGAGCGCAATGCCTGCGCCAACGGAACGGTGCAGGTGACCTTCGATGAAGACGGCAACGCGCTCGACCTGGGCCGAGAACAACGCCTCTTCTCCCCTCGGCAACGCCTGGTACTTGCCGCTCGTGACGGCGGATGCCGCTTCCCCGGGTGCGACAGACCGCCGAGCTGGACAGAAGCTCACCACATCGATCACTGGAAGCGAGATCGCGGACGAACCGATATCGACCGAGGCGTGCTGCTCTGCCGACATCACCACATGCTCGTCCACAACAACGGCTGGGAGATCGAGCACGACAACACCGGCTTCTGGCTGATCCCGCCCGCCGCCATCGATCCGGGCCGGATGCCGCGGCCCATGCCCACGAAAAGCTTGGCCCTGCACGACCTACTCGCGGTCGGGCTGGCACAGAACAATGTGCTTTCACAAGCAACCTGACGTATCGTGGCTCCCACCGAAATGGGGCCACCGAGGCAGAACTGCCGAATTTGACGCTGAGCAGCTCACAACAGGGCCCCGAACTCGCTGGATTGGGGGAACCATGACACACACTGCACGACGTATTCGCGCAGCAGCAGGCGCGCTGGTGGTGACCCTGGCGCTCGCTCTCGGGCTGGTGGTGCTGCAGCCAACCGCAGCCCACGCCGCGGAAACTGACACCATCTACTCTCTGGTCAACGAGGCCAGGTGGAGCCAGGGCAGCGCAGGTCTGGTGAGAAACTCCGCCATGGATACTGTCGCAGCC
This sequence comes from Salinibacterium sp. G-O1, assembly GCF_030063305.1. Classification (GTDB taxonomy): domain Bacteria; phylum Actinomycetota; class Actinomycetes; order Actinomycetales; family Microbacteriaceae; genus Rhodoglobus. The sequence continues at coordinate 825,768 of NZ_JASISV010000002.1, forward strand.
GGGTGGGCCGCCCAGCTGGCACAGGCCGGAACTCTCTCGCACAATCCCTCGTACTCGAGCCAGATTCCGGGCGGCTGGACCGCCGCCGCAGAGAACGTGGCGCAGGGATACGCCGGCGGGGCCGCTATGCAGAACGGCTGGATGAACTCCCCCGGGCACCGCACCAACATCCTCGGAAACTTCACAGACATCGGAATCGCCTACCTCGAATCGGGCGGCACCACCTGGGGCGTCCAGGTCTTTGCCAACTATCCCGGCAGTGTTGGTCCCGCGGCTCCCGTCGCGGCTCCAGTCGCGCCCGCGCCAGTCGAACCCGCACCCGCGGAACCTGCACCCGTAGCCGAAGCTCCTGCCGCGACCCCGACACCCGAGCCGACAGCGGCCGACCCGAGCGCGACGGCGACCGCGAACGAGGAACCCGGCGCCGCGAATACGCGCGCGAAGACCGCTACCCCGGCCCCGAACCTGGAAAACAGCCGATCAGCCAGCTCCGCCGCATTGGCGGACGACTCGGGCAGCCCGTCCTCGCCGCTGTGGGCTGCGGCGCTCGGCCTGGCCGTCGTCATCGCGGGAGTGTTGCTGTCGCAGATGCTTCGCACCCGGCGAGCCAGTCGCGCTCGACACGCGCTGTAAACACCTGCGACCCAGCTACGGGCGCTGCAGTTACTACTGCTGAGCGCGCTCCAGCACCAGTTCGCGCACGCGAGCGGCATCCGCGGTGCCCTTCATCGCCTTCATGACAGCACCGATAACGGCGCCGGCAGCCTGCACCTTGCCCTCGCGGATCTTCTCGAGCACATCGGGCTGCGCAGCAAGCGCCTCATCGATGGCCGCGATCAGGGCACCGTCATCGGAGACGACCTTGAGCCCCCGAGACTCCACAACCTGCGCGGGAGAACCCTCGCCGGCGATGACGCCCTCGAGCACCTGGCGAGCCAGTCGGTCGGTCAGCTCACCGGAGTCGACGAGGGCGACGAGAGCCGCAACATCCGCAGGTGACACCAGCGACGCCGCATCCACGGAAGAAACGTTTGCGAGGCGCGCGATCTCGCCGGTCCACCACTTGCGCGCCTGGGCAGGAGCCGCCCCGGCCGCGACGGTCTCGTCGATCTCCACCAGCAGGCCGGAGTTGACGACATCCTGGAACTCGAGGTCGGTGAAACCCCACTCACCCTGCAACCGCTTCTTGCGCAGCGACGGGGCCTCGGGAAGCGCAGCACGCAGCTCCTCGATGAGCTCAAGCGACGGCTCGACGGGCAGCAGGTCGGGCTCCGGGAAGTAGCGGTAGTCGTCCGCGTCGCTCTTCGGCCGGCCTGCCGACGTAACGCCGGTGTCTTCGTGCCAGTGACGCGTTTCCTGGATGATGGTGCCGCCGCCGTCGAGGATCGCAGCCTGACGCTGGATCTCGTAGCGGATCGCACGCTCGACCGAGCGCAGGCTGTTGACGTTCTTGGTCTCGGTCCGCGTGCCGAGCTTGCCCGAGCCGCGGGGAGACAGCGAGATGTTGGCGTCGCAACGAAGGTTGCCGCGCTCCATCTTGGCCTCCGAGATCCCCAGCGACACGACGATGTCGCGAATTGCCGAAACATAGACCTTCGCAAGCTCGGGAGCATCCGCTTCGGCGCCAGTGATCATTCTGGTGACGATCTCGACCAGCGGAACGCCGGCACGGTTGTAATCGACGAGCGAATATTCGGCGCCCTGGATGCGTCCGGTCGCACCACCCACGTGGGTGAGCTTTCCGGCGTCTTCCTCCATGTGCGCGCGCTCGATGTCGATGGTGAACTTCTTGCCGCTCGCGAGCTCCACCTCGACCTGGCCATCGAAGGCGATCGGCTCGTCGAACTGGCTGATCTGATAGTTCTTGGCAAGGTCAGGGTAGAAGTAGTTTTTGCGCGCGAAGCGGCTCGACGGTGCGATCTGGCACCCGAGTGCGAGGCCGAGGCTGATCGAATACTTGATCGCCTGCTCGTTCACCACGGGCAGCGACCCCGGCAGTCCGAGGTCGACGGGGGTGATCGTCGTGTTCGGCTCGTGCGGCACATTGCCGAGCGCGGCGGGGTTCGGAGCATCCGAGAACATCTTGGTCTGGGTGTTCAGCTCGACATGCACCTCGAAACCAAGCACAGGCTCGAAGAGTTCGAGGGCACGGTCGTAGTCCATCAGATCAGCTTTAGCCACCAGACGATTCTAGCCGGGGGTGGATGCCGCAGACTCCAGGTTGCCGTCGGAGCCAGGCAGCTCGAGGTCAGCGTCATCGTCCGACACGACCGTCACGACCTCGATCGGCGCCGGCCGCTCGGAGTGGACGAACGCTATTCCGGCCAGGATCAGGAGCCCGCCCAGCAGCTGCACCGCGCCGAGGTTTTCGCCGAGCAGCAGCCACGCGAAGAGCGCCGCGAACACCACCTCGAGCAACCCGATGAACGACATAAGTCGCGAGCCGAGCATCCCGGTGGCGATGATGCTGGTGGCGTATGCAACCGCGGTGCCGATGACAGCGACGATGCCCAGCAGCACCCACCAGGGAGCCGTGCCCGTCAGGAACGGCATGTCGGTGAAGGCTGCGGTGAACGGCAGCACACCGATGACCCCAAGCAGGGAGAGCACGATCGATCCGAGTAGCAGCCCGGATGCGGCCAGGGCGACCGGTGGAAGCCCCTCGGACGGGCGAGCCGCAATCAGGTAATAGGTGGCGGCCCCGATGGCGGCCAGAAGTCCTGCGGAGACCCCGATCACGTCACCCGCGATGCTGCCGGGCCCCACGACAAGGACGAGACCGACGATGGCGATCGCCGCACCGATCAGTACGACCTTCTTCGGGATGACGCGGGTCGTGGCCCACGCGAACAGCACGAGCAGGATCGGCGCCAGATATTCCAGCAGGATCGCGGTACCGACAGGTATGCGCTGGACGGCAATGAAGTAGGCGAGTTGAGTGCCGGCAACACCGATCAGCGCCATGCCGACGATGCGCCAGCGGGCGCGCCAGAGGCTACCCCAATTGCGGTGCAGGGCCTTGATCGCGAGCGGCGCCAGCACAATTCCGGCGATCGCGGTGCGCATCGCGACGGCGGCGGTGGGGCTCCATCCATTCTCCAGCAGCGGCTTGATGAACGCCCCGGAGACGCCGAAAGCGAGCGACGCGGTGATGCCGATAATGAGCGCTTTCATGGTGCCTGTCTGTCCGCTATTTCCAGTGATGAGATTGACGGTACTCTTGACCTAAATAAGGAGTCAAATTGCATTTTGCCCCTGACACAGAAGATGCTTTGCTCTTCACAGTCGCGCTGGGAAATACCGATCCCGGCGCCTCACGAAGCGGCGACGATGAGCTCGCCACGATCGATCAACTCGAGACACTTTTCGACGCCCACGGCTATTCGGGGCGGTTCGATCGTGACGCCGCCGAACTGGCCTCGGTGGTTGACACACGGTCGCTGCTGCGACGGGTCTGGAGCCTCCCGCGCGACGAGGCCGTCGTCGAGGTGAACCGCATGTTGAAGGAGGCTGGCGCACTCCCGTACCTCGTGCGGCACGAGCCCTTCGACTGGCATTTGCACGCGACCCCGTTGGGAGCGCCCCTGGCCGAACGCATCAGGGTGGAGGTGTCGCTGGCGATAGTCGACGTGATCAGGTCAAACGAGACCGGACGCATGCGCGTGTGCGCTGCACCAGATTGCACGGGCCTGCTGCTCGACCTGTCGCGCAACGGGTCGAAGCGCTTCTGCAGCGTCCGATGCGGAAACCGGATGAACCAGTTGGCGTTCCGCGAGAGGGCTTAAGCCCCCTCGCGAACACAACGTCTCTACAGTTTCGGCGCCTGGCTCAGCAGGGTGCGGCCCCAGCCGTCCTCGAGCAGTCGCTCCAGCGTGGCGCCGAGCGAGTAGAGCCGGGCATCCTCTCGCGCTGGCGCCATGATTTGGAAGCCGACGGGAAGACCGTCTTCCGGGGCAAGGCCGATCGGCAGTCCCATGCCGGGCACGCCAGCAAGGTTTGCCGGGATCGTTGTCACGTCGTTCAGGTACATGGCCAGCGGGTCGTTGAGCTTCTCGCCGAGCTTGAACGCCGTCGTCGGCGCCGACGGAGAGACCAGTACGTCGGCCTTCTCGAACGCAGATGCGAAGTCGCGCTGGATGAGGGTTCGCACCTTCTGCGCGCTTCCGTAGTACGCGTCGTAGTAGCCGGCAGACAGCGCGTACGTTCCGAGGATGACGCGCCTCTTCACCTCGTCACCGAAGCCAGCCTCGCGGGTCGCCGCCATGACGTCTTCGACGGTGCCGCTGACCTTCGCCCGCATGCCGAACCGCACAGAGTCGAATTTGGCCAGGTTGCTGGATGCCTCGGCGGGAAGAATCACGTAGTACGCCGCCACGGCGTACTCGAAGTGGGGTGCTGACACCTCGACGATGTCGGCGCCGGCGGCCGTCAGCAGCTCGAGAGCCTCGTGGAATCGCTGGGACACACCGGGCTGGAAGCCGGGGCTGTCGAGCTCTTTCACGACTCCGACGCGCAAACCCTTGAGGTTCTCGGCCTTCGCGCCCTGGCGCGCTGCGGCAGCAAATGACGGCCACACGTCAGTCAGCGATGTGCTGTCTCGCGGGTCGTGACCACCGATCACGTCGTGGAGCAGTGCGGCATCGAGCACGGTGCGCGCAACCGGCCCGACCTGGTCGAGCGACGACGCCAGTGCGATGGCCCCGTAGCGCGACACTCCCCCGTAGGTTGGCTTGACGCCGACCGATCCGGTCACAGCGGCTGGCTGCCGAATTGAGCCACCCGTGTCTGATCCGAGAGCAAGGGGCGCCTCGAACGCCGCTACCGCGGCTGCGGAACCTCCACCGGAGCCACCGGGGATGCGCGAAAGGTCCCACGGGTTCTTCGTTGGCCCGTAGGCGGAATGCTCGGTCGACGAGCCCATGGCGAATTCGTCCATGTTGGTCTTGCCGAGGGCGATGAGTCCGGCCGACTTGAGCTTCGCGACTGGCGTCGCGTCATACGGCGGAATCCAGCCTTCGAGAATCTTCGAGCCAGCAGTCGACGGCATCCCGATCGTGCACAGCACGTCCTTGATAGCGATCGGAACCCCGGCCAGCGGGCCGAGCTTCTCGCCGGCAGCGCGTCGGGTATCGATGTCACCGGCGGCAGCGATGGCTGCTTCGTTGACGTGCAGGAAGGCGTGCACGTCACCGTCGACGGCAGCAATACGGTCGAGGTGGGCCTGGGTGGCTTCGACGGAGCTGACCTCGCCCGACGTGAGCTTCTCAGCGAGAGCGGAGGCGGAAAGGTGGATCAGGGAACTCACTGCTCCTCCCCCAGAATCGCGCTGACCTTGAAACGGCTGCCGTCGTGCTCGGGGGCCCCGGCCAACGCTTCCGCGGTCGTGAGGGTCGGGCCAGCAACATCCGGCCTGAACACATTGACCAGAGGAATCGGATGACTCGTGGCCGGCACATCCGGTGTTGCCACCTCGCTGACCTTGGCGACCGAGTCGACGATTGCACCGAGTTCGCCGGTGAGTTTGACGATCTCGTCAGGGGTCAGTGCGATGCGTGCGAGGTTCGCGAGATGCGACACCACGTCCGTTGTTATCGCTGCGCCGTTGGCGCCGGGGGTGGTTTCAGACATGCGGCTCCGTAAAACAGGTCGGGGATACCCCTAAGTCTATTTGCCGGAACCGACGGCCTTAACCATGAGCAGCGGGCTGCCGCCCGAAACGTACTGGCCCTTGCCGATCGAAATCAGCGCGAAGTTGCGCATCGATTGTGTTCCGGGGCTGAAGTACTCGTTGTGGCCGTTCGACGCCAGCAGGGTCTCGCCCGTGATCGAGTCGGTTCCACCCGAGACGCCCATGATCTTCGCCCCGTAGCTGGCCGAACCCGGGTCGCTTCCGAAGTAGGAGCTGTTGGGAATCGGATCCCACGCTCCCTCCCCCACGAAGACGTTGCCATCGGTCACGTGAAGTTCGTCAACGGATTTCGCCGGGCTGCCGGGAGATCCGACCAGAGCCAGCGCGTCTACCTCGAAGTCGTACTCCGTGAGCGCCATGAGCGCGGCGGTGGAGCCGTACGAGTGCGCTACCACTGTCACGTATGGCTCATCATCAGCCCGGACCGACTGCAGTCCCTTGATCGCTGTCGCGAGAGCGTCCCGGCCCTCGTCAGCATTCTGGATGCCGCCCACGTTGGTGAGATTGGGGGTGTGGTAGCCGATCCACGCCACAGTGGCGACCGTCTCGCTCGACTTTGTCACGCCATCCTTCGTACCGAAGTAGTCCAGCCACTCGAGCTGCTGGTCGTACAACCCACCGGCCGCCTCGGCCCAGGCCCCCATCTGGTTCTCGATGGTGAAGAACATGCCGGGAACCAGGTAGGTGACGTAGTCGGCTGTCGCGAGGTCGCCAAGCACGATCGCCGCGCGACCCTGCCCGGCTACGTCGAGGGTGAGCAGGGTGCGTCGAGGCTGGTCAGCTGCGGTGTCTGATGCGACTGCGTCGAGAGCATCCGAAATCGACTGGAGCATCTTCAGCTGCTGCTTGGCGTTGTCTACAACGGAACGACCGGCGGTGCTGTCGACCACCCGATTGAGGTCAGAGATGGTGATGCGCAGCGTGGTGCGGTTGGCCGCATCGCGAATCCGGAACGGCACACCCTCAAGGTTGCCGAGGAGCTGCGGGGCGGTGGCTCGCAGGTTCAACTTGGCCTGCACGTCGAGATTGGACCACCACAACGACACGTCACTCGCCGCGGGTGCTGCGGCCAGCAGGTCTGTGACGGCGTCAGGATGCGCAGCGAGGTATTTCGAGAGGTCCGGGCCACTGAGAAGCCCCAGTTTCTGGAGCGTCTGAAGGCCGTAGGCCTGTGCCGTCAGGGGCGCCGCGGGTGCCGATTCGATAAACGAGCCGGGCTGCCCCATCAAGAGGGAGAGAGTGGATGCCGTCGGCGACGAGAAAGGGCTCGCCGCAATGCTGTCGGCCGGGAGGATGTCGCGGCCGTTGGCGGTGAAGGATTGCCCCACCGAATACCGGCTGATTTCGTGCACTCCGAAGGCCTCGGCGACAGGTCCCAGTGCCACCGAGGTGAAAACTGCCGCGTCTATCAGCAAAATTCGGGTGTCCCCCTCAGTTTGCAAATGCTGCACAGCTCCCCCACGAAGCACCGCAATGCACCCCCTACTCTAGGGGATAGACAGGCTCGTTTTCAGACCCAAATTCGTCCCCAACGGTGAACCGCGGGTGTCCCCCGTCTCGGGGGCATTTGTCCCCCCAACGAGGGCGGCCCGAAAATACTACGATTCGAGCGCGGCGGGGCCTCCGGCGAGCAGCCTGGCGAACTGCTCGGCATCGATAATTCGCAGCCCGAGTTCTTCGGCTTTCGTCAATTTCGAGCCGGCTCCCGGGCCAGCAGCAACGAAGTCGGTTTTTTTACTGACACTGGATGCCGCCTTGCCGCCGGCCGCGATGATCGCCTCCAGCGCGCCCTCTCTGGTGAAGCCGTCCAGGCTGCCGGTAGCGACGACGGTCAGCCCTGCGAGGGGGCCGTCGTTGGCGGCGGCGGCGCCCGGACCGGGGTGACCCGGTGTCGCAAACCGCACCCCGGCATCCGCCCAGCGCTCGATGATCTCGCGGTGCCAGTCGACCTCGAACCAGGCGATCACCGCGTCGGCGATGATTCCGCCAACGCCGTCGACCGCAGCGAGGGCGTCACGATCCGCCGCCCTGATCGCGTCGAGCGAGCCGAAATAGTTGGCAAGGGCGCGGGCCGCCACCGGCCCGACGTGCCGGATGCTGAGCGAAACGAGGATGCGCCACAGGTCTTTCGACTTGGCCAGTTCGATCTCACTCAGCAGCTTGATCGCCGCACTGGAGGGCACAAATCCGCCGTCGCCGGAAAACTCTGCCGATTCTGGGTCGAAGTCGCCGTCTTTCTTCACTCGCTTGCGGCGGTATGGCGTCTCGGTGCGCTCGGTTCCGTCGTCATCGACCTTGACGAGCCCGGTCTCGGAGTCACGGACGCGCACCCTGATGTCGAAAATCTGCGGGAGCGTCAGCGAAAAGAGTCCGGCCTCGGTGACGAGTGGCGGCGAATCCGGATAGTCGGGTTGGGTCAGGGCCGCTGCCCCCACCTCGCCGAGACCCTCGATGTCGAGCGCCCCACGGCTTCCGACGTGCTCGACCCGACCACGCACCTGCGCGGGGCAACTGCGAGCATTCGGGCAGCGCAAATCGATGTCGCCCTCCTTGGCGGGAGCCAAAGCCGTGCCGCACTCCGGGCAGTGGGTCGGCATCACGAATTCGCGTTCGGTGCCGTCGCGCAGTTCGACGACCGGGCCGAGCACCTCCGGGATGACGTCCCCCGCCTTGCGCAGCACGACCGTATCGCCGATCAGCACGCCCTTGGCTTTGACGACATCCTGATTGTGCAGGGTGGCCTGGCGCACGACGGAGCCGGCCACTCTCGCCGGTTCCATCACCGCGAACGGCGTGGCGCGACCGGTGCGGCCGACAGAGACGACGATGTCGAGCAGCCGGGTGTTGACCTGCTCCGGTGGGTATTTGTACGCGATCGCCCACCGCGGCGCCCGGGAGGTGGCACCGAGCTCTTCGTGCAGGTACAACTCGTCGACCTTGATGACGATGCCGTCGATCTCGTGCTCGACGGTGTCGCGATGCTCGCCGTAGAACGCGATGAACTCCGCGGCCTCGGCTGCGGTCTTCTTCACCTGGAAGTAGGGGCTGGTCGGCAGGCCCCAGCTCGCAAGAAGGGCGTAGGTCTGGCTCTGGCTGGCGACGGGCGGGTTGGACCATGCGCCGATGCCGTGCACGAGCATCCTGAGCCTCGACAACCTGCGGTGCATGAGGTCGAGCCCCGACGCGTTTTTGCTTTCGGCTTTCTGCCGCAATGAGCCGGATGCGGCGTTGCGGGGGTTCGCGAAGACTCTCTCCCCCGCGGCGGCCTGCTCGGCATTCAGTTCACGGAAGGCGACGACCGGAAAAAAGATCTCGCCGCGCACCTCGACGATCGGCGGATGGCCCTCGCCCTCCAGTCGGGTCGGGATGCCCGGAATGAATTCGACATTCTCGGTGACGTCTTCACCCACAACGCCGTCGCCCCGGGTGGCGGCGCTCGTCAGCCGGCCGTCTTCATACCGAAGGTTGATCGCGAGCCCATCGATCTTCAGCTCGCACAGGTAGTCGATGCGCCGACCGGAATCGCGCTCGACCTTGGCCGCCCATGCCTCGAATTCGTCGAGAGAGAAGACGTTGTCGAGGCTGAGCATGCGCTCGGCGTGGGTGACCGGGTCGAACAGTTTCGCGGCCCGCCCGCCCACGGTCTGGGTGGGGCTGTCCTGCCCCTGCAGCTCCGGGAACAGCCGCTCGAGTTCTTCGAGTCGCTGCATCAGCTGGTCGTACTCGGCGTCGGGCACGAGTTCTGCGTCGCGCTCATAGTACGCATCGCGCAGCTCGAGGATGCGCGTCGTCAGCTCGTCGACCTCGGATTTCGCCGCGGCAAGGTCTGGGGCGGTGTGCTCGTTGATCGCGTTATCTGTTTCAGCCACGACCCCAGCTTAGGATCGCCCGGCGACACTCCGTCAGGGCTGGACAGTGGCGGGAATCGCACTCACGGTGCGCGCAATGGTGCACTGCCCGAGAACCCGGGTGCCGACGTACAGCACGGCCGTCTGGCCTGGCGAGACGCCGATGATCGGCTCCGCCGGGTTGATCACGAGTTCGGTGACCCCTGCCGCATCCGGAACCAGTCGCGCGACAGCCGGCACCGGTTCGGAGTGGGCACGCACCTGCACGTGGCAGTCGAATGAATCGCTGGCCCCGGTGATGAATCCGGATGCCACGGGGTCGAGCCCCGCCCAGCTGAACTTCGAGCCAGCCAGCTCGCCGAGGGCGAGCGCCTCGCGCGGCCCCACCACGACCTCGTTGGTCTTCGGCCGGATCTCGAGCACGAAACGGGGCTTGCCGTCATCCGTCGGGTACCCAACGTTGAGCCCCTTACGCTGGCCGATGGTGAAGGCGAGCGCTCCCTCGTGCTTCCCGATGACGTCGCCGGAGCGGTCCAGGATCTCGCCCTGCTCGGCGCCGACCTTGTCGGCAAGCCAGCCGCGAGTGTTGCCGTCAGGGATGAAGCAGATGTCATGGGAGTCGGGCTTGGAGGCGACGCTGAAGCCGCGCTGGGCGGCCTCGGCGCGAACCTCCGCCTTGGAGGGTGTCGTGCCGAGCGGGAACATGCTGTGCGCGAGCTGCTCGGTGGTGAGCACGCCGAGCACGTAGGACTGGTCTTTCGCCGCGTCACTGGCCCTGTGCAGTTCGCGATTGCCCGCAGCATCCGTGACGATGTTCGCGTAGTGGCCCGTCGCGACGGCATCGAAACCGAGGGCGACGGCCTTCTCGAGCAGGGCGGCGAACTTGATGCGTTCATTGCACCGCATGCACGGGTTGGGGGTGCGTCCGGCCGCATATTCGGCAATGAAGTCGTCGACGACATCGAGCTTGAACCGCTCCGAGAAGTCCCAGACGTAGTACGGGATGCCGATGATGTTGGCCGCGCGCTGGGCATCCATCGAATCTTCGATCGTGCAGCAGCCGCGGGCGCCGGTGCGTAGGGTTCCTGGCTGGCGGCTGAGCGCGAGGTGCACCCCGACCACCTCGTGACCAGCGTCGACGGCACGGGCCGCGGCAACGGCCGAATCGACCCCACCACTCATCGCCGCCAAAACCTTCATGGGTTCCAGCTTACGTCTCAGTGCCCGAGCTGTGTCTCGCGGTCGGCGTAGCCGGCGGTGCGGGCGCGGGCAACCGCGGCCGGAAGCGCGGCCACGAACGCGTCCACCTCGGCGGCCGTCGTACTGTGCCCCAGCGTGATGCGCAACGCCCCGCGCGCCGTCGGTTCATCGAGACCCATCGCCAGCAGCACGTGGGATGCCTCGGGAACCCCGGCCTGGCAGGCCGACCCCGTCGAGACACTGAAGCCGGCGACATCCAGCAGGAAAAGCAGGGAGTCTCCCTCGCAGCCGGGGAAGGTGAAGTGAGCATTGCCCGGCAGCCTGCCAGCGGGATCTCCACGCAGGATCGCCTCCGGCACCGCGGCGCGCACACCCTCGATCAGTCGGTCGCGCAACGGCTGCACCCTGTCGAGTTCGATGTGAGCCGCCGCAACGCCGAAGGCGACAGACCCTGCGGCATCCATCGTGCCGGAGCGAGAACGTTGCTGGTTGCCGCCGTGGACCAGCGGGGTGACGGTGGCCGATCGTGCGATCACCAGCGCACCGATGCCCACCGGACCGCCGATCTTGTGAGCAGAGATGCTCATCGCGGCAAGACCCGACGCGTGAAAATCAATCGGCAGATAGCCGTAGGCCGACACCGCGTCGGCATGTACCGGGATGCCGCGAGCGCTCGCCAGCGCCACAATCGCGTCGATCGGCTGCACTGTTCCGACCTCGTTGTTGGCCCAGAGCGTCGTGACAAGCGCAACATCGTCGGCGAGCGCGGCCTCGAGGTACGCGAGGTCGATGCGGCCGGTTGACGAGACCGGCACCCAGTCGATGACGGCACCCTCATGCTGTTCGAGCCACTCGAGCGCGTCGATCGTCGCGTGGTGTTCTGCGCGGGTGGACAGGATTCTTGGGCGTGGTGTCGCGCCCTGACGGGCCCAGAACAGCCCCTTGACCGCAAGGTTTACGGCCTCGGTTCCGCCCGAAGTGAAGGTCACCTCGACCGAGTCTGCGTTCACGGAGGCCGCAACGCTCTCGCGGGCTTCCTCCAGCATCCGCTTCGCGTTCTGGCCCTGGGAGTGGATCGATGACGGGTTGCCGACGAGCCCAAGCGCTGTCGTGTACGAGTCGATAACCGCGGGCAGCATGGGCGTCGTCGCAGCATGATCGAGATATATTGCCACCGCGCGTCCCCTTCCGATGTCACACGACCTACTCAGTCGTTCATTACTCTAGAACCCATGCCTGAAGCCGATGCCCTTGCCGACCTCGGCGTAACCCTCAACGCAACGGGTGGCGAGCTGCGAGTGTGGTCCGCCAGCGCCACCAGTCTCGAGCTCTGTCTGTTCGACCGCCGCGACGCCAACTGGATCGCGAAGCGCCTGCCGCTCGAGCGAGGCGACGGTGACGTGTGGTCGGTCACCTCCCCCGACCTCGTGGCCGGAGTGCGCTACTCGGTGCGCGCGACGGGGCCGAACAAGACCGGTCACAAGTTCGACCCGGAGCTGCACCTGATCGACCCGTACGCCCGCGGCCTGGACCGCACCAAGAACGGTGACTGGCGCGGTTACGTGCAGGAGCCTGACACCTTCGACTGGGGTCACTCGACGAAGCCGAACATCGCCATGGATCACACGGTGATGTACGAGGCGCATGCCAAGGGAATCTCGAAACTCAACCCCGACGTGCCCGAGAACCTCCGGGGAACGTACGCCGGTCTCGCCCACGAGTCCACGATCGCGTATCTGAAAGAGCTCGGTGTAACGACGATCGAACTGCTGCCCGTGCAGCAGTTTGTGAGCGAGCAGCGTCTCATCAAGCAGGGCCTCACCAACTACTGGGGCTACAACACCCTCAACTTCTTCACCCCCCATGCCGCATACGCGAGCCGGGAGGCCCAGCTCGGCGGCACCGGCGCCGTGCTGCGCGAGTTCAAGGGCATGGTCAAGCTGCTGCACGAAGCCGGCCTCGAGGTCGTGATGGATGTGGTCTACAACCACACCGCCGAGGAGGGCTTCACCGGTCCCACGACGAGCCTTCGCGGTCTCGACAACAGGAACTACTATCGCCAAACCGCTGACGGCAAGTATGTGGATGTCACGGGCTGCGGCAACTCGGTCAACACCGCGACCCCGGCCGCCCACCGCCTCATCCTTGATTCCTTGCGCTACTGGGCCAACGACGTGCAGATCGACGGTTTCCGCTTCGACCTCGCCGCCACGCTCGGTCGCGACCAGGCGAACGTGTTCGACCCCGAACATCCATTGCTGCTGGCTATTCGCGACGATCCGAAGCTTGCCGGGGTGAAGATCATCTCCGAACCGTGGGATGTCGGCATGGGTGGCTGGCAGGTGGGCAACTTTCCGGCCGGCTGGAGCGAATGGAACGACGGCTACCGCGACCGTATGCGCGACTTCTGGCTGACAGACATTGGACACACCCGCGCACACGGCTCTGCCCCGAACGGCATCGGCTCTCTCGCGCGACGGCTCGCGGGCTCGTCTCACGTATTCAGGAACGACCGCGGCCCGATGGCATCCGTCAACTTCATTACCGCCCACGATGGATTCACCATGGCTGACCTCACCGCGTACAACGAGAAACACAACCTCGGCAACGGCGAGAAGAACCGCGACGGCACCGATAACAACCACTCGTTCAACTTTGGCGCCGAAGGTTCGACCGACGACGACGCCATCCGCGAGTCCCGCTGTAAGGCGATGCGCAACCTCCTCGGCACCCTCCTGCTGTCTGCCGGCATTCCGATGCTGACCGCGGGAGACGAGTTCGGACGCACCCAGCGCGGCAACAACAACGCGTACAACCAGGACAGCGAGCTCACGTGGCTGCCGTGGGAGCGCGAGGGCTGGCAGGACGAACTGCTGGAGATCACGCGCCAGCTGATCCACTTCCGCCGCGAGAACCCGGCGCTTCGGCCCGTGCGGTACGGGATCGCGGGCGAAACGATCCCCTCGGCCACCCAGATGGACTGGTACAACAAGGAGGGCATCTCGATGTCTGACCAGGACTGGGATTCGCCATCGCAACGCACCCTGCAGTACCTCGCGGCGTCGACCCCCGAATTCGAGGAATTCAACCGCATCCTGCTGATCGTTCATGGTCTCGAGGACGACGTGACGGTGACCCTGCCCGAGCATGCCGGCGTTAACGGCTACACCCTGTTGTGGGATTCCGCGATCGACGATCCAACCGAGTGGATGCCTGACCACGTGCCGGGCGAAGAACTCGTCGTCGCGGGCACGTCGATGCAGCTGTTCCGGGCGCACTGAGTAGTGAGCGGCACTGAGCGGTGAGCGGCACCCCGGCGACCGTGGCGCTGACGGCAGCGGGCATCCACTTCGTCGCGCACGAGTACGCGCACGACCCCGGCGCCACCAACTTCGGCGCCGAGGCGGCCGCTGTGCTCGGACTCGACGACGATCAGGTCTTCAAGACCCTCATGACCGACGTCGACGGTCGGCTCGTTGTGGCGATCGTGCCGGTGTCGGGCAAGCTCGACCTGAAGGCACTGGCGACCGCTGTTGGCGGCAAGAAAGCCGTGATGGCCGACCCCAAAGTCGCCGAGCGCAAGACCGGATACATTGTCGGCGGAATCAGCCCGATCGGGCAGAAAACGGCGCACCCGACCGTGCTGGACGAAACCGCCACCCTCTACGACACGGTTTTCGTGTCGGGCGGACGCCGCGGATTCGACATCGAACTGACCCCGGGCGACCTGCAGAGCATCACCGGGGCGATCCTTGCGCCCATCGGCCGCCCCTGAGCGCCCTACTCGGCGACGGCGATCAGCCCCAGTTCCGACGCTGACGCCATCAATGGATGCTGCGGCACTACCCGCACCGTGTAGCCGAAGCCGCCTGCCCGCGACAGCTGAACCGTGCCAGCGAAAACCTTGGGCTGGCCCGGACCTGACGGCATCAGTTCGAGAGCGGCATGCTGGACATCCTCGAGCGTGTCGCTTTCGCGCGCGCGGCCGTAGATCACTTCGACGCTGAGGTCGCTGGCGTCCAGCCCGTCGATGTCGACCGTGGCCCGCACGTGCAATTCATCGCCGACCTGCGGAACGCTGTCGACTCCCCCGGATTCGACGTGGGTGACGTGCACCTTTGGCCACGCCGCCGTGACGCGCGACTTCCAGGCCGCGAGTTCGCGAGCGGGCTGGTACCCGTTGGCGCTGATGGTCTTGCTCGCGGTCGCCGCGGGGATGTAGAGACGCTCGACGTATTCGCGAACCATGCGATCTGCCGACAGCGCTGGCGACAGCGTCGCGAGCGTGTGGCGAATCGAATCGACCCACCTGGTCGGAATTCCGTCGGCACCGCGGTCGTAGAAGCGGGGAGCGATCTGGTGTTCGATGAGGTCGTACATGCTCTCGGCCTCGAGTTTGTCCCGCTCGGCCCCGTCGCCCGCGGCATCCGCCGACGGGATGGCCCAACCGTTCTGCTCGTCATAGAACTCGGCCCACCAGCCATCGAGGATCGAGAGGTTCAGCGAGCCGTTCAGCGCCGCCTTCATTCCGGATGTTCCGCACGCCTCGAGCGGCCGCAACGGGTTGTTCAGCCAGATGTCGGTGCCGGGGTACAGCAGTTTGGCCATTGCGATGTCGTAGTTCGGCAGGAAGACGATGCGTTCGCGCACCTCGGGCTCCTGGCTGAACTCGACAAGCTTCTGGATGAGTCGCTTGCCCTCGTCATCGGCCGGGTGCGACTTCCCGGCGATCACGAGCTGCACCGGACGCTCGGGGTGCAGCAATAATGCGCGCAGCCGGTCGGGGTCGTGCAACATCAGGGTGAGGCGTTTGTAGGTCGGAACGCGACGGGCGAATCCGATGGTCAGCACGTTCGGGTCGAGCAGATCGGAAATCCAGGCCGGAGCGCCCACTCCCGGGTTCTGCTCCTGCCACGCGCCCGCGGTGCGACGGCGGGCGTCGGCGACAAGCTGTTCGCGCATCCTGCCTCGTACCGCCCAGATGTCGTCATTGCTGACGGCCGGGGACGACCAATCGACGACTGTCGTGTCGACGGTGCCGAAACTCTTGTGGGCCAGCTCGAGCATCTCCGGGTCTGTCCAGCTCGGCGCGTGCACGCCGTTGGTCACCGAGGTGATCGGAACGTCGGCGTTGTCGAATCCGGGCCACAGGGCACCGAACATCCCGCGCGAAACCTCGCCGTGCAATTTCGACACACCGTTGGCGCGCTGCGCCAGCCGCAGCCCCATGACTGCCATGTTGAACATGTTCGGGTCGCCGCCCTCGTAGCTCTCGGTACCCAGGGCGAGTACGTCCGTCGTGGCTACGCCGGGCAGGAGGTCGGTGGAGAAATACTGCTCGATCATGCCGATCGGGAACCTGTCGATTCCGGCCGGTACGGGCGTGTGGGTGGTGAAAACCGTGCCAGCGCGGACGGCCTGCAGGGCATCCCCGAAGACGAGGCCCTCCCCGATCAGCCCGCTGATGCGCTCGAGCGCCTGGAAGCCGGCATGGCCCTCGTTGGTATGGAAAACCTCGGGCTTCGGCATACCGGTGAGGTCGCTGTAGAGCCCGATCGCCCGAACACCGCCGACGCCGAGCAGCAGCTCCTGCAGCAGCCGGTGCTCGCCACCGCCGCCGTAGAGGCGATCGGTGACGGAGCGAAGGTCATCGCTGTTTTCCGAAATATCCGTGTCAAGCAGCAGCAAGGGGATGCGACCCACCTGCGCCACCCAGACCACGGCCGAGAGCGCACGGCCGTCGGGCAGCGCAAGGGTAACTCTGGACGGCTGGCCATCCGGCTGCCTGAGCACACTCAGCGGCAGACCGTCCGGGTCGAGCACGGGGTAGGTCTCCTGCTGCCAGCCCTCACGCGAAATACCCTGGCGAAAGTATCCGGCGCCGTAGAAGAGTCCGACTCCGACAATGGGCACACCCAGATCGGAGGCACTCTTGAGGTGGTCCCCCGCGAGAATGCCCAGGCCGCCCGAATACTGCGGAAGCGCGGCGGCGATGCCGTACTCCGGAGAGAAATAGGCGATGGATGCTGGCGCGCCCTCGAGCTGCTGGTACCAGCGCGGTTCGCGCAGGTAGCTGTGCAGGTCATCAACGAGGCGATTGGCGGTGCCGACGAACTCCTCGTTGGCGGCGAGCTCGTCGAGCCTGGCGGGTTCGACAGCTCCGAGCATCTCGATGGGATCGTGGCCGACCTGATTCCACAGTGCCGGGTCGATCGCCTGGAAAAACTGGCGTGTGGGCTCGTGCCACGACCACCGCAGGTTGGAGGCGAGCTCCTCGAGCGCAGCAAGCGTCTGTGGGAGAACAGCACGAACCGTAAATCTTCTGATTGCCTTCACCGGGACAGCCTAAACCCGCAGGGTGGGACGATTTAACGCGAAAGGTCTGGATCGTATTGTTCCGGCTCGGGCGGCGGCGCCGGCACCAGTTCGGCGACGGAATCCGGCGAATCCGCGACCAGCGGGCTCACGTCGTCATCCCTGCGCTTTCGCCTGCCGGCGATGCTCGAGATCACGGTGTACACGGCGTAGGCGAAAAGCAGACCGGCAATGATCGGGGTGACCAGCGGACGCGTTTCGCCGTTCACCGCGTTGTTGACGAATCCCAGATACGGGATCGCATACCAGAGGGTGCCTTTGACCTGGACTTCCATGATCGGCTTGGGGTCGGCGAGGTCGTTGTTGTCACCTTTGGTGATAAACGTCGTCTCACCCTCGAGACTGACGCTGCGTGTGATGACTCGGTGCGAGATGACGGCCGGGTTTCCGGACTTGATCTGGTAGGTCAGCACATCCCCCACCTTGATTTCGTCGATGGGGGTCGGCTTGATCACGATCAGGGTGCCTGGCGGGAACTTCGGCGCCATGGAATTGGTCAGGACGGTCAGGGCGGAACCGCCCACGATCGCCGGCGCCGCAATCACGAGCACGGCAATAACCAACACCATCACCAGGAGCGCCCCACTGAGAGCCAGCCCTAGGTAGTGCAGCAGGCTTTTCTCTTTAGGGTCCCCCTCGACTGGCTCGCCTGTGCCACCGCCTTCGCGCGCCGCCATGCGACTCCCCCATCCGATCATCGAGTCCGGTTGAAGAATAGTGCACAATGCTCAGGTGTCAGCGGTCGACTGTCCGGCGTCGACGACGGCCCAGAATCACGAATAGCCAGCCGACCCCCAGCGCTATCGCAGCCGTGATGAACGCCGGATAGGCCAGGGTTCCTCCCGTGTACGCGAGCCCGTCCGACCCAGCGCGCTGGTCCAGGCCTGACGTGGTGGTCTCCGTGCTCGGGATGATGACAGCATCGACCGAGCAGCCGTTGGGGGCAATCTCGAGGCCAGGGTCAGACAGAGCGACGGCGAGGTCGACGTGACCGGCCGCATCCTGCGCCTGGTTCCCTGTGAGCATCGGGGACACACGTAGCGTCAGGGAAACTGAAACGATCTGACCCTGTGTCATGACCCTGTCGGGTACGACAGGCTGACAGGCCGTCAACGCGCTGAACCGTGTCGGCTGAAGTCCCTTGCCTGCGGCGTCGGCGCCTTCTATCGTCATAGCTTCGTCGAGCACGGTGTCGTCGGTGGATGCATTGGTGAGTGAGAGCTGCACGAAGGTTGGGTTTGAGCGCAGGGATCGGATGAGCAGATTCGCAGTCGCAACGTCTCCCGGCACATAGCGCACGGCGCTTGCGAACAGGAATGACGGCGGAGTTGTCGACCAGGTCGCGCCGCCATCGCGGCTGTACTCGGCCGTGGGTGTGGCTGCGGTCGCCGCCAGTGGCGCGCCCAGACTCAGCATGAGGCTTGCGGTGATCGCGATCGCCCCCGCGACCGCCGCTGGTCGTGTCATCGTCTTCGCGAATCGGATCACGGCGTGCACGATGTTGACTCCGGTCGCTCGTTGCCGTGCCAGAACGGGCCCTGGTAGTAGATGGGCGTGGTTGACGCCTGGCTCGTGCCGTACGGGTTTCCGGTGTAAACAATCCGAACGTTGGAGTCCGCCGAGATGTTGACGTCACCACCGATGACTCCCACCACAACGCTGCGTGGGTCGGTGAGCGTCCGCGTCAGTGAGGGAGTCGTGGCGGCGGGCGCGCCCACGGTGTCAACGAACACCTGATAACCCGTAGCGCCCACGACCGCCGGCCAGGTCAGTGTGGAGAAGCCCTCCTTTTGACCCTTTTGATCCGTGGTCACGCATGTTGGTGTCGGCGCGGGGACCGAATACACGGATTGCGTTGTGGATGTCGCAGCGCTGGTGACCCAGCTACTGGCTCCCACACGGCCCGTGATGGTGAAGGTGGCGACCACGGACTGCCCCTGCATGGCAGACATCGGGCCGACCAGTTGGGTTGCCGCGCACAGAGTAACGGCCGAGTTGGGGCTGGGGTTGGCCGCGCCAGATGGCATGGCCGGAGGCGAGGCGACGGTGCCCGGTATGTTGAGCGGCGTCGTGCCGCAGTTCGACGAACCTGTCGTCCAGAGCCACAGCGTCAGATTGGCGGCAAGAGTGGCGTTGGTATTGGTCACGCCAATGGAGAACGTCATCGGGGCAGACCCCGTGTTCGACACCGTGATGGGTTTGATGACGATCGGACTCGATTGGGCCGTGGTGAACATGTACGTGGTGTTGAGCGTCGAGAAGTTGCCTGCCGTCATGCTGAATGTTGCAGCGGAGGCAGTCGTGCTCGCGGTGGCCGCCGCAGACCAGTAGGCGTTAGCCGCCACGGCGCCAGAACCGAGCATGAAGATGGCCAACGACGCGGCGCAGGCCGCCTTGATCCCGGGGATGCGTGCTAATCGTGCGAATATCACGACTGGACTCCTGTCAGATTCACGGAGACTGAGGTAGTAGCCCCCGCCGCGCTGGCGGAGGCGCTCGAGAGCATTGAGACCACGAGGCAGAGCGGCACAGTCGAGGCCGGAGTGGTCGTGCTGTCGTAGGTGGTTGCCGCCACGGCTGTGACGCCGAGCGATCCTGCCGCGACAGCGGTTCCCGGTGCTGCGCAGGTTCCTGGTGCGACCTTGATGTCGAGACCATTGACGCCCTGACCCACAATCGAGCTGACGCTGAGGGCGAGGTCTGCCGAGCCTGACGCCGACACGGTGAAGTCAGCGGTCTTGGTCACTCCCGGGTACAGGCCCGAGAGGGCCGCTGCGCCGCTGGTGATAACCAGGCTGGCGCTGCCGCTTTTGATGGTTGTCGACGCTCCCCCCGCACTTCCTGCCGGGATCGTCTGGGCCGAGTTGAGGTAAGCGTAGGTTCCTCCGGCTGCAAGCACCGAGAGTGAGATTGCGACGGTGACGGTGACCATCGACTTGAGAATGTTCGAAAAACTGAAGAGAGACCGACGACGCTTCGTCACGGTGACGCTGGGCGTCTGTGTGAGTCGAGGCATGGCGGTCTCCGCTTTCGTGTGATCTGTCCCTGTTGGACGTGGCCTGTCGTGTCGTGGTGTGAAGTCGTGCTGGTCCCGCGGTGGGCGTGTCGAGATTCGGGTTCGACACGCCCACTGGTCGGGCTACTGCTGGTCGACGGTGACGGTCAGACCTGCGAGGTTGACCGAGCCGAGCATTGACGCTTTTTCATTCAGGACAGCGGTGGAGTTGGGTCCGGCGGTGGTGACCGTGGCGGCGTCCTTCGGGTAGGTGATCGTCACCGTGACGGTAACCGGGCTGTTCGTGATACCGGCTGTGCCTGGTGTGATCGAGTAAGTTCCCGTGGAGCCGATGGCGGCGATGCCGGTACCCGAAGCGGCGATCGTTGCGGTCTTCGTCAGGTACGCAGCGAGCGCGACGTCTGCTGCTCCGGTCGTTGCCGCGGTGATCGAACCGGCACCGAGCGCGAGGGTCGCGGTCAGGTTGTTACCGGTTGCGGTGACGTTGACGGTCTTCGTGAGCGTGAACTTGTCACCGGGCGATGCGACGAATGAGGAGATGGTGGAGACGGTCGTGGCAGTTCCGGTGCCGTTCTTCTGTACCGTCCAGCCGTCGGTGCTCGGTGCCGTCGCCGGCGCCGCGACCTTCAGGTTTCCAGCGGTGATTGTTCCGCCGGTGATGCCGACCGAGTCGTTCCAGTAAGCGAACGTTCCAGCGCCACCCATGAGGAGTGCTACGCCGGCAGCCGTTGCGACTGCACCCTTGATGAGCTTGTTCATGATGTTTCCTTTCGAGGGCGCTACGAATAGCACCAGATTTTGGTGTGAGAATGCGCACCAGCAATCTGGCGTGCGCGGGTCGATGCATGTTTGTAGAAGATGCCTGCACTTGGTCAGGCAGAGAATGTGGCCCCCAGAGACTGAGCTTTCTTCCCCCCACAAGAAATATATCGTGTGGGTTCTAGGGGGGACAAGCTTTGTACCCCACCCAGAACGGGGGACAAAGTATGTCCCCCCTAGTGCCCACCGGATATACCGGGCGCTTATTTGCCGGTATTTCACAGGAACTGCCGAGCAGACGGCCCAGTGCGCTAACTTCGAAAGGTGGCAAAGACAAAAGTTGACAGCGTGGTCTCGCCGGCCACAAACATCCGCACGCCAGCCATCGGCCGCATCCCCATACGCAATCTCTCGCCTCAGCAGCCAGAGAACCGTTGGCCCGCAAAGAGCTTCGTTGGCGAGGTGGTTCCGTTCACAGCGACCGTGTTCCGGGAGGGCCACGACCTGATCGGAGTGCAGCTGCTGCTGAGAGATCCCTCGGGGGTCGAGCAGGTGCACCGCATGATTCCCCTGGGCGCTGGCACCGACGGGTGGACAGTGGATGCTCAACTCACGTCACCCGGAACCTGGACGTGGCGCATCCGTGCGTTCACCGACGACTGGCACACCTGGCAGCACAACGCAGAGCTGAAGATCCCGGCGGGGGTGGACGTCGACCTCATGTTCACAATGGCCGACCAGTTGCTGGCCCGCGCCGGTTCCCGCAAAATTTTCACCAACGCCCGGCAGTCGCTTAAAGACAGTACGGTCACCCCCGAGGTCAAACTCGCTGCGGTCACCTCCCCGGCCATCGTCGCTGCCATCGATGCGAAGCCACTGGCCAGCCTCGAGACCTTCAGCGAGACGATGCCGCTGAGGGTGGAGCGAGCCAGGGCCGCGGTCGGCAGTTGGTACGAATTCTTCCCCCGCAGTGAAGGAGCGAAGCAGGCGAAAGACGGTTCCTGGGTCTCCGGCACCTTCCGCACCGCTGCCAAGCGGCTCCCCGGCGTCGCGGCCATGGGTTTCGACGTGCTCTACCTGCCGCCCATCCACCCGATCGGAGTCACCAACCGCAAGGGCCCGAACAACACGCTCAACGCTGGCCCGCAGGATCCCGGCTCGCCGTGGGCGATCGGCGCGGCCTCGGGTGGCCACGACGCGATTCATCCCGACCTCGGCACCGTCAAAGACTTCGCTTTTTTCATGGGTGCTGCCAAGAAGGTGGGCCTCGAGGTCGGAATCGACCTTGCGCTGCAGTGCTCGCCGGACCACCCGTGGGTGACCGAGCATCCCGAATGGTTCACGACGCTGCCGGACGGCACCATCGCGTACGCAGAGAACCCTCCCAAGAAGTACCAGGACATCTACCCGGTGAACTTCGATAACGACCCGGAGGGAATCCGCGTCGAGGTGCTGCGCATCGTGGAGTACTGGATCTCGCTCGGCGTACACATCTTCCGTGTCGACAACCCGCACACCAAGCCGCTTGCGTTCTGGGAATGGCTTCTCGGCGTGATCTACGAACGGCACCCGCAGGTTGTGCTCCTCGCCGAGGCCTTCACCCGCCCGGCAATGATGCAGTCGCTGGCCGGCGCCGGGTTCCAGCAGTCCTATACCTACTTCACCTGGCGCAACACGAAACTCGAGCTCGAAACGTACTTCAAGGAAATCTCGAAGCAGTCTGCCGACTACTTCCGGCCGAACTTCTTCGTGAACACCCCTGACATCCTGACGGAGTACCTGCAGTTCGGCGGGCGTGGTGCCTACAAGGTGCGCGCCGCGCTGGCGGCGACAGCGTCACCGTCGTGGGGCATGTACGCCGGGTATGAGCTGATCGAGAACGTGGCGCGGCCCGGCAGCGAAGAGAACATCGACAACGAGAAGTACCAGTTCAAGCGTCGCGACTGGGCGAACGCCGACGAATCCGGGGTCAGCCTCTCCCCCTACATCACGCGGCTCAACCTCATCAGGGCGGCGCATCCTTCGCTCCGGCAGTTGCGAAACCTCGACGTGCAGTGGACCGATGACGAGTCGATCATCGCGTACTCGAAATACCTTGCAGCCGAATTCACCGGCACCGGCTCGCCTGACGGTCTGATCATCGTCGCCAACCTGGACTCCCACGCCGTGCGCGAGACAACTGTGCACGTCGATCTCACCAAACTGGGCCTGCCCGCAGACGCCCAGTTCGAGGTCATCGACCTCATCACCGGTGACACCTTCACCTGGGGTCGAGACAACTACGTACGCCTGGATCCGTTCACCCAGCCCGTACACATTCTGCGCGTTGCGTACCCGAAAGGAATCTGATGGCCAACCTGAGCCCCACACTTCCCGAGCTTCATCCCGGACTGATCGCCTCGGTCGTCGGTGGCAGTCACCCGCAGCCGCACGACACCCTCGGGCAGCATGCGTTTGAGAACGGTTTCGTGATCCGTGCGCTGCGGCCGCTGGCATCCAGCGTCACGGCTGTGCGCACGGATGGTTCCCGCGTCGAGCTCGCTCACGTGGCGGATGGGCTCTGGCAGGGCTTCGCCGCCGGTGCCGGGCTGGCGTATCAGCTCGAGACACAATACGACGGCGCCGCAGACTGGGTCGCTGATGATCCGTACCGTTTTGTGTCGTCGGTGGGCGAGATGGACCTGTATTTGTGGGCCGAGGGTCGCCATGAACAGTTGTGGCATGTGCTCGGGTCACACTTCCGGCCGCATGAGGGCGTCGTCGGCACCAGCTTCTCGGTGTGGGCTCCCCACGCTCAGGCAGTTCGCGTTGTCGGTGATTTCAACAGCTGGAACGGGGTCGGGCACGCCATGCGCCGCCTCGACGACAACGGCGTCTGGGAGCTATTCGTGCCAGCACTCGACCCCGGCAACACCTACAAGTTCGAGATCCTCACCCCTCACGACGGGTGGGTCACCCGAGCCGATCCCATGGCACGCTACACCGAGGTCTCCCCCGCTACCGGCTCGAAGGTCGGCCAGACCCAATACACCTGGGCAGACGACTCGTGGATGTCACGGCGCGCGTCAACCGACCCGCAGAACTCCCCCATGAGCGTGTACGAGCTCCACGTGGGATCGTGGCGGCCAGGGCTGAACTATCGCAGCCTCGCCGTCGAGCTGATCGACTATGTCACCCAGCTCGGTTTCACGCACGTCGAATTCATGCCGCTCGCCGAGCATCCATTCGGTGGATCCTGGGGCTACCAGGTGACCGGCTATTTCGCGCCAACCAGCCGGTTCGGTCACCCAGACGACCTCAAGTTCCTCATCGACAGCCTTCATCAGGCTGGCATCGGCGTGATCATGGACTGGGTTCCCGGCCATTTCCCCAAGGATGAGTGGGCGTTGGCGAAGTTCGACGGCCTGCCACTCTACGAGCACTCGGATCCCCGCCGTGGCGAGCAGATGGACTGGGGCACGCTTATCTTCAACTTCGGCGATTCGCAGGTGCGCAACTTCCTCGTCGCCAACGCGCTGTACTGGCTCGAGGAGTTCCACATCGACGGGCTCAGGGTCGATGCCGTGGCATCCATGCTCTATCTTGACTACTCCCGCGAAGAGGGCGAGTGGCTGCCGAACCAGTACGGCGGACGCGAGAATCTCGAAGCGATCGGCTTCCTGCAGGAGGTCAACGCGACCGCCTACAAGCGCAACCCCGGAGTCATCATGATCGCCGAGGAGTCGACGTCATGGCCCGGCGTCACCAAGCCGACAACCTCATCCGGTCTCGGTTATGGCATGAAGTGGAACATGGGGTGGATGAACGACACCCTGCGCTACATGGAGGAAGACCCGGTCAACCGGTCGTGGCACCACAACCTGCTCACCTTCGGGCTCATCTATGCGTTCAGCGAGAGCTTCCTGTTGCCCATCAGCCATGACGAGGTCGTGCACGGCAAGGGGTCGCTGCTGCACAAGATGCCGGGCGACCAGTGGCAGAAGCTGGCCAACGTGCGGGTCTACCTCGCGTTCATGTGGGCTCATCCTGGCAAGCAGCTGCTGTTCATGGGCAGTGAATTCGGGCAGCCCTCTGAGTGGAGCGAAGACCGGGGGCTTGACTGGTGGATTCTCGACCAGCCTGTGCATCAGGGCCTGCAGAAGCTCGTGACCAACCTCAACAAGACCTACACGGCGAGCCCCGCACTGTGGGAGCAGGACAACGACTCCGCAGGATTCGAATGGCTTGACGGCGGCAACTCGGCGCAGAACGTGGTGGCCTTCGTGCGCTGGTCACGCTCCGGTGAACCGCTCGTCGGAATCTTCAACTTCGGCGGCAATCCGGTTGGCCCATACCGCATCGGCCTGCCGTTTGCCGGAACGTGGGACGAGGTCATCAACACCGATGCCGAGGAGTTCGGCGGATCCGGCGTAGGAAACTACGGCTCAGTGCAGGCCTCAGACGAGCACTTCCAGGGCCGCCCTGCCTCGGTCGAGCTGACCCTGCCGCCGCTCGGAGGCCTCTGGCTGAAGCCGCGCCGCTAGCGCGCTGTCGGCCCGTCGTCAGGATTGCTGTCGGCGCGGTCGGCGTCGTCCGCCAGGCGGCGTGCCAGCGGTGATCCCCGCGGGTACCGTGAGCATTCCGCTGAGGAGTGAACGTCGGATGCCACCATCCGGCGTCTCGTTTCGCGGCCGGATGACGGCTCCCGTGCGATAGTCGCGCAACTCGAAGCCCTCGAAGTCGTACAGCGTGGAGTATCCGGCTTCCTTCTCGGCCGCCACCGAAGCCGATTGGCGGCGTCCTACCCACCACACCACCACCGCGGCAACGACCACGAGCACGGCAGTGGTGGCGGCGAGCGCCGGGCTGTCCACCGACCGCGAGCCGCCCAGCACGAGGATCAGGATGATCGCCACCAGCGTGACGAGCAGCACGAGCCGTCGGCGCAGCTCCCACCGACCCGCTGAGACTGGTGCGCGGTCCATGGGTTAGTACAGCAGGAGTGTGAGTCGCCGACGAGCAACGCCCACGCGCTCGTCGTCCGCTCCGGCGATCTCGAAGTAGTCGAGGATCCTCGCGCGCACCCGATTCTTGCCGTCAGCGTCGAGGCATGGGAAGAGGTCGAGCAGCCGGGCGAAGGCGTCATCCAGATGTCCACCTGCCACGTCGAGGTCGGCGACAGCGAGTTGAGCGTCGACGTCGGTGACGGATGCGGCCGCCGCGGCGCGCACGGCCTCAGCCGTCGTGCCGTCGAGTCTGGCCAACAGCGACACCTGGGCAAGTCCCGCAACGGCAAGGCTGTCGCGGGGGTTCTGAGCGATGGCCGTCTCGTACTCTTTGATCGCGGTCGCGAAGTCGCCGGCAGAGATCGCGTCAAACGCCTCCTGATGGTGCGGAGGCAGGGGCTCTTCGACCGGCTCGGCGTCGACGGCAGCCTCATCGGGAACCTGGATCGACCCTGTCACGTTGTTCTGAGCAGCAAGCTGCAGCACCTGGTCCATGATCTCGCGCAGCTCCGGTTCGGCGAGGACACCCGTGAACAACTGCACGGGACGGCCGCCGACCACGGCCGCGACGGTCGGAACCTGCTGCACCTGGAACGCCTGCACGAGCTGCGGGTTGGTGGACGCATCCACCGTCACCAGCACGAATCGGCCACCGTATTGCGTCACGAAGTCTGCAAGCGACGCCTCGACTCCCTGGCCGTAGAACTCGACAATGACGGGGACTGTCGATGAGAGCTCGAGAACCTCGGTGAACGTCGAGTCAGTCGATGACCTCACCACCCCGCCAGCGGCGGGCGCCTGGGCGCCTGGGGCTCCGGGAGCGGGCGACGCCGGTCGCACGAGAGACGACAGGTCTACCGCCCCGCGCAGGTTGGCGCCGTTCAGCGGTGCGTTGGTCATCCGATCTCCCCAGCTTTAACGAGCCCCTGGGTGTACCCCAGCAGGACGATCTTTTCGCCGCTGCCCGTGGGCGGCATGTAGAACAACAACTGGTCACCGTAGGTGGCGACCACTCCCTTAGAGCTGACGGCGAGCCCGGAGAGTGCCTTGACCTGGCCCGAGGTGTTCACCGCGGCGCCCTCCTCGATCGGTGCCACGGTGGTGGTCTCGTTGAGGTTGACGACGATCAGGGCACCGGCGTCGTTTGTTGCAAGCGAAATGGCGTCGGCCTCCCCAATTCCGCTGGCGAACGCGACACTGGCCGTCGTCGGCAGGGCTTGGCGCACTGACTCTTTGTATGCGGGGCCCACCGCGGTTCGCAGGCTGTCACCCTCCGCCTCGAACTGGTCGTAGAACTCGCTGTCGACATCCTTGTCGAGGATGTCTGCGTAAGCGAGCGCGATCTCGGTTGGAGTCAGTCGCAGTACCGGGCTGTCGGGGAGCAGGCGCGCTGCGCCAACGTCGGCCTGAGCGACATCCGGGATCTTCTGCGATGGTTCGAGGGTCACCGCGTACATCACCTTGTATGGCTCGCGCGCATCGGCCTGCTCGAGGAACAGCGCGATCGACGGAATCGTGTCGTCGGTGTCATCCTGAATCACGGCGAAAACCGTGCGCGGCCAGGTATCGGTCTGCTGCGGAAGCGTCAGCTTCACGGGGCCAGCCGGGATTGCCGGCAGGGTGGCGAGAGTGGGATCGGCCGAAACGATCGCGTAGTTGGCGGTTCGAAGCTCCAGGGCTGCCCCATCGAAACGCGTGGCAAGCAGCGTTGCGTCCTTCGCTTCGTCGGCAGCCGCGGCGACCTTCGATACGTCCGCGATGATGCGCTCCGCCTGTGAGACGGTGACGGCCGGAGGGTCTGCAACGGCCGCAGCGGTCGTTGCCGATGCGCTCGGAGTGGGCTTGCTGGAGGCGTTCTCGGTGGTGAGAACGCCCGAGGTGCAGCCGCTGAGCACGAGAGTTCCGGCAAGCAACAGCGGAGCAGCGATCATGCCGCGACCGAGCGAGCGCCGGCCGACGGCAGGCTTCGCAATCGACTTGCGGGGCAGCTTGTAGCTTGGCTTCTTCGGAACCTTGGGCATCTTGAGCTGTTTGCGTCGGGGGCCACGCAACTTGCGCATGTGGGTGATGGCCCAGAGCAGGAAGAGCAGCCCGAGCAGCAGCGCCACGGCACCGCCCACGATCAGCGGACCCGAGAAAGGCGTGGCGTTGTCGAGCGGCCACGCAAGGCTGACGGTTCCCGCCGCCGGCTCCACACCATCTGACACCACGACGAAGGAGAAGTCTGACGGCACGCTGACACGAAGGGACAGCTCACGATCACGCTCGTACTCGTTCAGCCAGAGGTCGGAACCCGCCGGGTTCGGAACTTCGGACTCGGCGCCACGAACGAGAGTGTCCGTCAACTCAAGCGTCTCGGGGTCGAAGCCGATCTCATTGTGGGTGGTGTCCCCCACCCATGCCAGGACGTCGGTGGTGCGCCCGTAGGCGGCAAAAATCTTGTCGGCGCCCGAGATGGTCAGCGACTGGTTGCCGTCGTACGCGTTGAGCGCAGCCCCGTCGATGACGGTCACCGCGGATTTTGTCGACACCGAGGTCGTCAGCACCGCCTGATCGGGCTCGGCAAAGACTGTGCGCTGCGCGATTCCAGCGCCGATCATGACGGCGGCGAGCACAAAACTGATGATGGCGAGAACAAATCGCACGAACTTACTCCTTTCGCACTACCCAGCCAGACATCAGTCCGGACACCCTCCGCCACGGGAAGCGGATGCTCGCACTCGGGGCGAGAGGAGGGGCTCCCCGATGCGGGGAGTAGTAGCAACAAAGACGTTCAAGAATAGCGGATGCGGCCGGGTGCGTCTAACGGTTCGTCTGGGAATCTCCCGCACGTTTCCCGAGTAATTTTGTGATGAATCATCATGTTCTTGCGCGTTCCCCCGCGATTCCGGGCGTAGCGCAACACGCTAAACTCTCACCGTTACCCACACGTTCCAAGGAGATGTCATGGCCGCAGACGACACCACTTTCGGCACAGAACTGCGCGGCTATAAGAAGGAAGAGGTCGACAGGGCTGTTCAGCAGCTGCGTGCCGAGCTCATCAAAGCGAACTCAGGTCGCAGTGACTCAGCCAAAGAGGTCAAGCGCCTCCTTGCAGTCAACGAAGATCTTCAGGCCGAGCTCGACGAGAGCGGAAGCCCGACCTATGCCGGGTTGGGTACCAAGCTCGAGAACACCCTCCGTGTCGCAGAAGAGCAGTCGACCAAGCTGATCAGCCAGGCCGATATCGACGCCGAGAAGCTGCGAACCACCACGGCCTCTGAGGTCGCGAAACTTAAAGCAGACGCACAACTGGAGGTCGCCCGGGCATCAGACGCCGCAGCGGAGGCCGCGAATCTTCTGCTGAGTGAGGCACGGACAGAGGCTGACGCAATGGTCTCCGCTGCGCGAGCAGACGCAGATGCAATGACTCAGGATGCGATGCGCGAGGCCGGCGCCATTCGAGGAGCGGTAGCCACTGAAGCTGCAGAACTTCGCACCACATCAAAGCGTGAGGCGGCGGCGGTGCGCGCGCAGGCCGACCACGAAGCTGCAGAGCTCACCGCGACCGCAAGCCGGGAAGCCGCAGAGGCTCGAGAGCTCGCCGCCCAGCTCTCCCGGGACTCCGAACTGGGGCGCGCAACGTTCGAGAACGAGAACGCCACCCTGCGCGCCGACCTTGCCCGCGACATCGAGCAGGGTCGCACCGACCTGGAGCGAGAGCTTGCGACAGGCAGAGCCGAGCTCGCGGCGGAGATCGCCACGGCGCGCGAGTCGTTCGACCACGAGATTGCCGCCCAGCGCGAGAAGCTCGCCAACGACACCGCTCGCGACCAGGATCAACTGCGGATCGACACCGATTCCGCACAGGCAACTCTTGAGGCCGAGACCCAGGCGGCCCACGCGGCACTGGCGGCCGAGACAGAAGCTGCCCGTGCATCGCTTGATTCCCAGACGGAGGCTGCTCGCGCCGCGCTGGAGTCTGCCACAGCCAACACCAGGGCCACGCTCGAGGCCGAAGCAGCGACAACTCGCGCGGCGTTTGAGACCGAGTCCTCCGCGGCGTGGGCAGCGCTCGAGGCCGAGACGACCACCGCTCGCGCAGCGCTGGAGAGCGACACGACTACGGCGCGAATCGCGCTCGAGGCCGACACGAAGACCGCGCACAACAAACTCGCCAAGAACATGGCGGCGGCGCAGGCTGCACTCGACGCGGACACCGCAGAGAAGCTGGCCAGCCTGCACGCGGAGATCACCGAACAGCGTGCAGCACTCGATGCCGAAATTTCTGAGGCTCGCGCGGCACTCACGCACGACATCGACAAGCAGACGGCCGATCTCGCGCGCGAGATCGAACGTCAGCGTGCCGAGCTTGCGGCCGAGACGGAGACCACCCGTGCCGCACTCGCTCACGAGACCGAGGAAGCACGATCGACTCTGGCCACTCGCACCGAGCAGGACCGCATCGACCACGAACTCGACATGACGGAGCGTCGCGACCGCGCCGAGAAGGAGTTCCTGGCGAAGCACCAGGAGGCGAGCACCCAGACACAGAAGTATCTGGAGGAGGCACAGGCGCAACTCGCCGAGATCATCCGCCAGACCGACACCAAACGCCAACAGGCGAGCACGCTTGACTCGACGTCCAAGTCTGCCGCCAAGAAGACCCGGGATTCTGCGGCCGCGAACGCCAAAGAGGTGCTCGACAACGCCGAGACTCGCGCTGCGGCGATGATCGCCGACGCAGAGAAGCGCAGTTCTGAGCTCGTGTCTGAAGCGGAAGAGCGCCTCGCGAAGATTATGCTCGAACGAGACACGGTGGCCGGTTACCTCGAGAACCTCCGCGGTGTCCTGCAGCAGGCAGAGAAGATGTCTGCTGGCTAGTTCGACCTTTCGCCGACGACTGAAGGACAGCCGTGAAGATCCATAGCCCGTTCCTCTTCGGCCTGCTCGGCGGACTCGGAGTGCTCGTTGCCCTCGGTATTGGCGCAACGATCGGCTCCCTTGCCACGATCCTGACCTACATCGGCGCCGCGTTGTTCCTCGCGCTCGGTCTGGATCCATTGGTCACCTGGCTCGAGAAGCAGAAGTTCCCGAGGCCGTTGGCTATCGCAACAGTCCTCGTGGCCGTGCTCGGGGTGTTCACTGGGCTCGTATTCGCCATCATCCCCGTCATCACGGAGCAGGTTCAGACCGCCGTCGAGGCGACCCCTGACCTGATCACCTCCTTCAACGACGGAACTCTCAGGGCCAACATCGAGCAGGTCGTTCCCTGGTTCGACGTGCAAGGGGCGCTGGATGGCCTTCAGGGCTGGCTGAATACCCTCGACTTCACGAGCATCGGCGGTGGCGTGCTCAGCGTTGGCCTCGGCATTGCCACGGGAGTCACCGGCGCCATCATCGTGCTGATCCTGACCATCTACTTCGTCTCGTCACTCACCGGCCTCAAGCGGGGCCTGTACCAGCTCGTGCCAGCATCAAAGCGGCCCAGCTTCATCGATCTCGCCGAGCAGGTGGCTGCTGCGGTTGGACGCTACGTCATCGGGCAGGGATCACTCGCTCTCGTGAACGGCGTGCTGTCATTCCTTGTGCTCACGCTGATCCTCCCGCTGTTCGGATTCCCGGTGAAGTACTCGGCTCTGCTCGCGTTCATTGCCTTCCTCGGGTCGCTGATTCCGCTCGTCGGAACGGTGTCCGGTTCGATAATCATCACCCTGCTCGTTCTGCTGTTCAACGGCCCGCCGAGCGTGATCGCCGTGGGGATCTACTACCTCGTCTACATGCAGGTCGAGGCGTACATCCTGAATCCCCGGATCATGGCGAGAGCCGTCAAAATTCCCGGCGCGATCGTCGTGATTGCGGCTCTCGCCGGCGGAACCCTGATGGGAATCCTCGGCGCGCTCATCGCCATCCCGGTGGCAGCGGCGATCATGCTGATCATCAACCAGGTGTTCGTGCCGCGGCAAAACGAGCTCTAGGCGCGAACTCAGCCGTTCCAGAGGGTCGGCAGTGGCAGAACCCCGGGGTTGAGGCGTGCGACGACCTCAGACAGCACCCGGTACGTCTGCTCCTCCCCCACCCAGAGGTGCTTGCCGCCGTCGACGGCCACGAGTTCCAGGTGCGGGATTCCCGCGAACGCGACAGCCGCCTCAGTGGGTTTCAGGTAGTCATCGAACTCGGGGATCAGTGCGACCATCGTGGTACCCGAGCCTGCCCACGCCGCCAGGTCGGCCTGGGTGGTCGTGCGCAACGGCGGCGAAAGCAGGATGATGCCATCGACGGGATAGTCGCGGCCGTGGGTAAGCACGACGTCGGTTCCGAATGACCAACCCAGCAGCCACGGATTCGGCAGGCCGCGCTGAATGACGAACGACATCGCCGCGTCAAGATCGTGTCGTTCGTCGATGCCGTGCCCAAACTCGCCCTCCGAGGTGCCTCGAGGCGACGTGACTCCCCTGAAGTTGAACCTGAGCACGGCGATATCGGCCAGGGCCGGCAACCGCGCCGCAGCCTTGCGGAGGATGTGCGAATCCATGAACCCGCCGGCGGTGGGCAATGGATGAAGCGTCAGGAGGGTCGCGACAGGCTCGGCATTGAGCGGCAGCGCAAGCTCGCCCACGAGGGTCAACCCGTCGTCGGTGTGCAGCACGATCTCCTCGCGGCGCGCGGGAAGTTCCACCCCGCCGCGGATCTCGATCGACGCCGCGCCGTTGTCATTCATGGGGTCATCTTTCATGATTTCGTCTTCCAGCAGTGCAGGTGCCAGTGTCTGCGGGCCGCGAGGTCGTTCGCTTCGCCCATGATCCCGTCGGCGCGCCACGTCACGGTGTGCGCGACCCCTGGAGCGATCTCGAGCCCGCATCCCGGGCATAGGTAGGACTTGGTCGCGCCGACCGCCGACAGCGGCTGTACGTTCCAGATCCCGTCGCGCTTGTCTTCGGTGCGCCGCATTCCCGCCAGCGCACGTGACAGGTCTGGCTCGTCGTCTTCTCTGCCCGAACGGCGACCGCGTGGGCGATTGGAACGGGGCATCCCTCCACTGTAGGCGAGGGTAACCTCGTGCGGAATCTGAACCCCACCCGACGCTACCTGCGTCAGTACCAGCCGTTGTTCTCCGAGTGCTCCCACGCGCCACAGGGCGTGCTGTACCGGCTCGTGATGTAGCTGAGGCCCCAGGAGATCTGGGTGGCTGGGTTTGTCGCCCAGTCGGCGCCAGCCGAGGCCATCTTGTCGCCTGGCAGCGACTGCGGGATGCCGTACGCGCCGCTCGACGCGTTGTAGGCGTAGATGTTCCAGCCGGACTCTCTGTTCCAGAGCGCAACGAGACAGCTGTATTGGTCGTCGCCCATGCCCATTGACTGGAGCATGGACTGGGCGATGGCCTGCGCGCTGCCGGGGTCTGGCACGCCCGCCGCGGGAGCGCCCGAGGACGCCGGTGAGGATGCTTCGACCACGACAGGTTCTACGACCACAGGAACCGGATCAGTGATGGAGAAGACATCGCGGCTGGCGACCGTGGTCGGTTCACCGGCGACGATGACCGACTGCAGCTCGACAGTTTGGACAGCGGCGGGAGCCACGATTGTTCCGAAGTTGGAGGCCGATGTCGATGACGCCGAGGGCGGCGCAAGAGTGACGGCGATGAAGGCGAAAATGGCCAGGGACGCGAAGATTGGCAGCGACCACGAGGTGCGAGTGTGGCGTCCTGAAACGTCTCCGCCAGCGCTCTTCAGCTGCGCACGAAGTTCGTCTATCCGAGAATGTCTACCCACGATTATGAAATTTTAGACCAGAAAGCTGGGAAAGTCGCGTGCGTGCCTATTTAACCGCAAGCATGACGTCGATTACCGAGTCAAGCAGCAGGTCAACCTGTTGTTCGTTATAGCCCCGTTTGACCGTGCGAAAGACGACTGTTCGCACCTGATCCACCGTCAGCGGGCGGCCGTGCTGGAAGTAGCCGATCATGCGCTCAGCGAAGGCATCCACATCTTTCGGCTGGTAGCCCGTGGTCAACGGACCGACCCTGGAAAACTTGTGCCCCTCATCCCGTGCCAGCCTGTCGAGAACCGTCTGGGCGGAGCTTCTCGCCTTCGCATACCATGCGGCGCCGCCCTCCTGAGCGATCACCCGCTCCCGCTCCCTCAACGCAAAGGCGTCTTCGAGCCGCTCGAGCGCCGCGTCGACGTGAGTCGTCGAGTATCCGCCCTTCTGCATGGCGAACGCCATGGTGCGAATGGTCTCGGCGTCCAGCACATTAGGCCGGTCGGCAGCGGCCGTGTACGCACGACGAGCCTCTTCGAGGAAGTCTTCGACCTGGTCGACGTTATAGCCGAGCCTTGACTTGCGGCTCCGAGGGAAAGTTGTGCTCACCCCTCCATTGTGCCCGAGGTGCCGCGGTGATTCCTGACGACAGGCCTAGGTGAAGATCAGGAACAGAGCGTATGCAGCCGCGCCGGACAGCAATGACGAGTCAACGCGGTCGAGAAAGCCGCCGTGACCGGGCAGCCAGGTGCTGATGTCTTTGATCCCGAGATCGCGTTTGATGAGCGATTCGGCCAGATCTCCCGCGGTCGCGGTCAGCACGAGCACCGCGCCGAGGATGACGCCCACCCACCACGGCTGTCCCAGCATGAAAATGGCGGTCAGGATGCCAGCGATCGTCGCCGCGGCGACGGAACCAGCGAAGCCCTCCCAGGTCTTCTTGGGACTGATGGTGGGCGCCATCGGATGCTTTCCGAAGGTCAGGCCCGTCGCGTACGCGCCGATGTCAACAGACACCACCACGATCAGGAACGAGAGCGTCCACCACTGTCCGCCATCCTGAGCGGTCAGCAGCACCGTGAAGCCCGCCATGAAGGCGATGTAGATCATCACGAGGGCGCCAGCGCCGAGGTCGAGCAGAACTTCGCGGGCCGACGACCGAGCCGAGGGCCTGGCCAGCTCTACGAGCCGCCAGACCGCGATCAGTGCGATGCCGGCGATGGTCACGAGCCAGTGGCCTGTCGCCAGCCAGTAGAACGCCGCGGGCACGACGGCCAGGGCTGCGATGAGCGCAGGGACCCGAGGAACCCGCCGGCCGGCGAATCGCAGAGCACTCGCCAGCTCCCAGGCCGTGAAGCCAACGAGCGCTCCAGCGAAGATCATGTAGAGCTCTTTGACGATCACGAGGCTCGCCACGAGGGCGAGTCCGAGCGCTAACCCAACGACTATCGCGCGAACAAGGGGCCGACCCGTTCGCGCGTTAATCTTGTCGTTGGTGGCGCGAACCTGCGCCTCAAAATCGCTTGCCATCAGACCTCGAGCAACTCAGCTTCCTTGCGCTTCAGGGCGTCATCAATCGCGTCGACGTGCTGCTTGGTTGCCGCTTCGAGATCCTTCTCGGCACGAGCAATCTCGTCTTCGCCGACCTCTTTCAGGCCGTCGAGGTCGTCTTTCGCCTTGCGGCGGATGTTGCGGAGGCTCACGCGAGCCTGCTCGGCCTTGTCGCGCACAATCTTGACGAACTCGCGACGACGCTCTTCGTTGAGCTCGGGCAGAGTTGCGCGAATGACGTTGCCATCGTTGCCGACGCTGGCACCGAGGTTGGATGCACCCACGATGGCCTTCTCGATGTCTTTGAGCGCGCTCTTGTCGTACGGCGTGATGAGAAGCGTGCGTGCCTCCTGGTTCACCATCGAGGCGAGCTGCGCGAGCGGGGTCGGGGTTCCGTAGTAGTCGACCAGAACGCGCTGGAACAGAGCGGGGTTCGCTCGTCCCGTTCGCACGGTTCCGAAGTCTTCTTTAGCGGCTTCGAGGGCCTTTTGCATCTTCTCTTTGGCTTCTGCCAAAACATCGCTGATCACGGCAACTCCTTTGCGTCGTGCTCAAGTTTAGAGGGAGAGCAGCCAGAGACATGCCAGCCCCACTGCTGAAAACTAGTTGGAAACCAGAGTTCCGATCCGGTCGCCCCGGATGGCCTTGGTCAGATTGCCCGCAGGCTCCATACCGAACACGACCATGGGCATGGAGTTATCCATGCACAGGCTGAACGCGGTGGAGTCAACAACTTTGAGCCCCTTGACGAGAGCCTCCTGATAGGTGATCTCGTCGATCATCGTCGCGTCAGGGTTGGTGCGTGGGTCCGCGTCGTAGACGCCATCCACCCCGTTCTTCGCCACGAGCACGACCTGTGCATCGATCTCGAGTGCGCGCTGCGCCGCCACCGTGTCTGTGGAGAAGTAGGGCAGCCCTGCGCCAGCGCCGAAGATCACGACGCGGCCCTTCTCAAGGTGTCGCTCCGCACGACGCGGGATGTACGGCTCAGCGACCTGGGTCATCGAAATGGCCGACTGCACCCGGGTTGCGGCTCCCGCCTGCTCTAGGAAGTCCTGCAGCGCAAGGGCGTTCATTACGGTACCGAGCATGCCCATGTAGTCCGCGCGGCCGCGATCCATTCCACGCTGGCTGAGTTCGGCGCCGCGGAAGAAGTTTCCCCCACCGACCACGATCGCGATTTCGACCTCAGCGGATGCCGCGGCGATCTCTTTCGCGAGTGCTGAGACCACGTCGGGATTCACCCCGAGGGATCCCCCACCGAATGCTTCACCTGACAGTTTGAGCAAAACGCGGCGTGTGCGCTCCTCGGACATGATTCTCCTTTTGGGGGGGTCAGTGGGCCATGCTCAGGCGGACGGCTCCATACAGGCTATCCTCACGCGCATGCGCCCGGACACAACTCGAGCCTGCCCCGACGATCACCTATGCGGTGATGCGGGACAGGCTCGGAGGTTGATATTGCTTAGGCGCCGACCTTGAAGCGGGCGAACCCGGTCACGTCGATCTTCGCGTCTGCAAGAACCTTGCTGATCGTGAGCTTGTTGTCGCGTGCGTAGTCCTGCTCGAGCAGGGCAACCTGCTTGAGGTAGGCGTTCACACGACCCTCGACGATCTTCGGGAGCGCAGCTTCTGGCTTGCCTTCGCCGCGGCTGATCTCCTCGACGATGCGACGTTCGTTCTCAACGTCAGCGGCCGGGATGTCTTCGCGGGTCAGGTACTGCGGGTCTGCGAACGAGATGTGCTGCGCAATGCTGCGAGCAGTCTCCGCGTCGTCGCCGGTGTACGACAGCACAACGCCGACCTGCGGTGGCAGGTCTTTGTTGGTGCGGTGAAGGTAGACCGAGAACTTGTCGCCGGCGATGCGGATAACGCGACGCAGCTCAACCTTCTCGCCGAGGATTGCCGCCTCGTCGTCGATAACCGCTGCGATGGTCTTGCCATCGGAGTTCACGGCGAGCGCTGCTTCGAGGGTCTCCGCGCCTGAGTCGGCGAGAGCCTTGAGTACAACATTGCCCAGGGCGACGAACTTGTCGCTCTTGGCCACGAAGTCGGTCTCGCACGCGAGTTCGATCATCGTGGTGGCGGTTGCGCTCTCGACGGCGGCGATGAGGCCTTCGCTCGTGGAGCGGTCGGCACGCTTCGCGTTACCCTTCGCACCTTTGAGTCGCAGGATCTCGACGGCCTTCTCGAGGTCGCCCTCGGCTTCGACGAGGGCGTTCTTGGTGTCGACCATGCCGGTGCCGAGGCGCTCGCGCAGGGCCTTGATGTCAGCGAGACTAATGTCTGCCATTGTTCTTCCTCACTCTTGGGAAGGCACTCTCGATCAACGAGAGCGCCAAAGATTACTTTGCGGCTGCTGGCTTCTTGGGGGCTGCCTTTGCAGCGGTCTTCTCAGCAACGGGAGCCTTCTCGGCGTCGGTTGCTTCGGCCTCGATCTTCGCCTCAGTGGCTTCGTCGGACTCGACCTTGTGCTCAGGAACGACGGTCGCGTCAGCGGCGTCCTCCTTCTCGGCGACAACAGCGTCAGCGTCGTTTTCCTCGACGGGAGCGGCGGCAGGCTCTTTGGCCTCGGCGCCAGCCTCGGTCGACGCGGTCTCGGAAGACTCGGTCTCGGACGATGCGAGAAGCTCAGCTTCCCACGCGGCCAGCGGCTCGACCTCGGCACCATCTTCGGGCTTCTGGTGACGCTGGATGAGGCCCTCGGCTGCTGCGTCGGCGATGATGCGGGTCAGCAGGCCAACCGAGCGGATGGCGTCGTCGTTGCCCGGGATCGGGTACTGGACGTCGTCCGGGTCGCAGTTGGTGTCGAGGATCGCGATGACGGGGATGTTGAGCTTGTGCGCCTCGTCGATGGCGAGGTGCTCCTTTTTGGTGTCAACGATCCACACAGCAGAAGGGGTCTTCGTCAGGTTACGGATACCA
This sequence comes from Salinibacterium sp. G-O1, assembly GCF_030063305.1. Taxonomy (GTDB): domain Bacteria; phylum Actinomycetota; class Actinomycetes; order Actinomycetales; family Microbacteriaceae; genus Rhodoglobus. The sequence goes on from NZ_JASISV010000002.1 coordinate 863,856, forward strand.
CCGAGGCTCTTCTGGAGCTTGATGAGCTCGCGCTTCTGGATGAGCAGCTCCTTCTTCGTGAAACCACGCGTGGTGTCGTCGAAGTCGACCTCTTCGAGCTCCTTCATGCGTGCAAGACGCTTGGAGACGGTCTGGAAGTTGGTGAGGAGCCCACCGAGCCAACGCTGGTTGACGTACGGCTGGCCGACGCGCATGGCCTGCTCGGCGATGGAGCCCTGGGCCTGCTTCTTGGTACCGACGAACAGGATGGTTCCGCCGTGAGCGACGGTCTCCTTGACGTAGTCGTAGGTCGCGTCGATGTGCTTGAGCGACTGCTGCAGGTCGATGATGTGGCTGCCCGAACGCTCGGTCAGGATGAAGCGCTTCATCTTCGGGTTCCAACGGCGGGTCTGGTGCCCAAAGTGGACGCCGCTGTCAAGCAGCTGGCGAATGGTTACAACGGCCATGACCGTGCTCCTTCTCGGCACACTGCTTTTTCGCAGTCTCGTGCCATTTCTCAGTTATTCCCGCTACCGGTCGGTGCGGAACCTGGTGCCCGGGCACACAACCGCCTGTTGCCAGGACTGAATGGATGTGGTGGCCGCAAGGTGTTCTGTCCGGAATTCCGGACGAACACGGGCACGCGTAGTCACTCGAATTGCTTCGAGTGCTTCGGAAATGATAGCACCGCTCCCCCACCCGGCGCAGTCACGGGCTTTTGTCCACCGATCGCGGCGGCGAAAGGGCCGGCCCGGCTGGCTCCGCGAACATGAGTGGATGATCCGATCCATCGCCATTCTCGCACTGACGTTACTCGCGCCGGGTTTGATCACCGCGCTCCCACCGCAGCCGGCCTGGCAGTGGCCCGTAGATACGCCGAGGGTGGTGGTGCGACCGTTCATCGCGCCGGCCGGTCCGTACGCGAGCGGTCACCGCGGCATCGACGTGGTCGCCGAGGGCGGCAGGGTTTTCGCCCCTGCGGAGGGAACCGTGCACTTTGCCGGAACCGTCGTCGATCGCCCTGTGCTGTCGATCCGGCACGCCGGGGGCCTGATATCGAGCTTCGAACCCGTGGAGACAACTCTCCGCCAGGGAGACGCCGTGGCGCGGGGTGACCCGATCGGAACGGCTCTGCCCGGTCACTGTTCAGGAACCTGCCTGCATTTCGGGGTTCGCCTGGATGGTGAGTACGTGTCGCCGTTGCTCTACCTGGGCGGAGTCTCCCCGTCCGTGCTGCTGCCGACCAGGAGGTGAGCGTGACGGTCACCCTTACGGTGAGCATGGTGGTGAGCCGGGCGGGCCGGCCACCAGAACTTCTCGCCAGCGATGAACGCCAGTGACGGCACGATGACGGTGCGCACCAGGAGAGTGTCGAGCAGCACACCGATGCAAACGATGATCCCGATCTGGGTGAGGGTGATGAGCGGCAGCACTCCCAGCACCGCGAAGACCGCGGCCAGCAGGATTCCCGCGCTGGTGATGACGCCACCCGTTGACGACAGCGCCCTGATCATTCCCACTCTGGTGCCGTGCTCGACGGCCTCCTCCTTCGCGCGGGTCACCAGGAAGATGTTGTAGTCGACCCCCAGCGCCACCAGGAAGAGGAAGGAGAAGAGCACAACGTTCGTGTCGATGGCCGGGAATCCGAACACGGACTCGAACAGCAACCAGCTCGCACCAAGACTTGCGAAGAAGGAGGCGACCACGGTCGCCAGCAGCAGCAGCGGCGCCACGAACGAGCGAAGCAGCAGCACCAGCACGAGGAAGACCAGCGCCAGGATGAGCGGGATCACGAGATCCTGGTCGGCCGTCTGCGCCGCGTTCACGTCAAGGGTCTGCGCGTCGAGGCCACCGACGATGGCATCGGCCCCATCGATCGAGTGCACGGTGTCGCGGAGAGCCGTGACGGCAGCGAACGATTCGGGGGTTTCTGCCGCGGCATCCAGCACGACGTCGATCTGGGTGATCGTGCCGTCGGTCGCGCCGGGCGTGGCCGAGACGACTCCGTCGACGGAGGCCGCGGCATCCGCCACTTTCTGCGCTGAGTCGTCGTTGGCGATGATCACCACGGGTGATCCGCTGCCGGCAGAGAAGGCGTCGGCCAGCACGTTCTGGCCCACGACCGCCTCAGGAACGGCCGTGAACTTCTCGGTCTGGGCAAGTCCGATGCGAATCTGGGGTACGCCGAGCGCGAGGCCGCCCAGGACGAGCGCGCCGATGATGGCCACCACCACCGGCTTTTTCGAGACCATGGTGCCGAGGCGGTGCCACACGCCGCGCTCGGTGCTGCCCTCAGACCCGAACTTCGGGATGTACGGCCAGAACAGGCCGCGGCCGAACAGCACCAGGGCTGCGGGCAGTACGAACAGGGCGAAGATCATCGCGATGACAACGCCAATCGCGCAGGCGATGCCGAGCGCGCGGTTGCCGTCGAGTTGCGCGAACGCGAGAGTGAGCAGCGCCAGAACGACGGTGCTGCCGCTGGCGATGATCGCCGGTCCGGCGCCGCGGAGCGCCTTCGCCATCGCGGCCCGACGGTCTTCGACGGCGCGCAGTTCATCCCGGTAGCGGGCGATCAGGAGTAGCGCGTAGTTGGTGCCGGCACCAAACACGAGCACGGACAGGATGCCTGTGACCGAGGCGTCGAGGGCAATCCCCAGCAAGGATGCGACCCTGGTCGCCACGATTCCGGCGAGTCCGTCGGCGAGCCCGACCACGATGAGCGGCACGAGCCAGAGCCACGGGCTGCGGTACGTGATCAGGAGCAGGACCGCGACAACGATCACGGTGGTGAGCAGGAGGGTGAAGTCTGCACCCTCGAAGACGGCTGCCACATCGACCGCGAACCCCTCAGGCCCGGTGAGCAAAGCGGTGATGCCGCTGGGCAAGTCGGCGTTAGCGATGGTGCGGATCTCCGCTGCGCGATCGGCCTGCTCCGACACTTCGTCGATCGCTTCGAGAGGAACGACCACCAGGGCGACCGTGCCGTCATCGGAGATGCTGGGCGGCGGAACAAACCCGTCGATGGAAAGATCGGCAAGCTCTGACGTCTTCTCGGTGATCGCTGCGATGTCTGAGTCGCTCAGGATGTCGCGGCTGGAGTCGTCCGCACCCGCGTCGCCAGCGCTCCGGCTGAACACAAGCAGCGCCGCGCTCGCGTCAGACCCCGGGAGGCTCTGTTGCGCATCCGCGACGAGCGACGACTCCGCGCTTTCCGGAAGCCCCACGCCCGGAGAGGATTCGCCTGCTGCGCCCGACCCGATCGAGAAGAGGGTTCCAGCAGCCAGAACGGCTCCCACCAGAAACATCCACGAGGTTCTGTGAGCGGTGATGGCGTGCACTAGGCGATTCATGATCTCTTTCGATTGTCGAAATACTTACTTCTCGAACAAGATAGCGCTAAAGTTGCTGACATGACAACCGCGGAAGAGGGAGTCGCCGGGCGAACCAAGGTTCACCGGGCGACCGAACTGTTGCGCGAACTGATCACGGCCAATGAGGCCTTCACCGAGCACATGGGCCGCCAGCTCTCGGTGAACCCCACCGACCTGAGCGCCATGACCCACCTCATCTCGGGCGGACCCTTGGGTCCTACGGAACTTTCGAGGCGGCTTCAGTTGAGTACAGCCGCGGTCACGACTGTCGTCGACAGGCTCGAGTCGGCAGGCCACGTGCATCGTGCGCAGCATCCCACAGACCGACGATCGGTCGTCATCGTGCCGAGCCCTGCATCCGTGCAGCAGGCCATGGGTGTTCTCATCCCCATGATCACCGGCATCGACAACGTCATCAGTGAGTTTCCTGAGGACCAGCGTGATGTCATCAACGCCTACCTCGAACGCGTGGTCGACGTCTACCAGTCGCAGGTTCCCTAGGCCCGCGGGTGGGCGATGCGGTAGCTCTCCTTCAGCCGCTCCGTCGAGACGTGCGTGTACAGCTGCGTCGTGCCGAGGCTGGCGTGTCCGAGCATCTCCTGCACGGCCCGCAGGTCCGCTCCCCCATCGAGCAGGTGGGTGGCGGCGGTATGGCGAAGCGTGTGCGGTCCGGCGGGTCCCGATCCGGGAAGGTCGGCCAGCAACCCTGAGACGAGGGCGTAGACGGTGCGGTTCGAGAGTCGAGCCCCGCGAGCGCCCACGAAGAGCGCGGCCGAGGTGGTGGCATCCTGGGCAAGTTCGGGCCTGCCCCGACGCAGGTACGCGTCGAGAGCGTCGCGCGCCGGCACCCCGAACGGCACGACCCGTTCCTTGGCACCCTTGCCGAGCACTCGCACGGTCAGCCTGCCCTGATCGACGTCGCCGATCGCCAGCCCCGTCAGTTCGCTGACACGCAGAGCCGAGGCATAGAGCAACTCGACGATGGCGAGGTCGCGCAGCGCCACTGGGTCGTCTGAGCTGGCACGGCCAGCGACCGTCGCGAGAATCGCATCCATCTGGTCGCGGTTCAGCACCCTCGGCAGGTGATGGTCTGATTTCGGCGCCTTGAGCCTGGCTGCGGCATCCGTCGCCGTGGCGTCAGTTCGGGCTAGCCAGGCGGTGAGACTTCGCGTGGACGCTGCCCGTCGAGCGAGAGTGGCCCGGGAAAGACCTTCCTGCGACGAGCTCCACAGCCAGTCGCGCAGCAGTTCGAGGTCGAGGTCCGCGGCCTCGGTCGCGCCCCGCTCGGTGGCGAACGCCGTCAGCCGACCGAGATCAGACCGGTATGACCGCACGGTGTGCTCGCTGAAACCCCGCTCGGTCGCGAGGTGAGCGACGAAGCTTTCGACGGTGAGCTGGAGGGTCATGCCGACCCCGAGCTCTCCTCTTCGGCCATGTTGAAGGTCGAGGTCTTCGACGAGAAGGCTTCTAGGCGCTCTTCGGGCGTCATCGCCTCGAGCTGGGGCAACGCCGACGCCGGGAAGCCGGACACCTCGGTTGTGTCGCCCACGGGGATGATGGAATGAACGAGCTGCTCCTCGTAGACATGCACCACGTTTACCGACTGTCCGAAGTCGACGCCGGAGAGCAGGCGGTCTTCTGCGCTGAGGTCGAGGGTGTAGCAGGTGGCCGACGCCACAGACACGGGTATTCCGGCGAAGGTGCTGTGGGTGGAGTAGTGTAGATGCCCGGCAAGGATGGCCCGTACATCCGTTCCCTTGAGCACTTCCGCCAGTCGTGGCTGGTCGTGAAGCTCAAGCATTCCCATCGCCTCGAGCATCGGAGTGGGAATGGGCGGATGATGGATCGCGAGGATGGTGCCGTGCTTGGCCGGGCTCGCCAGCACGTCGGCCAGCCAGTCGAGCTGGTCGTCGGTGACCTCCCCGTGGTGGTATCCGGGGACGGTGGTGTCGAACGAGATGATGCGCAGTCCGTCGATGTCGTACACCCGGTCCTGCGGCGCATCAGACTCTTCGTCGAAGAGCAGTCGCGAGTATTCGAAACGCTCGTCGTGGTTGCCCATCACCCAGATCACTTGGGCGTTCATGCGGGCGGCGGCCGGCTCGACGATCTCTCTGAGTCTCTCGTAGGCGTCGGGTTCACCCAGGTCGGCCAAGTCGCCGGTGAACACGATCGCCTGCGGCTTCGCGCTCGAGCGTTCGAGCTGCGCCATCGCCAGCCCAAGGTGCTCGATGGTGTTGACCTGCCCGTAGAGTGGGCGGCCCCCACTGAGCAGGTGGGTGTCGCTGATGTGCGCGATGACATGGGATGCCGCTGGATACTGCCCGAGTTGGATCACACGCCCAGACTATTCCGCCGATCCGACAGGCTGGGGTTTCTCGGTGGCTGTGGCGCGTTTTATCCACCCCCGCTCGTTCTCACGTGCGGCTCCATCGAGTTGCATCCGACCAAGTTCGGCCCGCACCTCGGCGATGGCGAGACCGGATCTGGCCGCGATGTCGCTCACAACACGAGGTGATCGCACACTCATGGCGTCTGTGACCCGCGTGCTGGTGGGATTGCTGCTCGCTGATGGGGATTCTGGGGACGCAATCTGGTCAGCATGCTGGGCCCGATCGTCGAGTGGTGCGAGCTCTGCCATCTCGTCGGCGTTCGTCACGCACATTACGTTGCCCTCACGAATCAGCTTGTGGCACCCCGCAGACGCCGCACTCGTTACCGGACCCGGTACCGCGCCGACGGGTCTCGACATGGTCAGCGCGTGATTCGCCGTGTTGAGCGAGCCGGACCGCCAGCCCGCTTCGATCACGATGGTCGCGAGACTGGCCGCAGCAATCAGCCTGTTGCGCTGGAGAAATCGCCAGCGGGTGGGCTGAGAGCCGCACGGTAGCTCAGAGATGGCCATGCCGTGCTCCACGATCCTGCCGAGCAGGGCGTCATGGCCGCTGGGGTAGAAGCGATCCACTCCCCCGGCTAGGAAGGCGATGGTCTGCCCGTGGCTGGCCAGCGCCGCGCGATGCGCCATTCCGTCGATTCCGTACGCCGCTCCCGAAACGATGGCGTAGCCCCGATCCACGAGTCCGGCAGACGCCTCCATCGTGACGTGCTCGCCGTACCCCGTGGCGGCTCTCGCCCCCACGAGCGCGATTGATCGCCCCAGCGACGCGAAGGCTTCCTCGGTGCCCCTCGTCCACAGTGCGAGCGGGCCGGATGGCCCAAGATCCGCGAGCCCGGCGGGCCACAATTCATCGCCAGGAACCCGCAGTCGCACCCCGAACCGTGCGGCCTGGCGGAGAGCAATGATGGTGGGTCCGGACACCAGCCTGGGAGTCCAGCGGGCGAGCGCCGTGGCGATGTCTTCATCGCTGATATTCGTTGATGCGAGACGACCATGGATCGTCTCCACGGGCCAGTGATCGATGATCGCGGTGAGCGCAGCGGGCGCACCGAGCACGGCGATCATCTCGCCCGCGATGCTGTCGCCTGGCTCCGTGATGCCACTCCACGCGGCACGGGCGAATCGCTCCCTGATCTCAGGCAGATCGAGGTCGGCCCCGGCCACCGATCGCACCAACTCGGCGACCTCCGCTTCTTTCAGTCCAAACATGCTCAACTCGAGATCGCCCTCCTGAGGTAGAGCGCCTGGCCGACGTGCGCTTCGGTGGGTGCCGTCGCCCCGTCCAGGTCGCAGATCGTCCACGCAAGACGCAAGACGCGGTCGTAGCCGCGCATGGTTATCCCTCCGCGTTCGAGCGCGCGGTCGATGGATGCGGTGGTCGAGACACCCAGTCGCGTTGCCGGGCCGCGCAGCCACGTGCCCGGCACCTCTGAGTTCACCGACCACGGGGTGCGCGCGAGTCGCTCTGCCGCGACAGCCCGGGCGTCCACCACCCTGCGCCGCGCCTCGGCACTGGAGGTGTGTGAACCCTCGGCCGACAACCGAAGCTGGGCGGCCGTGATGCGCTGCACCCTGAACTGGATGTCAATGCGATCCAACAACGGACCCGACAGTCTGCCGACGTACTTTCTGCGCGAGTTCGGCGGGCAGGTGCACTCCGAGTCGCGAGCGCCGTACTGGCCGCACGGGCAGGGGTTCGCCGCCATCACGAGCTGGAAGCGCCCAGGAAAATGCGCGACGGCGTTCGCGCGATGGATGCTGATCACCCCCGACTCGAGTGGCTGGCGCAGGGCATCCAGAACCGTGCGGGAGAACTCGGGAGCCTCATCGAGAAACAAGACGCCGTGGGATGCCCGTGCCGCAGCCCCCGGTCGAATCTGCCCGCTGCCGCCGCCGACCAGCGCGGCTGCGGTTGCGGTGTGGTGGGGGCTCTCGAGCGGCGGTCGCAGCGTGAGGGAGCCGCCGACCGGCAGCCCGCAGAGCGAGCGGATCGAGCTGACCTCAAGGGCGGCCTCGGCATCGAGGTCCGGCAGCAGCCCGGGCAACCTCGACGCGAGCATGGTCTTGCCGGCGCCGGGCGGCCCGAGCAGGAACACGTGGTGTCCTCCCGCGGCAGCGACGACCATCGCCTCGACGGCGTCGACGTTACCGGCGACGTCGGCGAGATCTCCTGAGTCGGCCGTCAGCTCCTGCGGAGCCGGTCGCAGGATCGCGTCGACCGGTTCCGGCGCGAACTCACCACCGTGCCAGATCGCGGCATCGCGCAGGGAGGCCACCGGGACGATCCTGACGCCGGGCACGAGAGACGCTTCGTCGGCGTTGCCGGTCGCAACCATCACCGTGCTGAACCCGGCCCGGAATGCCGCAAGCACGCACGGGAGGATGCCGTCGATCGGCCGCAACCGACCGTCAAGCCCGAGCTCGCCGATGTGGAGCACCGTGTCGATCGATTCGGACCGGATGGATCCTGCTGCCGCAAGGGCCGCGAGAGCGATCGCGAGATCGAATCCCGAACCGTGCTTCGGAAGGGCGGCAGGTGACAGGTTCACGGTGATTTTACGGTTGGGCAGCGCGCATCCAGAGTTAATGGCCGCTGAGCGCACACGGTCTTTCGCCTCGCCGAGCGCCGCGTCGGGGAGCCCGATCAGCACGAAAGCGGGGAGGTTGCTCGAAATATCTGCTTCGATCTCGACCACGGCTCCCCGCAGGCCGAGCAGCGACACCGACCAGGTGCGGCCGATCGCCATCAGTGCCGCCGCGCCATCAGAACACCCGCTCGAGATGGTCGACTTCCACGTCACCCACGGCGGGCACAATGATGCCCACCGCGTCGATCCGGATGCGGTCGTGGTTGCCGGGGTGCGCCTCGCACCACGCGGCAGCGAGCCGCCGCAAACGAGCAAGCTTGCTCGCCGTGATCGCCTCGAGTGGATGCCCGAACGCCACGCTCGACCGGGTCTTCACCTCGACGAACACGAGTTCGGTGCCGTCTTGCGCCACGAGATCGATCTCGCCCTGCGGGCACCGCCAGTTGCGGTCGACTATCGACAACCCCGCAAGCTCGAGGTACCTCGCTGCCATCGCTTCACCGCGGGTGCCGAGGTCATCTTTCGCTGCCATGCCACGAGAGTGGCGGGTTCGGCGGAGCCGTGACCGACGCGAGACGGATCGGGGCACAACGCCCGCGGCAATCGCCTGTGGAGGAGTCGCTACTCGTCGAGCGCGAGTTCCTTCGGCAGCTCGAGCTCTTTCGCGGATAATTCTTCGACGTTCACGTCTTTGAAGGTGAGCACACGCACGCTCTTCACGAAGCGGTCTGAGCGGTAGACGTCCCACACCCAGACGTCGTTCATGGTCAGCTCGAAGTAGAAGTCGTGCTCGGTATCCTGGCGCACAAGCTCGACCTCGTTGGCGAGGTAGAACCGGCGCTCGGTCTCGACGACGTAGCGGAACTGGCCAACCACATCGCGGTACTCCTTGTACAGCGCAAGCTCGACCTCACGGTCGTAGTCTTCGAACTCGTCTTCATCCATGCTGCGTCGAGTCTAATCGCTCGAAGCGGCGGGGCTGGAGCTTCTGTCATGGAGCCACGTGTGCCGGTGAAGATCGGTCGCGCCGAGGCTCGCAATGGCCGCGAAATGCTCCGCGGATCCGTAGCCCTTGTTGCCCTTCCAGCCGTACCCCGGCGTGGTCTCGTCTGCGGCAATCATCAGAGCGTCGCGGTGCACCTTCGAGATCACGGATGCCGCGGCCACCGACGCGCAGTCGCGGTCGGCCTTGACCTGGGTCCGTACCCGCAGCGGCGTCGAGAGTGCCGGCGTCAGCCAGTCGAACGACCCGTCGAGCAGCACCACGCAATCGAGAATGGATGCCCCGCTCTCATGCAGCGCGGCCAGCGCTCGTTTGCCCGCCAGCCCGAGGGCCGCCATGATGCCAAAGGCGTCGACCTCCGAGGCTGTTGCGAGGCCAACGGCGGAGTGCAGCGACCAGTCAGCGGCGAGCGGAGCCAGGCTCTCTCGCCGCTTCTCGCTGAGCATCTTCGAGTCTCTGAGGCCGACCGGCTGCGCGCCGACGCCGGGGCCGACCACTGACATCCCGACCGCGACGGGGCCGGCGATGGCACCGCGCCCGACCTCATCACAGCCGATCACGAACCTGGCACCGCTGCCATGCAGCTCGCGCTCGAGATCGAGCGTCGGGTCAGCGACGACCATTACGGTGCAGCGATGCCGCTGCCGACATCGCGGAACGTCACGGGGTAGTTGTCGAGCCATGTCCAGCGATCGACGGGCCAGCTGATGAGAAGGGCACGACCGACGAGGTTGCTGATCGGCACGAAGCCGCCGGTCGGATCGTCGCGGTGGTACGCGGAGTCTGCCGAGTTGTAACGGTTGTCCCCCATCACCCAGAGTTTTCCCTCGGGCACCGTGACCTCGAAGTCGTCGCGCGTGGCCTTGCTGATTCCGTTCGGCAGCAGAATGTACGGCTCTTCGAGCGGCACGCCGTTGACGGTGATCTGGCCGAAATCGTTGCAGCACTTCACGACATCGCCGGGCAGGCCGATGACCCGCTTGATGAGGTGATCGTTGCTGTCTGGTGCGCTCAGCCCGACGAAGCCGAGCACGGCATCCACCGCGCCCACGAAACCGTTGACGGGAATTTCGGAGCTGGGGGGCAGCCAGTTGCCGGGATCGCGGAACACCACGACATCTCCGCGCTCGATGGGGATGAGCACCGGTTCGAGCTGGTTGACGATGATGCGGTCCTGCTGGATGAGCGTGCTGTTCATCGAGTCTGACGGGATGTAGAACGACCGGATCAGGAAAGTCTTGATCAGGAACGAGATCAGAAGCGCCGCAATGAAGATGACCAGGATGTCGCGGACGAAGATCTTCCATCCACGGCCACGGCCGCGGCGCGGCCGCATTTGGTCGGAACCGTCGGCGACGGCCCCCTGCACTTCACTTGTCATTAAACCCCTGAGCTCCCAGCAAGCATATGTTGCCGGGAGCTCAGGAAATGCTCACATCGCACTCGACAGCAGCGCTGTCGGGCGATGTTCAGTTTTAGAAGTCGCGCTTCTCTTTGATCTTCGCCTTCTTGCCGCGAAGAGCGCGGAGGTAGTACAGCTTGGCGCGGCGAACGTCACCGCGGGTGACGATCTCAATGTGGTCGATCACCGGGGAATGAACCGGGAACGTACGCTCGACACCGATCTGGAAGCTGACCTTGCGAACGCAGAACGTTTCGCGAACGCCCTCGCCGGAGCGGCCGATAACGACACCCTGGAAGACCTGGATACGAGCGCGCGTGCCTTCGATGATGTTGACGTGCACCTTGACGTTGTCACCGGCGCGGAAGTCCGGGATGTTGTCTTTCAGTGACGGTGCATCGACTGCGTCGAGAATATGCATGGAGTTTTCGCTCTCTGCGCCCGCCACAGGTCGAACGCGTGTTCAGGTGTTAAGAATGGAGTGTGTGCCCGTTGAATCTCAGACGAGAACCAACCGAAACCCCTGTGGCAGAGCCGGATGTGGGCACGAACGATCATTCTCGCACAGTTGACGACCATGCTGCTACTCCACAGGGTCGCACGCCGTATCATCGAGCGGGTGATTGAATTACGCACCCCCGCCGAAATTGACCAGATGCGCGCCGCCGGCAGGTTTGTCGCGAGCGTACTCGAAGCCACAGCCGCGGCATCCACCGTCGGCACGAACCTGCTCACGATCGACAAGCTCGCGCACGACATGATCCGCAAGGTTGGCGCCGAGAGCTGCTACATCGACTACCACCCGTCGTTTGGGGCCTCCCCCTTCGGCAAGGTCATCTGCACCTCGGTCAACGACGGAGCCCTGCATGGCCTCCCCCACGACTACAAGCTTCGCGACGGCGACCTGCTGTCGCTTGACTTCGCCGCATCCGTCGACGGTTGGGTGGCAGACTCGGCGATCAGCTTCGTGGTGGGTACGGCCAGGGCCGAAGACACCGCCATCATCGACACCACCTCGCGAGCGCTGGATGCCGGCATCGCTGCGGCCGTTGTCGGCAACAGGATCGGCGACATCTCGGCGGCCATCGGTGCCGTTGCGCAGGCGGACGGCTACAGCGTCAACACCGATTTCGGTGGCCACGGCGTCGGTCGCACCATGCATGGCGACCCGCACATTCCCAACAACGGTCGCGCCGGTCGCGGGTTGCCCCTGCGCGCGGGGCTGGTGTTTGCCATTGAGCCATGGCTCATGATCGGCACCGACCGCATCTACACGGACGCCGACGGGTGGACGTTGCGCAGCGAAGATGGCTCCAGGGCGGCACACGCCGAGCACACCGTCGCAATCACCGAGAACGGCCCCATCGTTCTCACCGCGCGCCGGTAACGGCGCACAGCGTCCTACGGGAGAAGGTCGGGGCGGACTCTGCGGGTGCGTTCTACCTGCTGTTCGTGGCGCCACGCGGCGATCGCGCCGTGGTTACCACTGAGCAACACGGGCGGAACCTCGAGCTCGCGCCAGGTCGCCGGCTTGGTGTAGCTGGGATATTCGAGCAGCCCGCCCTCGTGGCTCTCCTCGTCGAGGCTGGCGGCGTTGCCGATCACACCGGGCACCAGGCGACCGATCGCCTCGATCATCGCCATGACGGCAACCTCGCCGCCGTTCAGCACGTAGTCGCCGAGGCTGATCTCGCGAACTCGCGCCTTCGATCTCGTGTGGTCGATGACTCGCTGGTCGATGCCCTCGTAGCGACCACAGCCGAACACCAGTCGAGGTTCGAGGGCCAGTTCGCGCGCCGTCGCCTGGGTGAAGACCTCGCCCGCGGGTGAGGGAAAAATGACGACGGATGTCTCGTCGACGACCGAATCGAGAGCCTCACCCCACGGCTCCGGCCGCATCACCATGCCGGCTCCCCCGCCGTACGGGGTGTCATCCACCGTCCGATGCCTGTCGTGGGTGAAGTCGCGCAGGTTGTGAACGTCGACGTCGATCAGCCCGGACTGGCGCGCCTTGCCGAGCAGGGAGACATCGAGCACCCCGAAAAATTCAGGAAAGATCGTGACAATGTCGATCTTCACGGGTGTTACTCCGCGCCGGAGGATGTCTCGCCGGGCGCGTCGCCCGTCTCGTCGGCGATCTCTTCGAAGAGGCCGAGCGGGGGCGTGACGGTCATGGTGCCAGCATCGATGTCGACCGACGCGACGATCGCCTTGACGAACGGCACGAGAACATCGCCGGTGGGCGTATCGACGGTGATGAGGTCCTGAGCCGGGAAGTGGTCGATCTTCGAGATCGTTCCGACCTTCGCGCCGTCCCTGATCACCGTGAGCCCGACGAGCTGGTGGTCGAACCACGCATCCTCTTCGTCAGACTTCTCGGCGGGGTCGTGTTCGATCCACAGGATCGCCTTGATCAGGGTTTCGGCCGTCGAACGGTCGAGAATGCCCTTGAAGAAAGCGACGGGCTGGGCGTTGTAGAACTTGAGCTCGATGAGCTCGAGAGTCTTGCCGTGCCAGTCGGAACTGCTGGGCACCTGCAGGGAGAACACGGCGCCCGGAACGAAACGTCGTTCCGGGGCATCCGTGTACAACTCAACCTTGATGGCACCCTTGAGGCCATGCGCCTTCGTCAGGCGACCGACTCTCAATTGCGATTTACTCGGTCGCGCGCTGTTCTGCTCAGCGCCGGAATTCGGCACCTCGCTGTCGAGCGACTTCGTCTTTTTCGCTGGGGTTACTTTGTGCTCTGACACCGTGACTGACTAAGCGTCGGTGTCGACCACGTCGACGCGCACGCGCTGGCCGTCGGCGAGAGCCGAAACCAGGGTGCGGAGCGCCTTCGCGGTGCGGCCTGCGCGCCCGATCACACGGCCGAGGTCTTCGGGGTGCACGCGCACTTCGAGGACATCACCGCGCTGCGAGCTTTTTGCGACGACCTGAACCTGGTCAGGGTGATCGACGATCCCCTTGACCAGGTGTTCGAGAGCAGGAGCGAGCATTGTTAGGACTTGTCGGCGTCGGCCGCGGCGGCGGGCGCCTCGGTGGCCTCGGCAGCAGGAGCGTCAGCGGTCGACTCGTCGGCTGCTGGGGTCTCGTCGGCAGCGACGGGAGCCTCAACCTTTTCGACGGGCTTCTCGGCCTTGGGCTTGAGAACCGGCTTCTTCTTCTCGTCAGCCTGGAACACAGCCTTGGCTTCCTTGGTCTTCACGGTGCTGACAGCGTTCTTGTCGCCCTTGAAGATTCCCCAGTCGCCGGTGAGCTTGAGGATGGCCTCGACCTGCGGGCTCGGCTGTGCGCCAACACCCAACCAGTACTGCGCACGCTCGGAGTCGACCTCGATGAACGAAGGCTCTTCGGTGGGGTGGTACTTGCCGATTTCCTCGATCGAGCGGCCATCGCGCTTGTTGCGCGAGTCAGCCACAACGATGCGGTAGTACGGTGCACGGATCTTGCCCATGCGCTTGAGACGAATCTTTACAGCCACAATTCTCCTGAATTAAATGTTATTGGTGGCGAACCGCTAGCCGTGAGCGTGGGGGCACACTCGGCACAAAAGCTCTGATGGATTCCACTCGCGCCGATTAGAGGGTCGGGCTGCGAAGGACTCGACTCGCTATTCTGCCATGGTTTTGTCCGGATCGGTAACGGGTACCGCCGCCGGGGCCTTCCTGGGGCGTCGACGCGACAACGCGACACCCACGAGACAGACCGTACCGCCCACAATTGCCAGCGGTGGCGGCACCTCACCGAAGACGATGAGCCCGAAGGTGATCACCAGGGGCGGCACCAGATACGTGGTGATTCCGAGCTGGCCCGCGGGCATCCTGGACAGCGCGTACCCCCAGGTGCTGAAGGCGACGGCCGTGGGCACGGCCCCGAGATAGAGCACGCCGAGAATGGCGCTGGTTGGGGCATCCTGCACCTCTCGCAGCAGGTCGCCGGTGAACGGCAGGCACGCGACCATGCCGATGACGCACCCAAGCCAGGTGACCTGAGCGTTCGGAATGCGCCTCAGCGTGGGCTTCTGCAGCAGCACACCGATGGCGTAGGCGAGGGCAGCGGCCAGGCACCAGAGCACCCCGGTGCCGTCGCCGAAGCGCACACCCCCGTCGTTCGACGCCGCTGAACCGATGCCAATCAGGATGACGCCGACGAGCGCGACCCCGGCCCCGATGGCGAGCCACTTCGGAATGCCCTCACGCAGGAAGACGCCAGCGCCGAGGGCAACGAGGATCGGCCCGATGTTGACCAGCATCGAGGTGGTGCCAGCGTCGAGGGTGTGTTCGGCGATGTTGAGGGCGACGTTGTATGCCCCGAACCACAGCACCCCGAAGCCCGTGATCTGCAGCCACTCGCGGGCGGACGGCCTCACCCACCTGCCGCGGAGCAGCACGACCACTCCCAGCAGCACGGCCCCGACCACCAGTCGGCCGAGCGCAAGCGCACCCCCGGAGATGAACTCGCCGGTGCCACGGATCACGATGAAGGCGCTGGCCCACGCGAGCACGGTCACCACAATGGCGACGATCACGCCGCGGCCCGGCCCTGCCGAGGTGTTGTCGATACTCACCTCGTCAGGCTAGCCTCAACCGCCGACCGCTCAGCGCGCCGAGGAACACGATGGCCGAAAGCCGCCGAGCGCTGGCAGTAACGCGCTCAGCGGTTCTGGGCGTCGCGCCAGGCCAGCCAGCGTTTCACGGCAGCCAGGTCGTAGTCGGGGCCCGAGATGTTCAGGGTGAACAGGGTAACGCCGTGTGCCCTCATGGCGTCGGCAGCTGCCTCGTCGGCGCCCCTCAATTCGTTGGAAATCTCGATCTCACTGACGTCGCGACCGACCGCGGCACCGTGCTCGGCAAGAATCCCGAGCTTGCGCTCGAGGTCGTGCGGGGCCGTGAAGCTGTGCCAAATATCGGCGTGCTGTGCCACGATCCGCAGGGTCTTCTTCTCGCCGCCACCGCCGATCAGCACGGGAATCTTGCGCGTGGGGGCGGGGTTGAGGGCGGCCCAGCGCTGCTCGATTCTTGGCATGGCCTCGGCGAGGGCATCCAACCGCTGAACCGCCGTGCCGAACTCGTAGCCGTACTCGTCGTAGTCGCGCTCGAACCAGCCGGAGCCTGTGCCGAAAATGAATCGCCCCGTGCCGGTGTCGCCCGCACTGATGTGGTCGATCGTTCGAGCCATGTCGGCCTGCAGGTCGGCGTTTCGGTAGCTGTTGCAGTTCACGAGCGTTCCGAGCTGCACCCGGCTGGTGAGCTCGGCCCAGGAGGCGAGCTCGGTCCACGCCTCGAAATGCAGCCCGTCCGGGTCGCCGCTGAGCGGAAAGAAATGATCCCAGTTGAACAGGATGTCGACGCCAAGCTGCTCGAGTTCCTGCACTACGGCGCGGATCTTCGGGTATTCGGCGTGCTGGGGTGCAACCTGCACACCCAGGCGAACAGGTCGAGTCGTCATACCTTCAGACTATGGCCGATCAGCGGCCGAGAAATTTCTGGAGGCTGGCGAGTTCTTCTTCGCTCGGGCCACCGGGCGTGGAACCCAGACCAAAACCGGAGCCCGCTGCCGCCGCCGGCTTTGGCGCAGCCAATGCAGCGTTCTCGGCAGCGCGCTTTGCCGGGTTACCCGACTTCGAGCCCTTTTTCTTCTGCTGTTGCTTCGCCCCACCGAACTTCTGGCCGGGAATCGGGCCCATGCCCGGAATCTGCGGCGTGCCACCGCGGGCAACGGTCTTCATCATCTTCGCCGCCTGCTCGAAGCGGTTGACGAGAGCGTTGACCTCGGTGACGGTCGTGCCGGAACCACGCGCGATACGAACACGGCGTGAACCATTGAGAAGCTTCGGAACCCGGCGCTCCTGCAGGGTCATCGACTGGATGATCGCCTCGGTGCGGGTGATCTCGGACTCGTCGAAGTTCTCGAGCTGGTCGCGCATACCCTTCGCGCCAGGCAGCATCCCGAGCATGCTCTTAATCGAGCCCATGTTCTTGAGTTGCTGCATCTGGGCGAGGAAATCCTCGAGGGTGAAAGTGTCTGTCGCGAACTTCTCCGCGACCTTGCGCGACTCCTCCTCGTCGAAATTCTTCTGCGCCTGCTCGATGAGGGTGAGGATGTCACCGAGATCCAGGATGCGGCTTGCCATGCGATCGGGGTGGAACGGCTCGAAGTCGTCCAGCGACTCCCCCGTGCTGGCGAAGAGGATCGGGCGACCCGTGACGCTCGCGACGGATAGCGCGGCACCGCCCCTGGCGTCACCGTCGAGCTTGGAGAGCACGACACCCGTGAAGTCGACACCGTCCTGGAAGGCGCGAGCGGTGGTGACGGCATCCTGACCGATCATGGCGTCGATGACGAAGAGAACCTCGTCGGGATCGACCGCCTTACGGATGTTGGCGGCCTGCTTCATCAGCTCGGCGTCGACACCGAGACGGCCGGCCGTATCGACGATGACCACGTCGTACTGCTTACGGTTGGCCTCCTTGAGGGCGTCCTTGGCGACCCGAACCGGATCACCCTTGCCATTGCCAGGCTCGGGAGCGTAGACGGCGACCCCAGCCTGCTCGCCCACCACCTGCAGCTGCGTGACGGCGTTTGGGCGCTGGAGGTCGGCCGCGACCAGCATCGGGGTGTGACCCTCGGACTTGAGCCACTTCGCGAGCTTGCCGGCGAGCGTGGTCTTACCAGCACCCTGAAGGCCGGCGAGCATGATGACCGTGGGGCCAGACTTGGCGAACTGGATGCGACGGGTCTCGCCACCGAGGATCGTCACCAGCTCGTCGTTGACGATCTGCACCACCTGCTGGGCGGGGTTCAGCGACTTCGAAACCTCATCGCCCAGAGCGCGGTCGCGCACGCGGCCCGTGAATTCTTTGACGACTTCGAGCGCAACGTCGGCGTCGAGCAGCGCGCGGCGGATCTCGCGGACCGTTCCGTCGATATCTGCGGGGCTGAGCTTGCCCTTGCCGCGCAGGTTCTTGAACGTATCGGCGAGACGATCAGTGAGGTTTCCGAAAAGTGCCATGGTGCAGCCAGTTTAACTGCTGCCGAGCACCCTAGGCTCGCCACATGCGCTTCGGTATCGTCATCCTTCCCCAGGAACCATGGGCCAGTGCCCGCCGCACCTGGGCTGACGCGGAATCCCTGGGCTTCGACCACGCCTGGACCTATGACCACTTGTCGTGGCGCAGCCTCGCCGACGAGCCATGGGGCGCGACGATTCCGACACTCGTCGCGGCCGCCACTGTCACGTCGACCATCCGCATCGGCACGTTCGTCTCCTCGCCTAACTTTCGACATCCCGTGACCTTCGCCAAGGATGTCGCAACGCTCGACGACATCGCCGGCGGCCGTGTGTTGCTGGGAATCGGGTCGGGCGGAACCGGCTTCGACGCCTTTGTACTCGGCCAACCCGAGCTCACCCCGGGCCAACGGCACGCACGCTTCGTTGAGTTCGTCGACGGGCTCGACGAACTGCTGCGCTTCGAGGTGCCGGGGTCGGGCGGAATCACCCGCCACGGCGAGTGGTTCGAGGCCGTGAACGCGCGGATGGTCGGGATGCCCGCGCAGAAGCCGCGGGTGCCCTTCGTGATCGCCGCCAACGGGCCGAAAGGCCTCGGGGTGGTCGCGAAGCACGCCCAGGGTTGGGCGACCACCGGGCCGGACGGCCTCGTCGGTCAGCAGTGGTGGTCGGGCGTCGCCGCCCTCGCACGCCGGCTGGATGCTACGGCCGATGCTGCTGGCCGGGACCCGGCCACGATCGACCGGTACCTGTCTCTCGATTCGGGCGGCCAGTTCGCGCTGGAAAGCGTGGGCGCCTTCGAAGAACTGGTCGGCCGCGCCACCGAGCTCGGCTTCACCGACGTCATTACTCACTGGCCGCGCGCCGCTGGCATATACGCCGGCACAGAGAGCGTGCTGCACGAGGTCGCATCACGGCTCCCCTCGCTACGCTGAAGCCATGCCTCTTATCGTTCCGTTCAACGGCAACACACCCGCGATCGACACGTCAGCCTGGGTCGCCCCTAACGCCACGCTCATCGGCGCTGTGACGCTCGCCGCCGGTGCGAGCGCGTTCTTCGGCACCGTGCTGCGAGCCGACAGCAACACCATCACGATCGGCGAGCGAACCAACCTCCAGGACAACGTGGTGGTACACGTCGACGGTGACGCTCCCCTCCGCATCGGCTCGGGAGTGAGCGTCGGCCACAGCGCGGTCGTGCACGGCTGCACGATCGAGGACGACTGTCTCATCGGCATGAACTCGACCGTACTGAGCCACGCCGTCATTGGCGCTGGCTCGCTCGTGGCTGCTGGCGCGGTCGTGCTCGAAGGCACAGTCGTGCCGCCAGGCTCACTCGTGGCAGGCGTACCCGCGAAGGTGCGGCGTGAGCTCACGGACGACGAGCGCGCAGGTATTAGGGCCAACGGCGACCACTACGCGGCTCTCTCACAGCGCTACGCGGTCGACGGGGTCTAACCCGTGCACCACAGCGAGCGCACTGTCGGCGTCGCGCTTCCGGGCTAGCCGACCAGCCCCTGCACGAACACGTGCGGGGTGAAGCCCGTCAGGTCGCCGATGCCCTCACCCTGGCCGACCAGTTTGATCGGGATGCCCGTCTTCTCCTGCACCGCAAGCACGAAGCCGCCCTTGGCCGAGCCGTCGAGTTTGGTCAGCACGAGCCCGGTAACACCGGCGTGCTCGATGAAGGCCTGCGCCTGTGATAGACCGTTCTGTCCAGTGGTCGCGTCGAGGACGAGCAGCACCTCGGCGATCTCGGTCTGCTTTTCGACGACGCGGCGGATCTTGCCGAGCTCGTCCATCAGCCCGCTCTTGGTCTGAAGCCGGCCCGCCGTGTCGATCAGCACGATCTCGATGCCCTCGCGCTGGGCGCGCTCCACGGTTTGGAAGGCGACGGATGCCGGATCCTGCCCCTGCTGCTGCGGGCGCACGATCTCGGCTCCCCCGCGTTCGGCCCACGTCGCCAGTTGTTCGACGGCGGCCGCCCTGAAGGTGTCTGCAGCACCGACGACGACCGTGCGGCCGTAGTTGGTGAGGAACTTCGCGAACTTCCCGATGGTCGTCGTCTTGCCCACGCCATTGACCCCGACGACCAGCACGACGGCCGGGCGGTTGCTCAGGTGCAGGGTCGGGTCGAGCTTCGCGAGGCGTTCCTCGAGGGTCTCGCGCAGCATCCTTTTGAGGTCTGCCGGATCTGTCGTGCGGAACTTCGCGACGCTCGCGCGCAGCTCATCGACGACCGACTCGGTGATGTCCGGCCCGAAATCGGCGGAGATGAGCGCATCCTCGAGGTCATCCCACGTGGTGTCGTCGATGGTGGGGCGAGCGAACATGCCCTTGAGTGCGCTGGAGAGGGACCACGGTGATGCCATCCTGCAAGGGTATAGCGGGGTGGACGTGAGCGTTGCACAGAACGATGGGTAGCGCATCCGGTGGCGCGTTGTCATGCTTGGGTCATGTTCGGGAGACTGCTCGCCACCGTTGCCGCTGTCGCGCTCATCTCCGGCTGCACGAGCTCAACCCCGCCCCCAGAGGTGGAAAGCGAAGGGTCGCCGGCGGTCGGGCTCGTGGGCCTGTGGCGAGTGGCAGGCGCCGAGGGTGAAACGGCAAACACCTGGCTGCGTCTCACCGCGGGCGAATTCCAGCTCTCGCGAGACTGCGGCATCATTTCGGGATCCTGGCGCGGAGCAGGCGGCCTCATGCTCGCATCGGTCTACGGCGCCAGTGGGCTGTGCGCCAGCGCCTCGCTGCCCGAGGTGCCCTGGTTGGAGTCAGCGGAGGGCTACGCACCCACCGAGGGCGGGTGGGAGTTGACGGATGCCGCGGGCTCACCCGTCGCAGAACTCATCATCGACGGCGCACCTGACCTCCTCCCTGACGGGGCCGAGTTTTTCGCCCAGCCCCCGGAGGTCACGGACGAAACCCGCGCGTATTTCGCCGACGCCGTGCCGTTGCCGGCAGACCTCGCCGTGGGCTCGATCGCAGGGCGGTGGTTGCCGGAGGGTGTCAGCGTATCCACGGGAGCCAAGGTCGACTTTGCAGTCGACGGGACGTGGACGGGGTCAGACGGGTGCAACGTCAGCGGAGGTCGCTGGGCTGCCGGATCCGGTGGCGGATTTCTCGCGTCATCCGGACTCTCCACCCTGATGGCGTGTGACGGTGCCCCGGTGCCGGGCTGGGTGTCGCAGGCGCAGCTCGCGGGTCTCGACGGCGAGGTTTTGGTGCTGCTCGACCGCGGCGGGGTTGAGCTCGGGCGGCTCGTGAAGGCCTAGCCTTGCTGCGTCGCAGTTGTGCCGATCTGGGAGACTGGGTGTTCACCCCGGGGAGAAACAGTGACATACGCCTTCATCCGTCATGGCCAGACCGACTGGAACCGCGACGGGCTCTTTCAGGGCTCGAGCGACATCCCGCTCAATGATGTCGGCCGCCAGCAGGCCCTGGATGCCGCGGCCACCCTGCGCGATTCCCCCTGGACGGCGATCGTGTCGTCGGGGCTGCAGCGCGCGCGCGAAACCGCCGAGATCATCGCCGGGGAGCTGGGCATCGAGCTCGGCCCCGCCTACCCGAAGCTCGCCGAGCGCGACTACGGAGAGCTTGAGGGCACCTCAGCCGACGCAGCCATCGCACGCTGGCCGTCCCGTGAATACCCTGGCGCCGAAAACATCGCGTCGGTGGTCGAACGTGGCCGCGCCGGAGTGGCGCGCATCGCCGCCGACTACCCCGGACAGGACGTCGTCATCGTGTGCCACGGCACGATCATCCGGTACACGCTCTCTGATTTCGCCGGGCGCAAGGTCGATGGGATCCTCAACGGTTCGATCTCGACGTTCAGGCTCGACGGAGATCACTGGAACGTGCTGAGCGTCAACGGGCAGGCGCTCGCCGTCGCCGATCGAATCTAGCTCGCCGCAGCAGCCACCCGCTGGCCGACGACAGCACTGATGCCGTCGGCGCGCATGCTCACGCCGTACAGGGCGTCCGCGATCTCCATGGTGCGCTTCTGGTGCGTGATGACGATGAGCTGGGATGTCTCGCGCAGGTCCTGGAAGATGGTGAGCAGCCGCCCGAGGTTGGCGTCGTCGAGCGCAGCCTCGACCTCATCCATGATGTAGAACGGGCTGGGGCGCGCCTTGAAGATCGCGATCAGCAGCGCCACAGCGGCCAGGGATCGCTCGCCACCGCTGAGCAGCGACAGTCGCTCGATCTTCTTGCCCGCCGGCTTCACGCTGACCTCGATGCCGGTCGTGAGCAGGTTGTCTGGATCGGTCAGCTGGATGCTGCCGGTGCCACCGGGGAACAGGATCGGGAAGACCTCGTTGAAGGCGACGCGGGTGTCTTCGAACGCTGAGCCGAAGATGTCCTGCATCTTCTCGTCGATCTCGTCGATGATCGTGAGCAGGTCTTTGCGGGTGTTCGTGAGGTCGGTGAGCTGCTCGGTGAGGAACTTGTGGCGCTGCTCCAGCGCCTCGAACTCCTCGAGCGCGAGCGGGTTCACGCGGCCGAGCTGAGCGAGCTTGCGTTCGGCCGCAGCCAGGCGCGCCTGCTGCTCGATGCGCACGAACGGCTTCCCGGGCGCCGCTTCCTCCTCCGCCACCACCTTCCGAAATGACGGAGTTGAGGGTGAATCCGAGTCGGCATCGCCCGGATTCCCGGGCGCGGCATCCGCAGGTTCCGTCATTTCGGAAGGTGCGGAGGGCGCGTTGTCGTCCGGGATGGGCACCTGCGGGCCGTACTCGGCGACGAGCACGTCCTCGACGAGCCCGAGCTCCTCGCCGGAGCGTTCGAGCAGTGTCGACAGGTGCAGCTTCTTCTCGTAGATCTGCATCTCGAGTCCGTGCACGTTCTCGCTGATCGCGAACAACCGCTCGCGAAGCGAACCCTCCTCGCGACGCAGCTTCGCCAGTTCCTCGTTCTGGGCCGATCGTTCTGACTCGCGCGCGGCGAGCTGAACTCGCGCCTCCGATACCGAACGGTCTGCGGCGTCGAGCACGGTGGGAAGCGCCGCGATGACCTCAGTGGCCGCCGCGACCTGCCGTTGCCGGATGACCGTAAGTCGCGCCTGCTCCTCGGCGGCGGCGCGCTCGGCGATGAGCTGCGCGGCGAGAGCCTCTGCCCTGGCCCGCTCGGCCCTGACCCGCTCCCGGATAGTCTCCAGCTGGATGCGCAGCTCAAGCTCTGCGGCACGCGCCGCCTCCACCTCGCCGAGCACGCCCTCGCGGGCCGAAACGTCGAGCATGGGCCGCGGGGTGGATGCGTAGTCGTCGTGGGCGGCGCTCGCGCGCTCCACGGCGGATTCGGCATCCTGAACCTTCTCGGCTGTCACCTCGAGGCCGTAAGAGAGTCGATCCCACTCGGCCTGGGCAGCATCGAGCTGGATGCGGAACCGGGCCAGCTGCTCGGACTGCGCGGCGAGGGCGGCGTCGTGCTCTCGCAGGGTGGTGAGTGCCGTGGATGCCTCGTTTTTGGCGGTCTCGAGCGCGCCCCGCCGCTCGGCCAGGGCGAATCTCGTGCGCTCGATCTGGGTGGTGACAACCTCAAGTTTCGCGGCTGCAGCATCACGCTCGGCGACAAGCTCGAGCCTCGAACGCTTCGCTCCGGAACCGCCCCGCAGCACGTATTGCGTGAGGACGTCACCCGCGCGCGTGACGACCGTGGCATCTGTGATGTCGGCGAAGGCGGCGCGCGCCACCTCCAGGTCGTCGGCGACGTAGACGCCGGCCAGCAGCCCGAGCACACCGTTCGGTGCCGTCACAACCTCGACGGCGGCACGCACCCCCGGCAGCTTTCGTGGCGGCGCTGCGTCCGCGGTCGCCGCGAGCACCACCTCGACACGACCGAAGTCTTTGGCTGCGGAATGCTCGAGAGCCGAGAATGCGCTCTCCGCATCATCCGCCAGCACGGCGTCGGCGAGGGAGCCGAGAGCCGCGGCGATGGCCGCCTCGAACCCGGGCTCGATCTTGACATGTTCGGCGACGAGGCCGCGGATGCCGGCCAACTTCGCGCCAACCAGCGCACTGGAGCCGTCTTTCTGATCGACGGCGAGCGACAGCGCCGAGTTGCGTGCGGCGAGCGCATCGCGTTCCCGCTCGGCCGCGTGCAGCTCGTCGCGGAGGGTCTCGATCTCGCCCTGGGTCTGTGCCACCAGCGATTCGGCTGCCTCATACGCGGCGTCGAGCGAGCCGTCACCCTCCTCGGCCGTCGTTGCCGTCGATTCGAGGGCGTCGAACTGGGTGCGCGAGGCATCCCGACGCTGCTCGGCCTGTTCGAGGGCGTTCTGCTGACGCAGCAGCTCACCGCGGGCGGCGGCCAGGGTGGAGCGTGCGACATCCACACGGGACGCGAGCCCGGCGAGCTCGAGTTCGTGGCGCGAAACGAGTGCGCTTTGGGCCGAGATCTCTTCATCCAGCGAATCCAGGGACGCCTTTGCCGTGGCTGACGCTGCCGCGGCGATGCCCACCGCTACCTCAGCATCCGCGACACCGGCAGCAAGCCGCTTCGCCTCATCCTGAGCCTCGACCACCGAAGCCTGGCTGACGGAGTTGCCCAGCGACGGCCCATCGCCCTGCTGGCCAAGCAGCGCCAGCCGCTGGTTCGCGAGCGTGTACAGGTTTCGCAGACGCTCCTGCGCAGACTCGAGGCCGAAAGCGGTGCGGCGGGCGAGGTCCACGGCGTCGCCGACCTGCGCGTGCTCCAGCCGGCTCTCGCGCAGCTTCGCCTGGTCGAGCTGCTCCTGCAGCACGATGCGCTCGGTCTTGCGCTCAGACTCACTGCGGCTGAAGTCGGTGATCGCGGCGCGAAGCTCGACCACCTCGTCCGCCAGAAGCCTGGCTCGGGCATCCCGAACGATCGAAGCAATGGATGCCGCCTGCTTCGCGATCTCCGCCTGATGCCCCAGTGGCTTCAGCTGGCGCCTGATCTCGCCGGCGAGGTCAGAAAGGCGCAGGAGGTTGGCCTGCATGGCGTCGAGCTTGCGAATGGTCTTCTCTTTGCGGCGGCGATGCTTCAGGATGCCGGCGGCCTCCTCGATGAAACCGCGCCGTTCCTCGGGGCTGGCCCGCAGCACAGCGTCGAGCTGGCCCTGGCCGACGATGACGTGCATCTCGCGGCCGAGGCCGCTGTCGCTCAGCAGCTCCTGCACGTCGAGCAGGCGGCACTGGTCGCCGTTGATCGCGTACTCGCTTCCGCCATTACGGAACAGCGTGCGGCTGATCGTGACCTCGGTGTACTCGATCGGCAGTGCGCCGTCGGAGTTGTCGATGGTGAGGATGACCTCGGCCCGACCGAGCGGGCCTTTCGTCGCCGTCCCCGCGAAGATGACGTCCTCCATCTTGCCGCCGCGGAGGGTCTTGGCGCCCTGCTCCCCCATGACCCAAGCGAGGGCATCCACCACATTGGACTTGCCGGAGCCGTTCGGGCCCACCACACACGTCACGCCCTGTTCGAACGCGAAAGTGGTCGGCTGCGCGAAAGACTTGAACCCCTTCAGGGTCAGGCTCTTCAGGTACAAGACGCCGCCCTTTCTGTGGTCTCGGATGCTGGGTATACGGTACCGGAACGCCGGCCGCTCCCCGTGCAGGCGGGGCCGACGCCGCCAGCAGATGCTCCACGCCGTCCAACCTTCGGAAATTCAGGAAATGCGGTGCGGCAGACGAGATCGCCGCGGTGCTTCCGGCAGTCACTGCGCGGTGCGCGGCGGACTTCCTGAATTTCCGAAGGCGGTCAAACGCGGCTGACATCGTGCGGTGTAAACGGTTGCCTGCGGGGAGCACGGGACAACGATATTCCCGGCTTGCTTGACAGGGTTGAGAAGCGCTCGATAATCTGTGCACGTTCCCAGACATTGGCGTCGAACCCCCTTTTTCGCCAATTCTGTGCACGTTCACAGAATTGCAAAGGAGCCTTCGTGAACATCCCCCGCACCGGACCCGTCACGTCGGTCAGTTCCCTCACCAACGGGATGGTATTTGGCTGCGACTACAACCCGGAGCAGTGGGGTTCCGACGTCTGGCGGGATGACGTCCGGTTGATGCGCGACGCGGGAATCGGCCTGGTCGCGCTTAACATCTTCGGTTGGTCGAACATTCAGCCCCGAGAGGGCGAGTTCGATTTCGCGGACCTCGACGAGATCATCGATCTTCTCCACGCGAATAATATCCGCGTGAACCTCGGAACCGGCACCGCGTCGGCCCCGCCGTGGCTGAGCACGGCGCATCCCGAGATCCTTCCCATGGCGGAAGACGGCACGACGCGGTATCCGGGCGGACGGCAGGCATGGTGCCCGAGTTCGCCAGTCTTCCGGGAGTACGCCCTCCACCTCGTCGAGGCCGTGGCATCCCGCTATGGCGCGCATCCCGCCGTTGCGCTGTGGCACGTCTCGAACGAGCTCGGGTGCCACAACGCTCTCTGCTACGACGACGACAGTGCTGTCGCGTTTCGCACGTGGCTCCGTCATCGCTATGACACCATCGACGCCCTCAACGAGGCGTGGGGCACCTCCTTCTGGAGCCAGAGGTACGGCGCCTGGGACGAGATTCTCCCGCCCCGCGCAGCCCTTTCGTTGCGCAATCCCGCCCAGCGCCTCGATTTTCAGCGATTCAGTTCAGACGAACTTCTCGACTACTACCGCAGCGAGTGCGCGGTGATCCGCCGCCACAGCGCCGCCCCGGTGACCACCAACTTCATGGTGACCGCCCACATTCGAAACCTCGACTACTGGACGTGGGTCGACGACGTCGATCTCGTTGCGAATGACCACTACCTCGACCATCGACTGCCCAACCCGACCGCCGAGTTGTCGTTCGCCGCCGATCTGACACGCGGGCTGGCCAAAGGCGAGCCCTGGCTGCTCATGGAGAGCAGTGCTGGAGCAGTCAACTGGCAGCCACACAACCTGCCGAAGCAGCCCGGCGAGATGACCCGCAACTCGGTGTCACATATCGCGCGTGGTGCCGACGGCGTGTGTTTCTTCCAATGGCGCGCGTCGCCACAGGGTGCGGAAAAATTCCACTCCGCTCTCATCCCACACGCGGGAACGGATAGCGAGGTCTGGCGGGAAACTGTCGCGCTTGGGCGCCTGATGACTGACCTTGCCGAAGTCGCCGGCACCCGCGTCGAGTCTCACGTCGCGATCCTCTTCAGTTGGGAGGCGTGGTGGGCAGCCGACGGCGAAGCTCGTCCCAGCCAGGCGGTTAACTATCTTCAGCAGGTTCATGCGGTGTACAGCGCACTGCGAGAGCTCGGTGTCACCGTCGACGTCGTGTCGCCCTCAGCTTCACTCGACGGCTACCGACTGGCAGTGGTCCCGAGCCTCCACCTCGTCTCTGACGATGATGCGACGCGACTCACGTCGTGGGTCGAGGCTGGCGGGCACGCTGTCGTCACCTTCAACAGCGGCATCGTCGATGACTGCGACCGCGTCCGCCTTGGCGGCTATCCGGGCGCGTTCCGGGACATGCTCGGTGTGAGGGTTGAGGAATTCGTGCCGGTCCTCCCAGGCGACGTCGTCCATCTCGACAGCGGAGCGACCGCTGGGCTCTGGACCGAGCGCCTCACACTGACCACGGCCGACGCGATCTCGCGGTACACCGACGGCCCCGTGCCCGGGCTGCCAGCCGTGACTCGCAACATGTTTGGTGCCGGCGAGGCACGCTACATCGCCACAGCCCTCGACGAGACCGCGCTGCGTGAGCAGTTTCGCGTGGCGCTCGTGGAGGCGAATGTCGCGATTCGTGCGCTCGGTGGTTCGGGCGCAGTGGAGGTCGTTCGGCGGGCGTCGGCTGATCGCTCGTACGTGTTTGTGATCAACAACTCGAGCGAGGAGGTCACGATCCCCGTCGTGGGGCATGACCTCGTCACCAAGGTGGACATTTCGCAATTCCTCCGTGTGCCGGCAGGCGCGGCGCGAATCGTCCGGGAGACAGCGGCATGAACGCGCCCACCACCCTCCTCATCAGGATTCCCCTGATCACCCCCGCGGTCACCGTGACCGCGGTAGCACATCGGTCTGCGTCGTCCGTTATCGATGCACTACATGGAAGGAAGTACGTGTCGCATGAATGATCATCAGAATATCCGGATACGACGATCCCGAAAGATGCTCGCGCTGGCGCTCAGCGCGCTGGTGGCATCCGCGGGTTTGGTCAGCGTGGCCGCGCCAGCTGCCGCCGACAATCCTGTCAGCATCAACGTCGACCTTGAGGGAACATGGAAGTTCATCAAGGGAGACAACCCCGCGTACGCGACCCCCGCGTTCGACGACAGCGCCTGGCTGGACCTCACCGTCCCGGAGGACGGCGCGCAGTGGGCCTCCTACAACGGCTACGGCTGGTACCGGCTCAAGTTCACCCTTCCGACCGAGGCTGCAGGAACCAACCTGGTCGCATCGCTCGGCTTCATTGACGACGCCGACGAGGCATACCTCAACGGCGTGAAGATCGGCAGCTCTGGTCGATTCTCACCCGCCGACAGCCAGTGGTTCGAGAAGCGCCTGTACACCGTGCCCGGGAACGTTCCGGTCTTTGGCGGCGAAAACGTGATCGCCATCAAGGTTCAGGACCAAAGTGGTGGTGGCGGAATCTACAGGGGCCCGCTCGCCATCTACTCCAAGGACCAGGTGAGGCAGAACGTCTACGAGATCCCAGGGGCGCGCGTGTCAGCCTCGGTCGAGGCACAGGTGCAAGCGGTGCTCGATGTTCAGAAGGCCGCGCTCGCCGCGGGCGACGTGAACGGTTACCTGGCGACCCTCGGCTCGAGCTACGTTCACGACGGCAGGGACGCCGATCGCCGAGCTCGCGAGCTCACCACGTGGATGGCCGCGTCCGGTGGCACACTCACCCTGAGTGACGGGGAGGTCGAGGTGGTCCAGGATGGCAACGGCAACCTCGTCGTCGACACCAACCGATCGATCACCGGCACCAAGAACGGCGCTCCGTTCGAATTCCAGCCGACCGCTCAGACCTTCCTCCAGTTCGACCCCAGCACACTGCTCGAGGTCGGCAACCACTCCAGGTTCTTCCGCGAGAACGTCGAGTCAGTTGTCGAGGGAAACAAGCTGCGCGAGTTCGTCACGTACCTTCCCCCGTCGTACTTTGACGAGCCGAACCGCCAGTACCCGGTGGTGTACATGCTGCACGGCATCAACGGCGGAAGCCGCGAATGGGAGCCGCGCGACATGGACGACAAGCTGGATGCACTGTGGGCCGGTGGCCTCGCCGAGACGATCGTGATCATGCCCGACGGCGAATCGCTGTGGTACGTGGACTCGACGGCCGTGAAGTGGCGGACCATGTTCTACACCGAGATGATGCCCCTGGTGGATGCTGAGTACCGCACACTCGCGGACCCCAGCTTCCGCGGGCTCAGCGGTGTCTCCATGGGAGGCTTCGGCGCCTGGTCGATCGGTCTCGAGAGCCCAGACAAGTTCTCGTCGATCGCGTCCCACATTGGAGCTATCGGCTCCACCCAGGGTGGCAAGCCGCGCCCGTACGACAAGGTCAACACCATGACGACGGAGGAGCTCAGTCACTACGACTTCTTCTTCGACGCATGCGAGTTTGATGAGTACTCATTCGACAACGCCGCACGCACGATGGCCACCCGCCTGACTGCGAAGAACGTTGACTTCACGTGGGCCGTGTATCCGACAGGCACTCACAACGACGCCTGCTGGGTGCCGCACCTGGTCGACTCGTTTGGGGTTCACTCGACGCACTTCCGTGACAGGGGCCTTCAAGAGGACTACGTCGCTCCGGTCATCACGATTGACGATGGTGACGCCGAAGCAACGTCGTTCGGCTGGTACAACGCGCCAGTCGCCCTGACGGTGAACGTCACCGACGAGACGGATGCCGCCCCCACGGTCGAGTACTCGCTCGATGGTGGGTCGTGGACTCCGTACGTCGATGCCGTGACCGTCGGAGAGGGAGAACACACCCTCTCGGTGCGCGCGACAGACGCCGCGGGCAACCAGTCCGAGGCAGCCGTCACGACGAAGGTCGATCTCGGCGCCCCTGTGTCGAGTGCCGTGGTGAGCGGATACAGCCGCACAGTGGTTCTGGACGCCACGGACGCGCTGAGCGGCATCGCCTCCATCGAGTACAAGATCGGTTCCGGAAACTGGACGGTCTACTCCGCCGGCTTCACGCTGGGTAACGGCGCCACGACGGTCACGTTCCGCGCGACCGACAAGGCGGGCAATGTCGGGGTCGCCAACACTGTGGCCGTTCCCGCATTCGCCAGCCTCGAGAAGAGCAAGGTGAAAACCAAGCTCGCGAAAAACAACATCTCGGTTTCCGAGGTGGGTGTCGTCGAGATCACCGTCAAGTCGGATCTGGATGCCGCTGCGGTGGGATCGGTGACCGTCAAGGTCGGCAGCCAGGTGTTGCCAGCCAGCCAGTTGGTGAACGGTGCGACGGTCGTCACACTGCCAAGCCTCCCCGTTGGTACCCACACGATCACGGTGACATACGACGCTTCGTCGTCGCTCACCCTGCTCCCGAGCGAAGACACGATCAAGCTCAAGGTCAAGTAGGCCAACCCTGAGAGCGCGGGTCGCGGCTCTGCTTACGGGCAGAGTCGCGGCCCGCGCATTCGTTTGTGGCCGGTCGGGCAGTCCGAACCGTCGCGGGGCACATTTCGGTCACGGTCTGTCGGAACGCGGTGCCGCGGTAGTAATCTGGTCGGCTGCCTTCCGCCGCATCCAGCCGTGAGGAGAACGACCGCCATGACCGCCTTCACCATCGACGACGTGACGATCCCGGACAACATTTCGGCCACCGACGCGAAGGACTTCATCGACGCCGTCGAGGTCGGCAACACCGTCGAGGCGACCGGCTACGGCACGACGGATCTCAACTACGAGCCAGTTGAAGAACTGCCGCGTTTTCACGACCCTCACCAGCCGTCCCGGATGCTCGTCGCCCGGCTCGGCGGCCGCATCGTCGGCCGTGGGATCTACGAGACGCAGGCCGGGGATCAGGCCGACTCCGCGTGGATCATCGCCGAGGTGCTGCCCGAATTCCGCCGGCAGGGAATCGGCACGGCGCTGTCTGACACGCTCGAGGCGATCGCCGCGTCCGAGGGCAAGAAGAAGGCCCTTGTCTTCACACCGCTCCCGTCGTTGTCCCCGCACCAGCTGCCGTCGCCGACGGGGTTCGGATCGGTCGACGCCGACCACGCCGATACCAAATTTCTGCTGTCGCGCGGCTATCGGCTGGAACAGATCGAGCGCGCGAGCAGGCTCACCCTTCCCGTAGATGGGCTTGCCGCTCTCGTGGCCGATGCCGAACGCAGGAGCGGCGCGGAGTATCTGACGCACTGCTGGGTGGGCCGCACCCCCGAGCGCTGGCTGGAAGGCATCGCTCACCTGTCCACCCGGATGAGCACGGATGCCCCCACGGCCGGCCTTGAGGAACCAGAAGACGTCTGGACCGTTGAGCGTGTCGTCGAGGCCGACGACCGCCACGAGCGGCTGAATCCGCGAACCTATGTCGTGGCCGCCGTCGAGCACCTCCCGAGCGCCCGCCTGGTCGGATTCACGGTGCTGTCCGTTCCGCCGCAGGTCGGCAGGGCCGCCGACCAGTATGCGACCCTCGTGGTTCGGGAGCATCGCGGGCACAGGCTCGGCATGCTGCTGAAGGTCGCGAATCTCGCCCACCTCGAACGAGTTGCGCCGGGGCATCCATCGGTCATCACCTTCAACGCCGAGGAGAACCGCCACATGCTCGACGTCAACGAGGCAGTCGGGTTCGTGCCGATCGCGAGCGAAAGCGCCTGGCGCAAAGATCTCGGATGACCGTCACCGCGCGCGCGGTTAGCTAGGGTTGTCGCGTGGTCATCGACGGAAAAGCGAGTCTCTCGATCAAGAGCCTCACGCACACGGCAGCGGCCGTGACAAAGATCCTCGGCCTCGAGCCGACCGCCACGGCGGAACTGGGCGATCCTGTCGGCCGCGTTCGGCCGGGCTCCGACGGAAAGCCGTCAATGCGCGAGCGCACCCATTCGATCTGGGTGCTCGACTCCCCCGAGACCCTGTCGTCTGAGGAGTCCGACTTCTCCAGCGTGCACGGGCTCATCGACACCCTTCAGACCAAGCGCAAGGCCCTCGAAAAGCTGCGCGAGCACTACTTCGTCGAGATCGCCTGGAACGGCTACTCCGACCGGATGCAGGCCGGATTCCTCATCCCCTCAGACCTGCTCGCGGCGATGGGTGCTCTCGGCATCGACTTCCACGGCCAGGTGTTCTTCAAGCAGACGGGCACGGGCGAGGCCCCGTCCGAGGCCCTGTCAGACGACTAGCGCACCCTCTGGCAGTGGGCGCAGAAGTGCGACCCACGGTTCATGAATGCGGAGTCTCGATCGAGACGGCCGACGGGGTCGCCGTCGGTGACGACATCGACGCTCTCTCAGCGCGAAATCCCGCCAAAACGGGCAGCTACGTCAACACCGCGACTGGTGTATTGCAGTCCCGTAACGAGCCGCGCTACGGTCGCAGGCAGCGATACAGTCAGGCCATGACAAGAATGCGACACTCCCTCGTTTTCGCCGGTTCGCGACGCGGCGAGGCAGCTCTGCCAACGGTGAGCCGCTGGGTCACTGTTACCCCAGCGCCCAACGCCGACCGACGGGACGCGTAGATGTCGCGTTTTCGACTGCCCCTCGCGCTCTCGGCGATCTTGTGTGCGCTCGTACTGGTGGCGTGTTCGGCCTCTCTGGATCCCACATCAACGGCGAGCCCGAACAGTCAGGTCACTCCATCACCCTCGGCGGAGCAAGAGCCCGCAACGGCTGCAAAACTGACGCTGTCGTCGACCTCATTCACGATCGTCAATTCCGATGGAAGCAGAGGAGCCACATTCAGCTTCTTCGATTCTGTAGATCCCGTGGTTGCCGCTCTCACCACGGCCTTCGGATTCGAGCCTGTTCTCACGGATGTACCTGATGTCTCTGAGGGATATCCGTACAGATTCTTCGACTGGGGAAAATTCCGTCTTCACGATGATTCTGCTCAGGCCGAGGCCATAGGGCCGTTGATGTTCAGGTTTTCGGTTGCGACGACAGAGCCTCAGACCGGCGGCGTGATTGTTGAGACGACGGACGGCGTGGTTGTGGGAGACGAAATTGCCAAGGTTTCACAGTTGTATCCGGATGTGACGCCTGAACTTCTTTCGGACGGACAGGAGTACTACAGCTTCGAGACCGATGTCGTTTTCGCCTCCGATGCCGACGGAACCCAAGTCCCATACCGGGTTTTGGTGCGAGCAATTGCCGGCCAGGAGGTTGATTTGATCTTTGCTCCCGATGGAGGACCTGGTCGTTTCTAGCGCACCCTCTGGCAGTGGGCGCAGAAGTGCGACCCACGGTTCATGAATGATTCGCGGATGATCGGCCGACCACATCGCGGGCATGACTCCCCCTGCCGACCGTACGCGTTCAGCGAGTGGGCGAAGTAGCCGGACTGCCCGTTCACATTCAGGTACTGCGCGTCGAAGCTCGTTCCTCCCTCGGCGAGTGCTTTGCGCAGCACGAGGCGCACCTCGGCGAGCAGCAGTTTCGCGCGGGCTCGGCTCAGTGTCCCGGTCGGCTGGTCGTAGTGCACCCGCGCGGCCCACAGCGCCTCATCCGCATAGATGTTGCCGATGCCGCTGATCAGGGTCTGGTCGAGCATCGCCCGCTTGACCGTGGTGTTCTTGCGGGCGAGCCGCGTCAGAAACAGGGCGTCGTTGAACCGCTCATCCAGAGGATCTCGCGCGATGTGCACCACCTTCGATGGCACAGAGTCCCCGCCATCCACGGAGGGCACGAGACCGTCAATGGCCATGGAGCCGAAGATGCGCTGGTCGACAAAGTTGAGCCGTAGCGGCCCGTGCTCGGGATGGCGCAGGTCGACGCGGATTCTCGTGCGCGCGTCATCCGTCGCCGTGTCCCGCAGCAGCACCTGGCCGCTCATGCCGAGGTGAGTCACGAGCGCCTCCGTTGGAAATTCAGGAGATCCGCTCACGCCCGGCGACGGCGGTGCCGCGAACGCGCGGCCCTGCCCGGGTGCAACGGGAGCCGCGTCCGGGATTTCCTGAATTTCCGAAGGGGGTGGGGACGACCGCGGTGGGGGCGGGAGTGCCAGGGGCGACTGCGGCGGGGGCGACAGCGGGATCCACATGAACTTGCCGCGACGCAGGGGCGCGAGCATGGTGCGTCCGGTGAGGCGGTCGATGAAGTCCTCGGCGGGGCCATCGTGGCGGCGCAGGGAGCGCTCATCGAAGACGGTGACGGATTCCACGCGCGCGCCGGTGACGGCGGGCTCGAGTCCCGCGCGCACCACCTCGACTTCGGGCAGCTCGGGCACGGTCAGGTGGCGGGTGTCTGCAGCAGGGTCCAGGCCTGGAGGGCCGCGGCCATCTCCGCGTGCTTCTTGCTGGAGCCATCCCCGGCGGCGATCGGGTCTGTGCCCAGCAGCACCGTCGCGTGAAAACGCTTCGAATGATCGGGGCCGCTGTCAGAGACCTGGTAGCTCGGAAGACCTCGTCCGAGTCTGGCCGCCAGCTCCTGCAGGCTGGTCTTCGGATCCATGGATGCGCCGAACCGGTCAGGGTTCTCCAGCAGCGGGCGGATCAGACGCAGCACGAGAGCGGTTGCGGCCTCTCCCCCGAGGTCGAGGTAGGTGGCCCCGATGAGAGCCTCGAGAGTGTCGGCGAGGATCGACGACTTGTCGCGACCTCCGGTGAGCTCCTCTCCGCGACCGAGACGGATGTACGCCCCGAGGCCGATCGAGCGCGCGACTTCGGCGAGGGCGACGCTGGACACCAGGCTCGCGCGGCGCTTGGCAAGCTCACCCTCGTCCAGCTGCGGATTCTCCGTGTAGAGCATGACCGTGACGGCCTGGCCCAGGATCGAGTCGCCGAGGAACTCGAGGCGCTCGTTGTGGGCGAGCCCGCCGTTCTCGTACGCGAAAGACCTGTGGGTCAGCGCTAGTTCAAAGAGTCCGGGCGCGACAATGACGCCGAGTACGGACGATAGTTCGTCAGTGTTCGGCGTCATGATCGGCTACGCGTAGTGAAGCAGACCGATTCGTTATACGTCGGCGACCTTGCGGCCCTTGTACTCCATGTACAGGGCGGTGCCGGTCGAGTCTTCAACGACCTTCGCGCGGTGCGGGAGGCTGTAAACGGTCTTGCCGTTCTCGATGGTCTTGACAAGCGTGGGGGCGGTGGCCTTCCACTGGGCGCGGCGCATGCGGGTCGATGCCCGCGACATTTTGCGCTTCGGTACAGCCATGGCTAACTCTTCTCTTCGTCTGTGGTGATGGTGTCGTTCAGGTTGTCGAGCCCGGCAAGCGCCGCCCATCGTGGATCGACGGGAGCCTCATGCTCATGACCCGGGTTGTCCAGAAGCCGCACCCCACACTCTGGGCACAGGCCGAGGCAATCTTCCTGACAGACCGGTTGGAACGGCAGTGACAGCACTACCGCATCCCTGACCACTGGTTCCAGGTCGACGTGGTCGTCGTGAACCATATAGTCAAAAGCTTCGTCAAAAGAATACGCGAAAAGCTCCTGGAATTCGACCCGAACCGGAAGCTGCACGTCTGTGAGGCACCGAACGCACTCTCCTTCGGCCGTAGAACGCAGTTTTCCGGAGATAAGAATGCCGTCGTGCAGCGACTCAAAGCGGGCGTCGATGTGCATCTTCGCGCCGGTTTTCACACCGATGACGGCATTTCCGAAGCCTTCTGGCACGTCGAAGTCGAGGTCTTTCTCGCGCATCTCGCCCGGGCGGTGCATGAGGTCGTAGACCGCAACGGTGTATGGGGTCTGAATGAGATGTGACACGAGAGACGATTCTACGCTTTCGGGCAGGATGGCGCTCCCAGGCGCCGGGGACGGGTCGAGCGGGCCCGCTACAGGCCCTTCTCGACCTCCGTGAAGGCTTCGTCGTAGATCGACAGCGCGTGCGCAACCTGGTCGGCTGTGACGATGCACGGCGGCACCACGTGAATGCGGTTGTCGGCGGCGAAGGGCAACAGCCCGCGGGCCATCAGCGCCTTCTTCAGCTGCAGGATGACCCCACCGGAAACCGCCTGACGCGACTCGCGGTCGTCCACAAGGTCGAGGGCCCAGAAGACCCCAAGACCGCGCACGTCGCCGATGAGCTCGTGCTTCTGCGCGAGCTCGGCCAGCCCCGGTGCGAGGTGATCGGTTCCGATGGTGCGGGCATTCTCGATCACGCCGTCGGCATCCATCGCGTCGATCGAGCCGACGATCGACGCCATGGCCAGCGGGTGGCCGGAGTAGGTGAGCCCGCCGGGAAAGACCTGAGTCTCGAACTCGTTGGCGATCGAATCGGACATCAGCACGCCGCCCACGGGCACGTACCCCGAGTTGACGCCCTTCGCGAACGAGACGAGGTCTGGCACCACGTCGAAGCCCTGCCAGGCGAACCACTCGCCCGTGCGTCCGAACCCGCACATGACCTCGTCCAGGATGAGCAGGATGCCGTACTTGTCGCACAGCGCGCGCACGCCGGGAAGGTAGCCAGCGGGCGGCACGATCACCCCTGCGGTGCCTGGCACAGTCTCGAGCAGGATGGCGGCGATGGTGGATGACCCCTCGGAAACGATCACGCGCTCGAGGTGCTGCAGCGCACGCTCGCACTCCTGCTCCTCGGATGTCGACCAGAACTCGGAGCGGTACTCGAACG
The DNA here is from genome assembly GCF_030063305.1 of Salinibacterium sp. G-O1. GTDB lineage: Bacteria > Actinomycetota > Actinomycetes > Actinomycetales > Microbacteriaceae > Rhodoglobus. The sequence goes on from NZ_JASISV010000002.1 coordinate 900,302, forward strand.
GGCCGAAGAAGTGCACGTGGCCCCGGGCGAACTCGTTGGGCATGCGGCGCCAGTCGCCGGTGGCCACGATCGCGGCTCCCGTGTTGCCGTGGTACGAGCGGTAGGTGGAGAGGACCTTGTCACGGCCGGTGGTGAGGCGCGCCATCCGGATGGCGTTCTCGTTAGCATCCGCACCACCATTGGTGAAGAAGACTTTGCTGAAGTGCGAGTCGGCTTTGGCGACGATGCGCTGCGCTGCCTCGCCTCGCGCGAGGTTGGCAGCGGCGGGGGCCACGGTGGTCAGGATGTCGGCCTGCGCCTTAATCGCGTCGACGATGGCCGGATGCTGGTGACCCATGTTCGTGTTCACGAGCTGGCTGGAGAAGTCGAGGAAGGTGTTGCCGTCGAAGTCCCACACCTCACAACCCTTGCCGCCGGCGATCACCATCGGTGTGAGCGCACCCTGGGCGGACCAGGAGTGGAAGACGTGCGCCCGGTCGAGATCGTAGGCGCGTGTACCGTCAGCAGAAGTCATCATTGATCCTTATAGAAAGCGGTGGAGGGCCGGCCGAAGCCGACCCTCCACACTGTATTACGGTTACTGGCCGCCCTCGGTGAGCACGACGTCGATCGGAGCGTATTCGCCATCGACGACGACGCCCTCATCTGCGAGCTCGGCGAGCGCGGTCTCGATGTACTTGTTCGAGTACGCGGAGGTGGCGGGCTCGCCGGTGATGAGGTTGATGCCGTCCTGGTTGACGGCCGCCAACGCACCCTTGATCGTCTTGCTCCATGCTGAGGCGTCGATGACACCGAAGTCACCGCCGGCCCAGATGAGCTTGTTGACCTCGTTCATCTGCCACGTCTGGTGGACGGGACCGACCGGGAAGGCTGCTTCGGCGTTGATCGCGGCGTTGTACGTGATCGACGCGGCCTCTTCTGGGTTGTCGCGAGCGAAGATCCAGCCCTTCGTGACGGCCTTGAGGAAGCGGACGGCGGCATCGGCATATGCCGGGTCGTCGAGCCTGGCCGTGTCGGCCCAGATCGCATCCTGAAGCATGGCGCCATCGGTGTCTTCGTACGAGACGACGTCGAAGTCTTCGGGCTGGTAGAGCTTGCCTGTGGTCGGGTTGACGACCTCAAGAATCTGCGCCCACTCGTTGTAGGTCATCGCCTGGGCGGCGTCGACGTCACCATCAAGCAGGGCGTTCATCGAGAAGTCCTGCGTTGTGATGGAGACCGACGAGGCGTCGAGCCCGTCGGCGGCCATCGCTGCGAAGATCTCCCACTCGTTGCCGAAGCCCCACGATCCGATGCGCTTGCCCTCGAAGTCCGCGACGTCCGTAAGCCCGTCGCCCTTGAACGACACCTGGAGCGTGCCCGACTTCTGGTAGACCTGCGCGATGTCCGTGAGCTCTGCACCCGTTGCCTCGAGTGTGCCGAGAACCTTGGGAACCCACGCCACGGCGAAGTCGACGTCGCCTGCCACGAGGGCATCCTGCGGAACGATATCGCCGCCGGAGGGGATGATGTCGACGTTGTCGAAACCTTCCTCCTCGAAGTAGCCCTGGTCGAGAGCCACGTAGTATCCCGCGAACTGCGCCTGCGGCAGCCACTGCAGCTGGAGGCTTATATCGGTGATCGGCTCAAAGTCGCCCGAATCCGTGCTGGTGTCGGTTGCCGGTGCCGTGCACGCGCTGAGCGCGATCGCGGCGATGGCTGCGACTGATGTGACGGTCAGGCCACGCCTGGTGCTGTGTCTCATGCTGTTACCTTTCGTGATGGATGGTGCTGGGTGCTGCTGGATGCCGGTCACACCGGCTTTCGCCTCGACACGAGCCACTCGAGCAGCGACGTGACGAGGAAGAATACGAGGCCGATGGCGATGCCGCCGGCCACATAGGCGAACGCGAGTGACGCACGCCCCGACTTGGCGTAGGTGGCGATCGCGGTGCCGATGCCATCGGCTGGCCCGCCGAAGTATTCGGCGACGAGGGCCGCGATCACGGCGATCGAGCTCGCGATGCGCAGCCCGGTCATCAGGTAGGGCAACGCTGTGGGCAGCGTCAGCACGCGGAACGTCTGCAACCCGGTTGCGCCAGACGACCTCAGCACATCGCGGTGCACCGGTCGGGTCTGCCGCAACCCCCGCAGCACGTTCACGAACACGGGAACGAACGCGGCTATCGCCGCCACAGACTGACGGCCGAACTGGCTGGATGCCCCGAACATCGTGTTGAGGATGGGAGTGAGCGCCACGATCGGCACCACCGCGATCGCGGCAACAAGCGGGGCGAGCATGCCGTCGATGGGCTTGGATGTCGCGGCGAGCGCCGCGAGCACGATGGCCGCGATCGCCCCCGCCGCCAGGCCCACGAGTGAGTTGGATGCCGTGATGCCCATGTCTTCGATGATGATCCCGGAGCGAAGCACGAACTCATTGATGATCGCGATGGGGCTCGGCAGCGCGCGCGGTGCCACCTTCAGGACATCGACCGCGACAACCCAGATGACGAGGATCACGACGCCAACGGTGATCGGAGCGACCACCCGCACCCAACCGGGTGCGGGGCGCAGCTCTGCGCCTGATGTCGTCATCGTTCGTTCGCCCGCTCGACGGGGGTGCCGTGCAACGCCTCGCGCACCGCGGTGACCCGCTCGAAGTATGCCGGCGACTCCCTCAGCGCCTCGTCGCGGGTGTCGCCGAGTCCCGTGGTGAGAATGTCGGTGATGCGCCCCGGGCGGGGGCTCATCACCACGACACGATCGGAGAGGAACACCGCCTCCGGGATCGAGTGCGTCACGAAGACGACCGCAGCGCCGGTGTCAGCGGCGATACGGGTGAGTTCGCCCTGCAGGTACTCGCGGGTCATCTCGTCGAGCGCACCGAACGGCTCATCCATGAGCAGCAGCCGTGGTTGTTCGGCGAGAGCCCGCGCGATGGCCACGCGCTGCTGCATCCCGCCGGAGAGCTGATCCGGGTACCGGTCGACGAATTCGGTGAGTCCCACCAGCTCGGCAAGCTCAGCGACCCGGGCGGCCCTGGCGGGCTTGGCCATGCCGTGCAGTTCGAGCGGGAGCGCGATGTTGCCGGCGACCGTGCGCCACGGCAGCAGGCCGGCCTGCTGGAACGCGATTCCGTAGTCCTGATCGACGCGAGCCTTGCTGGCGGGCTTACCGAAGATCTCAAGCGTGCCCGAGGAGGCAGGGTCGAGGTCTGCGATCAGACGAAGGAGGGTCGACTTGCCACAGCCGGACGGGCCGATGAGTGAGACGAATTCGCCAGCATCGACCGTCAGCTCTACCTCGGTCAGGGCAACGACATCCCCGTCTTTGGTCGGAAATACCTTGCCAACACCCTCGGCGCGTACAGCGAACTCGGTCATGCGGTTGCCTCTCCCCTGCGATAGTTCTTGAGGCCGAAACCGATCAGTGCGACCGATCCGGCCGCGACGAGCCCGAGGGCGATCGAACCGAACGTCGGCCCCCAGGGTGCTGCCGGGTCACTCGAGCCCTGGCCAGCGAGTTGGATGAGCATCCGCCCGATCCCGCCCCGCATGCCGATCGACACCTCGGCGACAACGGCACCGACCACGGCACTGGCGGCGGCGAGCCTCAGAGCCGGCAGCAGGTGCGGCACGGCGGCCGGCAGTCGCAGCCGAAGCAGGGTGGGCCAATACCCCGCGGCGTAAGTACGCATCAGGTCGAGGTGGATGCGGTCTGGCGCCTCGAGGCCCCGCAGCACCCCGACGGCCACCGGGAAGAACGCGAGATACGACGCGATCAGGGCGACGGAGAGCCACTGCGGCCAGGGAGTTCCGCCGCGATCGATCTGGGTGCCGATGCTGTTGACGATGGGCGCGAAAGCGATGAGCGGAACCGTCTGGCTCACCACGATCCACGGCAGCAGGCCCCACTCCGCGAGCCTCCAGCGCTGCATGACCAGGCCGAGAAGTGCGCCGACGGAGACGCCGATGAGCCAGCCGACCGCCGCGATGCCGAGGGTCAGCAGACCAGCGGTGACCACGGGCACGATGAGGGGCGGGGTGTCGCCACCGCTCGTCGACTGGAACAGCCTCGCCACCATCTCCCAGATGTGCGGCATGGCGCGGTCGTTGGTGCGCGGAAGCAACATGACGCCGGAGCCGGTCTGGCCCGTGATGGCGCCCACGACGAAGCCCTCGGCCGGCCCCAGAAACTTGTACACCTCCCAGATGACCATGATGGCCACCACACCCAGCACGCCCCATGCGATTGCGGCACGCTGTCGGGTCATGCCTTAGCCACGATGTGCTCACGCAGGGCAGGCATGACGATCTCGCCGTACTGCCGAAGGGTCTCTTCCTTGTTGTCATGCTGCAGGTAGCCGGCGAACTGGTCGACCCCGAGCTCCTTGAGCGCCTTCAGCTTCTCGATGTGCTGCTCGGCAGTGCCCAGCACGCAGAACCGGTCGACGATCTCATCCGGCACGAAGTCGGCGTGCGTGTTGCCCGCCAGGCCGTGCTGGTTGTAGTCGTAGCCTTCGCGCGCCTTGATGTAGTCGGTGAGAGCCGCGGGAACGTTCGAGCCCTCCCCGTACTTCGCCACGATGTCGGCGACGTGGTTTCCCACCATCCCGCCGAACCACCTCGTCTGGTCGCGCATGTGCTTCATCGCGGTCTCGTCGGAGGAGTCACCGATGTACATCGGCGCCGCGACGCAGAACTTGATCGCCATCGGGTCACGGCCGGCCTTCTCCGCGGCATCCCGAACCGTCTTGATCATCCACTCTGCGATATCGAGATCGGCCAGCTGCAGGATGAACCCATCCCCGACCTCGCCGGTGAGCTTGAGCGCCAGCGGCCCATACGCGGCCACCCACACCTCGACCTCAGAGCCGCGCGACCACGGGAAGCGCAGCTCGGCCCCGTTGTATTCGACGGAGCGGCTGTTGGCCAGCTCGCGGATCACGTGGATCGACTCACGCAGGATTTTCAGCGTAGTCGGGGCTCCGTTGGTGACGCGCACCGCTGAATCACCCCGGCCGATGCCGATCACGGTGCGGTTGCCATACATCTCGTTGAGCGTCGCGAAGACGGATGCGGTGACGGTCCAGTCGCGGGTCGCCGGATTCGTGACCATGGGTCCCACGATCACGCGTTTGGTCTCGGCCAGGATCGCACTGTAGATCACATACGGTTCCTGCCACAGCAGATGTGAGTCGAACGTCCACACGTACTCGAAGCCATACTGCTCCGCGAGTTTCGCGAGGTGAACTGTGCGTGATGCCGGTGGGTTGGTCTGGAGAACTGCTCCGAATTCCATGGTGCCGCTTTCCCTAGATGAGGTACTGCGAGAGGCTGCGTTTGACGAACTGGCCGTCGCCCTTGGCGCCCAGGTACTGGTTGTCGTCGACGATGACCTTGCCGCGCGAGAGCACGGTGTCGACGTGACCGTCGATCTCGAAACCCTCCCAGGCCGAGTGATCCATGTTCATGTGGTGGGTCTTTTCGAACCCGATCGAGGTGTGGCCGTTCGGGTCGTAGATGACGATGTCGGCGTCGGCACCGGGCTGGATGACGCCCTTCTTGCCGTACAGCCCGAACATCCGGGCCGGGGTGGTCGCGGTGATTTCCACCCACCGCTCGAGCGAGATCTGGCCATCGACCACACCCTGATAGAGGAGGTCCATGCGATGTTCCACCGAGCCGATGCCGTTGGGAATCTTGCGGAAATCGCCGAGCCCCAGGTCTTTCTGACCCTTCATGCAGAACGGGCAGTGGTCGGTGGAAACCATCTGGATGTCGTTGGTGCGAAGTGACTGCCACATCGCGTGCTGGTGGCCCTCCTCCTTCGACCGCAGTGGCGTCGAGCACACCCACTTGGCGCCGTCGAATCCGGGTGCGCCAAGCTGTTCCTCCAGCGAGAGGTACAGGTATTGCGGGCAGGTCTCACCGAACACGTTCTGACCCTTGTCGCGGGCGGCAGCAAGCTGCTCGACGGCCTGCTTCGCAGAGACGTGCACCACGTAGAGCGGCGCGCCCGTGAGGTGCGAGATCATGATCGCGCGGTGCGTCGCCTCCTCCTCCATCTGCCAGGCGCGGGCGATGCCGTGGTAGTACGGCGCGGTGTTGCCCTTGTCGATGAGTTGCTGGGCGAGCACGTCGATGACGGGCCCGTTCTCGGCATGCATCATCGTCATCATGCCGGTGTCGGCAGACACCTGCATCGCCTTCAGGATCTGGGCGTCATCTGACATGAAGACACCCGGATAGGCCATGAACAGCTTGAAGCTCGAGATTCCTTCGTCAGGAAGCGAGCGCATCGCGGCGAGGGAATCGTCGTTCACGTCACCGATGATCTGGTGGAACGCGTAGTCGATCGCACAGTTGCCTGACGCCTTCTGGTGCCACGTCGACAGCCCGTCCATCACCCGCTGGCCGAAGGTCTGCACAGCGAAGTCGATGATCGTGGTGGTGCCGCCCCAGGCGGCAGCCCTGGTGCCCGTCTCGAAGGTGTCTGACGCCGCGGTGCCGCCGAACGGCAGCTCCATGTGGGTGTGCGCGTCGACACCACCGGGAATCACGTACTTGCCCGCGGCGTCGATGACCGCATCCACGTTGCCGGCGACGTCAAACCCGAGCAGGCTCGAGCCGGGTGCCAGCACCGCCGCGATGGTCTCGCCGTCGACGAGCACGTCGGCAAGCGACCGTCCCGTCGAGGTGACCACAGTTCCGTTTTTGATGAGCGTCTTCATTGATTGCTCCAGTTCGGTTACGGCTTGGGGATGCTCGTGTACGAGTCGGGGCGACGGTCGCGGTAGAACTGCCAGTCGTCGCGCATCTGCTGCACCATGTCCATGTCGAGGTCACGGATGAGGATCTCCTCCTCGGAACCTGACCCGCGTTCGCCCACGAAGTTGCCCCGCGGGTCGATGACCTGGCTGGTGCCATAGAAATCGACAGCCATCTCGCCGTACTCGTTGTCTTCCCGACCGACGCGGTTCGGCTGAAGCACGAAATATCCGTTGGCGACGGCCGCGCATGGGCCCTCGACCTCCCACAGCCGGTTGGAGAGACCCGGCTTGGTGGCGTTCGGGTTGAAGACCATGTGAGCTCCGTTGAGCCCGAGCTCGCGCCATCCCTCGGGAAAGTGGCGGTCGTAGCAGATGTACAGGCCGATCTTTCCGACCGAGGTGTCGAAGACGGGATAACCCATGTTGCCGGGGCGGAAGTAGAACTTCTCCCAGAAACGGTCGAGATGCGGGATGTGGTGCTTGCGGTACTTGCCGAGGATCGTGCCGTCGGACTCCACCACCACAGCCGTGTTGTAGTACACGCCCGTGATGTCTTCCTCGTAGATGGGCAGGATCATGACGATGCCCAGCTCTTTGGCGAGAACCGCGAATCGCTGCACGATCGGCCCATCCGCCTGCTCGGCGTACCGGTAGTACTTCTTGTCTTCGGTGATTCCAAAGTACGGCCCGTAAAACAGCTCCTGGAAGCAGATGACCTGGGCGCCATCGGCCGCCGCATCGCGGGCGAACTGCTCGTGCTTGGCGATCATCGACTCTTTGTCGCCAGTCCAGGTGGTTTGTGTGATGGCAGCGCGTACAACGGTCATGGATGAAACCTCCGGGTCTGCCCCTCATCATCGAGGGCGCACGTTTCCCCATTGTTTCTGTTTGTGACCGGCACGTAAATAGACTGGGCAATACAGACCCGTTCGACCGGGATGGCGTGGAGTGCTGCCCTCGGATGCGGGCTGCCGGTCGTTTCGCGTGAATTACACCGCAATCAACCAAACCGCGCCCGCGCAACCAGGAGGCTTCCCTTGCCCACAATTCGCGGCTCGCTCGCACTTTTCGCAGTCACAACGCTGGCTCTCGCCGGCTGTGCGGCCACGTCCGTGGAACCGGCCGCCGAGCCCACGGCCGCCGATTCGCCGGTGTCTGTCACGAACTGCGGCACCTCGGTCGTGTTCGATTCGGCGCCGCAACGGGTGGTCACGATCAAGTCGTCCACCACCGAGACCCTGCTCGCGCTCGGTCTCGGCGACCGCATCGTCGGCACCGCCTTCCAGGACGGCCCCGTGCCGGACGAGTGGGCTGCCGACGCGAAATCCCTCACCTCGATCTCCGACAAGGTGCCGAGCGAAGAGGTGGTGCTCGAGATGCAGCCAGACCTGGTCTACGCGGGCTGGGAGTCGAACTTCTCGGCCGAGGGCGCCGGCGAGCGCTCAGAGCTCGCGACGCTCGGGGTGGCCACCTACGTCGCCCCGGCCGCCTGCCAGAGCTCGGGCCAGCCGCCGAGGCTCAGCTTCGACGACATCTTCGGCGAGATCACCGAGGTCGCATCCATCTTCCGGGTGGATGCCACCTCCCTCCTGGAATCGCAGCAGGAGTCGCTTGATGCCATCGAGGCCGTGGGCGACGGCCGCAGCGCGTTCTGGTACTCCTCGGGCGCTGACACCCCGTACGCCGGCGCCGGGATCGGTGCGCCGCAGCTGGTGCTCGATACGGTCGGGCTGACGAACATCGCCGCCGACGTGAAGTCCACCTGGGCGCCCTACAGCTGGGAGTCGGTCGTCGACGCCGACCCCTATTTCATCGTGCTGGTGGATGCCACGTGGAACACCGTCGCGTCGAAGATCACCAACCTCGAAACCAATCCAGCAACGGCCAACCTCGACGCCGTGAAGAACAAGCGGTACCTGCTGGTGCCCTTCGCGGCGAGCGAGGCCGGTGTGCGCACGGTCGAGACCGTGGCATCCATTGCAAAGCAGATCACGGAGCTCGATGGCTAGGCGCCTTCCGCTCGCCGTCGCGGCGCCCGTGCTGGGCGCTGCCCTGGTGGCCTCGATCGTTGTCGCGGTCACGATCGGTCCAGCGGACATCCGCTTCGACGAGGTGTGGGCGTCGATCGCCAGCCACCTCGGATTCGGCGTCAGCCCGCTGCCGCTGCTGCGGGACGGCATCGTGTGGGAGCTTCGGTTGCCGCGCGTGCTCACCGCTGCTGCGGTCGGCGCTGGGCTTGCCATCGCGGGAGCCGTGATGCAGGCGATCACCCGGAATCCGCTCGCCGATCCCTACCTGCTGGGGCTGTCATCCGGGGCATCACTCGGAGCGGTCGCCGTGCTGCTGCTCGGCGCCGCAGTGCTGCTGCCGCTCGCCGCCTTCCTGGGCGCCATGGTGGCCCTGGGGCTCACGCTCCTGCTGGCCAGCTCCCTCGGCGCAATCACCCCGAGTCGCACAGTGCTGGCGGGGCTGGCCGTCTCGGCGCTGGCCTCGGCAATCACCAGCCTCGTGATCTTCTGGACCGTGACCGGCGACTCATATCGCGAAATCCTCGGCTGGCTGCTCGGATCTCTCGCCGGGGCTCGCTGGCCCGCCGTCACCATCGTCGTGATCGCCATCGTCATTGCGGGAATTCCGATCATGCTCACCGGACGGTTGCTCGACGCGTTCGCGTTCGGCGATGTGTCGGCAGCCTCCCTCGGGGTGAACGTCAGCGCGACCCGCTGGGCACTGCTGGCGGCCTCGGCGCTGCTCACGGGAGCGATGGTGTCGGTGAGCGGCTCCATCGGCTTCGTGGGGCTGATCCTGCCGCACGCTGTTCGGCTCATCGCGGGGCCCGCTCACCGCGCGCTGCTTCCGCTGGCCGCGCTCGTGGGGGCCATCTTCCTCGTCTGGGCAGACACCGTCGCCCGCACCGCGTTCGAGCCGCGCGAGCTGCCGGTCGGCATCGTGACCGCGATCATCGGAGCGCCGATCTTCGCGCTGCTGCTGTCGCGGAGACGGAGGCTGACATGACGGGGAATTCCGCAGCGGACGGGCTCGAGGCATCCAGAATCAGCATTCGTGCTGGCAACACCGTGCTCATCGACGGAGTCGACTGCACGATCCCGTCCGGCACCGTCAGCGCCCTGATCGGACCGAATGGTGCCGGCAAGTCGACACTGCTGCGCACCCTCGCCGCCGTGCAGCAACCGGCGACAGGAACCGTGGCGTTTGATGGCACCGACCTGTTCGCGATGCCCCGCCGCGAGCGCGCCAGGCTCGTGGCCTTCGTCGAGCAGGATGCCACGACCGACACGGCAATGACGGTCACCTCGGTCGTCGGGCTCGGGCGTCTCCCCCACCAGTCGCTGTTTCGTGATGACACCGGCGACTCCGCCACGATCGTCGCCGCGGCACTGCACACCGTGGAGATGTCAGGGTTCGCCGACCGCGAGTTCGCGAGCCTCTCGGGCGGCGAGCGCCAGCGGGTGATGCTCGCGAGGGCTCTCGCGCAGCAGCCGACCCTGCTGCTGCTTGACGAGCCCACCAACCATCTCGACATCGGCGCGCAGCTCGAGGTGCTGGGGCTGCTCGGCCGGCTCGCGGCGAACGGCACCACGGTGCTGGCAGCGCTTCATGATCTCGGTCTTGCCGCCTCATACTCCGATCACGTGATCGTGCTGCGTGCCGGCACGGTAGTTGCCGCCGGGCGCACGGCCGAGACGCTCACGCCCGAGCTCATCCGGGAGGTCTACGGCGTGCACGCCACGGTGCTGCACAACCCGACCACGGGCCGCCCGGTGATCGCGCTCAGCCCGCTGTAAGCCGGTCGTGGGTCAGTCGACGACGCTCAGGCTTACCGAGGATCCGTCGTTCTGCAGTCGGAACTCGAACCGGCTGCGGTCGCCGCGGTGGTAGGCCACGAAGTGTTCCATGGGCGCCCCCTTCGCATCGCGGCTCACGCTGCGAAGCATCATCAGCGCGCTGCCGCTCGCGATCTGCAGAAGCTGCGCCTGTTCCGGCGAGGCGATGACCGCCTCTGCCGACCGGACGCCGCTTGTCGCCGCGATACCGAAATCGGCGAGCACGCCGTACAGCGAGTTTTCCGACATGTCGACGCCGAGCGTGTGGGTTCCGGCGGCGTCCGGCATCCACGTGGTCGTCAACGACCAGGGTTCGCCATCAACCCACCTGAGACGCTCGAGCACCACAACGGGACTGCCCGCCGGGATTTCCAGGACACGCGCCACCTCGTCATCAGCGGATTCGCGCTCGTGCCTCAGGATGTCGCTGTGGACGTGACCGCCGCGACTGGTGACCTCGTCGTAGAGTCCGGACAGCGTGTGAACGAGGCTCTCGGCAACCTTCGGGCGGGCCACAAACGTACCTTTGCCCTTGACCCGTTCGACGACGCCCTCAACCTGCAACTGGGCAAGGGCCTGACGCACCACGGTGCGCGAGATCCCGTACAGCTCGCAGAGGCGATGCTCCCCGGGCAGCGAGTCTCCCGGGTCCAGCGAACCGTCCTCAATGAGATTCAGGATCAGCTGGCGCAGCTGGTCGTACATGGGAACGGCAGAGTATCGATCGATTCCGGCGTCAGTCGGCAGTGCGAATTCTGTGGTCATGTCAGTACGCCACGCCCGCCTGCAGGATGATGTTCGCGAATGGCGTGTACTCCCCGGAGCGCACGAACGCTCGCGCGTCGCGCGTCATGGCCTTGAACTCGACGTGCGGAATCATGGTGATCTCGACCCCCAGGTCGTGGAATCGTCGCTGCAGCTCGGCGAGCATCTCCGGGCTCCTCTCCGCGATTTCGGCCGAGACTGTTGCGCCCTCGACGGCGAGTTCGGCCAGCACCGTGTCGAGCACATCGAGGAAGGCCGGGGCCCCTGGCCGAAACGCGAGGTCGATTCGATCGGCGCCGACCGGGATCGGGAGCCCGGCGTCAGTGACGACGATGAGGTCGGTGTGACCGGTCTGCGAGATCACCCGCGACAGCGCCGGGTTGATGGTCGTCTGTGTACTTCTCATCGGGAATCCGCCTTGCCTGCCGGTGTCGGCATTGAACCGGTCTTCAGCAGCGCATCAACGTCGGTGCGGTGCGGGAGGCTAGGAGACGCCCCGCGCTGGGTGACTGTCAGCGCTCCGGCCGCGCCGGCCCGGCGGATGGCATCGTGCAGCGGCATCCCGAGAGCGATGCTCGCTCCAAGGTATCCGGCGAAGCTGTCGCCCGCAGCGGTCGTGTCAATCGATGTGACGGGGATGGAGGGAAAGGCGGTCACCTCGTCAGCGGTCACCAGCAGTGCACCCTCGGCAGCGAGGGTAATGATCGCCGCCCTCACCCCGCGTTCGAGGAACCAGGCGCCGGCCCGCGTCGCGCTCTCGACATCAACAACGTCGATGCCGGTCAGGATGCCGGCCTCAGTCTCGTTTGGCGTCACGATGTCGACGTCTGCCCAGATCGCCTCATCGAGAGCGATTGCGGGGGCTGGGTCGAGAACGACCGTCAAGCCATCCTCTCGAGCCCTGCGAATGGCATAGCCGGACAGCGGCGCCGGAATCTCGAGCTGCGTCAACAGCACGGACGATTGTGCAGAGCACGCATCAAAGGCCTCGTCTATTTGTGCGGTGCTGAGGTGTTCGTTGGCCAGCGGAACCATCACGATGTCGTTCTCGCCGGAATCGTCCACGCGGATGTGAGCGATGCCGGTGCGTTGCCCCTCGATGGCGCGAACATGGTCGATGCTGACGCCCGAGTCGCGCAACCCATCGATGATGAGGTCATGGAAGAGGTCAGTGCCGACGCAGGCGAGGAAGTGAGCGTTCGCCCCCGCTAGCCCGACCGCAACCGCCTGATTGGCGCCCTTGCCGCCCAGGACGAGGGTGAACTCGTCGCCGTGGATGGTCTCGCCGCGCGCAGGAAGCCGGCGTGAGAAGGTGGTGAGGTCTGCTGTGACACTTCCCACAATGATGACGCCGGTGCGAGCCCGTGCATCTTCATCTGACTGATTGCCCATTCGGCGACTCCCCTTCGAGCACTTTGACATCTGCGCTTGCCTGTCATTACATTAGCGGGGAAGCACATGTAACGACAGGTCGGCTGTGATGGCGTCGACACACCCTGAACGGAGACGCCATGGACACCACCCCCCGGATCTATGTGGACAGCGCGGATGTCACGGCGGTAAGTGAGTTGCTGGCGACACGACTGGTGTTCGGCGTGACCACAAACCCGACGATCCTCGAACGCGGCGGCCAGCGGCTTGCCAATCTGCCGTCGCTCTATGCGCGGTGGGTCGACGAAGGCGCGAACGAGGTCTTCTTCCAAGCCTGGGGCACCACGGCCGAGTCGATGCTTCACAACGCGCAGACGCTTGCCGCGCTGGGTGAACGAGTCGTCGTGAAAGTACCTGCGACGCGCGATGGGTTCATCACCACGCGCGCCCTCGTCGCGCGCGACGTTCCCGTTCTCATCACCGCGGTCTACTCCGTGGCGCAGGCGCTCGCCGGCGTCGCCTATGGCGCCCGCTACCTCGCGCCCTATTTTGGTCGGCTCGGCGACAACGGGCGTGACGCTCTCGGCCTGATCACCCAGATGCAGAAGGTGTGCGAGGGTTCGGCCACCAACGTGCTCGCGGCAAGCCTTCGATCACCCGACGACATCGTCGCGCTTCGGCTCGCCGGCGTCCGGCACTTCACCGCGGCTCCCGACGTAATCTTCGCAGCCCTGCACGACGACATCAGCGAGCAATCGGCTGCCGATTTCGAGGCGGCCGTGGAGCGTATCTCACCCTGACCGGCCCTCGCCGGCTCAGGGAAGCTGGCTTGCCGTCCTAAGCCATTTCTCCACACCAGCGATGTGCACGGTGGCCAGTGCCTGCGCCAGTTCCGCGTCTCCACTCTCCAGTGCATCGACGATCGCATCGTGTTCAGCGAGGGTTCGCGCCACGGAGCCCGCCTCTGTCAGTCCGCGCCACAGGCGCGCACGAATGGTGCTGCTGGTGAGGGTGTCGATGAGGCTGGCAAGGTAGCTGTTGCCAGACAACCCAACGATGTCGCGATGAAACTGCACATCGTGTCGCACGAGGTTCTCGACATCCGTCTCGGGATCGACCGAGGCAACATCCTCGCGAAGCTTCGATACGCCGGTCGCGTCAATCGTGCGCGCGGCCATGGCGGTTGCCGCGGGCTCCAGCATCCTGCGCACCTCGAATATCTCGAGTATCGAGGCGTCGTCGTGCAGATCGATCACGAACGAGATCGCTTCCAGGAGCAACTGCGGCTCGAGGCTGGTGACATAGGTGCCGTCACCGCGGCGCACATCCAGCACGCGGATGACCTCGAGCGCTTTCACTGCTTCACGCATTGAGCTGCGTGAGAGCCCGAGCCGTTCGCTGAGCTCCTTCTCCGGTGGAAGCCGGTCCCCCGGCGCCAGCTCACCACTGACGATCATCGCCTTGATTTTCTGAATCGCCTCGTCGGTCACAGCCACGGCACACAGTGTATGCGGTTGTGGGCCAAACATCCGATGTCACGGCACAATGGGACCATGCGCCTCATCGACACCCACCTGCATCTGTGGGACCCGAATCGGTTCGACTACGCGTGGCTCGACGCCGTGCCCGGCTTGCGGCAAACGTTTGGGCTTGCCGAATTGGCGGACGCATCGATCCCCGCCGAGGGCGAACTGCGAGAGTACGTGTTCATGCAGGCCGATTGCGCGCCGGCACAGGCCGTCGCGGAGGTGGACTGGGTCGCCGAGCTGGCGGAGGATGCCCCGATCCGCGGCATCATCGCGTTCGCTCCCGTGGAAGATGAATCCGGACTGGACGCCTCGCTCGAGCATTTCGCGTCCCGCCCGCTGGTCAAAGGGGTCAGACGGCTGCTGCAGTCCGAGCCCGCGGGATTCTCGCGATCTGAGGCGTTCCTTGCGGGCGCTCGCCGGCTCACGGGAGCCGGCTTGACCTTCGACGCCTGCGTCACAGCCGACCAGCTGGAGGATGTCGCGGTGCTCGCCCGCGCGGTACCCGACCTGCGAATCGTGCTCGATCACCTCGGCAAGCCCACCATCGGTGAGGCGGGAACGGCTGACCGGGATGGCTTCGACCGCTGGCGCGCCGACCTCGGCAATGTTGCGGCTGAACCAAATGTGTGCGTGAAGCTCTCCGGGCTGCCCGCACAGGCGACGGCATCCTGGACCACGGCGCTCCTCACCCCGTACCTCGACGCCGCACTCGACGCATTCGGGGCTGAGCGAACCATGTTCGGCAGCGACTGGCCTGCATCATCAGGCCAGTCCAGCTACCAGCGTTGGATCGAGTTTGTGCAGGAGTGGCTGGAAGGTGCCGTCGACGACGAAGACGCGCAGCGCATCCGGTTCATGAATGCGCAGCGCGTCTACCGTCTGCCGAGCTGATACTCCTGCCGCCTACTGGCCGGGCGGGCGCAACCTGAGTTCCTGCATTCCGCCGTCAACGGCAATCGACGTTCCCGTCGTCGAACCAGAGAGCGGGCTGACGAGGTAGGACACGGCACCGGCGATCTCGTCCGCCGCCACCAAGCGTCCGTGGGGCTGGCGAGCCTGAAGAGCTGCGCGTTCCGCCTCGGGGTCGGCTGCGGCATCCAGCAGGCGCGCCACCCACGGAGTGTCTGCGGTGCCGGGATTCACCACATTCACCCGGATTCCTTCCCGAACATGGTCGGCGGCCATGGCACGCGTCAGCGAGAGCACGGCGCCCTTGGTTGCCGTGTACAGGGCGCGCTGCGGCAGACCCGCCGTCGCCGCGATGGATGCGATGTTGCAGACCGAGGCCGCGGGCGAGCGACGCAGCCAGGGCAGCGCGGCAGCGGTCGTGCGCGCAATGCCAGTGACGTTGACGCTCAGCACCCTGGCCCACTCGTCGTCATCGTTGGCGGCGATGTCGCCGGCCGCCCCCATCCCGGCGTTGTTGACCAGAATGTCGATGCGACCGAACTGTTCGGCAACAGCATCCACAGCGGTAGTCACCGAAACTCGATTAGAGACATCGGCAGCGAATGCCGCGTGGGCCGGGTTGGCGTCGGCGGGGTTCAGGTCGAAGACCGCCACCTGCGCGCCCTCGGCGTGAAGCCGGTCGGCGATGGCCGCCCCGATGCCCGACGCGCCGCCGGTCACGATCGCGACCAGACCGTCGAGGGGGCGAGTGGACTCAGACATTGGTTTCTCCTGAATGTGCGACGAACTCCTGACGCTGACGACCGAGGCCGTCGACCTCAATCTCGCAGACGTCTCCGGGCTTCAGGTACGGGAATCGCCCCGACAGTGCAACGCCCTCGGGCGTTCCCGTCAGCACGAGATCCCCCGGTTCCAGAACCAGGTACTGGCTGAGGTGCCACAACACGAAGTTCACGTCGAAGATCAGGTCACGGGTGGACGAATCCTGTCGCGGCTCACCGTTGACCCAGCTGCGCAGTCGAAGATCCGTGGCGTCAACCTCATCCGGTGTGACAAGCCAGGGTCCGGTGGGGTTGAATCCAGCAGCACACTTGCCCTTCGACCACTGGCCGCCAGACTCCTCGATCTGGAAGGTGCGCTCGGAAACGTCGTTGGCCGTGACGAATCCGGCGATGTAGTCACCTGCGACAGCGGGCGACTCGAGATACGACACACGCTTGCCGATCACAACGCCGAGCTCGACCTCCCAGTCGGTCTTGACGCTGTTCTTCGGGATCTCGACGGTGTCGTACGGCCCCACGACGGTGTTGGGCGTCTTCATGAACATGATCGGGATGGTCGGCGGCGCCGAGCCAGATTCGGCGGCGTGCGCCGCGTAGTTCATACCGATGCACACGACGGCGCTCGGTCGCGCAATGGGTGCTCCCACGCGCATCTCGCCAGCGCCCTCGAGGATCGGGAGACTGCCCGTCGCCAACGCTGACGCGACAACCTCCTGCGGGTCTGACGCCAGGAACGCACCGTCGATGTTGCTCGTGATGCTGCGAAGATCCCGGTATCGGTCACCATCCATGACGACGGGGATCTCGCTGCCGACGTCGCCGAGGCGTGCGAATTTCATAATTCTCCTGCTCTGCCGGCTCGCATCTGAAATCGACACTCCCGTCGGGGGCGTCGTAGCCGTCCACGTTGACAGTATAGACATCGGATGTTTACACTTCGAGGGCTGAACGCAAGGAGCCCCATGAGCCGCATCGTCGCCCTCGACACCACCGATATCCGTTTCCCCACCTCCCTGTCCCTGGATGGTTCGGACGCGATGAACCCGGATCCCGACTACTCCGCCGCGTATGTGCGCATCGTGACGGACGCCGACGACGGCATCGACGGGCACGGATTCGTCTTCACGATCGGCCGCGGGAACGACGTTCAGGTCGCCGCCATCGACTCCCTCGCCGCCCACCTGGTCGGAATGGATGTCGAGCACTTTCTCGACGACATGGGCGCCGCGGCGCGGCATCTTGTCTGGGATTCCCAACTGAGGTGGCTGGGGCCCGAGAAGGGCGTGATGCACATGGCCATCGGCGCCGTGATCAACGCCCTCTGGGACATCAAATGCAAACGAGCGGGATTGCCGCTGTGGCAGTTGCTGTCGCGAATGTCGCCCGAGGAGATCGTTGCGCTCGTCGACTTCCGTTACCTCACCAACGCGCTCACCCCCGATGAGGCCCTGCAGATCCTTCGGGCTGCGGAAGCTGGTCGCGACGAGCGCGAAGCCGCTCTTCTCGACACGGGCTACCCGGCATACACGACGACCCCCGGATGGCTGGGCTACTCCGACGAAAAGCTCGCGAGACTGTGCCGCGAGGCAATCGCCGATGGTTTCGTGCAGATCAAGCTCAAGGTGGGCGCGAACCTGGACGACGACATTCGACGCCTTGGTGTGGCTCGCGACACCGTTGGGCCAGACTTTCCGCTCGCGATCGATGCCAACCAGCGCTGGGAGGTTGCCGAGGCCATCGAGTGGGTCGGGGCGTTGGCACAGTTCGACCTGGCCTGGATCGAAGAGCCGACCAGCCCCGACGACATCCTCGGCCATGCCGAGATCGCCCGTGGCGTGCACCCGGTGCGGGTCGCCACCGGCGAGCACGCAGCCAATCGCGTCATGTTCAAACAATTTCTTCAGGCGGAAGCGATGCATGTCATGCAGATCGACGCCGCCCGCGTCGGCGGTGTCAACGAGAACGTCGCGCAGCTGCTGTTGGCAGCAAAATTTGGCGTGCCGGTCTGCCCGCACGCTGGAGGAGTCGGGCTGTGCGAGGCCGTGCAGCACCTTTCGATGTTCGACTTCGTTGCGGTCAGCGGCAGCCGCGAGGGCCGCATGATCGAGTTCGTCGATCATCTCCACGAGCACTTCGTGGTGCCCACCGATGTGCGCAAGGGTGCCTACATGCCACCGCTCGCCCCCGGCAATGGCATGGAAATGCACGAATCGAGCCGTTCCGAGTTCACCTATGCCAACTAACGCGATCACAGGGTTGCCCTTCACTCCGTACGCCTATGGCGCGGCGAACCTGGGAAACCTGTTCCGGGAGATCTCCGACGACGACGCCGAGGAGATTCTGCACACCGCCTGGGATGCCGGCGTCCGATATTTCGACACAGCGCCGCACTACGGGCTGGGACTGTCGGAGCGTCGGTTGGGTGCCTTCCTCGCAACGAAACCGCGCGACGAGTTCGTCATCTCCACGAAAGTGGGTCGGTTGCTGCGCCCCAACCCCGAGGGTGCCGGCTCGCTGGACACCGAGAACGACTTCTGTGTGCCCGCGACCCTCAAGCGCGTCTGGGACTTCTCAGCCGAGGGAATCCAGACCTCGCTCACAGAATCGCTCGAGCGTCTCGGATTAGACCGGGTCGATGTGCTCTACCTGCATGACCCCGAGAAGCACGACGTCAATGCAGCGATCGACGAGGCGCTTCCTGCCCTTGTGTCGCTGCGCGAGGCGGGAACCGTCAGCGCGGTCGGCGTGGGATCCATGTCGACCGAAGCCCTGCTCGCGTGCGCTACGCACAGCGATGTTGACCTGCTCATGATCGCCGGTCGCTACACGCTGGCCGAGCAGCCCGCGGCAGCCGACGTGCTTCCCGTGTGCCACGACAAGGGAATCGGGGTCGTTACCGCATCCATCTTCAACTCGGGCCTGCTGTCAACCGAAAACCCGTCGGCAGGCGGTCGCTACGACTACGGGTCTGTGCCGCCCGAGCTGTGGGAGCGCGTGCTCGCCATCACGGACGTGTGCCGCTCCTTCGATGTTCCCCTGCCAGCAGCCGCGCTCCAGTACACACTGCGCGACAGTGCGGTGCGCTCGGTCGTCGTGGGAGGCAGCCGCCCCACGCACCTGCGCCAGAACGCCGAGTATATGAATTCACCGATCCCCGAGGAGCTCTGGACGGCCCTGGCCGACCGCGGGCTCATCCCGGCCTGACGCAACGAGAGAGGACGCGAGAATGCTTGAAGGAATTCACCCACTGCTCAGCGGCGAACTGCTGCTGCACCTGGATGCGATGGGCCACAGTGACGCGGTAGTCATCGCCGACGCACACTTCCCGGCTGCGGCCCTCAGCAGCCGGATCGTCGTACTGCCCGGCACGACAACGCCGGAGGTCCTGGCCGCGATCCGTACCGTCATCCCGCTGGATGATGACCCCTCTGTTGACCTGATGACATCGGCGGATGGCGCGATTCTTGACGTGCAGAACGAACTCATGGTCGCGGCGGGAACCACCAGCGCGACGACGCGATTCATCGACAGGTTCGCCTACTATGAGGCCGCCCGAGATGCGTTCCTCATCGTGCGCACGGGCGAGACCCGCAAATATGGCAACGCGCTTCTTCGCAAGGGCGTCGTGGGGCACCCACAATGATCCGGGACCCAAAGGCTCGCGAATCAGTGCATGGCGATCGAGTCAACACCATGAATGCGGTCACGGATGAAGCGATTCGCGTGCGCCGCGAGGTCATCCGAGTCTTCCCAGAGGTTGCGCCAAATCGCCAGCGTGTTGCTGAGGTCGGCGTTCACGACCGCGGAGGAGAACGACTCGAAGACCACAGGGCCGTCGTAACCGATGCGAGCGAGGCCCCGGAAGAACCCGTCGAAGTCGACGGTGCCGGAGCCCAGGTACCCACGGTGGCTCTCGCCGATGTGGACGTAGCCGAGCCGATCCCCGGCGTCGAGGACGGCGCCGAACTGATCGGATTCTTCGATGTTCATGTGGTACGTATCCAGGTGAACGGAGACATTGTCGCTCCGAAGCCGATCCAGGTAGGTGACCGCACCGCGCGCGGTGTTGAAGACGTTGGACTCGTACCTGTTGACGACCTCCAGCGAGAGGCGGATGCCGCGCTCGGCGGCCTTGCGCGCCACCCTGTCGATGGCTGCCGCGCTCGCCGCCGTGCCGGCCTCCGTGGGAGGCGCTGGGTACTTGCGCATGGCCGAGTAGATCACGCCACACAGGGTGTCACCGCCCATCGTCGCGACGTGGTCGAGGCATTTCTCGAGTTCGGATTCGCCGCGCGCGACGATCGATGGGTCGGTGCTCGACAGGTCGGTGTGCTCCGTAAGACCCAGCGACGCTGTGACCGCCAGGTCGTTGTCTCGCAGGATGTGCGCGGCCATGCTCGAGTCGAAATGGTCAGGATCCATGAGCGGAATCTCGATCAGGTCGAACCCGGCCGCCTTGGTTCGTTCGATGGCGTTGCGCACCCCGCTCTCGTCGAACGTGCCGGTGAATACGAGTGCGTGAGCGCCTATGAGCATGTTTTTACCTTCGATAAGAGAGCGATTCCCTGACTTGTGATCAAGATGTTATTACACGTCTTTCACTATCCAGGATAATTAGATACATTGAGATACAAGTTACGCTGGCCCGGCCCTCAACCGCCCATCGGACCTCCCCCAGCAACAACCCCGGCACAACCTCCAACGAAGCAGGTAAACGAGTGACTGAACCCATCCTCAAAGTCGAGGGGATCAGCAAAAGCTTCCCCGGCGTGAAGGCCCTCGACAACGTTCACCTTGAGGTTCACCCCGGCGAAGTTCTCGTCCTCGTGGGCGAGAACGGTGCTGGCAAGTCTTCCCTGATGAAGATCCTTTCCGGCATCTACACCAAAGACGCCGGCCGGATCTTCTTCGAAGGCAAGGAAGTCGAGATCGCGAGTCCGCTGCACGCGCAGCACCTCGGCGTGACGATCATCCATCAGGAAATGAACCTGATGTCAGACCTGACTGTCGCCCAGAACATCTACATCGGCCGGGAGCCGATGATCGGCCCCTTCCTCTCGGAAGCGAAGCTGAATAAGACTGCAAGCGATCTGCTCGAGCGGCTGAACATCAACCTCAACGCAAAGCAGCACGTTGGCGAACTCACCGTCGCCAAACAACAGATGGTCGAGATTGCCAAGGCGCTGTCGTTCAACGCCAAGGTGCTCATCATGGATGAGCCAACCTCCGCCCTCACCGACACCGAGGTGGAGGTGCTGTTCACCCTCATCGAGCAGCTGAAAGCCTCTGGCACTGCCATCATCTACATCTCGCACCGGATGGATGAGCTCAAGCGGCTCGCCGACCGAGTGACAGTGCTTCGGGATGGTTCCTACATCGGATCACTGAACAAGGACGAGATCGACATCCCGAAGGTCATCGAGATGATGGTCGGCCGTCACATTGATGAGGGCACCAGGCCGGCAATTCGGGACAAAACGTCGAACGAGACTGTGCTGCGCGTGCGCGGACTGTCGACCAAGTCATTGCTGAGGGACGTATCGTTCGATCTTCACCGCGGTGAGATCCTCGGCTTCGCTGGCCTCATGGGTGCCGGGCGGACAGAGACGGCGCGAGCCATCATCAAGGCCGATCCGACCACGGGCGGAACCGTCGAATATGAGGGAAAGGTCGCGCGGATCAAGCAGCCAGCGGATGCCGTTCGGCTCGGCATCGGTTACCTGTCCGAAGACCGCAAACTGCTGGGGCTGATGCTCGAGCAGGATGTCACCTTCAACACGATCCTCGCGTCGCTGCCTACCTTCACCGACAGCATCGGCATCGTGCGGGATGGGAAAGCGAAAACCATCGCCCGCGACAAGGTCTCGGAACTTCGCATCAAGACCCCTTCCATCGGCCAGATGGTGAAGCTTCTCTCGGGCGGAAACCAGCAGAAGGTCGTCATTGCGAAGTGGCTCGTGCGCGACTGCGACGTGCTGATCTTCGACGAACCGACGCGAGGTATCGACGTCGGTGCCAAAGAAGAGATCTACGCGCTTCTTCAGCTGCTTGCGGCCGAAGGCAAGTCCATCATCGTCATCTCATCCGAGCTCCCAGAGATCCTGCGCGTTGCCAATCGCGTCATCGTCATGGCCGGCGGACGAATCACCGGGGAACTCCACAACGAAGAAGCCAGTCAGGAGAAAATCATGCACCTTGCAACACACGGCGGTGGCGACGAATGAGCCTTCAGACCGATTCCGGACCGTCCACGAAAGGGAAAAAAGACATGACAGTCGCCGCTGAAAAACAGGGCGGAGGAGTTCTGGCCTTCGTCAAGAAGCAGGCGCAGCAGTCGCTCGCGTTCGGCACCCTGATCATCCTGGTGGTCTTCTTCTCGATCGCGAGCCCCGCCTTCCTCACCTGGCCGAACATCTCGGGTGTTTTGCTGGCGACAGCCGTGATCGGCATCCTCGCGCTCGGCACGACCTTCGTCATCATCACGGGCGGCATCGACCTCTCGATCGGTACAGGCATGACGCTTGCGGCCGTCATGACGGGTGTCTTCATCGTGAACATCGGCCTCCCGGTGTGGCTGGGAGTGCTCGGTGGCGTGCTGACCGGCGGTCTGATGGGATTCGTCAACGGGGTCAATATCGCTTTCCTCCGCCTTCCTCCCTTCATCGCGACGCTGGCCATGATGTTGATCGCGCAGGGCCTGTCGCTCATCATCTCCGGCGTTCGCCCGATCTACTTCTCGGGCATCGCCGACGACTTCAAGCTGATCGCACTGGGCACCCTGATCCCCGGGCTCCCCAATGCCGTGCTCATCACGATCGTCGCAGCGCTCATAGCCTTCGTCGTGCTGGGAAAGACGATCCTGGGGCGCTACACGTTCTCTATCGGCTCGAACGAGGAGGCAACGCGACTGTCCGGCGTCAACACCCGCCGATGGAAGGTCATGATTTACACCTTCGCCGGGCTCTTCACGGGAGTTGCCGGAGTCGTCATCGCCTCGCGACTCGACTCAGCCCAGCCTCAGTTGGGCGTCGGCTACGAGCTGCAGGCCATTGCAGCAGTCATCATCGGTGGTACCTCGCTCCTGGGCGGGCGAGGCTCCATCCTCGGAACCGTGATTGGCGCGCTCATTATGAGCGTGGTGATCAACGGCCTGCGAATCATGTCGATCCAGACCGAATGGCAGAACGTTGTCGTCGGAATCGTCATCCTGATCGCCGTCTACTTCGACACGCTCCGCAACCGCGCGAGCGCGTGACGAAGGCCCAGCACCAACCTGTCCAACCGTCGGCGGCACCCGCCGTCACCGATAAATAAAATGGAGTACCAATGAAATACGGTAGAAAACTCGCTTTCGCCGCAATCACAGTCGCCGCTCTCTCGGTAGCCGCCTGCTCGTCAGGTGACACGTCAGGAGGAACCTCAGACGGCTCAGGATCGGGCGACCAGCCCTACATCGCGCTTGTCTCCAAGGGCTTCCAGCACCAGTTCTGGCAGGCAGTGAAGCAGGGCGCAGAGGAGAAGGCCGCAGAGCTCGGTGTGACAGTCACCTTCGACGGTCCGGCCTCCGAGACGGAGGTGGATGCTCAGCTTCAGATGCTGCAGACCGCCATCGACAAGAAGCCGATCGCGATCGGCTACGCATCGCTCGACCCCAAGGCGTGCATCCCCCTCTACGACGCCGCCAAGGCTGCTGGAATCCCCATCGTCGAATTCGACGCTCCGTGCGACAGCGACTATTCGCAGAACCTTTCCGCGACTGACAGCAAAGTAGCTGGCGCTCTCGCAGCCGAGCACATGGCTGATCTGATCGGTGGTTCCGGCGAGGTAGCCATCGTCGGCCACAGCCAGATTAACTCCACCGGTGTGGAGCGTCGGGATGGCTTCGTCGACAAGATCGAAGCTGACTACCCGGACATCAAGATCGTCGACATCCAGTACGGCGACGGTGACCACCTGAAGTCGGCCGACATCGCCAAAGCGATGATCGCCGCGCACCCGAACCTCAAGGGGCTCTACGGAACCAACGAGGGTTCGGCCATCGGTGTCGTCAACGCTGCGACCGAGCTTGGGCTGGAGCCAGGCAAGCTCACCATCATCGGCTTCGACTCCGGTGCAGCGCAGATCAATGCGATCAAGAGCGGCCTCATGGCCGGTGCGATCACCCAGGACCCGATCGGCATCGGAAAGTCCGTTGTTGAGGCTGCCTTCAAGGCATCCAAGGGCGAGAAGCTCGACAAGTTCACCGACACCGGCTCGTTCTGGTACGACTCCACCAACATCGACGACCCCAAGATCGCCGCGGTGCTCTACCAGTAGGACCCACCAGTAAAACCATGGGAGCCCCTCACCATCCGGTGAGGGGCTCCTCTGGGTTACACCGTGTCGAGAAAGTGCGCAGGGTTGGTGACGGTGAGCTGGTGGACCGTCTCGGCGCCGACTAAGTCGCGCAGGCGTGGCAGGTAGCGATCACCCAGGTAGGCCAGCCCCGGCATGCCGCCGTACGAGATGTATCTTGTCGCTCGAGCGACATCGCCCCCGAGGAGAATGCGGTGCTCTCCCCCGCCGACTATCACCCGCTCGGTGAGCTTCAGCAGTTGTTCGTCGGCGAACAGATTCATTCTGGCGGCCCCATCGTAGCCCAGCCACGCACCGCGATCGACGAGCTCGAGATGCAGACCCGCATCGAGCACGCGGTCAGCGTGGGCGAGGACTACGCGGTCTGCCGCGACCCCCTGCGCTTCGAGGATGTCGAGCATCTCGTGGGCAGCCGTGCAGAATTCCAGATGGACCATCACCGGGCGTGAGGTCTCACGATGAGCCGATGCGACGGCATCCAGCGTCTGCCGCTCGAAGCGGGAGATCGCCCAGTAGTCGATGCCGGCCTTGATCACTCCGGCACGCACCGGCTCTCCCGCAGGCGACTGCGCGATGGGCGCGTGAGGGTCGAGGGCGCGCTGACCATCGCTGACGGGCATCCCCTGCTCGATGTCGGCGATAAACAGTGCAGCGCGCGCGTCGGCGTCCAGCGCTCTGAGTGGATGATCGGAGCAGTAATGCGCATCGCGGTGCGCACCGGTAGTGGCGACGATGCGGAGCTGGGTGGCGGCGCTAATGCGTGCCAGAGCGGCAGGGTCGCGCCCCAGACCCACAGGCGTCGCGTCGATCATCGCGGCAAAGCCGCTCTGCCTGAGCAGCAGCGCCTCCGACTGCGACGCCGCCTCGTCGGTGAGCTCATCCCCGACGAGCAAGGGGCTGATCTGGAAAAGGTGCTCGTGATAGTTCGTTGCACCGAGGTCTGAGGCCGGTATGTCCCCGAGCACCGTGCGGATGGCCACTAGCGGCTGCTCCCCGTGTACCAGGGCTCCAGTGCACGATAGGCATCGGTGAATTCCGCGTGGCGCCGAACGTAGTTTCGGTGACGATCGAGGTCTGGTGTGAATTCCGCGATTACTTCGCTCAGGTCGCGAGCGGCCCCGAAGTCGGTGAGTCCGAGCCCGACTGCTCCCGTTACGGCAGCGCCGAGGCTGTTTGCCTCGCTGACCACCGTGCGGCGCCGCACTGGCACACCCCACACATCGGCGAGCAGGCGCAGCAGTGGGTCGCTGGCGGCGGCCCCTCCGACGGCATCGATGCGGTCGATGGTCGCTCCCGCTTCCGCGAACGCCTGGATGCAGCTGAAGAGGTTGAAGGCAACGCCCTCGAGAACCGCGCGGGTGAGGTGCGCGCGTCCGTGGTGACGGCTGAGGCCGACGAAGGCGGCACGGGCATCCGGATTCCACCACGGCGACCGCTCGCCGAGCAGGTAGGGCAGGAAGTACAGGCCGTCAACGTCGTCGGCGACGTCTTCGCTTTCCGCGACCAGCCCGCTCACTCCGGGATTCGCGGGATCGGCCGAGAGCACCTCGCTGATCCAGGCGATGGATGCTCCACCCGCCTGCATTGTCGCCGTGGGCACGAACATCCCGGGAACAACGTGATCGAACGTGAAGGTGCGCATCGCCGGGTCATGCACCGGGGCTTCGCTGGCGAAGGAGATCCAGGATGACGTCCCGAGGCACACGTACGCGCCGTCAGACGGCGAAACGACCCCGGATCCAACTGCGGCAATCGGGCCGTCGCCGCCGCCCATGACCACTCGCACCGAACGTGAGAGCCCCAGAGCCTCCGCCGCTGACGCGCTGAGAGCGCCAACGACGTCGGTCGATTCGCGGATCTCAGGGAAGAGCGCCCGATCCAGTCCAGCGGCGGCAAGCACATCGGCTGACCACTCCCCCGTTTTCTGGTCATAGGCGTTCGTGCCGGACGCGTCAGATCGATCGGTCGCGAGGGTTCCGGTCAGCCGGTGTACGACGTAATCCTTGGCCAGAGCGATGTGGCGCACGCGAGCGAAGGTCTGCGGCTCATTGTCGCGAACCCACATGACCTTCTCTACGGAGTACGTGGGGTCGATCCGGTGCCCGAGGAGCCCGTACGCGTATTCGGCTCCGAGCGCGGCCTTCAACTGTGCGGCCTGCTGGGAACTGCGGCTGTCTGCCCAGATGATCGCGGGACGCACCGGCTCGTAGGCTGCGTCGAGCAACACTGCACCCATCATCTGGCCGCTCACAACGAGTCCGGCCACCGATCCGGGGTCTGTTCCCGAGCTTTCAGTGAGCTGCCGCGTGGCCGACACGACGGCGTTCCACCAGTCCGCCGGGTCCTGCTCGGCGATGCCTCCCGTGGCGAAATGTGCCCCGTACGACACCGTCACCGACGCGAGGAGTCGGCCTTCATCGGTATGGAGCGAAGCCTTGTTGCCGGTGGTGCCGAGGTCGTGGGCGATGAGCATGGTGTCAGACTCCGTTCGTGAGTGGCCCGGTCACGACAACGCCACAGTGCGTACATGTTATTACACGTAGATCCTACGTGTAAGTACAGGAGCTGCGTCCCCGGCCTAGAGCGAAACGTCGCCGATCAGATGCACCTCGACTCCAAGCCGGTCGAAGGCGGCGGCTTTTGCCAGCAGCGCCCTATCGGCCGTCTCGGCATCGGGTGCGTAGACCACCTGAGCGTGGTTCGCCTTGTGGCGTGCCATGAACTGATCGCGCGAGACGCCGTGCAAAACGACGTGCGCGATCGGCCACTCCGGGTTCGTCGCGTCCTTGCGTCGCTGCGTCTCCTCGGCAGGCAAGTCCACGACGGTTCCACGGAAGATGTCGAGGTGCAATCGGCCTTCCGCGATGAACACCCGGCTGATGACGACCTCGCCCGGTTTGGAGACACCGTTGATCGTCGACCCTCCCGCGGGAAAGAACACTGCGCCCTGGCGCCATCCCTCTGCCTTATCCCAACCGCCCAGATGCGACGCCGGCACTGAACCGGAAATCTCGTACACCCACACGAACTGGCCGTCGAAATCCTCACCCCATCGCACGTCATGCAGAGTGTTGTCTGGCACCAGCCCCATGGCGGTCCAGACCCGGTCGGTAACGAGAGCGTCGACCGCGACGCCCTCGTCGGCTTCATTGAAGTGCGGGAACGCTCGCCCTTCGTGCAGGACGCGTGAACCGTCCCGGGATGTCACCGGCGGACGCTCGGTCGTGTTGAGCAGCCCCTCGGCGAGATCCGACGCAGGAACCAGATCTTTCAGACCCTGCTGGTACTGGATGCCGACGGCGTCGAGTCCGAAATCGTCGGCGATGCGCAGCGTTGCGATGTACATCTTGTACTGCCACATCAGCTGCGCCACCGTCAGCTCGGTCGCTTCGTCTGTTCCGAGCCGGAAGGTCATCCCGCGATCTGTCAGCCACGTGCCGACCGCTGCCGCTTCCTCATCAGTGACTGTCAGCATCTCGGCGTACAGCGCTGACTGCGACAGCCGCTCCTTGTACATGCCCAGCGCGTTCAGCAACTCATCGTCGATGATCGCGTTGTACATCCCCATGCAGCCCTCATCGAAAACGCCGATGATGGCCTTGTCTGCCAGAAGCTGGTCGGCCAGCGCGTAGCCAAGTTCCCGCTCGGGACTGTGCGGCAGGTCAGGAAGGTCACGAACGTGCGATGCGTCGTGCGTGATGCTGCCGGTCTGGGTCCACTGGGTGAGACCGTCGATGAACCAGTCGTCGGTAAAGTCCACGCTCCACAGCGACGAGTACTTCTTGTCCATCTTCGTCAGGCCAGCGTTCAGGCCGAGCAAGCCGACCAGCCCCGGCCAGTCCCCCGCGAAGTTGGCGACGGTGAGGATGGGACCCTGGTGAGTGCGAAGTCCAGCAAGAACGTGGTGGCTGTACTGCCACACCGCCTCCGCCACGATCAGTGGAACGTCGGTCGGGATGGTCTTGAAAACTTGGAGCCCCATGCGCTGGCTTGAGATGAACCCGTGCCCCGTGGCAGGGTCGACGCCGTTGGCGCGGATGACGTTCCATCCCAGATTCGCGAGCGCCGCGGTGACATCCGATTCCATCTGCGCCTGTGTCGGCCAGCCCGCGGCGTTGGCCGACTCGCGCAGGTCGCCGCTCGCGATGAGATACGCGGTCTTCGGCGGAGCGGTCGGGCGTGTGGAGGGTGCTGGCAGGATGTACGTGCTCATCTTGGTTCCTTTCATCCGGCGTGGGGTTCGAGGCTCAGAGCACAAAACTCGCAGAACATCCTCGGCTGCGCCGAGATCCACGGTACCCGCTATTCGACCGCCACCAGCCACCGTGCGGCGAGCGATCTCGGAGCGAAAGTTGCCAGAAGGCTGGGGCCCACGCCCGCCGCGCTCCTCAGCGACCGGATGACCGTGTGCACGTCCGCTGGATCGGGAGCGCCATCGTGCTCGGCGAACGCCTCGGCCTCGATCGCACCGCGCAGCCTGGCGAGAGCATCCACTCCCTGCAGCGTGACGTGTCGCCGGAGGTCGTCATCCAGTTGGCGCGGGGTGCGCGCTCTGTCCAGGTCGAGACCGAGATCGTCTGCGGTGTCTCGCAGCTCTTCCCACGCTGCCGCCGCCGATCCGCCAGCCACCTGCCGAAGCCGTCGTGCTCGGCGCACACCCCGCATCACGGCGGGTGAGACGAGCAGAGCGAGCACAACGGCGACCACGAGTATCCACCATTGAGTCGTGCTCGCCGGGGCGCTGGAGCCGATCGATTGCGGGTCATTTCGATCCGGACGACCGTCCGAAGGGAGGTTCGGTCCCACCGTGGCACCGGCGGTGGGGGCGGTGCCAGGAACCGACTCGTCGACGTCCGGAGTGGCGGGGTCATCCACGGAGAGCGGCGCGAATTCGGGCACGAAACCGCGACCGGGGGTCGGCTCGAAGCGCACCCAACCGACGCCGGCGAAATACAGTTCGGGCCAGGCGTGGAGGTTGAAGGTCGTCACCGTGTATTCGGTGGTGCCGTCATCCTGAAGCGAGGCCTGGCCGGGCGTGAACCCGACGGTCACCCGCGCCGGAATCCCGAGGGTGCGGGCCATGGAGGCCATGGCCGACGAGAAGTGAACGCAATACCCAGATTTGGCGGCGAGGAACGGCTCGAGCACGCTCGCGCCCGAGCCGTCGTAGTTGTTGTCGACCGGCGCCTCCTCCGAGTAGACGAAGTCGCCGCTCCGGAAGTAATCCTGAAGCGCGACCGCCTTCTCGAAGTTGCTGGCATTGCCTGCCGTGACTTCGAGCGCTGTGCTTCCCACGACGGCGGGCATGTCGTCCGGCACCACGAGATAGCGCTCGAAGCCAGGCTCGACGGTGGTACCCGCGGCAATGAGCTGTTCTATGGATGGCGCGATCCGGGTGCTCTCGACTGTGTAGTTCTGGCCGCGAGCGCTCGAACGCTGGGTGCGAACAGTCAGCGCATCGGGATCCCACGTCCACGCCCCGACCAGCCCCCTGATGCTCGCCGGAGCGTACGGTGTCGGCAACCAGCGGCTCAGGATATTCAGCACGGAGATGTCGGTGGTGACCTCAGTGACAGGCACGTCCTCGCCGAGGCCGGGAGCCGCACCGATGTCGCGGACATTGTTTTCGGGCGCGATCGTCGGATCTGAGTTTTCCCACGTGCGCCCCGTGAAGTCATCGAGCGCCGTGAGCCTGAGGTACTGCCCGTCCGAGTCGGTGGAGGTGTAGCGCAGCGCGAGCGTGGGGGTGCCGCGGCGAAGGTCATCCCCCAGGGTGAGGATGGGGTTGAGTCCCGTGGAGAACCCGACCGAGGCCCCATTTCCCCCCGCTGGCCCCACCGGCGGTAGCACTACCGGCACGATCAACCCTGCCGCGATGGCGGCCGCCCCGATGCCGATCGCCAAACGGCGACCCGAGCGCTGCGATCGCACGAGCAGGATGGCCAACCACGCCGCCGCGGTCAGCACGAAAAAAAGGCCGCCGCTGAGCGAGGGGCGCACAAAGCTGGGCACCAGCAGCAAAACCAGCAGAGGGACCCCGGTCAGGGTGGGCGCCCTGACCACGAAGGCGAGACCGTCCATCACGACCGCGATGACCGCGATACCGAGACACAGCAGGAACAGGATGCCCTCGTTGGCATTCGCTGGAATCGACTGCGCCGAGATGGATATCACCCCCGCGGTCTGGAGCTCGCCGAAACGCTCGAAGGTCTCCGGGGTGGGGATCAGCGCCAGGATCGACTCAGCCGGGGCGAACATCAGCGTCATCACGAGGAATGCCGTGGCCGCTGCCGCGACGCTCGGCCAGACACGACGAACCGCAAACGAGCGCACGGTGGCGGCCGCCGCAAAGACGATCAGCGCCACAGTCATGATGGCGAACCACCATGCGACATCGGCGATGAGTGAGGTGAGTCCGGCGGCCGCCGCACCCACCCCGAGCAGCATGAGCCCGCTCACCAGCCAGCTCGAAGCGACGCTCGGCGCCACGCGGGCGTCGGCGCGGTCCGCGACCCTAGCGGCCGACATGCGATCGGCCTGACTGGAACTCGACGGCCTCCCACGCTGCAGCGTGGTCGTCATCTGAGCGCACCGGGATGACGATCCATCCGGCATCCGTGAGTCGCTTCGTTGTGACGGGGATTGCCTTCGATAGCCGAGAACCAACAGCGGGGTCGAGGGACCCGAGCCCGGATGCGCCCTGCACCATGAACACGACGGCGACGTCTCCGGGGCGGCGCTGGCGCATCATCCATTCGACGGTCTGTGAGTCTGGATTTCCCACGATCGCGACAATCGGCCCGTTGCTGCCGCGCCCCTTGTCAACCGACCTGCTCATGTCCAGTGCGCTCGTGGACGTGATCGTGAGCCGAAGCTCGGCCAGCTCCGTGAGCAACTCCTCGTCGTGACGGGTGCGGCCGGGTGCGGGATGGCGACCCAGTTGGGGTGGTCCGGACTCCTGCACTTTCACGAGAAACCCGTAACGCCGAAGGTGCACGGCGACGGAGGCAAGCATGCTCACTGCCCACTCGAATGAGTCGCTGTCGAGGTAACCCGTGCGCTCGTCGCCCGAAAGGTCGTCGTAACCGATACCCCTCGTGTCGAGGATGACGCCGGCCTCAGGGAACGAGCGATGCTCCTCCTGCCGCACCATCAGGTCGCCGTGGCGAGCGGTGGCACGCCAGTGCACCCGGCGCATGGCATCACCGGTGCGGTACTCCCTGGTGATCGAGTCGTCAGCGTCGCCCGCCGAGCGCCTCTGCACGATCCGCGCCTCGCCGTCGCCCGCAGACACGCTAAGTGAGGTTTCGGGAAGCGCAACCACCTCAGGGGTGACGACAACCTCTTGCGCCTGACCGACGGAATACGTCGTGGAAGCAAACCCGAACGCGTCGCTGAGGTGCACGACGAACGGTCCGATGTTGAAAATCCCGCGGCGGGGAGGCCGCAGCTCGTACTCCAGCGCTGCGGTGTTTCCGCGGCTGTAGCGAGCTCCCCGCGGCTGCAGACCGAGCAGTTCGCCCACCACCGTGCCACTGCTGACCCACGGCACCTCATCCCACCAGCGCACGCGCAGGGTCGGGGCACCCGTCAGGTTGTGCACCAGCAGCGACACTGTGGCTGTGCTGCCCGCTTCGATGACATGTGGCGAAAAAGATCGTGTCACCGAGAGCTTCGGCCTGCGAACGCGAACCAGAACGAGGGCGATCAGGGGCAGAGCGGCCAGCGCAATGGCCACATAAAGCAGCTGCTGAAAGCCCAAAACGTACGCGACGACGAAGGCGATGGCGGATGCCACGACGAAGGCCACACCGCGCTGCGTCAGCCCCACGCGGCGAAAGCCTGCGGTGATGCCACCCCTCGTCTTTCGTCGCATAGGTCGGGCTCCCTGCCTCAGGCCGGACCCGCTGCACTGATGGGCACGGGAACGCTGGCAACGACAGCGGAGATGATGTCGGCGAGGCTGCCGCCCGTTAGCCCGGAAGCGCTCGAGTGTCGTTCCGCGATGAGACGGTGGCCAAAGACGGGAACGGCCAGCGCGTCGATGTCGTCGGGCAGCACGAATTCGCGGCCGTCCAGGGCGGCCCTCGCCTTGGCTGCGCGAACAAGTTGCAGGGTTGCCCGGGGGCTGGCGCCGAGCCTGAGGTCACGGTCCTCGCGGGTGGCCTGGGCGATCGCCACCGCGTACTGCTCCACGGCACGACTGGCGAACACGTTGCGCGCTGTCGCGATCATGGCGACGAGCTGAGCCGTCGTGACGACGGGCTTCACCGCGTCGAGCGGACTCGAGGTGGCACGCTGCCTCAACATGGCAAGCTCTGCCGCGGCATCCGGATACCCCATCGAGATTCGCGCCATGAACCTGTCGCGCTGGGCCTCGGGCAGCGGGTATGTGCCCTCCATCTCGATCGGATTCTGGGTGGCGATCACGATGAACGGGGTGCCGAGCCGGTAGCTGCGGCCGTCGACGGTGACTTGGCCCTCCTCCATGCTCTCCAGGAGTGCCGACTGGGTCTTGGGGCTCGCGCGGTTGATCTCGTCGCCGATGACGATGTTGGCGAAGACCGGGCCCGGTTTGAACTCGAATTCGTGATCGGCCTGGTTGTACACGGACACGCCGGTGATGTCTGCCGGCAGCAGGTCCGGGGTGAACTGGATGCGGTTGACTGAACAGTCCATGGTGCGCGCCAGGGTGCGGGCGAGCATCGTCTTGCCGACGCCGGGCACGTCCTCGATGAGCAGGTGCCCTTCGGCGAGCATGACCGTCAGTGCCATCTCGATGGCGCTGCGCTTGCCGTCGATGACGGTCTCGATGGAGCGCAGGATCTCGCGGCTCCTGGAGTAGAACTCGTCCTGAGGCATGGCGTGCACAGCGTCGTCGTTGCGTTCGGTGTCGATGTTCACCGCTGAAATGTCCACCCTTCGAGTCTGTCACCTATCGTCAATGAATAGCCCTGCCAGTTCACTGAAGGTCACTCCTCGCTGCGTTTGGCCCTGAGCTCCGCTTCGAGTCGGCGGATGCGGGCCTCACGCTCGTGGAACTCGATCTCGCGTTCGACGGCGGCCTCGTCATCCACCGGTGTCGGGGGGATGATCACCGTTTGGTGTCTCCGAGGGTCACCAAAGGTGCCGCGACCAGTCGACTCGCTCCGCTGCTTTCCCAGCGCGAACCAGAGGATCGACCCGATCAGCGGCAGCAGGATCACGATGAACGCCCACGACACCTTGTCGAGGTAGCGGAATTTCCACGAGTCAGCGGTGATCACGTCGACCAGCGCGAAGATCATCAGCGCCAGCGACCCCACCGTCAGGACAAGTTGAAACATGCTTGACATCCTACGAGCCGGGGCCGCGCAGCGGGAGGTCTCGTGGCGCCCGCGTCCATATCTCCTGCAGAACGGGTGCGGCCGACGGCAGCACCCCCGGGATTCCGGGCTGGCCGGGGACGGCGGCTCCTCAACTGCAGGAGTTATGAACGTGGGGCAGCGGGGAGGCCGTAGCGTGGGGCGGATGAAGATCACAGTTCTCTCTGGCGGCGTCGGTGGCGCCCGCTTCCTGCGCGGGCTGCGCGACGCCGTGACCGCCGACGACGAGGTGACCGCTGTCGTGAACGTCGGCGACGACATGTGGCTGACCGGGTTGCGGATCACGCCAGACCTCGACTCGATCATGTACACGCTCGCGGGCGAGAACGATGAGGAGCGGGGCTGGGGTCGCGTCGGCGAGAGCGAGCGGGTGAGCGCCGAACTGCGTGCATACGGTGTGGGATGGCCGTGGTTCACCCTCGGCGACCTCGACATCGGCACCCACCTCACGCGCACCCACCTGCTGCGCGAAGGGCTGCCGCTCAGCGAGGCCACGGCGCGCATCACGTCGCGCTGGCCGCTCGGGGTGCGCCTGATTCCCGCCACCGACGACGAGGTCGAGACTCACGTGATCACGGACGGCGGCCCGATGCACTTCCAGGAATGGTGGACCCGGCACCGGGCATCCATCCCTGCGCTCTCATTCGAATACCGCGGGGTGGCTGCATCGACCCCAGCACCGGGAGTGCTCGACGCCATCGCCGAGGCGGACGTCGTGATCGTCGCCCCGTCGAATCCCGTCGTGTCGATCGGGCCGATCCTCGCGATTCCCGGCATCCGTGAGGCGCTGGCCTCCACCCCGGCGCGCGTGGTCGGCATTTCGCCGATCATCGCGGGAGCCGTCGTGCGCGGCATGGCAGACGCGTGTCTGGCGGCCATCGGCGTCTCCACGTCGGCCGACGCGGTCGCGGTGCACTACGGAGCACGATCGCGCGGCGGGGTGCTGGACGGCTGGCTTGTCGATGAGTCGGATGCTGCGGCAGCGGCCGCGATCGAGGCTGCCGGCATCCGGGCGCAGGTCGTTCCGCTGTGGATGCGCGACGCCGAGTCGAGCGCGGCGCTCGGGCGGGACGCGCTAGCTGCGGCTCGCTAGCCACGCGGACGTGCGCGGGCCGGGATCTGCGAGGCCGGCAAGGTCGGCCGCGGTGTCGACGTCGGCGCTGAGGCCCGGCCAGTCACCGTCGAGCTCGACGTATCCTTCGGCAATGTGAGCCGCCCGCGAGCCAGGGCCGAACGCCAGCGCATGCGGCACCCCTGGCCGGGCGGCCGTGAGGGCGGAGCCGTCGCCAGCGGCATCCGCCACCAGTGACAGCGGGTGGGTGGCCGCGGCGAGCGCCGCGGCGAGTTCGGTCGGAGTCAGGGCGGGGTGATCCCCCAGCAGCACGGCCCGCGGCGTATCGACGCCGGCCTGCTCGAGCCCGGCCGCGATGGCGGCGTTCAGCCCCGCGCCGGGGTCGGGATGCACGGCTGCGCCGAGCGCGACGAATGGCTCAGCGGCATCCGTCACCACGATCACGTGCGCGACCGTCAGCGCCGCCGCGACGGTGTCGAGCGCCATGGCCATGGCCAGCTCGGCGTTGTCGCCCGGACCGAACCGGGACTTCGCGGATGCCGCCCTGAACGGCACAATGACGACCCAGTCAGCGCGCACTCGCGCGCCCGGCCTCAAAGCCTTCGGCATACCCTTCGGCGTGCGCCTCGGCCGTGCCGAGACTGAACATGTCGTCGGGGCCGGTGCGCACGATCGACCTGGCGCCTGGCGCGTCCACCTCTGCCAGGAGGTGGCCGAGACCGCGCACCACCGCGACCGGAAGACCGAGCGACTTGCCTTTAACCAGGTCACCCGCGGCGGCGATCTCGTCGGCCACGGCCGGCACCGTGACATCCAGTCGCCTGCCATTGGCGTCGGTCGAGCCACGAAGGTCATCGAGCACCGTGAGGCCGGCGGCGCCGATCGCGACATCGGTTTGCCCCTGCCGCCATGGCCGTCCAAGAGTGTCGGTGATGACGATGCCGATGCGCACGCCGAGCCGATCACGGAGCGCGCTGCAGAGGCGGCGGGCCGTCGCGTCGGGGTCGACGGGGAGCAGCAGCACGATGCCGTCCGGCACATTGCTCGAGTCGACGCCGGCCGCCGCCGACACCATTCCGAGGTGGTTCTCGACGATTCGGGTGACGCCGTGGGCGTGCTGGCGGGATGCCACGATCCGCACGGTCTCGGACGTGATCGCCTCGTCGCGATGCGAGGCCTCGACCTGCCGGCCCTCGGCCTTGCTCACGATCTTGGAGGTGATGGCGAGGATGTCGCCATCCTCCAGGATGCCGTCGACCGCATCCCCGATAATCGTCACCAGGTCGTCCCCTGCCACGAATTCGGGCAGCCCGCCGACGGCGAAAACGGTGAGCATCATCGGATCAGTTTAGGTGCGAGTCAGGGTGCCGCTCGCGCGGGTGGCGAGGCGCCTCTCGCGCGGGCGCCGCCGCGGCATCCACCCCCGGCCGCGGCCCGCTGCCGCGTGCTTCTGCGTGCCCCTCCCTGCATCCAAATGAAGGAGATTTCGGATGTCACGCCCCGCCCGCCAGCAAAAGGGCCCTCCCGAGGCGATATCTCCTTCATTTGGGAGCACGACGCGAGGGCACAACACCCGGCGCGGGTCAGGGTGCCACTCGCGCGGGCGCCGCCGCGTCATCCACCCCTCCGTACCCCTGCTGCGCCGCTCCCGCATCCGAATGAAGGAGATTTCGGATGTCACGCCCTCCCCGCTGGCCGTAGGGCCCTCCCGAGGCGATATCTCCTTCATTTGGGAGCACGAGGGAGCGCAGGCAGAGGGCAGTCCGGGGTTCGCGAGGGCACAACACGCGGCGAGTCAAGGGCCCTTATGGTTGGTGACCTTCTTCACGGAGCCGTCGGGCGCGTAGTAGGTCCAGGCTCCGGATTTGGTTCCACGGTCGAAGTGCCCTTCATCGATGGGCACGCCGTCCGCCGTCCAGCGCTGCCAGAAGCCGTGCTTCTCGTCGGCGAGGAAGCCGCCCTTCTGCAACAGTCCGCCGGTCGCGCGGAACCAGACGCACTCCCCCGTCAGCGCACCCGAGTCGTAGTGGCATTCCGAGCGCACCCGGCCGTCGGCGAAGCGGTGCCTCCACAGGCCCTCACGTTCGCCCGCCACATACTCACCCGAGATGACGCCGCCGTGGGGGTCGTCCTCCTCCCAGAATCTGGTCTTGCGGCCGTCGGCGTCCAGTTCGTTGCTCACGCCCGGGTCGCGATCTGGATGAGGTTGCCACATGTGTCGTCCAGCGTCGCGATGGTGACCGGGCCGAGGTCGGTCGGCGGCTGCACGAAGGTGACCCCCAGCGCGGTGAGGCGCGCGTGTTCGGTGGCGACGTCATCCACTCCGAAGCTGGCGGCCGGGATGCCGTCGGCCACGAGCGCCGCCTTGAACGGCTTGACCGCCGGATGCTGGTCAGGCTCGAGCAGCAACTCGACCCCGTCGGGGGCGGAGGGCGAAACTACCGTCAGCCAGCGGAACTCGCCCAGCGAGATGTCGTCTTTCTTCTCGAATCCGAGCACGTCGGTGTAGAAGGCGAGCGCCTTCGCCTGGTCGTCGACGAAAACGCTGGTGGTGGTGATGCGGATCATTGCGCTCCTCGGGCTTGTGTCGTCGCTCAGCCGTGTGGTGTCGAGGGTAGTTGCCGTCGTTGCCCAGGGCCAGCGTCGGGGATTAGCCTGCTGGTGGGCGCCGCCACAACAGCACGGGAGTTCCGATGACCACGCAAGAGACGCTCACCCGCCGCATCCGGCAGCGGATGCTGGCTACCGGCGAGCGCTACGGTGCGGCACGCCGCGCGCTGCCCGCTCCGATGCCGGCGGCCGCGGCATCCACTTGGCTAGCCCAGCCGATGCAGACGACCGAGGTCATCACCGCCAGCACCGATCGGGACTGGGATGACTGGGTCGCCCTCATCGAGGCTGGCCCAGGTCGCGAGGCCGGTCATACCGCGATCGCCGCCTGGCTGCGCGACGAGCACGCCGTCGACCCGTGGTGGGCGCAGGCGGTCACGATCGGCTTCGAGCGCATCACCGGCCTGCGCCTGCCCGGCCAGATGAAGGACGGCACCTTCACGGTCAGCCGCACGCGACTGCTGCCAGCGGACGCCACGGACCTCCGCGCCCTCCTGCTCGATGACGCGGACCGCGCGGAGCTGCTGCCCGGCTACGAGCTGACGCTGCGGTCAAAGCCGGAGTCGAAGTCACTGCGGTTCACCTTCGCTCAGGATGCCGAGCCGCTTGGCGTGGTGATGTTCGCGTTCGACCCAGCGCCGAAGCAGCGGATCCGCCTGACGGTGACGCACGAGAAGCTCGACAGCATCGACCTCGGCGAGCATTGGAAAGAGTTCTGGAGCGAATGGCTCGACGGCGTGGAGGCGGAGCTCGCGGCCTAACACGCCCGAAAGCCACTCGGAGTACGCTCAACCCAATGTCCTCCGCCCGCACCACCGACGTGCTCATCGTCGGCGCCGGGCCTACCGGCCTGATGCTCGCGGTCGTGCTCGCGAGGCTGGGGGTCGACCACATCCTGGTCGACGGCAAGTCGGGGCCGACGACGGAGTCTCGCGCGCTGGGGGTGCAGGCTCGCACCCTCGAGATCTACGAACAGCTGGGGCTGGTCGACGAGGTGCTCGCGAATGGCACCAAGGCCGACGCGATCTCCCCCGGCTTCCGCAAGCGGGTGTTCGCGACGATCCCGTTCGTCATCCTCGGCGCGACGTTCACCCGGTACCCGTTCATGCAGATGTTCGAGCAGAACAAAAACGAGGCCCTGCTGGGCGACGCACTGCGGCGGCTCGGCGGCGAGGTGCTGTGGAACCGCTCACTCGAGGGGCTTGAGGTCGCGGCATCCAGTGTCGACGGCGCAGATCGCCCGGTCACGGCGACACTGAGCGGCGGGGTCACAGTGACGGCGCGGTATGTGGTGGGGGCCGACGGGGCATCCTCGCCGGTGAGACGGATGCGCGACATCGGCTTCGAGGGAACGACCAGCGCCCACACGTTCTACGTGATCGATGCTGCCGAGGTGCACGGGTTGCCGGACACATCCATCAATGTGCGGCTCGGGGCAACCGACTTTCTGCTGGGGTTCCCGATGGGGCAGGGTCAGGATGCCCGCCTTGTCGGCGTCGTGCCGGGCGAGTTGCACAACTCGAGCGACGCTCCGCTGCGCGAACGGATTGCCGGGTTCGGGGTCGCCTGGGGCGCCACGCGCTGGCTCAGCACCTACCAGGTGCACCATCGTCTGGCCGAGCGGTTCCGCGACGGGCCCGTCTTTCTCGCCGGCGATGCCGCTCACGTGCACTCCCCCGTCGGCGCGCAGGGCATGAACACCGGCCTTCAGGATGCCCACAACCTCGCCTGCAAACTCGCGGACGTGCTGCAGGGCCGCGCCGACGACAGCTACCTCGACCGCTACGACGCCGAGCGGCGGCCGGTCGCCAAACACATTATCGACTTCACCGAGCGCGCGTTCGAGAACGCCATCACCGACAATCGCGTGCGACGGTTCGTGGTGCGCACGCTGCTGCCCGTGGTCGCGCCGATCATCGCGTTCCTGATGCCGCGGGTGCCGCTCGGTCGGCGCGTGTTCGGGTACGTTTCGCAGACGCGCATCCACTACCCGATGCCGCCTGCTTCGGATGCTCGCCGCCGGCGTGACCCGGTCATCGGCCGCCGCCTTCCACCCTTCGACAGCAATCACGAGGCACTCCGCTCGTTCACGTGGCAGGTGCACACCTACGGATCCGTCGACCGAGCAAGCGCCGCTTTAGTGGGGCTGCCGGTGCATGCGTTCCCGACCCCGGTCGGCACTCCTCTGCGCGACGGCTGGATGTATCTGGTGCGGCCTGACGGGTTCGTCGCGGCAGCGGGTGTGACCGCAGAGCCGCTGGTTGAGGCGCTGCCCTGGCACCCCTAGCGATTGTCGGAAGCCCGATCTATCGTGGGGCGCATGAACATCATCATGATCCCCGGATTCTGGCTGAATGGTGCCTCATGGGACGACGTAGCGGCCCCGCTGCGAGCCGCCGGTCACACAGTTCAGCAACTCACCCTGCCCGGACTCGAATCGATTGACGCAGACCGCTCTGCCATCACGCTCCGCGATCACGTCGACGCCGTCGTCGCGGCGATCGACGCCTCCGGAGAACCGGTCGTGCTCGTCGGGCACAGTGGCGGCGGTGCGATCGCCTGGGCCGCAGCGGACGCCCGGCCCGCATCCGTTGCGCGCGTGATCTATGTCGACAGCGGGCCCCTCGGTGACGGCGACAACATCAACGACGAACTTCCGGTCGTCGACGGCGAGGTGCCGCTTCCCGACTGGTCGGTATTCGACGATGCCGACCTCACCGACCTGACCGACGAGTTGCGCGAGCGCATGCGCCGCATCGCCATCCCCCAGCCGCTGGGGGTCGCCTCCGACGCGCAACAGCTCGGCGATCCCGCACGGTACGGCGTGGCATCCACCGTCATTTGCTGCGAATTCGACAGCGAACAGCTCAAGAAGTGGATGGAAGGCGGAGCCTTCGACGAGCTGGCCAAGGTCACCGACTACGAACTGGTCGACCTTCCGACCGGGCACTGGCCGCAGTTCACGCGACCGGCCGACCTTGCCACCACCATCCTCGCGGCCGTCGACCGATAGGAGCTAAACCCGTCGATATCGCAGGAACACGACCCCGTTGTCGAAGCGGCGCTGCTCCACGAGGTCGAGCGGCACGGTCACGCCCAGCGGGAAGTACGAGGTGCCGCCACCGACGATGATCGGGTTGACGAACATCCTGAACTCGTCGACCAAGCCCGCCTCGAGCGCCTCGGCGGCCAGCGTCGCACCGCCGATCGAGACGTCGCCCGGGAGGGCGCGCACGGCGTCCACATCGAAAATCCGCTCGAGCCGGGTGCGGGGCGCCGTCACCTCGGCCAGCGACGCCGAGAAGACGATCTTCTCTGCGGCGCGCCAGATCTCGGCGTAGTCGTTCATGATGGGGCTGTCGGGGTCCGCTGGCATCACGTCCCAGACCGACATCACCTCATACATTCGGCGACCGAGCAGGTACGTGCCGACCGGCCGCTCGAGGTCGTTGATGAACTGGTGCACCTGCGCATCGGGCATGCTCCAGTCGAAATTGCCGTGCACGTCGTTGATGTAGCCGTCGAGCGACGTGATCCCGGTGTAAATGAGGTTGCCCACGCATCCATTCTGCTCCTGGCGCATCGAGAGTGCAGTAGTTGTCGCTTCGGCTCGCTCAGAGCGACCAAACGCGCACTCTCGATGAAGATCGGAGGCTGCGGGAGATCCGAGACCGCGGGCGTTGCCAGAAAAATCGGCACTGGGTACATTCGAAAAATGAGCAACTTTCCGGGCCCCATCACCGCCATCACCCTCTTCGTTGACGACCTGCCGGCCACCCGCGAGTTCTATCGCGACTCAATCGGCCTGCCCGTGCACTGGGACGATGAGAACTCATCGGTCTTCAACTTCAGCAACACCCTCATCAATCTGCTGCAGTCTGACGAGGCGCCGGGCCTGATCGCACCCGCCATGGTCGCGCCGCAGGCAGCCGGCGCCCGCATGCAGTTCACGATCACCGTCGACGACGTGGATGCCACGGCCGCCCTCCTTGCGGAGCGAGGCGTCGCGATGCTCAACGGCCCGATGGACCGCCCGTGGGGCATCCGCACCGCATCGTTCGTGGACCCAGCCGGCCACATCTGGGAAATCGCGAGCTAGCTGCGTGCCTGCTTCGCCACTTCCTCCAGCCGCTCCACGTACTGCGTCCACCAGCCCGCGTCGCCTTCAGGCAGGTTGTCGTTGTCCTGTCGCAGCCCGGCGGCTCCGTCAATCAGTTCGCGCACGATGTCGGCGTGACCGGTGTGACGGTTCAGTTCGGCGATCAGGTGGATCACGATTCGGTGCAGCGTGACGGGGTTGCGATCATCCGACCACCACGGCACCGACCCGAGGGAGTCGAGATCGAGCACGTCGAGGGTCGCCTCCGAATGCGCTGCGACGCGTTCGAACAGGCTCAGGATGTCGGCGCGCGACTCATCCGCCGTCGCCCACATGTCGGCGTTGGGCTCGGCCTCGAACTCCATCCACGGCAACTCCTCGGGAAAAGGTCGCCCGAACACTGCGCCCAGATACCCTGCCTCGACGCCGGCACAGTGCTTGACCAGCCCGAGCAGATTGGTGCCGGTACGCACCAGCGGCCGACGGACGTCGTAGTCGCTGAGACCATCGAGTTTCCACACCAAGGCCTCGCGGGCCAACCGCAGGTAGCTCCTCAGGTCGTCTTTCGCGTCGCCCACATTTGCCTCCGTTGTCGTTACAGCGCGCGCAGCCTCGGCGCAAGGTCGCGCTCGAACAGCTCAAGGAACCGGCGCTGATCCTGACCGGGCGCATGGAACACCAGGTGGTTCATGCCGGCATCCACGTACTGCTTGATACCCGCAACAACATCATCCGGATCCGAACCGACAATCCAGCGCGACGCGATCTGCTCGATCGGCAGAGCATCAGCAGCCCGCTCCATCTCGATCGGATCAGTGATGTCGTGCTTCTGCTCCTTCGACAGCGCGAGCGGCGCCCAGAAGCGCGTGTTTTCGAGCGCGAGGTCGGCGTCGGTGTCGTACGAGAGCTTGATCTCGATCATCCGGTCGATGTCGTTGAAGCTGCGGCCGACCTTCTCGGCTCCCTCCTTCACGGCGGGAATGAGCTGCTCGGTGTAGAGCTCCATGCCCTTGCCCGAGGTGCAGATGAAGCCGTCGCCCGCGCGACCGGCATAGCGGGCCACGACCGGGCCACCCGCAGCGATGTAGACCGGAATCGGGGTGTCTGGCCGGTCATAGATGGATGCATCGACCGTCGAGTAGTACTCGCCCTCGAAGTTGACGCGATCTTCGGACCACAACTGCCGCATGAGGGTGACGGCCTCGCGCAGCCGGGCGAACCGCTCCTTGAACTCGGGCCACTCGCCGCTGAAGCCGGTGGCGACCTCGTTCAGCGCCTCACCGGTGCCGACCCCGAGCATGATGCGTCCGGGATAGAGGCACCCCATCGTCGCGAAAGCCTGCGCGATAACGGCGGGGTTGTAGCGGAAGGTCGGTGTCATCACGCTCGTGCCGATGGTGATCGTTTTGGTGCGTTCACCGACCGCCGCCATCCAGCTGAGCGAGAACGGCGCGTGACCGCCCTCGTGGCGCCAGGGCTGGAAGTGGTCGCTGACGGCGACGCTCTCCATGCCGTGCTGTTCTGCGGCCACCGCGATCTCCACCAACTCGCGCGGGTCGAACTGCTCTGCCGATGCCTTGTATCCGAGTTTGAGGGTCACGTCTCCATTGTGCGCTGGTTGTGGGTGCGGGCGGTAGTCGAGGGGATGGGCGCTGCGCGCTGCAGTCGCACCCGCACCGCGATGGCGGCGCACAGCACCACCGCACAGCCGCCGACGATCGTCGGCCACGTCAGCTGCTCCCCGAGCAGCAGCGCGGCCCACACAATGCTGAGCACCGGTTGGATGAGTTGCACCTGACTCACCCGCGCCATCGGCCCGATAGCCAGGCCCCGGTACCACGCGAAAAAGCCCAGGAACATGCTCACCGCAGCGAGGTACGCGAAGGCCGCCCACTCGATCGGAGCCGCCGTTGGTGTTTGCTGTGCCACGGCGATGATCAAGAGCAGCACCATCACCGGCGCGGCAACGATGAGGGCCCAGGAGATGGTTTGCCACGAGCCCAGCTCGCGAGCGAGCATTCCGCCCTCGGCATACCCGACCGCTGCGGCGATAACCGCGGCGAACAACAGCAGGTCTGACGGGGTGAGCTCGGCGACGCCTCCGCCCTGCAACGAGGCAAAGACCATCGCGACAACAGCACCAACGGCCGCCATGACCCAGAACGGGAGCGGAGGACGCTCACGACCGCGAATGACCGCCGCCACCGCGGTCGCGGCGGGAAGCAGGGCGATCACCACCGCCGCGTGGCTCGCCGACGCGGTCGTGAGCGCGAACGAGGTCAGCAGCGGGAACCCCGCCACAATGCCACCAGCCACGACCGCGAGTCGAAGCCACTGGGATCCCGTCGGGCGCGATTGCCGGGTGATAGCTAATGCAGCGGCCGCGAGCATCGCTGCGATCACCGCACGACCCGAACCGATGAACAGTGGCGACAGGCTGGCCACGGC
Organism: Salinibacterium sp. G-O1; assembly: GCF_030063305.1. Lineage (GTDB taxonomy): Bacteria > Actinomycetota > Actinomycetes > Actinomycetales > Microbacteriaceae > Rhodoglobus. Next base: position 944,206 of record NZ_JASISV010000002.1, read on the forward strand.
GACCCGTGTGAACGGGACGGTGAACGAGAACGCGAGCACTCCCAGCAAACTCCAGAGCAAGCCGGCCCGGGAGTGGGATACCACTGGGGATATATGTGCAGTAGCGCTACTGTTGTCTCTCATGAATGACGATAGCAGTTCTCGCATTACGGCGGCACTGAGTCAGTGGATATCTGCGGCCCCCGCTGGCGCAAAGTTGCCATCCACCCGCGAACTTGTCGCCATCCACTCAGCCAGCCCGGTAACAGTGCAGAAGGCGCTGCGCACCCTCATTGCGCGGGGTCTCGTCGAGAGCAGGCCAGGGGTGGGCACGTTCGTGCGCAGCGTTCGCGTCGCCCGCCCGCTCGACTACGGCTGGCAGACCGCGGCTCTGGGGTCACCGCTGCACCGGGTACCTGCGTCCTCTACTCCCATGCGCGCCACCCCACACGGGGCGATCGCCCTGCACGCCGGATACCCGGATCGGGAGCTGTTACCGCAACGGCTCGTTCGCGCCGCCGTCGCCCGAGCCGCACGCAGCGATGCGGCCGTCTCACACTCCCCCACCTCGGGCCTGCCCGAGCTTCAGTCCTGGTTCGCCGCAGAACTCGCCACCGCTACCCCCGTCGGCGTCACCCCGCCGACGTCGAGCGACGTGATTGTGCTGCCCGGCAGCCAGACCGGGCTCAGCTCGGTCTTCAGGGCGCTCGTGGGCCCGGGTCAGCCGCTTCTGATGGAGTCGCCCAGCTATTGGGGAGCGATCGTCGCGGCGGCCCAGACGGGGGTGCGGGTCATCCCGATTCCCTCCGGACCAGACGGCCCAGATCCTGCCGCCCTGCAACGGGCCTTCGCCGAGACCGGAGCCCGTGCGTTCTACGCCCAGCCGAACTACGCCAACCCCACCGGCGCGCAGTGGTCCGCTGACGTCGCCCGGCGCGTGCTCGAGGTCGTCACGACCCACGGCGCGTTCCTGATCGAGGATGACTGGGCGCACGATTTCGGCATCACCACCGCATCCACGCCGATCGCGGCACTGGATGACGGCGGGCACGTGGTCTACATCCGTTCCCTCACCAAGAGCGTGTCGCCGGCGATCAGGATCGCCGCGATCATCGCCCGTGGTCCGGCGCGGGAGCGCATCCTGGCCGACCGCGGAGCCGAATCGCTGTATGTCAGCGGGATTCTGCAGGCGGCTGCACTGGAAGTCGTCAGCCAGCCCGCATGGCACGCGCACCTCCGCGGTCTCCGGCAGCAGCTGCGAGCGCGCCGGGACCTGCTCGTCGACAGCCTGGCCGAACACGCCCCCCTCGCCCACCTGACGTCTGTGCCCGCCGGCGGTCTCAACCTGTGGCTTCAGCTGCCGGAACCCACCGATCTCCCGGCGCTCGTGCGGCGGTGCGAGGACGACGGCGTGCTGATCTCGTCCGGAACCGAGTGGTTCCCGGCCGAACCGGCGGCGCCCTACATCCGACTCAACTACGCCGGCGCCAACCCCGGAGCGTTCCCGGAGGCGGCCCGCGTCATCGGGCGCGCATTGGAGGATGCCGCTCGACGTTGAGCATGGCGGCTCTACTCCTCGCAAAATCTGTGGATAGAGGTTATCCACATTTTCGAACATTTGTTCGAATCTCTGGGAGAATTGATCCATGCCCGACCTCGACGAACTGCTCACGGAACTTGCCTCCGTCGCGTCGCGGTGTGTGGCGTCGGCGAGGATGGATGCCACGGGTTCGGGCGACGAGGTGCTGCTCGAGTATCAGCGGCGTATCGCCGCATCCGCGCGTCTGATAGACATTGCAGCCTCGACCCTGGCCGCCGAAATTGCTCATCGATCCCGCCGCGAACTGGGGTATCTGGGGCTCGCGCAAAAGCATGGCGCGCGCACCCCTGAGGCGTTGGTGCAGTCCGTCACCGGATCGAGCGGGCAGACCGCTCGCCGTCTCATCCGGGTCGGCACAATGGTCGCAGAGCTGTCGACACACGACAGCGATCCGACATTCCTCGTTGCAGAACCGTGGCTTGAGGTTGCCGTCGCCGCCGCCGCGGCCGGCGAGATCTCCAGCGAAGCGCTCGAGGTGATCCGTTGCGGCGTGGGGGTTCCGTGCGGCGACCCGAGCACCCCGTCCGAGGGCGACGTCACCGCCGAAGCCCTCGCGGTCGCCGTGGGGATGCTGACGGCCATGGCCACCGACGTCACCCTCGATCGGCTCGCCGCGTGCGCCCGGGAACAACGCGACCAACTCGACGCGGCCGGCGTGAGCGCTCGCGAAAACGAACGACGCGACCGTCGGTACCTGCGACTGTTCCCCCAGAGCGACGGGATGACGAAAATCGTCGGGCTCCTCGATCCCGAGTCTGCCGCCGTCGTGGTCGCTGCTGTGGACGCAGCCACCTCACCCCGGCGAGGTGGCCCCCGATTCGTCGACCCGACCGACGTCGCGCGGGCGGAGAGCATCGAGAACGACCCGCGCTCCACCGAACAACTTGCCCTCGACGCGGTGGTGGAGATGATCGACGTCGCCGTTCGATCGCGCACCAGCAATCGCCTTGGCGCACGCCGCTCCGTTGTGCGGGTTCTGGTCACCCAACGCGACCTTGCCGCCAAGTCCGGCGTCGGATTCATCGAGGGGCAGACGGCCAGCATCTCCGTCGCGAGCGTTCAGCGACTTGCCTGCGATGGCGGACTGCAGCCGATCCTGTTCGATGATGACGGGCAGTCCCTCAATCTGGGCCGCACGCAGCGGCTGCATAACTCGCGCCAACGAGCGGTGATCTCAGCGCGGGATGGCGGGTGCATTGCAGAAGGATGCGACCGGCCGCCGTCCTGGACCGAGGTGCACCACATCACCGAGTTCAGTCGCGGCGGCCTGACCGACGTGACAGACGGAGTCTGCCTCTGCCGATATCACCACATGCTCGTTCACAACAATGAGTGGCGAATCACGCGCACCGCCGGCAGGTATTGGCTGGTGCCACCGCCCGACGTCGACCCGAAGCAACGCCCGCGACAGTTGGAGTCAGCGAGCCCGGCCCTACGACGCCTGCTGGTGACGGCATGACCCGCTGGAGGTTACGGAGCCTGCAGGAAGCGGGAGACCGCGGGGGGAACGTAGGGAGCTACATTTCCACCGAGCGAATCGACCTGGCGCACGAGCGAACTCGACACGTGAGCATGCGCGGGATCGGGGAGCATGAACACGGTCTCAACGCCGGCGAGGTCACGGTTCACGATCGCCATGGGCGTTTCGTACGCGACATCCACCTGCGAACGGATGCCCTTGACGATAGCTGTCGCCCCCACCTCTGTGCAGTAGTCGACGAGGAGGCCGACACTCCAGCTGGTGACCCGGATGTTGCCTTCGATACCAGCCTCGCGAATCGCCTGTTCGATGAGTGTCACACGCTGGGCGATCGGCAACAACGCCGTCTTACCGGGGTTGTGCACCACCAAAACGTGGAGTTCATCGAAGAGGCCCGCCGCACGTTCAATGACGTCGAGGTGCCCGAGAGTGACAGGGTCGAAAGACCCAGGAACAACGGCGATCCTGTGCATGCCTTCACCCTACCGGGCCAATGTTGCCGTTCCGTTTCCGACAGCAGAACGGGCGGTCCGTCCGTACCATCAACGTCAGTTCTTGGCCAAAAACGACTCAGAAGTCTCGTCGAGCCTTCGCTCCAGAGCCTCACGCAGTGCCGGATACGCCGCAAGAGTCGGGTCGGCGTCGAGCACGGCGGCTGCCCTTTCGCGTGCATCAGCGATGAGGGCGCCGTCCTTGGCCACCCTGACCAGTCGCAGGCTCGACCGGCCACCAGACTGCGAGCTTCCGAGCACGTCGCCCTCCTGCCTCAGCTCGAGGTCTTTGTTGGCCAGCTCAAAACCGTCGAGGGTGGATGCCACGGCCTCGACCCGCTCGCGGGCGAGCGACTCCTGCTCGGCATTCGTCACGAACAGCGCGAGGCCCTGCACTCCCCCGCGGCCGACCCGACCACGCAGCTGATGAAGTTGCGACACCCCGAAGCGGTCAGCATCGAGCACGACCATCGTCGAGGCGTTGGGTACATCGACCCCCACCTCAATCACGGTGGTTGCGACGATCACATCGATGCTGCCGGCCGCGAAAGCGCGCATAATCTCGTCTTTCTCGTCGCCAGACATCCGGCCGTGAAGCGCCTCAATGCGCTTGCCAGCGAGCACCGCATTCGACCGGAGGGAGGCCAGCACCTCGGTCACATTGGCGGCCGCCCGCGTTGCCGGGGCGTCGGAGGTGACCGCATCCGGCGCGGGAAGATCGCCATCATCGGTCGGCGTCGCGTCGATGGCCGGACACACCACGAACGCCTGATGTCCCTTCGCGAGTTCCTCAGCAACCCGCGCCCATACTCGCGAGACCCATCCGGGATGCTCGGCCAGCGGCACAACGAAACTCTCGATCGGCGACCGGCCGGCCGGCAACTCGGCGATCGTCGAGATGTCGAGATCACCAAATACCGTCATCGCAACGGTTCGTGGGATGGGTGTCGCGGTCAAGACGAGCGCATGGGGTGGCTGCCGCCCCTTCAGCCGCAGCGCCTCACGCTGCTCGACGCCGAACCGATGCTGCTCATCGACCACGACCAAGCCCAGGTCGAAGAACTCCACCCTGTCGGCGAGCAGCGCATGCGTGCCGATGACGATGTGCGCAGAGCCAGAGACCGCCGCGAGCATCGCCTTCCGGCGTTGGGCCACCGGAAGCTGGCCCGTCAGCACGGTCGGCCGAAGTCGGGCGGCGAGATCGGGACCGAGGGTCTTCACGATCGACCGCAGGTGCTGGTGTGCCAACACCTCGGTGGGTGCCAGCAGTGCCGACTGCCCACCGGATTCCGCCACGGTCAGCATGGCGCGCAAGGCGACAAGGGTCTTGCCAGAGCCAACCTCCCCCTGCACCAGCCGGTTCATCGGCACGGGAGCGGCCAGGTCGTCGGCGATCTGCAGACCCACGAGCGCCTGGTCCCCGGTCAGGGTGAACGGCAGCGCAGCATCGAAGCCGTCGAGAAGCGGGCCGGCCACGCGCGGGGTCGCCGCAGTCTCGCGAAGGCGCAGGCGCTGCTGCAGGAGTGCCACCTGCAGCACGAAGGCTTCCTGGAAGCGCAGGCTCTTGCGCGCTCCACCCCATTCGGCATCGATTGTCGGGCGGTGAACGAGCTGGAGCGCCCGCGAGAAGTCCATCAGCTTCAGAGACGAGCGCACAGCATCCGGAACCGGATCATCGAGCTGTGGCAGCGTGTCAAGAACGACGCCGATCGCCTTCTGGACCTGCCAACTCGCCACCGTGGCCGTCGCCGCGTAGATCGGGATGGGCAGTTCAGCCCACGCCTTCACACGCTCGGGGTCTGCACTGTCGACGTCGTCGTCAAAAAGTTCGTAGTCGGGGTGCGCGAGCTGGAGGTTTCCGCGGTAGTCGCCAACCTTGCCCGTGAAAATGCCCCTCGCTCCGGCCTTCAGCTCGGTCGCCCGCCAGGCCTGGTTGAAGAACGTGAGGGTCAGGATGCCCTTGCCGTCTCCGATCGTCACCTCGAGGATCGAGCCACGCTTGGCCCGCATCGGCCGGTTCATCACCCGCAGCACTTCGGCCACGATCGTGACGTTCTCGTCAACCGGGAGGTGGGTGAGAGCCGTCAGCTCACCGCGCCGCGCATACCGCCGGGGATAGTGGCTCAGCAGGTCACCGACCGTCTCGAGGCCGAGCCCCTTGGCGAAGGCGGCAGACGTGCGCCCGCCCAGAGCCACAGCGAGTTTCTGATCGAGAGGGGATGCCACAGTGCAACGCTACCCGTGACCGCCCTGTGACAGGATTGCGAGCGTGACGACGAGCGGAATGGGGCGCGGCGACGACCGCGCAGGGTACGGCGAGAACGTTCCACGCGACCCGAGATCGGCGCGCCGGGCAACCAGTCACCGTCCGTCCCCGATCTTCCTCGGGCTCGTCGCAGGTGCTGCCGTCTCGGGCTGGGCGTTGTGGTCCGGTATCGGCCCCGCCGCCGTCATGGCGTTCCTGTTCGTCCTGTTCTTCTGGGTGATCTCGCTGTCACTGCACGAATTCGCTCACGCCCTCGTGGCCTACCGCAACGGCGACGAATCCGTCGTATACCGCGGCTATCTCACACTCGATCCGCTGCGCTACACCCACGTGATGTTCAGCCTCGTGCTGCCCCTCGTGTTCCTGGTCGCCGGCGGCATCGGACTCCCGGGCGGCGCCGTCTTCATCAACCGTGCGGCGATCCGAACCCGTTTCGCGAACTCGGCGGTCTCCGCCGCCGGCCCCCTCACCAACCTCGCCATCGCGGTGGTTCTCGCCGCAGCCCTCACCCTCCGCGAGGGGTCGAGCCCGTTCTGGGTGACGATGGCGTTCCTGCTGTTCCTGCAGGTGACCGCAGCGGTGCTGAACCTGCTGCCCGTGCCCGGTCTCGACGGCTTCGGCATCATCCAGCCATACCTGCCCGACCGAGTGCTCACCGCCGTCGCGCCGATCGCACCCTTCGCGATGCTCGGCCTTTTCGCGCTGCTCTGGATTCCCGCCCTCAACACGGCGTTCTTCTCCATGATCCTCGGGATCATCTCGTTCCTGGGCGTCCCGCCGCTGTTCGTGTGGAGCGGCCTCGACCTCTTCCGTTTTTGGAGCTAGCAACCACCATGACCAGGATCATTGCCGGATGGGCCGGATCGCTCACGATCGCCGTTCCCGGCTCGGGAACCCGCCCCACAAGCGACCGGGTGCGCGAAGCCATCTTCTCCGCCCTTGAAGCCCGGGACGCCATCGCGGGTTTCCGCGTGCTCGACCTGTACGCCGGATCCGGCGCGCTCGGGCTCGAGGCGGCCTCACGAGGCGCCTCGCACGTCACGCTCGTCGATCGCAACATCCAGACCGGCAAGCTCAACGCTGCGCGCATCCTGAAACAGGCGCCAAAGGGCACGAAGCCGACCATCGAGACGACCTCGCAGGCCGTGCAGCCGTTCCTCACCTCGGCCCGCGTCTTCTGGGACCTGGTGTTCATGGATCCGCCCTACGAGCTCGGCCTTGCCGACATCGCGCAGAATCTCGAGGCGCTCGTGCCGCGGCTCTCGCCCGGCGCGATAGTCGTGCTCGAGCGTAGTTCCCGCACCCCGGAACCGGAGTGGCCGGCCGGTCTCACCCTGGAACGCCGCAAAGATTACGGCGACACCGCACTGTTCTGGGCCAGCACCGAGTAGCCAGGGCGGCTGCAGCTCAGCCTGTGTGGCCGTCCCAGCCCACATACGGGTCCCAGCCGCTCGTCTCATCGTACGCAACACCGTCGACGAGCACCCCGGCGCCAGCAACCACGGTACCGATGGCCCTGAAACCACCCGGCAACCCAGTCGAGGCGGGGAACGTGGCCAGCAGGCTGTGATCCTCACCACCGTCGAGCTGAAGTCTGCCGCCGACGGCCGCGCTCGAGAGGTCGATCGCTACCCCACTCGCTTTCGCCAGCCGCCGGGCGTCGATCGCGAGACCGTCGCTGAGGTCGAGCATGGCGGTCGCCCCGGCGATCGCGGCGGCGGGCCCGTCTGCGATGGGCGGCCGCGGTGTGAGTTGGGCCGCGATGGCGGCCCCGTGCTCGAGTTTGAGCCTGGCCGCGGATGCGGCATCCGGCACTGAATCGACTGTTCCGCCCTCGAACAGCAGTCGCAGGCCCTCCGCCGCGGCGCCCAGCACGCCGGACACCGCCACGATGTCGCCCGCCGATGCGCCGGAGCGCAGCACGGGGTCGCGCCCCTGAAGGTCACCGATGGCCGTCACCGCGATGGTGAACACCGAGGAGACCGAGAGGTCGCCTCCGACCACGCCGCAGCCGGGCGCGAGTGCGTCGCAACCGTCGCGGAGTCCGTCGCTGAACTGTTCGAGCACGGACACCGCGGTGTCTGCCGGAACCGCGAGCGCGACGACGAGGGCCGTCGGCACGGCGCCCATCGCGGCGATATCGGCCAGGTTGGATGCCGCGGCCTTCCACCCCAGGTCGTGCGGTGTCGACCACGCGAGCCGAAAGTCCGGGCCGTTGATCATCATGTCTGTGGTCATGACGACCCGCCCGTCCGGCGTCGCCACGACCGCGGAATCGTCTCCAGGACCGATCAGCTCGGCGGTCGCCGCTGGCAGCCTGGGGAAAATCCGGGCGAGAACCGCCTGCTCGCCCAGGCTCTTGAGGGTGTCGCCCGGCGATGGGTGCTCGGCTGTCGTCATACTTCACACGGTAACCTGATTCTCGATGAGATCGACCCGCGCAACCCTGGTGACCGCGCTGGTCGCACCCCTGCTTCTGGTGTTGACCGGCTGCACCCCCGTCGTCGTCCTCGATGCCGCGGATGATGCCGCCAATCCGGCGTGCGCGCCGATGATGGTGCGCCTGCCAGACACCGTCGGCGGGCTGCCGTCACGCAGCACCGATGCTCAGGCGACCGCGGCCTGGGGCGAACCCGCGACGGTTCTGCTTCGCTGCGGAGTTCCGTCGCCCGCACCGACGGCGACGCTGCCGTGCATCACGGTCGCCGGTATCGACTGGTTGCGTGACGACGCAGACGACCCCAACTTCGTGTTCACGACCTATGGGCGCTCCCCCGCCGTCGAGGTCATCATCGACAGCGACGGCGACCCCGACGTCGGCACGGACGGCGTCTCGGGGTTCGAAGCGCTGAGCGACCTCGCGGCAGCGGTCAGCGAGATCCCGGCAGACCGGGCCTGTGTCTCGCCCGAGGACACGACCCGGTAAACCCGCGGTCAGCGAACCGTCTGCAGGCCCAGCTCGATCAATTCATCGATGAGCTGGGGATAGGCGAGCCCACTGGCTGCCCAGCACTTGGGGAACATCGAGATGGGTGTGAATCCCGGCATCGTGTTGAGTTCGTTGACCACGAAATCGGTGCCGGTGAAGAAAAAATCGACCCGAGCGAGACCCGATCCGCCGATCGCCTCGAATGCGCGAGCTGCGACCCGCTGCATCTCGGCCAGCTGACCGTCCGACAGGTCTGCGGGGCACACGAGTTGGGCGGCCGAGTCGTCGAGGTATTTGGCGTCGAAGTCGTAGAAGCCATCCCCCGCGATGATGATCTCGCCGGCGAGGCTCACCCTCGTCGCGCCTGAATCGCGGCCGGAAAGCACGGCGCACTCGAGTTCGCGACCGACGATCGCCTGCTCGATGAGGGCCTTGCCGTCTTCCGCCCAGGCGGTGGCGAGCGCAGCATCCAGCCCTGCGGCGTCTGTCACCTTGGTGACGCCCACCGACGATCCTGCGCGCGCTGGCTTCACAAAGACCGGCAGGCCGAGGGATGTCGCCCGCCCCCGCCAGAGCGCGTTGTCTGCCGCCCACTGCGCCGCCGTGACGGTCACCCAGGGGGCCACTGTCACACCGACCGCCTCGAGAGCTGTCTTGGCGAAATGTTTGTCCATGCCGAGCGCGGAGGCTAGCACGCCGTTGCCGACGTAGGGCAGGCCGAGCAGCTCGAGCATGCCCTGCACCGTGCCGTCTTCACCAAAGGGCCCGTGCAGGATGGGGAACACCACGTCGACGGTGCCGAGCGAGCGACTCTCGCCAGCGGCATCCGTCACCGACAGCTCGCGAGAGGCCGCGGAGTCTGGCCACGAGACCCTGGTGCCGTTGTCAGTAACGACGGGCATGGCGGACGGGTTCAGCGTGAACAGCGCGGCGTCGTCCGGCTGGAGCGTGAACGCGCCCTCTTTGGTGATGCCGATGGGGATGACGTCGTACTTGTCGCGGTCGATGGCAGACAGCACGCCGCCAGCGGTTGCGCAGCTGATCGTGTGCTCGGAGGAGCGCCCGCCGAAAAGCAGTGCGACTGTGAGTTTGGGCAACTATTCCCCCTGCGGGATGTCGTCTGTCGTGAGGTGCGGAGCGATATCGCGCGGGTTCAGAGTACCGGCAAGAACCTCGGCAACCTGGCTCACGATCGGCATTTCAACGTTTTTCGCCAGCGCCAGCTCGAGGATGGGCGCCACGGATGACAGCCCTTCCGCGGTCTGGTTCATCTGCTTGATGACCTCGCTGAAGCTGTAGCCCTGGCCGAGCAGCCTGCCAGCAGTGTTGTTGCGCGACAGGGACGATTCGCAGGTGGCGATGAGGTCGCCGAGGCCGGCGAGCCCAGCGAGGGTTTCGGCCCTCGCACCGTAGGCGACGGCGAAGTCCGTCATCTCGGCGAGGCCCCTCGTGATGATCGACGCCTTCGTGTTCTCGCCGTAGCCGACACCGTCGACGATGCCGATGGCGACCGCGATCAGGTTCTTCAGCACCCCGCCGAACTCGGTGCCGATCACGTCCGTGTTCACGTACGAGCGGAAGTATCGGTTGGTGGCGGTCATCGCCACCGCTGTCGCGGTGTCGAGGCTGTCTGAGGAGACGACGGCCGCGGTCGGCCACTCTTTCGCGATCTCCAGCGCGAGGTTCGGCCCGGATACAACGGCGACCCGTTCGCCGTCGACGCCGAGTTCCTGGCGGATCACCTCGCTCATGCGCGCGCGGGTGCCTTTCTCGACGCCCTTCATGAGCGACACAATGACCGCCTCGGCGGGGATGAGCTCGCGCACGATCCGCAGGTTCTCGCGAAGCGACTGGGCCGGAACGGAAAGATAAACCTGCTCAGCACCCTCCAGCACCTCGGGAAGCCGCGCAGACGCCCAGAGGGAGCGCGGCAGGTTGATGCCGGGCAGGTAGTCGCTGTTGCGTTTGGACTGTGAGATCTCGCGTGCGAGCTCGGGCCTGCGGGCCCACATGGCCACGTCCGAACCGCCATCGGCGAGGATCTTCGCAAACGTCGTACCCCACGACCCGGCCCCGAGGACGGCGACCTTGCGCGCCGGGACGGGTGAAGCGTCAGTGCTTGTCATGGAAGCGTCCAGTCTCGGTTTGGCCGTGGTCGGCGGGGTTCCATCGTTCAGCGGGCGCGGTCTCACCGCGAAGCTCTTCGACGAGCGACGTGATCGCCGCCATCAGTTTGGCCGTCGCCTCGGCGAGCACCCGCGAGTCGCGTGGTCGATCGGCGAATTCGCTGAGGTCCACCGGTGTGCCGAACACGATGTCGACGTTCTTTCTGGGGAAGAAGCTGATGCGGTTGGTCTTCTGCGGCATGATCAGCTGAGCGCCCCAGCTTGCCGCCGGAATGAGCGGGATGCCCGCATCCAGCGCGGTGCGCACCGCCCCGAACTTGCCGCGCATCGGCCAGCTGTCCGGGTCACGCGTGAGGGAACCCTCGGGATAGATGACCACGGCGTGACCGGCGGCGGCAATCTCCTGCGCCTGCTTGAGAGGCCCCACGCCGTCGCGCGAGGCACCGGAACGCTCGACCGGAATCTGCTCGGCCTTCATCAGCAGCGCACCCACGATCGGATTACGGAAGAGCGACGCTTTCGCGAAGTAGCGTGGCATCCTGCCGGACTTCCACAGGCCGATGCCGATCACGATCGGATCGACGTTGCTGTAGTGGTTGGGCGCCACCACGAAAGAGCCGGTCTCTGGCACATTTTCGAGCCCGCGAACCCGATAGCGCGCGAGCAGGTTCATGAGGGGAATGAGCGCGGTCGCGAAAAACCTGAAGATCGCGGTCTTCTCCGACTTGCGCTTCGCGGGGCGCGTCGTCGATGACGTGCCTCGCGTCACAGTTGGTCAGCCTTCATGAACACCACTCTACGAAGAAGTGCTACCCCTCGTAGACGAAATCGGCGCCGAGTAGCTCCAGTTTGTCGATGAAGTGCTCGTAGCCCCTGCTGATGATGCCCACGTTCGAGACGGTGGACTGCCCCTCGGCTGTGAGCGCTGCGATCAGGTGACTGAAGCCACCGCGCAGGTCAGGGATCTCGATCTCGGCACCGTGCAGTTTGGTTGGACCGGTGATGACGGCGGCCTGCTCGAGCGGTCGACGCGGCACCCGGCGGCTCACCGATTCGAGTCCCTCCTTGTGCACGACAATGTCTGCCCCCATCGAGATGAGCGCGTCGGTGAAGCCGAAGCGGTTCTCGTACACGGTCTCGTGCACCACGGAACGCCCTTCGGCCTTCGTCAGCGCGACGATGAGCGGCTGCTGCCAGTCGGTCATGAACCCAGGATGCACGTCGGTCTCAACGACCACGGGCTTCAGCGGCGTTCCGGGGTGATAGAACCGAATGCCGTCTTCGTGAATGTCGAACGCTCCCCCGGCCTTGCGGAAGATGTTGAGGAACGTCATCAGCTCCTGCTGCTTCGCGCCCCCGACGAAGATGTCGCCCTCGGTTGCGAGTGCTGCCGAGGCCCAGCTCGCTGCCTCGTTGCGGTCGAAGAGTGCGCGGTGCTCGTAGCCCTGCAGCTTCTCGACACCCTCGATGAAGATGACGCGGTTCGGCTCGACCGAGATGATCGCGCCCATCTTCTGCAGGATCGCGATGAGGTCCATGATCTCGGGCTCGATCGCGGCGTTCTTGAGCTCGGTGACACCCTCCGCGAGAACGGCGGTCAGCAGCACCTGCTCGGTCGCACCGACGCTCGGGTACGGCAGATCGATCTCGGCACCCTTGAGGCCGTTGGGGGCGGTGAGTCGGATGCCTTCGTAGCTCTTGTCGACGACCGCGCCGAACGCGCGCAGTGCATCCATGTGGAAGTCGATGGGCCGGTCGCCGATGCGGCAACCGCCGAGGTCGGGGATGAGCGCCTCGCCGAGCCTGTGCAGCAGCGGGCCGCAGAACAGGATGGGGATGCGGCTGGAACCCGCGAGGGCATCGATCTGCGAGAAGTGCGCTTTGAGCACGTTGCTGGGGTCGAGTGTGAGGTTGCCGTCGCCGTCATCGCCCACCGAGACGCCGTACGCCTCAAGCATGCCCGTGACGATAATCACGTCACTGATCACTGGAACGTTTTTCAGCACGCTGGGGGTGTCAGCCAGCAGTGCAGCAACCATCGCCTTCGTGGCGAGGTTTTTCGCGCCGCGCAGCTCGATGCGTCCCACCAGCGGCTTGCCGCCGTTGATGACGATCTTGTCTGACTGGAGCCCAACCCTTTTGGCCGCCTTCTGGGCATCCTTCGTAAGAGAATTCATGCTCACCTCTGTGTTGCAATAGCAAAAGCCATCGAATGTCGGTTTACCCGTTCAGCGAACGGGTAGAGTTTTCGGCCGCCAGCTTTCGCGCGTTGCCTCAAACTCCGTGATTCGCGCTTCATCGCGCAGGGTCAGGCCAATGTCGTCCAAACCCTCAAGCAAACGCCACCTAGTGTAATCATCGATCTCGAAAGGAAAGCTGGACTTGCCTGCAGTCACAGTTTTCGCTATGAGGTCGACCGTCACTTCAATGCCAGGCTGTTCATCGATGATCAACCAGATCGTTTCGATATCTTTCTCCGAGAGCTGGGCCGCGAGCAGCCCCTGCTTGCCGGAGTTGCCACGGAAGATGTCACCGAACCGTGAACTCAGCACCACGCTGAATCCGTAGTCCCGCAACGCCCACACCGCGTGCTCGCGGCTGGAGCCCGTGCCAAAGTCCGGCCCGGCCACCAGCACGGTGCCCCTGGTGAAGGGCTCACGGTTGAGCACGAACTCAGGATCCTGGCGCCAACCGTGGAACAGGGCATCCTCGAAGCCGGTCTTGGTAACCCTCTTGAGGAAGACCGCGGGGATGATCTGGTCGGTGTCGACGTTCGAGCGCTGCAGCGGAACCGCAATTCCGGTGACGGTGGTGAACTTTTCCATCAGACGCCTGCCTTCGCGACGGTTTCGGGCAACGGGCTGTTGTCGAGGTCCCACGGGCTGGAGAGAGTTCCGCGGATGGCCGTAGCGGCCGCGACCAGCGGCGAGACGAGGTGGGTTCGGCCCCCCTTGCCCTGTCGGCCCTCGAAGTTGCGATTGGAGGTGGATGCACAGCGCTCGCCCGGCGCGAGCTGGTCCGGGTTCATCCCGAGGCACATCGAGCACCCGGCGAATCGCCACTCTGCACCGAACTCCTCCACGATCTTGTCGATGCCCTCTGCCTCAGCCTCAAGCCGGACTCGGGCGGAACCCGGCACCACCATGACGCGGACGCCGTCGGCCTTCGTGCGGCCCTGGATGATGGAGGCGAAGGCGCGAAGGTCTTCGATGCGCGAGTTGGTGCAGGAGCCCATGAACACTGCGTCGACCCTGATGTCTTTCATCGGGGTGCCGGCATCGAGGTCCATGTACTCGAGGGCGCGCTCGGCGGCGGCCCTGTCGTTAACGTCGTCGTACGCGGTCGGGTCGGGCACGGCGTCGCTCAGCGAGACGCCCTGGCCCGGGTTCGTGCCCCACGTGACGAACGGCTCGAGAGTATTCGCGTCGAGGAATACTTCGGCGTCGAAGACGGCCCCATCGTCGGTGGGCAGCGTGTTCCAGTAGGCAACCGCGTCGTCCCAGTCCTGGCCCTCCGGCGCGTGTGGCCGGCCCTTCAGGTAGGCGTAGGTCGTCTCATCCGGAGCGATCATTCCGGCTCGCGCCCCAGCCTCGATCGACATGTTGCAGATGGTCATACGACCCTCCATGGAGAGGGACCGGATGGCGCTGCCGCGGAACTCCAGGACGTAGCCCTGGCCGCCGCCGGTGCCGATCTGCGCGATGACCGCGAGGATGATGTCTTTCGACGTGACTCCGGGGCGCAAGGTGCCTTCGACCGTGACGGCCATCGTCTTGAACGCCTTCAGCGGCAGGGTCTGAGTGGCGAGCACATGTTCAACCTCCGAGGTGCCGATGCCGAACGCCATCGCGCCGAACGCGCCGTGAGTAGACGTATGGCTGTCGCCGCAGACGACAGTGATTCCCGGCATCGTCAGGCCGAGCTGCGGGCCGACGACGTGCACGATGCCCTGCTCGATGTCGCCCAGCGAATGAAGCCGTACGCCGAATTCGGCGGCGTTGTTGCGCAGGGTCTGGATCTGGGTGCGGCTGGTCAGGTCGGCAATGGGTTTGTCGATTGCCAGCGTCGGGGTGTTGTGGTCTTCCGTGGCGATCGTCAGGTCGAGGCGACGCACGCCGCGGCCGGCCTGCCGGAGGCCGTCGAAGGCCTGCGGGCTGGTGACCTCGTGCAGCAGGTGCAGGTCGATGTAGATGAGGTCAGGGGTGCCATCTTCGCCCTTGACGACGAGGTGGTCTTCCCAGACCTTCTCGGCCAGAGTTTTGGGAGTTGTTTCAGTCATGGATCATGTCCTTCTTCGTTTCGATCAACCCAGCCGTGAAATGTCTACGCAGACAAGACTCCGCGACGAGGGAGGCAGGTGGCTAAGCCTCGTCGCGGCAATGAAGAAGAAGTCGACCGAAATACATGTGTCGAGGGTATCACCGAGGTGGCTGGGGAGCCGGTCAGGAGTGTTCGACCTGAATCACGAGGTCACCCAGTTCAAGGTCGGCGCCGGGGGGCACAGCGACGCGCTCGCCTGGCAGCACCTCGATCGCATCCGTGCCCTCCTGGATGATCCATACCCCGTTTGTCGAGTCGAGGTCGTGAACCCACAGCGTGTCTGCATCGACCTCGAGCATGGCGTGCGTCTTCGAGATCGACTTCGCCGCGTCCGTAATCGCCAGCACCGGCGCGTTCTCATGCCCCGATGTTGCGACGGGATTGCGGCCGAGGAAGAGCACACGGCCCACAACGACGGGCGGTGAACCCTCGAACACGAGCCGCCACGCGCTCTGCGGGCGGCTCACATGCACTGTCGCGTCATCCAGCTGCTCCGCTTCCGGATCCTGAATCGGAACAGGAGGGGAGACACCCGGCTGTGCCGGAAAGAACACGACATCGGGTTTCGATGGTGGAGTCCGTAACCGCTCGGCGGGCAATTTGAACGTCGCGGAGTCTGCTAATCCCGGCGGAAGGACGATGACCTCGTCGCCCTCGGGCTCGACGCTGCGCGAGGGTTCGTCATTCGGGGCGGAGGGCGTGGACGCTGGGGGTGTGAGCCACGGCGGGGGTTCGATGAACCCTTCGTTGCCTGCCATCCACACTCCCCGTTGCTCGCTGCTTCTTTCGACCAAACTTTAGCGTGGTCGATAAGACACTGGCACACAACAGGGAAGGGGAGGCGCTGTGCGCCTCCCCTTCCTCTCGAAACCTTCCGGCTGTTAGCGGCCGGCGAGTGCCTCGTCGAGTTCCTTGATGGCCTGCATCATGCCCCTCAGCGCCTCGCCCATGTCGCCGATTCCGTCGGTAGCGGTCTTGAGCCCGGTGGTGAGCTCGGTGTATCCGTCTCCGAACTTGCCAGACGCGTGCTGCGTCTTGAAGTCGTTGCCGAGAAGCTCGTCGACCTGTGACTTGAGCTGGTCGAGCTGGTCCTGAATGTTGTCCCGTGCGGTGGCGAGCTTGCTCGCCATTGACTCCATCTCCGCGTAGGAGGCTCCGAAATCTGCCATTGTTCTACCTTTCCGTTTCAGGTTGGTCCGAACTCTGGACCGTTTTCTGGTGGTGTTTGCAACGGTACCCAGATACTGACTACCGCTCAATGGGTAGTGGTACCCACGTTCGCGGGTCGCCCCCGGGTGGGTACGGTTGAGTCCGTGAGCAACTCCCCCGACCCCGCGACGTGGGCGTCCACCGTGAGCCGCCGACACTACTCTGCGCGTCGTGATGAACTCGATGCACTGATCATCGCGATGGTGCCCAGCTACCAGTCGACGGTCACCGCAGAGCTCGAGCGCTTCGAGTCGGGAGCCTCATCGGCGATCTCGCAGTACGACGCCGAGCACGCCGGGCCTGCGTACGCCAGACCCCCTCACCCGCGCCTCGCTGTCGTTCTGTTCTGGGTGTACTTTTTCGCCACTGCGGTCGCCTTTGGCATCATGCTTCCCATCGGAGGACGCAGTGTGGGTGCCTCCCGCTTCCCGGACTCGTCCTGGCAATACCTGATCGTCGTCTCGTTCGCCCTGTTTGCGGTGGCGGTGCTGACCCAACTGATTCGAGCCTTTCCGCTCAGGCCGGGTGTTCCACCACGCAAGGATCTTGCATGGTTGCCCGCGGTTCTGGGAATTCCTGCTCTTGTCGTCATGTATCTGAGGGTGCGGCAGGACATCGGAGTCGATCCCCTCTGGGCGAACCTCACCGCCGCAGTGCTCAGCGTCAGTGTGCTGTACTGCATCATTCGGTGGGTGCGGCGAGCGCGCCATCCGGAACTCACTCGAGTGGTCGACAGCGCCGATGACGTGCGCGTTCGCACCCTGCGCGCCCGGGTGCTGGAATTGGGCAACCGTCACGCTGAACGCATCATCGAGCATTTCGATGCCCTTCCGCGCGACGAGCGCGACACCCTGCGCGATGCCTTCGATTCCAGCGCCGACATTCTCCGCAACCGGGGTTTAGTCGGGCGGGGCCAGCCGCGTGATCGTCGGCGGATCACCAAGGTCAGTGTGGGCCGCCTTACCCCTGTTCCCGGATTCCTGCTGTTGGCGACCGCGATCTCACGCGCGTGGAATCCGGACCCTATGATCTACACCCGCCGCCGCCGAATATCCTGGTTTGTCAGCGGATGGGAGCGGCAGCCGAGATTCGGCGGTCCAGTGTCGAAAACTACTGCTCCCGACCGGTCACCCAGGTAAACGTCGCAACTATCGAATCGCTGAGCGCGATGATCGCTTCGAGAGTCTCGTCATCGATTGTCTTTTGCGCATCCTGAATGATCGAGGCCGACAGGAGCAGCCCCAGCTTGCGCCCCGTTCCGGCCACCGGGATGGCGTAGTTCACCTGCTCGTTGATCGCGCCGGGAAGCCCGTCAAGATTGCGGATGGTTCGCCGCCATCGCACGATCTTGCGGTCGGAACCGAGAAAGTCACCACCGAAGTCGCGAAACACCTGGGTGATGCGATCGTCGAGCGGTAAGCCCAATGGATCGAGAAGCCTCGAAGCCGTGATTGACATGGGGATCACCGAATCCTCAGCGACATCCACCGGCAGATACATCGCTAGTGCGTCGATCGACCGCAGCTGGCGAAAGGCACTCTTGATTGAGGCGGTGAGGGCGAAATCGATGTCAGGTCGAGCCATGCGTTTGATCTTCGCCCGGGTGCGCACCAGCACGTCGCGCTCCGAGTCTTCGTCCACTCCGAAGCGAGTCCAACCCTGCGGGAAGAGAAGCCGATAGCCCGGCATTTCGAGGGCCGAGGTTGCAATCGGCACTGAGTCAGTCATTGATCACCATGGATTCGACGATGTTCCACAGCTCTTCGCCCATCAGCCCGATCACCGCGGGGTCGATGCTGCGGGCAGTCACCACGAGCATCGACTCGCCCGGAAGGAAGACGTACACGGCTTCGGCGTAGCCGGGAAGGTCGTCGCCTCCCGTCGCGGACGTTTCGCCGGCTCTGATCCGGCTGAAGGCAACCCCATCGCCAAGATGAGCTGTCGTCACCGGCTGCAGCTCGAAAACTATCTCACTGCTCAATTCGGAGACGAGGGATTCCGCCGTGACGTCCTCTCCGCCCGGTCGCGCGCTGAGCGCGATGTGCACGTAGGCGACCGCAGGAAGACCATATGGGCAGTACCACAATGCCGCGGTGCGCTCGGGACTGATCGAGGTGAATTGATCCTCGAGATGACGAGGAAGGAGTGCGTCGTAGGGAGGCTCGCTCCACTCGGCAGCAACCTTATATTTCCCGGCGATTCGCCTGGTCCACTCTTCCAGACTCGCGTCTGGGCCATCGGGAAACTCCAATGGCAGCATGAGCCACCGCTGCGACTCGTAGATCAGATCAAGCGTGGGCATGTCGTTACTCCTGAGCACATCGAACTAGTTGCTGGCCAACTCGCGCTGCCAGCTTCCCATCGAGTCCGAATCCGAATGAGAATCCATCAGTCCCGAGATGAGTCCCTGGACTTCGATGCCAGGCTTCACCAGCGTATCGATGACATTCGCTCCCTTGTCGAGACCGGAGAGGGCGTCCTGGAGCCCGTCGAGCGCCGAGCCGCTGAGAAGTGCATCCATCTGACGCACGATGGTCGGCTTGTGTCCACCGAAGGCGTTCGCCATTCCCTCAGCCATGTCGGCAGACCCGCCGCCGAGAAGCCGGTTGCGCAGCACAGAAGGGTTGAGAGACGGCTTGCCGAAGAAGCTGGAAAGATCGGCGATCTCGTCCCCCAGCGCACCGACATTGCGGTTGACAAAGTTTCCCGACCTCCGCCCCGCCTGGTTGACGAGAGTCGTGTTGTCGATCAGGGACGGCAGGCCCCGCGCGGCCCGGAATTGCTGAATACCGGTGAGCCCGATCGCATCGGCACCGAAGCCCTTGAGGAACACAGAGAACTTCGTGGTGCCCTTGAAAACGCCCTTGAGTTGCGCGAGTCGCCCGAAGGGGATGACTCCCACCACGGCGATGGCGATGTCCCACCCGCTGCCACGTCCCCTCGAGACTTTGACGATCGTCAGCACCAGGGTTGCGATCGCCACGATCGCTGCGAAAGCGGCGATGAGCGGGCCACCGATGATGACAGCGGCGATCGCGAGCACAATTCCGGCGACGGCGAGCACGTTGAGTGCAATCTCGATCCAGGGAAGCTGATTGTCCCAGAAGGTGTCTTTCACACCATCCTCATTCGCATCCTTCAGACCCTCGACCGCGTTCTCGTAGGCCTCATCCCAGGTCTCGTAGGGGGCGTCGTACAGAGTGGCCTCATCGTGCCAGGCCTTCCATGCCGCATTCTTCGCGCTCCCCAGCTCGCCGTTCGCGGTTTCACGCGCGATCTTCTGTTCCGGCGTTTCGTCAGCGGGCACGGTTGCGGAGGTGGCGTCGGTGAGGTTACCAAGGGCGTTCTGGTAGGCGGTCCACAGCGTTTCGCAGTTTTCGACGATGCTGTCGATCACCGTCTGGGCCGACGACAGAGCAGTGCCGTAGGTGCGGACGACACGACCGCTCGGCTCGTAGAGCTCGCCGGCGCGCCCCAGATCGGTGTGCAGGGAGTTGACGTTGTCTTTGATCTTCTCGACGGAATAGCCCTTGCCCTCCGTTCCGTTCTTGATCTTCTCGAGGATGAGCGCCGACTCGCGCATCTGCATCCCCAGATTCTCCATGTCGACGCCGCGTTGGTAGATGACGGACGCGTCGCCGGAGATCTTCTCGATGCTGTGATTGCGGGGTGAGTTGTGCATTGCTATTCCGCCTTCGGGAGGTTTTGTGACTCGTTGTCGTCGAGTTCCAGTTGTTGGCTCGCTTCCAGATCCCAGTTGACCCAGCCCTTGCCAACCCCTTCGACGTGCTCCAATATGTCGGCTACATCCTCTGCCAGCGTCTGGCGCTTGTCGTCCCACTGGTGCTCGAACGAATTCGCCTGGTTGCGGAGAGAGTTGCGGCCCAGCGGGTTGCCGATGGCCGCCTCAAGGGCATCCGACCTGTTCTTCGCGTTCTCGAACTCGACGATGATCTGCTTCAACGATCCGCTGAGCTCGTTGAGAACCTCGTACGGAATCTCGACGTCATTACCCATGGTGTGCTCCTCACTCAGTTCCGCAGCACTGCTGCGACAACCAGAACTTTCTCCAGAAGGCTATTGGTGCCCATCGCCCGGCGCGATGGGTAGCGCTGCCCACCCTCAACGGCCGTCCTCCAGCGGAATCTGCACCGTCACGATCTTTCCGTTCTGCACGAAGATTCCGCGCCCCTCGGGGAAGTCGCTGCGTTTCACCTTGGGGAACGCCGTCTTGTAGACGGAGTCACCGTCATAGGAGTCAGGTTTCAGCGCGATGCCCCTGCGACCCGCCTTGAAGTCGCCGATGAACCCGAAACCACTCGAGAGTTGCGCCACGTCGGCGTCTCCGATCAGGAAGTGGTCGCTGCGGTTGATCGTCTGGAACAACTCCTTGAGCGCACGTTCCGCATCGGTATCCGCGAATTGGGGCACGTTCTCGATGACCACCATGATTCGGTCCTGGTAGGTTTCATCAACCGCGACCTCGGTGATCTCCTTCGCGAGAGCCTTGACATCTTCCACCGTGGTGGCGCTCTTCACCCAGTTCGCGGCGTCGCCGAGCTGAGCCCGCCGCCCCGCAATGTGGAAGAGTCGCACCTCCGGATCGAACCGCAGCATGGAAGCGATCAGCGACCGCATGGCGGTGGTCTTGCCACTGGCTGGGGGTCCGGTGACACTGAACGTGCCGGTCGGTTCGAATCCGCGCGCCTGGAGCGTGTCCTCGGCGATTCCGAGCACCGGCTGATCCGCGATGGAAGCCGGCATTGTCGCGGATGAGAAGTGGGTGGGAAGCGATCCCACTTCCGGTACCGGTCGCGCGCCCAGTTTCACGAGGTCGTTCGCCAGAAGTTCGAGAAGCCTCGATTGCTCGACGACGTTAGTTGTTCCCCCCAGCACGGCCATCTGGGTCTCCACACCCTCCACGATGGCCCTGCCCGGCGCGGACTGGTCGTTGAGCACATCCTTGGCAACGCCGAGAATCTGGTACGCGGTCTCTTCGGACAGTCGAAGGATCACCCGGCGCGACACGTTCGCGCTGACTGCGGTGGGCACACTTCCGGAGCGGTCGGCGGTGGCGACGGCGTGGATGCCGAGCGGGCGACCTTCGCCAAGAATGCGCATGAACACGTTGTAGAACGGAACGCGCTGCGAGGTGGCTTCCCATTCGGTTCTGAACGGGCCGAAGCCGTCGATGAGCAGCAGGATCCGGGATTCGTTCTCGCCCGTGATCCGCCGGTATTCGCTCAGGCTCGAGGCATTCACCGCGCTGAATTTCTTGCCACGCTCGTCGAGAGCGTCGCCGATCATGCGCATCAGGCGCTGGATGCGTTCGGGATCGTCACTGGAGACGATCGACCCGACATGGGGAAGAGCCTCAAGCGACCGCAGCGACCCCGATCCGAAGTCGAGACCGTAGACTTCGGCGGCCCCGAGATCGGGACGCATCCCGGCCGAGATCGCGATCGAGCGCAGCGCCGTCGACTTGCCGGATCCGCTCGTTCCGTAGATCAGCATGGCGCCGTCGCGATCAGGATAGAAGTAGAGGGCCTCCTGCAGTTGCCGTTCGGGAACGTCGGCCTTGCCGAGCAGGATCTTCGAGTCGCTGCCGACGGGCAGGGAGACGATGTCGACGGTCGCGGGCAGGTCATCGAGCCACGGACGCCGAGGGATGGGGATGTGGGCGTCGCTGGCGGCCGAGATGAAGCTCTTGACCAGTCGCTTCTGGTCGGTGGGGCCGAGGTCTTCGTCGTGTGTATCGGATTCCCGCTCGCCGCCGCTCTCCCAAGCCATCAAGGAGCCGAACCGCAGCTCGGCGACCTTCACCTCGGCCTTGGCCGGGGTGTCGCTGGTCCACCCACCCGCGTAGGCGGACTGGAAAGACACGAGTCGTCCGGGGCCGGTTTTTGCGATACCGCGGCCGGGAATGGATGGGTCGAAGGTTCCGGCGATCGGGTCCCCGACCACATCCTTGGAGTCGGACTGGTCTGCCATTCTCAGCGCGACCCTGAGATTGGTGTTCGCTCGCAGGTTGTCCTTGATGACGCCGGCGGGCCGCTGCGTCGCCATGATCAGGTGGATGCCCAGCGAACGCCCGCGCTGGGCGATATCGACGACGCCATCGACGAATTCGGGCACCTCCCCCGCGAGCGCCGCGAACTCGTCGATCACGAGCACGAGCGCGGGTGGCGTCTCGGGATCCCGCCGCTTCTCGAGCTCGAGCAGATCCTTCGCCTTCTTGCGGTTGAACAGGTGCTCGCGGAAGTGCAGCTCGGCGCGCAAGCTGGTGAGGGCCCGACGCACCAGGTGGGGGCTCAGGTCGGTGACCAGCCCCACGGTGTGCGGAAGTTCGACACAGTCGGCGAACGCAGACCCACCCTTGTAGTCGACGAACAGGAAGGTCACTCGATCCGGACTGTACTCGGCGGCCATCCCGAGCACCCACGCCTGGAGAAACTCCGACTTTCCCGCTCCGGTCGTGCCGCCCACCAGGGCGTGTGGCCCCTGGGTTCGGAGGTCGAGGGTCATCGCATCCGGACTGGCCTGACCCACGAAGGCCTTGAGAGTTCCCGCGCGCTTCAGCTGCGGCAATGGGGTGCCGCTTCGATCGAGGATCGAATTGTTCTGCCGCCACCTCTCGACCACGCTTCCGGGAACCTCGGCGAGATCGGTGCCCACCAGCGACAGGAGGTTGACGCTGCGCGGGATGTCGCTGGAGTCCGCCGCGACGGTGCTCGAATCGATGACGGGGGCCAGACGCTTGGCGAAGACCTCGGCGTACGCGTTCGAGACTCCCTCGATCTGCACGTTCTCGATCCGCTCGCCCGAACGCACGTACCCGACGGTGGCGTTGTCGAGTCCCTGGGTCACATCCACGTAGGTGCGGCAGGCCGCCGGGAGTGATTCCACCGTCGAGCCGAAGAAGATCGTGTAGATGCCAGCGTCGCTGCCACGCTCGATCACCTGGGTCAGACGGGGACGGTCGACCGGCGCATCCGCTGACACGAAGAGCACGAGGGTGAGGTCACCCGTGATCACCGAACGCGTGGCCGTCAACTCCCCGACGCGGGCTCCGAGTTGCATGGAAGCCTCTTCGGCCTTGAGCGGTCCTCTCAGGCTCGCATGCGCGGGCCCTCCGATCATCACGGCTTCTTCCAGGCCGTTGAGTAGCGCGGTTGCCGCCGATTGGCTGTCGGCGAGCGCTCCCTCGGCGAAGGGTGATCGCGAACTCGAGGTGTGCGGCAGCCATTTCAGCCACTCCAGCTCCGGTGTCCACGACGGGTCGACGATGGACGCGACTATCACTTCGTTCGGGGCGTGCATGCCGAAAAGCTGAACGGCCAGTCCCCGCACGACATCGGCGACGGCCTCACGCGGGCCGGCAATCCCGATCGCACCGGCACTGGGCAACAGTTCGAGGATCGGCACCTGCTCGGCGTATTGGAACTTTGTGCGCAGCTTGTCGATCTGGCGCTGATACTTCGGTATGCCCTGCACGTTCTCGTTCAGCGCGATCGTGTTGCGGCTCAGCGCACGACCCACCCCGAGGCGCAGACCGAGGAAGTTCCAATGCTCGGGACGGCGGGTCCACAGCAGCGATCCGAGCCTCATCGCCTGTTCGTAGATCAGTGCCACCGGGGGTGATTCGGCGTGGCGACGCTCGCGTTCCACGGCCACCTGCATGGTGAGCTCGTCTTCCAGCGCCTCGACCTGGGTCTCGAAGGTATCGATCTCCTGGGTGAGCTTCTGGCCGGCGTTTCGGCGCTGGCCCACGACGTTTCCCAGCATCATCATCGGCGTCATGGCCACCATCACGAGCGACAGCAGTCGGCCGGTGAGGATGTACATGGTGAAGCCGAGCATGATCGGGGCGACCAGCATCGGCCAGGGGAACAGCCTGGGCTGCGCTTCGGCGGGAATCGTCGGCTGCGGGTAGGCGGTTCCGGGATACCTCACCTCGACTCGCGGCGACCGGTTGAACATGAGGCCGCCACCACGCTCGAGCACCGGGTCAACTTCGTCGTCGCTGTTTGCCATGCGGATGACCGAGATGTCGGTGTCGCCCAGCGTCACCAGTGTGCCGGGGATGAGTCGCAGTCGGGGAACAAGCCCGCCGTCGACCAGCAGCCCGTTCGCCGAGTTCAGATCGACGAGCTCGAACCGTGAGCCGATTTCGATGCGGGCGTGAAGCTTCGACACGAGCGGGTCGGTGAGCACGACATCGGCGGAGGCGTCGCGGCCGATGGTGCTGTGGCCGGAGTCGAGCCTGTATTCGCTGCCGGCGTCGGGACCGGCGTGAACCCGAAGGAGTGCGGCCGCGGCGCCGCGCTTGGGGGCATGAGCATCGATCGGCATCACCGACGCGATGAAGCCGGAGCCGATCTTCGCCTCGCCGATCAGCAGGTCGGCAGGCAGTTGCACGAGCGCCGCGTCGGTGGGAGGAGCCACCGCGAGGGTGAGGGCAGCACTTCCGGCGACCCCGCTCCACGACGACATCGGATCGGTTTCGGCGATGGTGCGCGCGACGTCGGCGACCGTTGCGGTCGAGTCTGCCGTGATGACGATGTCAACCAGCACGCCGGAACTGCGCTTGAGCGAGAGCTTGATTTTCACGGAGTTTCCCTGACTGTAAAGGTCCTGTCGCCCACCTCGACGACGGCGCCCGACGGAACCCGCGACTTTTCCATCGCCGTGAGGGCAAGCACGGCGCCGGAGTTGGTGGTGAGGAACGTGCCGTTGCTCGACCCGCAGTCCATGATCCAGAAACCTGAGTTGTCGATCCCGAACGCCAGGTGCGTCTTGGAGAGCTGGCGGTGCGGATCGTCGATGCGGAAGAGGTGATCGACAACCTCACCCACCCGGGCTTCGGGGTTTCGGCCGAGAAGCCCCGAGCCGGTCACCGTCAGGACGGTACCGTCGTCGAACACCATGCTGGCTCCGGGTGTAGTCGCGGCGCGGGCGGCAGGGCTGCTCGGCGGGGTGTATTCGGCTTGCTTCGGCAGCACGTCGCTCCCGGCATGGGAGATCACGCCCGAGCTGGAGCGGGCCGAGGGCACGAAAGTTGGTCCAGCCCACGCCGTTCCCGTTGCCAGGGAGGGCAGATCCTGACCCTCGGGTATGGTCGGCGCCGTCAGCGCCCGTCTGGCGTTACGCAGCGCCTTCGAATCGAATGGGTCCAGCCCCCGACGAGCATCGATGAGCCAGTTGCGGCCGATCCTGTCGTGCCAGCCGCGGCCGCGCTTCTCGGGATCCCACAACGGCGACAGCAGGAAGGGCACGACGCCCAGATAGGGCACCACGGTGAAGGCCGCGCTCATCACCAGCGCGCGAAGAACGATCCGCCAGAATCCGGGCTTGCCGAAGGTGAAGACGCTGACCGAGCGGATGCCCATCATGGCCTTGCCCGCAGTGACGCCCTTTACCCCGTGCAGGCTCAGTTGCACGATGGTGAAGATCGTGACGAGCCCCTGGCTGATCGCCCACAACACCACCACGGTGAGGAAGTCGGGATGCGTCGCCCATCGTGACGGGTCCGGCCGTTCTGAGACGATTCCGAGAATCAGGGGAACCGCACCGATGAGCACCGGAGCAAGCAACACACTGAAGAAAGCCGCGTCAAAGGCAAACGCTGCGGAACGTCGTCCTGCGCTTGCGCGGATGATGCCGAGCGACGCGGGGTACGCGGGATCCGGCCGCCCATCGGGCAGCAGGCCCGGGATGTCGTCATCGTCGTCTGTCGTCACGCTCATGATGTCCCGGATCCTTTGCGCGCAATCCAGTCCCGAGCCGACCGCACGCGGAATCTGCTGAGCAAGCGTCGACCGCGGCCGAGGGTCGCGTGGGCGACGGCGACGGCCGCCATCGCCTCGGTCCACACGATCTCAGACCGCGCTTCGTCGATTTCCTGACCCGAGAACACCGCTTCGTCGGTTGCAATGGCGAGACCGCGCAGTCGCAACGCCTCCGGCGCCTGCACCTGCTGCTCGAGACTGTCTGCCACCAGGATGCGGGTGAGTTTGGGTGGAACGACGTAACCCAGCTCCGAGTACCGGTCGGTCAGCTCTTCCCACGCTCCGGCGACCCGATCGTGACGTGCGCCCATCGTGCGGCGCTTGCGAGCACGACGGGTCTTGATTGCGCCGATGATCAAAATCGGTGTGAAGAAGAGGATCGCGGGGATCAGGATGCTCAATGCCACCACCCAGACCCATCCCGGCAGCAGGAAGCCCAGTTCCTTGTCGGTGTCGTCAGACTCCTCGAGCTCGACCGGCGAGAGCAGGTCTTCGTCGTCGTTGTCGGCGCGCGGGGGCTGGCGCACCTGCGGCTGCGGCTCGCTCTGCGGCTTCGGTACCTGGTCCTGCGGGATGTCGGTTTCGTCCGGCGTCGGGTTGAATGAAACCCACCCCGTGCCGGCGAAGGCGACCTCCGTCCACACCGTGACGTCGTCCCCGGTGACGGGCGTGCTCGACTGTCCCTCGACGACCTCGGGCGCGTATCCCATCACGACGCGGGCCGGATAGCCGAGGCTGCGCGCCATGAGGGCGTACGCCGACGCGTACTGTTCCTGGTCCCCCACCATCTGGGTGCGCTCGAACAGGTCGGTGATGCGGTCGGCTCCGTGCCCGGCGCGCGAGGGAACTGTGTCTGAGGCGCGGCCGTGGCTGAGGAATCCGTTATTGGTCAGGGCGAGCCTGATCGCCTCGAGTTGTGCGATGGGGGTGGTCGCGCTGCCCGCGTACTCCCCGGCTCGCACCGTCACGATGTCGGGCGAGCCGTCGATGTCGGGCAGCTCGATGTTCGCGATCTTCGCGTCGGCAAGTTGCTCGACGGGGATGACCTTCTGCACCTCGGCGTCGAGCGTGTAGGTGTCACCCTTGCGCAGTCCGCTGGTGAGCACCGCCGTTCCCGTGGATGCGTTGTATCGCAGGTTGTCTGTCTCGTTCTCCGCGTCGCCGCCGGTAAAGCTGAGGGTGGTGGGGTATCCGAGACTCGGAAGCCACACGTCGTCGTAGCCTTCGATCGTGAAGGTCACATCGTCGCGTTGCACCGGCGTGATCAGTGTGGGCGTCGGCAGTTCACGGCCCACGAGCTCGAACGAGCCAGACCCGTTGGCTGACGATTCGGGACCCGTCACGTTCCACAGTTTGCCGGTGAAGGTGTCGAGGGTCGCGAGCCTGATCGTGTCACCCACCTCCAAGCCCGACACCGTGAAGAGCACGTCGTCGGTGACCTGCTTGGTGTAGTGCCGGAAGCCGGAGAGCGGGCTCGGATAGTCCAGGGGGTCGAAGGGTGGCTGGATCTCGTCCCGCAGCACGAATCGCTGGTCGTTGGGTGGTGCGGTCCAGAACCCGGCCACTCCCCCGAGCAGGATGGAACCCGCCACGATGATGGCGGTGCCCGCGAGCTTGCGGTTGCGCAGGGTGGAGGCGCTGGACTGCGCAACGGTGGCGCCCTGTCGTCGCCAGCCAAGCCAGATGAGGGCGAGCACTCCGAAGACAATGCCCCTGAGGCCAGACTGGTATGGCTCGTCGGTGCCGATCAGGATGCCGGTGACATACAGCGCAAGCGGGGCGATCAGCGCCACACCGAAGCGCCAGGCGGTTCGGGGGCGCGCCGCCAGCCAGCGCGTGGCCAGGGTCGTCGACACGAGCGCCACGATCCAGGTCGCGACGTACGGCACCACGGCGATGTACTTCGGGGCGCCGATGGGAGTGCTGAGGGTGACGATGTCTGCCCACCCGAACACCGCACCCTGGGCGAGGCTGGCGAGGGACTGAAGACTGGGCAGCACGAACAGGGTCGCCTGGCTCGGCACCGCGAATGGCGTTCCCAGCAGGAAGTACGCGGCCACCGCGGCAAGCACCGTCATGAGTGCGGTGAGCCTGAACATCGAGGCGAGGATGCCGGTCGCTGCTCCGAGCACGATCCCACCCAGTCCGGCGAGGAGAAATCCGTAGCCGCCGAAGGAGGGCTCGAAACCGATGACGGCGAGGACGGTCAGCACGAGCAAGACCGCGATGTCGGCCCAGGCGCGCGGGGTCACCCGACGGATGTCAGCACCGATCGGTCGGCTCGTGGCGGCGTCGATCGTGGTCTCGGTCATGAGCTCAGCCCCCTGACCAGGCTGGGCAGGTCGGCAAGGTCGCCGACGGTGATGACCGTCAGGCCCGCCACTGCGCCGAGTTTGGGCTGCGCACCGAGGTCGACGTGGAACGCCACCTGGCTGGTGTCGGAACCGAACAGCGACTGCACACTGCGGAACTCGGCGGTGGTCATCTTCGATCCTCCGACGATGATGACCACGCTGGGGTTGGCGAGGCGCTTGGTTCGTTCGCGCGCGAATTCACGGATGCTCGGAAAGATCCTGCCGACCGGGTCGATGCGGCACGAGGCATCCAGCATCGAGACGACGGTCTGCGTCAGCCACACACCGCTCTCGCTGACGACGTTCATCTGGGTGCCGTCGCGGATGACCTGCGCGGCGATTGACGCTGTGACCGAGATGGCGAGCTCGAACTCCTCGTCCGAGGCGTATAGGTCGCTGCGGGTGTTGTGGATCATGGTGACCTGCGAGCGGCGGGTCTCCTCAAACTGCCGCACCATGAGCTGGCCGATGCGGGCCGACGTGCGCCAGTGCACGTAGCGGCGGTCATCCCCGGGGACGTACGGTCTGAGGGCGTGAAAGGCGATGTCGTTGTTGGTGATCTTCTTCGAGACCTGACCCTCGAGGTCGCGAACCAACCCGGCCGCCGATGGGGCGAGCCTGACGGTTTTCGGATGCACGAACAGGTCGACCGGGTCTGCCCAGCTCAGCGCGCGGCGCAGCAGCCCGAGCTGGTCACCCCGCACCGATTCCGCTGGCCCGGCGACGATGACCGCGCGCTTGTGGGTGGGGACGGCGAACAGCTCCTCCACCTCCTGCTTGGGCTCCATGCCGGGCAGCTGGAATTCGGCGATACCGGCGCCGACGGGCAGCTCCATGCGGGTGGGTTGCAGCTTTCGGGCGCTCGTGTTCGTGACGAGCATGCGGCCCATCGCCCGGTCTCCCACCACCACCCGGCGAGGATTGAGCTCGATGATTACGCCGTACGACGCACGCCCGAACAGGAAGACGCTGCTGATGGCGACGGCGGCGAGCATCACGGTGCCGAGGTAGGTGAATTCCTGCCACCCGAACACAACGCTGAGAGTCAGGGCGACGACGGCCACCACCAGCACGAGCCAGCCGACCGGGGTGACGACGCCGAGCACCGGCCGCACGACCCGCCACACCGCGCTGACGCCCGGTGAGACGACCGCCCACACCACCCGCAGGGCGCGCTCGACCCTCCGGACCGCCCTGGAGAGCGGTGCCGGAAGCGCGCTGATGCGTTCGGCGATGGTCGTCATGTGCTCGTGGTCGTCAGGCTGCGCGGTAGGCGGGCGGCTCGATGTCGACGAGGATGCGGTCGATGATGTCGCCGGCCTTCACCCCGGCGAACTCGGATTCGGCGTCGAGCACGAGACGGTGGGCGAGTACCGCGCTGGCCAGATCTCGCACGTCGTCCGGTGTTGCGTATGTGCGACCCTGGGTGATCGCCCACGTCTTGATCGCGCGCGACAGCGCCATGGCACCACGCATGCTCACGCCGAGAGTGACATCGCGGTTCTTGCGCGTCGCATCCACGATGTCGCTGAGGTATTGCATCACCGACTCGTCGACGAAGACCTCGGCCGCGAGAGCCGTCATCGCCACGATCGAGTCTGGCTTGATGATCGGCGAGACGAGGGATGCCCTGGCACGGTTTGCGGAATCCATCAGCAGCGCGACCGCGGTCTTGGTGTCTGGATAACCGAGGCTCGTCTTGATCAGGAAGCGGTCGAGCTGGGCCTCGGGAAGCTTGTAGGTTCCCGCCTGCTCGATCGGGTTCTGGGTAGCGATGACCATGAAGGGAGCGCCCACCGAGTGGCCCTCGCCGTCGATGGTAACGACCCCCTCCTCCATGACCTCGAGAAGCGCGCTCTGGGTCTTCGGGCTGGCGCGGTTGATCTCGTCGGCCAGCACGATCGAGGCGAAGATCGGGCCGGGGTGAAACTCGAATTTGCCCTTGCCCTGGTCGTAAATCTGCACGCCCGTGACGTCGGAGGGCAGCAGGTCCGGAGTGAACTGGATGCGGCTCGTGGTGCCGTCGAGCGTGTTCGCCAGCGCCTTGGCGAGCACGGTCTTGCCGGTACCGGGGAAGTCCTCGAGCAGCACGTGGCCGTCGGAGATGAGCGCGGTCAACACCAGGCGGATCACGTGGTCTTTGCCCATGATCGCCTTGTCGACGTTCGCGATGAGTTTCTGGAACGCATCCGCGAACCAGGTCGCCTGCTCCTGTGTTACTGGCACTGTTCTTCTCTCTGGGGTGTGGTTAGGGATGCTGCGATCTAGCAGCTGGGGATGTCGGCCATACGTTGGTCAGGGTACGAGACGCCATCGAAGATGGCCCAATACCTCACATTGGCGTTGGTGGTGCCACCCGAATACGCCCAGCTCTGGGTCATGAGCTGCCCGCTGCTGCCGTTGCCGGTGTGTGAGTAGATGAAGCTATTGCCGGGGCTGCCGACCCGCATGGTGTGCGATCCGCCGCTCTGGTTGCTCCACCGGATGCCGAACATGTCGGCGTTGTAGCCGTTGTTGAGCTGATCGCCTCCGCCGCCAAGGTCACGGCAGAGCGACGCCTTCGGGGGCACCGGCTCTGCTGCGAGCCGCACGGTTTCGCCCGCGCTCGGGCTGCCCGCGCCCGACTTATTGGTGGCGCGCACGCGCAGGGTGTGGTCGCCGGTTCCGCGATTGTTGAGGTCGTATCGCGTGTCGGTGCCCACGTTCTGCCAATTGCCACCGTTGTAGCTGACCTCGTAGGTGAGGTTCGCCGACCCCCCGGGGTTGGCTGACACCGTCGACCAACGCCAGGTCACCGTAGACGGTGAGTACGTTCCGTTCGCGGGCGACGACGAGGTGATCGTCGGCGCGCCCGGGGTGCCCTGCGTGGTGAGCGTGGCCGGGGCGGAGACCCCGCTCGCGCCCTGCTTGCCGCCGGTATTCACCGCATACACGGTGACCCTGTACGTGCCGCCGTTGAGCGTCTGGTTGCCCGTCGTGGTTCCCGTCGTGCTTCCGGACTGCCCACCGGCGATGGCCCAGAAGTACGTGGTCGTGCCACCGGTTCCCGCCACGGCGGGCCAGTCGGCACGGAGCACGCCGTTGGGCGCCCACTGGTCGACGACGGTGATCGTCGGGGTGGGTTGGGCTGGCGTGCCGTAAGGCGTGATCTGGTCGCTCGCCACCGAGAAGGCGCCGGCGCCGTTCTCGTTGATGGCGCGCACCTGGAAGGTGTACGGCGTGCCATTGGTGAGACCGCCGATGGTGCACGCCTGTCCAGCGGTGCATCCCTCGGTGATTCCGCCGGTCTGCACGTTCCTCACCTGGTAGCTGGTGATGTCTTTGCCATTCGTGCCGGGAGCTCCGAACCTGATCGTGGCGGAGCTGTCGCCGCCGATAGCGGATCCCCCGTCGCGGTCGGGTTTCTGCACGACATCAGGCACGTCGGTGACGGTGAAGGTGATGGTTCCGTTGACGCGGCGGTCTTTGTCTTTCGTCGCATCCTCGATCGTGTACACCACCTCGATGACCATGTACGGCGGGCTCGAGTTTGGGGTGACCCTGATCTGGGAGCCGGTGAAACTGATCGAGCCGACGTTGCTCGCGTTGGTGATTGTGGCGTCGACGATCGTGAGCGGCTCCCCCGTGGTCTGGTACGGGTTGGAGTCGTTGGTGAGCGGATCCATCACATAGCTGCCGACGGGACGCTTGGTTTCGTAGGTGTCGGAGACGGCGACCGGCAGGGGTCGCGACGAGCCGACCACTGTCACGTTGATCGAGCCGGGCACGGTGAATTTGTCCCACCGCAGGGTGACTCCGACGGTGTATGTCGTGCCCTTGGGGGTGTCGCGGGGAACGCTCAGCACCAGTTGCGACCCGCTGAGATTTGCGCTCAGTGCCGACGATGACGGAGCGATCTCCGAGTAGGTGACCTCCTGCAGAATCTGCGGGTTCTGGTGGCCGGTTGACTGGCGCAGGTCGATAGGGCTGGTCTCCCCCACCTCGACCTGCACGTTTGGTGTGGTGAACACCGGCGCGGTGTCACGGAACTCGGGGTCGCCGACGATGATCGGCAATGTCAGCGTGGCTGACACACCCTTGGGGTCATTCTTCGAGTCACCGTCGGACACGGTGAAGGTGATCGACGCCGGTCCACGGTAATCCAGGGTCGGAGTGAAGGCGAGGGTTCCCTGGTCGACGTAGCTGGGATCGCCGTTGCTCCGGATGGCGCTGACACTGGACTTGTCATAGATGTGCGCGTCGCGGCCGGACGGCACCTCGAGGATGTCAGCCAGCTTCCACTGGCGGGATTCGTTCATGCTCACGTACTGGACGGGCAGGTTCGGGTCGATGACGGGCGGATCGTCGAAGTTCTCGTCGACCGCAGCCGGGACGAGGATGAACGCCATCGCGCTCAGCTCATCGAGGTCGTTGGTCACCCGGTACGCGATCGCCTGTCGGGTGTCGCCAGGCGTGACCTCGATCTGTCCGTTGCGTTCGAGCAGTGCCGCTGCGCCCGCATTCGGGCCTTCGACCGACACCACGAGGTCTTCGGTTTTGCCGGCGGGGTTGAACGCGTAGCCGTCGAAGATGTTGATGGTGATCGACTTCTTGCCGGCGATCTCTTTGGTGAGGATGGGCACGTCGTCAGCGGTCGGGGGAAGCAGAGGCGCATCAGGGGTGACGGTCACCAGCACATAGCTCATGGTTTTGCCACCGCGGTCGTTCGTCAATTCGTAGCGCAGCGAGAAGGACTGTTCGGTGTCTGGCGCGGTCAGCACCAGGTACTGGCGCCCCACGACCTCCGCATCGATTCCGTCCGGCACATCCACGAGCGTCTTCGACACCTTGATCGGCGAGCCCTGCGGGTCTGAGTCATTGGCCAGCAGGTCGACCTGGGCGATGCGGCCCGGGCGCACCGAGACGCTGTCCGGCGCGGCGTTCGGGGGCTGGAGTTCGGTCGGTTGCGGGATGACGGCGATCTTGATGCTCGCCTCACCGGTCGCCCCGAACGCGTCGTACACCTGGTAGCTGAACTCATCGGTGCCGACGGCGGCCGACGACGACTCGTAGATGAAGTAGTCGTTGCCTACCTCCTTCAGCGAACCCAGCGTCGGATTCCGCGGGAAGTCCAGCAGCTGGGTGGAGTCGCCATCGGGGTCGATGCCGTTCAACGGAACGTCGATGCGGATGCTTCCACCGGCCAGCACCCGGCCGACGAGCGGATCGGGAACCGGGTCGCGGTTGCGGTCGTTGTTCAGAGCCGTCACTGTGATGATCGCCGTCGCCGCAGCGGTCTCACCGAACGGGTCGAGCACCCGGTAGTCGATCCTGTACTCGCCGGCGGTGGTCGGTGCCTGAAAACGAAGCTTGTTCTTGGAGACGAACGCGATGCCCTCGGTCGGCGGGGTGATCAGGTTGGTGTCGAGGAACATGCTCGTGTCATCCGGGTGGAAATCGTTGGCCAGCACGTCGAGCGTGATGATGTCGCCGACCCGCACCGTGGCCGTGTCGTTCGCGGCGACAGGTGGCTGGTGTTTCGTCAGGGCCGGCACCGGCACGACGGTCACCCCCGCAGTCGCGGTAGAGAGGCCATCCGAGATCGTGTACGTGAAGTTCACCTGCTCGGTGAGAGCTGCTGGCGATGTGATGCGGATCAACGTCGCCTCGAGCAGCTCGACGACGAGTCCCTTCGCCTGCACGTCTGACGGCACCGATATCGACTGCACGGCCAGGATTTTCCCCGTCGGGCTCACGTCGTTCGACAGCACCGACACCGTCACCGGCTCTTCGCCGCGCAGGTACGCGGTATCTTTCACCGCTACCGGCGGCAGGCTGTCATCGGCCGGCTTGTCTCTCACGTCAACGCGGATGATGCCCACGCTCGAATTCGCCGCGGCCTGCACCGTGTACTTCATGTAGAAGATGCCGGGGTTGGACGACGAGAATGTCACCTGGCCACGATCCGAGTTGAAGGATGCCACTGCGCCACCGGTCGCCTCGTCCATGCCGACCAGCGTGAGTTGAGCTCCCGACGGCGACAGGTCGTTCTTGAGCGGCTCGACCACCACAGTCTCGCCGGCGAAGGCGGTGGCGAAGTCGGGGGTGCCGACCGGGTTCAGGGTGCCCGCGGGCTCCACGGTGACCGTGAGGCTGCCCGTCACGGGAGGACCGCTGCCATCACTGACCTGAAACTGCACCTCCTTCTCGCCCAACTCTGAGGTCTGATGCGTGAAGGTGATGAACCCGTCGGGAGTGAACCTGACCAGGTCAGCCGACTTGGGGTTCGCGCCGATCAGGTAGAGGTCGTCACCGTCCGGGTCGCGCCAGTCGGAGAGCACGTTGTATGAGATCGTCTGGTTGGCCTCCACCGCGACCCCCGGGAACCTGACCGAGTACGGCGGCTCGTTGATCTCGTCGGGAACCACGCGGGCCGTGACGTTGGCCGAGGCCGTGCCGCCGCGACCATCGTCGACCGTGTAGTTGAACGAAATGCTGCCCACGAAGCCCTCGACCGGGGTG
This sequence comes from Salinibacterium sp. G-O1, assembly GCF_030063305.1. Classification (GTDB taxonomy): domain Bacteria; phylum Actinomycetota; class Actinomycetes; order Actinomycetales; family Microbacteriaceae; genus Rhodoglobus. Next base: position 979,249 of record NZ_JASISV010000002.1, read on the forward strand.
AACTGCAGGGCGCGGCCGCCATCGATCGGGTCGAGCCTGCCCGTCGTTTCGGCGATGGGATCGAACGACGAGATCACCAGCACATCGCCATCGGGGTCTGAGTCGTTGTCAAGCACCGAGAAGATTGTGGTTCGACCCGGGCGCACGCCGAACAGGTCGTCCTTGGCGGTGGGCGGCCGGTTCGTCTCCGTGCGCTCCGCGAGGGTGTCTTCGAACGACTGGATCGCGGACTTCTCCTCGCCGATTTCCTCGGACTCCTGCTCGACCGGCGGGGTCACGTCATCCCAGTTGTCCACCAGTCGCATGTTCTCGCTCGGCAACCACACGTTGCCGTTCGTGAGATCGTTCAACGCGATGATGGTGCGATTCACCCGGAACTCCAGCACCCCGCCCTGCGTTGGTTCTGCGATGTCCTGGGGGGCGGGATCCTGACCCTCGCACGACAGCAGGTACTTCTGCGTGGCGCCCCAGGCGCCGTGCGCGCAACCGTCCTGGTTTACCGGCGACGCGACACCATCGAGTTCCCTGCTCGTGCTGTCAAAACCCGCGTTCGCGATGTCGGCGACGCCCGAGCCCAGATTCATGCGCACGAGGGAGTCTGCGGTGGCGATCACGGCGAACGACGACTCGGGGCCGGTCTGCTGAAGCTTCAGCCCAGGCTCCTCGCCGATGCCGTACTTCTGCCCGCCCTCGGTGACCAGCTCGTTCGTCGACTGGTCGAATACCACAGCGGCGTCGCCCACCGCGGCGAGCTGGAATTCACCGACGGCAGCAAACGCCGTGACGGTTGGTTCATCGGCCAGCGTCGCAACGCGATACAACTTCTTCTGCTCGGCGGAGACCGCCAAAATTTCACCGTTGCGCGTGACCGTGACGTGGGCGCCCTCGCCCAGCTCGGCGATCGGGTTGTCTGAGACGTAGTTGAACTGAAGGTCGCCGACGGAGGGGATTCCCCAGAGTTTGCCGCCGGCATCCAGAATCGCGATGACCGAACCCCCATAGGCGACCTCGGCGCCGATCGGAACGTCGATGGCCGAGGTGACCTCTGTCGAGGCGGGGTTAACCGACTCGATTCGACCCGTGTCCGGGTCGTGCATAAACAGGGTGTCGCCGTCCTGCATGACCTCGAAGTTGGCGCTGGATGCCACGACCGAACCGTTCAGTTCGTCGATCTGGCGGTTGAGGCGTCCGCCCAGCAGTTGCTGGCCGTTGGTGACCCAGACGTCCCTCGAGGTGAGTTTCACGTCGGAGATAGGAAAGCCGGGATGAAGCGCCGCGATGGTCAACGGAACGCCGAGGACGAGCGCGATCACCACGACAGAAGCGGTCGACTTACGCGCCGTGACCCACCTCGTCAGCGCGTTCACACATATCCTTCGAGTCGATCATCCCCTGCCTCTGCGGCCTGGCGCCATCAGTGACTTCTTGTCAAAACTAACACGAGACACCCCGCTCCGACCGGGGCAGGCATGGGCAGCGCTACCCATCTTCGAGGGGCAGCGCCGCGGTGTGCTCGCGGTCGTTGCGCTCCAGGAGGAAGAGATCTTCCTTGCCGACGAGGTGGGTGGCAACCGCGTACTCGACCAGCCGCAGCCGTCGGTTGGTCGCCAGGTTGCCTTTGCCGCCACGAAGGCCGCGCACGCCTATCTTGTCGAGCTTGTCGCAGACGTTGTCGAGTTTTCGGTTGAAGGTGGTCATCGACCAGTGCAGGCGGGCCGCCGCCTCGGCCGATGTCGGAATCTCGCCGCGCCCCGGCGAATCCTGTCGCAGAATCTGCTCGGCAAGGGAGACGACGAGGAGTCGCTGAGTCGTCGTTAGCGCGACCGGCGCCATCGTCGTCTCGCCACCCCCACCGGCGTTGGCTGCCGAGGTGTTGAAATAGTCCTGCGGTGAATAGACCGTGAACTCGTAGGTCGTCGAACCAGCGCTGAACAGCACCTGCATCTGCGGGAACACGATCGGCAACCGGGCGCCCGGCGCGAGCCATGCCTGGACCTGACCTGTGGCATCCGTCACCGTGGCCGAGAGCAGGGTTCCCACGTTCGCCAGCCACCACATGCCGAAGTCTTCGTAGATGCGCAGGAACCGGCGATGCAGGTACGGGTTGTCGTCGATGACGAGATCCGATTCACGCCCGATGTGGAAGTCGTTCGGGTGCGCCACCTCGTACCACTCGCCACAGAACTCGATCTTGAGTGGGCCCACAGGAGCGTCAGCTTTCACGGGAGCACTCATGCCGGATAGCAGGTCTCGTAGGGGTTGGCAGACAGCTTCCCGGCGCGCGAGATGCTGACAGTGACACAGACCGTTGAGCCCGGTGCGTAGTCGGTGATGACGACGGCGTTGCCTTCGGCCTTGCGAACTGGCTCGTCGCCTGTGCGGTTGCTGATCTGCCAGAAGAAAGCGTCGCCCTCCACCGGGTCGGGGTTGGTGAACAGGAAGGTGACGGTGGAGCCATCGGCAACCGGCGGCCCCGCGATCTGCGGGGTCGGGATGCTTGCGACCACGACCGGAGGCTGGGACGCGGTCGGAGTCGGATCGGCGCTGCCGCCCGTTGCCACCCCGCCCACGATGACGGCAACAACGACCCCGACGGCAACGACGGCGGCGAGCCCACCGATGATCCATCCGGCAAGTTTTCGCCCGGCTGGCGCGCCCGGCGGCACGTCGGGAGCCTGCTGCTGAGAAGTTGCCGGCTGCGGCTGGACCGGGTCGCGGCGACGCACGATCGTCTCGCCGAGAACCTCGGCCGGGCGAGCACGATCGGTGGCGGGCTGGGCAACAACATTCCTCGCGCCGCGCGCCACTGTGGCATCCGCGGCGTCCGGCTCGTCGGTCACGATGGTGGGGGCGGAAACGGCCGGTTGAGCGTCGATGGTGGCGACAGCGCGCACTCGTGTCTCGTTTTCGTCGTCGCCGCCGTCGTTGCGATCGGGTGCGGCAACGAACAGGTTTGGCACGTCGATCGCGGTCGCCGCGTAGCCCAGCTCCAGTTCGACGCGCTGCAGCGCCCGCGCGAAGTCGACGGCCGTGGCGAAGCGATCCGCGCGATCGCTCGCCATCCCCTTGTTGAGCACCGCCAACAGGGATCGCGGAATGTCGCTGCGGCTCATCGGCGTGATCGCGCCCCGTTCGATGCGGCCGATCAGGTCGAGTGTTCCGTTAGAGCGACCTCGCACCTCGAACGGCGTCTGACCGGCGAGGATCGTGTAGACGGTGGCGGCGAGGGAGAAGACATCGCTGCGAACGTCGGGCATCGGGTCGTCCTCGAACATCTCGGGCGGAGACCACGGAACACTCATCCCCACCGACGGGCTCGTGCCGCTCGATGCGCCGGTGTCGTTCAGCGCCGCCGCGAGGGTCGTCGTGTGCAGCGGAAGCTCGTCCTCGAGCGCCGACGAGATGCCGAAGTCGGTGAGTGCTGGCCAACCGTAGTCGTTGCTGAGCACATTGGCCGGCTTGATGTCGCGATGCAGGATGCCGGCGGCATGAGCCGTGGCAACCGCGCTCGACAGGCGCACACCGGTGCGCAGAGCATCCTCGACCGCGAAGGTCTCGGTCTTGTAGCGCTCGGCGAGGCTCGGGCCCGAGCAGTACTCCATCACGAAGTAGGGGCGAGCATCCGAGGAGACATCCGCCTGATAAATCGTGACGATGTACGGATGCGCAGACAACTGCGCCATCAGGTTCGCTTCGGCGACGAGGGCATCCCGGCTCGCGTCGGTGATGTCCTCGGTGAGCAGCACCTTCACCGCAACGCGACGCCTCGGCAACTGCTGGTCGTAAAGGAAGACGTCAGAGAATCCGCCGGAACCCAGCAGCTTGACGAAGGTGTACCCGGGAAGCTCCGGAGGAGTGGAGGGCGGCCGCTTCATTCGCCGCTCTCTTCGACCGTCAGTGTGACTCCGCTGCCCAGGTCGATGACGGTGCCGAGGATGACCGAGGTCGGTTCGCCCGCGCGCAGCTTCTGGGGAGACTTGCCGGGCAGCTCCACCATGGTCCCGTTGCGGGAATGGAGGTCGGTGACCACCACCGTGTCACCTTCGAGGCTCACCTGAACATGGTTTCGCGAGATGTCCTGTTCTGGAGTGCCGACGATGAGCAGGCGGGGAACATGGCCACTCGAAATCTTGCTGACACTGGGGCTGCGACCGATCAGGAGCGGCTGCGTCAGAGCCTCCCTGGCACCCGTCGTCGAGATGGCGAGCACCAGCCGTTGAGCGGGAGCGACGTCGTTCGCAACCGTGCCAGCCGCCGGGCGACGCTTGCCCCGCATCTTCGCGATGTCCGATGTGAGCACTGTCTCGCCGTCGTGCAGGGCATCATCCACGACCGGAACTTCGTCCGTCTCGGCCGCCACCGGTTCGGGCGCGACCGCGTCGGCACCCGAGCGATACATCGTGTCGCCCGCAACCGAATCCTCAACCGGGGAGGGCGACGACTCGGCATCCGGCGCCTCGCGCACCGTCTCCTCGACATCCACCTCGACGGGCTTCGTGGCCACGGCCGCCCCGACTGATGCCTCAGCCACGAGCGCAACTCCGACGATCAGCGGCAGGGTCGCGGTGCCCACGGGCGTTGCCGCCGGCACGCTAAAACGGATGGCAGTGACGCCGGGGATGCTGCGTTCGACCCAGGTCGAGACGCCCGAGGCCGACAGCGACTCGCTTCCCGAGGCATCCGTCACCGCCAGAGGCGCGTCACCACGGAGGATGATGCGGGCATCGGCACCCTCACTCCACTCCACGAGCACGAACGGCGGTGTTGCGGCCAGCCCGTTGTTCGTGAGCAGGTCGAGGCTCAGCCGGAAACCGTCGGCCGCGCCGATCGCCGCCCACGCGGCATCCACGAAACCGTCGCTGGCCACGGGCGTAACCAAAAGCCTGGGTCCCGAGGCAAAAGCGAGCCAACCGCCATCCCCCGATGGCCGAACGGAAAAGGTCATCCTGCTAGCCCCTCGGCCTGGTGTCTTCGAGCAGCGCGGAAAGAGCGCCACGCTCGAGCGTATCGTCGTCGTCGCGTGGAGTGCCTACGCCGATCAATTCCGATTCGACGACCACGACGGTGATGTTGTCTGAACCGCCGGCAGCAATCGCTGCGTTGACGAGTCTTTCGGCAAGTGTCAGAGGCGGTTTGTCGGTGTCACGAAGCTGTTCGGCGTCGTGGAAGACGATGATGCGAGCGATCTCATCGTCGCCGAGTTCTTTGGTCAGCCCGTCAGAACACAACAAGAAGGTCTGCCGTGCCCGAACCGGCATGAGCCAGATGTCGGCATCCACGGTGTCGTCGGCGCCCAGCGCCCTCGTGACGACGTTGCGGTGTGGATGCCGCTCGGCCTCCGCCTTTGTCAGCGCGCCCGAGTCGATCAGCTCCTGCACCGCCGAATGATCCACACTCAGCTGGCTGAGCGTGCGGCCGTCCCAGCTGTAAGAACGTGAGTCGCCGACGTTGAACGCCATCCAGTGATAGTTGCCCGCCGAGTCCAGGTCGACGAAGGCGATTCCGGTCAACGTGGTGCCCGACAGAGCGCCGTCGTCGCTGTCCGCTGACAGCGACAGCACCGAGTCGTTGGCCTGCCGGATCAGCCCCAGAATGGCCGGGGCGCTGGCCGGTGCTTCACCGTTCAGGGAATCGGCGAACGTCGTGATGGCTGCCTGACTCGCCCGGTCGCCGAAAGCGTGGCCGCCCATCCCGTCGGCGACCACGAAGAGTGGAGCTGACATCAGGAAGCTGTCCTCGTTGATCCGTCGAACGGCCCCCCGGTCGGAGTGCCCCGAGTACCGGAACCGCACGGTGACGCCCGGCAGCGCGAATTCGCGCGTGACCTCGACCGACATCCGCTCTCCCTGGGTTCCCGCATCACTGTCCGGACGCAGGTAACTCACGGTACCAATCTCGCGGCCGTCTCGCGCCCGTCGGCATGGGTACCGGTGCCCATGCCGAGCGCTGCGGTTCGGCGCGAGCGCGCGAGTGCGCACACCCGCGGTCGCGCCGAACGGCAGCGGTCGCGCGCGCGGTGGGTGCGGCTACTTCTCGATCGAGGCGCCCTCGCGCCGCGTGTCGACCCGGATCTTCACGAGGCTCGCGACGACCGCGATCGTCATCGACGCCAGGATGACCGCCAGTGACGTCCACGTCGAAATCTCGGGAGCCCACTCGACGTGCTGCCCACCGTTGATGAACGGCAGCTCGTTCTCGTGGAGGGCGTGCAGGAACAGTTTCACGCCGATGAACCCGAGGATGAACGCGATGCCATAGTGCAGGTATTCGAGCTTGTCGATGAGGTCGCCGAGCAGGAAGTAGAGCTGGCGAAGACCCATGAGCGCGAAGATGTTGGCGGTGAACACGATGAACGGGTCTGTCGTGATGCCGAAGATGGCGGGAATCGAGTCGAGCGCGAACACCAGGTCGGTGATGCCGAGGGCGACAAAGACAACCAGAATCGGCGTGAACACGCGTTTGCCGTCGATGTTCGCGCGCAGCTTCCCACCGTTGTAGACATCGGAGATCGGGATGCGCCTGCGCAGGAACTTGATGATCCTGTTCTCTTCCTCCTCCATGTCATCGTGCTTCTGCCGGGCCTGCTGCACGGCCGTGTAGATGAGGAAGATGCCGAACAGGTAGAAGATGAAGCTGAAGTTCTCGATCAGTGCGGCCCCGGCCAGGATGAACAACCCTCGCAGCGCGAGAGCGATGAGGATGCCGACCATCAGCACTTCCTGCTGGTACTTCCTCGGGACCGAGAAGCGGGCCATGATGATGACGAATACGAAGAGATTGTCGATGCTGAGGCTGTATTCGGTCACCCAACCGGCGATGAATTCAGCAGCGTGATCTACCGAGCCCTGCCAGAGCATGAGCAGGGCGAAGACCAGCGCGAGCCCGACATAGAAGCTCACCCACAGAGCCGACTCTTTCGTTGAGGGTACGTGCGGCCGGCGGTACGCGATGATCAGGTCGAACGCGAGAATTGCCAGCAGAACCACGTAAGAGGTGACTTCGAACCAGACGGGGAGGGCGGCTTCCATGGAGATCCATTCGGGGAGTGTGGGTACGGCATTAGCCGAAAGTCTCTCCCGCAGCCTTCGTCACGGATTCGTGAGATGGATGCCGCTGGCCCGGGCCTGCAACGATGCAGACCGTATTGACGGGCTCAACGAGGTGGGATACTCCCCTTCGCGTTGCCAATCATAGCCGGAGAGAATGCGGATCTAGGGCGTTTTCGGCACGAGCAGCTGTGCTGATCCCATCGACTTGGTCACTGTGACCAGCATGGCCACCCGCAGCGGGTTGACGCGCGGCTGCCGATAGCGCACGGCATAGCGCTGCACAGCGTCAGCGACGGTCTCGGCATCATCGTGGATGCTCACGGTGCCGCTGAGCGTCAGCCACGTGGCGCGATCCACCTGGCTGATGGTCGCGATGCCTCCACGAACCGCGTTCAGCACCTTCTGCGAACCACCGCTCGTGATCACCCGCGCGATTCCCGCCTCATACGTGAAGCCCACCGGCACCGCATGGATGGTGCCGTCGGCGGAAAGCGTCGAGAGCGTAGCCAGGTGATACTCGGTGACGAACTGCAGCCCCGCGGCGCTGAGAAATCGGTCGGGGGCGGGCGTTGCGTCCGGCACATCGTGGCTCATCGTTCGACCATAACCCGACGACGATCGCACCGAAGACAGGCTGCGCTGCGGAGCGTACGGCGATACGCTGACCTCTGGCGCACCACCCTCGCGCCAGCACGACAAGCAACGCTGTTTCGCCCACAAGGCCAAGTCTCAGGAGAACATCATGACCCCGCACCCATCTACGATGCTGGATGCCCCATCAGCCGCGATCGCCAATGCCGAGTTCAGCCACGAAAACGTGCTCATCTCGACCGGCCGGCGTTCTGGCTTGATCATCACCGTCGCCGTCCATTCCACGGTTCTCGGCCAGGCCCTGGGTGGCGCTCGAATGTGGAACTACCCACACTGGACGGATGCTGTTGCCGACGCCCTGCGCCTGTCCGCGGCCATGACGCTCAAGAATTCCGCTGCCGGGCTCAATCGCGGCGGCGGCAAGTCGGTCATCCACCTGCCGATGGGCGTGACCCTCACCGACGCCGAAAAACGTGACGCCATGCTCGACCTGGGCGACGCCATCGAAAGCCTGGGCGGCGCCTACATGACGGCCGAAGACGTGGGAACGACCGCTGAACTGATGGCCGTCGTCGCCGAGCGCACCGCGCACGTGTGCGGCCTTCCCACCAACCAGGGTGGTGTTGGCGAGCCGGCGGATGCGACATCCGCAGGCGTGTACGCCAGCATCGTCGCCACGGTCGAGGCACTGTTCGGCTCACGGGACCTCGCCGGGCGGCGGATCGTCATCTCGGGGCTGGGCCAGGTTGGTGGTCGCCTCGCGCGTTCATTGGCCGCGGCCGGCGCGCAGCTGACGGTGAGCGACGTGAATCTCGAGCGCAAGTTGTTGGCCGCGGAATTGGGCGCCGACTGGGTCAGTGCCGACGAGGCGCACCGCGTTGTGGCCGACCTGTACGTTCCGTGCGGTCTGGGCGGCGCGCTGAGCCCGCAGGTCATCGACGAGCTCAACGTCAGGGGTGTCGTGGGCGCCGCGAACAACCAGCTCGCCCGCCACGACGGCGCTGCCGCGCTGGCCGAGCGGGGCATCCTGTGGGCGCCTGATTTCGTGGTCAACGGCGGCGGAGTGATCTACCTCGACCTGGCAACCCAGCCCGATGCCGACGCCGATGCGATCTCGCGTCGGGTCGCCGCGATCGGCGACACCGTCGCCGCGATCTTCCGCGCTGCTGCCACGCACGGCACCACCACGCTGGATGCCGCTGAGCGCCTGGCCACGTCGCGACTGACGGTCGCGCAGCCCCGCAGCTAGCCGGGCACAACTCCCCGACGCAAAAAAAATGGCCCGGACCCCAGTGTTGAACTGGAGTCCGGGCTGTTGTGACCCCAACGGGATTCGAACCCGTGTTACCGCCGTGAGAGGGCAGCGTACTAGGCCGCTATACGATGGGGCCGTCGCGACAACTACAAGAGTATGCCACACGATTGGCCCGACTCCCAAAACGAGTCACGCCGGCGCGAAAATCCTCAGCGCTCCCGGTACCACCGTCACGTCGACGGGGGCCGGACCGATGCGCTCGCCGTCCGCATATACGACCGCGACATCCGATTCGATCCTGATTTCTCTGGCCCGGTAGATCGCCACTCGCGGGTCGCTGACGTGGGTGCCCTTGAACACCCGCGGGAAGATCCGCAGGAACGCGATGCGTGACAGTGGCTGCACGACCAGTATGTCGAGTTCGCCGTCGTCGACCTTCGCGGCTGGGGTGACCTTCATGCCGCCGCCCAGCGACACATTGTTGCCGACGCTCACCAGCATGGCTTTCGTCTCCAGCACTTCGCCGTCAACAACGAGTCGATATGGGATGGGCTTGAGCCTCAGCAGCTCCAGCCCGATGGCGATCGTGTAGCGGCTGGCACCCTTGGGGTGCCGCATCCGGTTGGCTCGCTCGTTGACCACGGCGTCGAAGCCGGCCGAGACGGTGCCGGCGAACCAGCGCGTGGATGCGCGCGAAGACTTGTCGTCGATGAAGCTCACGCGTCCGGCGTCGATCGTGCGCGGTGCGCCCTGCAGCAGTTCGGCGAGCATCCCGATCGCAGCTTCGGTGTTCTCGTGCGGAATCCCGAGGCCGCGCGCCATGTCGTTGCCGGTGCCGGACGGCACGATCCCCAGCGGGATCTCCGTCGTCGCGAGCAGGTTGACGCCGAGGCTGACCATGCCGTCCCCGCCCACGACGATGAAGGCGTCGGGCCTGGCCGCCAGCGCCGTACGGCCCGCGGCGGCGAGTTGCTCGAAGTCCGGCTCCTGAAGGACGGTCAGGTCATGACCCAGTGCACGCAGGGCCTGCACGACGGCGGGCCCCACGTTTTTGCCCTTACCGAACGAGGCGGTCGGGTTGATCGCCACTACGAGGCGGAGCGGCTTCATCGTCACACGGCAAGTATGCCGCAGCCAAGGTCAACCCCCAGTCGTTGAATCCCGTGAGCAATAGTGTCGAGGTATGAAGATCACGAAGTACGAGCACGCATGCATGGTCGTTCAGAAGAGCAGTTCGTCGCTCATCATCGACCCCGGTGCGTATACGACTCCCCTGACCGATGTGACCGGGGTCGTTGCCATCGTGATCACCCACGAGCACCCCGACCACTGGACCCCGGAGCACCTGAAGCGCATCCTGGTGAAGAACCCTGACGCACGCATCCTCGGTCCGGCTGGAGTGGTCGCGGCCGCGAAAGACGACGACGTGACCATCGAGGCCGTCGCGGAGGGCGACGAGTTGGACATCGGCCAGTTCTCGCTGAAGTTTTTCGGGGACAAGCACGCGGTCATCCACGAGTCGATTCCGGTGATTGACAACGTCGCGGTGCTCGTCGACGACAACTTCTACTACGCCGGAGACTCGTTCACCCTGCCCCCAGGGCCGGTCGACACCCTCGCGGTGCCCATCAACGCGCCCTGGCTGAAGGTCAGCGAGGTCATGGACTACGTGATGCAGGTGGCGCCGAAACGCGCGTTCCCGGTGCATGAGGCTTTGCTTTCGAAGATCGGCGTTTCGACCTACGGCCCCAGGATCGAGTGGGCTACCGCGCGCGGTGGCGGCGAATACCTGCCCCTGGCTCTCGGAGAGTCGCTCGACCTCTAGCGGGGCCGCAACTACAGCGGGAGCCGCATGAACGCCAGATCGAGCCAGCGGTCGAACTTGCGGCCAACCTCCGTGACGACCATCGGCTCGCCAAAGCCGAGCGACTGGTGAAGCGCGATCGACCCGGCATTTCCCGCCTCGATGGCAGCAACCATGACGTGGATGCCACGCTCACGGGCGAGGCGGATGAGCTCGATCATCAGCGCACGCGCTACGCCCTGCCGCTGGAAGCCGTCGGCGACGTACACGGAGTTTTCGACCGTGTAGCGGTACCCGGTCTTCTCGCGCCACGAACCGTAGGACGCGTAGCCGGCGAGCTCTCCCCCGATCTCGGCCACGATGACGGGATGACCGGCAGCGTGCCGCGCAGCCAGCCACAGCTCACGGTCGCGGCGGTCGACCTCCACGTCGGTCCAGATCGCGGTCGTCTCCCGGATCGCACGGTTGTGGATCTCGAGGATGGCGTCGAGGTCGGAGTCTGTCGCTGGGCGAATCTGCATTCATCCATGATCCAGCATCGTGGGGCCTAGCCCTGACGCTGCAGCTCTTGCCGAACGGGCGCGACGAGCGCCGCTGCCGCCAGCAGCACGGTGGCTGCGGTAACGGTCACCCCCGCCACCAGGATCGGCCCGGCGGGTGCCACGATCGACTGGCCCGCCAGCGCCTGCCAGGTCACGACCGTGACGGTGGCCGCGTAGGCGACCACGGCCACGCGCACCAGCCGCAGGCGCACCTGCGGGGAGGAGAGCCGTGGCATCCTGCGCGACAGCAACTCGAGCGTGATCAGGAATATCGGCAACACCTGCAGTGCGTGCATGCCCACGAAGTGCGGGATGCGGAGGTCGCCAGCCTCCGTGCTCCAGCCGAGCAGGAACAGCCCGGCCCTGCCGTCGGCCACCCCGACCGCGTGCGCCCCGGCGACGCCCTGGAAGTCGTCGAGTTGCTGCGCTGTGGGGCTGGTCATCAGGAACGCGAGCCCCATGCCGACCAGCGCGATGATGACCCCGGCCCTGATCGCCAATGTTCGTGCGGGGTCTCCGAGCTTGTTGCGGAACAACGCAACGGCGACCACGAGGGTCATGACCCAGACCACCACGATTGAGACCGCCATCACCGACCACATCGCTGCGTGAATTGGCGTCGAGACGTTGAAGTGGCTGGTGTCGCCGGTCACGGCGGCACCGACGATGATGATCATTTCGACGACGAGACCGGCGACGCTGACAGTGCCGGCGATGTGGGCGAGCCGGCGCATCCTGTGCAGCTGTCCGATGAGCCACGACAACGTGACCGCATAGATGGCAATGGATATCGCGAACTTCAGCGGCTTGGCCCATAGCGGCGCGCCCAGCACTTCGCGGGGGTCTGCGAACACCCCGATGCCGGCAACGACCACGAGCAGCCCCATCGCCGCGGCGAGCCACAGCAGCGGGCGGTGCCCGGTCACGACTCAGCCCTCGAGAACTGGCGGTGGGCCGCGTCTTCCTGCGCCATGCGCCGCAGCCCGGCAAAGAGCGAATCGCCCAGCACCGTGCCCACGACCACCGTCTCCGACATGCGCGCGCGGTTGGGCTGGAGGGCGACCGTGCCAAGGTCCACCCGGGCCACGATCTCCGCTGCGCTGCAGTACTCCGGCAGCACGCTCAGCAGCTCCTCGTGGTCGAGCTGGAGGTACGAGTCGAGAACGCGGGCTGCCATTGCCCGTCCTGGGTTGTCCGGAGACACCATCCATCCCATGCTGGCGCTCACGCTGTCGATCTCGGTTACGCCTCGGGAGCCTTGATCGGGCAGCTCGACGGAGCCGGGGATCGCGTGCTGGGCCACCCCCATCGCCCAGTCCAGTGGGATGTCGGCCTCGGCAGCGGCGAGCACCCTGCGCACCGCGGCCACCGACAGCCCGCCAACATCGACGAGAGCCCGAATGAGTCGCAGCCGGTCGACGTGGTTCGCGGCGTACCGCGCCTGATTCGGGCTCGATCGCTCCGGCTCCGGGAGCAGTTCTTCCCGCTGATAAAACTTGATGGATGCGACGCTCACACCGCTGCGCTCGCTCAGCTCCGACATCTTCATAACGGATAGTGAAACTATCGATAGTGTTACTGTCTATATTTGGCGGGGCCAATTCTGGTCAAATAAAAAAACCCCGGATGACCGGGGTTTACTTACATTCAAAGCTGGGGTACCTGGACTCGAACCAAGAACAAAAGAATCAGAATCTTCCGTGTTGCCAATTACACCATACCCCACAGGGCTCAACCGAGGTCGAGCCGACTGTCTACTTTAGCGCACCTCGGGGCACTCCGTGTACATCACGTCAGTGCTTCGCGAAGCCTCTCGATGCGCCTGAGCGTCGACTCCCGACCGAGGAGCTCCATCGACTCGAACAGCGGCGGGCTGATGCGGCGGCCCGACAGTGCGGTGCGCAGCGGGCCGAAGGCGATTCTCGGCTTCATGCCTCGAGTCTCGATAAGTTCGGCGCGCAGGGCCGCCTCGATGTTCTCGGTGTTCCAGGGCGCTACCGCCGGCAGCACTGCTGATGCGGCATCCAGCACCTCGGCACCGTCTGCTGAGGGCATGGCGTCTGCGGCGAACTCGAGGTCGTCGTCTGCCGTGAACAGGAAGGCCATGAGCTCGCGGGACTCTCCCAAAAGTTGCATGCGCTCCTGAACGAGCGGAGCGGCGGCGAGCAGCATGGCGCGGTCCCCGTCGTCTTTCAGCATGTCCGCGACGTATGGCTCGAGACGCTTCGCGAATTCGTGCACCTCGAGAAGCCGGATCTGGTCTCCGTTGAGGGATTCGGCTTTTTTCACGTCGAACCTGGCCGGGTTGGGATTCACGTCGGTGACGTCGAATGCGGCAACCATCTCGTCGATCGAGAACACGTCGCGGTCGGCCGCAATCGACCAGCCCAGCAGCGCGAGGTAGTTGATGAGCCCCTCGGGGATGAATCCGCGATCCCGGTGGTGGAACAGGCTCGACTCGGGGTCACGCTTCGACAGCTTCTTGTTGCCCTCCCCCATGACGTACGGGAGGTGACCGAAGCGCGGGATGGCGCTAGCCACGCCGATCTCGATGAGCGCCGTGTACAGCGCGATCTGGCGTGGTGTCGACGACAGCAGGTCTTCACCGCGCAGCACGTGCGTGATACCCATGAGCGCGTCATCCACCGGGTTGACGAAGGTGTACAGCGGTGCGCCGTTGGGCCTGACGACCACGAAGTCGGTGAACGAGCCGGCGGGGAACGTGATCTCGCCCCGCACCAGGTCGTCGAAGCTGAGGTCGGTGTCTGGCACCCTGAGGCGCAGCGCCGCCTGGCGCCCCTCGGCCACATGCGCGGCCTTCTGCTCGGCGGTCAGGTCGCGCTCGAAGTTGTCGTAGCCCTGTTTCGGGTCGCGACCGGCCGCGACATTGCGCGCCTCGATTTCCTCACCCGTGGCGTAGGACTCATAAAGGTGACCGCTGGCCTTGAGCTTCTCGATGACGTCGAGATAGATGTCTGTGCGCTGCGACTGGCGGTATGGCTCGTTGGGCCCGCCGACGTCGATGCCCTCATCCCAGTCGATGTGAAGCCAGCGCAACGCGTCGAGCAGCTGCAGATAGCTCTCTTCGCTATCGCGCTCGGCGTCGGTGTCTTCAATGCGGAACACCATCTTCCCGCCGGTGTGCCGCGCGTACGCCCAGTTGAACAGCGCAGTGCGGATGAGCCCGACATGCGGGGTTCCGGTGGGTGACGGGCAGAACCTGACGCGAACGTCGGCTCCGGTGGCAGTGGAGAATGAGGCAGTCATCGCCTACAAGTCTACGAGGCGGCGAGCACAGCCGCGGATGCATCGGCGCTGGTGTTCCTGTCAACACACTGGGTATCGAGCTGCTGCCGCATCGCTGCCAGGTGCGCCGCGTCGACCACCGCGATCGTCCACGCACCTCCCGCGAGTTCCTCCAGCACGGCACACCAACCCTCGAAACTAAATTTCGCGCGGACCAGAGGCTCCAGTTCGGCGATGACGAACGGCGAGACCACGAGCTGTTCGAATTCGGCAACGAACTCGATCTCTCCCGCCACCGACCAGTGACCTTCCGCTCCCGCGTCAAAGTACTCGACCAGCGTCTTTGCGTCGAGGATCACAGGAACCCTCCACGGGGTGGCGGCCGGTGACCCCCGACGGCGGCCTCCACGGCCGATCGGATGATCGCCGCCGAGGTCGTTCCCCGCAGGCTGGCGACGGCACGCACACCCGCAACGAGCGATGCCGGGAAGAACACTGTCGTTCGCACCATCCGGTTCGCGCTGCTCGAACGGCTGAGGGGATCTGGGGTCGGAGCTTCCATTTCAGCAACGTATGGCTTCCCGCCATACGTTGCGATTTAGGATGCCCCGCCCGGACAGTTAGCCGCGGCGGCACTGCCCGTGGAGGAGTGGTGCGCGAGGCGTCAGCCGCGAACCGGATTGCTCAGGGTGCCGATGCCAGAGACCTCGATATCAATGACATCGCCGCCCGCCATCTTGGCAACTCCCGCGGGCGTGCCGGTCAGGATCACATCGCCCGGCAGCAAGGTCATCGCGGCAGACACGTACGCGATGATGAACGGCACGGAGAACACCATGTCTGTCAGGGGCGCCTCCTGGCGCACCTCTCCGTTGAGCCGCGACGTCACTGTGTTGGCGGCGATCTCGAACTCGGTTTCGATGACCGGCCCGAGCGGGCAGAAGGTGTCGAAGCCCTTGGCGCGCGCCCACTGGCCATCGGTCTTCTGCAGGTCGCGAGCCGTCACATCGTTCGCGACGGTGTAGCCGAAAATGACCGAGGCCGCGTCAGCCTCGGCGACATTGCGCGCGATGCTGCCAATCACGACCGCGAGCTCCCCCTCGAAATCGACGCGGTGGCTCTGGTGCGGAAGCACGATCGAATCCCCTGGGCCGATCACCGAGGTGTTCGGCTTCAGGAAGAGCAGGGGCTCCTTCGGAACCTCACCGCCGAACTCCGCCACATGGTCGACGTAATTCTTTCCGACGGCGACGACCTTGGATCGCGGGATGACCGGCGCAAGGAGCTTGGTCTCCGACAGGGGAACCCGCTCATCCGTGGTGTCGAAACCGGCGAACATCGGGTCGCCCTTAAGAACGACGATCGAGTCACCATCCACGATTCCGAAGCGAGGGTCTCCCCCGGTGCTGAAACGTGCGATCTTCACTACTGGTCCTTGCTGTCGAGTCGTGTGAGCCAGCCGTGGGTGTCTACCCGGCGGCCGTACTGGATGTCGGTCAATTCTTCGCGCAGAGACATGGTGAGCTCGCCCGCTGGCGCATCCGCGTCGCCGATAGTGAAGCCCTCGGCCTTGAACTGCGCGATCGGGGTGACGACTGCGGCGGTACCGCAGGCGAACATCTCCGTGATCTCGCCGGATGCCACGCCCTCACGAATCTCGTCGATGGTCACTCTGCGGCGCTCCACCGTGAGCCCGCGGTCGACACCGAGCTGAAGAATCGAGTCTAGGGTGATGCCCTCGAGGATGCTCGGGGACTCTGGAGTCACGAGTCGGCCGTCCTTGTAGACGAAAACGACGTTCATGCCGCCGAGCTCCTCGATGTAGACACCCTCCTCAGCGTCGAGGAACAGCACCTGGGCGCAGCCCTGGTCGTACGCCTCCTGCTGGGCAACGAGAGACGACGCGTAGTTGCCGCCGGTCTTGGCTGCACCCATGCCGCCCCTGCCCGCGCGGGCGAAGTTCGTAGACACCCAGATAGACAGCGGGTTCACGCCGCCAGTGAAGTAGGCGCCGGCGGGGCTGGCGATCACGTAGTAATTGACCTTGGCCGCCGGGCGCACGCCGAGGAACGCCTCCTTCGCGAACATGAACGGCCGCAGATAAAGGCTTGTCTCGGGCGCGGAGGGCACCCATCGCTCGTCGACGGCGATGAGCTGCCTGAGCGACTCGACGAAATCTTCGGTGGGGAGCTCGGGCAGGGCAAGACGACGGGCCGAGCGCTGCATGCGAGCGGCGTTCATCTCCGGGCGGAAAGACCAAACCGAGCCGTCAGCATGGCGGTAGGCCTTCAACCCCTCGAAGACCTCCTGGGCGTAGTGCAACACCGCTGCGGCCGGATCGAGCGCGATGGGTCCGTAAGGCTGCACCCGTGCGCGGTGCCAGCCACCCTTCTCGCTCCAACAAATGTCGACCATGTGATCGGTGAAATGTTTACCGAAACCCGGCTCGGCCAGAACGGCGGCATGCTCCTCCGCCGAGCGGGCATCCTGGTTTTTCTTCACCAGGAACTGGAGGGACGCGGGAGCGAGCAGGTTCTTCATGGTGGATCCCTTTGTGGCTTTAGTTGGATGTACTACTAATTCTGCGCTACTGCCGCGGCGATCGCGTCACCGACCTCGGCGGTGCTGCGGGCGGCAGCCCCACGGGAGGCCAGATCGGCCTCCACGGCCGCTGTGACCCGAGCCGCTGCATCCTGCTGCCCAACATGCGACAGAAGAAGGGCGATCGACAGGATTGCCGCCGTTGGGTCGGCAAGCTGCTGGCCGGCGATGTCTGGCGCCGAACCGTGCACGGGCTCGAACATCGACGGGAACGCGCCCTCCGGGTTGATGTTTCCCGAGGCCGCCAGCCCGATACCACCGCTGATAGCGGCAGCAAGATCGGTGAGGATATCGCCGAAGAGGTTGTCAGTGACGATGACATCGAACTTACTCGGGTTCGTGACGAGATGGATAGTCGCGGCGTCGATGTGCTGATAGCCCACCTCGACGGCGGGAAACTCGAGCGCGACCCTGTCAACGGTCCGCTGCCAAAGGCTGCCCGCGTGCGTGAGCACGTTGGTCTTATGCACCAGCGTGAGCTTGTTTCGGCGCGAGGCGGCCTGCGCGAACGCGAAGCGCACTAGGCGCTCAGCACCGAATGCGGTATTGATCGAGACCTCCGTGGCGATCTCATGCGCTGTCCCAACCCGGATGCCACCACCATTGCCCACGTACGGGCCCTCGGTGCCCTCGCGCACGACCACGAAGTCGACGGTGCCGGGGTCTGCCAGCGGCGACGTAACCCCGGGGAACAGGGTCGTCGGGCGCAGGTTGACGTAGTGGTCGAACGCGAATCTGAGCTTCAACAGCAACCCCCGTTCGATGATCCCCCCGGCAAGCCGCGGGTCACGCGGATCCCCACCGATAGCGCCGAGCAGGATCGCGTCGAACGGCCTCAGCGATTCGAGGTCGTCGTCGCCCAGGATGGTGCCTGAGGCCAGGAAATGCCCAGCACCGAACGGGAACTCGGTGGTCGTGACATCCACCCCCACAGCGGCAAGCACCTTGAGTGCTTCTGCGATGACTTCTGGGCCGATGCCATCGCCGGGAATGACTGCGAGATTCAGGGTTGGTGCCATGGATTTACAGTACCGTCGCTCGCCGGCAGCTCTGGCCGTGCCGCTGCGCCTAGCGCACCCCCGGCGGGCGCCACAACCCCCTGTTATCGCTGTTGTGCAGCCCTATGCTGTGGCCATGAGTATTGGAACAGGAATCGTCCTATTTATCATTGGCGCAATTCTCGCGTTCGCAGTGAACGTGCAGGTCGAGGCCATCAACCTCCAGCTCGTGGGCTATCTGCTGATGGGAGCCGGCGTGCTGGTCTTCATCATTGGACTCGTCCTGATGATGCGCAGACGCCAGTCCGTCACCACGGTCCGCTCTGGTGTCGACGCTGATGGAGCAGCGGTGCAGCAGCGCCGCACCACCACCTCCGCCCCCGACGAGCTTTAAACCTCGACAATATCGATCTCCTTGAGAAGCGTGGCGTCGATCGCCGTACGCACCTTCTCAAGGAGTTCGTCGGGCACCGGTGAGTCGACCGTCAGCACGCTGAGCGCCTGACCGCCAGCCTTCTGGCGGGCGATCTGCATTCCCGCGATGTTGATGTTGGCGTCGCCGAACTCGCGGCCGTACACCGCCACGATTCCCGGACGGTCGACATAGCTCATCACAATAAGGTGTTCCGCGAACGGAACCTCGACGTCGTACCCGTTGATCTCGACGATCTTCTGCACCTGCTTGGTGCCGATGAGGGTGCCCGAGACGGAGACCTGGGTGCCGTCTGCCAGCGCACCGCGCAGCGTAAGCACGTTGCGGTATTCCTCGCTGATGGCATCCGTCACAAGACGAACCGTGATGCCACGCTGCTCGGCGAGCAACGGCGCGTTGACGTAGCTGACCGACTCGCTGACGATGTTGGAGAAGATGCCCTTCAACGCGGCAAGCTTCAGAACGTTCACGTCGAATTCGACGATCTCGCCCCGAACCTCGATGTCGATGTTGGTGATGGGCTCGGAGGCCAGCGCCGAGAAGAGCTGGCCCAGCTTCTCCATGAGCGGGATGCCGGGACGCACGCTCGGGTCGATGACCCCACCGGCGACGTTGACGGCGTCGGGGACCAGCTCGCCGTCGAGCGCCAGGCGCACCGACTTCGCGACCGAGACGCCAGCCTTCTCCTGCGCCTCATCGGTGGATGCACCGAGATGCGGGGTGACGATGGCGTTCTCGAGTGCGAGCAGCGGCGAATCCGTGGGCGGCTCGTTCACGAAAACGTCGAGGCCCGCACCTGCGATGCGGCGCGACTTGAGGGCGGAGTACAGGGCATCCTCGTCGATGAGACCACCGCGAGCAACGTTGACGATGTACGCCGTCGACTTCATCAGCGCGAACTGGTCGGTCGAAATCATGCCCGTCGTCTCCGGCGTCTTCGGCATGTGGATCGTAATGAAGTCGGACTGCGCAAGCAGATCTTCGAGCGACACCAGCGTGACACCGAGCTGCTGCGCGCGAGCGGAGGTCACGTAGGGGTCATAGGCGAGAATCGTGGTGCCGAAGGCCTGCATCCTGGCCGTGATGAGCGCGCCGATGCGGCCGAGCCCGATGATGCCGATGGTCTTCTCGTACAGCTCGACGCCCGTGTACTTCGAGCGCTTCCACTGCCCCTGGGCGAGTGCGCCGTGTGCCGCGGGAATGTGGCGGGCGAGGCTCAGGATGTGACCGACGGTCAGTTCGGCCGCCGAGATGATGTTCGACGTCGGAGCGTTGACGACCATGACACCGGCCGTGGTGGCGGCCTTAATGTCGACGTTGTCGAGCCCGACTCCGGCGCGAGCGATCACCTTGAGCCTTGAGCTCGCAGCGATAGCCTCCTCATCCATCTTCGTCGCCGAGCGGATCAGCACAGCGCTCGCGTCGGCAAGAGCTGCCAACAGCGCGGGACGGTCGGTGCCGTCCACCATGCGCACATCGAAGTCGGGACCAAGGGCCTCGACTGTAGCGGGAGAAAGTTCTTCGGCGATCAGCACGATCGGCTTGGCCACGGGATCGAGTCCTTCGATTAGGCGGAAGTGGGAGGGCACGATGCTCGCTGCCCCACAAAACTTTACTGCAGCCGACGTGGAAGTCTCTGCGTGTTACGACCAGCGGTGCCCGATACCGGCCCAATCCGGAGAGAATGGGTCGTGGCCTCCACTGTTGTCGACATCATCAAGCTCGTCGTGCTCGTCGCCATCGTGGCGGTGTTTATCGGGATGGGACTGAACCATTTCAGGCCGAAGCCCGCCAGGATCATGGCGAAGATGATCCCGCCGTTCCTCAGGTTCGACGGGCCATTGCGCCCGATCGCGCTCGTCTACCTCACCGGAGTCTGCGAGGTGCTGGGCGGCATCGGGCTCGCCGTGCCACTCACGCGACCGATAGCCTCGATCGCCCTCGTGCTGTTTCTGGTCGCCGTGTTCCCCGCGAACATCTACGCGAGCCAGCATCCCGAAACATTCCGGTCGCTGTCGATACCGTTCTGGCCACGCCTCATCGCGCAGGTTGCCCTGATCGCGCTGATCGTCTGGGTCGGACTCCTCTAGCGCGGCACGAGCACGATCGTGGGCCGAAGCACATCCTCGAGCGCGATGACGCCCAGTCCGAGCGCCGACGCGACGGCGAGGCCGACGACAAACAGAATCACCTTCACCAGCAGCGGTCGGCCGCGGCCGAGCATCAGCGCGATCACGAACACGGCCACGGGGATCGCGACGCCGGTGATCAGCAGCCACCACGGCACGTTGTCGCGGCCGAATCCGGCGTAGTCGTAGAAGTCGGGCAGGGCGACCAGGTTTGAGACAGCCTCCCAGACGTCCCAGGCAAAGAGCAGCCCGAAGGCGACGGCCACGGCCATCGTCGCGATCACACTTCTCATGCCGCCCACGCTCCGAGCACGTATGGCCACGGAGCGACCACGACCAGACCGGCCAGCAGCCACAACAGCCTCACGATCGGCCGACGGCCCTTGGTCAGCATGAACGCCGCAGCAAACCAGGCCACCGGGCTGATGATCGCCAGAGCCTCCCCGAACTGAAACATGATCTCGGTCAGGGCGTCAGACGACGGCACGCTGATGTTGTTGAGTCGCTGAAGCGCGACAACCCAGCCGGCCAGGTAGATCAGATGGATGCCACCCAGAATCCCGTACGTGACAAGCAGTATGGCGGGCAACTGTGGCGAGCTCTCGACCGCCCGCCGCACGCGCGTCGGTGCCGCTTCGGCGCGCTCGTCACCGGCCCAGGCAAGTGCGTCTTCGTCGGGATCGGTGTCTCCAGCGCTAACGGGCGAGCCTCAGTTCGATGACCTCAACGACATGGGGGAACAGTGGATGCGTCGGCTCAAGCCCGGTGATCGACTCCGCCAGCTCCTCCGCCGTGGAACCACCGTTGAGCATCGCCTGAAGCTCCACGCTCTCGGCATCCTCCTTGATATCGAACCGGAGAGCCGCCCCAACCGCGTTGAGCAGGTTCCACACCTCGAGGCCGCGCTCGGCGAGCTCAGCGGCCGGACCGATGAACCGTTCCTTGCGGCTGAGCTTTCGCAGCGGACCACGGCCCACCCGCTCGCAGGTGTCGGGAAGCGCAGGGTTCGAGATTCGCTTCAGCGTCTTCTCGATGTATTCCTGCTGCTCATCCGGATCGAAGCCGTGCTTGGCGACAAGCAACTCCTTCGTCTCGCCGAGCACCGCACGAATCTCGGCCTGCAGCTCAGGGGACGCCAGTGCCTCGCGAATCGACACCCAGCCGCGGTCAATGCCGTGGTAGGCCGCTGCGGCATGAGCCGTGTTGACGGTGAACAGCTTGCGTTCGATGAACGGGGCGAGGTCGTCGACCCAGGTGATGCCGTAGATGTCCGGCGTTGAACCGTTGAACGGCGTGCGGTCAACCACCCATTCGAAGAACGATTCGATCGTGACATCCACGCTGCTGGCCTGTTCCGGAACGATGCGGTCGATGGCGCAGTTGGCGAAGATGGCGTTGGTGGCTGGATCGTGTTTGCGCACTTCGGCGGCCAACACGTCGGTGCCCCCGATTGCGTTTTCGCAGGCGATGACGATCAGTGGTTCCGGGTTCGTGCGCGCGGCGAGGCCTTTCGCGATCACGGGGGCGACGAACTGGAGAATTCGCGCGCCGACCGCGGTTGTGACGATGTCGGCCTTGGCGATTTCCGCCACCACATCTGCTTCGTGCGTCTTGGAGTTGATCGCCCGATAGTTGTCGACGACCTTGGTAACGGCACCGTCGCCGACCTCGATCACCTCGTAACTATCACGGGCCTGCAGCGCACCGATGAGCTCTTCGCTGACGTCGGCGAACACCACCTCGTAGCCGCTCTCGTGCAAAAACTGCGCGACGAATCCGCGCCCGATGTTGCCTGCCCCGAAATGTACAGCCGTCTTTGCCATGTCATCGATCCTATTCCGGCAAGCCGGACGATGGGCGTCCGGGGCGCACTTCACCCCCTCCCACCCCTTCGGAAAT
This sequence comes from Salinibacterium sp. G-O1, assembly GCF_030063305.1. Taxonomy (GTDB): domain Bacteria; phylum Actinomycetota; class Actinomycetes; order Actinomycetales; family Microbacteriaceae; genus Rhodoglobus. The sequence goes on from NZ_JASISV010000002.1 coordinate 1,001,796, forward strand.
TCAGGAAATCGCGGCTGCGCCGCCCCGTTTTATCCACTGCGACGGCGCGTCGGACCGCGTTTCCTGAATTTCCGAAGGGCGGGCTGGGGAAACGGCGTGTTACACGCGCGTCACAACAATGCGGTTGACTCAGGAGATCATGGATCTGATCGACGTAGAACACGTGCGGGTGGCACACACCCGCGCCGAGACGGCCCTCGCCCCGGGCGAACGCGCCATGGGCGGTGGCACCTGGCTCTACTCGGAGCCGCAGCCGGGGTTGACCGGCATCGTCGATCTCGCAGGCATGGGTTGGGAACCGGTCGTTCGCACCGCGGAGACGATCACGATTGCGGCGACGTGCACCATCGAAACGCTGCGGAGGCTGCCCGAGCCGCTCTTCGAGCAGTGCGCAGACTCGCTTCTCGCATCGTGGAAGATCTTGTCGATCGCCACCGTCGGAGGCAACATTGCGCTCGCACTGCCCGCCGGACCCATGACCTCGCTTGCCGCCTCCCTCGATGGCATCGCCGTTATCTGGACGGTCGACGGCGGCGAGCGCCGCGTGCCCGTCGCCGATTTCGTGACGGGGGTCACCACCACAGCGCTCGGTGCCGGCGAGATCCTGCGCTCCATCGAGCTGCCCATCGCTTCACTGCACCGCACCGCATTCCGTCGCATCTCCCGCTCCCCGATGGGCCGCACCGGCACTCTCGTGATCGGGCGAGTGGATGCCTCGGGCGAGACGGTCTTCACCGTGACGGGTGGCACGCCCCGACCACGGCAGCTCAGGTTCGACGGTGCTCCCAGCGCCGCGGATTTGGCATCCGGTGTCGATTCGATCGCCGACTGGTACGACGACCCGCACGGCGCCCCGGACTGGCGCCGCGCGATGAGCATGCTCTTCGTCGAGCAGATCCGGCAGGAGCTGTCATGAGGTTCACCATCAATGGCGACGCCGTCAAGGTCGAGGCCAGGCCGGGTCAGGTGCTGCGCACCCTCCTGCGTGAACTCGACCACGTGGAGGTCAAGAAGGGCTGCGACGCCGGTGACTGCGGCGCCTGCACGGTGCTGCTCGATGGCGGTGCGGTGCACTCGTGCCTCGTCCCGGTCCACCGGCTCGATGGCGCGCACGTCACGACGGTGTCGGGGCTCGGAACTGTCGAGAACCCCCATCCGATGCAGCGGTCGTTTGTGGAGGCCGGTGGCTTCCAGTGCGGGTTCTGCACGGCCGGGCTGGTGGTCACGGCATCGACCTTCACCGAGGCCGATCACGACGATCTTCCGCGGCTGTTGAAGGGCAACCTCTGCCGCTGCACCGGCTATCGAGCGATCCATGACGCGATCACCGGTGTGTCGAACACGACCACCGCGGCCGCCGGTGACGCCGCCGGTATCTCGATCGCTCCCCCGGCCGCCCTGCGCGTGGTGACGGGGACCGAGCCGTACACACTTGATCTGAAGACGACCGGGCTTCTGCACCTTGCCGTGCTGGGTAGCCCCTACGCTCACGCGCGGATCGTCTCGATCGACTCGAGCGCGGCCGAGGCAATCGACGGAGTGCGCGCCGTTCTCACCCACCACGACTCCCCCGGCGTCCACTTCTCGACGGCCAGGCACGAAGATCGCAACGATGACCCGGATGATTCGCTCGTGTTCGACACGGTCGTGAGGTTCCGCGGCCAGCGGGTGGCGGCCGTGATCGCGGACACTGTGCGCATCGCGGAACGTGCGCTCAGCGCCATCCGCGTGGAGTACGAGGTGCTGCCTGCCGTCTTCGATCCGCGGGAGGCCCGCAAGCCGGGCGCGCCGCTCGTGCACGGCGACAAGGGGCCCGAGTCGCGCATCGCCGCCCCCGATCGCAACACCGTGGCCGAGTTTCACGGTGAACTCGGCGATGTGGATGCCGCTGTCGCGAGGTCCGCGGCGAGCGTCAGCGGAACCTGGACCACGCAGCGCGTCAACCATGTCGCCCTCGAGACTCACGCGTCGCGCGGCTGGATCGACGGTGACGGCCGGCTGGTGCTGCGCACCTCGAGCCAGGTTCCGTTCCTGGTGCGTGACGAGTTGTGCCATATCTTCGGGCTGGAACCCGAAAAGGTGCGGGTGTTCACCGCCAGGGTTGGCGGCGGTTTCGGCGGCAAGCAGGAGCTGCTCACCGAAGATCTCGTGACCCTCGCCGTCATGAAAACCGGCAGCGCCGTGCAATACGAGTTCACCCGCGAGGACGAGTTCACGATAGCTCCGACGCGGCATCCGATGCAGGTATCGGTCACTGTTGCCGCATCATCCGACGGCGTGCTTACGGCGCTGGCCGTCGACCAGCTGATGGATACCGGTGCGTACGGCAACCACGGGGTCGGTGTGATGTTCCACTCCATCCACGAGTCGATACAGGTCTACCGTTGCGCCAACAAGCGAGTGGATGCGCAGTCGGTGTATACCAACAACCTTCCCTCTGGCGCGTTCCGCGGGTATGGCCTCGGGCAGGTCATCTATGCGATCGAGTCCGCCCTCGATGAGCTGGCGCGCAAGCTCGGCATCGATGCCTTCGAACTGCGCCGCCGCAACGTGATCGTGCCCGGCGACAATTTCGTGGTCACTGACGCCGAAGCGCAGAGTGACCTGTCGATGGCGAGCTATGGGCTCGACCAGTGCCTCGACCTCGCCGAGGCGGCCCTCGACCACGGTCTCACCGGCCCGGAAGGCTGGCCGGTTGGCACGGGGATGGCCCTCGCGATGATCGCGACCATTGCCCCTCGCGGCCACTATGCGACGGCAACGGTCTCGGTGCTGGATGACGGCGCCGGCGTGGCCACGGATGCGGTCTTCGAGATCGCGGTCGGCACCGCCGAGTTTGGCAACGGCACCACCACGGTGCACACCCAGCTTGTCGCGACGGCACTCGGCACCACGGTCGACCGCATCCGGATTCGCCAGTCAGACACAGACGCCACCAGCTACGACACGGGAGCGTTCGGGTCGGCCGGGGTGGTCGTCGCGGGTAAGGCGCTGCTGGCAGCCGCCGAGCAGTTGCGCGACCTCATCGCCTCCCACGGACTCACCGCCGGGCTCTCCGCCACCGCCGAGCACGACGGAACGCCCCGCAGCGTGTCGTTCAACGTGCACGCCTTCAGGGTTGCCGTGAACACCGCGACCGGCGAGGTGCAGATCCTGCAGTCGATCCAGGCCGCCGATGCCGGTGTGGTGCTCAACCCCGAGCAGCTCAGGGGCCAGATCGAGGGCGGCACGGCCCAGGCCATCGGCACGGCGCTGTTCGAGGAGGTGCTGCTCGACGGCGAGGGCCGTGTCACCACGACCGCTCTGCGCAATTACCACATCCCCCGGTTTGCCGACCTCCCGGTAACCGAGGTGCTGTTCGCCAACACCCACGACCCGCTGGGGCCGCTCGGCGCCAAGTCGATGAGTGAGGCTCCGTACAACCCGGTCGCTCCCGCGCTCGCCAACGCGATCAGGGACGCGATGGGGGTACGCAGCTTCGAGCTGCCGATGTCACGCGATCGGCTGTGGCGGCTGGCATCCACGCAACCCTCCTAGCGGGCGCCGAGATTGCTCACTTTGTCGCTATCCGAAAGTTCTTAGCGGCAGTTTGCGCAAAGTCGGCGGACCGGACCGGGCCGGCGGGCCGGGTCGGGGGCGCCGGGCCGAGGGCGCCTAACGTCAGGCGGTGACCCTGCGTGACACGGTGTGGATGGCGCCGGTCGTAACTGCCAGCGGGAGCGCCGTGCTGTCGGTGCGAGCGGCGAGCACCTCGGCGAGGACAGACAGGGCTGTCTCCCCCGGCGTGCTGGCACCGAGGTCGAGACCGATCGGTGAGTGCAGGCGCAGCATCGCCGACTCCGTCACTCCCCGTTCGAGCAGCGAGGCGACCCTGCGATCGTGGGTGTTGCGCGATCCCATCGCCCCCACGTACGCGACCGGGAGTTCGAGCGCCATGGCCACAAGCTCGGCGTCGAACCTCGCGTCGTGGCTGAGGATGCAGATCACGGTCTGCTCGTCGACGTCGGTGGCCGCGAGGTAGTCGGTGGGCCACGAGACCACGACCTCGGCCGTCGGGAACCGGGCGGATGTCGCGAACAGCGGCCGCGGATCGCACACCGTGACGCGATAGCCGAGTGCCGCCGCGGCGGGGGCCAGGGCTGCTGAGAACTCCATCGCGCCGAAGATGATCATCCGCCGCTGGATCGGAGGGTGCTCTACAAAAACCTCGACGTCGTCGCCCTCGCAGATGATGCTCGTGATGGGCGAGCGGTCGCGCAGCGCAGCCACGATCGCGGGGGTGACGGCCTGGACGTGGATGCGCAGTTGGCCGCCGCACGTGAGACCGACGTTGAAGGCGGTCTCGTCACTGACCCCGAACTCGACGGTGCGTGCCACGCCATCCTGAAGCACGAGGTCGCACGTTTCGACGACGGATCCCTCAACACAGCCACCCGCGATACTTCCGATCACGGTCTCGCCGTCGAACGCCATCGATGAACCGGTGGTTCGCGGAGCGCTGCCATCGATCGAGATCGCCGTCGCTACCGCGAGCGTGCGCCCAGCATCCACCGCCTCGAGGATGCGTTCAGCGATGTCGAACATGCGTCCAGAATCGCACATTCGCGTTTCATCGGCGTTACGAAATGCCCACCATGGCGGCACTGGCGTCCCACAGCCGGCTCGACAGCCCGGCCTCGTAGGCCTGCGCGTTGGCCTTGGCCACCCGACGCTTGCTGAAGTATTCGCCCAGCGGCCAGTGAGTGTCAGGGTGCGACGACGCGAGCCACACCAGGGTGTCAGCGCCGGTCTCGGCCGTGCCGAGGAACCGGCTCAGCACTGTGCGATACACGAATCGCAGCACACTCGAACTCTCTGCGGCGAAGTTCGTGGCGATCACACCGGGGTGGAATGAGGCCGAGCGAATTCCGTGGGCGCGGAACCTGGCATCCAGTTCCTTCGCGAACAGGATGTTGGCCAGCTTCGCATCGCCGTATGCCTTGTTCGGCGAGTACTTCCTGGCGTTCTGGATGTCGTCGACATCGATCTTGCCGTAGAGAATGTTCGCGATGCTCGCGGTGCCGATGACGGTCGCGCCGCTCTCGACCAGTCGCGTCATGAGCAGGTTGGTGAGCAGGAACGGCGCCAGGTGGTTGACCTGCATGGTCTTCTCAAACCCGTCGACGGTGAGCTCGCGCGCTGCCATGATCCCGCCGGCGTTGTTCGCAAGCACATCGATCCGCGGGTAGGTGGCGAGCAGTGTTGCCGCGAGCTCGCGCACGTCATCCAGCCGTGCGAAGTCGGCGAGGTGGTACGGAGCACCCAGCTCATCAGCTATCGCCTTCGTCTTCTGCGGCGAGCGCCCGACGAGCACGATGGTGTCGCCGTTGCCAGACAGCGCTCTGGCCGCTGCGGCCCCGATGCCATCGCTTGCGCCGGTGATGATGATGGTCCTGCCGGTCATGCACGTGCTCCTGTCGTAACCAGTCTTCAGCGTAAGCGGTTGCGCCCGGCCCACCTGACAGCCGGCAGTGGAGCGTCACATGCCTGATTCGTCATATGCGCGACACATCGCGGTGCTAGAAACGACTCCATGCTCACCATCTCGAACGCAACAGCGATCGTCATCGACCAATCCACCGAGTCCGCGGGCGATCTTCACTTCGCTGATGCTCCGGATGACGCCATCGACGCCACCGACTGCGTTGTCACCCCTGGTCTCGTGAACGCCCACCATCACCTGATGCAGAGCGCGTTTCGCACGCTCCCCGAAACCCGGGGCGTGCCGATGTCACACTGGCTGCCGACGATGGCTGCGGCCTACGCCAGGGTCGGGGTGGATGCCGGGCTGGCATCCGCCGCGGCATCCGTTGGCATCGCGGAGGGTCTGCTCAACGGTGTCACGACGGTCGCCGACCATCACCTCAGCTGGCCGAGCGGAGTCGACACGGTCGCCATCGCGATGGCGGTCGCGGATTCCGCCAGCACCCTGGGCGGTCGACTTGTGTTCGTGCGCGGCGCGGCCCGCGCCGACCCGCAGGAGGCAGCGGCTTCGGCGGAGGCGATCGTCCAGGCGCTGCTTCCCGGCGCCGCCGGACGGCCCGCCGCGGGCGGAGTGAGCGACGACGGCATGCTGCAGCTCGCCGTGGGTCCGGCCGGTGCACACAGTGACCCGAGAGAAACGTTTGAGCTTCTCGGCGAGGTCGCGGCGAAACACGGGCTGCGCCGGCGCACGCAGGCCAACGAGCAGGTGGATGTCGCGATCGCGCTGGAAAAGTACGGAACGCGACCCATCGACCTGCTGGAGGAGTGGGGCTGGCTCGCCGACGATGTCACCCTCGCTCACCTCTGCGACGTGACCGCCGACGAGATCAGGCGGCTCGCTGCATCCGGGATCACGGCGACCCACGCCCCGGGGTGCGATCTGCCCATGGGGTGGGGAATCGCTCCCGTCGCAGCGCTCCAGGCCGCCGGGGTGGTTGTCGGTCTCGGCACCAGTGGTGGCGGCAGCAACGACGCGGGCCATCTGCTCGCCGATGCCAGACTCGCCATGCAGGTCGCCCCGCTGGTGGGACCAGCCGTGCCGGCGCGGACGGTTCTCGGGATGGCGACCGCCGGTTCCTCTGCTGGGTTGGGCCGCCCCGAGCTGGGACACCTGCGCCAGGGCTCGGCCACCGACCTGTGCGTGTGGGACATATCGGGGGTTGCCGACGCTGGAGTCGCCGACCCGGTGGCGGGGCTGCTGTGGGCGAATCCGGGCCGACGCCCGAAACACGTGGTGGTTGCGGGCCGGGTCGTCGTGCGCGACTACCGGCTGGTTGCCGCCGACGAACTCGACCTCGTTGCGAATCTCAACCGACGACTGGCGCACCCACGTTAGAGCTCGAGCGTGAGTTTGGGTCCGGCCGAACGTGACACGCAGACGTACATCACGTCGTTGGCGGCCTGCTCATCGGGGGTGAGTATCGAGTCGCGGTGGTCGATCTCGCCATCCATGACGCGCACCTCACAGGTGCCACAGGTGCCTTCGCGGCAGCTCGACAGCACGAGCACTCCGGCCTCCTCAACGACGTCCAGGATGCTGCGCTCGGGTGGCACCGTCAACTCGAGACCTGAGAAGGCGAGTTCGACCTCGAACGGCTCGGCGAGCATGGGCTCGCCCATGTCTTTGGGCTCGAACCGCTCGATCTTCAGCTGCCGACCGGTCGCCGCGATCTCCACCGCCTCGATGAGGCGCGACGGACCGCAACAATACGTGGTCGTAAACGGCGGGAGATCGGTGAACAGCCCGGAAAGGTCAAGACGGTCACCCTCGTCGGCGGCGTGGATCGTCACGTTGTTCGGGAATTTCTCAAGCAGCTCGTCGACCAGCGCCATCGTCGACCGCGACCGTCCCGCATATTCGAGCCTGAAGTCGACTCCCACAGCGGCCGCTGACGCAACCATTGCCGAGATCGGGGTGATTCCGATGCCGCCGGCGATGAACAGGTAGCGGGTGCCCCGCTCCGGCACGAACTCAAAGTGGTTGCGCGGTCCGGCCACCCGAACCGTTGCTCCGACCACCAGTGAATCATGCACCCAGAGCGAGCCTCCGCGTCCGTCAGGTTCGCGCAACACCCCGATACGCCAGGTGTTGCTGTCCGATATTCCGCACAGGGAATATTGGCGAGAATCTCCATCCGGAAGCAGCACATCGATGTGCGCGCCGGGCTGCCATCGTGGCAAGGACAGCCCGGAAACCGATTCCAGATCGATCAATTCGATCTCGGCCGCGCCCCGAGTGCGTGCGACTACGACCATGTCGAAAGCTGAATCATCAAGTGCGTTCATGATTGGCGCGGGTTCTCCTGGACGACGAACAGCCGGTCGCCCGGGTAATCGGGCGCACACCACCGATGTGGGGTGTCGCCACCGTAATAGAGCGAATCGCCTTGGCGCAAAACGGAGGATCGCGATGGAACGACTGCAAGCCCGTCGAGTTAACACATGGAAATGGCCACGTCACACGATTGAAATGTGGCGACCGTAGATTCGCCTCTGTTGAGCAGATCAACATTCACGTGCAGCCAACCCGACGGTGTGGAGGGTGCACATTCGCCCGCATTCCCCGGAGACGACACCCCGTGACCACACTGCCTCGCCAGCTGTCCGTGCTGAGGAATGCCACGCTCCCCGATGGTTGCCTCGTTGATGTCGAGCTCATCGAAGATGTGGTTCGCACCGTTCGGCCAGCATCGGACTCCCCGTTGGTCGACGACTACGGCACCCTCGACCTCACCGGGTTCATGCTTCTTCCCGCACCGGCGGAACCACATGCTCACCTCGACAAGGCGCTCTCGTGGGATCTCATCAATCCTCCGGCCGGCGATCTTGGTCGCGCGATCGAATCATGGCGCGCCTACTCCACCGTGATGACGGTGCAGAGCATCGCCGACCGGGCACGCGAGCAGGCGCTCACGATGTTGCGCAATGGAACCACCGCGGTGCGTTGCCACGTCGACATGCTCGTCGGGCCTGAGCCGCTGCGAGGCGTTGAGGCCCTGGTGCAGGTTCGGCGCGAACTGGCTGGCCTCATGGACATCGAGCTCGTCGCGCTTGCAGGCTCAGACGCTTCGGATGCCACGGTCGAAGCCGCCCTCGACCTCGGTGTTGACCTCGTCGGCGGTGCCCCGCATCTCGCGCCATCGCCGGGCGAAGACCTCCGGCGTCTGCTCGCGATCGCCGAGCGTCGCGGAGTCGGCGTCGACCTGCACACCGACGAGGGGCTCACCGGAGACCCGACGATCATCGAGTTCGCGAGGATCGTGCGCAACTGGACGGTTCCCGTTAGCGCAGGGCACTGTGTACGGCTCGGCACCCTTGAGGCTGCACAACTCGATGAGGTCATCACCGAGATCCTGGCCAGTGACATCGGCATCATCAGCCTTCCCATCACGAACCTCTACCTTCAGGGCTGGGACCACCCGGTCTCGACGCCCCGCGGAATCACCGCCCTGCGCAGCCTGCTCGACGCGGGTGTGCGGGTCGGGGCGGGAGCAGACAACGTACGCGACCCGTTCAACCCGGTCGGCCGAAGCGACGCGCTTGAGACTGCGTCCCTTCTGGTCACTGCGGCGCACCTGTCGCTCGATGAGGCATACGCCGCCGTCTCGACCGGTGCACGGTCTGTCATGTCTTTGCCCAGGGCCGGCGTGAGTGTCGGCTCCCGTGCAGAGCTCATCGCCGTGCGCGGATCGACGATGTCTGAGGTCATCGCGACGGCCTCCCCCGACCGGTTCGTCATTCACGCCGGTCGTCTCGTGTCGCAATCACGGGTGCATTACGACGTGGCACCGGCCAACATCCCCGCGCTCGAACTACTCACAACATCGAATTGAGGTGACAACGCACATGTCTTCAGCAACCATGATTGCCCGCGACACGAGGTCAACGTCCGAATCGACAACGCTTCTCGACTTTCGCGACGTGGCAATGACATTCCCGGATGGCACGGTGGCGCTTTCTGGCGTCGACCTCACCGTCAAGCGCGGAGAGTTCGTCACGGTCGTCGGCCCCTCAGGTTGTGGCAAGTCAACCCTGCTGCGCATCGCTTCGGGCCTGGAGAAGTCCTCTCACGGCACCGTCGACCTCGCGACAGACCGCATCGGCTACGTGTTCCAAGATGCAACGCTGCTGCCATGGCGTTCGGTGCAGGCCAACGTCGAACTGCTCGCCGAACTGCATGGCACGCCCAAGGCCGCTCGCGCAGCCAAGGCGAAAGAAGCCATCGACCTCGTCGGCCTGACCGGTTTCGAGAAACACCTACCCAAAGCGCTCTCGGGCGGGATGAAGATGCGCACCTCGCTCGCTCGCTCACTCACCCTTGACCCCGAAATCTTCCTCTTCGACGAACCGTTCGGCGCGCTCGACGAGATCACCCGCGAGCGGCTGAACGACGAGTTGCTGAGGCTGTTCGCCGAGAAGCAGTTCGCCGGGCTGTTCATCACCCACTCGGTGTCTGAGGCGGTCTACCTCTCAACCAAGGTGATCGTCATGTCGGGTCGCCCCGGAAAGATCGTCGGCAGCTTCGATGTGCCCTTCGACCTGCCGCGCGACCCCGAAATTCGTTTCACCCCCGAATTCGCCGCACTCGTCGGCGAGGTTTCACACGCACTCAGGGAGGCGCACTCGTGACCGACGACGTGACAGGCACAACGTCCATTGCTGTGCGCCGAACGCGCAGCACCAACGGAGGGGCGAAGTTCGGCGTGTGGGCTCCCCCCATCCTCGTTGCCATTGTCGTGATCGCTGTCTGGTATCTGATCAGCTCAATGCTGGGTAAGAAGAACTTCCTGCTGCCGCCGCCACACGAGGTGGTAGCCAAGGGTTTCCTCAACCCGGAGACGGCGTCCGATATCGTCACCGCCCTCGGTCGTTCCGCCCTCGTTGCGCTGGTGGGCCTGGCCATCGCCATCGTGATCGGCGTCGTGTGGGCCATCGCCATGTCGCAGGCGAAGTGGATCGAGCGCTCGCTCTTCCCCTACGCGGTCATCCTGCAGACCATCCCGATCCTCGCCCTCGTGCCGCTCATCGGCTTCTGGTTCGGTTTCGAGTTCTTCTCCCGAGTGGTCGTCTGCGTCATGATCGCGCTCTTCCCGATGGTGTCGAACACTCTCTTTGGCCTGCAGTCGGTGGCGCTGTCGCAGCGTGAACTCTTCAAACTCCAGCACGCCTCCCGCTGGACAATCCTCACCAAGCTCGACCTCCCGACCGCACTTCCCGCCATCTTCGCCGGAATGCGCATCTCGGCGGGCCTTGCCGTGGTGGGCGCCATCGTTGGTGACTTCTTCTTCCGCCGCGGCACTCCCGGTATTGGGGCGCTGCTGAACAACTACACCTCGAGGCTGCAGGGCGCCGAATTGCTCGCGGCAATCATCGCCGCATCCCTTTTCGGGGTCGCGATCTTCGCGGTCTTCGGCCTGCTCGGCAAGCTCGCCGTCGGCCGCTGGTACGACTTCGGCCAGAAGTAGCCGACTCACCCTGTCTAACCCGTTCACCCTGCACCCAACACAGCAGCAACAACTGAAGGAGACGAACATGCACATCACCCGTTCCCGCACCACATTGGCCGCGGCCATGACGGTAGCCACCGTCGTGACGCTCAGCGCCTGCAGCGCCGGCACCCAGAGCGGCGATGCCCCCGTCACCGATCTCGCCATTGGCTCGGTCAACCTCGCTGCGGCAGGATGCCCGGCCAACATCGTGATCCAGACAGACTGGAACCCCGAGGCTGAACACGCTCACCTCTATGAGTTGCTTGGCGCCGACTACACCGTTAACTCCGACCAGAAGTCGGTCTCCGGCCCCCTGATGGCCACGGGAGAGTACACCGGAGTGAACGTGGAGGTGCGGTCGGGCGGACCCGCCATCGGATACGCCACGGTCACCAGCCAGATGTACTCGGATGACGACATCACCCTGGGATACGTCAGCACCGATGAGGCAATCCAGTTGTCGGCAGACTTCCCGACCGTGGGAGTGTTCGCCCCGCTCGACAAGACCCCGCAGATGCTCATGTGGGATCCGTCCACCTACCCGGACGTGACCGACATCGCGAGCCTCGGCACCGCACTTGCGGGCGACGGCGGAGTGGTTCGCTACTTCGGCGGCGCTGCATACATGGAATACCTGATGAGCGATGGCCAGCTCGACGCGAGCGTCGTCGACGGAAGCTACGACGGCAGCCCCGCGAACTTCGTGGCAGCAGGCGGTAAGGATGCACAGCAGGGCTTCGGTTCCGCCGAGCCGTACGTCTACCTGAACGATGTCGCCGACTGGTCCAAGCCAGTCGCCTACGACTACATCTCCGCCGCTGGCTGGGACATCTACTCCTCCGCTGTCTCGGTCCGTGCCGCAGACTTCGAGGAGATGACGCCGTGCCTCACCGCACTGGTGCCAGTGCTGCAGCAGGCCGAGGTCGACTACTTCACAGACCCCACCGCGACCAACGCACTCGTTCTCGACCTCGTCGACCAGTTCGACACCGGATGGGTCTACTCGCAGGGCGTTGCTGATTACTCGGTCACCACCATGATCGACGATGGGTTGGTCGGAAACGGCCCGAACGACACGCTCGGAGACTTCGACGAGACCCGCATGTCGGACTTTCTCGAACTCGCGATCCCGGTGTTTGAGGGGATCGGCAATGTTCCGGCTGCTGGTCTGGTCGCCACAGATATCTACACCAACGAGTTCATCGACCCGGCGATCGGCCTCTAGGCCCCGAGCCTCGATCTGAGAACCGAATGATGACCCCGCCAGTGACCCCCACACAGCGCCTCAGCGGCAAACGTGTCATCGTCACTGGCGGGGCTCGCGGTATCGGTGGCGAAATCGCCAGCCGCTTCGCCGGCGAAGGCGCCACCGTCGCCATCCTCGACAGGCTGGTGGACGACGGCACCACACGTGCCGCCTCAATCGGCGGAACTTTTCACGGGATCGACCTGCTCGACCCCGTCGCCACAGCGGCCGTGACACAGTCGGCCATCACCGCGCTGGGCGGCGTCGATGTGCTCGTCAACAGCGCAGGCATCCTGCGCTTCACACCGCTGCTCGACCTGACCGTGCAGGACTGGAACGAGACCTTCTCGATCAACACCAGGGCGATGCTGACCACCATGCAGGTGTGCGTCCGCTCGATGATCGCCGCCGGTCACGGTGGCAAGATCGTCAACCTGGCGAGCATGGCCGCCAAGAAGGGTGGCGCCGGTGAGGGCGCGTATCCGGCATCGAAAGCAGCAGTCGTCGGGCTGACCCGGCAGGCTGCACTCGAATGGGGCTGCCACGGGATCACGGCAAACTCGCTGTGCCCCGGTTACATCCTGACCGACATGGGCGCGGCGACCCGCACCCAGGACGACATCGACACCTGGTCAACATATTCACCACTGGGTCGACTCGGGCAGGCACAGGATGTCGCAGCCGTCGCACTTTTTCTCGCGTCATCCGACGCCGACTATCTCACCGGCCAGGCGGTCAACGTCACCGGCGGGATGGTCATGCACTGAATCTCCCCCTCGTACCAAAAGGAACACAGGACCCACCGATGACCTCCCACGCCGAACTTCACGTCGAACTTCTCGATCTTCTGGGCGAGAAGGGTGTGAGCGTCGAACTCGCCGCCCGCGAGCGCGCCTCCATCGACGGCTCGCGCATGTCGCCGGTGATCAGCGAATTGCTGCCGCTCGGACTCGCCGACCTCGTTGCGTACCCGGCGAGCGCCGACGAGATCGCGGCAACGATCGCCGCCTCCGTGCGCCACGGTGTGCCCATCACCCCTCGCGGAAAGGGCACAGGAAACTACGGCCAGGCGATCCCAATGTCTGGCGGGCTCGTGCTCGACATGAGCCGCGCTCGCGCCATCGTCGAGGTCGGCGATGGTTTCATCACCGCGGAGGCCGGCGCAACCATGGTGTCGCTCGAGCTCGCAGCGAACAAGGCCGGCCAGCAAATTCTGATGTACCCGTCGACCGCACAATCGTCGCTCGGCGGCTTCATCTCGGGCGGTTCAGGCGGCACGGGGTCGATAAAGCACGGGATGCTGCACCACGGCTTCGTGCGTGCTCTCGACGTCGTGCACGCCATGCCGGACGCCGAGCTGCTACACGTCGACGGCCAAGCCGCCGAGCCGTACATCCACAACTACGGAACCGCCGGGATCATCGCGCGCGCCACCGTCGCACTTGAGCCGCTGCAGGAATGGCAGGGATTCTTCGCCAGCTTCGACACTTTCGAGCAGGCACTGTCGGTAATCCGTCCGTTCGCCGACCTCGAGCCGACACCGCGGCTGGTGTCTGCAGACATGGCCACTCTGGCCAACGCGCTTCCGGCCGATCCCGGGATCCCCACTGACCGGGCGTCGCTGCGGGCAATCCTGGATGTGGCATCCATCGATGCCGCCCGAAAACTCGTCGAAGATGCGGGGGGACGCGTCGACGACGTTCGCGAAGGCGCGCAGACGTCGATGAAGATCAGCATGATGAGCTACAACCACCCGATCGAATGGCTTCAGAAGTCCTACCCCAACACTTACTTCCACGTGGAGGTCGCTGGCGACGCCCTGATCGACCGCATCGACGAAGTGCACGCCGTGTACCCGGGAGGAATGCTGCACATCGAAGCGCAGAAGGGTCGCCCGATCGGCATGCTCGCCGGTGAATACCGCTCGGCCGATGAGGTCGTGGCGGGGTTCGAACGGCTCACCGCTCTCGGCGTCGGATTTCACAATCCGCACCAGTGGAACGTCGACTACGAGCCTGAGCGCACAGCGCAGACTGCGGCATTCACGGACCCGGATGGTCTGCTCAATCCCGGAAAGCTTCAGGCGAAGCCACTCGTCTCGACCGGGAGCCAGGCATGAGCGCGCGCGAACTCGCGGAGCTCTCGGGCCCGGCTGCGGCATCCATTCTCACGGCAGATTCGATCATCGTGCTGCCCACCGGCGCCATCGAGCATCATGGGCCGCACCTGCCGCTCGCCACCGACCTGATCATGGCCGACCTCCTATCGTCGAAGGTGGTGGATGCGGCAGTCGCCTCCGGCCTCGACGTCTGGAGGCTCGCGCCCCTCGCCTACACGAAGTCGAACGAACACCACTGGGCCGTCGGCACCGTGTGGATTAGCTGGGACACCATGATGCGAACCCTGCTTGACATCGGCGAGTCGATCGCGGCCACCCCGGCAAAGACCCTTGTGTTCTACAACGGGCACGGCGGAAACACGGCCCTGCTGATGGTGGCGCTGCGCGAACTGCACATCAAGTACGGGCTGCGCACCTTCCTCATGGGCGCCGCGGTGGCCGCGGGCGACGGCGTCAACGGACCAGACGAGCGCGGCTTCGGCATCCACGGCGGTCACGCGGAGACGTCTATCGTGATGGCGCTCCGGCCGGAACTGGTCGACCTTTCGCTCGCGGAACGCTGGGTTCCTGACCAACTCGCCGACTTCAAGCACATCAAATTCAATGGGGGCGCGGTCGCTTTCGGCTGGGCCTCGGACGACTTCGGGCCATCGGGAGTCATCGGAGACGCCACGGGCGCCAACGCGGCCTGGGGCGCCGAGCTGGTGGAGCGCTCCATCGACAAGGGAGTCGCCGAGCTTTCCGAGATCGCCAGGTTCAACAAGTGACATTTCCGCTACTCGACGAGTGGCTGCCGGCGAACGAAAGTCCGGAGCGCCCGCAGATGATCCTGTCTACGGTTTCTGCGGCAGGATCACCGGATGCGCGCACCGTACTGCTGAGCGAATTCGACGATCAGGGTCTCTACTTCCACACCGACTCGCGATCGCGGAAGGTTGCGGACATTTCGGCGAATCCCGCCGTGGCGCTCACCTTCCTCTGGCCCGGATTCACGCGGCAGCTTGTCGTGCAGGGCGTGGCCGAGGTTGCCCCGCCGCTTGAGCTCGCCGCGGCGTTTGCGGCCCGCTCCCCCTACCTGAAACAGCTCGCGTGGCTGAACTCGCGCGAGTTCGCCCAACTTCCCCTGGACGAGCGACGCGCGCAATGGGCATCCTTCGAGCTGCCCGACACGCCGCCGACCACCTGGATCGGGTTCGTCGTGAAGCCCTCGCGCCTCACGTTCTGGAGCAGCGATCCCGAGACCGCCTCCCGTCGCGAGGAGTTCACGCTCGTCGACGGGAGCTGGGTGTCGAGTTACCTCGCCGGCTGACAGCTAGCCACTCCCGGTTCATAACTCCTGCACATCGGCATCCCGAGCATCGCCAGTGCCCGGATTTCCGGGGTTGCGTGTCGGAGCGCACCCCAAACTGCAGGAGTCCTGAACATCGCGGGCGCGGCCCCGGGTCGACAAGCCGGGCTTGGCCACGTAAGCTAACGCAGTGAACTTGTGACTCCTGCCATTCCCGCGTCCGTGGCTAAGCCCGGCGGGATTCGTTCACACGAACAGGACTTCAAACCGTGTCATCCAAAACCGTCATCGCGCTGCGCGCCCGTGACATCTCCCATGCCTACGGCGACCATGCCGTGCTCTCCGACATCAATGTGACGGCGAGCGCCGGCCAGCGCATCGGCCTTCTGGGCGAGAACGGAGCCGGCAAGTCAACACTGCTGCGCATCCTCGCCGGCGTCGAGCGTGCCGATAAAGGCACGCTGGTGCGCCCGAGGCGCACCGGGCTGCTCGAGCAGGAAGTGCGGATCAATCCCGCCAAACCGCTCTCGGCGATCATCGAATCGGGCATCAGCTACTTCAGGGGCATCGAGTCCAGGCTGCAGGATGCCGCGGCAGCGATGACCACGGATCCCACCGCAGAGGCGCGCTACGCCGAGACACTCCAGCTCGCGGATGCGACGGAAGTCTGGGCCATCGACAGGCGCCGCGACGAGTTGCTCACCGGCCTTGGGGTTGCCGGCATCCCGCTCGACACCCCCATCGGGGATGTCTCGGGCGGTCAACGATCCAGGTTCGCCCTCGCCGCACTGCTGCTGGGCAAGCCGACGGCCGTGCTGCTGGACGAACCGACGAACCACCTCGACGACACGACCGTGACCTTCCTCGAGCAGACCCTCATCGAGTGGAAGGGTGTCGTCATTTTCGCCTGTCACGACCGGGCGTTCCTCGACGAGGTCGCGACAGACCTCATCGACATCGATTCGTCGAAGAAGGGCGCCACCCGGTTCGGCGGCACCTCGCGCGGCGGGACGTTCACCGCCTACCTCGCGCAGAAGGCCGCGGACCGCCGTCGGTGGGAAGCACAGTTCGCCAACGACGAGGCCGAGCTCACCGCGCTCGAGGAGGTCGTGGCCGTCAGCGGGATGGCCTCCACTCACACCCGCGGCGCCCGCGACAACGACAAGCTCGCCTCCAAATTCAAGGGCGGCAAGGTCGAGAAGCAGGTGGCTCAGCGGCTGCGTGACGCCCGCGGCCGCATCCACGAGCTGGAGGAGTCTCGCGTCGAGGAGCCTCCGGAGCGTCTGACCTTTGCCGGAATAGCAACCGACGGGACCTCCGAGGACGAGACCGAACCCCTGCTCGAAGTGCACGACGTGCGCGTGGGCTCCCGGTTGGCGATCGACTCGCTGTCGATCCACCCGCAGGAGCGGTTACTCGTGCTCGGCCCCAACGGCGCGGGCAAGTCGACCCTCCTGGGTTTGCTCGCCGGTCGTATTCGCCCTGACTCCGGCCAGCTCACCCGCCGCGAGGGCACCCGGTTCGCGCTGCTGGAACAGGATGTGCGCTGGAGCGACCCGCGCGTGACCCCGCGTGCCCTGTACATGCGCTACCTCGGTGACGAGCGGGCGGAATCCACCCCACTGTCGGCGCTGGGCCTGCTCAGTGAGCGCGAACTCGACCGCCCGGTTGGCGTGCTCTCCATCGGCCAGCAGCGCCGGACGGCCCTGGCCCTGATCATCGCCAGGCCGCCCCACCTGCTGCTGCTGGACGAACCCACCAACCACCTCTCGTTGACGCTGGCGACCGAGCTTGAGGATGCGCTCGGAACCTTCCCCGGCGCCGTAGTGGTCGCCAGTCACGATCGCTGGCTGCGTCGACGCTGGAAAGCCCCGGTGCTGCACCTGCGCAAGCCCGAATGACCTGACAGGATTCAGGGGTGATCCTCCACCGCCCTTTCACCGTTCTTGACGGCGGGCTGTCGACGGTGCTGGATGCCCAGGGATTCGATCTGCGGCATCCCCTGTGGACCGGCCGACTCATCACCGAGTCGCCGGAGGCGCTCATCGAGGCCCACCTCTCGTACCTAAACGCCGGTGCCGAGGTGATCATCACGGCGAGCTACCAGGCGAGCGTCGCCGGCCCCGAGGCAATGGGGCTCACCCGATCTGCGGCAGAGGACGCACTGGTCTCGACCACGATGCTGGCCCAGGAGGCCGTGCGCCGGCACGGTTCCCCCGCCCTCGTCGCGGCGTCCGTGGGTCCTTACGGCGCTACCCTCGCGGACGGCTCCGAGTACCGCGGCGACTATGACATCGACGCGGCGGAGCTGCGCGACTTCCACCTGCGCCGTCTGGAGCTTCTCGTCGAATCGACTCCGGACCTGCTGGCCGTTGAGACTATTCCGAGCATCGTCGAGGCGCGGGCCATCGCGGCCGCGATCGCCGCGGTCGCGTCGGTGCCGTCCTGGGTGGCCTTCGTCTGCCGGGATGACAAGCACACGGCCGGGGGCGACCGCATCGAGGACGCCGTGGCCGTGGCCGCCGGGATCCCGGGCATCATGGCCGTGGGGGTCAACTGCACAGACCCCCGTCTCATCGGGCCGCTGCTCGAACGCGCGGCGACAGTCACCGAGCTTCCCCTGGTCGCGTACGCGAACGGCGGACAGTCATGGAGCGCGGCCGACGCGCATTGGGAGGGTGAGTCTATTCCTGCCGATGATCCCGCGATGGTGGCGCGGTGGGTCGCTGCGGGTGCCCGGCTGATCGGTGGATGCTGCGGCTCCGGCCCCACGCAGATCGCTGGGCTGCGCGCCCAGCGTGACGCTATCGCGCCCTCGCCCTGATCGCGTGCGCGCCGAGTGTCACGCCAACTCTCGCGACGTCCGAGCCAGCGCCTCCGCGAACCACGCAGAGCGGCCAGGGGTCGCGCCACCGGACAGGTTGATGCCAGCCACCCCATCGATCTGAAGCAGCTCGCGACTGAGCTCGACGGCAGCGGCGATGCCCTCGCTGAAGGGGTCTGGCGCGCCGAGGATCCGGTCGAGGTAGCCGTCGGGCAGCACCATGGTCGTGAAGGTTTTCAGCAGCTCGGCGCTTCCCCTGTCAACGATTAAGGGCACGCACGGGATGTACGCCATCTCGACCCCCATTACCGTCGACCTGGCGATGAAGTCGGCCACGGGCGCAGCCCCGCCGCTGTGATTGACGAAGCACACCTCCGCACCTGCCCGCGTCTTCTCCAGCAGCCGCTCCGGCCGGCGCTCGGTGGGCGGGGTCGCCGGCGCTTCGGCCACCGAGACCAGATGCCCGAACGACCGGGCGAGGGATGCCGCCTGGGTCGAGTCGAGGTCGAACACCGGTGCGGCATCCGGTCGCTGCCCGGTTGCGGTGTGATCGCCCGTCACACAATGCACTCCT
This sequence comes from Salinibacterium sp. G-O1, assembly GCF_030063305.1. Taxonomy (GTDB): domain Bacteria; phylum Actinomycetota; class Actinomycetes; order Actinomycetales; family Microbacteriaceae; genus Rhodoglobus. The sequence goes on from NZ_JASISV010000002.1 coordinate 1,020,859, forward strand.
GCCACTCCCGCATGCTGGAGCGCGGCAAGCTCGCCTTCCATCGCGACCCGGTTGCGGTCACGGCAGTTGAATCCGGACCAGACCTGCAGCCCGGCGGCCATCACGAGGGCGGCGCGATACGCCGGCGGGAACTGCACCCTTGCGTTGCCAGCATCCCCCGCGAGCACCACATCCACCGAATCGCGCATGATCCCTGCGCACTCGGCGATGGATTCAGCATCGATCGCCTGCGCGGGAAAGTCTGCCACCACGATGGGCCTGGAGCGCATGAGTTCCCTCATCACGACCGCACCGGCCGAGGGCCGGGCCGATGATTGTTGCGCCAACCCTGGCCACCGCACAGTCGGGAGGTCGAGAAACACACAGGGGTGCGGGGATACCTCGCAACTGCCGTCGAATTCCACCCCGCCACAGGGGCCGAATTGCATGTGTTTCGGGCATTCGATCGTCGGCTCGGGCATGGCTGATTCTACCGGCGCGCGCAGAAGCGGCCGTGCCTGCCCGGGTTCGTGTGCCCGGGATAATGGACGGATGGCACCGAGGTTCGAGTTGGTTATCAGGGCAGCGTCAGCACTCATCGATGGACAATTCCGTCCGGCCGAGATCGGGGTCGACGCCGGCATCATCGCCGCAATCTCTGACGGGCAGCTCGACGGCGAGCGCTGCATCACGCTCGCCGCGGATGAGGTGCTGATCCCCGGGCTCGTCGACACCCACGTGCACGTCAACGAACCTGGCCGCACCGAATGGGAGGGCTTCACGAGCGCCACCATCGCGGCGGCAGCCGGCGGTGTCACCACCATCATCGACATGCCGCTGAACAGCATTCCCGCGACCACCACGCCTGCCGCGCTCGAGGCCAAGCGTGCTGTCGCCACAGTGAGCGTCGACACCGGATTCTGGGGCGGCGCAGTGCCCGACAACCTTGGCTCCCTGAAATCACTTCATGACGCCGGTGTCTTCGGATTCAAGGCGTTCCTGGCCCCTTCGGGAGTCGACGAGTTCGAGCATCTCGACGATGAACAGCTCTCGCGGGCTCTCGACGAGATTGCCGCCCTGAGCAGCGTGCTCATCGTGCATGCCGAAGACCCCACGGTGCTCGACGCCCACGCGAACACGGGTGGCGCCAGTTACCACGCCTTCGTCGAATCACGTCCCGACGAAGCAGAGACGACCGCCATCGAGAGGGTCATCGCCGGGGTTCGCCGTTCGGGGGCCCGAGCGCACATCCTGCACCTGTCGTCAGCGGCCGCGCTGCCAGCGCTGAGGTCAGCACGCGCCGAAGGTCTTCCGATCACCGTCGAAACATGCCCGCACTACCTCACGATCGTCGAGGAGGCCATCCCCGACGGCGCAACACAGTTCAAGTGCTGCCCACCGATCCGTGATGCAACCAATCGCGACGCCCTCTGGCAGGCGCTGACTGACGGCGACATCGACATCGTTGTCACCGACCACTCCCCCAGCACGGCTGAGCTCAAATTCGCTGGCGACGGGGACTTCGGGCAGGCCTGGGGCGGCATCGCTGGCCTTCAGCTGGGGCTCTCGGCGGTGTGGACCGAGGCGTCGCGCCGGGGCATCCCCCTCGAGAAAGTCGTGGGGTGGATGTCGCGGGGTCCGGCCGACTTCGTCGGTCTCGGCCGCAAGGGCCGACTCGAGGTCGGGGCAGACGCCGACCTCGTCGCCTTCGCACCGGATGCCACCTTTACCGTCGACGCACAGCAGCTGCTGCACAAGAACCCCGTCAGCGCGTACGACGGCCGTGCACTGCGCGGCGTGGTGCGACGCGCCTGGCTGCGCGGTGCAGCCATCGGCAGCGAACCGCACGGGCAATTGCTGTCACGCTGACGAAACACACCAGCAACACCACTCTGAGAGAATCCGGGTATGGCAATAATCCTGGGTGAACAGCAATACGGTAAGGCCGAATCCCGCGTCGTCCGTATCTACCGCGACGGCGCTCGTCACGAGATTCACGACCTCAACGTATCGACAGCAATGCGTGGCCCCTTCGATCCCGCGCACCTCCTCGGGGACCAGTCGAACGTGCTGCCCACAGACACCCAGAAGAACACGGCGTTCGCCTTTGCGAAGTCGCACGGCGTCGAGTCGATCGAGAGGTACGGTCTCGAGCTCGCCCGACACTTCGTGCGCGACGTTGAACCAGTCGACGGCGCGCGCATCGAGATCGAGGAGTACGCGTGGGAACGCGCCGTGGTCGACGGAGTTCCCCACGACCACACGTGGATGCGTGCGGGCCGCGAAACCCGCACCGCCGCCGTTACCGTCGATGCCACGGGCGAGTACGTGATCGGTGGATTCAAAGATCTGGTCATCCTGAAATCAACCGGCAGCGAGTTCGCTGGGTTCCTCAAAGACGAATACACGACCCTGCAGGAGACCAAAGACCGTGTGATGGCCACATCACTCATGGCGAAATGGCGATTCGACTCAAGCGATATCGACTGGAACGACGTTTACCCTCGCGTGAAGGCGATCATGGTGCGTGAATTCGCGACGCTGCAGTCGCTCGCGCTGCAGCAGACGCTGTGGCACATGGGAAGGGCCGTCATCGAAGAGATTCCCTCCATCGTTGAGGTTCGCCTGACCGCGCCGAACAAGCATCACTTCGTGGTCGATCTCGCGCCGTTCGGGCTCGAGAACCCCGGCGAGGTGTTCATCGCGGCAGACCGGCCTTACGGCCTGATCGAGGCGCAGGTGCTCCAGGATGACGCGGCGCCAGCGCACGATGCGTGGCGTGCATCGGCAGGGCTGGCATGACCGCGCGGCCCGCAGACGCCCACCCCACTGACGCCCAGTGGCTCGAGCGCACCATCGAACTCGCGACCAGCAATGTTCGCTCCGGCGGAGGTCCGTTCGGCGCATTAATTGTTCGCGACGGTGAACTCATCGCCGAGGGCCAGAATCGTGTGACAGCTAACCTCGATCCCACCGCGCATGCCGAAGTGGTGGCCATTCGTGCCGCCTGCCAGGCGGTCGGCGACTTTTCGCTCGCGGGAGCCACGCTGTACACATCCTGCGAGCCGTGTCCGTTGTGTTTGTCCGCCGTGTTGTGGGCGAGGGTCGATCGGGTCGTGTACGCGGCCGACCGACATGATGCGGCCGAAGGTGGGTTTGACGATCGAGAATTCTACGAACTCTTCGCCAGCGATCGCTCCACCTGGCACCTGCCAGTCGAATCGGTGCGGCCCGAGAACGCGAGCGCTCCGTTCGATGCGTGGCTCGCCCATGAGCACCGCACCGACTACTGAACTTTTCTGCCTGAAGGAGAAGCTAGGGTCGAAGGATGACCGCCGCAGTCGGGTTCCGTGACGGAATCCTCACCATCTGGAAAGACGATCGCGGCTTCGGCTTCATTGAACCCGCCGACGGCGGCGCGCGGATCTTCGTCCACATCCGGGATTTCGCTCATGGACTTCCTCGCCCGGTCGTGGGCGACCCCGTACGATTCAGAACCGAGATCGACTCCAACGGAAAGCCGAAGGCGGTAACCGTCTCACCGCCCGGAATGACCGCGTTTTCGGCGCCCATCCCGCGGGTCAGATTGCGAGCATCCGACCTCCTGGGCTGGCTCGCCGTCATCGCCTTCCCCCTGCTCCTCGTCGCGCTCACCGTCTTCGCCGGTCTGGGTATCTGGGTAGGGATCTCGTATGCCGTGCTCAGCATCGTATGTTTCACCGCATACGCGTTCGATAAGTCGGCCGCTGCCACGGGCCAGTGGCGCATCTCCGAGGCTCGGCTTCTGCTCCTCGGGTTACTCGGTGGCTGGCCAGGAGCTGTGGTCGCCCAGCGCGTGCTGCGTCACAAGAACCGTAAGAAAGAATTCATCTCGATCTTTTGGGTGACGGCCGCGGTCAACGTTCTCGCCCTGCTGGTGTTCGGCTGGCCGCCGCTCACCCAGGCGTTCGTCGACCTGGCGTCGTAGCGAGCGTTCCCTCTAGCTGCCGCGGTAGGTGGAGTACGCGAACGGGCTGAGAAGCAGCGGCACGTGGTAATGCGCTGCGTCGGTCACGATGAAGTCGACGGTGACCCTGGGGTAGAACGATCGCCGGCTCGTGCGGGTGAAATAGGGTCCGGTCTCGAACTCGAGCCGGTAGTCGCCCGCCGGCAGTTTTTCCTCGCCCAGCTCGGCGACGCGGCCATCGGCGTCGGTCACTCCCGAGGCAATGACTTCCCCGGTAGGGCCGGCCAGAGCCACCAGAATGCCGGCGGCGGGCACACCGAGACCCGAATCTAGTACGTGAGTAGTTACGTGGCTCATGCCGTGGCCTCCTCGCCGAACAGTTTCCTCAGCCTGAGCAACGCGATGTCGCGCAGCTGTTCCCCCACTACCTGCAGTTCGGTCGCCGCATCCAGTGTCAGGCGGCGATTGAGCTCGTCGAGGATTTCGGATCGGGTGCGACCTGCTGCCCTGATGATGAACACTCGACCGAACGCCTGCTCGTATGCGGCGTTGCCTGCCGCGAGTTCGTCGGCCAATTCCGACGCGTCGCCCTGCTCGGCTCGGCTGAAGGTCTGCGCAGCGCCTGAGCCTGTGAGCTTTTCGCCGATGCGCGGGTGATGCGCGATGGCCTGGTCGATCTCCTCGGCGGCCAGCGGCGTCGCCTCGGCATAGGCGACGAGCAGCAGCTCGTCGAGATTTTCGAAGGGGGCGTTGGAGGCGACGTCGTCAACCCAGCGCGGCACGGCGAGACTGGCCTTGAGGCCAGCACGCAGGTCGGCGTCCGTCGCATCAATCATCGTGTGTATAACTGTACCGATGACAGTGGCACAGAGACCCGATGTGACGGGCATCGTTTTGGCCGCTGGAGCGGGAACTCGCGCCGGTGTGCCCAAGGCGCTGCTGCGGCATCCCTCCGGTGAGCCGTGGCTGCAGATCGCCGCGCGGGTGCTTCGTGCCGGCGGGTGTTCCCGGGTCGTCGTGGTTCTCGGTGCCCGGGCGCAGGAGGCTCGATTGCTCGCGCCGAGCGACGCCGAGGTTGTGGTGGCACGGCGCTGGCAGCAGGGGATGTCTGAGTCGCTGCGTGCGGGGTTTGCCGCAGCCTCGGGAGACGCAGCCCTGGTGACGCTGGTCGACCTCCCCACGCTCCCCGCATCAGTGGTGCGGCGCGTACTGGACGGCGCGGGCGGCCTGCGCCGGACGGTCGTTCACGGACAGCCGGCTCATCCCGTCTACTTCTCGGCAGGCCACTGGATGCCCGCAGCCAGCAGCCTCGAGGCAGACACCGGCGCACGGCGCTACCTGGCGGCGCATGATGTGACCGAGATCGAGTGCGGCGACCTGTGGGACGGCGTGGACTACGACCTGGGAAACTAACCAGCCCTGGTTGCCAGAGTTCGCACCGCGGCCTCGAAGGCGGTCAGTGCAGCCGCGACATCCCGGGCCGTCACCGACTCGTCGGGATGATGACTCACCCCGCCCTTGCAGCGCAGGAACAGCATGGCGATCGGGGTCACCGCGACGATGGCGACACCGTCATGGCCTGCTCGACTCCACATAGCCATGGGCTCGTCGTCGCCGGTGGCCCGAATTCCGGCCTCGAAAGCCGAACGCAGGTCGAGGTCGCAGACGACGGCATCGGCACGGTAGAACTCGTGCCGATGGAATTCCAGTCTGCGCCGGTCGGCGATCGCCCTTCCAGCTTCGTCGATGATCCTGAGCGCTTCGTCACGGTCATCGTCGAACTCCGCGCGCAGGTCGAGGCTGAATTCGACCAGCCCGGGGATCACGTTCACGCCGCCGGGATGCACCTCGAGCTTGCCCACGGTGCCCACGACGCCACGTTCGCGTGACAACCGCTCGACCTCGACCACGAGTTCACTCGCACCCACCAGCGCGTCCTGGCGGCGTTCGAACGGTGTGCCGCCGGCATGACCGGCCTTGCCGACCATCCTCAGTTCCAGCCGCCTGGCAGCGGCAATGGATGTCACGACCCCGAGTTCGCGCCCCGCGTCCTCGAGGATCGGGCCCTGTTCGATGTGCACCTCGAGATAGCCGATGAGCTCCTCGGGGCGGCGAAATGCGCCGGGGAGTCTCGCCGGATCCAGCCCGAAGTCCTGAAACGCCTCGAAGAGGGTGATGCCGTCGTCGTCGGTCAGGTTCCACCACTCGTCGTCCCAGGTGCCTGCGACCGCCCGGCTTCCGAGCAGCGCTGTGCCAAACCTGGTGCCCTCCTCATCGCTGAAGGCGACGAGTTCGAGGGCGAATGGCAGCGTGCCGGGCTCGATACGGGCGGCAACCGAGATGGCGAGCAGCACCCCGAGCATCCCGTCATAGCGGCCGGCGTCCGGCACCGTGTCGATGTGCGATCCGAGCAGCAGGGCGGGAAGGTCGGGCTCGCGGCCCTCCATCCGGCCGCACTGATTGCCGGCGGCGTCCTGCCAGGTCTTCAGACCGGCTTCAGACATCCACCCCGCAATGAGTTCGTTTGCGGCCGCATGTTGCGGGCTGAGGTGCACGCGCTTGAGAAAATCGGGTTCGCTCGACAGAGCTGCGAGTTCATCACAGCGGTCCAGGATCAGCCGGGCTGCGGCGTCAGTGACCATAGGAATCCAATGCTGCGCCCACTCCACTGCCTGCCGTGACCGTCATTCCGCCGCGGCGCAGCATCTGCTCGAGCGCTGCCAACGTCGTCAGCACCGTGTCGCGGCGAGCGTTGTACCCCATGGTGCCGATGCGCCAGACCTTGCCCGCGAGTGGGCCGAACGACGTGCCGATCTCGATTCCGTAGTCGGTGAGCATCGTCGAGCGTGCACCATCCGGGTCGATGCCGTCGGGCACGAACACGCCGACCACGTTGTTCATGCGCACCGACTGGTCGCCAAAGAGTTTCAGGCCGAGACCGGTGAGCCCCGCCGCCATCGCGGAACCGTGAATCCTGTGCCGCTCGACCGCCTGGGGCATGCCCTCGATAACGAGCAGTCGCGCGCACTCACGTGCCGCGTACAGCATGCTGGTGGCCTCGGTGTGGTGGTTGAGACGCTTGGGGCCCCAGTAGTCGAGAATCTGGCTGAGATCGAAGTAGTTGCTGCGAATCGGATGCGCGCTGACGGCGTCCCCCTCGGAGCGGATGCCCGCCTCGACACTCTTGCGGCTGTTGATGACCTCGACTGCGCGGGCCGAGAGCGTAATGGGTGAACTTCCGGAAGGACCAGCGAGGCATTTCTGCAGGCCGGAGGTGACGGCATCCAGCCCCCAGCCGTCGGTCTCGAAGGTGTTACCGGCGAGCGAGGCCGTCACATCGCTGTAGAAGAGCACTCCGTGTTTCTCACAGATCGGGCCGATCTCGTCAAGGGGCTGCACCAGGGTCGTCGAGGTGTCTCCGTGGACGATTCCGAGCAGCACGGGCTTGTGCTGCACGATGGCAGCCTCGATCTCCGCCGCCGTGAAGACGGTGCCCCACTCTCGCTCGATCACGCGAACGTCCGCCTGGCAGCGTTCGGCAATCTCGCGCAGGAGGTGTCCGAAGCGTCCAAAGACCGGGATCAGCACAACATCGCCGGGCCGAATCAGGCTCACAAAGGCAGCTTCGATTCCGGCCCTCGATGTGCCATCCACGACGAGAGTGGCCTCATTCGTGGTGGAAAACACGTCGCGATACAGCGCCATGGTCTCGTTCATATACCCCGTCATGGCCGGGTCATACTGGCCAACCAACTGCGCAGACATCGCTCTCAACACCCGCGGATCTGCGTTGATCGGGCCCGGCCCCATCAGCAGACGAGGTGGCGGATTGATCGGCTCGAGTGACATATCACCATGGTACGGAAATCGTGTCACGGGCATGTTTCGGCGCAGCGGTGGATCCCGAGGCTGTCTCATGTTCATGCGTTCATATCGAATTCATAGAATTGTTACCTACGATGAATTCAATGATCTTCAATCTGAGTCGTCCGGCCAGCGAAAGCGTGGGCAGCGACACGCCCATGTCTGGCCGAGTTCGGCGCCGTCTTTCTGTGCTCGGACTGCGCACCCCGCGACTGTTGCGCGGTCCGCGGGTCGACTCTCCGCTCGACTCCCCGACCATTCGCACCGAACGCCTCGTCATTCGCCCGCACAGCCTCTCGGATGCCGACGCGTGGTACCAGATCCAGTCTGATCCGGGCGTTATCCGCTTTCTCTCGTGGCCGCTGCGCGACCCCGCAGAGTCACTCCAGCATCTGAAAGACCGCACCAGTCACACGCGACTAGCTCAGGCAGACGACCTGCTTGCACTAGCGATCGAGCACGACGGTCAACTCGTCGGCGACCTGTCGGTGCACCTTCGCACCGTGCATCCCGATTTCCGGTCCGCCGAGATCGGCTGGATCCTTTCGTCGGCCCACGGCGGTTCCGGTCTTGCCTCCGAAGCCGTCCACGCCGTGATTGACATGCTGTTTACCCAGCTGGATGTGAAGTGGATGTTCGCCCTGGTTGACACGCGAAACGATAAGTCACTGGCGCTCGCGTCGCGACTCGGGTTCACCGAGGTGGTCCGCGACGGGGCAATCCTCACCATGATGCTGACGAAAGACACCGTCGCCGACGCGAAGCGCCACAACAACTCCTGAGCGCGCTCAGCCGGACGGCGTCAGGCCCTCCGCGACGTCGATCAGCGCAAGGTCCCCGAAGCGCGGCCCGACGAGACACAGTCCAACCGGAGCATCGAGCAGCGAACCTGGCTGATGCACGCCCATCAACGGCACGCTGAGGGCAGGCCGGCCGGTCAGCCCGGCGACGCAGGTCAGTCGCAAGGTCCCCTGGCGTGTGCGTTCGATGAGCTCGGCATCTGCATTCACCGACGGGGCGACGGATGAGGCCGACGGCAGCAGCAGCACCCGGTCACCAAGCGCAGCCTCAAGCCGCGTTCTGGCGGCACCCAACGCCTTGCGACCGGCGGATTCCTGCTCGGGCGTGATGGTGGACGCAAACGCGAAGCGCCCCGCGACGTCCTCGCCCAGCGCGCCGGGATGGGCCTCGATCCACGCCCCGTGGGTGCGCCAGGCCTCCGCCGCCTGCACTGTGCGGAACGTGAGGAAGAGCTCATCGATGTCGCCGAGGTCGACGTCCTCGGTCGACAGCCCGGCAACGAGCGCATCGAAGGCCGCAGCGACCGCCGGCTCCGCATACGCCGCGAGGGCGGGAGCGACCACAAACCGTTGCTCAACCGCGCGCTGCAGGGTCGTGTCGAGGGTCGACTCGGCGGCGGTGCGCATGGTTGCCGCGTTTCGCGTGAGCCACCCGACCGTGTCGAAGGTCGGCGCGAGCGCCACGAGGCGGTCCATGCTGACCGACCCATGGGTCGTTCGAAGACCCCACAGTCCCTGGTACGACGCCGGGACCCTGATCGACCCTGCGGTGTCCGTGCCGAGTCCGATCGACGCCTGCCCGGTGGCGACGGCCGACGCGGGTCCGCTCGACGAGCCGCCGGGAACAGCCCCGAGCACGGCTGCGTTGGGCGGGGTGCCATAGTGCGGGTTGCGGCCTGCAATCGAGTACGCAAACTCATCGGTCTGCGAAATTCCGGTGATGGACGCCCCCGCCGCGAGCAACGCAGCCACGGCGGGCGACGTTGCCGTCGCGATCTCGCTCTCCGCGAGATAGGTGGGGATGCCCGCCCCGACCGGAAAGCCCTCGACGTCGTACAGGTCTTTCACCGCCACTGTTTCACCGGAAAGCACCCCCGCGGCGATCCCGGCCACGAGCGGTGTGCCGACAGTTCGCCAGATCGACCTGTTCACGGCTGGCGCGGGGAGTGCCACGTGCGCGGCAGCGACCACCCACGATCCTTCTTCGAATCGCCACAGCTGCGTCTGCTGGCCCCGACCGCCGGTGAGCGGCGCCGTGATCGCGATGACGAGCGCCGCGTCATCCGAGATATGGACGATTTCGACATGCAGGATGTTTCGTGCCGGGGCTCCCCCACGTCCCTGACGGAACTCCGAGATCGCGTCGTGCCCGATGAGAATGCCAGCGGCATCGCCGCGGATCGTGTCAGCGCCACGAGCGAACAGCTGGTCGAGAGCCCGAAGATCATTGCCCATCAGTGCCCGCTCGTACTGCCAGAACGCGAGAAGCAATTGGTCGTGATCAGGCAAAATCGGCCTTCCGGATGCGGGCGTGCACTCCCTTGACGAGGTCGACCACCTGGGAGATGTTGAAATCGGTGGCGGCGCTGAGGTAGGCGTAGGCGTGGGCAGCATCCATGCCGTAGCGGGCGCGGAGAAGGGCGATCGCCGCCCGCACGCAGTCCTGCATGGCAATGTCCAAATCTTCGTTCATGCCGGTGGGAATCAAGAATTCCTGTGTCTCGGCGAGCGGTCCGACGAGCTCACCGAACTCCGTCACGGCATCCTCGTGGGCGACCACCTCGAACCGAATGGTGGCGCGCAACGATGCCTCCATCGCCGTCAGCGCGACCTCGCCGTCGCCCTGCGCGAAGTGCGGGTCACCGACGTAGGCGAGCGCGCCATCCACCTGCACCGGCAGATAGAGGGAGGCACCCACCGTCAGCATGTTGATGTCGATGTTGCCGCCGTGGGCGCCGGGCGGCACCGAGTGCGGGCGCTCGTTCCCGGCGACGGCCACACCCATGATCCCGAGAAACGGATGCAGTTCAAACCGCACATCGTGCGCGCCGCCGAACACCCTCGGCATCGTGCCATGGTCGCCGTCGACAGCCGCGAACACGCTGACCAGGTCGCCGGACTCGGGATATTCGCCGGGCAGGGCGCCGCGGCCATGGCGGTTCGAGATGATGCCGTACGGCACCCGCGGAAGAGTCTCGAGCACGGTCATCCTGAGCAGATCGCCCTGGCGCGCGCCGCTGACATGGATCGGGCCCGAGATGACGTGGGGGCCGCCGCCCGCGCGATCGTAGCCGGAGGCGGCGAGCCTGGCCGCATCATCCAGAACGTCGGCAACGCCGAAGCCGCCGAAGAACGCGCGCGGATCGCGCCCCTGGTCCTCCATGATGCCTTCGTGGCTGATCGTGTCGATCGTGACCTCGGTTCCCGAGTCGATCGTGAGCACGGCCGAATCGGCGGCGCAGGGCAGCCTCCCCCACAGCACATCTGCCGGGTCGGCAGGCAGGTAGGTGTCAGCGCGAATCGGCCCGAGGCCGGATTGCAGGGCATCCATGGTCACAACAGCCCCCATCGGTTCCATTAGTGTCTAAACACTAGCGACAGTGGGGTCGCCCAGACCCCAAGGAGAAATCGTGATCACTCGGATGCGCCGAAACCCGGCCGGCCTTCACCTCGCTCTCATGCTCGCACTGACGTTTTCGACGGGTGTGATCGACGCCGTCGGATACCTCGGCCTCGACCGCGTCTTCACCGGGAACATGACCGGAAACGTCGTCATCCTCGGAATGGCTCTGACCGGCGCCAACGATCTGCCCATCGTCGGCCCGATCATCGCGCTCGTGCTGTTCATGACCGGGGCCGCGGTGTCTGGTCGCACGCTTCGGCACGAATCCGCGGGCTGGCACAACCGGTCGACGGCGCTGTTCTCCGTCGTCGGGCTCGTGCTGGTGGCCGCCGCCGTGCCGATGCTCATCGATTCCGATCCCGCCGAACCGATCAAGCTTTCCGTTACCGGCGCGCTCGGCCTCGCGATGGGCCTGCAGGCTGGCGCCGCCAGGCACATCGGAGTGAAGGATGTCACCACCGTCGTCGTCACATCGACCATCGTCGGGCTCGCCTACGACTCTGTCTTCGCCGGACGGAGCAAGGGTCATCCGTGGCCGCGCCGCGTGCTCGCGATAGCGCTGATCGGCGTCGGAGCCGCCGTCGGTGCGCTCCTGCTGCAGGTCAGCATCTCTGCCGGCATCCTGGTCGCCGCGGGCATCACGCTTCTGGTCGCACTGGTCGGCCACCTCGGCCGCCCGGCTCCCGCGGCCGCCGCCGAGTAGCCGCGGCCTCCCGGCCACCGCCCTCTCCCGATCTCCCCCGGCTTCCGCCCCTCCCCCTCCTCCTCCTCCGCGCTTCCCCCCTTCCGAAATGACGGAGTTCGCACCCCTTGGCCCAGGCATCCACTGGGCTGGGTAGCCGCGGAATGGGCCAGGATCCGTCATTTCGGAAGGTGGGTGGGCGGCCCTAGTCGTCGGACCAGCTCGCGACCAGCCTGGAGACGTATGACGTCGCCGGCGCCTGGACCAGCTCGCGGACCGTCGCCCGCTGGGTCGCGCGCCCACGCTCGATGACGACGACATCGTCGGCGAGCGCGACGACGTCGTCGAAGAGATGCGTGACGACGATCGTCGGTCCGCCCCAGTCGTGGATGAAGCGCCCGAGCTCGCCGCGCACCTCCTCGCGCACCTCGACGTCGAGTGCGGCGAGCGGCTCGTCGAGCAGCAGCAGTTCCGGATTGCTCGCCAGTGCGCGGCCGAGCGCCACACGCTGCGCCTGACCGCCCGAGAGCTGCGGAGGGCGGGTTGACGCGAGATCCGCGATGCCGAGCCGGTCGAGCCACTGCACAGACTGTGAGCGCGCGGCGGCGCGGGGTATGCCGGATGATCGTGGCCCAAAGGCGACGTTCTCGAGCACGCTCAGGTGCGGGAAGAGCAGGTAGTCCTGGAACACCACCCCGATGCGGCGGTGCTCGGTCTCGACGTGGGTGGACTCGTCGTCGAGCACGCGACCGTTTACCACGACTGACCCGGAGTCGAGGTCGATGGTTCCGGCGAGCAGGCCCAGCGCCGTCGACTTCCCGGCGCCGTTCGGCCCGAGCAGCGCCAGAGTGCGGCCGGCGGTGACCGCGAGGTCGAGGTCGAGGGTGAAGGCTCCGCGCGCGAGCCTGAGCGCTGCGGCGACGCTCATGCCGTCACCCCCGGCACCCATCGGTCGCGCAGGCTCACCAGGGCGGTCGCGGAGATGACCATCAGCACGAGCGAGAGGGCGATCGCGGCATCCGGGTCGGTCTGCAGTTGCAGGTAGGTGGCGATCGGAAGCGTCTGGGTGACGCCGGGGAAGCTGCCGGCGAAGGTGATGGTCGCGCCGAATTCTCCCAGCGCGCGACAGAAGCAGAGCAGCGCGCCGGCGGCAACACCCGGCGCGACGAGCGGCAGCGTGATGCGACGAAATACCGTGAACCTTGACGCGCCGAGGGTGGCGGCGGCCACCTCGAACCTGCGATCCGATGCCCGCAACGCACCATCCACCGCCAGCACGAGGAACGGCATCGCGACGAACACCTGCGCGATCACCACGGCCGCGGTGGTGAAGGGAAGTTGGAACGGCAGGAATTGCCCGATCAGCCCGTTGCGCCCCAGCAACAGCAGCAGCGCGACGCCTCCCACGACGGGCGGCAGCACGAGCGGAACGGTCACGAGGGCGCGAAGCAAGCGCCTCGGTACCGCGGGCCACTGGTCAGACCTGGCGAGCACGAGCGCCAGCGGGATGCCCAGCACCAACGAGATCGCCGTCGACAGCAGCGCGGTTCCGAGCGACAGCCCGAGCGCCGACGCAACCGTGGGCTGACGCAGCAACTCCGGCAGCTGGGCCCACGGCGCGCGGACGACGAGTGCCATGAGCGGCAACCCAAGCAGTGCCAGCGCCAGCCCGGCGGGAATCCACAGGGCTGGGGACAGAAAGCTCCGTCTACTGCTGCGGCGCGCCGAAGCCTGCATCATCAAGGATCTTCCTTCCCGCTGGCGAGAGCACGTAGGCGACGAAGGCCGTCGCCGCAGCATTCCGGGTGGATGCCGCGAGCCGAGCTATCGGATAGACGCTGACCGCGGCGGCGGCCCCGGCGAACTCGATCCCGTCGACCCGATCCCCCGCGGCGCGCACGTCAGTCGCATAGACGAGCCCGGCATCGACCTCCCCGAGTTCGACTTTCGTCAGAACCGCCTTGACGTCCTGCTCCAGGGTGTCTGGCTCCGGTGCGATCCCGGCGGCGGCGAACGCGGCCATGGCTGCCGCCCCACAGGGCACCTCGGCGGCGCACAGGGCGATGCTGAGCTCCGGCCGCGTGAAGTCGGCGAGTCCGGCAACGCCTCCGGGATTGCCCGGGGGCACCGCGATCTCGAGGGTGTTCGTGGCGAATGCCGTCGGCTCGCCCTCGGTAAGTCCAGCCTCGACGACGGTCGTCATCGTGGCGGCACTGGCGGCGGCGAACACGTCGACCGGTGCCCCCTCGACGATCTGGGCGGCGAGCGCCGAGCTGCCGCCGAAGTTGAACGTAACGGTCACGTCAGGGTGTTCTGTGGTGAACGCGTCGGCGATAGTGCCAAAGGTGTCGGTGAGGGATGCCGCGGCCGACACGGTCACGGTGCCGGCGAGTGTGTCCGTGGTCGTCGTTGCCACCCCGGGCGCGGGTGCCGCGCATCCGCTCAGGAGTACCGCTACGGCGACGAACGCCGGCGCGGCGCGTCTCACGGGTGAGCTTCCGGAGTCTCGACCACGACGTTCGTCGCCTTCACACTCGCGGTGGCGAGGGTGCCGGGTTCGAGTTCGAGTTCGTCGGCGGCCTCGCGGCTCATGAGCGACACGATCCTGAACGGCCCTGCCTGCAGTTCGACCTGAGCCATCACGGTGTCTTTGACAACCTTCGTGACGATTCCCGTGATCCGGTTGCGTGCCGATGCCTTCGAGGTGGGGAAGGCTGCGGAGAGCGCAGATTCGGCGGCCAGCTCCTGGGCGAGTCCGGCGAGCTCGCGTCCGTCGACGAACGACCGTCCGTTGGGGCCGCTGACGAGGGTGAGGCGTCCGCCGTCCGCCCAGCGGCGCACGGTGTCGTCGCTGACCCCGAGAAGCGCAGCAGCTTCGCTGACCTTGAACTGTGTCGCCGCCATGGGGATCTCTTTCCGTATTCGCGTTCAGATCATGCTATCCGAACCGCGAATACGGTTTCATGCGCAGGTGCGATTCGCAGGCGCGAGAATGTACCCGTGGATCTTCGCTACTCGCGCCAACTCGCGCTCCCCGGCTTCGGAGCCGACGAGCAGGCCAGGCTTGCGGCATCCAGAGTTCTCGTCGTCGGCGCTGGCGGCCTCGGCAGCAGCGTGATCCCCTCCCTCGCCGCGGCGGGCGTCGGAACAATCGGGATCATCGACGACGACACGGTCGAACTCAGCAACCTTCATCGGCAACTGATGCATTCCGTGGCCGACATCGGGCACAGCAAAGTGAGCTCAGCGGCGGCCAGCGTCGCAGACCTGAACCCGGCAACGATCGTCGTGGCACTGAACGAGCGGCTGACGAGCGTCACCGCGCCTGAGCTGTTCGCGGACTACGACCTCGTGCTTGACGGCAGCGATAACTTCGCCACCAGATATCTGGTGAGCGACGCGGCGACCCTCGCCGGAATTCCGGTGGTCTGGGGCTCGGTGTCGCAATACGGCGGTCAGGCAAGCGTCGCACCGCCGGGCGGCCCCGGCTATCGCGACCTCTTTCCCGTGCCGCCGTCGCCCGGCGCAGTTCTCTCGTGCGAGGTCGGCGGCGTGATGCCGACGGTGGTTGCCCTAATCGGTTCGATCATGTCGACGGAAGCGATCAAACTCATCACCGGCATCGGCAGGCCCCTGGTCGGCCGGGTGACGATCGTGGATGCGCTCACGGGTTCGTTTCGCGAACTGTCGTTCGAGAAAGACCCGACGGCGGAGCCCATCACTGCCCTCATCGACTATGACGCGTTCTGCGGGGCGTCCGATTCGGGCGGCACCGCTGCGTCTGAGCTCATGACCCGGCGCGACGACTTCACACTGCTCGACGTGCGTGAGCCGTGGGAGGTCGAGCTGGTGTCACTGCCTGGGGCGATTCCGATTCCGCTCGGCAGCCTGCCCGTCCGTCTGGGCGAGCTCGATCCGGCGAAACCCGTGGTCGCGTACTGCCACCACGGGGTGCGGTCGGCCGCAGCCCGCGACATCCTCACCGCCGCCGGCTTCGACGCCAGCCACCTCGCCGGCGGCATCGACTCCTGGGCGCTCGAGAACGATCCAGACATGCTGCGCTACTGATGGGCCATCGGAGCGTTGCCGAGCACGCTGAGCACATCGCCGCGATGCTCGAACCGACCCTCGCCGCGCGCATCGAGACCGTGGCACTCGACGACGCGTTCGGCCGGGTGACGGCCGCCGAGGTGCTCTCGCCGGTCGACCTTCCGCTGTTCCGTAACTCCCAGATGGATGGATTCGCGGTGCTCACCACCGACCTCGCGACGCTGCCCGCGACCCTCCCCATCGCCGGTGAGATCGCGGCGAGGCCGGGTGATCCGCTGCCGTTGCTGCCGGGATCCGCGGTGCGCATCATGACCGGCGGAGTCGTGCCCGCGGGGGCCGATGCCGTGGTTCCGGTCGAGGACACCACCGTCGACGGCTCCACCGTGACGATCACCCGCGCACGTTCCACTGGTGAGTACGTGCGCGACCAGGGCAGCGACCTTCGCCGTGGCGACCGGCTTCTGCCGCTTGGGCTCAGGCTCGGCTCGCGCCATCTGGCGGCGCTTGCCGCCGCCGGGCTCACCTCGGTCGACGTGGTCGCCAGAGTGCGGGTGGCGGTCATCACCACCGGCTCCGAGCTGATCCAGCCCGGCGACATTCCCGTGCTGGGGCAGGTGTTCGATTCCAACGCCACCGCGCTGGCTGCCGCGGTGCGGGCCACGGGTGCTGTGGTCGCCTTCCGTGCCCACGTGCTCGACGACCACGAGGCCATGCTGCGCGCGCTGACCGAGGCCGCCGCGACGGCTGATGTGATCATCACCTCCGGCGGCATCTCGATGGGCGACTACGAGGTGGTGCGCGAGACTTTGGAACCGAGAGGCGCCGAGGTGGGCCATGTGGCGATGCAGCCCGGCGGCCCCCAGGCCACCGCGACCTTCGACGGCGTCCCGGTGATCTGCTTCCCCGGCAACCCCGTGAGCACGCAGATCTCGTTCGAGGTGTTTGTGGCACCGCTGTTGCGCGAGGCTTCCGGGGTCGCGGCCGCCGTGCGGCGGCGTCGCACGATGACGGTCGGCACCGCGTCCATCGCCGGCAAGCGCCAATTTCTGCGTGGAGCGGCGGTGGGTGGCGACGGGGTGACCCTGGTCGCCGGGCCCAGCTCACACCTTGTCGCCGGGCTGGCGGCATCCGATCTGCTGATCGTCGTGCCGGAAGACGTCATCGAAATTGCCGTCGACGATTCCGTGGAAACATGGGAACTATGACCGACTCCCCCGCACGTCTCAGCCATCTCGACGGCGACGGGCGCGCGCGCATGGTCGACGTGAGCGATAAGGCCATCACCAAACGCACAGCCACCGCGACCGGTCGTTTCTTGAGCACAGCAGAGGTGCTGTCGCTGGTGAGGGCGGATGACCTCCCGAAGGCCGACGTTTTGGCCACAGCCCGCATCGCCGGCATCCAGGGCGCCAAGCGCACGAGCGAGCTGATCCCGCTGTGCCACCAGCTCGCGCTGAGCTCGGTCACCATCGACTTCTACCTCGACGACACCTCGATCGACATCACCGCCACAGCGACGACGACCGGCAAGACCGGTGTCGAGATGGAAGCGCTCACCGCTGTGGCGATCGCGGGCCTCACCCTTCACGACATGACGAAGGCCGTCGACCCCTTTTCGGTTCTCGGTGAGATCAAGCTTGCCTCGAAAACCGGAGGCAAGAGCCGCGGTACCGTGCGCCCCCTCACCGCCGCCGTGATCGTCGCGTCGACCGGTGGCGCCGCTGGCACCCGCGAAGATACGACGGGTCCGCACATCGCCCGCTGGCTGGGCGAGCGCGGCTGGACAGTGGATGCCACGACCATCGTCGCCGATGCGGATGTCGCCGCCGAACTGGCCAGGATCGTCGCCACCGCCCCCGCCGTCATCATCACCACCGGGGGCACGGGCATGAGCCCCACCGATCAGACGCCGGAGGCCACGCGGGCGCTGCTCACCCGGGAGCTTCCCGGAGTTGCGGAATCGATCAGGGCCCGTGGCCTCCCGCACACCCCGAAGGCCGCGCTCAGCCGCGGCCTCGCCGGCACCGCCGGAGACACCGTGATCGTGAACCTGCCCGGCTCGACCGGCGGCGTGAAAGACGGGCTGGCCGTGCTCGACGAGCTGCTCGACCACCTCGTCGCGCAGGTGGCCGGGGGCGGCGCCCATGAGTGACGTTCTGGCGGTGATCACCGACGAGCCACTCGACCAGGACCGGTTCGAGGCGTTCGTGCTCGACAGCGCAAACGGGGCGATCGTGACCTTCCGCGGCATCGTGCGCGACCACGATCACGGTCAGTCGGTTTCCGGGCTCGACTACCAGTCCCACCCCGACGCGCAGCGGTTCCTCGAGGAGTGCTGCACAGCGGTGGCCAGCGAGTCAGGGCTGCGGGTCGCGGCGGGCCATCGCACGGGATCGCTCACCGTCGGGGATGTCGCGCTCGTGGCATCCGTCGCCGCACCGCACCGCGCGGAGGCCTTCGCCGCCTGCGAGAAGCTCGTCGAGTCGATCAAGCTCTCCGTGCCGATCTGGAAGCGGCAACACCTCGCCGACGGCGCCACGGAGTGGGTCGGGCTGTAGCGTTACCCGCATGCCCCGCACCTCGGCCGCCCCATCCTCGGGCGCCATGAACGCCATGAACCGCATCCACCGCGCCCTCATCCGGCTGACGCGTGGGCGGGTGGGCTGGCACCTCAGCGGGATGCCCATGCTCGAGCTCACGACGACCGGGCGCACGTCGGGCGAGCCGAGGTCGACCATGCTGAGTTCACCGTTGCAACCGGGCGGAAGCTATGTCGTGGTGGCCTCCCGCGGTGGCGACGACAAGCATCCGGCCTGGTACCTCAACCTGGTGGCTAACCCGGCCGTCGAGGTCGACTATCAGGGCGGCGGGAAGCAGAAGCGCCTTGCGCGGGTGGCAACCGCGACCGAACGCGCCGAGCTGTGGAGCGTAGTTACGGCTGACCACAAGAACTACGCCCAGTACCAGTCACGGACAGACCGACAGATTCCGCTGGTATTCCTCGACCCGGTCGGGTAGCTGCGCTCAGCCGCCCGCGAACGGCGGCAAAACGTCGACCCGAGCGCCGACGGCGCGCGAATCGTCGCGGCTCACCACTCCGTCGACGAGGAACGATCCCGCCGCGAGCACTCTCGCCATGGCGTCTCCGTAGCGCTCGACCAGCAGCGACCGCAGTTCACCGACGGTGGATGCCACCGGCAACTGCTCCTCGTCGCATCCCGCGGCCTCCGCGGCCGCCGCGAAGTACCTCACGGTCACCTCAGCCACCGATCGCTCCCATGCTGCGCTGGGGCCGTACAAAATCGGCACGCTCCATGCCGTGACCCTTTTGCTTGCCCCACATCGCCGCCCGCCACCACTCAGCGATGGTGGCATCCGTCGATCCGTCGCGAAGCAGTGCCCGCAGGTCGGTCTCGTCGTCGCCGAACAGGCACGAGCGAACCGTGCCCTCTGCGGTCACGCGGGTGCGGTCGCAGGCCGCGCAGAAGCTGCGGGTGACCGAGGCAATGATGCCTACCGTGGCAGGGCCGCCGTTGTAGGTGTGCCCGGCGACGAGCCACTCTTCTGCCGGGTCCGACGGGTCGACCCGGTGTGGCTGTGTCAGGGTGAATCGGGCGCCGAGCACGTCGAGCAACTCGGCAGCGTCGACCATGTTGTCGCGCGCCCAGGCCTCGTCGGCGTCGAGCGGCATCTGTTCGATGAACCGCAGCCTCGCCTCATTGGCCAGCGACCATTCGAGCAGGTCGGCAGCACCACCGAGGGTGTCACGCATCAGCACGGCGTTGATCTTCAGCGGCGCGATTCCCGCCCGTTTCGCGGCTTCGATGCCGGCAAACACTGCGGGCAGCCGGTCGCGGCGGGTGAGCCGGGCGAAATGATCGCGATCCACGGTGTCCAGCGAGATGTTGAGCCTGGTCAACCCCGCCGCCACGAGTTCGTCGACGCGCTTATCGAGCCCGATCCCGTTGGTCGTCATCGAGATGGATGCCCCACCGGCGACCGCGGAACTCAACCCGATGATCTCCACGAGGTCCGCGCGCATCAGCGGCTCACCACCGGTGAACCGGATGTCGTGCACTCCGAGGTCGCGCACGGCGATGCCGACCAGCCGCGCGATCTCGACGGGAGTGAGCAGGTCGTTGCGGGCGATGGCGGGAAGACCCGCCTCCGGCATGCAGTACGTGCAGCGCAGCGAGCATTTCTCCGTGACCGAGATGCGGAGGTCGCGGGCGGTGCGTCCGTGCTGATCGATCAGCCCCGAGGCATCCGGTCGCCCCTCGGTCGTCGGCAACGAGGCGGGGTCGCGTCGAATCGCAGGGAGGCCGAGCGACAGGGTCATCCTGCAAGCCTACGCGTGCGGGCCTGAGCGTTCGGGCCTGAGCGTTCGGTATTCTGAAGCATGGCCATTTTCTCCCGCGGTTTCACGGGTCGTCCCCGTGAGGCGCAACCCGACCTTCCCCCTGGTCAATTTCTTACCGAAGACTTTCCCGTGCTCTCCGCCGGGCCCACCCCCACGATCGCGCAGGCCGACTGGTCGTTCACGATCAAGACGGAGCTCGGCGCGACGCACTCGTGGTCATGGGATGAACTCCATGCGCTTCCGATCGAAGATGTGCACACCGACATCCACTGCGTCACCCGGTGGTCGAAGCTGGCCACGAACTGGCGCGGTGTGTCGCTCGACACCCTGTTCGCCGGCGTCGAGTCGAGCTACGACTACGTGATGGTGCACGCG
This sequence comes from Salinibacterium sp. G-O1, assembly GCF_030063305.1. Lineage (GTDB taxonomy): Bacteria > Actinomycetota > Actinomycetes > Actinomycetales > Microbacteriaceae > Rhodoglobus. The sequence goes on from NZ_JASISV010000002.1 coordinate 1,041,538, forward strand.
ACCGGTGGCTACACCACCAACCTGCCGCTCGAAGACCTTCTCGACGGCAAGGCCTGGATCGCCACCGAGTTCGAGGGCGAGCCGCTCGAGCCGGATCACGGCGGCCCTGCACGCATGATCGTGCCGCACCTCTACTTCTGGAAGAGCACGAAATGGGTGCGCGGCATCACGATGCAGCGCAACGACTCCCCCGGATTCTGGGAGCAGAACGGCTATCACACCTACGGCAATCCGTGGCGTGAAGAGCGATACAGCTAGGTGAGCTATCGCGACTGGCTGGTCGGCACCGTGGTGTCGACAACGCAGCAGACCCCCAATGCGAAGAGCATCGTTCTGGATGTGCCGGGCTGGCATGGCAGCGCCGCCGGCCAGCATGTCGACGTGCGGCTCACCGCGCCCGACGGCTACAGCGCGGTTCGGGCGTACTCACTCGCCTCGACCGGCCCCGGCCACCAGGTCGAGCTCGCTGTCGACCTGATCGACGACGGTGAGGTGTCTCCCTATCTCGTCGAGGAGCTCCGCGCGGGCGACCAGCTTGAGTTTCGTGGCCCCATCGGCCGCTGGTTCGTGTGGAAACCGGAACAGACCGCGCCGGTGCAGTTGATCGCCGGCGGGTCAGGGGTCGTGCCGCTGCTGGCAATGATTCGTGCACACACTGCCGCTGCGAGCACGGTCCCCATGCGTCTGCTGTACTCGGTTCGCTCCCCCGCAGACCGTTTCTTCGCCGAGGAATTGGCGGCGACCACCAATGTCGATATCACCCTCGTTTATACGAGAGAGGCACCGGACGGCTGGCCAGCAGCGCCCGGTCGCGTCACGAGAGACGTCATTGCCGCAGCCACCACCCCCGCGAGCGAGAACCCGGCCGTGTTCGTGTGCGGGCCCACCGGTTTCGTGGAGGCCGTCGCCACCTCGCTTGTTGAGCTCGGGCACGATCCTGTCGCCGTCAAGACAGAGCGTTTCGGCGGCAGCTAGCGAATCCGGCGCCTGCTGTAGGCAATGCAGAGCGCCGCGATGCCCAGGATGAACACCGTCAATCCGAGGATGTATGCCACGACGCTGCCCCAGCCTGCGGTGGCCGGATCGATGAACGGGTACGGGTAGGTGGTGGGAGCGAAGCCCCCACGCACGAGGGTGAAGGCCAGCCAGAGCACCGGATACACCACGGGCACCCCGAGCGCCGCCCACGGCAGCGCCGGTCTTCCCGGGGAGATCAACCAGTCGAGGGCGATGAAGATCGGCACCCAGACGTGCAGCACTTCGTTGGGCCATTGCAGCCCCTGAAAGCCCTCGTAGGGAACGTTGCGCAGCAGCAGGTTGTAGACGCCAGCGGTCACGATGGCGTACGCGACGGTCGACATCCTGATCGAGGTGTACAGCACCGTGTCGTAGCGGTACCGCAGCGCCATCGCTCCCCCGACCAACAACACGACGATGTTGATGAGGCCAGACTGGATCGTGAAGTAGCTGAAGTATTCTGTCGGATCGAAGGCGTTGTTCAGCACCCGATCAGCGATCTGGATGCTGATCGTGACGAGTACGAAGAGCCCGACGGCGAGCCTGATGAGCCCGAGCGCCCTGCGGCCGGATTGAACTTTTTTCACGGTAGTTATTCGGAGCCACCACTGATCACGATGGCTCTCTTTTCTTCTGGTCAGGCGACCAGGTGAAATACTCTCTCGTCCCGGTTGGCGTTGGCGGTTCCGAGCGTCTCGAGCCTGCGCGCGACCTTCATGCACCGGGCGACGAATCGAGCCTGACGTGCGTTGAGGTGCCAGGAACTTCCCGCCTCAGAGAAGCTGATCCACACGACGGGGCGCGCACCGGCATCGACGACCAGCCTGTCGCTGCACGCGGGCGCCTTGAGCCAGGTGTTCCCGTCAAGGCGGGCGATGGCCTCGTCCACGTACACGCTGTAGCCGAACTCGTACGCCTGCTCCGCCGTCCAGCCGAGCACCGCCTCGATGGCGCTCGGTTCGAGGGTCGACATCAGCAGGCAGAAGGCGTCCGATAGGGCGAGGTGCTCGCGCCGATCGAGGTCGAGGATGATGTCGTCGGCGGTGATTTCGGTAATGTCCATGTCGCGCTCCCGGATCAGGTGGAACTGTTGTTATCAAAAGAGACTGCATTTCGTGGCAGCTATGACGCGATGATCGAGACTTTTTTCAGGAAATACGCCAGACATATTTATTGTGCAGAATCTGAACATGCTGCTCGTTAAGAACGCCAGACTCATTCCGATCGCCACCGATGGACCTGATGTAGTCGACGAGGGGTGGATGATCGTCACCGACGACGGTCGAATCGACTCTGTGGGCTCCGGAACACCGCCTCGGGTCGAGGGGGCCGAGGTTCTGGATGTGGCCGGCGCCTTCGTAGCACCCGGCTTCGTGTCATCCCACAGTCACCTCTTCACGAGCGGACTACGAGGGCTTGGCGTCGACGCGACCCTTTACGGCTGGTGCGACTCGATGCTGGGCTTCACCGCCAACACAAGCGCCGAGAACATCTATTGGTCGAGCCTTCACGGCTCGCTCGACTTCCTTTCCAACGGCGTGACGAGCGCCTTCGACTTCACCGACCCGCGCTTGAGTTGGGTTCCGATGATCGACGGCGTGCGCAGCGGCAACGGTGTGCTGCGCGACATCGATTACGTGCTGCGCCAGGCTGACGCGAAGGCCGACAGCGGCATTCGCTATATCAACGCTGTGGGCATGGATGTCACTGTCGGCAGCGACGACGAGATCTTCGAGCGCCTCGCCGCCGCTGTCGCCCACGATGCCGGAGCTGACCCGTTGCGCATGCTCGGGTCGGCCGTCTTCGGCGCGGTGCAGTGGTCGCCGCGCCGCGACGCCGCTGAGCTCGAGGTCGAGGCGATGCGCCGGTTCGGCATCATCAACCAAGCCCACTTCCTTGAGACGCGCGAGGAGGTCGACCTGCAGCGCTCCAAGTTCGAGTGGTACGCGGAGGCGGACGCGCTCGGGCCGTCGCTGGTGTTCGGCCACTTCATCCAGACCACCCCCGAGATCATCGACAGGGCCGCAGCCGCCGGCAGCGGTATGTCGTGGCAACCCGCCTCCAACGGACGCCTGGCCTCGGGAATCGCCGACCTGCCCAGGATGCGCGAGAGAGGCATGACGATCGGCGTCGGCCTCGACGACCAGGCCTGCACCGACGTCTCGGACCCGTGGCAGAACATGCGCATCGGCATTTTCCAGCAGCGCGCGGCGACCGGCGACCCCAACGCGATGTCTCCCGCCGACATGCTCAGGATGCACACCCTCGGCTCAGCGCAGGTGCTCGGCATCGCCGATCGCGTGGGCAGCCTCGAGCCGGGCAAGTTCGCCGACTTTGTCGTGGTCGACCCGCGCTCCCCCGATATGGGACCGCTGTGGCATCCGATCGACAACTATGTGCTCTCGTCGAGCCTGCGCAACCTCAAGCAGGTCTACGTGGGTGGTGTGCTTGTTAGCGAGAACGGCGTATCGACGAACCCGCTCGCGGCCGAGGCGAGCGCGAAGATTCACGAGCAGCTGCCCGCCGTCGCGGCTCAGCACGGATGGCCCGCCTGACGGTTCCCGTTTTCACAACGTATGGCGCGGCGCCATACGTTGCCGTCAGCCACCCCATCCCCTTCCGAAATGACGGAGATTCGGCCCGGAATGGCCAGAAAACCCATCAAAAGCGCCCGTTTCGGTCGCGATCTCCGTCATTTCGGAAGCAGCGCGGCAGGCGGAGCGCGCCCGCCGGCAACGCAAGAACGGCCCCGATCCGAAGATCGGGGCCGTTCTCAACTACGGGAGACTAGCGAGCGGCTGAGCCCTCGGTGTATCCCTCGTCGGTCTGCTTCCACGCGAAGAGCGAGCGCAGCTTCTGGCCGGTCGCCTCAATCGGGTGGGCTGCACCCTTGGCGCGCAGGTCAAGGAACTCCGGTGCTCCGGAATCCTGGTCAGCGATGAAACGCTCGGCGAACGCACCGGACTGGATGTCGGCGAGAACGGCCTTCATGTTCTCCTTCACCGACGGGTCGATGACGCGCGGGCCTGAAACGTAGTCGCCGTACTCGGCGGTGTCTGAGACGCTCCAGCGCTGCTTGGCGATGCCACCCTCCCACATGAGGTCGACGATGAGCTTGAGCTCGTGCAGCACCTCGAAGTAGGCGATCTCGGGCTGGTAGCCAGCCTCGATGAGGGTCTCGAAGCCGTACATGACGAGCTGCGAGGTTCCGCCACACAGCACGGCCTGCTCACCGAACAGGTCGGTCTCGGTCTCTTCGGTGAAGGTCGTCTTGATGACGCCGGCGCGGGTTCCGCCGATGGCCTTCGCGTAGGCGAGGGCGATGTCCCAGGCCTGGCCTGACGCGTCGCGCTCGACGGCGATGATGTCCGGGATGCCACGGCCGGCGACGAACTCGCGACGCACGGTGTGTCCCGGAGCCTTCGGGGCGATCAGGATGACGTCGACGCCCTCAGGAGCGTCGATGTAGCCGAAGCGGATGTTGAAGCCGTGCGCGAACGCGAGGGTCTTGCCCGCGGTCAGCTTGCCCTTGATGCTGTCGTTGTAGATCGAGCGCTGGTGCTGGTCCGGCGCCAGGATCATGATGAGGTCTGCCCACTCGGTGGCATCCGCGACGCTGAGAACCTCGAAGCCGTCCTCCTGAGCCTTGGTCGTGGACTTTGAGCCGTCCTTGAGCGCAATCTTGACCTCGACACCGGAGTCGCGGAGGTTCTGTGCGTGAGCGTGCCCCTGCGAGCCGTAGCCAACGATGGCCACCTTCTTGCCCTGGATGAGGGAGAGGTCGGCGTCCTGGTCATAGAGAAGTTCTGCAGCCACTTTTTTATCCTTCTGTTTCGGTGAATGAATCGTTTAGTTTTTGAAGACGCGTTCGGTGATGCTCTTGCCGCCACGGCCGATCGCGAGGAGCCCGCTCTGCGCGATCTCCTTGATGCCGTAGGGCTCGAGCACACGCAGGAACGCCTGGATCTTGCCGGAGTCGCCGGTCGTCTCGATCACGAGAGCGTCTGTGGCGACATCCACCACTCGCGCCCTGAACAGGTTCACGGCTTCGAGCACCTGCGACCTGGTCGTGTTGTCGACGCGCACCTTGATGAGCAGGTGCTCCCTGGTGACGGATGTCTCGGGGTCGAGTTCGACGATCTTGATCACGTTGATCAGCTTGTTGAGCTGCTTGGTGACCTGCTCGAGCGGAAGCTCCTCGACATCCACCACAACGGTGATGCGCGACAACCCCTCGATCTCGCTCTTGCCCACCGCGAGAGACTCGATGTTGAAACCGCGGCGTGCGAACAGTCCGGCGACACGGGTCAACAGGCCCGGCTTGTCTTCGACGAGCAGTGACAGTACGTGACTCATATCTCTACTCCTCTTCCCACTCGGGGGCGTGATCCCTGGCATATTGGACGCTCGAGTTGCTGAGGCCCTGCGGCACCATCGGCCACACCATCGCGTCGCGGCTCACGATGAAGTCGATCACCACGGGCCGGTCGTTGGTCTCGATGGCGAGCTTGATCGCGGCATCCACCTCTTCGGGCTTCGTGACACGAATTGCGAGGCATCCGTATGCCTCAGCCAGCTTCACGAAGTCGGGGACCATCGCGGTGCCGTGGCCCGTGTTCAGGTCGGTGAACGAGTGGCGACCCTCATAGAACAGGGTCTGCCACTGGCGCACCATGCCGAGGCTCGAGTTGTTGATGATCGCAACCTTGATCGGGATGTTGTTGATCGTGCAGGTCGCGAGCTCCTGGTTTGTCATCTGGAAGCAGCCGTCGCCGTCGATCGCCCAGACCACGCGGTCGGGGTTGGCAACCTTCGCACCCATGGCGGCGGGCACGCCGTAACCCATGGTGCCGGCGCCGCCGGAGTTCAGCCACGCGTTGGGGCGCTCGTACTTGATGAACTGCGCTGCCCACATCTGGTGCTGGCCGACGCCGGAGGCGTACACGGCCTCAGGGCCAGACAGCTCACCAATGCGCTGGATGATCTGCTGCGGTGAGAGCAGCCCGTCGTCGGGCATGGTGTAGCCGAGCGGGTACTGCTTCTTCAGCGTGTTGAGGCGGACCCACCAGTCCGCGTAGTCGGGTGTCGTCGAGGCGGATGCGTCGGCGAACGCCATGCTCAGGTCGACGATCACGTCTTTCGCGTCGCCCACGATGGGCACATCCGCCGCGCGGATCTTGCCGATCTCGGCCGGGTCGATGTCGACGTGGACGATCTTGGCAAGCGGAGCAAACTCGCTGGGCTTGCCGGTCACACGGTCGTCGAACCGGGCGCCGAGCGAGATGATGAGGTCGGCTTCCTGCAGCGCGAGCACGGCAGGAACAGCTCCGTGCATCCCGGGCATGCCGAGGTTCAGGTCGTTCGAGTCCGGGAACGCACCGCGCGCCATGAGCGTCGTGACGACCGGGGCGCCCACTCGCGTGGCGAGTTCAAAGAGTTCTTCTGATGCGTTGGCGCGCACAACACCACCGCCGACATAGAAGACGGGACGCTCTGCATCGACCAGCAGCTGGGCCGCGGCCTGCACCTGCTTGCCGTGGGCTTTCACCACCGGGCGGTAACCGGGCAGCTCGATCTTGGGTGGCCAGATGAACGGTGCGCTGTTCTGCTGGCAGTCTTTCGTGACGTCGACGAGCACCGGGCCGGGCCGGCCGGTCGTCGCGATGTGGTACGCCGCCGCGAGGGTTGCCGGCACGTCTTCGGGCTTCGTCACGAGGAACGAGTGCTTGGTGATCGGCATCGTGATGCCGACGATGTCGACCTCCTGGAACGCGTCGGTTCCCATCGAGGTCGAGAACACCTGGCCGGTGATGGCGATCATGGGAACCGAATCCATGTACGCGTCGGCGATGGCGGTGACCAGGTTGGTGGCTCCCGGGCCCGAGGTCGCGATCGCGACGCCGACCTTGCCGGATGACGAGGCATACCCTTCAGCAGCGTGACCGGCACCCTGCTCGTGTCGCACAAGAATGTGACGAACGGCCGTGGAGGCCATCAGCTCGTCGTAGAACGGCATGATCGCGCCGCCGGGGAGGCCGAACACATCCTTGATCCCGAGATGCTCGAGCGTGCGCAGGATTGCGCCTGAGCCCGTCAGTATCTCGCGGTTCGTATGGTCTGTGGTCGAACTCTTCGGCCGCGGCATTGAATCCGTGGGCATGGTGAATTCCTTTGAATAAGACGGTGCGCGATCGCGGGCGTTACCCGGTCACCGCACCCTCGGCTGCAGAGTGCACTAGACGCGAGTACTTCGCGAGAACGCCACGAGTGTAGCGGGGAGGAAGGGGAGCCCAGCCGTTTCGGCGGGCTTCCAGCTCAGCGGGTTCGACAAGTAGGTCGAGCGAGCGAGCTGCGATATCGACCCTTATTAGATCACCATCGCGCACGAAGGCAATGGGACCTGCGTCCACTGCTTCGGGAGCTATGTGGCCGATACACAGTCCGGTTGTGCCGCCTGAGAACCTGCCGTCGGTCAAGAGTAGTACATCCTTGCCCAGCCCCGCGCCCTTGATGGCCGCCGTGATGGCCAGCATTTCGCGCATACCCGGGCCACCCTTCGGCCCTTCGTAGCGGATCACGACGACACTGCCGGCCTCGATGCTGCCCTCGGTGAGTGCATCCAGGGCCGCGCGCTCGCGCTCGAAGACCCTCGCTGGGCCCTCAAAGATGTCTGCGTCGAAGCCTGCGGTCTTCACGACAGCACCCTCCGGTGCCATCGATCCGCTCAGGATGGTGAGCCCGCCGGTGGCATGGATGGGGTTGTCGAGGGTGCGAAGAACCTCGCCGTCGAGCGGCGCGGGGTTCAGATCTGCGAGGTTCTCGGCCATGGTCTTGCCCGTGACGGTCATGGCGTCACCGTGCATGAGTCCGGCATCCAGAAGCGCCTTCATCAGCACGGGAAGCCCGCCCTGGCGGTCCACGTCGTTCATGACGTACTTGCCGAACGGCTTGAGGTCTCCCACGTGGGGAATCTTTGCGCCGATGCGGTTGAAGTCTTCGAGGGTCAACGGAACCTCGGCCTCATAGGCGATGGCGAGCAGGTGGAGCACGACGTTGGTCGAGCCGCCGAGCGCCATGGCGATGGCGATCGCGTTCTCGAACGCCTTGATGGTCAGGATGTCGCGGCTCGTGTGCCCGCGCTCGAGCATCCCGACCACGGCCTCGCCGGAGCGGTGCGCGTAGTAGTCGCGACGTCTATCGGCTGCGGCCGGGCTCGCGGAGCCTGGCAGCGACATCCCGAGCGCTTCCGCTACCGACGCCATGGTATTCGCCGTGTACATGCCGCCACAGGCACCCTCGCCTGGGGCGAAGGCACACTCGATGCGCTTGGCATCCTCGAGGCTCATCTTGCCGGCCTTGACTGCGCCGACGGCCTCGAAGCTGTCGATGATGGTGATGTCTTTCTCTGTGCCGTCGGAGAGCTTCACCCAGCCTGGGGCGATCGAACCGGCGTACAGGAACACGGAGGCGAGGTCGAGACGCGCGGCGGCCATCAGCATGCCGGGGATCGACTTGTCGCAACCGGCGAGCAGCACAGAGCCGTCGAGGCGCTCTGCCTGCATGACAACCTCAACGGAGTCTGCGATGACCTCGCGGGAGACGAGGGAGAAGTGCATTCCCTCGTGGCCCATCGAAATTCCGTCGCTGACGGAGACGGTGCCGAACTGCAGCGGATACCCGCCACCGGCGTGCACCCCCTCTTTCGCGCCCTGCGCGAGTCGATCGAGACTCAGGTTGCAGGGGGTGATTTCGTTCCAGGAGCTCGCGATGCCGATCTGGGGCTTGTCCCAGTCAGCATCGCCCATCCCGACGGCACGGAGCATTCCGCGTGAGGTGGTGGCTTCGATTCCATCGGTGACCGTGCGTGAGCGCGGCTTGATATCAGGCGTTTCCGGCATGGTACGAGGGTACCGCCCCCGGAAGGGCTGTGCGCTCGGTCGGGCTCGACGCACGAGATCCCTTGAGCGTCCCCTGAGCAGTCATCTCGTTCATAACCTCCCGGTTACCCTTCCGCGCCGTGACAGTGCGTCCACCGCGACGGCCGTCAGGAGAACCAGTCCGGTGATCACAAACTTCTGACCCGACCCCAGCCCCAGCAGCCCCAGTCCGTTGTCGATGGACGCGATGACCAGCGCCCCGAGGAGGGCGGACCGCGCACTGCCCCTGCCACCGAAGAGGGAGGTTCCGCCGATCACGGCCGCCGCGATGGAGTAGAGCAACAGTGAGCCCCCGCCGACGTTGCTGTCGACTGAGCGCAGGCGTGACGCCAGAATGACGCCTCCGATCGCGGCCATCGATGACGCGATCATGAAGCAGGCGATACGAACCCGGTCGGTGTTGATGCCAGCCCTTCGAGCTGCCTCGATGCTTCCTCCGACGGCGTACACCGAGAGCCCGAATTTGGTGCGGTTCAGCACGAAGGTCCACAGCAGAAAGAGCACCCCGACAAGCACAAATACATACGGGATACCGCGGCTGAGGTTGGCGATCAGCACAATCCCGCTGCCGAACAGCACGAGGGCCCCTACGCGCAGCGCAACGATCGACAGCGGATCGGCCGAGAGTCCGTTGCGTCGCCGGGTCGAGCGATGAATCAGCTGCACTGCCGCGTATCCGACCACAGCGAGAGCCATAAGCCCCCACGCGATCGCCGGCAGCAGGAACTGGCTGGTCAGGCTGATGACGAGCTTGTCCTGGATGATGATCGAGCCACGGCTTCCGATCAGCAGCAGCACGACGCCGTTCCAGGCGAGGAATCCGGCGAGCGTGACGACGAACGACGGGATCTTGAGCTTGGAGATCAGGATGCCGTGGACCGCGCCGATCGCCGCGCCGGCGACCACCGCCGCAAGCAGGGCGATCGGGGTCGGCACCTGCCCATCCCCCGGCGTCAGGAACAGCGCCACGAGAACTCCACAGACGCCGGACACGTAGCCGACGGACAGGTCGATCTCGCCGATCAGCAGTACGAACACGATCCCCATGGCCAGCGTCGCCATGGCGGCACCCTGCACCATCAGGTTGACGAAATTGCCGGCGGTGAGAAAGTTGCTGTTGAGCGACTGGAACACGATGGCGATGACCACCAGTCCGATCACGATCGGTAGTGCGCCGAGGTTGCCGTTTCGCAGGCCGAGGACCCAGTCCCGCACGTACCCGCGCAGGGTCGCCGGTTCTGCTGCTGGAATACGGGTGAGGTCCGGTGCGACACTCATGCTGAAGTCTCCTCTGCCTGTCCTGGAACGTGCGAGAGACGTCCCGCGGTGATCGCCTCGACCACCTCGGTTTGGTTCGTCGTGCGCCGGTCGAACTCGGCGACGTTCTGGCCGAGACGCAGCACAACGATGCGGTCGGCGACCTCGAAAACGTCGTGGAGGTTGTGCGAGATCAGGAGCACGCCGAGGCCCTGCTCGCCGAGGCGGTGCACCAGTTCGAGCACCTCCCTGGTCTGGGCGACACCGAGTGCAGCCGTGGGCTCATCGAGGATGAGCAGCTTCGCGCTCCACATCACCGCTTTCGCCACCGCCACCGACTGGCGTTGGCCGCCCGACAGTCCCTCGACGCTTTGGCCGACCGATCTGATCGTCGTTACCCGTAGCTGCTCGAGCACTTCCAGCGCCCGTCGCTCCATGGCGATGCGGTCCAACTGGAACGTCCGCGTGAGTTTCTCGCGGCCGAGAAACATGTTCTCGACGACATCGAGGTTGTCGGCCAGGGCGAGGTCCTGATACACGACCTCAATGCCGAGCCGTGCGGCCTCCTTGGGCGACCGCACGGTCACCGGCTCACCCTGCCACCGGATCTCGCCCTTGCTGATGGCGTGGATGCCCGCAATCGCCTTGATGAGGGTCGACTTGCCGGCGCCATTGTCTCCGACAAGGGCGACGATCTCTCCCGGATTCACGACGAGATCAACATTCGAGAGCGCCTGCACAGCCCCGAAATTCTTCGAGACGCCGGTCAGTTGAATAAGTGGCGCGGTCCCGCTCATGCCATCGCGATCTGAACGTCGTCTGCCACGGAGCCGAGGATGGTGTAATCCGCGCGAGTCTCCTGGAGGAACGAGGCTGGGACGAACTCGCTGACCGGCCCGTGCGCAGCAAGACGGGCGATGAATCTCTGCCACGACACCCCGGCTCCCAAATCGCCGTCAAGCCAGAATGAGCGATGTTTCGCGCCCAGGATGTCCTTCGGGCCGATCGTGGCGGCCATCGGTGGCACCCACGACCAGTCCGCTCCAAAGGAATGCAGGGCATTCTGCATGATCGTCATCGGATGCAGTTCGACCATTCGCCCCGGCGCTGCGCGGAAGGCGTCGAGATCTCCCGCAAATTCGTGCCCAAGGTGTGGCTCCCAGAACGCGATGTGCCCACTCCAGCCGACGCCGCCGTAACAGACGTCCGCGCCCCCGGCGTCCTCAATCATGCTCGAATAATCGGCAATGTTGGCGGTATCCGGGAAGTGGATGTTGGATTCGGCTGGTCGCAGCGCCGGGTCGATCAAGGAGAAGAAATTCGCCCACATTGCCGTGCGGAACGATCCCGCCCACTCCGCTGGCGCCGTCTGTCCGTGCTCATCGGCATATTCATCCATGTTGAAGGTGGTCACATGGGAGAGGCTGATGCGCTGCTCGTTGATGGTTTTTGCAGCCAACGCGTACTGCGGGACGGGGCCGACGGGGAGGATGGCGACGAAGTCACGTGACTCGTCCCTGGCTTGCGTGATGCGGCCGACGATGTCATCGGCGAAAGCCGAATAGAACGCGTCCTTGTCGTCTTCCACGCGAATGTGGAAGTCGGGGTTGGTGTGCGTGGTGATGTCTTCGCGCCGGATCTGGCGGGCGGCGGCGCACGCCTCTGAGTCACGAAACGGCAGGAATGACGCGAGTTCGTAGTGAAAGGTCACGCTGGTAACACCTCTTTCATTGGTTCGGTGATGAAGGAGAAACTCAGTTCGTCCGCTATTTCCATCGCGCGGCGCACTGCCCCCAGGGCGGTGGCGTCGCTTCCCAGCGTGCTCAGCCTGATCGTGGTCGGATGAGGAGTAAATCGACTGACACCGTCGCGAATCGGCCCGAGCACGGCTTCTCCGGCATCCGCAATTCCGCCGCCCACCAGGATCAGCTCCGGGTTGAATGTCGCAGCAATCGTTGCGACGCCCCGGCCAAGACGCCCGAGCAGTGTGGTCGTAATGCCGGCCGCCACGGGATCGCCCTGAGCCGCAGCGGCGAAGACAATGCGAGCGTCGATCGCCGATGGGTCCCCGTGGGCCAACTCGAGGAGCACGTGGCCCTCTGGTTCGGAGGCCGCCGCCATGCCGTGCCTTCGGTAGGCGCGGCCACCCGCGAACCATTCGAAGGCGCCGACCGACCCCTCTGGCGGAACATCCTCGTTGTCGCCGCCGATCTGCATGTAGGCGATTTCGCCGGCTGCGCCCGTGCTCCCCCTGAAGAGCTTTCCGTCGATCAGCACGGCGCCACCGATCCCCACCCCGAGTTGGACGAGAAGGACATTCTCGGCGTCGCCTGCCCCGCCTCGCCACTGCTCGGCAAGCAGCGCCAGATGACATTCGTTGTCCACCACGATTCTGCACGGCGCCAGATCGCTGAGTTCCGCGGCGAGATTGAGCCCTTCCCAGCCTTCGATCTGCGGCGCCAGCGAGATCGTGCCGGTGAGAGGATCAACGACGCCGGGCGTTCCCACGGAGATTGCGTGCAGTGCGCTAGCCGCCACGCCGCCGCGTTCGAGCACATCGGCGACCGTGGACCTGATCGCTGCCAGGACGTCACTCGCGCGGGCAGACCGTGGGTGTTCGGCGCGACCCTGGGCTACCACCGCGCCAGAAAGATCCGCCAATTTGACGACGGAGTTGTCAGCGCCAGCGTCGATTCCCAGCACGTATCCGAGTGTCGCGTGGAAGGTCAGGAGTTTTGCTTTGGGCCCGCGTCGACGTGGAATCTCGTCGCTCGATGCCTCCGTCTCAAGAACGTATCCGAGTGCCAGCAGCTGGTCCACAACGTGCGCCACCGTGGGATTCGAGAGGCCTGCTTCACGTGCAAGCTGCGGACGCGAGATGGGACCACTCTTGCGAATGACTTCGAGCACGACAGTCGTGTTCAACTGCCGCAGGAGGCTCGGCGAGTCAGCCGCAAGAGTGGTCCGCATGTCTTATTCCTTCGTGGGCGTCTAACGTCGGGTCAGCGTGCGGGGCAGTACTGGGCGTATTCTCCGACGCAGATTTCGTCCCAGGTGATGAGACCGTCGGCGATCACCGTTTCCTCGATGTTGTCGGCCCGTACCGTGACGGGATCGATCATCATTGCGGGAACTTTCCTCCCCTCGTTGTCCACCTCGGCGGTGATGCCCGTGGGCTCCTCCCCGCGAAGCAACTGCACGGCAAGATCCGCCGCGAGCTTCGCCTGTGTGCCGTAGGAGAAGTAGACGGTGAAGGTCTGCTCGCCAGCGAGGATGTGCTGAAGCGCCGGTACCGTCCCGTCGAGTCCGCTGATGGGAATCATGGGCAGCTGGTGCGACTTGAGCGCCGAGACGACGGCGTTGGCGAGGGTGTCGTTTGCTGCCACGACTCCGTCGATCTTGTTGTTGGATGCTGTGAGCATCTGCTCGAAGATCGTGAGGGCGGTCGCGCCGTCCCAATCTTTGACAGCCTGGTCATCGACCTTCACCATGTCGCCCGAGTCGATGAGAGGGTCGAGGATCTTGTTGTATCCGATGGCGAGGTCCGTCGCGAATGAATCCGTCGGCGCACCATTGAGGATCGCAATGTTGGGCGTGTCGACGTCTTTCAGGTCCTCGACGATGCCCTCGCCCTGCAACTGTCCGGCGGCGGTGGCGTCTCCCGAAACGTAGTAATCGGCGTTGCCTCCCACGGTCAGGCGGTCGTAGTCGATAACAGTTACGCCCTGCGCCTGCGCCTCATCGATGATGGCGGCCCCCGAGCCGTTGTCGAGGTTGACGAGTACGAGAACTGTGGCGCCGTCAGTGATCGCCTGCTCTGCCTGGCTCCGCTGCACGTTCGCATCGCCCTCGGCGTTGCTGATGAGGTATTCGTCTGTGGTCAGGCCGGCAGCTTCGAATGCCTGCTCGAAGAAGACCCTGTCTGCTGTCTCCCAGCGGGGTGACGACTTGGAGTCGGGAAGCAGTACGGCAATCTTCCCGCCTCCGTCTGAACCCGGGGTTGCTGTGTCGCTGCTGCAGGCGCCCAGCCCTGTCACCAGCACTCCGGCGGTGAGGACTGCAAGCAATTTGGTGCGCATCGCTATTCCTTTCGGCCCGTGCGGCAGTTGTACTCTCCACACTGTCAATAATTAGTAAACATTGTTGTTAATTATTAGTCGGTGTGTCAAGAACCAAAATGCCCAGCGAATCAGTCCGCGGACTCCCGCGTCGCGCGTTCGACGACCTCCTCGAGGTCATCCACGTGCATGAGATCAGAGCGGAAGTTTCCGGTGCGATAGCCCGCACGCGCCACCATGTGGGCCGAGATCGGTGACGTCAGCATCTGAAACACCAGGATGGGCGCAAGCACCAGCAGGGTCGACCAGCTGCGCGACGACAGCGCGATGGCGGCGAGGATGAAAATCAGGCCAAGGATCTGCGGCTTCGTTGCGGCGTGAAGGCGGCTGAGGGCATCCGGGAATCGAACCAGACCCACCCCCGCGGCCATCGAGAGGAACGCGCCGAGCAGGAGCAAGACCGCCGCGAGCAGGTCGAGCACGTCGTCAGGCATCATGAGCCACCCTTCGCGGCCTGATGGTCATCGGGAGGAACTGCGCCCGTGATGGCACGATCCTGCTTGGAGACGTATCTCGCCACTGCCACGGTGGCGAAGATGGCAATCGCAGAGAGCACCAGCATGATCGGGACGCTGCGAGAGTGGTTGTTGATCACCATGTCGGCGCCGACCGCGAGGATCAGTGTCGTAAGCAGCACGTCGGAGGCGATCATCCGGTCGAGGATCGACGGTCCGCGCACTATTCGGTAGAGCGTGAGGAGAGCACCCACCACAAAGAGAATTGCGACGGCGATATAGATAGCGGCGATCATGAGTCGCGACCCTTCCGAGGTGGACTGACCGGGATGCCCGCGGTGGGCCCGCTCATCGCCAGCACTCCTGTCGCTTTCACGTCGGCTGCCGAGCCGAGTGCCCTCACGAGCGCCCGTTCGACCGAGAGAACCTTAAGCCGCAGCGCGATGACCGCCTCATCACTATCGGTAGTGAGTGCGTGCAGGTAGATGATCGACTCGTGACGATCAACCTCAGCCACGATCGAGCCTGGGATGAGCGAGATCGCTATCGAGGTGAGAGTGATGATGAAGTCTGACCGGGTGACCAGGTCGACGGCGACCATGCTGTTGCGGGTGATCCCCCGCGGACCGAGCGCCTGAAACGCCACCCCGAATGAGCCGACCACGAGGTCAGCCGCAAATCGTGCCAAAAATACCGCGAACCAGAACGGGTTGAAGCGGCCGGATAGCTCAACCGGCGGCAGGTAAAACGACCGGGTGACGGCGAAGGCGACCAACATTCCACTGACGAAGCTGAGCCAGCTGAGCGTTCCCCAGAGCAACATCCACAGCGCCACGAGGGTGATCAGCAACGGAAGCTGCACCCACAAGCGCCACCGCAGTTCTTTGCGCGTCGCAGGCGCTGGCGGGACTGCCTCGGGGGCGCCCGGGTATACGGTTCCGGTATTAGTCATCAGTACCTCCCGGATCGGGGTCGCCGGGGCCGGAATTGCCGGGGAAGACGATATCGACATAGGTTGTCGGGCCCTCGAGGTTTTCACCAGCCCGCGCGCTCAAGCTGTAGAGCGGGCCAGCGAAGACAGTGAGCGCCAGGCTCACCACGACCATGCCCGCTGTCGCGCCAATCATGAGACCGGGGAGGCGTCGGGTCGCCTGGACTGTTCTTCCGCCCGGAGCCTCCTTGACGTTGTCGAGCAGCGGCGATTCGTAGCCTTCGACGTCGTCGGCTGGCCGCCAGAAAGCCATGTTCCACACGCGGATGAGCGCGTACAACGTGAGCAGCGACACGAGTGCGCCTGCGCCGATGAGCACATACGCGAGCGGCGATCCCTGCTGGGCGCTCGCCTCAAACAACGCGAGCTTTCCGATGAAACCTGAAAAAGGCGGAATGCCCCCCAGGTTCAGGGCGGGCAGGAAGAAGAGCACAGCGACGATCGGTGCCGCTTTCAGCAGCCCGCCGAGCTTTGTGATGGAGGTGCTGCCGCCGACGCGTTCGATCAGACCGGCCCCAAGGAACAGGGTGGTCTGCACGATGATGTGGTGAACGATGTAGTAGATGGCCGCGGTCGTTCCGGCGGCCGAACCCAGGGACACGCCCAGGATCATGTAGCCGATATGGCTCACGAGGGTGAATGACAGCAGCCGCTTGATGTCGGCCTGCGCCACCGCACCCAACACACCCACCACCATCGTCAGCAGCGCAATAATCATGAGCGCGATGTTCAGCTGGGGCCCCGGGAAGATGATCGTCTCGGTGCGGATGATCGCGTACACGCCCACCTTCGTCAGCAACCCGGCAAAAACCGCGGTGACCGGTGCTGGCGCGGTGGGATACGAGTCCGGCAACCAGAACGACAGCGGGAACACCGCCGCCTTGATGCCGAACGCGATCAGCAGCATGACGTGCAGGATCACCTGGACGTCGATCGGTATCTCGGCCATCCTGAGCGAGATCTGGGCGATGTTGACAGTTCCCACGGCCCCATAAATCATCGCGATGGAGGCGAGAAAGAGCATCGACGAGACGAGACTCACCACAATGTAGGTCGTGCCCGCCCTGATGCGCTCCTCGGTTCCACCGAGGGTGATGAGCACATAGCTCGAGACCAGCAGGATCTCGAAGCCGACATACAGATTGAACAGGTCGCCCGCGATGAACGCGTTGAAGACTCCGGTCGCCAGGATCAGGTAGGTCGGGTAATAGATCGAGACCGGGGTTTCATGGTCACCGTCTGCGAGACCCTGGCCGACCGAGAAGACGAGCACGGCGAGCAGCACGAGCGCCGAAACCACGACCATCAAAGCCGCGAGCCGGTCGACCACGAGCACAATGCCGAACGGTGCTTCCCAGCCGCCGACCTCCATCGCCAGCGACCCCTGCAGGTCCACCGTGTACAGCAGGATTGCGCCAATGGCCAACACGATCACCAGCGCGATGATCGTGACGATCCGCTGAGCCTGAGGTCTCTTGCCCAGGATGAGCGTCGTGGCCGACGCGACCAGCGGCACGAGCACAACGAGCGGTACGAGCCAGTTCATCGTGCGCTCCCATCGTCGGTGGACGTGTCCGCCCCCGATGTCGCGTTGTCTGCGGCGTCCTCAAGCTCGACCTCGAGTTCCCCCGCTGTCGACACCGCGGCCTCGCCCCGGAGCCCGAACTCGGTGTCAGACGAGTCGGTATCAGAGCCGTCACTCGGCAGCAGAAGTGTGCCGGTTCTGAGGGCAATGTCGTCGGCGTCGTCCTGCACGTTGTCCTGCCTGGCGAGCTTCCACGACCGGTAGATGAGCGCCATCAGGAATGCCGAGACACCGAACGTGATCACGATCGCGGTCAGGATGAGCGCCTCAGGCAACGGATCCGTCATGTCCTCCGGCGCCACCCCGTCGGCCACGATCGGGGCGGATCCCACCTTGCCCGCCGTGATGAGGATGAGGAGGTTCGTGGCATTGCCGACGAGCAGGAAGCCGAGGAGCACCCTCGTCATGCTGCGCTCGAGCAGAAGATAGATGCCGCTCGCGTACAACGCCGCCATGACCACGAGGAGCACGAGTGACACACTCACGATGTCGCCCTCCGTTCGCCGCTGGCTACCTTCTCGACCGGATTCTCGTGCACGCCGTCTTCTTCATACTGACGATCGACCTCTGCACCGAGACTGCGCAGCACATCGAGCACGAGACCGATCACCACGAGGTAGACCCCAATATCGAAAATGGTGGATGTCACAAAGGTCAGCTCTCCGAAGATGCCGAGCTCCCATTCGAAGTAGGACGACGTGAGAGCATCGGCCCCGAAGATCAGAGGCACCATCGCGGTTCCGACGGCGAGCACAAGCCCGACCCCCAGCAGCTTTCCCGCGTCGACGGGAGCGGCGGCCCCCAGCTCATGGCGGCCACCGGCCAGATATCGCGCCACCAGCGCCATTCCGGCGACGAGACCACCCGCGAATCCGCCGCCAGGCGCATTGTGCCCCGCCAGCAACAGGTAAAGCGACACAACAATCACCGGGTGGAAGATCAGGCGCACAACCACCTCAAGCAGGATGGATCGGTTGCGGTCTGCCAGGGTTCGTCCGGCAAGCAGCCACGACCCGCGGTCGGTGGTCGTGGGGTCGCTCGACCGCCGGAGCCGGGCGCGCGCCGTCTTCTTCGCTTCGCGTCTTGCCACCGTCGGCAGGTTGTCGACGCCACGGCCGCTGATGAAAATCAGGCTGGCAACACCCGTGGCCGCCGCGATGATCACCGACAGCTCGCCCATCGTGTCCCAACCTCTGAGATCGACGAGCGCGACATTGACGATGTTCCGGCCGTGACCCTCCTCGAAGGCAAGCTGGGCCCACTCGAGCGAGATCGGCAGCTCGGTTCGTGCCCCCAACGCCACCACAGCCACAACGGCCATCAGCAGTCCAACGGATCCACCGATGACGGCACGAATTCCCTTATGCGCCGTGCCGTGCTGGTGCCCCAGCCGCGCCGGCAGCCTGCGCAGCACGAGCATGAACGCCACGAGGGTGACGACCTCCACGAGAATCTGGGTTAGAGCGAGGTCTGGTGCGCCCTGCAGCGCGAACAGCGCTGACATCCCGATCCCCGTCACGCCGACGAGAACGACGGCCTGGAATCTCTTACCAGCGCGAGTCGCGGCGACGGCGGCCACGATCATGACGGCGGCGATCGCGAGTTGAGCCGGGTAATCCCAGAGTCTCAGCTCTCCAGTCCAGGTGCGGTTCAGCATAAGCGTGGTGCCAATGGTGACGGTGAACACGGTCAGGATCACGCCGAGGTAGAACGGCAAAGAACCGCGCTGGGTAAGGCTGGTGGTGCGTGCCGCGGTGCGGTCGATGAAGCGGATCGACCTGTTGTACGCGGCGGCAGCGGAGAGCCCCGTTCCGAGAGCCTTCTGAATATGCGCGACTCGCTGACGGGCCATGAAGAGCACGCCGCCGCTGGCGAGCGTCAGCGCTGAAATGGCGAGGGCAGGCTCCAGCCCGTGCCACAAGGCAAGGTGGTACGACTCCTCCCCCGCCGGGAACGCCATTGAGTATCCGCTCAGCCAGCCGTCGACGAGGCTTGCCATCAGCCCGAGCGCGAGTCCGCTGGTCGCGAGCAGCGCCGGGGCCAGCAGGAAGTCGACGTGCTCGTTGACGGAGCGGCAGGCCTCGACTCCCGGCTTGCGCGAGAACGCACCCCAGAGGAACCTCGCGCTGTATGCCACGGTGAGCACGGATCCCAGCGCCACCCCCACGAGCGCGACCCAGCCGAACAGCGAGCCCGCCGTGGCATCCGCCAGCAATGCGGTGAAGACCGCTTCCTTCGCCACAAAACCCAGAGTCGGCGGCAGCCCCACCATCGACGCAATCGCGGCCGCCGTGATCACGGCCAGCACCGGGGCCTCCCTGCCGAGCCCGGAGAGCTTGCGCAGGTCTCGCGTGCCGGCACGGTGATCGATGATGCCCACCGCGAGAAACAGGGTGGACTTGAACAGTGCGTGGGCGAGCAGCAGCGCGGCCCCGGCGAGCGCGGCGTCACGGGTGCCGTACCCAACGACGATCAGCATGAATCCGAGCTGGCTGACGGTGCCGTACGCGAGCACGAGCTTGAGGTCGTGCTGCTTGAGCGCGTTCCACCCGCCCAGCACCATCGTGATCACGCCGAGCCCGATGATGACCTCGTGCCACCCATCGATCTCTGCGAAGCCCGGTGCGAGCCTGGCGACCAGGTAGATTCCGGCCTTCACCATGGCCGCAGCGTGCAGGTAGGCGCTCACCGGCGTGGGAGCAGCCATGGCCGCCGGCAGCCAGAAGTGGAAGGGGAAGATAGCCGACTTCGAGAGCGCCCCGACCAGCACCAGCATGATCGCGACGACAGCCAGAGTGTCGGATGGCGCTGCGGCGATGATGGCGGACAGGCTCGAGGTTCCGGTCTCCACGGCCAGCAGCACGAGCCCGACAAACATGACGAGCCCGCCGAATGTCGTGACCAGCAGGGCCTGGAGCGCCGCTGATCTGCTCGTCTTCTTGCCCGTGTAGTGGCCGATCAGCAGGTACGAGAGAACGCTCGTGGCTTCCCAGAAAATGAAGAGCAGGTAGACGTCATCCGCCAGCACCAGCCCATACATTGCACCCGCAAACGCCAGCAGCAAAGCGGCGAACCTGCCAAGCGAGTCTTCGTCGCTGCGAAAATACCTCGCGCAGTAAATCAATACGAGTGCGCCAACGCCGGTGACGACGAGGGTCAGGAGCCACGACAGGGTGTCCATCCTGACCGACACCGACATTGCCAGCTCGTCAACCCAGCTCGCACTCTGGACGATCGCTTCGCCCGCCAGAATCCGGGGGCCTTCGACAAGTGCTGCGACGAACGCCGCCGTTGGCACGATCGCGGCGATGAAGAACGCGTTGCGACCGAACTGCCGCGTGAACAGGGGCATGACAAGCGACCCAACGGCGAAGGCCAGGAGGATCGCGAGCATCTGTCCTTCCAGGGCACTATTCAGTCGAAGGGCGGCGGCATATGCACGTCGCAGCATCTGAAAGGCACTGGAGAGCATCGGAGAAAATCCGTTGCCGCATAGCCATCCTAACGGTGATGATGGGGCTATGGACTCGCTCGATCGCCACACGGATTACGGATCGGTTCCCCTGGATGAAGACTCGCTCGCGTCAAACCCGCTCGAGCAATTCGCCTCCTGGCTTGGCGCCGCGGAGAAGGCCGAAGTGTACGAGCCGAACGCCATGGTGCTCGGCACTGTCGACGCCGATTCCCGGCCGTCGAGCCGCACCGTGCTGCTGAAGAGATTCGACAAAGACGCGTTCTACTTCGTCACCAACTACCGCTCCACCAAGGGCACCCAGCTCAGCGACAACCCCGCGGTGTCGCTGCTGTTCCCGTGGTACTCGCTTCAGCGGCAGGTCATCGTGCTCGGAACGGCAACGCTCGCGACCGCCGAGATCAGTGACGCACTGTTCGCGTCCCGACCGCGCGAATCCCAAATCGCCTCTATGGCAAGTGATCAGTCTCGACCGGTCGACTCCCGCGCCAGGATCGAGCAGCGGGTCGCCGATCTCACGCGCGAGTTCGAGGGCACCGCCGTGATCACGAGACCACCGTGGTGGGGAGCCGTGCGCGTCGTCCCACGGTCGATCGAGTTCTGGCAGGGCCGCACATCCCGGATGCACGACAGGCTGCGATACTCGGCGACGCCCGGCGGCGCCTGGACGGTCGAGAGGCTGCAGCCCTAGCCCGCCTTGCGCCTCTCGCTCGGCCCCACCCCGCACGCCCTCTTCCGAAATGACGGAAGTCACGGCATCCACTCCCCGACTTTCCGGGAGCATGGATGTCGCAATCAGCGCGATCTCCGTCATTTCGGAAGGGTGCGGCACGAGGTGGAGGGCCGCCCGAGTGGAGGGCCGCGCGGGAGCGCTACTGCTCGTGGACGTCGCCCTCGCGGAGATCGGCGAGCAGCGTGAGCGTGCGGGCCACCTGGTCTGGTCCTGCGACCCGGAAGTTGGCGAGGGTCGCGCCCTCGCCGCTCTTGAGTCCGAGATCGTCCGCGTCGAGCGCGGCGAAGGCATCCTCATCCGTCACATCGTCGCCGGCGTAAAAGACAGCGTCGGCCTCCGTGTATCGCCGAAGATGCTCGACAGCTTCACCCTTGGTCGTGGAGCGGACCGAAAACTCGAGAACGTTCTTGCCTTCACGCACCGTCACACCCGAGAGTTCGGCTGCGACCTCTGAGCGCGCGACGAGGTGAGCGACCCTGCCGTGGTGCTCGGTGGCCAGGCGGGTGTGCAGCGCGAATCCTGCGGGCTTCTCTTCGAGCCAGACCTGATCCATCGAGTCGGCGACCTCGCCGAGCACGAGGTTCAGCACGTCGACTCGAGCCAGTTCTGCGGCATCCAGCCTCGAGGGATCATCGTCGGCATCCAGACGGATCTCGATGCCGTGCGATCCGACCAACAGCGCGGTGTCCGGCAGATCGGCAACCTGCTCGAGACTCTTCATCGCCCGTCCGGACACCAGCGCGACACGAGTGTTCGGCATCGCCAGAAGCCGGAGCACCGCGGCTCTCGATTCGGGGAGAGCTCGGGCCTTCTCGGGATCATCAACCTCGGGGGCCAGCGTGCCGTCGAAGTCGAGCGCGACCAAAAGTCGCTTGGTGCGGGCGAGCTCACGAAGAGCGCCGATGAGGGGCTCGGGCAGCTTCGACCACGGAGGGTCGGTGTCGACGTCAACCATCAGTTAGTCCACCGCCGGTCGACTGTCCATTCAAGCTCGTCGGGCAACTCCATGGCCGTTTCGTCGCCGTTGTGGCTGGCGCGCGCCTGCTCCAGGGTCTTCAGAAAGTTGCTCGACCACCGGGCGACATCGTTTTCGTTCACGCGTTTCCTGAGTGACCGCATTCGAGCTTGGCGCTCCTTCTTCGGCATCGCGATGGCCTGCAGCATGGTGTCTTTCAGCCCGTCGATGTCATGCGGGTTGATCAGCAGCGCCTTTTTGAGTTCGTCGGAGGCACCGGTGAATTCACTCAGTATCAGCACGCCGTCGTCGTCGAATCTGCTGGCGACGTACTCTTTCGCCACGAGATTCATGCCGTCACGTAGCGCCGTGACCAGCAAAACATCCGCCGCCAGATACAGCGCGACCATCTCTTCTCGCGGATAGCCGTGGTGGTGGTAGCTGATGGCCGTGTGGCTCATCGTGGCAAAATCCCCATTGATGCGCCCGACAGTGAGCTCGATCTCGTCTCTGAGTTGCATGTAGGCGGCCACGCGCTCGCGGCTCGGGCTTGCTACCTGCACCAGCGTGACATCCTGCACGTCGATTCTGCCCTCGGCCAGAAGCTCCCCGAACGCTTTGAGCCGGTGGCCGATGCCCTTGGTGTAGTCGAGCCGGTCGACACCGAGCATGACAGTTCGTGGGTTGCCGAGACCCTCGCGGATCTCCCTGGCCCGCTCCTGGATCTTCGGGTCACGGGCGAGCTCCTCGAAGCCCTTCGCGTCGATCGAGATCGGGAACGCGCGAGCGATGACGCGACGGGTCTGCTGGGAATCAGAGGTCACCTCAACGACGGGGTTCTTTGTGACAAACGGGGTGAGCCTGCGGACAGCCCGGAGGAAGTTGCCGGCATCGGCAACCCGCTGAAACCCGATGACGTCGGCGCCGAGCAGTCCCTCAAGGATCTGGGTGCGCCACGGAAGCTGCGAATAGATGCCGTATGGCGGAAAAGGAATGTGATCGAAGAACCCGATGGTGAGGTCGGGCCGAATTTCGCGGAGCATTTTCGGGACGAGCTGGAGCTGGTAGTCCTGCACCCAGACGACGGCCCCCTGCGCGCTCACCGCGGCCGCGGCGTCCGCGAACCGCTGGTTGACCTTCACATAGCTCTCCCACCATTCACGGTGGTAGGCGGGAGATGAAATGACGTCGTGATACAGCGGCCACAACGTGTCGTTGCTGAAGCCCTCGTAAAACTCCTCGATTTCCGAGGCGCTGAGAGCAATGGGCACGATGTGGATGCCGTTGTTCTCGAACGGCTCGATCTCGAGGTCGGGTTGACCTCCCCATCCGACCCAGGCGCCGTCGGCCTCGCGCATTACGGGCTCGAGAGCGGTGACCAGCCCACCCGGAGACCGCGTCCACGAGGCGACACCCTCCGAATCGGTCACACGATCGACGGGCAAACGATTGGATACGACGACAAAATCGTATTCCGCGGGGATGAGCTGCATCGAGTCAGACATGTGCTTCCACGTTACCAGCGCAGCGTCTCCGGCATCGGCGAGGCCTATCATGGCGAAATGCCCATCGTCGACAATGCGATCTATCGCAACGGGGTGCGCGACGTGCACCCGGTCACCCTCGACCTCACGTTCGAAGAGCTTCGCGCGCACGGCGGATTTGCCTGGATCGGCATGTACCGGCCGACCGAAGACGAGCTGCGCGCCCTCGCCGTTGAATTCAACCTGCATCCTCTCGCGGTCGAGGATGCCCTGACCGGCCACCAGCGCCCCAAACTCGAACGCTACGGCGACACACTCTTCGTTGTGCTTCGGCCCGCCCGCTACCTGGACGGCCCCGAGGAGGTGGAGTTCGGCGAAGTGCACCTCTTCATCGGATCGAACTTTGCTATCACCATCCGGCACGCGGAATCGCCGAACCTCGCACGCGTGCGCAAACGACTGGAACAGACTCCTGACCTGCTGAGCCTCGGCCCGCAATCCGTGCTCTACGCCGTGTTCGACGAGGTCGTCGACGAATACCAGCCCGTCATCCGCGGCCTCGAGAACGACATCGACGAGATCGAGAATCAGCTCTTCGACCGCGACCCTTCGGTTCTTCGCCGCATCTATGAGCTGTCCGGCGAGACCATGGCCTTCCAACGAGCCACCCATCCCCTGGTCGACATGTTGCGGTCGCTCGAGGCAGGGTTTGCGAAATACAACATCGATATTGAACTGCAGCGCAACCTGCGGGATGTGCTCGACCACACCATCAAGACCGTCGAGCGCGCGGACTCATTTATGGTCGTGCTGCAAAATGCGCTCACCGTGCAGTCGACCCTCGTGATGCAGCGCCAAAATGACGAGATGCGCCACCTGTCTGAGACCAGCCTTCGTCAGGGCGCCCAGGTGAAGAAGATTTCAGGATGGGCGGCAATTCTCTTCGTGCCGACCCTCATTGCCTCTATTTATGGCATGAACTTCAGGTATATGCCCGAACTCGAATGGACCTTCGGATATCCGCTGACACTCGCTGCCATGCTCGCCTCCGGCGTCATACTGTATTTCGTCTTCAAGAGGCGCGACTGGCTCTAGCGGCGTGTCGCATCACGACGCCCCCTGCGATGTCCCTCACAATGGGGACATGTCCGAGCGACACACTGCAGCCACCGAGGTCGAACAGCAACTTGTCTTCGACCTGATGCGCGAGCGTTTGATTGATATGTTCGGCCCTGGCGGAAGTTTCCGCATTTCAATGGGCCGTCCCGCTGCCGACGACGCGTTCTTCGTCGCTACCGTCGCCGACACCATCGCTCACGAGGTCGCGGCCGCGTTCAACCCGGTGCGCACCACCGAGGGTCGCCGGGTCGCAGAGACTACCCCCATGGCCGAACACGAGAAGCTCTGGAAGCACATCGAGGGCGAACTCGGAATCAAGACCACAGGCCCCGCGACAATCGCGGCCGATGTCGACCGTGAGGTCGCTTACGTGCAGCACCGCACGATCCTGTACCACGCTGCTTAGCCCCTGCGTGGCGGCGGTACGCCGCTCATTTAGGCTGGGCTGATGCTTACTGTGATCATCCCGTGGCGGGAACAACCGACGCGCATCTCTGCGCTCAATGCCGTGCGGGACTGGTATCTGAACGAGATCGTTGATGTCGATTTCGTGCTCGTCGACTCCCACGACGATGTTTTCAACCTCTCGCAGGCACGCAACCTGGGGGTCGCTTCGATCACGGATCCCCACCGGGTTGTCGTCATCAATGACGCTGACACCATTCCCCAGCGTGATTCCCTGCTGCACGCCGTGGATGCGGCAGCGAACTCCGGCCTCGTGCACCTGCCGTACACCGAGTACCACTGGCTGGGGGCATCCGGATCAGCACAATTCGCCGCGGGCGCTGCACTGAACGACTGCGAGTTCGAGCTTGTTCGCGGCGCATGCTCCGGGGTCTATGTCACGACACCGCAAACCTGGGTCAGCCATGGGGCGCAGGATGAACGCTTCAGGGGGTGGGGCTTCGAGGATGCTGCGTGGTACCTCGCACACTCAACGCTTCTCGGAGAACCCCCTCGCCGATCCGACGGCCGCGTGTTTGCTTTGCACCACGCCGCCCAGCCCCGCGAGGGCGACCAGTACGACGCGAACGCCGCCCTGATGGAGCGCTACAAGGACGCGGCCGGAGATGTCACGGCGATGCGCGCGTTGGTCGACGGATCCGCTGCGGCCAATGCCTCGAACGCTCTGACGCTTCCCGGGGACTGACGAAGGTTCGACGACACAGCGTCGAATCGGTCGCGCGGCAAAGCGACGGCCGCGCTGATCGCCGCCTGAAGCTCGGCAACCGTCGCCTCGTTGGGGGCAAGGGCGACGCCGAAACCCTCCCGCTCGATCGCTTCAGCGCCGGCGAACTGGTCGGTGGAGAACGGCAGCACCACCAGCGGAACGCCGAAGGTCATGGCCTCGGTGACGCTGTTGTTGCCGCCGTGGGTGACTGCGGCCGCGGCCTCGCCGAGCAACCGCACCTGCGGCAGGAACTCGCGCACGAGCCAACTGTCCGGCAGGTCGCCCAGAGCCTGACGGTCGCCGGAGCCGAGGGCGAGGGCAACCCGCAGCCCGAGAGACTCGAGCGAGCTGGCCACTTTTGCCGTGACATCCGAGCGCACCGAAAGGAAGCTGCCGAAGCTCACGTAGACGAAGGGCTGGTCGCTGGAGGCGAGCCAGCGCTCCACCTCAGGGTCTGGCGCTTCCTCGCGCACCGAAGAACCGAGGAACACGTGCCGGGGCAGCGCTTCAACCCTCGCGTCGTCGGCAAGTTCCTCCGGATAGTTCAGCAGCAGCAGGTCGCCGTGCTCGGCGAACGCGCTCTCGGATGGGGTCGCTGACGGGTTCAACTCTGCGAGGGCCGCGTTCCACTCTGCGGTGAAGGAATCACTCACGCGATCGCACAGGCGGCGCAACGTTTCGAGTTCGCCCTGCTCCGGTGCGAAGGCGCCGGGCCATGCCGGAGGGAAACCGTAGACCTCGCCCGCCAGTGGCAGCGCCGATGGATGCCCCACCAGCACATCCGCGTACGAGATGCCCGCGGCGTCCAGTGCCAGCCTCGAACTGAACGCAAGGTGATCGACGATGATCGCGTCGGGAGCAACTGACTCCACGACCGCCTGCACGTCACGACCCACCCGCACCGGCTCCCACATGAAGTCGCTCAGCCGCGCCTCGGCCTGAAACGCGAGAGTTTCGGTCATCCCCCTCCGGGTTGCGTCGAAGAACCCACGCAGGGCGTCGTCCTCCCCCGCGGGCTGGTCTTCCGCCCTGATGACGCCTGGGTTGGAGCCCTTGCCGAGCTGCAGCTGCACACGCTCGAATCCGAAGGACTCGACGATGGGGGCCGTCGCGGGACCGGTGGCCACCACCACGCGCTGCCCGGCGTCTCGCCAGGCTGTGCCGAGCGTCGCCAGCGGAAGCAGGTGAGACGCGTAGTCCGGGCAGATGATCAGCAGCGTCACGGCGTGGGCACAGCCCACTCGCCGAGCACTGCCTGAGCCTGGTTTACGTCGCTGTAAACCTCGGCGAGTGACTGCGCCATGGCCTGAATCGTGAAGCTGTCCTCGACCGTGGCCCGAGACAGCGCGGCTCGCTCGTCGTCGGTCTCGGTCGAAGCGATCTCGAGCGCATCGACCATCGCCTCCTGCAACCGTTCGAGATCCCAGGTGGGAACGAGCAGGCCCGTGACGTGTTGCTGCACATAGGTTGCCGGGCCACCGCCCGCCGGAGCCACCACGAAGAGTCCGGATGCCATCGCCTCCAGCAGGGCGATGCCGAACTCCTCCTTCAGACTTCCGCACACGTACACGCCTCGGGGGGCTGCCAGCCCCGGAATTCCGAAGCGGGCCGCGGCCACCCACCGCGCCGCGGTGTCGTTCGGCTGGTGACCGGAGAGCACGAGCCCAGCCTCTGCTCGTTCGGCCGCGGGGACGACGGCATCCATCGCCTCGAGTTGCTGCTGTTCGTCGGCCGACGGCGACTGAAGGTCACCACCGACCAGCAGCAGGTTCGCGCGGTCGGCCAGCGCACTGCCCGCCCACGCCTCCACGATCGCCGCCATGCCCTTGACCCGGTGGAACCGTCCGACGCTAACCAGCAGGGGAAGTCCGCGGCGGGATTCCGGCAGGGCCTCGAGCAGGTCGGACAATTGCTGCAGTGGTGCCGTTGCCGGCAACCCTGCGGCGAGGTCCGCCGCCTCGTCCACTGCGCGGTCGATCACCCGCATGTCGATTCCCTCCGGCACGATCGAGTGCCGTTCCGGATGGGCGGTGAGGTCGATCCCGACCAGCTCCCGCATGTCTCTCTGCAGGTTCGGACGCGGGAACAGCACGGTGTGGTCGGCGTTGGCCGCCAGTCGCTGAACCAGCCGCACCCTGAACCAGAAATGCTCACGCTCATCGACGTCGCCGAAGTTCTGCTGGGTGAGCGTGCCGGACTTGTCCAGCGAATCGATGACGGCGTGGGGATCGGGGGCGACCGTGAAGACCACGGGAATGTCGAGTTCCCGGGCGACGTCCGCGGCAGCGAGACTTCCCACGTCGGCCATCCTGAGGTGCAGCACGTCAACACCGCCCGCAGCTCGAAGGAGTCTCCGGATGCCACGGCGAACCGCCACCCGAAGCGGCCACGCACTCGCGGACTGGATCGGCTCGCTCAGGGTCGGCACGCGACCGTACACATGCCCGCCGCTGGCCGCCGCGATCTCGGAGACGCTGGCCACCGCGTCCGCGGCGCTGCCCCGCGACAGGGTGATGACGCGCTCGACCCTGGTCGAGGCATCCGGGGTCGTCATAAGAGCGTCGCCGAGGCGCACCAGCAGGGTCGCAATGCCGCCGTTGTCACCGCTGCCCACCTGCGACAGGTCAGCGTCGATGTCGGCGTGAAGGAAGAGTTGGGCGACAGTCAACGCGGTCGGTGTCGCCTGAGATGGCGATGCAGAGACGTCGACAAGCGAGAGTCGCGCGACGTCGGCGAGGTAGCTGTCTGCTGCGGCCTCTCGCTCGAGATAGGTAACGACCCTAGGGTCGGGGCCCCGCTGGCCCAGGGCCGAAACGGCGGCGACGCGCACAATCTCGTGCTCGCTCTCGTCCGCGGCAATGCGCAGCAAGGGCGCGATCGTCATGCTGCTTCCAACCAGCCCCAGAGTTTCGACCAGGCGGTAGCGAGCGTCTTCGTCGCGTACGCCGAGAAGGGCACCCTCGACTCCGACCGCGATGTTTTCCGGGGCCGCGTTTGACCATTGCTCGAGGGTGCGTTGGGCGACCATCCCGCCGAAGCCCCCTGCAATGACCAGGCCAATCAGTCGGCTCACCGCGCCGACCTGGGGAACCCGGGAACTGAGAGCCCAGGCGGCGTGCTCACGCAGATAGCCCTCCTTGCTCGACAGCAGTTTCGAGATCGCGCGGTCAGCATCATCGTCGAAGATGCCAGCGAGAGCATGAATGGCCGCGATGGCCACCAGTTGGTTGTCGTCGGCGATTGCAGACTTCAGAACCCGGATGGTGCGGACGCCACCTTCGCGGCTGGCCTCGAAGGCCAGCTCCTCGGCGAGGCGCATCGCATCCACCAGGCGGGTGGCCTGCCGAACGGCATCGAGTGCGGTGAGAATACCCATGGGCCACTCCCCCTCTGGTCGTGTCGGCCTTGTGGGCCTCGTGGAAGATCCTTATCGATGATAGGCGTGCAACCTGCCAGAAAGGATGGGCTAGCGTGAATGGGACCAAGGGAGTATGGGTGCCACAAAGAATTGTCGTCATCGGAGATATCGGTGTCGTTGACTCAATGATCCACATCGGCGATGAAGCCATGTTTGAGGCCGCAGTCGACGCCATGCGGCAGCGCGGGATCACCGACATCACGGGCATTTCGAGTGCTCCCTCCGAGAGTTCGGCCCGCTACGGCATCTCTGCCGTGATGACTATCGGGTGGCCGGCGTCGCGGCTCGATCGCGAAGCACGCTTGGCCGCGGTGATCGCCGCCGTTAGGAACCCCGAGACCCTGGATGCCGGCGACCCGGCCCATGAGGTCATCTCCGCCATCCGCAATTCCAACGGAATGCTGATCGCCGGCGGCGGCAATATGTCGACCCTGTGGCCGCACCACATCTTCGAAAGATCCGCTCTCGGTGCCATTGCTGTCGCACTCGGGAAGCCGCTCGTCGTCAGCGGGCAAACCATCGGGCCCGAGCTGGATGACGCAGACTCCGCTCTCGTTCGCGAGCTGCTCGGCAGCGCCGACCTGGTCGGCGTGCGCGAGCCGAGCTCCTTCGCCCTGTGCGACAGGCTCGGAGTTGCGGATGTCACGCAGACCATCGACGATGCCAGCTTCCTGGTTGCCGATGACGTTCCCACATCGTCGGACTACTGCCTGGTGAGCGTCGCAAGCCATGTCGGCGATGCGACGCGCGCTGACGTCGTCAGAGCTCTCGCCACCATGCTCGATGAGATCGCCAGCCACACCGGCCTCGACATCGTGTTCTTCGCCCACTTCGGGCCTTTGGATGGGCCATCTCGTGGCGACGCCGTCATGCATGACGCCGCCATCGAGGCGATGACCAGCCCCGCCCGAGTTGTGGCGCCCGTAGATTCTGTGAGCGGCGCGCGCCTCGCGCGGGGTGCGTCCATGGTCGTCAGCAGCCGTTATCACCCTGTCGTCTTCGCCGTTCCTGCTGGAGTTCCCACCATCGGCATCCCCGTGGACGACTACACCGGGGTGAAGCTGCGCGGAGCCCTGGGCAACTTCGGACAGGACGGTGTGCTGAGCGTGGAGGAGCTGCTCGCCGGCAACGGCTCGGCCCTCGTCGCCCGCCTGTGGGCCGATCGCGATGTCATCCGCTCGAACGCGAGCACGCTGGAACCCAGAGCCAGCGTCGCGTCATCGTCGTGGTGGGATCGCATCGCGACGATATTCGGAGCCAGCCTGTAGCAGCGCCTTGACCGCCGCGCGTGGGGATATCCGCGCGCGGCACTGGCCTGCCGGCGTGGGCACTGCGTTAACGCAAGAAAGCCACCCCGAGGCACTTTTCAGTACCTGGGGTGGCTTTCTCACAATTTAAGTCCGGCGGTGTCCTACTCTCCCACAAGGTCCCCCTTGCAGTACCATCGGCGCAGAGAGTCTTAGCTTCCGGGTTCGGAATGTAACCGGGCGTTTCCCTCTCGCTATGGCCGCCGA
>NZ_JASISV010000003.1 GCF_030063305.1 Salinibacterium sp. G-O1
CCCTCCCCCCGCCCGCCCACCGTAGGAAATTCAGGAGATTTGCGCGCGGCGAGTCCCTGGCGGCCCTCATCGGGGTGTTCGGGTCTGGATTTCCTGAATTTCCGAAGGGGGGCTGCGGATGCGGCAACCGTTCCGGCGCCCCGCCCGGTGCCCTTCCCCGCGCCACCTCCTCCAAATGAAGGAGATATGGTCTCTGCCCCCGGTCTCTACGGGGGTCTCGGCCCCGATTTCCACAAATCTCCTTCATTTGGCAGCAGGTGGCAGCGGGGCGGGGGCTCCCACCGTTGGAAATTCAGGAGATTTGCGTGCGGCGAATTCGTAGGAGCCCAATATGGGGCGTTCGGGGCCGGATTTCCTGAATTTCCGATGCGGGGAGGCGAGGCAAGGCGGCGGGGAGGCGGCCGTTAAACGCAGGATGCCGCGAGGGCTGACCCCCGCGGCATCCCGTGGTGACGCTACGCGCGCTTCTTCGCGTCGAACAGCAGGTTGTACGTGAAGCCGGCGATCAGCGCGCCGACGATGGGCGCGAGGATGAACACCCACAGCTGGCCGAGCGACTCGGGTCCGCCGTAGATTGCTGTGGCGATCGAGCGAGCCGGGTTGACCGAGGCGTTGCTAATCGGGATGAGCACGAGGTGCACGAGGGTCAGCGTGAGGCCGATCGCCAGGGGCGCGAAGCCGCTGGGCGCGCGACGGTCGGTGACGCCGAGGATGACGTACAGGAAGATGGCCGTCAGCACGATCTCGGCGACGATGACCGAGCCAAGGTTGAACCCGGACGGGGAGTGTGCGTCGAAGCCGTTGGAGACTCCCGTGAAGGTGCCGACGTTCTCGCTCGTGGATCCCGAGCGGATGGCGAGGATCACGGTGGTCGCCAGGGCGCCACCCACGATCTGGGCAGCGACATAAGGCAGCACGTCTGACCAGGCGAAGCGGCCGGCAGCGGCTGCTCCGATGGAGACCGCCGGGTTGAAGTGGCCGCCGGAGATGTGGCCAACGGCGTAGGCGCCACCGACGACGGTGAGGCCCACGGCGAGCGATACGCCGACGAATCCGGTATTGAATGAGGCGAACATCGCGGTACCGATGACGCCGAAGACCAGCAGGAACGTTCCGAAGATTTCGGCGGCAAGACGGCGGCCGAGGGTGGGTGTGGCGATATCGATGTCGGCGTTGATCACTTCGTTGGCAGCCATAGGTAAGCCCTTTCGTCTAGGTTCGCGGAGCTGGGGTGCAGAATCCGTTCCTGAGACTAGCCTGTGAATTCCGCCACGCCGAGGATCTCCGCGCGAAATGCTGAGAAAAGCTAAAGTCGACCGGCTGCCTTGAGCGCGATGTACCTGTCGGCGAGCGCTGGTGGCAGGTCCTGCGGGGCACCCGTCACGACCTCGGCGCCGAGCTGGCGCACGGCGGCGGCCACCCGCGACTGGTCGAGCAGTGCGCGCTCGGCGGCGGCGGCCCTGTACACGAGCTCGCGGTCACCGCGTTGCAGCGTGGCATCCAGCACTGCCGGATCGGTGACGGATGACACGACCACCATGTGTTTGCGGGTGAGCTGCGGCAGCACCGACAGCAGTCCGTGCGACGCCCCCGGTGCGTCGATGGTGGTGGCCAGCACCACGAGCGCGTGGTGGGACGTGATCGACCGCACGAGGGCGGGCACCGCCGTCCAATCCATCTCGATGAGCTCGGGATCGACCGGAGCCATGCTCGACACCATGCGCGAGAGCAGCTCTGCGCCGGAGGCTCCCTGCACCCTGGCGCGAACCCGGCGGTCGTAGATGACCATGTCGACGCGATCGCCGGCGCTGGAGGCGAGGGCGGCGAGCAGTAGCGCCGACTCGAACGCCGTGTCGATTCTCGGTTCGTTGTCGATGCGCGCTGCCGAGGTGCGACCACTGTCGACGATGATCACGACGCGCCTGTCGCGTTCCGGTCGCCAGGTGCGCACGACAAGACCGGGGCCGGATGGCGCGGCACGGCGCGCGGTGGCCCTCCAGTCGATCGAGCGAACGTCGTCGCCCCTTACGTAGTCACGCAGGCTGTCGAACTCGGTGCCCTGACCGCGCACCATCACGCTGGTCGCGCCGTCGAGCTCACGGAGCCGGGCGAGCCGGGACGGCAGGTGCTTACGGGAGTTGAACGGCGGCAGCACGGTGATCGCGCCTGGGGTCGCGATGGTCGCCTGACGCGCGGCGAGCCCCAGTGGTCCGAACGACCGGATCGTGACGTGTGCCGCCCGGCGCTCACCTCGACGGAACGGGGTCAGCGTCGTGGTGGTCGTGCGCTGCTCGCCGGGCGGAACATCCACGGCAGCGCGGAGAGGCGCTGCCGCAGCAGAGGGGGACCAGCCGTCGCGAACGATCCCGCGGACGCGCCGGCGACCGGGGTTGGCGATGAGCAGCGTGGATGACACGGTCTCACCCAGTCGCACCCGACCGGGCAGGTCACGTGACAGCCGTACCGCGCGCGGGGAGCCCGCGAGGGCGAGGTCGACACCGGCGAGCACGAGCACCAGAAGCAACCAGAGTGCGAGCGCCCACGGCTGCCCGATCAGGATGATCGGCAGCACGCCCGCCACGAGAAGTGCGACGAATCGCCCCGAGATGGCCATCAGTCGAGCATCACAGCGGAACCTGCACCTGCTGCAGGATCGACCGCAGGATGGCGTCGGGCGACACACCCTCGAGCTCGGCCTCTGGCCGCAACTGGATGCGGTGCCTCAGCACCGGCAACACCATCGCCTGAACGTGGTCGGGGGTGATCGCGTCAAAACCGTTGAGCCACGCCCAGGCCTTGGCGGCGGCGAGCAGGGCGGTGGAGCCTCGCGGGCTCACCCCGAGCTTCACGGACGGGCTCTGGCGGGTGGCGCGCGCGAGGTCGACCGCATAGCCGATGACATCTGCGCTCGCGCCGACGCGAGCGGCGGCGGCCTGCGCGAGCGCGAGCTTCTCGGCGTCGAGGACGGCGGTCACGCCGGCCGCCTCGAGGTTGCGGGGGTTGAAGCCGGCGGCGTGGCGCCTCAGCACCTCGATCTCGGTGTCGCGTTCTGGCAGGTCGAGCACCAGCTTGAGCATGAACCTGTCGAGCTGCGCCTCGGGCAGCGTGTACGTGCCCTCGTATTCGATCGGGTTCATCGTCGCGGCGACCATGAACGGCACCGGCAGGGCGCGCGTCACACCGTCGGCAGACACCTGGCGCTCCTCCATGGCCTCGAGCAGCGCCGACTGGGTCTTGGGTGGGGTGCGGTTGATCTCGTCTGCCAGCAGGATGTTGGTGAACACCGGTCCTTCGCGAAACTCGAACTCCCCGGCTTTCGCGTCGTAGACGAGCGATCCCGTGACGTCGCCCGGCATCAGGTCGGGGGTGAACTGCACGCGCTTGGTGTCGAGGTTCAGGGCGTGGCTGAGGGTGCGCACCAGGAGGGTCTTCGCGACACCAGGCACACCCTCGAGCAGCACGTGGCCACCGGCGAGGAGGGCGATCGTAAGACCGGTGACCGCGGCATCCTGCCCCACCACGGCCTTACCAACCTCGGTGCGCAGGTTCGCGAACGATTGCCTCAGTTGCTCGTCAGTCATAGGTTGATTCTCCAGTGTGTGTGGGCTGTGCGGGTTACGGGTGAACTGCTGCAGCGACGTTGTGCTCGAGAACGAGCAGGGCGTCTGACAGCGACACGAGGTCAGCATCGGTGGCGGGGATGGCGTCGATCAGAAGGTTCCGGATGGCGCCTGACTGTGCCCCGGTCACGGCCGCTGCCGCCGAGATGACCTCGTCGACGGTGGCCGTTCTCGGTTGGCCGCACAGTGCGGCAAGTCGCTGGATGGTGCCGACCCGCAGGGCGTCGAGCGCCCTGAGCCTGGACGACGACCTTTCGTAGAGTCGGGCGCGACCGAGCATGGTCTCGCTGGAGCGCACGGTCACCGGCAGGTTCTCGATGACGAGCGGGCCGAAGCGACGGCCGCGCCAGACGGCGGCGCTGACGAACGTGAGTACGAGGAGCAGCAGCACAGGGCCGACCCACGCTGGGGTGAGTTCCCCGAGGTTGGCATCGCCGTCATCCGGGACGTCGGCGAGGGTGGGGAGGTACCAGACCAGCGTGGACTTCGACCCGAGCAGGTTCAGCGCCATGGCGGCGTTGCCGCTGTCGATGACGTGCTCATTGGTGAGTGCGTCGGTCAGGCCGAGCAGGGTGAGTGCGGCCCCGTCGCGGCTCACCTGGATCAGCGAGAACACCCCGTCGCCGCTGCCGAAGCACGTGACGGCGGCGGCCGACCCGTCGACGATGCGATAGCCGTACGCCTCTCCCGAGACCGCGCCGGCCCTGACAGCGGCGGGCAGGTCGCAGTCGGCGGTGAGCTCGGCATCCGCTCGACCGGCCTGCCTCACCTCGGGGGCGATCGCCTGCAGTTGGGTGAAGTGCGCATCGACGACGATGACGGTGCGGGCAAGAGTGGTCGCATCCCTCAGCTGGTCGTCGTCGAGAAAACCCTTCGGGTCGTACAGCAGCACGGTGGTGTCGTCGAAGCCGTTGACCGCATCGCGGGCGTCGACGAGCGTGGATGCCACAACCACGTCGACCCCCTGCTGCCGAAGTACCTCCGCCACCGCCATCGACCCGCCGGGGGACGCACTGTCCGGGTCGAGTGGTGGGCCGTCGGCGTTGGATCCCACCGTCGACAACGACACGAGGGCGATCGCGACGACGAAGACGACGACAACGACCCAGAACAGCGCGCGTTTGGCGACGCGACCGATCGTCCGAGTGAGTACCTGCTGGTCCGGAGCCTGGGTCGTCACACCAGCTCCAGAACCGGCCGGGCGGCCCGCAGGTTTTTCTCGAGCGTTGCCACCTGCTGGAACTGGGCGGCCGTGCCCTCGCGACCCAGGTAGCGCACATCGTCGAACGACGTCGCAGCGGTGCGCAGCGCCTCCCCGAGCTCGGGGAACGGCGTACTTGACGCGATCGCGAAGTCCCGAGCCGTGGTTCCCGGGCTCGTCGTGATGATGGAACGCTCGGCCAGCCCGCGAGCGATGGAACGGAACATCTCGGCAACCGCGGTGGAGTGGTCGCCGCGCGCGGCCGCAGCCTCGGCATCATCCCGGATCTGTGCCGCTGTTCGGTGATCGTCATCGCCGAACAGGGAACCGGTAACCGTGCTTCTGCGGTTGAAGCGGGGCAGCCCGAAGATGAGGAACGCGACGACGATGCCGACGACGACGATTGCGACGATCACGCCGATCCCGAGGACGGGCGGGCCCTGAACGTCGCCAAGGCGAAGCGTCGACAGCCAATCCTGGACGGCCTTGGCGAGCAGGTCGAACCAGGTGGGCTTTGCGGCCTGGTACGCGGGCTTGGAGAGTTCGGTGATGAGCAGGTCTGCCGCTTCGGGGGCGTCAGGATCGACCGGAACGTCGAACGGCAGGGTCGAGAGTGCCAGCAGGGGGCTCACGACCATGGTGATGGCGAGCTGGGCGCGTGCGGTTCTGCGCCGTGGGTCGCGACCCGCTGCAGGTAGGGATCCGGCACGCTGCCGTTTCCGGCCTGTCGCGCTTCGACGAACCGGTTGAGTTCGAGGTCGAGCCCTTCTTTGCGCATCCTGAGATCGATGTAGATCAGGGCTGTCGTCGCGCTCTGGATGACGGCAGCGATCGCGCCGAACACGACGCTCAGGATGATCGTCAGCAGGTACAGCACGACCGCGCCGGCGATGAGGCCGTCGGTCTCGCCGTTCGGATTGATCAGGAATCCGCTGAACCCCAGCAGCACCTGCAGGGGCGCACTGATGATGCCGGCGACGGTCTGGATGATGACGGCCACGAGCAGCTGGATGCCCAGCGTCTTCCAGAAATAGCCGGTCGTCAACGACCAGGAGCGGGTGATGGCGGCACGCAGGGGGAGGCGCTCGAGCATGAGTGCGCTCGGCACGAGGCAGAGGCGGGTTCCCAGCCAGAAGGCGACGGCGATGGCGGCTCCTGCGGCGAGAACACCCAGGATGATGCCGATGACCAGCCCGGCTGTGCCCCCGAAGGCGATGCTCAGCCCGATGACGACCGAAAGGATGGCGAGCGCCGCGACAGCGGCTCCGGTGAGCAGCAGAGCCCAGCCGATGACGGCGCCGATGCGGCCCTTCGCTGCACGCCACAGCCCGGGAAGCCGGAGTTTCTCGCCCACGGTTCCCCGGGCAACCTCAAGCACGATGATGGCCTGCAGAACGGCGGTCACGACGATCGACAGCACCACAGGGACGAGCCCGGACAGGATGATCGTCGCCACCGATCCGGCCGCGACGGCGTCCTCATCGGCGCCGGTGGCACTTGCGATCCTGGACAGCGCGAAAAATGACACAAAGCCGACCGCCAGAAGCGTGACCACGAAGATCAGCCCGGTGAGCAGGAGTGCGAATCCGAACGTGGGGCGGGGGTTTCTGCGGAGCACCTGAAATGCCGCGCCGAGCAGCGTTCCGAGGGTCAGCGGCCGCAGCGGGATGAGGCCGGGTTTGGGCGGTGGCGTCCATCCGGGCGGACCCGCCGGCGGGGGAGGCGTCGCACCGGACGTCGCGTATGGCGAGGGCGGCGGAGAGGCCGATGGGCCGGCCGGGGACTGCCATGGGGTGTTGTCGCTCACAGCGTTATCCTTTGCCTCATCGAACAGTCCTCAACATGGTTTCACACTCGACTACTCTTATGCGAAAGCTCCCGCACCCGTACGGCGGGCTCGATGCAGTAGCGAGGTACAGGTGAACGCCCGAATTCTTGTGGTCGACGACGACACAGCTCTGGCCGAGATGATCGGCATTGTGTTGCGCACGGAAGGGTTCGAACCCTTCTTCTGCGCTGACGGAGCGGCGGCCGTGGAGGCGTTTCACGTGTCACGGCCCGATCTTGTCCTGCTCGACCTCATGCTGCCCGGCATGAACGGCATCGAGGTGTGTGCCCGGATTCGGGAAGAATCCGGCGTGCCTATCATCATGCTGACGGCGAAGAGCGACACCGCCGATGTGGTGAAGGGCCTCGAAAGTGGTGCAGACGACTACGTGGTCAAGCCGTTCAACCCGAAGGAGTTGGTCGCGCGAGTGCGCACACGCCTCCGGCCAGGCACCGAGGTCGCGACGGGTTCGCTGCAGGTCGGTGACCTGACGCTGGATGTCGCGGGTCACGAGGTCAAGCGGGGCGACGCCGCCATCAATCTGACTCCGCTCGAGTTCGAGCTGCTGCTGGCGCTCGCCCTGAAGCCGCAACAGGTCTTTACGCGCGAAATGTTGCTCGAGCAGGTGTGGGGCTATCACTACAAGGCAGACACCAGGCTCGTCAACGTGCACGTGCAGCGGCTGCGCGCCAAGGTCGAGGAAGACCCGGACAATCCGCGCATCGTCATGACCGTGCGCGGCGTCGGCTATCGCGCGGGCAGCATCACGTAAGACGATGCCCGGTTTCGAGTGGCGCGTAGCGGTGGAGCGAGCCGTGCGGCTATGGCGCACCTCGCTGCAGCTGCGCACGATCGCGATCACACTCGTGCTGTCAGGTTTCGCCGTGGCCGTCATCGGCGGCTACATGTCGGTCAGTGTCGGCGCCAACCTCTTCGACGCGCGGCGCGACCAGCTCAGGGGAACCACCTCGAACGCAGCGATCATCGGCCAGCGGTTCTTCGACGAGGCCACCGAGCAGCTGGGCGCTGACGACATCGATGCAACGACGACGGATGCCGCAGACGCCATCCTGAACGCGGCGGCGAGCACCGGGGTTACCCAGTTCGCGCTCAAACGCGCGCCGGGGGAGGAGGGGCCGCGCAGCCCGTCCGACCTCCAGTCGCCCGGTCTCGACCCGACGCTGATCTCCGATGATATGAGGGCGGCGGTGCAGGGCCTGAAGGAGTTGCGTACAGTCTCCCAATCTGTCGGCCTGGCCCAGGCGGACTCCACGGTCGAGCCAGGGCTCGTGTTCGGTACCGTCCTCGACATTCGCGGGTCGCGATATGAGTTGTATCTCGTCTACAACATCCAGGATCTGCAGGAATCCCTGGGCCTCGTGCAGCGCACGCTGACCCTCGGCGGTCTGGCTCTCATCCTGCTGATCGGTGCCGTCACCTTCGTGGTCGTCCGTCTGGTCGTCGGCCCCGTGCAGCTGGCGGCGGAAACCAGCCAGAAGCTCGCTGCGGGGCAGCTCGAGGTGCGTATCCCGGTGAAGGGTGACGACGTGATCGCGACGCTCGCGCGATCGTTCAACGGGATGGCGGCGTCGCTGCAGAACCAGATCACGCGGCTGGCGGCACTCTCGCAGGTGCAGCAGCGATTCGTCTCGGATGTGTCCCACGAACTGCGCACGCCCCTCACGACCATCAGGCTCGCCGGCGATGTGCTGTACGACCAGCGCGAGACCTTCTCGCCATCCGCGGCTCGCACGGCCGAGCTGCTGCACACGCAGGTGCAGAGGTTCGAATCTCTGCTCGCTGACCTGCTTGAGATGAGCCGCTACGACGCGGGAGCCGTCGACATGGAGACCGAGCCCACCAACCTGGTGTACCTGGTCGAAGACGCGATCGAGAGCGTCGCCACCCTCGCCGAGTCCAAGGGGTCGCCGCTTCGCATGGTCGCGCCCGGCGGCTATTTCGAGGCGGAAGTCGACAGCCGTCGCATCCGCCGCATTCTGCACAACCTGCTGGGCAACGCCATCGACCACGGCGAAGGTCACCCGATCGTCGTGTGGGTAGACAGCGACACCAACGCCGTCGCGATCGCCGTGCGCGACTACGGGGTTGGCATGACCTCGGCGGCCATGGAACGGGTCTTTGACAGGTTTTGGCGCGCAGACCCCTCCCGTCAGCGAGTCACCGGCGGCACGGGGCTGGGGCTGGCGATCTCGCTTGAAGACGCGGCGTTGCACGGTGGCTGGCTTGAGGTCTGGTCCGCTCCCGGCGAAGGTTCCTGCTTCAGGCTTACGCTTCCCCGAGTGCGGGGTGCTGTGCTTTCCAGCTCGCCGCTGGCACTTCCGCCCGAAGACCCGGCCCAGGAGGCGATCAATGCGTAAACAGCCAGCGGTCGTCGTGGCCGCATTCGCCCTGATTCTGGCGCTCGCCGGCTGCGTGGGAATTCCGTCGAGTGGAGGAGTGCAGGTCGGGCCGATAGTGAATGACCCAGACAATGCCGAGGTCGAATTCGTCGTGTCCGGCCCGCAGGACGACGCAACGCAGGACGAGATTCTCGCCGGGTTCATGCAGGCCGTGCGAGCGCCTCAGAGCAATTTCGCCATCGCGAGGCTGTTCTTTACGAAGGAAATGGCGGGCAGCTGGGATCCGGATGCCGGAACGCTGATCAGGTCGGGAATCGCAACGACGACCATCGCCGATGCGCCAGACACTCTCGCGTACACGGTGACGACCGGAGCCCTCGTCGACAACAGGGGCAGGTATACCGAGCCGCCGCCGGCCGCCCAGACGCTCACCTTCAGTTTCGCCCAGGAGAACGGGCAGTGGCGCATCAGCGACGCGCCCCCGGGGATCATCCTCTCGCGCAGCAGCTTTAATCTCGTCTTCGACGAGAGGTCGCTTTACTTCTTCGACCAGAGCTACCGGTACCTGGTGCCGGAGGTGCGCTGGTTCGCCAAGCGATCGAACATCACGCGAGACACGGTCTCGGCACTGCTCGCGGGCCCATCAGACTGGCTGGCGCAGGCCGGAGTCACCGCGTTTCCGCAGGCGACGACGCTCGAGTCGGTGAGCGTGCAGTCCGCCCAGGCGATCGTCGACCTCAGCAAGGAGGTGATCGACTCCACGCCCGTCGCCCGCGACCAGATGCGCCAGCAGCTGGTGGCAACCCTCGGGATCGCGAACGTGGTGATCTCCGTGGGCGGGACCGAGCTCGCGACACCCGCTGCCTCCGGAAGCGACGCGATCATTCCCACCGTCGACAGCGCAGCCCTCGTGGGCACTGACACCGCTTTCGGATTCAACGGTGGCGGTGGCATCGCAAACGTTCCGGGACTGTCGAACCAGGTCGTCGCCGCACAGCCCACAGCCGCCACCCTCTCGCAGGACAAGTCGGCCGCGGTCATCCTGGCTGCCGACGGTGTGTCGCTGGCCAGCGCCGGTGCCAACGCGGTGACGCTCCTGGACGGCAGGGCCGGACTCATTCGGCCCTCGATCGATCCGCTGGGATACGTCTGGTCGGCCAGGGGCGCCAGCGCGGCGTCGCTGCTGACCATCGAGGCCGACCGCACAGAACACACGCTTCAATCCGGCCTGCCCGACGACAGCAGCATCGTGTCGATGGCCGTCTCGCGGGACGGCGCGCGGCTGCTGGTCTACCTCGCGACACCGGTCGGTCCGCGACTCGCGGTGGCGGGGATCATCCGTCAGGACGGCGTGCCCGTCAGGCTCGGCCAGCTCTTTGATCTGCCCACCCCGCAGGGTGCGCCGGTGGATGCCACGTGGGTGGACGACAAGTCGGTCGCGACCCTGTCAGGGGCCGGGGTCATCACGCTCGTCGAGATCGGCGGACCCACCCTCCCCCTCGGCCAGCTCGACGGCGCCGTCTCCATCGCCGGCGGAACGGCAGGAACCGACGGGCTTCGCGTGCTGAGCGACGGGGAGGTCTGGCGGTCGCAGGGCACCGGCTGGGTGCCGACCGGCATCGCCGCCACCCTGCTCGCGACAAAGCAGTAGCACGGCACGCTCTCCACAGATTGTGGAAGCGCCGCGTCGAGTGTGCCGCCTCCGGTGAGCATGAGGGCATGGAGTCGTGGCCGGCCATCGTACGCGCGGCGCTTCTGGACGCCTGGGCGGTGCTCATGCCCATCCAATGCGCGGGATGCGACGCAGAAGACCGCGGCCTGTGCCCCGATTGCGCCTCGGCGTTGCGTCCGGCGCCGACCCGCCAGACAACCGCGGGCGGGCTCGAGGTCGTCACAGCGCTGCGATACGAGGCACGCGTGCGCCGCGTCATCCTGGCGTTGAAAGAGCATCACCGCACGGATGTCGCTGCAGCCCTCTCACGGCCCCTGGATCTCGCGATCGGGCAGTCAGTCGCGGACGCTGTTGCGCGCTGGCAGGGGCCCGGCCTGGCGCCGCTGCGAGGGCGGGTGGAGATCGCCCCCGTGCCGACCAGCAGGACGTCGTACCGGCGTCGCGGCTATGACCCTGTCGCGCTGATCCTGCGCCACACGATGTACACACCGGCACGGGTGCTGTATGCCGCACGCCGGACGACAGCCCAGAAATCGCTCGACCGAGCGGGTCGCGTCTCAAACCTGCGAGGCGCGATGGCCGCGAAGCGCGCCCTGACAGGCCGGTGCTTCGTTCTCGTCGACGACATTGTGACCACGGGAGCGACCCTGGATGAGGCCGCGCGGGCCATTCGGGCGGCGGGTGGCGAGGTTGTTGGAGGAGCAACTATAGCGTTCACCGCGAGGATGTTTGGGGCGCGTGACAACCCCAGCCGCGAGGACTACGGTGGGGCAAAAGGCGCAGAACAAAAACCGCCTGGGTTCGATTCAGGCTCTGGCGGCTGCGCATGATGGCTGGGAGGTCGCCGTGGAAATTACCGTCAGCGGACGAAACCTGGGGGTTACCGACAGGTTCAGGGAATACGCGATAGAGAAGGCTGAAAAGGTCAATCATCTGGCCGAAAAGGCAATCGCATTCGAGATTAAAGTCACCCGTCATCATGAGACCAGGGGAGCGAGCGGCGACGACAGGGTCGAACTCACCCTCATCGGTCCCGGTCCGCTGGTACGAGCGGAGTCCGCTGGATCCGACAAGTACGCCGCCTTCGACCTGGCCATGGCCAAGCTGATGGAGCGGGTACGCCAGTCGAAGGACCGCAAGAAAGTACATCGCGGTCAACATCGTCCCGTCTCGCTCCGCGAGGCAACCGCTGACGGTTTCGCGGTCGTGGACATCACCCCGGCAAGCCCGGACGTGATCGAGAAGGTGAGCACCGGATCGGTCCCCGTGCAGGAGGCGACAGAGCCAGAACCGGGCGATGACGACTACACACCCGTGGTGATTCGACGCAAGGTGTTCCCCACCTCGCACATGACGGTCGAGAACGCGCTGGATCACATGGAGCTCGTCGGGCACGACTTCTTCCTGTTCATTGACAGCGAAACCGACCGTCCGAGCGTGGTTTATCGGCGCAAGGGATGGGACTACGGGGTGATCGGTCTCGAGGAAGAGTCTGAGGAACTGCCCACAGTCGCCGCTCGGGGGCGCAGCGGGAGGCACTGATACGGCTCGACTTGGTACGATTGGCCACCGGTAACGCGATTATTGTCGTGCCGGAAACTCGG
Source organism: Salinibacterium sp. G-O1 (assembly GCF_030063305.1). Classification (GTDB taxonomy): domain Bacteria; phylum Actinomycetota; class Actinomycetes; order Actinomycetales; family Microbacteriaceae; genus Rhodoglobus. Next base: position 12,286 of record NZ_JASISV010000003.1, read on the forward strand.
GGATATCCCGACGAAGACTGGAGTTATCGGTGGCCAACGTTCTTGAACGCGCGCTTCGCGTAGGAGAGGGTCGACTTCTTCGACGCCTCAAGCACTATGCCGACGCGGTCAATCACCTCGAAGAAGACTTCAAGGAGCTGACCGACGAAGAGCTGAAAAACGAGACGGTCGAGCTGCGGGAGCGCTTCTCGAAGGGCGAATCCCTCGACGACCTGCTGCCTGAGGCGTTCGCCGCCGTTCGCGAAGCTTCACAACGCACACTGGGCATGCGCCCGTTTGACGTACAGGCGATGGGCGGCGCAGCCCTCCACCTCGGCAACATCGCCGAGATGAAGACGGGAGAGGGCAAGACCCTCACGGCCGTGTTCGCGGCATACCTGAACGCCATCCCGTCACGCGGTGTGCACGTCATCACCGTCAACGATTACCTTGCGAGCTACCAGTCCGAGCTGATGGGCCGCGTGTTCAGGGCGCTCGGAATGACGGTCGGCGTCATCCTGTCCGGCCAGACTCCGCCCGAACGCCGCGAACAGTACGCGGCAGACATCACGTACGGCACCAACAACGAGTTCGGCTTCGACTACCTGCGCGACAACATGGCGTGGCAGGCGGTCGACATGGTGCAGCGCGGCCACGCCTACGCGATCGTGGATGAGGTCGACTCCATCCTGATCGACGAGGCTCGTACGCCGCTCATCATCTCGGGCCCGGCCTCCGGCGAGGCTAACCGCTGGTTCACCGAGTTCGCGAACCTGGCCAACAAGCTGATCCCTGAGGTCGACTACGAGGTTGACGAGAAGAAGCGCACCGTGGGTGTGCTCGAACCAGGCATCGAGAAGGTCGAGGATTACCTCGGCATCGACAACCTGTACGAGTCGGCGAACACCCCGCTGATCTCGTTCCTGAACAACTCAATCAAGGCCAAGTCGCTGTTCAAGAAAGATAAGGACTACGTCGTGATGAACGGCGAAGTGCTGATCGTCGATGAGCACACCGGCCGAATCCTGATGGGCCGCCGCTACAACGAGGGCATCCACCAGTCGATCGAGGCGAAGGAAGGTGTCGCGGTCAAGGCCGAGAACCAGACCCTCGCCACGGTGACCCTGCAGAACTACTTCCGCCTGTACTCCAAGCTCTCCGGCATGACCGGTACGGCCGAGACGGAAGCCGCCGAGTTCATGAGCACGTACAAGCTCGGTGTTGTTCCGATCCCGACCAACAAGCCGATGCTGCGCAAAGACCAGTCAGACCTGATCTACAAGAACGAGCAGGCGAAGTTCGGCCAGGTCGTCGAAGACATCGTGGTTCGTCACGCCGCCGGCCAGCCCGTGCTGGTCGGAACGACGAGCGTGGAGAAGAGCGAGCTGCTGTCGCGGATGCTCGCCAAGAAGGGCGTCAAGCACGAGGTGCTCAACGCGAAGAATCACGCTCGCGAAGCAGCCATCGTCGCTCAGGCCGGCCGTCTTGGCGCCGTCACCGTCGCCACCAACATGGCCGGTCGCGGTACCGACGTGATGCTCGGCGGCAACGCCGAGTTCCTTGCCGTAGCGCAGATGAACAGCAGGAACCTCAGCCCCAGCGAAACGCCCGACGAGTACGAGGCCGAGTGGGATGGCGTGTACTCGGCCGTCAAGGCTGAGGTGCAGGTCGAGGCAGACAAGGTCATCGAGGTGGGCGGGCTGTACGTGCTCGGCACCGAGCGCCACGAATCCCGGCGCATCGACAACCAACTGCGCGGTCGCTCGGGCAGGCAGGGAGACCCCGGCGAGAGCCGCTTCTACCTGTCTCTCGAAGATGACCTCATGCGCCTGTTCAACAGTGGTGCAGCCGAAGCTCTCATGGGTCGCGGCAGCGTGCCGGATGACCTGGCCATCGAGTCCAAGGTCGTCAGCCGCGCCATCCGGAGTGCTCAGAGCCAGGTCGAGAGCCGCAACGCCGAGATCCGCAAGAACGTGCTGAAGTATGACGACGTGCTGAACCGTCAGCGCGAGGCGATCTACGGTGACCGTCGCCACATCCTTGAGGGTGACGATCTGCAGAGCAAGGTCACCCACTTCCTCGAGGATGTCATCGGCGAGGTCATCGACGTACACACGGCCGAAGGGCACTCGGACGAGTGGGACTTCGACACCCTGTGGACGGAGCTCAAGACGCTGTACCCGATCTCGATCACGAGCGACGAGGTGCTGACCGAGGCTGGTTCTGCCAGCAAGCTCACCACATCGTTCCTCCGCAAAGAGATCATGTCGGACGCCAGCCTCGCCTATGAGCGTCGCGAAGCGCAGCTCGGCGAATCGGCCATGCGTGAGCTCGAACGTCGCGTCGTGCTGTCGGTCATCGACCGTCGCTGGCGCGATCACCTCTACGAGATGGACTACCTGAAAGACGGCATCGGACTGCGTGCCATGGCACAGCGCGACCCGTTGATCGAGTACCAGCGCGAAGGTTTTGCGCTGTACCAGTCGATGATGGCCTCCATTCGCGAAGAGTCCGTCGGCTTCCTGTTCAACCTCGAGGTCGAGGTCACCGGCGCTTCGGGAGTCGAGGCCAAGGGTCTGGCGGCCCCAGCCACCGACACGAACAAGCTCAGCTACTCAGCGCCGAGCGCCGACGCGCAGGGCGAGGTCGAGGTGCGCAACCAGCGCGGCCAGATCGAGCAGGCGGCAACCGCCCGCGCCCAGCAGGCGCAGCAGGCACAGGGCGGACAGTCCGCCCCGCAGCAGGCGGCGGCCCGCGGTGCTTTCGGCCAGCGCGCTGAAGGCGACGCGCCTCCGGCAGCGAACCGCGCCGAACGTCGCGCGCAGGGAAAAAAGAAGTAGACAAAACATGACAAAGGGGCGGCTCCAGTGGAGCCGCCCCTTTGTTTTGTCTGTGCGCGGATTGCCTCGCTAAGCGGGCTCGACGCCAAACGCGCGAGCGAGCTTGTCGATCTTCTGCGCGCGACCGAGCCGGGGCGGGTCGCTGCCGTCGCGGATGACCCGTCCCCGTGCCTCGAAGTCGATAAGGAAGTCGCGTGCCCACGCCACGTCCGACCGGGTGGGGCTGATGACTTCGTTGATGATCGGGAGCTGCTCGATGTCGAGGCACAGCTTTCCGGTCATCCCGAGCGCCACAGCCATGCCGCCCTGCTCCCGGAGGAGCGTGTGGTTGGTGCCGACCGTGGGGCCATCAATGGGGCCGGGGAGGTTGCCGACGCGGCTGGCGACGACCAGTCGGGAGCGCGGGTACGCCATCGCCATGTCGTCTGAACTGGTTCCGGTATCACGACGGTAGTCGCCGCTGCCGAAGGCGAGGCGGTACGCACCGCGAGCTCGTGCGATGTTCGCCGCCTCCTCGATGCCGAGGGCGGACTCGACGAGCGCGATCACGGGGGTGACACCGTGGAGCCTGTCGAATGTTTCGGAGACATGGGCTGGCGACTCTGCCTTGGCAAGCATCACGCCGCGGAGTCCCGGGATGCCGACCAGCGCGTCGACGTCGTCAGACCAGAAGTCGGAGGTGCGGTCGTTGATGCGCACCCAGCCGCTTCCGCCGGTGCTCAGCCAGTCGACGACGTCGGCGCGGGCGCTGTCTTTGAGACCGGGGTCGACGGCATCCTCGATGTCCAGGATGATCTGGTCTGCGCGGGAGCCTTCGGCTTCGTCGAAAGTCTGCGGCTTCGTCGCCGCGACCAGGAGCCACGAGCGCGAGATCTCGGCCGACACGGTACGGGATGAATTTTGCTGCACTACACAACCTCTCTGGTGCTGACGCGCCGTTTCAGGCGCCTCCCACAGGCTAGTCGCAGCAGGCTGTGTGTGTACTCCACCTCGGCGGTGGCGCGGGTGCGTGCCTGCTGGTCAGACGGTGAGCACGATCTTTCCGTGAGCGAGGCCATCGGTCATCCTGGTGATAGCGGCCGCGGCCTCGGCGAGCGGGTATTCGCGGTCTATGACAGGGTGCACAGTTCCTGCCGCCACGAACTCGAGGAGCGACTCGAGATCTGCCGAGGTCTCTGTCGAGATCAGCCCGATCGTCTTCTGCCGCGCGAAGGGTGCCAACATCGCCGTGAACTGCCGGCCGGTGTTGCCGGCGAATTTGCCACCGCCCTCCGCTCCGACAATCACGATTCTGCCGCGTTCGGTGAGCGCGGATCGCAACTCTGACAGTGGCCGGTTGCCCGCCGTGTCAATGATGACGTCGAATGGTGGATGCCCCGAGAGATCGTTCATCGTGTAGTCGATCACGCCCTCTGCTCCGAGGGAGCGCACGAGATCCACCTTCGACGTACTGCAGACGCCCGTGACCGTGGCGCCGAGTGCGATGGCCAGTTGCACGGCGAAGGTGCCGATGCCGCCGCCAGCGCCGATGACCATGACGCGTTTTCCTGCAGAGACGAGCCCGGCATCCCGGACGGCATGAAGCGCTGTGCAAGCCGCCATCGGAATCGCGGCGCCCTGCACGAAAGTCAGGGACTCCGGCATGAGGGCCAGCGTGCCGGTCGAGGCTTTGGCGAATTCGGCGAAGGAACCGCCGGCGATGCCGAACACACTGTCGCCGGTGCGGAACGCCGTGACCGCCGAGCCGACCGAGTGCACCACGCCGGCGACGTCCATGCCGCGCACCGGATTCTTCGGGCGTGACAGTCCGAGAGCGATGCGCGCCATCTGTGGCAGGCCGGTCATCAGGTGCCAGTCCGCCGGGTTGACCCCGGCCGCATGCACGCGAATGAGCACCTCGTTGGGCCCCGGTGTTGGCGCCTCGATCTCCCGGAGGGAGAGCACCCCGACCGGGCCGTATTCGTCCTGAACTATTGCCTTCATGGCGCAGTCCCTTCGTTGGCTGGGTATTGGAAGACCTCGCCCAGTTGCACCTCGAACACCTGGGCAATCTGGAACGCCAGTTCGAGCGACGGCGAGTACTTGCCCTGCTCAATGGCATTCACGGTCTGGCGGGTGACGCCGATCCGGTCGGCGAGCTCGGCCTGAGTCATCTCGGAATGGCCGAACCTCAGTGCGCGGATCGAGTTGGTGACGCTGGTCGGCTTCACCATGCTGGCATCCCCCTGCGGTACGACACCAGCTTGGCGATCGTGCCCAGGATCGCCGAGAGCACGAAGGCAAGGTACAGCGTGTTGGCGATCCAGAAGTGGGGCAGTTCGAACATGGCCATGAGCATGGCGGCGAGGGCACCCGCGATGACGAACGATTGGCCGATGTATTCACCCATCCGGTAGATCTGGCGGTCACGCTGGTCTTTCCTGCCGGCGTCCTTTCGCGAGGTCAGGCCGATGGCGATGTGCAGCAGGATCGATGCGACGATGGATGCCCCGATCATCCAGATCATGACGGGCACGTAGTCCACCTCGGGAAGCGGCACGGTTTGTGCTAGGCCGGACATGATGAACGCGTAGATCGCGTACGTGACGACCGCAAGGATCCCCATGATCCACGCGCTCTTCTCTTCGAATGGCATGACCTCTCCGATGCTCGATGTCAAGAATTGCTGACACGACGAATGTACGAGAAGTCATACACGATGTCAAGAAAACTTTACTTAGCCGGTGAGGGCTGGCTGCTACCCGGCGAGAAGCTTGGTGATGCGCTGCAGGCTGACGGGCTCGGCCGTCGCAATGTGCTGGGCGAAAAGACTGAGCCGCAGCTCCTCCAGCATCCAGCGGGCCCGGATGATGCGAGCCTCGGCCGCGGGATCGACCGGCAGGGCCCCACCGGCCGTGATGTAGCGCCCCTGCGCGAGCTGCACCTCGGTCATCCACACCCGGTCTCTGGAGGGATTCTCGACCAGCTTGCCCACCCGGTGGATCAGTCCATCGAGGTAGGCGGGGATGCGGCGCAGCCGCTCCAGCCCGGTTGCGCTCACGAAACCGTCGAAGACCAGGGCATCGAGCTGGCTGCGGGCATCGCCCAGCGGCGCGATGAGGGCGAGGCTCGTCGCCGCCTTGATCGCCTTATCGGCCTCGCGAGCCCTGGCGGTGATGCGTGACACGAGGGCGACAGCCTGGAAGAGGGCATCCACAATCGTGGCGGAGACCGCATCCCGGGCCTTCTCGAACTCGGCGCGCGTGAACAGCTGGCCATCGCCGATCACGGCGTCGATGCAGGCGATCATGCAGTCCTCGAACAGGGCAGCGTTCGTGCGGTACGGGCTCTGGGCGAGCACCAGCTTCTCCTGCGTGGTGAGATGCTCCTGCACGTAGCCCGTCGGGGAGGGGATCGCGAGCATCAGGAGCCGTCGCACGCCGAGCCGGTGCGCCGTGGCCTGGTCTTCCGGGGTGCTCATGAGCCTGATCGCCACGCTCGACTTCTCGTCAACGAGGGCAGGGTAGGCACGAATCGTGTTCGTGCCGTGCTTCGTGTCGCGGCTGCGATCGAGCTCGTCGAAGTCCCAGGTGGTGATCCCGGCGCGCTCGACGCGCTCGCTCTGGGGCGAGGCCGCCGACGCTGTTTCCGTCACACGAGCGACGCTCGCTCGTGCGACCGGCTTGAGGCTGGCCTGCAGCGCGCTCAGCGCCTTGCCGCTCGCGACGAGGTTCGCACGGTCATCCATCACGGCGAAGGTCACGCGAAGGTGGGCGGGAACCCGGTCGAGGTCGAAGTCTGAGACGGCAACCGGCGTGTACGTCTTCGCGGTGATCTGGCGGGCGAGGAACGCGACCAGGGAGCCCTCGGCGCCCTCGGCCTCTGCCAGCAGGGTGCGTGCCCAGTCCGCCGCCGGCACGACATGGCGACGGATGCTCTTCGGCAGCGACCGGATTAGAGCCGTCACCAGCTCCTCACGTAACCCCGGCACCTGCCAGTCGAACCCGTCGGGCTTCAACCCCGCCAACAGCGGGAGCGGAATCGCGACCGTGACGCCGTCATCCTCGGAGCCCGGCTCGAACCGATAGCTCAGGTCGAGCGACTGGTCACCCTGCTGCCAGGTGCTCGGGAACGCGTCGTGATCGAGGTCTGGCGTCTCGTCGTCGACGAGGTTCTCGGCGGTCATCGTCAACAGGTCGGGGGAGTCGACCTTCGCCTTGCGCCACCAGCCCTCGAAGTCTCGCGTCGACGCCACCTCGGGCGGGATGCGTCGTTGGTAGAAGTCGAAGACCGCCTCATCGTCGAACAGGATGTCGCGGCGTCTCGTGCGCTCCTCGAGCTGCGCGAGCTCGGCGCGCAGCCGCTTGTTCGCGCGGTCGAAGTCGTACAGTCGCGCTCTGAGCGTCTCGTCGGTGACGTCACCCTCGACGAGCGCGTGCCGGATGAACAGCTCGCGGGCGTACTGCGGGTCGATGCGGGAAAACTGCACGCGACGCTTGACGATGATGGGCACCCCGTACAGGGTGGCGCGCTCGAAGGCGACAGACGCGCCCTGCTTGCGCTCCCAGTGCGGCTCGGAGTACGTGCGCTTGATCAGGTCTCCCGCGATCGTCTCGGCCCAGGCCGGATCGATGGCGGCGTTCATCCTCGCGAAAAGCCGGCTGGTCTCGACGAGCTCAGCGCTCATCACGGCGGCCGGCTGCTTCTTCGCCAGCGCCGATCCTGGGAAGATCACGAATCGCGACTGACGCGCGCCGACGTAATCCTTCTTCGCCGAATCCTTCAGGCCGATATGGCTCAGCAGCCCCGCGAGCAGTGAGCGGTGGATGCCATCGGGGTTCGCGTGGGCATCGCCGATGTGGAGCCCCAGCTGCTTGGTGGTGCGCGACAGCTGGCGGTAGACGTCCTGCCATTCCCGCACGCGCAGATAGTTGAGGTACTCGCTCTTGACCTCGCGGCGGAACTGGTTGCCGCTGAGCTCCTTCTGCCTCTCCTCGAGGTGGTTCCAGAGGTTCAGCAGGGTCAGGAAGTCGCTTGTCGGGTCGGTGAACCTGGCGTGCTGCTGGTCGGCCTGGGTGCGGCGCTCGAGCGGCCGCTCGCGAGGATCCTGAATGCTCAGCCCGGCGACGATCGCCATCACCTCGCGCGTTGTCGCGTGCTGCTTCGACTCGATGACCATGCGCGCCAGCCGCGGGTCGATCGGCAGCTGGCTCAGCTGCTTGCCGATGCGCGTGATGGTGGAGGTTTTGGTGATCGCGTTCAGCTCGTGCAGCAGGTCGAGACCATCCTTGATGCCGCGCGACTCCGGTGGTTGCAGGAAGGGGAAGGCGGCGATGTCGCCGAGCCCCAGCGAGATCATCTGCAGGATGACCGCGGCCAGGTTGGTGCGCAGAATCTCGGGCTCGGTGAACTCGGGTCGCTTGGAAAAGTCTTCCTCGGAGTAGAGGCGGATGGCGATGCCGTCGCTGGTTCGCCCCGACCGGCCGCTGCGCTGGTTCGCGGACGCCTGGCTGATCGCCTCGATCGGCAGCCGCTGGATCTTGGAGCGCACGCTGTACCGGCTGATACGTGCCGTGCCGGCGTCGATGACGTACCGGATGCCCGGAACCGTCAGGCTCGTCTCGGCGACGTTGGTCGCCAGCACGATGCGGCGGCGGGTGCCGGGGGTTCTGCTGCTTTCGAAGACGCGGTGCTGGTCCGCGGCGCTGAGGCGGCCGTAGAGGGGGAGCACCTCGGTGCCGGGCAGGTGTCGGCCCCGGATGGCGTCTTCCGCATCCCGGATCTCGTTCTCGCCGGACAGGAACACGAGCACGTCGCCAGCGCTTTCGCGCCCGAGCTCGTCGATGGCCTCGTTGATCGCCTGGAAGAGGTCGCGGCCTTCGTCGCCCTCCTCGTCGGGCGCGAGCGGTCGGTAGCGGATCTCGACCGGATAGGTGCGGCCCGAGACCTCGATGATCGGGGCCGGGGTGCCGTCGGCTGCGGCGAAATGCCTCGCGAAGCTCTCGGGGTCGATCGTCGCGCTCGTGATCACGACCTTGAGGTCGGGACGCCTGGGCAGCAGCTGCTTGAGGTAGCCGAGCAGGAAGTCGACCGTCAGGCTGCGTTCGTGCGCCTCGTCGATGATGATCGCATCGTACTTTTTGAGGTCGCGGTCGCGGTGGATCTCATTGAGCAGGATGCCGTCGGTCATCAGCTTGATCTTCGTGTCTTTGCCGACCCGGTCGGTGAAGCGCACCTGGTAGCCGACGAGCTGGCCCACCTCCTGCCCCAGCTCTTCGGCGATGCGCTCGGCGATGGTGCGCGCGGCGATGCGGCGGGGCTGGGTGTGGCCGATGCTGTCGTAGCCGAGCTCCATCAGCATCTTGGGGATCTGGGTGGTCTTGCCCGAGCCGGTCGCACCGGCCACGATGACGACCTGGCTGCCGCGGATCGCCTTCTCGATGTCGTCTTTACGCTGACTAACGGGAAGGTCGGGCGGGAAGGTGACGTGCGGGGGCCCGGTTGTCGGCGGCGCGCTCTCGGAAGACATCAGCCTCACACTCTAACCCGGTGTCGCAGTCAGCCCCTGACCGAGAGCCCCGGGGTGTGGTGCTCGAAGACCAGGCTGGTGCGCGTGGACGCGACCGAGGGGTGTGCCGAGAGGTTGTCGACCACGAATTGCCTGATGTGGTCGGAGTCCCGCGACGCGACGTGCAGGATGAAGTCTTCCGACCCGCCCAGGAAGAAGACCTGAACGACCTCGGGCAGCTGACGCATCTCGTCGGAGAACTGCGCGATGGCCCGTCGGGCGCCGACCCGGATGTTGACGCTGATGAGCGCCTCGAGGCCGAGACCCAGAGCCCGCGGGTTGAGCTCGGCGTGAAAACCGCGCACGACACCACGCTCGATCAGCGACCGCACGCGTGTCAGGCAGGTGGATGCGGCGATTCCCACCTCCTCGGCAAGGCGGGCATTCGACATGCGCGCATCGTCGCGCAACAGCCGCACCAGGGTCAGGTCGATGTCATCGAGTTGCGGCAGCGGCCGAAGGATCTCCTGTTCGGACATGAAATCGGGCATCCTCACGTTCGGTACGAATGAATTTTGCCAACTTTACAGAATTTTCTGCGGATGAAACCCGTTTGTAACGAATCTTCCACAAAATTGTTCCCACCGCCTATTCACAGATCGGATCACAGCCATGCGCGTCGGAGTCCCCACAGAGGTCAAGAACAACGAGAACCGCGTAGCACTCACCCCCGCGGGTGTGCATGAGCTTGTGCGCCGAGGCCACGAGGTTGTCATCCAGAAGGGTGCAGGGCTTGGCGCGCAGATCACCGATGAGCAGTATGTCGCCGAAGGCGCGACCATTCTGGCGACTGCCGACGAGATTTGGGCCGCGGGCGACCTGCTGCTGAAGGTCAAGGAGCCCATCGCCGAGGAATACCCGCGGTTGCGCGACGGACAGGTGCTCTTCACCTACCTGCACCTCGCGGCCTCACGCCCGTGCACCGACGCTCTTCTCGCGGCGGGCACGACCTCCATCGCCTATGAGACAGTGCAGTTGCCCGACCGTACGCTTCCCCTCCTCTCGCCCATGAGCGAGGTCGCCGGCCGACTGGCCGCGCAGGTGGGAGCAAACCAGCTGATGAGCTCGAACGGTGGTGGCGGCGTTCTTATGGGTGGCGTGCCCGGCACCGCGAAGGCGAAGGTCGTGGTGATCGGTGGCGGCGTTGCCGGCGAGCACGCAGCGGCAAACTCCCTCGGGATGGGAGCCGAGGTCACGGTGGTCGACCTCTCCATTCCCCGTCTCCGCCAGCTCGAGGGCCAGTACCCCGGGCTGAAGACCGCCGTCTCGACGAACTACGCGATCGCGGCGCTCGTGAAGGAGGCCGACCTCGTGATCGGCTCAGTGCTCATCCCCGGGGCGGCCGCCCCGAAGCTTGTGACCGACGCCATGGTCTCAACGATGAAGCGCGGAAGCGTGCTCGTCGACATCGCGATCGACCAGGGTGGATGCTTCGAGGGAAGCCGCGCGACAACCTATGACGACCCGACCTTCCCCGTGCACAACAGCACCTACTACTGCGTCGCGAACATGCCGGGCGCCGTGTCGCAGACCTCAACCCAGGCTCTCACCAACGCGACGCTTCCCTACGTGCTGCTGATCGCCGACAAGGGCTGGCTGGGCGCCGTCACCGCCAACGAGCCCCTCTCGAAGGGCCTCAGCACCCACGCCGGATCCCTCTTCAACGCAGAGGTCGCCCAGGCGCTCGGATATGAGCCGAAGGCGATCAGCGACCTCTAGGCCACGCCTCCCCTCCACAGCGTCCGCGCGAACGCCCCTGTCCGTTTTTTGAATGTCAGTTGCGACTGACGTCAGTCGCAACTGACATTGTGTTTTTGTGCACCCATACGAAGTGCTGGCCGAGCCCATTCGGCGCCGCCTTGTGCAGATTCTCGCGTCGGGCGAGCACACCGCCGGCGAACTCGAAGGGGTCATCACCCACGAGTTCGGGGTGGGCCGCACCGCCGTCCAGCACCACCTGCGCCTGTTGCTGGCCTGCGGCTGGACGGATACCAGGGACGACTGGCCCAACCACTGGTACCACCTCAAACACGGCGTCATCGAGCACATCGAGCGAGAGGCGCATGACCTGCGCGTGCTGTGGGACCAGCGGGTCGGGTGGAACGGGGAGGGGCGGGCGCAGTTCGACCCCACGGCGGGCCGCAAGGGCAGACGGGGGCACGGCTGGGATCCCGACAACATCTGGCTGCATGTATTCGACTGACGAGTGGCTAAGGATATTGTGGGCAGGTGACGACGCCACAGACCTCCGCCGCCCGAAGCCGCTGGCGGAAGCTCGCCTGGATGATCCCCGCGGGGCTGGCGCTCGTGATCCTCGTCGTGCTCGCCGCGCGCGGCATCCGCGAACTTCCCGCCGTGCAGTCGTTTATGAGTGACTACCCCGGCGAGTCCGAATTGCCGGCGGATGCCCCGGTCGGCTTCCCTGCCTGGCTCGGCTGGCAGCACTTCCTCAACTCGTTCTTCATGCTCTTCATCATTCGAACGGGCTGGGAGATTCGCAAAGGCAAGCGCCCAGCAGCCTTCTGGACGCGCAACAACACCGGCCTGCTGAAAACCAAGAACCCGCCGGTTCGCATCGGGTTGCCGGTCTGGTTCCACCTCACGGTCGACTCGCTGTGGGTGCTCAACGGGGTCGTGTTCTACATCCTCCTGTTCGCCACCGGGCAGTGGGTGCGTGTCATTCCGGTCAGCTGGGACGTCATCCCCAACGCGCTCTCCGCAGCACTGCAGTACGCGTCGATGAACTGGCCGACCGAGAACGGATGGCTCAACTACAACGCCCTGCAGCTGCTGGCCTACTTTGTCACCACGTTCATTGCGGCCCCGCTGGCGCTCGCCACCGGCATCCGCATGGCGCCCGGGTTCGCGACGAAGTTCCGCAAGTTCGACAAGGTGTTCCCGCTGCCGGTGGCTCGTGCCATCCACTTCCCGGTGATGATCTATTTCGTCGCGTTCATCATCGTGCACGTGGTGCTCGTGCTGTTGACCGGAGCCCTGCGCAACCTCAACCACATGTACGCCGCCCGCGACGACCAGGGCTGGCTCGGGCTCGCCTTCTTCGCCGGATCGATCGTGCTCATGGTCGCCGGCTGGTTCGCCGCCCGACCGACACTGCTCGCGCCGGTTGCCGGACTCACGGGCAAGGTTCGCCGCTAGCCCGTCTTTGCATACACAGAAGCCCAATCGTTGCGATTATGGGGCTGTAGCGCTAGCCTGTGTATACAACGGCGAAGGGGTGTGGATGCGAGCGAGCGAACGCGCCTATGCGGCCCTGCGCGAAGACATCCTCGAATGGCGGCTCGAACCCGGCACCGTGCTCGGCGAAGTAGAGCAGTCTGAACGGCTCGGAATCTCCCGAACACCACTGCGCGAGGCCCTGGCCAGGCTGCTGTCTGATGGGCTCGTCGCGGCCCAGGGCGGCAGGGGACTCGTCGTCACCGCCGTCTCGGTCAGCGACATCGCCCAGCTCTTCGAGCTCAGGCAGGCACTCGAGCAGCAGATCGCCCGCCAGGCCGCGCAGCATCGAGACCCGGCCGTGTTCGAAACCCTCGCCGCCGAATTCAGGGTCGCACCCGACCTGCTCGAGCGCTCAGACCACGCCGGCTACTACGAACTCGTCGCCAGGTTCGATGCCGCGATGGATGCCGCCTCCGCCAACACCTACCTCGTGACGGCCCTGCGCAGCCTGAGGCCGCACCTGGTCAGGCTCCGCCGCATCTCGCGCGACAACAACTCCCGCCTCCGTGCGGCCGCCCGCGAGCACCTCCTCATCGTCGAGGCCGTCGCGGCCGGCGACAGCGAACTGGCCGCCTCGGCAACCCACGTCCATCTCCACCAAAGCCTGACCAGCATCCTCGCGACCGCGCAGATGCTCAGCACGCATCGATAAAGGAACGCCATGACAACCCTGCATCCTGTTCGTGTCTACAAGAGCGAAGAAAACCTGCCCAGAGAAAACCAGCTCGCCTGGAAGATCGCCGCGGTGGCCTCCGAGCAGATCGAGGCGACGGATGCCGTGGCCGACATGGTCATCAACCGCATCATCGACAACGCGTCGGTGGCGACCGCGTCCCTCACCCGCGCGCCCGTGATCGCCGCGCGCGCCCAGGCCGAGGCGCATCCCGTCTCACGCAATGGAGCAGGGTCCACCGTCTTCGGCAGCAACCTCCCGACCAGCCCCGAGTGGGCGGCCTGGGCAAACGGGGTCGCCGTGCGCGAGCTCGACTACCACGACACGTTCCTCGCCGCCGAGTACTCGCACCCCGGCGACAACATCCCGCCGATCCTGAGCGTCGCCCAGCACCTCGGTTGCTCCGGAGCCGAGCTGTTGAAAGGCATCGTGACGGGCTACGAGATCCAGGTCGACCTGGTGAAGGCGATCAGCCTGCACAAGCACAAGATCGACCATGTTGCCCACCTCGGCCCATCGGCGGCCGCCGGCATCGGTACCCTGCTGGGGCTGCCGACCGAGACCATCTTCCAGGCCGTCGGCCAGGCGCTGCACACCACCACGGCCACCCGCCAGTCGCGCAAGGGTGAGATCTCCACCTGGAAGGCGCATGCCCCGGCCTTCGCGGGAAAGATGGCGGTCGAGGCCGTTGATCGTGCGATGCGCGGACAGACCAGCCCCACCCCGATCTACGAGGGAGAAGACGGGGTTATCGCCTGGTTGCTGGACGGCGCTGACGCCGCCTACGAGGTTCCGCTGCCCGCCCGCGGAGAGGCACGCCTCGCCATCCTCGACACGTACACGAAAGAGCATTCTGCCGAGTACCAGGCGCAGGCGTGGATCGACCTCGCGCGCCGGCTGAAGCGCGAGCATCCCGCGCTCACAGCTGAGTCGATCGTGAGCGCCGTGCTGCATACCAGCCACCACACCCACTACGTGATCGGCTCCGGCGCAAACGACCCGCAGAAGTACGACCCGAGTGCGAGCCGCGAGACCCTCGACCACTCGATCCCGTACATCTTCACCGTCGCCCTGCAGGACGGCGAATGGCACCACGAGCGCTCGTACGCTCCGGAGCGCGCCAACCGTCCAGACACCATCGCGCTGTGGAACAAGGTCACCACCATCGAAGACAAGGAGTGGACCCGCCGATACCACTCCAACGACATCACCGAGAAGGCGTTCGGTGGTCGCGTAGAGATCGAGCTCGCTGACGGTTCACGCATCGTCGACGAGATCGCGGTCGCCGACGCGCACCCGCTCGGAGCGAGGCCGTTTGCCCGGGAACAGTACATCCACAAGTTCCGCAGCCTGGCCGACGGAGTGTTGGAGGCTGGCGAGATCGAGAGGTTCCTCGACACCGCGCAGAACCTGCAGAATCTCACCGACCTGACGGGGCTCACCGTCAACGGTGACTTCCCGGCAGTGACCCCGAAGGGGATTTTCTAATGCTGTACGCGACAACCACCCCCGCAGAGAAGCGCGCCACGCTGCGAGCCGCACTCGCCACGGGGGAGCTGCTGCGCTTTCCGGGGGCGTTCAACCCGCTGAGCGCGAAACTCATCCAGGACAAGGGCTTCGAGGGGGTCTACATTTCGGGGGCCGTGCTCGCCGCCGACCTCGGCCTGCCCGACATCGGGCTCACGACCCTGACCGAGGTCGCGGCGCGCGGCCAGCAGATCAGCCGCATGACCGAGCTGCCCACCCTGATCGATGCAGACACCGGCTTCGGCGAGCCCATGAACGTTGCGCGAACCGTGCAGGCGCTCGAAGACGCCGGGGTCGCGGGGCTGCACATCGAAGACCAGGTCAATCCGAAGCGTTGCGGTCACCTCGACGGCAAGGCCGTGGTGGGGCCGGATGTCGCGGCCAAGCGCATCCGCGCGGCCGTCGACGCGCGGCGCGACCCCAACCTGCTCATCATGGCGCGCACCGACATCCGGGCGGTTGACGGACTGCAGGCGGCCATCGATCGCGCGAAGCAGCTGGTCGACGCCGGCGCGGACGCGATCTTCCCGGAGGCGATGGCCGATCTGGCCGAATTCGAGGCTGTGCGCAAGGCCGTGGATGTGCCGATCCTCGCCAACATGACCGAATTCGGCAAGAGCGAACTGTTCACCACCGAGCAGCTGGCCGCTGTCGGAATCAACATCGTCATCTACCCGGTCAGCCTGTTGCGCATCGCCATGGGCGCGGCGGAGCGGGGGCTGGAAACGATCACCCGCGAAGGTTCTCTTAACTCGGAGGTTGCAGGAATGCAAACTCGCGCCAGACTGTATGAACTGCTCGACTATGAGTCGTACAACGCCTTCGACACCTCGGTATTCAACTTCCAGGTCCCGCAAGGGAAGTAGGGAACATCCATGACTGACCCAGAGATCCACAAAGGCCTGGCCGGCGTCTACGTCGACACCACCTCCATCTCGAAGGTGAACCCTGAGACCAATTCGCTGCTGTATCGCGGGTACCCGGTGCAGGAGCTCGCCGAGAAGTGCACGTTCGAGGAGGTCGCCTACCTCCTGTGGAACGGTGAACTGCCCACCCCGACGCAGCTGGCAGACTTCGAGAACCAGGAGCGCGCGCTTCGGCACATCGACGAGCGGGTGAAGCGCATCATCGACGAGCTGCCGCTCACCGCGCATCCCATGGACGTCGTGCGCACCGCGGTGAGCGTGATTGGTGCCAACGATCCGGATGTCGCGGATTCCAGCCCAGAGTCGAACCTGGGCAAGTCCATGGCCCTGATGGCGCAGCTTCCCTCCATCGTCGCGTACGACCAGCGCCGCCGCCGCGGCGAGCACCTCGTGGAGCCACGGGACGACCTCGGTTACTCCGCCAACTTCCTCTTCATGACGTTCGGTGAGTTGCCGAATGAGGTGGTCGTCAACGCGTTCGACGTGTCGATGATCCTGTACGCGGAGCACTCCTTCAACGCATCCACATTCACGGCTCGCGTCGTGACGAGCACGCTCTCGGACCTGTACTCGGCCGTGACGGCCGCGGTGGGTGCGCTCAAGGGCGCGCTTCACGGCGGAGCCAACGAGGCCGTCATGCACACCTTCGAAGAAATCGGCACCGCAGGTGGCGTCGAACTGTGGCTCGACGCCGCGCTCGCCGAGAAGCGCAAGATCATGGGCTTCGGTCACCGCGTCTACAAGCATGGCGACTCCAGGGTGCCCACGATGAAGGCCGCACTCGAGACGCTCGTCGCCGAGTACGACCGGCCCGAGATGCTCGAGCTGTACGTCGCCCTCGAGACGGCGATGACCGAGCGCAAGAACATCCTGCCGAATCTGGACTACCCGAGCGGCCCGGCGTACAACCTCATCGGGTTCGACACCGAGATGTTCACGCCGCTGTTCGTGGCATCGCGCATCACCGGATGGACGGCTCACATCATGGAGCAGCTCGCGTCGAACGCGCTGATCCGACCGCTGAGCGTCTACAACGGCCCCGACGAGCGGCACGTCTAGGCCGAGCGCGCCCGTTCGGCCCGACCGCGGTCGTCCGCACGGGCGCGCTCGCACCGAAGGGCCGCGCTCGCGCGCACAACGAAGGGACCCCTGACATGACGCAACCACCGCTGGTGACGGATCTCGACTTCGTCGAACTCTCGGGTGGGAGCTTTGCCATGGGGTCAACCGACTTTTATCCGGAAGAGGGACCGGTCGTGCAGCGGCACGTCGCCCCCTTCGCGATCGCTCGCACCCCCGTCACCAACGCCCAGTTCGCCGAGTTTGTGGCAGCGACGGGCTACGTGACCACCGCCGAAACCCCGCTCAATCCCGACGATTTCCCCGGCGCTGTCGACCTCGACCTACGCCCGGGGTCACTCGTCTTCAAGCCGACCGAGGGCCCCGTCGATCTCGGCAACTGGCGTCTGTGGTGGCACTGGGTCACGGGTGCTAACTGGCGCGAGCCGCACGGCCCCGGCACCACGAACGACTCTGTGGCGCAGCATCCGGTTGTGCAGGTATCTTTTGCGGATGCCACGGCTTTCTGTGAATGGTCGGGCTCGAGGTTGCCGACCGAAGCCGAGTGGGAGTTCGCCGCTCGCGGTGGCAAGCCCGGCGCCACGTTCGCGTGGGGAGAAGAACCCCAGAACGTTGGTGAACTGAAAGCCAATACGTGGCAGGGGGCTTTCCCGTGGCGCAACACGGGAGCGGCCGGCTGGGTCGGAACGTCGCCGGTCGGATCCTTCCCACCGAACGACTTCGGGCTCGTGGATGTCACGGGGAACGTTTGGGAGTGGACCTCGACGGTCTGGGAGGCGCGGCACTCGGAACAGGCAACGACCTGCGGATGCTCGCCCGCCGGCAAACCCGCCACGTCCACCGACCGGGTGGCCAAGGGTGGATCGCACCTGTGCGCTCCCGAATATTGCCTGCGATACCGCCCGGCGGCGCGGACCCGCCAAACCGTGGACTCCTCCACCACCCACATGGGGTTCCGCGTGGCACGCAACCTGTAATGACATAGGCTGGAATCATGACTGTTCCCACCATCACCCTCAACGACGGCGCCACGATTCCGCAACTCGGTTTCGGTGTTTTCCAGGTCGATCCAGAAGCCACCGAGCGCATCGTGACCGACGCCCTCGAGGTCGGCTACCGCCACATCGACGCCGCGGCAATCTACGGCAACGAGATCGGCGTGGGCCGCGCGATCGCCGCGTCCGGCATCCCGCGCGACGAGCTCTTCATCACCACAAAGCTGTGGAACAGCGACCAGGGCACCCAGTCTGCGATCGACGCAATGGACCTCAGCCTCGAAAAGCTTGGCCTCGACTTCGTCGACCTGTACCTGATCCACTGGCCGCGCGCCGACCTCGACCGCTACCTCGACAGCTGGCAGACCCTCGCCCAGCTCAAGGCAGACGGCAAGACCCGCTCGATCGGCGTCAGCAACTTCCACCGGGCGCATCTCGACAAGATCATCGCTGGCACGGGTATTGTTCCGGCTGTCGACCAGCTCGAACTCCACCCCGCTTTCGCGCAGCGCGAGCTTCGCGCATTCGGTGCTGAGGTCGGAATGCACATCCAGGCATGGGGTCCGCTCGGCCAGGGAAAGTACGACCTGTTCAGCGAGCCAGCACTTCAGGCAGCGGCCGAGGCGCATGGCGTCACACCAGCACAGGTGACCATTCGCTGGCACCTCCAAAACGGCATCATCCTGTTCCCGAAGTCGAACTCCCGCAACCGCATGGCCGAAAACTTCGACGTCTTCGGCTTCGAGCTGACCGCCGAGCAGATGGCATCCATCGATGCACTCGACCGCGGCCAGCGTGTCGGCTCAAACCCGGACGAGGCAACCTTCTAAGTCGACTTGCTGTGCTGGCGCCATCGCGCCAGCACCCGCAGGGCGGTCTAGACGCTGCCGCAGTCGGGAACTGTCGCGTAGCTCCTGCTGGTGTCGGCTGCCCTGATGAAGTATCCGCTGTAATCGCCCATGTTCATCAGGTACCAAACGACACCGTTCTGCGTGCCCCAGCAATAGATGTACAGCCCATAGCCGGGGCTGAGGTTCACATTCGAACACGTGGAGTACTGGTACCAGGCGGCACTGTTGACGATGCAGGTCTGAGTAGTGACCGTGCCATTCGTTGGCGGTGGTGGGGGGGGTGTAAGCCGTGACGGTCGTGCCCCCGGATGTTGTACTCGGCCCGTTCCCGCCGCTGTTTCGTGCAAGAACTGTGATCGAGTAAGGGCCGCCCGGTCCTACAGTGATCGACGCAGAGGTCGCCGTGGTTGTTCCTGATCGACCATTGCTTGTCGACCACAGGTATTGCAGTCCTTCTCCGGCCTGGTCGGCAGAGGCGTTGTCTGGCGCATCCCAGGTCCATGTGAGCGTGGTGGAATTCGACGAAACGTTCGGCGGCGTGGAGAGGTTGCGCACAGCATTGGGCGTCGGCTGCACGTTGATTGCGACGGCGTTCGACTGAGTTTCTGCGGGGCTCCGCTTGCCGCCAGCGTTTTGCGCATACACACCGATCGTGTAACTACCTGCGCTCAGTCCCGAGATCGGCCCGGTACTCAGGCCCGACGTTTGGTTGAATCCGCCGCCGTTGAGGTTCCAGAAGTAGGTTGTCGTGCCGCCCGTCGCGCCAACGGAATCCCAGCTGCCCTGAATGGTGCCCGGCGCCCAACGGTTCGATTGCGCGAGCGAGACCGGAGTGACGGTCCCGGGGGTGCCATACGGGGTGATCTGTTCGCTGGCGGCGGAGTAGGCACCGGCGCCGTTGTCGTTGATGGCTCTGACCTGGAATGTGTACGGGGTTCCGTTGGTGAGGCCGTTCACAGTGCAGGCCTGGCCGGCAGTGCAACCCTCAGTGATCGTGTTCGTTTGTAGATTCTTCACCTGATAGCCGGTGATGGTTTTTCCGTTGGTCGCGGGAGCCGCGAACTTGATCGTGGCAGATTGATCGCCTCCGACAGCGGAATCCCCGTCACGGTCGGGCTTCTGCACGACATCGGGCACATCGGTGACGGTGAAGGTGATCCTGCCATTGACGCGGCGGTCCCGGTCTTTCGTGGCATCCTGCACCGTGTAGACGACCTCGATGACCATGTAGTGCGGGGTGGAATTCGGGGTAACCCTGATCTGGGTGCCCGTGAAGGTGATGACGCCGACGTTTTCTGCGTTGCTGATCTGCGCATCCACGATCGTCAGTGGCTCGCCGGTGTTCTGATACGGATTGGAGTCGTTGGTAAGCGGATCCATCACGAAGGTTCCGACTGGGCGTTTGGTTTCGTAACTGTCTGCGACGGCCACGGGAAGCGGCTTGGTCGAACCGACCACAGTGACATTGATCGTGCCCGGGACCGTGAACTTGTCCCACCGCAGTGTCACGGCGACGGTGTACGTGCTGCCCTTGACGGCGTCTCTGGGGATGCTGAGCGCTAGCTGGGATCCAGTGAGAGACGCGGTCAATGTCGACGCGGATGTAGAGACACTGGAGTATGTGACCTCCTGCAGAATCTGCGGATTCGGGTGCCCGGTCGACTGGCGAAGGTCGGTGGTGGACGTCTCGCCGACCTCGACCTGCACGTTTGGGGTGGTGAAGCCCGGTGGGATATCGCGGGACTCAGGGTCGCCGACGACGATGGGCAGGGTGACAGTCGCGGCGATTCCCTTGGGGTCGTTCCTGGATTCGCCGTCCGAGACGGTGAAGGTGATCGACGCAGGGCCGCGGTAATCCTCGGCCGGAGTGAATCTGATCGTGCCATCATCAACAAAGCTGGATTCGCCATTGCTGCGGATCGAGCTCACGCTCGTCGGGGTGTAGATGTGAGCGTCCCGACCAGAGGGCACCACGAGAATGTCGGACAGCGCCCACTGCCGTGACTCGTTCATGCTCACATATTGGATCGGCAGATTCGGGTCGAGCATGGGGGGCTCATCGAAGTCCTCGTCCACCGCAGCGGGCACGAGGATGAACGCCATTGCGCTCAATTCATCCACGGTATTGGTCACCCGGTACGCGATGGCCTGGCGGGTTTCGCCCGGGATGACCTCGATCCGGCCGTTGCGCTCGAGCAGTGTCGCGGCCCCGGCGTTGGGGCCATCAATCGATACGACAAGGTCTTCAGTTCTGCCAGCAGGGTTGAACGCGTAGCCATCGAAGATGTTGACCGTAAATGATTTCTTGCCCGCAATGGATTTTGTGAGGATGGGCACATCATTGGCCGTCGGCGGCAGCAGTGGCGCATCCGGGGTCACGGTCACGAGCACGTAGCTCATTGTCTTACCGCCGCGGTCATTGGTGAGTTCGTAGCGCAGCGAGAACGATTGCTCGGTTTCCGGCGCGGTGACCACCAGATACTGTCGGCCGACGACCTCGGCGTCGATGCCCTTTGGCACGTCCACCAGAGTCTTCGAAACCTTGATCGGAGAGCCCTGCGGGTCGGAGTCGTTGGCCATCAGGTCGACCTGAGCGACGCGCCCCGGCCTGACAGCGACGCTGTCAGGGACCGCGTTCGGCGGCTGCAACTGGCTGGGCTGCGGGATGACAGCAATTCTGATGCTCGCGTCACCCGTTGCACCGAAGGTGTCATACACGCGGTAGCTGAACTCGTCGGTGCCAGCGGCCGCCTCGGAAGAGTCGTAGATGAAGTAATCGTTGCCGACCTCCACCACAGAGCCCAGCGTTGGATTCTGCGGAAAGTTCAGAAGCTGCGCGGAATCCCCATCCGGGTCAATGCCGTTCAGTGGAACGTCGACGCGGATAGACCCGCCGGCGAGCACGCGCCCCACCAGCGGATCGGGTATGGGATCGCGGTTGCCGTCGGTGCTCAGGGGGGTGACAATGAACACCGCGGTCGCTGCAGCCATCTCGCCGAACGGGTCGAGCACCCGGTAGTCGACGCGGTACTCGCCGGCCACAGCCGGCGCCTGGAACCGCAGCAGGTTGTTCGAGACGAAGGCGATTCCTGCCGTGGGTGCGGTGATCAGGTTTGTGTCGAGGAACATGCTCGAGTCATCTGGATGGAAGTCGTTGGCCAGCACATCCAACGTGATGATGTCTCCGACCCGCACGGTGGCCGCATCATCGGCCGCGACCGGCGGCTGGTGTTTCGTCAACGCCGGCACCGGTACCACGGTCACTCCGGCGGTCGCCGTCGAGATGCCGTCCGAGATTGTGTAGCTGAAGTTGACCTGCTCCGTCATCGCCGATGTCGCGGTCACCCGCACAAGCGTCGACTCGAGAAGTTCGACGACGAGCCCCTTCGCCTTCACATCCGCGGGAACAGTCACCGACTGCACGGCCAGAATCTTCCCTGTGGGGCTGACATCGTTTGAGAGCACAGAGACCGTGATGGGCTCTTCCCCACGCAGGTACGCGGTATCTTTCACGGCAATCGGCGGAACATTGTCATCCGCGGGCTTGTCTTTGACATCGATGCGAATGATGCCCACACTCGTGTTTGCGCCAGCCTGCAGCGTGTACTTCAGGTAGAAGATGCCCGGGTTCGACGACGAGAACGTCACCTGTCGGCGATCGGAGTTGAAGGATGCCACGGCCCCACCGCTCGTTTCATCCATGCCGATCAGGCTCAACTGCGCCCCCGACGGTGACAGGTCGTTCCTCAACGGCTCGATGACCGTTGTCTCCCCCACGAAAGCGCTGGCGAAGTCAGGCGTTCCGATCGGGTTGAGGGTACCGGAAGGCTCGACGACGACCGTGAGAGTTCCCGTCACGGGTGAGCCGCGGCCATCGCTGACCTGGAACTGCACCTCCTTCTGTCCCAGCTCCGAGGTCTGGTGGGTGAATGTGATGAAACCGTCGGGGGTGAATCTCACAAGGTCGCCCGATTTCGGGCTAGCGCCGATGAGATAGAGGTCGTCCCCGTCGGGATCGCGCCAATCTGACAGCACGTTGTAGGAGATCGTCTGGTTGGCTTCGACCGCGACCCCCGGGAGTCGAACCGGGTACGGCGCCTCATTGATCTCGTCGGGCACCACTCGAGCAGTGACATGTGCTGAGTCCGTGCCGCCACGGCCGTCATCCACCGTGTAGTTGAACGAGATGCTGCCCACGAAGCCCTCGACCGGAGTGAACTGCAAGGCCCTGCTGCCATCGATCGGGTCGAGCCTGCCGGTCGTCTCCGCGATCGCGTCATACGACGAGATCACCAGCACGTCACCATCGGGGTCGGAGTCGTTGTCCAGCACCGAAAGAATAGTGGTGCGTCCGGGCCGTACCCCGAACTCGTCGTCTTTCGCGGTCGGTGGCCGGTTCGTATCGGTGCGCTCGGCGAGGGTGTCTTCGAACGACTGGATCGCCGACTTCTCTTCGCCGATCTCCTCAGATTCCTGCTCCACCGGTGGCGTCACATCATCCCAGTTGTTGACCAGCCGCATGTTCTCACTCGGCAACCACACATTGCCATTCGTCAAGTCGTTCAATGCGATCACCGACCGATTGACCCGAAACTCCAGCACCCCCGCTTGTGTCGGCTCCGCAATGGCAAGGGTCACGACATCCTGGCCCTCGCACGACAGCAGGTACGTTTGGTCCGCGCCCCACGCACCGTGGGCGCAACCATCTTGATTCACCGGGGCCGCGATACCACTCACATCGCTGTTGTTGCTCGTGAAGCCGGCACCCATCGTCTCGACTGAACCTGAGCCCAGATCTACCCGAACCAGGGAGTCTGCTGTTGCAAGCACAGCGAAACCCGATGTGGGACCCGTCTGCTGCAGAGCCAATCCGGGCGCGTCACCGATGCCGTACCGCTGCCCGCCCTCAGTGACGATCTCATTCGTCGACTGGTCGAACACCACAGGGGCATCGCCGACCGCAGCGAGCTGGAACTCTCCGACACCCGGAAAATCTGTGGCGAGCGGTGCGGCGTCGAGAGTCGCGATCCGAAACAACGTCTTCGTCTCGGGCGACACCGCCAGGATCACGCCGTCGGGGGACACCGCAACGTGCGCGCCCTCGCCCAACTCCGCTATCGGAGCGTCGGAGACATAGTTGAACTGCAGGTCGCCCACCGACGGGATGCCCCACAGCTTCCCGTCAGCTGCCAGGATCGCGATAACACTGCCGCCATACGCAACCTCGGCGCCGATCGGCACATCCACTGACGACGTCACCTCGGTTGACGCCGGATTCACCGACTCGACCCGACCCGCATCCGGGTCATGCATGAACAGGGTGTCGCCATCCTGCATCACATCGAAATTCGCGCTCGACGCCACCACAGAGCCGTTCAGCTCATCGATCTGACGATTCAGCCGTCCGCCCAGGAGTTTCTGGCCGTTGGTCACCCACACATCTCGTGACGTCAGTTTCACATCAGAAACCGGGAACCCGGGATGCAGCGCCGCGATCGTCAGGGGCACGCCAACGACGAGCGCGACCACCAGTACGGATGCGGTCGATTTGCGGGCGGCGACCCACCGGGTGAGAGCGCTCACGGAACTCTCCCCATCATTGCCCGCCACGGTCAGTTACCGCGAAGCAGCGGGGGCGCAACGCCTCAATCTAACATGACAAAAGCACACGATCGACGCCCCGAAAGAGTGGTATTCGCCACGATCGCGACGTCCTAATACAGCTACAGCGTGACGGTTTCGCCGCGCGGGGTTGCGACCAGCAACCCCGTGTGGGCGAACGCCACTTCGAGTTGGGTCCGGGATTCGGAGAAGTGATTCCAGTCTTCGGTGTGAACTCCGACGACGGTGGTGGCCGCGAGGATCGCGGCGGCGCGAGCCGCATCCTGCGAGGTCAACGTCAGCGCAGCGTCGATGCCGGGCACGCGGGCGGCGCCGGCGAAGAGCACGGCGATCGCGACATCCGGAAACCGCCCGGCGATCTGCTCGACCAGCGGAAGCGAGGCGTTGTCGCCGCTGATGTAGACGGTCGGCTCGCCTTCGGCCTCCAGCACGAAACCCGTGACGTGGCCGACGAGCCGCTCGCTGCCGGGAGGGCCGTGCAGCGCCGGAACCGCGGTGATCGTGACATCGCCCGTCTCCCAGGACTCCCAGGAGTCGAGGCCGACGACCGATCCGCCGAACAGGTCGCCCGCAGCCTCCCGCGTGCTGAGGGTGGGGATGCCCGTGGCGATGAGCTCGAGGCCCTCGTAGTCGAGGTTGTCTTTGTGGCCGTGGTGGCTCAGCAGCACGACGTCAATCATGCCGATCTCGGAGCGTTCGATGGCCGGTCCCGCCGTCTTGACGAGGGTGGTTTCGCCCGGCGCCTCATAGGACTGGGGAGCATCGAAGGTGGGATCGGTGATGAACCGTTTGCCGGCGTACCCGAGGATGCCGGTGGGGCCACCAAGGTACGTGAAGCTCGTCGACGACATAATCTGAGACTATGCCCAACGCATTGATGGATGCTGTAAGCCCGTACCTCAGATCGCACGCCGACAACCCCGTCGACTGGTGGCAGTGGGGGCCGGAGCCCTTCGCCGAGGCCGCCAGACGTGACGTCCCCGTGCTTGTTTCGATCGGGTATTCGACCTGCCACTGGTGTCACGTGATGGCCCGCGAAAGCTTCAGTGATCCTGCGATCGCTGCGATCATGAACGAGGGATTCGTCGCGATCAAGGTCGACCGCGAGGAGCACGCCGAGGTCGACTCCACCTACATGGCGGCGGCGGCCGCCTTCACCGGCAACCTCGGCTGGCCGCTCAACGTTTTTGTGACGCCGCAGGGCAGGGCCTTCTTCGCGGGAACATACTGGCCGCCCGAACCCGTGCAGGGGCATCCATCGTTCAGGGTGGTACTTGACGCGGTCGCCGATGCCTGGCGCGACCGGCGTGCCGAGGTCGAGCAGAACGGCGCCGCGATAGTGGATGCCCTGTCCGCCGCTCCCGGCGGCGGCGGCGCGCTCGTGGTCGACTTCGAGCCGATCGTCGCCGAGCTCGCGGGTTACGAAGACGCCGAGCTGGGCGGCTTCGGGGGAGCGCCGAAATTCCCAGTGGCGCCGGTGCAGCGCTTCCTGCTGGAGCGGGCGTCGGTGGGGGATGACGTCGCCGCCGCGCTCGCCGGCCGCACGCTTCACGCCACTCTCGGCTTGCGCGACCGCGTGGACGGCGGATTCTTCCGCTACGCGACGATGCGCGACTGGAGCGATCCGCACTACGAGCGCATGCTCTACGACAACGCCCAACTACTCTCGGCATACGCGCTGGCGGGCGATCGCGATGTTGCAGAAGGAATCGCCGAGTGGATCACCTCGATGCAGCAGCCCGGCGGCGGCTTTGCGACGGCGCAAGACAGCGAGAGCACGGTCGACGGCGCACGGGTCGAGGGCTTCTACTATTCATTGGATGCGGCCAGCCGCTCGCGGGTGGAGGCCCCACCCGTCGACACGAAGATCCTCACCGGGTGGAACGGTCTCGCCATCGAGGGGCTCGCGCTCGCCGGGCGCACGCTCGACCGACCCGAGTGGATCGCAACTGCCAGCGCCGCCGCCGACTTCCTGCTGGAACGCCATGTGGGCGACCGGCTCATCCGCGCCTCGATCGGTGACGCGATTTCGAGTGCCAGAGCCACCCTCGAAGACGTCGGGATGCTTGCCTCCGGTCTCATCGAGCTCGCGGTCGCCTCCGGGGAGGTGCGGTACGCGGTGGCGGCCCGCGAGCTCATCGATGACTCACTCGCCGCCGGGTCCGGCGGTTTTGGCGTGCCCGGCGGGGCCGACCCGGTACTCGAGTCGCAGGGGCTCGCGGTGCGGCCAGACCCGAGCGACGGCGCACATCCGTCGGGACTGAGCGCCGTGGCATCCGCCGCCTATCGGCTGTTTTTGCTGACCGCCCACGAACCGTACCGGGCCGCGGCGAGTGGCGCGATGGCCGGGGTTGCCGAGGCCGCGGCGCGCCAGCCGATCTCGCTCGGCGCCGCGCTCACCGTGATGTCTGCGCTGTCTGAACCAGCTCGCCAGGTCGTCGTCGTCGGCGACGATGCGCAGGATGCCGCGGCCACCCTCGCGCGGCACTGGCACCGCTCCGGCAGCATCTCGGTAGCGCTGACGCGGGCGCAGGCCGCGGACTGGGCAGCCGCCGGGTTCGAGTTGCTGCAGGGCCGCGCGGGCACGGCGGGGGACACCACGGCCTGGGTGTGTGCCGACTTCGTGTGCAGGCTGCCGACCACGGACGCGGCCGAGCTCGCGGTGCAGCTGGCTTAAAAGGCGGGGAGGCCGCCCGAAGACGACCTCCCCTGTTCCCTGCGTGGTTACTTGATGTTGCGGTTGGCCTTGAACTCCATGTTGGCGGAGCCCTTGCCGTTGCCCTTGCCGGTGCCATTGACCGCGGAGGTGGTCTCCGCGAACGTCAGCGTGGAGTGCGCGATAGCGTCGGCCATCTGTTCGAGCACCTCGGCGTTGATGTTCGTGATGTCGTCACACGCCGCGTGGTAGCACGCATCGTAGGGAGCACCCGCTGTGCCGCCAAACAGTGTGGCCTCCTCCTCGGTCTTCAGGCCCTCTGCGCCGGTGAACAGTCCGCCGGCGGGAATGCCGTTGTTGATGAACGCGAAGTAGTCCGAGCGGCCGTCGAACTCCGACGGCACGGTCGTGAGACCCTGCGAGGCGAAGTAGTCGAGGAACACCTTCTCCACGCGCGACGAGCCATTGGGCCCGGTGGAGCCGAACGCGGATCCATCACCGTCGTAGACGGAGCGGATGAAGTTCGGAGAGGCGACCATATCGAAGTTCAGATTCACGGCGTGATCCTTGATGTCCCTCTTGCTCAGCTGCGCCACGTAGTACTCAGAGCCGACCAGTCCGTCTTCTTCTCCGCCCCAGAAGGCGAAGCGAACCCGGTTGGTGGGCTCGTCACCGGATTCGGCGAGCTGGATGGCGGTCTCGAGGATCGAGGCGATGCCGGATCCGTTGTCGTTGATTCCGGCTCCCTCCGCGACCGAGTCCATGTGCGCTCCCACGACGACGGTTCGGTCGGTGCGACCGGCCGACTCGGCGAGCACGTTGAACGAGTCGATGGTCTCGAGCCTGGCATCCACGCTGACCCTCATGGTCAGCCCGGCAAGCCCGGCGAGTTCCTCGCCGATGGCGAAGCTTGTGCCGACGGCGGGGATGCCCAGCTGAACGTCGCCGAGCGTTCCGAACAGGACACCGAAGCGGTCGCCTGCTGACGCGTCGCCCTGGTTGAAGACGATGACGGCGGAGGCCCCGGCGGCATCGGCGTTGCTGACCTTGTCCCCGAACGCGCAGGTTCCGCGTTGGATGAGCGCAATGTTGCCGACCGGGAAGCCAGCGAAGTCGCTCGCCTCGCACCCGCTGGAGGAGGCGCGGTCGCCTGCGAGGTTGATGTCCACTGCGGTGACGGCGGCGGTGACGTCGCCCGCGCCCGAGTTGGTCATGACGTAGTACTCGTCGAGGTCCGCGTAGGTGCGCGGGGTCGGCGTGACCCGCTGGAGGGCGGAGCTGGTGACCACGAACTGGTCGTACGAGAAGTGCTGGCGCCTCGGTTCGTACCCGGCCGCGATCAGTTGCTCCTCGACGTACACGGCCGAGGCCTCATAGCCGGAGGTGCCGGCGGCGCGGTTGCCGCCGTTGGCGTCGGCAATCAGCTGCAGCTGCTCCAGATGTTCGATGATTGCGCCAGCCGACACGGCCTCGCGCAGTGCGCTCGTGTCTGTGCCGTTGTCGGCATAGGCGGGCAGGCCCCCGCTCACGACAAGCGCGAGCGCGGAAACGGCCGAGACGGCCGAGGTGGCGAGTACAGCCCGCCGGTTTTTCCTATTCAGTTCCAAGGGGATCTCCTTTGATCACGGAATGTGAATCGACCCGAGCCGGTTTGGCTCGAGGCCGTGATATCGACGTTATCCCCCAAACGGGGGTAGAACCAAGGAAAACTTGGTTTAGGTCGAGGGCACTCCGCCCGGCATCCGAGTCGCGTAGAGCGAGGTGGCGAGCAGCAGCGCCGCGCCGACGGCGAAGGCCACCGGGTAGGAAACGGTGTCGGCGAGCAGTCCGGCGACGAGCGGACCAATGATGGCGCCGAGATCAGAGAACATCGAGAAAACGGCGACGGGCCGGCCCCCGCCTCCACCGGATGCGTCGCCGACGGCCGCTGCGGGAGCGGTGCCCATAAACGCGGCCGCGACGCCGTAGAGGCAGAGCAGCGCGGTGAGCACCCAGATGTTTGGCGAGAACGGCACGGCGAGGATCGTGGCGGCGGCGACCGCGAACGCCCCGATGATGGCCGGGCGGCGGCCGACGCTGTCGACGAAGCGGGCGGCCGGGGCGAGCGCGAGCGTCTGGGCGACCGCGGCGCACGCGAACGCGATTCCCGTGTAGACGGTCGGCTCGCGCAGCACCTCGACGATGAGCAGCGGGATGAGCGCGCCGCGCACGCCGAACGAGGTCCAGCCCTGGGAGAAATTGGCGAGGCATGCGGCCCGGAACCGGGTGTCGCGCACGACGGTGGCAAACGGCACGCGCGGCGCCGCTCCGCTGGCGGCATCCGTCCGCTGCACCCGCGGCGAGAGCAGGAGGAACCCGACGAGGCCGGCAACCCCGAGCGTTCCGGCGTAGAAGAAGAATGGCGCGGTGAGTGAGATCGTCGCGAGCAGGCCGCCGAGTGCGGGTCCGGCCATCCCGCCGATCAGGAACCCACCCTGGTAGAAGCCGATCGAGCGGGCGCGGAGCGTAGGGGCAGCGCCGAGCAGCAGCGTCATCGCCGACACGCTGAACATCGCCGACCCGATGCCGCCCACGCCGCGCAGGAGCAACAGCTGGGGGTAGTCCTGGGCGATGCCGACGAGGCCGCTCGAGACGGCGACGATGCCGATGCCGACCGTGAGGATGGTGCGCTCGCCGCCCCAGTCGATCATCCGGCCCACGAACGGGCTCGCGACAAGGCGCATAAGCGCGAACGCCGAGATGATCGCCCCGACCTCGATGTAGCCGACTCCGAAGCTGCGCGCGTAGACCGGCAGAACAGGGATCACGACACCGAACCCGACCATCACGAAGAACGCGATGACGCCGAGCACGTACGCGTCGCGTGAGAGGCGGGGCCGAGGAGTGGATGCCGCAGAGCCCGCCGTCCGGAGTCGCGCGAACCTCATGGGTTCAGATTACGTCGCACCGGAGGTGGCGGCCGACCGCGTGCCCGATCAACGAAGGTCACAGTGTTTCGTTGTGTGACGCGGGCAGGTGATATCCGCGAGCCGGAAATCTAGACTCCAATGCAACGCCCACGGGCCCACAACGACGAACGGAGGTCATGATGTCGAGTCTCAAACCACAGGTGAAGAACCCCATGCTGTGCACCTCCGCGGACGGCGAGGAGTGCTCCGCGCACGGCGCGGGACACGCCCTCTCGACGATGCACGGCCGCCTCGCGTCTGCGACCCCCAGCAAGTGGCGCGACGGCATCGCGGGCGACACGACGGACGACGGATGGACCCCGATCGCGCTGCTCGAGCCGGATGCGGCAGGCGACAACATCGTCTGGGTGTGGAACCACGCGCGGGGCCTCGTCGCATCGGGCGAACCGGTCGCGCTGCACTCGGTTTACGGCGCACTCGCGGTCGGCGCGGCACGCTTCAACGTGCTCGTCGCCGCGTCGATCGCCTAAGCCGCCTCAGTTGCCGGCCATCGACCCTGTCATGGAGTCCATCATCTTCTGGCAGGCCATCGCGCACTGACGGCAGGCCTCCGCGCACATGCGGCAATCGTCGCTCATGTCCGCGTGGGTCATGCACTCCTCGGCACACGCACCGCACATCGTGATCGTCGCCTGGAGCATGGCCATCATGCTCTCCTTGTGCATGCCGTTCGGGCGCATCATCATGCGCATCATCATGTTGGTCATGTCGGCGGTGTTGGCGCAGCGGCCCATGCAGGTGGCCATGCCCTCGCCGGTCATCGCGTTCGAGCACATCGTGCACGCCTGCTCGCAGGCCGAACACGCCTCCATGCACTCCTGCATCATCGCCATGTCCATGCCCATCGACGACATGTCTTTTTCGTGCATCTGCATCATCTGCATCGCTGAGTTCATCATTGATCGATCTCCAGACGCGGACGGTACCGGGCGCCGGTCGATACCGGCGCCTGGCGCGGCACCCCGCTATGCCGGAATGCTACGCCGGAGGTCGCGGCGCTGTCACCCCATGTCTTTTCTCCGGCAGTCGTATCGTTAGGGAATGACTGAGCAGACGAAAATTCCGATGGTCAAACGTTGGGTCTTCTGGCCCGCCGCCGCGATAGTGACGGTGTTCGTCGCTTTCGCCCTGCTCGCCCCTGGTGCGGCCGAGTCACTGTTCTTGACGATCCAATCCCAAATCGTGAACACGTTCAACTGGTATTACGTGCTGATCTCGGCATTTTTCGTGGCTTTCAGTTTGTTTCTCGGGTTCAGTCGATTCGGGAATATCAAGCTCGGCAAGGACGACGACAAGCCCGAGTTCTCGCTCCTGGCATGGTTCTCGCTGCTGTTCGCCGCTGGCATGGGCATCGGCCTCGTGTTCTACGGGGTCAGCGAGCCCCTCAGCCATTTCGCGAATCCGCGCCCCGGGGTAAGCGGGACCCCCGCGCAACTCGCCCAGGCGGCGCTGAGCCAGACCTATCTTCACTGGGGCGTGCACGCCTGGTCGATCTACGTAGTCGTCGGCCTCGCACTGGCCTACGCCATCCACCGGCGGCAGCGGCCCATTTCGATTCGCTGGGCGCTCGAGCCCCTGCTCGGCAAGAAGGTGCAGGGTGGCTGGGGCAACACGATCGACGTGGTCGCCCTCGTGGGCACCCTGTTCGGCGTCGCCACGTCGCTGGGGCTGGGCGTTCTGCAGATCAGCGCTGGCCTCGATGCCGCGAACCTGGTTGAGCCCAGTCGTGGCTCACAGGTGGCCATCATCGTCGTCATCTCCTTCTTCGTGCTGCTCTCGGTGCTGTCCGGATTGACGAAGGGCATGAAGTGGCTCTCCAGCATCAACCTCATTCTCGCCGGCCTGCTCGTCCTCTACCTGGTTGCCTTCGGGCCGACGACGTTCCTCCTGCGGGAGTTCGTGCAGTCGATCGGCGCCTACATTCAGAACTTCGTGACGCTCTCCTTCAACGTCAATGCCTTCACCGGGGTCGAGGGGGAGTCGTGGCAGGCCTCCTGGACCTCTTTCTATTGGGGCTGGTGGATCTCGTGGGCCCCGTTCGTCGGGATCTTTATCGCGCGGATCTCGAAGGGACGCACTGTTCGCCAGTTCGTCGCGGGTGTGATTCTCGTGCCGACCCTCATCGGCATCCTGTGGTTCAGCGTGCTCGGCGGAACGGCACTCGCGATCGAGCTGAGCGGTGAGGGCACCCTCGTCGCCGCGGACGGGAGCATCAACTTCGCGGGGGCATTGTTCGACATGCTCAACTACGTTCCCGGCACGCCGGTACTCACGGTCGGGGTGCTCCTGCTCATCACGATCTTCTTCGTCACCTCGTCGGATTCCGGCGCGCTCGTGATGGGCATGATCGCGACCGGCGGGCAGGTGAACCCGAAGAAGCGCGTGCGCACGTTCTTCACGCTCATTACCGCGGCGCTCGCGATCTCCCTGCTGCTTTCCGGCGGCCTGCTGGCGCTGCAGACCGCGGCCATTATCATCGCGCTCCCCTTCAGCGTGGTCATGCTCCTCATTTGCTGGTCGACCGTCATTGCGTTCGGCCGCGAGCGCCGCGCCTATGACCGTGCACGTCGGGCCCAGCTCGTCGACCACATCGGCGAGTACTACGGTCTCGAGGTGGAGGAACCGTCCGATCGGGGCATCCTCGACACGGTGTCGCGCTGGTCCCGCCTGCTGCGTCGCGGCGGCACCCCGAAGCAGACACCGGCGCCCGGCGACCCGGTCGCAACGCTCCCGGGCGCCGCGCTACCTGGCAGCCCTCGCGACTCGGCGGAGCAAAGCGTCCCTCGGCACGTATCGGAGCGCGCGTTGCTGGCGGAGGCCGCCGAACCAGACGGCGTGTCCACTGACGACGTCGACGAGGTCGTCGGGCACGACTCGAGATCCACACAGGATGTGGAGGACGTGCCCGATCGGGGCGGTCCGGTGCAGGGCGGACCGTTCTAGGGCGATCGACGCGATCTGCCCGGGGTCACCACCGCCCGGTTGTGCGCGAACTTCGCCCTACTCGGCGAGGATCGCCTCGATCTGCCCCTGCGCCATGATCATCCCCTCCTCAATGCCCATGTCGATCATCTGATTGAGCTGGTCTTCACTGGCGAATTGCGTGACAGCCGTCATGCGCGTGCCGCCATCAAACGGTTCGAGGGTGACGCTCATGTGCGTCGGAGGGATCTGGTCGTTGGGTGAGCCGTCGGGATCAGCGAAGCCGTCGTCGAATTCGAGATGCGACGGAGCATCCGTGGCCGTGACGGTCCACCAGCCCCACATCTTCTGCCCCTCCGGGCTGGTCATGAAGTAGAGCGACTTGCCACCCTCGACG
The DNA here is from genome assembly GCF_030063305.1 of Salinibacterium sp. G-O1. Lineage (GTDB taxonomy): Bacteria > Actinomycetota > Actinomycetes > Actinomycetales > Microbacteriaceae > Rhodoglobus. The sequence continues at coordinate 45,507 of NZ_JASISV010000003.1, forward strand.
AAGTCGTGCTGCTGGAAGGTGGCCGGGTAGTCCGGCGGACCCCACCAGCGTTCGAGCTGGCGCGGGTCTTCCCACACCTGCCACACGCGCTCCACTGCCGCATCGAAGTGCGAGGTGAACGTGAGCGTGAGTGCCTCGACGTTCTTGTCTGAGGTGATGATAGGCATGGTTGCGATCCTTTTCCGGTGGTTCTTTCAGGATGCCGCAGTTGCGGCCGGATCGCACGCGACGCACGCCCCGCTGGCCTCCACGGGCTCGCGAACCGCGGCAGATTGCGGCTTCCCCGCGGTCGAGACGCAACTTGCCGCAGTTCGGTGCGAGCATCCGCCGCCTATGAGGTCAGCCCAGGCCGAGGGCCTGGCGCACGTGCACGTACTGAGTGAGGAAGGCACGCTCGTCGAGGCGCTTGCGGCGCATCCATGAGGTCACTTCGTCGTTGCTCTTGCTGGCGTTGCACGACCCGCAGGCGGGAACGACGTTGCCGACGGTGTAGCGGCCGCCCCGGGAGATCGGTTGCACGCAATCCTTCTGCAGCGCGAACTCATTAGATGTGCAGTAGGCGCACCCACCCCACTCCCGCTTGAGCAACTGCCACTGCTCGTCGGTGAGGTCGTGCTCCACCTCGCCCATGCGCCGCTTGCGCTTGCGCGCGGCGCGCAACCGTCGAGTCTGGTTGACAGCCATAGCGCCAAGGTAGCCCAGCCCGAGCGCGCGTTGTGGCTAGCGGGTGGCGCGGCGGGAGCTGATGACTCCGGTGTCGAAGCCGAGCAGGTGAAGACCACCGTGGAACCTCGCGTGCTCGACCTTGAGGCAGCGGTCCATGACCACCGTGAGCCCCTTCGATTCGCCGTAGATCGCGGCATCCTGATTCCAGATGCCGAGCTGCACCCACACGGTCTTCGCGCCAATCGCGAGCACGTCATCGATGACGGAGGGGATGTCGCTGCCCTTGCGGAACACGTCGACGATGTCGGGCACCTCCGGCAGTGAGGCGAGATCCGGGTACGCCTTCTGGCCGAGGATCGTATCGGCGTTCGGGTTGACGAAGTACACGCGGTAGTCGCTGGACTGCTGCAGGTAGGTGCCGACGAAGTAGCTGGAGCGGGCCGCATTGGGGGAGGCGCCGACGATCGCGATGGACTTCGCGTTGCGCAGGATCGCGAGGCGCTGTTTCGCGTCTGGGCCGACCCAGGTGCGCTGCGACTTCAGCAGCTTCGCCAGCGGGGAGCTCGCGGGCAGCTCACACGTGAGCCCGTTCGCCATCTGGGTGGTCTGTACCTCTGCTGTCGACATCGTCAGCCTTTCGTCGCCGCGGACAGTGCCTGGTCAAGGTCATCAACAATGTCTTCGGGGTCTTCTATTCCGACACTGATGCGCACAACGCCCGGCAGCACCCCGGCGTCGAGCAGCTGCTGCTCGGTGAGCTGGGCGTGAGTGGTCGATGCGGGATGAATGACCAGAGTCTTCGCATCACCGATATTGGCGAGATGGCTGGCCAGGTTGACGCTCTCGATGAACTTCTGCCCGACCGCGCGGCCGCCCTTCACCACGAACGAGAACACGGATCCGGCGCCCTTGGGCAGGTACTTCTGTGCGCGCTCGAAGTGTGGATGCCCGGGGAGCCCTGCCCAGAAGACCGTCTCGACGCGAGGGTCTGCCTCGAGCCATTCCGCGACGATGCGTGCGTTGTCGACGTGGGCCTGCATCCTGAACGGGAGGGTCTCGACACCGGTCGCCAGCAGCCAGGCGGAGTGCGGGGCGAGCGCCGGGCCAATGTCGCGCAGCTGCTCGGCGCGCAGGCGGGTGAGGAAGGCGTACTCGCCGAAGTTTCCGTGCCAGTTGAGCCCGCCGTAGCTGGGCACCGGCTGGTCGAACAGCGGGAAGTGTTCGTTGGCCCAGTGGAAGCGCCCGCTCTCGACGACGACGCCGCCGAGGGTGGTGCCCGCCCCGCCGAGGAACTTGGTCGCCGAGTGGGTGACCACGTCCGCGCCCCACTCGATCGGGCGGTTCAGGTACGGGGTGGCGACCGTCGAGTCGATGATCAGCGGCAGGTTGTGCGCGTGGGCAACGTCGGCGAGTCCCTCGATGTCGGCGATCTCGCCCGACGGGTTGGCGATGGTCTCGGCGAAGATCAGCTTCGTCTTGTCCGTGACGGCTGCGGCGTAGTCGGCGGGGTCGGAGGAGCGCACAAACGTGGTGTCGACGCCGAAACGGCGGAGCGTGACATCCAGCTGCGTGATGGAGCCGCCGTAGAGGTTGGCGCTCGAGACGATGTGGTCGCCGGCGCCCGCGAGCGACGCGAAGGTGATGAATTGCGCGCTCAGTCCGCTGCCGGTGGCGACGGCGCCGAGGCCGCCCTCGAGGGAGGCGACGCGCTCCTCGAAGCTTGCGACGGTCGGGTTGGCGAGCCGGGAGTAAATGTTGCCGTACTTCTGCAGGGCGAAGCGGGCGGCGGCATCCGCGGTGTCGTCGAAGACGTACGCGCTCGTCTGGTAGATCGGCAGGGCGCGGGAGCCCGTCGCAGAGTCGGGGATGTTGCCAGCGTGAATCGCTCGCGTGCGGAAACCATAGTCACGATCAGCCATGGCCTCAGGCTACAGAAACACCGGTCTCACGCGGTCGCGCGACGTAACAGTGCGCCATGCTAGCGCCAGGTCGGTAGCCACCAGTGCGCCGCCAGCCAGGCGTAGTCGAGGCGAAGACCCGTCCAGATCGGCCAGAAGAAGACACTCACCGCGATGGCGACGGCCAGGAAGATGACGACGATCCGGATGCCGCTGAGCCGCCGCCAGCCCGGATCCCCTGAGCTGCCCAGCACGATGCCGATCACCGCCGTCAGCGCGAGAATCAGGTACGGCTCGAACGCGATTGTGTAGAACTGGAACACCGTGCGGTTCAGATACATCAGCCATGGCAGGTAGCCGGCGCCGAGGCCCGCCAGGATCAGCCCCACCCGCCACTCCCTGAAGCGGATCAGCCGGTACACGAGGTAGAGGGCCGCGGCGGTGGCCGCCCACCAGATGATCGGGTTGGCGATGCCCGAAATGGACTCGCCTCCGGTGTCGTCGCCCTGGTAGTACATGCTCGTCGGGCGGATCAGGAACAGCCAGGTGAGGGGGTTCGCCTGATAGGGATGTGGGCGAGATTCGCCCACGTGGTAGTTGTAGACGCTGACCTCGAAGTGCCAAAAACTCTGGAGGCTGAGCGGCACCCACGAGAGCAGGCCCGTCCAGGCGTTGCCCGTGCCCTCGGCCCACTGCCGGGAGTAGCCGCCCGAGGTCACGAACCACCCGATCCACGTCACCAGGTAGGTGACAACGGCGGCAGGAACGGTGAGCAGGAAGCTGACGGGGCCCTGTTTGAAGATCGTGCCGCTGAGCCAGAACGGGATGCCGGCCCGGCGCCGCGCCATCGCATCCACCGCCAGCGTGTAGACGGCCAGCGCCGCCAGGAAGTACAGGCCGTTCCACTTGACGGCGGTGGCGGCGCCGAACGCGACCCCGGCCGCGATGAGCCACGGCCGCCACCAGATCGCCGGACCCCAGTCGCCGTTCTTGCGGGCGAGCCAGAGGTCGAGTCGTTTCTGGCTCCACCCCCGGTCGTTGAGGATCGCGATGAACCCGAGCAGCGCGAACAGCATCACGAAGTTGTCGAGCAGGGCGACCCGGCTCATCACGATCGCGTTGCCGTCGATGGCGAACAGCAGCCCGGCGATGGTGGCCAGCAGCGCCGACCGGAACAGCATCTTCGCGACGACCATGAGCAGCACCACCGCGAGGATGCCCGCCAACACTGTCGCGATGCGCCAGCCGACCGGGTTGTCCGGCCCCAGCCAGCCCATCCCGAGGCCGATGAACCACTTACCGAGCGGCGGATGCACGACGAAGGCGGGATCCGTCGTGAAGATGTCTGTGGCGCCGGCGTTGAACTGGGTGTCGGCCTCGGCGGGCCACGACCCCTCGTATCCGAGGTTGAACAGCGTCCAGGCATCCTTCACATAGAAGGTCTCATCGAAAACGAGCGACGCGGGATGCCCCAGGCCGACCAGTCGCGTGATCGCGGCGATGACCACCACGAGTGCGGGAGCACCCCAATGCGCCAGCCGGTGGATGGCGAGCGACTGCCTCAGCCACCAGTCGTCGATGCGGGTTCCCGCGCCCGCGACGACAGCGTCGAACTCGCGGGGCGCCCGGGTGGTCATCCCAGAAGCATAAATGTCGGGGGCCGTCAGCGTTGGCCCCGCTTCCCCCACTCACATCCAAATGAAGGAGATTTTCCACTCGAGCCCCTTCTCGCCCACCTGCGTGGTGCGGGTTTGGCGATATCTCCTTCATTCGGATGCGGAGGGGGCGGTCGGCGTTGGCGCGGGCTGGGAGAATGGGCGGGTGATCATCCTCGCGGCAACCCCGATCGGCAACCTCGGCGACGCATCACGGCGACTTATCGAGGCGCTCACCAACGCCGAGGTGATCGCGAGCGAAGACACCCGCACCACCATCCACCTGATGCGCGCCCTCGGCATCGAGAACCGTCCGCGGCTCATCGCGCTGCACGAGCACAACGAGAGCGAGAAGGCCGCCGAGATTGTCGAGCTGGCCAGGGCGGTGGATGTTCTGATCCTCAGTGATGCGGGAATGCCGGCGATCAGCGATCCGGGGTTCCCACTCGTGGCCGCCGCAGCCGCGGCAGGGGTGACGGTCACGGCGCTGCCGGGACCGAGCGCCGTGCTGACTGCCCTGGCAGTCTCCGGATTACCCACCGATCGGTTCACGTTCGAGGGGTTCCTGCCGCGCAAATCCCGCGTCGCCTACTTCACAGCCCTCGCCCGCGAGGAGCGCACCATGGTCTTCTTCGAGAGCCCCAACCGCCTGCCCGCAGCGCTCGCCGACCTCGCGACCGCGCTGGGTGCCGACCGCAGGGCCGTGGTGTGCCGCGAGCTGACCAAGCTCCACGAGGAGGTCGCGCGCGGCACCGCCGCCGAGTTGGCCGAGAAGTTCAAGGATGGCGCTCGCGGCGAGATCTGTCTCGTCGTCGAGGGAGCAGAGCCCGCGACATCCGATCTGCCGACCGGTATCGCGCAGGTGCTGAAACTCGTCTCAGAGGGCTCCCGCCTGAAGGAGGCCGCGACCGAGGTCGCCGACCAGACCGGCCTCTCGCGGCGTGACCTGTACGAGGGCGCGCTCGCGGCGCGGTAACACGCGCATCCAGCCCGGTACGATTAAGCCATGGCCGCCGGAGACTCCTTTTACATCACGACGCCCATCTTCTACGTCAACGATGTTCCGCATATCGGTCACGCGTACACGGAGGTGGCTGCTGACGTCCTCGCACGCTGGCACAGGCAGCGGGGCGACGACACCTGGCTGCTGACCGGCACCGATGAGCACGGGCAGAAGATCCTTCGCACCGCCGTCGCCAACGACACGACACCGCAGGCCTGGGCCGACAATCTGGTCGAGAACGCCTGGAAGCCGCTGCTTGAGACGATCGACATCGCCAACGACGACTTCATCCGCACCACCGACGAGCGCCACGAGAAGGCGGTATCCACCTTCCTGCAGAAGCTCTACGACGACGGCCACATCTACTCGGGCGAGTACGAGGGCTACTACTGCGTCGGTTGTGAGGAGTACAAGCAGCTCGACGACCTCATGGAGACGGCAGACGGCGATTTCGCCGGGCAGCTGGTCTGCAAGATCCACAGCCGGCCGGTGGAGGTGCTGAAGGAGAAGAACTACTTCTTCAGGATGAGCGCCTTCGAGAAGCCGCTGCTCGACCTCTACGAGAGCCGCCCCGACTTCGTGCAGCCGTCGAGCGTACGCAATGAGATCGTGCAGTTCGTCAAGCAGGGCCTCGCCGACCTCTCGATCTCGCGCTCCAGCTTCGACTGGGGCATCAAGGTTCCGTGGGACGACACCCACGTCGTCTACGTCTGGTTCGACGCACTGCTGAACTACGTAACGGCCGCCGGCTACGGCATCGACGACGACCTGATGGATCGTCGCTGGCCCGCCGTGCACATCGTCGGTAAAGACATCGCGCGCTTCCACGCCGTGATCTGGCCCGCCATGCTGATGGCGGCGGGGCTCGAGGTGCCGCGTGCGGTCTTCGGCCACGGCTGGCTGCTGGTCGGCGGCGAGAAGATGAGCAAGTCGAAGCTGACCGGCATCGCGCCCACGCAGATCACAGACACGTTTGGCTCTGACGCGTTCCGCTACTACTTCCTGTCGGCGATCACGTTCGGCCAGGATGGCTCGTTCAGCTGGGAAGACCTCAGCGCCCGCTACCAGTCTGAGCTCGCGAACGGCTTCGGCAACCTGGCATCCCGCACGGTTGCGATGGCCACCAAATACTTCGATGGCAAGATCCCGGAGGCCACGGCCGACGCCCCCATCACTGCCCTCGCCGAACGTGTCACGGTCGCCGCCGACGCCGCGATCGACCGCTTCGCGATCAACGAGGCGCTCTCGTCCATCTGGGAACTCGTCGATGCGCTCAACGGGTACATCACCGAGCAGGAGCCGTGGGCGCTCGCGAAGGATCCCGCGAACCGCGATCGGCTCGCGCAGGTTCTCACGACCATCGTGCACGGCCTTGGAACTCTCACCGTGCTGCTGTCGCCGGTGCTCCCCAAGGCGACACCCATCTTGTGGGCGGCGCTCGGCGGCGAGGGCAGCGTCGAAGACCAGCGCGTCGACCGCGCCTGGCAGTGGAAGGGCGGCGCGAGCATCACCCCGCTCGCCGCTCCGCTATTCCCGCGCATCGAGCAGACGGAAGCCGACGGCGCGGCGTGACTGGGGCGCACATCCGGCATCGAGACACCGAGGGCCCTCGGGATCTCGAGTATCCACCGCTGCCGGAAGCGCTCGTCGTCGGCACCTACGACAACCACACCCACCTCGAGATCTCTGACGGCGGCCCCGGCGGGCAGCTCGACTATCACGAGCACCTCGACCGCGCATCCAGTGTGGGGATTCGCGGTGTGGTGCAGGTCGGCACCGACCTCGAGACCTCACGCTGGTCGGCGGATGTCGCCAGCGTCGAGCCGCGCGTGCTTGCGGCCGTGGCACTGCACCCGAACGAGGCGCCGCGCTACGCGGAATCCGGAACCCTCGATGAGGCCCTGGCCGAGATCGACGAGCTCGCGGCACGACCGCGCGTGCGGGCCATCGGCGAAACAGGGCTCGACTTCTTCCGCACGGGAGAAGACGGCCGAGACGCACAATTCCGGTCGTTTGAGGCGCACATCGAGATCGCGAAACGCCACAATCTCGCGCTGCAGATTCACGACCGGGATGCCCACGCTGAGGTCATCCAGACGCTCAGGCGTGTCGGTGCCCCCGAACGAACGGTGTTCCACTGTTTCTCCGGGGATGCCGACATGGCGCGGCTCTGCGCGGACAACGGCTGGTACCTGTCATTCGCCGGAACCGTGACGTTCAAGAACGCCGGGGGGCTTCGCGACGCTCTCGCGGTGATCCCGCGCAGTCGCATCCTGATCGAAACTGACGCCCCCTACCTGACGCCGCACCCGCTGCGTGGCCGCCCGAACGCGCCATACCTGTTGCCGTACACGCTGCGCGCGATGGCCGCGCATCTGGAGACCGAGGTCTCCATGCTGGCGGCGCAGATCACCTCAACGACCGAGGAGGTCTACGGGCGCTGGGATGCTGAGCCGGTCACCGCCCCCGACGGCCCCTTCGCGGATCTCGCGTGAGCGCCGCATCGGGCGGCACCCTGCTGGGGCCGGTCGAGATCCGGGAGCTCGCCGAACTTCTCGACATCCAGCCGACCAAGAAGCTCGGCCAGAACTTTGTGATCGACGCGAACACCGTCAGGCGCATCGTGAAATCGGCGGGCGTCACCTCCGGCGAGACCGTCGTCGAGGTCGGCCCCGGCCTCGGATCGCTGACGCTCGGGCTGCTCGAGACCGGCGCCTCCGTGGTGGCCGTCGAGATCGACAGGCGACTCGCGGCCCAATTGCCGACCACCGTCGCGCAGTATCAGCCCGAGGCCGTGCTGACCGTGATCACCGAGGATGCCCTGCGCGTCACCGAGCTTCCGAACGACCCGACGGTGTTCGTCGCCAACCTTCCATACAACGTCTCAGTGCCGGTGCTGCTGCATTTCCTGGAGCGCTTCCCGACCATCCAGCGCGGGATGGTGATGGTTCAGGCCGAGGTCGGCCAGCGCGTCGCGGCCGGCCCAGGGTCGAAGATCTACGGCAGCCCGAGCGTGAAGGCCGCCTGGTACGGAAACTTCTCGACCGCGGGGCAGGTGAGCCGCCAGGTGTTCTGGCCGGTGCCCAACGTCGACTCCATCCTCGTGCGCTTCGAGCGGCACGAGCAGCCCGGAACCGAGCAGGAGCGCCTCGCCACCTTCGAGCTGGTGGATGCCGCATTCCAGCAGCGGCGCAAGATGCTCCGTCAGGCGCTCTCGAGTGTGCTGGGCGGCTCGACCGATGCGTCAGCAACACTCGAGGCTGCCGGAATCGCCCCCACGGCCCGCGGCGAGGAGCTCACCGTCGCCGACTTCCTCGCGGTGGCGCGGGCCCGCGGCTGAGCGGTCATCCCGTTGCGCGCTAGGTTGGACTCATGACATCGGGGCCGGGATCACACGTGGTGCACACCCGTGCGCCGGGCAAGATCAACGTCTTCCTGAAGGTCGGGTCGCTGCTCGATGACGGCTACCACGACGTGGCAATCGCCTACCAGGCCGTGTCTGTCTATGAGGATGTGCGCGCGTATCCCGCCGACGATTTTTCGGTATCGCTGACCGGAACTGTCGACCTCTCGCGGGTGCCGACCGACGGCTCCAACATCGCCATCAAGGCCGCACGGCTGCTCGCGCGCCGCACCGCCTACCGCGGTGGTGTGCGGCTCGAGATCGATAAGCATGTACCGGTGACCGGCGGCATGGGCGGCGGGTCTGCGGATGCCGCGGCCACCCTCCTCGCCTGTGACACCCTCTGGGGCACCGGCCTGCCCCGCGAGGAGATGCTCGACCTCGCCAGCGAACTCGGTGCCGACGTTCCGTTCGCGCTCACCGGTGGCACGGCCATCGGAACCGGGCGCGGCGACCAGCTGAGCCCCGCGCTGGCGAAGGGCACGTTCCAGTGGGTTCTCGTCCTGGCCGACTTCGGCCTGTCGACCCCGGAGGTGTACAGCGAGCTTGACCGGCACCGCGATCGCCACTCGCAGGACATCTTCCCCGCGTCCATCGCGCCCACCGTCGACACGAACGTGCTGCAGGCACTGCGGGCGGGAGATCCGCACATGCTCGCGGAATGCCTCCACAATGACCTTCAGGCGCCGGCGTTGCACCTGCAGCCGTCTCTGGCGGCGGTGCTCGAGCTCGGCGAGGAGAACGGCGCGCTCGCCGGGATCGTGTCAGGGTCGGGTCCGACCATCGCCTTCCTGACGGCCGACCTCGACTCGTCGCTCGAGCTGCAGATCGCGCTCAGCGCCGCTCGCCTCACCGTGGTGCGGGCGTCCGGCCCGGTGCACGGCGCCCGCGTCATCACCTGAGCCGCGGCATCCGGCCCGAACGGCGCGCGAACTGCGGCAAACGTTGCGTGACGCGGCTTGGTGCCGCGATGTGCCGCGGTTCGTGCATCCGGTTGCGCCTTGGGCGGGCGGCCGCGGGCAGGCGCGGCCTTAGTCGCGGACGTACCTCAGCACGTTGACGTGGGTGAAGCTCCACTCGTCGGTGACGTGCCAGCCGACCGAGGCGAGCGCCTCGGTGGTGGCGGGGCGAAGGTCGCGCGTCGTGCTCGTGATCAGGTAGGCGACGTCGGTTCCGTCCAGCCGGTCGAGTGATTCGGCGATCGGGGCGCGGGTCTCCCACAGCTGGGCGGTTTCGGCCGCTGGCGTGAGGATCGTGACATCCACCGTCGATTCGAACTGCTCGGGATAGGAGTACGCAATCGCCCTGGTCGTCGCTTTCGCATGGCCCCAGAGTTCTCCGTAGATGATGGCGGTCGTGCTGTCGGGCCCGTCTGACGCGCGTTCGGCGGCGATGAGGTCGGCGACCTGCGCCCACGACGAGAACTCTTTCGTCTCGGGCGTGCGCTGGAGTGTGACCTGCGGCAGGGCGAGCACCACGAGCAACGCGACCGCCATCGCGGATGCCGGACGCCAGCGGATGGCGTCGATGCCGGCCGCTATTGCCAACGCCACGAACGGCGTGCACATGCTGAGGTAACGCGGCTGGTAGATGGGCTGGTACACGGCGCTGACGAACAGCAGCGCGAGGGTGGGCACCAGCATCGCGGGCAGCACGACGGCGAGGAAAGTGCGGGCAGCGTGGCCGGCCGGCCCATTGGCGACCCTGCGCGCCAGAACCAGCGCTCGGACCATCACGATGACGCCGACCACGGTGAATGCCCAGGCCGCGATGGCGAACGCTTCGCTCGAGTAGAACCACTGCGACCGCAGCACGCCCTGCACGGTCAGGCCCGTCAGTGGCCCGATCCACGAAATCTGTCCACTCTGGCTCATTGTCTCGAGCACGAAGGGGATGCTCAGCACACCGGCGACCCCCGCCGAGATGAGCCAGTTCCTGGCGTTCAGTCTGGCGCGGCCGCTGCGCTCGGCCAGCAGCCAGGCGACCGTCACGGCGTGCGCGACGATCACGAGCGCGAGGTAGATGAAGACGGTGACGGAGAGCAGAGCGACGAATCCGTACAGAACCCACGATCCGCGCGTCCCGAGGCGGATAGCGCGCACGAGAACGACGGTGGCGAGGATGGCGAGGGTGGCGGTGAGGGCGTACGAGCGGCCCTCGGTTCCCATCCACGTGACGCGGGGGATGAGGCAAAACGCGACAGCGGCGATGATCGCGAGCCTCGGCCTGCCGAGCTGACGGCCAAGGATGACCACGAGAGCGGCGGCGATGCCGACGGCGATGGCGCTGGGCATCCTGAGCGACAGGGGCGAGTAGCCGAACACGTCGAAGACGAGGTGCATGACGGCGTAATAGAGGGCGTGGACCGCGTCGACGTTGCCGAGTTCGGCCCAGAGCTGGGTCCAGCTGCGAGTGGTCGAGATGACGGTGGCGGCTTCGTCGTACCAGAGGCCGGGAATCGTGATCCCGATCATGGAGATCGTGAAGCCGAGCAGCCCCGCCAGTAGCGGGAGTGTGGCGCGGCGGCGCAGGCGCTGGCGGGTGCCATCCGACTCGCGGGCTATCGTCGCGGTCATCTCTGCAGATTAGCGGTCGGGGCGGCGGTTGATGCTGGGAACGTGCCGTGCACGGGGGAACCTCCGGATATGCGGAAAGCCCCGCTGCGCGAATCGCGTAGCGGGGCTTCCGGGTGAAGCGGGGGCGGTAGTTACGCCTTCGCCTTTGCAGTGATGGTGGCGATGCCGACGACGAGCTTGTCGGTGACAGCGTCGGTGCCGAAGGTCGAGTTCAGCAGGCCGGCGGCGTCCGGGCTGATCAGAACCGTGGTGCCCTGCAGGACGGCGTTGCCATCAGCGTCGGACTCGAGCGGGTTCAGGGTTGAACCGTCGAGGTTGAAGATGTAGATGTCCTTGCCGACCTCTTCACCGTTGGCGGTGACGGTACCGGTGAGGCGTGATGTTCCCGGGTCGATCTTGAAGTCGCTGAGGCCCACGACGGTGTCGCCAGCGGTCAGCGTGATTCCGGAACCCTCGTGGAGGATCTCACCCTGGACGTACGGGCGGTACTTCGCGGCGGGGTCGTAGTAGTCCACGTTTCCACCGGTGATCGGGAAGTGCAGCGAGCCGTCAACCAGCGTCGCGGTTCCGGTCACTCCGGGGGTGAGGCCGAGGCTCGTGAGGGCGTCAACGAATCCCTGGTCGAGAGCAACAGCGGTGTCAACACCGTCGAGGGCGGGGATGGATGCCAGCGGCTGCGGGTCGGCCTCAGCCGAGGGAGCAGGAGCGGTGGTCTCTTCGGTGTCCGTGGTGGCGGTAGAAGCCGAGCAGCCAGCGAGTCCTGCAACGAGAAGGCTTGCAGTAGCGAGGCCGAGGCTTACTTTGGAGAAGGTGCGCATTGGTTCAATCCTTTGTTTGGTTTGGGGGTGTTCTTGGTGCTGATGAGTGTTCGGCCCCCTGTGCCAAATCAGATTGGAATCAGTTCGCTCCGTTACCTTTCCGTTACAAACTCTGAGTGAAATCCGCGTAGTTCCGCGGTTTTTGCTCCGCCGAAAGGATGCCGAATCTGCTTCCCCAGTCGTGACAGTGCCCCGGGCCCGGCGCGGTGAAGCGTCATTGCGACGATCAGGATGATCGCGAGAGTGACGGTGAGACGTGCCAGATCGACCGAAGGGATGAGCAGCCGCTCCGTCAGCGCGAGGGGAACGGCCAGCCACTCCCAGCGCCCCGTCATCGCAATCATGGGTACGAGCATGAGCGCGTACCAGGGGTAGCGCGGCGTCACGATGAGCAGGGTGACCCCGATCATGACGAGCTGGGCCAGCCACGGGTCATCCGGATTCGACTTCCACCAGGTGAGCGCCGCCGTCATCAGAATCAGGATGCCCGCCACCACGAGCGCGGCGGCGCCCGGAGCCACCAGCGAGATCATGATGAAGCGCGTGCCCGAGGTGTAGCCCTCCTCGCTGAGGTAGCCGGGGAGGTAGCCGAGCACGTCGATGCCGCTCGCCAGAATGTAGGGCACATAGAGCAGGGCGAAGACGGCGATCGAGCCGAGGATGACCTTGAAGGGGTTGCGCTTCAACAGTGCGAACGACCCGATGACCGGGATGAGCTTGCTCGAGATCGCGATACCAAGAGCGATGCCACCCAGCGTCGGCCGCCGGGTCGACACGAGCAGAGTGGCGATGAACACGAACATCGCGCCCAAAATGTCGACGTGGGAATTGGTCACTCCCTCGGTCGCGATCAGGGGGCACCACCCCCACAGGGCTGCCCAGCGTGGGTCGCGGCCGCGCGCGACGAGCGCTCGCAGCAGGAGCACCGTGGTGGTGAGGCTCATGATCAGACCGGCGAGCTGCATGGGCCAGTACTGGGGTGTTGGTCCGGTCACGAACCTGACCGCGGCGAAGAAGATCTCGCTGGCCGGGGGATAGATGGTGGTGACCTTGGCCCGGTTGATGGCCGTGCAGAGCACGTCGCCCGTCTTCGGCTCTTTCACCGTCATGATGCGCGGGCCGGTGCATCCCAGCTCTCCGTTGGACTTCACGACGGGGGTGGGGAACAGCCACTCCGGGCGCAGGTCGGCGAGCGCCGGGTCGGCGGGGGCGTGGTCGTATGGCGAGATTCCGGCGTTCTGCACGATGCCGTCCCAGGCGTACCGGGCGGAGTCAGTGCTCGTGTTCGGCGGGCCGGCCATCGCGGCGCCGCCGATCGCGACGGAACCGATGAGTATCAGCACGACCGCGGCCCGGGTGCGGACGGCACGGAGCGCCACGATCGACAACCCGAACACGATCCACAGGCCGGCGGTCACATACACGAGGGGAAGCAGGGCGCCGGACTTGTCGTCGTAGTACGGCAGGGCGGTGATCGACCAGGCGGTTCCGGCCGCGGCAACGGCCAGCAGCAGGGAGGTCAACGCAATTCGCACAGATCCATCCTGTCGGATTCGGTGACGGCTACGAACCAACGTCGCCGTTAGTCTTCGGATAGACCATGGGAGGTCGCACGTGCTGCTGAAATGGCAGGTTCAACGCTTACTGCACCAGACGCGGCATTCTCTGGCTGCACCCTCGCGCAATCCGCGGGCGGCTGTCGTGCTCGGACGACTGCTGGGCATCGCCTTCATCATCACCTTCCTGACGGGCCTGTACAGCCACTTCATCCAGGAACCGCTGCCCTGGATGGTGTTCCTCACCAGGCCGATCTGGCTGTACCAGGTTTCGCAGGGCATCCACATCACCGCCGGCATCCTGTGCTTCCCGCTGATCTTCGCCAAGCTCTACACGATCTTCCCTGAGCTGTTCCAGACGCCGCCGGTGCGCTCCTTCCCCCACTTCCTCGAGCGCGCATCCATCACCGTGTTCGTGGCGTCATCGCTCGTGCAGATCACCATCGGACTTCTCAACACGTACCAGTGGTACGCGCTGTTCCCTTTCCCGTTCCGCCAGACGCACTACGCCCTGTCGTTCGTGATCATCGGTTCGCTGGCCATCCACATCGCCCTGAAGCTGCCGGTGATCGCGCAGTACTGGCGCAAGCGTGACGCGCTCACGGCCGACGGCCACCTGGTGGAGCACGCGACCGAGCCCGAGCCACAGCGTCAGGATGAGCTGCAGCGGCTCACCGGCAAGGTGCAGAACGCGGGGATCACCGGCCGCATATTCGAGTGGATCGACCGGTCACCGACGCTGCCACCACAGACCAGCCGCCGCGGATTCTTCGCGACCGTCGCGGTGGCCTCGGCGGCCCTCGTCACCCTCACCGCGGGCCAGTCGTTCCGGGTTTTTGACGCCACCAACCTTTTTGGCGCCCGCAAGAATGACACGGGACCGCAGGGACTCCCCGTGAACCGCACGGCGAAACGCGCGAAGGTTCTCGAGAGCGCGACGGCGCCCGACTGGCAGTTGACCGTCAGCAACGGCGCATCCACCAAATCATTCAGCTACGAGGAACTGCGGGCGATGCCCCAGCACGAGGTGGTGCTGCCGATCGCCTGCGTCGAAGGCTGGAGCCAGTACGCCACCTGGAAGGGCCCGAGGCTGAAAGAGCTCATCGCCACGGTCGACGGCGACCCGAGTTCGACGGTGCGCATCACCAGTCTCGAGCAGGGAAGTTCGTACGCCCAGACCACCATGGGGCCAGAATTCGTTCGGGATGACCTCACCCTGGTTGCGCTCGACCTCGAAGGCGAACCCCTCGACATCGACCACGGGTATCCGGCCCGCATGATCGCGCCAGCGCGCCCAGGTGTGCTGCAGACCAAATGGCTCAGCACCCTGGAGGTTCTGTCATGAGTATCACCACCGCCCCCGAACCCGTTCTTGCCCGGCCGATGACCACCACGCGACGCTGGCAGACCGGGCTGATCCTCTTCGGCATCGCGATGCTCGTGGTGGGCGCCATCGTGCTGCTGAACGACGTCGCCCCGAAGAACTACATCGGAATAGCGATCTGGTTTCTCGGCGCCCTCGTCATCCACGACGGGATTGCGGCGTTCGCGATCTTCGGCGTGAGCATCCTGATGCGCAGGGCATCGCGAAAGATCCCCTTTGTCGTCATCGCCATCCTGCAGGGCGCGCTGGCCATCGCCGCGATCTTCTTCGTGATCGTGGTGCCCGCCATGCTGAAGAAAGACATCGGCTCGGCCAACACCTCGATTCTGCCGCTTGACTACGGGCTCAACCTCGTGTTGTTCTACGCGGGGCTTGCCGTGGTGACCGCGGCCGCGATCGCGGGCTACCTGGTCGTGGCTGCCAGGAACAGATCACGCGCCTAAGCGCATCGCTGAATCGGGCAGCTGCTCCGCGTGCGGAGGCTATGTGATCTTGGCGAGACGGCAGAACGCGCGCCCGTCGATCTCCCAGGACTGAACGAGCTCGAGGCCGAGGTGGTCGAGCATCAGGCACAGGCGATCGAGGCCGATCTCGGCCCAGGGGAATGAGTCGCTGCGGTTGCCGTGACTGTCGACAACCTCCGCGAAGTAGTGCTCCTCGTGGCTGGCGTCAGCATTCAGCTCGATCACGATCTCGCCGGTCGCTGACAGCAGGTCGCGGCAGCGGGCCAGCAGGCTCGGGATGTCGCCACCGATGCCCACGTTTCCGTCGACGAGTAGCGTGGTCTGCCACATTCCCTCACCGGGCACACGGTCGAAGACTGAGCCCTGGAAGAACGAACCGCCGAGGCTGCCGGCGATCTCGAGCGCGGCCGCCGAGACGTCGATGCCCACGGCGTGCATCCCGAGATTCATCGCGGCGCGCACCATGCGGCCGGGGCCGCAACCGATGTCGAGCACAGGCCCGGTGACGCGCGAAAGCAGGGTGAGGTCGACGTGATCGGCGTCGGCGTTCCAGCGCGACACATCCATCGTCACGCGGGTGGTGGCACTGGTGCGGGTGTCGCTCAGGTAGAGCAGATCACCGCCGCGCAGGGCGCTGGCGTACGGCTCCGCACCACCGGCGCCGAAGGTTGCTACCGCGAGGCTCATCGGTTTGCCTGCTCGAACTGGTCGAGGGTGCGGGCGAACAGCGTGTGGGGTGCGATCCCGGCCACTTCGCGGGCGGAGTCGATGGTGTCGACATCCGTGAGCGTGGGGAGGGTGCCCACCGTCAGGCCGGCCTCGTGCAGTCGTGCGAGCTGGGCCGCGCCCGTGTCATCCTGCGACATTTCGACACCGCGGATGAGGTCACCGCGAGGTTCGCGCATGCCGAGCGCCCAGAAGCCGCCGTCGGTTGCCGGGCCGAACCAGGCATCGACGTCGCTGTCTGCGCCGTTCAGCGGCCAGCCGCCGAACGCGGGAGCCAGGTCGTCAGAGGTCAGCTGCGGAGTATCCATGCCGATCAGCAGCATCGGTTCGGTGCACTCGTCGAAAATGGCGCCTAAACGCAGGTCGAGAGTGCCAGTTGTTTGCCCAGTCACGTCATAGTCTTCGGAGCGAGCGGGCGGGCGGTTGCCTTCGAACAGCAGAATTCGGCGCGTGGCAGGTAACGATTGCATTGCGGCCAAGGTGTCATCGATGGCGGCCGCCGCGAGGCTGGCGGCCTGTTCGAGAGTCAGCGGGGGATGCAGTCTGGTCTTCGCTTTGCCGGGCAGCGGCTCTTTGGCGATGAGAACGAGGGTAGTCACGTCAGGGTATTCGGAGCCCTACGCTGAGCGGCTAGGAGCCGTGACATATCTTTTACCGCGATGATCGTGCCCTTGAGGGTGCCGGTGACCTTCGACCTGCCGACTCTGGGGGAGTACGGAGTGTCGACCTCGGTAATGCGCCAGCCCGCGTTGTGAGCCTTGAGCACGAATTCGAGGGGGAAGCCGCTGCGGCGGTCACGCAGGTCGAGGGCGACGACCGCGTCGCGCCGGGCGGCGCGCATCGGCCCGAGATCGCTGAAAGTGATGCCGGTCGCGCGTCGCATCAGCAGCGCGAGGGCGCGATTGGCGATGCGGGCATGGATGGGCCAGGCCCCGCGGGTGGTCGGCTTTCTGCGCCCCAGCACGAGGTCGCTCGTTCCGGCGCGCACAGGGTCGACGACTTTTGGCAGGTCTGCCGGGTCCATGGACGCGTCAGCATCGCAGAACGCCACGATCGGAGCCGTCGCCGCGGTGAGTCCGGCGTGCGCGGCAGAACCGAAGCCGCGGATCGGCTCAGTGACAACGAGAGCACCGTGTTCCAGGGCCACCTCGGCCGAGCGATCTGTCGACCCGTTATCGACGACGATCGCGCGGTAGCCCTCCGGAAGTCGTGACAGCACCCAGGGCAGCGCGCCCTCCTCGTTGAGGCAGGGAAACACGACGTCAACGATGGGGGTGGGCACTCGTCAGATGCTAGCGGTGTCGGCAGTGTGATCGCCGGGATCGGCTTCGCGCCGAGCCGAGCGGTCCATCACGAGCGCCCTGATTCCGGCGATGATGGATGCGAGGATCACGAGCCCGGCGACGACATAGGCGATCGGACGGAGCTGCGGTTGCGAGCCTGCCGCGTAGCCGACGACGGTGATCAGGACTCCCCACGACACCGCGCTCACGAGGTTGGCGGTGAGGAATCGCCAATAGGCCATGCCCGCGATTCCGGCCACCGGGGGAACAAACACCCGGCCCCAGGGGATGTACCGGGCCACCACCACAGACCACCAGCCGAACAGTTCATAGAAGCGCTCGGTGCGCGCGATGCCCGCCTGCATCCATCGTCCGCGGCGTCGACTCAGGTAGGGGCGCCCGAAGTGGCGGCCCAGAACGAAACCGACCTGGTCGCCCGCAAAGGCGGCAACGCCCACCCCGATCGCGAGAACCCAGATCGACAGCCTGTCGTTGGTGGCCGTGGCGATCCCGGCCGCGAAAAGCAGTGAATCGCCGGTGATGAATGGGATGAAGACACCCACGAACAGCGCGGTGCCGACAAAAACGAGGCCCCACACGGCGAGATAGAAGGCGATCGGGCCCACCTGGGTCAGCAGGTCGGCGAGCTGATCACCGATCGTGGGGGATGCCGTCACGCTGGCGGGCATGTCTCCTCCAGGTCGGACTCGGGTCGGATCAAGCATAGGCCGCGTCATCCATAGTGCAGTTGTGGCCGTTTCGAGTCGCCGAAAGCGGCAACAATCGCACACTCGATTGTGGGAGGAGCGGCGCGGCGGCGCGGCGGCGCGGCGGTGCAGCGGCGGGGGATCCCGCCTAGGTCACCGCGGGGCGCAGCGGGGCGGTGGCGAACTCGCGCATGCCGTCGTCGAAGCTGACGGCGGGCATCCACGACAGTTCATTTCTGAGGCGGGCGGATGACGCGGTGATGTGCCGCACGTCACCGAGCCGGTACTCGCCCGTGGTTACGGGCGGCAGACCGCCGGAGTGCAGGCTCACCTGGGCCGCGAGCTCCCCGATGGTGTGCACGACTCCGCTGCCGACGTTGAAGGCCCGGAAGCTGCCGCTGGTGGCACTGAACGTCCAGTCGATGGCAGCGAGGTTCGCCGACGCGACATCCCGAACGTGTACGAAATCGCGGCGCTGCCCGCCATCCTCGAACACCTTCGGCGCTTCGCCGCGCTCGACCGCGCTGCGGAACAGCGACGCGACTCCCGCGTACGGGGTGTTCTGCGGCATCCCAGGCCCGTAGACGTTGTGATACCTCAGCGCCACGGCGGTGCCGCCGGTCGCGCGCGTCCAGGAGCTGGCGAGGTGCTCCTGCGACAGCTTCGTCGCGGCGTAGACGTTGCGCGGGTCGAGTGGGGCATCCTCGTCGATGAGCTCCGGCACCAGCGGATTGCCGTCGGCGTCGAGCGGATCGAAGCGGCCGGCGTCGAGGTCCGCGACGGCGCGCGGTGCGGGTCGGGTGAGCCCATTCGGGCCGGAGTACGCCCCCTCGCCATAGACGACCATGGAGCTGGCGACCACAAGCCTGCCGACGCCGGCGGCCGTCATGGCGGCCAGCAGCATGGCGGTGCCGAGGTCATTCGAGCCGACGTAATCCGGGGCGTCGAAGAAGTCGACGCCGAGCCCTACCTTGGCGGCCTGGTGGCAGACGACCGAAACCCCGTCGAGGGCGGATGCCACTGCAGCAGCATCGCGCACGTCGGCGTGCACGAACTCGACGCCCTGCGGCGCCACGGGTGCGTCGCCGTGCACATCGGCCCGCAGCGAGTCGAGCACCCGCACCGTCTCGCCGCGCTGGAGCGCTTCGGCGACGATCGCGCTGCCGATGAACCCGGCTCCGCCGGTGATCAGGATGGTCACGATGCGCTCCGGGCAAGCACCGCGGCGACTTCGGCGGGGGAGATCAGCTCGCGCGGAGCGTAACTGTCGGGGATCGCCGCCACGACAGCCTCGAGCGCAGCGATGATGCGGGGCTGAGCCTCGGCAAACCTCGCGAACACGAGCTCTGCGCTCAGCTCCTCATCGGCGGGCGCCGCGTCGGCATCCGTGACGTAGGCGATGTTGACGGTGCCGATGTTCAGCTCCGACGCCAGCGGCACCTCCGGGTACAGGGTCATGTTGACGATGTCGGCCCCTGCGGCGCGAAACCAGTGCGACTCTGCCCTGGTCGAGAATCGCGGGCCCTGGATGACCACAACCGTGCCGGCCATGATGGCGACGCCGGCGAGGGCGTCTTCCGCTGCCTCGTGCAGGGCGGGGCAGAACGGGTCTGCCGACGAGAGGTGCTGCACCGAGCCCCGGTCGTAGAACGTGTCGGCGCGGCCCCACGTCCGGTCGATGTATTGGTCGGCGAGCACGAGGCTGCCGGGCGGGTACGCGGGATTGACCCCTCCCACGGCAGCGGTCGACACGATCGCCCTCACACCAAGAGAGGCGAGCGCCCAGACGTTGGCCCGGTAGTTGATCAGGTGAGGAGCGGCGGTGTGGCCGACCCCGTGGCGCGGCAGGAACGCCACGCTGCGACCGGCGAGCACCCCGGTGGTGACATCCACTGGCCCATAGGGCGTGGCAACGGTCTGGGTCTCAGAGTCGGCTGGCGGGAACAGCGAGTAGAGGCCCGAACCGCCAATGACGGCGATGGATGTGCTGGTGATGCTCATGGCACGAGTCTGCCACCACGGTTCCTTGATAGATTTACTGCCGATGCCCATCCCTTTCTCCCTGCCCCTGATCGATGACGATGTCATCGCCGAGGTGAACGACGCTCTCACGGGCACAGGCTGGCTCACGACCGGCCCCAAGGTGCGCGAGCTCGAGGCCGAGATCGGCAAGATCACCGGCACCCCCGTGTTGTGTGTGAACTCCTGGACCTCCGGCGCGATGCTGATGCTGCGCTGGTTCGGGGTCGGCCCCGGCGACGAGGTCATCATTCCCGCGTACACCTACAGCGCCACCGCGCTGTGCGCCATGAACCTCGGTGCGACAGTCGTGATGGTGGATGTCGACGACGACTTCACGATCTCCGCCGCCAATATCCGCGCCGCGATCACCCCACGCACGAAGGCCGTCATCCCGGTCGACATGGCCGGCTGGCCCGCAGACTACGACGCCATCAGGGCGGTGCTGGCGGAGCCAGCGGTGGTCGCACAGTTCGCCGCGTCGACCGAGCGCCAGCACAAGCTGGGGCGCATCCTGCTCATCTCGGATGCCGCGCATTCGATCGGCTCGACCTACAAAGGCCAGCCGAACGGCAAGCAGGCCGATGCCGCCATCTTCTCGCTGCACTCCGTGAAGAACATCACCACGGGGGAGGGCGGCGCGATCTGCATCAACCTGCCCGAGCCGTTCGACAACGACGACGAGTACGTTTTCCTTCGCGCCTTCGCGCTCAACGGCCAGACCAAGAGCGCGTTCGAGAAGAACCAGCCGGGTGCCTGGCGGTACGACATCATCGACCAGGGCATGAAAGTCAACATGCCCGACATCGGTGCCGCGATCGGGCTCGCGCAGATCCGCAAGTACGAATCGACGCTGCTGCCCGACCGCAAACGCATCTTTGCCCAGTACCAGGACGGTTTCGCCGACCGCGACTGGGCGATCCTGCCGGTGTCGAAGAACGATGAGCGCGAAAGCTCGTGCCACCTCTACATGCTGCGCATCGCCGGCGCGAGCGAGACCGCGCGGGACGCGATCATC
The DNA here is from genome assembly GCF_030063305.1 of Salinibacterium sp. G-O1. Classification (GTDB taxonomy): domain Bacteria; phylum Actinomycetota; class Actinomycetes; order Actinomycetales; family Microbacteriaceae; genus Rhodoglobus. The sequence continues at coordinate 66,683 of NZ_JASISV010000003.1, forward strand.
CAGGAAATCGCCGACCGTGGAGTCGGCGTCAACGTGCACTACATCCCGATGGCGAGCCTCACCCTCTTCAAGAACCGGGGATACGACATCGCCGACTACCCGAAGACGCTCGAACTGTACTCGAACGAGATCACCCTGCCGTTGTTCAACGGGCTCACCGACGAGCAGGTCGCCGAAGTGATCCGCGTCGTAATCGAGTCCGTCGAGAGCGTGCTGTGATGCTCGACCTCGAGAGCTTCATCGCGAAGCATGTGACGGGCCGCGACGAGTCGCTGTTCGCCGCAGACCTCGCCGCCCACGAAGACGAACTGCGCGAGGCCATCGCCGGTCGTTCCGTGCTTGTCATCGGGGGAGCCGGCACGATCGGGTCGTCGTTCATCCACGCACTGTTGCCGTTCGAGCCTGCGCGACTCTTCGTCGTCGACCTCAACGAGAATGCGCTGACCGAGCTCACCCGCGACCTGCGCAGCGTCGCCGGGCAGTTCGTGCCGGACGATTACAAGACCTACCCCATCAGCTTCGGTGACCCCGTCTTCGCCAGGATGATGCGCCGCGAGGGCCCGTTCGATGTCGTCGCCCACTTCGCCGCCCACAAGCACGTGCGCAGCGAGAAAGACCGCTACTCCATCGAGGCGATGCTCGAGAACAACGTGATGAACACCGTCGCGCTGCTCGAATTGCTTCTGGAGCAGCCGCCGCAGCACTTCTTCTGCGTCTCCACCGACAAGGCGGCCAACCCCGCCAATGTGATGGGCGCCTCCAAGAAGCTCATGGAGGAGGCAGTGCTCGCATACTCTTCGCTGCTGCCCGCCGTCACCGCTCGCTTCGCCAACGTCGCGTTCTCCAACGGCAGCCTGCCCGCCGGGTTCCTCGAACGGATCACCAAGGGCCAGCCGCTCTCGGCCCCACACGACGTGCGCCGCTACTTCGTCTCGCCGGCGGAGAGCGGCCAGCTGTGCCTGCTGGCCTGTGTACTCGGCGCGCCGGGGGAGATCTTCTTCCCCGAACTCGACGAACCCCGGATGCTCACCTTCTCGACCATCGCCGACGCGTTGTTGCGCGACCTCGGTTACGAGCCGGTGCTGTGCGCCAGCGAGGATGAGGCGCGAGAGGCCGCCGCGCGGCACGTCGCCGGGGATTCCACCTGGCCGGTGTACTACTTCGCGTCAGAGACCTCGGGCGAGAAGCCGTTCGAGGAGTTCTTCACGGCCGACGAGGAGGTCGACCACGCGCGGTTCGACTCCCTCGGCGTGATCGCCGGCAGCACGCACAACGATGTGGCGAGCATCCGGTCGACCATCGCCGACCTGCGCACCCTGTTCGAAAGCCCCGACCTCGCCAAAGGCGCCATCGTCGAGACCCTCACCAGGCTTGTGCCGAGTTTCCACCACGTGGAGACCGGCAAGAGCCTGGATGCGAAAATGTGACCGTGAGCCGTTTCTTCAAGAGGTTCTTCGACGTGCTGGTCGCCGCCGTCGCTTTGCTGATCCTGACCCCATTGCTGCTGCCCGTCATGCTCGCGCTCAGGCTCACAGGCGAGGGCGAGGTCTTCTACCGGCAGAAGCGAATCGGCTTCCAGAACGACACCTTCAACATCCTGAAATTTGCGACGATGCTGAAGAACAGCCCCAACATGGGCACCGGCAGCCTCACGGTGCGCGGCGACCCGCGCGTCACCCCGCTCGGGCACGGGCTGCGGGCAACCAAGGTCAACGAGCTGCCGCAGCTTATCAACGTGCTCGTCGGCGACATGAGCTTCGTCGGGCCGCGGCCGCAGATGCAGATCGACTTCGACGTGTATCCCCAGCATGTTCGCGAGCGAATCTACGAGGTTCGGCCCGGAGTGACCGGTATCGGGTCGATCGTCTTCCGCGACGAGGAACGACTGCTGTCGCGAGAGGGCATCGAGCCGCGCGAGTTCTACACCGAGAAGATCGCGCCATACAAGGGCGAACTCGAAATGTGGTACCTCGAGCACCAGTCGCTGTGGCTGGATGCCCAACTCATGATGCTCACCGTGCACGCCGTGCTGCGGCCGGAGTCCGACGCCGTGTACCGCCGGTTCCCCGACCTGCCGGCCCGTCCCGAGTGGATGGACTGAACTCACAATTGCGAGCGTTAGCATCACGACTATGGAGCGCAGGCGAGTAACCCTTTGGTCCGCGGTCACCGGAGTGCTCGCGGCCGTGGTGACCCTGGCCATCGCCGAGGTCTTCGCGGCGTTCATGGCGACGCCGGGCAGCAGCCCGCTTTTCGCGGTCGGCTCCGCGGTCATCGACCTGGTCCCGGCGTGGTTCAAAGAGCTCGTGATCTCGCTCTTCGGCACCGGCGACAAGGTCGCCCTGTTCGTGGTGCTCGGTGTGCTGGTGCTAGCCCTCGCGGTTGTCGTCGGCGTGCTGCAGTACCGCAGGCCGCCGTGGGGCTCCGTTGTCCTGGCCGCTGTCGGAGCTGTCGCTGTCGTCGCCGTCGCGACCCGGCCGACCTCCTCGGCGCTGTGGGCGTTGCCGACGCTCGCCGGGGTGTTTGGCGGCATCCTGGTGCTTCGAGCGACCTCCAATAAGTTGCGCGACTGGGTCGACTCCACGGCTGCCGCCCCGACCGCGCAGCGCGCCGCCACCCGTACCTCGGTCACCCGCCGCAGATTCTTCATCCTGCTCGGCGGAACCGCGGCAGGAGCGGTGGTCGTGGGTCTCGGAGCACGGGCGCTCAACGCGGGAAGTGCGGCCGTGAACGTGGTCCGTGAGGCCCTGTCGCTGCCGAAACCCACCACCCCGGCACCGCCGATTCCCGCGGGGGCCGCACTCGACATCCCCGGGATCACCCCGCTGGTGACGAGCAACGACACTTTCTATCGCATCGACACGGCGCTGCAGGTGCCCGTCATCGATGCCTCGACGTGGAGGCTGCGCATCACCGGCATGGTCGACAACGAGGTCGAGATCGGTTTCGACGAGCTGCTGGCGCTGCCCATGACCGAGCACGTTGTGACGCTGATGTGCGTCTCGAACGAGGTCGGCGGCTCCCTCGTCGGCAACGCGACCTGGCTCGGCTACCCCATCAGGGAGCTGCTGAAGCGCGCCGGCCCGCCGGCCGGCGCCGACATGGTGCTCTCCACGAGCATCGACGGCTTCACGGCCGGAACGCCGCTCGACGTGCTGCTCGAGGAGGATCGCGAGTCGCTGCTGGCGGTCGGGATGAACGGTGAGCCGCTGCCCATCCAGCACGGCTTCCCGGTGCGGATGGTCGTGCCCGGGCTCTACGGCTACGTCTCGGCCACCAAGTGGGTCGTCTCCCTGAAGGTCACCACCTTCGCCGCAGACATGGGCTACTGGACCCCGCGCGGCTGGGACGCCCTCGGGCCCGTGAAGACGGCATCCAGAATCGACGTTCCCTCGAGCGGAGCCTCAGTGCCCGCCGGAACCGTCGTTGTCGCCGGCGTCGCCTGGGCGCAGCACCGCGGTGTCGAAGGCGTCGAGGTGCGGGTCGACGACGGTGACTGGCAGCCAGCGTCGATGGCGGAAGCCATCTCGATCGACACCTGGCGCCAGTGGCACTTCGAGTGGGATGCGCCCAGCGGCAACCACACCGTCGCCGTGCGCGCGACCGGCGCTCCCGGCGACACCCAGCGCGAGAATCGGGTTCCCGTCGCGCCGAACGGCTCTGAGGGCTTTCACACCATCACGGTCAACGTCACCTGACGTGTCCCCATTTTTGGGGCATCCGTTGGGCGTTGCTGTGCCCGTACAGTGGAGTTGGCGCGGGGGCGTCGCAAGAAAAACGGGGGAAATAATGTCCGTTACGACGCACGATCGACTTCTGTCATCGAATATCCGGGCGATCCAGCTGGGCAGTGACGAAGCAGAGGGCAACCGTCGCGGCCAGGGCTGGCTTATCGTTCTGGGAACCTCGGCATTGCTGTGGACGGGCATCATCGTCGCAGTGGTCGGCATCGCGGGTCTCGGCGTCTAGGGCACGCTTCGTGCGCTGATGCGTCATCCATAGTGCAATTGCTGTCGTTATGACCTGGTCATAGCGGCATTACGCGCACTATCGATTGCCGTCGCGCATAACTGGGGATGGATGTCGCGGCAGAAGCCGCACCTCGGCCACACTCGCCGCATGCGACCTCCGTCCGACCTGCCGATGGAACTCGGCCATCACTTCTCCTGCGATGCCGCCGTCAGCGTCGGAGTCTCACGCCGACGTCTCAGGGGCGGCGACCTCGATTCTCGATTCCGGGGTTCGCGCTCAGTGCCGGTTGCGACGCGGCACACCGACGAATTCGCGCGGCTGCACCACGCACTGGTGCAACGATGCCTCGCGTTCATCCCCGTGGCGCCAGCCGAATTTTGTTTCAGCCACGGCACGGCCGCCACGCTGTACGGGATACCGCTGCCTCTGCGACTCCGACGCGACCTGCGAATCGACGTGAGTGTGCCGGTGGCTCGGCCCCAGCCCCGAGCATCCGGGGTACGCGGTCACCGGCTCAACCTGTGGGAGGTGCGCGTTTTTCGCGGCATGCCGCTTGTTGCACCAGCTGTCGCGTGGGCGCAGGTCGCGAATGTGCTGACCCTGGACGAACTCGTGATTGCTGGCGATTATCTCGTGCAACGCAAGCATCCGAAGTCCTCCCCGGACGATCTCGTCGCGGCGGCGAGCGTACCGAGGCGAGGCGCACGGCAGGCGCGACGAGCGCTGCTGGATGTGCGCGTTGGCACCGATTCGCCTCCCGAATCCGAGCTGCGCCTCGTACTGGTGCGCGCGGGACTGCCCGAACCGCTGATCGGCCACACGGTCATCCACGAGGGATATTTCGTGGGAACCCCCGATCTGGCCTATGTCGAGCAGAAGGTCGCGATCGAGTACCAGGGCAGCGGCCACTGGCTGGATCGTGACGTCTTCGAGGACGACATCATCCGTCGGGAGCTGTTCGAGCGTGCCGGCTGGAAGGTCATCCTCGTCACGGCGCCGAGACTGCGGCAGCCGGCGCAGTTGGCGGCAGAGGTCGCCGCGGTCCTGCGCGAGCGAGCGGTGTGACGGTCTCGAGCGAGCCCGAACCGATCGAGTGTGCAGTTGTGGTCGCTTGGCGCGAGCAATAGCGACAACAAGTGCGCTATCGATGCGCGGGGAGACGGCAGCGCGGCTAGAACAGGCGCGCCGGCTCCGTGGATGCCACGGCGCGGCGTACGACGGCGGGGCCGAGCAGCAGCGTTCCGCTGGTGAGCGGCTCGCAGCGCATGCCGCCACGCTGGCGAAGTGCCCGGTGGGCGCCGGGGGCCAGCACCACGTCCATCCACGCGCACGGATTCGCGGGACGGTGGGCGAGCAGCACGACCGGGCCGAGTCCGCTGTCGATGCTGAACGTCTCGCCGCGCATCGCATCGATATCGAGCCCGCGCACGATCACGTTGCGGCGGGTGTCTGCCGCGTCAAGTTGCGCCGTAGCGAGGGTGCGCGCGACATGCTCCACCGATTCGGCGGCCATCACGGTCACCGAGGCGGTGAGGTGCGCCCGCCGCCCGAAGTGACGGTCGCCGACGATACCCAGCCCCGCCCGAACCTCGATGGATTCGTGCAGCTCGCGGGTAGTGGCATCCAGTGGTCCGTCCGCAGGTCGGCCTTCGTATCTGTGCCGCGACGAGGCGAGCAGCAGCTCGATCGTCACCTCGGTCTCGAACGGTAGCTGCTGCACCCAACAACGCTACCCGCCGAGCGCGGATAAGCTTGCGCGAATGGCACACCTTCTGGGCGCTGAGGCGCTGCACCTCGAATATCCGACCCGCGTTATCTTCGACAAGATCACGATCGGGCTCGACGAGGGCGATCGCATCGGCATCGTCGGCCGCAACGGCGACGGCAAGTCCACCCTGCTCCGGATGCTCGCGGGCCGCCTCGAGCCCAACTCGGGCCGCGTCACCCGCCGTGGCGGTGTCACGATCGGCATGCTCGACCAGGCCGACGAGCTCGAGGGCTCCCTCACGGTGCACCAGACCGTCATCGGAGACATCGACGAGCACGTGTGGGCCGGAGACCCGAAGGTTCGCGACGTCATCGCGGGGCTCATCGCCGACCTTCCGTGGGAGGCGAGTGTCGCAGACCTGAGCGGTGGCCAGCGCAGGCGCGTCGCGCTCGCGGCCCTGCTGATCGGCGACTACGACATCATCTTCCTCGATGAGCCCACCAACCACCTCGACGTCGAGGGCATCACCTGGCTCGCCCGGCACCTCAAGCGGCGCTGGTCGCCGAACGCCGGTGGGCTCGTGGTGGTCACTCACGACCGGTGGTTCCTGGACGAGATCTGCACCGCCACCTGGGAGGTGCACGACCAGCTGATCGAGCCGTTCGAGGGCGGATACGCCGCCTACATCCTGCAGCGCGTCGAGCGCGACCAGATGGCGGCGACGGTGGAAGCGAAGCGCCAGAACCTCATGAAGAAGGAGCTGGCGTGGCTGCGTCGTGGCGCACCCGCGCGCACCGCGAAGCCCAAGTTCCGCATCGACGCCGCCAACGAGCTGATCGCGAACGAGCCGCCGGCGCGTGACAGCGTCAGCCTCGCATCCATGGCTATGCAGCGTCTCGGCAAAGACGTCGTCGACCTCGAGAACATCTCTGTCGCGTACGGCGACAAGAAGGTGCTGACGGATGTCACGTGGCGGATCGCCCCCGGAGAGCGCACGGGAATCCTCGGGGTGAACGGCGCGGGCAAGAGCACGCTGCTGTCTCTCGTCGCCGGGAGCCTCCTGCCGACGAGCGGCAAGGTGAAGCGCGGAAAGACCATCAAGGTCGCCACCCTCACGCAGCAGCTCGCCGAGCTGGAAGACGTGTGGAACGACCGCGTCAGCGACGTCATCTCGCGCCAGAAGAGCACGTACATCACCGGCGGCAAGGAGATGACGCCGAGCCAGATGCTCGAGCGCGTCGGGTTCGCCAGTGCGCAGCTCAGCACCCAGGTCAAAGACCTCTCTGGTGGACAGAAGCGCCGACTGCAGCTGCTGCTCATCCTGCTGTCCGAGCCGAACGTGCTGATTCTGGATGAGCCCACCAACGACCTCGACACCGACATGCTCGCCGCCATCGAGGACCTGCTCGACACCTTCCCAGGGACGCTGCTGGTGGTGAGCCACGACAGGTACCTGGTCGAGCGCGTCACGGACCAGCAGTACGCGGTGATGAACGGTTCGTTGCGTCACCTGCCCCGCGGTGTCGACCAGTACCTCGAGCTGCGCGCCGAGCAGGACAAGGCCGCCAACAGCACCTCGAGCGCCTCGACGAAGGCCGCCCCGAAACTGGGTGGCGCCGAACTGCGCACCAGCCAGAAGGAGTTCGCGGCCGCCGGTCGCAAGCTCGAGAAGTACGCCGGCCAGATCGCCGAGCTGCACAGCAAACTCGCCGCGCACGACCAGGGCGACTACGTGGGACTCGGCGCGATCTCGAAAGAACTGCAGGCAGTGGAGGCAGCACAGTCTGAGCTCGAGCTGCGTTGGCTCGAGCTCGAAGAACTGCTCGGCTAGCCCCTTGCGCGCAGCGTCAGCCCGGATCGCGGCCGTCGGCGTTTATCTGCCAGAGCACACCCGCACCACAGCCGAAACCGAGCGGCAGTTGCGCGCGCTGAATCCGACCCTGAACCTGGCGACCGGCCTGATCCATCGCCTGACCGGTGTCGACACCGTGCACCTGCGCCCGGCAGGCTGGCAGTGCTCTGATCTGGCTGTCGCAGCCTCGACGGTGGCGCTCGCCGAGTCGCCCGGCCCCATCGACCTCCTGATCTTTGCCAGCGCCAGCCAGGACCTGGTTGAACCCGCCACGAGTCACATCGTCGCAGCCAAGCTGGGGCTCGAGTGCCCGGTGATGGACGTGAAGAACGCGTGCAACAGCGTGCTGAACGGCATGCAGGTCGCCGAGGCCCTCATCGCCAGCGGGCAGTACCGCCGCGTGCTGGTGGCCTGCGGCGAGGAACCGTCCCTCGGGGTGCGCTGGCAGGTGAGCAGCCACGACCAGTTCATCAGGTCGTTCCCCGGCTACACGATGAGCGACGGCGGGGCCGCGGTCATCCTCGAGGCGACGGACGACCCGCACACGGGCATCCTCGACTCGTCATTCATCGCCGTGTCGAGCAACTGGAACGTCGGCACGCTCTCGATCGGGGGTTCCCTGAACCCTCGCGACGCCGAGTTGAGCTACTTCGACATGGACGGCGCCGCTCTGCAGAAGGCGTTCCTTGACCTCGGCCCGCAGCCGGTGCTCGACATCCTCGGACGCAACCGGCTGAGTTGGGACGACATCGACCTGGTCGCGATCCACCAGGTGGCGCTGCCGTACCTGCCGCCGATCTTCGACCGGCTCGGGGTAGCCCAGGGCAAATCCGTGATCACCGTCGCGGATCACGGCAACCTCGCCTCCGTGACGCTGCCACTGCAGTTGTCGCTGGCGAAGGCGAGCGGGCAGGTCGGTCCCGGCAGCCTCGTGCTGCTGATCGGGCTCGCCGGCGGCATCAGCCTCGGGCTCATGCTGGTGCGACTGTGACCGGGCCACGGCTGGCGATCGTCGTCCCCGTGTTCAACGAGGCGGCGGGCATCCAGCCGACACTTCGCGCGCTGGCTGGCCAGCACGACCGCGACGTCGACGTGGTGTTCGTCGACAATTCTTCGACGGATGCCTCGACCGCCGTCATCCGGGATTTCATCGAGTCGAACGGCCTCAGCCGCTGGCGCGTGGTCACCGAGACGCAGAAGGGAACCGGCGCCGCCGCCGATACCGGGATGCGCGAGGCCATCGCGGCTGGCGCCACGATGCTGGGCCGCACCGACGCCGACTGCCTCCCTCGCGCCGACTGGACAGCGTCGCTGCGGCGCGCGCTCACCGCGACTGCCGACGGTGGGCTCGGTCTGCGGCTCGTGGGTGGTGAACTCGTGCCCCGCCACGACGAGGGTCTCAGCATCGGCAAGCGCGTGTTGCTTCGCGCCGCCGTCGAGCTCGCCGAGGCGTTCGGGCGCATCCGGCCGGGAAATCGTGGCGGCGACTACCGGGGGCCGTACATGATGGCCGCGGGATGCAACGTGGGGATCACGGCCGAGCTGTATGTGGCGGCCGGCGGGTTTCCGCGCACGGCGATCGAGGATCTCCACGAAGACCGCGCGCTCGTCAACGCGGTGCGCAGGCTGACCTCCGACTACGCGCGACGGAGGGACGTCGTCGTCTTCGGCTCGTCGCGCCGGGTGGAGGCGTGGGGACTCAAAAACACGCTGCTTTGGTACAAGGATCACGCGTACCGGCCCGACCACGTGGACATCAGGTGATGACGCTCGCGCCGGCACCGCTCGCCGCGCGCTGGGAGGAGCGCGTGATGCGTTCGGCGCATCCGCTGGCGTATCCACTGCTCAACGCGGTGAAGCGACCGGTGTTGCGGGTGCCTGGTCTGGGTGTGCTGGTGACGGATGCCACGCTGCTGCGGGCCGTGCTCATGGACACCACGGGGTTCACGAAGACCGGCCCCGGCAGCCCGAGTGACCTGTGGACGCCTGTGCTCGGCCCGAGCGTGCTGCTGAACATGGAGGGCGCCGACCATCTCGCGCTCAGGCGCAGACTCGGCCCGCTCTTCGCGCCGTCGTATGTCGATCCGCTCGCTGCAGCCTCGCTGGGGGAGCCGGCCGCTCAGCTGACGGCTCGACTGCGCTCGGGTGAGAGCGTCGACCTCGTCGAGGTTGTCAAAGGTTTCGCCAGCGCGATGATCGGCCAGCTGGTCGGGCTGACGGCGGTCGACGACGAGCTGTTCGACCGGGTCTCGTCGATCACGCGGTTCGTGCGGCTGTCCAGACCCACACTGACGCCGCCCCAGGTTGCCAGCGCGAGGAGCATTCTCGACGAGCTGACTGTGCACGCCCGCGCCGCGTGGGCGGAGGGGGATGACGCGACGGTGCCCGGCCGGATGCGGTCGCTCGGCCTGTCTGAGGCGGAGGCGATGGGGGCCGTCGGGGCGTTCGTGCTCACCGGAACCGAGACCCTCGTGTCGTACATCCCGCGGCTCATCGCACTGTTGGTCGATTCGGAGTGGCTTCCCCTGGTGGCCGCCGACCGCGCTCTCGCCGAACCGGCGATCGCCGAGGGCCTGCGGGTGACCACCCCGTCGCCCGTCATGCTGCGCAGCGTCTCAGCGTCGAGCCCGCCGGATGCCGCCATCGGCTCCGTGCGCGTGCACCCCGGCGACCGGGTGATCCTGGCCACCTTCGCGGCGAACCGGGCGCTCGGAGCCTTCGACCCCGCCGCCAACGTCGCCGGCACGCTGAAGCAACTGTGGTTCGGCGCTGGCACCCACTTCTGCCTCGGTGCGCCGCTCGCGATGGCGCAGATCCGCCTGACGCTCGACGCGATCCTGGATGCCGGCGGGGCGCTCAGCATCACCTCGCGAACTCCGGCACGCGGTGTGCTCATCCCGTCCTACGCATCGCTCACGGTGCGCTCAACATGACCGACATCCTCGCGGCTGTTCTGGCCGCCTGCGACCGGTGGCCAGACGCCCCGGCGATGACCCTCGGGCGTCGCACGCTCAGCTACGCCCAGCTACGATCCCGGGTGCTTGGCGTCGCGGGCGCGCTCGCGGAGCGTGGGCTTCAGCCCGGCGACCGGGTGCTCTTCTCGGTGCGGCCGGGGCTCGACGGCATCAGCCTCGCACTCGGGATCATCGCGGCCAGCGGCACAGTGGTGTTCGCCGACCCCGGTGCGGGCGAGGCAATGTTCCGTGCGCGGGCCGCGCTCGCCGCCCCACGCTGGGTGGCCGCGGAATCACTGCTGTACGCGGCGTCTGCCGGAGCCCTGCGGGGGATAGCGCGCCGCCGCGGGCTCGAACTGCCCGACTACGCCAGCGTCGTGCCGGGGGCGCTGCACCTCCACGCCGGCCCCTGGCTGCCCGGGGTGCCGAACGGATCGATCCCCGTGCGCACGCTTCTCGCGGAGCACGGTGGAGGGACGCTGGCCGGTGACCCCAGCGGCGAGGCACTCATCATCTTCACGAGCGGCACCACGAGTCATCCGAAAGCCGTCGTGCACTCACGCAGTTCCCTCGGCACCGGGCTCGCCGACTTCGCCGACCGGGTCGGGTTCGTTGCCGGCGAGCGGGTGCTCACCGACCAGCTGATGGTCGGCATTCCCGCCCTGATTTCGGGAGCGCACTGGAGGCTGCCACCGGCGGGCGCCGACCCCGGCGCGAAGCCCGCCGCCTACCTCGACCTGCTCCCGCGCGCCGACGTTCTGTTCGCCGTGCCGGCCGCCCTCGACGCCATGCTCAGGATGCTCGAACGCGAGCCAGCGAAAACTCCGACGCTGCGGGCGCTGCTCATCGGCGGGGCTCCCGTGCTGCGCCCCCTGCTGGAGCGTGTGCGTCGGCAACTGCCCGGCACCCGCGTTCTCGCGATCTATGGCATGACCGAGATCCTGCCCGTCGCCATCGCCGACGCCACCGAGAAGCTCGACTGGACGGAACCCGGCGACCTCGTGGGCGAGCTGATGAGTACCGTGGATGCGCGCATCGAGGAGGGTGAGCTTGTCGTCGCCGGCCCCGGCCTCGCCCTCGGCTACCTGGGGCAGCCGCCGCTCAACGAGCTGCACACGGGCGACCTTGCGTTGATCGACGGTCGTCGACTCGTGTTGTCTGGCCGAAGCAAAGACATGTTCATCCGGGGCACGACCAACGTCTATCCGGGCCTGTACGAACCGGTGATCGCCGGCATCCCGGGCGTCGCTGAGGCGGCGATGGTGGGCGTGCCTGACGAGGTCGGCGACGACGCGATAGTGCTCGTCATCGTGCCGGGGGCGGGGTTCGACGAGGCAGCGGTGCGGCGGGCACTGCCCGGGCTGATCGATGCCGCGGTGATGCCCGACCGCATCCAGCTGATGGATGCCCTGCCCAGGGCCGGCCGCAGCAGCAAACTCGACCGGGCTGCGCTCACCGCGATCGTGGCGGGCTCAGCATGAGGGTGGCGGTCACCGGGGCGAGCGGCTTCGTCGGTGGGGCCATCGCCACGGCGCTGGCCGAGCGCGGCCATGACGTCACCGGCTTCGGCCGCGCGCCGGCCGGCTGGCACGGCAACTACGAACAGTGGGACATCACCGACGGCGTTCGGGCGCTGAGCTCAGACGCGGTGGTGCACTGCGCCGCGCTCGCCGACGACTGGGCGCCGCTCAGTCAGTCACTGCGCGTGAACCGGCTCGGCACGCGTACCGTCGTCGCCAGCTTTCCCGGGGCCCGGGTCGTGCACCTCTCCACCTCGAGCGTGTACGACGCTTTCGTGCCCAACGTCCGGGTGCGCGAATCGCAGATCGCGACGCGGTTTTTGAACTCGTACCCGGAATCGAAGGCGGCGGCAGAGGCCGAGGTCGGCGACAACGCAGTCATCCTGCGGCCGCACGCCGTCTACGGTCCGGGGGATACGACGCTGCTCCCGCGTCTGGTGGCCGGAGTTCGGGGCCGCAGGCTCGTGCTGCCGGAGGGCGCGAAGGTCAGGCACACCCTCACCCACATCGACAACCTGGTGGATGCCGCGGAGCTGGCGCTCACCGGTCCCGTGGGCACCTACAACATCGGCGACGACGGCGACGTGCTGCTGTCTGACGTGCTCCGCGAGCTGCTCGACCGGCGTGGGCTGCGGGATGTCGCGATCGCCAGCATCCCGTATCGGGCCGCCTTCGCGACCGCCGGTGCCCTCGAGGCGATCCACCGGGCGACCGGGCGCGGGCCCGGGGCGGCAGCGCCGAGGCTGACCCGCTATGCGGTCAGCCAGCTCGGCCTCGAGCGCACCCTCGACCTCACCGCTGCGCGGAACGCGCTCGGGTACTCGCCCAGGCCCACGAGCCTGGCGAATGCGGAACAATGGTAGCGATGTCTCACGATCACGGGAGCCCCGCCACCGGCCACAACCACGGCGCCCGGTCGAGCCGCACGCGGCTGGCCCTCGCCCTCGGCATCACGGCGGCGGTGCTGGTCGCCGAGGTGATCGGGGCCATCATCACCGGCAGCCTCGCGCTGCTCGTGGATGCGGCTCACATGCTCACGGACGCCGGCGGGCTGACCATCGCCCTGCTCGCGGCGACCCTCGCCGGCCGCCCAGCCACGAAGAACCGCACGTGGGGGTTTGCCCGCAGCGAAGTGCTGGGCGCCACGGCCCAGGCGGCCGTGCTGCTCGCGGTCGGCATCTTCGTGGTGGTCGAAGCCGTTCAGCGCCTGTTCAACCCGCCCGAGATCGAGAGCGAACTTCTGCTGGTCTTCGGTGTGATCGGACTACTCGGCAATGTGGCATCCATTGTCATTCTGGCCAGCGAACGCGGCAAGAACCTCAACATGCGCGCGGCGTTCCTCGAGGTCATCAACGACGCGCTTGGCTCGGTCGCGGTGATCGTGGCCGCGATCGTGATCACGCTGACGGGCTTCCAGTTCGCCGACGCGATTGCCGCGATCCTCATCGGCGCGCTCATCGTGCCCCGGGCCGTGCTGCTGCTGCGCGACTCGACCAGCGTGCTGCTCGAGTCGACGCCGAAGGGTGTCGACCTCGACGCGGTGCGCGGCCACATCCTGAACCTCGACCACGTGACCGGCGTGCACGACCTGCACGTGAGTCAGATCGCGACCGGGCTTCCCGTGCTCACCGCTCACGTGGTGGTCGAAGACTCCTGTTTCTACGACGGCCACACCGCGCAGATGCTGGATGCCCTGCAGCACTGCGTTGCCGAGCACTTCGCCGTGCAGATCGAGCACTCCACATTCCAGCTCGAACCTGCCGCGCACGCCGCCCACGAGCATCCGACACACGACTAGGCCTTCTGCACGACCAGGCTCTCGTAGGCCGGGATCAGCACGCGCCTGCCATACCGGCGCGACACCACGCGGAACGGTCGGCCATCGCCCACCAGCAACTGCACGATCTTGGTGAGTTCGGCCCTCGCGAGCGGTCCGCCGAGGCAGAGGTGGCGGCCGGCGCCGAACCACAGCTGACGGTTCTGCGGGATGTACTCGCGGTCGACGCGAAACTGTCCAGCCAGATTGTTGGCCGTCCAGGTGAGCACGACTATGCGCTCCCCGGCTTTCAGGCGGTGCCCGCCGATATCGAGATCGGCCAGCACCGAGCGGCCGATAATCGGGGCGGGCGAGGTGACCCTCAGCGCCTCGCGAACCGCGCCATCCATCAACTCGGGATGCTCGATCAGCCTGTGCTGCTCACCCGTGTCGTACAGCAGGGCCGCCGTGCGCGCCATCGCGGACGCCGCCGTCTCGGTGCCGGCGACCATGAGCAGCGTCGAAAGCCCCTTCGTCTCCGTGAGGGTCAGGCCGTGGTCGCGGCATCGGCCGATGACCGTGTCGCCGGCGGCGGTCGCGAACGATCCGTCGATGTGACCCGTGAGCTTCTCGACGATCACCCTGGCGGCCGCGATCTTGTGCGGCGGCAGCACGGTGTCTGCGGTGGTTCCGAGGGCGGTGGCCGCGAGCTCTTCACCCGTGCGGAAGATGTCGAGGTATGCCTCGTCGGTGTCAGCGACATCCATTCCGAGCAGAGTGACGACCATCTGGCCGACCAGGATGCGCGAGAGGTCAGCCAGATCGATCGGTTCGCCCGCGTCGAAAGCGCGGCGGGCGTCGGCGATTCTGGAGCCCCACGCGCGCTCGACGAACTCGAAACTGGTTTTCTCGGTGAACAGTTCGCGGCTCTTCGTGCGCAGGTCGTAATGGCCGGGGCCGTCGAACAGGCCGTAGACCCAGTCGCCGAGAATCTGCGCCCACAGATGGCCGACGCCGCCCTCGCTCAACAGCGTGAAGTGGTCTGGGTCGTTGAGCACGGCGCGCGCGGTGAGCGGATCTGCGGTGATCCAGCCGAGCCTTGGCACCTTCAGCAGGGGCTTCGCGAACATCCCCAGCCAGTTCAGGATGGGCAGCTCGGGCCGGGCCGCGCTGAGCAGCCGATGTTCGTGCGCGGCGGCCGACCGCCCGATGCCGTCAGTGAGCGGGTTCAGCGTGCGTTCGCGCCGCGGCGGTCGAAGGTCAGCGGCAACGGGCACCGCCCCAATCTACTTTCAATTTTGGGGAGCTGGCGGGCCTGGCGAGGCGTCAGCGCAGGGCCGGAACCCCGGCTGCGGTGGCAACGGCGACGGCCCCGAGTGACATGGCAGCGATGGCGACCCAGGAGATCGCGGCGACCGCCAGCGGTCGCGCTCCCGTGCGGATCAGCTTGCCCACCCTGATCGCCGCGCCCAGCCCGAACAGGGCCATGCCCAGCAGCACCAGCTGGGCCGTGTCCGCGGCCTGGAGCAGGGCATCCGGAACCGGCACGAAGGTGCGCACGAGCACGGCGGCGATGAAGCCGACGAGGAACAGCGGAACCAGCGGAGGTCGTTTGCCCTCGCCGTCACGCTTCACGATGAGGCCCGTGATGGCGACCATCGGGGCGAGCATGGCGACGCGCGTCAGCTTCACCACGATGGCGATGGCGAGGGCGGAGGCTCCGGCGATCTGGGCGGTGGCCACCACCTGGCCGACATCGTGCACACTCGCGCCGGTCCACATGCCGAACTGTTCCGCGTCGAGGCCGAGCAGCGGCTGAAGCGCGGGCAGCAGCGCGATCGCGAGGGTGCCGCACAGGGTGACGAGCGCGATCGGGGTGGCCTGCTCCTCCTGCTTCGACCGCGTGACCCCGCTCATCGCTCCGATGGCGGATGCCCCACAGATCGAGAAACCGGCGGCGATCAACAGGGGCTGGTCGCCCGGCAGGCGCAGCAGCTTTCCGACGCCGAGCGTGAACAGGAAGGTCGCGATGACGATGAGCACGATCATCCCGAGCACCAGCCAGCCGAGCCCGGCGATGTCGACGAGACTGAGCTTCAGGCCCAGCAGCACGATCCCGATGCGCAACAGGCGCCGGGCCGCGGTGGCCAGGCCGGGCTG
Source organism: Salinibacterium sp. G-O1 (assembly GCF_030063305.1). Taxonomy (GTDB): domain Bacteria; phylum Actinomycetota; class Actinomycetes; order Actinomycetales; family Microbacteriaceae; genus Rhodoglobus. The sequence continues at coordinate 82,605 of NZ_JASISV010000003.1, forward strand.
CAGGATTGCGCGCACCGCCGGGGGCCACGGCAGGGACGTGAACACGACGCCGAGCACGACGCAGACGGTGAGCGTCGGCGCCCACGGCAGCGCGGCGTTGGTGAGGCTCGCGAGAGCGAACGCGGCGAGCGCGAGGCCAAGACCCGGCAGCACCGCCCATAGTTTCTTAGTCAAAGTCGAGGCTCAGCTTGCGCAGCAGGGCGCTGAGTCGCTCCTGTTCGGCCTTCGGCAGCGACGCGAGCAGCTCATGTTCGGCTTCGAGCAGCATGCGGATCGCGGCATCCACCCGGTCACGCCCCGTCGCCGTCATCACGACCAGGATGCCGCGACCATCGTGCGGGTCGGTGCGGCGCTCGACCAGCTCACGGGTGACGAGCCGGTCGATGCGGTTGGTCATGGTGCCGCTCGAGACGAGGGTCTGCTGCAGCAGCGCCTTGGGGCTCAGCTGGTACGGAGCGCCAGCGCGACGCAGCGCCGAGAGCACGTCGAACTCCCACAATTCGAGGTCGGATGCCTCGAACGACGTCTTGCGTGCCCGCTCCAGGTGGCGGGCCAGCCGTGCCACGCGCGACAGCACTTGCATGGGGGAGAAGTCGAGGTCGGGGCGCTCACGCGACCACCCGTCGACGATGCGGTCGACTTCGTCGTTGGTGGGCATCCGTCAATTATCGCCCCTCGCGCGCGTGGCGGCCCACGGTGCGGCACGCGGTGCGGCGGCACGCGCGGCGGCGCCGGGTCGCGGTGCGGCTCGCGCGGCGCCGTGGTGCGGCGCGAGCCCGGCGGTGCCCGCGAGCGCCCGGGTCGGGCATCCACCCAAATGAAGGAGATTTCCGTTGGGAGTGCCGGTTTGCCAGGCAGAAGTGCCTGCATCCGCGATATCTCCTTCATTTGGGGGTGAGATGGATGCGCCGGGGGAGCACCTCGCCGATGCCAACGGCGGCCCGCCGGGCCCGGGTTCGCCGCGCGAGCGCCCCGGTCCCGGCATCCACCCAAATGAAGGAGATTTCCGCTGGGAGTGCCGGTTTGCCAGGCAGAAGTGCCTGCATCCGCAAAATCTCCTTCATTTGGGGTGAGGGATGTGACGAATCGGCGGCAGCGCTGTGATCTGGCAGACTTATCCGGCACGCATGTGTGGTCCGCCTTGGTGTAATGGCAGCACGACAGCCTTTGGAGCTGTTAGGTCTAGGTTCGAGTCCTGGAGGCGGAGCCGAAGCTCGCGATCGATTCGCAGCGAGATCGCCACTTTTGCTGCCTCCGACGCGGCTGACCCAGCAGAAGTGGCGATCTCGACGCGCACGGTGGCGGAGCCGATGACCCTGATGAGCCGGGGTGCGCGAGAATGGCAGCATGACTGACCACAATCTCGCCGTCATCGTTCTCGCCGCAGGCCAGGGCACCCGTATGAAGTCGGCACGCCCGAAGGTGCTGCATTCGATCGCGGGCCGAACCCTCATCGGGCACGTCCTCGCGACGGCCCGGGAGCTCGATCCCAGCCTCGTGATCGCTGTCGTGCGCCACGAGCGCGACACGGTTGTCGCCTCCATCGCCGAACTCATGCCCGATGTCGTGTTCGTCGATCAGGATGACATCCCCGGCACCGGTCGCGCCGTCGAGGTCGCCCTCGCGGCACTGCCCGAGGGCTTCGAGGGTGACGTCATCGTGGTCAGCGGCGACGTTCCGCTGCTGGATGCCCGCACCCTCGCCGCGCTGATCACCGAGCATCGCGCTGCCAGCGCGGCCGCGACACTCCTGTCTGCGGTGCTGGAGGATTCGACCGGCTACGGGCGCATCATCCGCAACTCGGACGGAGCGCTCGACCGCATCGTCGAGCAGAAGGACGCGACGGAGGCCGAGCGCGCCGTCACCGAAATCAACTCGGGCACGTACGTGTTCAGCGTCGGGCCTCTGCGGGTGCAGCTTCCGCTGGTCGGAACGCAGAACTCCCAGGGCGAGAAGTACCTCACCGACGTGGTCGGGATGCTGCGTGCCAGCGGTTCCGCTGTGTCAGCGGTTCCCGTGTCGGACGGCTGGATGGTGAGCGGCGTCAACGACCGCGTGCAGCTGGCCGAGGCATCCCGCCGCATGAATGAGCTGATCGTGCGCCGCTGGCAGGTGGCCGGTGTGACAGTGCACGACCCCGCGACCACGTGGATCGACGCCGATGTGACCCTTGCGGAAGACGTCGAACTGCTGCCGGGCACGCAGCTGAAGGGCGCGACGCTCATTCAGCGCGGCGCGATCGTCGGGCCAGACACCACCCTCGTCGACTGCGAGATCGGTGAGAACGCGGTCGTGAAGAGAACGGATGCCACGCTGGCGGTGATCGGCGCCGGTGCGAGTGTTGGCCCGTTCGCCTACCTGCGGCCGGGCACGTATCTCGGAACCGACGGCAAGATCGGCACCTTCGTGGAGACCAAGAACTCCACCATCGGCGCTGGTAGCAAGGTGCCGCACCTGAGCTACATCGGCGACACGACGGTGGGGGAGCAGTCCAACATCGGCGCCGGCACCATCACCGCCAACTATGACGGCGTGAACAAGAATCCGACCGTCGTCGGCTCGCACGTGCGCACAGGTTCGCACAACGTGTTTGTGGCTCCCGTCACCATCGGTGACGGTGCGTACACGGGCGCAGGAACCGTGGTGCGGAAAGAGGTTCCCGCTGGTTCCCTCGCGATCACCGTCGCTCCCCAGCGCAACATGAGTGGATGGGTGGCCACGCACCGGCCGGGAACGGCGGCGGCTCAGGCGGCGGCCGAGGCATCCGGCGAAACTGAGGTTTAGCGCCGGGTCTGCCCGGATAAGATTGGAGCAGACAAACGCCGATGACATGTCGGCAGAGAGCGGGGACCGTGTCCGAGATTAAGATCACCGGACAAAAGAGGCTCGTGATTGTGAGCGGCAGGGCCCACCCGCAGCTCGCCATCGACATTGCTGCTGAGCTCGAGACCGATGTTGTGCACACGGATGCTCGCACTTTCGCGAACGGTGAGATCTACGCTCGTTACGACGAGAGCGTGCGTGGCTGCGACGCCTTCGTGATCCAGTCGCACACCGACCCGATCAACGAGTGGCTCATGGAGCAGCTCATCATGGTTGACGCGCTTAAGCGCGCATCGGCCAAGCGCATCACCGTCGTTTCGCCGTTCTACCCGTACGCGCGCCAGGACAAGAAGGGCCGCGGTCGCGAGCCGATCAGCGCCCGCCTCATCGCCGACCTGTACAAGGCGGCCGGCGCCGACCGCATCATGAGCGTCGACCTGCACGCCGCTCAGATCCAGGGCTTCTTCGACGGCCCCGTAGATCACCTCTTCGCCATGCCCGTGCTGCTGAAGCATTTCCAGGAGATCCTCGACCCTTCGACGCTCACCGTGGTCTCGCCCGACATGGGTCGCGTGCGCGTGGCCGACATCTGGAGCGACAAGCTGGGCGCGCCGCTGGCGATCATCCACAAGCGCCGCGACCCGCTGGTGCCCAACCAGGTCACCGTGCACGACATTGTCGGCGATGTCGCTGGCCGGGTCTGCCTGATCGTCGACGACATGATCGACACCGGCGGAACCATCCTCAAGGCGGCCGACGCCCTGAAAGAAGCCGGGGCCACGCGAGTTGTGGTCGCCGCAACGCACGCCATCTTCTCGGCACCGGCACCGCAACTGCTGCAGCACGCATCCATCGATTCCGTGGTCGTCACAGACACCCTGCCGATCCCGGAATCGAAGCGCTTCCCGTCACTCACGGTGCTGCCGATCGCGCCGCTGCTGGCCCGCGCCATCCACGAGGTCTTCGACGACGGTTCAGTGACCAGCATGTTCGATGGGGCCGCGTGAGTTTCTTCCCACCGAGGCCCTGGCTCGCGTCATACGCCGAAGGGGTTCCCGAGGAGCTCGAACTTCCGCAGGGCTCGCTGTACGACCTGGTCGAGGCATCCATCGCGGAGTTTCCGAACAGTGTTGCGCTCGAGTTCTTCGGCCGCGAAACAACGTATGCCGAAATGGGCATGCAGATTTCGCGGGCCGCTGAGGGGCTCCGCCTGCTCGGGGTTCAGAAGGGCGACACCGTTGCGCTCGTGCTGCCGAACTGCCCTCAGCACATCATCGCGTTCTACGCGGTGCTGCGTCTCGGCGCGATCGTGGTCGAACACAACCCGCTGTACACGCCGCGCGAGCTGCGCCACCAGTTCGAAGATCACGCGGCGAAGGTTGTTGTCGCCTGGACCAACGTGGTCGACACCATTCAGGAGTTCCCGGCTGACGTCGCCGTCGACACGATCATTTCGGTGGATGTCACGAGGGCGATGCCGCTCGCCACGCGCGCGTTGCTCCGCCTCCCGATCAGCAAGGCGCGCGAGTCCAGGAAGGCACTGACCGCCGGGGTGCGAGGCACCATCGTCTGGGAGGAGCTGCTGAAGGCTAAGCCGATCACGCCCGCGATCGTGCGTCCTGCCGCCTCCGATGTGGCGCTCATCCAGTACACCAGCGGCACCACCGGCAGGCCCAAGGGCGCCACTCTCACTCATCTCAACCTGACCATGAACGCGGCCCAGGCACGCGCGTGGGTGCCGACGGTCACGCGAGGCGAGGGCTGCGTCGTCTACGCGGTGCTGCCGATGTTCCACGCGTACGGCCTCACGCTGTGCCTCACCTTCGCGATGAGCATGGGCGCGCGGCTCGTGCTCTTCCCCAAGTTCGATCCGGACCTCGTGCTCAAGGTGGCGAAGAAGCGCCCGGCCACCTTCCTGCCGGCCGTTCCTCCGATCTACGAGCGGCTGCGCGCCGCGGCGAACGAGCAGGGCGTCTCACTGCAGGGCATCGAGATCTCGATCTCAGGGGCCATGCCGCTCTCGCCATCCGTCGTCGAGCCGTGGGAGCAGGAGACGGGGGGATACCTCGTCGAGGGCTACGGCCTGAGCGAGACGAGCCCCGTGCTGATGGCCAACCCGGTCGGTCCCACCCGAGTCGCCGGAACCGTCGGACTGCCCCTGCCGAACACCGAGATCCGTGTCGTCGACCCCGAGAACCCGACCGACGACCGTGCGCCGGGCGAGGAGGGTGAGCTCATCGTTCGCGGCCCGCAGGTCTTCTCCGGCTACTGGAACAAGCCGGATGAAACCGCCGAAGTATTCGTGCCATGCTCCGATGGCGGGGCCGACTGGTTCCGCACGGGAGACATCGTCACTGTCGATGCGGCCGGGTTTGTGCGCATCGTGGATCGCATCAAAGAACTCATCATCACGGGCGGCTTCAACGTCGCGCCCAGCGAGGTCGAGGAAGTGCTGCGCCGACATCCGGCGGTCGCGGATGCCGCGGTCGTCGGTCTTCCGAGCGCCCACAGCGGTGAGGATGTCACTGCTGCCGTGGTGCTCGCACCCGGCGCGACCCTGGATGTGGAATCCATTCGCGACTTCGCCAGATCGAACCTCGCCGCCTACAAGGTGCCACGCCACGTGCATCAGGTCGAGGAGTTGCCGCGCTCGCTCATCGGCAAGGTGCTGCGGCGCGAGGTTCGCCAGAACCTGAGCGCGGGCTAGGTCTCGCTCGTCGGGGCGCCTGGGCTCGTGGGAATCCTGGCGCCGCCCGGGATGATCCCCATCGCCGCGAGCAGCGTCTCTTCGCCGCCGAAGCCGACCGCGTAGCAGTTCCAGCCGGTTCCGGACGGGCTGGCGAGTTCGAAGCGCGCCGAGAAGGTCACGGCCTCCGGCGCGAGATAGCTGGTGTAGACCGCGCACGACCGCTGGGCGGTGTTGTTGGCCGTCGATATGCCGATCAGGATGCCCGGCAGCACCAGCCCGATGAGGCCGAGGACCACCACGACGCGCATGACCCTCAGCAGGTGCGGGCTGCGCAGCGGCCTGCCGCCGTGCGGCTCATACCCGGCGAGCTCGGGCTCGTCGTCGTACTCGTGTGAGTTCTCTGAAGGGGATGCCATGACCTCACCATTGTGTCACCGGGCACTGTGCAGCACCCGTGCCCGGCGACAGAAGGTTGTTAGTGCGTGTCCGTGGCTTCGATCTCGGTGCGGTCGCCGCTCCACAGAGTGTGGAAGGTGCCGTCCTTGTCGACGCGCTTGTAGGTGTGGGCGCCGAAGAAGTCGCGCTGACCCTGCACCAGGGCGGCGGGCAGGCGGTCTGCACGCAATCCGTCGTAGTAGGCCAGTGACGACGAGAACGCCGGGGTCGGGATGCCGGACTGGGCCGCTCCCGAAACCACTCGGCGCCAGGCATCCTGAGTCGATGCCATCACGTCGACGAAGAACGGCGCGGTGACGAGAGCCACGAGGCCGGGGTTTTCGGCATACGCCTCGGTGATGCGGTTGAGGAAGCGCGCGCGGATGATGCAACCGCCGCGCCAGATCTTGGCGATCTCGCCCTTCTGGATGTTCCAGTTGTACTGCTCGGCGCCAGCAACGATCGCGTCGAATCCCTGGCTGTACGCGATCACCTTGGATGCGTAGAGCGCGAGGCGCACGTCTTCGATGAACGCGTCGACGTCGCCCACGGCGGGAGACGATGGGCCCGGCAGTTCTGCCGCGGCCGCGCGCTGGGCGGGCTTTGATGAGAGCGAGCGGGCGAAGACGGCTTCGGCGATGCCGGAGACCGGGATTCCGAGGTCGAGAGCGGTCTGCACGGTCCAGACGCCGGTTCCCTTGGAGCCGGCCTGGTCGAGGATGACATCGACGAGAGGGGCGCCGGTGGAGGCGTCGACCTGCTTGAGCACCTCTGCGGTGATCTCGATGAGGTAGCTCTCGAGCTCGCCCTTGTTCCATTCGGTGAAGATGTCCGAAATTTCGGTGGGGGTCTTGCCCGTGCCGCGACGGATGAGGTCGTACGCCTCGGCGATGAGCTGCATGTCTGCGTACTCGATGCCGTTGTGGATCATCTTGACGAAGTGGCCGGCGCCATCGTGGCCGACGTGTGTGACGCAGGGCTCGCCCTCGGCGACGGCGGCGATGGACTTCAGGATGGGGCCGAGCGTGACCCACGACTCGTCCGAGCCGCCGGGCATGATCGACGGGCCGAGCAGCGCGCCCTCCTCGCCGCCGGAGATGCCGGCGCCGACGAAGTTGATGCCGGTCTCGCGCACGGCCTTCTCGCGGCGAATGGTGTCTCCGAAGAGCGCGTTGCCGCCATCGACGATGATGTCGCCGGGCTCGAAGACCTCGGTGAGCGCGTCGATCACGGCGTCGGTTCCCTTGCCGGCCTGCACCATGATGATCGCGGTGCGGGGCTTCGAGAGGGATGCCGCGAACTCGGCGTAGTCCTTCGCGGGAATGAACTTGGCTTCGGGGTGGGCGTCAAGCACAGTCTGGGTCTTCTCGTAGGAACGGTTGAAGATCGCGACGGTGTTTCCCTCGCGGCTGGCGAGGTTGCGGGCGAGATTCGATCCCATTACCGCCATGCCGACTACGCCGATGTTTGCCTCTGCTGCCACGGTGACTCCTTAGCGTCTGTTCTGTTCTCGTCGGGCTCGTGAGCCCCGACAAGACTACTCGTGCCCACCATTGGGTGGGCCCGTTGTTACTGTGCGCGCACCTCTTCGGTGACGATGGTGACGTAGCCGCGCGCGCTGGTTTCAGCGGCATCGGGATCGCCCGCCGCGACGGCGCGAGCTGTGGCTACGTGGTGCTCGAGGGTGCCATCGGCGGGAATCGCTGGCGTCAGTCCGAGGCCGGCGCGGCCCCGGAGAACCTCCTCGACCGGCCCGCTGAGCTGAGCCAGCAGCGGGTTGCCTCCCGAGGTCAGCAGCAGGCGGTGGAATTCGACGTCCACGTCGAGATATTCGGCGGAGTCTCCCTTGCCGGCAATGCCGAGTGCGTCGAGTTTGTCGGCCAGCTTCGAGAGTTGCCGGCGATCGGTGGCGGATGCCCGTTCAGCGGCCAGTCGGGCGGCGGCAGGCTCCACGGCCGAACGCAACTCCATGAGCGACAGCAGTTGCTCGCGGCGACCCTCTCCCGCCAGATTCCACCGCACTATGGCGCCGTCCAGAGCTTTCCAGCCCGGGCGGGCCTGCACCGTCACGCCGACGCGACGACGTGAGCGAAGCATCCCGAGCGATTCGAGAACACGCACGGCTTCGCGGATGACCGTGCGTGATGCGGCGAATTCTGCCTCAAGGCCGGCGAGGGTGAGCACGGTGCCTTCGGGGATCTCCCCGGCGGTGATCCGCCGTCCGAGCTCGTGCAAAACGAGCTCGTGTGATCCGGTACGAGGTGCCTTGGGCATAGGGGCGAAGCCTTCTCTCAGGCTCGGCCCGGCGAGCGGGCTGAGCGTGGTTGCAAGGGAAAGTGTATGCGTAGTTGCAAAAGTACTACCTTTGTGACAATGTTTCCGAAGTCACCCGGACCTCGGGCGTGATTCGCCTCGGCAAGCACACGACGTCACGGGCCGCACAGACCTTCTCGGGTCGGCCGCCCACCATCACTGTCATTCAATGGAGAAGCCACAATGGAAGACTGGACTCAAACACTGGGAGCCGTGCCACTTCTTGGCATCGCGGCCGGTGCGATAGCCCTCATCCTCGTCCTCGTGATCCGATTCAAGGTTCACGCGTTCCTCACCCTCGTCATCGTCTCGCTGCTCACGGCGATCGCCACGGGCATCCCGATAAACCAGGTCGCGAACGTCCTGGTCGGCGGGTTCGGGTCGACCCTCGGTTCCGTCGCCCTGCTCGTCGGGCTCGGAGCAATGCTCGGCCGCCTGGTCGAATCGAGCGGTGGCGCCAAGGTGCTGGCAGACAAGATGGTCGACATCTTCGGTGAGAAGCGAGCGCCGTTTGCGCTCGGTGTCGCATCGCTCCTGATGGGCTTCCCGATCTTCTTCGACGCCGGCCTTGTCGTCATGCTCCCGATCGTCTTCGCCGTCGCCCGTCGCATGGGCGGCAAGAACATGTTGCTGTACGGCATCACGGCCGCGGCAGCATTCTCGGTCATGCATGTGTTCGTGCCGCCGCACCCCGGCCCCATCACGGCGACCGAAACCTACGGGGCAGACCTCGGGCTCGTTCTTCTTGTCGGACTCGTGGTCGTCTTCCCGACCTGGTACGTGACCGGATACCTGTGGGCCAAATTCGTCAACAAGCGCAACCCGCTCAACGTGCTGTCGATCTTCGGCGGCATCGACGACGACCAGCCGACCAATCCGCCCCGGCCGCGCACGGTCATGTTGATTCTCGCCCTGCCGCTCGTTCTGATCCTCATGAACACCGGTCTGAACTCGCTGCGCTCCATCGGCGTGGTCAACGCGGACGACCTGTGGGTGCAGGCGCTGACCCTCATCGGTACCAGCGCTGTCGCTCTGCTGATCAGCGTGCTCGTCGCTGCGTTCGTGCTCGGAAAGCGCCGCGGCGTGAACGGCACGGCACTGGAGAAGCTCATCGACACCGCCCTTGGCCCGATCTGCTCGGTCATCCTGATCACCGGCGCCGGTGGAATGTTCGGTGGCGTGCTGCGCACCTCCGGTATCGGCGGCGCACTGAGCGACACCCTCGGAGACCTCGGACTGCCCATCATCTTCGCGGCGTACATCATCGCTGTGATCCTCCGCGTCGCCCAGGGTTCGGCGACAGTGGCCCTCGTGACCGCGGCCGCGCTCGTGGCTCCCGGTGTACTCGCTGGCGACTTCAACCCGCTTCAGATCGCGGCCATCGTGCTCGCCACTGCTGCAGGATCGGTGTTCGCCGGCCACGTCAACGACTCGGGCTTCTGGCTCGTTGGGCGCCTCATGGGCATGGATGTGAAAACAACCCTCAAGGTGTGGACTGTGCAGCAGGCTCTCGAGTCTGTAATGGGATTCCTCGTCGTGCTGGTTATCTACGGCATCGCCTCGGTCATTTAGCACCAACATCACCGCACCACCGAACACGCAGAAGGCAGCTCGTCCAGAGCGGAATGAGCGGAAAGAGCAGACCATGGTCGACCACTTCACCCTCACTGACAAGCTGGCTTTTGTTACAGGTTCGTCGCGCGGCCTGGGTCAGGGCCTTGCCCTGGCCCTCGCCCGCGCGGGAGCCAGACTCATCGTGCACGGCCGCGACGACGCCACACTCGACACCACCCGCGACCTCATTGAGCGCGAGACCGGGACGCGCCCTGCGTCGGTCGTCTTCGATGTCACGGATGCCACGGCAGTCGAGACCGCCATCACGGCGATGATCGCGGAACACGGCGCCCCGGACATCCTGGTCAACAACGCCGGCCTCCAGCGGCGCGCGCCCTTCACCGAGTTTCTGGTCTCCGACTGGGATGACGTGATCGCGGCGAACCTGTCCGGCGTGTTCTACGTTTCGCGTTTCGTCGCACCTGCGATGGTCGAGCGCGGCTCGGGCAAGATCATCAACATCGCCTCGGTGCAGTCCATGCTGGCACGCCAGACGATCGCGCCGTACTCGGCGAGTAAGGCCGGCGTCGCGCAGCTGAGCAAGGGGATGGCGGCCGACCTGGCCCGCCACAACATCCAGGTCAACACCCTCTCGCCCGGCTATTTCGCCACGGAGATGAACAAGGCGCTCGTCGAGGACGAGGCGTTCAACTCGTGGGTCGTTAACCGCACCCCAGCCCAGCGCTGGGGCAACACCGAGGAGCTCGCGGGCACCCTCATCTATCTATCGTCGAGCGCGAGCAACTTCGTCTCGGGCCAGAACATTTTCGTCGACGGCGGGATGACCTCGGTCGTCTGAGCCGCCCGACATCAGCACAACAAAGGGAGCACGCCATGAAGGCGATCTACATCGACGGAAAACTCGAACTATCCGAGCGTGAGGTGCAGACGCCGGAGCCGGCGGCCGGTCAGGTTCGCGTGCGTGTCGACTTCGTCGGTATCTGCGGCTCCGACCTGCACTACTACTTCGAGGGCGCCAACGGAGCATTCGTGGTGGAGGAGCCGCTGGCTCCCGGTCACGAGCTGTCTGGTCGCGTCGACCTCGACCCGTCTGGCGTTCTCGCTCCGGGAACCCCGGTGACCGTGCATCCCGCCCGCTTCGGCCACGCCGAGCCGGGAATCGAGGATGCCCCGCACCTGTGGCCCGGCGGCTCCTACCTCGGCAGCGCCTCGACCCACCCGCACACCCAGGGTGGGCTCAGCGAATACCTGGTCGTGGAGAGCGACATGATCCGCGTGCTCCCCGCGGAGCTGCCCCTTAAGCGCGCCGCGCTCGCCGAGCCGCTCGCGGTTGCGCTGCACGGCATGACCCGCGCGGGCGATATCAGGGGCAAGAAGGTGCTCGTCTCCGGTGCCGGGCCGATCGGTCTGCTGGCGGCGGCCGCAGCGCGCGCTCGCGGAGCTGCCGAGGTCACGGTCAGCGATGTGCTCGAGCAGCCGCTGGCGCGTGCGACGGCGATCGGTGCCGATCGTGTCATCCGGATCGGTCAGGATGCCCTGCCAGAGAACGCCTTCGACGTCGTCTTCGAGTGCTCGGGGGCAACACCCGCGATCAGCGCTGCATTCGTCGCCGCGAGGCGTCGTGGCATGGTCGTGCAGATCGGCATGGTGCCCAACGAGCCGCGTCCGGTGAACCTTGCGCCCTTCATCTCAAAGGAGCTTCAGGTGCTCGGGGTCTTCAGGTTCAAGGATGAGATCGACGAGGCCGTACGTATCCTCGCCGAGACTCCGGAGCTGGACGCGGTCATCACCCACGTCATCGACGCGAGCGAGTCGGTGGCGGCGTTCGACATCGCGAAGGATTCTGCGGCCAGCGGCAAGGTCGTCATCGCGGCCTGGCCCGACTCCGGCGCCGCTGAGTAGGCTCCGATCATGAGGGCGTTCAGCGCATGACCGACCACGGCGAGGCACCGGGGGCCGACGACATCGTCATCGGCCTCGATCTGGGCACCACGAGCACGAAGGCCGTGGCGTTCACCGTCTCGGGCGAGCAGCTGGCAACGGCCTCGCACGGCTATCCGCTCGAAACGCCGTATCCGGGTCATGCCGTTCAGAATCCGGATCTGATCCTCGCTGCCGCCTACGCCGCCGTCGCCGAGGTGGTGGCTGCGGTGGGAGCTGATCGCGTGCGCGGCCTGTCGTTCTCCTCCGCGATGCACAGCATCCTGGGCCTCGACCCGCTGTACCGACCGATGACCGAGGTGATCACCTGGGGTGACACGCGCGCCGGGCTGCAGGCCGAGCGTCTGCGGGCGGCGACGGGCGGGCTCGCGCTGCATCGGCGCACCGGCACGCCCATCCACCCGATGTCGCCGCTGACCAAGCTGGTGTGGTTTCGGGAGCAGGAGCCGAAACTCCACGAGACCGTCGCGTTCTGGGTCGGCATCAAGGATTACGTCATCGTGCACATGTGTGGGGCTCTCGTCGTCGACCATTCGCTGGCCAGCGCGAGCGGTCTCATGAACATCCACACCCTCACCTGGGATGACGAAGCCCTCGCCATCGCGGGGGTGTCGCCCGAGCAGCTCCCCGAGCTCGTCCGCACCCGCGACGTGCTGCCCGGCATCACACCGGATGCGGCGATCGCCATGGGCCTTCCCGAAACGACACCGGTCGTCGTCGGTGCCGGTGATGGACCGCTCGCCAACCTCGGCGTTGGTGCCGTGCGTCCCGGGGTCGCCGCCTGCTCCATCGGCACGAGTGGTGCACTGCGGGTAGGCGTGGACAAGCCGGCGGTCGATCCGCTCGGCGGGGTGTTCTGCTACGCCCTCACGGAGGATCGCTGGGTGATCGGCGGCGCCATCAACAACGGGGGAGCCACCCTCGACTGGGCTCGGAGCATCCTTGCTGATGAACTCGGCCCGGGTTCCGAGGCCGAGCTGCTCGAACTGGCCGCGGCCGCCCAGCCCGGTTCCGGCGGACTCATCATGCTGCCGTACCTGCTCAGTGAGCGGGCCCCGCATTGGAGCGCGCTGCCGAAGGGCGCATATATAGGACTCACCCGTGCGCACAAACGTGAGCACCTTATCCGCGCCGCGCTAGAAGGCGTCTGCCTGCAACTCGCACTCGTGCTGCAGTCGATGCGCTCTGCTGGGCTCGAAATCACCCAGATTCGTGCGACCGGCGGGGTCATGAAGAGCGACCTCTGGCGCGAAGTCCTCGCCGCCGCGCTCGGGATGACCGTGGATTTCGCCGAAGGGCAGGAGGGGTCCAGCTTCGGTGCTGCTGTGCTCGGGATGGAGGCCCTCGGCCTCATCGAGTCCATCGACATCGTCGACCAGCTGATCCCCGTCGACGACAGCGTGCGACCGGATCCGCGCTCGACCGCCGTGTACGCCTCACTGCTCCCCAGCTTCGGGCAGCTCTACGATGCGCTCGTACCCACCTTTCAGACCCTGCGCAGACTGGCGCCGTCACTCCCGATCGATCTCGTGGGCGACGAGCCGGATCGCTAGACGCGCAAATCCCACGTGCACAGTGCCGTGGTCGATAGTCTCTGGCTATGGTCCGCATTCTGGTCAGCATCGTGGTTGCGCTCGTCGCGACCGTGCTCGGCTACGCCGCGCTCTGGCATGGCGGGGCCATCCTGTTGAAGGATGCCGCCCGCTACGTGCCGGTAGCCCTCGACGTGTCAGCCCTGGTGTTCGTCATAGGTGGGATTGCGTTGCTGAGCGTCGCCATGCTCACCGTCGGGCTGTCATCCATTGGTGTCATCGTGGTGGGCGCGATCCATGTCGTGACGATGCTGTTGGCGGTGCTCATTCCCGCCGTCCCGATTGTCGAGCTGTCTGAGCAGGTGTTCGGACGCAACTCGGCATTGGGCGATGGCCTGATCTTCTCGATAGCGACCGGCACCGGGATGCTCGCTGGCGCCATCTTCCTCGTCGGCGGGCTCGCCGCCGTGACCCGACGTTCGCAGAAGCCCGGCGGGGTTGCCAGGACGGCGAGCGTGATCGTCGCACTCGGCGCCGGACCCATGGGTGTGCTGCTGGCCTTCATGGGCGGCGGTGTCGTCTACGCCGACCTGCTCGCCGGTGACCGCACCGAATTCGACGGGATGGGCGGCCTGCTGCTCACGGTTGGTGCCGCGCTGCTCGGACTGGCGCTGCTCACGCTGCGCTGGTCTTCGCTGGGCACCACGGTGCTCGGGCTTGCGTTCGTGGCAGCCGGGGTCATCGGAATGACCGAGCCGGGGCGGCTGGCATCCATCGCCAAACTGGTATCGCCAGAACTGACCACTGCCGTGGAGTTCTCCGGCCCCAACGGCACTCTTGCCTTGCTCGGGGTGCTGCTGATCGCCGCCGCGATCGGTGAGCTGCTGCGCTCACGTCGCCTGCGCTGACGGTATGGGTTTGCCCGAAAATCCGTGTAGAATCGGGCACTGAACTTCGGCGAGGGAACCACACGGTTCCGTTATCGACGCGGCGGGTGAGTCACTGATCTTAAGTGCATTGGGCTTTTCCTCACGCTGGCAATCATGCGTTCGAGTTGAATACGATCTGGGCACGCGCCCGTTATGGAGAACATCATGGCTGACAAGGCCTCAAAGTCCAAAGACAGCAACCACCTTCTGACCGAGGTGCGCGACACCTTCGGCAAGGGCGTTGCCCGCAAGATCCGCGCCAAGGGCAAGATCCCTGCCGTCATCTACGGCCACGGCACCGAGCCGCAGCACGTCACCCTCCCCGGCCACGAGACCGCGCTGATCCTGCGCAAGTCGAACCAGGTTCTCGAGCTCGACATCCAGGGCAAGGTCCAGCTCGCGCTGGTCAAGGACGTTCAGAAAGACCCAGTTCGCCAGATCATCGAGCACATCGACCTCATCGTCGTCCGCAAGGGCGAGAAGGTCATCGTTGACATCCCCGTGCACGTTGAGGGTGAGCCGGTTCCCGGCACGTCAGTCAACCAGGACTCCAACACGGTGTCGCTCGAGGTCGAGGCAACTCACATCCCCGAGAACGTTGTTGTCTCGATCGAGGGCCTCCGCGAGGGTGCACAGATCCTGGCGAAGGACCTCACGCTGCCCAAGGGTGCGACCCTGGTCACCGACGAAGACACCCTGATCGTCGGCATCACCGGCGAGACCGAGCAGGACCTTGGCGAAGAGACCGACACTGAGACCGAAGAGGCCGCCGAGGGCGAAGCCGCCGAGGGCGACGCTGCAGCCGAGGAATCCGAGTAATTCGAAGGTTTCGGCCAATCTGGTTCTCACGTAAGGCGCAGCCTGTGGATGACCTGTGGCTGGTAGTCGGGCTCGGTAACCCCGGGCCCGGCTACGCCGGAAACAGGCACAACGTCGGCCAGATGGCGTTGTCCCTTCTCGCCGACCGTGCGTCGACGAGCTTCAAGAATCACAAAGCCAACGCTGCAATTGCGGAGGCTCGCAGCCTTGCCTCCGGCCCGAAGCTGGTGCTGGCCAAGCCCAACACGTTTATGAACGTGTCTGGCGCGCCGGTGGCAGCGCTTCTGCGGTTTTACAAGATCGAACCGTCGCGGTTGATCGTGCTCCACGACGAGCTCGACGTACCGTTCGACACGGTGAAGCTCAAGTTCGGTGGGGGTCACGGCGGCCATAACGGCATCCGCGACATCATCGCCGCGACCGGAACCGGCGACTTCACCCGGGTGCGCATCGGCGTCGGTCGTCCCCCGGGCAGGCAGCCAGCAGCCGACTTCGTGCTGCGCGACTTCTCCAGCGACGAACGCGCGACGCTGCCCAACCTGCTCGAAGACGCGGCGGATGCCACGCAGCTCATCGCCGCGGAAGGGCTCACCGCCGCGCAGCTCAAGTTCCACACCGCGCGGCCGTAGCCGCGGGCGGCGCGCCCCGTCGCCCGGCCCTCGGCGGCCCCCGTCGCGCGCTCCCTCATCCAAATGAAGGAGATTTCCAACTTTGCGTTCGTTTTGTGGGCCACT
Organism: Salinibacterium sp. G-O1; assembly: GCF_030063305.1. Taxonomy (GTDB): domain Bacteria; phylum Actinomycetota; class Actinomycetes; order Actinomycetales; family Microbacteriaceae; genus Rhodoglobus. The sequence continues at coordinate 98,395 of NZ_JASISV010000003.1, forward strand.
GCGGGGGTTCGCGGCGAAATCTCCTTCATTTGGATGGGAAAGCCGCGCCTCGCCCCGCCGGGCCAGGCCGCGGCTCACCCACCCCGTGTTGATAACTCCTGCAGAATGCGGGGCCTGGGCCTCCGCGCTCCCGGAAACCTGGGGATGCGGCGGCCAGCCTGCCGCGATCTGCAGGAGTTATCGCCACCCGGGCGCTGCGAGGGAGTCAGCCGCAGGAGTCCCGCCCGCAGCCCCGCCGCGCGCTCCCTCATCCAAATGAAGGAGATTTCCAACCTCGCGCCCGATTTGCGAGCCAATGTGGGGGTCTGGGGCAAAATCTCCTTCATTTGGATGAGGGAGCCAGCCGCAGCACGCAGCCGCAGCACGCAGCACGCAGCACGCAGCCCCGCAGCCAGCCGCAGCACGCAGCCGCAGGTCAGCCGCCCCGCCTAGACTTATCCGGTGATACTCGAAGGATTAATCCCGGCCCTTTCGCGCGCCCGGACGTTCGAGAAAGCACTTTCTCTCGGCGCCAGAAGTGCCGACTTCTCCCTCGTGGATGGCCTTAGGGCACCGCTGCTCGCCGGCCTGCTCACGCGCAAAGGTGGCCCTCGCGCGCTGCTCGCGGTGGTGGCGACGGGCCGTGAATCCGAGGCACTGCGCCGGTCGCTGGCCAGCTTCCTGCCGGGCGCCACAATCGTCGAGTTCCCCGCATGGGAGACCCTGCCACACGAGCGACTCAGCCCCAGCTCCGAAACGGTGGGTAAGCGCATCGCGGCGCTGCGTGGCATCCGGGACTGGACCGCCGGCGACCAGAAGACCCCGTTCGTCATGGTCGCCAGCGTGCGCGCTGCCCTGCAGCCCCTTGCCGACAACCTCACCAGCATCGAGCCGATCATGCTGACCAAGGGCGGCCGCGGCTACGACCTGGCCCACCTCAGCCGCAGGCTCGTCGACCTCGCGTACGCGCGCGTCGACATGGTGACCAGGCGCGGCGAGTTTGCGGTGCGCGGCGGCATCGTCGACGTGTTCGCGCCGACAGACGAGCACCCACTTAGGCTGGAGTTTTTCGGCGACGAGCTCGAGCAGGTTCGCGAGTTCTCCGTCGCAGACCAGCGTTCGCTCACCACCGAGATCACCGAGGCTGAACTTCCGCCGAGCCGCGAGATGCTGCTCAGCGACAGCGTGCGCCAGCGTGCCCGCGAAATGCAGCACGAGTTCCCGAGCCTCTCGACGATGCTCGCCAAGATCGGCGAAGGAATCCCCGTCGACGGCATGGAGTCGCTCGCGCCGGCGCTCGTCGACCGGCTCGTGCCGCTCACCCACTATCTGCCTCAGGATGCCGCGATCGCCGTGCTCTCGCCGGAGAAAGTCGCGACGCGCGCGGTGAACCTCGCCGAGACGAATCGGGAGTTTTTGAGCGCTGCCTGGAACGCGGCCACCGCGGGGGCTGAGGCTCCAATCGATCTGGATGCCGGCGACTTCGTCACCCTCGGCAGGCTGCGCGAATCGGCGGGCAACCGCCCGTGGTGGACGCTCTCTGCCTTTGACTCCGGCGTTCCCGAGGAGCTGGAGGCGACGGCCCTCGAGTCGTACGTGCGCATCGAGGCGCGAACCGTGCCGAACTTCGCCGGGCAGCCGGATGGCGCACTCGGTCACGTCGGTGAGCTGCTGCGGGACGGCTGGACGGTGGCCGTGATCTCCGAGGGCCACGGGCTGGTCGAGCGCACCGCGAACGTGCTCGCCGAACATGAGCTCGCCGGGCGCGCGGTGGACGCCTTCCCGCCGAAGGCCGACGCCGGCGTCGCGTACCTGGTGCAGGCATCCGTCGACCAGGGTTTCGAACTTCCCGACATCAAGCTGGCGCTGCTCAGCGAGAGCGAGTTTTACGGCCGAACCGCCGGCTACGACACCCGCCAGGTGAAGAAACTGGCGGTGCGCCGCAAGAACGTGGTCGACCCGCTGCAACTCAAGGCCGGCGATTTCGTGGTGCACAACACCCACGGCATCGGCAAGTTCGTCGAGCTGGTGCAGCGCGAGGTGTCGACCGGTGGTCGCAACGCGATCAAGACGCAGCGCGAGTTCCTGGTCATCGAATACGCACCCAATAAGCGTGGATATCCGGGGGACAAGCTCTACGTCCCCACCGACCAGCTCGACCTCCTGAGCCGGTATGTCGGCGGCGAGGCTCCATCGCTCAGCAAGATGGGCGGCAGCGACTGGGCGGCAGCCAAGGGCAAGGCGCGCAAGGCCGTCCGCGACATCGCGGTCGAACTCGTGAAGCTGTATAGCGCCCGCATGGCGAGCAAGGGTCACGCGTTCGGCCCCGACACTCCGTGGCAACGCGAGCTCGAGGAAGCGTTCGCGTTCGCCGAGACCCCGGATCAGCTCACCACCATCGACGAGGTCAAGGCCGACATGGAGCGCCCCATCCCGATGGACCGCCTGCTCAGCGGCGACGTCGGCTACGGAAAGACCGAGGTCGCCGTTCGCGCCGCGTTCAAGGCCGTTCAGGATGGCAAGCAGGTCGCGATGATCGTGCCGACCACGCTGCTGGTGCGCCAACACATGGAGACGTTCGCGGAGCGGTTCGCCGGCTTCCCCGTTCACCTTCGTGCGCTGTCCAGGTTCCAGAGCGAGAAGGAGTCGAAGGAGACCATCGCGGGCATGGAGGACGGCACGGTCGACGTCGTCATCGGCACGCATCGCCTGCTCAGCAAGAACATCGTCTTCAAGGATCTGGGCCTCGTCATCATCGACGAGGAGCAGCGGTTCGGTGTCGAGCACAAGGACGCGCTGAAGAAGCTGAAGACCAACGTCGACATCCTCGCGATGACGGCGACCCCGATTCCCCGCACGCTCGAGATGGCGGTCACGGGCATCCGGGAGATGTCGACGCTCGCCACCCCTCCCGAGGATCGTCACCCGATCCTGTCGTTCGTTGGCCCCTATTCCGACAGGCAGGTGGGCGCGGCCATTCGCCGGGAGTTGCTGCGCGAGGGCCAGGTCTTCTTCGTGCACAACCGTGTCTCGAGCATCAGCCGCACCGCAAACCACCTCGCCGAACTGGTTCCCGAGGCCCGCATCGCGGTCGCGCACGGCCAGCTGCCCGAGCATGTGCTGGAGCAGGTCATGGTCGACTTCTGGGAGCGCAAGTTCGATGTGCTGGTCTCGACGACGATCATCGAGACTGGTCTGGATATCGCCAACGCGAACACCCTCATCATCGACCGCGCAGACAAGTACGGGCTCTCGCAGTTGCACCAGCTGCGCGGTCGTGTCGGGCGCGGGCGGGAGCGCGCGTACGCGTACTTCCTCTACGACGAGATGAAGCCGCTCACCGAGACAGGCCACGAACGGCTCAACACGATCGCGGCCAACAACGAGCTCGGCGCCGGTATGCAGATCGCGCTCAAAGACCTTGAGATCCGCGGCGCCGGAAACCTGCTTGGCGGCGAGCAGTCCGGGCACATCGCCGGGGTCGGCTTCGACCTGTATCTCCGGATGATCGGCGAAGCGGTCTCGACATTCCGCGGTGATGTTGCCGAGGGTCAAACCGAACTCAGGCTCGAGTTGCCCGTGGATGCGCACATTCCCGAGGAGTACGTCGAGAGCGAGCGACTCCGGCTGGAGGCGTACCAGAAGCTGTCCACCGCGTCCGCGCCGAATGCCAGCGCTGACAGCATCGACCGCGTGCTGGAAGAGCTGACCGACCGCTATGGGGAACCGCCAGAGCAGGTTGCCAATCTCATTACCGTGTCGCGACTTCGCCGCATGGCGCAGAAGGCCGGGCTGGGCGAGGTCGTCGTCATGGGCGACAAGTTGCGGCTGGCCCCAGCAAATCTGGTCGACTCGATCCAGGTGAGGCTGCAGCGCATGTATCCCGGAGCCAGATATCACGCTGCCGCGGCCGCCGTGCTGGTGCCGCTGCCGGACAACCCGACAGACACCCAGCTCATCTCGTGGACGACAGACCTCCTGGTGGCGATCTTCGGGGCCGAAACAGTGGCGCAGCCGGCCGCCTCGGAGTAGAACTGGCTCATGGAGTCTTCTGATGCGGTGTTTGCCGGGTCGGTGCCCGAGAATTACGAGCAGTACACGGTCCCGATGTTTTTTGCGCCGTTCGCGGCCGACATCGCCGATCGCGTTGCTCAACTCGCTCCCGACAGCGTGCTGGAGACAGCGGCGGGCACGGGGGCGGTGACCCGGCAGCTTGCGGGTGTGCTCCCCGAGGCGACGCGAATCGTCGCGACGGATCTCAACGAGGGGATGCTCGCCCAGGCCCAGCTCGTCGAAATCACCCGGCCGGTCGAGTGGCTCGTGGCCGACGCGCTGCAACTCCCCTTCGACGATGACACGTTCGACGTTGTCGTGTGCCAGTTCGGGGTGATGTTCTTTCCCGATGGAGTGCGCGGGTTTTCCGAGGCCAGACGGGTGCTGGCGCCGGGAGGGACGTTCATTTTCAACGCCTGGGACAGCATCGAGCACAACGACTTCGCGATGGCGGTTTCGGCGGCGTGCGAGGCGATGCTGCCGGATGACCCACCGCGCTTCCTCGAGCGCACCCCGTTCGGCTACTCCGACGAGGCACAGATCCGCGCAGACCTTGCCGCGGCGGGTTTCGTCGATGACATCACGATCGTCACCGAGACCAGGCGCAGCATCGCACCGGATGCCGTGACGGCGGCGCTGTCGTTCGTGGAGGGCACCCCTCTCCGCGGCGAAATCGAGTCGCGCAAATCGGGATCGCTGGCCGAGGCCACGACCGCGGCCGCGGCCGAATTCGTTGCCCGTTTCGGTGAGGGCGCGGTCGAGGGCTCAATGCAGGCGCTCGTGGTGACCGCATCCCGGTCTGGCGACGCCGGGGGCAACGTCACGTAAGCTGTATCCGTCGCAACTGGCGTTGAGATGGGCAACCATCGGGGAGCGACCGCCGTGCTTGTCGAGGCGGCAGCACGATTGGGCCGTTCGCCTGGGCCCACCGGATACCTTTGTTCTATCCGTTCGAGTGTTTTTAGGAGCGCCCATGTCTGACACCTTCAACTCACCGCTGTCTGAAGTCGACCCCGAGATCGCGGAGGTCCTCGCGCAGGAGCTCGGCCGCCAGCGCGGCACGCTCGAGATGATCGCGAGCGAGAACTTCGTTCCTCGCGCCGTGCTTGAGGCTCAGGGTTCGGTTCTGACCAACAAGTACGCCGAGGGCTACCCCGGTCGCCGCTACTACGGTGGCTGCGAGTTTGTGGATGTCGCCGAGAGCCTCGCAATTTCGCGCGCCAAGAGCCTGTTCGGCTCCGCGTACGCCAACGTCCAGCCGCACTCGGGCGCCTCCGCGAACGCCGCCGTGCTGTCCGCGATCGCGCAGCCGGGAGACCGCATCCTGGGTCTGGAGCTTGCTCACGGCGGCCACCTGACCCACGGCATGCGCCTGAACTTCTCGGGAAAGCTATACGAGGCCCACGCCTACGGTGTCGACCCGCAGAGCTACCTGGTCGACATGGATGTCGTGCGCGAGAAGGCCCGCGAGGTCAAGCCCCACGTGCTCATCGCCGGATGGTCGGCGTACCCCCGCCAGCTCGACTTCGCCGCATACCGCGAGATCGCCGACGAGGTCGGAGCGAAGCTCTGGGTCGACATGGCGCACTTCGCCGGTCTGGTCGCGGCGGGGCTCCACCCGTCACCCGTGCCGTTCGCCGACGTCACGTCGTCGACGGTGCACAAGACCATCGGTGGTCCGCGCTCGGGATTCATCCTGACCAACGACCTCGACCTGCAGAAGAAGATCAACTCGAATGTGTTCCCCGGCCAGCAGGGCGGGCCGCTGATGCACGTGATTGCAGCCAAGGCGACGGCGTTCAAGCTTGCTGCTGAGCCCGAGTTCAAGGACCGCCAGGAGCGCACCCTTCGCGGTGCGAAGATTCTCGCCGAGCGTCTCACGGCCCCGGATGCCGTGGCCGCCGGCATCGACGTGCTCACCGGTGGAACCGACGTACACCTCGTGCTGGTCGACCTGCGCAACGCGCCCATCCACGGCCAGGAGGCTGAGGACATCCTGCACGCGGCCGGCATCACCGTGAACCGCAACGCCGTGCCGTTCGACCCGCGCCCGCCGATGACCCCATCCGGTCTTCGCATCGGAACCCCGGCTCTCGCTACCCGCGGTTTCGGCGACGCCGAGTTCACTGAGGTTGCCGACATCATCGCCGAGGCTCTGAAGCCGACACCGGATGTCGCGGTCCTCCGCGCACGTGTGCTGAAACTGACCGACGGCTTCCCCCTCTACCCGGGCCTCGAAAGCCCGGGGACGTGGAACTGATGACGGCGGTAAAGCTCGACGGAGTCGCCACTGCAAGTGCGGTGAAGGGCGAACTCGCCGAGCGCATCACCGCGCTCAAAGCCAGGGGCATCACGCCGGGGCTGGGCACGCTGCTCGTGGGCAGCGATCCCGGTTCACAGTCGTATGTCGCGGGTAAGCATCGCGACTGCGCCGAGGTGGGCATCGAGTCGATCCGCGTGGATCTGCCCGAAACGGCGTCGGCTGACGATGTGCGGGCGGCCATCGCCGACCTCAACGCGAACCCGGCGGTGACGGGTTACATCATCCAGCTCCCGCTGCCCGCGGGGCTCGATGAGAACGCCATGCTGGAGTTGATGGACCCCGATAAGGACGCTGACGGGCTGCACCCGACCAACCTGGGCCGGCTCGTGCTCGGCGTCGGGGGAGAGATCAACTCGCCCCTGCCGTGCACCCCCGCCGGAATCGTCGAGATGCTGCAGCGGTACGATGTGCCGATCTCGGGACGCCATGTCGTGGTCGTCGGTCGCGGCCTGACGGTCGGTCGCCCGCTCGGGCTGCTGCTCACGCGAAAGGGCCTGGATGCGACAGTCACCCTGACGCATTCGCGCACCGTAGACCTCGAGAGCTACGTGCGCAGGGCCGACATCCTCGTCGCTGCCGTGGGCGTGGCCGGGCTCATCCAGCCGGAGTGGCTGAAGCCGGGCGCCGCCGTGCTCGACGTGGGCATCACGCGAGTCGTGAACGACGAGACCGGCAAGGCTCGGCTCGTGGGCGATGTGGACCCCGGCGCAGTGGATGTCGCGGGCTTCCTGTCACCCGTGCCGGGCGGCGTCGGGCCTATGACCCGTGCCATGCTGCTTAAGAACGTTGTGGACGCTGCTGAAAGGATTCTGCCGTGAATGGTTTTCCCTGGGGACGGTTTTGGCTTGTCGTCGCGCTGGTCGTCGGCGTCGCCGGAGTAGTCGGATTCACGCTGAAATTCCTCGAGGTCTTCTAAGACCTGCCGCCGTCTGGTCGCTCCTACTGGCGCTTACCTTCCGCCAGCTACCTTCGCCAGCTACCTTCGCCAGCTACCTTCCGCCGGCTACCTTCCGAAATGACGGAGATCTCGGTCATCGAGACATCCATGCCCCCGGAACTACGGGGGCGGATGCTCGGACTTCCGTCATTTCGGAAGCACGCGGAAGCTTCTGAGTGGCCGCGCGTCACCCGTAGCCCACGCGGTGCGCGGTGTGCGGTGCGCCATTTTCGGGATGTCAGTTGCGACTGATGTCAGTCTGAACTGACATCCCGTTTTTGGGGCGCGGGTCGGGGAGGCGTGGCGAAACTTGGCGCCCGCGCCCGCGCTCGGCGCGGGATGCCGCGGCTCAGCGGTCGCGCTGGGCGCCGTTCGATGCCGTGACCGTGAACATGGTCGGCTGGCCGAAGCCGTGCTCGGCGAACGCGCCATCTATGGCCACCTGGATGCGTGAGATTCCGGATGACGGCACCAACGCGATCGCAGCACCGCCGAAACCGCCGCCGGTCATCCGCGCCCCGATCGCGCCATTCGCCTGCGCGGTCTCGACCGCGAGGTCAAGCTCCGGAACGCTGATCTCGAAGTCGTCGCGCATGGACAGATGCGAGGCATCCAGCAGGGCGCCGATAGCCGTCGGGCCCTCGGTGCGCAGAAGCTCCACCGTGTCGAGTACACGCTGGTTCTCGGTGATGACGTGCCGCACGCGGCGGAACGTCTCGTCGTCGAGGATGGCACGGGCTCTGGGCAGATCATCGACGCTGAGGTCGCGCAGGGATGTGACACCCATCGCGGCGGCACCCGTCTCGCACGACTCCCGTCGGGCCGAGTAGCCACCGGTCGCGTGGGAATGCTCCACCCCGGTGTCGATGATCAGCAGCTCGAGCCCGGCCTCGGTGAAGCCCAGCGGAACAAGCTCTGAGTCCAGGCTGCGGCAGTCGAGGAAAACGGCGTGATCGTCGCGGCCGAGCAGCGACGCTGACTGGTCCATGATGCCGGTCGGGGCGCCGACCGCCTTATTCTCGGCGAGCTGGCCCGCCTTCGCGAGAGTCGGCCGGTCGAGGCCAAGCTGCCACACCTCGTCCAGGGCGACCGCGACGGCGCTCTCGATGGCGGCCGACGATGACAGGCCAGCCCCCACGGGAACCGTCGACTCGATGTAGAGGTCGACCCCGGGCACGGCGGCAAGATCCGCACCGGCCTCGCCGAGAGCCCAGGCCACTCCCATCGGGTACGCCGACCAGCCCTCCAGGCGCGACGGGCTGAGATCGGCGAGCGGGATGCCCGCCATTTCGTCCGCGAACTCACTCGCCACATTCATGACGGAGTCATCCCGCAGACCGAGCGCGACAACCGTGCGCCGGTTGATGGCAAACGGGAGCACGAAGCCCTCGTTGTAGTCGGTGTGCTCCCCGATCAGGTTCACGCGGCCGGGCGCCGACCATATGCCCAGCGGGGCATATCCATGAATCTGTTCGAAGCCCTGCGTGACGTCGTCCCTGATGTCGCTCATATGCGGCTGATGCCTTCCCTGATGAATGCGGCGGTCTGCTCGGGAAGAATGTCACCGATCCATGCGCCCATCGCGGCTTCCGAGCCAGCGAGGTACTTAAGTTTACTTTCCGCACGCCGGGGGCTGGTGACCTGCAGCATGAGCCGGATGTCGTCGCGAGCGACGGTCACGGGTGCCTGGTGCCACGCAGCGATGTAGGGCGTGGGGGTGTCGTAAAGTGCGTCGATGCCCCGCAGAAGCGTGAGGTACAGCCCCGCGAGTTCGGTTCGCTCGGCATCGTTGGTCGCAGCGAAGTCAGGGATGTGGCGGTGCGGCAGCATGTGCACCTCGATCGGCCAGCGCGCCGCGAACGGCACAAACGCCGTCCAGTGCTCGCCTGCCAGCACGACGCGCGCGGAGCCGCGCTCGAAGTCGAGGATCGACTGGAACAGCCCCGGGCCGAACTTCTCGATCGACTCGATGACGCGTTGCGTGCGAGGCGTGATGTACGGGTAGGAGTAGATCTGGCCGTGCGGGTGACGCAAGGTAACGCCGATTTCCTCGCCGCGGTTCTCGAACGGGAACACCTGCTGCACCCCGGGGATGGCGCTGAGCGCTTCGGTGCGGTCGGCCCAGGCCTCGATGACGGTCCGGGCGCGAGACTCGGTCAGGGTGCCGAACGATCCCTCGTGCTCGGGGCTGAAACAGACGACTTCGCAGCGGCCGATGGAGGGCAACGTGCGTCCGAGACCGACCTCGTCCAGCAGCGCGGGGTCGAACGCCTCGTGGGATGGGCCGAACGAGGGGGAGCGGTTCTCGAACACGACGACGTCGTAATTGCTCGGCACCTCCGACGGATTCGACGCTGTTGCCGGCGCGAGCGGGTCCTGGTCGGCGGGTGGAAGGAAGACGCGATTCTGGCGGGATGCCGCGATCGAAACCCATTCGCCGGTCAGGGGATCCTGGCGCATGTTCGCCGTCGCCGGCCGCGGGTCGAGCGTGCGGGCATCCACAGCGCGGTCCTTCGGCAGCGTGGAGTCCGCATCGTCGTAGTAGATGAGGTCGCGACCATCGGCGAGCGTGGTCGGGTGGGAGGTGATTCCAGCCATGAGCATGGCATTACGATATCGAAAGTACGCTTTCGATATCGGAGATAATCGTAAATGGCACTCTCGGCAACAGCACGGCGGCAGGAACTGGATCGGCTGGTCTCTCAGCGCGGGTTTGTGCGGGTCACAGACGCCAGCATCGAGCTCGGCGTGAGCGAAGTGACGGTGCGCGGCGACCTCAGCGCGCTCGAGCGGCGCGGCCGGCTTACCCGGGTGCACGGCGGCGCCATGCCGACCGGGGCTGCCGAACCAACGCTCGAGTCGGCGCTTGACCGCGACCGCGCCGCCAAGATCGCGATCGGTCAGGCCGCGGCGAGGCTGGTGTCGAGCGGGGACAGCATTTACGTCGACGCCGGCAGCACCTCGATGGCGCTCGCGATCGCGTTGGTCGACCGGCGCGACCTCCACGACGTTGTCGTCGTGACGAGCGGACTCACCATCGCGCTGGCCCTCGAACCGGCGATCCCGCGCCTGACGGTGATCGTGACCGGCGGCACGCTCAGGCCGCTGCAGCACTCCCTGGTGAGCCCGTTCGCGGCCCCGATGCTCGACACTCTCACGCTCGACATTGCCTTCATCGGCTGCAACGGCGTGCACCCGATCGAGGGCGTGACGAACATCAACATGGCGGAGGCCGAGATCAAGTCGCGGGTGCTCGCGCGCTCGCGCCGTGGCATCCTGCTGGCGGATGCCACGAAGCTGGGCCGCACGGCACTGGCCGCGATCGGCGGCATCAGCGACTTCCACACCCTCGTAACCGCGGGTACGGCACCCGGCACCGTGGTGGCCGACCTGCGCGCGGCTGGGATGACCGTCGTCGACGCCGATAAGCTGTCGGCGTGAATCAGCTACAGACCCCACCCACCGGCGAACAGTTCGAGATCACCCGCGAGGGAGCGACAGCGATCATCACCGAACTCGCTGCCTCGCTGAGGTATTTCTCGATCGACGGCACGGAGGTAGTCGAGGCGTACGCGGAGGATGCCCTGCCGTCGTTCGCGGCCGGCATTGTGCTGGTGCCGTGGCCCAACCGCATCGAGGACGGTGTCTGGTCCCTCGACGGGAAGCAGCTGCAGCTCGATATCACCGAGGTCGACAAGAACAACGCGATCCACGGGCTGCTGCGTAACACCGGCTATCGCCAGCTCGAACGCACCGAGGGGGCGGTGACGCTCGGCGCGACCGTGCACCCGCAGCACGGATACCCGTTCCACCTCGAGACGACCGTCAGGTACGAACTGGTTGACGGCGGAATGGATGTCACGCACACCATCAAGAACCTGTCGGCCGCGAAAGCGCCGGTTGCGGTCGGAACCCACCCGTTCTTCAAGATCGGCGATGTTCCCATCGAGCAGCTCGAGCTGACGGTGCACGCCTCCACCTACCTCGAACTGGATGCCAGACTCCTCCCGGTCGCGGAGCACCAGGTCGACGGCACCAGTTTCGACTTTCGCGAGCCGAAACTCGTCGGCGACCGAATTTTCGACAACGCGTTCGGGGCGGTTAAGACCGTGCACGGCGCCAGCGCAGAGCTGCGCGCCCCGGACGGCCGAACCGTTCGCCTGCTCCAGGACGACTCGCACCCCTACGTGCAGGTGTTCACCACCCCGAAATTCGCGAAGGTCAGCGGCTCTGGCCTCGCCATCGCACTCGAGCCGATGACGGCAGCGCCGAACGCCTTCAACTCGGGAGACGGCCTGCGCTGGGTTGAGCCCGGCGCGACCTGGACGCTCGGCTGGGGCATCCGGTATTCGGCCTAGGCGATGACGACGACCTCACGGCGCCCGTCTGACATCCGGCGCTGGCGCAGGTACCTCGCTGCGGAACGCGCGGAGGCCGCCGTGTACCGCGACCTCGCCTCGCGCCGGACGGGCGAGGAGCGCGACATCCTGCTGGCGCTCGCCGATGCGGAGGGGCGACACGAGCAGCACTGGCTCACGCTGCTCGGTGACGACGTCGGCAACCGCAAAACCGGCGACCCCCGCACCCGGCTGCTCGGGTTTTTCGCCAGACGCTTCGGGTCTGTCTTTGTGCTGGCGCTCGCGCAACGGGCCGAGTCACGCTCGCCCTACGAGGGCGACGACGATGCGACGGATGCGATGGCGGCGGATGAGCGCATCCACGAGGAGGTCGTCAGGGCACTTGCGGCCCGCGGTCGTCGGCGGCTTTCCGGCACGTTCCGGGCCGCCGTGTTCGGGGCGAACGACGGGCTCGTCTCCAACCTCGCGCTCGTGGTCGGGATCAGTGCCGCGGGAGTCGACAATCGCATAGTGCTGCTAACCGGGATTGCCGGCCTCCTGGCCGGGGCATTGTCGATGGCTGCCGGCGAATACGTGTCGGTGCGCTCGCAGCGAGAGTTGCTCGACGCCACCACAGAAAATCCTCGGGCCGGGGAGTCCGTGCGGTTCCTCGACGTCGATGCCAACGAGCTCGCACTCGTGTACCGGGCCAGGGGGATGACGGAAGTCGAGGCGAACATAAAGGCGCAGGAGCTGCTTGCGAGCAGCGACTCGACACCGACACCGACCCTGCGACCGCAGGAGCACGAGGCCGTCGGTTCCGCCTTCGGCGCCGCGCGCTCGAGCTTCTTCTTCTTCGCCTCCGGCGCGGTCATCCCGGTGTTGCCATACCTGTTTGGTGCCGAGGGCCTGCCTGCCGTGATCATCGCGGCCGTGCTGGTGGGGCTGGCGTTGCTCGGCACCGGTGCAATCGTGGGACTGCTGGCCGGGGCATCCCCCCTCAAGCGCGCGGTGCGACAACTGGCGATCGGCTTCGGCGCGGCCGGCGTCACCTACCTGCTCGGCCTTCTTTTCGGTGTGAGTGCAGGCTAGCCGCGCATAATCGAAGGATGATCTCGACTTCGCTTGCCCGTGCCCTCCGCGATTCCGGACTGACGTGGCGCCCCAGCGCGGGTGACGCCTTTCGCATCGACAGGGTCGAAGCGGACGACGAGGTCTACATCCTCAGCGATATGACCGTCGAAGCCCACGACTACGGCACCGGCGTCATTCTGGGTTTCAACGGCACGACCGAGTGGGCGCTCGATTCTGTTGCCCTCGAGGATGCGTTGTGGATGCCGCACGAACACCAACTCCGACAGTTTCTGGCGGGCACTTTCCGCTCGCTGACCGCCACCGCGGGCCCGGTCGTCGAGATCGAAATCGAGGGAAAAACGCATAGTTTCGGGTCGGATGACGCGGCGAACGCCTATGCGCGCGCGGCACTCTACCTCCTCGACTCTCTCGCTGTACAGGGGCCGTGATCATTCCGCGTTCGCGGGTAGGTTTCTGAGGGATCGCAACGTGGCGCTCACGTTCAGATAATTCCGCTCATGAATAGGAGTTCGATATGCGCCCCCAATACCTCATCGTCGCCGTCGTCGCTTTTGCCGCGTACGTGCTCGGCGCCAAAGCAGGCGAGAGCCGCTACAACGAGATCAAAAAGGCTGCTACTCGCTACTGGAACGACCCCCAGGTGAAGAAGGCGCGCGCGAAGGCCAAGAAGGCTCGCGACAAGGCCAGGAAAGCGACGAGCAAACACATCAACTCATTGTCTCGCTGATGACATCACGGTCGGCTGAGGTCCCGCGGCGTCTGATGCGCGCGGTCGCGTCTGGTGACGTCGCGGCGTTCTCCCGCCTGTACGACCTTCTCTGCGTTGCGACGTATTCGATTTTCCGACAGCACTTTCCCGTGCAGGAGCATGCCGATCTCGCCATGAACGACATGTGGATCTCCGTGTGGAGGAATGCACGCGCGCTCCACAGCCAGCCCGGAACGACAACGGACAAGATCATCGCGGCCGCCGAGGCTCGGGCCAGAGTGTCGATGGCTCCCGCCGCCTGAGGCCCGTCCTCGGGCCGCGCTAGCGCAGCGCGTTTAGGGTGTCGACGATAGCGAAAATGCCTTTTCGGTCGAACGAACCCTCAACGCCAAACGCCGCATGACCCACGCGGACGAGGAGCGGATCGGGGAAGGGGCGCACGTCCACCGATGCACCGTTCCGTGGGCGCCCCGCAGCCGACGTAAATGACACCGCCGAGACCTCCCCGATTTCCGACCACTCGATCAGGATGAGTTCCCGAGGCCGAAATCCGCCCGACCACACCGCGATACCGCGAGAGTCGACGACGGATACGGTCCAGCCTTCCGGCACGTTCGCGGTGTTGTCTTTGCGGTGCTGGTAGGTCTGGAGGTTGGGGTGGCCGGTGGTCTCGCGCAGAGCCATAAAGACCAGAGCGTCCGGCCGGGAGCGCCGCAACCGGGCGACCGCCAGACCCCGTAGCAGTGGCCCTCCACTCAGCCCGAGTAGCAGGAATGCCGCGCCGACGGTGGCGAGGGTCAGCGACGCATTCCACTGCTCATGAATCGTCGTCAGGATCACGCTGCCGCCCGCGAGGATCAGGCCCAACGCAGCCACGGTCGACGCGGCGATCGCGGCGGAACGCGCAGCGCGTCGCGCGCGTGCGGCTTTCAGCCTCGATGGGATGTCCTCGTGAGAGGTCGCGTCCACCTCGCGGATGAGGTGGACGATGTTGTGGCCACTCATTCGTGTTCCCTTACCGGTCCGGTTGTCACATAACGACAGTCACGATGATGGACTACCGGAGCCCGGTTGTGGGGAGCCTCGCCATCTCTAGGCGCTTCTGGGTGCCGCCCGCAGGGGGGCGCGCACGGGGGAGGCCCACAGACCGGCCAGGCGCACGGCTCGAAGTGCGGTGAACAGCTCGGCTGCCTGGGCTGGTTTCGACACGGAACGACCGGTCATCTCTGCGATTCGACCGAGGCGATGGAGGACGGTGTTGCGATGACAGTGAAGCTGCCGGCCGCACTCAGCGGTCGAGCCGTCGGTGGCGAACCAGCATTCGAGCGTATCGAGCAGCACCCGTGCATCGTCGTGGTCGAGCTCGGCCAGTGCGCCGAGTACACCGTCACGAAGCTCGGCAGCGTAGGCCGGCTGCGACACGAGCATGGTGTCGATGGGTGCTGCGCCGTAGAGGTGCACCCCGACCGCGGCGGGGGCGATGCAGCGCATCGCGAGGAGCGCCTGCCGCACGGCAAGAGGGGCGCGCTCGAGCGACTCTAGGGGCAGGCTGGTGCCGATTCGTGAACTGACGCTTCCGGAAAGGGCGTGCGCTGCGGCGGAGGGGTCGACACCCGCGCCGCTCCCCAGCAGCCCCAGATACTCGCCCTTCCATGGGGCCCAGGCTGAGCTGACCCCCATTGACCGCAGTCGTTCGATGATGGCGGGAAGCGGGTCGATGTCCGAGCGCCGCAGTTCGACCGCGAGCACGACATAGCTTGCCTGGTCGGGAAGACCGAGCGATCGCACCGCTCGACCGACGTCGCCCGAGAATTCGCCATCGAGGAGGGCGAGCAGCATGACGCTGTTGTTTTTCTGGTCTTTGCGGTCCCGTTCGTCCACGACTTCCCGATAGGTCTCTGCTGCCGCATTCGAGTACCGGTCGATGATGCCCCAGACGTCGGACGATGCGGCGAGCAGAGCGGTGGCGAGTTCGGGGGTCGTCGCCTTCGCCATTGCTGCATCCCAGAGGTGCAGGCCGGCGAGCCGGTAGGCGTGCAGCAGGCTCGCCATCGGGATGCCGTTCTCGGCCTTGACTCGGCCTGCGTGGCGGGGGGCGTCGAGCGAGTCGTTGATGCCCAGCAGGCACTGCAGGATCGCCTCGAGGTTGTCGTGCACGATACCTTCGAGCACGCCAGCGGCGAGCACGCTCTCGGCATAGTCATGCTCGCCATTGATGATCTGGTCGACGATGGCGTCTGACAGGTCGTCGACCGAGTCGATCATGCCCGAGAAGAGCTCGCGAGCGGCCTCCACCCTGGCGTCAGGGGTCGGCAGGCTCTGCGGCGCTCCATTGCGTTCCATGCGTTCAGTGTATCCGGCGGGCACCCCGACCCGTTGTGCGGCTGCACAATGACAGCGGCCGAAGTCGCAGCGGCGGCCTATCGCTATCAGCCGCCCGGGAGCCGAAACTGGGCTGATACCGCGACCCTGCATTTGGGTCGCCGTCAGGCAACAATCAAGGGAGATTGATGACTACCACCGAGCCCACGTCGAAGGTGCGGGCCGTTCCCGCGCTCGACCAGCAGCAGCGCGACGACCTCGATGCCACCATCATCGAGCTGGCCTCGGGGGCAGAGCGTTGGGCGGCCACCGCGCTTGCCGAGCGAGCCGGACTGCTTGCGGCTGTGCACGCAGCGATGACCGAGACCGCCCAGGAGTGGGCTGAGACTGCCGCCGCGATCAAGGGGCTGGATCCGTCATCCCAGCTCGTCGGAGAAGAGTGGATCGCCGGCCCGTATGCGAGCCTCGCCGGGGCGGGAACACTAGCCCATTCCGTGGCTGCGCTCGCTGCGGGAGAAAGTCCTCTCGCCAAGGCTCAATTCGGCTCGGCCCCCGGCGGTCGCATCACCATTCCGGTGCTTCCGAGGAACGGGCACGAATGGTTACTGCTGCACGGTTTCAGCGCAGAGGTATGGATGGCTCCGGGGCGTACCGCCGGCCAGATACGAGCCAGCGCCGGTCTCGGTGAGCTCACGCCGACAATCTCGGGCGGGGTGGGGCTCGTCCTCGGCGCCGGCAACATCACCTCGATCCCCCCGCTGGATGTGTTGTACGAGATCGTCGCGAACAACCGGTCGGTGCTGCTCAAGCTCAACCCGGTCATGGCAGACATGAAGCCGGTTTTCGATAAGGCACTGGCCCCGCTGATCGATTTTGGGGTGCTTCGCATCGTGCAGGGTGCCGGGGATGTTGGGGCGTATCTGACCCGGCACGACGGCATTGCACACGTGCACATCACCGGGAGTGCGGCGACCCACGATGCCATCGTGTGGGGAACGGGGGAGGACGCAGCGGCCAGGAAGGCGATCGGCGTTCCGCTGCTGTCGAAGCCCATCACAAGTGAACTCGGCGGAGTATCGCCCATCATCATCGTGCCGAGCGAGTGGACGACGCGCGACCTGCGCTACCAGGCCGAGCACGTCGTCACCCAGCGCCTCCACAATGGCGGATACAACTGCATTGCCGGTCAGGTTGTCGTGGTCAGCAGCAGCTGGCCGCAGAAGAACGCGTTCCTTGCCGAACTGCGCCGCGCCCTGGCGGCAGCCCCTCAGCGCCCCGCATGGTATCCGGGCAGCAATGGGCGGCTCGAGGCGGCCTCGGCCGCCTATCCGGGTGGTGAACGGATGGGTAAAGACGGCTGTCGCCTGCTAATCGACGTGAAAGCCGACGATGACGCATCCAACGTGATCACGACCGAGTACTTCTCCCCGGTGCTCGGCGTGGTGGAGGTGCCGGGCACGGGGCAAGCTTTCCTCGACGCCGTCGTCGCGCTCGCCAACGACGAATTCGTCGGAACCCTCGGTGCCAACCTGATCGTCGAGCCCAGGGTCATCCGGGAGCTGGGCAGCGGATTCCTCGACGCTATCGCCCGACTGCGCTACGGCACCATCGCCATCAACGCGTGGACCGGTCTCGGCTTCCTCACCGCGACGGCATCGTGGGGTGCCTTCCCGGGTGCCACGATCGAGGATGTGCAGAGCGGCATCGGGACCGTGCACAACGCGCTGCTCATCGATCGGCCCGAGCGCACCGTCGTTCGCGGACCGTTCCGGCCGTTCCCGCGATCGTTTGCGCACGGTGAGTTCACGCTGTTCCCGAAACCCCCGTGGTTCGTCCAGGCGCGTTCCGCGGCCACCACGGGCCGTCGCCTCGCCGGGTTCGCGGCCAAGCCGTCCTGGCTCAAAATGCCGGCGATCTTCCTCGCCGCCTTCCGCGCGTAAGCGTCGCATTCCCCCACCGATCATCCAGAACAAGAAGGCGAGTCGCCATGTTCAGCAGTCCTTTCCCCGACGTCGAGATCCCGGATCTCAGCGTGTTCGACTACCTCTTCGGGTCGCTCGACGGCGCATCCGCTGACCGCGTTGCCCTCACCGACGGCGCGACGGGGGAGACCACCACGTACGGCGAGCTCGTTAGTCAGGTGGAAGCGGTGGCGGGCGCGCTCTCCGCTCGGGGCATCGGAGTGGGTAGCGTCGTCGCGCTGCACTCCCCGAATCGTCCGGCTTTCGCGGTGGCGTTCCATGGGATCCTGCGATCGGGGGCGACGGCAACGACGGTCAATGCGCTATCCACGGCCGGGGAGATGGCGACGCAGCTCGCCGACTCGAAAGCGGTCGCGATCATCGCCGCGGATGCCCTGTTCGCCGTTGCCGCTGAAGCTGGCGCGCTCGCTGGGGTGCCGGCCGACAGCATCCTCAGCCTCGGGGAGGTCGAGGGGCACCAGAGCCTCGCCGATCTGGTCGGTGAGGCGCGCACAGCGCCCGAGGTGACGTTCGATCCGGCGACGCACCTGGCGGTGCTGCCATACAGTTCGGGCACGACGGGGAAGGCGAAGGGCGTCATGCTGACGCACCGCAACCTCGTGGCGAACGTCGCACAGTCTGCGCCCATCGTCGGTGTCTCTGCCGACGATCGCGTTCTGGCCGTGCTCCCGTTCTTCCATATCTATGGCATGACCGTGCTGCTCAATATCGCTCTCGCGCAGCGGACGACCCTGGTGACGATGGGGCGATTCGATCTCGCCGAATTCCTCCGTCTCATCCAGTCCGAACGCGTCACCTACGTCTTCATTGCTCCTCCCATCGCGGTGGCGCTGGCGAAGCATCCTCTGGTCGCCGAATACGACCTGACGAGCCTGCGCACGGTGTTCTCCGGAGCGGCGCCCCTCGATGGCGTCATCGGAGGTGCGGTGTCGGAACGCCTGAACTGCGAGGTGCTGCAGGGCTACGGGATGACCGAAATGAGCCCGGTGTCACACGCCATGCCCCGAGGTCGCACCGACATTCCCCTGAACTCGGTCGGACTCACGGTGCCGAACATGCAGTGCCGTATCGTCGACCCGCTCACCGGTGACGACATCGACGTGCCGACTGAGGGTGTGAGCGAGCCCGGCGAACTGCTGTGTCGCGGGCCGAACATCATGGTCGGCTACCTCGGCAACGACGAGGCGACCCACGCGACCCTCGACGCCGACGGATTCCTGCACACCGGCGACATCGCGACGGTCAGCGCAGAAGGGTACGTGACGGTCGTCGACCGGCTCAAGGAACTCATCAAGTACAAGGGATACCAGGTGGCGCCGGCAGAACTCGAGGCGTTGCTGCTCGGCCATCCGGAGATTGCGGATGCCGCGGTCATCGGCGTGCTGGATGCGGACGGCGAGGAGGTGCCCAAGGCGTTCCTCAAGCTGCAGCCCGAGTCGACGATCACCGGAGACGAGGTCATGGCGTGGGTGGCCGAGCGGGTGGCACCGCACAAGAAGGTACGTCAGGTGGAAATGATCGACCTCATCCCGAAGTCGGCGTCAGGCAAGATCCTGCGCAAGGATCTTCGGACACAAGGAGCACCAGCATGAACACCAGCACTGAAGTGTTCGACTACATCGTCGTGGGCGCAGGATCGGCGGGGGCTGCGGTCGCCGCTCGCCTGACCGAAGACGCGAGCATCACGGTGCTGTTGCTCGAGGCCGGCGGGGGTGACGACAAGCAGGAGATCATCATCCCGGCGGCGTTTCCAAAGCTGTTCAAATCGGATGCTGACTGGAATTACCAGACCGAGCCGCAGGGCGAGCTCGAGGGGCGTTCGATTTACTGGCCTCGCGGCAAGGTGCTCGGCGGTTCGTCCTCCATCAACGCGATGATGTGGGTGCGCGGATTCGCGGCCGACTACGACCACTGGGCGACGCTCGCTGGCGCCGACTGGTCGTACGAGGCATTGTTGCCCTACTTCCGCAAGGCGGAGGCGGTCGAGGGCAACACCGATCCGGATCAGGGCACGGACGGTGCGGTGTCGATCTCGCATCAGCGCAGTCCGCGATCTCACACCGCGACCTTCCTTGAGGCTGCGGTTGAGGCTGGCCTGCCCCTCGTTGCTCCGAACTCGGCGAACCCTGAAGGGGTGAGCCAGACGATGGTGAGCCAGCGCGGCGGCATGCGGCACAACACTGCGGAGGCCTACCTCGCACCGGCAGCCGAGCGCGCCAATCTCGTGGTTCGCACCGGGGCTCACGCCACTCGCGTGCTCTTCGAGGGATCACGCGCCGTGGGCGTCGAGTATCTCAGCGATGGTGCCACGACCTCAGCCTCGGCGCGGCGCGAGATCGTGCTGAGTGGGGGAGCGGTGAACACGCCCCAACTGCTCATGCTGTCCGGTATTGGCGACGCCGACCATTTGCGTGCAGTCGGCATCCCCGTGCTCGTCGATGCCCCCGAGGTGGGCGCGAACATGCGTGACCACCTGTTCGCGGCGCTCGCAGTGGATGCCGACGACGACACCCTCTTCGCGGCAGAGACGGAGGAGCAGCTCAGCGACTTCGTCGCGCAGCAGCGTGGCATGCTTACCTCCAACGTCGCGGAGGCCTACGGCTTTGTCAAGACCGACCCCACACTGGCGCATCCCGACATCGAAGTACTGTTCGCCGCTGTGCCGTACATCGGCGAGGGACTTGTCGCCGCCCCCCGGCACGGCGTCAGCGTCGGTGCGATTCTGCTGCGGCCCAAGAGCCGTGGCAGCGTGCGGCTCGCATCCTCCGATCCGCTTGCCAAACCACTCATCGACCCCAACTACCTGACGGACGCGGACGGTGACGACCGCGCCACGCTGCTCGCCGGGCTCGAGGTGTGCGAGCGCATCCTTGCCGCGAAAGCGTTCGCGCCGACGCGTGGCGATGGGCGGTTCATCCAGCCAGCCGGATCAGATGCGCAGGCTCCTGCCGATCGCGACGCAACGGTGATCGACAAGTTTTCGCAGACCCTCTACCACCCGACGAGCACCGCCCGGATGGGATCGGATCCTGGATCGGTGGTCGACCCTGAGCTGCGCGTTCGAGGGGTGCAGGCGCTTCGCATCGCCGACGCGTCGATCATGCCTGAGATCATCCGCGGCCACACCAACGCGCCATCCATCATCATCGGTGAGAAGGCGGCCGACCTGCTGCTCGCGTCAGTGCCGGCCGTCGAGAGCGCGGCTCTGGCTCATTGAATCGCGTGCAGAGATGAAGATCGCGCTTCACCGCTCCTCCACCAGACGCAGAATCACGGTCGCGGCCAGGGTCGCTCTCGCGACCGGCGGCGGTGTGAACCAGCGGCTGGTGAGCGATGTGTGTGAGCAGGTGGGGCTTCATCCGCACGCGTTCCGGTCGCTGTTTCCCACCGACGACGTTCTGCTCGATGCGGTGAACGAACTTCTGGTCGAGGAGTGCGCGGAGCGGCTTCGGGGAGGGGTCTCGGCATTCGCGCCGACAGGCGGCGATTCAGGATGCGCGGAGGCTGCGCTCGCGCTCGCGCGGTCCTGGCCGCTCGACCGCAGCGCGATGATCATCCGTGCCGACCGCAGATTCCGTGCCCTGCACAGGGGTGAGGGCGATCGCACGGTAACCGCTGCCGAGCGTCGGTTCGTGGAGGTTCTCACCAGCGTGTTCGACCTGCTTCTGCTCAAACTCGACCGCACATTCAGCTGGAACCCGACTCTGGCCGTTCGGGTGATTCTCGACACCTGGGAGCGATCGTTCGAGGCGTGGCTTCTCGACGGGCACACCGAGTCGACCTTCTCCCAGTCTCCCTACATCGCCAGGACGCTGCCGGCCCTGCTCGAGCAGGTCAGCGAACCCACGTCGTAGTCGGTTTGGGGCCTGCCGCCGCTACGCTGGCCTGATGGCTGAGGTAGTGATTGTTGGTTCGGTGGATGCCGCGGGCGAGGTAGCAGCGGATGCGATCGAGCAGCTCGTGCTGCGCAAACCGCGAGCGGTGCTGGGGCTCGCGACGGGCTCGACCCCGCTGACGACGTGGCGTGCGCTCGCCGCCCGCAACCTCGACCTCTCCGAGGTGCGGGGGTTCGCGCTCGACGAGTACGTGGGTCTTCCTGCCGGACATCCGGAAAGCTACCGGTCGGTCATCACGCGCGAAGTGGTCGAACCGCTCGGGCTTACCCCGTCGCTGGTGCGCGTGCCCGCCGACGACGGCCCCATCGAGACCGCCGGCGTCGACTATGAAGCCGCTATCGAGGAGGCGGGCGGAATCGACCTGCAGATTCTCGGGATCGGCCGCACCGGACACATCGGGTTCAACGAACCCGGGTCATCATTCGCGTCTCTGACCCGGATGAAGACGCTGACGGAGCAGACCCGACGCGACAACGCGCGTTTCTTCGATTCGCCGGAGCAGGTTCCGTTGCACTGCATCACGCAGGGGCTCGGCACGATCATGCGGGCACGGCACCTGGTGCTGCTCGCCTTCGGCGAGGCCAAAGCGTCGGCTCTCGCGGGCGCGGTGGAGGGCCCGCTGACGGCCTCGCTTCCGGGCTCCGTGATCCAGCTGCACCCGCAGGTGACAGTCATCGTCGACGAGGCAGCGGCCTCAGAGCTGGTGTACGCCGACTACTACCGTTACGCGTGGAAGAACCGCCTCGCCTGGGAGCAGATCTAACCGCGTGCACCCGGTCGCGCCTTGTCGCGAGTCTGCTTAAACCGTCGTCCCGTGATCGATGACGGCACGATCTGGATGTAGTTCCACTTCGACGACGAGGTCATCGTCGCAAGTTCGAGAACCCCGGAATCGACGATGTCGGTGTCGTACGACATCCGCGTGGCTTCGCCGTGGATCACGACGCTCCAGTGGGTTCGTCGACGACTTCCGTCGATCTCGAAGGCGACAGACGATGCGTTTGCGATGTCGACAAGCTTCGAGCCGGGGGCGCTGCGCAGATAAACAGCGCCATTCTTGACCGTGAAATTGACGGGGAAGATGTCGACGCCATCACCCGCGCGGGCCGCAAGCCGACCGACCGGCGCGGCCTCGAGCAGTGCCCAGCACTCGTCGGTGTCCAGTTCGTCGACCCGATCGGTTTCTTCGGGGGTGAGCCATGGTTTGTTGGGCATTAGTCAGTCTCTCTCTCGTTGAGCCAACCCCAGTCTGTGACTTCCGGGCTGTCTTCACCGTTCTCGTACGCATAGGCTCGCAGCCTCGATCGCTCGTCGTCAAAGAACTCGACGAGGCTGCCGTAGCGATCCTCGAGGTTCGGGATGCGGCGGATGACGTTCATCGCGATGCTGTACCGGTCGACGTCATTCATCATGAGCATGTCGAATGGCGTGGTCGTCGTGCCCTTTTCGCAGAATCCGAGCACGTGGAAGTTGTCGTGATTCGTCTGCTTATACGTGAGCTGATGGATGAGTGACGGGTACCCGTGGAACGCGAAGATGACCGGTTTGCCGGTGGTGAAGATCGCGTCGAAGTCGCCCGTCGACATCCCGTGCGGATGCTGGGTGCTTGTCTGCAGTCTCATGAGGTCGATGACGTTGACGAAACGCACTGCGATGCCGGGGATGGCGTCGCGCAGCAGCCTCACGGCGGCCATGGCCTCAAGCGTCGGCACGTCTCCGGCGGAGGCGATGACGGCGTCCGGGGCGGTTCCTGGCTGCTCGGTGCCCGCCCAATCCCAGATGCTGATGCCGCGCGCACCATGGTTGCGGGCCTCCGCAATGCTCAGCAACGTCGGCGCTGGCTGCTTACCTGCGACTATCACGTTGACGTAGTCGCGGGTGTTGAAGCAGTGTTCGGCGGTGACGAGCAGGGTGTTCGCGTCCGGTGGGAGGTAGACCCGCACGATGTCGGCACTTTTGTTGACCACATGATTGAGAAAACCGGGATCCTGATGAGAGAAGCCGTTGTGATCCTGTCGCCAGACGTGCGAGCTCAGCAGGTAGGTCAGCGATGCTATGGGTCGACGCCAGGGGATATCGCGAGCCGATTCGAGCCACTTGGCGTGCTGGTTGAACATCGAGTCGACGACGTGGATGAAAGCCTCGTACGAGTTCATCAGGCCGTGGCGTCCGGTCAGGAGGTAGCCCTCGAGCAGCCCTTCGATGAGGTTCTCGCTGAGAATCTCGATGACCCGACCCTCGCGCGCGAGGTGCTCGTCGGTGGGCTCGGTGGTTCCCAGCCACTGCTTGTCGGTGACCTCATAGATTCCGTCGAGTCGATTCGACGCCGTCTCGTCTGGCCCGAACAGCCGGAACGTGTGGGGGTTCAGTCGTGCGACATCCGTGAGCCAGTTGCCCAACACCCGGGTTGCCTCGGCGGTCACGCCGCGCCCGGCGGTGATGTCGACGGCACGATTCTCGACGGGGGGCAGCACGAGATTTTTGAGGAGGAGGCCTCCATTGGATGCGGGAAGGGCGCTCATCCGGTGTGCGCCCTGGGGTCGTATCGACGACAGAATCGGCATCGCGTAGCCGTCGTCGTCGAAGAGTTCCTCGGGCCGGTAGCTGAGCATCCAGGCTTCAAGCATGGCGAGGTGCTCAGGGTTCTCCGCGACCTTCGCGAGAGGAACCTGATGGGAACGCCAGGTGCCCTCGACCGGCAGCCCGTCGACTTTCTTCGGCCCCGTCCAACCCTTGGGGGTGCGCAGGATGATCATGGGCCAGATCGGACGCGCCCCAGGCTCGGGGGTGCGAGCCGTGTTTCGGATCTCGCTGATGCGGTCTGCCGCGTACTCGAGGGCGGCAGCCATGGCGGCGTGCACGAGCATGGGGTCTTCCCCGTCGAATCCGCCGGAGACCAGAATCGGCTCATACCCGTAGCCTCGGAACAACTCCAGCAGCTCTGACTCGGGTATCCGGGCGAGCACGGAGGGGTTGGCGATCTTGTAGCCGTTGAGATTCAGGATGGGCAACACGACGCCGTCGGTGTCTGGGTTGAGAAATTTGTTGAGGTGCCAGCTGGCGGCGAGCGTGCCGGTCTCAGCTTCGCCATCGCCAACGACGCACGCGACCGTGAGTCCGGGATTGTCGAGAGCTGCGCCGAATGCGTGCACGAGGGAGTAGCCCAGTTCACCGCCCTCGTGGATCGAACCTGGGGTGCCGGGGGAGGCGTGCGAGGGGATTCCTCCCGGTGCCGAGAACTGGCGGAATAGGTCGAGCATTCCCGTGGCATCCTGCGAGATTCGAGGGAAGAGCTCTGAGTAGGTGCGGTCGAGCCAGGTGTTGGCGACCATTGCGGGCCCGCCGTGCCCGGGCCCCGCGATATAGAGCACGTCGAGAGACCGGCGCACGATCAGGTGGTTGAGATGCGCATAGATAAGGTTTAACGCAGGCGATGTTCCCCAGTGGCCGAGCAACCTCGGTTTGATGTGGGCAGGGGTGAGCGGCTCCCGGAGCAGTGCATTGCCGCGCAGATAGATCTGCCCCACTGTCAGGTAGTTGGCGGCCCGCCACCACGCGTCGATAACGTGCAATGGTGACTCGGCGTCGAGCGTGCGCTGATGTGAGGGTGCTGACAACGTCATGGTCCGACCATAGGTCGCCCACCCCGGCGCCTGAAGGGCCGAAGGTCCCGCCTAGTCCTGTTTCGACTCGAGGTGCAGCACGGCCGCCTGGGTGCGGCGCTGCAGACCGAGCTTGCTCAACAGCCCGGAGATGTAGTTCTTGACGGTCTTTTCGGCGAGGCTGAGCCGCTCCCCGATTTCACGATTGGTCAGCCCCTCGGCGATGAGTGGCAGGATTTGCCGTTCCCGGATGGTCAGAGATTCCAGTCGCGGGTCTGCCTCGTGGCTCTCGTTGATCCGCTCGACCACGCGACGGTTCAACGCGGGGTCCAACAGCGAGCGACCGGCAGCAACGGCACGAACGGATTCAACGAGGTTGCTTCCCCTGATGTCTTTGATCACGTAGCCGGACGCGCCAGCGAGCACGGCGGAATAGATCGCTTCGTCGTCGTCGTAGCCGGTCAGCATCAGGCATCGGGTCTCGGGAAGAGTGGAGCGGATCTCGCGGCACACGTCGATCCCGCTGCCATCCGGCAGGCGCACGTCGAGCACCGCGACATCCGGTGTCGTCGCCCGGATGCGACCGAGCGCCTGCGCGGCAGTGGATGCCTCGCCCACCACCTCGATGTCATCCTCGGAGCTCAGCAGCGCTCCGATTCCCCGTCGCACCAACTCGTGGTCGTCGAGCAGGAAAACCCGGATCATGATTGCGCCTCGATCGGCACTCTCCACAACAGGCGGGTGCCACGGTCGTCGGAGTCGAGCGCAAAGGTGCCGCCCCGATCCGCCGCCCGGTGTTCGAGGTTCTTCACGCCACTCCTCCGGCTCGATCCGTTCATGCCCCGCCCGTCGTCGGAAATTGCCAGCGATGCCCATCCATCATGCACACTCAAATCGATGGACGTGTGCTCGGCAGCGGCGTGCTTCACGACGTTCGCCAGGCCCTCGCGGGTGACAGCCAGCACGTCATCGGCTAGTTGCCCGGTGATCATGAGGTCGACCGGGCCGGAGAAACTCACAGTCGGGGTTCGCGTGAGGTTGGGGGAGACCTCATTCGCGAGGTCGATTACGGCATGCCTAACTGCAGAGGTGCCCTCCCCGGCAGAGCCCGAGAGCGCAAAGATCACGGTGCGAATCTGGGAGATGCTTCCATCGAGATCGGTCACCGAGGCGGAGATACGCTCAGCCACAGCGCCGTGAGTCTGTCCGGCGATGCTCTGCAGCTCCAGCCCGGTGGCAAAAAGTTGCTGGATGACGTGATCGTGCAGGTCTCTCGCAATGCGTCCCCTGTCTTCGAGCAGGGCCACCTTTTGGCGGGATGCGCGGGCGGCGGCGATCTCCATGGCGACGCTCGCCTGGCCGGCGAAGTTGGCCGCCATCTCCAGGTCGCCTCGGGCGAATCTCGCACGACCCGCGAGTCGTGCCACCAGCAGCACTCCGCTTCCGGGTGCGGCGAGGGGCACGGCCATCACGGGTCCGAGGGGTGGGCCGTCGCTCGACAGCGGCTGCAACCCTGCCGCGTCGTCGACCTGGCGCGGCTGCCCGGCCTCGATGACGCTACCGATGATTGACCCGGCGGAATCCACGGTCATCCCCTCGATGCGCTCCTCATCGATGCCGCGCGCGGTCGCGATGGTCATTCGGCCGGGCTCGGAGGTGGGCTGCAGAACCCAGACCACGTCGGCGTCGGCGAGGGTCAGCACCCGTGCGGTCAGGACGTTGAGGTTGTCGCCGTGCTCGGTCGACAGGAGAGCGGCGGTGATCTCGGTGGATGCCGCGGCCCACGCCTGGCGTCGAACCGTCTCGGCGAACAGTCGGGCGTTCTCGATGGCGATGCCGGCCGTCGCGGCGAGGGCGACGACGAGTTGTTCGTCGTCTTCGCTGAACTCGCCGGACGCCTGGTTGCTGAGGTAGAGGTTTCCGTATACCTCGTCACGGACGCGGATCGGAACACCAAGGAAGCTCATCATCGGTGGATGGTGGGCAGGGAACCCGACAGACCGCGGGTGGTCGGAGAGCCTCGGCACGCGGATCGGATGAGGGTCATCGATCAGTGCCCCCAGGAGCCCGTGACCTTCAGGCAGATGCCCGATCTGCCGAACCTGCTCCGGGGTCATCCCGACGTTGATGAACTGTTCGAGACCGCCGTCGGGCGACACCACTCCCAGTGCCCCATATTGCGCGCCGACCAGCTCGACCGCGGCCTCGATGATACTTTCGAGCACCAGGGGAAGATCGAGGTGACCGATGATGGCTTGGTTCGCTCGAAGGAGCGCCCGCAGTCGACTCTGCGTGGCCAGATCCTGAATTCGATCCACGGCGCACCTCGGCTGTGCAATTGGTGGAGCTTCATCCTGCGCCAGGGCTCCGTGCCCCGAGTGTACGCGTCGACGCGGGTGGGGGACCAATGGCCCTATGTCGCCCGAAGGCCCGGGGGGATGCTCGAAGGGAGAGGCGGCGACAAGGATGGTCGGAACGATAGTGGTCGGCATCGATGCGTCGGGGCCGAGCCGGGCAGCGACAGACTGGGCCTTGGCCCGAGCCGCATCCCTCGGCGAGAGCGTGGAGCTTGTTCACGTGATCGACGAGCGATGGCTGGGCGAGAGCGACGCGGATGACGGCGACGTGCGGGATCATGCCGCAATGGTGCTCGACGCCGAGTTGACGCGCGCCATGGCTCACTCCCGCGGTGTGGCGGTGAGCGGGCGCGTGGTCACCGGATTGCCGCCCAGAGCGCTGATTGAAGCCTCGGCCGGTGCCGACCTTCTGGTCATGGGCACTCACAAGACTGGCTTCGCCTACGGCAGGGTGTTCGGATCGAAGTTCCTGAGTCTGGTGTCGGGAGCAGAGTGTGCTGTGGCGGTCATTCCGGAGTTCTTCGGCCGGTCCCGCGTCGGCGTCGTTGCAGCCGCCGAACTCAACGACACCGGCTTGCGTGCGATCGAGTTCGCCACGCGTGAGGCTGTGCGCACGGGGCAGGTGCTCGTGCTCGTGGGGGCGTGGGTGGTCGAATCGTTGAACGGTCACCAGGCCGGAAGCCGGTCTCTGATCGTCGAGGCCGCAACGAATGCTGCGCGCGACTTCGATTCTCAGGTGATGGTGCGGTCCCGGATTTCGGACAGCACGATGTCTGAGGCACTTGTCGCGGCATCCTCAACGGCCAGCGTGCTCGTGCTCGCCCGGCCGGGAGATGAGGCTGACGACCCGACCCTGGCCGTCAGTCACGATGTGCTTGCCAACATCTCCAGCCCGGTGATCGTGGTCGATCCGCAGGTCGCGTCTGTCGTCAGGGAACGATGACGGCGCGTCCGCGGATGGTGCCGGCGTGCAACTTCTCGTATGCCTGAGGCGCATCGGCGAGGGAGAAGATTTCGGTCTCCACGGTGATCTTGCCGGCCCGGGCAAGGTCGAGCACCTCCATGAGTTCGGCGCGCGTTCCCCAGTACGGAGTGCGCACGGCGACGTCATAGGGCAGGCTGCCGAATCCGACCGGGAGCATGCCGCCGCCGATCCCGACGATCGTGAGGTCACCCTCGACCGCGACGACACTGCTTGCCAGCTCCACGGTCGACTGAGCGCCGACGAAGTCGAAGACGGCGGTGGCGCCGAGCCCGTGGGTGAGTTCACGGATCGCAGCCGACGTGTTGCCATCACTGAGAATTGCCTCGTCGGCCCCGACCTCTCTCGCGAGCTCGAGCTTCTGCTCACTCAGGTCGACGGCAATCACTCGTGCCGATGACATGGCCTTGACGATCTGGATTCCGACGTGCCCGAGTCCGCCAGCGCCGATAACAACCGCAGTGCTGCCCGCAACGAGTTTCGGCAGTGACATCTTGATGGCGTGATACGGCGTGAGGCCAGCATCCGTGAGAGAGACGTTCGCGACCGGGTCGAGCTCCCCGAGCGGCACGAGGTGCCTCGCATCGTCAATCAGGAGGTAGTCGGCCATGGAACCGGGGGCGCCCAGGCCTGGGGGCTGGATGCCGAGGCGTGCCGCCTCGGTGCAGTAGTTCTCCTTGCCCTGCGCGCACAGGTGGCACCGCCCGCACCCCCACGGGCCGTAGACGGCCATCGACTCACCGAGCGTGATACCGGTGACGCCGGCGCCGATCGCTTCGACCGTGCCAGCACCCTCATGGCCGAGGGTGAGGGGCAACCCGAAGCCGAAGGCGTCGTACTGCTCTTGTGGCAGGTCCATCACGAATTGGTCGGAGTGGCAGACGCCAGCGGCCGTCGTTTTCAGCAGCACCTGGCCCGGTGCTGGCTCAGGCCGGTCGATCTCGACCAGGACGGGTGCGGATCCGATGGTGCGATATTGGAGTGCTCTCATGAACTCACGCTAGGACGGATATCCCGGATGCGCCCGGGCCAAAGGTCCCGTCGTCCGAAAGCGGCGACGGGACCCTGGCGGCTGGGGTTCGCCTAGAACAGCCACCGCTGCGTGCGCACGAATGGGAGTCGGCTCCAGGTCGCTCCGAACCCCCACGTGTTGCCGGCCGAGGTTGCGGCGATCACGATCAGTGCCAGCGCATAGATGATGTGGTAATCAACGGCGGGGTTCGTCGAGCCCGCGCCCGCTGTGAACGGCCACTCCGCGAGATACATCAGCACCATGATCACGGTGCCAGCGACGGCACTGACCCGCAGTCCGATGCCGAGCATCACGGCGAGGCCGATTCCGAGCATCCCGAGCATGAAAAGCACGTCGGTGGCAGGGCTCGCGATCCCGGCGAAGAAGGGCTGCAGTGGGCCGGTCACGGCTTCGCTTCCCAGAAACCCCTGGCTCGGTGTTCCGCCATTAATCCAGGCCCGCTCGACCGGCGTGGAGAACCCCAGCCCAAATGTCTTGTCGAGGAACGCCCACAGAAAGATGAATCCCATGGCAAGTCGCAGGATGGCGAGCGATGGGTGCGCAGCGGAAGCGTGTCGGGTCGCCAACGTGACTGAGGCCGCCGCCGGTAGGTGGGTTGCGGGTGAGGCGATGGTGGACATGACGTTCCATTCGGTAGGGGCCTGCCGCGTGCAGTGGCCGATAAGTGGTGACGTGCACACTGTCCGGTGCGGCGGCGAATCCGGTTAGTGCCGAAGGTCCCACGGCTTTCCGGCCGGGCCCGCATCAGCATCGCGGCGGGACCTTCGCCCCTGTTGGCCCCCGGCGCGAGCCGAGACCATGAGGCATGACCACAATGAAGGCTGCTCGATTCCACGCACGCAAAGACATCCGCATCGAAGACGTCCCGACCCCCGAGCTGCGGCCAGGAGCCGTCGCCATCGACATCGCATGGTGCGGAATCTGCGGCACCGATCTGCACGAATACCTCGAAGGGCCGATCTTCATCTCGCCCGAGGGTCACCCGCATCCGCTCTCGCACGAGAACCTGCCCGTCACCATGGGGCACGAGTTCTCCGGAACTGTGTCAGCGCTCGGCGACGGAATAACCGACCTGACCGTCGGCGAGAGCGTCGTCGTCGAACCGTATTTCGTGTGCAACGAGTGTGCCGCCTGTAAGTCCGGGCGTTACAACCTGTGCGCAAAGATGGGCTTCATTGGGCTCGCCGGTGGTGGCGGCGGGCTCAGCGAGAGCATCGTCGTCGAACGCCGGTGGGTGCATCCGGTTGGCAACATCCCACTCGACCAGGCCGCCCTCATCGAGCCGTTGGCGGTAGGTCACCACGCGTTCGTGCGCAGCGGCGCGAAGGCGGGGGATGTCGCGTTCATCGGTGGTGGCGGACCGATCGGGTTGCTGCTCGCCGCGGTGCTCCACGCGGAGGGCATCACGGTCATCCTCACCGAAATGAGCAAAGCGCGTCGCGAGAAGGCGCTGTCCACCGGGGTCGTGCGTCATGTGATCGACCCTGCTGTTGACGACGTGGTCGCGAAGGTTCGGGAGCTCACCGATGGCGTGGGGGCGGATGTCGCGTTCGAATGTTCGAGCGTCAACGCGGTGCTCGATCAGCTTCTTGACGCGGTCAGGCCGGGAGCCGTCGTCGTCAACGTCTCGATCTGGAGCAAGCCGGCCCAGGTCGATATGCAGAAACTGGTGCTCAAGGAGATCGACCTGCGAGGCACCATCGCGTACGTCAACGACCATCCTGCGACGATCAAGCTCGTGCAGGACGGCAAGGTGGATCTCGCACCGTTCATCACCGGCCGGATCGACCTCGACCGACTCGTCGACGAGGGCTTCGACACCCTGATCAACCACAACGACACCGCGGTCAAGATCATCGTGCGGCCAGGCGCGCGCGGCTGACGCTGGTGCATTGGGGGCTGGGATCGAGGGCAGTGCACGACATAGAGTTGCGAAATGATCCTCGCGGAGACGGACCTTTGGGGCGCAGCCATTCCCGCATGGGTGGGTGCCGTGGGCAGCACGGCGGCGGCGTTTGTGGCGGTGGCGGCCTGGATTCAGTCACTGCGAAACAACGGTGGCGTACAGACCCTTGCCAAGGCCGCGCAGCAACGCAGTAGCCCGTCGCTACGGTCGTCGGTGCTGGCCAGCCCCGACACGGTGCGATGGTCGACCGCAAAAGAGAGTCGGTCCCGGTACCGTCTGCGCAACGACTCTCGCGGGGCGACCGCCGAGCTCATCTCGTTCACCGATGTCACACCCATCGGCCCCGGCGCTGCAGTGTATGTGGGTCAGTTGCCGATCACAGTTCGCCCGCAGGAATCACTGCCATTCACGATCAACAAGAAGCTGGTGAGTCCGAGCGTGACGGCGATCGAGCTGCGCTGGCGTGAGGGCGGCGAGGAACGGCAGACGACGCTCTACGTCTGATCGCCGCTGCGGGGGTTGGCTCAGCCGCGGATGCGACCGCCGGCGGCCCAGACGTCGGTCACCTGCCAGTCGTCATCGAGCAGCACGGCGTCAGCCGCGAAGCCGGGGGAGAGCAGTCCGTGCCGGTGCTCAAGCCCGAGCGCTCGAGCCGGAGTGAGGGTAAGCGCGGTGACCGCGTCGAGCGGCGGCACGCGCGCGTCGGTCACCGCGAGCCGCAGTGCGGCATCCTGAGTGAGGGTGGAACCCGCGATCGTGGTGGTGCCACTCAGGGTCGCGAGCCCGTCGCGCACCGTGACGTCACGGGATCCGAGGGTGTACTCGCCGTCGTCCGAGCCGGCCGCGGCCATCGCATCGGTCACCAGCGCGATGCGGCCCGGCGCGGCGCCGAACGCGAGCCGGGCGACGCTCGGATGCACGTGCATCCCGTCGAGGATCAGCTCGAGCGTCACGCGGTCGTCGTTGAACGCGGCCACGATTGGGCCGGGCGCGCGATGGTGGATGCCCGGCATCGCGTTGAACGCATGGGTGAGGATGCGCGCCCCGGCGTCGAAGGCCCGGCGGGCGAGCACCTCGTCGGCCATGGTGTGGCCGATGGCGACCGCAACACCGGCCTCCACAAGGATGTCCATCGCCTCGAGCGCGTTGGGGAGTTCCGGGGCGATCGTGATCTGACGCAGGGTGCCGCGCGCGGCGTTGAGCAGCAGGTCGACGGTCGCGGGGGATGGTTCGAGCAGGTACTCCGGGCTGGGGGCGCCACGGTTCTCGGGCGCGAGGAAAGGCCCTTCCAGATGGGCGCCGAGCACGAGCGGATCGCGTGCCGCGAACTCCGCGATCGTGTCGAGGGTGGCCAGAAGGTCGTTAATGGGGTTCGCGACCAGGCTGATGACCGAACGCGTGGTGCCGTGCTGGCGGTGCGTGGCGAGGGCTGCCGTCAGGGCACCCGGGCCATCGTCGTAGGCGTGTCCGCCGCCACCGTGGCCGTGGAGGTCGATGAATCCCGGCACGAGCCAGCGCCCGGCAACGTCGACCTTCTCGGTGGCCGCAGGATGCGCGTGCCCGCTGCCGGTCGACGTGATGGTGTCGCAGTCAACGAGCATCCAGAAGTCGTCGACCTGCCCGTGGGCGTCGAGCTTTCGTGCCGAGTGGAAGAGCGTGGCCACAGTCCTCAGGCTACTCGTCGAGTCTGTGGTGCTGGATGCCCAGTGCGTCGAGCATCCCGACAAAGCGCTCGAGTCGGGGAGTGAACTCATCCAAGTCACGCGTGCCGGCGGGCGACCACGCGATCTCGGCGATCGA
Source organism: Salinibacterium sp. G-O1 (assembly GCF_030063305.1). Taxonomy (GTDB): domain Bacteria; phylum Actinomycetota; class Actinomycetes; order Actinomycetales; family Microbacteriaceae; genus Rhodoglobus. Next base: position 131,708 of record NZ_JASISV010000003.1, read on the forward strand.
GGCGAGTCGCGGGAAGGCCATGTACTCGACGTCCGCGATCGTCGCCAGGGTTTCAGTCCAGATAGGGGCTTCGACTCCCAACAGCTGCGCCTCGCCGATGCCGGGAACGATCGCCGTGGGCTCCCACTCGTACGACTCGGCTATGGAGGTGGGCCCATCCGCCCAGGTGAGCCCCAACTCGGTGGACGCGTCGTACTTGATGTCGAGGTAGGCGACGTCGGCCGGCGACATGATGATCGGGCCGCCCTGCCGAACGAACGACAGCGTGTGCTCGTCCGCCCCTTCCTGGGGCGTGGTGAAGCTCCAGTACTGGCCGACAGTGCCCGCCGGCAGCGCCGTGCTGCGGCCCATCTCGTGCCAGCCGATGAGCGTCTTGCCGTGCGTCGCCGCGATCGCCGTGGCCCGCTCGATGAAGTACAGGAAGTCGTCATCGGTGGTGGCAAGCGACTCGTCGCCGCCGAGATGCAGGTACGGGCCCGGCGTGAGTGCTGCCATCTCGCGAATGACGTCGTCGACGAACGTGTAGGTCGTCTCGCTGCGGATCGCGAGCGAACTGAATCCCACCTCGACGCCCTCGTAGGGGCTCACCGGAATGTCGCTGAGCTCGGGGTAGGCGACGCTTGCGGCGTTGGTGTGCCCGGGCAGGTCTATCTCCGGCACGATCGTGATGAACAGGGATGCCGCGTACCGCACTATCTCGCGGTACTGGTCTTTCGAGTAGAAGCCGCCTCCGGTGCCGCCGACCTCCGTGGTCGCCCCGGCTTTCGTGAGCTCCGGCCATGAGTCGATCTGGATGCGCCAGCCCTGGTCATCCGTGAGGTGCAGGTGCAGGTGGTTCACCTTGAGTAGCGCGATGTTGTCGATGAACTTTTTGACGTCGTCTACCCCGAAGAAGTGCCGCGCCACGTCGAGCATGGCGCCGCGATACGCGAACCGCGGATAGTCCTCGATCTCGGTGATCGGCAGAGCCGCGCTCGTGACGCCGGTGGCCTGATCGGCAGGAAGCAACTGACGCAGGGTCTGCGCCGCGTAGAACAGTCCAGCGGCAGAATCGGCTTCGGCCCGGATGCCCGCACTGGTGATCCTCAGGGTGTAACCCTCGGGCGCTGACGAACTCCCGAGCGCAAATTCGACGGTCGGGTCATCCGAAATCGAAAGCCCCAGCATCACGGCGACATACCCGGCCGCCGCCGGGTCACCGCCCACGGTCGATTCGCGCGTGAGCGTGAACGTTCCGCTGGAGTCGATGCGGCGAACGGGGGCGGGGATGACTGTCGTCATGTGGTGTCCAATGTGTCAGAAGGTCTGACTAAATATTGGACTATTTTCCCGAAGGCAGTCTTCCGTGTTATCAGCCTTCCGGGATCCAGGCTGGGGCGCGCACCCCCGCACCGGTGAGGTTGTCGCAACGCATGAACTGGGTGCCGACCCGGGTGAGCGGGCAGCCGCCGGGCTGCGCCGACGAAATGGATGACCCGCCGAGAGTGCCCGGGTCCTGTCTTGCCGCTGCGGGGCTGACTCCCACACCGGCCACGAGAAGGGCCGCTACTGCAGCGATCGCGCCTCCTCGGATGCTTGTGAAGCTATTCATGATTTCTGCCTTTCCGTGTGGCTCCCACCCTTCCGGGGTCGCTGGCAGCACGCATCCGGAGTGCCCCCTCAGAAGGAACCAGCAACCCCTCAGATTGACCCCGCGCAGCGGCCGGATTGGTGCCACACTGGCAGCATGGTCGGCGGGCTCGGCGTGATCGACCCTGTTCTGGTCGGGCGCGACGGGGAACTGGGCGTTCTCGGCGCGCTGCTGAGCGGGGCGGCTGCCGGTACGTTCGGAGCCATCATCGTAGGGGGCGACCCCGGGGTCGGGAAGACCGCCCTGATCAGGAAGTCGTGTGCGGCGGTCGACGCGTCAGCCATCGTGCTGAGCGGAGGCGGACTGCCGCTCGGTTCGTTGTCTGTACCGTTCCTCGCACTGCAGTCGGCGCTGCGCGGGATGCCTCAGCACACGGGTGACGCACTTCCCCGAATGCTGGCGTCCGGAGATTCGGCGCCACACGTCCCGGCGATTTTCGACGCCTGGCTGAGCAAGCTGTGCCAAGACCGCCTTGTCGTCCTGGTGGTCGACGACCTGCACTGGGTCGACCAGAGCACCCTCGACGTGTTGATGTACCTTCTGGCCGGGCCCGCCAATCGCCGGTTGGCTGTGATTGCCGGTATCCGCAGCGGCGAGGCCGGCGACGGGCATCCCGTGGCACGCTGGCTGGCCGACATCCGTCGTCTGCCCCAGATCACCGAGTTGGCGCTGGGCCCGCTCGATCGACTCGGCACCGGCGCCCAGATCTCCGGGCTGCTGGGAGCACCCCCACGCCAGTCGCTCGTGGCGGATGTCTTCGCCCACACCCAGGGCAACGCCTATCTGACCCAGCTGGTGGTGGCGGGGCTGTCGGTGGATGCCCTGCGCCTGCCCGCCGATCTGCCCGCCGACCTGAAATCTGCGGTTCTGCAGTCGTGGCGGCGGCTGTCGGCGCCGGCGCGGGCGTTGACCCGGATTCTGGCGGTGGGCGGTCGGCCGTTGCGGGCAGCAGACCTCGACGCTGTCATCGCCGGTTCGGTGAGCGACGGCGGGGCGGAGGCGGGTGGCAGTCTGCCGCTGCTGCGCGAGGCGGTCGACGCAGGAACCCTGGACGCCAACGCCCACGACACCTACTGGTTTCACCACCCGCTGAACGCTGAGGTGCTCGAGGAGGGCCTCCCCGGCGAGGAGCGCCGACGCTGGCATGCCGCCTTCGCCGACCACTACGAGGCGAAATTGACGGATGCCTCGCCACCGGCAGTCGAGACGATGGTCGCCCTGGCCGACCACCACTTTCAGGCAGCCCACGGTGCAGACGCCTACCGGTGGGCGCTCCGTGCCACCGAGGCGGCCGGTGCAGCCGGCGGAGTCTCGGAGATGCTGCGGCTGCTTCGCCGGGCGGTCGCGCTGCGCGACCAGGTGCCGGAGGCGAGCGAGAGCACCCTGGACCTGTTGCGGAGGCTGCGCGCGGCCGCCGCAGAAACAGGTGCTCAAGAGGAGGAACTCGACGCGATCGAGGCGCTCCTGCGTGGGCTGAACCTTGACGAGCATCCACTCACGGTCGCCGAGTTGCTGGTGCGGAGGGCGCAGCTGCGACTGACCACCGGACGCTCCTTCCTCAACGTGGCCGATCTGAGCGAGGCCGTGCGACTCACGAGAGTGGATGAGACGAGCTGGCAGTTCGCGCTCGCGCTGGCCGAGCTGGCCCACGCCGAACTGTGGCAGGATTCCCCCGACGCGGGGGCTCACGCCGCTGAGGCGCTTGCCGTGGCCCGCGCGGCCGGTAACCCACGGGCACTCTCGTTTGCGCTTTCCGCCAACGCGATGGCAGCGGTATTTGCGGAGCACGGGGATCAGGCGCGCGCCTTCGCGGCCGAGGCCGTGGACGCGGCCCTGGAGGCGCGTGACTATTGGGCGTTCGTGCACGCGTCCCTCTGGGAGGCAAATGGGATCGAAATGTGGGCGAGCCGCACCTTCGCCAGCCAACTGGCGCGGCGGCGAGAGCAGCTGACGGCGTTGGGCGCTCCGCACGCCTACATCGCCAAGCTGTCGGCCGATGAGGCGATGGGGTTGCTCGCCATCGGTGACTGGCGGGAGTGCCAGCAGAGGCTCCGGGTGGTGCTCGGTTCAGACCCTGGACCGTTCGCCGATGTGGGCGCCCGGCTGACCGCGGCCCGGCTCGCGGCCTGGCAGGGGCGTCAGGCGGAAGCCGCGGCCCACCTGGCGAGGGCCGATGAGCTGTTCGCGGGAACGAGCGAGTTTCTCGCTATCGAATTCGATGCCATCCGCGCGGAGGTGTGCCTCGCGGCGGGCGACCCACAGGCCGCCTACGCCGCGGCGATGACCGGCGCCACCTCGCCAGGCGTGCCACCGACGATGTGCGAATGGCTGATTCCCCTCGCCGCCCGCGCGATCGCCGATCAGGTGCAGCTCGCCCGGGATGCGGGGCAAAGCCCCGACACCGTGCTCGCGCAGCTCGATGACCTCGAGGAGCGATTCCCGAGTGGGATCCGGGACCTGGGGGAGTCCACCGAACTGTGGGAACACCAGATTGACGCGCTGAACCTGTTCTACGCTTCCGAGGCCGGGCGTGCCCGGCGACAGGAAGACAACGGGCGGCAGTGGATGCTGACGGCCGACGCCTGCCGCGTGGGGATGCTCGCCTGGGAGGAGGTCTACGCGTGCTGGCGAGCGGCGGAGGCGCTGCTGACCCGTGGTCATGCCCACCGGGATGAGGCGGCATCCGTGCTGCGCCGCGGCCACACCCTCGCCGAAACCCTGCAGGCCCGGCCGATTCAGGAGGCGCTCGCGAACCTCGCCGCGAGCGCGCGCATCCCGATTGACTCGACCGCCGCGCCCGACAACACCGCGGACACAGGCGTGCCGCTGCCGAGCGGACTGCCCGGGCTGACGCCGCGCGAGGAGGAGATCCTCGTCCACGTGGTCGCCGGTCGCACCTATTCCGAAATCGCGCTCGCCCTGTTCATCAGCGAAAAGACGGTGAGTTCGCACATCTCGAACCTGCTGCGCAAGACCGGCTCGGCGAATCGGGTAGACCTGGCCCGCTTGGCGATGCAGGATGCCGTGAGGGTTGCTCCGGAGGAGTGACTCCGGGCGGTGTGCGGCGCCTCCGGCCACACGCACGAGGCACTTTCAACGTGGGCCCGCCGGGGCTCGACTCCCCTACTGAGCCGCCGGCTCATTGCGCGGTATTGGTGAGGGGGATGTGAGGCGACGGCGCAAAGATCCGGACTGCTCAGCGGGGGCCCACGACGGGTTCTTCTGCGTGCGGGCGCACCAACGCGACACGGTCAGTTGCGCGAGGGGACGAGTTGAAGGGATGGTGACCGCGTCACCTTTGTGGGCCCGCCGGGGCTCGAACCCGGGACCCGCGGATTAAAAGTCCGATGCTCTACCAACTGAGCTACAGGCCCTACCCCTCAAGCGTACCGTGGACTTATGGCCGACAATTTCCACAAACCCACCCAATATTCGGGCGACAAGTTCGACACGTTCGAGGGCGGGGAAGATCCGGCACAGGTCATGCGGGTCGCACACGACACCGCGCACGCATTGCTGAGCAGAGCGCGTGACACCACGGATCCCGAGGTGATCGAGCGGCTCGTGGCCTACACCGATGTCAATGGCATCGACGCGCTCGCCGAACTCTGGGCACGCTCCAGCCCGCGCAGCCTGCCGGGAGCGCTGTGGCGCATCTACCTCATCCGGGTGCTCATTCGGCAGGATTCCACGGGCACCAGTTTTCTGTTCCAGCGAGGTCTCGACGTGCTGCCGACCATCGACGCTCTGGTCGCCGGAGCACCCATGCCCACCGGTCCCGACGAGATCACGGCGCTCGCCAACCAGATTCTGCGGGGACTCTTCCGGGGGGACTTCGCGATCGCACTCGACCGCGCGGCATCCTTCAGTCGCATCCTGGCAGCAGGCTGCACCAGCGCTGCGGATGACGCTGAACCAACGAATCCGGAGCGAGCCACCGAACTGACCACCCGCGCCGACCGCCTCGCGCTGACGGCAGACGAGTTCGCGGCGTGTGCGCGGCTGTATCGCTCCGGGGCACTGGAGTAGGGCATCCACAAGTGGATGTGGCATTCAGCGAAGCTTTGATAAAGTGATCCAGCCGGGCCGCGGTAACCCCGGGCTCCACTAATAGCCGCTTCGAGCGGCCTTGCGCCGAGAGGCGTTCTGCGGCCCGGCGTCACCCAGCAGCCTTCTCGCCTCGCGTCAGATTCAGGGGCAAACCAAACCCCTGTGTCAAGGGTCACGAATAACAAGTGATCAAGCGCACCGAGGAAGGTTTAAGTGTCATGCTGGAGACCATGTCTCGTGAGAATGATGTTTCAGCCGATCCCAGTGCGGGTCGAGCACGTGCGGCGAGCCAACAAGACCTTCTTGAACGCGTCGCCAACGGCGATCAACTGGCGTTCAGTGAGCTGTATGACCAGATTTCGCCCCGCGTTTTTGGCCTGATCAAGCGTCTGCTGCGTGACCACTCCCAGTCGGAGGAAGTGACGCAGGAGGTTTTCCTGGAGATTTGGCAAACCGCAACCCGGTTTGATCCGAATAAAGGGGCAGCAGCAACATGGATTCTCACCATGGCTCACCGCAGGGCGGTAGACCGGGTGCGTTCCTCACAATCGTCACGAGACCGCGACACCCGTATCGGCATCCGTGATTACAATCCCGACTACGACAATGTCGCAGAAACCATCGAAGTCCGCGTCGAACACGAAAGGGTGGAGAAAGCCATGACACGACTGACAGAATTGCAGCGCCAGGCTGTCTCCCTCGCATACTACGGCGGGTTCAGTCACAGCGAAGTAGCCGCAAAGCTGAGCGTGCCGATCGGTACGGTCAAAACACGATTGCGCGACGGCATGATCCGTCTGCGCGATGAGCTGGGGGTGACGTCATGACTCCCCGTAAACAGGATGTTGACAGCATGTCCGGGGCATACGCCCTGCACGCATTGAATGAGGATGAGACCCGCCAGTTCGAGGCTCACCTCGCCGAGTCCGAAGCAACCCGCAATGAGGTCACCGAGCTGACCGACACGGCCGTCCTTCTGGGGCTGGCCGTCGACCCCGTGACGCCTCCCGCTTCCCTGAAGCAGGGCATCATGGCTCAGCTCGCCAGCACACCACAACTGCCCCGAGAGGTGCCCGTTGCGGCCCCGGTCGACATCAGCAGCTTCAACGGCAAGGCTGCGGCCAAGGCCCAGGCGCGCTGGTTTTCCAAGCCGCTGACCGCGCTCGCGAGTGTTGCTGCAGCGGTCGTCCTGATCGTCGGTGGTGGTGTTGTCGCCAATACCGTCAACGACACGTCGTTCCAGCAGGCGCAGGCCAACCAGCTTGCCGCGATCGGATCCGCCAGCGACACCCAGCGTGTCGACACCAAGGTCGACGGGGGTGGCTCGGCAACACTGATGTGGTCTGGCGAGCTCGCATCGGCGGCCTTCATGGTCTCCGGGCTTGAGGAACTTCCCTCAGACAGGGTCTACGAGCTGTGGTACATCGGCAGTGACGGCCCTCGCGCGGCGGGAACCTTCACGATCGATGACGAGGGCAACGCCTGGCGCGTGCTCGACGGCGAGATGAAGGGCGGCGACGTCGTCGGCGTCACGATCGAGCCTTCCGGCGGATCGAAGACCCCGACAACGGATCCGGTCATCAGCATCGAACCCGCCTAACCGGCACCCGCTTACGAACGGCCCCCGAGCGATCGGGGGCCGTTTCGCGTTCCCGGGACGCCGCGCGACAAGCTCCTCAGCCGGCGAAAGTTCCGGGACCAGCCGAGGTGTCGGCGTTATCGTGCGACTCCTCGGCCATCGATGGTGATTCACCAAGGAAGACCGCCTCGGATGCGGCCAGTGCTTCGGGGGCAGCCCCTGCCGACGTCGCTGTCGAGACGTCGAAGTTCTCGGATGTCTGCCCGGGGAGCGCCCCTGATTCACCGAGAAATGCCCGCTCGGCTGTTGACGGTGCGTCGGGGGCTGCTCCGGCCGAGGTTGCTCCGTCAGTGAGTGCGCTCTCGAATGAATCCGTGCCATCGTTTTGGTTTGATCCTCGGACGGCCGACTGCTGTGCGGGCATTCCTGCGTTCTCGGCCACGGCATCCGGTACCGATGTGAGGCTGGCGGCTGGTGAAGGCTTATCGTCTTCAACGGTAATGATGAGGCGCATTTCGGGCTCCTAACTCACGTGTGTCGTGCTCAATTGAGAACCGCGTATCTGCCCTCGAAGGTGACGGTCTGTGCGGTCAGGTTCTTGACGGTGAGCCAATAGGTGCAGCGGCTCGCATCGGCTCTTTCGACCGCGACATCCCATTCGACCTGGGGGTTGCCCACCTGCGGCGAGGTGGGCACCATGTACCAGACCACGTGGCTGGACGCCGACCAGCCGAAGGTGAACCACCTCCGGGACTGTTGGGGAGCAAGGGATCCCGTGAACTGAACGTTGGTATACATAAACCCCTCCTAATAACGGCTGAGGATCGCGTATCGACCCTCGAAAGTGACCGGGACACCCGTCAGGTTAGTGACGCTGATCCAATACGTCACATATTCCGCATCGGCCCGCTCGACTCGAACTTTCCACGTGACTTGTGGAGCCCCGGAATTGGGGGATGTCGGCATGACAGTCCAGACAACATGCCATGTCGCCGGCCATCGGAAGGTGAACCATCGTTTGGTTTCGCGCGGGGCGAGGGAACCCGTCCATTGAGTGCCGCAGATGGGGGAGGTCAACCACCCGTCCACCGGAATCTGCCACACGCCCCGATTGCGGGTTCCTGCCCTCAAGACGCGCGCATGCGGATGGAAGATCAGATCCCCGATGTACGCCGTGGGCAGCCCGTTGGAGAAGGTCGACCAGGTCGCGCCGCCGTCGGTGCTCTGATAGACCCCCAGGTCTGCACCAACCCACACTCGATTCGAATTGGCGTCATCGACAGCGATCGCCGTGATCGGGATGTTCGGAAGACCCGCCGAGCGGTCGGTCCAGGTTGTCCCGCCGTCGTCAGAGCGAAACACCCGACCACCGTTCATTGCGCTCGAGGTCGCCCACAGCCGGCCCCCGGCGCCGGGAGTTGCGTGCAGATCGCTGATCCAGGCCGCCCTCGGGACGGTCAGCGCGGCTGGTGCGGACCAGCTGCCGCCGGAGAAGCGGCTTCGCAGCACTCGCCCGTCGGTCAGACCAACAATCACCGTGTCGGGGTCGGGCAGGTGGAGTGCGCTCGCCGTTCCTGCCGTGGGAAACGCGAGACGTGTCCAATTGGTGGCGTTGTCGCGCGAAACGTACAGAGCCAACCCGCCAAGCGCAACAGTGTTGCCGCCGGATGCGCTGTATTCCACCGGAACGTAGAACAATCCCGGACCTTCCCCGGCCGGACGCGGCGGCGTCACAAAGTTCCATGAACCGAGGGCCCCGCCCGTAGTCGATCGCAACATGGTCCCGTTCTGACGGGTATGCACAAGCGTGGTGGGAAGCCCACGATTCACCCCACAATCGCCACCGTCAGCATCTCCAACGTGCTCCCAGGTGGACGGCCCCAACCAGCGGTTGGTCCCGTTGTCTTGCGTGCCGCCGATCACAAACCGGGAGGTGCCGACATCCTGAGCGATGTATTCGAACTCGCTGATGACAAGGCCGTTGTTGCACGACACCCAGGTGACTCCGCGGTCCGGACTGCGGAACAGCCCGCCGTCGTTGCCGGCATACACAGTGTTCGGCAACCCGGGCGCGAAGGCGATCGACTGTTGATCCGGGTGGATCGAGTCGCCGGCCTGCTTGGACGACAGATTCGTCCAGGCCCACCGCCGTCTCAGAAAATCACCGCGATGCATGTCGATGGCGCCCAGATATACCTGGGTATCGCGATCCGGTGCTGCGGCGACGTACCAGTCGTACCAGGCCTGGTTGCCGCTGACGTCAGACGGTGGGGCGACCGTGCTCCACGTTCCACCGCTGCGCCGCCACAGGAGTGTTGTCACCGACTGATCGCTGTTCAGCTGGGCACCCCATCCGTAGGCCACCGCCGGATTCGACGGCGCGATGCTGACCGCGAACCGGAAGAAGCTGGTGGGTGCTCCGGCCAACGTTACGGACGTCCACGTTGTGCCGTTATCGGTGGAGCGAAACAGGCCGTCCCGGCAGGCCGCGAGGGCCTCCGTCCCGCCTGGGTCGAGCGAAACCGACCAACAGACGCCCGACCGACGTCGGGTCCAGGTCGAACCGCCATCGGTTGACACGAACAGGCCCCCGGTGGTGGCGGCGTACAGTCGCTGGCCGTTGGTGCGGTCGACCGCAATCTGGAAGAAGCCCTGACCGACGAAGGGGGTGGTGCACAGCGACGTCCAGGTAGCGCCACCATCGGTGGAGCGCAGGATTCCGTTGCCGAGGTAGGTGTAGCCCCACCAGGCTCCCTCGCCGGTGCCGCAGTAGGCGATCGCACCATTGTTCGGGTCGAAAGCCAGAGCTCCGACCGACAACGTGGCTTGGTAGTCGGTGCGAGGGATCCAGGACCCACCAGCGTCGCGGCTCTCCCACACACCGCCGTTGGCGGAACCGGCAAGCACATGTGTGGGCTGACCGGGGTCGACCGCGACGGCCGAGAGGCGCCCGGACACGTTGACCCGGGAACTGCCATACGTCTGGCCATTGGTGACGGTATGCGGGCCGATGGACTGCCAGCGCGGTCCGGAACCTGTCGGCGGACCCATGACTGCTGCCGCGTCATGGTAGGCATCCACGAGCGACTCGCGCGCTGTCTCTGCTTGCTCCTCCTCAACGGTGGGCTTCGACGCCGTGCTCTTCTTGCTTGTCTTGCTCTTGGGAGCAGCCTGACGGGTTTCGACAGCGGGAGCCAGGTCGAAGCGTTCGGCGGCTGCGAACACTTCGGGCGCATGATCCGCCTCCACGATGGCATCCACCGCTTCTTCCATCAACGCGTCAAGTCCGTGGCTCTTGAGTTGCTGGAGCAACCGCAACATCGGCTTACCGCCGGGGGTTTGCGCCGCTAGAACGGGCGTTGAGTCATCCACCTCTGCTCGCCCGACTGATTCGTCTTCGGCGATTTTCATTGCCATCACTTCCTTCGACGAGGTGAACCCGCCATCGGTGAGCTAGCTAGTTCGACCCGTTTCGAACCTGATCGTGGGGGCGGTCGCTCTCCCCACCATCGCGATCAGCCTCAACCGAATCGTCGAGCGGCATTGACTCTTGTGGAGTCACCTCGTCCGACTCAGTATCAAGCTGCAACTTCCGCAGAGCCTCCTCGACCTGATCGGCCGGCAGTCGAGACTGCAGGTACTGACGGAGGCGTTCCTCGGCTCCGTGAGAGTCCGCCGTTTCCTCTTCCTCAGGGGGTTTCACGTCGTCTCACCCCCACATGCCAAAATCGGGTCACGCCTCTCGGGCGCGGGCGCGCAGCACGACAGTGCGCGTGCCTAAGCCAGCTGCGATGAGCGCGACGACGCCGAACGCGGCGACCAGCGCCCACTCGAGTGCGCCGCTGCCTTGATCGGGATCTATGCCGAAAACTGCTTCGATCCAGGGGGGATACATCGCTGTCACGATGGCAAGGATCAGGAAGATTCCCGCCGAGACGAACTCCAGAATCATTCGAATCATTGGGGGCTCCCACCTCGAATTATTTGGTGCCGTGCACACGGTATATACCCAATTCGGGTTGTTGTCAATCAATCGGGTTTTCGGCACGAAATCTCGCCAGCCCCACCGCCCGGCCACGCGTCTGCGCGCCCCGCGGAATCCCGCCGCCCCCTTCCGAAATGACGGAACGGAGCGTGTCGCGCCCGCCAAGATCCGCCAGTTTCCGGATGCCGCGTCCTCCGAATCGGCGTCACTTCCGTCATTTCGGAATGAGCGGTGAGCGCTGCGCGCCGCCACCGGCGCACGAAAAAGGGCCCCCGATCGCTCGAGGGCCCCTGGTCAGGCGCGGATCAACCGAACTTGCCCGAGACATAGTCTTCGGTGGCCTGCACGCTGGGCTTCGAGAACATCGTGACGGTGTCGTCGTACTCGATGAGCTTGCCGGGCTTGCCCGTTCCAGCGATGTTGAAGAACGCCGTGCGGTCAGAAACCCTGGATGCCTGCTGCATGTTGTGAGTCACGATCACGATCGTGTAGTCGAGCTTGAGCTCCTCGATGAGGTCCTCGATGGCGAGGGTGGAGATCGGGTCGAGCGCGGAACACGGCTCATCCATGAGGATCACCTCGGGGGAGACGGCGATCGCCCTGGCGATGCACAGGCGCTGCTGCTGCCCGCCCGACAGGCCGGATCCGGGAAGCGCCAGGCGATCCTTGACCTCGTTCCAGAGGTTCGCACCCTGCAGCGACTTCTCGACGAGGTCGTCACCGTCGGTCTTGCTCATGCGCGTGTTGTTGAGCTTGACGCCGGCGAGCACGTTGTCGCGGATCGACATGGTCGGGAACGGGTTCGGGCGCTGGAACACCATGCCGACCTGGCGACGCACCAGCACGGGGTCGACCCCTGGGCCGTAGAGGTTGTTGCCGTCGATCAGCACCTCGCCTTCGACGTAAGCGCCGGGGATCACCTCGTGCATCCGGTTCAGGGTGCGAAGGAACGTCGACTTGCCGCAACCGCTGGGGCCGATGAAGGCCGTCACGGTGCGGGGCTCGATCTTCAGCGTGACATCCTCGACGGCCTTGAACTTGCCGTAGTAGACGTTGAGGTCGTTGACTTCGATGCGCTTTGACACGGGATTCCTTTTTGTTACGCGCCGCTTAGCGGCCGAGCTTGGGGGAGAAGATGCGGGCGATCATGCGGGCGATCAGGTTCAGCAGCATGACGATCAGGATGAGCGTCAGCGCGCCGGCCCACGCGCGATCAAGGTACGGCTGCACGTCCGAACCGGGGTTGGCGTACTGGGTGTAGACGAAGACCGGCAGCGACATCATCCGGTCGTTGAAGAGGTCGTAGTTCATGCTCGCCGTGAAGCCCGAAATGATGAGCAGCGGGGCGGTCTCGCCGATGACGCGAGCGATGGCGAGCGTGATGCCGGTGGTGATGCCGGCAAGCGAGGTCGGGATGACGATCTTGAGGATGGTCAACCACTTCGGCACACCGAGCGCGTACGACGCCTCGCGCAGCTCGTTCGGAACGAGTTTCAGCATCTCCTCGCTCGAACGCACCACCACCGGAATCATCAGGAGCGACAGGGCGATGGACCCGCCGAAGCCGAAACGGATTCCCGGGTCATCCAGAATCAGCGCGAAGAACGCGAACGCGAACAGCCCGGCGACGATCGAGGGGATGCCCGTCATCACGTCCACGAAGAACGTGATGGCGCGCGCCAGGGCGCCCTTGCCGTACTCCACGAGGTAGATGGCGGTGAGCAGCCCCACTGGCACCGAGATGAGCGCGGCAGCGCCGGTGATCAGCAGCGTGCCCATGATGGCGTGGAGGGCTCCGCCGCCCTCGCCGACGATGTTGCGCATCGACTGGCTGAAGAAATCCGGGTCGAACCGCGGTACCCCGTTGGAGACGACGGTGAACAGCAGCGAGATGAGCGGGATGAGCGCGATGAGGAAGGCGCTGACCACCAGGGCTGTGACGAGCCGGTCTTTGGCCTGACGGATGCCCTCGACGAGGAGCGCGAACACGAAGATGAGCACGATGAACAGGATCGTTCCGAGGAACAGAGCCGCAGCGATGTTGAACTCGGAGTCGGATGCGGCGGCGATCAGGGTGAAGACGACGCCCATGATGGCCCAGCTGCCGCCCAGGATCGCCCAGGTGGCCCACTTGGGCAGGCGGCCGGTGGTGAGGGAGTTCACTATTCCCGTGGTCTGCGCTGAGGCGCTCATCAGTTCGCTCCCGAGAATGCCTTGCGGCGGTTGATGACGACGCGGGCGATCGAGTTGATCACCAAAGTGATGATGAACAGCACCATTCCTGTCGCGATGAGCGCGTTGACGTCGACGCCGTGCGCTTCGGGAAAGTTGAGCGCGATGTTTCCGGCGATGGTGGCCGGGTTCTGCGAGCTGGTGAGCACGAAGTTGACGACCAGCGCGGGCGAAAGCACCATGGCCACGACCATCGTCTCGCCGAGGGCGCGGCCGAGGCCGAGCATCGCCGCCGAGATCATGCCGGGGCGGCCGAACGGGATAACCGCCATCTGGATCATCTCCCAGCGGGTGGCGCCCAGGGCGAGGGCTGCTTCCTCATGCAGGCGGGGTGTTTGCAGGAAGACTTCCCTGGTCACAGCGGTGATGATCGGGATGATCATGACGGCGAGCACGATCGCGACGGTGAGGATCGTGCGACCCGTGCCCGAGACATCCCCAGCAAAGAAGGGCAGCCAGCCCAGGTTGTCGACCAGCCAGCCGTAAAGGGGAGTCACGGCGGGGGCGAGAACCTTGATGCCCCAGAGACCGAAGACGACGGATGGCACGGCGGCCAGCAGATCGATGATGTAGCCGAGCCCCTGGGCGATCCGGCGGGGGGCGTAGTGCGAGATGAAGAGGGCGATGCCGATGGAGATCGGGAGGGCCATGACCAGCGCGAGGAACGCGGCCCAGACGGTGCCGAAGACCAGCGGCCCGACGTAGGCCCAGAAGCTCGACGGCGAACCCTTGAGTTCGGCTGGGTCGACGACCAGGGCCGGGATCGACTGGGCGATGAGGAAGACGGCGACCGCGGCGAGGGCGGCGAGGATGAGGCTGCCGGCGACGATGGTGCTGCCGGCGAAAATTCGATCTGCGGGGCGGAGCGTTGATCTCGGCTTACGCGGCGAGGCTGTCGTCATACCTGTCTTCCTGCGAGACCGTGCTGGGCTGGGGGAGCTGTGTGGTGCTGATCAAGTCTGTCGGGCTGCGGCACGGGGTGCAATGCGCACCCGTGCCCCAGCCCGACAGCGGTGGTGTTGTTACTTGATGGCGTCGAGAACTGTCGCGACCTTCGCGGACAGCTCCGGAGCCAGCGGCGCTGCACCGGCTGAGGTTGCGGCTTCGGTCTGGCCGGCCTCGCTGGTGATGTACTGGATGTACGACTTCACAACGGGAGCGGCCTCAGCGTCAACGAACTCGTTGCAGGTGATGATGTAGCTCACCAGGACGAGCGGGTAGTGCGTCGGGTCGGTCGTGTTGCGGTCGAGCTTGATCACGAGGTCGGTCGGGCCGGCCGTGTCGCCAGCAGGCGATCCGGTGACGACCGCGGCGGCCGCCTCGGGGCTGTAGGTAACGAACTCGTCGCCGACCTTGATCGCTGCAACGCCGAGCGAGCCGGCCTTGGATGCGTCAGCGTAACCGATGGTGTTGGAGCCGTTGGTTACTGCATCGACGACACCGGAGGTGCCCTGTGCTGCTTCGCCCACCTTGTACGGGAATGGGTCAGCGGCGGGAGCGTCCCAGATCTCCGCGGCGGCCTTGTTCAGGTAGTCCGTGAAGTTCTTGGTGGTGCCCGAGTCGTCGGAGCGGTGAACCGCGGTGATCGGAGCCGACGGCAGCGTGGCGTCAGCGTTCAGCGCGACGATGGCCGGGTCGTTCCAGGTGGTGATGGTGCCCTTGAAGATGCCGGCGAGGGTCGCAGCGTCGAGGTTGAGGTTGTCAACACCCTCGACGTTGAAGATCACGGCGATGGGCGAGATGTAGGCGGGAACCTGCACGTAGCCGGTGTCGGGAACGCAGGCAGCGAAGCCGCCGTCGATCTCTTCCTGCTTGAGAGCCGAGTCGGTTCCGGCGAAATACACGCCGCCGGCGATGAACGCCTCACGACCTGCACCCGAGCCCGAAGGGTCGTAGTTGATGGTGACGTCGGGGTTGGCGGTCTGGAACGCGGCAACCCACGCCTCCTGTGCCGAACCCTGCGACGATGCGCCAGCGCCGTCGATCGTGCCGGAAAGTTCGCTTCCGCCTGCACCCGGGTCGGTGGTGCCACCCTCGTTTGCTGCACACGAGGACAGGAGGATGGTTCCTGCGATAGCGACTGCGCCGATGGTGGCGAGGCGCTTGTACTTGGACAGTACAGAGTTCAAAGTGGTATCCCTTTCAGGAGATTTCGCTGTGATTTCAGTGTGTGGGCCGGTGCGACCCAAGGTGAAACACTATGCACGGCGGTTAACCACGGTCGCCCCCGGAGGTGAACGGAAGGTTAACGCTCCCGAAATTCCGGCCGGTCAGGCTGGGGAGTGGGTCTCTACGGCGACAATTCCGGCCGAGTTTTTGGTGCGCGCAATGTGCAACACCGTGAAGTCGCCCGTGGAGAGCGACGATGCGTCGTGCAGTGCGCCGCTCATCGCGGTGCCTGCCTGCTCGGCGAACTGGGAGATGAGGCGGGGCAGAACCGGCCCGTGGCTGCAGAGCACAGCGCTGACGCGCTTCTTAAGCTGGCGGCTGACGACCGCCGGCAGGTCTGACGTTCCGTTCTCGAGCGCATCCTGGCTGATCCGGTCGCTCGGCTTGACCTCGAGCCCTGTCACCGCCGCGAGGGGCGCCACCGTCGCGAGGCACCGTGCTGCCGTGCTGCTGATGATTTTCTCCGGGCCGAAGGCCGCGATGCCCTTCGCGATGGTCGCGGCCTGGTCGCTGCCGCGATGCATCAGGGGGCGGGTGGCATCCGGGCCGTCCCACGCCGAGGGAGCCACCGCCTTGCCGTGCCGGACCGCGATGATCGCGAAGGTCCGGATGCAGTCGGCGTCGAGCAGTTTCTCAAAGCGATCGAGCACGTCCAGATCGTGTGGGTACGTCAGCCGCTTGCGAGCCTTCGCGACGGGCAGCCATTCGAGGGCCGCGATCTCGTCGTTGGGCTGGAACTTCGCGAGCTCAAGAGCGTGATCGTTGACCTCCGCCGCCCAGTAGTAGACGAGCTTCTCGCGGCCGCTGGGCAGCGTGTAGTCAACGGTTCCAAGAGGGGGGCCGAGGGTGATGGAAAGCCCGGTCTCTTCACGGATTTCGCGCACGGCGGTCTCGGGAAGGGTCTCGCCCGGGTCGACCTTGCCTTTGGGCAACGAGTAGTCAGCGTGGGTCGCCCGGTGCACGACCAACACCTTGGTCTTGCCATCGACGATGCGCCAACAGACGGCTCCCGCCGCGAGCACTGGTGCTGTTGTCACACTCAACGGCTGCTGCTGCGCTTGCGCTGGGATACCTGCTTCATAAGAACATTCTGCATGTCCTGCAGCTGACTGCCGTCCTCGGCGAGGTGATGGCGCGTCCAGGTGCCGTCGGATTCCAGCCACCACGACGACGTTTCGTCTGAGAGGGCGAGCTCAAATTGCTGGTGGAGTTCGGCGAGATGGTCGGGGCTGGTGATGCGCACCAGCGCCTCAACCCGTCGGTCGAGGTTTCGGTGCATCATGTCTGAGCTGCCGATGAAAACCTGCGGGTCGCCGTTGTTGACGAACGAGAAAATGCGCGCGTGTTCGAGGTAGCGCCCCAACACGGAGCGCACCGTGATGTTCTCGCTGAGGCCCTCAACTCCGGGCCTGATCGAGCAGATCCCGCGCACCACAAGCTCGACCGGAACACCGGCGTTGCTGGCGCGGTACAGGGCGTCGATGATCGCCTCATCGACGATGGAGTTCAGTTTGATCCGGATGCCGGACGGCAGCCCTGCCTTCGCATTCGCCGTCTCGGTCTTGATGTGTTTGAGCAGCCCTTTCCTGAGGTGCATCGGGGCAACAAGCAGCCTCTTGAACTTCTTCTCGATGGCGTAGCCGGATAGTTCGTTGAAAAGCCGTGTCAGGTCTTTGGCGACGGTGCCGCTCGCCGTGAGCAGCCCGAAGTCTTCGTAGATGCGGCTGGTCTTCGGGTTGTAGTTTCCGGTTCCGATGTGGCTGTAGCTGCGCAGCACACCGTTCTCCTGCCGCACCACCAGCGCGAGCTTGCAGTGGGTTTTCAGGCCGACCAGCCCATACACGACATGCACGCCGGCCTTTTCGAGCTTGCGTGCCCAGTTGATGTTGGCGGTCTCGTCGAAGCGCGCCTTGATCTCGACGAGCGCCAGCACGGCCTTGCCGGCTTCTGCCGCCGAGATGAGGGCCTGCACGATGGGGCTGTCGCCGCTGGTGCGGTACAGGGTTTGTTTGATGGCGAGCACGTTGGGGTCAGCCGCGGCCTGCTCGAGGAACGCCTGCACGCTCGTGGAGAACGACTCGTACGGGTGGTGCAGCAGCACGTCCTGTTTCGCGATCGAGGCGAAGATATTGGGTGAGGCGTTCGGCTCGCTGGGCAGCAGTGCGACGCTGGTGGTCGGCACGTGGCGTGGGTACTTGAGCTTCGGCGCGTCGACCTTGGTGAGTTGGAACAGGCCGCCGAGGTCGAGGGGTGCCGGCAGGCGGTAGACCTCCTGCTCGGTGATGTCGAGCTCGCTCATCAGCAGACCGAGGGTCACGTCATCCATGTCGTCGGTGATTTCGAGGCGGATCGGCGGCCCGAAACGACGGTTCAGGATCTGCTTCTCGAGCGCCTGGAGCAGGTTCTCTGATTCGTCTTCGTCGACCTCGAGGTCTTCGTTGCGGGTGACCCTGAACTCGTGGTGTTCGAGAATCTCCATGCCGGGGAACAGGTCACCCAGGTGGTTGGAGATGAGGTCTTCGAGCGGGATGAACCGCAGCAGGCCGCGCTTGTCGTCGGGTAGCTGCACGAACCTGGGCAGGTTCTGCGGCACCTTGAGGCGGGCGAATTCTTCTTTGCCGTTTTTGGGGCTTCGCACCCTGATCGACAGGTTCAGCGACAGCCCGGAAATGTAGGGGAAGGGGTGCGCTGGGTCGACGGCGAGCGGCATCAGCACCGGGAAGATCTGCGCAGAGAAGATCTCGTCGATGCGAATACGGTCGGCTTCGTCGAGGTCGGCCCAGGTCTCGATGTGGATGTCTGCGGCATCCAGTTCTGGCTTGACGATCTTGCGGAACGCCTGCGCGTGGCGTTCCTGCAGCTCGTGGGCTTTCGCACTGACCATGTCCAGCACCTCGACGGGGGTGCGACCCACGTTGGTCGGCACCGCGAGCCCGGTGAGGATGCGCCGCTTCAGGCCGGCAACCCGCACCATGAAGAACTCGTCGAGGTTGCTGGCGAAGATGGCGAGGAAGTTGGCTCGTTCCAGGAGCGGCTGGGCCGGATCTTCGGCCAGCTCAAGCACGCGCTGGTTGAAGGCGAGCCAGCTCAGCTCCCGGTCCAGGAAGCGGTCGGGCTCCAGCGTGCCGTCGTCGATGCTCGACGACTCGTCGACGTCGTACTCGTCGAGGGAGTCTGTCGCGTCTGCGGCATCGGTGAGGCTGAGGGAACTGTCCATCTGCTCATCCTGCCATCCGTGCGTGAACGCGGGATTAATTCTGGTGGCTTTTGCGCCGCGCCTTGCCCCGGTGCCCGCGTTCGTGCAAGGGCGCGGAGGCCGCCCCCGCCGAGGATCAGCCGAGGGCATGCCCGCGATTTCGGGATGTCAGTTCAGACTGACGTCAGTCTGAACTGACATCCAAAAAACGGCGAGGCCGGTGCGGGCGGTGCGCCAGAATCAGCCGCGGGCGACCCAGCGGTACTGCACGTCCACCGAGCGGTTCGTGAAGCCGATCCCGCGATAGAGCTGCAGCGCCGGGGCGTTGTCGCCCTCCACGTACAGGTGCGCAGTGTGGATGCCACGGCTCGCCAGTCGCGCCATCCCCGCCTCGACGAGCCGCCGCCCCAGCCGCTCACCCTGCCGGCGTGGGTCGACACCGACCACGTAGAACTCGCCCTCGGCAGCAGACTCCACCTTCAACCAGCAGAACCCGATGATCGCCCCGTCGTGACGAAGCACCAGAAAGTCGTCGGCATCGAACCACGGCTCGGCGATCGTCGTCTCGAGGTCGGCGCGCGTCATCCGCCCCTGCTCAGGATGCCCGGCAAAAGCCAGCGCGTTCAGCTTGAGCCACGCGTCACCCTCCTCCGGAAGCCGAATCGGGCTTACGTCGAGGTCGCTTGACTCGTCAGGAGGCACGTCGGCTTCGAGGTGCAGCAGCGTGCGCGCCGCGTCGAGGCCGTGGCTCGCGGCGAGAGCCCGGGCGCCGGGGTGGTCGCCGTGCGCCCAGAACAGCAGGTCGCCCGCGGCCCGAGAGGTGAGGTGCTCGAGCATGCGGGTTCCGAGGCCGCGGCGGCGGGCATCCGGGTCGACCACAAACTCGGCAGACGTGTCGGCGGAGACGATCGCTGCCGCGTCATCCAGCCAGATCAGCGACGCGGTGCCCTGACGCAACTCGACCAACGCGCCGTCGGAGAACGGGGGAGAGCCGTCGGTGGCCCTGGCCCGAGCGATCAGATCGGGCAGCGAGGGGCCGCTAAGCGTTGGCGAGAGAGGGTCGCTCATTGTCATCGTCATAAACGTTGAATCGGTAACCGACGTTGCGCACGGTGCCGATGAGCGACTCGAGGTCGCCGAGCTTGGCCCGCAGGCGCCTCACGTGCACGTCGACGGTGCGCGTGCCCCCGAAGTAGTCGTAGCCCCACACCTCGCTGAGCAACTGCTCGCGCGTGAACACCCGCGACGGGTGGGTGGCGAGAAACCGCAGCAGCTCGAACTCCTTAAACGTGAGGTCGAGCGGCCGGCCATGAATTTTCGCCGAGTACGACGCCTCGTCGATGACAACACCGGACGCCTGGATTTTCGACGAACCGGCGTTCTGCGCCTGGCGGCCGAGAGCGAGCCGGATGCGAGCATCGGCCTCGGCGGGGCCAGCCGTGACCAGAATCACATCGTCGACACCCCAGTCGGCCGAGACCGCGGTCAGGCCGCCCTCGGTGAGGATGAGGATCAGAGGAACGTTGACGCCGGTGGTCGTGAGGATCTTGCACAGCGACTTCGCGCTCGCCAGATCCTGCCGGGCATCCACGAAAATGAGGTCGCAGCTGGGGGCGGAGATCAGTGACGCCGGGGACGCCGGAATCTGTTTGGTGGCGTGGCTGAGTAGCCCCAATGCGGGTAGGACTTCGGTGTCCACCGCAGAGGTCAGAATTAATAGCTGAGCCAAAGTGCCTCCAAAAGTGGTGGGGACAGTCTAATGGCCGATCGAATAGCATGGATTTTATGAGTTGGCAGGCGGCAAGCGTGATCCCCGTATGGCTGATCGCGTTGGCTGGAGCCATCGTGATTGGCGTCCTGTCGCCCCGCGACGAGTACTTCACCTGGCTCGGCGTTGTGATGGCCTCGGCAGTGATCGCGACGTTCGCGATCCAGCTGGCCACCCGCCGCCCCGAAGGGTTCGTCGTTCGCGCGATGGCGAGCATCGGTGTGAGCGTCGTCATTCTCGCCGTGGCATCAGGCGCAGCCGTTCTCTTTGGATAGGATTGGGCCATGCTGCTCGCACTCGAACTCTTCTTCGTCGGCCTCCTCGTGCTGGCGACGCTGTCGATCGGTTTCGTCTCCGTCGTGGTGCTGTACAACCTGTTCCGCGGCCAGCGCTGAGCTGAAAGGGAGGCACAGTGATTGAACTGGATGCCACCAACCCGGCAGAACTCGCCCCCATCTCGTGGCTCATCGGGCTGTGGGAGGGCACCGGAATCGTCGATTACAAGGTCGGCGACGAGACGCGCTCCCTCGAGTTCGGCCAACGGCTGAGCTTCACGCACGACGGGCTTCCGCACCTCAACTACAACTCGTACACCTGGCTGCTCGATGACGACCGCACGCCGCACGTCACCGAGACCGGCTACTGGAAGCTGACCAGGCCCGCGCTCGACGGCGACCCCGGTCCGGGGCTGCTGCCCGGGATCGGTCCACGTCCGTTTTCGACGGCCCGCGCGGTCGAGACGCTGCGCCGCTCAGACGGCAGCTTTGAGATCGAGGTGTCGATCGTGCATCCGGGAGGCGTCAACGAGTTCTATCTCGGACGCGCCAACGGCCCCCGCATCGACCTGTCGACCGACGCCGTCATGCGCACTGCCAGCGCCAAGGAGTACTCTGCGGCCACCAGGCTCTACGGTCTCGTCGACAACCACCTGCTGTGGGCGTGGGATATCGCGGCCCTCGGCCAGGACCTCCGCACCCATGCTTCGGGAAGGCTCGCTCGTGTCGAATGACTTTGCTGCACGGCCCGGCGCCGTGGGCGACCCGCCGCAGCACTACGGCAACCCGCTCAGCGAGCAGAAGGCGCTCGCATCCGGTGAGGCGATTGTCGACCTCTCCGACCGCGCCGTCATCACCGTGACCGGGCCAGACCGACTCACCTGGCTCGACTCGCTCACCTCGCAGGCCGTCGCAAAGCTCGCGCCGGGGGAGTCGGCCGAAACGCTGCTGCTCGACCCGTCCGGCCGTGTCGAGCACGCGATGCGTCTCGTCGACGACGGCGAGACAGCCTGGCTGCTGGTCGACGCGAATCAGGGCGCGAAACTGACCGCCTGGCTCGACCGCATGCGGTTCATGCTGCGCGTGGAGGTCGCCGATCGCACCGCAGACTTCGCCACCGTCGGAACCCTCGGCACGCAGGAGTTGCCCGCCGTGGCCACCTGGCGCGACCCGTGGGCGGACGGCCCCGGCCACACCTATGCCGCGACGAGACCGGATGCGCCCTGGTCGTACAGCGAGGTGCTCGTCGAGCGCGGCGCAGACCTCAGCGCGTTCCCGGCCGCGGGAAGCCTCGCACTGGAGGCGTTGCGCATCGCGGCGTGGCGTCCGCGGCTCGCGACGGAAGGCGACGAGAAGACGATCCCGCACGAGCTCGACTGGCTTCGCTCGGCCGTTCACCTGGCCAAGGGCTGCTACCGCGGCCAGGAGACCGTGGCCAAGGTGCACAACCTCGGGCACCCTCCGCGCAGGATCGTCATGCTGCACCTCGACGGATCCGACGGAGTGCACGCCGCCGCCGGTTCACCCGTGCTGCTCGGTGACGCGGAGGTCGGCCGCGTGACATCCGCGGCTCTGCACTATGAGCTGGGCCCGATCGCTCTCGCCGTCGTGAAACGCAGCGTTGACCCCGCGGCCGAGCTCGTCGTGAGAGTCGACGAGACACTCATCGCCGCGGCCCAGGACGTGATCGTTCCGACGGATGCCGGAGCCTCAGCGAACGTGCCGCGCCTGCCCCGCCTCGGCGCCGTTCGGCGATGATCGACACCCCGTGACCGAGTCCGCTCCACTGCGCCGACTCGCACGTCGGGTGCACGTGCGGGCGACACTGCGGTCAGCTGGACGGCGCGGTGCGGAATCGCTGCCAGCGGTCATCCAAATCGTCGTCGCGTCAGTCGTCTCGTACTCGATTTCGCACTATCTGCTCGGGCACCCCGCCCCCTTCATCGCGGTAGCCGTGACGATCACCTCCCTCGGGCTCACGAGGGATGCCCGGCCGCGGCGAGTGTTCGACAACGCCCTCGGGGTGGCGATCGGCATCACGCTGAGCGAGCTGCTGGTGTTCGTCGTCGGCAGAGGCGTCTGGCAGATCGCGATCGTGCTGTTCGTGGTGCTGCTGATCGCCCGGGTGTTCTCACCGAATCCGGCGTTCGCTGTCGCTGCCGCCGTGCAGTCCGCGATCGTGGTGATCGTGCCGGGGCCTACCGGTCTCGTCTTCACTCGCACCCTCGATGCCGTCGTCGCGGGCGTGGTGGCGCTCGCCGCCACCGCGCTGATCCCGCGCAACCCGAACAAGGATGCCGCCCGCGAACGCCGCCGGCTGTTTGCGGCGGTCGACGAGGGCATCGGATCCGTCGTCGACTGCCTCCGGGATGCGGATGAGGCCGCCGGCGAGCTCGGGCTCGCCCGTCTCAGGCGCACCCAGCCGATGATCGACGCCTGGACGGCCTCGCTCGAGAGCGCGATCGCGGTAGCCCGCATCTCGCCGTTCCTCAGGTCCAGGTTGCCGGAACTTCACCGCGACGTGCGGTTTCTCGCCGCCGCGGATCTCGCAGCCAGGCACATGCGCACGCTTGCCCGCCGCACGGAGTTTCTGGTGCGCGACGGGGTTCGGCGCCCAGCGCTCGCCGAGATCGTCGAGCAACTCGGCACCGGCATGCGGCTCATCGGTGACGAGGCGGACGACCCGCAGGTCGGCGGATCCGCGCGGTCATTGCTGACGGATGTCGCGCGCCGCCTCACCCCATCCGGCATCGTCCCCGACGGCCACGTCACAGACCTTGCGATCGTGCTGATGTTGCGTCCGCTGGCCGTCGACCTGCTGGTGGGCACGGGAATGCCGATCGACGAGGCGCGAGCGCTGCTGCCCGAGGTGTAGCGGGCTCACCACTCGCGCCGAGACCTCCACTTCTGCTGGGTTCGCGCGCGCCCAGACCGCAAAAGTGGAGGTCTCGACGCGGCGCGCGGGCCGCGGGGCGCTCAGGCGGCCGGGCTCACCACTCGAAGCCGCGCGGCGCCACCGCATCCCACGCCACCGTCAGCTCGCCGAGCCGCCAGCGCGCCTTCGTGCCCTGGATCGGCCAGCTCTGCTTCATGGATGCCGCGACCGCCGCCCAGCGCTGCGACGGCCCGTACACACTGAGGGGCGCGTGCACTTGCCACCAGCGGTCGAGGTCGGCGAGGTAGCTGTGCACGGATTCCCCGGGAACGTTGCGGTGAATGAGCACCTTCGGCAGCCGCTCCGCGACGATAGACGGCCGGTCGAGGTCGGCCAGGCGCAGGCTCACGGTGAGGGTCTGGGGGCCGGCGGCCGTGACATCCACCCAGCTGGCGACCCTGCCGACCTCATTGCAGGTGCCCTCCACGAGCACCCCGCCGGGCTGCAGCCGGCCGACCATGCGCCGCCAGTTCTCGAGCACCTGCGACTCGTCATACTGCCGCAGCACATTCAGGGCCCGGATGATCGTGGGAGCCTCGCCCGGAACCTCGAAGCCGCCCAGCCTGAAGCTCACCCCCCGCCGCGAGCTGAGGGAGGCGATCCGCACGCGTTCCGGCTCGATCTCGATGCCGACGACCTCCACATCGGGCCGCACGCGCGCCAGTCGCTGGTGCAGTTCGAGCGAGGTGGTCGCGGATGCCCCGTAGCCGAGATCGACGACGAGGGCAGTGGGCGCCTGCCGCAGTACGGGCAGTTGCGCGATCCACCGGTCGATGCGGCGGAGCCGGTTGGTGCCGGTGGTTCCGCGGGTGACCTGGCCGATGGGCATGCGCCCATTCTCCCGCAACCCCGATGCGGCGGACCGCTACTCCGGCAGGTTCCAGCGGAAGCGCGAGGTCTTCCTTGATCCGATCCACATGGGCACCTTCGCGGCGAACCCGATCGCGAAGAACCCGCCGACGCCGAGCACGGCGGCCACGAATCCGGTGATGGCCAGCCACTGGATGCCGTTCCCGACCCCGAGCGAACCGCCGATGAGTCCCGCCACGAAGAGAGCGCCAATGAATCCGCCGCCGGGCCAGATCGCTTCGCCACCGAGCACGGCAGCGATCAAGAGCGGCACCACGATCCCGCCATACAGGAGGCCCTGCACGAGCAACTCCTGCCACGGCTCGGGGGAGCTGTCGAGAGTGCTTCCGTAGATGAGGCCGGCGACGGGAACTATGAAGACGGCAGCGGTCAGCACTTTGGTCCAGTTTCGGATGGTGCGGGCGCTGAAGCGATACCGATATGCAGGAGCGGGCATGCGAACCATTCTCCCGCAACCCGCCACGTCTACCCCCCGCGACTGCCCCCCATCGCTACGCTGTACCCCATGACGCACACTCTCATCCTCCTTCGCCATGGCAATTCAGACTGGAACCAGAAGAACCTTTTCACGGGCTGGGTCGATGTGCGTCTCAGTGATCAGGGTGTCACCGAGGCGACCCGCGCCGGCGAGCTGCTCGCCGAGGCCGGCCTGAAGCCGGACATCTCGTACACGAGCCTCCTGACCCGCGCCATCCAGACCGCCAACATTGCTCTCGACGTCGCCGATCGCGCGTGGCTGCCGGTCAAGCGCACCTGGCGCCTCAACGAGCGTCACTACGGCGCGCTGCAGGGGTTGGACAAGGCCGAAACCCTCGAGAAGTTCGGCCCCGAGAAGTTCATGGAGTGGCGCCGCAGCTTCGATGTGCCGCCGCCCGTGCTCGATGACGACGCCGAGTACAGCCAGGTTCACGACGAGCGCTATGTGGGCATCGACGGCGAGATTCCCCGCACCGAGAGCCTCAAGCTGGTCATCGACCGCATGCTCCCGTACTGGGAATCAGACATCATCCCCGACCTCGCCGCCGGCAAGACCGTGCTGGTCACCGCCCACGGCAACTCGCTGCGTGCGCTCGTGAAGCACCTCGACGGCATCTCGGACGACGCCATCTCTGAGCTCAACATTCCTACCGGCATCCCGCTGGTGTACGAGCTCGACGACAACTTCATGCCCACCGGCCCCGGAAAGTACCTCGACCCTGAGGCCGCTGCCGCTGGGGCTGCCGCGGTCGCCGCTCAGGGCGCCAAGAAGTGACCTCAAGCCGGTTCACTGTCAGTGCGCTGCTTGAGCCGGCCAGCGATTTCTCGTCCACCCGGTGGCCACTGCACCTGACCGTGGTCGGTAATTTCGTGCTCGAAGGGTCAACCTACGATGTGCGCGATTTCCTGGTGGATGTCACGGCATCCCATCCACCGCTGACCCTGCTCGGCGGTCGGGATGACTGGCTCCCCGGCGACCAGTGGGTCACCAGGATCGAGCCGAACGTGGCGCTCACGGAGCTGCACCAGGAGTTGCGACAGGGTTTGCTTCTGCTCGGCGCCCGGTTCGAGGCATCCGGTGTCATGCAGCATTTCGCTCCGCACGTCGCCGTGCAGAAGACGTCGCGGCTGCGCAGGGGCGACACCGTGATGGTCGGCGAGCTTGCGCTGATCGACCGCGCGCCGGGTGGAGACCCGACCAGCCACGAGATCATCGCACGCGGCAAGCTGCAGGATCTGGCCGCGCTGCGCTAGCTGCCGCGTCACCCCCGCCGTAAACCCACTCCGGGAGCATGCCCGCGTCGAGCATCGTGTTGAGCAGCAGCGCCATGCTGTGATTCGGATCGATCGCCAGCGCCATGTCTGAGGCGGTGCCGGCTGCCGAGCCACGACCCAAGCTCCACTGCAGCCAGCTCAACATGCACAGTGGACCGGGCCGGTAGTGGTCGGGGATGTTCGCGATGAGCTCCTTGAGTAGCTCAATACACCCCTTGACGCGCGGCACGTTCGGGCGGCGCGACCCCTTCCCGCCAAGGAGGTTGTTGCTGTCATCGAGATCGATGCGGCCTGCGTCAACCTCGCGCTGAACGACCTCATCCATTGTGCTGCCGGATTCGGCCTGAAGGAGGTGATACTGCGCGTTCGATTGGAGTATGGCCTCGCCGAACTCGCAGCCGAAGGCGATGGTGATGCTCATCACGTCGCGGTCGCTGGGGCGTTGGGCCATCGAGAGCATCCACGCGCTGACCTCCAGCGGAGGTGTCGGGTTCTCGGCGATCGAACACGAACACGATGCGGGGTCGACATCCATGAGTTTCGTGAGCCGATTGAGCTCCAGCATTGCCTCATCGGTGTGCCGTTCGAATCCATCGAGCAGGAATTCGAGCCGCTCAGCGATAAGCGGGTCGCGCTCGGGAAGCGCAGCAACGTCGTCGAGATCGTTCAGCACCTCGTGGCCACTCAACTGTGACGCGACCTCGCTGTCGGTGATCATGCTGAGAGGATGCCCCTGCCGCGGGTAGCCCGTATCGAAGTAGTCGGCCCACCCATCGCCGGCAACGCACAGCGCATTGGGCAAGTGGAACCCCGCCCCGTGGATTCTCGCACTCAGCATTCGGCCCAGCTCCAGTTGGGGGATGCCGTGCTCGCCCTCGAAGGTCTCGTCGGTGTAGATGATCATCGAGGCGCCGCTGATTCCGGTGATGCGACTCAGCATTCCGACAATGGTGGATGCGACGGCCTTCTGGTTACTGCGTCGCTGCCGGGGGAGGTCCAGCCGAAGCAACTCAGCCGTGCGTCGCCCTCGGAATGCGACGCAGACGATGCTGTTCCTCGGTCGGAAGCCGAGCAGCACGGGGACGGCGGAGAGGAAGTCGGCGGCGGTTGCTGCGTGCAGGATTTCGGTCATGCCGCCATGGTGAACCCCTCGTTGAGCTTCAACTGGAGGCCGGCGGGAATCTGTGCAGAAGTCGCAGCCTGTGGAGAACTCGGGTGTTCCTTGCGTGCGATATTCGCAGCCGTGACCGATGCCGATATGGATGACGCGATCGACGAGCGGGTCCTCGCGGTGCTGACCGAGCGTTGCGCCCCTTCTGCACAGGCGCCACCTGCGGTGGGTTCTCCCCCGACCCGGGACCTTCCTCCATAGGGGCTACCTCGATGCACACCATGTCTCATGACACGACCGAACTACGACGACATCCGCACTATCCCGCTGCCCACCGATCGCGAGCTCATCCCGCACGTGCAGGTCATGCTTGAGCAGTCGCTGCGCCGGCAGGTGTGGATCATGTTCCTTGACGAACACTCCAGACCGCTGCCGATCCTTATACCGATGGATGTCGACGCCGAAGCGTGCGAGCGTGACTCCGCTGACCTCGTCTCCGCGCTCAGTTGCGTGCTTCTCGATCTGGAAAAGGCGACCATCGTCATGACCCTCGAGCGACCGGGTCCGATAGAAACCATGGATCGCGACCGGCGCTGGCTGCGCACGTTGAGGGAGGCGTGCGTCGGATCAGGGATGGCGTTCCGCGGGCCATTCCTCCTGCTCGGCGGCGAGGTTAAGCAGGTGCCGCCCGATGACTATGTCGGTATACCGTGGGTATACTCGCCTTATGACGAGTACGACGATCAAGGTTCCTTCTGAACTGCGTGATCGACTCAATGCCGAGGCGCGCAAGGAGGGACGCACTGTGGCTGAGGTGATCGAGAAGCTCCTCCTCGAGCGGGGGAGGGCGGATCGGTTCCGGGCGATCCGGGAGGTCCGTGCCGCGCAGACCCCTGAGCAGATGGCCGACTACCTGGCTGAGCACGAGGAGTTTGCCTCCATGAACGTGCTGCCTCCCGAATGGTGATTCTCACGGGCGACATTCTGTGGGCCGAACTGGGATCGGGCCGCGGACGCGAGCAGACGGGCCGTCGGCCGGTGGTTGTTGTCTCGTCGAATGAGTATCTGGCCTCGGTCGACAGTCTTCTACTCGTCGTGCCGGTCACCTCACGAGATCGAGGGTGGCCGAACCACGTGGCGCTCACGGGGCCGACCGACCTCCAACGCCCGAGCTACGCGATGACCGAGCAGATTCTGAGCGTCTCCCGCGACCGGATCGTCGGCGCCGCCGGAAGCATCAACCAGGAATGCCTCGACCGCATGCGCGTGTACCTGCGCGACTTCCTCGACCTGTGGTGAGGGCAGCATTGGTACCGCTATTCACCGTCGGATCCTACGATCCGTTTTTCTACTCAGGGGCGTCGCGCTTGCCCTCTTCGGCAGCGCGCACCGACCTCACCTGATCTGCGAGGTCCGCCTTCGCCGCCTCGGTGTCGCGCCCTTGCCGGGTCTCAACATCAGGACCCTCGGCCTCGATGATCTCCGTACTCTCGACCGTCTCCGTGTTCTCGACGCTCTCGTTCGTGTCAGGCATGCGTGCTCCTTCGTGTTGCGTCCAGTTCACACCGGGTGCCCGACATGCTTCTAGGGGTTGTGGATGCCCGGCAGGGGTGGCAAGGACGTCGCGGTGCGGCTGCTGATACATGTGGCGCCCCCGAACGTGGGGTTGGGCGCCCGTGCGCACCTGAGCTAATCTCACCAACGGGGGCATTCATGGCGAGCATGGCAGACGGCAATAACGCAGGGTCATCAGCTCGACGGGAGTATGACCGGCGCAGTGCGAAAGACGAGGCACGCATCCGTGCCGAGTGGGGCCGCTTCGGCGGCATCGCGGTGGCGCTGACGCCAGAGCGTCCGAGCACAAGGGCATGGGCTACGGGCGCGGTCGGCGAAGAGCGTGTGGGGGCGCGGCTGGACACACTCCAGTCAGACAGCGTTCGGGTACTTCACGACCGACGCATCCCGGGTTCCAAAGCGAACGTGGACCACCTCGTCGTCACATCCAGCGGCATCTGGGTCATCGACGCCAAGAAATACAAGGGCCGCCCGGAGCTTCGCGTTCAGGGAGGGTTGATCCGACCCCGAGTCGAGAAGCTCTTCGTCAACGGTCGAGAGAAGACCAAACTTGCCGAGGGCGTGCAGTGGCAGATCGACTGCGTCAAGAAGGCCTTGGGCGATGTGCCTGTGCGCGGCATTCTCTGTTTCGTTGAAGCGGACTGGCCACTCATCGGTGGTTCATTCGTCGTCAATGGAATAGACGTGCTGTGGCCGAAGAAGCTGGTCTCCCACATTGCAGCGGCCCAGCCCGGGACGGTGGATGTCGCTGCTGTGGAGGCGACGCTGCTGAGCAAGTTTCGGGCCGCGTAAGTCGTGCGGCCAAATACGTGATCTGTCCGACGGAGCGCATCGAGCCCACGCTGGCTGCCGTGCTCGATATCTAGCGACCGGACACTGCTACGTTGACCACATGTCAGAATCCTCGGTCCATGACGAGATTGCAGCCCTGGTTGCGGAGCGTGATTGGGCGCAATTCCATAGCCCGGAGAACCTCGCCAAGAGCATCGCCATCGAGGCAGGCGAGTTGCTCGAGTGCTTCCAATGGAGCGGGCATGCAGACACCGCGCGAGTCTCCGATGAGCTTGCCGACGTGCTCACGTATTGCCTTTTGCTAGCCGATCGAATTGGCGTGGATCCGGATCAGATTGTGCGCGACAAACTGGCCGTGACGCGATCGAAGTACCCGATCGACGCGGCGCGAGGTAGAAGCGCAAAATATGACGCGCTTTGACATCAAGAGGCTCGATTTCACCCGCGCCGCAGTCAGGGATTGGGCCCCCAGCGATCAGCGCAACAGCAACTGGCCGGTTGTCTACGTTCTCGATGGCGCGAGGACCGGTTATTCGCCTCGAGCCGAGAAGCTCAACGACGTCTACGTCGGAGAGTCACTGAATGTAGCTTCGCGGATGAGGCAGCACTTTGAATCCCCCGAGAAGAAGCATCTGAGCACTATTCGCGTGATCGTGGACGAGACCTTCAATAAGTCGGTCTGTCTCGATCTGGAGTCGTACCTCATTCGAATGCTCGCCGGTGATGGTGCCTACAGCGTGCTCAATCGCAATGACGGAATCACGGAAGCTGACTACTACGATCGCGCCAGCTACCGGGAGACGTTCCTCGAAGTGTTCGAGGAACTCAGGCATGAGGGTCTTTTCACGCGCAGCATGCCGGAGATCGAGAATAGCGACCTCTTCAAGCTCTCTCCGTATAAGGCGCTCACCGATGATCAGGCGGTGGCCGTTGAAGGGATTCTCGAAGGACTGTTTGAGGATCTCGAGTCGGCAAGCAACAGCACGATCGTCGTCCAGGGTGAGCCGGGCACGGGCAAGACAGTCATTGCGATCTTCATCATGAAATTGCTTGTAGACATCGTGAAGACCGTTCCCTCGGATGAGTTGGACAGCGATTCTCGGTTTGCTGAGTTCTTCGTGAGCGGCTATCCGGAACTGCTCGCCGGACTCCGGATCGGCATTGTGGTGCCTCAGCAGTCGCTTCGCGAATCCATCAGGAAGGTCTTCCGAAAAACCCCTGGCCTTACCGCAAACATGGTGATGACTGCATTCGATGTAGGTTTCGCTGACGAGCATTTCGACATCCTGATCGTTGACGAGACCCATCGGCTCAACCAGCGTGCAAATCAGCCGTCGGGCGTGCAGAACAAGAATTACCAACTCATCAACGAAAAGCTCTTCGGCTTTGACGACTCGACCAAGACCCAGCTCGATTGGATCAGAACGAAGAGTAATCACCAGATCTTTCTGCTCGATGCGGCACAGAGTGTGCGGCCAGCGGATTTGCCGGCGGAATTTCTTGGTGGGATCGTCGACGCAGCGCGCGGTGAGAAAAGGCTGTATCCACTTGTCTCGCAGATGCGGGTGCGAGCAGGCGCGGACTACGTCGGCTATGTGCGGCGAATTCTCAGCGCGAACTCGGCAGAGACAGCACTCGCTGAGGCC
Organism: Salinibacterium sp. G-O1; assembly: GCF_030063305.1. GTDB lineage: Bacteria > Actinomycetota > Actinomycetes > Actinomycetales > Microbacteriaceae > Rhodoglobus. The sequence goes on from NZ_JASISV010000003.1 coordinate 163,273, forward strand.
GAAGCATTCGAGGGATATGACTTCAGGATGTTTGACAGCGTCGCGGAGATGCGCGACGAGATCCGTGCAAGGGATGCCGAGAGCGGTCTTTCACGAATGGTCGCGGGGTTCGCGTGGCCGTGGAAAACGAAGACCGACAAGGAGGCTTACGACATTGAAATCGAGGAAACCAGACTTCGGTGGAATAGCGCGCAGACTGACTGGATCGCCTCGCCCAAGGCGCTCGACGAAGTCGGTTCCATTCATACCGTGCAGGGCTACGACCTTAATTTTTCCGGCGTAATTATCGGGCACGATCTACGTTTTGATGAGGGTTCCGGCAAGCTCTTCATTGATCGGACCTCTTACTTCGATGTCAAAGGCAAGGAGAATAATCCACGACTTGGCAAGACATACTCGGACGACGACCTGCTGAGGTTCATCACCAATATCTACTCGGTCCTCATGACCCGTGGCATCCAAGGTACGTATGTCTACGTGTGTGATCCGGCTCTGCGGGAGTACCTGAGAACGTACATTCCAGCGCACCGTTGACTCGGACGGTCCCGCAAGCCTGACCCCTCGACCTCCAACGCCCACCAAAAGCACAGTGTCACCGACGCACGCTAGCCTTCGCGCATACCCGATCGGAGCCGCATGTTCCTTCTTGATGACGCCGTCGTCACCAGCGCGAGCGACCTGACGACCGCATCGAAGTGCGAGTTCGCCTTCGCGCGTCAGCTCGACACGAAGCTGGGGCGCATCGACCGGATTGTTGTGGCCGAAGATCCGATGCTCAAGCGTGCCGGACGGCTGGGCGACGAACATGAGGATCGGCAGCTCGAGAAGTACCGCGCCGAGGGGCTGCAGATCGCCGAGATCGAGCGTCCGGCATCCATGACTCGCGATGACCTGCGCATTCGGGCCGCCGAGACGATTGCGGCCTTCGCCAGCGGCGCCGAGGTCGTCTTTCAGGCCACCTTCTTCGACGAGACCGACCCCGGGTCACCCTTCATTGGCTTCGCAGACTTCATAGTCAGGATGCCCGACGGTAGGTATCGCGTACAGGACACGAAGCTCGCCCGCTCGGTCAAAGTCGTGGCGCTGCTGCAGCTCGCCGCGTACCACCAGCAGCTCACGCGGCTGGGAATCCCGGCGGATGACACGGTCGAGCTGATCCTCGGCGACGGCACCATCGCGGCTCACGACGTGCACGAAATCCTGCCCGTGTACCGCAACCGCCGCGCCCGCATCCTCGCGATCGTGGGCGCGCGACTGGCCGACACGACCGCGGTCGCCTGGGGCGACCCGGACTACACGATCGACGGGCGGTGTGATCACTGCGCGCCGGAGGTGGTGGCATCCCGCGACCTGCTCATGGTCGCAGGCCTGCGGGTCTCGCAGCGCGCAAAACTCATCGCGGCCGGCATCACCACCATTGACGACTTCGCGGCGACCCCTGCCCGCCCGGACAGCTGCGACCTGGCCGTCTCGACCTACGCGCAGCTGCAGGCGCAGGCGGCGCTGCAGGCGGCGCTGCAGGCGTCCGCGATTCAGAGCGACGACCCGCACGCCGCTCCACCGTTCGTCCTCTACGCGCCGTCGGTGATCGGCGACCTGCCCGCGCCCGACCCCGGCGACATCTACTTCGACTTTGAGGGCGACCCGCTGCACCTCGAGAACGAGCAGTGGGGTATCGACTACCTCTTCGGGCTCGTCGATGACAGCGAGCAATTCAAGGCGTTCTGGGCACATGACCTCGCCGCCGAGAAGCAGGCACTGCTCGATTTTCTCGACTACGCGGTCGCCAGGCGAATTACATACCCGCGGATGCATATCTACCACTACGCCTCCTACGAACGCACCCACCTGCTGAGCATTGCGGCTCGCCACGGCGTCGGCGAGCACATCGTCGACGACCTGCTGCGCGATGGCGTGCTCGTCGACCTCTACTCCACGGTCAAGAAGAGCCTGCGGGTGGGTGGTCCGTCGTACTCCATCAAGAAGCTCGAACCCCTCTACATGGGCGCCGAGCACCGTGCCGACGACGGGGTGACCAATGCCGCGGCATCCATCGAAGAGTATGAGCGGGCGATGGAGGCCGGAGCCGCCGGCGATGAGGCTGAGGCGCAGAAGATCCTCGACACGATCGCCGACTACAACGAATACGACTGCGTATCGACCCGCCGGCTGCGCAACTGGCTGCTCGCACAGGCCGCGAAGGTGGGCGTCACGCCGGGCGCGTTCGACCTGGAAGACATCGACGGCGACCCTTTCGTGCCGAGTGCCCTCAACCTCGAGCTGCTGAAGCGCTCTGACACCGACGACATTCAGGATGCCAGGGCCCACGCCCTCGCGGCAGCCGCGATCGACTACCATCGCCGCGAAAACAAGAGCTACTGGTGGGAGCACTTCGCGCGACTGACCGAACCGATGGACCTGTGGGCCGACACCCGCGGCGTCTTCATGATCGAAAGCGTGACCGTCGAGGCCGACTGGGGGCGCACCGGCAAGCAACGAAACGACCGGCGCAGGCTGCGCGCGGTGGGAACCTGGGCGCCCGGAAGCGGCACGCCCAAGGGCGACGCGTTCGTGCTCTACGGGCAGCCCACGCCGTTCCGCAAGAAGGGGCGTCGCCCGGGGAGCCTGCTCGACCACGGCGTGACGATCACCGCTGACGTCGAGAACGGCGTCGTCTGGATCGACGAGGTGTGCCCCACCGACGAGGATCCGTGGAGCGACCTTCCACTCGCCCTCACACCCGGCCCGCCGCCGAAAGCCGCCAGCATCGTCGCCGCGATCGAGGAGTGGGGCTGGAGCGTCGTCGACCTCGACGGCGAGTGGCCGCGAGACGCGGCATCCGACATCCTCACCGCCCGCCCACCGCGCGGAGCCGGGCTCGAACCGATGCGCGGCCCGGACGACAGCGTGCGCGCCGTCACCCAGAGCCTGCTCGGGCTCGACAACTCCTACCTCGCCGTGCAGGGCCCACCCGGCACCGGCAAAACATACCTCGCCGCGCATGTGATCACCGCGCTGGTGCGCGACCATGGCTGGCGCATCGGCGTCGTCGCGCAATCGCACAAGGTCGTCGAGAACGTACTGCGCAAAGTGGTGGATGCCGGGCTGCCGCCCGGACTCGTCGCCAAAGTGCCCGGAGGCGACCCCGGCTCCTACGTCGACGAGCCGTTCACCGAGCTGCCGAAGGACGGCCAGGCCGGGTACGCGGCGCGGGCATCCGGCGGCTATGTCATCGGCGGAACGGCCTGGGATTTCACCAACCTCAAGCGGGTCACGCGGCGGCAGCTCGATCTGCTCGTGATCGACGAGGCCGGCCAGTTCTCGCTTGCGGCCACCATCGGCGTCGCGATGAGCGCGAAAAACGTGTTACTGCTCGGGGATCCTCAGCAGCTGCCTCAGGTGAGCCAGGGGACGCACCCGGCGCCCGTCGACCAGTCCGCGCTCGGGTACATCGCTGGCGGTCATCCGGTGCTTCCGGCGGAGCTCGGCTACTTCCTCGCCGACAGTCGGCGGATGCATCCCGACGTCACGCTGCCGGTGTCGCGCCTGGCCTACGAGGGCGCGCTGCACTCGCACCCGAGCACGTCGAACCGGCACCTTGCCGACACGGCGGCGGGGCTGCATCCGGTGTCGGTCGATCACGTCGACAACGCGACGGAGTCCGTGGAGGAGGCCGCCGCGGTGGTCGAGCTGGTGCGCGCGCACCTCGGTCGCGAGTGGAGCGACCCCCAGAGCGGCAGGGTGGCCGATCCGCTGCGCGAGAGCGACATCATCGTGGTGACGCCGTACAACGCGCAGCTCGAACTGCTGCGTAAGCACCTTGATGCCGCCGGCTTCGCCGAGGTGCCCGTCGGGACGGTGGACAAATTCCAGGGCCAGGAGGCAGTGATCTCGATCGTGAGTCTCGCGGCATCCAGCCCTGGGGAGGTGCCGCGCGGGCTGTCGTTCCTGCTGTCGGCCAACCGGCTAAACGTCGCGATCTCGCGCGCACAGTGGGCGGCATACCTCGTCTACTCACCGCAGCTCATCGAGCACCTTCCGCATACTCCGGATGCCGTGGCCGAACTCAGCCGTTTCATCGAGTTGGTGGGGAAGTAGCCCTCCACACGCACGAATCGGGGACGCTCATCCACAGATCCGACTGAGCTTCGCGTCGACCCGCGTGCTGGGCGGACCATGGCTCCATGACCAGACCCCACTACGACGACATCAGCACCATTCCACTGCCAACCGATCGAGAACTGATCCCTCACCTGCAGGTCATGCTCGAGGCGGCCCTGCGGCGGCAGGTGTGGATCATGCTCCTAGACAACCAGTTCTGTCCTCTTCCGGTGCTCGTGCCCATCGACCTGGAGGCCGAGCCGCATCCGGATGATGCAGCAGCCTTCGCGGAATCGTTGCGCTGCTTGTCGATGGACTTCGAGACTGCGACGCTCGTCCTCACTCTCGAACGCCCCGGACCGGCCGAGCTCATGGATCGCGACCGCCGCTGGCTGCGAACCCTGAGAGAAGCCTGCGTCGCCTCAGAGGCGTCATTCCGCGGGCCGTACCTGCTTCTCGGCGACATCGTCAGGCAGGTGCCACCCGACGACTACGTCGGGACTCCCTTGGCGCGATCGCTCGATGACGAATTCGGTCAGGGTTCATTCTGAGCTCCGCCGCGTCGAATGCGTTCCCCACAATTCCCTGAAACTATAGAACATATGTTCGAACTTTGGTAAAATCGATCATGGCCCCGAACCCCACCACCAGCGACACGATCATCGTGCTTCCGTCGGTGACCGGGGTGGCATCGCTTCCCGATGATGAGCTGTTGAGTTTGCAGGGAGAGCTCGGTGCGGTCCGTCGGCGGGTGGATGCCAGCTCCGCCGTCATCGCGTCGGAGATCGCCCGGCGTTCCGACCGGTCGCTCGGCCAGCAGGGGCTCGCGGCACGAACCGGTGAGTCCTCGCCCGAGAGGGTCATCCAGAAGTTGACCGGGGTCAGCTTCACCGATGCCCGCGCGTTGACCACCGCGGGTGCCGCGTTAGAGGCGGTGCAGAGCGGGCAGTCGGCGTGGCTTTCCTCGGTGGCTGAGGCGGTGTCCCTGGGGGAACTTTCGGTGGCCAGCGCTGCCGGCATCGTCAGTGGGGTGGGGGTTCCGTCGGCGACGGTCACCTGCAGCGACCTCGGTGGTATTGCCGCGGTGCTGGTGTCTCGCGCCCAGCATGCGTCCCCGGAAGAGGTGGCTAAGGCGGCCCGCACCGCCCGAGCCAGGCTGGACACCGAGTCGGTCGCCGACCTGGAGGCCCACCGCGTTTCGCGGCGCACCCTGACCTGGTTTGAGACCGCCGACGGGATGACCCGGCTCAGTGCGCTGCTCGATCCGGAGTCCGCCGCGGTCATCGTCGGGGCGCTGGCCACCGCGCTGTCCCCACGCCGGGGCGGACCCCGCTTCGTCGACCCGGCCGAGATTGATCGGGCGCAGGGGATGCTCGACGACCCGCGCAGCAACGAGCAACTCGCTGTCGACACCCTCGTCGAGATCGTGCAGCTGGCCACCCGCGCCGCCGGGTCGTCGAAGGTGTTCGGCCACAAATCCCCGGCCGTCCGGGTGCACGTGCAGGCCGAAGCTCTCGAGACCGGGGAGGGTTTCGCGCACTTCGAAGGCCAGTCGGCACCGGTCAGCATCCAGACCGCCGAACGACACATCTGCCTCACGGGGATGCTGCCCATCCTCTTCGACGGCAACACCCCGATCGATGCCGGCCGCACCCAACGACTACACAGCCCCCGCCAACGGGCCGCGATCACCGCCCACTGGAACGGGTGCGCCTGGGGAGACTGCGACAAACCACCACAGTTCACCGAAGTGCACCACCTCGAGGCATTCGACGGCAACAACACCACCCTCGCGAATGGCATCAGCCTCTGCCGGTTCCACCACATGCAACTCCACGCCAACGGATGGGCGATCCACACCCGGGCCGACGGAACCTACTGGCTCACCCCACCACCCGGGTCGGCCACGCACCAACACCACGGGCAGCCGATCGAGATGCACTCAAAAAGTCCGCTCCAACGCACGGGATAACCCTGCCCGCTGGCTGGGGCGGGCAGCGGGCCAGGCAGGCGGGACAGCGGCACCCGGGTAGGCGGGACGGCGGCGGCGCCCGCAGCGGGCCGGCGGCACCCGGGCGGGACGGCAGCGCCAAGCGGGCAGCGTGGAAGCCATGCCCCGTTCAACCAGCCCAGCGGAAAGCCGCCCAGCTACGGCCCAGTACTACTGCTGAAGTTCTGCAGCGACCCAGTCGCCTGTAGCCAGGTACTGCACCTTCTTGGCAATAGACACGGCGTGGTCAGCGAAACGCTCGTGGTAGCGCGAAGCGAGAGTCGCATCCACGGTGTCGACGGCGGCACCCTTCCAGGTCTCGCCGAGCACCTTGTCGAACACGCTGAGGTGCAGCGCGTCGATCTTGTCGTCGTCGTTGCGGATCTCTTCGGCGAGACGAACATCCTGAGTGGTGAGAAGTTCGACCAACTTGTGGGCGATGGCGACATCCAGCGCACCGAGCTTCTCGAACGTCGAGCGCAGCGACTTCGGAACGACCTTGTCCGGGAAGCGGTAGCGAGCCAGCTGCGCGATGTGCTCGGACATGTCACCCATGCGCTCGAGCGACGCGCTGATCCGCAGCGCACTGACGACGATCCGCAGATCCCTCGCCACCGGCTGCTGTCGAGCGAGAATGTTGATCGCCAATTCGTCGAGCGCCAGAACGGCCTCATCAATCCTGTCGTCGTCAGCAATCACCGACTCGGCGAGCGAGACGTCCGACTCGTTGAACGCACGAGTGGCGTTCTCGATCGACGCTGCTACCAGGGTCGAGATTTCGACGAGGCGATCCTGCACCTCGCGCAGTTCCTGCTGGAATACTTCGCGCACGTTTTCTCTGGTCCCTTCATGACGGGCTTCACCCGCACGGTTCAAGCCCAGACTGCTCGCCTTAGGTTAACAACCGGTGTTCCGAGCCTGAACATCTTCTGAAGTGGAGCGGTCCTGCAGGCCGCTGACGCTCTGCGGCGGCCGGATGTAACTAATCTAGTCGATATGGACTCCCAGATGCTGGTGGTGCTCGCCCTGCTCTTCGGTGTCTTCCTTGGAACAGGTGTGTTCGCCATCATCCTTGCCGCAGCGCGACGTGGCAGGGCCGCTATGGAGGTAACCAACACCGCAGTTCCGGATGGCGTCGACCAGGTGATCGAAGCACTGGAGTCCGCTGCCGTCGTGATCGACCCATCCAACAGCGTCATAAAGGCCTCACCCGGGGCGTTCACCTTCGGCCTCGTCGCGCATGGCGTGCTGGTGCATCCGACGCTCTCCGACATCGTCGACAAGGTTCGTCGCGACGGCGAACCCGTGACCCAGGAACTCCACCTCAGCCGTGGGCCATTTGGCGACGCCAACCTCTTCCTCTTCGTGCGGGTCGCACGGCTCGGCGCCCGCTACGTGCTGCTGCTGGCCGAGGACCGCACAGAGTCGTTCCGCCTCGACGAGATGCGGCGCGACTTCATCGCCAACATCAGCCACGAACTGAAAACACCGATTGGCGCGGTCGGGCTGCTGGCCGAAGCCCTCGTGAGTGCCTCCGACGAGCCCGAGCAGGTCAAGCGTTTCGCCAAAAGACTCACCAAGGAGTCGGAGCGACTCGCTCGCATCACCCAGGAGATCATCGAGCTGTCGAGACTGCAGGCATCGGATGCCCTGTCCAAGCCCGAGCTGGTCGACATTGACAATGTGGTTGCGATGGCCATCGACCAGAACCGTGTCGCCGCCGAAGCTCACGACGTGAATCTGGTGACGAAAGCGAAATCCGGCGCCCAGGTGTACGGCGACGAGACGATGCTGGTCACCGCCCTCGACAACCTCATCTCCAACGCCCTGCAATTCTCACCATCACGATCGCGGGTGGGGGTGGGCGTCATCCGGCGCGACGATGTCATCGAAATCGCCGTCACCGACCAGGGCGCCGGTATCCCCGCCGACGAAATCGACCGGGTCTTCGAGCGGTTCTTCCGCGGCGACCCGGCCCGCAGCCGCAACACCGGCGGCACCGGCCTCGGTCTCAGCATCGTCAAACATGTTGCCCAAAATCACAGCGGCGACGTTCGCGTGTGGTCCCAGCTCGGCAAAGGGTCAACGTTCACCATTCGGCTGCCCGAAGCAACCAGCGCACTCGCAAAAACCCAGGGAGTACAGAAATGACCACGATCCTGATCGTCGAAGACGAGTCGTCGCTGAGCGAACCTCTCGCCTACCTTCTCGGACGGGAAGGGTACGAGACGGTGATAGCGGAGGACGGCCCGTCCGCCATCGTCGAGTTCGATCGCGGGGGAGTCGACCTGGTGCTGCTCGACCTCATGCTCCCCGGGCTTCCCGGCACGGAGGTCTGCCGTGAGCTGCGCACGCGCTCCAGCGTGCCGATCATCATGCTGACCGCCAAAGACAGCGAGGTCGACATTGTGGTGGGGCTCGAGCTGGGCGCCGACGACTACATGACGAAGCCGTACTCGACTCGCGAGCTGCTGGCGCGCATCCGGGCCGTTCTCCGCCGCCGCGTCGACACCGATGATGACGGCGAGGCGATCCTGGAGGCGGGAAGCGTGCGGATGGACATCGAGCGACACACCGTCGCCGTGGATGGGGTCACCACAGCTATGCCCCTCAAGGAGTTCGAGCTGCTCGAACTGTTGCTGCGCAACTCCGGCCGTGTGCTGACACGCGGCCAGCTGATCGACCGCGTCTGGGGCGCGGACTACTTCGGTGACACGAAGACGCTAGACGTGCACATCAAGCGCATCAGATCCAAGATCGAGAAGGTGCCGTCAGAGCCCACGATGCTGGTGACAGTCCGTGGTCTCGGGTACCGCTTCGAGAATTAGCCCTCGTTGACGACAGGCCCGAGGCCCTCGTAGGCGCCCTCGGCCGGAAGCACAGGCACCATCAGCTCAGAGCCGGGGTTGTCGCCGTACTGCACGTAGACGGGCATGAGCGCACCCGACTTGACGCCGGGGTTGGTGACCACGATCTGGTCTTCACCGTCAACGTTTCCAAACGATGAGACACCGCCAGCAGGGACAGCCTTGATTTCGGTGAGCTTCTTGCCGTTCGCCTCGTACTGCAGCTTGACCGAAACGTCATCCTGGCCGGAGTTCACCAGCGTGATGAGCAGGCTCACCGCGGTGCCGTCCTCGTTGATCAGGGCGATCGCATTGCGCACCTTGACGTCACCAACGCTTGCTCCGACACCATTGCTGGGGTCGTACTGGATCAGCGTGGCCTGCCTCGAAATGAAGGTGCAGCCGGCTGTGCCAGCAAGCAGGGCAACGGCGAGGACGACGGATGCCGCAGCGCGGGCGAGAGGGGTGCGAGATTTCACCCGCCCAGCTTATCTTCTGAGCGCTGCAGGGGAAGAGTAAGGCCACCCTAACTTAGAGGTCCCTGTGGTAAACTGGAGGTTCGTCGAGAGGACATTTCATCATGCAATTCGAGGTCGGTGAGACCGTCGTCTACCCACATCACGGCGCCGCAACAATCATTGAAGTAAAGAAAAGAGTCATCAGGGGCGAGGAAAAGCTCTACCTGAAACTCAACGTCGCCCAAGGTGGCCTGGTGATCGATGTTCCCGCTGAGAACGTCGACCTCGTCGGCGTGCGTGACGTTATCGGCCGCGACGGCGTCGACAAGGTCTTCGAAGTTCTGCGCGCACCCTTCACCGAGGAGCCGACCAACTGGTCGCGCCGCTACAAGGCCAACCTCGAGAAGCTCGCATCCGGAGACGTCATCAGAGTCTCTGAGGTTGTGCGTGACCTGTGGCGCCGGTCTCAGGACCGCGGCCTGTCTGCCGGCGAGAAGAGCATGCTGGCGAAGGCTCGCCAGATCCTGATCTCAGAGCTTGCCCTGGCCGAGAAGACCGACGAAGAGAAGGCATCGCACGTGCTGGACGAGGTTTTGGCATCGTAGCTTCATGATCGGCATTGTCGTCGTCGCTGCGGGCAGCGGCACCAGGCTCGGCGCATCACAGCCCAAGGCTTTCGTGGAACTGGGCGGCGTCACGATTCTCGAGCGTGCGCTCGGGGGCGTGTTCCAGTCCGTCGAATCCGCGCAGGTCGTGGTCGTCGCGCCGCGATCACACCTCGAGGCAGCCAGGGCGATCGCCCGCAGAGCGGCGGGTGCGGCATCCGGAGCTATTTCGGTCGTCGCCGGAGCCGAGCACCGCCAGGCCTCGGTCGCCGCGGGGCTCGCCGCCCTGGGCGACGACGTCGACATCGTGCTCGTGCACGACGCGGCCCGAGCAATGACACCCGGCGACGCGTTTGACACCGTCACGCGTGCAGTGCGGTCCAGTGGCAACGGCATCATCCCGTGCCTGCCCGTCAGTGACACCATCAAAAGAGTGGATGGGTCGACCGTTCTCGACACCGTCGACCGCAGCGAACTCGTGCACGTGCAGACCCCGCAGGGCTTTCCCCGCGCGGCTCTGGACGCCGCGTACGCGGCCGCGACCCACGAACACACCGACGACGCAGCGTTGTTCTCCGAGGCGGGCCACCGGGTCGAAACCGTCGAGGGCGACGCACGCGCGTTCAAAATCACCACCCCCTGGGATCTTCAGCGCGCTGAGCGCATGCTCGGAGTTACGACCGCGATGCGCACAGGTGTCGGCATGGACGTGCACGCGTACGATCCGTCGCAGCCGCTGTGGCTCGGCGGTCTTTACTGGCCAGACGAGGTCGGGCTTGCCGGGCATTCCGACGGTGACGCCCTGTGCCACGCGATCTGCGACGCACTGCTGTCTGCTGCGGGACTTGGTGACATCGGCGGGCGCTTCGGTACGGACGATCCGCGGTTCGCTGGCGCCCACGGAGACGTGTTCCTCACCGAGACGGTGGCACTCGTGGAGGGCGCCGGCTACGTGGTCGGCAACGTTTCGGTGCAACTTGTGGCGAAGCATCCACGTCTCGGGGCGAGACGAACCGAACTCGAACAGCACCTCACCGAGCTGGTTGGTGCTCCGGTCAGTGTGGCCGCCACCACGACGGATGGGCTCGGTTTCACCGGCCGTTCGGAGGGCGTCGCCGTGATCGCGACGGCGTTGGTGCGCTCAGATCGCTAAAGTTGCATGGTGACAGTGCGTATCTACGATTCACGGCAGCAGGCCGAAGTCGACTTCGTTCCTCTTGTTGAGGGCGAAGTGGGCATCTACGTTTGTGGACCCACCGTGCAGTCGAGCCCGCACATCGGTCACCTTCGCTCCGCGCTCGTCTACGACCTGTGGCGCCGCTGGCTCACCTACCGCGGCTTCGACGTGACCCTGGTGCGCAACGTCACAGACATCGACGACAAGATCCTCGCCTCCGCCGACGGTGCGGAACCGTGGTGGGCTCTGGCGTACCGGTTCGAGCTGGAGTTCACGGCGGGCTACACCGCCCTCGGCATCCTGCCCCCGACGTACGAACCGCGGGCGACGGCATCCATCAGCGAGATGCGCGACATCATCGAGCGACTCATCGACGCCGGGCACGCCTATGCGACAGACGGAGACGTCTACTTCGACACAGCCAGCTGGCCCGCCTACGGGTCACTCACCCGCCAGAAAGCTGACGACATGGTCGCGGCCGCCGATTCCCAGTCGCAGTCCAAGCGTGACCCCAGGGACTTCGCGCTCTGGAAGGGCCACAAAGACACCGAACCGGTGGATGCCTCGTGGCCGTCGCCGTGGGGCGATGGCCGTCCCGGCTGGCACATCGAGTGCTCCGCCATGTCGAGGCGCTACCTCGGCGCAGCGTTTGACATTCACGGGGGAGGGCTCGACCTGCGCTTCCCGCACCACGAGAACGAGCTGGCGCAGTCGAGCGCTGCGGGCGACCCGTTCGCGACCTACTGGGTGCACAACGGCCTCGTAAACGTGAACAACCAGAAGATGTCGAAGTCGCTCGGCAACTCGATCTTCGCCGCCGAGTTTTTGCGCAAGGCGCCACCCATCGTGGTCAGATACTTCCTCGGCGCCGCGCACTACCGATCCACCATCGACTACCACGACGGTTCGCTGGCCGAAGCCGATGCCGCGCTCGACCGGGTCGAGGTGTTCCTCATCCGAGCCGACCGCAGGCTCGAATCCACCCGGTTCGCCGGCAGTGGGGTCGAGGTCGTGCCGGACGAGTTCGCCGCAGCCATGGACGACGACCTCGCCGTGCCCCAGGCGCTGGGCGTGCTGCACGAAACCGTGCGCGCAGGCAACGCCGCCTTAGACAATGGCGACCTGCGCGCTGTCGCCGATGCGCGTGGCGCTGTGCTCGCGATGAGCGAGGTGCTCGGCATCAACCCGCTCTCGCCCCAGTGGAGGGACGCGCGGGAAAGCCCGTCGCAGATGGCACTCGCCTCACTCGTTGAAACCCTTATTACCGATCGCAATGCCGCACGTGCGGCCAAAGATTTCGCAGCGGCCGACCGGATCCGTGATGAACTTGCCGCTGCGGGCATCACCGTCGAAGACGGCGCCACCGGATCCCATTGGAGCATTGACTAATGAAAAGCCCAGGAAACAAGCCACGCGCAGGCGCCGTCCGCAAGGGACGCAAGGGACCGCAGGTCGGCTCCGGCGGGCAGGGGCGCCAGGCCCTCGAGGGCAAGAAGCCCACGCCGAAGGCCGTCGACCGTCCGTACCACCCCGCGGGTAAGCGCAAGGCTGCCAACGAACGTTTCGAGGCCGCCGGCGGCCGCAAGAAGCAGGGCCAGGATGCCGCAGCACCCCAGCGCCCGCAGACCCGCCGCAGCCCGAAGACCAGTGACGAGTCCGAGATGGTCACAGGCCGCAACTCGGTGCTGGAAGCACTCAGGGCGAAGATCCCGGTGACCACGCTGTACATGGCGGCGCGCATCGAATTCGACGACCGCGTGAAGGAGATCCTGCAGATCGCCACCACCCGTGGCATCCCGATCCTCGAGGTGATGCGGCCAGAGCTCGACCGCCTCGCCGGCTTCGACTCGGTGCATCAGGGTGTTGCACTCAAGGTGCCGCCGTATGTGTACGCGCATCCCATGGAGATGCTGGAGAAGACCATCTCCCGTGGACAGGTACCGCTCTTCGTCGCGCTGGACGGCATCACCGACCCGCGCAACCTCGGGGCGATCATCCGTTCGGTTGCCGCGTTCGGTGGCCAGGGTGTTATTGTTCCTCAGCGCCGCTCGGTCGGCCTGACCGCGTCGGCCTGGAAGACCTCCGCCGGCGCCGCGGCGCGCACACCGGTCGCGATGGCCTCCAACCTCACCCAGACGATCAAGGCGTTCAAGGAGCAGGGCGTGTTCGTGCTCGGCCTCGATGGCGGCGGCGACACGATGCTGCCCGACCTGCAGCTCGCTCGCGAGCCCGTGCTGGTCGTCGTCGGCAGCGAAGGCAAGGGCCTATCGCGACTGGTGACGGAGAACTGCGACGCGATCGTCTCGGTTCCGATCAGCGCGGCGACCGAGTCGCTGAACGCCGGAATCGCGGCAAGCGTGACGCTGTACGAGATCTCGAAGCTGCGTGCCGCCGCGAAGAAGAAGCGGTAGCCGCCAAAAATCCTTATCGGATTCATTGCCGATTCTTCAACGACTCAGATATCCGTCTGGAAACGTGGGTTGCAGGCGCTCGAACGCGCCTGCAACTTACCGTGAGGGAATCCAGATGAAATTCGGCACCATTGCCGCAAGCGGAGCGTTGCTCCTTACAGTCGCAGTTATTGCCGCTGGCTGCGCCACCGAGACGGTCGAACCGACCGCAACAGCCACGAGCGCACCCAGCGCGACGGCGACACCGACTGCAACTGCCGCCGACTTTGCCGCATCGTACGGCGACTGCGACGCCATGGCCGCGACGTTCCGCACCGTGACGAGCGCCAACCCCGACTCCGTCGACCCGACGCTCAGCGCCACCTGCGACGGCGACAGCCTGATCGTTGCGAGCAACAGCATCCCCGACTATCAGTACGTCGCGACGACCCCCGAGGTGTTGCAGGCATCGGAACAGACCGTGACGATCCCGGTTAATCCGGTCGACGCCGCCACCCCCACCGACATCCCGATGCTCGGAACGATCGCGGTCGCGGTCAACGGCGTCGCGATCTACGGCCCCACGGAGTCGACCGGCGGCGACGTGCTGTCGCTGGTCGGCGCACTCTCCGAGTGCGGAAGCCACTCGAGCCCCGTCCAGTTCCACATGCACCTGTTCGGCTGGGCAGATGCGGTGGATTGCCTCTACCCCGCCTCCGAGGCTGAGTCGGGTGATTCCACCGTCGTGGGCTGGTCTCCCGACGGCTATCCGATCATGTCCGGCCTGGTCTGCGCCGACGACACCTGCTCATCGACGACGCAGCTGGCCAGCAGCTGGCAGCTCACCGACGAGTCGCTCTTCGCATCCGACACCTGGTCTGCGCACAGCTATGTGGAGGGCTCCGGCGACCTCGACCAGTGCAACGGTCGCGTCGACAGTGACGGCCAGTATCGCTACTACACGACGACCACGTTCCCGTACTTCCTCGGCTGCTATCACGGTGAGGTCGCAGACGATGCGATTGTCGGCTCCGGGGGAGCGCCGGGCGGCCCACCGGCGCGGGGCTAGTGGCAACGCCAGCGGCCACCACGCGGCGTTCCCTTCTCGGGGGCGCCGCGCTCGCGGTCGTGGGTGCTGGCCTCGCCGCCTGCACCCAGACGTCGGCTGATCCCGCACCCAGTCCCGCACCCAACGAGATCGACATTGGCTTCTGTCAGGACATGGCGTTCCACCACGAGCAGGCTCTCGCAATGTGCCAGCGGGTGCTGGGCCGTGACACCGGATCTCAGGTGCAGACGGCGGCGGCCGACATCCTGCAGAACCAGTCATACGAGCGCGGGATGATGCACACCTGGCTGCAGTCGTGGGGCGAGAGCACCGTGGCGCCGACGACCGTCATGGGCTGGATGGGCAGGGCAATGCCCGCGGCCGACATGCCTGGCCTCGCGAGCGCGCTCGACATGCGCACTCTTGCCACCACCGACGGGCTCGCGAAGGGTCGGCTGTTTCTCACGCTGATGCGCGCCCATCACGTCGGCGGTGTGCACATGGCGGATGCCGCGACCGGAGCGGCGACCGCGCCGGTGCGCCAGATCGCGTTCCAGACCTCGGCCACCCAGACCTTCGAGATCGCGATCTTCGATGAGCTGCTGGCGACGACCTACGCCGAGTGAGGGTGAAGTTCTCGCGCCGATTCTGCGACCAGCAGCGCAGCGTCGAGCGCAGTGGTGAGGTCCGCGAACAGGTCTTCCACGTGTTCCAGGCCGATCGACAGTCGCACGATCCCCGCCCCGGGCCGCGCATGCTCAGCCACCGGCCGGTGGGTGAGCGATGCCGGGTGCTGCACGAGCGAGTCGATACCGCCGAGCGATACGGCGTGCGTGATGAGCTCACACGACTCCGTGAACTTCGCGGCAGCAGCGTATCCGCCCGCGAGTTCCAGCGCGATCAGTGATCCCGCGCCGGCACTCTGCGATCCAATGAGGCCGTTGGGGTCCTGGCCGGGGAGTCCGGGGTAGAGCACCCGAGCCACGGCGGGGTGAGCGCCGAGACGACGAGCGAGGTCACCCGCAGTCTCCTGCTGTGCCCTGACGCGCACCGGGAGGGTGCGAAGGCCACGGTGCAAAAGGTAGGCGGCAAGGGGATGAAGCACGCCACCGGTGAGCGCACGAACCTGGCGCAGCCTCGTGGTCCAGTCGCGGTTGGTCGCGATGACGCCGCCCATCGCGTCGCCGTGACCGCCGAGGTACTTGGTGGCGCTGTGCAGCGAGAGCGTGGCGCCGAGCTCGAGCGGACGCTGCAGTACCGGGGTGGCGAAGGTGTTGTCGACGAGAACGGGCACGCCCTGTGCGGCCTCGACGACCCGGCGAATGTCGACGAGTTCGAGAGTGGGGTTGGCGGGCGACTCCAGGATGACCAGTCCGGTGTCTGGGCGGATCGCCGCCGCCACCTCATCGACGGTCACCCAGGTGACGGTCGTGCCGAGCAGGCCGGTCTCGAGAACGTGGTCGGTGCCGCCGTAGAGGGGGCGCAACGCCACGATGTGTGGTTTGCCGGCGACGACGGTGGCGATGAGGCAGGCAGACAGCGCCGCCATGCCGCTGGCGAAAGCAACGGCGGCCTCCGACCCTTCGAGGGCGGCGAGCCCGTCTTCGAAGCGTGCGACTCCGGGCTGCCAAAGGCGCTGGTAGACCGCGGACTGCCCCGGCAGCAGGTCACCGCCGGTCGCGAGGTTTTCGTAGGCGTCACCGCCAGTCTCGACATCGGGCAGCGGGAAGGTCGTGGACAGGTCGATGGGAGGCACGTGGTGGCCGCCCTCAGTGACACCGTTCATCCCGGAGTGGACAGCAATTGTCTCGAGCCTTGCATCATCGCGCATCCCTCATGATGAGCGGATACTGCGAGTATCAGCAAGCGGTCTGCAAGAATATGCGAAATAGGTTTCAAGAATCGAGGAAAGTGCAATGGATGCCAGGCGTTCCATCGACCGGATCGACCGAGCCCTGCTGCGCGCCCTCTACAGCAACGCCCGCGCCTCCGGCTCTACGCTGGCGCGCGAGGCGCAGGTCGCGGAGTCAACAGTCGCGCTGCGCCTGCGCAGACTGCGGGACGACGGCTACCTTCGCGGTTTCCACGCAGACATCAACGTCGAGGCCCTCGGCATGACAGTGCAGGCCATCATCTCGGTGAAGCTCGTCAGGCACGCACGCGCCGAGGTCGATGCGTTCCGCCGCGCTGCACCCACCTGGCCGGGCGTGCTGTCGTTCTTCCACACCGGGGGAGCGGACGACTACATGCTGCACATCGCCGCGGCAAGCGCGACCGACCTGCGCGACTTCGTGATCACGCACCTCGCCGACCATCCGGCCGTGGCCCACACCGAGACGAACCTCGTCTTCGAGCACGTCATCGGCAGCGGCCTCGACGAACTGCTCAGCAGCTGACTCAGCCCTTCCAGACCGTCTTCAGGTTGCAGAACTCGCGGATGCCCGCGGCCGCCAACTCGCGGCCGTAACCAGACGCCTTGATGCCACCGAAGGGCAGCTCGGGGTAGGAGATGGTCATGCCGTTGATGAACACGGCTCCGGCATCCAGCGCATCGATGAAGAACTCCTCGTCGACGGCATCGGTGGTCCACACCGCCGAGCTCAGACCGAACGTGGTCTGGTTCGCAATCTCCACCGCCTGCTCGCGCGACTCGACGCGGTAGAGGGATGCCACCGGACCGAAGGCCTCCTCCATTACCAGGCGCATGCCTTCGTGCAGGTCGGCGATGAGCGTCGGGTTGTAGAACCAGCCCGGACCGTCGGGTGCGGATCCACCCGCGAGGATCGTGGCGCCGTGCTTCACAGCATCGTCGACGAGTTCGGCGAGTTCGTCGCGCCCGGATTCGGTGGCCAGTGGCCCGACCTGGGTCGCGGCATCCATGGGATCACCGACGACGAGCGCACTGAGCTTCTCGGCGAACAGGGCGGCGAACTGCTCGTACACGTCCGCGTGCACGATGAAACGCTTGCCCGCGATGCACGACTGCCCGTTGTTCTGCGTTCGTGCCGTGACCGCGACGTCGACAGCCTTGTCGATGTCTGCGCTCGGCATCACGATGAACGGGTCTGATCCGCCCAGCTCGAGCACGGCCTTCTTGATCTGGCTGCCGGCGTTGGCGGCCACCTCGCGCCCGGCGGGCTCAGACCCGGTCAGCGTGACGGCCTTGACCCTCGGGTCCTGCAGCACGGCAGCGACCTCTTTCGAGCCGATCAGCAGCGTTGAGAAGGCGCCTTCGGGGAAGCCGGCGCGGGTGAAGAGAGCGTCGAGGTACATGGCCGACTGCGGCACGTTCGAGGCGTGCTTGAGCAGACCGGAGTTGCCGGCCATGAGTGCGGGAGCGGCGAAGCGCACGACCTGCCACAGCGGGTAGTTCCACGGCATGACGGCGAGCACGGCGCCGAGCGGCTGGTAGACGGAGTACGCGCTCGACGCGTTGACGCTCGCGGGGTTGTCGAGGGGTTCGGCCGCGAGGAATTCTGCGGCGTGCTCCGCGTAGAAGCGCATGCCCTTGGCGCACTTCAACGCCTCGGCCCTGGCCTGAGCGAGCGGCTTGCCCATCTCGACGGTCATGATGCGAGCGATCTCGTCGACATCAGCTTCGAGCAGATCCGCGGCAGCAT
The DNA here is from genome assembly GCF_030063305.1 of Salinibacterium sp. G-O1. Classification (GTDB taxonomy): domain Bacteria; phylum Actinomycetota; class Actinomycetes; order Actinomycetales; family Microbacteriaceae; genus Rhodoglobus. Next base: position 181,508 of record NZ_JASISV010000003.1, read on the forward strand.
TCATCCACTGGCCACGCTGCTCGAAGGTGGTGGTGCGCATCGCTGTGGTCGCGGCATCCGCCAGCGCAATGCGCCTCTCGACCTCAGCGGCGTCATGCGCCTCGAAGGTTTTTTCGGTAACGCCGGTCGCTGGGTTGATGCTCGCAATAGCCATGATCTGAGATTACCTCCCGACCGACGGTTGCCTAGACCTTCAGGCGCCAATCATCCTCGTCGACGACCGGTGTCGGCAGGGTGAAGGTGCCGGTCGATGGGTCGATCATGGTTGCTTCGTCGCGACGGTGCACGAGCACGTTGTCGATGTAACTCGCAACCGCTTCGGCGAGAGGGATGTCGCGAGCTTGGTTCTGCGACAGGAACCACCGATGATCGAGCAACTGGTGGAAGATCTCGGCCGGCTCCAGCTTGCCCTTCAGGTCTTTCGGGATGGCGCGGATTACCGGCTCGAACACCCGCGCGGCCCACTCGTGTGACACGAGCTCCTCGTCGAGGTTCTGCTTCTCGACGGTGGCCCGGTACGAGTCGAGGTCGTTGAGCAGCCGGCGCGCCTGGTTCTCCTGCGCGTCGAGCCCGGTCAGGCGCAACAGCCTGCGGGAGTGATGGCCGGCATCCACGACCTTCGGCTGGATGCGCACCTGCGTGCCAGTCTCGTCGGTACGGATGGCGAGTTCTTCGATGTCGAAACCGAGCTCATTGAGCCGTTCGACGCGCTGGTTGATACGCCAGCGCTCGGACTGGTCAAACTCTTCGGAGGCGGTCAGCTCTTTCCACAGGGTGCGGTAGCGCGCCACGATGCCGTTGCTGATCTCAACAGGGTCGATGTCTTCGTCGAGTCGCCCACCGGCCTGCAGGTCGAGGAGCTCGCCGGCCATGTTGACCCTGGCGATCTCGAGGTCGTTCTCACGCTGGCCGTTCGACAGGCTGGTGTAGAGCTGGCCGGTTTCGGCGTCGACGAGATAGGCGGCGAATGCGCCGGCATCCCGTCGGAAGAGGGTGTTGGACAGCGACACGTCGCCCCAGAAGAAACCGACAATGTGAAGCCGCACAAGCAGCACCGCGAGGGCGTCGACCAGCCTGGTGGCCGTCTCGGGGCGAAGGCTCTGCGAGTACACGGCTCGATACGGGAGCGAGAAGCGAAGGTGTCGTGTGACGAGCACCGATTCGAGCGGCTCGCCGGTGGGGGTGGTTCGGTTGGTGATGACGGCGACCGGGTCGACGCAGGGGATGTCGAGCCGCTGCAGCGCGCGCAGCATGTCGTACTCCTTGCGCGCCAGCTCCGCCGAGGTCTCTTTGATGGCCACCACGTAACCGCTGAGGTTGACGAACCGCACCAGGTGCCGCGAGATGCCCTTGGGCAGCGCGGCGATCGTTTCGTCTGGCCAGATCTCGAGCGGCAATGACCACGGGAGGTCGAGCAAAGCTGGGTCGACTGTCGCGGCGGTGATGTTCAGTGAGCCGGTCATGGTGTCCTTAAAGTGGATCGAGCCTGCCGGAAAACCCGACAGGCCCGATCACGGTTGAATGCTTAGTCGACGTGCACGGCCTTGCTGAGGCGAAGGCCCGACTCGGTGTCGAACACGTGGATGTGGTTGGGCTCCGGGGTGATGAAGACCTTGTCACCGGCGTGCGGGTGGCTGCGACCGTCGACGCGCGCGACGATGTCGACGCGGTTGCCGCTGATGTCAGCGTGGCCGTAGAGGTAGCCATCTGCGCCGAGTTCCTCGACGAGGTCGACGTCAACGGCGAGTCCGGTTCCGGTGGTGGAGACCTTGACGTCTTCGGGGCGGATGCCGATCGTGACCGTCTTGGCGTTCGTGCCGCTGAACGTCGTGCGGTCGACTGCTGCCACTGCGGTGCCGAACTTGAGTCCGCCCTCCACGATCTCGGCGTCGAACAGGTTCATGGCGGGGCTTCCGATGAAGCCCGCAACGAACACGTTCTGCGGAGCCTCGTACAGGTCGCGAGGGGTTCCCACCTGCTGCAGGATTCCATCCTTCAGCACTGCGATGCGGTCACCCATGGTGAGAGCCTCGGTCTGGTCGTGGGTGACGTAAACGGTGGTGACACCGAGACGCCGCTGCAGTGATGCGATCTGCGTGCGGGTCTGAACGCGCAGCTTGGCGTCGAGGTTCGACAGCGGCTCGTCCATGAGGAACACCTGCGGCTGGCGCACGATGGCACGGCCCATGGCGACGCGCTGACGCTGGCCACCCGAGAGCGCCTTCGGCTTGCGGCTGAGGTAGGGCTCGAGGTCGAGGAGCTTGGCGGCCTCGAGAACGCGGCTGGCGCGCTCATCCTTGTTGACGCCGGCGATCTTCAGGGCGAAGCCCATGTTCTCGGCGACCGTCATGTGCGGGTACAGCGCGTAGTTCTGGAAGACCATGGCAATGTCGCGGTCCTTCGGCGGCACGTCGGTGACGTTGCGGTCACCGATGAGGATGCTGCCGTCGTTGACCTCTTCGAGGCCGGCGAGCATGCGGAGGCTTGTTGACTTTCCGCAACCGGATGGGCCAACGAGGACGAGGAACTCGCCGTCGGCGACCGAAAGGTCGAGGGCGTCTACAGCGGGCTTGGTCGAGCCGGGGTAGAGACGTGTTGCTTTGTCAAAAGTGACTGATGCCATGACTACTAATGCTCCTTCACCGGCAGGTACGTGCCGGACGATCCGTTGTGAATGGAAGTGGTGACGATGTCACCATCCGCCATTATGCCACCCAAACCGGGGTCGTGTCAGAGTTTGTTTGGGTAATACCCAGTGATCCCTCGTAGAATTCCACAGGCGCGCCGAACCTGACGTGCACGATACCGACGGATGAATGAGGATCGATTGAGCAACGTCACACCCGGCGACGGGCGACTTTCGAAAAACGAGAAGCGCGAAGCCGCCCGCGATAAAGCCCGAATTCTTCGCGAAAGCCAGAAGAAGAAGGATCGCCGCACCAAGGTGCTGCTGCAGGGCGGAATCATCTTCGCCTCGCTCGCGATCGTGGCGATTATCGCCCTCGTGATCGTCAACTCCGTTCGTCCCGTCGGCCCTGGTCCACGCAACATGGCCAGCGACGGCATCCTGATCAGTGAAGGGTTCGTCGCCGCCGAGAGCGCAGCGCTGAAGTCTGATGACGAGCCGATCCCGAATGAGCGCGACGAGGCATCCGGAGCTCTCGCCATTCAGATGTATGTCGACTACCTCTGCCCGATCTGTGGCGACTTCGAGGCGACCAACGGCGAGTACATCTCCAGCCTGGTCGAGAACGGCAAGACCACGGTCGAGATTCACCCGATCACCATCCTCGACAGGCTGTCGCAGGGCACCAAGTATTCGACCAGGTCGGCCAACGCCACCGCGTGCGTCGCCAACTACTCGCCGGACAACTTCTATGACTTCCACAACCTGCTGTTTGCGAACCAGCCGGCCGAGAACTCGTCCGGACTCGATAACGACGAGCTGATCGCGTTAACGAAGGAGGCGGGCGTGAAATCTGCCAGCTCCATCGAATCGTGCATCAAGGACCAGGAGTTCAAGTCGTGGGTGAATGCCTCGACCGCACGCGCCCTGAACGGTCCGATCCCGAACTCGAACATCGACAAGGTCGAGGGCACGCCCACCGTCCTCGTGAACGGTCTCAAGTACGAGGGTTCGGTTTCCGACCTCGCCTCATTCCAGGCCTTCGTGCTGCAGGCGACCGGAGCCGACTTCAACGAGCAGTCGACGCCGACGCCGACCCCGACGGCAACCCCCGCGGGCTAGCTCCGGCTCACTCTGCGATCGCCCTCGAAGAGCACCTCGGTGCACCTCGGGGGCGATTCCCAGTTGCAGCGGGAACTATTTCTGACAGGCAACTGTTTTCACCCATGAAGGCCGCAGCTGGCGGCTCACACAACACGAAGGGGGCCTGACCATGGCCACGACTGAGACCGCGATCCTCGCAGGCGGATGTTTCTGGGGAGCACAGCAGTTGCTGCGTCGCCGACCCGGCGTCTTGTCGACCCGCGTCGGCTACTCGGGTGGAGACACTCCGAATGCGACATACCGAAACCACGGCGATCATGCCGAGGCAGTCGAGATCGTCTTCGACCCCGCCCAGATCTCGTACCGCGACGTCCTGGAGTTCTTCTTCCAGATTCACGACCCGTCGACGAAAGACCGCCAGGGCAACGATGTGGGCCGCAGCTACCGCTCGGCGATCTACTTCACGAACGAGGAGCAGCAGCGGGTCGCCCTCGACACGATCGCTGATGTCGATGCTTCAGGCCTGTGGCCGGGCAAGGTCGTCACCGAGGTCGAGCCCGCTGGCGACTTCTGGGAGGCCGAAGACGACCACCAGGACTACCTCGAGAAGTACCCGAACGGATACACGTGCCACTCTGTGCGGCCCGGATGGAAGCTGCCGCAGCGCACCGTGTAGGTCGCAACCGCCGCTTAGTAGCGGAGGCGGGCGTAGTGCCTGTTTCTGAAGTGGAGGATGATTCCACCGATCACGGCAGCGAGCAGTGATCCGGCGAGCACGCCAACCTTGACGTGGTCGTCGGATTCGCTGCCGGCTCCGAATGACAGTTCGCCGACCAGCAGCGACACGGTGAATCCGACACCGGCGACGAAGGCCATGCCGATGATGTCGATCCACTTCAGGCTGGCATCGATGGCGAGGCCGGGCAGTCGGGTGACAAGGAAGGTCGTCCCCGTGATGCCGATCGCCTTGCCGAGCACCAGTCCGGCGATGATCCCGAGGGCGATCGGGTCGCTGAACGCCTCTCCGAGCCCGGTGGCACCACCGACGGCAACTCCCGCGGCAAAGAACGCGAAGATCGGCACAGCCACTGCGGACGACACCGAGCTCCAACGGTCCGCGAAGTGTGCGGCCAGGCCGTCGTAGACCGGTTCACCGGTGGAATCCACTCCCACTTTGACGCGTGCCCTGCGGGTGGCGATGACGGGCACGGCGAAGCCGAGCAGCACCCCAGCGACTGTGGCGTGGATGCCGGACGCATGCACGAGGCCCCAGGTGATGATGCCCAGCGGCAGCAGGATCCAGATGCTCCTGACGCCTCGCTGCACGGCCACGGCGAAGATTGCCAGGGGTACGAGCGCGAGCAGCAGGATGAGAGGCTCAAGGTCGTCGGTGTAGAAGATGGCAATGATCGAGATCGCGAGCAGGTCATCCACCACGGCAAGGGTGAGCAGGAAGGTGCGCAGCGCCGGCGGCAGGCTGCGGCCGACGACGGCGAGCACGGCCACGGCGAACGCGATGTCTGTTGCGGCGGGGATGGCCCAGCCACGCAGTCCGGCCTCACCGACCGAGGAGACGACGGCAACGTAGATGAGGGCGGGGAGCGCGACACCGCCGATCGCCGCAGCAATCGGCAGGGCGGCCGTGCTGGGCTGCCGCAGTTTGCCCGCGACGAATTCTTCTTTGAGTTCAAGCCCGACGACGAAGAAGAAGATCGCGAGGAGCCCATCCGCAGCCCACGATCCCACCGAGAGGTTCAGGTGCAGAGCCTCGGGGCCGAACGTGAATTCACGAACAGTCTCGTACAACCCGGCGGCAGGGGAGTTCGCCAGGATGAGGGCGAGCACGGTTGCGCCCAGCAGTAGCGCTCCACCGACGGTGTCTTGCTTAAGTGTCTGGTGGATGCCTCGCCACAGGGTGTGGGGCAACTGATGACGGTATGTGTCATCTGGTTCGTGAGCCATGGAGCACCTTTCGAGAGCGGTCGTCGTAGTGGGCGACACCGCTGTCACCCGCCGACCCGACTTCCCGGCACACCACCTTCAGCTTATCCGACCCGCGGTTGTGAACTAACCGATGATGGGGCGTTCCTCCGGCAGGCTGTAGAGCAGGGTGCGTTGCTTGAGGGCGAGTGCTGCCGCGAGTCCGATCGGCCCGATGCGCCCGGCGAGCATCAGCAGGCTGAGTACGAACTTTCCGAACGTGTCGAGCTCAGCAGACAGGCCCACAGACAGGCCGCAGGTCGCAAATGCCGAGATCACCTCGAACGCCACCCTGGCCAGTGAGATGGAGGGGTTCGCGGCAAGAATGAGTGCGGTGGCGACGAGCACGAGGGTGGCGCCGAGGAAGGTCACACTGATGGCAACCCGGAGGCTCTCGCTGGGAATCGATCGACCTGCGACCCGGAGGTCCTTGTCGCCTCGAGCCTCCGCGATGATGGCGAGGAACAGCACGGCGAGGGTGGTGACCTTGATGCCTCCGGCTGTGGATGCCGAACCTCCGCCGACGAACATGAGGGCGTCGGTCAGCAGCAGTGTCACGGGGTGTGCCGCCGCCGTGTCGGTGAGGGTGAACCCGCCAGACCGCATCATGGTCGACGCGAAGAGGGCGTGCAGAATCTTGTCGAGAGGGGACTCGTCGCCCACCGTGCCCGGGTTGTTCCACTCTGACAATCCCCAGCCGATGGCACCGATGAGCAGGAGGCCCGTGGTCATGGCGAGCGTGAGCTTGGTGTGCAGCGTCCAGCGCTTACGGTTCCAGCGCTGAGTGATCAGGGTGAGAAAGACGGGGAATCCGAAACTGCCGACGAAGACGCCGAGCATGACGGGCCCGATGATCCAGACGTTGGTGCCGAGCGCCTGGAGACCGCCCGGGTGCACCGAGAACCCCGCGTTGTTGAAGGAGGAGACCGCGTAGAAGAGGGCGTTTCCGACGCCCTCGTACCAGGTCGACTCCTCGATCAGGAACGGGGGCAGCAGGAGGAGGAAAATGGTGCCCTCGATCGCGAAGGTCGTGAGCACCACGATGCGCAGCAGTGTGCCGACCTCGCCGATCTTGGAGGTGCCGATGCTCTGCTGCGCGAAGACCTTGCTCTGCACGCCGAGATGGCGGGTGACGGCTCGGGCAAGGAGCAGTGCGATTGTCACGATCCCCAGGCCACCGGTCTGGATTCCCACGAGGATGACGATCTCACCGAACAGCGACCAGTGGGTGGCGGTGTCGACTGTCGTGAGCCCGGTCACGGTCACCGCTGAAACCCCGGTGAAGATCGCGTCGATGAGAGGGGTGCCGTTGGGGTCGTCTGTAGAGATCGGAAGGGCCAGCAGCGCACTGAAGAACGCGGCCGCGAGCACGAAGACGAGTGCTGCCGCGCGGGCGGGTGAGGAGCGCGCGAGTTCCCGGAACGGGTGGCTCGGCACAGATCGCTCCGTAGGCACGTCAACTCCTCGCGATAGACGGCTGGTGATTATGCGCCGCGCGTGAAATTCGACTCTAGGGCACTGCTCGCGTGCGATCGCATCGAGCGGAAGTTTTGGTTTGCCGGCTACGCGGGTTCTGGCGTCAGGGCGAGCCCGGAAACTGTCGATGCCAGCTGTGAGAGCTCGTCGAGCCACGCCCGGTTCATGTCCTGCGGGGCAGTGTCATTGAACACGAATTGCAGGGGGATCTCTCGGGAGACCCACACACTCGATCGACCGCCGCCCTCTGTCTCCGGAATGTCCCAAGAGAACGTGAATGGTTCACCGCGGCGAAGCTTGGTCACCATGACGTACTTCAGGTGAGCGAGCTCGCGGTCGCTGATGGTTACAGCGACTCGGCTGCCATCGGCGTAGTACAGGGTTCCCACGAGACTCGATTCCGCTCTTCGGGGTTTGAGGAGACGATTGGTGCAAGCGTACCCGCACCGCTATCGGATGATAGCAACCGTGGTGGGCATCGCGAGGATGAGCTCTTCGCTCGTCGATCCCAGCCAGGCTTTCTCGAACCCCTGCCGTCCGTGACTGCCGACCACGAGCATCGTGGCGCCCTCGGATGCGGAGAAGAGCGTGCTGGCCGCCCGCCCGAACGCGACTTCCGCTTGCACCTTCAGGTCAGGATAGGTCTGCGCCAGCCCCGCGGTCGCCTCGGCGAGGATGCGGCGCGCTTCGTCTTCGGGCTCGGCCGGCCACCCGTCAAATTGGCCGTCGGTCCACGGGCGGGGTGCGTACCAGGAATAGATGACCCTCAGCGGCTCGCCGGTGCGGTCGGCTTCCCGAGCCGCGAAGGCCAGCGGGGCCGCCGACAACTCCGATCCGTCAACGCCCACCACGATTCCCTTTCCCGGCACGACCGTGTTGGGAACCACCACGGTCGACACGCCAGCCTTGCTGGCCACCCGCGTCGCCCGGGTGTTGAACAGCAACTGTCCGAGGTTTTCCTTCCGGCGCGTTCCGAGTACGAGCATGGCTGCACTGGCAGCGTGCTCCACGAGCAGTCTGGTGGGATGCCCGACCAGCACCGTCGCGTGCACCGGCAGACCCGTACGGGCGGCGCGCTGGGTCGCGATGTCGCGCAGCTCGCGCTCGGCGGCGAGCAGCGCCGCCTCGGCGAACGTCGCGGGGGTGGATCGCCAACTCATGTCCACGATGTGAACGAGTTCGACCTCGGCGTTCAGGCTCTGCGCGTACGAGAGAGCCCATTCGATGGCTGGGTCGTTGAGGGTCGGTCCGCTCACACCGACCACGACTGACGGTTGATTGCTCATGACACCACTGTCCTCCGGCCCGCCCTGATGCCACAGGGCCGAAAGTCCTCCGCCCAGTGGGACCATCGACCCTGTTCGCGCAGCCTCAACCGTGGTTGCCTTGAGCGATGTCGACCCCCGGCGCGCGCGTAGCCCTCGTGGCGCTCATGATGCGCTATCCCATCGTCATCCTGACCGTCGTCTGGGGGCTGCTGGGCGGTGCCGTGTGGCTCGCAGGCTTCGAGGTCGTGGCGCGGTGGGGTTTCGGCATCTTCGCCCTGGTGATAGCGGGCATCGAAGCCGTGCGGATGATCCGGGAACTCCGCCAGAAACGGGTGGGAATCGACATCCTCGCCATCATCGCGATTTTGGCGACCGTCGCCGTCGGCGAAGTGATCGCCAGCATGATCATCGTGCTGATGGTGTCGGGCGGGAAGGCCCTCGAAGATTTCGCGCAGGGACGCGCTCAGCGGGAGCTGAGCGCCCTGTTGCGCCGGGAACCGCAGACGGCACATCGGGTGGTGACCGGGTCGTCGCTCGTGGACGACATCAGTGCCACGGATGTGGCGATCGGTGATGTGCTGCTGGTGCGGTCAGGCGAGGTTGTGCCCGTCGACGGAACTCTCACCTCGACCACGGCGTCGTTCGATGAGTCATCGTTGACCGGCGAGAGTCTTCCGCGCAACCGGCGCGAGGGCGACACGGTGTTGAGTGGGAGTGTCAACGGCAACACCGCGGCAACCATCGTCGCCTCAGCGCTCGCCGAGAACAGCCAGTATCAGGCGATCGTCGCGCTCGTGAAACAGGCATCCACCAATCGCGCGCCCGTGGTGCGTCTCGCCGACCGATACGCGATCCCCTTCACCGTGGTGTCGCTGCTGCTCGCGGGGGCGGCCTGGGCGCTCTCCGGAGATCCGGTGCGATTCGCCGAGGTTCTAGTGCTCGCCACCCCCTGCCCCCTGCTGCTGGCGGCCCCGGTCGCCTTCATGGGCGGGATGAGCCGAGCCGCCCACGAGGGCATCATCGTGAAGGGCGGGGGAGTGCTTGAGCAACTCGCCCGAGCGCGCACCGCGGTATTCGACAAGACGGGCACGCTGACGCACGGGGTGCCCACCATCGCGCGGATAGACGCGCTGCCGCCCCTCGACGAGCAGGCCCTGCTCGTGCTGGTCGCCTCCGCCGAACAGTTCTCCTCCCACGTGCTAGCGGCCTCGATCGTCACGGCCGCCCGCGAGCGGGGTCTCACCCTCCACCTCGTCACCGAGTCCAGCGAGGTCGCCGCGCGTGGTGTTGTCGCGACGGTGAATGACCGGGTTGTGGCGGTCGGCACTCTGGCGTTCATCCGGAGTATGGCGTCCGATGCGGTCGAGTCGCCGCTGTCCGGTGGCGAGCTGGCGATCTACGTTGCGCTCGACGGGCAGTTTGCCGGAAGCATCATTGCCACGGATGCCGTGCGCACCAACGCGGTCACCACGATCGAAGGGCTTCGGAGCCGCGGGGTGGCTCGCATCCTTATGCTGACCGGTGATGCGCAGGCGACGGCAGATCACGTCGCGGACGTCACCGGCATCACCGAGGTGCAGGCGAACTGCCTCCCCATCGACAAGGTCAACGCTGTGAAGGTCATCCAGCAGCGCCCCGTCATCATGGTCGGCGACGGCGTCAACGACTCACCGGTGCTCGCCTCGGCCGAGGTGGGAATCGCGATGGGTGCTCGCGGGGCGTCGGCCGCGAGCGAGGCGGCGTCAGCCGTCATTCTGGTCGACGACATCTCCCGGGTCGAGCGGGCCGTCGAGATCGGTCAGGACACCGTGCGGATCGCGCTGCAGAGCATCTGGCTCGGTATCGGCCTCAGCCTGGGTCTCATGGTGATTGCCGCCCTCGGCTACATCCCCGCGACACTGGGGGCGGGGATTCAGGAGGTCGTCGACCTTGCGACGATCTTCAACGCGCTGCGAGCGCTTCGGCGGCGAGACGACCGTTGATCACGCGGATCCCAGGCGTGCGGTGCCCGAGATGTGTGCAAATGCCGGCGCGGCCGGGTGCGGAGAGAAACCGAACCGGTCAACGGACTCGATCTCGAACCCGGCCGACGTGATCGCGGCCAGAGTGTCGCGGTTGGGGTGGCATCCACCGGCCAGGGCGGACCATGCGGGCGTGAGCGCATCCTGCATCGTCGCAATGACCGGATGATTCGAGCGCACGTGCTCGTAGAACGCAAGGCGGCCGCCCGGCCTCAGCACCCGAGCGAACTCCGCGAAAGCTGCGCGTTGATCGGGGACAGTGCAGAGCACGAGGCTGCACACGACCCAATCGCAACTGCCGGATGCGACCGGCAGCGTTTCGGCGGTGCCGTCGGTGACCGTGATGGTTGCGTCGGCCGAGCGCGCAGCGGTCTCGGCGATGGCCCGCAGCTCGGCATCAGGCTCGACGGCCACAACGGAATCCACCGCCGCGCCGTAGTGGCGGAACGACGTGCCGGTGCCCGCCCCAACCTCGACCACGGTGCCGGACACCGCGCCCAGAAGGTGCGCGCGATGGGCATCGCCACCACGCGCATCCATGATCGGTGACAGTTTGACGAACCCGCGGCGGAAGAAGGATTCGCGCCATTCACTCTTAACCATGGTCTGCTGCCTTTCCGGCCGGATGTGGCATCCGGGCCGTGCTGCGGTGCTCAGAGGTCATTGACAGCATTATGTCCTATGATGGTGAATACCCCCCGGGGTATATGGTTGTTCGATTGAGAGTGGAGAGGGAAGCCAATGTGCAGTGCGCTGACGTGTGAGGTTTGTGGGAAGACGACGTGGGCAGGCTGTGGTGAGCATGTCGACCAGGTGATGCAGAACGTTCCGCGCAGCGAGCAGTGCGAGGGTCACGACTCTCGCTCGGACGCGACGTCGTCCACGCTGTCCAACCGCTAGCGATGAAGAGAGTCATCGCCAGGATCGCCCTCGCCGCCGCCGTTCTCGTCGGTCTGGCCGGATGCGCGCCGGCGTCGATCGAGATGACGCCGGACACGGTCGTCGTGGATGTGCGTACGAGCGATGAATACTCCGCGGGTCATCTCGATGGTGCGGTCAACATCGACGTGCGCGCGGCCGACTTCGACACTCGAGTGTCCGAGCTGCCGCAGGACGGGCGCTACGTCGTCTACTGCGCCTCGGGCAATCGCTCGGCCTCCGCCGTCTCGCGCATGGCCAACCTCGGTTTCACCGACCTCGTGGATGCCGGCGGCATGTCGAGTGCGTCGTCATCGACGGGACTCGCGGTCGTCACCACCGGGTAGTTGCAGCGCTGCCGCCGCCCACGGACGGCTAAGGGCACCGCCAAACCGCTAGACCAGGTTCTCCAGAGGCGCACCCGCGGTCAGGTTGCGAAGGTTGGTCGCGACGAGCGTGCTCGCCCCACGAGGGCGGTTGCCTGCGGCATGAGGGGTGATGATCAGGTTGGGCGTCGTCCACAGCGGTGACGACGACGGCAGCGGCTCCTCTTGCATCACGTCAATGGCGGCGGCCCGCAGGCGACCTGAGCGCAGGGCATCCATCAGGTCAGTTTCATTGACAGTCGCGCCGCGGCCCACGTTCACGAACAGGGCGGTGGGCTTCATCGCCGAAATGAGTGACGCGTCGAAGGCGTTCCTGGTCTGCGGGCTCGCGGGCAGGAGCGAGATGAGCACGTCGGTGGTTGCCAGCTGGGCGGGCAGCTGCTCTGTCGAGACAACGGGATAGCCGTGGCGTGTGCCGGCGGTCGACGCGACCCCGGTCACCCGTGCGCCGAGCAGTTCGAGCATCGGCGCGAGGGTTGCAGCGATCGAACCGAAGCCCCAAATCAGCACCTCCGCACCCGACAGCGTGTACAGGTGGTCGGTCTCGGGGGTGCGCTGGGCGGTGAGGAAGCCGTCGTCCCACCGTGACTCGCGCTGCGCGTCGCCGAGGGTGTCGAGTCGACGCACCAGGGCGAGGGTCAGTGCGAGCGCGTGCTCCGCGACAGGGGCGTCGTGCAGCGAGCGTCCAGACGCAACGGGAACCGCACCGAAGCCGGCATTCAGCACTGCATCCGGGCCGGCCGCGAGAGTCTGCACGAGGCGCAGCGAGGTGAGGCGTTTGGCGGCGTCCTGAAGGTTCGCCGCGCTGTTCGCCCAGACAACGAGAACCTCGGCGTCGATGTGCCCGTCGGCGATGGGCTCGTCTGCCGCGTACTCCACGAGGGTGTATTCATCGGGAAGCTTAAGTTCTATGGTGTTGGGGATCAGCACTTTCATCGCCTCCGAAGTTTACTGAACCGGTACCGCGAAGGAGCACGCTCATGAATAAGTCTGACAAGACCCCAAAACTCCCGCCGAGATGGTTCATTCGCGTCGCCTGGCGGATCCATCGCGCCATCTACCGGATCACCGGCGGTCGCCGCGGGTTATGGCTGGCGCAGCCCGACAAGTGGGGAGCGATGCGCGTCACGACGATCGGTCGTCGCACCGGCAAGCTGCGCAGCGTCATCCTGGGCTATTTCGAAGACGGCCCGAACCTCGTCACCATGGCGATGAATGGATGGGGCGAGGGTGAACCGGCCTGGTGGCTCAACCTGCTTGCGCACCCTGAGGCGACGGTCGTGTTGGCGAACGATCGACGGATCGTGAGAGCGGCTGCAGCGGAAGGTGACGAGCGCGCGCGTCTCTGGGAACGGTGGCGCGAGCTGAACAAGGACCTCGATGAGTTTGCCGAGCTGCGCTCAACCGAGACCGCCGTGGTGGTGCTCAGCCCGCGACGCTAGATAAACAGCGTGGTGGTCGACTCCGCAGCCTCGCCGAGGAATGTGGCAACACCGCCGAGTTCGACCCCGTCGATGAGATCGGATTCGGCGATCCCCATTCGTGGCAGTTGCGCCGCACCCAGGCCGGGGGCGTCGCTGGCGAAACCGGGTCTGAGGCGTGCACCACAATCTCGTCGCCGACATTGAGGCCCTTCCTCTCGGTGGCGAGCTTCATGATCGGGCCGGGCGGACGAGCCCGGTGCAGTCGAGGTTCACCGAGACGCCGGACATCGATGACCTGGCCCGTAAGGTTGTGTCATGGTCTGGTCGCGCATTCACGGATCCAAGTGGAGAGCGACCTCAGCCGCAGGTTTATTTCGTGAGGAAACCCTATGAAGGCAGCATTTCTCTACGGCGCGGGCGACGTCCGAGTGGAGTCGGTAGCGGACCCGGTGATCCAACACAAGACAGACGCCATTGTCCGGGTGGTTCGTGCGTGTGTCTGCGGGTCGGACCTGCACCCGTATCACACGCGTAAGCCGGGGCCGATCGGTGCTCCGATGGGCCACGAGATGCTCGGGATAGTCGAGGAAGTCGGCTCTGAGGTATCCACTGTAAAACGGGGAGATTTGGTCGTCGCCACGTTTACGTACCAGGACAATACCTGCATCTTTTGCCGAGAAGGGTTCCACACATCCTGCCTCCACGGCGGCTTTTACAATAAGCCCGACGTCGGCGGCTTCCAGGCAGAGTATGCGCGGGTGCCGCAGGCAGACGGCAGCCTGGTGACAGTGCCGGGCGTCGACGAGAAAAGTGAGCTGCTTCCGTCGCTCCTCGCCCTGTCCGATGTCTATCTCACTGGTTACCACGCCGCGCATATGGGGCGGGTCGGTGCGGGCAAGACTGTGACGGTGATTGGCGACGGCGCCGTAGGGCTGTCGGCCGTGCTGGCGTCAAAAAAGCTGGGGGCCGAGCGGGTCATCCTCATGGGTCGGCACCAGTCGCGCACTGATATCGGTGTCGAGTTCGGGGCGGACGAGATCGTGTCCGAGCGCGGAGAAGAGGGAGTCGCCAGGGTGCGCGAACTCACCCGTGGCGAGGGTAGTCACGTCGTCATCGAGGCGGTCGGTCACTTTCCGGCGTACCAGCAAGCACTGGGGTCCGTCCGCGCGGGCGGCACCATCTCGCGGGTCGGCGTTCCACAGTATTCCGAGGCTCCGATCGGCTGGGGTTCGCTCTTCAGCCGCAACATAACGCTCACGGGTGGACCTGCCCCCGTGCGCGCCTACATCGAATCCGCGCTCAAAGACGTGCTTGACGGCTCGATCGTTCCGGGTCGCGTCTTCGATCGCGTCGTGGGCATCGACGAGGTAGCGCTGGGATACACCGCCATGGACACCCGCGAAAGCCTCAAGGTGATGATCGCCTTCTAAGACCTGAGCTGTTCTCTGGTCAGCGGGCCCAAGACCGTAGGGCGCTGATCGCCCGGTCGAGGTACTCATCCCGAACCGTCACGGCAAACCGCACGAATTCCGCGCCGCTCGGGCCGTAAAACTCGCCCGGTGAGACGAGGACGCCGATGTCGGCCAGTTCCATGGCAGTATCGACTCCACTTTCGCCCAGCGTGGCCCAGAGGTACAGGCCGCTTTCCGACCCGTGAATCTGGAATCCGGCAGCCTCGACGGCCGATCGGAGACGCTCGAGTCGGGAGGTATAGAGGGCGCGCTGCTCGGCCACATGCCCGTCATCGGACAGGACTGCGCTGAGCACCTGCTGCACGGGCGCAGGGACCATGAGACCTAGGTTGCGGCGCTGCGATGCGATTTTTCCGATCAGCTGCTCGTCCCCGGCTACCATGCCGGCCCGGTATCCAGCCATGTTCGACTGCTTGCTGACCGAATAGCTGGCGAGGATCTGGCTCATGTCGTCGCCAACCACTCTCGGATCCAGGATGGAAGGTATCCGCTCCCCGTTGACCTCATTCAACACGGCGTAACACTCGTCGCCGACTATCACAGCACCGAGCTCACGAGCTCGGGCGACAGCACGACGCAACTCTTCAATGGTCAGGGTCTGGCCGTCGGGGTTGCGCGGGGAGTTCAGCCAAATGAGTTTGGTCGCTTCAGGCCACTCAGCTGGATCGTCCTCAGCCACGACGCTGGCACCCACGGCAACCGCCCCCGCTTCATAGGCCGGATAGGCCAGCGACGGGCGAACCACGACGTCGCCAGGACCCAGACCGAGCAAGAACGGCAGCAAGCCCAACAACTCTTTAGACCCGATCGTGGGTAGCACACCCGCTCGATTGAGGGTGACGCCGCGTACGCGATCGAACCAGTGCACCATCGCGTCGCGCAACTCGACGACCCCGATGGTCAAGGGATAACCCGGCGCGCCGCCCGCTGCTGCCAGCGCATCGACGAAGACTTGCGGCGTCGGGTCAACGGGGGAGGCGGTGGCGAGGTCTGCGAACCCGCCCGGATGGGCGATTGCGCGACGACGAAGCTCTGCCAGCACATCCTTCGCTGAAGGGCGCAGAGGAGTCGGAGACGACGCGGCGGCGGTCACGCGACAACTCCGGAGCGATGAATCGAGAGAATCGATACGGCCCGGGAATGGGGCGATCGGGCTCCGGTGTAATTGAAGAAGGCATCCATGTTTACCCATGAAACCAGCGCTTCCTATGAAACCCATGGGCGTTGACAGGCCCGACGGTTGCACCGCGATGGATCTATCACCGACGGCCTTCGACATCTTTACTGGGCCCCCTGTCGGATTCGAACCGACGACCCCCGCTTTACAAGAGCGGTGCTCTGGCCAACTGAGCTAAGGGGGCAAATCAACCTCGTCCATAATAGGGGACTCCCGGTACGACTAGCGTTGTCCCGTGTCGATACTTGAGCTGAAGCATCCGGAACCCAGGGTTCTGGTGCCCGGGGTGCTGGGCGCCCTGCTCTGTGGCGCGGGCATCGCGGTGCAGGCGCGCATCAACGGCCAGCTGGGTGCGGAGCTCGGTGACGGCTATGTCGCCTCCGTGATCTCCTTCGGGACCGGGATGATCCTGATGCTGCTGATCCTGGCGATCTCCAAGCCGGGGCGCAGAGGTATCCGCATCATCCACGACGACCTGCGGGCTGGGCGGATGCCGTGGTGGATGGTCATGGGTGGCGCGTCAGGCGCACTCTTCGTGCTGTCGCAGGGGCTGTCGGCCGGGCTGCTCGGCATTGCAGTGTTCACCGTCGCGGTGGTGTTCGGGCAGACCCTCAGCGGGCTCGCCGTCGACCGGCGCGGCATCGGGTCAACGCCCCCGCGCGCCATCACCACGGCCCGCATCGCAGGCTCCGCCATGATGCTCGTCGCGGTGGTGCTGGTGGTGTCGACCCAGTTTCTCGGAACCGTGCCCCTGTGGCTTGTGGTGCTTCCCTTCCTTGCCGGCCTCGCCATCCCGTGGCAGCAGGCCGCCAACGGCGAGGTGCGGGTCATCTCGGGTTCACCCGTGACGGCGACCGTGCTGAACTTCGTCGTCGGACTCACCCTGTTGGTGGGGGTGACGGCCGTTCACTCCATGTACGCCGGGCTCCCCGCCCTGTATCCAACCAACCCAGTGCTTTACCTCGGCGGCGTGATCGGCGCTGGTTTCATCGGACTCGGCGCGATCCTGGCGCCGCGCATCGGTGTGCTGCTGCTGGCGCTCGGAACGATCTCGGGGCAACTCATTGTGGCGCTGCTTCTCGACATCGTGACACCGGCCGCCGGGCATCCACTCGCCTGGACGACCGTCGTGGGCACCGCCATCACCCTCGTCGCGCTCGCCGTCGCCATGGTGCCGTCACACGTGCTCAGGGGGCCGAAAGGTACTCGGAAACCGTGATCTTCGATCGCTTCGGCGACTTCGACTTCGCCGGTTTGCCGCCCACATAAAGCCAGCCCATGAGCTTCTCGTTCTTCGCGAGCTTGTGCATCTTCGCGACCCGCTTGTTGCGCGTCAGATCTCCGGAGCGCCAGAAAACGCCCCAGCCCGCCTCATCCAGCAGCAGGCTCATCATGTAGGCGACACCGGATGCCACGGCTTCTTGCTCCCACTTCGGCTTGCTCTTCGACCGGTGTATCGCCACCACGGCGATCAGAAGCGACGCACGCAGGGGTTTGTCTGCCGAGCCGCCCTCCTTGGCGAAGGCCTTGCCGAGCGCTACCCGGTCATCACCGCGCAACTCGATCAACCGCCAGGGTTTCAGCGAGCCGTGATCGGCGATCGTGGCTGCGGCCTCGACGAAGGGCACCAGTTGTTCGTGGGTGGGGGCGTCGGCAGTGACCTGGGGGTACGACTGCCGGCGCAGTACGGCGTGAAGGGCAGACAATCAGTCTTCCTTGAAGCCGAGCGAGAGCGAGTTCATGCAGTACCGGTCACCGGTGGGGGTCTGGTACGCGTCGTCGAACAGGTGCCCGAGGTGGGATCCGCAGGTGCCGCAGACGACCTCGGTGCGGATCATGCCGAGCGACTTGTCGCGCTTCAGTTCCACCGCGTCAGGGTCGACCGACTCGAAGAAGCTCGGCCAGCCCGATCCGGAATCGAATTTCGCGCCACTTTTGAACAGCTCGGCATTGCACGCCCCGCAGGTGTATGTGCCGTCGCGCTTCTCATCGAGCAACGCCCCGGACCATGGGCGCTCGGTGGCAGCCTCACGCAGGATCGAGTAACGGTCGCCGAGCTCATCGCGCCACTGCTGCTCGGTCTTCTCAACCTTGTACGTCATTAGTCTCTCCTTCATACGGGGATGCGGTACTCCCTGTATTAAACTCGGGACCGTGTCTGAATGTTCCGTAGTCTCACGCTCATGGAGCGAACTCACAACTAGCGAACTCTACGACGTTCTGAAATTGAGAACGGATGTGTTCTTCGTCGAGCAGAAGGTCGACGAGGAAGAACTCGACAACCGTGACCAGGAGCCGGGCACCCGCCACTACTGGATTGCCGACTCGTCCGGCACAGCGGCATACCTGCGGGTGCTGGTCAACGAGCAGCCAGAACACCTGGATGCGCGCCACATCATCGGGCGGGTGGTCGTGCGCACGGACCGTCGCGGTGAGGGCCTCGCCCAGAAGCTCATGGATCAGGTACTCAAAGACTTCGCCGGGACGCCCACAATGCTGCACGCCCAGCAGTACGTGGCACCCCTCTACGCGAAGTTCGGGTTCGTGGCCTTCGGCGAGCCGTACGAGGAAGCCACCATCATGCACATCTCGATGTATCGGGCTGGCACGAACTAGCCGCGCGAGGTTGCCGACGAGCGAGTCACCTCCCGGCCGAGTGGTGATCGCGGCCTAAGATGACAGCGACTTGGAGGTGAGGAATGAGCTCGCAGCAGCAGCCAGCTAACGATTCGGCCTCCGGCCTGTCTGCACGGGATGCCTCGATCCTCGATTTCGAGCGCGAGTGGTGGCGGCACGCTGGGGCGAAGGAAGAGGCGATTCGTTCACAGTTTTCACTGTCCACCGCCCGTTACTATCAGGTTCTGAATGCAGTGATCGATCTGCCCGCAGCCGTGCGACACGATCCCATGCTGGTGGGAAGGTTGCAGCGAGCTCGCGACGCGCGAACATCCTCGCGAGCAGCACGGGCATTCTCAAGTCCAGACACTGGCGCCGCTGCGCACCACGACGAAGAAACGACCTACTGACCTATGGCGTATCCCAAAGACCGGTTCGATCAGCTCCCCGAAGACCTTCAGCGCGTCGGCGCACACCGCAGCCCCGCCCAGCGCGGACGCGGCTGGATCGCGTTCGCCTGGGCTGCGCTGGCCACACTGCTGCTGGTGGTGGGCGGCATCGCCGGACTTAAGGCGTTCACGGGCATCGACATCGATATACCGTTTTTGTCGGCCGAGTCCACCCCGGCCCCGATCGTCCCGCAGACACCGACGGCGACCGCTGAGCCTGTACTCGATCCGGCCACCATCGACCCTGCCCGCAACATCACCATCTCGATCTACAACGGCACCACGACGGCCGAGCTTCAGAACACGGTCGGGGATGCGCTCGCCGCCGCGGGCTGGACGATCGATGCCCGCGCACGCGCGTCGACCAGCGATGTCGGGAAGACGACCGTCTACTACAGCGATCCAGCGAATGAGGATGTCGCGCGTGGGCTGGTCATCGCTCTCGGCGCAGGCGAGATCCAGCTGGTGTCGGCAGAAACCTTCCCCGGTAACCCACTGAACATCGTCATCGGCTCCGACTACCCGGGCGCAACGCCCGCTGGCTAAACGGGGTCAAAAACCGCGTATCTGCGGCCAGTGTTTCGGCTGTGTTTAATCTGTGCGGCAGTGCTGTTGCCAACCCCCGGTGAGGCTGATCTGCCCCGTTACGATCTGAAAATGCGGCCACCTTTCCGGCCTCAGCCAGTTCATAGCAGGGAGAAAGTCATGGCACACGGAGTCGTCAAATGGTTCAACGCCGAGAAGGGCTACGGCTTCATCACCATCGATGAGGGCGGTCAGGATGTGTTTGTGCACTACTCATCCATCGACATGGGCGGATACAAGGTTCTCGAGGAGGGCCAGCGCGTCATCTTCGAGGTCGGCACCGGCGCCAAGGGCCCACAGGCAGACGCCGTTCGGCCCGCTTAGCCGCGCGACTGGACCGCGACGGACGTCGCCCACCTCGGTGGGCGACGTCGCGTGCGTTAACGATGCATCCGGGGCATTCTGGCTGTCTTGCACTCGACCCCGTCGAGTGCTAATTTAGCCTCTGGCACTCGCATGTTTCGAGTGCTAACGAACTCGCTGGTACGACGTCCGGGAGGGACGAGAAACACACATGGCAAAGATCATTGCTTTCAACGAAGAGGCCCGTCGCGGCCTCGAGCGCGGCCTGAACATCCTGGCCGACGCAGTCAAGGTCACCCTCGGCCCACGCGGTCGCAACGTCGTACTCGAGAAGAAGTGGGGCGCGCCCACCATCACGAACGATGGTGTGTCGATCGCCAAGGAGATCGAGCTTGACGACCCATACGAGAAGATCGGTGCTGAGCTCGTCAAAGAGGTCGCAAAGAAGACCGATGACGTCGCAGGCGACGGAACGACCACCTCGGTCGTTCTCGCACAGGCGCTCGTTCGCGAAGGACTGCGCAACGTCGCAGCCGGAGCAGACCCGATCAGCCTGAAGCGCGGAATCGAGAAGGCTACTGCAGCCGTCATCGAGGCACTCATCGCCAGCGCCAAGGAGATCGAAACCAAGGAAGAGATCGCGGCCACCGCATCCATCTCCGCTGGTGACCCCGAGATCGGCGCACTGATCGCCGAGGCGATCGACAAGGTCGGCAAGGAAGGTGTTGTCACCGTTGAGGAGTCGAACACGTTCGGCACCGAGCTCGAGCTCACCGAGGGAATGCGCTTCGATAAGGGTTACCTGTCGGCATACTTCGTCACCGACCCCGAGCGCCAGGAAGCGGTCTTCGAAGACCCCTACATCCTGATCGTCAACAGCAAGGTCTCCAACATCAAGGACCTGCTGCCCATCGTCGACAAGGTGATCCAGAGCGGCAAGCAGCTGCTCATCATCGCGGAAGACGTTGACGGCGAGGCTCTCGCGACTCTGGTTGTCAACAAGATCCGTGGCATCTTCAAGTCGGTTGCCGTCAAGGCTCCCGGCTTCGGAGACCGCCGCAAGGCGCAGCTCGCCGACATCGCCATCCTCACGGGCGGACAGGTCATCTCGGAAGAGGTCGGCCTCAAGCTCGAGAACGCGACGCTCGACCTGCTCGGCCGCGCACGCAAGGTCATCATCACCAAGGATGAGACGACCATCATCGAGGGTTCGGGCGACGAGGAGGCCATCGCTGGCCGCGTCAAGCAGATCCGCGCCGAGATCGAGAACACCGACAGCGACTACGACCGTGAGAAGCTCCAGGAGCGTCTCGCGAAGCTCGCTGGTGGCGTCGCCGTCATCAAGGCCGGAGCCGCAACCGAGGTTGAGCTCAAGGAGCGCAAGCACCGCATCGAGGATGCAGTGCGCAACGCCAAGGCAGCTGTCGAAGAGGGCATCGTCGCCGGTGGTGGAGTTGCACTCATCCAGGCTGGCAAGATCGCCTTCGAGTCTGAGGCAGTCAAGAACCTTGTCGGCGACGAGGCAACGGGCGCGAACATCGTGCGCGTAGCCATCGACGCTCCGCTCAAGCAGATCGCACTCAACGCGGGCCTCGAGCCCGGTGTTGTGGCAGACAAGGTCCGCCACCTTCCGGTTGGCCAGGGCCTCAACGCCGCGACCGGTGAGTACGTCGACATGCTCGCTGCGGGAATCAACGACCCGGTGAAGGTGACCCGCTCAGCACTGCTGAACGCTTCGTCGATCGCCGGTCTGTTCCTCACAACCGAAGCTGTTGTTGCTGACAAGCCTGAGAAGCACGCTGCACCGATGGGCGACCCGTCGGGTGGCATGGACTTCTAAGTCCACGTAACACGCACAAACGGCCGGTCTCCTTCGGGAGGCCGGCCGTTTCGCTGTTCCTGCGCCCTAGCGGCTGAACAGCCGGGCGTTGGCTGCCTCGATCTCTGCGTACTGCTGGCCAGCCTGGGTGAGGGCCTGGTTGATCGCGGCGAGGTTCTCTTCGACCCGCTGCTGCGTGGTCTTCCACTCGGAGACGACACCGGTGAACGCCGAGGCGGCCTGGCCGGTCCACGAGGATTGCAGGTTGGTCAGCTGGCCGTGAAGGCCCGCCACTTCGGACTGGATGCGGGTGATGGATGACCGCACAGCGCCTGTGGCGCTGATGACGGCTTCACTGTCTACTTGATAACGGGTCATGGGCGAGACGTTATCCGGGGCAGGGGAGCGGGTGTTACTCCTGCGGCGCGACGGGGAGGGCCGGGGCATCCACTGCGCTGGGGAGGAGGGGAAGGCTGATCCGGAAGGTCGCCCCACCGCCGGAGGTCTCGACAATGTCGACATCTCCGCCGTGCGCCTCGACGATGGCCGCGACGATCGCCAGCCCGAGTCCGCTTCCGCCGGTGGCGCGCTGCCGCGAACTGTCTGCACGGTAGAAGCGCTCGAAGATCCGGCCGCGAATCTGGGGAGGGACACCTTCGCCGTGGTCGATGACCGAGATCATCGCACGTCGGCGGGCTGAATCAACGCCCACTCCGATCTCGAGCGGGCTGCCCTCCGGGGTGAACCGCATAGCGTTGCCGATGAGGTTGGCGACCACTTGGCGGATCTTGTTCTCCTCGGCAAGCACGACGGCGCGAAGGGCCACATTCGGAGGCTCGGTCGCTGGCGCAACCCCGCCGAGGTCTTCGCGGGCACGGGAGCGGCGAGCGACCAGCCGGGCGAGGGTGGCTCCGGCGAACGCGATGGGGCCGGTGGCCAGACTGGGCACGCTGCGCGACGACGTCGACGACTCGGTGTCGGGGAGGATGAGCTCGCGCGTCGGCGGGTCGATGTCATCCAGATCGAGGTCGGGTTCCGCGGCGATGTCGATCCCCACGACGGTAACGACACGATCGGGCGCCGAGGCCATCGCGTCGAGCGCGGCGTCGCGCGCCAGCGGCACCAGGTCGACCTCGGTGAGCTGCAGAGGTTTCGCTTCGTCGAGCCTGGCCAGTTCGAGCAGATCCTCGACCAGCTCGCCCATGCGGATCGCCTCTTTTTCGATGCGCTCCATGGCTTGGGCGACATCCTCGGACGTCGTCAGGGCGCCCATCCTGTACAGCTCTGCGTAGCCCCGTACCGAGACGAGCGGTGTGCGCAGTTCGTGGCTGGCGTCGCCCACAAACCGGCGCATCTGGTCGATGGTGCGCGCCCGGTCGGCGAACGCACTGTCGATCGTGCCCAGCATGGAGTTGAGCGAGCGGTTGAGCCGCCCGACCTCGGTGTTGGGGGTCGCGCCCGCGATGCGCTGGTTGAAGTCGCCCTCGGCGAAGCGCGCGGCCGTAGCCTCGACTTCCCTCAACGGAGTGAAGGTGGATGTCACCAGCAGTCGTGTCAGCGCGCCGCCGAAGATCACGACGGTCAGCCCGAAGAACAGGAAGATCGCGGCCAGCCGGGAGATGGTCGCGTTCGATGCGCCAAGGTCGAGGCCGATGACGGCAGTGTACGAGCCGGCCGTGCCGTTGGCCGTGACCGGGTTGGCGACGACCCGCCACTGGCCGCCCAGCGAGGAGCTCGGCAGGGTGAGCTTGACGGTGCCCTCATGCTCATCCATGAACGGGCTGGCGAGGGAGGTCACGACGGGCTGCTTGGCGTTGTTGGAGGCGTTGCTGCACAGCAGCTCACCGTCGCTCTGCACGATCGCCAGGAAGAAGTCGGTCGGCAGGGTAAGCACAGTGCAGTGCAGGTCGTCGTCGGTGCCCGTGAAGCTGATGGTGCGGTCGGGCAGCGCCTCGACGGCGGAGTCGATCTTCTTGTCGACTTCCTCGAGGAGGTAGTTGCGCAGCACCGTCATCGTGCCGACGCCGGCGACCAGGAGGCCCATTGTGAGTAGCAGAACCGTCACGCCAGTGATTTTGGTGCGGAGCGAGATCCGGTTCCACCACTCGGTGAGAGCGTGCATCAGGTAACTAGGTTAAACCCTTGCTGCCTTAAGCATGTATCCGAAGCCACGCTTGGTCTGGATGACGGGCTCGTCAGAGAACTGGTCGAGCTTGCGGCGGAGGTAGGAGATGTAGCTCTCTACGATGCCGGCGTCTCCGTTGAAGTCGTACTCCCAGACGTGGTCGAGAATTTGCGCCTTCGACAGCACGCGGTTGGGGTTGAGCATGAGGTAGCGCAGCAGCTTGAACTCCGTGGGGCTCAGCTCGATTTGCTCGGAACCGATGGTCACCTCGTGGGTGTCCTGGTCCATCGTCAGCTCGCCGGCGCGGATGACCGCTTCCTCGTCGTCCTGCATCGTGCGACGCAGGATCGCCTTGATGCGGGCGACGATCTCGTCAAGGCTGAACGGCTTCGTCACGTAGTCATCGCCACCGACGGTGAGGCCGGTGATCTTGTCTTCCGTGTCATCCTTCGCTGTGAGGAACAGGATGGGCGCGGTGTAGCCGGATGCCCGGAGGCGCTTGGTCACGCCGAAACCGTTCATATCGGGCAGCATCACGTCGAGGATGATGAGGTCGGGTTCTTCCTCGAGCACGGCAGAGATCGCCTGTGCACCATTTCCGACCGCTCGCACAGCGAATCCTGCGAAGCGCAGGCTCGTGGTGAGGAGGTCGCGAATGTTGGGTTCGTCGTCGACAATCAGAATCTTCGGTCCGTCAGCCATGGAGCAAGTATCTGCATGTCACCTGTGAGATAACTGGGAGTCGGGTGACCTCCGGCTCGGGGCGCGCCGAGCGCTGCGGGCGACAGGGCCCGCTCAGCGCCGAGCGCTGCCCCTCGGCGCGAGCGCGCGCGGGCGCACAGCCGCGCCCGAGCCGAACGGGCGCGGTCGACCGTGGTGACGCGCGGCAGGCTATCCCGCCAGGTCGTGGGCGTCGAGGATCGTGTAGCTGTAGCCCTGCTCCGCGAGGAACCGCTGGCGGTTCTGCGCGAAATCCTGGTCGACGGTGTCGCGTGCGACGAGCGTGTAGAAGTTCGCGGGCAGCCCGCTCTCCTTCGGGCGCAGGAGACGACCGAGCCGCTGCGCCTCCTCCTGACGGGAGCCGAACGACCCGCTCACCTGGATGGCAACCGTCGCCTCCGGTAGGTCTACCGAGAAGTTCGCGACCTTGGACACCACGAGCACCGTGAGGCTGCCTTCGCGGAACGCCTGATACAGCCGTTCCCGCTCGTCTATCGGTGTCGAGCCCGTCAGTTGGGGCGCATCCAGAGCATCGGCAAGCTGGTCGATCTGGTCGAGGTATTGCCCGATCACCAATATGCGCTCACCGGCATGTTTCTTGACGAGCTCACGAACGACCCCGAGTTTCGCGGGCGCCGTCGCTGCCAGCCGGTACCGCTCGTCGTCGGCGGATGCCGCGTACTCGAGCCGATCGCCCTCGGGCAGGTCGATGCGCACCTCGTAGCAGGAGGCGGGGGAGATGAAGCCCTGAGCCTCGATCTCCTTCCAGGGTGCGTCGAACCGTTTGGGGCCGATGAGGCTGAAGACATCACCTTCGCGACCATCCTCGCGCACCAGCGTTGCGGTGAGTCCGAGTCGGCGGCGCGCCTGCAGGTCGGCTGTCAGCTTGAAGACGGGTGCTGGCAGGAGGTGAACCTCGTCATAGATCACGAGCCCCCAGTCGAGGGCGTCGAGCAGCGCGAGGTGGGCGTACTCGCCCTTCCGGCGCGCAGTCAGGATCTGGTAAGTCGCGATGGTCACCGGGCGCACCTGCTTGACCTGGCCGGAGTACTCGCCGATGTCATCCTCGGTCAGGGTGGTGCGCTTGAGCAGCTCTGCCCGCCACTGCCGGGCGGAGACCGTGTTGGTGACGAGGATGAGCGTGGTCGTCTTTCCGGCGGCCATCGCCCCCAGTCCGACGAGGGTCTTGCCGGCACCGCAGGGCAGAACCACGACACCGGAGCCGTGCGCGTAGAAGTTGTCGATCGCCTGGTGCTGGTATGGGCGCAGGTGCCAGCCGCCGTCGTCGGTCAGGTCGATCTCGTGCGGGGTTCCCGGCGTGTAGCCGGCGAGGTCTTCGGCGGGCCAGCCGAGCTTCAGAAGTTCCTGCTTGAGCTGACCGCGAGCCCACGCCTGCACGACGTAGGTGTGCGGGCCGCGCTTCTCGAACAGCAACCCCGCGACCTTGCGCGCGCGCGTGATCTCGGAAAGCACGGCGGCATCCGTCGCGGTGAGGGTGAGGGCGCCATCGTCGGCGCGTTCGATCACCAGGCGGCCGTACCTACCGACCGTCTCGGTGATGTCGACCGTGACCGACTGCGGTATCGAGAACTTCGAATACTTCTCGAGGGTTGCGATCATGTCGACGGCATCGTGGCCAGCGGCTCGCGCATTCCACAGCCCGAGCCGGGTGATGCGGTAGGTGTGGATGTGCTCCGGCGCACGCTCGAGTTCGGCGAAGACGGCAAGATCGTGGCGGGCATCCTCGGCGTCCGGGTGCGCCACCTCCAGCAGCACCGTGCGGTCGGACTGCACGATAAGGGGACCGTTCGGAGCCGGATTCACCCCGTTAGCTTAGTTCGACTAACTGGGAGCGGCTGCCAGTCCCCGCTATTTGGCAGGGCTGACCGAGAGGATTCTGGCGAGCGGAAGCGTGCGCTCGATGTCGGCCTTGCGATCGAGTGCCCTCAGCCTGCCGCCGGCCACACTGGCCGGTTCGAGTTGGTAGTTGGCGGTCGAGCCGTCGCCCAGCTGCACGGTCACGGTGATGGTCACCTTGCCCTTGATGGCGACATCCAACTGCCGGGTCAGCCAGGCGGCGCCGGTGACATCGGGGTCTGATGAGCTGCCGAGCCGAAGCCGCTCGATGAGGCTGGCGGTGGTGTCGACGCTTTCGCTCGTGTTCGAGCGGCTTGCGGTGGGCCGCTTCAACACGATCACCTCACCGTCGCTGTTCTCGGCGGTGACCGGGTATCTGGCCTCGCTGAGCGTCCAGAACACGATGTCCTGGTTGAACCTGCTGATGAGCCCATCGCCCGCACGCGTGAGCCCGAGGGCAGAAATGCCGTGGTCGACGAGAAGAGTTCGCAGCATCGCGTCATCAGTCGACCGAACGGATGCCCGCCCGCCGTCGACGGCCGCGACCCGCACGAGACCGTAGCGGGATCCGGCCTCAGCGAGGAGGTATTCGAGCGGCTGCGGGATGCCCGTGAGCGAGATCTCCGACAGGAACCGCCTGATCGTCGACACCGTCTCGCCCCCCGCCATTGCACGGTAGATGCTGGCCGTTGACACCCGGTAGCTGGAGGCCAGGGCGCGACCCTCTACGTCTGCGATGGTGCGCAGCCGTGCGTCGATTCGTGGGGCGAGCGGGCCGGGGGAAACGATGGATAGGTCGTGCTGCAGGTAGACCTGCGTGACCTCGGCGGGGAACAGCGCGACCATCGCGGCGGCGGCCTGCACCGGCCCCTCGGTGATCAGCGCCGTGCCGGGGGTGCTGGGAACGTGCTCGGAGGTGATGCCCAGCAGCTGCGCGTCGCGCGTGTAGACCAGCACGCGTTCGTGCATCCGTTCGCCGCCGGCCGGGAACAGCCAGTCGACGTAATTCTGCAGTTGTTCGCCCCAGACGGCGTGCGCGCGATGGCCGAGAATCTCGCGAATGTCGCGCGGCAGCCTCTGCAGCCAGGCGGCCGCGAGGCGGGCCCAGCGTTCACCCGAGGTGCCGGACAGCCAGCTTGCGCTCGCCGAGGTCGGCATCCAGCGGCCAGAATCGAGGGCAACCAGCCCGGCGCGTGACGCGATCTCGAGCAACTCGGGCACGCGCTCGATGTCAACGCTCATGGATGCCGCGAGCCGTTTGCTGTCCGGAAGCGCCACGCCCCCGCGCGCGAGTTCCCGCGCAGACTCATGCTGCAGCTCCGAGATCAGTTCTGCGATGGAGGTCGACGTGGCGAAGGCATGCTCGGCGGAGCCGGCGTCGGTGACGCGCACCTCCGTCTGGCTCACCGGCACGAGGGCGGCGGGTGGTGGCGTTGAGGCGAGTTCGTCGAGACCGGGCAGTCCGAGGGTCGGCCACTGCTCGAGCTGTCGCGAGACCGAGGGGGGTACGGCGTAGTGCCCGTCGGCATGAGTGACGATCGCGATCTCGGTGGCGGCGGCGAGGTGCTGGGCGACCGCGGCGGGCTCTGCGCCCCATTCGGAGACGAGCGCAGCGGCATCCTGAGCGGATAGCGGCACCGTCGATGTGCCGAGCGCACCGATTGTGATCAGCGCCGTCCGGTCGAGTCGCCCGAGTGCGTTCTGGATCGAGTCGGGATCGAGCAGGGCGTCTGCCAGGTCGAAGAAGTCTTTGATTGACGATCCGCGCACGTCACGAGCGGTGAGCAGCGCACTCAGCTCGTGGTCGCTGAGCGCTCGCAGCTGGGCTGCCAGCGCGAGCGTTGACTCGTCAGTTGCCGGCATCCCGCGTTTCACGACCCCGACGAAGGCCGCTCTTGACGATCAGGACGATCATCAGGATCAGCCCGATGGGCAGCCCGATTGATGGCAGCACGATGGCCACCGGCCAGAGACCTTCACCGAAGTTTGTGACCCCGGTTGCTGTGCCGATGATGATCGTGAGGAAGGCGATGATCGACAGCCCGACGGCGGATGCGATCATGAAGGCGAGGATGCGTTCGCCGCGGTTGTCGCTAATGGGAGTATCTTGTGCCACGGATCAAGGATACGGGTCGCCGCGAGTCCTCTAGGCTTGATGCACCAGCAATAAGGAGTATCACGATGCCCACCGGCAAGGTTAAGTTCTACGACGACGAGAAAGGCTTCGGCTTCATCAGCTCTGATGACGGCCAGGAAGTCTTCCTTCACGCGTCCGCCCTGCCCGCAGGCACCACGGGTATCAAGGCAGGCACAAAGCTCGAATTCGGTATCGCCGACGGCAAGAAGGGTGCGCAGGCGCTTTCCGTTCGCGTGCTCGAGTCTCCGCCGTCACTGGCGAAGTTGAACCGCAAGCCAGCAGACGACATGGCGATCATCATTGAAGATCTCGTCAAGTTGATGGATGGCATCGGCACCAACCTCAAGCGTGGCCGCTACCCCGACAAGTCGCACAGCACCAAGATCGCAGCGATGCTGCGCAAGGTCGCGGACGAACTGGATGCCTGAGTCGGCTTTCGAAAGCCTCGCTCGCACCGCTCTGCTCGAAATCACGCCAGCCGAGAACGTCGGGGCGTACTTCGACGAGGTTGATGAGGGCGACGGAGTCGTTTCCGTGCGCTTCGACTCGGCCATGCCCGGATATCCGGACTGGAAGTGGATTGTCTCCATCGCCCACGTTGAGGGTCTTGAGCCGTCGGTTCTCGAGGCCGAGCTGATGCCCAGTGAGGGCGCGCTGCTCTCACCGGACTGGGTGCCGTGGTCTGACCGCCTCGCCGAGTACAAGGCGGCCCAGGCCGCCGCAGACGGTGATGAGTCCGATGACGAGTCGGACGACGACTCCGACGACGATTCGGATGACGACGACGATAACGACTCCGAGGATGACGACGACGAGTCCGATGACGAGGATTCCGACGACGACGACGACGAGTCGGACGACGACGATGACGACGACCTGAACAACGACGTCCTTCACGGCGGCGACCTCGACGGTGTCGACATCGACTCGCTCGACGACGCTGGCTCAGACGACGTTGACTCCGACGACGACTCTGACGCAGACGACGATTCAGACGACGACGAGCAGGAAAAGTCCTACTAGCGGCCCTGCCTCCACAACGTTCTGGTAGCTCAGCACATTCGTAAAGGACTCACACAAATGTGCTGAGATGCCAGAGGTAGCCGGGCGCCCCGTTCCGTTGACCGGGAGTCGAGCGGGCTAGGAGTTCTCGACCACGTATTCGATCGAAGCGATCAGCTGGCGCACGTCGGCGGGGTCGATGGCCACGAACGTTGCGACGCGCAACTGGTTGCGTCCGAGCTTGCGGTACGGCTCGGTGTCGACGATTCCGTTGGCCCGCAGGGTCTTGGCGATGGCCGCGGCATCCACTGCGTCGTCGAAGTCGATGGTGGCGACAACCTGCGAGCGGTGCGACACCTCGGTGACGAACGGGGTCGCGTATGAAGCCGAGTCTGCCCAGTCGTAGAGCGCGCCCGACGACTCGAGGGTGCGCGCGGAGGCCCAGGCCAGCCCGCCGTTGCCGTTGATCCAGTCGACCTGGTTTTCGAGCAGCAGCAACGTCGACAGCGCCGGGGTGTTCAGCGTCTGGTTGAGTCGCGAGTTGTCGATGGCGTTCTTGATCGACAGGAACTCCGGGATGTAGCGACCCGAGGCCGCGATCTGCTCGACCCGTTCGATGGCGGCGGGGGAGAAGAGAGCGAACCACAGCCCGCCATCCGAGGCGAAGTTCTTCTGCGGTGCGAAGTAGTAGACGTCGGCCTGGCTGGCGTCGAAGTCGATGCCACCCGCTGCGGAGGTGGCGTCGATGACGGTGAGTGCACCGGGCGCTGCCACCCGGGTCACGGGCGCCATCACCCCGGTGGATGTCTCGTTCTGCGGCCAGGCGTAGACGTCGACTCCGTCGGCGATCTCGAACTCGGCCCGAGAGCCTGCCGGAGCGTTGATGACCATCGGCGCCTCGAGGAACGGGGCGGCCGCAGCCGCGGCGAACTTCGAGCCGAACTCGCCGAACGTCAGGTTCTGGCTGCGCTTCTCGATGAGTGAGAAGGCCGCTGCATCCCAGAATGCTGTGGAGCCACCGTTGCCCATGACGACCTCGTAGCCGTCCGGGATGCGGAACAGCTCGCCCAGACCGCTGCGCACGCGACCGACGAGGTCTTTGACGGGAGCCTGGCGGTGCGAGGTGCCCATGATGGCGGCGCCGGCACCAGCGAGGTAGTCGAGCTGCTCCCGCCGCACCTTGGATGGACCGCAACCGAAGCGACCGTCGGCGGGCAGGATGTCGGAGGGGATAGTCAGGCTGGCCATGCGTCCAATTGTATTGTCGGCATCCGGTTAGGCTGAGAACATGACAGATCTCGTGGACACAACCGAGATGTACCTGCGTACCATCCTTGATCTCGAAGAAGAGCACATCGTGCCACTTCGGGCGCGAATCTCCGAGCGTCTCGGCCACTCCGGTCCCACCGTCTCGCAGACGATCGGCCGCATGGAACGCGACGGCCTCGTCGTTGTTGAGGGCGACCGTCACCTCGAACTCACCATCGAGGGCCGCCGTCGCGCCGTGCACGTCATGCGCAAGCACCGCCTGGCCGAGCGACTGCTCGCCGACGTCATCGGACTCGACTGGGCCTTCGTTCACGACGAGGCCTGCCGGTGGGAGCACGTCATGAGCGAGCAGGTCGAGCGTCGCCTGCTCGAGATGCTCGACCACCCGACCGAAAGCCCGTATGGCAATCCGATCCCGGGGCTGGAAGAGCTCGGCGACCCAGCGGCGCCCGCCTTCATGGATGGGGTCATCAACCTCGTGGATGCCGTCGGCGCAAGCACGACGCCCATCAGCGCGGTCATCCGTCGCCTCGGCGAACCCGTGCAGTTCGAGCCGGAACTGCTGCAGCAGCTGCAGGCAGCCGGCGTGATGCCGGGAGCCGTGGCATCCATCTCTGCCGCCGGATCGTACGTCTCGGTGCAGGTCGACGGGTTCGGCGACGGGCTGGAGCTGCCCAGCGAGGTGGCCGTGCACATTTTCGTCGCGAAATAGCTCGCACGCCGCACCACTGTGGCGCGACGGTCGTCCGCGAATTCCGCGGTACTCTGAAGCTCTTGGAGTTCACGAGTGAACCGGAGAGTCGAATGTCGAGAGTGCACAGCATCCAAACCGTGGACGCGCGTGCGCACCTTTACATACGACGCAGCAGCAAGCGATGCGAGATAGTTCGCGTCCGTAACGCCTAGGCACTGTCTTACGACAGTGCCTTTTGTGTTTTCTGCCCTCTCCACAACGGGATTCCTGGAGCGTGATTGCCTGCAAGCCGTGCAGGCACTTTCGAGAGGATGACTATGCGAACCCTTGTCCTGAATGCCGGCTACGAGCCGCTCGCCATCGTGTCGTTCAAACGAGCCCTGGTGCTTGTGATGAACCAAAAGGCAACGATCATTGCCGCCGATGTCGGGCATCCCGTCTGGGCCGCCGCTGGGGCATGGGATCGCCCGTCGGTCATCATCCTGCGCAACTACGTGCGCATCCCCAGCGGTCGGCACATGCCCGTCTCGCGGCGCGGCGTGCTGCGGCGCGACAACAACCGCTGCGGGTACTGCGGTGGCTCGGCCACCACGATCGATCACGTGATGCCCAGGTCGCGCGGCGGCAAAGACAGCTGGGAGAACCTGATGGCTTGCTGCCTCCGCTGCAACAACATCAAAGGCGACCGCACGCCGGCCGAGATGGGGTGGAATCTGAGGATGACACCCCGACCGCCACACACAACCGGATGGCTGATTCGGGGCGTCGAAAGGGCGCTTCCGGACTGGGAGGAGTACCTCGCCCCGGCCGCATAGTTTGTTACCAATTTGTGACAAAGAGTGGACAGCGTGCCATGGGTCGGGTAATCTCGTTCACGTCCTGACCCCCGGAAGGTATACGAAACTTTGGTAAAATTGACGAAATCCAGTGAACTGGATCTTTCGGTCAACCCAGAACCTTCGGCCTCAGGCTCGTCAGTTTCTCGTGGTTCCCGCTCCGCCGCTCGCAAGGCCGAGGCCGCCCGCGCAGGCAGGAAGAACCCGCTGGCAGTGCTGTTCACGATGCTGGCCGTCGGTGGCATGTTCGCCGTTATCGGGCTCCCCGCGTACGCAGTCAATCCCGTCGATTCGGCCACGACCACCGATGTGAGCAGCCTTCCCGCGCAGTCCGTTGTAGCGGCATCCGTTGGTGCAGACACCGTCGTGTCTGCTCGGGACGGCTTCACCGCGACCACCCCAGAAGAGCTGGCGGCCGAGAAGCTCGCCGCCGAGACCCTGGCCGCGCAGCAGGCGTCAGCCGCAGCGCTCGTCTCGAGCTACGTCTACAACGACCCGGGTGTTCGCGCAGCCGGCGACGACTACCCCTTCAATGGCATGGGCACGGGGCTGTCAGCGCTTCGTTACTACATGGGCGAGTGCACCGACTTCGTCGCGTGGCGCCTGAACCGCGACGCCGGCTCGACTGGCGCCCCGTGGAAGTGGGACTGGTCGAACCTCACCCCGGGCGGCGGAAGCGCCAACCAGTGGATCAGCGCCTGGAACAGCCACGGGTGGCCCGTGAGCGGCACTCCGGTCGCTGGCGCTGTGGCCGTAACCGAATACATGCATGTCGCCTACGTCAAAGAGGTACGCGGCGACGGTACAGTTCTGATCGAGGAATACAACTTCGGCAACTACCACCAGTACGGCCAGCGCGTCATCTCTGCGGGCAGTGCGACCTATCTCTACCCCCCTGGTTGACCCCCGCTATCTGTCATTCTTCTGTGATTGTTAGACAAATCGCAGTACTTCCCCTAACCTCGTTGAGGTTTGAAAAATCTGAAGGAATTATCTAAACGTGGTTGATGTCATGCCATCCAGCAACATGGATGACCTGTTCGACACGGCCGCACCCGGTGCCGCTGTGCCTGCTGATGCACCCGCCGCGCCGCAGCAGTTCCTCACCCGCCGCGAGATGCGTGCCGCTGAGGCCGCCGCGGCAGCCGCTCAGGCACCCGCAGTCGAGACCGTTGCCGCCGACGAGGTTGTGGCCGATCTGGTCGTGACCGAGGTCGCCGTAACCCCGGCTGACGTGACTCCGGCGGCTGCTGAGCCGCACTTCAACGACCTGCTCGGCCTGTCGGTGTCGGTTCCCGACTTCTCGGCCGGCGGCATCCAGATTTCTGCTCCGTCTGTTCAGGATGCGCCCACCCGCCGCTCGACGAACGCTCGTGCCGCTGCTGCGCCACGCAAGCTGCGTCGTGCCGAGGTGCGTCACATCCACGCTGGCACCGCCGCCCCCAAGGCGCCCCGCAAGCACCCAGTGAGCGTGCTGGCCACGATGGCTGTCGTCGGTGGGCTGTTCGCCGTTGCTGGCCTTCCCGCCTACGCAATCTCGACCCCCGAAACTGATGGCGTGAGTGCCGTCGCCGCGATCCAGTCCGTGACCGTCAACGGCGAATCGTCGTCGGTCGCCACTGTGCGTGACAGCTACGAGGCCACCTCCGCTGAGCAGATCGCCGCGGCGACCCGGGATGACGTGCGGGCCGCTAACAACGCCAAGTACCTGCTCTCTGGCGCTCGCGAACTCGGTGACGACTACCCATGGTTCTACGAGCTGGGCGAGGAGCAGGGCGGCGGCCTTTCGGAGCTCAACTACTACTACCGCCAGTGCACCGACTTCGTGGCGTGGCGCATCAACCGCGACGCCGGCTCGTACAAGGCTCCGTTCAAGTGGGTCTGGTCGAACATGACCCCCACCGGCGGCAACGCCAGCCAGTGGAAGTACGCCTGGCAGCAGCACGGCTGGCCGATCAACGACACCCCCACCGTCGGTGACGTCGCCTGGTTCGGTTCGCAGAACCACGTCGCGTACGTGAAGACCGTTCTCGACGGCGGATACATCGTCATCGAGGAGTACAACTACGTGCAGAGCTCGTACGGGCAGCGCACCATCCTCGCCTCGACTGTGGAAGCGTTCCTCGGCGCACCTTTCTAAAAGGTTCGGCTAGGCTTTCCACGCCAGCCTCTGTAGCTCAATGGAAGAGCAGTTCCGTCCTAAGGAAACGGTTGGGGGTTCGAGTCCCTCCAGGGGCACACGTCAAAAATGCTGGTCAGAGGCACTATTTAGTCCATTGTTTGGCTGCCATAAGCCCCAATTGCCCACAATTGAGCGGCA
Organism: Salinibacterium sp. G-O1; assembly: GCF_030063305.1. GTDB lineage: Bacteria > Actinomycetota > Actinomycetes > Actinomycetales > Microbacteriaceae > Rhodoglobus. The sequence goes on from NZ_JASISV010000003.1 coordinate 216,092, forward strand.
CATGCCATCAATTTCGGGTCTATCGGCCACCGGTCGCCCACGTTTCACGAGACTCTCTTCGTGCGCGCTGATAGCGGCGCGCAACCGAACAGCTACCCCAAAGTTCTCGAAGGTGTCCAGCAGCTAACGGCTGACACCGAGATAAGGGTAAGCAGAGGCGACACAAGGTTGCGATAGTCGCCGGGGTGGCGACGACCCGCTCTCCCAGAGGCCGCTCTCCGTCGGTCGGCCATGCTGGAGGACCAGTGGGTCGCAGAGTAAAAAATCTAAGTGTCTCAGCGGGATAGTTCATGGCGATTCAGGCTCCGCCGACGTAAATTTTAGCCAGCTACAAGGAAAGGTACCTGCAATGATGCCCGCTCAGCCCGATCCCGAGGATGGCGCAGGTCGTGACCCCAAGCAGGAAGACCCAGGCGAACGTGAGCCACGCAGAGGGTTCGGTCGGCAGGTTCACGCCGAACGCGAAGTGGGCGATCAGGATAAGTGCGGCCGCCTGCAGCGCTCCGGTCACGAGCACCTGCGCGATCTTTCCGGCGAAGTAGCTGATCACTGAGAGTGGCGTACCGGCAAGGCGTTTGAGCGTTCCGTCGCTCTTTTCCATCGCAATGTCGATCGACATGTGTTGCAGACCGCTCAGGAGCACCCCCGCGGCGAGCATGCCCGGAAGGTAGTAGCTGGCTGCGTTGACCACATGACCCGCCGCATCCACACCGAAGCTTTGTTCGCTGAATGCGACCGAGAATATGGTCAACATCACCACCGGAAAGAGGAAGGTGAAAAACACCGCGTCACCCTGCCGGAAGTACCCGAGCACTTCGTAGCGAATGCGGGACAAGCGGGACCGTAGTCAATTGGACTCTGGCGGCGAACGTCTGCTCAGGAATCTGTAGGTCTATCGATACCGTGCCCTGCCCTCGTTTCATCAAGTTCGGCACGACGAACAATCTGCTCCGCAAAGTGCTGCGCGTCCACTACGGAGCCTTGCTCGATGGCTTCGGCCAACGCCACATGAATATCAAGGGCGCTGTCTTGAGAAGTTCCCTCAATGGAAAGATCCCGTACACGAAGGCCCACCAGGATGACCTCTTGAACTGGGACCAGGAAGTCGTTGTAGGAGGCGCGCGCAATCGCTCGATGAAACTCTACATCCGCGTTCGCCGCCGATGCGGCGTCTCCAATACTTTCCCTCATCGCGGACAATGCACTAGAGAGGGCAACAATATCGCTCTCCTGTCGACGTTCGGCGGCTAGGCCAGCGACGAGCGGCTCTATAACCCGTCGTACTTCAGTGAGATCTTGCCTGGCATGATTGCGGGTCTCGACGTCCCACTGCAGTACCTGAAGGTCTAAAAGATTCCATTCAGAGCGAGGACGAACCATCGTTCCCCGCTTTGGTTTGGCGTCGACAAGATTTTTTTCTGAGAGGGCGAGGATCGCGTCGCGAACTAAGGTGCGACTTACGCCGAATTCCGTCTCTAGGCTCGCCACGTCAATTATCGGCCCAATCGTTCCCTGAACGATCTGGCGCCCGATCGTTTCGACGATCTGTTCTCGCGGGTTGAGGTATTGGCGGTAGCTCATGGTCTCCTCGATTAGCTTGAGCCCGACTTTACAGGCTTACACATTGCCATAGCGCGTCTGCGTTTCTCAGAGACTCCCGACCTCGGAAGTTCAGGGCGGACGAAGGGCGGTTCACCATTCTATGAAAGCCCCGTCCTTTCCCCGCCAGATAGGGTTCCGCCACGAGTGCCCAGTGCGATCTGCCGCTCGTACAGCGGCTTCATCGACTTTGATCCCGAGCCCGACCTCAGTGGAAAGCGTCGCATAGCCATCGATGAAATCGAACGGGGTCGGATCTGCCACGACGTCAAAAAATTCCGTGCTGTCGTGATAGTGGATACCGACGCTCTGTTCTTGAATCAGAAAGCTCGGGGTAGAAAATGAGACTTGAAGACTCGCGGCTAAGGAAATGGGGCCTAGTGGGCTGTGTGGCGCAAACAACGCACCAAAGGTCTCGGATAGGGCGACTATGCGCGTTACCTCCGAGATTCCGCCTGCGTGAGATAGATCCGGTTGAACAACAGCGACACCGCTTTGCAGCACGGGCAGAAACTCGGAGCGGCTAAAAAGCCGCTCCCCCAGCGCGATTGGAATGGATGTCGAGTCGATGACGCGAGGTAGCGCCACGTTTAACTCGGGGGGGAGCGGTTCCTCGACGAACATGGGCCGGACTGCCTCTAATGCACGCACCAGAGCTATCGCGTTCGGTACGTTGACCCGCCCGTGGAAGTCAATGGCGAAATCTCTCTCGGGGCCGAGCAAATTTCGGACGTGCTCTGCGCGGCCGACGACAGCGTTCAATTCGGCAACGGTAGCAATTGGCGACATTTTGTCGGTTGCATTCATTTTGACGGCCGTGAAGCCAAGTTGTAGTCGTTCAGCCACGGCGTCCTCAAGTTCGTGCGGCGAGTCACCGCCGACCCATGAATAAACCCGAACTCGATCACGTACCGCGCCGCCAAGCAGCGAAGATACAGGCAATCCCGCCGACTTTCCAGCGATGTCCCAGAGCGCCTGATCCAATCCGGCCACCGCACTCGACAGCACTGGGCCGCCTCGGTAGAAGCCGCCCTTCGACATGACCTGCCAGTGATCAGCAATCCGCAGAGGATCAGCTCCAAGCAAGTATTCGGCCAATGTTTCTACGGCAGTTCGGACGACTTCAGCGCGTCCCTCTACGATTGGCTCCCCCCAACCGACAATGCCCGAGTCGGTTTCTATGCGGCAAAAGAGCCACCGAGGTGGAACCAAGAATGTTTCGATGCGATCAATTTTCATTAGAGCCCCATTGCCGATAAACCGAATATGTGTATATTATATGATAATCAAGTGGAAGCTCACAAAAATCCACTTGTGTTTTCGGCACACCCCGAAAACCTCTATCTCAAAGAGGAGAACAGCAGCATGGAAAGCAAAAACCTTAGGATAGTGATGGCCGCCGGCACGGTACTGTCGCTTCTCGCCGTCACGGGCTGCGCTTCGGGAGGAGCGAGTTCTGGCACGTCGAGTGAAGCAGCAACCTCAATTACCGTCCTGGACTATCGGGTCGGCGAAGCCGAATCGGCGGCAACCGTCGCGGCGATGGATACGTGCTCGGCTCAGACGGGTATCAAGATCGACCGCCAAGCCACGCCGCCCGATCAGCTCGTCACCAAAGTCCTTCAACTTGCAGCGACGAAAACTCTTCCGAGCTTGCTGATGCTCGACAATCCCGACATGCCCTCCATTGCAGCGTCAGGGGTCCTGGTGCCATTGAAGGACGTGGGTGTGGATGCCCAGGGGTTCAGCGACGGCGCATTGTCGATTGGTTCATACCAGAACAATCTTTATGGCCTTCCCTGGTCAGTGAATAATCTGGCGCTGTTTTACAACAAAGATCTCTTCAGCGCGGCCGGAATCCAGCCCCCGACGACGTGGGACGAACTGAAGTCTGCCGCGGCGACTTTGTCCAAAGGAAATGTCAAGGGAATTGCGTTCAGCGCCGCAGCGGACGGCGGCGCTACGTGGCAGTTTCTGCCGTGGTTCTGGTCAAACGGCGCAGAGCTGGACAAGCTGAACTCTCCTCAGGCGGTTGAAGCGCTGCAGCTGTGGATCGACCTGGTCCAGAGCGGAGGTGCTTCCCAGTCGGTCACCACTTATGGCGACGGCGATATTGCAAGTGATTTCGCTGCAGGCAATGTAGCGATGGCCGAAACCGGACCGTGGAACATCCCGACCTTTGACGCAGCCGCTGGTTTGAACTGGGGTACCACTACTATCCCGACCCCGAAGGTTGGGGATGCACCGGTCGTGCCGCTTGGCGGAGAGGTCTGGACCGTCCCCACAACGAATACGGCCGAGCAGAACGCAGCGGGCAAGGTTCTGGCTTGTCTCGTCTCTCCGGAGGTCATGACAACCTTCAACGACACGATTGCAGGGATCCCCTCGCTGACGGATCTTGGGGCAAAGGTCGCGTCCACTAGCCCCGCTCTCGCCCCGTTCGTAACGCAGATTCAGACTGCAAAGTCGCGTGCTGGCCTTGTCGGCGACGCGTGGCCAACCGTCAGCCAGGCATTGTGGACAGCCATCCAATCTGCGCTCACCGGGCAGCAGACAGCACAGGAAGCGCTCGACGCAGCTCAGGCCTCCGTGAAATAACTCCCAGCTCGATTATCGAGCGAACTCGTTTCAGACTGGTGGTCGGCTAGCGCCGGCCACCAATCCTTCTTCCGAAAGTGAACTGACCACAGATGACTCGCAATCCCTCAGCCGCGAGGCGGCAACTGATCTATAAGTGGCTGTTTCTGCTTCCCGTCATCTGTTATGTCTCGATGTTCTTTTTCTTCCCCGTCTTGACAAACTTGGAGCAGAGTTTCCGCGGCTCGACAATTCAAACCTTTCTAAGGGGCAACGCTCCGTTTATCGGGTTTGACAACTACGCAGCAATATTCAATGAGCCCCTATTCTGGCGAGCTGTTGCGAACACAGCAATATTCACGGTCGTGTCACTCGTCGGCCAATTCGTAATTGGGTTCACATTTGCCGTCTACTTCAATCGGCGGTTTGCCTTGAACCGTTTGTTTCGGGCGCTCCTTCTTCTTCCTTGGCTTCTGCCGCTCGTTGTCTCGGGCACTATCTTCCGGTGGGCACTCGATCAGGACCATGGAGTTTTCAATGCGATTCTCGTTAATGTCGGGCTTGCATCCGAGGGAGTCCCATGGCTGTCTGACCCTCAGATCGCCCTACTTTCCGTCACTCTGGTCAATATCTGGGTCGGCATCCCATTCGTCTTCGTGACGCTGTATGGCGGATTGCAAGGAATCCCAGACGACGTGATTGAGGCTGCGAAAATTGACGGCGCGGGGGCAATTCGGGTTTTTTGGTCGATTACATTGCCACTGCTTCGACCGGTGATCCTTGTTGTGCAGCTTCTCGGTCTTATTTACACGATACGTGCGTTCGACCTCATCATTTTGTTGACCCAGGGTGGGCCCGCTAATTCAACTCAGACGCTAGCTACGCTTTCCTATTTCAGGTCCTTCACCACATTCGACTTCGGGCAAGGCAGTGCCATCAGCAACATCCTCATTGTGGTTGCGATGGTCTTCGCCCTTCTCTACATTCGGGTGACCAACAGCGAGAAATGGAAGGTGTCCCAGTGAAACGAATTCGTGGCGCCGGTGTGGCCTATACGGTCGGTGCAGCAATGATTATTTTGATCATGCTTTTCCCGCTGTATTGGATGTTCAACACGTCCGTTCAACAGGCAAGCGATCTGTTCCGGATCCCGCCGTCTTGGTTTCCAAGCGTGCCGAACTGGGCCGGATATGAAAGCGCCTTCCGTGTTCAGGGTGCCTCCATCGCTACCAGCGTCGTAGTGGCACTCGGAGTGGTCCTCCTGACTCTGGCCATTGCAGCACCAGCCGCCTATGCGCTGGCCCAATTCAAGCTTCGAGGCGGGATGGCGGTAAGCATCGTAATTCTTGTTGTGCAGTTGATTCCGGGCATCGTCATGGCGAACGCCCTCTACTCGATCTTCAGTCAGCTGGGGGTGCTGGATAATTTATTCGTGCTTATCCTCGCCGATAGCACGGCAAGTGTTCCCTTCGCGGTGATCATCATTACGGCATTCATGTCGACACTGCCGCCAGCGCTTATTGAGGCTGCGGAAGTTGATGGTGCTTCCAGATTCCGCGTGTTCTGGTCGATAGTTCTTCCGCTCAGCCGAAACGCCCTTGTTACGGCAGGTCTCTTTGCCTTTCTGTCCGGTTGGGGGGATTTTCTGTTCGCCGTGACGCTGAATTCCGGCGGAAAGTTTGTGCCACTAACTGTCGGGCTATATCAATTCATCGGCGTAAACGCGACGGACTGGAATGCAGTGATGGCGACGGCTGTCATCAGCTCCATCCCTGCGATTGTCCTCTTAGTCTTTGCGCAGCGCTTCATTTCGGCGGGCGTCACAGCAGGATCGGTCAAATGAACACTGCAGGGAAACCGGAATTGTCGCCCTCCCGATCCGTCCACCACTCCATTCCGACTAAGGCAATTGTGACAGGCGGCCTAGGTGGTATCGGGCGCGCCACAGCCCAAGCGATGTTGGACGCAGGCATGAGAGTAGCCACGCTTGACTTGACTGAAGGCGAACTCCTCCACAACGGCGAGAAGGCACTTTCGCGTGTCTGCGACCTTCGCGACAGTGAGGCGGTTCGGAGCGCGATCGGGTCGGCAGCTGCGGATTTGGACGGGATAGACATTCTCGTGAACTGCGCAGGTATCAATGCAAACGACAGCGCCGAGACCGCTGATGAAAAGGCGTGGAATGAGGTGATGGACATCGACCTGAAAGCGAGTTGGCTGACTTTTCAGAGTGCCCTGCCTTTCCTCCGCCTCAGTAAACGAGCGAGCGTCGTAAACGTTAGTTCGGTTCACGCGCGCATGACCTCCCGGCAATCATTTCCCTATGCTGCTGCAAAAGCAGCTATCGAGGCAATGACAAGGGGAATCGCCATCGATTTTGGCCTTGAGGGCGTGCGAGCCAATTGTGTTGCACCGGGCTGGACAACTACGCGTCTGGTCGAGTCTTGGCTGTCACGGCAAGCCGACCCGACCGCCGCCGCCGCCGCCGTGGCCCGACTGCACCCGTTAGGCCGGATGGTTTCACCCGCTGAAGTAGCGCAAGCCATTCTTTTCCTAGCCGATGAGCGGTCGTCGGGCATTACAGGGATCACGTTGACAGTAGACGGCGGGCTTAGCGCTCAGCTGCCCCATATCGAGGAGCCGTCAATTCGTGCATGACTCCGAAAAAGGATCGGTCCGAGACCCCGTGGACGCTCTCGGGGCACTTGTGGAGAGTCGACTGCTTGCCATTGTTCGCGCTTCACGAGTCGACATCGCCTCGCACATGGTCGAATCGCTTGTTCGAGGCAACGTAAGGGTAATCGAGGTTTCCCTCACCACACCTGACGCGGAGGATACGATCGCCCGATACCGCTCTGATAACTCCACCGCATACATCTTGGGGGCGGGGACTGTTCTTTCGGCCGACGACGCTCGAAGGGCACACTCAGCCGGTGCGGCGTTCGTTGTAACCCCAGCATTATGCCCTGCAATAGAAGTTGCGCGCGAACTAGGAATGCAGGTTTTCGCTGGAGCCGTCACGCCGACGGAAGTATTTGAAGCGCACCGCAGAGGCGCTACAGCGGTAAAGCTGTTCCCAGCTAATTGGGGTGGCAGCGGGCTGCTTCGTCAGCTTCGGGCACCCTTTCCCGATATTTCCTTCGTTCCAGTCGGGGGCATTGACGCCGCCAGCGTGGCGGATTACTTGTCGGCGGGCGCGACCGCTGTAGGCGTCGGGAGTCCTCTCGTTGGATCGGGCGCCGCTCGGCTGGACAGTGTCGAGATCCATCGTCGCTTGAATGAATACCGCGCCGCCGTTGCTGATTTTGGCCATGATGAGTGAGTCGACGGCGCGCCATGGGTTCGATCTCGTAGCCATTGGTGAACCTCTCGTTGGACTCCGGAGTGGCGGCTCTATAGCTGCAGGAGAGGCGGTGATGCTCGCAGCGGTTGGCGCTGAACTCAACGTGGCGATCGGAATGGCTCGGCTGGGCCACAAGGTGGGCCTGGTCGGCGTTGTCGGATCTGATCCGTTCGGTGACCTCGTCCTGAGGACCTTGCGTGCTGAGGGAGTCGATGTAGAGGATATTCGTGTCATCGACGAGGCCAACACCGGCCTGATTACGTTCGACAGGCCGGCCGGGAACGTATTGAGTGTGAACTACTTCCGGCACGGATCCGCTGGTTCATTCCTCGGCAAGGTCGACGGAGAGAAGGTTTCGGAAAGGGCACCGCGAATCGTTCACGTGACTGGAGTGACCGCAGCCCTCTCAGATTCTGCTCGGGCGGCGACCGATGTAGCGATGCGGGCAGCTCGAGCAAGCGGGGCCCTCGTTAGCCTCGATCTCAACTATCGGGCAAAGCTCTGGTCCCGCAAAGATGCCGGCATCGCGCTGCGGGATTTGGCTCGCAACGCAGACATCATATTTGCCTCCGAAGAAGAGTTGGATCTGCTCCTTGAGGGGCCTGGTGATGACGCTCTGGAGCGAATCCAGCGAGAGCTTCCCTCTTTCGGTGTAGAAGAATTAATCGTGACGCGAGGCGCTCTTGGTGCGTCCGCATTCGTGCAGGGTAGCGAGGTGACAGTCGACGCTTTTCCCGCAGTCGCAGTCGATACCATCGGTGCTGGGGATGCATTCGTTGCGGGCTATCTGTCAGCTCTTGTAGACGGCGCGAGTGTCACGGAACGGATGGCACGCGCTCGGGTATTCGCCGCTTTCGCCGTCACCCGCTCGGGCGACTGGGAAGGTCTGCCGTCCCGAGCGCAATTGGACGCGGCGACACAAGCATCTGAACACATCCAGAGGTAGAAGGAGAGAATGACTATGGTCCGATTTCGGCAAGTGGACAACGCCCTAGAGGTGCGGCATCAACATGAAGTGATGCTCATCCAGCCTTGGGGGGATGGCTCCGTGCGTGTGAGGTCGGCCCCCTACCGACTTCCACACGGAGAACACGGGGCTCTGGCCGTCGAGGCGCCTCGAACCAAATCTGAAGTAGAAATTCTTGACTCTTGGGCTCGCATCACTGTAGGCGAGTTGTGCGTTAATGTCTCGTTCGACGTCGCGTCAAAGTTCCCCGAGCCTCTATTGCGTTTTACCAGCCTGGCAACGGGAGAAGAGCTGCTCGCTGAGCAGAGAGAGCATTTCTGGGTGCCGGGAGCAAGGGTCTACATCGGCAATCGCGCAGGAAGCTACGAGACGCGTCAACAGTTCGCAGCTTATGAAGGCGAGCGTCTCTATGGCATGGGTCAGTACACCCATGGACGACTCGACCTCAAAGGCATGTCGATCGATCTTCAGCAGCGCAATGGCGAGGTTTCAATACCTTTCGTCTTGTCGAGTCGCGGCTATGGGATGTTGTGGAATAACCCGGCGTTGGGGAGCGTCGCATTCAGCCAGGACCATACTCGCTGGAGGTCAGACCAAGCGCTGGGCGTCGATTACTGGTTCACCGCTTCGCCAGACCCACAGAGGATTCTCGGCCGCTATGCCGATGCGACAGGGCACACCCCTGAACTCCCTGAATGGGCCAGCGGATTCTGGCAATCCAAACTGCGATATCGAACACAGGACGAACTGCTCGAAGTCGTTCGCGAGCATAAGTCGCGCGGATTGCCAATGTCCGTGATCGTCATCGACTACTTTCACTGGACAGCGATGGGCGACTTCCGATTCGACGAGACGGAGTGGCCCGATGTAGCAGGGATGGTAACCGAGCTTGACAACCTCGGTGTGAAAATTATGGTGTCAGTCTGGCCCACGGTCTCACCACTTTCAGAGAACTATAAGGACTTTCGTGACCGTGGGCTGTTGATTGGCGCCGATCAGGGCGTGGAATTCTTCCAGACAATCAGGGACAAGGGTATGGCCGAATCGATGGCGGTCGCGTACTACGATCCAACCAACCCAGAGACGCGAGCGACGGTCTGGGACCGTGTGAGGCAAAATTACGTGGATAAGGGCATCAGCGTCTTTTGGCTGGACGCTTCCGAACCTGAAATCAACCCGGCAACACCTGCAAACACAAGGTACTTCGCTGGTCCTGGCGCACAAGTCACCAATATCTATCCGCGTGAAAACGCAAGACTGTTCTCAGATGGGATGGCGGCCGCCGGGCTTGACCAGACGGTCTTGCTTGCGCGGTCCGCGTGGGCAGGTTCGCAACGATACGGAGTGGCAGTCTGGTCGGGTGACATTGCGTCGACATGGGAGTCGTTGCGTGCGCAGATCTCGGCCGGGCTCAGTATTGCTATTGCGGGAATTCCTTGGTGGACAACTGATGTTGGTGGCTTCCATGGCGGGAATGTTGAAGATCCCGCGTTTGCTGAGTTGGTGGTCCGTTGGTTTCAGTATGGAGTCTTTTGTCCAATTTTCCGTACACACGGCAACAGAGACCCAAGAATGCCGACGGGTCACACTCAAACTGGCGGGCCCAACGAAGTTTGGTCGTTCGGGGAAGAAGCGTACGAACATATCTCGGCTGCCCTCCACTTGCGAGAGAAGTTGCGACCGTACATCCATGATCAGATGCGGATTGCCGCCCGCGACGGGGTACCACCAATGCGGCCGATCTTCGTGGACTTCCCCGACGATGATCGGGTTTGGCAAGTTGAAGACCAGTTCCTTTTTGGATCTGACCTTTTGGTCGCGCCGGTGTATGAGAGCGGGCAAAAGAATCGGCAAGTGTATCTGCCGTCAGGATCAGAGTGGGAGTGTGCTTACACCGGGAAGTTTTGGCCAGGTGGTTCGGAGATCAGTGTTGAGGTGCGGCTGGATCGAATCCCAGTCTTCTTGCGAGAAGGAGCCCGATCACGCGTCGGGGCATTCCCGCTCCAGCCCTAAGTTCGACTGCGAACGAAGTTAGAACGTGCTGTGGGTCGGGTCCCACTCGTCAGAGATGGGTGGAGTGGGTCAAGGCATCTCAATCCTGTCGACTGACGCCGACTTGGTGGTGCAAGCGGAGTTGGCTAGGTTCAAGATGGCATCGCCTTCATTTCTTTCTTGGCACCCTACGATTTCAGTGCTCTATGCCGTGTCGGAGTCGGAAAATACGGTGGCCGCTTTTCGCAGAGAAGGCTCGCGGTTGAGACAGATAGGCTTTCGCCGTTCAAGCGGTTCAGGTCCCTGCCACATCGCCATCCATCCTAAGGGCGACCTCGCGGTCGTAAGTTGCTGGGGCGACGGGACTGTGTCGACCTATTCGCTCGGCTCGGATGGCGCGCTCGGTAAAAGGTGCGACCTTAAGCCTGTTGCGGCACTTCGGGAGAACGGCCTGGCAGCTGAGAGGGCTCAGTCACGGGCGCATCACGCCGCATTCCAAGGGGATGGCAGGCTCATAACGACCGATCTCGGCTTGGATCTCATTCTCTTTTGGACGAAGCAATTCGGCAGACTTGAGCTTGAGTACGAGGTGTCACTGCCGCGTGGGACCGGGCCTAGGCATCTGGTGGTAAATCAGACATCTGGACATATCTACGTGGTGACGGAGCACTCAATTGAGGTCTACATGCTTGCACGAAGTCATTCGACCGATCGCTACGAAGTAGTTCACGTGACTCCAGTATTCGGCTCCACTCCGGATGAGAGTTCAGCAGCGGAAATATCCCTCGCTGGCCGCGCCATATACGTGACTGTCCGAGGTGTTGACCGCGTGGCGGTACTTTTGATCGACGAGGTTACGGGGCAACCATCGCCGCTCACGAGTGTCGCGAGCGGCGGAGAATGGCCTCGTCACCACTTGGTGCGAGGAGCCGTACTCTATGTGGCGAACGAACGGTCACACGATATATCGACTTTTCGTCTGGACTCGCATGGCATCCCTCGGTTCCAAAGCAACTTCTCCACGGGATCTCCTACTTGCATAACCACGCCCATTTGATTGGCTCATGCCAGAGCGAAAACTGCAACGCTATCGAAACGGTTAGATTTAGCATATTATATAACTAAACAAGCCGCGAAAAAGTCGCGGTCCCAACCGAAGGAATGGCAATGGAGCGTAGTACGACGGTAAAAAAACTCGGCAATCTCCGCCGCCCAGTGAGCGGCGCACTAGCGGTCGCTCTGGCATTTGGTGCGCTCACTGTCGCGGGGGTCGAGACAGCGCCCAGCGCCACGGCCGCGGCGCCATCGGGCTATTCGCAGATTTGGGCTGACGAATTCAGTGGGACAGCGCTGGACACCACCAAATGGAACACCAACTGGCCCGACGTTCTCCCTGGTGGGCAGTTTGGAGTCGACAAGACGGCCTATAACTCAAGCTACGTATCGGTCCATGACGGATACGCGTGGCTAAAAGTGGACGATACAGCTACGACCATTAACGGCGTGACTTTCCCTTATCAAACCGGATTCTTATCAACAAAGGATAAGTTCGAGGCCAAATATGGGTATGCAGAGATTCGCTTGCGGCACGCTAGTGCTCCAACCACTTCCGCTTCGGTTCACACCGGGATGGGCAGTTACCACTCGTTTTGGATGGATCCTCATTATAATGATTCCTCATCAACGACTGCGGGTTCGCCGTCATTCTCGGGCCTCGATGTGAACGGTGCGAATGGTCGTGGAACCGAAGTGGACATCACTGAATGGGGTGGGCAAAAGAACGCGAGCGGTCAGGACATCGTTAATCTGTCAAACATCTGGGGAGGGTATGGTAGCGGCTTTCACAGCGACACAACTCAACCTGCAGTAACCAACCCCCAGGATTGGCACACATACGGCTTGGAGTGGACGCCCACCAAATTGGTGTGGTACCAGGACGGGGTCGCTTTGAAGACTATTCAACGGGGGGGAGCCACCCCCATTCCGTTCTACCCAGAGTTCTTGATGGTTCAAGCTGGGGTTGTGAACTGGCAAGCAGCGGTGACCAACGTCCCCGACTACCTTCAGGTGGACTACGTCCGCTACTCGCAGCTACCGAACGTTACCTATCAGTTCGAAGATGGGGCGCTGGCCGGCAATGCCCAGGTCAACAACAATCACGCTGGGTTCACAGGTACCGGTTTCGTTGACAACTTCGCCTCGAACAGCTCGGCCTCGGCGGCCGTTTCCATAGACAGTGGGACAACCTCCACCAAGTCGGTCACGATCCGATACTCCGCGGGGCCGCTCGCTGGAACGCCCACGAATCGTGTACTTGGCCTATACCTAAATGGAGTCAAACTTCGGGATGTTACCTTTAGCGGCACGGCCAACTGGGATACATGGGCGAACCAGGTAGAGAACATCTCTTTCCCGGGTGGATACAACAACCAGGTCACACTCAAGGGTGAACGGTCGGACTACTCGGACGGAGTGAATCTAGACTCGATCACGCTTGCCAATGATACGGACGTGGTTTCGGGCAACTATGTGGTTAACCCGCAGTTCTCGGATACCGTGAAGTCATTCGGTACTTACACTCCTGCTATCCCAGCCGCGGCCCCTTCTGGCTGGAATACGTGGTCACCAAGTGGAGCGTATGATAGTGCCTCCTTCATTCAGTACGACACGTCTGACTATGCAAACCTGTGGGGCGGGGCACATTGGAGCGCAAGCCCTTATCAGGTCTATACCGGTCAAACGATTAACATTCCCAACGGTACCTATACGTTATCTGCTTGGGTGAGGTCGAGTGGGGGACAGGCCCAGGCTTACCTGGAAGCGAAGGACTATGGCGCGGTTTCGCAGAAAAACATCACTGCCACCTCTACGTGGACTCGTATTTCGATCACATTTACTGCCACAACCGGCCTCGTGAACGTTGGATTCTATTCAAACGCCAGCGGAAATCAGTGGATCGGTTTTGACAACGTTCAGTTGTTGCGCCAGTAAGGTTCGACGCTGCGGCAGGCATATCGATCCCGCTGCCCTGTGAGTGACGCTTAGCGGCGCTGGACCGTAACGCATCGCCAACGACCGAAGGCTTCCTGTTGTCCGATGGATGATTATCCACTTCGACAACAGGAGGCCTTCGTGTCTTTGGGGGCGTGGTGAGCGTTTGGGTCTGAGGGCTGCTGAGGCACCCGGTGATCGACCGACTCGTCGATGCCGGGATGCCCCCGAAAGTGTGCTGTCGCATCCTCGGGGTCAGTAGCCCCGGCTACTACCGTTACCGGAACCGGCCTCTTTCGAGGACGCAGATGCGCCGGCAGTGGCTCACCGGTCTGATCCGCGAGGTCCATTGTCAGCGCTCTTCGAAAACTAGGCCAGTAACGCTCTTCGAAAACTGGGCCACCCGGACACGATTGGGTGGGTGATTAGCGTGCAGGATTGGGCAGAGATACGGCATCTTCACGTCAGTGAGGGTTTGTCCGTTAGGGCGATATCTGGTCGGCTTGGGTTGCGGGACTCCACTCGAGGTCAACGCAAGCCGAGCGCTACTTCCCATCGTCGCTGCACTGGCGGAGCAACTCGACGAGATCGTCACGTCGCCTCAGATCGACGATCCCCGCGTGACGCGCAAGTCAACGCGTTTAGACGGCCGCATCCTGACGCCCTTGTCGCAGCAGCACGGCGAACCGCAAGCATTCAAGATCACCATCGCGGCAACCGATCGCGAACCGACCCTGCGCACACTCGAAGGCTACGAGTGGATCTACGTGCTATCGGGCCGACTTCGGCTACTGCTCGGCGAGCACGACATCGTGATGCGCGCGGGCGAGGCCGCCGAGTTCGACACAAAGGACCCGCACTGGTTCGGCGCAGCCGGCGGGAACCGCGGCCCCGTGGAAATTCTCAGCATGTTCGGCAAGCAAGGGGAGCGGATCCACGTGCGGACGCGATCGAAGGGTGCGGCCGAGGCCCTCGCATCCAAGGTCGTTCCACAGGTGAAGTAAACGCCGGGAAGTTCATTCAGAGACGTGGGCGCACATCTTGGGTTTGCGGAGCCCGCAGTTGCAGCTCGAGAACCCACGATTTCTTTGCCGCAACGACAAGATTTTGGTCGGCCTTCGACAGCCGGATGATGTTCCCGATCAAGTCGAAGGCCTCACCGATCAAGGGCGGCAGTTCTTTGATATCGACCGTCGACGCCCGGTGAAGGACCTCTGCCGCAACGGCCGGGTCGAGACCGTCGAGTTTCAGTAAAGCGAGGATCTCGCGGGCATCCTTCTGGCCCTTCTCGGAGAAGTGACGGTCGAGGAGGGCCGCCATCTTGGTGGCGATGTGTGCTTCGAGTCGCAGCAGTGTCCACCTCTCGAACGAGAGCTCGTCGGGGTACTCCGCCAGCACTTCGACCTTGAGGCGAAGCTTGCTGCCGAGTTGGGACTCGAACGGCAGGTAGATGTCGAGGTGCACGTCGTCGATGATCGCCCGCAGCTTCCGACCCTGGTGATTATGGCTGGGGGAGAGGTCCGTCATCAAACTCTCAAGCTTGTGGCGGCTCTCCTGGGAGGTAATGAGGTCGATATCGAGACTGATCTCGCCGCCGACTCGAACGAAGGTTGCCCATCCACCGATGAGGATCGACGGCTCGAGATCGTGTCCAAGCCGGTCGACCAAGGCGCGGATGACACCGGTCTCGTCTTCGTAGAGGCTAGGCACTGGTTCGCTGCTCCCAATCGGCCTCGGCGAACAGCGTTGCCTTGAGTGCGCGGGTGAACTCGGCTGCTTGCCAGCCTGGGCTCGCCCAGAGGTCAGCGTAGGTCTGCGCGAGGCTGGCGTACCCGGATGTCCAGGTGCGTGCCGCCACCGGATCTTCGCGGAGGATGATGACCTCGTCGCCCTCGGGGAAGTCAGCCTGAGACAGTGTTCTAGTCGAATAGACGATCCGCCGGCCGAGGTCGGAGACTGTGTTTCGGCCGCCGAGGTAGTGCACCGCGGCACTGCTGCCGCTGAGCGCGTAGTCGACCTCGACATCGTCGAGGTAGCCTTGGGCGGCAGACAATGTCGTGGAAACCATGGTGTCGGCGCGGAGGTTGCGGTGCGCAGCGAACGCTTCGAGGAGCTTCTCCGGCGAGACCACGGTGTACCCGCGACGCGAGTTGGGGCGGACGGCACCAATGTCAACGAGCCGCCCGAGCGCCTGGTAGGTAGTCGATGGCGCGACCGACGCAGCATCAGCGATGTCGCCGATACTGTTCCAGTCACGCTGATTGTCGAGCGCGGCGTCGGCCAAAGTGCGCCACACTATTTCCACGTTCTTCATTGCACTATGCTCGCAGATTTCATATAAATATGGAAGCACGAATCCATGTTTTTATGGAAGGTGAGAATTGTGCTTGCCCACCGTTTGCCCACAACCGTGGGCAAACGAACCAGAACGTACACGGTCAGATTCAACGATTACCGTTGATTTTCCGGGGATCTTGAGCATTTTCCGCGTGAATACACGGCTGAGAAGGGAGTTCGAGTCCCTCCAGGGGCACGAATGTGAAGTAGCCCCGCCATCGCGCGGGGCTTTGCTATTCGTGCGGGCTGCTTCGCATTCGTGCCCATGGGTGGCACCTCGAATCCCGGGGGTCCCCGCGCGCGCAGTCCGACGCATTGCGCCCGACGTGGACATCATTGATGCGCGCGGCCGCGCGATGTGTCGGCGGCTCGGGTGGGGCGTCGAGTCCCTCCAGGGGCACTCTCGATCAGTGCCAAACTTCCCAGTAAATAGGCGGAAGTTGGCCCCCTCAGATCTCTTGATACTGGGTTGTTCGGGCAGGATGTGCTCGATCTCGAGATTCCGATAGGGCGTGAGGTCTTGCACGCTTGCATCCCCGTGTTGTGGCGGCGGAGCAGGGCGTGCTCTGCCCTCCCTGGCGCGGCATTCGATACCGATCTACACACAAATCTCGAGATCTTCTAGAGAGCAATTAGCCGGGCACCGAGATGACGCCCACCCCTGTCAATTCGAGACGCCCGGTTTCAAGAGCAACCTTCAGGGCCGCGTCCAGGAGTGCCGCCATGTTCGCCGTCATCCGAACAACGCCGAACATGCGCAGGGTCTCGCGACGAAGTTCATCCTCAAACAAACCTCCGTCGCGGATACACATCGCGACCATCGCGTTGGCGATTTCCGTTGGGTGGACATGTTCGAGTGGTCGATCACTTCCCATCGCGCTGCGGCGGAATAGATGCCAGTCAGTGGGATCCACATTCGGAGGCCAGAGGTAAACCCGGTCGTTCTTGACGCGGAGATCAGATGGTATGCATTGGACGATCCTCACCATTCGGCTCTGCGCAACTCGTTCCAAGCCGAACGCCGAGGCAGTCAGCTTCGCAAGTCTGACGAGATGGACGGGGCCTTCAGTGTGGACGATCTCCCGGATGACTTCTTCCACGCGGGCTGTCGCATCCCCTGAGGGAAGTCGGTCCAGCGTGTCTACTCCTCCTGCCGCCCTGGCGAGCCAAGGTTCGAACTCGCGCTGGTTCGCAGAAGTGACTGAAGGCACCCGCAACGTCGAAGCTTCGGTTCGCGTATCGGTAGTACTCGACTGCGACTCCTCCATGACACTCTCAAAAGGCTCATCTGGCATCTGGGCTGAGAGCTCCAGCTTGTCCAGTGCCGCCCTGTCGGAGGCCCGCTGAAACTCCGCTACCAACTGATCGACAACCAGGTTTGGATCTGCAATCCACGCGGGCATCCAAACGCGGCTCACTCCTGGCCACTTCATCAAGTTGCGAAGCACTGCGGTAGGGAGGCCATCCCGATCAGCGACGGTTCTGCGTTCTGCCCAGCTGCTGTTGTCTAAAAGCACTGCCATGATGGGCGACTCGGGATTCTCTTGATCCGCAAGGCTGAGGTCCACTTTAAAGTCCGAGAGCCCAACGTCGGTAGTCACCGACAACCCGCGTTGGCGGAGCCGGTCTGCGATCTGTTCCCTGTGCCTATCTACCGACTTCGCGCCAAACCTCCGGGCGGCGCTCGACGATCGCCCTGCGGCCATTTCGAGGTAGGCCTTCAGGTGTCTCAGGCCGACGGAGCTGCTCTCTTCAGCCCGAAGTTCCGAGGGTTCGAAGCTGCTGAACAGGATCACCTGTCGACGCGCTCGTGTTATCGCCACGTTAAGTCGGCGCTCTCCACCGGCCTGGCTCACAGGACCGAAGTTGAGCGGAAGAATCCCCCGATCATTCACGCTAAAAGCGGTCGAGAACAGGATTGTGTCGCGTTCGTCTCCTTGAACATTTTCGAGGTTCTTCACGAAGAGTCCTTCGTCGGGCGCCTCGAGCGCTTCAATGATTCGCGTGTCGCCAGCGTCCCGCAGAAGGGATTCGATGAGAGCTCGTTGCTGGGCATTGAAGGTCACCACCCCGAGGGATGGATAGGAATTTGGAGATGCCCAGAAGCGTCGCTGAATTTCGTCGACGATGGCCCTCGCCTCGACGGGATTAGTGCGAAGGTCTTTGCCGGTAGCGGAACGGAGAAAGCGACCATTTAGCTGAACGAGGCTGATGCCATGGCCTTCGAGCCCATCGTCGCGAACCCCGTGCAGCGGCGATGGAAAGGTGGAGAGGTTGCCGTAGTAGTGCTCGTTGCTGAATTGGATTAGCGACTCGTCCTGGCTCCGATAGTGCCAGGTCAAAGCGAGCGAAGGCACTTGTGCAGATACGCATTCAGAGAGAATGGACTCCTCATCCTGAACGCTTCCGGGCTCCCGCGATTCGCTCTCGTCACTTATTGTGGCCTCGGCGAAGCTCGTTGGAGGCATCTGCTTGCTGTCGCCAACAACGACGACGGACCGTGCTCGCCCCATAGCTCCAATCGCGTCGGCGACTCGGATCTGGGATGCCTCGTCAAAGACCACGATGTCGAACATGCTGCTTCGAGCGCCGTAGAAACGCGCAACTGACTCGGGGCTCATGAGCACGCAGGGCAGGATCTCAGCGATGAGAGGGCCGAACTGATCTAGTAGTGCTCGCACGCCTAAGCCACCGCGTTGGCGGTCCAGCTGGCGGCTGAGATTGCCCATTTGACCGCTCGTAGAGCTCGCGCTGAACGAACGTCCATTGAGGATGTCGCTGGGTATCGAAGTGACGAGGCTTTCTCTTACAAGATCGGATGAGTCGACATACCGCAAGACTGCCTTCTCATGAGCCGACGCGTCGAAGGTATCCAGCGTCGTCGAGGAAGCTCGTTCGTCGAGTGAGGCCTGCGCAATTGCGAGGTCGAACGCCGGCAGAGCGACCTCCGACGCAATAACTCCAGCCAAGATGTCGACTCGATTGGCGTGCAGACCTGCGTCTCGAAGCGGCTCGACGTATTCCAGGAGGTCTGCCCAACGCTTCAGTCCGGTGCTGGCGGAGGTGCCGAGATCCCGTCGGTCTCGGGTTGCTATCCACTGCGGTACCGGTTCTTGAGCTCCTCTCCACGCGTCCAGCAATCCAGCCGAAGTCCCGGCGCTACTTTGCAGTTCGATCCAGCTCGAGGCAATCTCC
The DNA here is from genome assembly GCF_030063305.1 of Salinibacterium sp. G-O1. Lineage (GTDB taxonomy): Bacteria > Actinomycetota > Actinomycetes > Actinomycetales > Microbacteriaceae > Rhodoglobus. Next base: position 235,093 of record NZ_JASISV010000003.1, read on the forward strand.
TTGAGCGGCGGCGCAAGTTCTGCACCTACGTCTCGCGACTGGTAAAGGACTCTCAAGGCCAGTGCGTAAGAGTCGTTCTCTGCGACGGGAAGACTCAACGTTGCACCCAGCCACTTCAGCCATCCGATGCGGTGTGAAGCAGGATCGGGTGAGAACGGCAACCAGGGGTTTTCTGGCGCGCTCCCCTCGAGACCAGTGATCGTGTCAAGTGCTTCTTGAGCGGCTCGCAACCGTTGCGCTGTTGTGGACAGCCCGAGAATCACCCCGCTCAATTTCCGCGGGTGGGGCAGCGTGTCGGCGAGAAAATAGCTCTCAACCCGAGACCGCACGGCAATCCTGCGCTTCTTCCGTCCGAAGAAGCGACTTGTGTCGGCGGCAAGGGCGTCCGCATGTATCTGATCGAGGTCTTCGTCGAAAATGGCAGGGTCGATATCCGGGTGGTCAGTACGCGCACCTTGGCTCTCCGCGCTGAGCGCATCAAGTGCGGCTATTGCAGCAGTTGACCAGTCGGGGGCCGCGACCGTGTCGATCGTCTCGAGCTGTACGGCTGGCGCCAACATCAAGCTCGAGAGCAGAGTGATCGCGCCGGAGTGCGGAGCAAGGCGCAGCACCTCTAAGGTCCGCGGACTGCGTTCGACGCGCGCGATTGCGGAGTCGATGGTTCCGGCGAGCTGCAGCATACGTTCCTGATCGAGCCCCGCCGCGCTGTCGATGAATCCCCATGGGTGATTTATTGACGGACGGGCCGGATCTGCGGTGTCCGGTAGTTGGCGCAAGCAATCCCGCAATACTTCGATCTGGTCAGCCGACGAGGTCACCAGCGTTCGAGGGATCTCAACAGGCGGTAAAGCTTCGTCTGAGGCCAGAAGGCGCTCCCGCGCGGAATAGTACGAAAGCCCCGCCGCATTCTTCTCATGGAGCCTGGTCGCGTATCTATCAAGGGTTCGACGACTGGACTGGAGCGTCTCGGTTGCCGTGCGAAGACCGTCTGGGTCTGCCGCAACGCGGTGTTGAAGTGCAGCCTTTATCTGTGCGCGCACCGCCGCTGGCCGGCTTCCCTTGTCGTGGATGTCGAGCGCGAACGCTCCGAGTCCCACTTCCTCTAGACGCCGTTGCACCACTTGCAGGGCGGCTTTCTTCTCAGCCACAAACAGAACCTTCTTGCCCTCGGCAACAGCGCGAACGAGCAAATTGGTGATCGTCTGTGACTTCCCGGTGCCGGGGGGACCTTCTAACACGAACGTCTGCCCCGCGGATGCTGCGGCGACCGCAGCGAGTTGTGACGAGTCGGCCGGCACAGGTACCAGCGGAATGACATTGTCCAGGTTGGTGTGATCGTCGGCTGAGACCGGGTCGATGAATTGGGCTGTCGGCGTGTGGATCAGGTGAGACACCAGCGGATTCTTCGCGAATTCCTCCCAGTTGTCATCCAGGTCCTTCCAGAGACGAAACTTTGCGAATTGAAGTATCGAAAGATCCGCTGTGGCCTCGACGCGGAAGGGCAGCCGTGCCCGTTCCAATGCTTCTCTCGTCGAGCGGAATGCGGCGTCAAGGTCTATGCCGGACGCGTCCTCAGTAGGTTCGGCCAGACCTCCGATAGTCAGACCGTGAACTTGTCGAAGTTTCTCAAGCAGACAGTAGTTTGGTGTCGAACTTCCGGACTCGTCCAAAACGATTCGGTACTTGCCTCCGCGCCCAATCTCCAAGCGGACTGGCACGAGAATGAGCGGAGATCGAAGTTCTCTTCCGTTGAAGTCCCAGAGAAGGGTTCCGAAAGCCAAGTACAGGTTGTTCGCGCCTGTCTCCTGTTCGATCGTTTTAGCCTTGTATGCCAGGCCTCGAAGGCGAGTAAGGTACGCCGCATCTGTCACATCGACGAAGGCGCTCCCTTTCTCACGCAGCATCATCGAGCGATCGCTCTCGCTGAGATCCCTGCCGTAGCGTATGCCCCGTGCCCTCATGACTTGAGGAATTTCGTCGGAGGGAATCAACGTGATGCTTTTGTTGTCGTTGACAATGTCCTCTGCGTATCCGGCATCAGCATCAGCAATTGCCAGACTCAGCTTCCCTCGTTCGCCGAAATTGATCAGCCGGTTACGCAGGCTGAGGTCCAGAAGGGAGTTTTTCCATTGTGCGACGCGGTAGGGAGTGGTTTTGGCGCTGCGGGTGGCACCGTCCCCCTTTCCGTATTCTGTCGAAAGAACCGCAGCCCCGGCGGCAGGTCGGTACTCGGTGACAGTGACACTGTTGTCATCATTGACAGTCCTAGCGGGCAATGGGATTATGCGGGCACGTCGTGCTTCAACGACGTCAGTGATGCCGAGAATGTCGTCCGGTCGGCCCTGGAGCCGTGATGTCTCTGGAGAGCGTCTTGCCTCCTCGAACGTGGTATCTGGGTGGGCCGTAGTGATCATCGTGGTTTCGATTACTCCGATGTAACCAAGGTCTACGAGGTTGATAGCCTCGAGGGCTTCGGAGTTGGCCGCGGCACCCAGGCTTGCTTCCTGACGCCAGTATCCGACAAATGCGTGTCCCTCAAGCAGCCATAGGAGAGGGTGAATTCCGGCTTGCTCCAGCGCCGCCGCGAAGACGACCGTCGTGTCCAGACACGTGCCCACTCGTCCTTCGAGCACCTCCTCGGGAGTCCGGATCTTTTGTCCGGAATCTCCCCAGCTCGCAGGTGGGTTGCTGTAACGGATCCCGCGGGCTTTCATCGCCTCGAAAATGGCCCGGGCGATCAGATCAACACGGTTCTCGTCTGACTGGTAGCCCTCAAGCGATCCATCGCCCGTCTCAGTCTCCAACCATTCAGACGACTCAGAGAGCAGAGCGGCGATGGCCGGATGGTTCGGCTGAACGTGCGCAGCCAGGAGTTCGGTAGCAAGGTGTGCCGGCTGACGCACCCATTGATGGGCTGCCAGCAACTCGACTTCACGCCTCGCTTTGGCGAGAACGACCCCATCGTGCGTGAGGGTCGCGGTGATCGACGCGGGACGCGACTCCTCCACCCGTAGCATGTGAGCGGCGTCGAGCAGCAGTTGCGCATCGCTCAGGGCAAATGTCGAGTCACTCGCGATATCGATCAAATGGTCTGAGGCGAGCGACAGAGGTCCAAGAGCGCTCGTTGCCTCCAGACTGAGAGTGACTCCCCGCCGGGCGCGTCCGGAGTTGGTGATGATCACGCTGTCTACAACTGGCAGGCGGTTGTGGGCTGCTGCGTAGCTGAGAATCGGTACGACCCCGAGCTCGATACCAAATTCATCTCGGCCGGCTTCCAAGATTGTCTCGGGCGCAGATGGCACCGTTTCTTCAGGCGTCGCAATCGCGGCGGGCGGTGTCCCTTTTAGCAGTCGCGCCTGATCCGCTTCAGTCTGAGCACCAACCGCTCGCAGGAGCCTTTCTGTTGTGTCCACTGCACGATAAACGTCATCGTCCGAAAACTCGTCGTGGTGTGCCCAACGATTGCGAACCTCGCGTAGTTCACTTGCCAAATTTTGGGCGAGTCGCGGCAGGGTAGACGAGAACGGAAATCCGAGACTGCCCATTCGCTCGGTCATCACTCGCAGCATGGCCTGAAGGTCGTTGCGATTGTAGGTCTTGTCCTGAATTCCAGCGGCGTTGTCGCGGGCTTGGAGCAAAGATGTCCAGCTGACGCCCTCGGGGATAAGGGGAGCAAGAACTCGGCTCACATATGGCCCAAGCCCTGTGATTGCGAGCTCAAGCGAGTCGGCGACTTTGTCCCGATTAGTCGCGTCCATAGGTGATCCTCCGTCATCAGAACTGGAGCGCAAACCGAGCCCAGAGTCACATGTAACCAGACACATGAGATGTGGTCATAAACCACTTGCTTTCGGCGTCCAATTTCTTACTGCGGATTTTGTTCTAGGAAATATTCAAGTTCATCCAAAACGGACCTTGCTGGCGCCTTAAAGCATGGTGTGTCCCAGAAGCTGCCCCTCGGTACGAGTTGTGACAGCGCCGGCCGGACCTGACGTCCGATGAGAACACAGCGGGACCTGTCGTCGAGAACAATCCAACCGCTCGGCAAGATCCGCGGCGCGACTTTCATGGCTGCGGCCAGCATCGACGAGAAGCTCTCAGCGGCGCGCTGTCAACTACTCGGATCCCTCGCGGCTATCGACGGCCCGCGAGCTCACGGGTGGTCGCGGAGTGGACGTTGCGCTGGACATCGGCGGAGGAGAGTTCTCGAGCAGGCGCTGCCGATCTCCCCGGAGTTCAACAAGAGCACCCCATGCGAAAACACCACGACACCCGGGATTTGCGACAAGCGCCGTCAGATTGGAATGCAGCTCCCTCGTGTTGCCCGTCACCCGTCCAAAGCGAGCCGGACTCCTGCGGTTGACTCGACCATGGGAAGCACCTCCCTGTCGCCGCCGAGGTAGGCTGCCGGAGGGAGCACCGCTGCTCGCGCTGGGCATCCCGACCACTCCGAACGGGGACCCGATGCACGAATATTCCGAACCTGAGCTGCCGCGATGGCACTGAGCGCCCTGGACCTCTACTCGATCGGCATCGGCCCGTCGTCATCGCACACGGTCGGCCCGATGCGCGCTGCGAAGCGGTTCGTCGACGGGTTGGCGGAGTCCGGCATCCTGGATCGCACCACCCGTGTTCAGGCTCAGCTCTACGGTTCGCTCGGCGCCACCGGTCGCGGCCACGGCTCCGACAAGGCGGTAATCCTCGGACTGCAGGGCGAAGATCCGGAGACCGTCGACACGGCCAGCGTCGAGTCTCGAATGGCGGACGCGCGCACGGCCGGCCAACTCCGGCTCGCCGGCACCCACATCGTGGACTTCGCCTTCAAGGAGGATGTGCTGCTGCACCGGCGCGAGTCGTTGCCCGCGCACCCGAACGGGATGACCTTCGAGGCGTTCGACGAATCGGGCGACAGCCTCTCGCTGCGCACCTACTACTCGGTCGGCGGTGGTTTCGTTGTCGACGAGCTTGCGGTGGGCGCGGACCGAGTCGTGGTTGACCCGACCGAGGTGCCGTACCCGTTCACGACAGGTCGCGAGCTTCTCGCGCACTGCGCGGAGCAGGGCATGAGCATGTCCGAGGTCATGATGGCCAACGAATGCTCCTGGCGGCCCGAGGCCGAAGTGCGCAGCCGGCTTCTGCACCTGTGGTCCGTCATGCAGGAGTGCGTGGCGGCGGGCTGCGGGCAGTCGGGCATCCTTCCTGGTGGGCTGAAGGTTCGACGCCGTGCCCCCGCCCTCTTCGCGGAGCTGACGGCGGAGGAGGACAGCGTTGATCCGATCCGCGCCATGGAATGGGTCAACCTTTTCGCTCTTGCCGTGAATGAGGAGAATGCCGCGGGTGGCCGGGTTGTCACCGCGCCGACCAACGGGGCCGCCGGGATCATCCCCGCGGTGCTGCACTATTACACGAAATTTGTGCCGGGCGCCGACGACGATGGCGTGGTGCGGGTGCTTCTTGCCGCTGCCGCTGTCGGCATCCTCATCAAGGAGAACGCGTCGATTTCCGGCGCCGAGGTGGGATGCCAGGGCGAGATCGGCTCGGCCTGCGCGATGGCCGCGGCGGGCCTCTGTGAGGTGCTCGGCGGCACGCCGGCACAGGTGGAGAACGCGGCCGAGATCGGCATGGAGCACAACCTCGGGCTGACCTGCGACCCCATCGGCGGACTCGTGCAGATTCCGTGCATCGAACGGAACGCGATGGGCAGCGTGAAGGCGATCAACGCCGCTCGCCTGGCGTTGCGTGGCGACGGTGAGCACAAGGTGTCGCTCGACAAGGTCATCCGCACGATGCGCCAGACCGGTGCCGACATGAAGAGCAAGTACAAGGAGACCTCCCGCGGGGGCCTCGCCGTCAACGTCATCGAGTGCTGATGGTGCTGAACACCGATGAATATCTCAGTGGGCTGCCCCCGGTTCAACAGGCCGCCCTTCAACAGTTGCGCGAGACCATTGCGTCGCTTGTGCCTGAAGCCATCGAAACGATCAGCACCAAGGTTCCGGCCTTTCGATATCGGGGCAAGTACCTCGTTAGTTTTAGCGCCGCCAAAGACCATCTTGCCCTGCTCGTGATGCAAGGCGACGCGATGAAAGCCCTTTCCGACGAGCTGAAAACTCACAATGTCGGGAGCAGGATCGTCCGGTTCACGCCAGAAAAGCCGTTGCAAATAAGTCTGGTTGAAAAGATAGTGCGATTTCGTCAGGCCGAGATTGACATGAAGGCTCGGCGTTAGATTTCTCGCATCGGATTCAGCGGACACCACCGGGAGATGCACCCAGGCGGTCGCCCAGGCATGACTGCGCAACGTGCGCGCGGCTGACGGCCGCGTGACTCTGCGGGCGGGCCGTCGCCGTCGCTTGCCAAGAACATTCCCGGAATGTATATTACTAGTAATATAAATCCCGGGAAGGTAAAACATGACATCCGAGGCGTTGTTCGCAGATCTCGTCGGCCTCGAGATCGAACTGTGGGGTGCGCTTGATGCCCGCCTGCGCGCCGAGCTCGGCCTGCCGCTGAGTGACTGCGAGGGGCTGAGAGTCATCGCGGCCCGTGGCAACTCCCGGGTCAACGACCTCGCGGATGACCTCGTCATCACCGTCGGAGGCGCGAGCAAGCTCGCGGATCGGCTCGAGCGAGCAGGACTCGTTACGCGGCAAGCTAACCCCGACGACCGGCGTTCCTCGGTACTCCAACTCACCGATACCGGGATAGCAGCGCGCGAGCGCGCGGCCGAGCTGGTGCGCGCCGAGCTGGCTATCCGGGTCGACGCCCGGCTCAGTGCCGACGAGCGGCGCGTGCTCGCCGAGGCACTGCACAAACTTCGGTTCCGCACCGCGGATACCGTCAAAACCACCTCGAAAGGAAATGACTAATGCCCTGGGATCCACAACTCTTCTCCGCCAAATTCCTCAGCGACGTTGCGCTCGCGCAAGAGACCGAGACCGTCGGAGCCGTGCCGTACTTTGCCGGACTCCTCTCCGACGACCCCGACGCTCTCGTGCGCTCCTTCGCCGGCGAGCCGCAGCTTCACCACCCCAGCCAGGGTCGGGTGAAGGGTGCCGCGGCGTTCACGCGCTACATGCGCCAGACCGCCGCCGACCTGAAGGCACGGAACGCAGAGGTGGAGCCCGTCGACCTCATCGTGACCGAGTCGCGCAGCATCGAAGAGGTAGTGCTGAGCTACGACGGTGACGACGGACGCATCCGTCTTCTCATGGCTATCGTCGCCGACCGCGAGCCTGGCGGGTTGATCGTCGAACTGCGGCTGTACCACAGCACCTGGCCGATCACCGGCGGGCATGCCATCCGGCAACCGCTTCTGCAGGCCGACCCCGACCTGAACGAACCGCCCATCATCGCCGAGTACTTTCATGCCCTCGCCGCGGGCGACACTGAGCGCATTCTCGCGACGCTTGAACCGGATGCCTCGATCCGGGAGCCCGCTGGCGACCAGTTCGTGCACCGCGGTCTCGACGATCTGCGCGGGATGTACACGTTCTTCTTCTCGAACGGCGGCGGCGTCGTGCTCGAGCACTGCAGCATCACGGACGACGGTCGCGCGAGCGCTCTCGAGTACAACGTCGTGAAGTGGGGGACGACGGTGATGCCGCCCGAGGCCGGTATTGCGGTGTACGTGCTCGGCGATGGCGGCAAGATCGCGACCGTGCGCATCTACGACGACTCGAACCCGCCGCTCAAGTACTGACGCCTCACCGCACATCGAGTGCTGATCGTCCCGCACGCTGTCACGTCGACAGCTAGGCGTACGTCGTTGCGAGCAGCTGATCGATGATGCCGATTTCATAGTTCTGGATGCTCGCCATGCGTTCGGCGGTCGAGCGCACGGTCGCGATCGCCGCGCCCTCCCGCGCCATCTCGGCCATGTGCACGCCGCCGACATGGTGGGCTCTCATCAAGCTGAGGAAGAGGCGACCCTGAGCCAGCCCCGTCGTGGTGGCGAGCGAGCTCATCTGTTCGTCAGTCGCCAATCCCATCATTTCTGATGCAGGCATTTCCATGCCCATCCACCCCATCACCGTGGCGGGCGGGGCGGTGCTCTCGCCCCACACCGCCAACCAGGTGTGCATGACCCCGCGCTCGAACGATTGATTCTGCAGGATGTCTGCGGCCAGCGCCTGCACGGAGTCGCCGTTGTCCCTCCCGATGACCCGTTGACACATGGCGAGTGCCTGCTCGTGGTGCAGAGCCATGTCGGTGAAGAATCCGATGTCGACCTCGTTGGGTGATTCGGTGGTGCCGCTGCCGGTGGACCCATCGGTCGTTGTGCACGCGGTGAGTGCCGCGACCGCCACGGCGAACGCCCCGAGGGCGAGAAAGTTTCGGCGGGCCGTGCTGGGAGCCGAGCTGGATGCGCGGCCGAGGCTGCGCATACTTAGCCGCCTATCCCGCCAGCTCCGGGACCGGGGCCTGCAGCATTGTTGCCGCCGAGCGCGCCGTCAGCGACGTTGCCGTAATAGCAGCCCAACAAATAGGGGAACGTAGTTGTCGAGTAGTAGCGGTACTGACCGTCGCTGTCGACGCGACCATTGCACTGATCGAGATCGCCTGACCCCTCGACGTAGCTATGGGCTGCCCAGGTGTCTGTGGCGAACTGCGATTCGTCGGTGAGCTGCCAGCTGCTCGTGAGCTGAACAGTCGCGCTGCAGCCGGCATCCGCGCAAACGACGCCCGACATGATGGGGTAGCCGTCGGCTGCCCATCCGATGATGAGCGAGTCGCCGGTTGCAACCTCGTCGGCGCCGTAGAGGCAGTCGACGCCATCGGCGAAGCCGAACCAGTGGATGTGGAAGTCGGTGGGGCCGCTGTGGCTGCCGCACTCTGAGAGAGCGCCTTCGAGGGATTTCACATCACCGCCGGTGCCTTCGGTGGGCCCGTAAAGCGGAACACCGTCGACCGCAACACCAAGGGCGCCAAGCAGGGGCACCGCAGAGGGCTCATCGGCGACCGTGGGGTTCACCGGAATGGTCATCGTGACTTCGGAGACCCTGGGAGATCCCGGGGTGGTCGCGATATAGAGGTAATCGGGAATGCTGTTGCTCTGGATGATAAGACTGTCGCCATCGCAGGTCGCCGATAGTTCAGGGTCGACCAGGTCAGGATTCACACTTTCCACATTGCGCAGGGTCGCGGCCATTGCGTCGCAGTCGCCATTAGACGCCGCGAACGTTGCCACTACGGGCTCAGTTGTTGCCTCAGCCGTTGGAGTGGTCGTCTCAACCACTACGGGTTCGGCCGCAGTGCAGCCGGCGAGGGCCAGCATCAGCGCGCTCGTTGCGGCGGCGGTGATAATTCGTCGTCTCATCATGTCTCCCTATAGTGATGTGCCCATCGTGGCGACTATTCCTATGAAACTCGTGTGGCGCGAGAGGTATCGGTCTCAGCGGCATCCATAGGCGTTGCATAGCGTCCACACAGAGTCGGCCAAAGACCGACCGGCACGCTGGATGACATGATCACCCCATCCCGCACAGTGACCAGAAGCGTTGCGGCCTTCGTCGGCATCGGACTCGTGGCGGCGAGCCTCACCGCCTGCTCGGTATCCACGACAGCCACGACCGACACGAGCATCGCCCCAACCGGCGTCACGGCTGCGCTGTGGGATTCGAGCGCCGTGCACAGCATCGAACTCGTGGTCGACCCCGCAGAACTGCAGGGGCTCATCGACACCTACCTGGCCACGGGCGACAAGGAGTGGGTGAGCGCCACGGTCGTCATCGACGGGCAGACCTTCACCGACGTCGGCCTCAAGCTCAAGGGCAATTCGAGCCTGCGGGTGGTGACGGCTGACAGCGACCCGGCGTCGCTGCCGTGGGTGATCCGGCTCGACAAGTTCGTCGACGGCCAATCCCTGGACGGCGAGACCGAACTGGTGGTGCGGGGGAGCAGCACCGAGACCGCGATCAACGAGGCGGTTGCGCTGGAGATGCTGGCGCTGGCCGGGCTCGCGAGCGAGGAGGCCGTGTCATCCCGTTTCAGCATCAATGGCGGCACCACCGAGCTGAGGCTCGTCATCCAGAACCCCAACGACGGCTGGGACGAGCAGGAATTCGGCGCCACCGGGCTGCTCTACAAGGCCGAGAGCGGCGGTGACTACACCTACCGCGGCGACGACCCCGAAAGCTACACCGACATCTTCGATCAGGAAGCGGGAGACGACAACCTCGAGCCCCTGATCACCTTCCTGCAGTTCATCAACGAGTCGGATGACGCGACCTTCGCTGCCGACCTCGACCAGTACCTCGACGTCGACGCGTTCGCCACCTACCTCGCGTACCAGGACCTCGTCGACAACTTCGACGACATCGACGGAGCCGGCAACAACTCCTACCTGCACTACGACGAGACGACGGGGATCATGACGGTCGTGAACTGGGACCTGAACCTCGCCTTCGGCACGGCAAACGTCGACGGCGGAGGAGGGGCTCCCGGAGCGAACGGCGGCCAGCCCGGGCAGGGAGCTGTTCAAGGTCAGGGCGGCCCACCGGCGGGCGACGCGCCCGCGGGCGGCGGGCAGGTCGGCGGGCAGGCCGGCGGCGGGCCGAGCAACGGCAACGTGCTCTCCGAGCGCTTCCTCGAGAACTCCGACTTCGCCGCACTGGTGACCGCAGCCAAAACCGAGCTGATCGCGACGCTGTACTCCAGCGGGGCGGCCGAGCAGGCCGTCACCGAGTGGGTCACCGTGTTCACGACCCAGGCCGACGACCTCGTGCCGACCGCCACGGTCGACCTCGAGGCGGATGCGGTGCGGGAGTCGTTCGCGCAATACCTCAGTAGCTAGGACTCTCGGGGCGGTGGGCCAAACGGCCCTACCGTCCCGCGACCCGCCGTCCTACCGTGAGGCCATGACAACGTGCGAGCCGGTAGTGCTGTGGCATGGGCTCGCGCCCTCCGAGGTTCTCGCTCGGCTGGGGGTGACCTCCGAGGGGCTGACGGCTCCGGAGGTGGTTGAACGCCGCGCCCGATTCGGACCGAACCAGCTGGAGGTTCGTAAGCGGGCGCCGCTGTGGGTGGTCGCGTTGCGGCAGTTCCGGTCGCCGCTGATCGCGATTCTGCTCATCGCGGGGGCGATCACCCTGGTGCTGCAGGACTGGATCGATGCGACCGCGATCCTCATCGTGCTGGTGCTGAACGCATCGATCGGGTTCTGGCAGGAGACGCGCGCTGAGCGCGAGATGCTCGCGCTCGCCTCGATGACCGTGCCGGCGGCGCGGGCTCTGCGCGACGGCCACGTCATCCCTCTGCCCGCGGTTGACCTGGTGCCCGGCGACATCGTCATGCTCGAGAGTGGGGAGCAGATCGCCGCAGACATCCGCGTGCTCGACGCTCATGTGCTGCAGGTAGACGAGTCGATGTTGACGGGCGAATCGGAGCAGGTGCAGAAGGTTCCGGCTGCCGTTTCCGAGCATGCCGGGTTGGGCGACCGCCTGGGGATGCTCTACAGCGGCACCTTCGTCACCTCCGGCCGGGGCCGGGGCGTGGTCGTGGCGACGGCCCGCGACACCGAGCTCGGTCGCATCAACGAACTGGTGCAGACGACCTCGGAGCGCACGCCACTGCAGCAGAGCATCCGCAGCCTGGAGCGCCGCATTGGCATCTTTGTCGCCGCCGTTGCCGCCACAGTAATCGTCACCGGACTCGTGCTGGGCGAAAACCTCGAGACGGTGTTCCTGTCGGCGATCGCCATGGCGGTGGCCACGATCCCCGAAGCTCTGCCGGTGGTGATGACGATCGCCCTCGCGATCGGGGTGCGCCGGATGGCCGCTCAGGGGGCAATCGTGCGCACACTGCCGGCCGCCGAGACTCTCGGCTCGACCACTGTCGTTGCGAGCGACAAGACGGGCACGCTGACCGAGAACCGGCTCACCGTCGAACGACTCTGGGTGCCCAGCGACGGTGTTCTCGAGGTCTCCGGTCTCCCGCATCCACCGGCCGGGGTGCTGCGCAACCTGGTGGAAGCGGGAGCGCTCGTGAACGAGTCGCACGCCCCCGTCGATGAGGAGCACGGGTTCATCGGGGACTCGGTCGACGTGGCGCTCGCCACCCTGGCGCGCGCCCTCGGTGTGACTCGCGGTGGCAGCGAGCTGCCCGATCAGGTGGCGCACCTGCCGTACGAACCGCAAAACCGTTACTCACAATCGCTACGTCGGGACGGTGAGGGCAGCGCGCCGCTCACGCTCTATGTGAAGGGTGCCACAGAGCTCGTGCTCTCGATGTGCTCGTCGGAGGACGGGGGAGGGTCTCTCGACGATGCGGCACGCCAGAGGGTGCGTGACGCGCACGACCAGCTGGCTCGCGACGGGTATCGCGTGCTGGCGCTCGCTCGCCGCCATGTGACTGCCGACGAGATCTCGGTACCCGACCTGCCATCCCCCACCGGGCTGGCCCTGCTCGGGCTTGTCGCCCTCACCGACCCGCCCAGAGCGGAGGCGCTCGAGTCAGTCGCACTCTGCGTCGGTGCGGGGATGCGCGTGATCATGGTGACGGGCGACCACCCTCTGACCGCGACGACGATCGCGCGACGGCTCGGCATCGCCCACTGCGACGACGTGATCACGGGCGACGAACTCAGCGGTCTGGATGACGCGGAACTGGCCAGGCGCGTCGCCCAGGTCGGCGTGGTCGCGCGGGTCTCGCCCTCCGACAAGCTGCGCGTCGTTCAGGCACTCCAGGCGAACGGTGAGACGGTCGCTGTCACCGGCGACGGCGTGAACGACGCGCCCGCGCTCAAGGCGGCCTCGATCGGCGTCGCCATGGGCAAGTCGGGCACCGACGTCGCCCGCGCAGCCTCGGATGTGGTGCTCACCGACGACCGCTTCGCGACGGTCGTCGAGGCGGTGCGGCAGGGACGCATCGTGTTCTCGGCGATCCGCAAGGCCACGTTCTTCCTGCTGTCGACCGGGTTCGGCATCATGCTCGCCGTCTCCATCAGCTTCTTCCTCGAGCAACCACTGCTGTTGATTCCGGTGCAGGTGTTGTGGATCAACGTCGTCACGAGCGGCCTGCAGGATGTGGCGCTCGCGTTCGAGCCTGCCGAGGGTGACGAGCTGACGCGACCTCCGCGGGCCGCGCGCGAGGGCATCCTCTCTCGCGAACTGTGGCTGCGCACCGTCATCTCGGCGAGCTGGATGGCCGGCGTGCTGCTCATCACCTTCCAGCTGGCGCTCGCCGCAGGCTACGACATCGAGCGCGTGCGCACGATCACCATGACGGTGTTCGTCATCATGAGCTTCTTCCAATCGGGCAGCGCCCGAACCGAACGCCGCTCGCTCTTCACCGTCAGCCCGTTCAGCAACCCGTTTCTCATCATCACGGCCCTCGGCGCCCTCGGGTTGCAGTGGCTGGCCATGACCTGGCCCGTCAGCGCGGCGGTGCTGGGGCTGGTGCCGCTCACCCTCGGTCAGTGGGTGGGTTGCGCGCTCGCCGCGTCGAGCGTGCTGGGGCTCATCGAGGCCGAGAAGTTTGTGCGGCGCGTGCGTGCGTCGGCACGAGCCCGCGCCGAATAGCGTTGCCGAGCGTCGCACCGCCCGAGGACGTCGCTCTGTGATCTGCCATGCTGACGATTCGCAGACGGCTGACCTACCGTGGAGTACCACCCGGAGCCGATCGACGCGGAGAAACTGCCATGAGTGACATCCCGATTGCCGATCACGCGCTGCTCTCTGATCGGCATTCCGCAGCCCTGGTGACCCGGGATGGCTCGATCGACTGGTTGTGCTTCCCGCGGTTCGACAGCGAATCGGTGTTCGCGTCGATCCTTGACGACGATGCCGGGCACTGGTCGATCCGGCCCACGGCGCCGAGCACGTCAACGCGCTCCTACGTGGAGGGATCGATGGTGCTGCAGACCACCTTCCACACCGATGAGGGAACCCTCGAACTGCTCGACGCCCTCGAGCTGGGCGACTCGACCGACCCACACAGCCTCGGCGAGAACGCCCCACATGCGCTGCTGCGCGGCGTTCACTGCACCGCCGGACGGGTCACCATCGAGATGATCTGCCGGCCCCGCCCCGAATATGGGCTGGTGGTGCCGATTCTTGCCGAGATCGAATCCGGGGTCATCGCCACGGGCGGTTCGGGCCGGCTTACCCTGTCGCTTCCCGATGCGGCAACCATCATCGATGGTGAGGTCCGGATGCAGCTGACCCTCGACGCGGGACAACATCAGTACTTCGCGCTGCAGCGCACACCCCTCGGCGAGCCGCTGCCCGGCGCGCGTACCCAGGATGAGATCGCGGCCGGCCTGGCGACCACGACCGCGAGCTGGCAGGAGTGGTCCGAGATCCACCAGAGCTACGACGGACCCTGGCGCGAGCTGGTGCACCACTCCGGACGGGTGCTGCAGGCGCTGAGCTACCAGCCCACGGGGGCGATCGTGGCCGCAGCCACAACATCCCTGCCCGAAGAGATCGGCGGCGAACGCAACTGGGACTACCGCTACGCCTGGGTTCGCGACGCCAGCTTCACCATGAAAGCCCTCTGGGTTGCTGCCTGCCCCGACGAGGCCCACGAGTTCTTCGCCTTCATGACGGCGGCCGCCGCGCACTCCCAACCCGACCGTCACCTGCAGATCATGTTTGGTGTCGGCGGTGAACACGACCTGTCTGAGCGGCTGCTTCCACAGCTCTCCGGATGGCGGGGGAGCGCACCGGTGCGGGTCGGCAACGGGGCCTGGGATCAGCCGCAACTGGACGTCTACGGCGAACTGCTTGACGCGGCATTCCGACTGCGGGAACAACTGGGTGACATCGAGCCGGCCACGCGCACCTTCCTGGTCGCTCTCGCCGACGCGGCCGCAGCGCAGTGGGAGCAGCCCGACAACGGCATCTGGGAGGTTCGAGGTGAGCCGCGCCACTTTCTCTACTCGAAGCTCATGTGCTGGGTCGCTCTCGACCGGGCGATCGCCCTGGCCGACCAGCTGCACGCCACCGACCGGGTCGCCGAGTGGTCGGCAACGGCAGCCCGAATCCGCGCTGCCATCCTCGAGGAGGGGTGGAACGAGGAGGCCGGCGCCTTCACCCAGTCCTTCGATTCGGCCGATTTGGATGCATCGTCACTGATGATCCCGATCGTCGGGTTCCTGCCGGCATCCGATCCACGCGTGCTCGCCACCGCTGACGCGATCATCGAGCGGCTCACCGACGACCGAGGACTCGTCTTCCGGTACCAGACTCACACCGGTGTCGACGGACTGGACGGCAACGAGGGCACATTCCTGCTGTGCACCTTCTGGCTCGCCCGGGTGCTCGCATCCGGCGGCCGGGTGGACGAGGCCCGAGACGTGTTCGAGAGGGCAGTAAGCCACATCAGCGACGTCGGTCTGCTCGCCGAGGAGATCGACTCGGAGACCGGCGAACAGCTGGGCAACTTTCCCCAGGCTTTCAGCCACGTCGGTCTGGTCAATGCGGCGTGGGCGATCGACCAGGCCGAGCGCGGTCATCCCGCCGACGGCGATCACTAACAGCGACGGACAGACGATGACGGTGGATGCCTTTTCAGCCCTGACCGGGCTCGTCGTGCCTGCCATCACGACCGAGCAGATGCGGGAGGTCGATCGGGTGGCGGTCGAGGAGGTGGGGCCGAATCTGCACCAGATGATGGAGAACGCCGGCAGAAACCTCGCATCGCTGTGCGTGGAGCTGCTGGGTGAGCGGTGGCCTGCCGCACCGATCGTCGTTCTGGCCGGCACCGGAGGCAATGGCGGCGGAGGTATTTGCGCTGCCCGCCATCTGGCCAACCACGGGGCCAATGTCACGGTGGTGGTGTCTGATCCGTCACGTTTGACAGGCGTGCCTGCCGACCAGCTCGCGCTGTACCGAGCAACCGACGGGCGACTCGCGGGCATTCGTGACCTCGGGACGCTGGATGCCGAGCTGGTGGTCGACGCTGTGCTGGGCTACAGCCTCGGAGGTGCTCCCCACGGCGCTGCCGCCGAGCTCATCACGTGGGCATCGGGCCGCACCGGCCCGGTGGTCTCGCTCGACGTGCCATCCGGGGTCGACTCCACGACGGGTGCAACCCCTGGGGTCGCCGTGCGCGCGACCCACACGATGACCCTCGCCCTACCCAAGACCGGCCTGGACGTCGACGCGGTCGGCGAGCTCTGGCTGGCAGACATCGGCATCCCCAGGGAGGTCTACCGGCGGGTCGGCATCGACCTGCCGGATGCTCTCTTCACCCCCGGCTATCGGGTGCGCCTTACCCGCGGTCCGGATGGCGGGGATCACTGACGGTCGATGGATGATCGTGCCAGTGTGTCCCAGCTCACCGAGCCCACTGTGCCGACTCGTCTAACCTCCACTGAAGAGGTCTGCCCGACGGAAGAGGCACCGCATGAGACTGCTCCTGATCGGCATCATTGTGGCGGTGCTGGCCGCCGTCGTCGCCATCGTTGCGCTGCCGCGCGGGGCTGAGCCGAGTGCGGCACCATCCAGTTCGGCACCGTCGAGTGCGGCTGAGCTGGCCGGGTCGTCTGAGCGGTATCAGCCATACAGCGAGCAGGCGCTGGCCGCGGCAGGCCCTGACGACACCGTCGTCCTGTTCTTCAGCGCCGCGTGGTGCTCGACGTGCAAGGTTCTGCGTGATGACATCGCCGCCAACCAGCAGAGCATTCCCGACGACGTGCGCATTCTGGTTGTCGACTACGACGACTCCACCGACCTCAAGCAGCAGTACGGCGTAGTGCGCCAGCACACCCTGGTGCAGATCGACCTCGACGGCGCGGGCATCGCCCGCTGGGAGCTCTCACGCTCGCTTGACGAAGTGCTCGCCACCATCGTCACGGAGTGAGTGGCGTTCATGGAACTGTTACCGCTTTCGCTGCTCGCCGGGATACTGACCGTGCTCTCGCCGTGCGTGCTGCCGCTGCTTCCCGTCATCCTGGCCGGGTCTGCCGCAGAGTCGGGGCGTCGCAGCACCTACGTAATCATCGCGAGCCTTGCCGTCTCGGTTGTGGCATTCACGCTCCTGATTCGCGGAGCGACCGCGCTGCTCGGCGTGCCGACCGACGTCTGGCTCATCGTGTCGGGCTCGCTGGTCGTGTTCATCGGGCTCACCCTGGCGTTCCCAGCGCTGTGGGAGCGCATCTCGGTCGGCTCTGGCCTGCAGCGAGCCACCGGTGAGCTGGTCGACTCGTCGTCCCAGCGGACCGGCACCGCGCGCTCGCTGCTGCTCGGACTTTCGCTTGGGCCCATCTTCACGAGTTGCAGCCCCACCTACGGACTGATTCTCGCCGCCGTGCTGCCCACAAGCTTCGCGGTCGGGTTCGTGAACCTCCTCGCCTACACGGTCGGCCTGAGCGCCGTGATGCTGCTGATCGCGCTCGGCGGGCAGTCGGTGACCCGGCGCATGAAGTGGGCGGTCAACCCCAGCGGCGTGTTCCGGCGCTCGCTCGGCGGCGTGCTCATCGTCGTCGGGATCCTCACCGCCACCGGGGTGGTCAAAGACATCGAGGCCTGGTTGGTCGAGCGGGGCATCCTCGGGGCGGTTCTGCTGGAGCAGGACATTCTCGACAACGTCGACACCGGGGTGGATGCGCCAGACCCCGTGCGCATCGACGGCAGCGCGCCGGTTGAGCCGCCCGCCTTTCTCGAGCAACAGTTTGCCGGGATCGACTGGCAGAGCGCCGACCCCGCCATCTTCCAGGCGGTATCCGGCGGGCCGGCCCGTGACGGCATCCCCGCCCTGAACGATCCCGGGTTCCTGCCGATCAACCAGGTGACGTGGGGCGACGACGTGCAGGCCATCGTGCTCGCGGATGGCGCCAATCCCGTGCGTGTCTACAGCTACAACGTGCTGGTGTGGCACGAGACCGTCAACGACACGATCGAGGGCGTTCCCGTCGCCGTGACCTTCTGCCCGCTGTGTGGCAGCGCCATCGTGTTCGAGCGCACGCTGCCCGACGGCACAGACACGACCTTCGGGGTGAGCGGGGGGCTCATCGACAGCAACATGATCATGTTTGACCGCGCCACAGAGGGGCTGTGGCAGCAGAGCACAGGCCGCGCGCTCGCCGGTGAGTTTGTCGGAACCGAGCTGGCGCTGCATCCGTTCCAGCTGCTCTCGCTCGGCGACGTGCGCGAGTCATACCCCGACGCCCTGGTGCTGAGTTCCAACACCGGTCATGCGCGCGACTACGAGAACAACCCGTACGGAGACTACGACCAGAGCAACCAGTTCTACTTCACCCCATCGACAGTAGACGAGCGTTACCCCGCCAAGATGATCGTGGCCGCGTTCATTGTCGACGAGCAGCGCGTCGCCGTACCGTGGCTTGCCTTGCGAGAGGCGGGTTCACTCCAGGCCGACGTGGGCGGCGCGCCGGTGAGCCTGACGGTGACCGGCGGGGAGCTTGACGTGCGCGACGGGGACGGGCGCTCGCTGCCCTTCTACTTTGAGATGTGGTTCAGCTGGGCAGTCCAGAACCAGGAGTCGGGCATTGTGCTTGATCCGTCAACCCGCTGACTGTCGGCTTTCCACGCGGGAGCCGGTGCGCCGCACCGCGGTCAACCCGGCGGGTCGGCTGCTCGCCTCCACCGGGGTGAGCGGCAGAAGATCGCGCAGCTGCCGTGTCTCCGCAAGATCCAGAACGGAGTGCTGCACGCACGCAGGCACGAGACGCCCGTCATCCGGATGGCTCATCGCATAGGAGCACGATTGCAGTCGCACCTGCGTCTCGCGCACCGACGCATCGTCGCTCATCACGCCGCGCTGCAGCAGATCCCAGGCGGGCGCAACCTGCTCGGCATCCATAAAGCTGTGCACCACGAAGGTTCGAAATGACACTCGCCGTGCAAGTGCAGCCCGGAGAAGCAGGCGGATGCCGCCCGCTCGCCTGACGATCCGGCGAAGCTGGCCGACCGCGACCGCCACGTCACCGGGGTGACGCAGTGCCGCTCGAACGAGCTTCACCGCCAACACCGGCCAGGGTGTGCCCCCGAAGACCATCCCCCCGGCATGCGCCAGAAGCGTGTCGCGCGCCGCGATATCCCGGGCATTGTCGGGATCCAGGGCGACCGTGAATCGCCCGTCGACCTGCACGCCGGTCGTGTAACGGTTGCAGGAGGGATGCCCGAATTGCGTGGCGCGCCACGGCAGGGACTGCCCGGCGCCCGCCTCCACCTGCGACCACACGGCGTCGATCGACACGTCGGAGAAGTCTTCCTTCCAGCGGCGATCGTCGCCGATGTAGGCGGCCGGCTGAAACGACATCATGTCGAACGGCATGTCGAGCACCGCCCGAACCGTGTCTGCGACCTCTGGCAGGTTCGACGGGGTGACCGTCATGTTGTGCGCCAGGTAGGAGCGCACACCGTGCTGGCGCCTCAGGTCGGTGAACATCCGGGCGAACCGCGCTCGGGACGGGTTCAGCTCGGCTTCGCTGTGGGGTCGCACGGCCCCTCTGCGGCCGCGCATCAACGAATCGAAGTGGGCGGCGAAAGACACGCGATCGAAACGACGTCGTCCCTGATCGTCGAGCACCACATCGAGGAGGTAGTCGTAGTCGAAATCGCCGTGCGTCATCGACATGGGTTCACGCCCATGACGCCGCATGATCGCCAGGGCGGCGGCGTGGTCGGCGGCGGGGAGCAGGCTCACCTCACCGCCGATGAGCTGCGCATGGGCCCGCGGGCCCCGCATTTGGCGGGCGAACGCCATCTGCTTCTCGACCTGCTCGAGCGTGTGGCCCCCGTCAACGCTCACCTTGTTCGCGTCAGCGGAGTGATAGCAGGGCGAGCAGGTCAGGTTGCACTTCGGAAACACACCATGTGTTCCCTCACACCCGATCGCGCTGCGCCCCAGAAGCTGGTTGTCGGTCTGCACTTCCGCCGGCAGCTCGGACCATCGCCGTTGCATTGCCAGCCGACTTTCGGGATGGATCGGGCGGGTCGACAGCTCCCACCTCGCCAGAGATCCCCACACCGTCATGCCGCTTCTCTCATCGAAAAATTGTCTACGTCGACCCTGCGCCCCAGTAGAACACCACCGACCGTGTCGCTTCTGTATCCCACGTCACCAAGACTCGATGTCGTAGGGGTCACGAACAATGACCACCCGACCTCAGGGAGCCCTCCGTGGAGATACAAACGTTTGAGGCGAGTGCCGCCGGTGGCACCGGCCCCGCAGAAACCCTCGTGTTCCTCCACGGCGGCAACGTCGCGGGCTGGATGTGGGGGCAGCAGGTTCCCGCCTTCGCCGACTACCGGGTGCTGGTGCCCGACCTGCCGGGTTTCGGGGCCAGCAACCACCTGCCGTGGCGATCGCTCGAAGCAACTGCCGATGATCTTGCCAACCAGATTCCTGACGGCGCCCACGTCGTCGGCCTGTCGCTCGGCTCGAGCGTCGCGCTGCACCTCGCGGCTCGACACCCGCACAAGGTGGCGAGCCTGTTCCTGGCCAGCGCCCAGGTGACGAAGCCCGCCGGACGGCACGTCGTGCTCGGTCGCCTCATGATGCTGTTCTGGAACCAGCGCGGCTTCTGGACAAGCACTGCCCGAAGTTACGGTCTCACCGGAGACGACGCCGACCTCTTTGTCGAGACGGGACTCGGGATCAGGCGAGAAACTGCCCGATCCATTCTGGATGAGGTGGCGCGCGGAATTCCCTCGGCCGTCCTGGAGGGCGTCACCGTGCCGACTATCGCCGTCGCGGGTGGAGCGGATTCTGCTGCGATCGCCGTCGGCTCGTTGCGCCGGCTCTCGGCGGGCATCCCCGGCAGCGTCGTCGCCACGGCGCCCGGCCTGCACCACCAGTGGAACATCGAAAACGTGGACCTGTTCAACGAGTCGCTGCGTCACTGGCTGGAAACCCGTCGCGCTGCAGCTGGGCTCTCAGCAGCTCGGCCCGATGCGCAGAAGCCGCAGAATTGACCCGTTGCGCAATGAATACTCGAGTTGTATCATCCCTCGACGTCGCGGTATATCGGCCAATTTTTCGAGCCTGCGAAGCCTATTAGGCACCATTTGCGCATTATAGACACGCTTTTCATCGTCGCGCGCGCCTTGTCGACGTGAGGTCGCAGCGGCACGATCTATTCATGCTGATTCACCCAACCACGAGGGACTGATGACCACAGACGAGCGCACACGACTGCAACTGGCTGCTGACCTGCCAGGGGCTGCGGCGCGCGGTGAGATCGTCGCGTACTACCAGCCGTTGGTCGGGATTGCAGGCGGCGCGGTCGTCGGGGCTGAAGCCCTCGCCCGCTGGTTCCACCCGCGGCTCGGCCTGATAGCGCCCGACGTGTTCATCCCGCTCGCAGAAGCCGTAGGCAACATCGTGGAGATCGGCGACTTCATGCTGGACACCGCGTGCGACTTCGCCGCAATGTGCTGCCGCAGCGGTTCAGATGTTGACATTGCAGTGAACGTGTCGGCCATCCAGTTGCGCGACGAGTCGTACGCCGCGCGCGTGCTCGAGACGGCTGCCCGGCATGGCCTTGATCCCCGGCATCTCACCATCGAAGTTACCGAGTCCGAGGTTGTGCACAACATCGTCGACGTGGGCGAAAGGTTTGCGGTGCTCCGCGCCGCTGGCGTCACCGTCTCGATCGACGATTTCGGCACCGGCGAATCGTCGATCGAACAACTGCTGGCCCTCCAGGCGAGCGAGCTCAAAATCGATCGGAGTCTCGTGAAGGATCGCACTGCAAGCTCCAAGACCCTGCTCGCTGCTGTCATCTCCTTCGCCCACGACAAGGGCCTTCGCGTCGTGGCCGAAGGAATAGAGACAAGTACGGAGCTCGCTGCGGTGTCAGCGCTCGGAGTCGATCGCGTGCAGGGTTTCCTCACCGGCAAGCCGATGCCAGCAGAGGAGTTCCTCCAGTTCATCACGGCATCGCGGTCGACGTGACGGTCAAGGATCGCAGCATTGTGGATGCTCCGCTGCTGCTCAATCGCTACCGCCCGCTACAGATTCTCGCCCGCGGCGGGTCGTCATCTGTCTACCGCGGACGGGACGAAATTCTCGGGCGGGACGTTGCCATCAAGCTCTTCAAGGCGGGAGCCGTCGCAGACGTCAGGACGCAAAAGGAGGAGCTGCGGCTCCTTGCGGGCCTCAGCCATCACGGCGTTGTTGCCGTCATCGACGCAGGGATCGACGACTCGACCCCCACCGATCCGCGTCCCTTCATCGTGATGGAACTCGTGCAGGGCCACACGATCCGCCAGATCATCAACAAGCGCCAACTTTCGACGCGCGAAATCGGCGAGATCGGTTTCGAGATTGCGGAGGTTCTCGAATACATCCACTGGCGAGGAGTCATCCACAGCGACATCACGCCATCCAACATCATGCTCGTCGACTACGGCACCCTGCATTCGCGCCCGCGGGCGAGGCTCACCGACTTCGGGATAGCCATCGACACGCTGACTCGCGAAAACCAGGTGAAGGGCCTCGCCGGCACCATCGCGTACATGAGCCCCGAGCAGGCCGTGAGCAAACCGATCACCCCCGCATCCGATATCTATTCGCTCGGACTCGTCTTGCTCGAGTGCTTCACCAACGAGTTGGCGTTCCCGGGCAGCCCGATCGAGTCGACCGCGGCCCGGTTGGCGCGTGGGCCCGAGATTCCTTCATCGGTGGATGCCGGTTTCGCGCCGGTACTCGCCGCGATGACCGAGCGTCAGCCCACAGATCGACCCACCGCTGGCGAGCTGATCGAGGCTCTGCGAAACGCTCTGCGAGTTCCGCAGGGCTAAAGCTCGCTACAGCCCTTCGGCGTCAAAGCTCTGTTCGACGAGCGGAGTCGCGGTCTCGGCGACCTCGATCTGTGCCCACACCACTGGCATTCCGGGGGAGAACAGGATGTCCAGCCCGGGGCCACCACGCAGCGGGGGCACGGTCACGTAGCCGCCGCCGGCCTTGATCGCGTCGAGGATGCTGTTCTTCAGCGCATCGACGGGGGAAGGGAGAAAGTAGTCCTTACCGTCGACGGTAAGCCGGTGAATGATCATCGAGAGCCTGTCTGCTGCAGTGCGGGTTCGCCCCTCTACGTTATCGCGATTTGAATTTCGTCTGCGACGTGACGTTATTGCCTGATCAGACCGGGTATGTTCGATAGCGTCGGCTTTTTGTGTGCCGCGAAACTTACCGGAGGTTCACCAGTGGGATACCTGCACTACGGCGGGGAAGAGTTTGAGTTCGATGATCGGGTTCTCACTCACCTGCAGGTCGTTATCAGCACGAAGCTGCGTCGCAAAGAGGATTTCTTCTTCACGTGGCTCGTGCCAGCGGATCGCGGAAGCGGCCGCCATGCGATCTGGATCGACAACGGTGTGCCCATCCACTTCTTCTACAGCGGGTCGCGCAATGTGGCGATCAACCGTGAATGGATCGAGTTGATGGTCGCGGGCGCCAGCAGGGCATCCGGTTTGCTGCTGGCGGATGAGCCGGCACAGCAGTGACGATCACCCAACCGGCACCCACGAGTGCGGTGCTGCGCAACAACGTCCAGGTGTCGGGCGACCTCGATGCACGTCCCATGGTCTTTGCCCACGGCTTCGGCTGCAGCCTCGAGTCGTGGCGGGACGTCACCCCGCACTTCACCGAGTCGAACATGGTGGTCACGTTCGACCTGGTTGGCTCTGGCGGATCAGACCTTTCTGCCTACGACCGCGGCAAGTACGACTCCCTCCATGGTTACGCCGACGACCTGATTGAGATCATCGACGAGTTGGGTCTCACCGATGTCGTGTTCGTCGGACACTCGGTGAGCGCCATGATCGGCGTGCTCGCTTCCATTCGTCGCCCCGAACTTTTCGGTGCGCTCATCCTCGTCGGCCCCTCGGCGCGCTACGTTGACGCCGACGAATATGTCGGCGGGTTCTCTCAGCCCGACATCGACGCGCTGCTCGACTCGCTCGATTCCAACTACCTCGGCTGGTCGTCCGCGATGGCTCCGGTCATTGCGGGCAACGCCGAGCGCCCGGAGGTCGGCGAGCGTCTCACCACGAGTTTCTGCAGCGTGGATCCAGCCATCGCGAGCCACTTCGCCCGCGTCACGTTCCTCTCCGATAACCGGGACGACCTCGCGCGGGTTTCAACTCCGACGCTCGTGCTGCAGTGTTCCGACGACGTGATCGCGCCGCTGCCGGTCGGCAACTTCGTGAACGAGCACATCCCGGGAAGTCGCATGGTCGTTATGGCGGCCCGTGGCCACATGCCGAACCTGTCAGATCCAGACGAGCTTGCGGGAGAGATCCAGGCTTTCCTGTCGTGACGACCGACGTGTCGTTCGAGGAGCTGTACCAAAATGCGGCGTGCGGTCAGTTGTTGACGGATGCCAGCGGCATCATCACCATCGTCAACGAGACGTTCCTCAACTGGAGTGGACGATCGCGCGCCGAGGTTGTGGGTGTGCAGTTTCGTGACCTCCTCACGCGCGGAAGCCTGCTGTTTTACGAGACGCGTTACCTGCCGGTGTTGCGCCTCAGCGGTGAGGTTCGAGAGGTTGCCCTCGAACTGAGCAAGACCGACGGATCTGTGCTGCCCATCCTCGTCAACGCGATCGAGGTGGGAGGATCGACCAGGATCGCCGTCTTCGATTCAACCCAGCGGCAGGATTACGAGCGAGCACTGCTTGCTGCTCGCCGCGCCGCTGAGGTCTCCGAGGCCCGGGTTCGCGTGCTTCAGGACGTGTCGACCGCCTTCTTTGCGACCTCGACCGAGGAGTCCCTCGCCGAAGCATTGCTGGGGATCGCCCGTGACGCTTTCAGCGCAACCGACGGTGCGGTCGTTCTGGTCGATGGCGCGGGGTCGCTGCGCATCGTGGCTGGTGCACACCTGCTTGAGCCGTTGGTTGGGGTGTGGGTCGGGCGTCCCAACCCCACTAAGCCCTCGGCCGAGCAGCTGACGGTAGTCGCAAACCTGCGCGAGGCGGAGGCGCTGTTTCCCGCGGCAGCCGACATCCTCCGGTCTATCCGGATGGAGGCGCTCACCGCGACGCCGCTCATCGGCGCGAATGGTTCACTCGGTTCCCTGGTGCTGTTGTTCGGCCGCGAGAGAACGTTCGATGAATCGACCCTCGAGTTGCACCGCGCGCTGGCTCGACAGGCCTCACAGGTTTTCGAGCGCATCCAGCTCCAAACGGAGCTTGAGCAGATGGCGCTCCACGATCAGCTCACCGGCCTCGCAAACCGAAACCTCCTGCGAGAGCGGCTGTCGCACGCACTTTCGCAGGCCGACCGCACCGGGCGTGCGATGTCGGTGATCTTTCTCGATCTGGACGGCTTCAAGCCGGTCAACGACGAACTGGGGCATCGTGTCGGAGATGCAGTTCTGCAGATTGTTGCCAAGCGTGTGCACGGCGTCGTGCGCGAAGCAGACATTGTGGGCCGCTTCGGCGGCGATGAGTTTCTGATCGTCTGCGAAGAAGCGGACGTGGATGTCGCCAACCTCATTGCCGAGCGCGTGGTCAGTGCCATCGCTCAACCGATGACGGAATTGCCGGGCGACAGAACGATCAGTGCCAGCGTCGGCGTCGCCTGCTTTATGCCAGGTGACCTCGTACCGACCGGCGATGCTCTCGTACGAGCGGCTGACGCGGCCATGTACGCCTCGAAATCCGCGGGTTCGGGCCGAATCACCGCTGTGCGCGTCTAGCTCCGCACCTCCGCCGACAGGAATGGTGGCGGGCCGACAAGTCTCATGGTGCCGGAGGCAATGGCCGCCTGCCTGATGCGATCGAAGTCGACGGGGGCCGCGGGTTGCCCATCGAGCGCAGGTTCGCTTGCCATCCGGTAGAAGTTCTCGCCGCCGCCAGGGGTGTGCAGGCACAGCATCCGCGCCCCATTCGGCCCGGCCAGAAATGCATGTGGTGTGTTGCGGGGGATGACCGCTACGCCGCCGGCCCGCAGCTCGCTTTCGGCACCATCGACATGCAGGAGTATCGATCCCGCCAGCAGATAGAAGGTCTCTTCGGCCTCCGGATGCGTGTGCAGCGGGGTGGGCTTTCCGGGCTCCACCTCGTCTTCGAACATGAGGAACCCCTTGTTCACCTCATCTTCGCGTACGAGCCAGGTGTGCAGCCCTCCGCCGGAAAACCAGCGGCGCTCTGCTTCGTCAGCATTTCGGATCAAGGACGTGGTTGTCATGGGATGCCCATCTCGTTATGGGACACTAGTCCCATAACGAAACTACGGTACCGTGAGTATCGTGTCAACGAAATATCATGAGACTGGTCGCGCCGGGCAGAAGAGCCGCACACGATCGGCGCTGATCGCCTCGGCGCGCGAACTTGTCGCCCGGGCGGGGCGCCCACCGACGGTAGCCGAAGCCGCGGAGGCCGCGTCGATTTCCCGAACGACTGCCTACCGCTACTTTCCGACGCAGCGCTCCCTATTGATTGCGGCGCATCCTGAGACAGAGGCGACCTCGATGCTGCCCTCCAACATCGGGGACGATCCCGAGCAGAGGCTGGAGGCTGCTGTGCGGGGCTTCCTCGCCATGGTGATCGACACCGAGGCGCAACAGCGGACGATGCTGCGGCTCTCGCTGGAAGCCGACGCGACACTGCGGGATCTTCCTCTGCGTCAGGGTCGGGCGATCGGCTGGTTCACAGAGGCGCTTGATCCGCTCATCCCGCAGCTCGGAGTCGACGGCGTGCACAAGGTCGCCGTCGGGGTGCGTGCTGTGGCGGGTATCGAGGCACTGGTCTGGTTGGTCGACATCGCGGGGATGACCAAGGGCGACGCGGTCGAGCAGATGGTGTGGTCATCCATCGCGGTGCTTCGGCGCGCGCTTTCAGAATCGCCCGCATCGCAGGTTCAGACTCGACGCCGGCTCTAAGAGTCGCGGTCGCGCACGATCAGCACCGGGCAGTGTGCGTGCTGTGCGCAGGCCGAGCTCACCGATCCCATGAGCATGCCGACGAACCCGCCGTGCCCGCGGCTGCCCAGCACGAGCATCTCGGCCCGCTTGCTCTCATCGAGGAGGACTCGGGACGGGAGCCCCTCGACTGCAGCGCTGGTGAGGTGCGGGGGAGGATCGCCATGAAACGCCCTCTCGAGCGTCGTCGAAAGGATCTCCCGGGCATCTCTTTCGGGAGACCAGCCGTTCATCGCGTATCCGCCGTCGAGCGTGGTGGGGTGACTCCAGGTCGTGACAACGCGTAGCGGCAGGTCCAAAGCCTTCGAGAGCCTGACGCCCTGATGCAGCGCAGCAAGCGACGCGTCAGACCCGTCGACACCGACGACGATGGGCAGTGCGGTCGTGTTTTCCATAGACACAGCATGCGCGCGCTGTGACGGGCATCGCTAGGGCCGAAAGTCACAATCCCCGACCGAAATGCCCTGTTTACCGGCTGTTTCCTCATGATACTGTCCAGCTAACCGGTCACATCGTCAGTGGCGGAGCCCGCGTGGATCAGACAAAGGAAACCAATGGCTGAAGGCACCCCACTTTCTGTCGGTGTTAGTGCCGAACACGACGCTCGCGAACATCGCGTTTCGCTTGACCCCTCCGCGGTCGCCAGTCTCGTGAAGAGCGGTTATAGCGTGGTGGTGCACAGCGGGGCTGGTGTGCCCGCCAGCTTTTCAGACCAGTCCTATGTGACGGCAGGTGCGTCGCTCACCGCTGAGGCAAACGTGCAGCAGGTCAGCGACATCCTGCCGCTTCTTGCGCTGCCGACGGGTGCCGTGATCGACGCGCTGCGGCCGGGGCAGCTGCTCGTCGGTCTCGTCGATCCTGCCAACAACCTCGAGGCCATCGCGGCGCTGGCTCGGCGGGGAGTCACCGTCGTTGCCCTCGATCTCCTTCCCCGCACCCTCAGCCGGGCGCAGGCGATGGATGCGCTGAGCTCCCAGTCGAGCGCCGCAGGCTATCGGGCGGCGATCGTCGCCGCCGATCGATTCGGTCGGTACCTGCCCATGATGATCACGGCGTCGGGCACCGCAACTCCCGCAAAAGTGATTGTGATCGGCACGGGGGTGGCCGGACTTCAGGCCATCGCCACCTCCCGGCGTCTCGGCGCTGTCGTCACGGGCTACGACGTTCGCCCCGCCTCGCGGTCCGAGGTCGAGTCGCTCGGGGCGCGCTTCCTGACCTCGTCTGTCGCAACCGGCGCGGGGGAGGGTGGATATGCTCGCGCGTTCACCGAAGCCGAGCAGGCCATCCAACAGCAGGAACTGGCATCGGCGCTGCCCGGCTTCGACATCATCATCACCACGGCCAGGGTTCCCGGCCGCACGCCGCCAGTGTTGGTGTCGGAAGAGACGCTTGCGAGCCTGAAGCCCGGATCGGTCTGCATCGACCTCGGGGCCAGCGACCGTGGCGGAAACGTTGTCGGGTCGGTCGACGGTGAGACGGTCACCACCGCGAACGGCGTCACCATCGTCGGCGCCGGCAACCTCGCCGCAGACCTCCCCACCTCCTCGTCAGAGATGTACGGCCGCAACATCGTTGCCGCGCTCACCTCCGTGGCGCCGTCAGGGCAGATCGTCATCGATCCGACAGACGAGATCCACCGTGCGATCGTCGTCTGCCACGGCGGCGAGGTCACCAACGTGGCCATCCGCGCAGCCCTCAACCTCGACCCGCTGCCCACAGAAGCTTCAACGACGAAACCACAGGTGGCATGATGCAGGCGCTTTTCGGAAACCTCGCGATCTTCGTTCTCGCCCTGCTGGTGGGAGTCGAAGTCATCGGAAAGATCCCGTCGACCCTTCACACACCGATGATGTCCGGCGCCAACGCGATCCACGGCGTCGTCGTCGCTGGCGCGGTCGTCACGGCCTCGCTAGCTAACAGCCCGGTCGGGTACGTTCTGACGTTCATCGCCGGGGCGCTCGCCGCGGCAAATGTGTTCGGCGGTTACGTCGTGACCGACCGCATCCTGAAAATGTTCACGAAGCCCAAAGGTCCGGCAGCTGTCGCGACCGGTAAGGACGAATCATGACCGGGTTCGAGTTCGCGGTGGGGTTGCTCTACCTGGCGTCCGCGAGCCTGTTTGTGGTGGGACTGCACCAGATGCGCGCTCCGTCGACCGCGCGAACCGGCAACCTGATCTCGGCGGGGGGAATGGTGATCGCCGTGCTGACGACGGTCGTCTATTCGCTCGTCGCGGCCGGGGGTGACTGGATCGCGTGGGTGGCCCTGGCCGCGGGATCGATTGTCGGCGCCGTCTTCGGAGTGAGTCAGGCGCGCACGATCAGGATGACGGCCATCCCTCAACTGGTGAGCGTCTTCAACGCGGTCGGTGGTGGAGCGGCCGCGGCCGTCGCGTTCGCCGCGTTCGTGCTGCCGACAACCAACGCCCGGCTTGAGCTGACGGTGTCGATTCCCGTCACGCTCGATGTGCTGATCGGCTCGGTCACCTTCTCTGGTTCGTTGATCGCTGCGGCGAAACTTCAGGGAATCATTTCTGGCAAACCCGTCACGTTCCGCGGCGCTGCCGTCGTGAATGTGATTGTTGCCCTCATCGCGATCGCGTCGGGTGTTGCCGCGATCGTTTTGCCGCGCAACACCGCCCTGCTGGTGGTGATGCTCGTCGCGTCGCTTGCCCTGGGAGTGCTCATGGTGCTTCCGATCGGCGGGGCGGACGCGCCGGTGGTCGTCTCGCTCCTCAACGCCTTCACGGGTCTCGCCGTCGCGATGGCCGGATTTGCGATCGACAACCAGGCCCTCATCATCGCTGGCGCCCTCGTCGGCGCCGCCGGCACGATCCTGACGCTGCAGATGGCCGCAGCGATGAATCGCTCGGTGCTGTCGATCATCCTGGGCGGTTTCGGCACCGGCGATGCCGAGGTTGGTGCAGGCTCAGACGACGACGACCTCAGCCAGATCAGAAGTCTGAGCAGCGACGATGTCGCGATCCAGCTGGCCTACGCGCGGCACGTGCTCATCGTTCCGGGCTACGGTCTCGCTGCCGCGCAGGCACAACACGAGGTCGCAGCCCTTGCCGCGCTTCTGATCGCTCACGGCGTCGATGTGAAATACGCCATCCATCCGGTCGCTGGCAGGATGCCGGGCCATATGAACGTGCTGCTCGCGGAGTCCAACGTGCCCTACGAGCAGATGCTGCAACTCGACGACGCAAACGCCGCCTTCGACAATTGCGACGTCGCCCTCGTCATCGGAGCCAACGACGTGTGCAATCCCGACGCCCGCACGCCGGGAAATGTGGTGTCGGGGATGCCGATCCTCGACGCCGACCACGCGAAAGCAGTCGTCGTGATCAAGCGATCGATGCGACCGGGGTATGCCGGAATCAACAACCCGTTGTTCACAAACCCCAAAACCGGGATGTTCTTCGCCGATGCGAAGAAGGGTCTCGCTGACATCACCGCGTCTGTCAAGGAGTATGTTTCCGCCTGATGGATTCGCGAACAATTTACACAAGAGAGAAGCTGCACCATGTCGCATGACGTGAGCGAGGATGGCTGGTCTCCGCAGGGGCCGGTTACCGAATTGTCGGATGCCGCGAGCTGGGACCTGCTCAGAGGACGCACCTTCGGGCGTCTGGGGCTCAGCCAGGATGATCGGCCCGAGATCTATCCGGTCAACTTCATCTGTGATGGCGAATCCATTTTGTTCCGCACGGCGGAGGGATCGAAACTTCGGGAACTCACGCACAATCGCCACGTCGTCTTCGAGGCCGATGCCGAGACGAATGGAGGTGTGTGGAGCGTCATATTGAAGGGACAAGCCGAGGTGCTCACGGTCGACCCGGTTCTGACGGAGGAGGCTCTCGCGGCTTTCCCGGCCTGGGTTCCCACCCAGGCTTTCGTCTACGTCAGGATCACCGCTGACACGCTTCGCGGCCGGTTGTTCGAACATCACCTACCGATCGGGCATCTCTAACGCCGCCGCTCTGCGCTGTCGAAGGAATATCACGCACCACAGGCCCGTTATAGCCTCAATGAGCATTAAGCCCGGCACCCTTGCCCCCCAGCTGACCCTTCCGCTTTCTACTGGCGGGGTGACGGACGACCTGCTCCTCGGCACCGGCGAAGGCGGTCGCTTCACCCTCGTCGTGTTCTTCCGCGGATTGCACTGCCCGTCGTGCCGCCGCCAGCTGGTCGAGCTTGACCAGCGCCTGGGCGAGCTTCAGGACGCCGGATTCGGGCGCGTTGTCGCCGTGAGCATGGAATCGGCCGAGCGCAGCCAGAAAATCGTCGAACGATGGGGCATTAGCGAGCTGCCGGTCGCGTATGGGCTCGGCGAGACCGCCGCCCGGGACTGGGGACTCTTCATCTCCCACGCCATCAAGGAGGGCGAGCCCGACGTCTTCAACGAGCCGGGCACCTTCATCCTCGACTCTGACGGCACTGTGTACTGGAGCAGCGTCGCGTCGATGCCGTTCAGCCGCACCTCCATCGATGACGTCATCAAAGGCATCACCTGGGCCGCCGAGAACTCCTACCCCGCCCGCGGCGCAGCCTGACAATGCGGCTCAGCGCAGGAGACACTCTGCCCGCGCTGGAGCTGGTGGGCGCCATCGGCGGTTCGGCCAGCATCCCGCCAGCACAGGGCTACGTGCACCTTCAACTGCGCCGATTTTCCGGCTGCATGGTCTGCAACGTGCACCTGAAACAGGTCGTGCAGCGTCTGCCCGAGATCACTGCCGCTCACGTGCAGGAGGTTGTCGTGTTCCACTCGACGGTCGCCGAGGTGAAGCGGTACGAGAGCGAACTGCCGTTCGTGGTTGTGGCGGATCCCGACAAGAACCTCTATCGGCGCTTCGGGGTGGAGCGGTCATCCACCGCCCTCCTGGCGGCCTGGCGCACGCTACCCAGGGCCGTGCTGGGCGCAGCGATAACCGCCATTCGCACCCGCAGGCTACCGCCGCTGAAACCCGTGGGTGGGGAACTCGGATGCCCGGCAGACGTCCTGATCGACAGCACCGGTCGCGTGGTCGCCGTCAAGTACGGCACCCACGCCGCCGATCAGTGGTCGGTCGACGAGCTTCTGGAGCTGGTGGACGCGGCCGGATCCTGAGTCGCCGGCTTGTCGCCGAACGGGACGCTCGCGATCACCGCTCCCAGCACGCCACCCACCGCGATCAGCACGACCAGCTCGGTCAGTGGCGTGATGCTCGGGCTGAAGGAGGGGCCTTGCGCCCAGCCGGCGACCTGAATCAGCACGGCGGCGACGGTGGTCACGGCGACTCCGACCGCGACGGTCGCGACGCTCAGCGGCGCCCGCAGCCGGGTGGTGGTCGTCATCCTCGCCGTCGTGGGGGCGGCGAGCACCGCCACGAGCGGGGCCAGATGGTAGTTGGTCGTCGGGGTGACGGCCGCCAGGATTATCCACAGCAGGGAGATAGCGGCCACGCCGAAGGCCGCGTACGCGATCACGCGCCTGTCTGTCTTAGTCACTGATCACGCCGGATTCGATGCGGGTGGTGAGCCGCACGTCGGAGTGCAGGGTGCGATGCACCGGACACTTGTCGGCGATAGCAAGCAGCGACTCCCGTTGCTCAGGCGTGAGGTTACCGACGACCACGATGTTTCGGTCGATCTGCTCGTACCCGACCGTCGGCGGCTCGGTGCTGGCGTCATCGCGCACCCGGCTGAAGCTCAGAGTCACCTCGACTCGCTCCAGCGGCAGCTTCTTGCGGGTGGCGTACATGCGCAGCGTCATCGTGGTGCAGGCGCCCAGTCCCGCCAACAGCAGGTCGTAGGGAGACATCCCCGTGCCTTCGCCGAGCGGCTCAGGCTCGTCGGAAAGAATGGTGTGCTCGTTCGTCGTGACGGTCTGGCCATACGGACCTTTTCCGTTCTCCGTGACCCGAACGACCCCCGGCTCCAGAGCTGCGGCGGAGGGATCGGTCGCGGCCGCGGTGGTCAGCGCCGGAACATAGCGCCGCGCCCAGGCTCCGATCACATCGGCGGCGAACTGGGCATCCGCTGGCGCCGTGAGCAGATGATCGGCGCCATCCAGCGCGACGAATGATTTGGGATGACGCGCCGCGTCGAAAATTTGCCGGGCGTTGTCGACCGAAACCGTCTGGTCGATCGGGGAATGCAGCACCAGCAGGGCGGCGGAAAGCTGGGCTACCTGCTTCAGTTGCTGCTGCTCCTCCAGATCCCGAAGAAACTGCCGCTGGATGCGGAACGGTCGCCCGCCAAGCGAAATCTCAGCGCTGCCGTCGGTGCGCACATCGGCGACGCTGTCACCCAGGAGCTCGAGCACGTGTGTGGGGTCGGCGGGAGCGCCAATGGTGACGACGGAACGAACCTCGGGCAGCTGGGCTGCGGCGACGAGCACGGCCGCGCCGCCCAGGGAATGACCGATCAGGATGCTCGGCGCCTCGCGGTTGTCGCGGAGGTATGAGGCCGCGCGCACCAGGTCGTCCACGTTGGAGGTGAAGTTCGAGTTGGCGAAATCTCCGCCGGACTGACCCAGCCCGGTGAAGTCGAAGCGAAGCACGGCGACTCCCACATCGGTCAGGGCGCGGGAGATGCGGGTCGCTGCAACGGCATCCTTGCCGCAGGTGAAACAGTGAGCGAAGAGCGCGTAGGCGAGAGGTTCACCCTCGGGCAACTCCAGCCGTCCGGCAAGCAGCTCGTCCAGTGATCCCGGGAATTCCACGCGCACCGGGGCGCGGCTGGCCGCCATCCCTAGCCCATCTGCTTCGAGAGAATGGCGAGACCGTCAAGGTCGGTGAGGATAATCCTGCCGCGGGCCTGGCGGATGAGTCCGCGGGAGGCGAGGTCGGCCATCGTCTTGCTCGTTGACTCCCTGGTGGCGCCGAGCAGCCCGGCCAGCTGGTCGTGGGTGAGACGGATGGTCACATACCCGAGTCGGGAGACCCGCTGCGACCCCGAGAGGCGCACGAGGGTGCTTGACACGCGGGCGATGAGCGGCCGCAGCGCCAGGTCGGTCAGTCGCTCCTCGAGTCGAGCCACCTCCTCGCCGAGATGGCGAGAGATACGAACAGCGATGCGAGGGTCTGACAGCAAATGACGCTCGACATCCTGCACGCTGAGCTGGCAGATCTGGGTCTCTTCGATGGCTTCGGCGTAGTTGTCGTACATGCGCTGGCCGACGAGCAGCATTTCGCCGAACACCGCACCCGGCTCGAGGATCGCCATCGTAAGGGCCTTGCCATCCTCGGTGACCCTGAAGATCCGAACGCGGCCCTCCTTGAGGATGAACAGCGCGGTGATGGGCTGGCTCTGGCTGAAGACGATGTCGCCGTTGTGAAAGGTCTTCGAGGGCGCCATGCGGTCGATAGCGGCGATCTCAGCTGCGGTCAGATCGGAGAAGAGTTCCACCGAACTGAGGCAACTGAAGGGCTCGGGACTACTGGCCTGCAATGGATTGGTCTCCCGCCCGTCTGGTGACCACGGGCGTCGGCTACCTGTCGGTGCCGACGCCACGCCCATGGCGCACTCCTCAATCATCGACTATTTTTGAGGATCTTGACTGCTATTGCACCCAGAATCGCGCCATAAATAAGGTGACCCATCAGCGAGAACAACGCTGGCGTGTCAATGGTGAACAGTGGCATGCCGAACATCATCGGCATCACCATCAGCGGGCCCAGTACCCACCAGACCGCGCCGTAGCCCAATCCGACGACGATTCCGCGCGGGTAGGTGGTGAGCAGAAGATTGCCGAAGATGACAGTGAGGCCGAGGCCGATCATGATCGACATTCCGATGTGAACGATGAAGCCGACCACAGCCGAGCTAGATCCCACCATGGAGGCGATCATGGGCAACATGCCCATCATCGCCATCAAAATGCCGAACGCGATACCGCCGGCGACACCGCCGACGAGCCCGGCGAGAGCCCGGCGTCCGATGGTCGCCCCGGAGTGACTGACGGTTGGCATATGAGTTGCGGTAGTCATTATTTTCCCCTCTTCAGTGGATGTTGCGTTGCCTGACGCTATTCCCGCGACGTCCCGAAGTTTTGCGACCCAGGACACACTGCGCGAAACCGCTGTGGTCAGGGGATGGTCGCTGCCGCGGCCACGATGTGACCGCCGCGAACCGACACCTCGCTCAGGTCGCTGCCTGCCTCCCTCAGAATGGTCCACGGATGTGCGGTGATGTCTGAACCGCCCATCGCGCAGGCCAGTCGCGCGAGAGGAGACAGGATGGCTGCCGCTCCGGTCGGCAACTGCATGTCGACGATCCCGGCGCGCCCGCCGGGCCGGAGCACCGCCCGCATCCGCTCCCAGGCAGCACGCCAGTCGTCGATGACGCTCAGGGAGTATGTGGCGAAGACGGCATCCACCTGCTCCTGCCCGAGGTCGCTGGCGGTGAATTTCGCGGCGTCTGCGCTCACCGTCGTGACGTTTGACCATCGGTTGCTGGCGATGCGCCGATCGGCCATCCCCAGCATCGCCGGGCTGCGGTCGACACCGATCACCCGGCCGGTGGGCCCAACGGCGGCGAACAGAAGCGGAAAGTTCAGCCCAGTGCCGCAGCCGAGATCGAGAACCGTGTCGCCCTCATTCAGCCCCAGCAGCTCGACGCCGACGACGCGGCCGCGTCGGTACACCGGCCATTCCCCGGAGATGGCGTCATAGAACGGTGCGCCGCGTTCGTAGGTTCCGTTCACCGATATTCGGGATTGGAGTCGAAGCCGAAGTGCTCGCCCTTGTCCCACTCTTTGCGGAGGTTGCCCTGGGCGGGAATGCCGCCGGCATCCTTCAGCATCCTCGCCATGTGCAGCAGGTTCCAAGTCATGAAGGTGGTGTTGCGGTTGGTGAAGTCGTTCTCCGGGCCGCCGGAACCCTCATCCAGATAGCTCGGACCGGGCCCGACCTCGCCGATCCAGCCGGCATCAGCGGCCGGAGGAATGACGTAGCCGATGTGCTGAAGGCCATACAGCAGCGACATGGCGCTGTGCTTCACGCCATCCTCATTGCCGGTGATCAGCACGCCGGCGGTCTTGCCGTAGAAGATGTACTGGCCGCGGTCGTTGAACATGCCGCTCATCGCATACAGTCGCTCGATGAACTGGCGAGTAACCGACGAGTTGTCGCCCAGCCAGATCGGACCGCCGATCACCAGCACATCGGCCTCGAGGATCCGCGGCCAGATGTCGTCGGGCCAGGCATCCTTATCCCAACCGTGCTCGCGCATGTCCGGGTACACGCCGGTCGCCACGGGATGATCGATGAGCCTGACCGCTTCGACAGTCACCCCGAGCTGCCGCATCAGGTCGATACTGCGATCCATCAGCCCCTGGGTGTGGCTGATTTCTGGCGACTTCTTGAGGGTGCAGTTGACGTAGACGGCGCGCAGGTCTGAGAAATCGGGCGTGGATGTGGTCATACCTCGACACTACGGCGGCGGCATCCGCTGTTGTGTGTTTTCGATCACCGAGGCTCCCGCCCTCCGCTGATAAACATGACCGAGTACGCGCACGTGCGCAATGAGGGGGAAAGCTTTGGCTGATTCATCGATGTGGGACCTGATTGTCATCGGCGGGGGGAGTGCAGGGCTGGTCGCCAGCAAGGCGGCAGCAAACTTCGGCGCCAGGGTCTTGCTGATCGAGAAGGATCGCCTCGGCGGCGACTGCCTGTGGACGGGATGCGTGCCGTCGAAAACTCTCATCGCTGCGGCGCACTCAGCCGCAGCCGCAGCGCGAGTCCAGGGCGTTGACCCCGGTGCTCACCGGTCTGTAGCGAGTTTCGCCGACACCATGCACGCGGTGCACGATGCCATCCAGACCATCGCCCCGGTCGATTCCAGTGAGGCGCTCGAGGCCGAGGGGGTCGCCGTGGCCCACGGCCATGCGCGATTCCTGTCTCGCCGCAGTCTCTCGCTTGATGGACAGGAAATCCGGTTCGCGCAGGCCATCATCGCCACCGGAACCACCCCGAGCGTGCCAGAGTTCCCGGGAGCCGCTGGCCTGAACATCGTCACCAGCGAAACCTTTTGGGAGTTGCGGGAGCTGCCGGAAGAGCTCGTGATCCTGGGCGGCGGAGCAATCGGGTGCGAGCTCGGGCAGGCGATGGCCCGTCTTGGCTCCCGCGTCACCATTGTGCAGCGCGGCGGCCGCATCCTGCCCAAGGAAGAGGATGCGGCCGCGCGCATCGTGCACGAAGCTCTCATTGCGGATGGGGTGACCATCCTCACCGGCCGCTCGGCGGTCGCCGCGTCATCCACGGATGACCTGGCGGGAACCATCACCCTCGACGACGGCCAGGTGCTGCGGTTCGATCGACTCGTCGCTGCCCTCGGACGTCGGCCCGAGACATCCAGCCTGGATCTTGCCGCAGCCGGGGTCACCACCGATGAGGCCGGATACGTGCGCGTTGATGCCGCGCTGAGAACCGAGAACCGCCGCATTCTGGCTTCCGGTGACATCACGGGACTGGCACAGTTCACCCACGTCGCCGGGGTGAACGGCAGCGTCGCCGCGACCAACGCCATCCTGGGCCTGCGTCGCAAGGCCGAGACCCGGGTGATTCCGCGCGTCACCTTCACCTCACCCGAGGTCGCCGCCGTCGGCATCGAGGCATCCGCCGCAGACCCCCGACGCCACCGGGTCTTCACTCAGCAGCACAGCCACTCCGACCGGGCGATCACCGAGAAGGCCACGTCCGGGTTCACCCAGATCGTGGTCGAGAAGAGCGGACGCATCGTGGGTGGCACGATCGTCGGGCCCAGAGCGGGCGAGACGGTGGGAGAACTCGCGCTCGCCGTGCAGAGCAAACTTTCGACGAGCAGCATCGCCAGCACCATCCACCCGTACCCGACCTACAACGACCCGCTGTGGAACGCCGCGGTCAGCGACGTGAAGCACCGTCTCGGCGCGGGTGCCATCGCCATCGCGATAAGGGTCTTGCGGAAGGTGCGGAACGCCCGAATGGCGTGAGAGCCAATGAGGGGGCTACCGCAGCAGGCGGTAGCCCACGATCATCCGCTGCACGGCACTGATCATGACGATCGCAGCCCAGCCGACCGCGATCTGCCAGGCGAAGGCCGGCACGATCAGCCACGCGGAATGCACGGCAATGGTTTCGCCGCCCTCAGCCACCCGACCGAGGAATGACAGCGACCGGCCGTCGTCGACCTGGCGACCCGTGCGTTCCGCGATCGAGGAGAAGGCCAGGAACGTCGCCCCGTTGATGTAGTACGCGAGGAGCACGGCGAGGAACGGCCACCACGGGGCTTCAGCTCCCGCGGTTGCGCCGACGGCAACCCCGACGACCGTCGCGCCGTACACAACGAAGTCCGCGGTGATATCGAGAAACCCGCCGGCTTCGCTCGTGGAGCCCTGAGGGTTCCGCGCCCGGCGCCGTCGAGCAAGCGACCCGTCCAGCCCATCGAGCACCCTCGACACCAACCAGGCCGCGAGGGCCAGCCACCACCACTGGGCAGCCGCGAGCCCCGCGCTCCCCAGGCCGACCACCAGCCCGGCCACCGTCAGGCGATCGGGCGTTATCCACGGCACGTCGATGCGCGCCGCCATGATTGCCACCGGGCGTTCCATGGCGCGACGCAGCTGCGCGTCGATCATTCCGCTGCCTCCCCGTCGATCCGGGTGTGACGTCGGCGGGCGCGCACGCTGTAGACGACGCCGGCGACCGTCAGCAGCCCGAGGGCTCCCGCCGCGATGTAGAACGGCCACCCGAGCGTGGTTCCGAATGCGCCCACCGCGACGTAGGCGATGGTTCCGGGCAGGATGCCCAGCATCGTGCCGATCGCGTAGTCGCGGCGGCTGACGCTGGTCAGTCCGGCCGTGTAGTTGATCACGGTGAACGGCAGCACCGGCACCAGACGTACGCCGATGAGCGCGATGAGGCCCCGGTGCTCCAGGATCTCGTCGACCCGGGCGACGCGCGCTCCGGTGAAACGCTCGACTGCCTCGCGGCCCAGCGCACGCCCGATCGCAAATGCCAGCGCGGCTCCGATGAGAGCTCCCAGATAGACGAGCACAACTCCCAGCGCCCATCCCCAGGTCAGGCCGGCGGCAATGCTGACGACGATCTTCGGGATGGGGGTGAGCGTGGCGACGCCGTATCCGAGAACAAACAGCACAGCGCCCAACCATCCGGCATTCGTGGCGGCTGCCCTGATGTCGTCAACGCTCGGCAGGGGGACCGTGAATCCAACGATGACCACGGCGCCGATAAACGCGAGGAAGAATGCAGCCCGCCAGATGACGGCACGGCGAGATGACTGCATTTGCCTAATGATAGGGATCGCTCGGCCGACTCTTGTGTGATCTGGGGTACCGAGCGGTGGGTCGCGCTGCCCGTAGCGTCAGAGGCTCCACCTGCCGATTGCCGACAGAATTGCTGACCAGTGCACTTCACGCCACCCTCATCCCGCCGAAAGTGGCGAACATTCGCCACCGCGACACTCGCACTGGGTGCACTCGTTGCGCTCGCCGGGTGCGCCGCCCCCTCCGCCGAGGCCACATCCGCGTTCACAGACTGGGACAGCGTGGTGAGTGACGCCCAGGGGCAGACCGTCAACCTGTGGATGTACGGCGGCGACGAGCAGGGCAACAGCTATGTCGACGATGTTCTCGCGCCGGCGGCCGCGGCAGAGGGTGTCACCCTGAACAGGGTCCCGATCGTCGACACCAAGGATGCGCTCAACCGGGTGCTCACCGAGCTGCAGGCGGGTCGAACCGCCGACGGCAGTGTCGATCTGGTGTGGGTCAACGGCGACAACTTCCGCACCGGCAGCGAAGCAGGGGCGTGGCTGTGCGAATGGACGCCGCTGCTGCCGAATATGCGCAACGTCTCGGCGACCGACCCGCTGCTGGGCAGCGACTTCGGCACTCCGGTGAACGGCTGTGAAGCCCCGTGGAACAAGGCCCAGTTCAGCGTCGCCTACAACTCGGACGTGGTCGCAGACCCGCCGTCGACCGTCGCCGGAATTCTGGAATGGGCCGCCTCGCATCCCGGCCGGTTCACCTACCCCGCCCCGCCGGACTTCACAGGTTCCGCGTTCGTCCGGCAGGTGCTGTACAGCGTGTCCGGCGGTTACGAGAATGTTCCTGCCGCGTATTCCGCAGAGAGCTTCGACCAGCTCACCCCCGACCTGTATACGGCGCTGTCGGATGTCGCGCCGTCACTGTGGCGTGGCGGCGACACCTATCCGGCCGACGTCGACCAGCTCAACCAGCTCTACGCCGACGGCCAGATCGACATGACGCTGACGTACGGGCCCGCGACGCTGACCAGACTCGTGGAGGACGGCACGTTCCCCGCGGCGACGAAAGTGCTGTCCATCGCCGAGGGCACCCTCGGCAATGCCAGCTTCCTCGCGATACCGGCCAATGCTGCCCACGCCGCCGGGGCGATGGTGGTTGCGAACCTTGCCCTGTCGGTGGAGCAGCAGGTCGCCAAGGCCGACCCGACGCGCTGGGGTCAATTCACGGCACTGGATGTCGCCGCACTGACGCCAGCTGAACGACAGCAATTCGCCGATCTGCCGCAGTCGACGGTCGTGCCCTCTTTCGAGGTGCTGTCCCGCAATGCCAATCCTGAGCTCTCGGCGGAATGGGTTCCCGCGGTAAACGAGGGATGGCGAACCCGAATCCCGACCCGGTGAACCGCCTGCGAGGGGCCCGGCTCCTCCTCATCGTCGGCATGATCCCGGTGGTCGTCGTCGTGGTGGGCGGACTGGGATCGACCATCCTGCAAAGCATTGGGCTGATGCCGCTCGTGGGGCCAGTCCGCCTGAGTGTCGACGCCTACGTCTCGACAGCGCCCGCTCTGCTCAGCTCCATCGGCACGTCGCTCTGGATCGCGGCCGCCTCCACCGCGGTCGCCATCGTGCTCGGTGCCACGACGGCATTCGTGGTGGTCTCCGGCGGCAGGCTCGGGAGAATCGTCGGGGCCATCGGCGCGGTGACCGTGAGTGTGCCGCACCTCATCGGGGCCGCCACGATGGGACTGCTCCTCGCCGACTCCGGGGTGCTGCCCCGGCTGCTCGGGATCGACGCAACGGCCTGGCCGGCGCTCGTCGCTGGACCGTGGTGGGTTGCGGTCATCGCGGAGTATGCATGGAAAGAATCTGCCTTCATCGCACTGGTGGTTGCCGGAACCCTCCTCACCCGCGTCGCCCAGTTCGATGAACCAGCAGCGATGCTCGGTGCGAGCCGCGGCGCGCGGCTGCGGATGGTCTTCCTTCCGCTCGCTGCACCCGCACTGATTGTCTCCGCGACGATCGTCTTCATCTACACCCTCGGGTCGTACGAGGTCGCCTGGCTGCTCGGCCGCACCTATCCCGAGCCGCTCGCGGTAATGGCCATTCGCCTGTTCAACGACGTGAGCCTGTCGTCGCGCACGGAGTCGGCAGCGATCGCCGTGCTGACCGTCGCGATCTCCCTCGCGGCCGTCGCGGTGGCAGCCGTAGCGATGCGCCGAAGCGCGGTGTGGCGGTGACCATCTCGACGCGAGAGGTTAACCCTTCCCTCGCGGCACAGCGACCTCGGCGGCTTCCCGGCGATCCCGGGCGACCGCTGACCACGTCGCGGGCGTCGAGCAGGATCGGCCGATGCGTGCTCGCGGTGCTGCTCATCGTGTGGTTCGCGCTTCCTCTCGTTCCGCTCGCGCTCTGGGCCTTCGCCGACCGGTGGTCGTTTCCTTCAGCGATACCGACCGTGTGGGGGGTCGACGGACTCGACGCGGCCATCGCCGCAGGCGGCCCCGCAGCATCCGGACGCTCGTTCCTGCTCGGCCTGACAGTCGCGCTGATCGCCACGCCCATTGGTGCGCTGGCGGCGCGCGGGTTGGTTGCCGGCTGGGCGCCCCTGCCGAAAATCCTGCCGGTGCTGCTCTTCGCACCCGTCGCCATCCCGCCGTTCGCGGCGGTGCTGGGAACCAACGTGCTCCTGCTGCGTGCTCACGTTCCGCCGATGCTGGGGCTGGTCGTGGTGCTTGTCGCGGCCGCGGTTCCCTACACGACGTTCATGCTCCGCACGGCCTATGCGGCGCACGACGTGGGATTCGAAGAAGAGGCACGAACGCTCGGTGCCTCTGCCGGCCAGGTGTTGTGGCGAGTTCACCTGCCGTTGATGGCGCCCGCCCTCGCGCGTGCCGCGTTCCTCGCGTTCCTCGTCGGCTGGAGCGATTACCTCGTCACACTCATCGTCGGCGGAGGCCAGTTCGTCACCCTCCCCATGATCACCGCATCGCTGGCGGCGGGGATAGGCAACGACTCCGTTGTTGCCGTGCTCTCGCTGACCGCGGTTCTCCCCCCACTCATCCTGCTGGTCCTGCTGGCTCGAACAGGAAGCCACCGTCGCCCATGACCTCCGCCATCGCCCTGCGCCAGATCACCAAGCGGTTCATCGATCACCGCCCGCCCGCATTGAGCGGGGTAAATCTCGACGTGCTCCCTGGCACGTGCACAGCCCTGCTCGGCCCCAGCGGTTCCGGCAAGAGCACGATCCTGCGCATCATCGCCGGGCTCGAAGACCCGAGCGGCGGGCGCATCCTCCTGGGCGGCCGGGACATCACCGATGTGCTCCCCGAGAAGCGCAACGTCGGCCTCGTCTTCCAGCGACCGCTGCTGTTCCCGCACCTGTCGGTCATCGATAACGTCGCCTTCGCGGACCGCGCGGCGGGACAGACTCGACGGCAGGCTCGCGACCGTGCCCGGCCGTACCTGGACATGGTGCAGTTGGGTGATCTGGGTGACCGGGGTGTCGGCTCGTTGTCTGGAGGACAGGAGCAGCGCGTCGCGATCGCCCGTGCGCTTGCCGCGCAGCCCACGATCCTGCTGCTTGACGAACCCTTCAGTGCACTCGACGCGACGTTGCGCCACGAAATGCACGAACTGTTGCTGCGGATCCGCCGCGAACTCTCACCCACGATCCTGATGGTCACCCACGATCGCGACGAGGCCACTGTCGTTGCAGACCGGATCGCCGTGCTCGAGAACGGTCAGCTACTGCAGCACGACACGGTGGATCGCGTGTATCACCGACCCGCGTCGCTCGATGTTGCCCGGCTAATGGGCGGCGAGAACGTCGTCAGCGGGGTCGTGAGGGGCGGCGTTCATCACTCCGGACTCGGGGCTGTTCCCGTCGACGAGAGCGCCGAGGAAGGCCCAGGGGCGCTCGTCTTCCGCCACGAGTCGGCGGGCCTGATCCCCGGTCACGCGTCGCCGGCTCCGGCGGGTGCGTTGCACGCCACCGTCGTCGCCGTAATTCGCAGTGGGCTTCGCCAGCGGGCGACGGTTCGCGTCGGCACCGAGCTTCTCCAGGTTGAGGTCCCCGGGACCATGACCGTCACTGCTGGTGATGCCGTCACGATCATCCTCCCCGAACAGATCCTGTGGGTCGTAGCGACCTGACGGGTGTGTGACCCGCGATACCGACCACGGAGCTACTCGGGCGCACAATGGTGAGATGAAGATCGACATACTCCACATCGACGCCTGCCCCAACTGGGAAGATGCGGGTCGCGTCATCACCGAGTTGATTGACGAGCTCGGCATCGCTGGGGCCGAGCCCACCTATACCCTCATCCGCACCCCGGAAGACGCAGCGAAGGTCGCGTTTGCCGGTTCGCCGACGATCCTCATCGATGGAGTGGATGTCGACCCAGGGTCGGCACCGACGACCGACCTCGCGTGCCGCATCTACCGCAACGGTCAGCGCACGGCGGGACTTCCGACCAAAGATGCACTACGCGAGGCGATTCTCAGCCACCAGTCGCCGCAATGACACCGGGCGCGCTGTCACCGGTCGCCCGCGTCGTCGTGGCGCT
Source organism: Salinibacterium sp. G-O1 (assembly GCF_030063305.1). Taxonomy (GTDB): domain Bacteria; phylum Actinomycetota; class Actinomycetes; order Actinomycetales; family Microbacteriaceae; genus Rhodoglobus. The sequence goes on from NZ_JASISV010000003.1 coordinate 278,750, forward strand.
CGCCGGTGGCATCGCGCTCTCGGTGCTGATCTATCTGTTGGCTCTCTGGCTGGATGTCAGCACCCTCGCCGAGCGACCGGCAACGTGCACGGAGACTGGCTGCTTCTGCGAAGCCCCGCTGGGCGTTGTGCCGATGCAGTTCGCCAATTCCGTCAGTTCGCTCGGCTTCGTGTTTCTCGGCGTGTGGACCCTGGTGGCCGCCCGGCGGCCGGCCGTGGGATCACCCGAACGTCGACTCACCCCGCTCTTCGGTGCCGCGCTTGTCTTCATCGGCGCCTCGAGTTTTCTCTACCATTCGACGCTGTCGTTCTTCGGTCAGTTTCTCGACATCTTCTCGATGTACATCTTCGGCATCCTGCTGGCGCTCGGGGCGCTGTACCGCAGCGGCAGGCTCGGCGCCCGCACGGCGTTGGCGCTGTTCATCACACTCAGCCTGTCGATGGCCGTCGTGCAATTTTTGGTGCCGGATGCCCGGCGCGTGCTCTTCGTGGTGCTGCTGCTGCCGGGAATCGTGCTCGAACTGATGCCGTTTGTCACCGGCAGCAGACCGCGCTCGCGACACGTGCGCTTCATCTGGATCGGGGTCGCCGCCATGGTCGTGGCCTACGTGATCTGGATTCTCGACCAGACGACGTTCTTCTGCTCGGCACAGTCACCCATCCAGGGCCACGCGATCTGGCATCTGCTCGGCGCTGTCGCCGCCGTGATGATAGTGGCGCACTATCGGGACACGCAGCACGGGGCTAGTCCAGGATGACCGGCTGAAGGGTCGCACTTTTCGGCTCGCGGTTGTCTCCGGACGACCGTCCGGTGAGCCGCCGTCCGATCCACGGCAACACGTACTCCCGCCAGTAGGCCGAGGTGCGCGGCCGCGCGATGTCGTTCTCGTCGTCGGCGGGGGAGAGGATCGGCACCCCGAGGGCGGCGAGCACATTTCCGGCGACGCAGGCGTGGCCGGCGCCGTTGAGGTGCAGCTTGTCGATCGACCAGTAGCGCAGTTGCGCGAGCTCGGCATCCGCCCAGTTGTCGACCCAGGTGACGCCGTCACGCGGCAGACGCTCGCGCACGGCCAGCGCGAGCTGGTCGCCGCGCTTCTCGATGGCCGCCCCGAGCGGGATGTGCCGGGTCGGGTTTGCGCCGCTGGCCAGCACAACGTGGATTCCGGCGGTGGTCGCCGAATCCACGGCTGCGAGAAGCTGGTCGGCGACAGCGGCGATCGAGACACGGGGGCGCATGATGTCGTTGCCCCCGCCGGTTGATGCTGATCAGTGCGGGGTTCAGGGCGATCGCGGCATCCATTTGTCCTGATGCGATGGGGGCGAGGAGTCGCCCGCGGATCGCAAGGTTCGCGTAGGTCACCGTGTCGGGGGATGCGAGCGCGAGCCCACGCGCCACCAGGTCGGCCCATCCCCGAACCGATCCGTCCGGCAGGTCGTCGCCGACCCCTTCAGTGAAGCTGTCGCCGATGGCGACGTAGCTGGAATAGACCATGCCTCCATCTTCGCCTACCCGGCGGGACCAATGGCTCTGTCGAATGCGAGCGGAGCCGCCAAGGATTGGGGCAGACCTAATGAGAAAGTTGAGGTGGCGAGATGAATTGGGGCTATAGCGGCATGGCCGGGTGGGCGTGGGGCTTTGGCGCGCTGGTGGTCGTCGGGGTTGTGATCCTGGTCATCGTGCTAATTCGGTTGCTCGGCAAACCGAGCAGCTCAACGTCATCGCCAAAGCGGATCCTCGACGAACGCTACGCACGAGGTGAGGTAACAACTGAGGAGTATCGGGAGCGGCTTTCCGCGCTCGGGCTGGACACCTAATGGAACCCATCAGCCGCCGCACCGCTCTGGCTTTGGGCGGGGTTGGTGCCCTCGTCGTCGTTGCGGGGGGTGCGGGCCTCGTGACGGTGCTTTCGTCGACGCCCGGTGCCCCGCCGCTCGCACCGGACGGGTCCGAGCTTGCCCAGCCGAAACTGCTTCGAAGCGTCGACGGCCTGCTCGCGGTGGATCTCGTCGCGGCCCGATCCCCGGTGGTCATCGGCGGCATCCGGGTCAACGCCCTGACCTACAACGGCACGCTGCCCGGTCCGACACTCGTGGTGCGGCCGGGAGACACGCTGGCGGTGACACACACGAACCTCCTCGACGATCCGACGAATCTGCACACTCACGGGCTCCACGTGTCGCCGGAGGGAGCGAGCGACAACGTGCTCATCCGCATCGACCCGGGAGCGACCTTCGACTACCGCTACGAAATTTCCTCCGACCATCCGCCGGGGATGTACTGGTACCACCCTCACCACCACGGGATGGCCGCCGAGCAGGTATTCGGCGGACTCTACGGCGCCATCATCGTGGAAGAGGCCGAGCCTATTCCTGCGTCTGTCGAACGGGTGCTCATCGTGTCGGACGTCAGTTTCGATGCATCCGGCACCATCGCGACGGCCTTCGCGATGGATCAGATGCAGGGACGCGAGGGCTCGACCATGCTGCTGAACGGCCAGGTCGGGGCGACCATGAGTGCGCGGCCGGGAAACCGGGAACGCTGGCGCATCGTCAACGCCTGCAGCTCGCGCTACCTCGACCTGCGACTCGACGGCCAGGCGCTTCAGCTGCTGGGCGTCGACTCCGGTCGGTTCGCCGCGCCTCGCGACGTGGAGTCGATCGCATTGATGCCCGGCAACCGGGCCGACGTTCTCGTGACCATGGCGGAGGGCATCTCCGTGCTGAAAACGCACCCCGTGGATAGAGGTTCCCCGGCGGGCATGATGGGCGGAAGCACCCAGACCGGCGGCGTCGTGGACCTGGCCACACTGACCGTCTCCGGCTCCGCGGTGGCCTCGTTCCCGAGCGCTCCGAGCGCTGTCGAGCGAGACCTGCGATCCGAGCCGCTCGACGGCGCGAGGACGCTCACCTTCGCGATGGGTGGAGCGGGGATGGGCGGCGCGATGATGCGATTCACCATCGACGGACGTTCCTTCGATCCCGAGCGCATCGATCAGTCCGTTGTCGCGGGCACAATCGAGGAGTGGACGATCGTCAACACGAGCCCGATGGATCATCCGTTTCACCTGCACGTCTGGCCGATGCAGGTCATCGAGGTCGGCGGCCAGGCCGTCGAGACACCCGCCTGGCAGGACGTCCTGAACGTGCCGGCGCAGAGCAACTCACGGGTGCGCATCGCCTTCGACGGCATCACCGGCACCACCGTCTATCACTGCCACATCCTTGACCACGAAGACCTGGGGATGATGGGCATCATCTCGGTGGGCTGAGATTGAGTAGATCGCTAATGGGTGTTACCATATACCCCATGGGGGTATACCTCCCTCGCTACTACCGTGAACACAAGGAGCTCCACATGTGCAATTCCCCCAGCGTTGGCGCAGACCTTGGCCTCACCGACAAGAATCATGCCTGCAATTGCGGTCACGCCAGCACCCCGGCGCCCGCTCCCGAGGCCGCGGCCGATGCGATCCGTGAGCATTACCTCGTCGAAGGCATGACCTGCAGCCACTGCGTGGCGAGCATCACCGAAGAGGTGTCAGCCGTCGACGGTGTCGACAGCGTCAGCGTAGAACTGAACGCCGGGGGAGCCTCCCGGATTATGGTCGTCAGTTCCGCACCGATCGAACCCGGCGCCATTCGGGATGCCGTGACCCAAGCCGGGTATTCGCTCGCAGCTGGCTAGCCCGCTGTCCCGGCCACATCGTTCAGGGTGCTGACTTATGCTGATTCCGATGAGGTGCACAGAATGAGTGTGAGCGCGATCCGCCGTGCGCTGCGGCCCCGCCGAGCTCTGTGGCGCAATCTTCTGGTCAGTCTGCTGGCGGTGACGGCCATTATGGCTGGGCTGCTGACCATGCACTCTCTGAACCTTGAACACGGCGGAAGCGCCAGCACCGTGTCGTCCACCGCCGCTCTGAGCCACCACGACGCGACCGTGGTCGCTGGCGACCCGGCGATGGCCGCAACCGATAGTTGCGGGGATCCGTGCGCACCCGAGCACTCGATGACGGTGATGGCGTGCATCCTGGCACTGTTGGTCTCCGTGTTGCTGATCGGCGCGATGCGCGTAATCACCTCCTGGGCGCCCGTGCGCAGACGCATCGCCGCGATTGTCGACCAGGCGGTGGCCCTTTCGCTGCCCGCCCCACCCTCTCTTCACGCTCTGTGCATCAGTAGAACCTGATTCCGCCTGCTCTGGCGCGCCCAGAACACGCATGAAACCCCGGATCGGGGTCACCGAATCAGCTCCACCTACTGAACGAAGAAAGACGATGATGAAACTCCGCACTATCGCGCTAATTTCCAGCGCCCTCGTAAGCGCCCTTGTTCTCGCCGGATGCTCGGCCGCAGACTCGGCGTCCAGCCCCAGCCCCAGCTCCTCCGCGGAAGCATCGGCGGTGTTCAACTCGGCCGACGTGATGTTTGCCTCCGGCATGATTCCTCACCACCAGCAGGCTGTCGAAATGGCAGACGTCGTATTGGCGAAAGACGGCATCGACACGCGTGTGATCGAGCTGGCGCAGCAGATCAAGGCGGCCCAGGATCCCGAAATCACCACGATGAAGGGCTGGCTCACTGAGTGGGGCATCGAGTACGACGAGTCCGCTATGGAGGGCATGGTCGGCATGGAGGGGATGGATCACGGCGACGGGCTGATGTCGCAGAGCGACATGGATGAACTCGACCGGGCCACCGGTGACGAGGCCAGCCGACTCTTCCTCGAGCAGATGATCGTGCACCACGAGGGCGCGATCATGATGGCCGGGCTCGAGATCGACAATGGAAACAACCCCGCCGCGATCGAACTGGCAGAGGCGATCGTGTCCGGTCAAACCACGGAGGTCACGACCATGAACACGCTGCTCGGCTCGCTCTAGCTGATGCCACTGTGCGCGCTGCGGCGATCCTTCACGGGTCGCCGCAGCGCGCACCACACCGACCTCCGAACTGTGAAACGGAATCCTCATGCTCCACCGAAACAGCAATCACGCTCTCCTGGCCGGCTCCGGCCTCGCGGCCATCCTCAGCGCCACCCTTCTTCTCACCGGCTGCACCTCCGCCAGCACAGTGCCCACCGCGTCACCGACGGCAGGCGCCCCGTTCCAGCACATCCACGAACTCCAGCCTGATGAGCGCGACGGCACACTGCTGGTCGCCACGCACGACGGGCTCTACCGGCTCACCGTCGGCCCGGACGGCGACTCCACGGCGGCGGGACCGGTCGGCGGTCTGGACTTCGACCCGATGGGCTTCGCCGTTGCAGACGGTATTGCGTACGCCTCGGGACATCCCGGGCCGACCACCCCCGACGAGTTCGGCAGCCCGAACCTTGGGCTGATCACGAGCACCGATCTCGGCGAGACCTGGACCAACGTGTCGCTAACCGGCGAAACCGATTTCCACGCCCTCACCGTGATGACGGATGGTGGTGGCTCGCCGCGGGTGTTCGGAATCGACTCATCCAGTCAGAACCTCCAACGCAGTCTGGATGGCGGCCTCACCTGGAGCGACGGTGCCGAACTGGTCGCCCGCGACATCCTTGCCGCAGGCGACGTGCTCTACGCCACCACCGCCGAGGGCCTCGCCGCCAGCATGGATGATGGAGCCACCTTCACCGTCGACACCTCTGCCCCCGCGCTGTACCTCCTGGCGACAGACTCGGTGGGCGCGCTCGCCGGGGTGGACACCGCCGGCAGGATCTGGGTGCATGACGCTGCCGGCACGTGGACCATGGGCGGCGCGGTGACCGGGATGCCGCAGGCCCTCGCCACCGACGGTGAGCGTGTGTACGTAGCAGATGACCGCGGCATCTCTTTCACCGAGGATGCCGGAGCCACGTGGGTCGCGGTGACCGTAGTTGCGTAAAGCCGCGGTTCAGTCAACGCCTTGAGCGATGAGGCTGGCGCGGCGAAAGATCGAAGAACCGGACAAGCGAAAGGACATTTCGATGAACCCCGAAAGCAGTAGCGAGCAGAGCAAGACAACCGCCGACAAGCATCAGGGCGGCGAACACAACCAGCGGCGGATGTACCTGCTGTTCGGAGCCATGATTCTCACCTCGACGACGGTGATGTTTCTGCTCACGTACACCAACGTTTTCAGCATCGATCACGTGCGGTGGAGCGAGGAGCGCTTTTACATGGCTCTGCTGATGGGCTCGGCAATGGCGATCATCATGCTGAGTTTCATGTGGGCCATGATGTACCGCAACGTCAAGGTCAACATCGCGATCATCCTGGTCGCATTGGTTCTGGGCGGGGCGGGCCTTGGGCTGTCCCGGTCGCAGGCACTGGTCGGCGACGTGGCTTACATGGATGGGATGATTCCTCATCACTCAATCGCCATCCTGACCAGTGGGCGGGCCAACCTCGACGACGTGCGGGTTCGCGAGCTTGCTGACGGGATCATCGACGCGCAGGAGAAGGAGATCGCCGAGATGAATTGGCTCGTCGACGACATCGCTGCCAACGGCAAGGCCACCACACAGGAGGAGGCCGACCAGCGCCCAGTCCCCGACTTCAGTTCCGCGCGCTAGCTAGTTACGCCGCAGCTTCAGCACGCCATCGACCATCGTGGCGGCGGATCCGTCCGTCGCCACGGTCGGCCGTTCGATGAGGCCGTTTGTGAGCACCGTCCAGTCGGACAGCGCGAGGCGCGGGTTGTCGTCGAACAGCACGGCGAGCACCTCGTCGGGCGTCGGCAGCTCTTCGGCGGCGGCGTGGTGGTGGTTTGCGGCATCGGCATCCACCCAATGCGGCACACCGGAGTGGCCCACAATCAGCAGCAGCCCACCGGGAGCCACGGCCTCGGCAGCCCGCCGCAGAATCTCGTCGCGCGGCAGCTCGACGCTCGAGTGCAGGAAGCAGGCGGTGACGAGGTCGTAGGTGGTCGGTGGATGCCACGCGCCGAGGTCTGCGGCCACCCACGTGATGTCGTCGCCGGGTTGCTGGGCCGCGGCACCAATCGCGAGCGCTGCTGGCGCGATGTCCACCGCCGTCACGGACCAGCCGTTTCGGGCCAGCCAGAGGGCGTCGCCACCCTCGCCGCTGCCGAGGTCGAGGGCGGTGCCGGGCGCGACTCCGCCGACCTCACGCTGCAGCGCGGCGTTGACGTTGCCGCTCCACGTCTTGCCGCCCTCGAGGTAGCGATTCTCCCAATACTCGGCGGCTGTCGGAGTGCGGTCGGCTGTGCTCATGCTCCCATCGTGGCCGGGCGCCCGTTCGAGGGCAATTCGCGGCTGTCGGCGGGGGAGTACGATTCCCACCGTGACCCCCGGTGAAGAGATCGACAACCTGATCGCGAACAACCCAGACTGGCGCGGCGACATGCTGGCAAAGCTGCGCGCGACGATCCTGGCGACAGACCCGCAGATCGTCGAAACCTGGAAGTGGATGGGCTCTCCCGTCTGGGAGCTCGGCGGCATCATCTGCGTCGGCAACATCCACAAAAACAAGGCGAAGCTGGTCTTCATGGATGGCGCGGCTCTCGCCGACCCCGACGGGCTCTTCAACGCCGAATTAGAGGGCAACAAGCGCCGGGCCATCGACTTCTTCGAGGATGATGCGACCTCCGCCGAGTCGCTGCAGAATCTCATCCGCGCCGCCATCGCGCACATTCAGGAGCGCGCGAAGAAGTAGCAGCCGAGGCTGCGGTAGGCCAAAACCGTCACGGCGTCAACGCCCCCGGCGGGTGACGGTGTCGAACCTAGTGTGAAGGTACGGAATTCTCCGTGACACCGAAGGATGGTCATCCATGAAGCAACGCACCATTGGCGACGTACAGGTCAGCTCGATCGGACTGGGCGGCATGCCCATGTCGATCGAGGGGCGGCCCGATCGTGAGCGCTCGATTGCCACGATTCACGCCGCTCTCGATGCTGGTGTGACGCTCATCGACACCGCAGACTCGTACCACCTGGTTGGTGTAGACGTTGGGCACAATGAGTCGCTCATCGCGGAGGCGCTGGCGTCGTGGGGCTCGGACACGTCCGGCATTCTCGTGGCGACCAAGGGCGGACACCTGCGACCGACCGCCGGCCCCTGGGCGCAGGACGGGCATCCCGAGTATCTGAAGGATGCCGCGAAAGCCTCAGCGAAACGCCTCGGAGTCGAGTCGATCGGGCTGTACCAGTTTCACCGCCCCGACCCGGAGGTCGACTACGCGGACTCGGTCGGTGCGATCCGCGACCTGCTCGACGACGGCACGATCCGCATGGCCGGGATCTCGAATGCAGATCCCGATCAGATTCGGCTGGCCAGCGACATCCTCGGCGGTCGGCTGGTCTCGGTGCAGAACCAGTTCTCGCCGAAGTTCCGCTCCAGCGAGCCCGAACTCAGGCTGTGTGCGGAGCTCGGCATCGCCTTCCTGCCGTGGAGTCCCCTCGGCGGCATCTCCGGAGCGAAAGAGCTCGGCGGAAAGTGGGCGCACTTCCAGGACGTGGCCGACGCGCACGGCGTGAGCCCGCAGCAGGTCTGCCTCGCCTGGGAGCTCGCCCTTGCGCCGGTCGTCATCCCGATTCCGGGTGCATCGCGCCCCGAGAGCATCCTTGACTCCGTGAAGGCAGCCGAACTCCAGCTCACCGACGACGAGGTGGAGCGGCTCTCGCGCTAGGCGGTGCCCCTGCCACCGCGGACTACCGCGGCGGCAGGGTGAGCCGTGCAGAGCGTTCCCACGCGAGCTCGCGCGACCGGATCGCGAGGGCCTGCTCGACGCGATGGGCACCGTGCTCGTGCGTCAGGCTGGAGTGCGATCGGCGACCCCACCTGATCAGGGCGAGACCAACGTGCAGGGCAAACCTGTCGAGCAACGCGACCCTTTGTGGCGGCAGCGGTCGGGCGACGGGTTGAGGTGATGGGTGGATGTGACGACCGTGGACGGTCGTCGTGGTTGTACGCATGAGCGTGCTTTCTGTGTGCAACTGCGCGCCCACCCAGTGCGAGTGCCCGGGGTGACGCTGGGATGCCGAACGAGCGGCCGGAAGAGGATGCGGCTCGCAGACTGCAAAAATGCTGTGCTGATCTGGGGGCTGGTTCGGGGCGAGCCACCTGCGGGTGGCCGAGTTCGCTAGCCGAGGGGGCGGGGTGCGCGGCGAATGTCGCCTGCGCTCCGCAGGAAGCCTGGGGTGCGAGTTGATGCCGAGAATCGGATCATGAACATGGTGGCCTCCCTTCGCTGGTCGCGTGAAACTACGGTACGACTGGGTGCAGTCGAGCGCAAGAAAAATATCGCGACCGTTGAAATTCACCACGCCCGTGCGCCCACCTCGCGAACATGTGTATCCCCTCCGAGTCTGGCTCTCAGCTTGAGGCTCGTCGCCAAGTGCGGAAGCGTGGCTGACTTCACAGCACGACAATGCTTGCCAAACGGGAGGACGAATTCCATGCTCACACTCACAGATACAGCCACGACCGTCGTCAAATCCATCGTCGAGAAGGCGCCAGAGGCCGATGCGGCCGGCCTGCGCATCCACGGCACCGCCGAGGACGCCACCAACTTCACCGTCGCGGTCGTCGCCGCTGCCGAGCCCGGTGACTCGGTTGTCGAGACATCCGGAGCCCGCGTGTTCCTCGAGCCGAACGCCTCCAAGGCTCTCGATGACAAGGTGCTCGACGCCGAGGTCACAGCCGAAGGCGCTGTCACCTTTGCGCTGACTTCCCGCTAAAGCTCCCACCCCCGAGCGCGCCGGTTCGGCGTCGCCGCGGCCGTGCGCACGCACGCCGTGGCGCCCAACCGGCGCGCTCGACCCGGAACGCCTAACTTCTGTAGCGCGCCAGGGCGTCCGCATCGCGCGCGAGCGTGACGGCGCGGCGAACCGCGTCGAGCGCCTCGACGGGATCTGTCTCCGCCTGGGCGAGCGCGTACTGCCGCTCGGCCTCGGCGAGTTTCGTGCGCGCACTCACCCCGCCACCCCGCGAGCCGATCAGTTCCCGCGTGACGGCGATCTGGCTGGCGGCCGACACGAGCGTTCCCGCATACGCGGCGCGAGCGTGCGTGAGGCGATCTGCCTGGTTGCGTGCGCTTGCCAGCGCGAGGTCGAGGTGGGCCACGGCCGCCCCCAATCTGTCCAGCTCTGAGACCGGATCCCGCGGGCCGCCCTGCGCCTCGATGACACCGTCGACCTCCGCCATCGCGTTGATGATCGCGCGACCCGTTTCGGCGTCGGGCGCGGTGTCTCGTTGCCGCCGCGCTTCGTCCAGGTCGGAGCGCGTGGAGGCACGCAGCGCCTCCAACGCCTGGTCTGCGGCCGCGAGGTCGCGCTCGGCGAGGTCGATCGCGTCGAGCAGCTCTTCGGCGCGGTGGGCTGCCTGCGAGGCATCCTGAAGCGTGGCCGAGACCGCACTGACCCCGGTCTCCGTCACGGCTGGTGCCGCGGAATCCGCCAGCGACGTCGCCTCCGCCAGCACCGTTTCGGCCCGCGAGACATTGGTGGAGACCCCAGCCACGACCGCGGGGGAGTAGCGGGATGCCAGCCGCTCAACGGTCGCACGTGCCGGTGGGAGCCGCTCACGTGTGGCCGCGATGCGCGACCGCAGCTCGGTCAGGGCGTCGGCCGCGCCCACCTCGCGCTGGCGCAGAACAGTGAACGCGGCATCCTGATCGGAAAGAATCTTTTCCGCCTGGTCGCACAGGGCGATGATCTGCAGGGTCCACTCCCGCTGCTGGCGCTCGCTGTCTGGCGTGCTGTCGTCGAGTGCCTGGCGCAGACGGAATGCCTCGGCGAGTTTGGCCCTGGCTGCGGCGATCGACCGTCCGAACTCTCGCGACTGCTCGGCGCCGAACTGCGCGATCGCGAATCCGAGCTCGTGATCGGCGGTGCGCACCGCGTCATCCAGTCGCACCAGCGCGCTGCCGGCCCGCGTGCTCAGCTCCGCGATGGAGGCCGACCCGAAGCCGAACGCGGGCGAGCCAGTGGATGTCGACGCGGCAATGCTGCGATCACCGCGCCGGCGAAAAAGGGCGGTGAAACCGACGGCGACACCGCCGCCAACCAACAACAGTGCTGTCACTACGGCTACCACGATGCCCGTGACCACATCCATGATTCGTATTGTACGGCGCCACGGTTATGCGAAACCCGGGTGTGCCAGCGGGCTTTTCGCGCAGAGGCGACTTAAGGTTGCGATGTGTGGCGCGCCAACAAACCTTCCGAAGATTTCACTGTTGACCCTGATGAGCAGCAGGCGGGCTCCAACGACCCCGCCGCGAATCACGTTGTCGTTCCGCCGCAGGTGACTGCGCCGCACGTCGTCAGTCTGGGTGATCCGAACCTCGTCGCCGGCAATGTGGCCGAGCCGGTGTGGACCGAGTGGCGTGCCGAACTTGCCGACGTGGGTGGCCGCAACCCCCTGCTGCAGTTCGACGACTCGCCGCGCACGCACATCGAACTTTCGGCGACGCATCCGGGTGGGCTCGCGCAGTTCATCACCGGCAAGACGACGCTGCTGTCGAATCTGATTCGGGATGACCTCGCCCTTCGGGCGGCGAAGCTCGCCGCTGGCGCTATCGCGGCCAAGGGTCTGGAGCTGCAGACCGCGCGTGGCATCGATTCGGTTCACCTCGGCATCGGCATCGCGGAGTGGCGTCACGGCGTCAGCGACTTCCGTGCTCCTGTGCTGCTGCGGCCACTCGCCATCCGACGCCACGGTCGCGACTTCGAGGTCAAGCTGCGAGGCTCCGCTTACCTCAACCCCGCCCTCGCGAAGGCGCTGGATGACCAGTTCGACCTGCGGCTTGACGCGCACGCCTTTGTTGCGCTGACGGACGACGACGGCACCTTCAAGCCAAATCCGGTCATCGATCGCCTTCGAGGGCTGACCTCGCACCTCGAGCGTTTCACCGTCAGCCCCCGGCTCATCGTCTCGTCGTTCGCCGACGTCGCAAGCGGCCTCAGCTCTGACGCGGTGCTCCTCGACCACCCGGTGCTCGACGCGCTCGCCGGCAACACCTCCGCCCGCTGGACCATCGAAGAGGGCTACGCCCCCGTGCAGTCGATCGCCGCAGACGAGCGCGCTCCGCAGACCGACAGCCTGCTGCTGGATGCCGACTCCGAGCAGGAGAACGTGATCGCCCAGATCGCCGCGGGCAACTCGATCGTCGTGAAGACCCTGCCCGGCACCGGCGGCACGCAGACGATCGTGAACGTGATCGGCACCCTGGTGGCGCAGAACAAGCGTGTTCTCGTCTCCAGTGCGCGCCGCGCATCCCTTCTGTCGATTTCCGACCGCCTCAGCGACATCGGGCTTCCCGGCATCGCCGTGTCACCGCGCACGCTGCGTCGCGACATCATCCGCTCGATCTCGCGCAGCGAGAAGGCCACGCATCCGGCCGTCGGTGAGGTCGATGAGGCGTTGGTCAGGCTGCGCAAGGTGCTGCTCGACTACCGTCTCGGGTTGTCGAAGAGCGATCCGGGGCTCGGAATTTCGGTGCTCGATTGCGTTACCGAGTTGAGCAGACTCGCGTTGCTGCCCAACCCGCCGGCCACCACCGCGCGACTGTCACGCCGCTCTGTCGAGCTGCTGGCGGGCGATCGTTCCCGAGCGGCAGAGATCATGGTCGCCGCCGCCAGGCTCGGCGAGTTCCGCTACGGTCCCGGCGATTCGCCGTGGTACGGAGCCCAGTTCTCCAGCGGCGAAGAGGCCCTCCGTGCGCACGAGATCGCCAAGCGGCTCCACCTGAGCGTGCCGGAGCTCGTGGAGGCCGGGATGCACCTCATCTCGAAAACCCACATGCGCCCGTTCCAGAACATCAGCGAGCTCGGCATCTACCTGCGACTGCTCACCGACCTGCGCGACACCCTCGACAAGTTCCTGCCCCGGGTTTTCGACCGATCGATCACCGAGCTGATTGCGGCCACCGCCCCCAGGAAAGATTTCCCTGACATGGCTCGCGGCAACCGTCGCAGGCTCAAGAAGCTCGCCATGGAGTACGTTCGCCCCGGCGTTCGAGTTCCTGACCTCAACCAGGCTCTGGTGCGCATCCAGCAACAGCGTGTGCTCTGGCACCGGTTCGTGGCAGAGGGCGCGACGCCGGAGGTTCCGGTCGGTATCGGTCACGTGCAGGCCGCGTTCAACGATGTCGCGCACGACCTGTCCGAGCTCGATCAGCCACTGGGGCTCTCCAGTCGCGAAGCCCAGCTTGGTGCGCTGCAGATTCCTTTCCTGCTCGAGAAGCTGTCGAGCCTGGCCGCCGAGTCTGATGTGCTGCACAACCTGCAGGAGCGCACCACCCTGATGGCGTCGCTGCGGGAGCTCGAACTCGACCCGTTGATCGAGGATCTTGCCCGCCGCCACGTGCCCGAGAACGACGTGGCCGCCGAACTCGAACTCTCGTGGTGGAAGTCGGCGCTTGAGTCGATGCTCGAGAGTGAGAAAGCGCTGCTGGGTGCAAACACCCCGGTGCTCGACCGTCTCGAGGCCGACTTCCGGCTCGTCGATGAGGCTCACGCGCAGAGCAACGCGCAGCAGTTGAGCTGGCAGCTGGCCGAGAACTGGAAGATCGGTCTCGTCGACTGGCCGGACGAGGCCACGCTGCTCAAGCGCATGCTCGCGCGCGAGACGGTTTCGGCCTTCGACCTGCAGACGACGGCGCCCCACCTATCGCGCACGGTAGCGCCCGTGTGGCTCGCCTCGCCGTACGAGACACCGTCGATCGTCGACACCATGCCGTTCGACGTGGTCATCGTGGTGGATGCCGGAGCCACGACGATCGCAGAGAACGCCGGTGCCATCCGCCGTGCCAAGCAGGTCATTGCGTTCGGTGACCCCGTCACGCAGACCCCGGCCGCGTTCGAGATCGGCATCTTCGATCGGGCAGCGGATGACGCTGACGCGGCCACAGACACCGACGAGTCTCGCGATGAGTTGCACTCCAACTCCGCCCTCGCCCGCCTCGGCGGGCTGTTGCCGACCCTGTCGCTCACCCGCAGCTACCGCCCGGGCGGCGAGGATCTCGCCGAGCTGGTCAACCGCCGTTTCTACGGTGGAAAGATCGTCTCCCTCCCGTGGGCCGGCAGCTTCCTCGGTCACGGCAGCCTGGCGCTCGACTACGTGGTTAATGGTCATGGCATGCCCGACCCTGACTCCGGCGCTGTGGAGAGCCCCGACGCCGAGGTCGAGCGGGTCGTCGACCTGGTGCTCGACCACGCGATGAAGCGCCCGCACGAATCACTGATGGTGATCACGGCGAGCCAGAAGCATGCCGACCGGGTGATGCAGGCGGTGCTGGATGCCGCGGGAACCCGTTCAAGCCTGGTCGACTTCGTCATCAACGACCGCCCGGAGCCGTTCGCCGTGTCGACGATCGACCATGCCGTCGCGCAGAGCCGCGACCGGGTGATCTTCTCCATCGGCTACGGCCGCACCCCGCACGGTCGGGTTCTCTCAGACTTCGGCGCGCTGGGCGAGCCTGGCGGCGAGCGTCTGCTGGCCGTCGCCATGACTCGGGCACGCCGCTCGATGGTCATCGTCAGCTCGTTCAAGCCGGATGACCTCGACGACGGCCGCATGCGTCACGGCGCGGTTGCCCTGGCAGAAATCCTCGGCGAGGTCGGCGCACGTCAGGCGGCAGTGCCCGTTCCTGACGACAGCGAGCCGATGCTTGTCGATCTGGCCCAGCGACTCAGAGTTAGAGGGCTCAACGTCGCACTCGGGCATCGGGGAAAACTGGGGCTGGTGGCATCCCGGGGTGGGATGTGTGTCGCGATCGAAACCGACACCGTGCTGCACAAGTCGAGCCTGCGCGAATCGCTGCGCCTGCGCCCTGAGTTGCTTCGGCGACTCGGATGGCACTACCTGCGCGTGCACGCTTTCGAGCTGTTCAGCGACCCGGAGGCTGTGGCCGCCAAGGTCGCGGTGCTGCTCGGTGCTGACCCGTCGCCGGTGACCGAGCCGATCACGGTGATCGGTCCCGCCCCCAAGAACTCCTGATGACGGGCGACGTCACGCCCGACGAGGGTGACGAAGCTACGCCAGCCCCGCGCATCCGTCGTCGCCGTGCCAGCACGAAACCGCCGCCAGGATCAGACCCGACACCGCTGCCGGAGCCTCCGCGCCACGCGTCGACGGAGAACGACGAGCAGTTGCGCCGCGACAAGCCACCCCACTGGGGCTGAGCCTGCCGAGACCTCCACTTTTGCGGTCTGGGATCAGGATGACGCAACAAAAGTGGAGGTCTCGACGCCGTCTGGCGGCGCGAACTCAGCTCTCGGTGTGCTTGCCCGAATCGACGACGGGCCTGGCGAGAAGGTCGCGGATCTCGGTAAGAAGAGCGACCTCGGCCTCAACAGGGGTCTCGACAACTTCTCCACCGACGGCTTTACGGGCTTCAGCGCGCTTCTTGAGCACGTTGACGGGCACGATGAGCCCGAAGTAGACGACGAAGGCGACCAGCAGGAAGTTGATGACCGCCGCGAGCACGGCGCCGAAGTAGATGACCGCCGGTTCGCCGCCGGACAGAGTCGGGATGGTGAGCGGGAAGGCCTTGGCCAGATCCGACGCGTTGAACAGTGCGCCGATCGCAGGATTGATGACACCGTCGACGATTGCACTGACGATTGCGGTGAAAGCAGTTCCGATAACGACGGCGACGGCGAGGTCAATGACGTTGCCGCGAAGGATGAACTCCTTGAAACCCTTCAGCATGGTGCTTCCTAACTTGTTGTGCTCCCCGAGGAGCTGCCTGTGGATGCGGCCGGCTTGGTCGCATCCTTCTTGGGCGCCGACTTCTCGGTGGACGAGCTCGACGATTCGGTCTTGGGGGCAGCGGAGGTTGCGCCGCCGGTTGATCCCGACCGCGAATCGGTGCGGTAGAAGCCCGACCCATTGAACGAGACGCCCACCGGCGAGAACACCTTCCGGAGTTTGCCTCCGCAGGTCGGGCAGACCGTCAGGGTGTCGTCGGTGAAGGCCTGCACGATGTCGAACGCGCGCTCGCACTCGGTGCAGCGGTAAGAGTATGTGGGCACACGAAATCCTTAGAAAATCAGAGGTCTACGATGCCTGAGGGGGTCACCACGCCGTTGATGCGCTGGTCGTGCCGTTCGCTGGGGACGGCATCCACAAGCTCATCGTCGAAAATCACAGCATAGACCGGTGGGCACTGCTGCATCGATCCGAGGGTCTTGTCGAAGTAGCCGCGACCCCAGCCCATGCGCATTCCTGTGCGGTCGACGGATGCCGCGGGCACGATGATCAGATCCATCTCGTCGAGCGCATTGGGGCTGAGCGGTTCGCTGGTCGGCGCCGGCATGCCGAGGTCGTCCTCGAACTCGTCCGAGCCATCGAACTCGGCCCAGTCGAGCAGCCCGTCGGAGCGGGAGATGGGCAGAAGAACCCTGATCGACTGGGAGTGAGCCCACGCCAGGAACTCGCGGGTGCTCGGCTCATCCGGTGTCGACAGGTATGCGGAGAGTGAGCGCGCCTCCAGCCTGGTTGCGAGGGCGATGAGGTTCTGCGTAATCGCGGCATTCGCATCGGTGCGGCCGGTCGTCGTCAGGATGCGACGACGCTCGCGAAGTTCCGCGCGCATCGCGCGCTTTTCGAGACTGAGGTCATCGGACACCCACTCATACTATGAGCAGACTGCCGGTAACCTGTGCTCATGGCATTTCGCATAACAAAAGCAGTGGTCCCCGCAGCGGGCCTTGGAACAAGGTTTCTACCCGCAACGAAGGCGATGCCGAAAGAGATGTTGCCGGTGGTCGACAAGCCGGCAATCCAGTACGTAGTAGAGGAAGCCGTCGCGGCCGGCCTCACCGACGTACTCATGATCACCGGCCGCAACAAGAACGCGCTCGAGAACCATTTCGACCGGATGACCGAGCTCGAGGCCACGCTCGAAATGAAGGGCGACACCCAGCGCCTCAAGCAGGTCGAGTTCTCCAACGACCTCGCCGACATGCACTACGTGCGCCAGGGCGACCCTCGCGGGCTCGGCCATGCCGTCCTGCGGTCGAAGATGCACGTCGGCCGCGAGCCGTTCGCCGTTCTGCTCGGCGACGACCTCATCGACAGCCGCGACGTGCTGCTCTCGCGGATGATCGAGGAGCAGAACAGCCGCAACGCGAGCGTGATCGCGCTGATGGAGGTCGATCCTTCGTCGACCCATCTGTATGGCATCGCCACCGTCGAAAACACGGGAACGCCCGACGTCGTCAAGATCACCGGGCTGGTTGAGAAGCCGGCACCGGGCACGTCCCCCTCCAACTACGCCATCATCGGCCGCTATGTGCTTCAGCCGGACGTGTTCGATGTGCTCGAGCACACCGCGCCCGGTAAGGGCAACGAGATCCAGCTGACCGACGCCCTGCAGACGATGGCGACCGATAACATCGCTGGCGGCGTGTACGGGGTCGTCTTCCGCGGACGACGCTACGACACGGGTGACCGGGTCGACTACATCAAGGCGATCGTGCAGCTCGCCGTTGAGCGTGACGACCTGGGACCGGAGCTCCGGCCGTGGCTCAAGCAGTTCTCGGCCGATCTCGACTGACGTGGCCTCAAATATCCCCACGCTGACCGAGGGCCGGACGACGATTCGCCCGATCCGGCTGCGCGACGCCAGGGCTCTCGAGCGTGAGCTCTCAGAGAACCGCGCCTGGCTGCGCAAGTGGGAGGCCACCAACCCGCACGGCCCGATGTCGTTCGACGTTCGGTCGAGCATCCGGAGCCTGCAGCAGAATGCGCGCGCCGGTTTCGGGCTGCCGTTCGTCATCGAGTACAACGGTGAGCTTGCCGGGCAGCTGAACGTGTCATCCATCGCCTACGGATCGCTGTCGTCGGCCACCATCGGTTACTGGGTCTCTGAGCGGTTCGCCGGAAAAGGCCTGACCCCGACCGCGGTGGCGCTGGCGACCGACCACTGCTTCTTCGGCGTGGGGCTTCACCGCATGGAGATCTGCATCCGGCCCGAGAACGAGCCGAGCCTGCGCGTCGTCGAGAAGCTCGGCTTCCGATACGAGGGGCTTCGGCGGCGCTACATCCACATCAACGGTGACTGGCGCGACCATTTCTGCTTCGCGCTGACCGTGGATGAGCTGCCCACCGGCGTGCTTCGCCGCTGGCTCGACGGCAAGGCCGTGCCGGCCGACGCCGAGGTTCCTGCGGCCGACCGCGCCAGGGCAGCGCGACCGCTGCTTCCCTGACGTTCCGCCCCGCCGCACTCGCCGCCGCGCGATGTTCGTAACTCTCGCCGAGCCGGCCGCACCACCGCGGGCCCAAAATGCCGGGGTAGTGCGCTGCGCCATCCCGCGATTTGCAGGAGTTATGAACGAAGGTGCGTGTTGCATCCGCGTGGTGCCGCGTCAAGAGGCCTCCCGGCTCGTACCGTATGGCTATGGAACTTACGGGTGCAGGCGGCGGGCTCATGCTCGCGATCGCCGCTGCCCTCTGGCTGGCTTACCTCGTGCCCAACTGGTTCAAGCGCCGCGAATACCTGGCCACCGAGCGCAACGCCGTGCGCCTGCAGCAGACCATCCGTGTGCTGGCTGAGAGTGCCGAGATTCCGGATGCCGTCAGGGCCAACCTTGCGGCGAAGCAGCTTGCCCAGGCTCAGCGTGCCGAGCTGAGGCAGGGCCCGGTTGCGGTCGGACCGGTGCGCCCTGCACAACCGGCAGAGGATCCTCGTGCGCTCGCCGCGCGCCGCCTGCGCCGCAGTCGTGCCGTCTTCGCGGCGGTGCTGCTGGTGGCGATCGTGGCGACGGTGGTGCAGCTCGCGCTGATCGTCACGGCCGGCGCTGTTGTCGCGTCCTGGGTCGTTCTTGCCGTGAGCACGGCTGCTGGCCTCGGCTCGCTGTCGCTCCTGGGTCGCCTCGCAGCGGCCGCCCACGACCGGGAGATCGTCAGCACTCCGCGGGCCCGCCGCACGTCGATGAGCCGTGCACCTGCTCGCACCGAGGTGGTTGCCGAGCGTGAGGCGAGCTGGACACCGGTTCCCGTTCCCAAGCCGCTGTACCTCTCGCGTTCGCTCGCGCCGACGGCGGCCGTCGCCGACCCGTCTGCCGCCCTCAAGCTCGCGTCGGCGCAGGCTGAGCATGCGGTGCGCTCGGCCCAGCAGGAGGTCACGACCGTCCAGGTCGAACCGCCCGCCCCGGTCGCCGCACCCAGCCGCTTCGCCCGCATGGGCATCGTGGATGACGCCACCACCGCCGCGCCGGATATCGACGCCGTGCTCGCTCGCCGTCGCGCCGTCGGCTGAGGTTCGGGCTGATTCGTCGGTCCGTCGGCAGGTGATAACCTTGCTAACGCACTGCTCCGCAAGGCGCAGGGGCCCTTGGCGCAGTTGGTAGCGCGCCTCGTTCGCATCGAGGAGGTCAGGAGTTCAAATCTCCTAGGGTCCACCGCATAAAAGAACGCCGCCAGGCTCTGGCGGCGTTCTTTGCTTAACCCCTGCGAGGTCGTAGTGGGCCCCTCAGCTCCCAGCATCCAGCTGCACGAGTTTGGTCGCCGTCAGCTCGTCGACGACGAGGTGCGTGATGACTCCGGCGCGAAGGGCAGCCAGCAGCGGCACGACCTTGCTGTCGCCGGCGACGGCGCATACCCGCCGCGGCACTCGCCTGAGCTCGGCGGGGGTCGGCCCGGTTGCACGTTCGTTCAGCGAGAGGTCTTCGTACGTTCCGTCGGCACGCAGAAACACCGTGCACACGTCGCCCACGACGCCCTCGGCTTCGAGGGTCCGGATGTCGTCGCTCTCCAGGTACCCCGCGGAGTAAACGTGGCTGGGCACCTCGCCGGCCACCGCCCCGATCGAGAACAGCGCAATGTCGGCGCGGCGCTGCACGTCGAGCACGCGCGCGATGGAGCGCTCGCGCCACATGGCTTTGCGGGTTTTGGCGTAGTCGAAGAACGCGGGAACGGGGAACAGATGCACGCTCGCGTCGAACGCTTCCCCGAATCGTGAGATGAGACTTCCGACGTATTCCACTCCGGATGTTCGGTTGTTGGCCGCGCCGTTGAGCTGCACGATCGCGCTCCCCAGTGTCGGTTTCCGCCCCAAATGCTGGGCAATGGCACTCAGAGTGGTGCCCCACGCGACGCCGAGGATCATGTCGGAGTCCATCCACCCGGTGAGCATTCGCGCGGTGGTCATGGCGACCTGTTCGAGCCGATCCTCCACGGTCGCGGTATCGAGCACCGGCACGACATAGACCTCCACGGCGAACTGGGTTGAGATGTACTGGCCGACTCCTGGGGCGCGGCTGGGCGTGGGGCGGAGGGTGATCTCGACGAGTCCGCTCGCCCTCGCCTGCTTCAGCAGTCGCGAGACGCTCGAGCGTGACATGTGCAGCCGGCTGGCGATCGTCTCCATCTTCAGGTCCTGCAGGTAATACATGGATGACGCGGCCAGCAGAGTCTCTTCGCGGTCCATCGGGCCCTTTCTGCACATACGTGCAAGTTAGCTGCTCAATTTGCCAAGCAGTGGGTACAGCGTAGTACGGTGGGCAACGGCGCCGAAGACGGCGCACCTTGATTTGACGTTCAGGATCTTCCCCATGACTGACAGCCGCCTCACTTCAGAGTCGCGTGACCGGGCTCTCGCCCGTCTCGTGGCGAGCTCAACGCCCGGCGAAGAGCTCGACATCCTCGTCATCGGTGGGGGAGTGACCGGCGCCGGTATTGCACTGGATGCCGTGAGCCGTGGTCTGTCGACCGCGGTCGTCGAGGCGCAGGACTGGGCGTCCGGCACCTCCAGCCGCTCGAGCAAGCTCATGCACGGTGGCCTGCGCTACCTGCAGATGCTCGACTTCAAGCTCGTGCTCGAGGCGCTCAAGGAGCGCGACCTGCTGCTGACCGAGATCGCGCCCCACCTCGTGCGCCCGGTGCCGTTCCTGTACCCGCTGCGTCGCAGGGTGTTTGAGCGCATCTTCGTTGGTGCCGGCATCCTGCTCTACGACCTGCTCGCCACGATCAGGACGGGCAAGCGGGCGCTTCCGTTCCACCGCCACCTGTCACGCGCTGCCCTCACCGAGACGTTCCCGGACTTCGCCCAGACCGCTGCGGTCGGCGCCGTTGAGTACTGGGACGCGAACGTCGACGACGCCCGCTTCGTGCTGACCGTGATGCGCACGGCGGTTGAGCGCGGCGCCCACGCTGCCTCGCGCACCCAGGTGGTTGAGCTCACGCGTAACGCGGCAGGGGCCGTCGACGGAGCCATTCTGATGGACCTCGAGACTGGCGTCACCTTCCCCGTCAAGGCGAAGTCGGTCATCAGCTCGACCGGTGTCTGGACCGAAGAGTCGCAGTCACTCGCCGATAAGGACGGCGGGCTGCGGGTGCTGGCGTCCAAGGGCATCCACATCGTCGTTCCCCGCGACCGCATCGACGGCAACGCCGGGCTCATCCTGCAGACCTCCAAGAGTGTGTTGTTCGTCATCCCGTGGTCGCGGTATTGGGCCATCGGCACGACCGACACCCCGTGGACCGAAGACCTGATGAACCCGGTGGCCACCGCCGCCGACATCGACTACGTCATCGCCGAGGCCAACAAGGTGCTGGCCCGTCCGATCAGCCACGACGACATCGTCGGCACGTGGGCCGGGCTTCGACCGCTGCTGCAGCCGGGCACCAAATCGGGCACCCAGTCGGCGAAGGTCTCGCGCGAGCACACCGTCGCCTCGACAGTTGCCGGGTTTGTCTCGATCGCCGGCGGCAAGTTCACGACCTACCGGGTGATGGCCAAGGATGCCGTCGACTTTGCGATCGGATCAGATGCGAAGCGCCTGAAGTCGGTCACCCGCCACATCCCGCTGGTGGGCGCCGAGGGTTTCCTTGCTGCCAAGAGCGAGCTGAAGTCGATCATTACCGGCCTCGGCTGGAGCGCCGCCATGACCGATCACCTCTTCCACCGCTACGGTGCGAACATCCGCGACATCGCCGAGATCGCCCTGCGCGACCCCGACCTCGCCACGCCCCTCGAGCACGCACCCGCCTATCTGCGCGCCGAGCTCGTCTACGCGATGACCCACGAGGGTGCCCTGCACCTGGACGACCTCATGATGCGCCGCACGCGCATGGTCTACGAATACCTCAACGAGGGCATGGATGCCCTGCCCGAGGTTGCCGAGCTGGCCAGGGTCACGCTGGGCTGGAGTGACGAGCAGGCCGCGCGCGAGACCGAGCTTTACCGCCTCAGGGCAGCCGCCGATGCGGACGCCGCCACCCAGCCGGACGACGCAAGCGCCTCCCGCGCCAGGGCGGCCGCCGTCGAGATCGTGCCGATGGTCGACCTGGGCGCCACCGCGCACCACTAACGCGCGACACCACATACACGCTCAACGGAGAGATAAGAACTTATGCAGAAGTACGTGATGTCGATCGACCAGGGAACCACGAGTTCCCGGGCAGTGGTGTTCGATCACTCCGGAGAGATCGTCTCCGTCGGCCAGCTCGAGCACGAGCAGATCTTCCCCCGCGCCGGGTGGGTCGAGCACGACCCGCTCGAGATCTGGGCGAAGGTGCGGGAGGCGACCGGCATCGCCCTCACCCGGGGCAACCTGACCTCAGACGACCTCGTAGCCGTGGGCATCACCAACCAGCGTGAGACGACGGTGGTGTGGAACCGGCACACGGGCGTCCCGGTCACCAATGCCATCGTCTGGCAAGACACCCGCACCCAGAAGATCGTCGAGACACTCGCCGGCGAGCACGGCCCCGATCGCTACAAGAAGATCGTCGGGCTGCCGCTGGCCACCTACTTCGCCGGCCCGAAGATCGCGTGGATCCTCGAGTTCATCGACGGCGCCCGCCAGGCGGCCGAGAAGGGCGAGCTGCTGTTCGGCACGATGGACACCTGGCTGCTGTGGAACATGACGGGCGGCACCGAAGGTGGCATCCACGTCACGGACGTCACCAACGCGTCGCGCACGATGCTCATGGATCTCGACACCCTGCAGTGGCGCGAGGACATCGCCGCAGACATGGGCATCCCGATGTCGATGCTGCCCGAGATCAGGTCGTCGTCCGAGGTGTACGGCGTGGGTCGCCAGCACGGGATGCTTCCGGGTGTGCCGATCGCGGGCATCCTGGGCGACCAGCAGGCGGCCACCTTCGGCCAGGCGTGCTTCAGCGAGGGCATGGCGAAGAACACCTACGGCACCGGCAATTTTCTGCTGTTGAACACGGGCACGCGTCGCGTCGACAGCACCAACGGCCTGCTTACTACTGTCTGCTACAAGATCGGCGACGCCCCCCAGGTCTACGCGCTCGAGGGCTCCATCGCCGTCACGGGCTCTCTCGTGCAGTGGCTGCGCGACAACCTCGGCATGTTCGCCGATGCGCCGGACATCGAGAAGCTGGCCCGCGAGGTCGACGACAACGGCGGCGCCTACTTCGTGCCGGCCTTCTCCGGCCTGTTCGCACCATATTGGCGACCGGATGCCCGAGGCGCGCTGCTCGGACTGACCCGGTACGTCACCAAGAACCACATCGCCCGTGCCGCGCTCGAGGCAACCGCGTTCCAGACCCGTGAGGTGATGGACGCGATGAACGCGGACGCGGGGGTGGACCTCGCCGAACTTCGGGTCGACGGGGGAATGGTCGCCAACGAACTGCTCATGCAGTTCCAGGCCGACCAGCTCGGGGTGGATGTCATCCGCCCCCGTGTCACCGAGACCACAGCTCTCGGTGCTGCGTTTGCTGCCGGAATCGCCGTCGGCTTCTGGAAGGGGCAGCAGGACGTCATCGATATTTGGACGGAAGGAAAGCGATGGACGCCCGAGATGCCCGGATTTGAGAGAGACCAGCTCTACCGGAATTGGAAGAAAGCCGTGACCAAGACCATGGGCTGGGTCGACGACGACGTGGAAATCTAGAGGAATTTTGCAATGACCCAATCACAAAGGAGTGGAATGAAACCCGCACTGTATAAAAAGAACAAGTTCTGGCTGGCCTTATCGCTGGTGTTGGTGCTGCTGTCTGCGGTCGGGGCATCCCTCGTCCAGACCTCGGCGTACACCATCACGGTCAAGGACATGAGCTGGGAGACCTCCACCGGTGAGTCGCTCAGCGCGCTGCTCTACAAGCCGAATGGCGTGTCCGCCGACAACCCTGCCCCCGCGATCATCGTCTCCCACGGGTGGTGGAACAACAAGGAGATGCAGGATGCCAACTTCGTCGAGCTCGCTCGTCGCGGCTACGTCGTGGTCTCCATCGACATGTACGGCCACGGTGACTCCGACTACCTGGTGAACTCAGATATCACCGCCGGTGGTACCGGAATGTACGACGCGGTCAAGCTGGTCGCAAACCTGCCGTACGTGGAGCAGGACAAGATCGGTGTCTCAGGTCACTCGAACGGTGCGCGTGCTGCGAACTTCTCGATCCCGCTGGATGACGCGGCAGACAAGCCGCTCATCGCCGCAGTGCTGCTCGTCGACAACGACGGTGTCTACACCGACGCCGACGGTGCGTACACGAACGTGTACGGCACCCGCGATGTCGGAATCGTCGCCGACCAGTACGACGAGTTCTTCTTCCGCAGCTACAGCCCTGAGGGAGCGGTTCTCACCCCGCCGCGCGAGTACATCGACACCCCGAACGCCCAGTCGTTCCTGAACTTCGGCGCCGAGGGCACAGAGACCCGCGAGGCCGGCACGTTCTACGACGACAAGGTCGACGGCAAGGATGCATTCCGCGTCGTCTACACCCCGGCCGAAACTCACCCGTGGGGAACCATCTCGAAGACGACCGTCGCCAGCCAGATCGAGTTCTTCAACGAGGCGTTCGGTGCGCCGAACCCCATCGCGTCCGGAAGCCAGATCTGGCAGGTCAAGGAAGCCTTCACGACCCTGGGAATCATCGGTTTCTGGATCTTCGTGCTCGCCTTCGCTCGCGCCATGCTTCACACGCGCGCTTTCGCCGGCTTGCGGATCGCAGAACCCCGCGCCATCGTCGCCAACACCCGCAAGGGCCTGACCTGGTTCTGGGGCGGTCTGGTTGTTCTCGCCTTCATCTCGGGCGCCAGCTGGGTGCTGATGAGCCAGACGCCGTGGATTCAGGGAATCGCGTTCAACGCGACGCCGACCATCTTCACCCAGGGTGCCGTGTTCTTCGTGGCGCTATGGGCCTTGATCAACGCCGTCGCAGTGGCCATCGTGCTCGCGGTCTCGTACTTCGCGTACGGCCGCAAGAACGGTATGGATCTGCGCGCTGCCGGACTGCTGCCGGGATGGCGCACGTTCTTCCACGGCATCGGTCTCGCCGCCGTGGTGGTGGCCGCCTCGTTCAGCCTCGTCTTCATCGTCGACTACTTCTTCAAGACCGACTTCCGGTTCTGGGTTATCGCGATCAAGGCGTTCGGTCCTGACAAGCTGTGGATCGCGCTGCTCTACGTGCCGTTCTTCCTGGCGTACTTCGTGGCAAGCTCCGTCGCGGTCAACGTCTTCAACCGGTTCACGATTCGTGGCAAGGAGTGGGGCAACACGGCGGCGATCGCACTGTTTACCGCTCTCGCGGCGATCGTGCTCGTCATCGTGCAGTACATGACGTTCTTCATCACGGGTCAGACCATCCCGGGCTTCGGCGGCATCTTCAGCATCTGGCTGTTCCCCGTCATCCTGATCCTGATCCTGACGGTCGTCATCTCGCGCAAGCTCTACCGCGTCACCGGAAACCCGTACATCGCGGGCTTCATCAACGCCGCGATCGTGACCATCATCTCGGTCACGAACACGTTGACGGTTACGTACTAACCTTCAGCCGGTCGTGGTGGCCGGTTGATGACAGGAGGCCTCGGCCCGCTCACGCGGGTCGGGGCCTTCGTCGTGTGGAATAGGGGAGCGGCCTCCGCGGTTGTCAGGAACGATACATTTGCATAGAAACTTTGGGAGCGACGATGGCACAGCAGATTGAGTTCGGATTAGACACCTTCGGAGACGTCACGATGGACCTGGATGGTGCCGCGGTGAGCCAGGCGCAGGTCATCCGAAATCTGGTGTCTGAGGCGGTGCTGGCCGACGAACTCGGCATCGACTTCATCGGGCTCGGTGAGCATCACCGGCAGGATTTCGCGGTCTCGGCCCCCGAGGTCGTGCTCGCCGCCATCGCCTCCGTCACAAAGAACATCCATCTCGGGTCGGCCGTCACAGTGCTCAGTTCTGATGACCCGATCCGGGTGTACCAGCGTTTCGCTACCGTCGACGCGCTCTCGAACGGCCGCGCCGAGGTCATCCTGGGGCGCGGATCGTTCACCGAGTCCTTTCCCCTGTTCGGCTTCGATCTCAGCCGTTACGAGCAGCTCTTCGAGGAGAAGCTCGACCTGTTCTCCGAGCTGCTGAAAGAGCAACCCGTCACCTGGAGCGGCGAGCTGCGCCCGCCGCTCACCGAGCAGAACGTCTACCCGCGTACCGAGGGTGGTCACATCAAGACGTGGATCGGAGTTGGCGGCAGCCCCGAATCGGTGGTGCGGGCCGCGCGCTACGGCATGCCGCTGGTGCTGGCCATCATCGGGGGAGACCCCGCCCGCTTCGCGCCATACGTCGACCTGTTCCACCGTGCGCTCGCCCAGCTCGAGAAGCCAGACCTGCCGATCGCCGTGCACTCGCCCGGCTTCATCGCCGACACCGACGACGAGGCGGCCGAGCAGTACTGGTCGCACCACAAGGTCATGCGCGACCGCATCGGTGCCGAGCGTGGCTGGCCGGAGACGAGCACAGCCGAGTACGCGGGCGAGATCGAGCATGGTTCGCTGTACCTCGGTTCACCCGAGACCGTCGCCCGCAAACTGGCGACGACGATCTCGACTCTCGGCATCCAGCGCTTCGACCTCAAGTACAGCGCCGGCACCCTTCCGCACGAGCTGATGATGCACTCGATCGAGCTCTACGGGTCGAAGGTCATCCCGATGGTCAAAGACATGCTGGCCTAGGCCTTCCTGGTGCGTCGCCTGACGATCACCACGATGACCAGGGCGATGAGCCCCAGGAAGACCAGCCACGGCAGCGCCACACCGAGGGCCACCAGCAGACCGGCGAAGAATGCCACGAATGATGCCCAGCCTGCGGCGATCCCATCGAAGAAGTTGTCGGGATCAGGGGTGGGCGCGATGAACTCCGAGATCAGGTTCACCGTGATCGTCGAGAGGCTGACCTGGTCTGCGTAATAGCGACGCTGGCTTTCCATGCTCTCCAGCTGGGCCTGCCGGTCTGAGATCGCGGTCTCGAGGGTGATCAGGTTCTCGGTGTCGGTGGCCGTCGACAGCAGGGCGAGCAGGCGGTCGACGGATGCCGACATCGCCTTGATCCTGGCGTCAAGATCCTGGGTCTCCATGGTCACATCCGCGGAGTTCAGCGACACCTCCTGCACGGCGCCCAGTGCCCTCAGCTTGTCGAGGGTGGCGGTGAGGGTGCTCGACGGGATGCGCAGGGTGAGGGTGGCGCTGCCGGCGTTGCCGTTGACGGGAGCGGATTCGGAGCGGCCGTCGACCCGGCCTCCAGACTGCTCGACGATGCGCACGGCCTCTGCCGCGGCATCCACCGGCTTATCGACCGTGATGGTGACGTATCCGGTGGTGATGACCTGGCGGGGCGACTCTGCGATCGAGTCTGACACCATCTTGTCGCCCTCGACGGAGATCATGGGCGCGCCTTCGCTCGACATCGAGCCGCCGCTTTGGTCGCTGGCGCCGGAGTTTGCTGTGCACCCCGCCAAGGCAAGAGTGGCCAGGATTGCTGCTGCTGGGAAGATCAGTATTCGCCTCATGGCATCACCGTACTGAGGCGGCGCGGAAGGTACTACCCAACGTTTTTGCCGATTCGAGCGTCACCTGTCGGGGCGAGATGGCCCGCCGTGACGCTAGGCGGCCAGAGCGAGCGCGATAACCGAGCCGTTGAAGACGACGTGTGCGGTGATCGCGCCACCGAGCCTATTGGTGGTGACTGCCAGAGCGCCCGCTCCGAGCGCGAACAGGAACGTTGACAAGCCGATGGTAAGAGCTGACGCGGCCGTCGAGGTGCCGAGGACGTGCATCAGGGCGAAAACGAGCGAGCTGATGACCACCGCAATCGACTTGGAGGTTGCTGTGTCTCCTCGGAGGGCACCGAGAACGGTGCCCCGGAAGAACATCTCCTCGATCACAGGCCCGAGTACGAGCGGTGCGATGAAGGCAGTCAATGCGAAAAAGACGATAGCGCCGGCGCTGTTATCTGCCGGGCTGCCGAGGTAGCTGGATCCCGTCGTCCCGTACACCGTCAGATCGATCCCGGTTGAGATCGCCCGCGCCAGAAGGCCGACGCTAAGTCCCCACAGCCCGTCGATCCAACGAAACCGGAATGGGATCGCAGCCCCCGTGCGGCCCACAATCACAATGGCTATGACGAGAGGCGCCCAGAACACGAGGTAGCTGAGCGACTCGATCGCGAATCGGTCGGTCACCACACTTGAGCTGTGCAGCGCAGTAAGAAGGGCCGACAGCAGAACCGCTGATACCAACGCCAGCAGGGCCACCGCAACGGCGCGGGGGCTATTCGCCGGGCGTGCGGTCTCAGCCTCGGTGCGTTGCATCATTCGAGAATAGGGGAGCGCGGCGAGTGAGCGAGTTTTTGTCGGAAAACGCTCCTCCTCGCCCTGAACAGATAAATATCTATGACACGATGGTCGCGAGCCTGACGCCGGTAACCGCGTGGGCATCTCCCATGACTCTGAAAGGCAGCCGCGTGGAACTTCGCGACTACATCCGCATCCTCCGCAAGAGTTGGGTGCTGATCGTGCTTCTCACGCTCGTTGCAGTCTCAGCCGCCGCCGTCTATTCGATAGTGAAGACCCCGGAATACAGCGCGTCGACGCGCGTTTTCGTCTCCAGTCAGTCCGCCGACTCGACCACGGAGCTGCTTCAGGGCAGCTCATTCACCCAGTCCAGGGTCAAGACCTATTCCTCGCTGGTCACCACGCCGATCGTGCTGCTGCCCGTCATCGCCTCACTCGGGTTGGATGTCACGGCCGAAGAGCTGGCGCAACGGGTGAGCGCCTCCGCGCAACTCGACACCACGCTGATCGAGATCAACGTGACCGACGAAGATCCCGTGGTCGCGGCGGACATTGCCAATGCCACGTCGCAGAGCCTGACGGCCGTTGTGTCCAAAATCGAAACTACCGAGGGGAGCACCGGCTCGCCGGTAAAGCTCACGAGGGTCGAAGATGCGACGGTCTCCACCATCCCGGTCAGCCCCAACATTCCGCTGAACATCGCCCTTGGTGCACTGGTCGGACTTGCCATCGGAGTAGGGCTGGCCGTGTTGCGGGAGGTTCTCGACACCCGGATCCGCAACGAGCGGGACATGGAACAGCTGACCGACACGCCCATCATGGGCGGGATCGTATTCGACCCCAAGGCCGCCGAACGCCCTCTGATTGTGCAGGTTGACCCCCGCAGCCCACGCGCAGAATCATTCCGCACGCTGCGCACCAACCTGCAGTTTCTGGAGATCGACGGCGCGCGCAGCTTCGTGGTCACCTCCTCGATCCAGGGTGAAGGCAAGAGCACCACGGCCACCAACCTCGCCATCGCGATGGCGGATGCAGGCATGCGGGTGCTGCTCGTCGACGCCGACCTGCGCCGTCCGAAGGTGGCCCAATATCTCGACCTTGAGGGCGCGGTGGGGCTGACAGACGTGCTCATCGGGCAGGCGACTCTTGGCGACACCGTGCAGCGCTGGGGACGCGCATCCCTGTATGTGCTGCCCGCGGGGCAGATCCCGCCCAACCCGAGTGAATTGCTGGGATCCAAAGCGATGCAGCAGCTCGTTGTCACAGTTGAAAAAGAGTTCGACGCCGTGATCTTCGATTCGCCGCCACTGCTGCCGGTGACCGATGCCGCCATCCTGGCCAAGCGTGCGGGCGGCGTGATTCTCGTCGTTGCCGCCGGTTACACGCGCAAGAACCAGGTGGTTGGGGCGTTCGCCGCCCTGCAAAATGTCGACGCGCGTGTCTCTGGCGTGGTGCTCACCATGCTGCCCGTTAAGGGGCCAGACGCCTACGGCTACGGCCACTATGGCTACACATACGAAACCCCCGACAAGAAGACCACACAACGCGCCTAGCCGTGCCTCTC
Source organism: Salinibacterium sp. G-O1 (assembly GCF_030063305.1). Classification (GTDB taxonomy): domain Bacteria; phylum Actinomycetota; class Actinomycetes; order Actinomycetales; family Microbacteriaceae; genus Rhodoglobus. The sequence goes on from NZ_JASISV010000003.1 coordinate 308,788, forward strand.
GGCCAGACGCATGAGTATGGGAGTGAAGACATGAGCGAGGACGAGCCGTTTCGCATTCTGGTGGTGTGCACGGGAAATCTCGTGCGGTCGGCGGTGGCAGCCCAACTGCTGAGAGTGCGCCTGGCCGAGCTGGGTGCGGGGATTGCGATCATCGGTGCCGGCACGATGGCAACAGAGGGTGATCGCATGCCGGTCGAGGCCGAGCGGGTGTCGATTCGCTATGGCGGTGACCCCGAGGGCCACCGTGCCCATCCACTCACCGCCGAGCTGGTAGCTGCCGCTGATCTGATTCTGACGGCCGAGCGCGAGCACCGCGCAAAGGTTGTGTCCCTCGCGCCCAAAGCATCGCGAACGACTTTCACGCTGAAACAGTTTGCACGTCTCATCCGCTCGCTCGAGGGGGATGCGGCCGCAGCCCAGCCGGTCCGCCCGCCAGCCGTCTCGATCAGAGAGTTGCTGATGGGGGCGACTGCCGATGCCGCGGACCAGCGAGGGTATCTGCCGCCCCCCGACGATGCGGCACACGACGACATCGCGGACCCGTACCGTCGACCGCAGCAGGAATACGACAAAGCTGGAGTGGCCATCGACGCCGCGATCACCACCATCGCGAAGGGGCTGCTGGCGCCGGTTCATAGGGCAAGAAGGCGCGACGATGGCACGTAGCGGATCGCGGGAAGGGCAGGGCCGGCGCAGGCCCCGCGCCGTGGTGATCGCGGTCGTGGTGGCGATGTTCGTCATCGTCGACGTCGCCCTCATTGGCTATGCCGTCATGCGCAGCGACCCACCCAGCCCCGGTGCAACGCCCGGCCCGATCCCGACGTACGGCTCGTCCGATCCGAACACCACCGCACCAACGCCGACGGCCGACCCAGTGGCAGTACCGGCCGAGCCTCGCCACCTCGTGGTCACAGGTGCGAGCGCTGGGTGGCGGTCCACTACAGGCACCTGCCAGGGGCAAAGCGCGGCCGTGGAGTCAACAAACGACGGTGGCGCAACCTGGAAGCACGTAAACCCGCCCGGTGTACACGAGGTGTTGTATTTGTCGGCCAACGCTTCGCTGGTCACGGTCGTGGCGAAAACGGGTGATGCCTGTGCGCTGGAGGTGCTCAAGAGCTTCACTGGAGGACAGTTTTGGAAGTCCTACCCCGATGAGATTGCCAGCTACACGTATCTCGATCCCGCCGAGCCCGCGTCTGTGCAGACTCCTGGAGGTTCGGTGAGCGCGCCGTGCGCAGCGATAAAGGAGGTCGAGCGGCGCGATGACGCGATACTTGCTGCCTGCGATAACGAACTGTTTGAGAAACCTAATGCCAACGCCGACTGGTCCGTTGCGGCCGTGCCCGGACTGCTGAGTGTCACAGTGAGCGATGCTGGCTACACGCTGGCAGTGTCCGGCGATGCCGACTGCGCCGGTGTGTCGATCAAGACCCTGCCGGCCCCCATTGGAACAGGTCCGCCCGCAGCGGTGGGATGCGTCGAGTTGGAGGTCGCGCCAACGCAGGTAAGCGTCGCGCAGGCGGGGAGCGACGTCTGGCTCTGGACCAGTGACCGCGTATTTGTGTCATCAGACGGTGGAGCGAGCTGGAGCTGAGCAACGCTCGCGATGCCCGGTATAGTGGATTCCTCAGGTCAGGGCGGCCCTGTCCATCAGATGGAGCAGGGAAATAGATGACCGAGCAGGTGCGGGTGAGCAGGTCGCGTGTGGCGCGCGACTGGCGTGACCGCTACGCATACCGGTTGGTCATCACCGACGCGCTCGTGCTGATCTGGGTCGTCTTCGGAGTGCAGATCGCGTGGTTCGGCATCACCGTCGCCGACGTGCAATTTCGAGGCGACTTTCACGAGGTTGCGCTCAACTACACCGTCGTGTCGGTGGCGATCATCGGCTGCTGGATGCTCGCGCTGAGCATGTACGGAACGCGTGGCTATCGCGTGGTGGGCACCGGCAGCACCGAATACAAGTTGATCGCCGATGCCACCCTGCGCCTGTTCGGACTGCTGGCTATCGTGTCATTCCTTTTTCAAGTCGAGTTCGCCCGCGGCTACATTCTCATCGCCTTCCCGATGGGGCTCCTCGTGCTGATGTTCTCCCGCTGGATGTGGCGGCAGTGGCTGGGCGCCCAGCGCGCGGATGGCAACTACTCGTCGACCGTGCTGCTGATCGGGTCTGAATCGTCTGCGCTGCACTTCGCAACGGAGCTGGCTCGGTATCCGCGGGCGGGGTATCGGGTCGTCGGTGCCTGCGTGCCACGGGGACAACTCGCCGATACTCTGCCGGGCACGCTCGTCCCCGTGTACGGCGATGTCAACAGCCTCCACGACGCGCTGGCAGCGAGTGGCGCCGACACGGTTGTGATCACCAGCAGCGCAGAACTGCCTCCGCAAAAGCTGCGCGAACTCAGCTGGTCGCTTGAGCCCGGCCGCCAGCATCTGGTGATGGCCCCGGCGCTCACGGATGTCGGTGGCCCCCGCATCCACACCCGCCCGGTGGCGGGCCTTCCGCTCATCCATGTCGAAACGCCGCGGTACGAAGGTTTCAAAAATTTCGCGAAGCGCGCGTTCGACATCGTGGGTTCGGCGCTGCTCATCGCGATCGGGTCGCCGATCCTGGCGGGCATCGCGGTGGCCGTGCGGTTGGGCACCTTCGGCCCGGTTCTCTTCCGCCAGGAGAGGGTGGGCATCGGCGGCACCACCTTCACGATGCTCAAGTTCAGATCCATGGTCACCGACGCCGAAGAGCGTCTGGAGGCTTTGCGGGATCAGGACCGCGCTGCAGGCAACAGTGTCATGTTCAAGATGAAGAATGACCCCCGTGTCACACCGATCGGTGCGTTCATGCGTCGGTTCAGCCTCGACGAACTGCCTCAGCTCTTCAATGTGTTCCGCGGCAACATGTCGTTGGTCGGCCCTCGTCCACCTCTCGCGCGGGAGGTTGATGTTTATGAGAATCACGTGCATCGCAGGTTCCTTGTGAAGCCGGGTATCACCGGGCTCTGGCAGGTGAGCGGCCGCTCCAACCTGTCATGGGAAGACACTGTTCGTCTCGACCTCTACTACGTAGAAAACTGGTCGATGACGGGCGACCTGATGATCCTGTGGCGCACGGCACGTGCCGTGCTGGGTCGAGCAGGCGCCTACTAGCGGGGCAGCGCCGCGTCGGGGGAGCGCTATTATCGGCAACTGGACCGCTCGCTGCGAAGCGTCAGCACGCACTGCCCACTGAAGAGGATCAATGCCGAGTCATACGACACCGATCAGAACGCGTTCCCGGTCTCGTCGCCGTCGCCGTGCCAAGATGTGGGTGCCGATTGTCGTTGGGGTTGCCGTTGCACTGGTCGCGATCACTGCGTGGATCGGAATTCGCGGGTTCCTCGCTAAAGGCGAGTTGGAGGCTGCTGTCCCCCTCGCGGGAGTGGTTCAGAGCGAGCTCATCGCCGGTGATGCCGCAGCCGCACAAAAAACTTTCGCAAGCCTTGACCAGCACGCCAGCGCGGCCGCCTCTCTGACAAGTGATCCGATCTGGCGATTCGGCGAAATTGTGCCTTTCGTGGGGCCCAACCTCACCGTTGTCCGGGAGCTTGCGAGCGTCGTCAATCAGGTGTCTGGACAGGCGATCAAGCCGCTCGTTAGTGCTGCTGGTCACCTTGACGTCGGCAGCTTCAAACCCGTCGACGGCACAATTCAGTTGCAGCCGCTCATGGATGCGGCGCCCGACATCAGCGCTGCCGCGGAGGCCCTCGCCAGCGCGAACGACCGGGTCGTGGCGATCGACGCGTCGGCCAGCATCCCGCTGTTGCAGGCGGCTGCCGTGCAGCTTCAGGATGCGGTACTCGAAGCAAACGAGGTGGCCTTGAGCGTCGACCGCGCGGTGCAACTTCTTCCCGCCATGCTGGGCGCCGACGGCGCGCGAAATTACCTCGTGCTCTTCCAAAATCCCGCAGAGTTGCGCTCCGGCGGCGGAATACCTGGAGCTCTGGCGCTGGTGCACACCGATGGCGGGCGCATCGATCTCGTGCAACAGGCGTCGTCCACCGATTTCCCTGCCTTCGAGGCCCCGGTGCTTGATGTGCCGACCGACACCCGCGGGATCTACGGAGACACCATCGGGCAGTACATCCAAAATGTGACCCTCACGCCACGCTTCCCGATCACGGCAGACCTTGCGCGGGAGATGTGGAAACGCCAGTTCGGGGTCGACGTCGATGGGGTGTTGTCGGCAGACCCGGTGATGCTTGCGTATCTTCTGGAAGCCACTGGTCCGGTGGACGTCGGCGCGGGCGAGCAACTCACCTCAGAGAATGCGGTGCGGGTGCTGCTGAGCGATGTCTATGCGCGGTACACAGTGCCGTCAGACCAGGACGCGTTCTTTGCGGCCGCGGCGGCCGCCGTGTTCTCGAAGCTGTCAAGCGGACAGTTGGATGCCCCGAAACTGATTTCCGCTGTGACACGCGCCGGCGCTGAGGGTCGTGCGCTCATCTGGAGCGCCCGCCCGGAGGAACAGACACTGCTGGCCGGCACCACGCTCGCCGGCGAGTTGCCCGTGAGTGACAGTGACACACAGCACTTCGGGGTCTACCTCAACGACGGCACCGGTTCGAAGATGGATTACTACCTAACGCCTGAGCTAAAGGTCGGGCAGGCGGTTTGCCGTAACGATGGCCTAGTCACGATCGCCACCCAACTGACACTCACCAGCACCGCGCCGGCCGACGCCGCCACGTCTCTGCCCGGGTATGTGACCGGGGCAGGAGCGTTCGGAGTGCCCCCCGGCATCATTCGCACCGTCGTTCGCATTTACGGCCCACCGGGCTCGGTGAACCTCGGCGCCACCTCACCGGCCGAAGGGTTCGCGATGTATCTGGCCGAGGACGACACCTACCCCGTCACGATCTTTACGATCGACCTCGCGCCGGGCGAGAGTGTCACCGCGACGACGACGATGCTGGCTCCGGCCAGGTTCGCGGGAGAGGTTGCCGCGGTTATTACTCCGGGAATTAATACGCCCGAAACATCACAAATGCTCATGACGTGCTGATTTGCCCCTATAGTGAGTCAGTGTCATGTCGCTCAGTTGCGTGGCTTCACCATTCCTGAAATCAATTTCAGCCATAGTTTGGCTCACAGCAAGGGGTTCATATGTTCAAGAAAGCTCTGGTGGTTGCCGTTCTCGCAACTGCAACAGTGCTCGCATTGCCGTTCGCCGCAGTAGCAGCAGACCCTTAGGTCGACCCGGCGAAGGTCGAGACCAGTGACTCCACGCCAGCTCCGGGCGAGCCCGTCACCATCACGTTCACCGACCTCGCGTTCGATTCGCTTGAGCCGGTCACCGGAACAGTAGACGCCGACTCGCCTGCCACGATCGCGATCATTAAGACCGCCGTACAGGGCAGTGTCACGAAGACCTCCTCCGCCACCGGCGCCGTGGCCTTCACGGTCACCGGCGCAGCTGCCGGCTCGTACCGCGTCACCGCCACCGGGCAGACCTCGGGCACCGTCGGAGTCGCAACGTTCACTGTCGTGGCAGCAGACGCTGCAACCGGCAGCGGCTCAGCCCTGCCGAACACGGGCGCCGAGATCCCGACCCTGGCCATCTGGGTCGGCGCTGGCGCCCTCGCGCTCGGTGTCGCACTCGTGCTGGTCATGACGATCTCGCGTCGTCGCAGCAACAACGCCTCGTAACTGCTTTTCTAGACATCAGCCCCGATCGAGCGCTCCCGAACCCAGGGTGCCAGGTCGGGGCTTTGTCGTGCCCGAAAGCACCACTGTCAAGCCCTCGCGGGCACTCAAATGCCCGACCTATGGTGGAAATGCGAGCCACTGCTCGCGACACCACTGAAGTCAACATTTGAGGAGATAGACATGGGATTCATGGATGACGCCAAAGATGCAGCCGAAGCCACCGGCAAGAAGATCGGCGAGGCGGCCGATGACACCAAGGAGCGCATCAGCGACAAAGTCGACGAGGTGCAGGCAGACGCGGAGGTGAGGCGCGCCGAGGGTGACGTCAAGCGCGCAGAAGCCGAGCGGGATGTCACGCACGCCAAGAACGACTTCAAGGAGAACCTGCGCGACTAGCAGGCGATTGGTGTGACCGTGGGAGCTGCCTCAGGGTGGCTCCCACCCTCATGTGAGGCTTCATCGTTAAGCTGTGCTCATGGGTTGGTGGAGCACGGTGGTCGAGAAGGTGCGCCCCGCCACGGCGCCTATGCTCAACATCGCCGGAGACGTGGGGGATGGCCCCGTCATCATCCTGATTCACGGCATCGCCTCCTCGGCCGCCACCTTCAAACGACTCGTGCCCCTGCTGTCTGACCGCTACCGCTGCATCTCGATCGAGCTTCTCGGGTTCGGCGACTCGCCCGCCCCGGCCCGCGCCACCTACACGGTCGAAGAGCACGTCGCGGCGATCCACCGCACGATCCGCTCCCTGCGGCTGAAGGCGCCCTTCCTTCTGATGGGCCATTCCCTGGGAAGCCTGCTCTCGGCCAGATACACGGCAGTGCATCCCGAACACGTCTCCCGGCTGGTACTCATCAGCCCGCCGGTGTACCTGTCACCCGCCGAAATCGGGGATCCGCGTTCACGACGGAGGGCGGGCAGGTACTTGCGCGTTTACGAGTTCATGCGGTCGAACAAGGAGTTCACGATCGGAAGCACCGAGAGAATCGCGAGCTTCTTCCAGCTGGAGGATGTGCTGGAGGTGTCCGAGCGTAACTGGACCCCGTTCATCCTGAGCCTGCAAAATTGCATCGAGTCTCAGACCACCGTGAGCGACATCGCCGCGGTCAGGGTGCCGATCGATGTCGTGTACGGCACGCTCGACCCGTTCATCAACCCAGACACCATGGGCATCATCGAGCAGATGAGGCACGTCACCATGCACAGGGTCGAGTTGAACGATCACCTCGTGCGCAAGCGGCTCGCCACCGCCGTCGCGACGGTCGTCACCTAACTGTCGACGGGCTCCGTAACCCGCGTCGGGTCGGGCAGCACCACATGTGGCCGCCTCAGCATCGCATTCAGGATGCCGCAGCCGCCGACCAGCACGGCCGCGGCGCCGCACACCAGAAGTCCCGCCCACGCGCCGCCCTGGTTGATCGACTCACCCGAGACCGTCGCCCCGATGGTTACACCGAGCGACAGTGCCACACTCGGCCAGGCCATCGCCGTGGTGATCTCGGAACGGTCGACGATGATCTCGATCAACGATGAGCCGGAGATGAGCACGGGGGTCGTCACCAGTCCGGCGGCGAAGCTGATGACGGCGAGCGTCGGAATGTCACGCACCACCAACAGCAGCGGAACGACGAGGCCGAAGGCGATGGAGGCGAACAGCACGCGTCTGATGGGCGACCACGCCCCGCTGATCGCTCCAAACACCAGCCCGGAGGCGACACTGCCGACCGCAAGCGCCGCGAGCAAGACTCCCGCAAGCGCCGGGCTGCCGGCCTCGCGGGCCACCCCGACGGCGGTGAGGTCGACCGAGCCGAACATGAGCCCGACGCCGACATAGGCGGGCAGTAGTCCCACGATGCCCGCCGGCAGAAGGCCGCGCCGACGCTGCGGTGAGCGCACCGCTGCAGGGGCGGTCGAGCGTTGGGCCAGCAGCACAGCGAGCCCCGTCACCGAGATGGCAACCCCGGTCGCCAGACCGAACGCCGGCGAGATCAGACCCGCCAACAGGGTGACTACGGGTGGGCCGATCACGAAGGTGAACTCGTCGCCGACCGACTCGAGTGCGAGTGCCGTGTGCTTGTCGTGGGGTGAGCGCAGCAGGTGCACCCACCTGGCGCGGGCCAGCGTGCCGGCGTCGACAGAACTCGCGCCGACGAGAAACGCTGCCACGAACCACGTCCACGATGGCGCGCCCAGCTGCACCACGGCGATGAGGCCGGCCGCGGAGACCACGGCGGTGACGATCGCGAGGGGCAGCACGGCACCCTGGCCCCTGGCGTCGGCCACGCGAGACCAGATTGGGCTGAGAAGGGCAGCGCCCAAAACGACGCAGCCAGAGACCGCTCCGGCCAGCGCGTAGTTGGAGCTGCTGTCGGCGATGAGCAGGATGGCACCGATCCCTGCCGTAGAGCGCATGATGCGGCCGAACCACGCGGCCAGCGAGAACCGCCAGGCGCCGGGGGTGGCGAGAATATCGAGATAGGGGCGAACCAACCGTCGGGTCACGAGTGAGAGTCCATTCCTGGTCCGGCGAAGACGGGGAAGCCCGCCGGCTGCTCACCAGACCCGTCGATTCTATAGGGGCTGCCAGGCGTCGTATGGTGGGGGGATGCGCACAACACCCGTCACCAGGCTCGGCCGTCCCGTCTCAGCGATCGGCCTCGGAACGTGGCAACTCGGCGCCGATTGGGGCGACGTCAGCGAGGCGGATGCCACGGCAATCCTCGAGGCGTCGGTCGCCGCTGGAGTGACCATCTTCGACACTGCCGATGTGTACGGTGACGGACGTAGCGAGCAGATCATCGGCCGCTTCGCAAAGTCGCACCCCGACGTGTTTATCGCCACCAAGATGGGTCGCCGCGCTGAGCAGACCGTTGAGAACTACTCGATGGAAAATTTCAGGGCCTGGGCCGACCGTTCGCGCACCAACCTCGGCATGGACACCCTCGACCTGGTGCAGCTTCACTGCCCACCGAGTGCCGTCATCGAGAGCGACGCCGTGTTCGACAACCTCGACGCCCTCGTCGCCGACGGCGTCATCGCGCGTTACGGCGTGAGCGTGGAGACCTCGGCCCAGGCGCTCGCGGCGATCGCCCGCCCCGGCGTGGCCAACGTGCAGATCATCCTGAATGCCTTCAGGCTCAAGCCATTGGATGCCGTGCTGCCGGCCGCGATCGACGCCGGTGTGGCAATCATCGCGCGGGTGCCTCTCGCCTCGGGCCTGCTGAGCGGCAAGTACACCAAGAACACGACCTTCGCCGCCGACGATCACCGCACGTACAACCGCCACGGTGAAGCCTTCGATGTGGGGGAGACGTTCTCGGGGGTCGATTTCGAGAAGGGCGTGGCTGCCGCGCAGGAGTTCTCGGCGCTGGCAGAGGAGGCGGGACTTACCGCTCCGGTCGCAGCCCTTGCGTGGCTGTCACAGCTGCCCGGCGTCACCACGGTGATTCCCGGGGCGCGAAACGTTGCGCAGGCTGAGGCGAATGCCTCGGCGGGCGCCGTCGCACCGCTCGACCTCACTCCGCAGATTCGCGAGCTGTACGACCGGTACTTCCGCGCCGAGGTTCACGAGCGCTGGTAACACGCTGAGCTAACGCACCCCGCTCGTCGTCACGACTGACAGCCACGGGCCGGCCGGAACGTCCGCGGCGTCAACGAAGCGCCAGCTGATGCCGCCGGTCTCGCCATTGATGTCGGGAAAGTGCAGGCATCCGGTGATCGCCGGTGAGACATCCATACCGGCGCCACCGTAGCGTTGGTTCACCGGACGCGCGTCGTCCGAGCCGAAGACGTACGCGGAGTCGTGGTATTCGCCGGGGCCGGCATCCTGAATCTGGCCGTAGCAGGTGTGGCCCTCGCGGTGCAGTTCGACCCAGCGATTCTTGAGGTAGCTGAAGTTACTGTCTCCGCGGTGAAGCGAGTATGCAGGCTCCAGGGCCCACGGTATGACCGAATCGCGATTTGCGAACCCCGTGCTGTCGTTGATGTCGTCGTAGGGCAGGTCGAGATAGAACGGGTTCTCGAGCGGTGTCATCGACGTCGGGAAGTAGCCGTTGGCGGCGGTGCGAGCTTCGGTCTCGCATCCACCGTTGACGACCCTGCCGTCGCAGCCGCCGTAGCTGCCCAGCCAGTTTGAGTCGAAGGTCGACAACTCCTGGCTGCCGTCGGCGGCACTCGCGTCGAAGATTTCGCCCACCCAGAAGGTCGTTGACACGATGCCTGTGTGCCACGGATACGACGACACCGGTGGTGCGGGCACGATGGGCTCCTCGGGTGGCGGCGGCAGGGGTGTCGGTGTCGGTGTGGCGGTCGGTGCAGATGTGGTGGGCCTGGGGGGAGCGGTGGATGCTTCCCGTGCAGACGGTGCGCCCACGCACCCTGCGAGAGCGGCGAGCAGGCACACCCCAAGAGCAGCGCTCACCGTATGACGGGTGCGCGCTGCTCTCGGTCTGGGTGTGCGTTGGGTCACGGTGTCGGCGCTACGACCTCCACCACAACGGGAGCCACGGGGATGACCTCAGCCACAGGCGCCGTGACGGGCGGCTCCGCCGGTACCGGCTCCGCGGGTGGAGTTACTACCGCTGGAGTTTCTGCCGGCGGAGCCTCGATTGGCGCAGTCTCCGCGGGTGGAGCCTCGGTGGGCGTTGCCTCGGGTGCTGGCGCTGCGGCTGGTTCGGCCGGTGGCTCCGTCACGACGGCGGCTACCGGCGCCGGCGCTGCGACACCCTCAGTGATCGAGTAGTCGTCTGTCACAAGTTCTCCGTTGGAGAAGATGCTGAGACCAAAACTGATCCCGGTGTACCCGGCTGGTATCGGCGGAGTTGTCCATTCGGCCAGTGTCCAGGCGCTCGCAGCTGCAAACCACGGGCTCGAGGTCCAGTATTGCCACGACCCCGTTCCGGTTCGTAGGTAGACCGCATACTGGGTCACGACCGTGGAGGTGTACCAGGTGCCGAGGCTGTAGGTACTGCCCTCGCTCGCTCCTGGGGCACACGACCCGAGGTCGAATGTGGGGAGCAACTTAGCGTCACCTGATACGTAGCTCGTCATGGTGATCTTGTTCGCGACCGACCCTGTGTGTCCGGGCGATACCGTCGAGAACACTGGGACGTTGTCTCCGTAGCCACCCTGGAACCAGCACTGCGGTTGCCCGTTAGCGCCGGGGGTTTCAAGCCCAGGGTTCTGCACCTCGGTGACCGGCGAACCTACCGGCCCGTTCACCAGCGGCTTGACGGCCCCGCCAATGACATCGCCCACCGGCATCGTTACCGTATTCATGGTGGCCGACCGTGGCGCCAACCAGGCGGCGAACTCGGAGAACACGGATTGACTCACCGCGAGCTGGCCGCACGAGGTGGAGCAGACGTTGTGGAACGTGAACTGCACCCAGCCTCCTGTGGTCTCGGCGTTGGTCACGGCATCCTTGTAGTCCTGCAGCGTCCACGTGATTTCAGACTGGTCGAGCGCCTTGGTGTAGAACGGGTTCGACGGGGGTGTCGATTCCGCATAGGCACAGCTTGAGCATCCAAATCGCGACTTTATGTCGCCCAGCATGCGTGCCGAGTTGTAACCACATTCTGCGACAACCGCCTCAATGGCGGGGGTGCTCTCAGCAAACGGGTACGCGAAGCTGCGCGTTGGGAATCCCCAGTTGGCGAGAGTGACGCGGTCGTTGCACACCTGCCGCTTTGCCTCGTCGAGGGGAAGTGACGGCAGGTCAGCGTGGGTCACAGTATGACCGGCGATCTCCTGACCGGAACCGGCCAGCCAGAGCAGGTCAGCCTGCGTGAGGAATCCGGGGACACCGATATTGCCGGATGCCACATAGAACGTTCCACGAATGCCGTTGTTGTTCATGATCGTCGCCCCGGCCAGCTGGTCGGCGTTGCCATCGTCAAACGTGAGACTCACGATGGTCTGCGGCCGAGGTGATGGTGTCGGCGTTGGGGTCGGAGTCGGCGTCGGGGTTGGCGTTGCCGTCGGCGTCGGAGTCGGCGTCGGCGTGGGTGTTGGCGTTGCCGTGGGCGTGGGCGTGGGCGTGGGTGTGGGTGTAGGTGTTGGCGTTGGCGTTGGCGTTGGCGTTGGCGTTGCCGTTGGGGTCGGCGTGGGTGTCGGCGTTGCCGTCGGCGTTGCCGTTGGAGTCGGCGTGGGTGTCGGCGTCGGTGTCGGTGTCGCCGTGGGTGTCGCCGTCGGTGTCGGCGTTGCCGTCACCGTAGGGGTGGGTGTTGGAGTCGGGTTCTTCGGCGGCTTAGGCGTCTTTTCTGGCTTCGGAGCCTTGGATGCCTGCGGGGCCTTCTTGGCTACCGCCTCGACGACCGGTCCTGGCGCAGAAACGACCGGGGCCTCCACCACTGGAGCGGCTGCAGGGGGCAGCGCCTCGGTCGGAAGGTCCTTCTGCTCTGTCTGATCCTTCGCAGCCGGGGCCGGAGCGGCCGGCGTCGCGACGGGTTGTTCTGCGACGGTGCTGTCGAATGGTAGCCCTTGGATGCCGGCAACAACGATGGCTATCGCTGCAAGGATCACCGCAACTGGCAATATTTTGCGCTTCATTTTCCTGTTTCTTTCTAGTCGACGGTGACGGATTTAGCGAGGTTTCGGGGCTTATCTACATCCCGACCGAGAGCGAGTGCCAACTCTCGGGCAAGTACCTGCATCGGAATTACTGACTCGAGGGGCCCCCACTGATCCATCCCGCCGGCCAACGGCAAGTCGATGCTGCGACCGAGCGCGGGAATGGTGCTGCCTGATGACCCGATGCGGATCACACGGCCGCCGCGCGCTTCGACCTCTGCGACGTTGCCTCGCAGCCGGCGATCGTCGTTGTCGACCACGATGACCGGGGTCCCTGACTCGACGAGAGCGAGCGGGCCGTGCTTCAACTCGCCGGCGGGGTAAGCCTCGGCCCAGCGATAGGTGAGCTCCTTGAGCTTCAGAGCACCCTCCTCGGCGAAGGTGACACCGGGGCCGCGGCCAAGAAAGAGGAAACCACTTGCTGAGACAAGGTCCCCGACGAGAGAGGGAATGACATCCTTCGACACGACGAGCGCCTGCGCGAGCATGTCCGGAAGGTGGCGGAGGTCATCCGCGAGCTCCCTGGCGCGAGATCGATCGAGGCGCCCCTGGGCTACGAGGGCAGAGAGCGCGACGCATACCCCGGTGATCACCTGCGCGGTGAAGGTCTTGGTGGCGGCGACCCCGATCTCCGGCCCGGCTTGGCACGTGACGACCGAGTCGGATCGACGCGCCAACGATGAGTGCGGATTGTTGGTGACAGCGAGCATCGAGGCGCCGAAGGTCTGCACATGATCGACCGCACGCATGATGTCTGCGGTCTCTCCCGATTGACTGAACACGAGCACGAGCGTTCCCGGTTCGATGACAGCGCTCACCGCCTCGCTGGCGACAAGCGACCGGTGCGACAAGCCGCCCAGGCGCCCGAACGCCTGGGCGACGACGGCAGCCGCGTTTAGGGATGTTCCGCAACCGATAACCGCGATGCGCTCGAAAGCGGGCCCATCCAGATTTCTCCACAGAGATCCGGTGGGTATGCCGTTGGCGAGCTCATCAAGAATGCGAGCAGCTACCTCGGGCTGCTCATCGATCTCTGCATGCATGTAGTCCGGATGCCCGTCGAGGCCACCCTGACGCGTCGAACGATCCGCGCTCCATAGCCGGGGTGGCTGTGGAGCGGCTCCGCTCCTGATCCACACCGGCTCGGCGGCAAGTTCGACGATGTCACCATCGTCCAACGCCTGGAACTGGTCGACCCAGTCGCCGATCGCAGAGACATCGCTGGCAAAGAACACGCCGTGCGCGGAGTGGCCCAACAGCAACGGTGAACCGTGCGCGGTACCCACCACCCGGCCGTCCCGACTGTCCATCGCGACCATCGCCCACGTCCCTGCCAGCTTGAGCACGATCGCTTGCATCGCCTTGTTCAGGTCTTTCCCGGTTTCCAGCTCATTTTCGAGCAGGTGACTGATGACCTCGGAATCCACGGCGGAGGCGAACTCGTGCCCGCCAGCGGAAAGCTCGTGGCGCAGCTCATCCGCATTCTCAATGATGCCGTTGTGCACGACCGCAACCCGGCCGGTGCAATCCAGATGAGGATGCGCGTTGGCCATAGTCACGGCACCGTGGGTCGCCCAGCGGGTGTGCCCGATGCCGATCCCGCCGAGTGGCTGGCCCGACCACCCGTCGACCATGTTCGCGAGATCATCCACCCGGTTGACCGAGCGGATGACGGCTGTGGAGCCGCCCGAGGTCAGCACCGCGACCCCGATGGAGTCATAGCCGCGGTACTCCAACAGCCTCAGCCCGCGCACCAGAAACGGCGCCGCCGGCGACGCTGTTCGACACGCGATGATGCCGCACATCAAGCACCCACTGCGGGGATCCGGCCGCTCAGGTAGTTCATGACGCCGAGGATGATCTCGTCGATGCTCGTGGTCGGCTCGAATCCGATCACAGAGCGGGCGCGAGAATTGTCGGGAACCCGCCGTCGCATGTCTTCGAACCCAGCGGAATATGCCTCCTCGTAGGGAACCAGCCTGATCTCGCTTTCGCTCCCAGCGAGATGGATGATGCGCTCGGCGAGCTCGAAGATCGAGATCTCGTGCGCGCCGCCCAGGTTAAAGGCACGCCCGACCGTTTCAGGATTTTCCTGGATCCTGATCATCGCGGGCACGACATCCTGCACGGCCGAGAAGCACCGGGTCTGCATGCCGTCGCCGTAGACGGTCAATGGTTCACCGCGCATCGCCTGACCGACGAGCTGGGGCACGACCATTCCGTAGCGTCCGGTCTGGCGCGGACCGACGGTGTTGAAGAGCCTCACAATCGAGACTGACAACCCGAATTCGGTGAAATACGCGTGCGCGAACGCCTCGTCGATGCCTTTGGCCGCCGCATAGGTCCACCGCGACAGCAGCGGTGAGCCAAGAATGCGGTCGGAGTCCTCGTTGAGGCTGTCCGAGGTGTTTTTGCCATAGATTTCGCTGGTGGAGGCGAGCAGCAACTGAGCACCGTGGGCGAGGCATGCATCGAGCACGTTCTCCGTCCCGTGGATGTTCGTGCGCAGGCCCGCGAGGGGCTCATCGACGATCAGGCGAACGCCGACGGCCGCCGCCAGATGAAACACCCGGTCTGCACCATCGATCAGCTGATCGAGCGTCTGGCGGTCGAGAATGGATCCGTCGACAATCGTGAGCGTGCCACCATCGTCGGAGTCGCTGACGGCCTTGGCGTCGTCGAGGTTTCGCGCGTCTCCCGTCGACATATTGTCGAGTGTGACCACATCGTCACCAGCGGCGAGCAGGCGTTCGATCAGATGGCTGCCAATGAAGCCTGCGCCGCCGGTGACGACAGTTTTTGTTTGATGGGCGTTCATCAGAGGAGGATCCGTCTCGGAATGCTCAACTCGCGGTAGGTCGTATCCAGCACCATCGCGCTGGGACTGATCCAGGAGAGATCGGCCCAGTCGTGCTTGGTGTGGATGATCACCAGATCTGCATTGAACGACGACGGATCTGACGTCGCTGTGAGAATGCCGCCCCCGGGCATGCGAATCGAGGGGATCAATGCATCGACATACGCAACCTCGGCACCGTGATCCCGAAGGCCGGCGAGAATTTCGATAGCGGGCGACTCACGCAGGTCCGCGACGTTGGGCTTGTACGCAACACCCACCACGACGACCCGCGCGCCGACCAAACCGCGTCCGGCATCTGACAGGACGTCTCGAGCACGATCAACCACCCGGCCGGGTCGACCAGCGATCTCGGTCATCGCCTGGCGAATCATCGGCGCCTCGACATGCTTCGTCTTGAGCTGCCAGAGCAGATAGTGCGGGTCGCACGGAATGCAATGCCCCCCTACCCCTGGCCCCGGCATGAACCTCATGAAGCCATACGGCTTCGTGGATGCCGCGTCGATCACCTCGGTGATCGGGAGGTCGAGCGCGCGGCAGATATCGGCGAACTCGTTGGCGAGCGCGATATTCACTGCCCTGAATGTGTTCTCCAGCAATTTGGTCATCTCGGCCGCAGCAAGGGAATGCACGACGTGGACGCTGCGTGCATATCGCTTCAGCAGCGCCTCTGCTCTTACTTCACATTCCGGCGTCGTACCGCCGACGACCCTAGGTACGTCGTCGTGTGAGACTGCGGCGTTTCCTGGGTCGATTCGCTCGGGGCTGAACGCGACGTAGAGATCGCGGCCGGCTTCGAGTCCGCGCTTCGACAAGGCGTCGACGATCAGGTCCTGAGTGCATCCGACATAGGTTGTCGAGGTGAGCAGGATGAGCTGGCCCTCGACCGCGTTTGCCACCACCATCGCGCAGGCCGCCCGCAGAATCGTCAGATCGGGGACGAGGTGTTCGTCAACGGGGGTCGGCACACAAATGATCACGGATTCGGCTCGGGCGAGCAATTCCTCATCTGCAGTGAGCACGAAGCCGGGATGGTCGAGGGCTGAGAGTAGCCGCGTCCGGTCGTCATCGAGCAGGTCTGCGGAATGAGCCCGGATGGTATCGATGCGCTGTGCGGAATTGTCGAGCGCCAAAACGCGGCTGCCGGCGTGGTGAAATGCGAGAGCAGTGGGAAGGCCGACGTACCCGAGACCCACGATCGCGACGTCATAGTCGAAGTCGATCTGCACGGGCACGGTTGGCGTTCCGAGTTGGGCGCTGGGTAGTGCGGGAGCGAAAGCCGTTCGAGGTGCGCGGGTGATCACGGGCATTCTTGTTGCATCTGTGGTCGTCACAGTGTCTCCTGAAAGAGTTGGGGACGTCAGCCGCGGGGGCGCTGACGGACCGTTCGGGGGATTCGGGAACTCCACTGTCGAACTGTCAGCGCGGCCGGTCAAGCGATCGCAGGCTCGTGTGCGGGTCGACCCGCACTTCTCGCGGGTCGGTGTGGTTAACCGCATCGACACTGCGGTTCCTCTGCGGAAGTGGCTGGTGACACGTCCGATTCGGGCACTACCGTTGGCTCGGAGGGAGCAAAGACCAGATGACCACCTTCATCATTGCTGTGCTCGTTGTCGTGGGCATCAATACCCTCGTGTGGACGTCTGTCGGCATGATGAGAGTCATGACGGCGTGGCTTCAGCGACAGCCGGAGGTGGCACCGAACGTTCCGACGCGCAACGATGTGGCGGTGATCGTCGCCGCTCACAACGAAGAGCTCGTCATTGCGACCACGATCCGCTCCGCGGCCGCCCTGCTGCCGTTAGAGAACATCTTTGTGGTGTCCGACGGCTCAACCGACCTGACCAGTGAGATCGCGATGGATGCTGGGGCTACCGTGCTCGACCTTCATCCGAACCGTGGCAAGGCCGGGGCGCTGTCGACGCTGATCAAAGAATTCGACCTCGCCTCGCGGTTCGAGGTGGTGCTGTTGCTCGATGCCGACACCCAGCTCGCTCCCGATTATTTCGATACCGGGCTACCGCTGTTCAGTGATGACGGTGTCGTGGCGGTCGCCGGCAGGGCGACCAGCCTGCCCGAGGTTGCCGAAACATCCCTCATCGGTCGCATCCTGGTGGCCTACCGCGAGCGTGTGTACGTCACAGTGCAGTACCTTCACAAATTTGGGCAGGCCGCCCGGGGCGCCAACGTGGTGTCAATCGTGCCGGGTTTCGCAAGCATGTATCGAAGCAGAATCCTGTCTGAGATCGATATCGATGCGCCAGGGCTGACCATCGAGGACTACAACATGACCTTCGAGGTGCATGCCAAAAAACTCGGAAGAATCGCGTTCCACCCCAGGGCGGCAATCGCGCTTACCCAGGATCCGGCGACGATGCTCGACTATACGAAACAGATCAGTCGCTGGAGCCTCGGCATGTGGCAGACGGTTCGCCGCCACGGGATGCACGTCGGCAGGTTCTGGACGGCGCTGTTCTTCTTCGTTCTCGAACTGATCGTCTCCAGCGTGGTGATGCTGCTCTTCGTTCCCCTGGTCGCGACGCTGCTGACGCTGGTCGTCGTCGATTCGCTGGACGGTGCGGCGCCCACCATCGCCTCGTTGACCGTGGCGGCAATCCCGCCCCTCGCTGTGTTGCTCGGAGTCTTCGTGCCTGACTACCTCATGACCGTTTTTGCCGCGATCGTGTCGCGCAAGCCAGAGATGCTCGTGCTGGGGCTGGCGTTCCTAGCCCTGCGGATCGTGGACTCCTTTATTTGCCTGCGCGCCCTCGGGCGGGCATTCAGCCACTCCACGTCGGGCACGTGGACCAGCCCCAGCCGCCGGTCGGTGACTGCGGCGGCTTCCGCAACCTAAGACATCATGGAGACGAGGTGCGAACGTGAGCTGGCGCCGACGCTTCGATAGATGTGGGTGAGCCGCGCCTCCACTGTCCGCAGCGAGATGAAGAGTTCTGCCGCAATCTCTTTATTGCGGTATCCCTTCAACACCAGCTCCACCACCGCCCGCTCGTCTACGTGCAGCCCCGCCAGCATCGGCCAGGCCTCCGCCGCCACCGTGTCGGGGGTGAGTGCGGTAATCATGGCTGTGACCTTCCTCACCCAGGCGCGCGCACCGGCAGTCTCGAATGCGTCCAGCGCCGCACTCAGCGGCTCACTGGCATCAATCGCGCGACCCATCGCGAGCAGTCGCGATGCCTTCGCGGTGTGGATTCGGGCGATTTGGATGAGGGAATCGCCTGGCCTGAGTGAGTTCAGCGCGTCATCGAAGAGAAGGAGGGCGGAATTGTTGTCGTCGGTGATCAGCGCGGTCGTATGTGACAGCGCCACCCTGGCCCACCGAGAGGGATGGTTGTGCGCCTTACGAGCGAAATTGTCGTGCACGGCCCGTGCTTCGCGCCGGCGTCCAGCCAGAAGGTGCACCTCCACGAGGTCGGGAGCGTGCCGAACGAGGGCCGGGTGCTCGAACTGACCGTCGATGATGTGCGCCATCATGAGCGCTCGGCGCGAACCCTCGACGTCTCCGTCGATCAGACCGATCTCACCCCTCAGGGTGAGCAGGCTCGCCGCCAGCGCGGGACTTCTGTCGCGGCGGTTGCCGTCCAGCTCGGCAGCGATGATCGACAGAGCCTCGGGAAGTCGATCTTCGGCGTAGGCGAGCCACGAGTCGAGGTACGAGTGGAACGCGGCGCGGGCGCCCGGGATGCATTGTGCCTTCCACTCGACGATCGTGGTGCACGCCGCAGCGAACTCGCCAGACCTGATGTCGGCGTCGGCCAGTAGGTAGCGCGCGGCATCCGCCCAGACCGGTTGAGGTCGGCGATTCAGGACGATCGCGCACAGCCGACTCGCTTCGAAATGCTCCTCGCGCATGGTGTGCGCGCGTGCATCGATCAGCAGGTCGATGGTCGGCAGGGAAGCGAGTCTGTCGGCTGCATGACGCGTTTTCGGCTTCTCATCGTCGCTCCCCAACCCATCGGTGGCTGCCACGAGCTCGTTGGCGAGGTCGCACACGCTACGTGCCCGGCCGGAGGGCGGGCTCTCCATGCCATCTGCGCGCGTGAGCAGCTTGCGCGCTGTCGGCAATTCCCAGCGCAATGCCCGGCACAGTGCCGCCACCGCGAGCACTGTTGCGGTTTCCGCGGGGAACTTCGCCGAGTACATCGCCTCCCAGGCGTCGAGGTCGTTATCGGGCAAGTGCTGGTCATCCATGAAATCGATGAGAAGACGTAGCAGAGTCAGCTTGAGGTGAACACTGTCGCTGCTGGTGATGTTCAGACCGCCCGTGGCATAGCGGGTGGCGAGGGCCAACTCGCCCCGCTCAAACAAGACTCGCGCGAGCTCAGAGATGCCTGTGAGCTCTGTCCGCCCGTTGCCATTGAGGGTGAGTGCGCGGTCTGCGAATTCGATCGCGACTCGGGTCGACCCCTCCCGCACGAACGACACTGCTGCAGACAGCAATCGATCCACCATTTCGGGGTCGGCCGGCCCGAAGCTCTGGTGCCACAGAGCACAGCGTGACGACGCCCCCTCGGCTTCCGCGAGATGCAGCTCGCGCCGCGCCCTGGACGTCATCGACCAGTAGACGTGTGACCGCAGTAGCGGCCTCTTGACCTTCACCTCGCGCCCTCGCACCTCGACGATGCCGAGAAAAATCAGATCCTGCAATGCGTCTTCATCGCTGACCCCACCGCGGGTCGCCGTGCTGACATCCAGCATCGGCGCAGCAGAGAGCCGTTCGAGCAACAGCAATTGGGCTGGTGTGAGGGTGGGCAAGACCGCTCGTGCGTACGCTCGGGCCGTCGCGCCGGGAGTGAGAGGCAGTGTCAGAGGATGAAGACCCTCAAGCTGCTCGATCGAAAGCCCCTTCAGGCTTTCGAGAATGGCGCGGGGGTTTCGCTCTGTCTGGGCAACCACAATGCCGAGGGTGCCCGTCGGGCGGCAGTCCGGCCGTGCAGCAAGCGCGAGGTCGAGTGCCATCTGCCGGTTTAGTGGATCGAGGCGCAGGCGCGGCAGTCCGCCGAACTGGCCGCCGGTGTCTGCGCCGGTGGATGTAGCGACGAACCTAATGCCGGTGCCGCCCAGCCTGCCCACCATGAAGCCGACGAGCATTTGGCTCGCTTCATCCATGGCGTCAATGTCGTCGACGAGAAGCAGCATGGGTGGAAGCGCGAGTGCGCGAATGAGCGACAGGATTTCTCTGGCGGCGGCGAACAACTGGCCGGGTTCCATCGTTGAGAGAGTGACATTCGTTCCGATGTCGAGCACCTTGGAGCTATTGATCGCGGCGAGGACAGTAAAGAATCCGGAGAGCGGCCACCCGGCGTCTGCCGGGTTGATGCGGAGAAGAACGGCCTCAATTCCGGATTCTTCCTCCGCTGCCTCGAGCAGCCTGGTCTTGCCGACGCCCACATCGCCCAGCACGAGCAGAGCACTCTCATGGGGAGATGAGCTCATGTGGGCTATCTGATCGAGCTCGGCCCTGCGGCCGATCACCTTCACGGCGGCACCAGCTATCCGCAGAATTCGGCGAGCGAGCTTTCACGGGATTGATCGCATCGCGAAAGTGGGCGAGTGACAGCGCTGCTGAAGCGCGTGCTGTTGTGCTGGGGTCGACGGAACATGCGACCAATCCTTGATTCGGGGCGAGGAGGTTGCGGGTGGGTAATTATGCGATTTCCTCAACCCTTTATAGCCCTCTACGGCCCGGAAATCAAGGATTCCTGTACCCCGGTCGACGTTATTGGGGTACTGTCACCAGCCCCGCACGGCAGTCGGATGTTAGCGTCTTGCGACGGCCACGGTGGCCGCGATGGCGACGACAGCCGCACCCACCAGCCCCCAGAATTTCAGGGGCTTGAGGCGATAGGTGTCGGAAACCGTGAGCGCGAGATCGCTCGCCACATGCTGGAGGTTGGCGGCGGTGTCGAAGGTCAACGCGAGTGCGGTGTCGGCGACTGATCGTGTGTTGGTCATGTCATGCTCCCTCGTGAATGGTGGCGGAAGAAAATCCCGGATAGCTCTATCTTGCGACACTCTCGCGAGCGCGACGAGCTCTAGCAGTCCTGGTTGACTGCGACCTTGACGAAAGCCGCGGTCTGATAGACGTATTGCTCCACCCATTTGTTGATCGACATCGGTGTCGTGTCCGGCACCATCAACAACGTGCCAGTGAAGCACCGTTCGATGACGATGCGTGCCCTGGTCACGTGGGGCACCATGGTGATGACCGTCGCACTGGTCCATCCCTGCTCCGCCGAGAGATCGCGAAGATCGCGCGCCTCGCCCTGCGTGGTGAAGGGGGACGGGCGCTTGCAGTACACCGTGAAGGTCTGAGGCTCACGGCACACGGCATAGTCATCGGGATCAGGCGTCGACACCATCAGGGAGTCGCTGATGCCCCGCTCGATGAGGGTAAGCGCGAACTCGATCCTGGACGGGTCTGGGGGGCCGATGATGTAAATGACATCGGTCTTCTCGGGGGTGTTTACGGAGGGAACGACATAGAGCGGCAGCCCGACCGCCACGAACGCCAGGGGAACCGCGATGATGACGAAGACGATCCACTTGAGAGCGCGAAGAATGATGCCTGCCTAGGTCAGTGGGTCAGCTGGGCTGAACCTGAACGGGTTCGGTGTCCGGGATGGGGCTGGCGTCCCTGCCGCGGAGGTCAGGGTGGGCCCGTCGAAACACTAGCGGAACGATGAATCCAAGCGCGGCGAAAATCGCCGCAGTCACAAACCCGCCCATCGGCCCGTTCGCGTCGATCAGGAATCCGGCGACCGCAGAACCGATCGCGGCACCGATCAGCTGCCCGGTGCCAACCCAGCCGTAGGCCTCGGCCGTGTCGCTGAACTTCACGCTTGCTGACACGATGGCGAACATCACGGCAAGCGCGGGGGCAATGCACAGCCCGGCAATCAGCAGAGTGAGCGCCAGCGACCAGAAGTCCCAGGCGAAGAGAGCGAGCGCGCAGCCCGCGAACACGACTCCCATGCGGCGTGCAAGCGCCCACGGTCCGACGGGTACATGTCCGAAGGTGAGGCCGCCCGCGAGCGACGCCACGGCCCAAAACGCGAGAATGATGCCAGCCTGCGGGCCATCCTCGCCGAAGCGGGCGACGACGCCGGTTTCGATCGCGGCACAGGAGCCAACGAGCAGGAAGCCCACGACGGTAGCAAGCAACACTGGCGGTCGTCCCAGCACGACACCAAGCTTGCGCTTGCTGCGCGGGATGCGCACGCGCCCGACTTCGGGGCTTGAAATGAACCACGCGCCGCCACCGATCAAAAAGACCATGGCGATGACGATTCCGAGCACGGTCGAGATCTGAATCGAGACGAAGGTCACGAGCACGGGAGCGGCGATCCAGATGATCTCCTGTGCAGAGGCATCCAGTGAGAACAGTGGAGTGAGCTGACGTGAGTTCACCATTTTGGGGTAGATGGTGCGCACCGCGGGCTGAATGGGTGGCTGGCTCAGGCCGCCGAGAAACCCGACGATCATGTAGCCCACGAGCGGCATGGCGACGAACGCGACGATCCCCATGGATATCGCTGCCGCCACCGTCGTCAGAATCAGTACCGGCCGCATTCCCCACGCGCCCATCCAGCGGCTGGTGAGCGGGCCGGCGATGGCCTGGCCGATGCTGGTGGCGGCGAGGACGAGTCCGGCCGCGGCGTAGGAATCGAAGATGTGCTCGACGTGCAGCAGGTACGCGAGCGAGAGCATCCCACCGGGAAACCGCGCGGTGAGCTGCGCCGCAATAATACGGGCCACACCGGGGGTTTTCAGGAGGTCAACGTAGCTCTTCACAAGAGCACAAGCTTAGCGCCGAGTGAGGCGAACTCATGAGCGTATCGAGGGCCAGCCAGGTTCCCCACAGGCTGTGCATAAGTCCGCGAAGTTATGCACAGCTGTGGATGACACGCCCACTAGATATGGTGTTGGCGCCATGTCGGTGGCACGATATATAGTGGTGAAGCCGCCGGGCCGGGGGTCGCGATAAAAAGTCGTTATTGGGGCCACGGGCTTCGGTTTTTGAGAGCATTCGAGGGAGATTTCAGTGGGAATTACAGTCGTAAAGCGCAGTGGCGAGCGGGAGCCATATGACGCGAACAAGATCAACCTCGCGATCGAAGCCGCGACCGTTGGCCTTGACGACAACATCACCTGGGTGACTCAGATCGCCTCGGAGCTCGAACTGACCCTGTTCGACGGCATCACCACGCAGCAACTCGACGAAGCCGTCATCCAGGTTGCACTGCAGAACGTCAAAGATGACCCTGCCTTCGATGTCGTCGCCGCGCGGCTTCTTCTCAAGACCATCTACAAGCGCGTGCTCGGCGACTACACGACCGAGACCGAGCTCAAAGATCTCCACCAGCAGCACTTCGCCGCCAACGTGACTCGCGGTGTGGAAGAGGGCCTGCTCGACTCACGACTCGTCGACCTGTTCGACCTTGACTTCCTCTCGACGCAACTCGAGCCAGCCCATGACGAGCTGCTCAAGTACATCGGTGTCGTCACGCTCAACAACCGCTACGGCATCAAGGGCCGCAACGGTGACGCGCTCGAGGTTCCGCAGTACTTCTGGATGCGCATCGCCATGGGCCTCTCGCTCAATGAGGCAGACCCCACGCAGGCCGCGCTCGGTTTCTACAAGAAGATGTCGACCCTCGAATACCTCGCGGCAGGCTCGACGCTCGTCAACGCCGGCACCGTGTATCCCCAGCTCGCCAACTGCTTCGTCATGGAGATGCAGGACGACATGGAGCACATCGCGAAGACCACCCGCGATGTCATGTGGCTGACCAAGGGCACCGGCGGAATCGGGCTCTCGGTGACGAAACTCCGCGCCCAGGGCTCGCCTATCCGCTCGAACAACACCTCGTCGACCGGCCCCATCCCCTTCATGCACACCATCGACTCGATCCTGCGCGCGGTCAGCCGTGGCGGCAAGAAGTTCGGGGCGCTGTGCTTCTACATGGAGAACTGGCACATGGACTTCCCGGAGTTCCTCGAACTCCGCAACAACTCCGGCGACCCGTACCGCCGCACCCGCACCGCCAACACCGCCGTGTGGATCAGCGACGAGTTCATGAAGCGCGTGCAGAACGACGACGACTGGTACCTCTTCGACCCGCTCGAAGTGACCGACCTCAACGAGCTCTACGGCAAAGCCTTCTCGGCCCGCTACAACGAGTACGTCGCCATGGCCGAGGCCGGCGAAATGCGCATGTTCAAGAAGATCACCGCTCGTGAGCAGTTCAAGTCGATCCTGATCTCTCTGCAGACCACCAGCCACCCGTGGCTGACCTGGAAAGACACGATCAACAACCGTGCCCTCAACAACAACACGGGAACCATCCACCTCTCCAACCTCTGCACCGAGATCACCCTGCCGCAGGACGAAGACAACGTCTCGGTCTGCAACCTGGCGTCGATCAACCTGTCGCAGCACCTGGACGACGCTGGTCGACTCGACTTCAGCAAGATCGCCGAGAGCGCGCGACTGGCCGTCCGTCAGCTCGACAACCTCATCGACATCACCCGCTCGAGCGTCGCGGAGGCCGACTTCTCCAACAAGGAGAACCGTGCCGTCGGCCTCGGAGTGATGGGCTTCACCGATGTCATCGAGAAGCTCGGCATCAGCTACGAGAGCGAAGAGGCGTACGACCTGATCGACGAGATCATGGAGCACGTCTCGTACGCCGCGATCGAGGCATCCACGGAGCTCGCGAAAGAGCGCGGCTCGTACGCGAACTTCGAGGGCAGCCGCTGGTCTGAGGGGCTCGTTCCGCTCGACTCGATCGCGCTCACCGAGGCCGACCGTGGCATGGAGATCAAGGTCAACCGCAAGACCCGCCTCGACTGGGATGCCCTGCGAGTCAAGGTCAAGGGTGGAATGCGCAACGCGACGCTCATGGCGATCGCGCCCACCGCATCCATTGGTCTTGTCGCCGGAACCACCCCGGGTCTCGACCCGCAGTTCTCGCAGATCTTCAGCCGCTCGACCTCGAACGGAAAGTTCCTCGAGGTCAACCGCAACCTCGTGACCGACCTTCAGAAGCTCGGAATCTGGGAGTCGACCCGCGAGGCGATCCTGCGCAGCCAGGGCGACATCCAGAATGTGGCAGCGATCCCCGACCACCTTAAAGAGGTCTACAAGACCAGCTTCCAGCTGTCGCCGTACGCCTTCCTCGAGGTGGCTGCCCGCGCCCAGAAGTGGATCGACCAGGCCATTAGCCGCAACATGTACCTCGAGACGCGTGACCTCGGAGACATGATGGACATCTACTTCGCTGCATGGGAGCGTGGCGTGAAGACGACCTACTACCTGCACATGAAGCCGCGCCACACCGCCGAGCAGTCGACGGTGAAGGTCAACAAGTCAGAAGACATCTCGACGTCGAACGCGGCGCCCGCCGCAAGCGCGGCTACCGCGTCGTCAGCCGCGCCCGCCCGCCGTGGCTTCGGTGGACTCGCACCCAAGGCAGGTGCCTGATGCGCGCTGGAGCTATGGAGATTGCGCAGCAATTGCAGCAGGCCGCAGGCCGTGCCAGCGCCGGGGCAGCTGTGCTGCCACGGACCGCCACAGCAACCGACGAATACTACGTACCGGTCGATCCGATGGACGACCTCCAATGTGAAAGCTGCCAATAATGGGAATTCTCGGAACCGGCCTGCAGGACGGCCTTCTGCTCAAACCGATCAAGTACCAGTGGGCCATGGACCTGTATGACCAGGCCGTCGCCAACACCTGGTTCCCCAACGAGATCCAGCTCGGCGAAGACATCGCCGACTTCAAGAAGATGACGGACGAAGAGCGCCACGCCGTCACCTTCCTGATGAGCTACTTCAACCCGAACGAGCTGCTCGTCAACAAGGCTCTCGCGTTCGGCGTCTACCCCTACGTCTCCGCCGCGGAGTGCTCGCTGTACCTCGCGAAGCAGATGTGGGAAGAAGCCAACCACTGCATGAGCTTCGAATACGTGCTTGAAACCTTCCCGATCGACCGGGAGGCCGCGTACAACTCACACGTCGACATCCCCTCGATGGCGCGCAAAGAAGAGTTCGAGCTCAAGTACATCCGTCGCATGACGGAGCAGACCCTCGACATCAACTCCACCGAGGGCAAGAAAGACTTCGTGCGCAACCTCGTTGCGTACAACGTCATCCTTGAGGGGGTCTGGTTCTACTCGGGCTTCATGGTCGCCCTGAGCTTCCGCCAGCGCAACCTGCTGCGCAACTTCGGTTCGCTCATGGACTGGGTCGTGCGCGACGAGAGCCTGCACCTCAAGTTCGGAATCAACCTGATCCTGACGGTTCTCGAAGAGAACCCCGACCTGCAGACCGAAGAGTTCGCGGCCGAGATCAAGCAGATGATCGTGGATGCCGTCGAGATGGAGGAGGAGTACAACCGCGACCTGCTGCCGAACGGCATCCTCGGCCTGAACTCCACGTACATCAACCAGTACGTGAAGTACCTGGCCGACCGCAGGCTCGAGGAGCTGGGCTTCGACGCGCACTACAACGTGTCGAACCCCGCCAAGTGGATGGCAGCAGCCAACGACACCCTGCAGCTGGTGAACTTCTTCGAGTCGACCAACACGTCGTACGAGTCGAACGCCTCGGCCACGGTGAGCGCCAAGGCCTGACCCGAGCTCTAAAGCACGTTGATCGCTGTCGCGCGCCAGCGGCTGTCGAGACCCTCAAGCCTGAGGGCGACAGCCCTGGTGCGCGCGCGGTTGTGCACGATGACGACGGCTTCGACCGCGCCATCCCGTGGTTCGAATTGTGAGATCGACCCGATCGTGAAGTGGGGCCGGGTGGCCTTGCGGCCGGTGGCCTGACGGGCTCGCGCGCTCAGCACGACTCGCTTCAAGAGGTGTCGATACACGTCGTCGGTGACCCAGCGTGAAATCTGTTCGAGGTCACGGGCGCCCGCGAGGATCTCGATCACAGCGCGGGTGAGATTCTCGATCAGGGGTGACGGATCGGGAAGCGACGATGTGCTGCTGGGCTGCTGGCCGAAGAACTCGTCTGGCACGAACCGCTGGCGCATCACGCGCAATGGCGGTGCCGTTGCTGAGGCCGACGAGGGGTCGATTGCGAGCTCATCAGGTTGTGCTGCTGCGCTCACGCCCGGCCCCAATCAGTCGATCTGTGGAGATGCGAATCTTTCCACCCCCATTCGGGGGTAGGCATACTAAAGCAGTAGGCAAGCCTCCGTGTCCATGACTTTTTTTCAACTGTGGATAACGTCCGCGCTGACGGCTCAGGATGGGTAGCGTCGCGCTCATGCGCTGGGACAGCTTGTTCGACGACCTCGAGAGTCAACTTGAGCGCGAAATCTCGGTCGAAGAGAGCGACGTGGACGCCGAGGAAGAGCGGTTGCGGCTCGGGAGGCTCTCCCTTCGCGACCGGCTGGTGGCGCTGCAGCATTCCGTGACGCCCGCAGCTCACGCCGCCCTTGGGCTGATCCTCGCCGACGGAAAGAGAATCACTGTGTGTCCGGTGCTGATCGGACGCGACTGGTTTTCGGCCGATGTGATCGATGACTCCACCCAGCAACGACAGTGCATCATCCCGCTCGAGTCGGTGACGGGTGTCAGCCTGCCGCCCGCATTGGTTCGAGCGAGCCTGGCCGGCGGCGACGATGCCCGTCATCCGGATCTCTCTGCCCGACTGGGGCTCGCCTTCGTGCTGCGCGACCTGTGTCGCCGCCGCCGCGCGATCGAAATTGTGACCGCGGCAGGCTCGCTGCACGGAACCATCGACAGGGTCGGGAAGGACCATGTCGACTTGGCGATGCACGAGCCGGGCACGCCGCGACGCGCATCCGAGGTGACTGAGCTTCGCCTCATCCCGCTCGTGTCGGTGATGATGGTGAAGCTCTGAGCCGATCAGCTTTCGCTGGAGGTGCCGAACGCCACCTCGGTGAGGTTGGAGTAGTCGGCCTGATGCCAGAGATTCATGCGCCGCGTGTGCTCGTACATCGCGGCGATGTACGACTCGAGTACGGTGCGTTCGATGCGCCACTGGCCGCTCGCACCGACCTTGATCGCCGGCAGCTCGCCCGATCGCACCAGCGCGTACGCCTGATTCGCCGAGATGTTGAGCAGTTCGGCCGTGTCACCGAGCGTCAGGAAGCGCCCGAGGTGCCCGGCAGAAGTCGCGTCATCCATTCGTCGAGTATGGAACCGGAGGGCTCGCCGTGGGAGACATGTGGATAACTTTTGCCACGAATATCGCGCACTCGCGACGATAGACCCGAGGCGCCAGTCGGATCGCCGCAGGGAGTTGACGGATGAAGACCAGATCACGGCGGGGCCGCGGCATCGCGGTCGACCCCAGGCTCCTTATCGGGCTCGTTCTGGTGGTCGGGTCGGTCGCTGGTGTGGTGGCGATTGTGTCGACAGCCGACGAGACCGTGCAGGTCTACTCCGCCCGCTCGCCCCTCAGCCCCGGCGATCGCATCCAGTTGGCAGACCTCGACACCAGCAGCGTGAGGCTATCTGGTGTCGACGTGCTCTACCTGCTGCCGGGTGACGTCCCCGATGACGGGTTTGTGCTGACTCGTGCGGTGAACGAGGGGGAGCTGATCCCGGCGTCCGCGGTCGGCAGTGTCAGCGGGCTGAGGCTGACCTCACTCGTGCTCGATGTGGATGGGGCGCTCGCGGCATCCATTGCGCCGGGTTCGACGGTCGACGTGTGGTCGGCGAGAGAGGTCTCGAACGGCCAGTTCGGGCCACCCGTCGTGATCGTGTCTGGGGCGACGGTGGTGCGGCTGGTGACGTCCGACACGATCATGACCGGGGGTAAATCGGTGGGTGTCGAGGTGCTGGTGCCGAAGGCCAGGGTGGCGAGAGTGCTCGAGGCGGTCTCCAATTCCGATGCCATGTCGATCGTGCCCGCCGACCTCCCGGGGCGGGGCTGAGATGGCACGGATCGTCATCGCGCTGCCGGTGTTGCTCGAAGACCGGGTGACGGACGAGGCCGTGAGGCATGGCCACGACATCGTCGGCCGATGCGTGAGCGCGCTCGAGCTTGCTTCCCTCGTTGGCCCGCTCGCACCGGACGTGGTGATCGTGGCCTCCGAGGCGCGGTACCTCACGGATCGTGTTCTTGCCTCCTGCGACGATGCCGGTGTTCGGCTCGTCGCGCTGGCCAGCGACGATGCGGGTCGCAGGTACGCGGCAACGCTGGGCATCTTCGAGGCGATGGATGCCGCGTCTCCCTGGCCAGACATCGAGGCAGCGCTGACAGGCTCTGGCCGCGAGCCGACGCTTGCGCAGCCCGAGGCCGCGCGGGGAACCGTGATCGCCGTCTGGGGCCCCTCCGGTTCACCCGGGCGCACAACCATCGCAACGAGCATCGCCGCAGAACTCGCCGCCCTCGGACATTCAGTGGCGCTTGCCGATGTCGACACTCACGGTGCCTCCATCGCGCCCGCGCTGGGCATGCTCGACGAGGCACCCGGGTTTGCCGCGGCCTGCCGCCTCGCGGGAAACGACACGCTCACGCACCGGGAACTTGAACGTATCGCCCAGCGATACGAATCGCCTCTCGGCGGCTTCTGGGTGCTCACCGGCATCGGGCGACCGAGCCGGTGGCCTGAGCTGTCGGGGGAGCGGGTGGCGGCCACGATCAGACAGTGCCGCTCGTGGGTCGAGTACACGATCCTCGACACGAGTTCGAGCCTCGAAAACGATGAAGAGATCTCGAGCGACCTGTTCGCCCCGCGTCGCAACGCCGCCGCAGTGACCGCGGTGCACGACGCCGACAGCATCGTGGCCGTCGGCTCGGCCGACCCGGTGGGGTTGTCACGATTCCTGAGGGCTCACGTCGACATGGTCGAGACGGCGTCGACCAACGACGTGACGGTCGTCATGAACCGGATTCGGGCATCCGCAATCGGGTTGAACCCGAACGCTCAGGTGACCCAGACGTTGTCGCGGTTCGGCGGCATCGAGTCGCCGGCGTTGGTGCCGTATGACCAGGGCGGCCTCGACGGAGCGGTGTTGAGCGGCAGGACGCTCGCCGACTCGGCACCGCGCTCGCCAGCGCGCGCGGCAATTCGGTCGATGGTGACCTCGCGGTTGCTGCCGGAGGCCCCGCCGTTGCCGAGAAGCCTGCGCCATCGGTTCGGGCGGGCGCGGGCCACGGGCTAATCTGAAAGCATGTCGACCCTCAGTGATCTTGTGCAGGCCCAGGGACGCTCGAGTGAGGAAGACATCGAGTGGCTGCACCTGTTGGTCGGAGACTGGCAGCTCCTGGCAGACCTTGCCTTCGCCGACATCGTGCTCTGGGTGCCCAGCATGCAGGGCGGTTTTGTTGCCGTCGCTCACGCCAGGCCCTCGAGCTCCGCCACCCTGTTCTATCGCGACTTCGTTGGTCAGGCGGTGAAGCCGGAGTGGAAGACCCAGATCGAGGAGGCCTTCCAGACTGCGCGCATCATCGACACTGCGACACCTGACTGGTACGAAGAGACCCCGACCCGGGTGCGGGCGGTGCCGGTGCTTCGACGGTTGAGTCCGACCGGCAAGCAGACCACCGAGCGGCCGATCGCTGTCATCACCCGCCACACCAACCTGAGCGAGGCGCGCACCCCGAGCAGGCAGGAGCTGACCTTCAACGGCTGCGCTAACGACCTCTTCGGCATGATCGCGACCGGCGACTTTCCCGACCTGGGCGCGCCGAGCGGGCCACGCCGGGCCGCGCCCCGGGCATCCGACGGCCTGATCAGGCTGGATGTCGATGGGCTCGTGACATTCGCGAGCCCCAACGCGCTCTCGGCCTTCAATCGCATCGGATTCCCGAACGAACTCGAGGGGGAGTCTCTCGCCGAGGTCACGACCGGGCTGATCAGCGGCCGGCTGACCGTGGACGAGTCGTTGCCGCTCGTCGTCACGGGCCGCGCCCCCTGGCGCACCGACATCGAGGCGCGTGGAGTGACCGTGTCGCTGAGGGCGATCCCCATCCGGAATCAGGGCGAGCGCGTCGGCGCAATTGTGCTGTGTCGCGATGTGACCGAGGTTCGCCACCAGGAGCGTGAACTCATCACGAAGGATGCCACGATCCGCGAGATTCACCATCGGGTGAAGAACAACCTGCAGACTGTGGCATCCCTGCTCAGGATTCAGGCGCGACGAACGCACTCAGACGTTGCGCGGGATGCTCTCGGCCAGGCGATGCGTCGTGTTGCTGCCATCGCCGTCGTGCACGACACCCTGTCGGAGGGGCTCACGCAGGATGTCGACTTCGATGTGGTGTTCGATCGCGTGCTGATGCTGATCGCCGAGGTCGCGTCGAGCCACAGCACGACGGTGCGTCCCAAATCCACCGGCAGTTTCGGTAACCTGCCAAGCGAGTACGCGACGCCGCTCGCGCTGGCACTCACAGAGCTGGTCACCAACGCCGTCGAGCATGGGCTCGCCGGTCGTGAAGATGGCGAGGTGGAGATCGTCGCCGAGCGCACCGATGACCATCTCAGTGTGAAGGTGCGCGATAACGGTGTCGGCCTCGCCGAAGGCAAGGTCGGTTCCGGCCTCGGCACCCAGATTGTGCGCACCCTGATCCAGGGTGAACTGAGCGGCACCATCGACTGGCACACGCTCGTGGGCAGAGGCACCGAGGTCACCATCGAGGTGCCGATGACCTGGCTCAACCGACGTTAGTCGGCGTCGCTTAAGAAATTAGGAGGCGCGGCGGGCGCGAGCAGCGCGACGCTTGAGAGCGCGACGCTCGTCTTCGCTCAGGCCGCCCCAGACGCCGGAATCCTGTGAGGTGTCGAGAGCGTACTGGAGGCACATCTCGGTAACCGAGCAGCGGCCGCACACGGCCTTGGCCTTGTCGATCTGGTCGACTGCGGGGCCGGTGTTGCCGACAGGAAAGAAGAGCTCTGGGTCTGCCGTGAGGCAAGCAGCTTTGTCGCGCCAATCCATGGTGGTACTCCTTCGGTGCGTGCGGGGGCTAGCCCGCTGGCAGGCCTGCGCCAGTGGTGTCAAAGTCGTCAGTCAAAAAATAACTGGGATTTCGTAGCGTCTGGTTCAGGCCCGGATTATCGGATTCGAGAATATTTGGGGACCCACTCGCGACACTGAGAGCTGGAAATCAACCTCATATAGACTCTCATACCGGTAGAGGCAAATCAATGGTTGTATATGAGGCCAAACTGTGAGTTACGTACGAGACGGCCGCAGCCGGCATCCTTTCCTGATCGCGCTCTCAGTGTTGATCTTCGCTCAGTGCGCATTGCTGCTGACTGCGACCGGATACCTCGTGATCGAACTCATCGTCGACACCCCTGATTCCTATGCGAGTGCCGTTGCCCTCGCCGTGCTGACCGTTATCGCGGCGGTGTGGCTGGCGGTCATCGCCGTAAACGTGCTGCGCGGGAGCCCGTGGGTGCGCGGAGCGACGGTCGTCGTGCAGGCGCTCCAGATCGCCGTCGCCATCGGTGCGTTCCAGGGCGCGTTCGCCCGGCCGGACCTCGGGTGGCTGCTGTTGATTCCCGCGATCATCGCGTTGGTGTTGCTCTTTACGTCGCCGGTGGTCGCGGCCACCGCGCGCCGCTCGTAGGCTCGTCGCATGTCTCACCTCATCTCCGCTGAGGCGCTCGCCGCCGAGCTTGCCAGCCCCATCCCGCCGGTGGTTCTTGACGTGCGCTGGGTGCTCGGTCGCACCGACGGTCGGGAGCACTACCTCGCCGGACATGTTCCCGGCGCGGTGTTCGTCGACCTCGACCACGAGCTCGCCGGTCACGGTCGAGCGGAGGACGGGCGTCATCCATTGCCTGCCATCGACGACCTGCAGGCCGCCGCCCGCCGGTGGGGGATCAGCGCCGACAGCGCCGTCGTCATTTACGACGACCTGAAGAGTATGGCGGCCGCGCGGGCATGGTGGCTGTTGCGGTGGGCAGGATGCGACAACGTGCGGGTGCTCGATGGTGCGCTGCCGGCCTGGGTCGCGACCGGCCGGATTCTTGATGAGGGCGATGTGGTTCCGGATGCCGGCACCGTTGTTCTCGAACCCGGGAACCTGCCGGTGCTAACCATCGACGAGACCGCCGCCTTCCCCGGTCACGGGGTGCTGCTCGACGCGCGGGCGCCGGAGCGCTTCCGCGGCGACGTGGAGCCGATGGACCCGAGGGCGGGCCACATCCCCGGCGCCGTGAACGCACCCTCAACCGGCAATGTCGACTCCGACGGCCGCTTCCTCCCCGCCGACGCTCTCGCCGCGCGCTACGAGAGCCTCGGCGTAGCAGCGGGAATTCCGGTGGGCGCCTACTGTGGCTCGGGCATCACCGCCGCGCACGACGTGCTGGCGCTGGCGATCGCAGGGGTGGATGCTGCACTGTTCCCCGGCTCGTGGAGCTCGTGGTCGAATCATCCCGACCGGCCGGTCGCTGTCGGCTAGCTATCCACCGCCTTCGCGCGCGAACTGCGGCAAATGTTCTTCTCCTGCACGGTTTCGGCACATTTGCCGCGGTTCGCGCGACTTTTGGAGGCGGTTAGGCGTCGATGCCGAGCTTCTTGCGTAGCGACGCAACGTGTCCCGTCGCCTTGACGTTGTACAGCGGCAGGGTGATCGAGCCCTGTTCGTCAATGACGAAGGTTGAGCGCAGCACACCCGTGACCGTTTTTCCGTAAAGCTTTTTCTCGCCCCAGACCGCGTAGGCGTTGTGCACGGTGAGGTCGGGGTCGCTCAGCAGCGGGAAATTCAGGTTGCCTTCGTGGGTGAAGGTGGCGAGCTTCTCGGGCTTGTCCCGAGACAGCCCGATGACGCTGAAGCCGGCGGACTTGAGCGAGTTCAGGCTGTCGCGGAAGTCGCACGCCTCCGTTGTGCATCCCGGGGTCATGGCCTCCGGGTAGAAGTAGAGAATGACCTTCTGGCCCGAAAAATCTGCGAGGGAGACCGGTGCACCGGTCTGGTCGGGCAGGGTGAAAGCCGGAGCTGTGGCGCCGGGTTCGAGTCGGTCGGTCATGGGTCTCCGCTTCAGATTTGGCGTGCTGTTCGTGAGCACGTTTAAGCCATGCTAATCTTGTTCGTCGGCCCGTTGATTCGTTCGCAGGCTAGGCACCTCTAGCTCAATTGGCAGAGCAACTGACTCTTAATCAGTGGGTTCCCGGTTCAAGTCCGGGGGGGTGCACAGTATCGAAAAGGCGGGTACTTCCTCATCGAGGGAGTGCCCGCCTTTTCTGTCCACGGCACTAGTCAGCAGTCGGCACGCCACCCGGTGAATTTCTGCATACCCGGTAAACTCGGGCACGCTGGCGCCGGCCACTCGCAGGGGATTCGGGTCGTCGCAGCATCCGGTCAGCTCAGAACTCGGGCCACAACAATCTTTGGGGGCGCCACGACATGCGGCACAGATCCATAGTGACGTGGCTCATGCAACCGCTTCTCCAAGCGGCAATGCTCGAGTACAAACGTGACGTCGCTCAGGCGGTTTTCCCCACAGACGACCCAGGCCTGCTCATTGATGGTCCGGATGAACTTCGGGTGCTGTTCATCGGCGACGTGGCAGCTATGGGGTACGGGGTGCTGAGGCAGGGCATGACCGTGTGCGCCCGCGTGGCGGAGTCGTTATCGCGTGAGCTTCAGCGGGGCGTCAGGTGGGAGAAGATGGCCGCTCCCGACCTCACCATCGACCGGGCCGCCACGCAGCTGTCGGAGTCGCCCGTCGACGTCGACCTGCTGGTCATCCTCGCTGGCGTGCCAGATGTTTTGTTGATGACGACACCCGACGCGTGGGCCGCCTCCCTCGAACAACTCATGCTCAACCTCCGGCTACAGCACCCGCGCGCCAGGGTGATCGTCACAGGGCTACCGCCGGTGCAGGACTTCAAGCCGATCCCACCACGACTGCACAGGATGCTGGCGGCCCGGGTAGACATCCTCGACGCGGCGTCATGGCGCGTTGCCCGCTCCGATCCCCGTCTGCAATACGTCGCCTTCCCCTCGACGACGCCGGGGGAGTTGAAGGTGTTGGACCAGTTGTCGTGGGCAACACTTCATGGAACATGGGCTCGGGCAATCGTGCCGGCGGCAATGCTGGCTCTGGAGGAATCGGTCGACCGACCTGATACGTGGCGTGCCCTCCGTTGAGGTCGCAAACGGCGCCTTTTTCCATTTATCTGAATGGAGTATTACCATTGTGAATCATGGTACCGGGCGCCGCGGTCAGACACGATGAGCGTCTCGTTGGCTCCGATCGGGTGCTTGCCGTACTTGTTGAACTGGGCAACCATCCCGAGGGGGTCACTCTCGACGAACTCGCGACGGCGCTGAAAAGCTCGAAGCCCACGGTGCATCGCGCCCTCGCCTCGCTGCGTCGGGCGTCGCTCGCCGAGCTCACCTCGCGTGGCGTCTACTCGCTGGGCGATGAGTTTTTCCATATTGCCTTCCGGAACTATGAGGGGCGTCCTGAGAGATCCACCCTCGAACCGCTGATGCGGGCACTCGCTGACGAGTATGGGGAGACTGTTCACTACGCGGTGCTCGACGGTAAGGATGTGGTCTATCGGGCCAAGGTCGACGCGGCCCAGGGTGCTGTCAGACTCACGTCGACCGTCGGGGGGCGCAATCCCGCCTATCGCACCGCCGTCGGCAAGCTGTTGCTCAGCCAGATCATCACCACGAAGGCTGAACTGCTCGAATGGCTCGATGGGCAGGAGCTGGACGCCAGAACGCCATTCACGATCACGGATGCCGACGCCCTCCTATCCGAACTGCATAACACCCGCGAGCGGGGCTATGCGATTGACGACCAGGAAAACGAGATCGGTATCAACTGCGTGGCGGTTCCCGTTTTCCTGGGCCGCTCCGTCAACTCGGCCGGGGCACTCAGCATCAGCGCGCTTCGGTTTCGGCTGCCGATCGATCGCCTCGTGCTGACGGTGCCCACACTTCGGGCGCGGGTGGAATCCATCGCCCCTCGCGAAACCCATCCAACGTAGCCGCCCACACCGCCCAGGACTGGAGCACACGCCATGCCCATCGCCATCAGCACCACCGAGCTGCGCAAGCGGTACGGCTCAGTCACTGCAGTGCACAGTCTCGATCTCGCCGTGGAGCGCGGCACGGTGTTCGGCCTGATCGGCCCCAATGGTGCAGGCAAGACGACCGCCCTGCGCATGCTGGTCGACATCATCCATCCCACGTCGGGAACACTCCGGGTGCTGGGAGAGGATCCCCGCGCGGCCGGGCCGCAGCTGCGCCGCCGAATCGGATTCGTGCCGGGCGATCTTCGACTCGATGGTCGCGTTCGTGGGAGGAGTCTTCTGAACCACTACGCCGACATCAGTGGCGATGTGGCCCCCGGCATGATCGATGCGCTCGCCGAACGACTGCATCTCGACCTCAACCCGCCTATTCGTGCGCTGTCGAAAGGCAACAGGCAGAAGCTCGGGCTGGTGCAGGCGTTCATGCACCGTCCGGAACTGCTTGTGCTGGATGAGCCGACGACAGGACTGGATCCGCTCGTGCAGCGAGAATTCCTGCTCATGGTCCGCGAGGCCCGCAATAGCGGGCAAACCGTGCTTCTGAGCTCCCATGTGCTCAGCGAGATCCAGCAGGCGGCAGACCAGGTGGCGGTACTTAGCCGTGGGCGCGTTGTCGCGCAGGGCGCCGTCGAGTCGCTGCGGTTGGGCAGCATCCGTCACCTGCGGGCGGGTCTCGCTGACACGACGGTCGACGCGGTGCGCACCGCCCTCGCGCAGCTCTCCCAGTTGGGGCAGATCGAGGTAACCGACGGGGACGTCGTGCGACTCACCGCACGGGTGAACGGTGACATCGATGCCGTCATCAAGACCATCGCGCGGTTCCGCCTCGTCGACCTGGCTGTCGAGGAGCCCGACCTCGAGGAGTCCGTGCTCAGCCTCTACGGCGAACAGGCTCCGGAGTCGAGCGAGAAGGAGAAGAACAATGGCTAGCGCGCTCCCGGTACTCCGCCGCTCCTTTGCGGACTCGTGGCGCTCCCTGCTCGGCTGGACCGTCGGGGTCGCGGGGGCACTGGCGCTGTACCTCCCGCTGTATCCCAGCATCAATGGCGCCGGGCAGATGGACCAAATGATCGCGAGCATGCCGCCCGAGTTGGTGAAGACTATGGGTATCGAACAGATCAGTTCGGGGCCGGGGTACGTGCAGGGCACGTTTTACGGTCTCATTGGTGTGCTGTTGCTGACCATCGCGGGTACCTCCTGGGGGGCCTCCGCGATTGCCGGGGCCGAAGAGTCAGGTCGCCTCGAGCTCGACCTCGCGCACGGGGTGGGACGGCTGCAGTATGCCCTCGAATCCGCCCTCTCGATCGTGGTTCGACTGCTGTGGCTTGGCGGGT
Source organism: Salinibacterium sp. G-O1 (assembly GCF_030063305.1). Taxonomy (GTDB): domain Bacteria; phylum Actinomycetota; class Actinomycetes; order Actinomycetales; family Microbacteriaceae; genus Rhodoglobus. The sequence goes on from NZ_JASISV010000003.1 coordinate 346,239, forward strand.
TCGCGGCGTTGATGGTGATCGTGCTCGACGGGCCGGCGCAGCTAGGCCTGGATGCCGCCAACGTGGTCGCTGCGTCAACCTCACTGGTGGGCCTCACCCTGGTCAGCGCCACCATGGCGCTCGCAGTCGGTGCGATCACCGGTCGCCGCAGTATCGCCACGGTGGCCGGTGCCGGGGTCGCTGTGCTTGGCTACGTCATCAACGCCGTCGCCGCCCAGTCCAGCGACCTCGAAGGCGCGCGGGCCATCTCGCCCTACGCCTGGGCGTTCCGGAACACTCCTCTCGTCGATGGGTTCGACGCGGGTGGGCTCGTGCTGCTGGTGGGTGTCAGCGCGGCTCTCACGGTCGTGGCCGTGTTCGCCCTGCGACGTCGGGATGTCGTCGGCTGAGCCGCATCGAGGATCGCAGCGACAGATTCACGCGAATGCAGCCGCCATGCGTTCGACGGCTTCTTCCAGCACGCTCGGGTCGCACGCGAAGTTGATCCGCGCATGACCGCGGCCCGCCGCACCGAAGGTCGGTCCGGAGTTCAGGGCGACCTTGGCATCCTGCAATACGTGTTCAGCCGGGTCCATTCCGAGCCCCAGGTCACGAAAGTCGAGCCAGCCGAGGTAGGTCGCAGTGGGACGTCGATAGTGCACCACCGGCAGTCGACGGTGCAGCAGGCTGGCGAGCAACTGGTCGTTGTGCATGATCCGCGAGATCGTCGCATCCAGCCATTCCTCGTCGCCATAGGCGGCGACGTTGGCATGCAGGCCCAGGATGCTCGTGCGCGAAGCCACCTCCTGGGGAAAGCTGTCCAGCAGCGCCAGGGCTCGGGCATCCGAGGGCACCATCAGCGCGCACTTCATGCCGGCCATATTCCAGCCTTTGCTGGCGGACGTGACGGTCACAGCGCGCGCGCCCGCCGCGGTGGCGACCGCGGCGAACGGTGTGAACACAGCGCCGTGATGCGTGAGCGGAGCGTGCACCTCGTCGGCGATGACCAGCACGTCGTGCCGGGCGGCGAGCATCGCGAGGTCGACCAGGGTCTCGCGGTCGTGGGGGAGTCCCAGCGGGTTGTGGGGGTTGCACAGCAGCAGTGCGCGGGCGCCAGAGATGAACGCGGCCTCTATGCGATCGAGATCGAGGTGCCAACCCTCGACTCCCTCAAGCATGGGCACATCGATGAGGGGAAGCCCGGCCTCCTCGACGAGCTCGAAGAATGGTGGGTAGACCGGCGAACTCACGACGACCGGCGACCCCGGCGCGACTCCGAATCGGAGGCTCTCGACGATGCCCACGCTCACGTCGGTGGCAACTCGCACCCAGGCCGGGTCGGCCTCCCAGCCCCAGCGGCGCGAGGCGAACTGGGTGAAGGCATCGGCCAGCGGTCCCGCCGAATCGATGTAGCCGAGATCTGATGTCTTTACCCGCTCGATGATCGCCTCGCGGATGCGCTCAGACACCGGATAGTCCATCTCGGCGACGAACAGCGGCAGCACGCCTTCCGGGTAGCGCGTCCACTTCAGCGATGAGCGCGACGATCGCAGCAGGTCTGCTGGTTCGGACGATGCGATGGACATGACCCAAGCCTGCGCCACTTCCGCACATCGCGCCACTTTGCGCGTCATCCGGGGTAGCACGTGGTGCCAGCTGCGATGAACCAACCCGGGAATATTGTCGAGTTGTATGCGTTTGTATAGATATTCACTCTAACTTCAGGGAGCATCATGGTTGCCGCAACATCCGGTCTTCACCACGTCACCGCGATCGGCGGGGACCCACAGAAGAACATCGACTTCTACATCACCGGACTGGGGCTGCGTCTGGTCAAACGAACCGTCAACTTCGACGATCCGAGCACGTACCACCTCTATTACGGTGACGAGGCGGGTCAGCCCGGTTCACTGATGACGTTCTTTCCCTGGAAGGGCGTGCCTAAAGGCCGCATCGGCTCGGGGCAGTCGACGTCGACCGCGTTCTCTGTTCCCGCCGGCAGTCTCGGCTGGTGGAGTGAGCATTTCGACCGGCTCGGCGTCTCCAGCGAGATCACGACCGAGCGCTCCGACGAAGAGCGCCTCTCGCTGCGTGACCCCGACGGGCTGCAGCTTGACCTGATCGCCAGCTCCACCGCCGACCCGCGTAATCCGTGGGATTCCGCCTCGGTTCCCGCCGAATATGCCGTTCGCGGTCAGCACTCCTCGGTACTGACGGTTCGGGATGCCGCGGGAACCGTCGCGCTTCTCACCGAAGATCTCGGGCTGCACGTGATCTCCGAGGTGGGGAACCGCACAAGGCTGGCAGCGGGGGACGCGTTGCCAGGCAACATCGTCGACGTGATCTCTCATCCGTCGGCTCCCGTCGGCCTCACCGCGGGCGGCACCGTGCACCACATCGCGTTCCGGGTGCCCGACCAGGCGACGCAGCAGCAGTGGCGCGACGAACTGGTTGGTCGGGGTTACCAGGTCACGGCCATCCTCGATCGGCAGTACTTCACCTCGATCTACTTCAGGGAGCCGGGCGGAGTTCTGTTCGAGATCGCGACGGACACACCCGGGTTCGACATCGACGAGCCGCTGCTCGAGCTCGGTCGCAGCCTGAAACTGCCGCCGTGGCTCGAGCCGTCGCGTGACGACATCGAGCATGCCGTCATTCCCATCACGGTGCCGGCAGAGAACAACCCGGCCAGCCATGAGTGACCCATCGACGTGGCAGCACGTCTTCGAGGACGGCGAGGGGCCCGTGCTGCTGGCGCTTCACGGTACGGGCGGCAACGAGCGCGACATCCTGCCGCTGGCGCATGCCGTCGACCCCATGACAGCAGTGCTCGCGCCTCGCGGGCAGGTGTCTGAGGGCGGCGCGCTTCGCTGGTTCCGCCGACTGGCGGAGGGAGTGTTCGACGTGGACGACGTGGTCGTACGGGCTGGTGATCTCGCCGACTTCGTGGAGTGGGCCGTCGAGCGATACGCGCTTCAGGGTCGGCGCATCGTCGCCGTCGGCTTTTCCAACGGAGCCAACGTGGGTCTCGCGACGGCCGCGCTCTACCCCCAGGTCGTCCCCGAGGTCATCGCCTTCTCGGGCATGTACCCCTTCGCCGGCCGACCGCTCACCGACAGACTCGACGGCAGCAGGATGCTGCTGGCCAACGGTTCTCATGACCCGATGGCCCCAGCCACGAGTGTGACCAGGCTCACGACGCAACTCCGGGAGCAAGGCGCCCAGGTGACCCGCCACAAGCGCGCAGGCGGTCATGGAATCGACGCGGAGGATCTCGACGCGGCGCGCCGGTGGCTGGGACTAGCCTCGAGTCGTGGATGAGACAGTGCTGGGCTCGTGGGCCAAATCGTTCCCCCCAACGAGCTGGGGAGTGTCTGCCGACCGCTTCGTTGCGACCCAGCCTCACCTGTCGGACTTCGCAACGCCGCTGCTGACGATTGACAGCAGGGCCACGGCGCACAACGTCGAGGTGATGGCTGCGTGGCTGACCGAACGTGGCCTCCAGATTGCCCCGCACGGCAAGACGACTATGGCGCCGAAGCTGTGGCAGCAACTTCTGGACGGGGGAGCGTGGGGGATCACCCTCGCCACCGCCTGGCAGGTGCAGCTCGCGCGGTCGTTCGGGTTCTCGCGCATCATCCTCGCGAACGAACTCATCGACCCCGTGGCTTTGGCCTGGCTGGGCGCAGAACTAGCCGACCCCGATTTCGGGTTTCTGTGCTGGGTCGACAGCGTTGAGGCCGTCGAGCTCATGCGGCGCGGGCTGAGCTCAGCCGCGCGACCGGTCGACGTCGCCGTCGAGCTGGGTTCGACGGGTGGTCGTACCGGGGCGCGCTCGGTCGAGCAGGCCCTCGCGGTGGCGGCCGCCGTCGAAGCAGCACCGGAGCTGCGGCTTGCGGGTGTCGCCGGCTATGAGGGCTCCTACGGAAACGACCGCACCGACGGGTCGGTGGGGGCCGTGCAGCACTTTCTGGATCGCCTGGTTGCGGTCCACGATGCGATCCAGTGGGATGTCCGGCCGATCGTTACTGCGGGCGGCAGCGCGTTCTTCGACCTGGTCGCCGACACGTTCGCCCCCCTGGTCGACAGGGCAACGGTCATCCTGCGCTCGGGTGCGTTCCAAGTTCATGACGACGGCTTCTACGACGCCGTGACCCCGATGCCGCAACTGAAGGCTGCAATGCACGGGTGGGCGCGGGTGATCTCCCGGCCGGAGGCGTCGCTGGCGATCCTGGATGGCGGCAAGCGCGACTTTCCCTACGATCTGGGTCTGCCGGCCGCGCGGTTCGGCAGGGTCGAGCGGATCAACGACCAGCACTCTTATCTTCGGCTGACAGGCGAAGCGCCAGCAGTCGGCGACGTTCTCAGGCTGGGGCTGTCACACCCGTGCACCGCGTTCGACAAATGGCGCGCCATCCCCATGATCGAGGATGCGAGCGCGGAGGATCCGCTCGTCACCGATGTCGTGCTGACCTACTTCTAACGCGGGACTAGCTACGGCAGCCAGCCCATCGGATCGGTTCGGGTGCCGTTGACGTAGACCTCGAAGTGCAGGTGGGCGACCGTCACGTATCCGGTGTCTCCGACGGAACCGATCATCTGGCCGGCGCCGACCGACTGGCCGACCGAGACGGTGGGTGAACCCGAGATCATGTGCGAGTAAAGGGTGGAGACGCCGCCGCCGTGATCGATCTTCACGTACTGGCCCCAGCCGCCATCAAACCCCACTGTGGTGACGACTCCGGGGGACGCTGCGACGATCGCCTGACCGTAGCTGCCCATGATGTCGATGCCGCCGTGGAATTCGGAACCGCGGTAGCCGAAGCCGTCATTGATGCCAGCGTTGACGGGCCAGGTGGCGAGCGCTCCGGAGACGTTGGCGTACGCGACGCTGTACTGCGGAACGGCGATCGCAACGGGCTCCGGCTCCGGCTCTGGCGGGTCCGTGATTCCGAAGGCGTCACGCTCGGTGGGGGCCGCGACGGCGGCCGAGGCGACGAGCGCCTGCGGGTCTGCTGTGCGAGTGCTCGAGACCGAGCCGGACTCGGCGAAGGCAGCCTGCGATGCGTCGGGAAGAGCTGAGGTGGGGATACTTGCACCCATGACCAGCGCAGCGATCGCGCAGATTGTCAGTGTTCGTTTCACGAATCTCGTTTCGAGTTTGCGTGTGCCCAGTGTGGACACTGTCAGCTGAAAGCGCGTTTCGCCACCGCGGTTGCGACCGCTAGGGCGGCCTCGGGAACCGGGGGCACTGACTTCTTTTGCTGTCAGTCCGAGATCAAAACGGACCGACGGGACCCTTAAAGTTACATTCCGGACACGATTTGTGCAACCGTGAGGGCGGCCGGTCGCTCCGATCCGCCCTCACTGCCGCGTTATTTCCGGTCTAATTCAGACTCCATCGCGTCGTATCCTTCGGTCTGCGGGTCTCCGTGAAGGCCCCCGCTGAGCGCGTACTCCTCCTCGGGTGAGAGCACCAGACGGTGACGCCCGTACACGGCAAACCCGATGAGGATCAGCACGTACACGATCACGATGGCAATGATCGCCGGCTGGAAGGTCGGGTTGATGAGGAACCCGAGGAACACCAACGCCGAGAGGATCGCCGCAATGTAGGCGCCCGGCAGGCCCCACGGGCTGCGATAGGGCCGACTCGCGTTAGGGAACTTCCGACGCAGGATGATGAACGACACCATCTGCAGGAAGTAGGCGACGACGGCTCCCCACACCGCAATGTTCAGGATGATCGCACCGGCAACCGAGGCGACACCTTCCGATGCGACGCTGCTGAGCACGTCCAGCACCACGAGGGCGATGAAGCCCAGGATGGCCCCAACCACGAGGGCTACCCACGGAGTCTGGCGCTTTCCCGTGAGGGAGAAGAACTTCGGGTAGTAGCCGGCGCGAGACAGGGAGTACATGTTGCGGCCGTAGGCGAACATGATGCCCTGCAGGGATGCCAGCAGCCCGACCAGCGCGAAGAGGGCCAGAACCGCGGCGAGCTCGTCGCCGACCATGGCGCGGAAACCGTCGAGCAGTGGCTCGCCGGAGACTCCGGTCGCCTGAGCGCCAATGATGCCAGTGTTCAGGAACAGCACGAGCAGGCCGGTGACGATCAGGGTTCCGCGGGCCAGGAATCCGGCCTTCGGGATGTCGCGGCTCGGGTTGTGAGCCTCCTCCGCAGCGAGCGGCAGCTCCTCGATCCCGAGGAAGAACCACATCGCGAAGGGCAGCGCGAACAGGATCGGCAGAACGCCGTGCGGCAGGAACGCGGTCTGACCCGGGTCGGGGACGATGTCGAACAGCTTGTCGACGCTGAACAGCCCGGAGGTTGCCGCCATCACCGAGAACACCAGCAGGATGCCGATGGAGATGATCGAGACGACGATCGCGAAGGTGAACGAGATGTTGGCGCCCGCGGAGTTCAGCGTGACGAACACGACGTAGAGCACGATCCACCAGATCCACATGCTGCCCGAGAGGTCGAAATTGAGCAGCTCCGACGTTATGCCGTTCGCGTATTGCGCGGAGAAGAAGACGATGACCGCGGTGGTGGCGACGTACTCGATGGTTTCGGCCAGGCCGGTGACCAGTCCGCCCCACGGGCCCAGCGCCGATCGGGCGAAGGAGTATGCGCCGCCGGTGTGGGGCATGGCTGCGGCCATCTCCCCGATCGAGAAGATCATGCCGTAGTACATGGCTACGAGGATCACGAAGGCGATCAGCATGCCGCCGAATCCGGCGAAGTCGATGCCAAAGTTCCAGCCCGAGAAGTCACCGGAGATGACCGCGGCGACCGCGAGACCCCACAGGCCCCAGATGCCAGCGCTTCGCTTCAGCTTTCGCTTTTCGAAGTAGCCCTCGCCCGCGGAGGTGTATTTCACTCCGGAGACGCTTCTGCTCTCTGTCATAACTGTCCTTCCAGTGCACGATCGGGTGCGCGACACCATCGAGACTCCAGCGTCTGCGCTTATCGAGAGCATGGCCTCTATTGGTACCCAATGTCTACCTTTGGATGTTAAATACGCGTTACATTGGGCGAGCATCCCTCGATGACGCTGTGGTGTAATGGTCGGAACAGTCGGCGTAGCCGGCATTGCAGAGGAGCAATCGGTGGCATCAGCGACACGTACGGGCAACCTCACCATCGATGAGTTGGAAGCGCTGGTCGCCTCAAAAGAGGTCGACACCGTGATCATCGCCTTCACCGACATGCAGGGCAGGCTCGTCGGCAAACGGGTAGCCGCGCGACTCTTCCTTGAGGAATTCGCCGAGCACGGCGCCGAATGTTGCAACTACCTCCTCGCTGTTGACGTCGAGAACAACACCGTCGAGGGCTACGAGATTTCGTCGTGGGCGCGGGGCTACGGCGACATGGCGATGATGCCGGATCTCGATACCTTGCGTCTCGCCCCCTGGCTTGACGGGGCTGTCATTGTCACCGCCGACCTGACGTGGCTCGACGGCACCCCGGTGCCACCCGACCCGCGGCAGGTTCTCAAGCGCCAGATCGCCAGGCTCGCCGAAAAGGGACTCACCCCATACGCCGCCACCGAGCTGGAGTTCATCGTCTTCGATGACACGTATCGCGACGCCTGGAAGAAGAAGTACACCGACCTCACCCCGGCCAGCGACTACAACATCGACTACGCGCTGATGGCATCCACCCGCATGGAGCCGCTGATGCGCGACATCCGGAATTCGATGGATGGCGCCGGCATGTACTGCGAGGGCGTCAAGGGCGAGTGCAACCTCGGCCAGCAGGAGATCGGGTTCAGGTTCACCGACGCGCTCGGCACCTGCGACAACCACTCCGTGTACAAGAACGGTGCGAAGGAGATAGCCGACAAGCACGGCAAGTCGCTGACCTTCATGGCGAAGTTCAACGAGCGCGAGGGTAACTCGTGCCACATCCATCTCTCGGTCGTCGGTAAGGATGGCGAGCCCGTCATGGCCGACGAGAACGGCACGTACGGCTTCTCGAAGCTCATGGAGCACTGGATAGCCGGCCAGCTCAAGACGATGCGGGAGCTGAGCCTCTTCTTCGCGCCCAACATCAACTCATACAAGCGTTTCGTCGCGGGCAGCTTCGCGCCAACCGCGGTCGCCTGGGGCCTCGACAACCGCACCTGCGCCCTGCGCGTCGTCGGCCACGGTCGTTCGCTGCGCGTGGAGAACCGGGTTCCCGGAGGCGACGTCAACCAGTACCTCGCGGTAGCGGCGCTCATCGCGGGCGGACTCTACGGAATCGAGCACGAGCTCGAACTCGAGCCGCTGTTTGAGGGCAACGCCTACGTGTCAGACGCCCCACGGGTTCCGGCAACGCTGCGGGATGCCGCCCAGCTGTTCTCCGAGTCCGCGATCGCCCGCGAGGCCTTCGGCGACGACGTCGTGGAGCACTACCTGAATAACGCCCGGATCGAGCAGGTCGCCTACGACGCCGCCATCACCGACTGGGAGAGGGTGCGCGGCTTTGAGCGCTTCTAGGCCCCTGATCGGTCTCACCACCTACCTTGAGCAGGCACAGACCGGGGTGTGGGACGTGCAGGCCGCGTTCCTTCCCAAGGTCTACTTCGAGGCCGTCAACCGTGCCGGCGGCATCGCGGTGCTGCTGCCGCCGCAGCCTGTCGATGCTGCGATTGCCGACCGTGTGCTCGAGGGCCTCGACGGTCTCATCATCAGCGGCGGCAAAGATGTCGACCCCGCGCGCTACGGCCAGGTGGCGCACGCCGCGACCGACGAACCTCGCCGCGATCGTGACGCGTGGGAGGATGCCCTCCTCACCTCCGCGATCGCACGCAACCTTCCCTTTCTCGGGATCTGCCGTGGGGCCCAAATGCTGAACGTCACCCTCGGCGGCACCCTGCACCAGCACCTGCCAGACCTGGTCGGCTCAGAGCGTTACAACGTGGGCGGCGGCGTCTTCGTCGACAACGACGTGATCGTCGACGCCGACAGTCACATCGCCGGGCTCATCGGCGGCGCGGTCATCGGTAAGTCGTACCACCACCAGTCGATCGACCGAGTGGCAGATGGCCTCATCGTGACAGCACGCACAGACGACGGGACGATCCAGGCCGTCGAGCTGCCGGACCTCTCCTTCGGGGTGGCCGTGCAGTGGCATCCCGAGCAGGATTTCGACGACATCAGACTGTTCGAGGGGCTCGTGTCGGCCGCTCGCGACCACAGCGCCATGACGAAAGGCTCCTTGTGAGTAGCTCAATCCTCATCAACCCGGCAACGGAAACCCAGCTCCGGGAGGTCGAGCACACCACGGTCGAAGGCGTGGATGACGCGGTCGCGCGCGCCGTCGCCGCGCAGAAGCTGTGGGCGGCGCTGGCTCCCGCGGCCAGGGCCGGTGCCCTGCGTGATTTTGCCACCGCCGTCGATGGCGCTGTGGATGAACTGGCCGCGCTCGAGGTCGCCAACTCCGGGCATCCGGTGACTCAGGCTCGCTGGGAGGCCGGACACGTTCGCGACGTGCTCACCTACTACTCGGCTGCCCCCGAACGGATGCTCGGCAAGCAGATCCCCGTCGCTGGCGGGCTCGACGTGACCTTCCTGGAGCCGCTCGGCGTGGTGGGTGTCATCGTGCCGTGGAACTTCCCGATGACCATCGCCAGCTGGGGATTCGCGCCGGCGCTCGCCGCTGGCAATGCCGTCGTGCTGAAGCCGGCGGAGTGGACGCCGCTGACGGCCATCCGCCTGGGTGAGCTCGCGCTCGAGGCAGGACTGCCCGACGGGCTCTTCCAGGTGCTGCCCGGCAAGGGATCGGTCGTGGGGGAGCGTTTCGTCACCCACGAGAACGTGCGCAAGATCGTGTTCACCGGCTCGACCGAGGTGGGCAAGCGGGTCATGGCCGGGTGCGCAGAGCAGGTGAAGGCGGTCACGCTCGAGCTGGGGGGCAAGAGCGCGAACGTGATTTTCGCCGACTCGGACCTCGAGAAGGCCGCGGCCGCCGCGCCGTCCAGCGTCTTCGAGAACGCCGGGCAAGATTGCTGCGCCCGCTCGCGAATCCTCGTCGAGCGCAGCGTCTACGACAAGTTCCTCGAGCTCCTGGAACCCGCGGTGAAGGGCGTTGTCGTGGGCGACCCCACCGACGCCGCCACCGAGATGGGCCCGCTCGTCTCCAAGACACACTTCGATTCGGTGAGCTCCTATGTGCCGGATGACGCGCAGGTGGCGTTCCGCGGAACCGCCCCGACCGGCCCAGGGTTCTGGTTCGCACCGACAGTGCTGCTGCCCGCATCCAGAACAGACCGCTGCGTCACGGACGAGATCTTCGGCCCGGTCGTCACAGTGCTTCCGTTCGACGACGAGGCCGATGCGATCTCGCTGGCCAACGACAGCGTCTACGGGTTGAGCGGCTCGATCTGGACGAGGGATGTCGGCCGCGCCATCCGGGTGTCACGAGGCATCGAGAGTGGCAACCTCTCGGTCAATTCGCATTCATCGGTGAGGTACACGACGCCGTTCGGCGGCTTCAAGCAGAGCGGCCTCGGCCGTGAGCTCGGACCGGACGCGGCCGCTGCGTTCACCGAAACCAAAAACGTATTCATCAGCACCGACTAAAACAGCCCCAACTAAGGACAGACATGGCCATTACCCCCATCGACCTCACCCAGCGACTCAAGGGCAAGGTCGCCGTGATTACCGGCGGTGCCGGCGGCATCGGTTTTGCGACTGCGCGCCGGTTTGCCGCCGAAGGCGCCACCGTCGTGATCGGCGACTTCAACGTTGAGGCGGGCACCGCAGCGGCAGCCGAAATCGGCGGACTCTTCATCCAGGTGGATGTCACCGACGAAGCCCAGGTGAACAACCTGTTCGACACCGCGGCATCCACCTACGGCTCCGTCGACATTGCGTTCAACAACGCGGGCATCTCGCCCCCGGAGGACGACTCGATCGAGACCACCGAGCTGCCGGCGTGGGATCGCGTGCAGGACGTGAACCTCAAGAGCGTGTACCTGTGCTCGCGGGCCGCCCTCAGGCACATGGTGGCGCAGCAGAGCGGATCCATCATCAACACGGCCTCGTTCGTCGCGGTGATGGGGTCGGCCACGTCGCAGATCTCCTACACGGCCTCGAAGGGAGGCGTTCTGGCGATGACCAAGGAGCTCGGCGTGCAGTTCGCCCGCCAGGGCATCAGGGTGAATGCACTGTGCCCTGGCCCGGTAAACACGCCACTGTTGCAGGAGCTGTTCGCGAAAGACCCCGAGCGTGCCCAGAGGCGACTCGTGCACATTCCGAAGGGTCGGTTTGCCGAGCCCGAGGAACTCGCGGCGGCCGTCGCATTCCTCGCGAGCGACGACGCGAGCTTCATCACCGCATCGACGTTCCTCGTCGACGGCGGCATCAGTTCGGCTTACGTCACACCCCTGTGACCGATGGCGGCGGTGACAAATGACTGACCCGATACCCGCCGGACTCGCCGACGGGGTGCTGCTTCGCCCGGTGCGCAACGGAAATGCGTTCGAAGATACCGTTGCGCGCCTGCTGCAAACCATCCGTCTCGGGATCGTGGAGCCCGGAGGGGCCCTGCCCCCGGAACGCGAGCTTGCCGCGCGGTTCTCGGTCAGTCGCGACACCGTCCGCGAGGCGATCAAGTCGCTGTCGGAGGCCGGATACCTGGTCTCGCGTCGCGGTCGCTACGGCGGCACATTCGTCAGCGAGACAGTTCCCGAGCGGGTGGTTCCGGATGCTGCGCCGCCCACCCCGGCGCTGATCGACGACGTGCTCGGGCTCCGCGACATCCTCGAGGTGGGTGCCGCACGCGCTGCGGCGGCCCGCGAGCTGGGAGCGGCCGACCGTGAACTGCTCTGGACTCGCCTGCGGGAGGTGTCAGAGGCATCCGTCGACGACTATCGCAGACTCGACTCTAGGATGCATCTCACGATCGCGGAAGTCGTCGGCATGCCGTCGCTCGTGTCACTGATGGCCGACAACCGCACCCACGTGAACGAGCTGCTCGATGGCATCCCGCTGCTGGCGCGCAATATCGCGCACTCCAACGAGCAGCACGAGGCGATCGTGGTCGCCATCCTGACCGGCAACCCGGATCGCGCCGGCGAGGCGATGACCGAGCATCTCGCGGGGTCGGCGGCGCTGCTGCGGGCGTTCCTGGGCTAGCGGCCGCGGCCGCCGCGCCGAGACCTCCACTTGTGCTGCCTGCACGTGCGTCGACCCAGCAAAAGTGGAGGTCTCGCGGTGCCGGCTACTGGGCGTCTGGCTTCTTTCGCGGCTTCTTGACGGGAGTCGGTGACGGGGTCAGTCTCTCGGTGACAGCGGTGTCCGTGCCAGCGCCATCCGTGAACAGGGGAGTGGTGGCTGTCGGATCATCGGCCGGCTCGGGAGCAACCGGAGCCGTCGTGTCGGTCGGGGCCGGGCTGGGAGCCTGGGTGGGCTCAGCCGCCGGGGTCGAGACCGGCTTCACCGGGGAATTCTTCGCGACGTAGATCTTGGCCGCGGTGGTCGCGACCAGAAGGAATCGCACGAGCAGGAAGATGAGGGCCGCGGCAACCAGCACCATGAAGAAGGCGAAGAGACCGCCGACAAGCGTCCCGATGAAGTGGAACGCGCCCCAGCCGTAGCCGTTTCCAAACATATTCAGTCCTCCAGCTCGTCGTGGTCCTTGGCCTGCTTGACGATCGTGCCGACGGCGATTGCTACAGTCGCGCCCCAGCTGACCCACATCAGGATGAGTCGCCAGTCCCGTGGACCCTTTCGCGTCGCCTGAACTGTGCCCCAGCCGCCGAAGACGGCGCTGAGGAGAGTCGTGTTGAACATGAACCTGCGCACGGTACCTCCTGAGATTTTTACTAACGCTACCCGGTTCGCAACGCGTACACGGGGGGTGCCATTTCTGGCAGTTCCCTGATAGGTCGAGTAGTTTCTGACCGATCGGTCAGCTAGTCTCGACGTCATGTCAACCCATGAAGAATTGCGTGCGATTGCTTTGAGCGAGTTCGCTTCCGCAGGTTACGCCGCGACGTCGCTGCAGCGAATCGCGGAACTCGCGGGGGTCTCAAAATCGAGCGTGCTCTATCATTTCGCGTCCAAGGAGCAACTGCTGGAGTCCGTGATTGGCCCAGCGCTCGACCGGATGGACGGGGTGCTCGCGCTACTCGAGAACAGCGGGAGCGTGAGCGACAGCCAGGCTTTTCTCGAGGTGTTCGTGGACTTCCTGCTGCTTCATCGACTCGAGGTGAACATGTTCATCAACCAGGGGCCTTCCCTGGTCGACGTGCCGGTCGTTGACCGTGCGAACTCGATTGTGGCTCGACTCGCCACCTTCTTCTCCCAGAACACGCAATCCCTCGAAGACAACATGCGCTTCGGGATCGCGCTTGGTGGCGCCGCGTACATGTTGTGCACCACTCACGCGCATGGCATCGAATTCCCGGCAGATGAGACCAGGGCCGCTCTCATCACCATCATGAGCGAACTGCTCGCGCCCGTCAGCACCCGCTGACCTTCCGGCACCCGACAGCAACCCGAAACCACCCTGGGGCAGACCATGGCAACTCTTCTTTACCGACTCGGCCGATTCGCCTATCGCCGTCCCTGGCGAATTCTCGGGGTGTGGCTGTTGCTCATCGTGGGTGTGCTCGGCGGCGGTATCGCGCTCGGCGGGCAGACCCAGGAATCGTTCGTCATTCCCGGCACGGAATCTCAGGATGCCCTTGACCGGCTCGAGGCGGTGTTCCCCTCGGTAGCAGGCGCGAGTGCGACGGCTGTCGTGGTGGCACCGGACGGGTCATCCATCGTCGAGGAGAAAGCCGCGATCGGCAGGCTCGTCGCCGCGATTTCGGATGTCACGGGAGTCGACTCCGCTCTCAGTCCGTTCAGCGAGTACGCCGGCAACGCGATCAGCAGCGGCGGCGATATGGCGATCATCCGGGTTCAACTTGTCGGCCCTTCTGCCGATGTGACGGATGCGACGATCGCCGACCTTAAGGCGACAGCGAGCGTGGGAGACAGCGACGGGCTGAGGGTCGAATTCGGGGGGCAGGTATTCCAGGACAACACCGTCGGAATCACCATCACCGAGGTGTTCGGGGTGCTCTTCGCAGGGGTCGTGCTCATCATCACCTTCGGTTCGCTGCTCGCGGCAGGGATGCCCCTGATCAGCGCGCTGATCGGCGTCGGGATCGTGATGGGCGCGATCATCATGCTCTCGGCTTTCACGACGGTCTCGAGCTCGGCCCCCCTGCTCGCCCTCATGATCGGCCTCGCGGTCGGCATCGACTATGCCCTCTTCATCCTGTCCCGGCATCGAACACAACTGGCCAGGGGTGAAGACCCGGAAGAATCGGCGGCCATGTCGGTGGGCACCGCAGGAAGTGCCGTGGTGTTCGCCGGTCTGACGGTCATCATCGCCCTGCTCGGGTTGCTGGTGGTGGGAATCCCGTTCCTCAGCGTCATGGGGGTGGGCGCCGCGGTCGCGGTGCTGATCGCGATCGGTGTCGCCACCACTCTGCTTCCCGCCTTCCTCGGGCTGGCCAAGGGACGGCTCGCGCCGAAGACGGGTTCGCGCGCCTGGAAGCGTGCCAACGCCGAACCCGACACACAGCGAAGCATGGGAATGCGGTGGGTAAAGGGAGTGATGAAGCATCCCATCCTCGCGACCGTCGGGGTGATTGCCATCCTGGGAACCCTCGCGATCCCCGCACTCAGCCTCGACCTGAACCTGCCCGACGGGGGATCGGAGCCAGCCGGGTCCACCCAGCGGGAAGCCTACGACCTCGTGAGCGAGGGTTTCGGGGCCGGATACAACGGCCCGCTCATCGTCGCCGTCGACATCACCCAGACCACAGACATCCTGAGCGACCTCGAATCGATCGCCGACGACCTTCGTGCCCTGCCAGACGTCGACTTCGTCTCTCAGGGCATTCCGGATGAGGGGCTCGACACCGCGATTCTGCAGGTCACCCCCTCCAGCGCCCCCGATGCCGTCGCCACCAAGGAGCTTGTGCAGGCGATCCGGGATCTGGGACCGACCATCGAAACGCGCTACGACACCCCGATCTTTGTCACCGGGTCGACCGCCATTGGCATCGACATCTCCAACCGTCTAACCAACGCCCTCGTGCCATTCGGGCTGATCGTGGTTGGCCTTTCCATCATCCTGCTGATGGCCGTGTTCAGGTCGGTGCTCGTGCCGATCAAGGCGGCCCTGGGGTTCCTGCTCTCCGTCGTCGCATCGTTCGGAATCGTCGTCGCGATCTTCCAGTGGGGATGGTTCTCCGAACTGCTGCACGTCGAAAACCCCGGACCGATCCTGAGCTTCATGCCGATCATCCTGATGGCCGTGCTGTTCGGGCTGGCCATGGACTACGAGGTGTTCCTTGTGTCGGGCATGCGCGAAGAGTTCGTCAAGACCGGCGACGCTATGCACTCCGTCAGCACGGGGTTCGCCAACGGGGCCAGGGTGGTGACGGCGGCCGCGCTCATCATGTTCTTCGTGTTCTTCGCCTTCGTGCCCGAGGGCGGCGGAACCATCAAGGGAATCGCGCTCGGCCTTGCCGTCGGCATCGCGCTCGACGCCTTCCTGGTGCGCATGACTTTGGTGCCGGCGCTCATGACCCTGTTCGGCAACGCGGCATGGTGGATGCCACGCTGGCTCGGTCGCGCCCTGCCGATGCTCGACATCGAGGGTGAGAAGTTGCGCGAGCACAAGCACTCTGTCGACTGGGCTGCGGCCACCACGGCTGTCATCAGCCTGGACGATCTCGTCGTCGGCTCCGCGTCCCACAGCGTGGGGCCCCTCACCCTTTCCGTCGCACAGGGTTCGGTCGTGACCGCCAGTGGCGACGCGATGGATCGACGGCTTGTTGCCGCCACCCTGGCTGGACGGCTGGAGCCGCTGTCGGGGCGCGCGCAGGTGGGCGGGCATCCGTTGCCCTCCGAAGCCGCCGCCGTGCGCTCGATTGTCGCCCTCGCCGACATCGGTGGAAGCCAGCGCTCGGAGGAAAGTCTCACCGTCGGCGATCTGCTGGGCGAACGACTCGAAATGACCCAGCCGTGGTACCGCGTTTTCACCGTCACCTCCCAGTCGCAACGGTGGCTCGACAGGGTCAACGCCGCGCTGGGTGATTCTCGCGTGACGATCCAGCGCGGCAGCACCCTGGTGGGGCTGCCGCAGCTCGAGCGTGCGGTCGCCCTGGCGAGCATCGCCATCGCCGAACAACCGGCGGTGGTGATGCTCGACCAACTGGACGCGTTCGCAGACCCCCGAGACGAATCCGCCTTCATCCAGGCCGTGTGTTCCCTCGCAAGCGCGACAACGGTCATCGTGATCGGCACGCCGCCAGCCTCACGACTGGTTCGCTCGGCGACGTTCGCGAACGCCACGGGCGACCGCGCCCACATCGATATCGACCTGGCCGGGCCTCTCGCCCTCCCGCACTCCAGACACCTCAGCACGGAAGGAGTCGTCCGATGACGACCACCACCACGGCATTAAGGCGCGTGGGCCTCGCCGCCGCCGCGCTCATCCCGCTCGCCTTCACCGGCCTCTTCGTTGGGGCGATCGGTCAGGGGGAGTCGTCTCTCGACAACATTCCCGTCGCGATCGTTAACGACGACGTGCTGCAGAACACAACCACAGCCGACGGCACCGAGCAGCCCGTTTTCGCCGGGAGACTTCTGGTCACCGAGCTCACCGGCGCCGACGGTTTCGACT
Source organism: Salinibacterium sp. G-O1 (assembly GCF_030063305.1). Taxonomy (GTDB): domain Bacteria; phylum Actinomycetota; class Actinomycetes; order Actinomycetales; family Microbacteriaceae; genus Rhodoglobus. The sequence goes on from NZ_JASISV010000003.1 coordinate 362,902, forward strand.
GGACGATCACCAATGCTCAGAATGCCGCGGCAGCACTCGACGCGGGCGACGTCTACGCCGTGCTCACCGTGCCGTCCAACTTCTCGACGTCGATCCTGTCGCTCTCCGGTAGCGATCCGCAGCAGGCGGACATCTCGATCCGCACCGACGACTCCCACAGCTACCTGACCGGCTCGGTCGCGCAGGTGGTGGGCCAGACGATGACAGACACTTTCGGCAAGGCCATCACCGCCCAGTACATCGGCGGCATCTACGAAAGCCTCGGCGATCTCGGCACCTCCCTGGGAACGGCGGCCGCGGGCGCCACCGAACTGTCAACCGGCGCGACCTCCCTGTCGGGCGGCCTGGGGGAGTACACCGCGGGAGTCGGCTCGCTCGCCGGTGGGCTCAGCGACCTCAGAGACGGCGCGTGGGGGCTCACCCGGCTCACCGACGGCATCGACAGCTACACGGGCGGGATCTCGCAGCTCTCGGCTGCCCTCACGCAACTCACGCCCGCCATCGAAGCCAATCCCACGGTCGACCCCGCCATCGCGGGTGGACTCCGCTCTATCACCGATCAGCTGGCCGGCGCCGCTGCGGGTGGTGCATCGCTGTCCGACCGGGCGACCTCTGGCATCGAGTCTGTGCAATATGGCATCTCCCAGAGTGCCGACGGGGCGGCACAGTTGAGTGCTGGCGGGCCCGCGCTGGTGAGCGGGGCGAGCGGGCTTGCCGCCGGCGCGACAGACCTGGCGACGGGGCTGCAGTCTGGTGCAGACCTGGTGCCGGCCGCCGACAGCGGGGCCGCGGCATCCACGGCAGAGATCGTCGCAGACCCTGTCACCCTGTCGGTATCGACAGCTAATGAGGTCTCCGACCTGAGCCAGGTCGTGGCGACCTTCCTTATTCCACTGGGATTGTGGATCGGGGCGCTTGCGGTGTTCCTGGTGTTGCAGCCCGTCTCCCGGCGAGCTCTGGCGTCTACGGCCAGCAGCGGTCGCCTTGTTTCTTCCGCGCTCGGACGTGCAGGCATCGTCAGTGCGGCTCCGGCCGTGCTCCTGGTGGCCCTGCTTCATGGCGCACTCGGGGTGGGCTGGAGTCTGCTGCCGGCGACGCTCGGATTCTCGTTGCTGGTTGCGTTGGCTTTCACCGCGTTCCACTATCTGCTGACCATCGGGTTCGGTCGGGGCGGCCTTGTCGTGTCCCTGTTCCTGCTGGCCCTCCAGCTCACGTCGACGGGAGGGATCTATCCGATCCAGGCCCTCTCCGAGCCGTACCAGGTCGTGAGCCCGCTGCTACCGCTTACGTATGCGGTGAACGGCATGCAGGGGATCATCGCCGGCGGAAGCGTGGCTTCGGTCGTGGTGGCGGCGGTCATCCTGCTCGTATTCGGTGCCGGAAGCGTGCTGCTCGCACTGGTCGCGATGCGACGAAGTCGACGAGCTTTCAGCCTCGGCCTGGTGCCGCGCGCGGTCACTCCGTGACACGGGTCGACCTGCGACACGCCCGGGATGCGGCGTAGTTTGGTGGGGGGCGAGAAATGCACGTAAAGTCATCTCTTGTCACCCCAAAGGTGCGGAAAACCCGGGCAGTTCTGCTGCTAGGTTTCCGGCCTCAAGTGGGGGCCGCCATCCTCTAAAACTTTCGGGTTTTAGTCGAGTCATATAGCGAATTTCCTCTTGCAGGTTTCGTCTTCAGATCTTAGGATGAGAACCCGCTTATTCGAGTGTTGGTTGCGTGTCGATGTGCCGTTCAGGTGCTCGCCGCTCGACTTGACAGACTCGGGAAAGTTGGTAAGTTAGACAGGTTGCCTTCTGCGCTTTTGTGTGGGGGGTGGCGCAGGTTTTGTAGCCCTGGGTGAAGCCGTTTGTGGTGGAGGTCAGGAGCGTCCGATCCTTGAGAACTCAACAGCGTGCACAATGTCAAATGCCAAAAACCCGACTGTGCTTTATGTGATTGACCTATT
>NZ_JASISV010000004.1:0-183226 GCF_030063305.1 Salinibacterium sp. G-O1
CGTTTTGCCGTCTACGTAGCGACAGTTTGCGCAAGGGCGGCGGGGATGTGGGGTGCGGGCGCGGCGGGGACGGGGATGCCGGGGCGGCCGAGGGCGGCGGGGACGGGGATGCCGGGGCGCCCGAGGGCGGCGGGGATGTCCCCGGGCAGCCGCTCGTCGGGGTGGTGGCTGACCAGCACGACGATGCGGTCGGCGAGGGCGGCGCGGAGGTTCGACATCAGCCGCTCGGCGTTGGCAGCGTCGAGGTGGGCGGTCGGTTCATCCAGCAGCACCAGGTCGGAGCGGGTGAGCAGCATTCGGGCGACCGCGAGGCGCTGGCGCTCGCCACCGGAGAGCCTGCCGCCCAGCGAGCCGGTGCGGGTGTCGAGGCCGAGCGGCAGTGAGCGCATGAGATCGCCGAGGCCGGCAGTGGCCAGCGCCGCGACCATCTCGGCATCGCTGGCGCGGTCGTCCCGCGCGCGGGCGAGCAGGAGGTTTCCGCGGATGGTGGAGTCGAACAGGTGAGCCTCCTGCGGGCACCACGAGATGCGCGACCGCAGCGACGCCGGGTCGAGGGTGGTGGCATCCATGCCGTTGACGACGATGGTTCCGGATGCCGCCGGCAGAAAGCCCATGAGCGTCGCGAGCATGGTCGACTTGCCGGAGCCCGACGGGCCCTCGGCAACGATCCAGTCACCGCGGCGCGCCGTTGCGGTGATCGGACCGAAGCTCGTGGAGTTGTTCCAGCCCACGGCGAGGCCGCGCAGCTCGAGTGTGTCGATGGGGCCGAGCGGGAGTGTTCCGGCGGCCGCGGCGCGGGCGCTCGTGATGGCGCGCACTTTGGCGAGCGCCCCGGCCAGGGCTGGCCACTGTTGCACGGCCTCGACCATGCCGGTGAGCGGTTCGATGAGGGCGATCGGCAGCAGTACAAGCACGGCCACGATGGCGCCAGGCAACGTTCCGGCGGCTGTGGCCTGCGCTGTGGCGGGCAGCATCAGCATGGATGCCGCCCCGCAGGCCAGCACGACCATGCCGTTGCCCAGACCGAGGGCTGCCGCTCCCCGCCGGGCGTGCGCGCCGGCCGCGGCGTCGAGCGAGTCCAGCCGCGCGAGCACCCGCTCGGCGATTCCATTGGCGCGAAGGTCGGGTGCCGCACCGACCATGGCGCTGAAGTGGCGCACGACGGCAGTTTGCGCGGTGGCTGTTCCTCGCGCGGCCGAGCGGTCTGCGACGACGGCGACGGCGGGAGCGACGATGAGGCTGACGAGGATGACCCCGACCACGATGGGAACGGCGTCCTGGTGCAGGGCGGCCGTGGCGACGATGGCAACGACCGCCGTCATAGCTGCGACGCTGGCGGGCAGCACGACGCGGGGAACGAGGTCACGAACCCTGTCGGCTGCGGCGACGAGATGATCGAGCGCGTTGGCGCCGGTGGCTGCCGAACGCGAGGCGATGCCGGTGGTGGCGATCCCCGTCCACAGCCGCTGCCGGAGGGTGGTGACGGAGCCGAGCACGGCGTCGTGGGTGACCAGTCGCTCGCTGTACCGGAGCACGGCCCGGCCGATCCCGAAAAATCTGACGCCCACGATAGCCACCGTGAGGTACATGATCGGTGGCTGCTCGCTCGCTCGCACGATCAACCATCCCGACAGCGCGGTGAGGGCGACGGCGAAGAGCGCTGCGCCGGTTCCGAGGGCGATGGCGGCGAGCATGCGGCCGAATGACGGGCGCACGAATGCGACCAGCTCGGCGAATATGCCCGTTGAGGCATTTGCCGTTTCGGGTTCAGCCGGAAGGGTGATGGTCGCCGGGTCGGCCGAGGCCGCGTCACGCGATCCGCCCTGGGCGCCGAGCCGCACCCGGTGGTCGGCCAGCCGGGTCATGCCTGCTTCGTGCGACGCGAAAACGATGGTCACGGTCGTGCGCAGCTCGTCGATGGCGCGCTCGACCAGCAGCGCGTGGGCGGGGTCCAGGTGCGCGGTGGGCTCATCCAGCAACAGGATGTCTGCGCCACCAGCGACCCGGACGAGGGCGCGCGCGACGCCTACCCTACGCAGTTCACCAGGGCTTAGTCGTTCGGGATCGTCGTTGGCAACGGCGGAGAGACCGAGCTGCGCGATGACGCGTGTGACGTCGGCGTTGTCGCTGGAGTAGAGGGCGATCTCGTCGCGCACGGTCGCCGCGACGGTGCGCGGATGCTGGGGAGCCCACGCGACAGTGAGCGGGTCGACGCCCGTCACCACGCCGTCATTTGCGGGGACGATGCCGGCCAGCACACCGAGGACCGTCGACTTGCCCGCACCGCTCGGCCCCTCGATCGATGTGACCGAGCCGCGCTCGAAGGCGAGCGATAGACCGTCGATGATCGGTGAGGTGCGGTCTGCGTAGCGAACGACGAGGCCATCGACCCGCAGCCGCTCTCCGGCAACACGCACATCGGTCGGAAGAGGCTCATCCGCGATCGACCGGGCGCGACGTTGCGCGGCCAGACCGTCCTGCGAGGCATGGAATGCCGAGCCCAGTTCGCGGAACGGTGCGAAACATTCCGGAGCGAGAATAAGTGCGACCAGCCCGATCGCGAGGGGCATGTCACCGTTGACGAGCCGCAACCCGACGAACACGGCGACGATGGCCACGGAGATCGTGGAGATGAGCTCGAGCACCAGCGATGAGAGAAACGCGGTGCGCAGCGTCAGCATGGTCGTCGCGCGATGCTCGGTCGACACCTGCCGGAGGGCCTCGGACTGCTCGTCGACCCGACCGAGTCCAACGAGCACGGGGAGGCCGCGCGCGAGCTCCACCAGATGATCCGAGAGTCGCTGCAGGGTCGCGGATGCCGCATCCGCACGGTCGCGGGTGTGCATGCCGACCAGCGCCATGAAGATCGGCACGAGCGGAACCGTGACCACGATGATCACCGCGCTCACCCAGTCTGCGAAGAGGATGCGCGCACCGATGAGCAGCGGGATGGTCGCCGCTGTCACGACCGCGGGCAGCGCCAGGCGGTAGTAGTTGTCGAGTTGGTCGAGTCCGACCGTGCCCACCGCTGTCGCCGAACCCGTGCCCACGTCGCTGCCGGCGAGCATCCTGCCGGCGAGTTCCCGACGCAGCTCCTCCTTGGCGCCGATGGCCGCACGGGTGGCGTACGACTGCGCGGCCCAAGTGACGAGCGCGCGCAGCAGCGCCGCAGCGAGGCCGAGGGTGATGGCATCCCGCCAAGCGTCATCACGGGCGATGACCGAGACAATTCCGCGGGCGAGTGCCTCGGCCATACCGACGAGCGCCGCCGCCTTCAGCGCGGCCAGCACGCCGAAGACGAAGGTGCGACGCCGGTCGAGGGTCATCGCGATGCCACCGCCGGAAGCACGGTATGCGCGTCGGGGAGGTGTGTTTCTGCGAGGCGGCGGCGGAACACCCAGTAGGTGTAGCCCTGATAGAGCAACACGAGGGGCAGCCCGATCGCCGTCACGACGCTCATCACGCCGAGGGTGTATTCGCCGCTCGAAGCGTTGGTGACGGTCAGGTCGAACGCGCTGTCGATCGTCGACGGAATCACCACGGGGAAGGCTGCGGCGAAGATGGATGCAGCGCCCAGCACCAGGAACGCGGCAATCCCGGCGAACGCCCGGCCTTCCCGCCCGGCCCTGGCGGCTACCCATCCGTAGACGACAGCAGCCACGGCCAGCACGACGAGCCCCCAGGTGATGACGGTTCCCGACGCGAGTTGCACCGCGAGCACCCAGCCGACGATCGGCAGCAGCGCGACGGGTGCCCAGCGCACCACGAAGGCACGCGAGCGGTCGCGCACGGGGCCGAGCGTCTTGAGGCTGAGGAACACGGCGCCGTGCACGAGGCAGAAGCCGATCACGGCCAGCCCGCCCAGGATGGCGTACCCGTTGAGCCAGGCGAACGGCCCGCCGACGCGGTCACCATTCGCGTCGATCGGCAGGCCCGTCGTGGTGAGGGTGAGCATGGCGCCCACCCCAAAGGCGGTGACGAACGAGCCGATGCCGAGCGCACGATCCCACCAGGCGCGCCAGCGATCGCTGTCACCCTTGCCGCGGTATTCGATGGCGACGGCGCGAAAGATGAGCGCGAGCAGGGTGAGCGTCAGCGGGATGTAGAGGGTGGAAAACAGGGAGGCGTACCAGAGCGGGAATGCTGCGAAGGTTGCCGCCCCCGCGGTGATCAGCCAGACCTCGTTGCCGTCCCACACCGGCCCGATGCTGTTCAACATGAGCCTGCGCTGCTTCTCGGTGCGCGCAGACACGAGCATGTGCATCCCGACCCCGAGGTCGAAGCCTTCGAGCAGGAGGTAGCCGATCCAGAGAGCCGCGATGGCGACGAACCACAGTGTTGGCAGGAATTCCATGTCAGCCTCCTAGTACGCAAACGCGAGAACGTCGCGCTTGTCGGGATCGTCGGGTTTGTCCGGGTCGTCGTCGTGCCCCGGATGCGCCAGCTCGGGCATCGCGGACGCCACCCCGCCACGCACATACTTCACGAGCAGCTTCAGCTCGAACACGAGGATCACGGCGTACACCACGGCGAAGGCAGCCAGCGAGAACACGATCTCCTCACCCGTGACCCCCGGCGAGACGGCGGCAGCGGTGAACATGAACACGCCATCGACACCGCCCGGCGTCGGGTTGGGGGCGACCACGAACGGCTGTCGGCCCATTTCGGTGAAGACCCAGCCCGCGATGTTCGCGGCGAAGGGAGCCATAATGCTCGTAAGCGCGGTCCACATCATCAGCTTCGATCGCGGCACGGTGCCCTTGCGGGTCAGCCACAGGGTGAGCACGGCGAACCCGGCAGCGAGCATCCCGAAACCGATCATCAGCCTGAAGCCCCAATAGGTGACCTCCATGATCGGGAGGTAGTTGATCTCCTGGCCGGCACGCTCGCCGTAGAGGGGGTTGTCGGGCAGGTTGGTGCCATACAGGGCCTGATATTCGGGGATGAGGGTGTTCACGCCCTTGATCTCGGTCGTGAAATCGCCGTGGGCGAGGAACGACAGGATGCCGGGGATCTCGATGATCCCCGCGACCTCGTTGCAGTTCTGCGCCCCGAGGTTGCCGATCGACAGCACCGAGAAGCTCGTGCCGTCTTGGCAGGCGGCCTCGGCTGCGGCCATCTTGAGCGGTTGCTGTTCGAACATGAGCTTGGCCTGCAGGTCGCCGGTCAGCGCCACTCCGCCGAAGCCGATGATCGCGACGACGGCACCGATCCGGAGGCTTCTGATCCACACCGAGTGGTCGACGCGGTCGCGGCCCGGGATGTCGAGCCGTTCACCGACGACGACCCGGCCGCGGGCATCCACTGTGTCGATTCCGTCACGCCGACGCTGCCAGAGCTGGTACCAGGAAATGCCGACCAGGAAGCCGGCGCCGACGGCGAGGGCGCCCATGATCGTGTGGCTGTAGGCGGTGAGGGCGGTGTTGTTGGTCAGCACTGCCCAGATGTCGGTCATGACGGGTCGGCCGTCGATGAGTTCGACGCCGACGGGGTGCTGCATCCAGGAGTTCGCGACGATGATGAAGAAGGCGGATGCGATGGAACCCGCCACCGCGATCCACAGGGCAGCGAGGTGCACCTTCTTGGGGAGCCGACCCCAGCCGAAGATCCACAGGCCGAGGAAGGTCGACTCGAAGAAGAAGGCGAGCAGCCCTTCCATCGCCAGCGGTGCGCCGAAGACGTCGCCGACGAACCTGGAGTATTCGCTCCACGCCATGCCGAACTGGAACTCCTGCACGAGACCGGTGGCGACGCCGATGATGAAGTTGATCAGGTAGAGCTTGCCCCAGAACTTCGTCATGCGAAGGTACTTCTCGTTGGCCGTGCGCACCCACATGGTCTGCATGATGGCGACCAAAGGGCCGAGGCCGAGGGTGAGGGGAACCATGACGAAGTGGTACACGGTGGTAATACCGAATTGCCATCGTGCGATTTCGAGTGGATCCATCCGCAATGCCTCCGTGGTTTCCGGGCCGTATTCTCGGCGACCGCGTCCCATCATGTCGACGGGGTGAACCGCTCGACAGGGCCTTTGGTCCCCGTTTCCATTTCTACGAGCCGTAGAACTATTTTGACACGGCGCAGCACATATTTCTACGTGGGGTAGAATTTCAGGTATGGCAACACTGGGCGAGCTTGAGCGATCGATCATGGATGTGCTCTGGGCGGCAGACGAAACTCTGTCGGCCTACGACCTTCAAGACGCCATGCCCGAGCGGAAGCTTGCACCGACGACGATTCTCACCGTGCTGTCGCGGCTTGAGAAGAAGGGCTTCGTGGCAAGGGATCGCGCCTCCCGCCCCCACCGGTACAGCGCGGCGGCCGACCGCGAAGAACACATGGCCGAGCTTATGCATGAGGTGCTCGGGGGAGCGTCGAATCGAACGGCCGTGCTCGAGAGGTTCGTTGGTCAGGTCAGCGCCGAAGAAGCCGACACTCTCCGCCGCATTCTCGACGGGCACTAAGCGCGATGGTCGCGCCGCTGGCGCTCGCAGCGCTCGCGATAGCCCTTGCGGTGCCGGTACCGCTGCTGCTGGCTCGCGCGTCGTGGCCCGCACGTGCCCCCGCCGCCGCCCTGCTGCTGTGGCAGTCCATCGCCATCGCCGGCGGGCTGTCGATGATCGGTGCCCTCCTCGCCTTCGGACTCGCGCCGTTCGGTGACGATCTGCTCTCGGGAGCCGCCGGGTTTGCCGCCCGAGGCTTTCTGGCGGTTCCGCTGACCAACGCCCTCGCGCTCGCCGGCGCCGCGCTTCTCGCCTTTCACCTGCTGCTGAACCTCGCGCTCACCGTCGTCAGGTCGGAGCGCCAGCGCCGCCGTCACGCCCAGCTTGTGCACCTGCTCAGTTCGCCCCTCGAGCTCGTTCCCGGAGCGAGGCTGCTCGACAGCCCAGCTCCCGTCGCATACTGCCTGCCCGGCGCGGTTACCTCGGTCACCGTCGTGTCTGCCGGACTGGTCGCGCTGCTGGACGGCGACGAAATGACAGCGGTAATCGAACACGAGAAGGCACACGTGAGCCAGCGGCACGATGTCGTACTCGTTGCTTTCCGAGCCTGGTACGCCTCCCTTCCCTGGTTTCCGATCGCGTTCCGCGCCCAGCGCGAGGTCGGGCTGCTCATCGAGATGCTCGCCGACGATCGTGCACGCCAGGTCGTGCCAGACTCCGTGCTGGCGCGGGCCATCGTGCTCGTCGGCGCGGAGCGAGGCGGGGCTCCGCTGGCTGCGTCGCCGGGTGACTGGGGGGATGCGGCATCCACCGATGAACTTCGCAACCGCATCGCGCGGCTCGACTCCCGCCCCCTGTCGACTGTCGCCAGGGTTGCGGTCATGGCCGCCGCGGTCGCGCTCCTGCTGGTGCCCACGGCGTTGCTGTTCGCGCCGGGGGTGTCGCTGCTCGCGCCCTAGCGGCGCGGCGCGACCCATTCCTGCCCGCCCCTCCCGCCCCCGCTCCGGCCCCTTCCGAAATGACGGAGATCGGATTGCTCCGGCGCGGAGTTCCGGGGGTGTGCTCGGGCGCGATGCGGCGTGTCTCCGTCATTTCGGAAGGAGAGCGGCCCACGTGCCGGCCCGAGCCAGGCGCCCTAGCGAGGTTCGGGACCACCCATCGGCGTGCTGCCCTTGTGTTGGTCACGACGGCCGAAGGTGGAATCCAGCACGCTCCGCATCTTCTTGAGGGCACCCCTGACGGCATCATCGACCGCTGAGGCGTTGTCAGTGACATATTCCGGATTTCGGCCCTCGGGCCGAGCTTCGAGTCGGCAACTGATGTCGTCGCCTGTGCTGCGGCCGGCGCTCTCGTCGGTCAGGTGCACCTCGACCCTGGTCAGGTGGGCGCCGAAATGCCCGAGAGAGGTTTCCACCACCGACGCCAACTCGTCGAGCTTCTGCTGATTGAGAGTGATGTTGCTATCGGTGTTGACGATGACCTGCATGGTCGCCTCCCGGCAATTGTTGCCGCCCACCACCGCCCCCGTGGTGAGGGCTTTGTGGGGAATCCGGCGGCGCGTGCCCTCTCCATGCTAGGTCGTCAATGCGCGAGTAGCACGGGTTTGGTCGCCACGACCCGGCGGGCGTCCTGTTGACAGACCCACGAACACCCCATAGTGTTCTGACTTGTATACAGATACGGATACAAGGTCACCGTTGACCGGCTCACTGCCTGCGCCACGGTGCCTCCAGAACCTAAGGAGTCCTGTGAGCCAGACACCAGAGTCCGACGGGGTGAGCGGCACCAGCTACCTTCGGGGCCAGATCGTCCGAGAACTTTCCGCGGCCATCGGTGCGGCGAACGTCAGCACGGAGGCGACAGAACTTCAGGCCCAGGCCGCAGACTGGTCGTGGTACTCCAAGTACCTCGCCTTCAAGAACCTCGAGCAGCCCTCCGCCGACATCGCGGTCACGCCGGCGAACACCGCCGAGGTCGAGCGCGTCATTCAGATCGCCTCGGACTACCGCATCCCTGTCACGACCCGGGGCGGCGGCAGCGGCACCCAGGGTGGCACCTTCGCTCCGTACGGCGGAATCTCGCTAGACCTGACCAGACTCACCGACATCGTGGACATCGACGAAAAGAGCCTCGTCGTCACGGTCGGCGCCGGCATCGATGGGCCCACTCTCGAGGCTGAGCTCAATGAGAAGGGCCTCACGCTCGCCCACTACCCCGGCTCGTATCACCTGGGTGCCACCATCGGCGGCTTCATCGCCGCGCGTGGCTCCGGCGTCGTAAGCACGAAGTACGGCAAGGCCGAAGACCAGGTTCTTCAGCTCGAAGTCGTCGTACCTCCCGGCAAGACCGTCAAGACTCTGGCCGTGCCGAGTCACGCCGCGGGATCCGACCTGCTCCAGTCGTTCGTCGGCTCGGAGGGCACCCTCGGAGTCATCACCCAGGCCAGCCTGCGCGTCGACCCGCTGCCCGAGTCGAGGGGCTTCCTGTCGTTCAGCTTCCCCGACATTTTTGCGGGTATCGAGGCCGGCCGGCTCATCATGACGAACCGGCTCCGCCCTGCGGTCATCCGTCTCTACGACGAAGCCGACAGCAAGAAGCTGCAGGACTGGGTGGGCACCCCGTTCACCGGAACCCTGATGGTCATCATGTGCGACGGCAGCAAAGAACTCGTCGACTACGAGACAAAGGCCATCACGGCCCTCGTCGAGAAGGCCGGCGGGTCGAGCCTCGGGCCCGACGTCGGCCAGACCTGGTGGGACGGCAAGTACGAGCCGTACGCGAAGGGCAAGCTGCCGCAGCCTCCACTGATGTACGGCACCTTCGACCAGGTCGCTCGGTTCGTGGACATCCCGAACATCTATCGCGCAAAGAAGCAGGTCATCGAAGAGAAGTTCAGCGAGTACGGTGCGCGCTACACCGCCCATCTGTCGCACTGGTACGACTGGGGCGCCATGCTCTACGACCGCTTCTATGTCGATGAGCCACCGACCGATCCGGCCGAAGCGATGGATCTTCATGACCGACTTTGGGATGCAGGCATCCTGACCGGCATGGAGAATGGTGGCGTTCTCAACGACCACCACGGTGTCGGAATCAAACTGGGGCGCTTCATGCGTCCGCAGTATGGCCACGGTTTCGAACTGATGCGCCAACTCAAGGATGCGTGGGATCCGGATGGGATCATGAACCCGGGCAAGCTCGGGTTCGGCCCCCCTCGCAACAGCAAGTGGTAGAAGCAACAAAACCCAACTCAAAGAGGAGTGTGTGATGCACCTGTCAATGCATAACTGGATGCGCGCTGAGCCGATCGAGACCACGATCGCGCGACTCGCGAAGTACGGCTACAAGTCGATCGAGATCTCGGGTGAGGCCGAGAAGTACGATGCCAAGCACGTACGCGGCCTGCTCGACCACTACGGACTCAACTGCTGGGGCTCGGTGACCCTCATGGTCGGCGGCCGCAACATGCAGTCGGGCGACGAGGCAACCCGCGCCAAGAGCGTTCAGTACGTGAAGGACTGCATCGGGTTGGTCTCCGACCTCGACGGCAAGATCCTCACCCTCGTTCCCGGCGAGGTTGGCAAGATCACGCCAGATTCGACCCCCGAGAACGAGTGGAAGTGGCTCGTCGAGGGTGTCTCCGAGATCTATGAAGTGGCCGAGGCGAAGGGAGTGCGCGTCGGAATCGAGCCACTCAACCGCTTCGAGTCTTACCTCATCACCCGCGCAGAGCAGGCACTGGCGCTGTGTGACGCGGTCGGCCCGAACCTGGGTGTCGTTCTCGATGCGTTCCACATCAACATCGAGGAGAAGGACCTCTTCGAGTCGATCCGTCTGGTGGGCGACAAGCTCGTCGACTTCCACGTCGCCGACAACAACCGCATGCCCGCCGGCTACGGAGATTACGACTGGAACAAGGTCATCGCCACCTTGAAGGAGGTCGGCTACGACGGTGCGCTCACCGCCGAGTTCGTGGCACCGGTTGACCGCACCCCGGCCAACAAGTACCCGAACGCGCTCGAGACCAACCTCGAGGGGCTCGACATTCCCGCGGACCAGCTCAAGTTCATCATCGACCACGGTTCGTCGATCCTCACCGAGGAGTTCTACGACTGGCTGGTGAAGGTCAACAGCGAAACGCTGCTGCCGCTCATCAACGACACCTGGTAGCCGACTGAACTCATGGGCAAAGTAGTCATCGTCGCAACGCTCGACACCAAGGGGCCGGAGGTTGCGTACCTGCGCGACAGGCTGAACATCCTCGGCCTCGAGACGCTCGTCGTTGACTCCGGAATCCTCGGCGAACCTGTGGGCATCGTGCCGGATGTGAGCCACTCCGAGTTGGCTGGGCGAGGTGGCATCACCCTCGCCCAGCTGCAGGGCTCCGGAACGCGCGGTCGTGCGGTAGAGACCATGCGTGAGCTGGTGCGTGACCTGGTGCGGGAGCGGTTCGCGGCCGGCGAGATCATCGGCGGCATCAGTGTGGGTGGCGTCGGCTCCGTGATGGGTGCGGCCGCCATCCAGGAGTTGCCCGTCGGCGTGCCCAAGATCGTCGTCGCGCCCACGGCATCCGGACACCACGAGTTCGGCCCCTATGTCGGCACAAAAGACGTCATGGTGGTTCACTCAGTCGTCGACATCCTCGGCCTCAACCCCGTCTCGACCACCGTGTTCGACAACGTCGCCGCTGCGATGTTCGGGATGCTCGCGCACGGGCATCCACTGACCCGCCCCGCGCAGGGGCAGAAGTTCGTCGCGACAACGATGCTCGGCAACACCACCGCCGCGGTCGGAGCGCTCAAGGATCGTCTCGCCGAGAACGGAATCGAGACTGTCGTCTTCCACTCCAACGGTGTGGGCGGTCGCGCCATGGAAGAGCTGGCGGGCGAGGGCCAGTTCGTGGGTGTGATCGACTACACGACCAACGAGATTAACGACCCACTCGTGGGCGGCATCCACAATGGAGGACCAGACAGGCTCGCGACGGTGGGCCGTCTCGGCCTGCCCCAGGTGCTCGTACCCGGCTGCATGGACTTCTCCGTGTGGGCGGCCGGCTCGATTCCGGCCTCGATGCGCGCTCGCCCCGTCTACGACCACAACCCCGAGTACACCCTGGTGCGTGCGACCCACGACGAGAAGGCGCAGCTCGGCCGGATCTTTGCCGAGCGCGTCAATGAGACGACCGCCCCGGCGGCGGTAATCATGCCGATGCTCGGGCTCTCTATTCCCGCCACCCCCGACGGACCCTTCTGGGATCCCGAGGGTGATGCGCTCTTTCTCGCGGCACTCCGCGAGAACCTTCGGCCGGACATCCCGATCGAAACCGTCGACCTTCACATCAACGACCCCGACCTCGGCCGGCTTGCCGCCGACCGCTTTCTGTCACTCATCAACAAGGAGAAGCCATGAACCCCCGTCCCGAGCGCACCATCGCCCGCCTCACCGAGGGCGACGAAGACTTCCGCGCTAAGTTCCGCTCCTGGAACCACGCCTACCTCTCCTACGTAGACATCGAGGAGTACCTCAAGACCAAAGACACGATCCTCGTTCCGATGGCGAGCACCGAGCAGCACGGCCCGCACCTCCCGCTCTACACAGACACCATCACGGCGGTCGAGGTTTCTGAGCGCGTCTCGGAGGCGATTGGTGTGCTGCACACCCCGCCCATCTGGGCCGGCTACTCGCCCCAGCACATGTACGGGGTGGGCCAGGGTCGCGGAACCGTCACCCTGCGGGCATCCACCCTCCTGAACCTCATGAACGATGTCGCACGCAGCCTCATCCACCACGGGTTCAACCGCATCATCTTCATCAACGGCCACGGTTCCAACATCAAGGTCGTCGACCCGGTGCTGCGCAAGCTGCGCTACGAGACCGGAGCGCTCATCTCCTTCGTCAAGCCGTACATGGAACGCTACGAGGGCATCCTCGAGGGGCTCATGGAGAACCCGCCGGAGGAAACCCCAGGCTGGCACTCGAGCGAGCTCGAGACCTCGCAGGACATGGCGTGGAACCCCGACCTGGTGCGCATGGAGCGCGCGGTCGACACGCGGGCGCACATCCCCGAGTTCCTGCCCAAGTCGTTCAGCAAGGACGATGGGATGCCGGACGCAGAGTTCGAGGGGTACCAGTACTTCAGCTTTCCGATGGACCACCACGAGTTCGTCGAGAACGGCATCATCGGCAACCCGATGCGGGCCACCGCCGAGAAGGGCGAGGAGTCGTTCCGTCGGCTCAGCGAGCACGTTGCGCGCGGCATCCTTGAGTTGCAGAAGGTGCCCGTCAACGTGCACACCCGCGAATTCATTGAGCGCACAATGTGAGTGTTTCCTCTGGCTATAGTTGCCTGATTACGAAATGGGTACGGCATGACTCTTGACGATGCGGGTTCGCGGGTAGATAGCGCCTACGAGTGGCTGCTCGGTGAAATCACCGGTTTCAAGATCCGGTCGGGGGCGCCGCTGTCGGAGAACCGTATTGCGACCCAGCTCGGGATCAGCCGCACACCGGTGCGCGAAGCGTTGCAGCGCCTCGAGAAAGAGGGGCTCGTCAAGCGCACAGACAACGCGCGCTTCGCCGTCTCGCAGCTGACGATCGCCGAAGTCAACGATGCCTGCGACCTGCTCGAGGTGCTCGATACCTACATCTGCCGCAAGGCTTCGAGCAAGCTGACCGACGACGAAACCGAGCTCCTGAAGCAGAGCGTCGCCGAGATGCAGCGGGCCGCGAAAGAGGATGACCGCGAGTCCTGGTCTGCGGCCGATCTTGCCTTCCACCGCACCGTCAACTCGATTGCGGGCAATCAGCTCGTCGCCGAGACGGTCAAAGAGACCCGTCGGCGCGTGCAGCGGTTCTGGATGCGCGCAACGTCGCTGCAGTCCCGACTCGAGGCGTGCTCCAGCGAGCACCTGGTGCTGGCCAACGCGATCATTTCCCACGACTACGAGGCGATCGAGCCTGCGGTCAAAGAGCACATCGGGCACATGCGTCGCCGGATGATCGAAATGCTCGAGTCGGCTGCCGCCATCCTCGGAGATTAACCACCTCGGGCTCACACCCGGGACATCCGCTGGGCGGCTGTCCCTGGTGTGAGCCCGGAGTCGTTGCTGGAGTTAGTCTTTCGCGGCGAAGGCGTCGTCGAACGATCCGGTCGGCACATTCCAGAGCAGCGAGCGAACGTAGGCGAGGCCGGCGGGTGCGCCCTCAAGCCGATCCATGCCGGCATCCTCCCACTCCACCGAGATCGGCCCGTTGTAGCCGATCGAGTTGAGTGCGCGGAACGCGTCCTCCCACGGCACGTCGCCGCGGCCGGTCGACACAAAGTCCCAGCCGCGCCGCGGGTCGGCCCAGGCGCCGTGCGATCCAAGAACCCCGTTGCGGCCGTTGCCCATGCGCATCCGGGTGTCTTTGCAGTCGACGTGGTAGATCCGGTCAGCGAAGTCGAGGATGAACCCCACGGGGTCGAGCCCCTGCCACACCATGTGTGAGGGGTCCCAGTTCAGCCCGAAGGCCTCGCGGTGACCGATCGCCTCGAGGGTCTTGACCGTCGTCCAGTAGTCGTAGGCGATCTCAGAGGGGTGAACCTCGTGCGCGAAACGAACCCCTTCCGAGTCGAAGACGTCGAGGATGGGATTCCACCGGGTGGCGAAGTCTTCATAGCCGGCGTCGATGACGTCCTGCCCGACGGGCGGGAACATCGCGACGTACTGCCAGATGCTTGAGCCGGTGAACCCGACGACCGTGTCGACGCCGAGCTTGCGGGCGGCGATCGCGGTCATCTTCATCTCTTCTGCCGCGCGCTGGCGCACCCCCTCGCCATCACCGTCGCCCCAGACTTTCGCGCCGACGATGGCCTTGTGCCGGAAGTCGATCGGGTTGTCGCAGACGGCCTGTCCCTTGAGGTGGTTCGAGATGGCGAAGAGCTTGAGGTTGTACTTGTCGAGGATGTCGAGGCGCGACTGCACGTAGGCGTCGTCTTCGGCGGCGCGCCACGGGTCGAGGTGGTCACCCCAACACGCGAGCTCGAGGCCGTCGTAACCCCATCCGCTCGCGAGCTTCGCAACCTCCTCCAGAGGCAGGTCGGCCCACTGGCCGGTGAACAGGGTAACGGGGTGACTACTCATTCTTTGCTCCTTTGCGGGGTGGTGACGGTGTCAGTCGAGCCGGATATACGAACCGCTGTTGCTGGCGCTTTCCTCGATCGCGGCCAGCACGCGCTGCACGCGCAAGCCTTCCGCGAACGAGGGAGTTGATGGGGTGGAGTCGCGGATGCTCCACAGGAACTCCGCGAACTGGTGGGTGAAACTGTGCTCCCATCCGATGATGTGACCATCCGGCCACCATGCTCCCACGTAGGGGTGGTCGGCTTCGGTCACGAGGATGCGCCGGAAGCCCTGCTCACCGGCGGCGTCGCGTCCATCGAAGAACTGCAACTCGTTGAGATTTTCGAGGTCGAAGGTGATCGCCCCCCGGTCTCCGTAGATCTCGAGGGTGAGCCCGTTCTTCCTGCCGAGGGCCATGCGGGTCACCTCCATCTGAACCACAGCACCTCCGGAGAGTTCCCCGGTGCCCCATGCCGCGTCATCCACCGTCACCGGCTCCAGCGGACCGCCGCCACCTGAGCCCAGGATTCCTCCGCCTCCGCTGTCACCGGCCGGTCGTTCGGTGACAAAGGTACGCAGGCCGCCAGAGATCGCCAGAATGTTCTGCCCGGTAACATGCTGCACGATGTCGGCGACATGGGAGCCGAGATCGCCGAGGGCGCCGCTGCCGGCATCCTCTTTGCGCAATCTCCAGCTCATGGGGCCAGATGAGTCTGTCAGCCAGTCCTGCAGGTAGGCGGCGCGCACGTGCCGGATGGTCCCGATCCGTCCGTCTGCGATGAGCCGTTGAGCAACAACGAGCGCTGGCACCCGCCGATAGTTGAAGTTGACGATCGCATGCTGGCCGCGGGCCTCGGCGGCCTCGAACGCCGCCGCCATCCGCTGGGCCTCCTCCACGCTGTTGGCCAGGGGCTTCTCGACGATGACGTGCTTGCCGGCCTCGAGTGCCGCGATGGCCACCTCGGCGTGCATGCGGCCGGGGGCGCAAATGTCGACGATGTCGATGTCGTCCCTGGCGATCACCTCACGCCAGTCGCTCGCCGTCGACAACCAGCCAAGCTTCTGCGCGGCTGCCTTCACCGCGTCTGGTTGCCGCCCAACAAGTACTGCTTGTTCGACAGGCGGCACGTCGAAATAGGATGCGACGTTTCGCCACGCCTGCGAGTGGGCCTTGCCCATAAACGCGTATCCGATCGAGGCGACTCGAAGTGGGGAATTGGCCATGGTGTGCCCTTTCGCTTCGTTGCGATTGTGTTGGGGAATCCGGCTGCCGATTGACACGGATACCTGCTGGCTCTAGTGTACAACTACTTGTATACAAGGCGGGATACATTTTCGTGTCCCGGATTGAATGGTGATTCACAGAGTTGTGAGACAGGTGACATGGATCAATTTTTACTCATCGCGTTGAATGGGTTGACCCTTGCCGCCGTTTATTTCCTGGTGGCCAGCGGGCTGACCCTGATCTTCGGACTCATGCGCGTCATCACCATGGCCCACGGCACCAGCTACCTCCTCGGCGGATACATCGGGTACGTCATTGCCCGCGAGACCGGAAACTGGCTTCTGGGAGCGCTCGGAGCCGCTATTGCGGTCGGTGTCCTCGGCCTCATCATCCATCAGGTGCTCATCCGTCGATTCCAGGATGACGACATGCGCGTCGCGCTCGTCACCCTCGGCGTCTCGCTGATCGGCACCGACCTCATGCTCGCGGTGTTCGGCGGTACCGCCACCCAGGTCGCGATCCCGGCAGCCTTCCAGGTCGGACTGCCGCTACCCGGTCTGGGGAGCTACCCGCTCATCCGCCTGCTGATCCTCCTCGTGGCCGTGCTGGTCGGCGTCGGTCTGACTCTCTTCATCAACAAGACCCGGTACGGATCGATCGTCAGGGCCGGTGTGGACGACTCCCAGATGACCTCGGCGACCGGCGTGAACGTGCGAGTGGTCTTCGCATCGATCTTCTTCCTCGGCTCGGCGCTCGCCGGATTCGCCGGAGTCGTGGGCGGAACCCTGTTCCCGCTCCTGCCCGGACAGGACGGCAGCTACCTTCTCTTCTCGCTTGTGGTCGTGATCGTGGGCGGCATGGGCAGTGTGCCGGGAGCTGCTATCGGCGCAGCGCTCGTCGGCATCGTGTCGCAGTTCGCACTCGTCTATGCGCCGACGTACTCGCTCGTGCTGACCTTCGCACTCATGGTCGTGGTGCTTGCCATCAGACCCCAGGGCATCCTGGGCAGGAGGTCGGCAACATGACCGCGCCAGAGACTCTCGTAACCCCAACTGCGACCGGACGATCCCGGTCCCTCTGGGCCCGCTACAGCTGGATCGGATGGGTGGTGGTGCTGGGGCTGGCGCTGCTGTTCCCCTACGTCGTGGATCGCCCGCGGTTCTGGCTGCCCAACATCGGTGTGCGCAGCCTGTGGCTCGGCATCATCGCCATGAGCCTTGTATTCCTGAACAGGTATGTTGGTCTGCTCTCGCTCGCGCAGGTCACCATCGCCGGCATTTCGGCGTACGGCGTCGGCTACGTGATGGTGACGCTGGATCAGCCGTTCTTCATCGCCATCCCCGTGGGTATCACCGCCGGCACGGTCGCGGGATTCCTCGTGGCGCTTATCGCGGCCCGCACCAAGGCCATCTACTTCCTCATGATCACGCTCGCGCTTGGCCAGGTGTTCTACTCGTACGCCTCACAGGCCATCGAAGTCACGAACGCCCGTCGAGGGCTTGCACCGATCAAGAAGCCAGACCTCGAGATCATCAACCTCAACGACATCACGACGTTCTACTTCGCCGCGCTGCTCGCCGCGGTGATCTGCTTCCTGCTCTGCCGGTATGTCGCGGCATCCACATTCGGGATGGCGCTGCAGGGCATCAGGGACAGCCCGGAGCGCATGGCGGCCCTCGGCTACAAGGTCAACAGGTACCGGATCGCCGCGATCACCTTCTCTGCGTTCATCGCGTCGATCGGCGGGGTTGTGCTCGTCTTCGACCGCGCACAGATCGATCCGGATGTCGTCAGCCTCGGTTCCACCCTCGACGTGCTGGTCGTGGCGGTCATCGGCGGGATCGGCTCACTCGGTGGCGTGTTCATCGGCGCGATCATCCTGACCCTGCTCGACAACTTTGCTCAGGACTTCACAGACAGGTACATGACCCTCACCGGGATCGTGTTCATCCTCGTCCTGCTCTTCGCGCCGGCGGGCATCGCCGGCATCGGGGCGCAGGTAAAACGGGCCTTCGATCGCAGGCGGAAGAACGCTTCCGACCCAGGCGATGACCCGCAGCAAGAACCGACGGCGACCCAGCCGACGGGTGAGGCAATCACGAAAGGAAAGCAGCAATGATGCTGAACAACTGGAAAGGGCTGGTCCCGACGCTCGCCGTCGGAGCAGTCGTGGTCCTCGGCGTAACCGGCTGTAGCACTGGCGGCAGTGGTGGCGACGGTGGCGGCGATGCCGGCGGCGACACGATCAAGATCGGCGTGCTCGCGACCTCTGAGGGAAACCTCGCATTCGGTATGGGCGAGGCCAAGGCCGCAATCGCTGTCGCGATGGAGGCAATCGGGGGAACCGTCGACGGCGGTGAGATCGGCGGCAAGTCCATCGAGATCATCTACGCAGGCACCGACGGAACCTCGGGATCGGCGCAGACCCAGGTAAAGAAGCTCGTCGAGAACGACGACGTCGACATCGTGTTCGGCCCGGTCTCCGGTGACGAGGGTGAGGCTGTCGTGCAGTACGCACTGACGGTTCCCGAAGTGACCTTCGTCAACGGTTCAGCCAGCCCCGTCGGAATGACGCTCGAGGGCGCAGAGAACTTCTTCCGCTTCCACGGCGACTCGGCGATGTGGATGGGTGGCCTCGGCGACTACGCCTACGACGAAAAGGGTTACAAGAAGATCTACTCGATCGCCGAAGACTACTCGTTCCCCTACGACAACGCCGGAGGATTCTTCTCCGAGTTCTGCGCGGCCGGTGGCGAAGTGAACGGCAACTCATGGGTGCCCGTCGGCACCACCGACTACGCCACGATCATCGCTCAGATTCCTGCAGACACGGACGCCGTCTATGTGGGACTCGGCGGCGCTGACGCTGCGTCGTTCCTGTCGCAGGCCGTCACCAACGGCGTAGACCTTCCGCTCGTCGGCGGGTCAATCGCGGTAGACACGACCGCCCTCTCCGGTGACGCGAACATCGCGTCTGCTGCTGTCGGCACCATCACGGGTGGACCGGTGCCCGGTGCCGGGTACGACAACCCGGAGTGGCAGCCGTTCGTGGATGCGTACGTCACGCAGCCCGATGCCTTCCCGAGCCCGAGCATCTTCTCCATCCTCTACTACAACTCGTTCCAGTCGCTGGTTCTCGGGTTGCAGGAGGTCGATGGCGACCTGAGCGACGGCCACGCCGGTCTGCGCGATGCTCTCGGCAGCCTCGACTGGAACTCGCCCACCGGGCAGATCTCGATGGACGAGAACCGCCAGGCGATCGTCGACAACTTCCTGATCGAAGTTCTTGACGAGGGGGGCACGCTGGTTCAGAAGAACATCAGCGAGGCATCCGGCGTCACGCAGGGCACCACGGTCTACGACCGTTTCGAGGGTTGCCCGTAAACAGCAGTACCGGGCCGGCGTACGCGAGTGCGCCGGCCCACCCATTCTTCTGAAAGGACCGATCATGGCCGACCCCGCCCTCGTGGTGCGTGACGTGTCGAAGAGCTTCGGCGGCGTCAAGGCGATCCGCGACGTGAGTCTCGAAATCGCCGCCGGTGAGCGCATCAGCGTCATCGGCACCAATGGTGCAGGCAAGTCGACCCTGTTCAACGCAATCGCCGGTGTGTTTCCCCCGACGACGGGTTCCATCCATCTGTTCGGTGAGGATGTCACTAGACTTCCCACGGCTACCCGCGCCCAGCGCGGACTCGCCAGAACGTTCCAGACGTCCCGACTCTTCGAGCAGCTCAGTGCCGCAGACAACGTCTTCATCGCCCTCGGCGGCAACGAGTTCCGCGGAGGGCTGCTGCGACCGGCTCGCTCGAACCCCAAGCGCTGGGAACGGGTCGAGCGACTGCTCGAACGTGTCGGCCTCCCCGGCCGGGGTGAGCAGCTCGTCGCTGACCTCTCGCACGGCGAGCAGCGGCAGCTCGAACTGGCCATGGCGCTGGCGCTGCAGCCGAAATTGCTGATGCTCGACGAACCCGCGGCGGGCTTCTCCCCGGCCGAGCGGGGCCACCTCATCACACTCCTGCGCGAGCTCCCGCAGGAGATCACGCTGCTGCTCATCGAGCACGACATGGACATCGCGCTGGCCGTGGCATCCAGAGTCGTCGTCATGCACGACGGCGAGAAGATTCTCGAGGGCACGCCAGCAGAGATTCGCAACAGCGCGCGCGTTCGCGAGATCTATCTGGGAGGTTCCATTGACCACGCAGCCTGACGCCACCCACGAATTTCGGGTCACCGACCTCAACGTTTACTACGGGCGCGTGCACGTGCTGCAGGACGTCTCGTTCTCCATGGGCACCGAGCCCCTCGGGGTCATCGGCCGCAACGGCATGGGAAAGACCACACTCGTGAAGGCGATCGCCGGGTTTGTTCCGGCTCGCAGCGGCTCGATCGAGTTCGAGGGCAAGGATGTTGCGGGCAAGCAGCCGTACCAAATCAATCACGCCGGCATCGCCTACGTGCCCCAGGGCCGCCGCATCTTCCCGTCGTTGAGTGTGCACGAGCACCTGACCATGGTCGGCGCGAAGAAGAGCGCCCGGTGGAACGTTCCGGCGATCTACGACCTCTTTCCCCGTCTGGCCGAACGCCGCAAGAACAGCGGAGCTGCCCTGTCGGGTGGAGAACAGCAGATGCTCGCCATCGGACGGGCGCTTCTCTCCAATCCGCGACTAGTCGTGATGGACGAACCCAGCGAAGGTCTCGCCCCCGCGGTCGTCGATCATCTCGCCGAGGTGCTTCGCGGCGTGGTGCGGGAAGGCCAGGCCGTGCTGCTAATCGAGCAGAACCTGCGCTTCGCCACGGAGTTGTGCGACCGTATCCTCGTCATGGTCAACGGGCGGATCGCCGCAGACATGGCGGCCTCCGAGATCGCCAACAACCCCGAGGTGCAGAACAAGTACCTCGGTGTCGTTTAGCCTGACAGCATGACCTCACCCTTCGACCTGACGGGTCGCACCGCCGTGGTGACTGGCGCTTCGCGGGGCATCGGTGCGGGGATCGCGACCGCGCTCGCCGAGGCGGGTGCCGACGTCGTGCGTGTGGCGCGCTCGGGTGCGGACATCTCCGCCGACCTCGCCACGGCCGATGGTGCACTCGACCTGGTGGCACAGCTGGATGCGCTCGGGCGCCCCATCGACATCCTCATCAACAACGCCGGAATCGCCGAACGCAATCCTGCCGAGCACCACACGATTCAGCAGTGGGACGTCACGCTTGCCGTCGACCTCACCGCCCCGTTCCTGCTCGCCCGCGAGCTGGGCGGTCGGATGCTCGAGCGCGGTTCCGGCAAGATCATCTTTCTCGGGTCGATGATGACCTGGCAGGGTGGCAGGAATGTGGTCAGCTACGCCGCGGCCAAGTCGGGCGTCGCCGGCGTTGTGCATGCCCTCGCCAACGAGTGGGCGGATCGCGGGGTCAACGTCAACGCGCTCGCCCCTGGCTATATCGAGACCGACCTGACATCAGGCGCGCACACCGACCCGGAGCGCCGGGAGACGTTTCGTCAGCGGATTCCCGCGGGCCGCTGGGGAACTCCCGCCGATCTCGGAGGTGCGGCGGTGTTTCTGTCTTCCGCGGCATCCGACTATGTGCACGGCGTCGTGCTGCCCGTCGATGGCGGTTGGCTGGTTCGCTAGACGCTGCCGCAGGGTGCTGAGAGGTGAACCAGCGCGGCGCCCCACCACGAGCGCCGCGCCGGTAGTCGTTAGCCCTTTGCGGGAGCCTTGCGCGCGGCGGGCTTGCGCACGGTCGGGCGGGCGGATGCCACGGCATCCGCCGCGGCCGAATGCACAGCACGCGGCGCCAGGCGCTGCAGCTGCGTGACGTGCTTCGGGGCGAGTTCTTCGATGCTCGCGACCTCAAGCAGTTTCATCGTGCGCACAACCTGGTCAGACAGGATCTCGATCGTGCGGTCGACACCGGCACGCCCACCCGCCATCAGCCCGTACAGGTAGGCGCGGCCGATGAGGGTGAACTTCGCGCCCAGAGCAATGGATGCCACGACATCCGCGCCGTTCATGATGCCGGTGTCGACCATGACCTCGGTGTCGTTGCCGACCTCGCGCACGACCTCCGGCAGCAGGTGGAACGGGATGGGGGCGCGGTCGAGCTGGCGCCCGCCGTGGTTGGACAGCAGGATGCCGTCCACGCCCAGATCGGCAAGGCGCTTGGAGTCCTCGAGGTTCTGAACGCCCTTGATGACGAGCTTGCCCGGCCACATGGCGCGGATGATCTCGAGGTCCTCAAAGTCGATCGACGGGTCCATCGCCGAGTCCAGCAGCTCGCCCACGGTGCCGCCCGTGTTCGAGAGCGACGCGAATTCGAGCGGGGGAGTGGTGAGGAAGTCGATCCACCACCACGGTCGCGGGATCGCGTTGACGATCGTGCCGAGGGTGAGCTGTGGAGGGATGGAGAAACCGTTGCGCTTGTCGCGCAGTCTCGCGCCGGCGACGGGGGTGTCGACGGTGAACATGAGGGTGTCGAAGCCTGCCGCGGCTGCCCGCTCGACGAGACCGTACGAGATTTCTCGCTGCCGCATCACGTACAGCTGGAACCAGTTGCGACCGTTCGGGTTCGCCGCTTTCACGTCTTCGATGGTCGATGTGCCCAGGGTTGAGAGCGTAAAGGGGATGCCAGCAGCTGCGGCCGCGCCGGCCCCGGCGATCTCGCCCTCGGTCTGCATGAGGCGCGTGAATCCGGTCGGGGCGATCCCGAACGGCATCGCGGACGTGCCGCCGAGCACCTGAGTGGTGGTATCCAGTTTTGACACGTCGCGCAGGATCGAGGGGTGGAACTCGATGTCCTCGAACGCCTGACGCGCGCGGGAGAGGGAGAGTTCACCCTCGGCGGATCCATCCGTGTAGTCGAAGGCGGCCTTGGGGGTGCGACGCTTCGCGATGTCCCGCAGCTCGTAGATCGTGAGCGCAGACTGGAGCCTGCGCTTCTTGCCGTCGAGCTCCGGTCCCTTGAACTTCATGAGCTTTGCGAGCTCTACGGGGTTGGGAAACTGTCGCTTTACCATTGCTGGTCCTCTCCATGGGTAAGCAGTCGATCGCGGGCGCCATGGATGTGCTCGCGCATGAGGGTGGAGGCGCCTTCGGCATCTCCCGCGCCGATCGCGTCGAGGATCGCCTCGTGCTGGCCGCAAATGTCGTTGGCGCTGATCAGGTGGGCAGACTGCACCTGACCGATGCACAGCTCGATCTCGCCCATCAGCAGGTCGTGCATTTTGGACAGTCGAAGACTGGGCTGGCTGGCGACGATGGCCCTGTGAAACGCGATGTCGTGCCTGGCGAAATCCGGGTCGGTGCGAAGCGCACTGTTCGCGGCTACCGCAGCAGGGGGCACGGTGGCGCTGGAGGCGAGGGCAGCTGCCGCCTCGGCTTCGACGATCGCGCGGTTATAGAAGAGGTCGACGATGTCGTCGCGGCTCAACAGCGGCACACGCGCGGCGTGGTGCGGCTCCCGCCGCAGCAGTCCATCCGCGACGAGCCTTTCGATTGCCAGCCGGGCGGTGGGCCTGGCGACGGCAAACCGTTCGGCGACGGCGGATTCCGTGAGGGTCGAGCCCGGCGCATCCTGCTGGGTGATGATGCTGGCGCGGAGCTCGTCGTAGATGGCCCCGGGAAGCACGGTGTTGTCGATCGACATCATGCTCCCGCTTCATTGTGGATCCCGACTGGAATTGTCTAACAATCTAATGGATTGTTAGACAATTACGCAAGGGTGGGGCGCCGATAAACTTCTGCGGTGTGCACTGTGGCGCCGAAATAGGAGAAGGTAATGACTCGACGACTGGCATGGGGAATTCTGGGCACGGGCCTGATCGCGGGCATGCAGACCCAGGATCTGCTCGAACACGGTTTTCACGTCGCGGCGGTGGGGTCACGCACCGCCGGGTCGGCGGATCAGTTCGCAACGAAATATGGCATTCAGGATGCCCACGGCAGCTACGAGGACCTCGTCGCCAACCCCGCCGTTGACGCCATCTACGTCGCCAGCCCGCACCCGTTCCACGAGGAGCACGCTCTGCTCGCCCTCAATGCGGGCAAGCACGTTCTCGTCGAGAAGCCGTTCACGATGAATGCCGCTCAGGCCGAGACGGTGGTCGCCCGGGCTAACGAGTCAGGGCTCGTGGTGCTCGAGGCGATGTGGACCCGCTACCTGCCTCACATGGTTCGCATCCGCGAGCTGGTGCGCAGCGGGGCAATCGGGACCGTGCGAAGCGTGATCGCCGATCACAACCAGGATCTGCCGCGCGACCCGCTGCACCGAATCAACAACCCGGATCTGGGCGGCGGCGCCCTGCTCGACCTCGGCATCTACCCCGTCTCATTCGCCTGCGACATTCTCGGAGAGCCAACGGGCGTCTCCGCCGTGGCGACCATGACGGCCACCGGCGTCGATCGCCAGACCTCCATGATCCTGAGCTACGGCGAGGATGCACAAGCCGTTCTTCAGACGACCCTCGACCTGAACGGCCCGACGCGCGCGGTCATTGTCGGCAGCGAGGGTCGGATCGAGATCGACGAGGTCTGGTACAACCCGACCACCTTTACGCGCTTCGACGGCGCAGGTGCGGTCGTCGAAAAGTTCGACGCCACGGTGACCGGTCGCGGCATGCAGTTCCAGGCCGCGGAACTCGAGCGGTTGGTCACGGCGGGTGAACTCGCAAACGACATCCTGCCGCCGAGCGAGACCGTGCAGATCATGCGCACCCTCGACGAGGTGCGCCGCCAGATCGGCCTGACCTACCCGATGCTCGACGAGGGCTAGCGCGGGAGATACCTCGTCGGCGAGAACGCGTTCGCAACGAGTGCCCGCAGGGATTCGAGCGAGTCCGAGTCGAGGCCCTGCGCGCGTGCCTGAATGAGCACATTGCCGATGGCCGTGGCCTCGACGGGACCGGCGAGCACAGGCATCCCGCTGCGGTCGGCGACGAGTTGACACAGCAACTCGTTCTGAGAACCGCCGCCGACGATGTGGATGACGCTGACCGACTTGCCCGACAGCTCCGACGCCGCACGTACCGCGTTCACGAACGCTGCGCTGAGGCTCTCGATGATGCTGCGCACGAACTCCGCGCGGGATTGGGGCGGCCGAAGCCCGTGCTCGACGCACCAGCGCGCGATACGGGCAGGCATGTCGCCCGGCGCCAGAAAGCCGGGGTCATCAGCGTCGAAGACGGAGACCGCGCTGGAGAGGGCGGATGCCGCGGCCAGCAGGTCGACGAGCTGCAGGGCCGGGTCATCCTTTTGCCATTCGCGGACGCATTCGCTCAAGAGCCAGAGCCCCATCACGTTGTGCAGGTACCGGACGCGGCCATCGACGCCGCCCTCGTTGGTGAAGTTGGCGGCACGGGAGGCCTCCGTCAGCACCGGCGCATCCAGCTCGACGCCGACCAGGCCCCAGGTTCCGCAGGAGATGTAGGCGAAGTCGGGTTCCGTCGCTGGCACGGCGACGACCGCCGAGGCGGTGTCGTGTGAGCCGATCGCGGTGACGATGCCCGGCAGGTTCAGCTCCGGTCTCGGTGTGCCCACGGTGGTTCCGGGGGTGATCAGCTCGGGGAAGATGCGCCTCGGCAGGCCGAGCCGCTCGATGAGCGTGTCATCCCAGCGTCCTGTAGCGATGTCGAGCAGCCCGGTCGTTGACGCATTCGTCTGTTCCGCAGCCTCGCGACCGGTGAGCCAGAAGTTGATAAGGTCTGGCACCAGAAGGAAGGAGTCGGCCTCGGGGAGATTGCGCTCGGCCGAGAGCTGGTACAGCGTGTTGAAGGGCAAAAACTGCAGGCCGTTCGCGGCGTACAGCTCGTCCGGTGGCACGAGTTCGTGCACGCGGGTGATCGCGGGCTCGGTTCGAGCGTCGCGATAGTGGAACGGGGCGGCGAGCATCCGGCCGTCCTTGATCAGCGCGTAGTCGACGGCCCAGGAGTCGACGCCGATGCTGCACATCTCCGAATCGTCGCGAGCCGCCGTAGCAAGCCCTTTCAGCACGCTCGAGTACAGCGTGTCGATGTCCCAGTGCAGGCCGTCGTCGCGCTGAACCGGGCCGTTGGGGAAGCGCGCAACGGGCCGCACGCTCAGCTCGTTGTGGCCGACGTGACCGAGCATAACCCTGCCGCTGGTCGCGCCGAGGTCGACGGCGGCGACCGAGATCACCGCAGCCCCCCGCCCACTCCATCCAAATGAAGGAGATTTCCGGCAGGATGCCTCGGCAGCGGCACACATGTGCGGCCCGACCCCGAAATCTCCTTCATTTGGGGAAGAGGCAGCGCGGCGGCGGCGCGGGGGACGGCACTCATCGCAGGAATGCCGCGGCGACGCCAGCATCCACGGGGATGTGCAGGCCCGTCGTGTGAGAGAGATCCGAGGTGCACAGCACGAACACGGCGTTGGCGACGTTCTCCGGCAGCACTTCGCGCTTCAGCAGCGTGCGCTGCGCGTAGTACTTGCCCAGGTCGTCTTCGTCCACGCCGTAGACGGCGGCACGCTTGGCGCCCCACCCACCCGCGAAGATTCCGGAGCCGCGCACGACGCCGTCCGGGTTGATGCCGTTGACCTTCACGCCGTACTCGCCCAACTCGGCGGCGAGCAGTCGCACCTGGTGCGCCTGGTCGGCTTTCGTCGCGGAGTACGCGATGTTGTTGGGCCCTGCGAACACCGAGTTCTTCGAGGAGATGTAGATGATGTCGCCGCCCAACTTCTGGTCGATCAGCACCTTCGCGGCGGCGCGGGAGACCAGGAACGAGCCCTTGGCCATCACGTTGTGCTGCAGGTCCCAGTCGGCGACCGTGGTCTCGAGCAGGCTCTTCGACAGCGACAGCCCAGCGTTGTTGACCACGAGGTCGAGTCCGCCGAACGCGAGTACGGTCTGGTCGATCGCCGACTGGACGGCGTCTTCATCGGTGACGTTCGCGACGATCCCGATGGCGACATCGCTGGTTCCGAGTTCGGCCGCTGCCTCCTGTGCCTTGGCGAGGTCGAGGTCGGCGATGACGACGCACGCGCCCTCGGCGGCGAGACGGGTCGCGATGGCCTTGCCGATTCCGGATGCTGCGCCGGTGACGAGTGCGATCCTGCCGGCGAGCGGCTTCGGCTTGGGCATCCGCTGCAGCTTCGCCTCCTCGAGCGACCAGTACTCGATCGCGAACTTCTCGGCGTCTGAGATGGGGGAGTAGGTCGAGATGCCCTCGGCACCGCGCATCACGTTGATGGCGTTGACGTAGAACTCGCCTGCCACTCGGGCGGTCTGCTTATTGGACCCGTAGCTGAACATGCCGACGCCCGGGATGAGCACGATGGCGGGGTCTGCGCCGCGCATGGCGGGGCTGCCCTCAACCTTGTGCGCGTCGTAGTAGGCGGCGTAGCCCTCACGGTATGCGGTGTGCAGCTCGTCCAGCCTGGCGATGGATTCCTCGACCGTGGCGCTCGCGGGAAGGTCCAGCACCAGCGGCTTCACCTTGGTGCGCAGGAAGTGGTCGGGGCAGCTGGTTCCCAGCGCACCGAGGCGCACGTGCTCCGCTGCCGCGAGGAAGTCCGTCACAACTGACGCGTCGGTGAAGTGGCCTACCTGAGGCCGGTCGGTGGAGGCGAGGCCGCGGATGTGAGCGCCGAGGGCCGCAGCCTTCGCGAGTCGCTCCTCAGCGGGCAGCGCGCCAAAGCCGTCGAGCGCGGGCCCGAACGGCTGGGCCTTGCTGTTGGCCGCGATGAAGTCTTCGGCGGTCGTGATGATCCACTGGCTGTTCTTCTCTGCCTCGTCGCTGGAGTCACCCCACGCCGTGATGCCGTGTCCGCCGAGGATGCAGCCGATCGCCTGCGGGTTGGCGGTCTTGATTGCCGCGATGTCGAGTCCGAGCTGGAAGCCGGGGCGGCGCCACGGCACCCACACCACCTTGTCGCCGAACGCCTTCGCGGTGAGGGCCTCGCCATCGGCGGAGGTGGCGAAGGCGATGCCGGAGTCGGGGTGCAGGTGGTCGACGTGGGCGGCATCCACCAGCCCGTGCATGGCGGTGTCGATGGATGGCGCTGCGCCACCCTTGCCGTGCAGCGTGTAGTCGAAGGCGGCGACCATCTCGTCTTCGCGGTCGAGGCCGGGGTAGACGTCGACGAGCGCACGCATGCGGTCCAGTCGCAGAACTGCGAGGCCGGACTCGGTGAGGGTTCCGAGGTCTCCGCCAGAGCCTTTCACCCACATCAGTTCGACGGGTTCGCCCGTTACGGGATCGGTTTCGGTGCCTTTGGCGGAGGTGTTGCCTCCGGCGTAGTTGGTGACGCGCGGGTCGGAGCCCAGGCGGTTGGAGCGTGCGATCAGCTCTGCTGCAGTGGTGTTCGTCATGGTCTTTACGCTCCCCATCCGGCCTGAACGCCGCCGACGCGGTCTTCGGCGATCTTCTGCTGGTATCCGGATGCCGCATACGCCGCCATCGGGTCACCGTTTAGCCCGCGCGACTCACGCCACGCGGCGAGGTCGGCGCGAACATCCGTATAGAACGCGTCCATCAGGATGCCGTTGGCCCCGAGCACGTCGCCAGCGTCCTGGGCGGCCTTCAGCGCAACCGAGTCGACGAGCAGCGCTCGAGCCGTCATCTCCTGCACGTTGAGTACGGAGCGGATCTGACCGGGGATCTTGTCTTCGACGTTATGGCACTGGTCGAGCATGAAGGCGACCCCACTGTCTGCGCCGTAGCCTCCGCCGCGCACGACCTCGAAGAGGATGCGGAACAACTGGAACGGGTCTGCCGCACCGACGATGAGGTCATCGTCGGCGTAGAAGCGCGAGTTGAAGTCGAACGAGCCGAGCTTGCCGAGACGCAGCAGCTGCATGACGATGAACTCGATGTTGGTGCCGGGAGCGTGATGGCCGGTGTCGAGGCACACCAGGGCGCGCTCGCCGAGGGCGGCCACCTGCGCGTAGCTCGTTCCCCAGTCGGGAATGTCGGTGTGGTAGAAAGCGGGCTCGAAGAACTTGTACTCGAGAACGAGACGCTGTTCTTCGCCGATTCGGGCGTAGATCTTCGCGAGCGAATCGGCCAGGCGATCCTGCCGGCCGCGGAGGTCACCCTGGCCCGGGTAGTTGGTTCCGTCGGCGAGCCAGATCTTCAGGTCGCGCGACCCGGTCGCATCCATCACGTCGATGCATTCGAAGTGGTGGTCGATGGCCTTCTGGCGCACCGCTGCGTCGGTGTGCGTGAGCGAACCGAACTTGTAGGCGTCGTCCTGGAAGGTGTTGGAGTTGACGGTTCCGAGCTCGACTCCGAGGTCTTGGGCGAACGAGCGCAGCTCGGAGAAGTCGTCGACCTTGTCCCACGGGATGTGAAGGGCGACCGAGGGCGACAGTGCCGTGTACTTGTTCACCTGGGCGGCATCCGCGATCTTCTCCTGCGGAGTGCGGGGGGTGCCCGGCGTTCCGAAGACCTTGAAGCGTGTTCCCGAGTTGCCGAACGCCCACGACGGCAATTCGATGGCTTGCTCGGCGAGGCGGGATGCGATGGAGTCGAAGCTGGTCACTGGTGTTCCTTACTCTGCTTGGTGTGTGAGCAGCTGGTGCTCGAGGTTGAAGACCTCCGGCAGGCGGAGGGAGTTCTGGTCGGCGCGGCCCGTGAGCGAGACGAAGAAGCCAGCCATGTGCTTCTCCCATGCCGCTGTGCGGGGGTCTGCCTCGAGGGCCGCCTGCGAGGCGTCGTCGTCCGCGGTTTCGTAGTAGCCGATGAGCAGGCCGTCATCGCGCAGGAAGAGCGAGTAGTTATGCCGCCCGGATTCGGCAATCGCCTTGAGCATGTCGGGCCAGACCGCAACATGCCTTTCGCGGTACTCCACGAGGAGTTCGGGCTTCACCTGGAGCTGGAAGCATACGCGCTGCATCCCTCACCGCCTTCGTCATTGAATCGTTTTAACAGTCGCACTGAGAATAGCCATGCCCGGGTCGCAAGGTCAAGCTCCTCGCCGCATGACACTATGGGACGGTCCAACGGAGGTTCCATGGCGGTAACAAGCGTGCGCGACGTCGCGCGGCGCGCAGGCGTCTCCGTCGGCACGGTCTCCAACGTGATGAATCACCCAGACAAGGTGGCGGCCGCGACGGTAATCCGCGTGCAGGCGGCGATCGACGAGCTGGGCTTCATTCGCAACGACGCGGCTCGCCAGTTGCGCGACGGCCGCAGTAAGACGATCGGCATGGTTGTGCTCGACGTGCGCAACCCGTTCTTCACCGACGTGGCACGGGGCGCTGAGGACAAAGCGGCCGCGGCTGGTCTCATCGTGACGCTCGGCAACAGCGACGAGAACACCGAGCGCGAGTCGACGTACCTCGATTTGTTTGAACAACAGCGCGTGCACGGCATTCTCATCTCGCCGTATGCGGACATCAATGACCGGCTGCTGGCGCTCCGTCGGCGCGGCATTCCGGTGGTGCTCGTCGACCGCACGAGCACGGATGCCTCATTCAGCTCGGTCTCGGTCGATGACATCTCCGGGGGAGCCCTGGCACTCGAGCACCTCGCGGCCCTGGGGAGGAGGCGCGTCGCCTTCGTGGGCGGACCGATGGAGATCCGCCAGGTCGCCGACCGCCTCGAGGGTGCTCGCCGGGCGGCAGCCGGACACCCGGGATTGACGCTCGAGATCATCGACATTGCGGCGTCCACGGTGATCGAGGGCAGGGCGGCGGGCGCTGCGATCGTCGCGCGCCGACCGGAGGACCGCCCCGATGCCGTCTTCGCCGCCAACGACCTGGTGTCGATGGGGGTGCTGCAGGCGCTCATGATGCAGGGCGCGGAGGTGCGCGTACCCGACGACATAGCGATCATCGGCTACGACGACATCGACTTCGCCTCGGCGGCGGTGGTGCCGCTGTCGTCCATCCGGCAGCCCAGTGCACTCATCGGCGCAACTGCCGTGCAGATCCTTCTCGAGGAGGCCGCTGACCCGTCAATCGGCGCGCGCCAGATCGAATTTCAGCCCACACTGGTGGTCCGAGCGTCCACCGGCGGCTGATATCGGGCCGATATTCGATCGGACTTGACGCTCGTCGGGTTCTGGACCTATGGTTCTGAACACGCAATGAATCGATTCATTTACGATTCACCCAACACGAGGTAGACGAAGATGTCGAGCAGCACCGAGCCGCCCACCCCCGCTCTGGAGCTCAACCGTATCGCCAAGGCATTCGGCGCGGTGATCGCCCTGACCAGCGGCACCCTGGCCCTGCAGTCCGGCTCGATCCACGCGCTTGTGGGCGAAAACGGCGCTGGCAAGTCCACTCTCGTCAAGATCATTGCGGGTCTGTACCAGCGCGACAGCGGCGAGTTCCTGCTTGACGGCAAGAGCGTCGACTTTACCTCGACAGCCCAGTCGAAGGCCGCCGGCATCGCGGTCATCTACCAGGAGCCCACCCTCTTCCCCGACCTGTCTGTCACCGAAAACATCTTCATGGGACGCCAGCCCACGCGCTCCTTCGGTCGCATCGACCGCAAGCGGATGCACGAGGAAGCGCTCGGCCTGTTCGCCCGCCTCGGGGTACGCCTCGACCCCGAGCGACCCACCCTCGGCCTCTCCATTGCCGACCAGCAACTCATCGAGATCGCAAAGGCCATCTCGCTTGACGCCAAGGTGCTCGTGATGGATGAGCCCACCGCCGCTCTCTCCGGCATCGAGGTGGAGCGCCTCTTCGCTGTCGCCCGCAGCCTTCGGGACGAGGGCCGGGCGCTGCTCTTCATCTCGCACCGCTTCGATGAGGTGTTCGACCTCTGCGACACGGTGACCATCATGCGCGACGGTGCATATATCGACACCAGCCCTATCGCCGAGACCACCGTCGAGCAGATCGTGCGCCAGATGGTTGGCCGCGACGTTTCAGCCCTGTTCCCCAAGGAGGAAGCCGTGATCGGCGACGACGTTCTCGTCGTCGAGGGCCTTACCGAGCACGGGGTCTTCGAGAACGTGTCGTTCACCGTGAAGTCTGGCGAGATCGTGGCGCTTGCTGGACTCGTGGGTGCGGGCCGCAGCGAGATCGCGCGCGCCGTATTCGGCGTCGATCCTTACAGCGCTGGGCGCGTGACGATCGGGGGAGTGACCGTGCCGCACCGGAATCCCGCCGCGGCGATGAAACTGGGTCTCGCTCTCGTGCCCGAGGATCGCCGCAAGCAGGGACTCGTGCTCGAGACATCCGTCGCCCGCAATGCCACGATGGCGATCCGCAGCCAGCTGACCAGGTCCGGGTTGCTGTTTACTCGCCCCGAGAACGCCGCCGCGCGCGAGTGGGCGAGCCGCCTCGAGGTGAAGGCCGCGGCTTTGGATACCGAGGCTGGCACCCTGAGCGGGGGTAATCAGCAGAAGGTCGTCCTCGCGAAGTGGCTTGCGACCAAGCCGACAGTGCTCATCGTCGACGAGCCCACCCGCGGTATCGACGTCGGCACCAAGGCTGAGGTGCACCGCCTGCTCTCGCAGCTCGCCGGCCAGGGCCTCGCGATCCTGATGATCTCGTCGGAGCTGCCTGAGGTGCTCGGCATGGCCGACCGCGTGCTCGTGGTTCGCGAGGGACACATCACCGCCGAGATCAGCCGGGCCGACGCCACAGCGGAGAGCGTCATGTTCGCAGCTACCCACGCAGCATCGGAGATCGCACAATGACCGCCCTCATCCCCGCCCCGACCGTGGGATCCCGCATCACCCGCGGACTCGGTTCGTTCGTCAAGGCACGCGAGACGGGCATCCTGCTTGCCCTGGTGCTCGTAATTGTCGCAGCGACCGTCAAGAACCCGAACTTCCTGTTCAGCTCCGACGGGTTCCGCGACCTCCTGCTGACGCCATCTATTCTGCTGCTCGTTGCAGTGGGCCAGGCCATCGTGATCATCACCCGAAACGTCGACCTGTCGGTCGGTTCGGTGCTCGGATTGACCGCGTACCTCACGGGCCGCCTGTTCATCGACATTCCCGGTATCCCGGTCATCGCAGTGTTCGCCATCGGGATCATTGCTGGCGGATTTCTGGGGCTCATCAACGGCGCCCTCGTCGCCTTCGCGAAGGTTCCCGCGCTGGTGATCACGCTCGGAACGCTCTACGCCTACCGAGGCATCAACGTGCTGTGGACCGGCAGCGATCGCATCAACTCGAGCGACATGCCGGCATCGTTCCTCGCGCTCGGCACACAGTCGATCATGTTCATCCCGGTGTTGACCATCATCGCCGTCGTGGTTCTCATCATTGCCGCCTGGTATCTGCGCAACCAGCGCGGAGGCCGCGAGCTGTACGCGATCGGGTCAGACCCGGCGGCCGCCAACCTTTACGGGCTGAAGGTCACGCAGCGACTGCTCGCGGCGTTCATCCTGTGCGGTGCGCTGGCTGGTCTGGCGGGCGTGCTCTACGCGGCCCGCTATGGCACGGTCAGCTCGCAGGCGGGCGCGGGCTACGAGCTGAATGCCGTGGGTGCTGCCGTCATCGGCGGTGTCGCGATCTTCGGCGGAAGCGGCACCGTGTGGGGTGCCGCAATCGGCGCCTACCTGCTGCTGACCATCAACCGAGCCCTTCCCATCCTCGGCGTTCAGGACTTCTGGCAGCGTGCCGTTGTCGGCGCACTCATCATCGGCGCGATCGTGCTCGACCGCGTGCTGGCCCTGCGCCAGGCGAAACGACTCGTGGAAGCGAGAGGCGACCTCCAGTGACGAACTTTCTTCAGGCCCTTGCGCCCGCTACCCGCACCTACCGGGATCACTCCCAGCCGCTGTGGCGCCGCATCCTGCTCTCACGCGAAGCCGCCGTGATCGGAGCGGTGCTGCTCGTGATCATCGTCGCGAGCGTGAGCGTTCGCGCCTTCGGCAAACCGATCACGGCTACCTACCTGCTGCTGGACATCGCCCCCATCCTCCTCATCGCGCTGCCGATGACGCTCATCATCATCACCGGCGAGATCGACCTCTCGGTTGCGAGTATTGTCGGCCTGTCGAGCGTCACGCTGGGCGTGCTGCACTCGAACGGGATGCCCATCGAGGCCGCAGCAGTCGTCGCCCTGATCGTCGGCGCCATCGCCGGTGCCCTCAACGGATTCCTGATCACGATTGTCGGGCTGCCATCCCTGGCAGTGACCATCGGCACCCTCGCGCTGTACCGCGGCCTCGCTGTGGGGTTGCTCGGCACGAAGGCCGTGACCGAGTTCTCTGAGTTCTGGACGAGTCTGGCGAAATCGAAAATCGGAGCCTCGGCGATTCCGAGTGTCGTGATCCCGATCGTGATCCTCGCCGTGATTTTCGGGGTGCTTCTGCACCTCACGCCGTTCGGCCGCGGCGTCTACGCGATCGGGCTGAGTGCTGAGGCTGCGCGCTTCTCGGGCATCCATGTGGAACGCACGAAGTTCACCCTTTTCATGCTGAGTGGCCTCGTATCGGCCCTCGCCGGCATCTACTACACGCTGCGATTCTCGAGCGCGCGAGGCGACAACGCCACGGGCCTTGAACTGTCGGTGATCGCCGCTGTGCTTCTGGGTGGAGTCTCGATCTTTGGCGGCCGCGGGTCGACCCTCGGCCCTATCGCCGGCGCCGCGCTTATCGGGGTGCTCGCGAGTGCTTTGCGCCTCGCTAACGTCACCTCGGACGTCATCAACATCATCACGGGAACGCTTCTTGTCGCGTCCGTCGTGGCTACAAGCTTCCTGGCCTGGCTCCACACCAAACGGATCCGGCCAGGGAAGAAAACGGAAACTCTGGTCGCCGCCAAGGGCTAGGGAATCCTGACAGACCGTCGGTGCAATCACATCGACTTGAAACGATACAACAGGGAGAACAATGATGTTTGGAAACACCAGGAAGGCCCGCGTTGGCGCCTTCGCCGCACTCGCGGTGAGCGTCGCGCTCGTGGCTACGGGTTGTGCCGAGACGGGCGATGACAGCGGATCGGGCGACGCCGGCAGCGGAGACGCGAACTACGCGATCACGTTCCTGCCGAAGAACCTCGGTAACGCCTACTTCGACACCTCAGACGCCGGTGGCGCGGACGCCATCAAGGAGTTCGGTGGCACCTACGCCGAGGTCGGACCCGCTGAGTCTGGTCCCGACGCTCAGGTGAGCTTCATCAACACCCTCACCCAGCAGGGTGTCGGCGGAATCGTCGTCTCCGCGAACGACCCACAGGCCATCTGTGACGCCCTCAACGAGGCCCGCGATGCCGGAACCAAGGTCGTGACCTTCGACTCAGACACCAACCCCGAGTGCCGCGACCTGTTCATCAACCAGGCCACCGCCGAGGGTATCGCCAAGGTCGAGGTCGATCTGATCGCCGAGCAGATCGGTGGAGCTGGCAAGATTGCGATCCTGTCATCGACGCCAAACGCGACGAACCAGAACGCCTGGATCGAGATCATGAAGACCTACCTCGCATCCGACTACCCGGACATCGAGCTCGTTGACACCGTGTACGGCACGGACGACGACCAGGCCTCCTTCGACAAGACAGCGGCGCTGCTCCAGACCAACCCCGACCTCAAGGGCATCATCTCGCCCACGACCGTCGGCATCACGGCCGCCGCACGCTACCTCTCGACCTCGGAGTTCAAGGGCAAGATCGCGCTGACCGGCCTCGGTACGCCAAACCAGATGCGTGACTACGTCACCGACGGCACCGTCACGGCCTTCGCGCTGTGGAACCCGGCCGACCTCGGCTACCTCGCCGCTTACGCTGCGAAGGCGCTCATCGACGGCGACATCACCGGCGCTGAGGGCGACACGTTCGACGGAGGCAAGCTCGGAAGCTTCACCGTCGGCGAGAACGGCAGCGTCCTGCTGGGCGACCCATTCACCTTCGACAAGGGCAACATCGGCGACTTCGACTTCTAAGTCGAAGCCGCACACCCGTACAGCCCGATCGGTCTCGCGCCGACCGGGCTGTACGGTCATCTACACCCCTGCTCTCACCGAGGAGACCCATGCCAATCACGAGGATTCGCGACGTCGCGCAACTCGCTGGCGTCTCCGTCGGTACCGTCTCCAACGTCCTGAACAAGCCGGACGAGGTCTCGCCCGAATCGCTGGCCCGGGTGCAGAAAGCCATCGCTGAGCTGGGCTACGTGCGCAACGATGCGGCCCGCCAGCTGCGAGCGGGCGTGAGTTCCACCGTGGGCTTCGTCGTTCTCGACGGCCAGAATCCGTTTTTCAACGAGGTAGTGCGAGGCGCAGAAGACGAGGCCTCGAAGAATGGCATCGCCATCCTCGTGGGTAATACCGATGAGGACCCCCGTCGCGAGGGAATGTACCTCGACCTCTTCGAGGAGCAGCGCGTGCGAGGCGTGCTCATCTCGCCGTACGACGACATCGGTGACCGTCTGCAAAAGCTCAAGGACCGGGATATTCCGGCGGTGCTCGTCGACCGGATCAACGTCGACGGCAAGTTCAGCTCGGTGGCCGTGGACAGCGTCGCGGGTGGCCAGATCGCCGCACAGCACCTCATCGACACCGGACGCCGCCGCATCGCCTTCGTGGGCGGGCCGTTCGACATCCGGCAGGTGCGCGACCGGTTGGCGGGAGCTCGAGTGGCCGTTGACAACAGCGAATTCAACGTTGAGATCGAGGTCATCGCCACCAACGCTCTCACCGTGGTGGAGGGCGTTCAGGCTGGTCGGCGAATCATGGAGCGATCCCGTCCGAACCGGCCGGACGCGCTCTTCGCGGCAAACGATTTGCTCGCCCTCGGTCTTCTCCAGTCGCTCATCGTGAACGGCAAACTGCTCGTGCCATCGGAAATCTCGCTCATCGGATTCGACGACATCGCGTTCGCCGTCGCAGCTGCTGTTCCGCTTTCATCGGTGCGCCAGCCCGGCCGGATGATTGGGCAGACCGCACTTCGGGTGCTGCTGGAGGAGTCTGAGGATCCGACCATGATCCCCCGCCAGACCGTGTTCCGGCCCGAGCTGGTGGTTCGGGAATCCACCCAGCCGTGAGCAGAGCACCACGGTGGTTGCTGAGTCCATGTTCTGAGGGTGCGAACGCTCGGATCCACTGGAGTGAACCTGTTGGATTGACCGAGTAGTAACTGCCGAGTACAGAGGAGTGCTGATGGTTGTCGTAGTCCAAAGGGATGCGTGCGTAGGGGCGGGTCAATGCACCCTCGTAGCGCCGGATGTTTTCGATCAGGATGATGACGGGATCGTGCTGCTTCTCGAGCCCGAGGTCGAGGGAGCCCTTCTCGAGGCGGCCAATAAGGCCGCGCGTCTCTGCCCAGCGCGCGCGATAGCTGTATCGGCACAATGACCGCGGGCCCGCGGATCGTCATCGTAGGCGCATCGATTGGCGGATTGACTGCAGCGGAGACGCTACGCCAGGAGGGCTTCGACGGTGAGGTCATCCTGATCGGTGACGAGCGCCACCGGCCGTACAACCGACCGCCGCTCTCGAAGCAGATCGTCGTCGGCGAGTGGGGGCCTGAGGATGCCGCAATCCGGAGCGAGGCGGAGGTCGATGATCTCGGGATCCAACTGCGTACATCGTGCACGGCAGAGTCGCTGGACGCCGTGGGCCGTGTGCTGCACACGTCCCAGGGCGACATTGAATTCGACGAGCTCATCATCGCGACAGGAACTGAGCCTCGCCGCCATCCCCTCGTCCCTACCGCGCTCACGCTGCGGACGATCGACGACGCCCTCGCGATCCGGGACGGACTGCGAACGGCGCAACGCGTCGCCGTGATTGGCCCAGGGATTCTCGGCTCAGAGATCGCGAGCGCGGCGCGCAAGTACGGCGCGGATACGCAACTGATCGGCCGGTCCGGAGCCCTCACCCTCGGCGGTGTCGGCTCTCTCCTCTCGTCCCGGCTCGCCGAACTGCACACGGAGAACGGTGTCGACCTCGTGCTTGACGCTGAGATCGTCGGCGCCCGAGCCGACGCGGGTGGAACGAGCATCGAGTTCGCCGACGGACGTTCAGAGCGAGCCGACCTGGTCGTCGCGATGATCGGAGGAACTCCGCGGACCCAGTGGCTGATGTCGTCGACCCTCACTGTGGACAACGGTGTGGTGTGTGACGGAACCGGCCATGCAGCGCCGGGTATTTCGGCGGTAGGAGATGTCGCCGCATGGCGCGATCCCTACACGGCCCGGCCCGTTCGCGTGGAGCACCAGAGCAACGCGATCGAGCAGGCGATCGCCGTCGCGCTGCGTCTCGTCCACGGAGAGCCCGGAGCACGACCGATACCGCTCTTCTGGTCGGAGCTTCACGGCACGCGCATCAACGCGTACGGATGGTTCGATCCCGAGCTCCCGCTCGTGTCCATCGACGACGGCAGCAACCCGCACGCTACCGTGCTTGTCAGCCGCGATGACACCGACCGCGTGCACGGCGCGGTCGGGTGGAATGCGCCCCCTCGCGAGTTCCGTGCGGCTCGAGCGTCGGTTGCCGCCTCTGCCGCGATCGCCCCGGCTCTGATTACACGCCCATGACCACATCCTCAACAGAAATCGAAAACGCCATGTCGAACACCGCAGGTTGCCCCTTCCACGCGCGCTCCCTCCCCAGTGACGGCACCCCCCTGGCGCCGTCGCCACGGTTCGCAGAGTGGCGCGAACAGGGGGCGTTCGTCCCCCTCGACTTTCAGGACGGCCACGAGGGCCTCGTCGCCACCCGATACGACGCGGTGGTGAGCGTGCTCCAGGATCCTCGCTTCAGCATGCTCCCGGCCCGGATGCCGGTGGGTCCCGCCACCCTCGACGAGCCCAAGTCGGAGGGTGCCGCAGCCGCGGTGCCGCTCGAGTTGCCCGGTGACCTCGACGAGGCCGCGCAGGCGTCCGAGCTGCTGAACCTGCTCACGCTCGACGGCGCCGAGCATTCCAAACTCCGACGTGCGGTCACCGCCAGGTTCACGGTGCGCCAGGCGCGCTCGCGGGAGCCGTGGATCCGCGACATGATCGCGGGCGAGGTGGCACGCATCCGCGGTTCGAAAGACGTTGTCGACCTGTGGCACGACTACGCAATGCCGATCTCTGCACGGACCCACTGTCACGTGATCGGCATTCCCCCGCAGAAGTACGAGGACTTCGTGGAACTCTTCGTTGAGCCATCCACGGCCCAGCAGAAATATGACTTCATCCGGGCCCTCCTCGAGGAGCGTCGCAATGACCCAGGCGAAGACGTCATCACTGACCTGCTGAACAACCCCGAGCTCACGCAAATCGAGATCGAGGGCTTGCTCCGGCTTCTGATGGGCGCGGGCCGCGATTCGGTCGCATACCTGATTGCCACGGCGTCGGTTGCCCTCCTGACGCACCCGGAGCAGATGGAATTGCTCCGCAGCGACGTGGAGGGGGTACGTCCAGCGGTGGAGGAATTCATGCGGGCGGGCTCGATGTTCGTCACGCTGTTTGCCCGCACGGCCACAGAAGACGTGGAAATCGAGGGGACGATCATCCGGGCAGGCACGTCGGTCGCGGTCTCGCCCGTTGCAGCAAACCGTGACCCAGCGCACTGGGGCGAGAACCCCGAGCAGTTCGACGTGACGCGCGACGCCTTCGGGCACATCGGCTTCGGCTATGGCATCCATGGATGCATCGGGCAGCAGGTGGCACGCGTTGAGATCCGTGAGGCGATAACGGCGCTCCTGGAAGGCTTCCCGGACATCTCACTTGTCTCGGCAGAGCAGCTCGAACCGCATCCGTTCGCCCATCCGGTCGCTGTCTACGAAGCCGGCGAGGTGCTCGTGAGGCTCACAACGGCATAACATTGGCCCATGCTCGACGATGACCCGGTCGTGGTAAGCGCGAATCGCTACCGGTTCTCATCGGGCGAGCGGATCGTCAACCCCCACGTCATGAGCGCCTCCTTCATCTGGGTGCTCAACGGTGCTGGCGAGATTCTCGCCGGCGGACGGCAATTCGCTGTCGATAACCAGCACGTGCTGCGGCTCCCCTGGCACCACGCGGTGGAGTATCGAGCGAGTGGTCGCGGGCCGTTCCACGTGGGCACGCTGCACGTCGTCCCTCGACACTCCAGGCACGCGCCGGTGGTGCCTCGGGTCGCCCACCTCCCGGGGGATCCCCTATTGAATGACCCAGCGCGCGGCGGGGACCCTTCAGCGTTTCAGCCCGGCATCTCATCGACCCGCAACAGTGCCGCGCGCCGCATCGTCGAATTCGGCACTATCGCCATCGAGCGGCTGGGCGAGGGCGGCTTCGACGAGGAATATTTCCGCGCTCTCGGCCGGCTCGTCCTGATCGAGAACGACTCGTGGGCCGATGGTCAGGCGCAGCACTCCACTCTGCCGGGCACGCTCGACATGATGATGACCTTCATCCGCCACCACATCGCCGAGCAGCTCACTGTGGCTCGCGTCGCGGAATCTGCGCGCTGCAGCGAGACGACGGCCCAGCGCCTCTTCGCACGGCACGCCGGTGAGTCCATGCAGTCGTGGATCCGCCAAGTGCGGCTCAGGGAGGCGGCCAGCCTGCTGCGCACGTCGAGCCTTCGAGTGAGCGAGGTCGCGCAGCTCGTCGGATACGCCGATCCGCTCTACTTTTCCCGGGCGTTCCGTCGCGCGTACGGGGTCGCCCCCAGCCAGTTCGCGCACACCGCGATCCGCCCCTGACCAATCAGGCCCGTGCCCGTCTAATCCATGTTTCGGTGCCTCCGTGCCCGCTCCGACCACTCGCATTTCGGTAGATTCGTGACGACGGCGCAGTCACTGCGACCGCAAGCGAAGGAGCGCAGATGGTGGTACATCGACGACCGTTCGGACGAACCGGCTGGGACATCAGCGAGGTAGCGTTCGGCGCCTGGCAACTCGGCGGGCAGTGGGGACCGGTGGACGACGATGTGTCGATTCGGGCTCTGGTCAACGCCTATGAGCTGGGAATCAACTTCGTCGACACAGCCGAGATGTATGGCTCGGGTCACAGTGAGGAAGTCGTTGGCCGCTCGCTACGCGAGTGGAATGGTGAGCGAATCTACGTCGCGACCAAGGTGCAGCCCACCCGATGGCCGCACCCCTCAGAGGCCGACCCCAACATCGACAAGGCCTACCCGCCCGAGTACCTCCGAGACCAGGTCGAGCAGTCTCTGCGCCGGCTCGCGGTGGAACGGCTGGACCTCATCCAACTGCATTGCTGGATGCCCGGGGGAATGGCCAACCAGGAGTGGCTCGAAACCCTTCACTCGCTGCGCGACGAAGGGAAGATCGACCGCATTGGGGTGTCCCTCCGCGACTACCGTGCGGACGAAGGAGTCGCGCTCGCCGAGTCTGGCCTCGTTGACTCGATCCAGGTCATCTACAACATCTTTGAGCAGACGCCGGAAACCGCGCTGCTCCGTGCAGCCGAAACGACGAAGACCGCGATCATCGCCCGGGTTGTGCTCGACTCGGGGTCACTCAGTGGCGCCTGGACGCCGGAAACCTATGCGGGGTGGGATGAGGGTTCGGTTCTGAAGACCATGCTCCGCGGGGGTCGTTTCAGCGAGACGCTCGACCGAGTTGCCGAGGTGCGCACAGTGACCGACCCGTTTTACGAGACGCTCGATGAGGCGGCGGTTCGATTCGTGCTCGACCGCCCGGAGGTGTCGACGGCCATCATCGGGATGACGACCCAGAAGCGGATCGAGCGCAACGCCTCATACGGCGACGGCGAGGGGCTCGCGCCCGGGCTCAGGGAGAAGCTCGGCGGCTTCCACTGGTCGAAGAACTTTTACGTATGAGCGCCGGTCCTTCGGCAGCCGTCGAGCAGCTGAGTCCGCACCAGATCGAGGCACGCCTCGCACGAGCATCCGTTGCCTACCTCGCACTCGGGTCGCTCGAGTTTCACGGCCCGCACCTTCCCATCGGCCTCGACGCCCTCACGGCGCACGGGATCTGCCTCGCCGCGGCCGAGCGGGGCGGCGGCATCGTTCTGCCCCCGTGGTATGCGGCGATCGGCGGCGAGCACACGGCATACCGGTGGACGTTCATGTCCCACTCGCCGGCGTCGATCCAGGTACT
The DNA here is from genome assembly GCF_030063305.1 of Salinibacterium sp. G-O1. Taxonomy (GTDB): domain Bacteria; phylum Actinomycetota; class Actinomycetes; order Actinomycetales; family Microbacteriaceae; genus Rhodoglobus. The sequence continues at coordinate 41,696 of NZ_JASISV010000004.1, forward strand.
TCTCGCAGAGACGCTCACGAGGCTCGACGAGCTCGGCGTGCGGCGCATCGTGCTCCTGAGTGGGCACTTCGCCGAGGAGCAGGGCGATCTCATCGCGAAGATCGCCGACGACTGGAACGCTCGCGCCGCGACGGCCCACGCAGTGGCGCGCACGCTGGGCCAGGCGCCACAGCCGCCCGTAGCCCCGGATCATGCCGCGACGTTCGAGTCGCTCGTGCTTCACGACCTGCATCCGGAGCTCGTCGACATCGGCCAGCTTCCCGATGCCCGTGAGTTTCCCGCGCCGGAGGGGGAGGATCCCTTCGGCCCGGACCGCCACCGCGCAGACCACCCTTTGTTTGGTGTATTCGGTCCCGATCCACGCCTCATGGATACGACCGACGCGGCACCACTCGTCGATTACCTCGTCCAGTGGGTCGTTGACCTGGGAACCGGCGCTGCGACCTAGGCCACCGCGCTGCCGTAGCCGAACGGCTCACCCCGCGACGACGGTGACGACCTGCGGGTCGAACCCCTCGCTCGTCACAGTCACGGTGATCGTGCCGGAACCGGTGGGGCGGATGACCGCCAGCGCCCGCCCGTCGAAGGTGCGATGCGTGCTGGTCAGGTACGACTCCTCGGTCTGGGGGCGGGCACTGCCGAGGCCGAGCAGCATGCCGGGTCCGGCAACCTCGACGCTGACCGGTCGGTCGGAGTCGAGGCGCGCGATACCGGCGGAATCAGCGAGGGTGATCGTCACGAACGCGAGGTCGTCGTCGGTGGAGCGGATCTTGGTCCGATCCGCGACCGCGGAGAGCTCGAGCTCTGCGGCAGCGGATCGCACTAGCTCACGGCCGGTCTCGACTCCGCCCGACCGTGAGATCGCGACGAGTTCGCCGTGCTCGTGGGGGACGGTGAACTCGGTGCGGTAGCGATTGTTGCGGCCGGTGGCGGCCGTGCCGAGGGAGCGGCCGTTGAGCATCAACTCGACCTCGTCGGAGTCGCTGTAGACCTCGACGCGCAGCGGGGTGCCCTCGTCGACGGCCCATGACCATGAGGCCACGGAATCCGACCACGACCACGGCCCGGCACCCGGGCGCACATTCTCGGAGTGGGGGCGCTGCACCGCGATGAAGGGTGCGGTGCGCAGACCAAAAACTATCTCACGGTAGTACGACGCCGGGCGTCGGAAGCCGGTGATGTCGATGTCGCCGCACCAGGCGAGCAGCCATGGGAACGGCCCAGTGGTTCCCAAGAATCCACCGCCCTCGGTGTAGTCCACCCGACCGATGCCCGCCTCGCCGAGGTAATCCCAGCCCGTCCAGGTGAAGTCGCCAACGATGTGGTCGTTCTCCATCACCATCGGCCAGGCGAGGTCGATCCGGGTGGGGAAGGTCTCGGTTCCGATGATGACGCGGTGGGGAAAACGATCGGCGTCGGCAAGGTAGCGGCCGTCTCCGTAGTTGAGTCCTGCGGCGTCCGCGGCGCCCAGGCTCTCCTCGGTACGTTCGGTGACGAGGTCGGATGCCACGAGCTCGGTCATCCTGTCACCCATGTTGGCCATGGCGCCGTTGACGTCCTGGGCCTGGTCGGAGCTGAGGGGCGGAAGCTCCCGCATCACGGACACGAGCCCGTTGATGCTGTTGGTGGTGAATCGGGTCGGGTCGAGCTCGTGCAGTTTCTCGCTGAGGAGGCGGCTGAGGCGGGCTCCGTGCGGGCGACCCGTCTCCGGGATTTCGTTGCCGATCGAATAGAAGACGACACTCGGGTGATTGAAGTCCTGAGCGACCATCGACTCGAGGTCGCGCTGCCACCACTCGGGGAACGCGGTCGAGTAGTCGAATTGGGTCTTCGATTCGGCCCACATGTCGAACGATTCATCCATCACCAGCATCCCCAGCCGGTCGCAGGCGTCGAGAAGCTCGGGGCTGATCGGGTTGTGCGCACTGCGGATCGCGTTGAAGCCGGCTTGCTTGAGGCCCTCGACGCGGCGCTCCTCGGCGCGGGCGATCGAGCGGGCCCCGATCACGCCGTTGTCATGGTGGATGCATGCTCCGCGAAGTTTGACCGTCCTCCCGTTGATGCGCAGCCCGTGACGCACGTCGAGTTGCAGGCGCCGCACCCCGAACGTCGCGCGGTGCTCGTCGAGGGTGTCACCGTCCTGCACCGCGACCGCCGCGGTGTACAGCGACGGGGTGTCCGGGCTCCACAGCGCGGGCTCTTCGACCAGCAAGCGCTCCCGCACGGCGCCGCTCTCGCCGGCGAGCAATGTCAGGGGGCTGCTGACCCGGGCGACGACGGAGCCGTCCGGCGCTTCGAGCGCGGAACTGACGACGACCGTGCGGGTGTGCAATCCGTCGTTGGCGACGGTCGTTTCGACGACGACCATCGCCTCGGCGGCGTCGACGTCCGGCGTTGTGACGCGCACGCCGTCGAGGGCGATGTGCACGCGCGGGCCAGATACGAGCGCGACGTTTCGGTGGATGCCCAGGCCCGAGTACCAGCGTGAGTCACGGTGTGCGCGTGACTCGACCCGGATGATGTTCGGCGCATCGAAACGCAGGTACGGGTCGAGGTTCACCGCGAAGCGGGTGTAACCGTTGGCGTTCTGGCCGGCGAAGTGATCGTTCACGAAGACCATCGCGTCGCGGTAGACGCCGTCGAAGACGAGGCTGTGCACGCGGTCGGAGTCGTCGGGAGTCAGTTCGAGGGTACGGGTGTACTCCACCGCGCCCCCTGCGTGGTAGCCGGAGTGGTTGCCGGCGGCGGCGTCGGCCGACCTGGGCAGCGCGAGCATGGCGTCATGCGGAAGAGTGACGTGCTCGATCGCAGGCCCCTCGCCGTCCACGACGTCGAAGATCCCCCGCTTCGCGGTGACCGACCAACCATGAATGAACGGGGTGGATTTCATTGAGCGCCTTTGCCTCGACTAAAACCCAATGCTTATTGGATTTTCACGATCGTAATCGACTGCAAATGCGTCCGCAAGGTCTCGGTGACACTCACCGCCTCCGGGTCAATGAGCCAATGGATCTGGGCGCCATCCCACAGGGCGAAGGTCGACAGCGCTGCGTAGTCGGCCGTAATGCCGGGCGCGAGAAGCCCGGCATCCGCCATTCGCTGGAACCCGGTGCGGAATGTGCGGCGGGTGTGCTCGGTGCGCGCTCGGAAATACTCGGCACTGGGGTGACCATCGGTCGTCGACTCGGCCGACATGATCGCGTACAGCGCGATAACTCCGGGGATCTGGTTGTTCAGCTCGGCCAGAGCAATGAACTGCGCCGGAATAGTCGCCGGGTCGATGGTCGCGAGCTCGGGCATCCCCTGCACATCGTGGGCTTCCTTATCCTCAAGCACTGCTTCAAGCAGCGCCTCTTTGGTGGGGAAGTGGTGCAGGATCGTCGACGGATCGATGTCGATCAGAGCGCCGATGTCCTTCAGCGAACCGCCGCGATAACCGGACGCGGAGAAGACCTGCAGGGCTGCTGCGATGATCTCTCTTCGGCGGGCTTCGGTCTTGCGGTACGGCCCGCGCTTGACAGGTTCCGACTCGGTCACAGATCGACTGTAACGCGCCACATTCTCGCGGTGATACGCGGCCGCACCCAGCCCCTGCGAGAATATGTGCATGCCACTAACGGGAGAGTACGAACCGAGCACGTCAGCCTGGGCCCGCAAGCAGGCCGAACTTTACGAAGCAACACACGGCGTCGAAGGCGGTGAGCTGCGGGGGATGCCCGTGATCATCCTCACGACGGTGGGGGCGAAATCCGGGAAGCTGCGAAAGACAGCGCTCATGCGGGTCGAGCACGATGGGCAGTACGCCGTAGTCGCCTCGCTCGGCGGAGCGCCGAAGCATCCGGTGTGGTATTTCAACATCAAGGCTCAGCCGCACGTCGAGTTGCAGGACGGATCGGTCAAGCGTGACTATCTTGCGCGCGAGCTCGCCGGTGACGAGAAGGCTGCCTGGTGGGAGCGTGCCGTGGCGGCGTACCCCGACTATGCCGACTATCAGGAGAAGACCGACCGCGAGATCCCCGTTTTCGTGCTGGAGCCGTTCACCGCGTAGGGAGCCGCCAGGCGGCAACCGCCGGACGCGCGGCTGAAACACCGCGGCAACACTGTGGGCCTAGAGTCGGTACATGGCAGATCTGTTCGATGGCTATGGTGCCACCACCGCGACCAAGTCCGGATCCACGAAATCGGGCACGCCCGCCTGGGACGAGATGTTCTCCACTCCCGGCGTTGCGCGGGAGTCGTATCGCGATCTGCACACTGCTCTCGCCGAGATGACTCAGGATGAGCTCCGCGGTCGAACTGAAGCACTCGGTGCCAGCTACCTCGCGCAGGGCGTCACCTTCGACTTCGCCGGTGAGGAGCGACCGTTTCCGCTCGACGCGGTTCCTCGTGTCATCGACCAGGCCGAGTGGCTCACCGTCGAGGCGGGAATCAAGCAGCGCGTGCGCGCGCTCGAGGCATTCCTGGCCGACATCTACGGCGAGCAGAATGCCGTAAAGGATGGAGTGATCCCCGCCCGCCTGATCACCTCCTCGAGCCACTTCCACCGCCAGGCGGCCGGCATCGACCCCGCCAACGGCGTGCGCATCCAGGTCAGCGGAATCGACCTGATCCGGGATGAGCAGGGCACGTGGCGCGTGCTCGAAGACAACGTGCGGGTACCGTCCGGCGTCAGCTACGTGATCTCCAACCGTCGGGTGATGGCGCAAACCCTGCCCGAACTCTTCGTCAGCATGCGGGTGCGACCGGTGGGTGACTACCCCCACAAGCTGCTTGGCGCGCTGAGGGCATCAGCTCCGGCCGGCGTCGAAGACCCGACGATCGTCGTGCTCACCCCCGGCGTCTACAACTCGGCGTACTTCGAGCACACCCTGCTTGCGCGCCTCATGGGCGTCGAGCTCGTTGAGGGCCGCGACCTCTTCTGTTCGGGCGGCAGGGTCTGGATGCGCACCACGGCCGGTCCCACCCGCGTCGACGTGATCTACCGTCGGGTCGACGACGAGTTCCTCGATCCGCTGCAGTTCAGGGCGGACTCGATGCTCGGCAGCCCCGGCCTGATGCTCGCCGCTCGCCTCGGAAACGTGACGATCGCCAACGCGGTCGGCAACGGGGTCGCCGACGACAAGCTCGTCTACACCTACCTCCCCGAGCTCACGAAGTACTACCTCGGCGAGGAGGCTCTGCTTCAGAACGTGCAAACGTGGCGCCTCGAGGAGCCAGGGCAGTTGGAGGAGGTGCTCGATCGACTCGACGAACTCGTGGTCAAGCCGGTCGACGGCTCCGGTGGCAAGGGCCTTGTGATCGGCCCCGCGGCATCCAAGGACGAACTCGCCACCCTGAAGGCGTCGCTGCTGAAAGATCCCAGGGGGTGGATCGCGCAGCCCGTGGTTCAGCTCTCCACCATCCCCACGCTCGTCGACGATGGGATGCGGCCACGGCATGCAGACCTCAGGCCGTTCGCCGTCAACGACGGCAAAGACGTCTGGGTTCTGCCCGGTGGCCTTACCAGGGTCGCGCTTCCCGAGGGCGAACTCGTTGTCAACAGCTCGCAGGGTGGTGGGTCGAAAGACACCTGGGTGGTGGGGCAAGATCCGCTGCTGGTCTCCCGCCACAGCATCCAGGGTCTCGTCGCAGGCCAGGCCGCGGCGACCGAAGCCATCACGATCATCACGCCCGAGATGCTGAAGGCAGCCCAACGGGATCACGCGCCGCATGAGCGACCGCTGGGCCAGGGGCAGCAGGAGCAGCAACAACAGAGCGGCCCCGTCGCTGCCGCGCCGATCGAGGTCGAGCGCGCCCCCTCGGCGCGAGCGCTGTCGTCCGCACGGGAGCCCTCGCGCCGAACGGGCGCGGTCGGCGATCCCACCGAACCTGTCACCGGAGGCACCGAATGCTGAGCCGCATCGCTGAGTCGCTGTTCTGGATCGGGCGCTACATCGAGCGCTCCGACGGCACCGCGCGCATCCTCGATGTGCACCTGCAGTTGCTGCTCGAAGATCCCTGGATTGAAGAAGACCTCGCCTGCCGCTCACTCCTGAGCGTCATGGGCAGCGAGGTTCCCGAAGACCGCGTGCTGAACAGGCAGAGCGTGCTCGAGATTCTGGCCGTCGATCGTTCGGAGCCGGCATCCATCGCCTACTCGCTCGGGGCGGCGAGAGAGAACGCCCGCCGCGCTCGCGAGATCGTCTCGACCGAGCTGTGGGAGTGCCTCAACACCACCAGGGCCCGGATGCCGCGGCGCGTGTCCAGCGACAAGGTGCACGAGTTCTTCGGCTGGGTGCGGGAACGTTCGGCGCTCGCCGTCGGCATCATCGAGTCGGGCACGAGCCGGGATGAGGCGTGGCAGTTCTTCACGCTCGGACGCTCCATCGAGCGTGCCGACATGACGGCCAGACTGCTCGCGACCAGGTCTCTGACCGAGGCCAGCGGGCCGTCGTGGACGACGATCCTGCGCTCTTGTGGCGCGTACGAGGCATACCTGCGCACCTACCGCGGCGTGCCGAGCGCCCGGAACGCCGCCGAGTTCCTGCTGCTCGATCGACTGTTCCCGCGCAGCATCCTCTATTCCGTCACCCGCGCTCAGGAGTGCATGCGCGAGCTCGAACCGCGCAGCGACCGGGTCGGCGTTTCAGACCCGTCACAGCGACTGCTCGGCCAGATCCGAAGCGAGCTAGAGTACCGGCCGATCGCCGAAATTCTGGAAGACCTGACCCTGCATATGGATAACGTGCAGGAGGCGACGAGTGCGGCATCCGAGGCGATCCGCCAGCGTTACTTCCCGACGAATGCCGCGCCCAGCTGGGTGGGAGAGACCTCATGAACCGCCTGCGCATCAAACACATCACGGGCTTCCACTACGGCGGCGACGTGACGGCGTCCTACAACGAGGCCAGGATGCTGCCCGTCAGCTCGGACGGCCAGCTCGTGCTGTACTCGAACCTCGAGATCCTGCCGATGTCGAGCAGCCACGGCTATGTCGACTACTGGGGTTCGCGGGTGTCGTCGTTTGAGATTCTCACCCCGCACAAGGAGCTGTCGCTCACGGCCACCAGCCTGGTCGAGGTGCGGCCGCGGCCTCACCAGCAGGACGGGTTCGGGTGGGATGACCTCGCCACCGCTGCCGATCGGCTCACCGAGACCGTGGAGCAGTTGAAGCAGACCAGGCGCACCGAACCTCCGGCCGAGGTCGTCGAGATGGCTCGTGAGATCGCCGGCCGTCACACAGACTCCTGCGCCGCTGCGCTCGAGATCAGCACCGCCATCGGCGACGCTGTCGACTACATGCAGGGCGTGACCGCTGTCACGTCCACCGCGGCGGAGGCGTGGGCGGTGCGCAAGGGCGTCTGCCAGGACATCGCTCACCTCGCGCTGGGGGCGATGCGCTCGGTCGGCATCCCGGCTCGCTACGTCTCCGGCTACCTGCATCCGAAGCCGGATGCTGCCATCGGTGAGACCATTGCTGGCGAATCGCACGCCTGGGTGGAGTGGTTCTGCGGCGGACAGTGGCGCGGATTCGACCCCACCAACCTCATCGACATCGGCGACCGTCACGTGCTGGTCGGACGTGGCCGGGACTACAACGACGTGCCTCCGCTGCGCGGGGTGTACGCGGGCCCGTTCGGCTCGACGCTGTTCGTGAAGGTGGAGATCACGCGCGAGGCCTAGCCCGGGCCCGGCCCGCACTCTGCGCGCCGCACTCTGCGCGCCCCTGCGCGCCGAGACCTCCACTTCTGCTGCCTGATCCGCGCGCGACACAGCAAAAGTGGAGGTCTCGATGGAAAAGGGGCCGCGCGAAGGTGGGGCTAGTCGGGCCGCGCGAGGGCTAGAGAGCTGGGCCGCGCGAGGGTAGAGGGCGCGCGGGGCCTAGCTCGTGCGGCGGGCCGTCGCGGCGACGATCGCGATCTCCTGGGTGGCCAGTTCGCGCGTCTCGACGGGATCGGTGGCGACGCTCTCCTCGGCCATACGGTGACGATGCGACCGCAGCATCCACACTCCGGCGATTGCCGCTGCGAGGATGCCGGAGGCGGCCCCGATGCCGAGCGACCACCGGGGGCCGAACTCGTTCGCCACCCAGCCGACGATCGGCGCGCCGATGGGCGTTCCCCCGACGAAGATCGCCATGTAGAGAGCCATCACCCGGCCGCGCATCATGGGTGCGGTTGTGGTTTGCACGTAGGCGTTGGCCGTATTCATCATGGTGAGGGATGACGCGCCGACGAAGATCAGCACGACCGCGAAGAGACCGTAGCTGGGGGCGACGGCGGCGAGGATGCACAGCATGCCGAACGCGGCGGCGGCGATGATCACGACACCCAGGCGTGCGCGTTCGCGGCGGGCGGCCAGCAGCGACCCCACGACGGCGCCCACCGCCATGATCGACGACAGGAACCCGAACTCGGTCGCGCCCAGGCTGAACTCGACAGTGGACATGGTGGAGATGAAGATGGGGAAGTTGAAGCCGAAGGTGCCGACGAGAGACACCATCACGAGCACCACGAGAATGTCTTTGCGGCCGATGACGTAGCTAAGGCCATCCCGAATCTGGCCTTTTGCCTTCGACAGTTTCGGGGTGGCGACGAGCTGGTGGCGGCGGATGAACACGAGCGACAGCAGCACGCCCGCGAATGACACCCCGTTGATGATGAACAGCGGGCCGGAGCCGATCCACGCGATGAGCACCCCGGCGAGGGCGGGGCCGATCAGGCGCGCACTCTGGAACGAGGTGGAGTTGAGCGCGACGGCGTTGGAGAGGTCGGCGTCGGTGACCAGCTCTGAGACGAAGGCCTGACGGACGGGAGCGTCGATGGCCGTGGTCACCCCGAGCAGCAGTGCGAAGGCGTAGAGGTGCCAGAGTTGCGCGTGACCGGCGATCACGAGCACGCCCATGCCGAGTGCGAGCCCACACTGGGCGGCCTGCGTCCACATGAGCACTCGGCGCCGGTCGAACCTGTCGGCGATCAGGCCCGAGATGGGCATGAGGAGGAGGACGGGCCCGAACTGCAGTGCCATCGTGATGCCGAGGGCCGCAGCGTCGTGGTCGGTCAGCTCGGTCAGCACGATCCAGTCCTGGGCGGTGCGCTGCATCCATGATCCGGTGTTCGACACCAGGGCGCCGGCGAACCACAGGCGGTAGTTGAAGATCCTCAGAGATCGGAACATGGCGCTCAAGAGTCGGCGAGCTCCCGGAGGATCGGGGCCGCGACGATGAGAGCGTCACGCTGTTCGGGCGGCAGTGAGTCGAGTCGCTGGGCGAACCAGGCCGCCCGCCGCCGTCTGGTCTCTCTCGCGATCTCGAGCCCGGCATCCGTCGCCTCGATCACGACCTTGCGCCCATCGTCGGGGGAGGGGTGCCGCGTCGCGAGGCCCGCTTTGACCAGTGCGTTGACGGTCCGGTTCATGGATGGAGGGGTCACCCGCTCGTGCTCACTGAGCGAGGTGAGGGTTTGCGCGCCCTCTTTCCACAGCACGAAGATCACCGAGAGCTGCCCGTCGCTCAGGTCGCCGTCGGCGCGTTCGAGCCGCATGCGGCGAACGAGGCGCATCAGGGCGATGCGCAAATCATCGTTTAGTGCTTCATCCATATTTCGTTAGCATAGCAAATTAGTTACGCTAACGAAAATCGACCTACACGAACGGATCCGGCGTCAGCGTGTATTTCGACTGAAGGTATTCGTGGATGCCTTCTGCGCCACCCTCGCGCCCCAAACCCGACATCTTCCAGCCGCCAAAGGGTGCGGCAGCGTTGGAGACAACCCCGGTGTTCAGCCCCATCATTCCGGTCTCCAGCCGCTCGATCATGCGCTGTCCCCTCGCGAGGTTCTCGGTGTAGACGTAAGAAATGAGGCCATACTCGGTGTCGTTGGCGATGCGGACAGCGTCGTGCTCGTCATCGAAGGCGACGATTGCCAGCACGGGACCAAAGATCTCTTCGCGCAGGATGTCGCTGCCGGGCTGTACGTCGCTGATCACCGTGGGTTCGAAGAACGTCCCCTCCCTGGCGGTCGCGTGTCCGCCGGTTCGAAGGGTGGCGCCGCGAGCGAGGGCATCGTCAACGAGTTGCACAGCCTTGGCCACCGCTCGATCATCGATAAGCGGCCCGATGTCGACACCGGATTCGGTTCCCCGTCCCATGGTGAACGTCTTCACCCGCTCCGTGACCCGTCGAGTGAATTCCTCGACGACACCGCGTTGAACGATGAACCGATTGCCGGCCGTGCAGGCCTGACCGATATTGCGGAACTTTGCGGCTATGGCCCCATCCACAGCGCGGTCGAGGTCGGCATCGTCGAACACCACGAATGGTGCATTTCCACCCAGTTCCATCGAGGTGCGCAGCACTCCATGGGCGGCTTGCGCCATGAGGCTTTGCCCCACCGGGGTGGAGCCGGTGAACGACAGTTTTCTCAGGCGCGGGTCGCGGATGATGGGCTCAGACAGGGCGCCTGACTCGCTGGTGGTGACGACGTTGACGACACCTTTCGGCAGGCCCGCCTCCTCGAGAAGTTTCACAAAGAACATCGTGGATAGCGGCGTCAGTGCCGCAGGTTTGATGACCACAGTGCACCCGGCGGCAAGCGCGGGGCCGACCTTGCGCGTAGCCATCGCGAGGGGAAAGTTCCAGGGGGTGATGAGAAAGCACGGTCCGACCGGATGTTGCGTGACGATCATGCGGCCGGTTCCCTCGGGGTTCGATCCGTAGCGCCCCTGCACGCGCACAGTTTCTTCGCTGAACCAGCGAAGGAACTCCCCGCCGTACGCGACCTCGCGGCGTGCCTCTGCCAGCGGTTTTCCCATCTCCATCGTCATGAGAAGAGCGAATTCTTCTTCGCGCTCCATCAGGAGGTCGTAGGTGCGTCGCAGCATTTCGGCGCGCTCCCGGGCGGGAGTGCGGGACCACGCCGGGAAGGCCGCATCCGCCGCATCGAGGGCCGCCATGCCGTCGGCGGGGGTGGCATCGGCAATGGTCTTGATCGTTCGCCCGGTTGAGGGGTCTGTCACGTCGAGCGTTCTCCCGCTGGACGCGGCTCGCCACTCGCCTCCGATAAACAGACCGTGTGGCACCTGTGCCAGAAGGCTGGCTTCCTGGTTCTCGTTCATGCGTCTCCTCCGGCAGCGATCGAGACTGCAGCACGCCGCCTCCGTTGGATCGTATACGATCACGACCGTGAAGAGAAGTCATACGCGGGATTGTCCTGATGCACGGGAGCGTGGGGCGGCGGGGCGGGGCTAGGGTGGACGAATGTCGACCCCAACGGGAAGGGAAGCCCTCCTTCGTGCGACCATCACCGTCGTCGCCCGTGGTGGACTGCCGGAGCTGACCTATCGGTCCGTTGCGTCCGAAGCTGGCGTTTCGCACGGATTGGTGAGACATCATTTCGGCACGCGCGACGCGCTGCTGTCCGAAGCGCTCGAGTTCGCCGTCAACGAGAGCCTGAGCGAATCCAACATGTTGGCTCCGCTGTCGGATGCGTCGACTTTCGGCGAGGGCATTGATGACCTTGCGGTGCGCGATGCCACGCTGCAGGCCTTCCAATACGAGTTGCTGCTCGCGTCTCGTAGCCGTCCCGAGTTTCAGCCCCTGGTTCAGCGCTACTACTCTGCGTACCGCGACGCAGCGGCAGCTCGCCTCAGCGATCTTGGTGTGACCGACCAATCGGTCGTCGACATGATTTGGTTTTGTCTCGACGGATTGGTCTTCAAGGGCCTCATCAATCCGGACGCCGACGAGGGCAACCGGGTCATGGCGCGCATCCGAAAACTGATCATCGATGAGGCTCCAGCGCGAGGCTGAGCCGGAAAAAAGTTTTGGCTATCCATTTGGATAGTGTTAGCCTGACCGCACCTGACAACCAAAGGCGGTTCAGAATGGCATCTCGCGATAATTCCCCCACAGTTTCGATCGTCGGCGCCGGTTTTGCCGGCCTCATTGCGGCGCGAGAGCTGGAAGCGGCCGGAGTCACGGTGTCGATCTTCGAAGCCCGCGATCGAATCGGGGGGCGAGCCTGGACCGCGCCGGGCCTGGGCCACACCCTGGAAATGGGGGCGACCTGGGTGCACTGGATGCAGCCCTTCATCTGGACTGAAATCGCCCGGTACGGTCAAACCATCTATCCCAGCCCCGTCGCAGACCGCGCATACTGGCTCAGCGACGGTCAGGTGCACGAGGGCACCGAAGCTGAGCTCGACGAGAAGCTCGTGGCGCCTCAGGCGAAGATCTTTGAGGGATCTCGCGACATGTTCCCCTACCCGCACGACCCGCTGCACATCTTCGAACACGACGCCCCCGAAGGCGTGCGCGACGCGTTCCGTGCAGCCGATGAGGGAAGCGTGCTCGACGCGCTGCGCGGGGGCGACTTCACGCAGGAGCAGATCGACCTGGCAGACGCCTACTGGTCAGCTGGCTACAACGGACACACCGCGACCGCCTCGCCCCTCATGGCCAAGCACTGGGCAGCGCTGAGCGATCATCGCCTCTCGCTGCTCGACGAACAGACGCTGCGGTTCAAGCTCACCAACGGAATGCGCGGAATCTACGAGGGCATTGCGGCAGACCTCCGCACGGAAGTCGAGCTGAATTGTCCGGTGGTGTCGGTCGAGCACGGTGCCGGCTCAGCGAGCATCACTCTTCAGGACGGGCGCACGATCGAGAGCGATGCCGTGATCGTCACTTCGCCTCTCGGTGCGCTGCGTCACCTCGAGTTCAGTCCAGCCCTCAGCGCTCAACAGCAGAAGGTTATTGACGAAGGCTTCAACTGCACGGGATTCAAGATCTGGATGAAGGTTGCCGGCCATCAGTCGATCATTGCCTACGCGCCGACCGGCAACCCGCTCGCGCTGATTCGTTCGGAATACTTCCTCGACGACGACACGACCATCATCGTCGGGTTCGGTCCCGACCACGCCACAATCGACCTGAATGACGCCGATGCTGTGCAGGAAATTGTGCGGCGATGGCGCCCTGACCTCGAGGTCATCGAGTCGACGGGTCATGACTGGGTGGCCGACAAGTGGTCGGGCCAAACGTGGGCGACGCCCCGATCCGGGCAATTCCTCGAAGGGTGGAACCTCTTTCGTGGCGCTGGGTCAAGGCTGCGCTTCGCCGGAGCCGACTGGGCCAACGGATGGAATGGCGTTGTAGTGGATGGTGCCATTGAGAGCGGCATCACCACGGCGCGGGGCCTGATCGCCGAGTTCCGGTCTCTCAACCACTGACGGCAGCATCCTGTTGTTATCGTCACGACGCGGCGTATGATCGGCTTCACGATCGTATACGGTGTTGTTGCGATCTGAGATCGAGGTGATGAACGTGCTGACAAGTTCCAGGCCTGATGTCGTCTCCACGACGCTCGCACGAAGCATCAGCGAGTTTCGGTCAGCCGTCAACGAGTCGTTCGTTCCTCTGCACATCACCAGCAACCACGCCGACCACTTTCGGGCAGTGCTCAGGGGCGCGGGCAGCGATGACATCCACGTTACGGATGTCCGTGCTACCGATCACACGGTCGAGCGCACCCCCGAGCTGATTGCCCGTGACGATCGTGCCTTCTTTAAGGTGAGCCTCATGCTTGCCGGCACCGGACTCCTGATCCAGGACAATCGGGAGGCGGTGCTGCAGGTGGGCGATCTGGCCGTCTACGACACCAGCCGCCCTTACTCACTCGTCTTCGATGAGAACTTTCGCACCATGGTCGTGATGTTCCCACAGCACCTCATCAACCTTCCGCCAGCGGTTGTGGGGGAGCTCACCGCGGTGCGCATCTCGGGATCCGAGGGTCTCGGAGCCGTGGTCGCGCCCTACCTCACGCAACTGGCGGCGAATCTGGATCAGATCTCCGGTGCGACCGGGGCAAGCCTTACGCACAGCGCCCTCGATCTCGTCACGGCCGTGTTCACCCGCGAGCTCGGCCTTGACGACGCATCCGCCGACCCCCATCGAACACTCGTGCACCGCATTCGGGGCTACATCGACAACCATCTCGCGTCGACAGACCTCAGCCCCTCATCCATCGCAGCCGCTCATTACATCTCAACGCGCCACCTGCACGTGCTCTTTCAGGAGCAGGGGATGACGGTCTCCACCTGGATCCGCTCACGACGGCTCGAACGGTGCCGACGCGATCTCGTCGATCCCGCATTCGCCGACCGACCTGTGGCCGCGGTAGCGGCACGATGGGGCTTTGTCGACGCAGCGCACTTCAGTCGTGCCTTCAAAACGGTTTATGACGTGGCGCCCAGCGAGTACCGTTCAACCCACTGATCCACGCTTTCTGCGCTTGGCTCGCGCCTACATTCCGGCGTGATCGAACGCGAGGGTCGGAACATCGACGATATGCGCCCCGCCATCCACCACGAGCACTGCGCCGGTCATGTATGACGATTCGGCAGATCCGAGAAACCGGGCCACCGAGGCGATTTCCGAGGGCTGGGCTGGGCGCCGCAGCGGAACGTCGGCGGTGACCGTCTCGTAGGCCTTCTCGCGCGAGTCGAGGCCCGCGTGCGATGCGAACTCATCCATTTCGTCGTCGGCCATCGGGGTTTGTACCCAGCCCGGGCAGATCGCGTTGACCCGGACGCCTGAGCGCCCGTAGTCACGGGCCAGTGTCTTCGTGAGTCCGATGAGTGCGTGCTTCCCTACGGTGTAGCCGGCGACCGACGGGCCAGCGAATAGTCCCGCCAGGGACGAAATGATGACGATCTGCCCCTTCGCTTCGACGAGCGATGGAAGGCATTCCCGTGCCATCGTGAAAGCCGTCGTCAGATTGGCTCGTAACGCCGCCTCCCACGCTGCGTCGTCGGTGTCACCGACGGGACTGAACCCATGTCCACCAGCGTTGGCGACGAAGACATCGAGGCGGCCGAACTTCGCCAGGATCGACTGCACCGCACCTCGTGCGGCTTCACCGTCGGCCGCGTCGGCGACGACCGCCATCGCGCCCAGCGACGTCGCGATCCGTTCCAGTGGTTCGCGACGGCGCCCGATCACCACAACGTGCGCTCCCTCTGCGGAAAAGCGCTCGGCGATCGCCGCTCCGATTCCCGTTCCACCGCCGGTGATCACGACTACCTTGCCGGTGAGCGTCGATCCTGATGTCGTCATGGTGATCCGTCTCGCTTTCTACGCTGGAAAATTCGATCGGGCGCTGTACCCAAAGTCACTGATGACCGCCGTCGCATTCACCGCGCGGGACCGCGGTGAAAGCAGGAACAGGATCTGGTCGGCGACCTCGGCCGCCGTGTGCACGGGGTAGCCCATGCGGCTGAATCCCTCGGGAAGATCGAGATCGTCTCTGCTCATCCCGGTATCCACGATCGAGGGGCACAGCGCGTTCACACGGATGCCCTGGTCGGCCACCTCAACGGCGAGCGCTCGCGCCAATTGCACGACGGCAGCCTTCGAGGCGCAATACGGCACCATCCCACTAGCAGCGACCAGTGCCGAATCGCTGGCGACCAGAACAATGGATGCCGCGGAAGAAGTCGTGAGCGCGGGCAGTGCGTGCTTCAGCGCGAGAAAATTTCCCGCCACATTGACCGCGAACACCTCGTTCCACTCGGCGAGCGTGGTGTCGATGAGCGATCTGCCGACGGGGCCCGATATTCCGGCACAGCCGACCAGAAAATCGAGGCTACCCAGGTTATCCGTGGCGCGAGCGACGGCATCCGCGACACTGGCTTCGTCGGTTACGTCCGCCGCGACGGGATAGACGGCATCTGTGGTGTCCCACATGCCGGTGAGCGCCCGGGAATCCCTGTCGAGCACTGCCACCCGCACGCCCTCCCGCACCAGCGCTGCGACGACGGCTGCGCCGATGCCCCCGGCGCCGCCAGTGACGATCGCCGTGCGACCTGCTAGCCCGAGTTCCATTGTCGTCCCGCTTTCGTGGTGAGTGACTGCTTCCTCGCAATCATCCACAGTCCGCTGTGGTCGTGCGGCGTCCCTGCGCTTCAGGAGCACCGCTGTGCGCTGTGAATCAACTGCTAAGTCCTTCCGCCGAGCACAATCGGATTCGACGGTCATACGACCGCCGCACCACGCCTCGCGCAAAGGAGCCGACGTGACCAACCCGAATGTCAACACCACCCTTCGGAAAAATGCCCTCGGAGTCGCCGGGATCGTTTTTCTTGTTCTAGCAGCGGTGGCACCGCTGACCGGCATCGTCGTCGTGGCTTCGATAGCCATCGCACTGGGTAACGGCGGCGGCACGCCGGCATCGTTCTTCATCGTCGCGATTATTCTGCTGTTCTTCGCGATCGGCTATGCGCAAATGTCGAAGCAACTGGCCAATTCCGGCGGATTCTATGCGTTCGTCGTTAAGGGACTGGGACGCACCGGGGGGCTCGTCGCAGGCTTCATTGCGACGCTCGGCTACAACTTCTTCGTCGTCGGCACCATCGGCACGAGCGGCTTCTTCATGCAGATCATCGTCGCCGAGCTCACCGGATTCGATATGAACTGGTACATCTGGGGCCTGTTGTCCATCATCATCGCGTTCCTCATGGCGCGCACGGGGGTGGACTTCAGCTCGAAGGTGCTGGGGGTCTCTCTCATCCTCGAGGTCGCCATTCTGGTGGTCTTCGATGTCGCCGTGCTGGTGCAAACCGGTTATGACGTGTCATCGTTCAGCCCTGAGGCGATCTTCTCGGGGTCGCTTCCGATCGGTCTATTGCTCGCGGCCACCGGCTTCCTGGGTTTCGAGGCAACAGCACTCTTCAGTGAGGAGGCGCGGAATCCGCTGAAGACGATTCCGCGCGCCACGTATACGGCGATCATCGCGATCGGCATCATCCTCGGTGTCACCACGTGGGCTGTCGTCAGCGCAACGGGAGTCGCTCAGGCGCAGGATGTCGCGCTCGAGCACCTTCCCACCGGTGATCTTATCTTCACCCTCTCCGCGACCTACCTCGGCCCGGTGACGACCACGATCATGGAAATTCTGCTCCTCGTGAGCCTCTTCGCGGCAATGCTCGCGTTTCACAACTCCGCGACGCGCTACCTCTACTCATTGGGCCGCGCTCGAGTGCTTCCTCACGCGTTGGCCAGGACACGTTCCAACGGAGCGCCGCAGCTGGCCGGCATCGTTCAGGGCTCGTTCGCTGCGGTTGTCGCCCTCTTCTTCCTCATTGCCGGGCTGGATCCGATCGTCAACCTGGTTCCCGCCATGCTGGGCTTCGGAACCCTGGCCATTCTTGTCCTGCAAGGTCTTGCCGCACTCGCGATTGTCGTGCACTTTCGCCGAGCGAACGATCCGCGCTGGTGGAGCACGTTCATCGCACCGGGAATCGGTTTCCTCGGGCTTTCGATGATCATCATCCTTGCTGTCCTGAATTTCGATGTCGTCGCCGGTTCCAGCGAACCTCTCATCCTGCTCATGCCGCTGTTGCTGGTGCTGGCCCTAATAGGCGGCATCGTCTACGGGGTCTACCTGAAGAGGTCCAAGCCGGCCGTCTACGAAGGTCTAGCGACCGACATTGAGAAGTTCAATGCGCATGTTCCAGCTGACTCAGCTGAACGCGCTAATTCACTGTGAACCAGAAAATAGAGAAGGAGCATTTCATGACCAACGGTCTCAACCTGTCAGACACCACAACCTGGCTTCCGCTGGACGGCCTGGCCCCAGGGTTCGATGCGAGCAAAGCCGAGTTGAGTACCGCGCTCGAGGGCAAGACATTCACCACCGTCGATGACCGTGGTACTCGGGTAACGCACACGTTCGGCCCTGGCACCGTCTCGTGGAACTACCGACCAGGTGAAGGTGACGATATCGAGGCCGCTTCGCACACCGACACGTGCGAGGTCATTGAGGTCGACGACGACCTGTTCTACGCACAGTTTCACCACGAATATCGACCCACCGAGGCCGTCTCGCTGATTCTCGACCTACGCAGTGGGCGTTCCCTTTCGATCATCAGCGTTCTTGGGGAGAAGACCACTGCGCAGGTCGCTGTGCAGCACGTGTTCACCCCCGGTCGTCTCGAAGAGCTGGGTCAGAGTGGCGAAGCTCCAGCGCCGACGATGGAGCTGGTGGGTCGCCGCGTGCTCTGGGTCTACTCAAGCGAGCACGCCTACGAGCACCTGTACCTGTCACCCCACTGGTACACGTGGCAGTGTCTGGCTGGCCCCGAGCAGGGTCTCGCCGACACCGACGAGAACTCAGTGTGGATGATTCGACCGGGCATCTACGTGTTCACCTGGCGGGAGAAGGTCATCCCGTGCGGTTCGGTGACGATCGCCGACCACCGCGACCAGAAGTCGATACGGTCGCACGGCGTACTGTTCGGCGAAGGCGAGAACGGAGCAGCTCCGACGCACTTCACCTTCGGCGCCCACGGGCGGCTGCTGTCCAACACCGTCCATCCGGTCGAGTACGACCCTTCAAGGCCGCTCGAGCGCTGACAGGTTGGTGACCCGTTCTGGGTCGTGAACTGAAAAGACCTCCTGGGTGGTGAGTTGTCACACACCCAGGAGGTCTTTCTGGCTCTCGCGATTCATCGCGAGGGCGTAGTGCCTCAGCCGTTGATGATCTGGGGGACGGCGACGGACTTCAGTCCCTCAACACCAAACTCGAGCCCGTACCCGGAGCCTTTGACCCCGCCAAACGGGATCATCGGGTGCACTCCGCCGTGCGAATTGATCCACACGGTGCCGGATTGGATGCGCGTCGCGATCTTGCGCGCTTCGTCCCGGTCACCCCACACCGATGCGCCAAGACCGAACTCGAGTTGGTTCGCGCTGGCGATCGCCTCCTCCACATCGGAGTATCGGATGATCGGAAGCACGGGCCCGAACTGCTCCTCATCGACAAGTGCGACGCCATCCGCGACATCGGCGACCAGGGTGGGCTGGTAGAACAGTTCGCCCAGCTCGGAAGCCGGTGCGCCTCCGGTGACGATCCGACCGCCGTTCGCCCTGGCGTCATCCACGAGCCTCGCGACGATGTCGAACTGTGCCTTGTTCTGCAGGGGCCCGAGCACGTTCTTCTCGTCGAGTCCGTTACCCATCGGGGTCTGTTCCACGACGTCTTTCAGTGCGTCCACGACCTCGTTGTAGATCGAGTCGTGCACATAGAGGCGTTTGAGCGCCGCACAGGTCTGGCCGGTGTTGATAAACGCGCCCCAGAAGAGATCCTGGGCGATGGCTTTGGGATCAGCGCCTGGCAGTACGATTCCCGCGTCATTCCCGCCGAGTTCGAGAGTGAGGCGGGCGAGGTTGCCAGCGGAACTTTCGATGATCTTGCGGCCCGTCGCAGTGGACCCCGTGAACATCACCTTGTCGATATTCGGGTGGGCGGCAAGCCGTGCCCCCACTTCCCGGTCACCCGAGACCCCGATGAGAACATCGGCCGGAAGCACATCGTTCATGACCGACAGCATGGCCAGCACGCTCAGTGGAGTGTTTTCGCTCGGCTTGACGACCACAGTGTTGCCCATGCGCAGGGCAGGGGCGATCTGCCAGATCCCGATCATCATCGGCCAGTTCCACGGCCCGATCGCGCCCACGACGCCAACTGCGCGGTAATGCATTTCGGCGTGGACCTCGCCATCGTCAACAACCACCTGCGGTTCCAGCACGGTCGCCGCAGTGGCACGGAGCCACCCCGAACACGCCCCCACCTCGAATCGAGCGTTGGGGCCGTTGAGCGGTTTGCCCTGTTCGCGCGAAAGCAGTCGCGCGAGAGCCTCAGCGTTCGCGTCGATGGCGTCTGCCGTCTTCATCAGCAGCGCAATGCGCTCGTCATGCCCGCGAGCCTCCCACCCGGGCTGCGCGGCTTTCGCGCGGGCGACGGCAGCATCGACATCCGAAATGTCCTGCACGGGAGCACGCCCGATAACCTCGCGAGTGGCGGCGTCGAGGATGTCGCGACCGGCGCCCTCCGCGGCCTGGATGCGGTCAAGGAGCGCGGTCTCGTCGAGCACCTGAGTGGAATCGGACATCAGTGTCTCCTTCATTGGTTCTGTGGAGGCACTATTTGCGCCAGCCTGCTGCCAGTCTGCGTTGAACGGCGCCGGGCGGGTTGTTGCACAGCGCGCCGTCGATGACTCTGGGCGAACCGTTCTGCACCGCTGGGTCGTAGACTGCTCGTGTCCGGCGCACGCATACCGTCGGTGCTCGAAAAAGGAGCACGCAGCCGTCCCCGTCATAACTGCGGGGGACGCGCGAGACACACACGGAATCATCCATCCGTCGTCGTCTCGAAAGGCCTCTGCCATGTCGACAGTCTCAGCCCACGTTGCCTCCACCCTCGCCCGCCACATCAGTGATGTCTTCGGGGTGATGGGCAACGGCAACGCCTACTTCCTCGACGCGCTCGAGAAGCAGTCCTCCGTGACCTTTACCGCAGTGCGCCACGAGGCCGGTGGGGTCGTCTCTGCCGACGCCTACTTCAGGGCGGGTGGAGGTATCGCCGCAGCGACCTCGACGTACGGTGCCGGCTTCACGAACACCCTGACGGCGCTCGCGGAGGCGGTGCAGGCGCACATTCCCCTCGTGCTCGTCGTGGGTGACGAGCCCACCTCCGGCCCACGGGCGTGGGATGTCGATCAGATCGCCCTGGCGTCAGCGATCGGTGCGCGCACCTACACGGTCGGGCGAGCGGATGCCGCTGCCACCACGCTCATCGCGATCGAGCACGCCCTGGCGTACCGCATCCCCGCCGTCCTCGCGATTCCGTACGACGTCGCTGCGCTCGAAGCCGGGCCGGTGCCGGAGACCACCGAGCCCCGGCTGCCCGAACCTCTTCAACCCCATGGACCCTTCACCGCCGCGTCCATACGTGAGCTTGCCGTGGCGCTATCGCAGGCTCAACGGCCGTTTCTGCTGGCCGGTCGCGGCGCGTGGCTTGCCGACGCGGGAGGCGCACTGGGGGAGCTGGCCGACGCAACCGGCGCACTGACGGCCGGCACGGCTCTCGGTCGTGGCGTCTTCCCGGACGACGGGCACGATCTCGGCGTGACAGGTGGTTTCGGTGCCGACGGCGCAATGCAACTCGTGCGTGACGCCGACGTGGCGGTCGTGTTCGGGGCATCCCTCAATCAATTCACCATGCGCTTCGGCGACCTCTTCGCGCCGGGTACGCGCGTGGTGCAGGTCGACACCGCGCCGGCCGCCACGCACCCGCACGTGGGTACCTATATTCGTGGCGACGCCAGGGTGGTCGCGCGGGAGCTGCTGAGTGAGCTGCGCGAAATCGGTACGGCGGCGGCGGGATGGCGAGACTCGGTCAACGTAGCTGCCGCGAGGTCGTATCCGCGCGGAGACGACAGCGCCCCGGACGGCCGACTCGATCCCCGTTCGGTCGCGGTCCGCATCGGTGAGCTTCTGCCGGATGACCGGGTCGTCGTGTCGGACGGCGGGCACTTCATCGGCTGGGCGAACATGTATTGGACAGTTGCGGCGCCCGACCGAATGATCATGGTCGGAACCGCGTTCCAGTCGATCGGGCTCGGATTTGCTTCAGTGCCAGGCGCGGCTCTGGCCAGGCCGGAGTCGACGGTCGTGCTGACCACCGGCGATGGCGGCGGTCTCATGGCCCTCGCCGATCTCGAGTCGGCGGTCAGGGCTGCCGGCGGAAGAGGGCTTGCGGTCGTCTGGAACGACGCCGCCTACAGCGCCGAGGTGCACCTCTATGGGCGCAAGGGATTGGCCGAAGCGCCGATGCTCATTCCCGAGGTGAACTTCGCCGGTCTCGCCGAGGCCGTCGGCGCGGAGGGTGTCATCGTGCGGGAGTTGGCCGACCTGGATCGATTGGCAGAATGGGTGACGATCCCGGCTTCGGAGCGGCGCTTCCTCCTGCTCGATCTTCGGATCTCCGGTGACGTGGTCGCGCCGTATCAGGAAGAGATCATTCGCGTGAATTCGCCGGCGTCAGGTTCTGCGCAAAGAAAGCGGTGAGCTCGCCGGTCGCTGTGAGCGGCAAGACGTGCGCAACGTATTGGTCCGGGCGCACGACCACGACGGCGCCAGCTCGCGAGATCGCCCGAGCATCGAAGATGTCGTCGGTCGGGTCGACCGCATAGGCCTTTTCCCAGTCGGTCAACTCGAGCGGCCCGGTCTTCGGCAGGAACGTCCCGGGCACCCGTGCAATGTCGACATTGTCGAAGCTCTGCTGGTAGACCACCTTGACGTCGAGGACACTGTCGACGTCAGTGCCGTGCGGGGTGTGGCGCACCACAGGAGAATCGGGTGAGGTCGACAGCCATCGAGCCCAGTCGGAGAGCGCGGAGTCTTCGCCCGAGGCCGGAGCGTCGGCGAACGCGTAGATGCGCCAACGGCCGTCAGCCCTCGCATGGTGTCCGAGGTGCTGGCTGTTGCCGTCAGAAACCCGGGTCACCGGCGATGACTTGAATCGCTTGCCGATCGGGAACCCCTCCGCCAGTCCCTGATGCTCCGCGTTGCCCACGATCATCGATGGCGTGTACTGGGTCATGAAGCCCGACGGAAAGTCCGAGGTCTTCAGGTAGTAGTCCGCCAGCTCGCCAGGGTCGGAGATATCTTCCGGTTTGCGAGCCATCAGGGTCGACCACTCCCGGTCGAAGTCGATGAGCTGTTGTGCCACCGGTTGACGCTCGGCCGAGAACGTTGACAGCAACGATTCGGGGCTGCGACCGGTGAGCACGTGACCCAGCTTCCATCCGAGGTTGAAGCCATCCTGCATCGACACGTTCATGCCCTGACCGGCTTTGGCGCTGTGGGTGTGGCAGGCGTCTCCGGTCAGGAACACCCGCGGGGTGCGATCGGAGTCAGCCGGTACATCGTCGAACTTGTCGGTGACTCGATGCCCGACCTCGTACACGCTGTGCCAGGCGACACTCTTCACGTCCAGTGTGTACGGGTGCAGGATCTGGTTCGCCCGCGCGATGATCGCATCGACCGAGGTCTCGCGCACGCGGTGCTTGTCATCCTCGGCCACCTCACCGAGGTCGATGTACATGCGGCTCAGATAGCCGCCCTCGCGAGGAATGTGAAGGATGTTGCCGGCCTCGGAGTTGATCGCACATTTGATGCGCCAGTCCGGGAAGTCGGTGTTGACCAGCACATCCATGACACCCCAGGCATGCAGCGACGCGGCACCCACATGCTTTCGTCCGATCGACTCACGCACGAGACTGCGTGCGCCGTCGCATCCCACCACATACTTTGCCCGCACAGACCGCACAGACCGCTCAGCCCCGTCGCCACCGGCGTGACGCAGCGTCACAGTCACGGGATGATCGCCAGTCTCGTTCACGGTGAGACCGCGGAACTCCAGGCCGTAGTCGACACCGATCCGGCCAGGGCCATGGTGTGCGGCCTCGGCGAAGTAGTCGAGCACCCGCGCCTGGTTGACGATCAGGTGCGGGAACTCGCTGATGAACTGCGCGTAGTCCTGGGTGCGTGACGTTCGGACGATGTTGCCGGGATTCTCCGGATCCGGGCTCCAGAAGTTCATGTGCGCGATGTTGTAGGCCTCGGCCACGATCTGGGGCGCGAATCCGAAGGCCTGGAACGTCTCGACGCTGCGCGGTTGGATGCCGTCTGCCTGACCGAGAGCGAGTCGACCTTCGCGTCGCTCGATGATGCGGGTCGTGACATCCGGGAACTGAGACATCTGTGCGGCAAGCAGCATGCCCGCGGGACCGCTGCCGACGATAAGCACGTCGACCTCGTCGGGAAGCTCCTGGGGCCGGTCAATCCCGGTGCCAGCGGCGGGGATGATGCGCGGGTCGCCCGACACATAGCCGTGATGATGAAACTGCATGGGGGCTCCTCAGCTCTTCGCGCGGTCGACTATCGGACAATCAGGCGGTGGCTCGACCGTAGATGGGGCTCACGGCCTGCTCGGCCTCGTGGTCCGGACCGAGCGGGATGCCCGTACGATCACGCAGCAGGAGAGTGGCAATGAGACCGATGAGCGTCATTCCCGCGAGATACAGGGTGACCGACCACGTTGTCCCCGTGGCCTGCACGAGAGCGGTGGCGATCGTTGGCGCGAAGGCGCCACCGATGATCGCACCGAGGGCGTAAGAGATAGATACCCCCGAGAACCGCACGGATGCCGGGAAGAGCTCCGAGTACAGAGCCGCCTGCGGGCCGTAGGTGAAGCCGAGCCCAACGGTGAGAATCGCCAGCGCGAGGAACAGCGGCACGATCTGGCCGGTGTTTACGAGGGGGAACAGGGTGAAGACGCCGCCGAGCTGCAGGATCCAGCCAAGGATGTAGGTGTTGCGTCGGCCAAATTTGTCTGACAGCCACCCTGCGAACCATGTCGATGCCAGCCACACGACGGCGGATCCGGCGACTGCCCACAGCACGGGTCCGCGCTCGATTCCGACCGGGCCGTCGGGGTTGGTGGCGTAATTCTGGATGTAACCACCGGTGGTCATGTAGCCGACCGCGTTGTTTCCGGCGAAGACGAGGGCGGCGATGAGTACGAGAAGCGAGTGCTTCTTGAAGAGTTGCACAATCGGCGTCTTCGTCTTTTCCTTTCGGGCTGCGATCTCCAGGAACACGGGGCTCTCTTCCACCCGGCGACGAACCCAGTAGCCGATGGCGATCAGTACCACGCTGAGCAGGAAGGGCACGCGCCAGCCCCACTCGATGAACGCATCGCCCGGAGCGATGATCGACATGAGGGCGAGAGCGCCCGAGGCCATGAGAAGTCCGATCGGCACGCCGATCTGCGGTGATGCGCCGAAAAGTCCCCGGCGTTCGGGCGTCGCGTGTTCGACGGCCATCAGAACGGCGCCGCCCCATTCGCCGCCGGCCGAAATGCCCTGCAGGATCCGCAGGAACACCAGCAGGATCGGGGCAAGCACGCCGATCTGGGAGTACGTGGGCAGCAGGCCGACGAGGGCGGTAGCCGAGCCCATCAGGACCAGGGTGCTGACGAGGATGATCCGACGTCCAAAGATGTCGCCCAGGTGTCCGGCCAGGAACGCGCCGAGGGGGCGGAACAGGAAGCTGACACCCACAGTCGCGAACGACAGCAGGATCGCCAGCTGCGCCCCCGCGGGCTCGAAGAAGAGCTGGCTGAAGACCAGGCCGGCAGCGAAGGCGTAGATGAAGAAGTCGTACCATTCGACCGAAGTTCCGATCACGGTCGCGAAGACGACCCGTCGTCGATCGAGCGGAGTGGCGATACGTCCGGGGGTCGTCGGCTCCGTGCGGTTCAGTGGAGATGTGGACATTGAGAATGACTCCCTCGTCATAATGTCGTTTGGCACAATTGCCGCGCTTGTTCTATATTCGAACAGGCAGTTCTACTATTGGCCTGAATCGTATACGAAGCAATTGTGGCGCACAAGGCCGCGTTCCGCGCAGGACGAAGAACTAAGGAGCAAGGGCAATCACCGACACGCCAGTGGCACCCGCCTCGCAGACGCTCAGCCGCGGAATCCGCATCCTCGAAATCCTTGCCGACTCCAGCGGCCCGCTCTCGATCGCGCAGATCGCAGACGCGCTTGCAGTGCACCGATCGATCGCCTATCGGCTTCTGCAGACGCTCGAAGTCCACCGGCTCGTCACCCGCGACGGCTCGGGCCTGGTGTCACTCGGAGCGCGCATGGCTGCGCTCGCGGCCGGTGTCGCGCACGACCTTCAGGCCGAGGCCCTCCCGGAGCTCACCACCATCGCGAACCAGCTCGGGATGACCAGTTTCGTCGTTGTTCTCGACCACGACGAGTGCGTGACGCTGACCAGCATTGAGCCTCGACATGCCGTGGCATCGGTCGCGCAGCGGCCGGGCACGCGGCATCCCGTTCACGTCGGCGCCCCCGGCAAGGCGATCCTCTCCGTTCTTCCCCATGCTCGCTGGCCCGAGTCTGCTTCGCCTCAGCTGCATTCGGAACTCGTGGATGCTGCGGCGCAGGGTTTTGCGACGAGCCACGACGAGGTCATCCCCAGCCTTCGGTCGGTAGCAGTTCCGATCACCCTGCGTGGACGCAATCCCGCGGCCCTGGCGGTCGTGTACGTCGCAAGTGAGCACGCTCCGGACGAGATCGCCCGCGTACTCGCCACGTCGGCGGCACGGATTCAGCAGGCCCTCGGCTAGCGAGACGCCGCGTTGTCCCGCGTTGTCCCGCGTGGGGGAGTGGGTTTTTGAACGATCATTGCGCAACCCCGGATAGATCGTATACGATCTTCACCACCACTCAGGTAGGGAAGCCCATGACCGACATCACCGCAGACGCCGAGACAACTCCGGATGCCGCTGACCCACGGTTCCGCGCGCTCGCTGGCCGCCCGGGCAAGATCATCGCCATCCACCTCAGCTACGACTCGCGCGCACAGCAGCGTGGTCGGCGCCCGAACGACCCGTCGTACTTCTTCAAACCCTCCAGCTCGGTCGCCGCATCCGGCTCGGAAATCGAGCGCCCGCATGGCACGGAACTGCTCGCCTTCGAGGGCGAGATCGCACTCGTGATCGGCGCGGCGGCGAGACGAGTATCCGTCGCGGACGCCTGGTCGCACGTGGCGGCGGTCACCGCGTCCAACGACTTCGGGCTCTACGACCTGCGAGCCAACGACAAAGGGTCAAACGTGCGATCGAAGGGTGGAGACGGCTTCACGCCCATCGGTCCGGCCCTCATTGAGGCGAGCTCGATCGACCCCTCGGCCCTCAGAGTCCGCACCTGGGTGAACGGCGAACTGGTTCAGGATGACACCACCGCCGGGCTCATCTTCTCGCTTCCCCGGCTGGTCGCCGACCTCTCGCAGCATTTCACTCTCGAGACCGGAGATGTGATCCTCACCGGAACTCCGGCCGGATCATCCGTCGTGACCCCCGGCGATGTCGTCGAAGTGGAGGTCGACGCACCTGATGCTCCTGGCGCCCCGACGTCTGGCCGGCTGGTGACCACGGTATCTCAGGGAACCGCGCCATTCGATCCCCAGCTCGGCTCGATGCCGGCGGTCGACGACACCCAACGCGCCGAGGCCTGGGGCTCTGCCGAGCTGGCGGGGCTGCCCTCCGCCGAGGCCGGAGGCACGCTCGGAGACGAACTTCGCCGAAAGCTGGCGGCCGTGCCGGTGGCCGCGCTCTCCGGCCAGCTGCGCAAACGCGGGCTCAATAACGTCACCATCGACGGGGTGCGTCCGATGCATCCCGGGGTCAAGATCGTCGGCACCGCGAAGACGCTTCGATTCGTGCCCAACCGCGAAGACCTGTTTGGCACTCATGGCGGCGGTTACAACGCGCAGAAGCGGGTGTTCGATACGGTCCGCGCCGGCGAGATCATCGTCATTGAAGCTCGGGGCGATGCCAGTTCCGGCACCCTCGGCGACATCCTCGCCATTCGTGCTCATGCGCGCAACGCGGCAGCAATCGTGACCGATGGCGGCGTGCGTGACTACGACGCCGTCGGAGCTGTCGGCATCCCCGTGTACTCGAACGGTGCCCACCCTGCAGTTCTGGGTCGCCGGCATGTGCCCTGGGAAGGCGACGTGACCATTGGATGCGGCGGCACCACCGTGCAGCCCGGTGACATCATCGTCGGCGACAACGACGGGGTGATCGTGATCCCGCCAGGGCTCGTTGAAGAGGTGGTGGATGCCGCACTCGCCCAGGAGGACGAGGACGCCTGGGTTGCCGGGCAGGTCGCAGCGGGACATCCGATCGAGGGGCTCTTTCCCATGAACGCCGAATGGCGAGCACGCTTCGACGCCGAACGGAGTGGACGATGACCAGCGAGGTAACCACCCCCACGGAGCCGGGCCAGACTGCGCAGAGCAAGTCGCAGCGCGCACACGAGTGGATCAAAGAGCGCATTGCGGCGGGAGATTTAGCCCCCGGCCACCGGCTGGTGCTCGGTTCCATTGCGGCCGAACTCGATATGAGTGTCGTGCCGGTCCGCGAGGCGATCCGTCAGCTCGAAGCGGCGGGACTGGTCACCTTCGAGCGCAATGTCGGCGCGCATGTCGCGATGGTGGATGACGCTCAATACCGCTTCAGCATGCAGTCACTCAGCATCCTCGAGGGGGCGGCAACCGCGCTGGCAGCGCGGGCGCTGACGACGGAAGATCTTCGCGCAGCGCGAGACATCAACGACGAGATGATCAAGCAACTCGACGACTTCGATCCCCGAGCTTTCACCACGCTGAACCAGCAATTCCACGCAATTCTGTTCGCCCGCTGCGCGAATCCCCGCATGCTCGAACTCGTCAACGCGGAATGGGCCCGGCTCGGACATCTCCGTGAGTCGACCTTCAGCTTCGTTCCGGGGCGTGCGGCCGAATCCGTGCGCGAGCACGAGGAGATCCTCGCGTGCATCGCCTCCGGTGAACCGCTCGGAGCGATCGAGCAGATCGCCCGACGCCACCGCGCGGCAACCCTCGACGCATACATGATTCACGAACATCCGGATGCGGCGCTCAACATGCCCGCGTTCTGAACGACGTGTCACCCCGCGACCACAACCTGACCCCGACGAACCCGGAGGTTCACATGACCGACACCAGCACCGCGGCACGCTACGTTCCCGCCGACCTTCCTGACCGCATCCAGCACTACATCGACGGCGAGTTCGTCGACTCGACCGACGGCGACACGTTCGATGTGCTCGACCCGGTATCGAACGAGACCTACCTGAAGGCCGCTGCCGGCAAGAAGGCCGACATCGACCTCGCGGTTGCTGCCGCCACCCGTGCTTTCACCGACGGACCATGGCCCCGGATGCTGCCGCGTGAGCGATCCCGCATCCTTCACAACATCGCGAACATCGTCGAATCCAGAGACGCACGGCTCGCGGAACTCGAGAGCTTCGATTCGGGACTGCCGATCACCCAGGCGCTCGGCCAGGCCCGACGGGCCGCCGAGAACTTTCGCTTCTTCGCTGATCTGATCGTCGCCCAGTCGGACGACACCTATAAGGTGCCCGGACGCCAGATCAACTACGTCAACCGCAAGCCGATCGGCGTGGCCGGGCTGATCACTCCCTGGAACACCCCCTTCATGCTCGAGTCGTGGAAGCTGGCCCCGGCGCTCGCAACCGGCAACACTGTCGTGCTCAAGCCAGCCGAGTTCACTCCGCTCTCAGCCTCACTGTGGGCGGGAATTTTCGAGGAGGCCGGCCTGCCCAAGGGCGTCTTCAACCTCGTCAACGGGCTCGGTGAGGATGCCGGCGACGCCCTCGTGAAGCATCCCGGCGTTCCGCTGATCTCGTTCACCGGAGAAAGCAGCACCGGCCAGCTGATCTTCGGCAATGCCGCGCCCTTCCTCAAAGGACTGTCGATGGAGCTGGGCGGCAAGTCGCCCGCAATCGTCTTCGCCGACGCGGACCTCGACGCGGCGATCGACGCGACGATCTTCGGCGTCTTCTCGCTCAATGGCGAGCGGTGCACCGCGGGCAGCCGGATCCTCGTCGAACGGTCGATCTACGACGACTTCGTCGAGCGCTATGCGGCGCAGGCCAAGCGCGTCATCGTCGGCTACCCGCACGACCCTCGCACCGAGGTGGGAGCGCTCGTGCATCCCGAACATTACGACAAGGTGATGAGCTACATCGAGATCGGCAAAACCGAGGGCCGACTCGTGGCCGGAGGGGGCCGCGCAGACGGATTCGATGCCGGCAACTTCGTGCAGCCGACGGTGTTCGCCGACGTCGCGCCGGACGCCCGGATCTTCCAGGAGGAGATCTTCGGCCCGGTGGTCGCCATCACACCGTTCGACAGCGACGAGGAAGCTTTGGCGCTCGCGAATGGCGTGAAATACGGCCTCGCTGCCTACCTCTGGACGAATGACCTGACGCGCGCGCACAACTTTTCGCAGGCGATCGAGGCGGGGATGGTCTGGCTCAACTCCAACAACGTTCGCGACCTGCGCACCCCGTTCGGCGGCGTGAAGGCTTCGGGCCTCGGGCACGAGGGCGGCTACCGGTCCATCGACTTCTACACCGACCAGCAGGCGGTGCACATCACTTTGGGCGCTGTGCACAACCCCACCTTCGGCAAATCCGAGACGGTCGAGCCCTCACTCGATAACCCAGACCCCCGCTAACCGCCATCACCTCTCAACACGCAAGGACGCTGACATGAGTACCCCCATCCCCACGCCACAATCACCCGCCCCAGACATCCTGCGCTGCGCGTACATGGAGCTGGTCGTCACCGACCTCGCCGCATCACGCGAGTTCTACGTCGACGTGCTCGACCTGACCGTCACCGAGGAGGACGAGAACACCGTCTACCTGCGGTCGATGGAGGAGTTCATCCACCACAACTTGGTGTTGCGTCAGGGCCCGGTTGCTGCGGTCGCCGCGTTCTCATACCGCGTGCGGGCCCCCGAAGATCTCGACAAGGCTGTTGCCTTCTATGAGGAACTCGGATGCCGCGTCGAGCGCCGCGCCGACGGCTTCACGAAAGGCATCGGCGACTCGGTGCGCGTCGAAGATCCCCTCGGCTTCCCGTACGAGTTCTTCCACGATGTCGAGCATGTCGAGCGCCTCGCGTGGCGCTACGACCTCTACACGCCAGGTTCGCTGGTTCGACTCGACCACTTCAACCAGGTAACCCCCGATGTTCCCCGCGCGGTGAAGTACATGGAGGATCTCGGATTCCGCGTAACCGAAGACATTCAGGATGAGGCGGGCACGACGTACGCGGCCTGGATGCGCCGCAAGTCCACGGTTCACGACACCGCGATGACCGGGGGAGCCGGCCCGCGGATGCACCACGTCGCGTTCTCCACCCACGAGAAGCACAACATCCTCGCGATCTGCGACAAGCTCGGCGCGCTGCGTCGATCGGATGCGATCGAGCGCGGCCCCGGTCGTCACGGTGTCTCGAATGCCTTCTACCTTTACCTGCGGGATCCCGACGGCCACCGCGTCGAGATCTACACACAGGACTACTACACGGGTGACCCCGACAACCCGGTGGTCACGTGGGACGTGCACGACAACCAGCGGCGCGACTGGTGGGGAAACCCCGTGGTGCCCAGCTGGTACCGCGACGCGTCGCCCGTGCTCGACCTCGACGGAAACCCGCAGCCGATCATCGAGCGCACCGATCCGTCCGAGATCGATGTGACCATCGGCGCCGACGGGTTCTCGTACACCCGCAAGGACGACGACCAGCCCATGCCCGACTACAAGCAGGGCGAGTACAAGCTCGGAAACCAGCTCTGATGCTACCCACCGGCACCATCACCGCCATCGCCGACGAGCTGGCCGAGGCCGAGAAGAACCGATCCATGGTTCCGCTGCTCTCCGCGCGACATGCAGGCATGACCGTCGAGGACTCATACGCGGTGCAGAACGAGTGGCGCCGACGCTCGATCGAATCAGGCCGTCGGCCTGTTGGCCGCAAGATCGGGCTGACCAGCAAGGTCATGCAGGTCGCGACCGGCATCTCAGAACCCGACTACGGGATGATCTTCGCCGATCAGGTGTACGAAAACGGGTCGGTCATCGAGCATGCGCGATTTTCCAACGTGCGAGTGGAGGTCGAACTCGCCTTTGTGCTCGCCGAGCCGCTGGAAGGCCCGAATGTCACTATCTTCGACGTGCTGCGTGCGACGGAATACGTGGTTCCGGCACTTGAGATCCTCAGCTCGCGCATCGAGATGGAGGGTCGCACGATCGTCGACACGATCAGCGACAATGCTGCCCTGGGTGGGATGGTCTACGGCGGAAATCCTGTGAAGGTGGGAGAGGTCGACCTGAGATGGGTTTCGGCCTTGCTCTACCGCAACGAGGTGATCGAGGAATCCGGGGTGGCCGCCGCCGTGCTCAACCACCCCGCGGCCGGTGTCGGGTGGCTCGCCAACAAGCTCGCCCAGCACGGCGATCGACTCGAAGCGGGCGAAATCGTGCTCGCAGGTTCCTTCACGCGCCCGATGTGGGTGCATCCTGGCGACACAGTGTTTGCCGACTATCGAGAGCTGGGGACCATCACATGCCGCTTCGTCTAGCTGACACCTTTCGCGATCGGCTGCAGCAGGCATCCAGACCCCTCGCGGGCATGTGGGTGTGTTCGGGCAGTCCGCTCGTGGCCGAGATCTGTGCGGGCGGGGGACTGGACTGGCTCCTCATCGACATGGAGCACTCCGCGAACTCGCTGGAATCGACCCTCGTTCAGCTCCAGGCGGTTGCCGCCTACCCGTCCACACCGGTCGTGCGGGTTCCCACCGCAGACGTCGTCATCATCAAGCAGATTCTCGATATCGGCGCCCAGAACCTTCTCGTGCCGATGGTGTCGTCCGCCGAGCAGGCGCGCGCCGTCGTCGAAGCCGTGCGCTACCCGCCCCGCGGACTGCGAGGGGTGGGCAGTGCGCTGTCCCGGTCGGCACGCTGGAACCGCGTCGACGACTACCTGGCATCCGCCGATACTCATGTCTCGTTGACCGTGCAGATCGAGACTGCGGCCGCCGTGGAGGCTGCCGCCGAGATCGCGGCTGTCGACGGCATCGACGCAATATTCGTCGGACCATCCGACCTCGCGGCATCCATGGGCCTGCTCGGGCAGCAGTCGCATCCGGATGTCATCGCCGCCGTTGTGCGCACCTTCGAGGCCGCGCACGCCGCCGGCGTCCCGGTCGGCGTGAACGCCTTCGATCCCGCCGTGGCGCAGACCTATGTCGACGCCAACGCCGACTTCATCGCCGTCGGAGCAGACGTATCCCTCCTGGCGCGGGGATCCGAGGCCTTCGCGCAGCGCTGGTCACCGGCAGCCGACGGCTCCGAACGGGCCTCGTACTAAAGTCGCGCATTCCCGTTCATTGCGGAAGTGCCTGAGCCGGATGCCCGTACGATGACAGTGAGCGAGGAGGCTCCGTGCCCAATTTCACTGTGATTCGCGATCATCAGACCTTCACTGATGCCCAGGGCGTTACCGTCCACTATTACGTGTGGAAGTCGGCCACGCCCAAGGGAGTGGTGCAGCTCGCGCACGGCATTGGCGAGCACGCGCTGCGCTACGAATACCTCGCCCAGGCTCTCGTCACCGCCGGGTACACGGTCTACGCCGACGACCATCGCGGCCACGGCGCGACCGGCATGCAGCAGTACAACAACGACGTCTCCCGCCTCGGGCGCCTCGGGGTCGGCGGCCTCCGTGCCACGATCGAGGGCGTGCGCCAGCTCTCCGGCATCGCGCGCGGCGAAAACCCGGACATCCCGCTGGTTCTGCTCGGGCACTCCTGGGGCTCGCTCATGGTGCAGAAGATCTTCAACGAGCACTCGGCCGAATACGACGCGGTGGTACTCACCGGCACGGCACACCGCTCGCCCAGGTTCATGAACGGCGGCGATCTGGCCGCGAAGCACCGTCACCTCGGCCCGACCGGATACGACTGGCTTTCGCGCGATCCTGCAATCCTGCAGGCCTTCGTGGATGACCCGCTCACGTTCGACGCGAAGGTGCTCAAGTTATTCGGGGTCGCCGACGGATTGCGGCTCTACGGCAGCCCGGCGAAGAACCTCGAGCGCGACATCCCGCTGCTCATCATGATCGGAAGCGACGACTCGCTCGGAGGTGAGAGGAGCGTCGAGAAGCTCGCTGAGGCCTATCACCGCCGCTCGCAGCTCACCGATGTGATGGCTGTCATCTACCCGGATGCGCGCCACGAGGTGTTCAACGAGATCAACCGGGACGAGGTCATCCACGACCTGATCGTCTGGCTCGACGCACGCCTGCACACCGCAACCCCGCCGCCGCCCGCGGGTTAGCCTTGCTTGGTACGTTTCGAGAGGCGGTCACTGATGCACGGTGAGTTCAAGGTTCCAGGGGGAAAGCTCGTCGTCGTTGACCTCGAGGTCGTCGACGGCAAGATCGCGGAATTCCGTCTCGCGGGTGACTTCTTCCTCGAGCCGGACAGCGCGCTCGACTCGATCAACTCGGCCGTCAACGGCATGCCGGCAAACGCCGAGGCCGCGGCCTTCGCGAAGTCGATCGCCGCAGCGCTACCCGAGGGGGCGCTGCTCCTCGGGTTCTCGCCAGAAGCTGTCGCGACCACCATTCGCCGGGCACTGCAGAAGGCGACGGGATGGCGCGACTACGAATGGCAGGTCATCCAGGGCCCCGCCATCGCCCCGGTGCTGCAGATGGCGCTCGATCAGGTGCTCTCCGAGGAGGTCGGTGCCGGCATCCGGAAGCCCACCCTGCGTATCTGGGAATGGGACAGGCCGGCCGTGGTGCTCGGCAGCTTCCAGTCTGTGAAGAACGAGGTCGATGAGGCCAACGCCGCGAAGCACGGTTTCGAGATCGTGCGCCGCATCTCGGGCGGAGGCGCGATGTTCATGGAGGCCGGCTCGGTCATCACCTATTCGATCTACGCTCCCTCAGAGCTGGTGCAGGGCATGAGCTTCGCCGATTCGTACGCGTTCCTCGACGAGTGGGTCATTGTCGCTCTGAAGTCGCTCGGCATCGATGCGTCGTACGTTCCCCTCAACGACATCACGAGTCCCACGGGCAAGATCGGTGGAGCCGCGCAAAAGCGGCTCGGCAGTGGTGCAGTGCTGCACCACGTCACCATGAGCTACGACATGGACGGCGACAAGATGGTCGAGGTGCTGCGCATCGGGCGCGAGAAGATGAGCGACAAGGGCACCAAGAGCGCCAACAAGCGCGTCGACCCCTTGCGCAGCCAGACCGGCCTGAGTCGCGCCGAGATCATTGACAGGATGACGGCCACCTTCACCGGACTGTACGGTGCGACCGCGAGCGAGATCACACCGGACGAGCTGGCGAAAGCCGAGCAGCTGGTCGCCGAGAAGTTCGGCACCGAGGACTGGCTGCGGCGGGTTCCGTGAGGCCCGCAAGCAAGCAGGTCACCCTGAGCGTGCTGCGCCGCGAGCAGCTGAGCCCACATCTCGTACGAATCGTTGCCGGCGGTGACGGATTCGACGACGTCGAGCCGAACGACTTCTCAGACAGATACGTGAAGATCTTCTTCGCGCCGGATGGCGTGCCGGTGACCCGCACCTATACCGTGCGTGCCGTCGACCCCGTCGCCCGCACCCTGAGCATCGACTTCGTGGTGCATGGCGACTACGGGATCGCTGGCCCATGGGCAGACCGGGCTCGGCCCGGCGACCTCATAACCATCACGACGCCCGGCGGGGGCGGCTACTCGCCAGACCCCGCTGCCGACTGGCACCTCTTCGTCGGCGACCAGTCCGCGCTGCCGGCGATCGCCGCGTCACTCGAGGTGCTCGCATCCACGGCGGTTGGCCTGGCCTTCATCGAGGTCGCCAGCCCCGACGAAATTCTTGAGCTGGATGCGCCAGCCGGCGTCGCCGTGCGGTGGCTTGTATCCGGCACCGGGGTTGTCGGGGCATCCACCGCTCTCGCTGACGCCGTGGCCGCCGCCCAGTGGCCCGACGGCCGCGCGGAGATCTTCGCCCACGGTGAGCGCTCGGCCATGAAAGCACTGCGAGATCTGTTCCGCGACCGGGGAATCACCCGCGACCAGTTGTCGCTCTCCGGATACTGGGCCTTCGGCCGCACCGAAGATCGTTTCCAGGCCGAGAAGCGCGAGCCCATCGGCGTGATCGCGCCCGTCTCGGAGTAGACCCGCCCGCGCGAGACCTCCCCGCGCCGAGACCTCCACTTTTGCTGCCTCTGGCGCCGCAGACCCAGCAGAAGTGGAGGTCTCGATGACGCAGCCGCGCAACTCGCCGCGGCCGCGATCGTGAGCGCTACAGGCGAACGATCGCCTTGCCGGTGTTGGCGCCGTTCATCATTCCGGTGAACGCGTCGAACGCGCTGTCGATTCCCTCGGAGATGGTCTCGTCGTAGGCGATCTTGCCGTCGCCGAGCCAGCCGCGCATGGCCTCGCCAAACTGCGGGGCGAACTGGAAGTAATTGCCCATGGTGAAGCCCTTGAGGGTGAGGCCGCGGGTGACGATGTTCGACATGTTGCGCACCCCGATGTCGCCGTTGGCGTTGTAGAGCGAGATCGCGCCGCAGATCGCTGCGCGTCCTCCGTCGTTGAAGGCGCCCAGAGCTGCGGTGAGGTGGTCACCGCCGACGTTGTCGAAGTACACATCGATGCCATCGGGGGCGGCCGAGGCCAGCTGCTCCGAGAGGTCGCCGTCGCGGTAGTTGAAGGCCGCGTCGTAGCCGTACTTCTCGGTGAGAGTCGTGACCTTTTCTGCGGTTCCGGCGCTGCCGATGACGCGGGATGCGCCCAGCAGTCTCGCGATCTGTCCCACCATCGTGCCGACTCCGCCGGCCGCGCCTGACACGAAGACGGTGTCGCCTTCCTTGATGCCGGCGATCTGGGTCAGTCCGACCCAGGCCGTGATTCCGGTGATGCCCAATACGCTGAGGAACAGCGAGGGTGACACTCCGGGGATGCTCGGCAGGGGTCGGAACTGCGCCGCTGGCCCCTGTGCGATGTCACGCCAGCCGAGCTGGTGCTGCACGAGCGTGCCGATGGGCAGCGAGTCATCCTGTGACTCGATGACTTCGCCGACCGCGGCGCCCTCCATGGTCTCGTTGAGAGCAAACGGCGCGACGTACGAGCGGCCCTCGTTCATGCGGCCGCGCATGTATGGGTCGACCGAGAAGTAGGTGTTGCGCACGCGAACCTCGCCGGCGCTGAGGTCAGGCAGCTCCACCTCGACCTTGGCAACGTTGTCGGCGGTCGGCTCGCCCTTGGGGCGGGAGACGAGTTGCCATTGGGTGCTGGTGCTGGTGTTCGTGCTGATTGTGGTGGTCAAGACTGTGCTCCTTTATCAAACCGTTTGGTTCGATCGTATGCTTCCCTGTAGCCTTAGTCAAACCAGTCGGTACGGTAAGGGAGGTGGCGCGGCATGGAACCCACAGCACCGCGCGATCAGCTTCGCGGTCGCGAAACGAAGCAGCGGGTGATCGAGGCAGCGACGGCGGAGTTTGCCGAATATGGTGTCGCCGGCGCCCGGATCAACCGCATCGCAGACACCGCGAGAGCCAGCAAGGAACGCATCTACGCGTGGTTCGGAGACAAAGACTCCCTCTTCGGGCACGTGATGCAGCAGGGCCTCGACCGCCTCGCCGACGCCGTCCCCATCGAGGTCGACCTCGTCGAGTACACCGTGATGCTCCACGACTACTTCGCGCGCGACGAGAGCGTGCAGCGGATCGCGACGTGGGCGTGGCTACACGACACGGCCACCGCGGGTGCCTTCTCGAGCGACCGAACGCTCGGGTACCTCCACAAGCTCGACGTCATTCGGGATGCACAGCAACGCGGGCTCGCCGATCAGAGCTGGCGACCGGAGGAGCTGCTCGCCATTCTGCTTGCCGTGGCCACGAACTGGAATCGTGCGCCAGCCGAATTGCGCACCATCGATCCAGCAGGCTTTGACGCAGACCGTGAGGCCCAGCGCGCATCGGTGCGGCAGGCGGCACGCCGGATCGTCGGCCCCTGATCCGCGCATCGCCTAGCGTGGAGTGATGGATGCGTGCGCGAAGCTGGTGAGGGTTGTCGAGCTGATTGCCATCGAGACGAGCGACCCCCGCCGGGCACTTGTTGCGCTGGGAACTGCCGCGGCGGGCATCCGCACGGGACCGCTCGCACTCATCGACCTCGCACGCGGCGGCCGCAATCACTTCCCCGGGCGAGGGATGGCCAGCGAATTCGATGACGACTCCGACGGCCAGGCTCGCCATTTCGCCGGCATCGCGACCTCGGCAGCGCGGGTAGGACCCACGCTCACCCGGTGGCTGTCGATCGTGGTGGGGCGCGATGCCCCGTCATCGCCCGACGGCAAGTTAACCGACCTCGCCGTGGAGTTTGCGCGCGCACTGTTGAGAGGTGACCTGGCAACGGCCGACGCGGCCGACTGGCTCCGCGAACGACTATGTAACTGACCCGGCACGAGCCGCTCCACCGTAAGCTGTGATGGTGGAGCCCTGGATCGTCATACTCATCATCGTTGGCGTCGGTGTCGTTTTCTACATCGCACAGCATGTCGGACTCATCGATCTCACCGACAAAAGCAAGTCGCCGGGTGGCAGTGGCGGTGGCATCGCCGGAATCGGTGACGAGGTGTTCAACCCCACTCGTCACGAGGCCCAGATCGAGATGGATCGCCAGTCGATCCTGCCAGCGCCCGCTCCGCTACCGGGGGATGGCGATTTCGGCATCTACGACGGCCAGCTCAAAATCGACCTCTCGCAGCGCGGCAAGCACTACAAGGACGACGACGAGGGCCCCGCGGCTAGCGACTGAGCAGGTCTTCGTACTCCGGATGCTTCGAGATCCAGTCAGCGGTGAACGGGCAACTCGGAACGACGCGGTAGTCGGTATCTGCCCGGATCAGGTTGAGTGCTCCGCGCACCAGCTCCCCAGCGAGACCTTTGCCGCGCTGCGACGGATCGATCTCGGTGTGGGTTATCACGATCGAGTTGTCCTGAATCCGGTAGTCAGACTCGCCCACGCTGGCGCCGTCCAGGAGCAGTTCGAAACGGTTCATGTTCGTGTCCTGCTGCACCTCGGTGGTCATGCTTCAAGCCTACGCGCTGTCGCGGATGACCATTCTCGTCGGCATGATGCACTCGCGCTCCGTGGGCTCCCCGCGCAACAGGGACAGCATCATCCTGGCCATTTCGACACCCATCTCGAGTGAGGGCTGATGCACAGTGGTGATGCCGATGTTGCCGCCGGTGGCCGCCGAGCTGTCGTCGAACCCGACGATTGCCACGTCTCCGGGCACGGCCAGCCCTCGATCGCGCAGTACCGCGATCGCCCCTGTTGCCATGAGGTCGCTCGCGACGAATACCGCGTCGATGTCGGGTGCCTCGTCGAGCAACTCCCTCATCGCGGATGCGCCACTCGCTACCGTGAAATCTCCCTGGGCGCGAAGATCGTCGCTCATCCCGGCGTCGCGCAGGGCGCGACTCCAGCCCTCGGACCGGTCGAGCGCGGCCTGCATGTTGGCCGGTCCGGCGATCGTCGCGATGCGTTTGCGACCCAGCCCGACGAGGTAGTTCGTCGCCATCGCGGCACCGGCCGCGTTGTCAACATCCACGTAGTTGTTGGTGTGCAGTTCCGGATAGTAGGGCCGGCCGCCGAACACGACGGGGAGGGTGGCATCCAGCGTCGTAAAGAAGTCATCGCCCGAATGGTGCGACACGACGATCGCACCATCGACGTTGCCGCCGAGCAGGTAGCGGATGGTTTTGGCAGACGGGCTTGAGGCGCTCGCGAGCTGCAGGTTGAGAACGTAGTCGCTCTCCTCAAGACCCTGTGCGATTCCCTGCACGATCTGGGCGAAGAAGGGGTCGCCGAAGAATCTGGTCGTATCCTCCGGCACCACGAGCGCGATAGCCATCGTTTGGCTGTTCGCGAGGGATCGCGCCGCGCGGTTCGGGATGTAGTTGAGGTGGGCGATGGCCGCGTTGACGGCGGTGACCACATCCGGTCGCACCTGGCTCGACCCGTTGACGACCCGCGACACCGTCGAGCGAGACACCCCGGCCTCGGTCGCGACGGCCTCCAGCGTTGGCGCACTGCGTCTGCCGGGTTGTTCGAGCGTCATGGGGTGAAGTCTAGGTCAGAGTGAACGGCCCGAGATCACGCGGGTGTAAGCGATTGCGCTGTCTTTCGGCGTGCGCTCCTGCGTCTCATAGTCGACCCGAACGATGCCAAACCGCTTGTCGTAACCCCACGCCCACTCGAAGTTGTCCATCAGCGACCAATAGAAGTATCCGGTCACGGGCACGCCGTCGTCGATCGCGTCCAGAATGGCCCGCAGGTGAGCTTCCAGGAAGCTGACCCGCTCGGTGTCGTGCACCGCGCCGTCGACCAGCTCGTCGTCGTAGGCCGCTCCGTTTTCGGTGACGGCGAGGGCGATGCCTGCCGGTCCTGTGTACTCGTCGTGCACCCGCTTCAGCAGTCGGGTGAGCCCCTCGGGCTGCACCTCCCAGCCCATGCCGGTCGTCGGGAGGTCACGCAGGTGCCAGTACACGTCGTCGGCGGCCGGGAACGGCGAGCGCTTCGGCCGCACGGAGGGCGCTGCCGTCGTCATCGCGGCGTCGGTGGGCCGCGAGCTGACGGCGTCGCCGTGGTAGTAGTTCACTCCGAGCGAGTGGATGGGTGAGCTGATGATCTCGAGATCGCCGGGCTGCACGTGCTGCTCGAAACCGAGGTGTGCGACATCCTGCATCACGTCGGCCGGGTACGACCCGCGGAAGATCGGATCGAGGAAGAACCTGTTGAACTGGCCGTCGATGCGGCGTGCGGCATCGAGATCGCCAGCGTCGGTGGGGTCGACGGCGTCCGCCACCGTGAGGTTCAGCGTGATGCCGAGCTGCAGGCTGTCGTCACGCGCGGCGAGGTCTTTCACCGTCAGCCCGTGCGCGAGCAGCAGGTGGTGGCCCGCAGCGAGTCCGGTCGCCGGATCCTGGATGCCGGGCGCGTGCTCCCCGCCGATGTAGCTCAGGAATGACGCGCACCACGGTTCGTTGAGGGTGGTCCACGAGGTGACCCGGTCGCCGAGGGCGTCGTGCACCCCCAGCGCGTAGTCCCGGAATCGGAACGCCGTATCGCGGTTCGCCCAGCCTCCGAGCTCCTGAAGGGCCTGCGGAAGATCCCAGTGATACAGCGTCAGCCACGGGGCGATCCCTTTATCGAGGAGCTCGTCGACGAGTCGCGAGTAGAAATCGAGACCCTTCGGGTTGAACGCACCGCCGTCTGGCTGCACCCGCGACCACGACGTCGAGAACCTGTACGCCTCGAGCCCGAGGTCTTTCATCATCGAGACATCGTCGCGATAGCGATGGTAGTGGTCGCACGCAACGTCACCGTTGTCGGCATTCACGACCGCGCCGGGCACCCGACAAAAGGCGTCCCAGATGGAATCGGTGCGCCCATCCTCGTGTGCGGCGCCCTCGATCTGGAACGCGGCCGTGGCCGCACCGAAGAAAAAGGTGGGCGGGAACGATCGGGGGGAGGTGGCGTCGGGCATAAAACTCATTCTTTCATCAGCCCTTTACGGCGCCTTGCATAATGCCGGAGACGAGCTGCCGGCCGGCCACAATAAACAGGATCAGCAGCGGGATCGTCGACAGGATCACGCCGGCGAGCACCACCGAGTAGTCCACGAAGTAGTTGCTCTGGAGCAGCGCGAGGGCCACCGGCAGGGTGGGGTTCTGCCGGTCGAGCACGATGAACGGCCAGAAGAAGTTCGTCCACGTCGAGATGAAGATGAACAACCCGAGCATCGCAGCCGCGGGCCTCGCCGCCGGCAGGGCGATGTGCCAGAAGGTGCGGATCATGGATGCCCCATCCACCCGTGCCGCCTCGATCAGTTCGTACGGCAGCGCCTGGCTGAAGTATTGCGTCATCCAGAACACACCGAAGGCCGACACGATGGCGGGCAGGATGACCGCCGACAGCGTGCCAGCGAGCTGCAACTGCGACATCACGATGAACAGCGGGACGATGCCCAGCTGGGTCGGCACGGCCATGGTCGCGATGACGAACACCAGCATGCCGGTCTTGCCGCGGAAGCGCAGTTTCGCGAACGCGTAGCCAGACAGGGTCGAGAAGAACACGACGCTGGCCGCAACCACCGTCGACACGATGATGCTGTTGCCGATGGCGCGCCAGAAGTTGACGCTCTGGTTCTCGAGCACCGAGGCCGCGTTGACGAGGAAGTTGCCGCCCGGCCACCACACAATGTCCTGCTTAGTGATGGTGGAGGCGTCGCCGCTCCCGATCAGGAACGACCAGTACAGCGGGAACACGGATCCGAGGATGACGGCCGCGAGAAACCCGTAGGTCAGGAAGCCGGGGCGCTGGCGGTTGGCGAGCCGGTTCGGGCGGCGACGAATCGCGCGGTCGCGTTCGAACGGAGCGGATCCAACGTGGTTCTCCACGCGGTCGGGAGTGAGCTGGGCGGTCATACCGTTACCTTCTGCCTGCGAGGTTGTGCCGGCTTCGTCGTCCGCGCCGCGGCGGTGATGTCGCTGGAGGCCGCGATCCTCCTGGTGATGGCAAGGTTCAGCAGCCCGATGAGCACGATGATCAGGAACAGCAGCCAGGCGACGGCGGAAGCCCGACCGAAGTTCAGCTGGCCCCAGCCGAGGTTGTAGAGATAGATGGTGATGGTCATCCACTGGCTGTTGGCGCCGCCCTGGCCGTACTGGTCGTAGAGGCGAGGCTCGTCGAAGATCTGCAGGCCGCCGATGGTCGAGGTGACGATCACGAAGATGAGGGTCGGGCGAAGCTGCGGGATCGTGATGGAGAAGAACTGGCGGGGCTTTGAGGCTCCATCGATTGATGCCGCTTCGTACAGGTCGCGGGGGATCGCCTGCATCCCCGCGAGCAGGATCAGGGCGGTGTAGCCGGTCCAGCGGAAGTTGACCATGGTGGCGATGGCGAGATGACTCGGCAGCTCCTGCGAGTGCCACTGCACGGGCGGGATGCCCAGCTGGCCGAGCATGTTGTTCACGAGGCCGTACTGGTCGCCAAACATGTTGCTGAAGATGAGGGTGACGGCGACCGGCGCGACGATGTACGGCAGTAGCACGCCCATGCGCCAGAAGGTTTTTGCGCGAAGGTTCTCGTTGAGCACGGCCGCGATGAGGAGGGCGAACGCCACCTGCGGAACCATCGAGAACAGGAAGATGCTGAAGGTGTTGCGCAGCGCTATCCAGAACTGGGGCTGCTGCAGCACGAACGCGAAATTGTCGAGGCCGACGAAGTCGCCCTGGCCGCCGATCAGGTGCCATTCGTGCACTGACACAAACGCCGTGTAAAGCAGCGGGAACAGGCCCGTGATGGCGAAGAGGATGAAGAAGGGCGAGACGTAGAGGTAGGGGGAGATTTTCACGTCCCAGTGCGAGAGCTTCTGGGAGAACGCGATCCGCCTGATGCGGCGCTCATCGTCGAGTGCGGTGGTCATGATGTCGATTCCGTTGCGCTTGGTGGTGCAGATTCAGGATGGGCCGCGCGGCCGTGGTGGAACCGCGCGGCCCTGGTCCTGTGGCTAGCCGAGCGCCTTCACATCGGCGACGAACTGGGCCCACGAGTCGGAGATCGACTGGGACTTGTCTACGTCGACCCTCGTGAGTGACTTCTGCAGCGCGTCGTTGATGGGGAAGTACTTCACGCTCTTGAAGGGCGTGACGGTGATGGCCTCTGAACGGTCGGAGAAGATCTGGCCGACAGGTGCGTTGTTGAAGAACTCGTCGGTGGACTCCAGCAGGGCGGGATCGCTGTAGGTCGCGACCTGGCTCGGGAAGGTTCCCGCGGCCGTGAACGCCTGCAGCTGCTGCTCAGGGGCGGTCAGCCATGCTGCGAACTCCTGAGCTTCCTTGGGGTGCTTGCCCTGCGCCGGAACGGTCAGGTACGAGCCGCCCCAGTTTCCGCCGCCGCCGGGGAAGACGTTGGCGATGTTCCAGTCAGCGATCTCCGGTGCGTTGCCGGAGATGACGCCGAGCATCCAACCTGGGCAGAGCATTGTGGCGAACGAGCCGTTCGCGAGTCCAGCGCTCCAGTCATCGCTCCACTGGCCGAGGTGTGCCGAGAGGGTGCTGCTCGCCTCGAGCACCGACGTGAAGGCTTCCTCCACCTCGGGGTTTTCGGTGGCGATGACGGTTCCGTCATTCTCCTCGTAGGCGTTCTCCACCTGGTTGATGACGCCCTGGTATGTGGCGCCCGCCGAGTCGAACCACGGGTTGCCCGTGGCATCCACGTACTGCTGGCCGACCGAGTAGTAGTTGTCCCAGTCGCCATCGAGAAGGGCGGCAACCTCGGCGGGCTCGCTTGGCAGCCCGGCCGCCTTCAGCAGGTCGGCGCGGTAGCACACGGCCTCGGGGCCGATGTCGGTGCCGTAGCCGACAAGACGACCGTCGGGGTCAGTCGCGGAGGCGGTCTTCCATTCGACCCAGCGCCCGTCGACCTCGGGGCTCGACAGGTCGGTGAGCTTGTCCGAGTACTGCATGATCTCGGCGAGCCAGTCGACCTCGATGGCCTCGACGTCGGCGAGACCCGAACCCGCGCCGAGCTTCGTGAAGAAGTTGTCGCGTGCGTCGTTGGAGGTCGCCGCCTTGTTGTGAACGATCGTGATGTTCGGGTGAGTCTCGGTGTACTGGGCGAGCATCTCGTCCGAATATCCGAAGTCGTTGAAGGTCGCGAGTGTGAGGGTGATCTTCTCGTTGGGATCGGCAGCAGCGCCGTCACCGGATGATGCGCAGCCGGTGGCTACGAGTGTGATGGCTGCTGCGCCGGCGACTACTGCGGCAATTGTGCGTCGTGATGTTCTCACGGTCACTCCTTTGTGCGTGGGTGGGTTCTACGGATGTGCTGGATGGGCCCGGGATGTCCGAGCGCCTCATCGACTGCGATGGGAGCGCTCTCACGGGCTGAAGCTCAGAGTAAACAGGCCGTAAG
The DNA here is from genome assembly GCF_030063305.1 of Salinibacterium sp. G-O1. GTDB lineage: Bacteria > Actinomycetota > Actinomycetes > Actinomycetales > Microbacteriaceae > Rhodoglobus. Next base: position 85,990 of record NZ_JASISV010000004.1, read on the forward strand.
CCGGGTGTCAAGAACTGTTTGGGAGCGCTCTCACGCGGCGGGCCCTGTCGCAAGCGCTTGCGCCGCCCAGGACGCCCGCCATTGCGCGGGTTCCCTCCGCGACATCCGTCTCGAAAAGATTTCTGCGCAGGATGCCGGCAGCCACCCCCGCGCGCGGTGCATCCGCTCGCTCCCTCCGCCCACCGCGTCCCGTCCGCCCGTCCCCTCCGCCCAAATGAAGGAGAAATGCAGTTTCGCGGGGTGATTACGCGGCAGGATGCCCCTGCCCGCCGAAATCTCCTTCATTTGGGGGGGAAAGGGAGCGCGGCGCTGAGTGCCGGAGCGCGGCCGGCGGGCAACGAAAAACGGATCCGGCCCGCCCGTGGGGCTGAGCCGGATCCGCTTCGGGACTCTCTAGTTGGCGGGCTTGTCCGGTGCGTCGGGAGCATCCACGTCGGCAGCAGCGCCCGGTGTCACCAGCGCGCCGGCCGTGTCCGCGGCGTTCTGGGCGAGCAGGGCTGCCTCGTTGTCCGCGTTCTCCTGCAGGGCCGACTTCGCGCGCAGCGGGGTCGCCTTGAGGAAGAAGCTCAGGATGAACGCCACAACGACCACAATCAACGCAACCCAGTAGATGGTCACTGTCGCATTGCTGAACCCCTCGAGGAACGGGGCCGCGAGCCGCGGGTCCGAGCCGTTGAGGAAGGACGTGTCACCGTCGAGTGCGCTTCCGAGGCCGCTCGGATCCTGGAGCAGCCCGAGGATTTGCGTGTTCGAGCTGTCGCTCAGCACCTCCGGATCGGCCGTCGCTGCGGCGATCCCATCCTGCACCGACTTGCTCGAGAAGGCGGCGGCGATCGTCTCAGGGATGCGTGAGAACAGCACCGAGAACAGCACGGCCACACCCAGCGTTCCACCGATCTGGCGGAAGAAGGTCGACGAGCTTGTCGCCACACCGATATCGCGCGGGCCGACGGCATTCTGTGACGCGATGGTCAGCGTCTGCATGAGCTGGCCGAGGCCGAGACCGATGAAGAACATGCCGATCATGATCCAGATGAGTGGCTTGTCAGCGGTGAGGAAGGTGAGCCAGAAGAACCCGATCACCATGAACGCGGTGCCGGTCTTCGGGAACATTCCGTACTTTCCGGTGCGCGCGATCAGCTGGCCGCTCACGATCGACGAGATCATGAGTCCCAGGATCATCGGCAGCATCAGGAAGCCGCTCTCGGTGGGGGTCGCGCCCTCGACAAGCTGCAGATACAGCGGGATGGTCATCATCGCGCCGAACATACCGAAACCGACCAGCACACCGATGATGGTGGCCATGCGGAAGGTCGCGTTCTTGAACAGTTTGAGCGGGATCAGCGCGTCGTCGCCCATGAGTTTCTCGCTCAGGATGAACGCGGCGATACCGAGTCCACCGATGACATAGCTCAGGATGGCGGGGGTGGAGTCCCAGCCCCACTCGCGGCCCTTCTCGGCGACGAGCAGCAGCGGAACCAGCGCGATGACGACGGTCGCGGCGCCCCACCAGTCGATGCGCACCGCGTGACGGGTGTGCGGGATGTGCAGGAAACGCATGACGATCGCCAGCGCGACGAGCCCGATGGGAAGGTTGATGAGGAACACCCATCGCCATCCCGTGACGAAGAGGATTTCGGGGGTGCCAGCCAGCAGGCCACCGATGAGCGGGCCGATGACACTGGAGATTCCGAAGACGGCGAGGAAGTACCCCTGGTATTTGGCGCGTTCACGCGGAGCGAGGATGTCACCCATGATGGCCAACGGGAGCGCCATGAGTCCACCGGCGCCGAGTCCCTGAAGGGCGCGGAAGATGGCGAGCTGGTACATCGAGTCAGCAAAGCCCGCAGCAACCGAACCGATGAGGAAGATGACGATGGCGATGATGAACAGCGGCCGGCGGCCGAAGATGTCGCTGAGCTTGCCGTAGATCGGCGTGGCGATCGTCGAGGTGATCAGGTACGCGGTGGTGACCCAGGCCTGCAGTGCCAGCCCGTCGAGGTCGTCGGCGATGGTACGCATGGAGGTGCCGACGATTGTCTGGTCGAGCGCAGACAGGAACATCCCCGCCATGAGGCCGAAGATGACGAACAGGATCTGCCGGTGGGTCATCACTCCGCCAGCGTCCGCTATGGCTCGGGCCTGCTGTTTGCCCTTTGATTCGACGCGTGTCATTGATCCTCGTTCAGGTGTAGTCGTGCAGACAGTCAGAAGCTGCGGGGAGAGTAAACGGAGGATCCGCGGCGCACACACGCTCCACGATCTCTCCAGAATAATTGCGCAGACTGCAAAGTTATACCTGATGCATGATTCTCGCAAGTCGGAAATCGAGACCGCGACAACTTATGGATCTGCCATGAGTGGCCCTCGGGAGAGCCGATTTCGGGATGGCCCCCGACGGCACCGTGGCACCATGGCACCATGACTTCCCCATACGCCGCTCGACGTTTGGGCCTCTCTGCCGCCGTGCTCGGCGTCGTGGCCGGCGTGACTGCGCTCGTGGTTATCCTGTCGCCCCTGGCATCATCCCCGTCATCGGACCAGCCGGAAGAGGTCTCCGCAGCAGTCGCCGCGGTGCCTGGAATCAGCTCGGTCAGTGCCTTGGCAGGATCTCTCTCCGGCGGAGAATCGATCGTCATCGCCGGCACTGCGCTGGACGCCGTATCGGATGTAACGTTCGGCGGCGTGCCAGCGGCCGCCGTCACCGTGCTGGACAGTGGAAGCCTTACCGTGACAGTGCCGGCGAGCACCGACTATCAGGCGGCCACCGTTGCCGTCGAAGTCATCGCGGATTCCACGGCGGTACCGTCTGCGACCACCCTCGAGTACACCTACGAAGCCTCCACCGCGGTGGATCGCCAGATGCAGTACCTCATGGCGCACTGGGACGACTACAACGTTGCCGACTTCGGCGATCTGAACTCGGTTGGCGGAGACTGCGCCAATTTCGCGAGCCAATCCCTGCTGGAGCGCGGCTGGACCATGACTGACGACTGGTACAACTACGACGCGGGAGCCGACTGGAGCGGTGCGTGGGGATACGTACCGAGCTTCGAGAACTGGCTCACGGCGAACCCCCAACTCGGTGCCACTGTGTTGACCCTGGACGAGCGGTCGCAGGTGAAGGTCGGCGACCTCGCCGTCTTCGACTGGAATGACAACGACTACCTCGACCACATTCAGGTTGTCTCCTCGGTGACGACAGTGGATGGAGTGATCAAGATCGAGATGGTCGGTCACAACCTCGACACGAACTACCGCGACCTTGACGAGACCATCACGGTTGACCACCCCGGCGCGACCGGACACTTCTGGAGCATTCCTTAGCGAGCTGACCGTGGCCGCCTAGGATCGGTTCGTGACCGAATCCGACAGCCGAAGCTCCTCGAGAGCGATGGATCGCCGGCGCAAAAAAGTCGTCGGCGCGGTGATCGCGGGCGTTGCAGCACTGCTCGCAGTGATCGTTGGCGTGGTCACCTTCGTGGCACTGCAGCCCGCGCCGCCGACCCCGGTGGCGACGGCCAGGCCCACGGCATCCGCCACCCCGACGCCGACGCCGACGCCGACGCCGACTCCGACGCCCACCCCGACTCCGACTCCGACTCCGACGTTCGACTCGACCGCGCAATCCATCGACGACCCGAACAGCTACTGGGTGGTCGCCGACAAGTTGCGTCCGCTCAACCCGGTCGACTGGGAGCCCCCAGACCTCGTCGAGGTGCCCGTCGCCTACGCCAACCAGCCGTTCATGCGCCAGGTTGCATCGGATGCCGTGGTCGCGATGTTTGCGGCCTTCACCGCCGAGAGCGGGGGGCTGCAAATGCAGTCGCAGAGCGCGTATCGCAGCTACTACAGCCAGCAGCGGGTCTATGCGGGATGGGTGTCGAGTCTCGGACAGGCGGGCGCCGACCTGACCAGCGCTCGGCCCGGCCATTCGGAGCACCAGACCGGGCTGTCAATCGACGTCAGCGCCCGGCCCGCCTATTGCACTCTTGAGCAGTGCCTTGGGGACACCCCGCAGGGCCAGTGGCTGGCCTCCGAAGCCTGGCGATTTGGGTTCGTGGTGCGGTACCCGAACACCAAGACCGACGTCACCGGCTACGAATACGAGCCGTGGCACATGCGCTACGTCGGAGTCGAGCTCGCCACCGAACTGCGCAACACCGGTGTGCAGACCCTCGAGGAGTTCTTCGGCCTTCCGCCTGCCCCCGATTACGCCGGCTGAGCGACGGCACTGCTCCGCACCGCTGACCGCGTCACGGCCACGGCCATGAGCGCGAAGCCTGCCGCGAGGAGGACCATCGCCACCGTGCCGAGACCAGGATAGATGTGGCCCTGCTGCACGAGGATCGCCCCAACCGAGGCGAGGATCGCGCCCGGCAGCGCCACGACACCCGCGACGCGGAACGCCGCAGCTCCGGCGACGACGCATCCGGCGACCAGGCTCACCACGCCGATGCTGCCCAGAGCGCGAGCGATCGCGAAAACCGAGCCGGTGACGTCGGAGTGGCCGGCGAGCACCAGCGCACCGCCCGCGACCCCGGCGAGGATGTCGAGGGCCGTGTAGAAGATGGCGAAACCGTAGCCGAACAGCGCCGCAATCCGAGCCCACCACACGCCGGCCTTGCGCGCGATCAGCCAGCGCGCGAGGCCGATCAGCGGAAAGATCGGAATCAGGATGAGGTGCATGTTGCGCCAGTGTTCCGCGCTCGCCGCCGTGAGGTGCCCGGGGTGGGTGAGGCCCACGAAGGCGCACGCCACCGCGGGCAGTGCGACGAGCAGCACCAGGGTGCGGCGACTCATCCCGCGAGTGCTGTATCCACGATCGACTTCGCCTCGGCCTGCACCTGCAGGAGGTGCTCTGGGCCCTTGAACGATTCCGCGTAGATCTTGTACACGTCCTCGGTGCCGCTCGGGCGGGCGGCGAACCAGGCGAACTCGGTCGTCACCTTCACGCCGCCGACCGCTGCGCCGTTGCCCGGTGCTTCCGAAAGTCTGGCCGTGATCGGGTCGCCAGCGAGCTCGGTGGCCGTGATCGCGGCACCACTCAGCTTGCCGAGCCTGGCCTTCTGCTCCTTGGATGCCGCGGCATCCACTCGCTCATAGGCGGGGTCGCCGAACTCTTCGACCAGCTCCGCGTAGAGCTGCGACGGAGTCTTGCCCGTCACCGCGAGGATCTCGCTCGCGAGCAGCGCCAGCAGGATGCCGTCTTTGTCGGTCGTCCAGGCCGTGCCGTCTTTGCGCAGGAAGCTCGCGCCGGCGCTCTCCTCGCCGCCGAACCCCACCGAGCCGTCGATGAGGCCGGTAACGAACCACTTGAAGCCGACCGGGACCTCCCACAGCTCACGGCCGAGCGACGCGGCCACCCTGTCGATCATGGAGCTCGAGACGAGGGTCTTGCCGATCGCGGCATCCTGACGCCAGCCGTCGCGGTGGGTGTACAGGTACCGGATGGCCACGGCCAGGTAGTGGTTGGGATTCATCAGGCCGCCATCGGGGGTGACGATGCCGTGGCGGTCGGCGTCTGCGTCGTTGCCGGTGAGGATGTCGTACTCGTTGCGTCGGGCGACGACGGAGGCCATGGCCGATTTGGACGACGGATCCATGCGGATCTTGCCATCCCAGTCGAGTGTCATGAACGACCAGGCCGGATCGACCAGCGGGTTCACGACCGTCAGGTTCAGGTCGTACTTCTCGGCGATCGCCTTCCAGTAGTTCACGCTGGCGCCACCGAGCGGGTCTGCCCCGATGCGAATGCCAGCCCCACGGATGGCGTCGACGTCGATGATGTTTTCGAGGTCGTCGACGTAGTTGCCGCGGAAGTCGTAGGTCTCCACCGCACTCGGCTCGGCGCGCTTCACATCGTGGCTGCCCTCGGCGATGATCGCGTTCGCGCGATCGGCAATCCAGCCTGTCGCGTCGCTGTCTGCTGGCCCGCCGTGCGGGGGGTTGTACTTGAAGCCGCCATCGCGGGGTGGGTTGTGGCTCGGCGTGATGATGATGCCGTCGGCCAGGTCGCCGTGACCCTCAGCGTTGTACTTGATGATCGCGTGGCTGAGGGCGGGAGTGGGTACGTAGTCGTCGAACTCGTCGACGAGGGCCCGGACACCGTTCGCCTCGAGCACCTCAAGCGCCGTCGTCTCTGCAGGTCGCGAGAGGCCGTGGGTGTCGCGGCCGACAAACAGCGGCCCCGTGGTCCCCTGCGACGCGCGGTACTCGACGATCGCCTGGGTGATGGCGGCGATGTGCACCTCGTTGAACGCGGTGTCGAGCGACGAGCCGCGATGCCCGCTCGTGCCGAACACGACGCGCTGCTCGGGGATCGAGACATCCGGAACAAGTTTGAAATAGGCCTGCACCAGATCGTGCACGTTGATGAGGTCGGATGGCTGGGCGGCGGTGCCTGCGCGATCATTCATGCCCTCAGTCTGGCACTCGCCCCGCCGATACACTCATGTTCATGCCAGATAGTGCCAACCCCATGACTGCCGCCCCGGAGACGTACAGCTACCTGGGCCCGGCAGGCACCTTTACCGAGGCGGCGCTCAAACAGGTGCCCGCCGCCGTCGGTAAGTCGTGGCACTCCGTGAACAACGTGGGCGAGGCGCTGGACGACGTGGTCACCGGGCGTTCCGTGGCCGCCATGATCGCGATGGAGAACTCCATCGAGGGTGGCGTGAGTGCCACGCAGGACGCCCTGGCGAGCATCCCGCACCTGCGGATCATCGGCGAATATCTCGTGCCCGTCAATTTCGTGCTCGTCGCCCGGCCGGGAACGGCGCTCGCCGACGTGAAGGTGGTCAACGCGCATCCTGTCGCCTACGCCCAGACGCACCTCTGGCTCGATGCCAACCTTCCGAGCCACGGGCACATCCCGTCCACCTCGAACGTCGCCGCCGCGGCATCCCTGCTGCAGAATGACCTCGCCGACGCGGCGGTGGCGCCTCCCGGCATCACCGACCATCACGACCTGGTCGTGCTCGCCGAGGGGATCGGCGACAACCCGAACGCGGTCACCCGGTTCGTGCTGGTGTCGCGCATCGCCGAGCTTCCGGAGCCGACCGGCAGCGACAAGACCTCGATCATCGCGGAGCTTCCGGATGACACGGCCGGCCGCCTCCTCGACATGCTCGAGCAGTTCGCCACCCGCGGCGTGAACATGAGCCTGCTGGAGTCGCGCCCCATCGGCGACGCCCTCGGCCGCTACAGGTTCGTCATCGACCTCGACGGTCACATCCTCGATGAGAGGGTCGCGGATGCCCTGCTCGGGCTCAAGCGATTCAGCCCCCGTGTCACGTTCCTCGGCAGCTACCCTCGCGCAGACAAGATGCCGATCCAGGTCAGCCCGCGCTACGACAACGACGCCTTCGTGGACGCCCGGGACTGGCTGCGCGGGCTCATCGCGGGGGAGTAGCCGCGCCGCGCCGCCGCACTCCCGCCGCGCCGCCGCCGCTCCTGCCGCCGCGCCGCGCCGCCGCGCTCCCACCACCTCCGCCGAGACCTCCACTTCTGCTGGGTCCAGCAGCGTGCAGGCAGCAGAAGTGGAGGTCTCGATGCTCACCGCCCCGAGAGCACCCGCTGGATGCGGGCGACCAGCTCGGTCGGGTTCCGGAGGTCGTCCACGTTTATCTCCATCACGTACCAACCGGCGGCTTCGAGCTGCGAGCGTCGGGTCATGTCCTTGCGCCATTGACGCGCCGTCCGGTGGTAGTCGCCCTGGTACTCCAGCACCACCTTTTTTTCGGGGAACGCGAGATCCAGCCGCACATTGCGCCCGGTTTCGGTGGAGACGACGACGTAATTGACCGCGAAATCCCGGATGCCGGCGAGCGTCAGGATGACCCGGAGGTGCGACTCCTGCCGCGACTCGGCGCGAGCGTCCAGCAGGTCGACGGCCTGGGTTGCGGTGCGAAAACCGCGGCAGCCCCGCCGCTGGAGGGTGCGCTCACGCAGATCCTCCAGTGAGCACAGTGGAGTACGCCAATGGATGAAATAGTCGCCGACGGCAACGAGGTCCTCGAGCGCCAGCTGGGTGCTGAGGTCGATCCACGTGCGCGCGGCGGTCGTATGCCTGACCGCTCCCCGCGAGGTGATGTCGGCGGGCGCGATAACGGTCCGATGGCCGAGAATCCCCGCAGCGTGGGGCGCGCGGCTCGGATGTGGTGCCGAGACATCCAGCTCAGGTCGGTGCTCGAGCGCCAGCGGCAACGGGGCGCCGAGGATCAGGGCAGCCGTGGCATGGCTGAAATACAGCTCGGGAGCGAGCCGGACGGCGAACATCGCGCACCGGTCAAGCAGGGTCGAGGGGCCGCCGCGCCGAATACCCCACACCGTGCGGTCGAGATCGCTCGCGCGGAGGCGTGCCGGCGACAGTCCCGATCCGGCGACGGCGAACGGCCGCCCAGCGAGGTGGGGAGGAAGCGGCGCAGGATGCATCGGCCGATGATCCCGCATCGAGCGACACTGTCGGCCGAATCATCCACACCGCAATCGAGACCTCCACTTTTGTGGCCTGGACGCTCGTGGAGACAGCAGAAGTGGAGGTCTCGGCGCTCAGGCCGCGGGCACGCGAACCGTGAGGGCGCGGTGGTCGACCCACGCGTGCACGCTCTTGGCCTCGCCAAACTCGTCGCCGTCGAGCTGGAACTCCTGCGGAGTCTCCACCGTCATCTGCAGGGACTTGCCCGTGACGTAGGTCACATCCCGCACGTCCACCGACAGGTCGATGATTTTTCGGCCGATGGCAGACTTTCGCAGCACGCCGTTTTCCCACGCGATCTTGCGCCAGACCATCGCCCAGCCAAAAGGTCCCCGGGGGCGCAGGGCGGCGACGTCGAGGATGCCGTCGTCGGGTTTCGCCTCCGGCATGAGCAGCAGACCGCCCGGCAGCAGGCCGCAATTGCCGATCATGATCGAGTGCGCCTTGATGGATTTCTCGGGGTCGTCGTCGATCCGATACGTGAGCTTCACCGGCTTCAGTTCGGGCAATGAGCGCGCGATTCCGTCGACGTAGGCCAGCCAGCCAACGGCCTTCTTCAGCGCGGTGCTGGTGTTTTTGATCATCTTCGCGTCGAGGCCGAGCCCCGCCATGACCATAAACGCGTGTTCCTCCGAGTGGCCATCGTCGCGCACAATTCTCGCCATCCCGACGTCGATCACGCGGTCTTCGCCGCCGAAGGCAGTCGCCACACTCGCGCCAAGATCCGACAGGGGCAGCTCGAGGTTTCGCGCCAGCAGGTTGCCGGTTCCGGAGGGAAGCAGCGCGAGAGCGATCCCCGAGCCGCGAAGGCCCTCGGCGACAGCGCGGACAGTACCGTCGCCGCCGGCGGCAAGCACAACGCTCGCGCCCCGCCGGATGGCGCTGGCTGTGGCACCCTGGCCGGCATCCTGAAGCGACGTCTCGAACCACGCTGTCTTCGCCCAGCCGTGAGCCTCTTCGGCCGCGTCGACGGAGGCTCTCAGCTTCCTGATGTCGACCTTGATGGGATTGAAGACCACCGCAGCCCGCTTTTTGCGCTTGCGGAGGGCATTGTTCACTCCTGCAACGCTACGGCACGGGCTGGGTAGGCTATACAGGTGATTGACCCCCAGCTTCTTCGCGAAAATCCGGACTCCATTCGACACTCGCAACAGTTGCGAGGCTCATCTGTGACCCTCGTCGATGATGCGATTGCGGCCGACGCGAATCGCAGAACCACCATTCAGCAGTTCGAGAAGCTCCGCGCGGAACAGAACGCGTTCGGGCGCACCGTGGCGACTGCGCCGAAGGATGCCAAGAGAGCCCTTGTGCTGCAGGCTCAGGCGCTCGCCGCCCAGGTGAAAGACGCGCAGCAGAAGTCGGTCGAGGCCGAAGCCGAGTTCGTCAAATTCGTCGGAGCCATCGGCAACGTCACGATCGACGGTGTTCCCGGCGGCGGCGAGGAGGATTGGAACCTCGTTCGCGAGGTGGGCACGCCCGCGACCTTCGACTTCGAGCCTCGTGACCATGCCGACCTCGGCGAACTGCTCGGAGCGATCGACATCGCCCGCGGAGTGAAGGTGTCTGGCAGCCGGTTCTACTTCCTCAAGGGCGTCGGTGCGCGACTCGAGCTTGCGCTCATGAACATGGCGCTCGACAAGGCGATCACCGAGGGCTTCGTGCCTCTCATCACGCCAACGCTGGTTCGACCCGAGATCATGGCGGGCACCGGATTCCTCGGCGAGCACGCCGACGAGATCTACTACCTGCCCGCCGACGACCTCTACCTGACGGGAACGAGTGAGGTGGCGCTCGCCGGCTACCACTCGGACGAGATCCTCGACCTCTCGGGCGGGCCCCTCCGCTATGCGGGCTGGTCGACCTGTTATCGCCGCGAGGCCGGCTCCGCTGGCCGCGACAACCGTGGCATCCTGCGCGTGCACCAGTTCAACAAGCTGGAGATGTTCAGCTACGTGCTTCCGGATGAGGCCGAGGCCGAGCACGAGCGGCTTCTCGCCTATCAGGAGTCGATGCTGCAGGCATGCGGCCTCAGCTATCGGGTCATCGACGTAGCGGCTGGCGATCTCGGTTCCAGCGCAGCGCGCAAGTTCGATGTCGAGGCCTGGGTGCCGACCCAGGGCGCGTACCGTGAGCTCACCAGCACGAGTAACTGCACGACATATCAGGCGAGGCGCCTCGACATTCGTCACCGCACAGAATCGGGCAAGACCGCTCCGGTCGCGACTCTCAACGGCACTCTTGCGACCACCCGCTGGCTCGTCGCCATCCTCGAGACCCACCAGCAGGCCGACGGTTCGGTGGTGGTTCCGGATGCCCTGCGCGGGTACCTCGGCGGCCTCGAGATCTTCGAGCCGATCGCATGAGCTCCACCAACGAACGCTGGCTCATCGCCCTCGACATCGACGGCACTGTGTTGCTCGAAGATGGCATCATCAACGAGCCCGTGACCGATGCTGTGGCAAAGGTTCGGGATGCGGGCCACGAGGTCATGCTCGCGACGGGTCGCTCCGTGGCCATGACGCTGCCCATCCTGGGCAGGTTGTCAATTGCACCCGAGTACGTGGTGTGCTCCAACGGGGCGATCACCCTGCGCCGCGACGCTGACGCACCCTCGGGATACACGCAGTGCCACGTCGAAACTTTCGATCCGAGCGACGTTCTGACGACCGTCCGCTCCAACCTCGAGGCTGCGAATTACGCGGTCGAGGACGAGGACGGGTTCTACAAGTTCACGGGACATTTTCCTGACGGGGCCCTCGGCGCCGCCAGCGAGAAGGTGCCGTTCGACGAGCTGCTGACCGTGCGCGCCACCCGGGTTGTCGTCATCTCTCCGGGTCACAAGGTCGAAGACTTTCTCACCGTGGTGGAGAAGATGGGGCTCCACAAGGTCAGCTACAACGTCGGCTGGACCGCTTGGCTCGACATCGCCCCCGATGGGGTCAACAAGGCAACGGCCTTGGAGCGCGTGCGCCGCTTGCTCGATATTCCGCGCTCCCGCGTGATGGCGGTCGGTGACGGTCGTAATGACATCGACATGCTCGAGTGGGCGTCGGTTGAGGGCCGTGGAGTCACCATGGGCCAGGCCCCGGACGACGTGATCATCGCCGGTAACGAACGCACGGCCAGCGACATCGACAACGGTGTGGCGGCGCTCCTCGACGCGTTCTAGACCGGCCGAATGGTGGTGGTTGGCGAGGGCGGGCCATCTGTCGGCTAAACTCTGAAGTTGTACCAGGAGGGCTGTCCGAGCGGCCGATGGAGCCAGTCTTGAAAACTGGTGGGCAGAAATGTCTCGCGAGTTCGAATCTCGCGCCCTCCGCAAGATTTACCCTATTCACAGGTTACTTTTGATATCGTGGTGCCCGTCACGCGGCTTTGATCGCGCCGCGAAGCTGGGGGGCATCGATTCGACTGTCCCTTCGGAATCGTTCGCACATGGTTCCCATCTACGTTCCATGCCGCGTGATCGTGCCCGTCCATGGGCTGACGAAAGGGTTTGGTCATGAGTGAATTGACTCCGAGGTCGGATGTGCGCTCGCGCTCGCGCTCTGAGCTGCGCACGCGCAGCGCCGCAGCCACCCTCCCGGGCATCGCTCGCCACGGGCGCCTCCCCAAGTCCAGCCCGGTTTCGACGGTTTTTAAGCTCCTCGCCGCCGTGCTCGCGGTCGTTCTCGTCAGTGGCGTCTCCATCGGAGCGCTCGCCGTTACGAGCCTCACGTCCAAGGCAACCGTGGTGGATATCCCGAGCACACAGGGCGACGGCGCTGCCCTTCCTGAAGTGGGCGCCATCGAGGGCGGCTTCAACGTACTGATCGCCGGAAGCGACACCCGTGCAGGTCAGGGCGGAATCGGCGGCACAGTCGAAGACGACAGCGGTGAACTGAACGACGTCACGATGTTGCTTCACGTGTCGCAAGACCAGACGAACGCGGTGGCCATCAGCTTCCCGCGTGACATGGTTGTGCGCATCCCCGACTGCACCGACAGCGACGGCTACACCAAGCCATATTCGAGCGAACCGATCAACGTCGCACTGTCCTATGGCGGCCTTGGCTGCGTGGCGCAGACAGTGACCGAGCTGACCGGGCTGCCCGTTCAGTACGCAGGCCTTATTACCTTCACTGGCGTCATCAATATGGCGGATGCTATCGGCGGGGTGGATATCTGCGTCGACGGTCCCATGATCGACTCTGAGACCGGCATGAACCTCCCCGAGGCGGGAACCTACAACCTCGGCGGTGTCGATGCCTTGGCCTTCCTGCGCTCCCGCGCGTCAGTGGGTGACGGCAGCGACCTGACACGCATCAGCTCGCAGCAGGTGTACCTCTCGTCTCTCGTGAGGAAGTTGAAGAGCCAGGAGACGCTCAGCGACTTCTCTAAGGTCTACGCTCTCGCCAACGCCGCGCTCAGCAACCTGACGGTCTCGTCGAGCCTCAACAGTGCCAACACCATGGTTTCGATTGCTCTCGCCCTGAAGAATGTGCCGCTGGAAAAGGTCACCTTCGTGCAGTATCCCGGAACCACCGGCGCCACGGAGGGCATCTACGCGGGCAAGGTCAAGCCCAACGACTACCTGGCCGATCCGATGATGGAGTACATCCGCAACGACCAGCCGTTCAACCTCGCCTCCGTCGGTGACGATCGCGGTTCGACGGTAGACCCCAATGCGCCAGTGTCGACCGAGGCGCCGGTCGATCCAGGCACGGCCACTGAGGAAGCCCCCGTGGTGGATGTGCCGGGGCAGCGGGCCGACCAATACACCTGCACCGTCACGAACACGTATTGAGCCGATTCGGGCATGCGCCCGGTATTGGCTATGATTGCTGACGAACACTGGAGACGTCGCATAGTTCGGCCTAGTGCACCACCCTGCTAAGGTGGAGTACCCTAACGGGTACCGAGGGTTCAAATCCCTCCGTCTCCGCTCTGTGACACACGCGAAAGGTCCTGAATTTCAGGGCCTTTTTGCTTTTCCGGGTTTGAGCGTGCCCGTCGCGTCAGGGGATTCCCTAGCCACCCCGCACGACGGCGTATTGACGGCCTGGCAGCGCGAACCATCGGCCATCGTGCTGTCCGACGCGGATGGGGTACTTGAACGCTGCGGAAACGTTCTCGGTGGTCAAGACCTGTTCCGCCAGACCTGTCTCGACGATCCGGCCTTCCGCGATCAGCGCGGCATGAGACGTGGTGGACGGAAGCTCCTCGAGGTGATGGGTAACGATGATCGAGGCAAGTCGCGGGAAGTCGTGATCCAGCGCATCGATTGTTTCCAGGAGTTGTTCGCGTGCAGCGACGTCGAGTCCGGTGGTGGGTTCGTCGAGGAGGAGAAGGTCTGGTTCTGCGATCAGCGCGCGCGCGATCAGGGCCCTGCCGCGCTCTCCTTGAGAAAGCGTCGGCCACCGGTCCTCGTCTTTGCCTGTCAGCCCGATCTGGTCGATGAGCTCTCGCGCGAGTCGCACTTGCTTGGAGGAGGGTTCCCAGCGTGGTTGGAGTTCGATGGAGCCAGTCAAGCCGGTGAGGACCACCTCCCGGATGGTGAGAGGCGACCCCAGCGGGTGACGGGGGTTGACGTGTCCGATGGAACGGCGGAGCGCCTGTAACTCGACCCGGCCGAGGCGTTGGCCCAGGACATGAACGGAACCGGAGGACGGGTGAGTCAGGGCGCCGGCGAAGCCGAGAACGGTGCTCTTCCCAGCGCCGTTGGGCCCGATAAGCGCCCAGTGCTCGCCAGCACGCACAGAGAGGTCGACTGCGTCGAGAATTGTGCGGTCGCCGCGTCGGAACGACACGCTGCGCAGCTCTACGACCGCGGAGTCTGGAGGGCTATTACTCACGCAAGCGACACTCCATTTACGGCAACGGGCGAGATGATCATTCGATTATGTCCGGAAGGCCGCGACTCACCGGTGACCGTTAGCGGTAACGCACAGATTAGGTTGCGGCTCGAGGTGCCGACGCTAAGAACGAGCTCGCCGGGATCGACGATACGCCGCAAGTCGATGCCCGTGTACGCGCTGAGATCGGGGCTGATCGTGAACGATACCTGCGCCGATTCGCCTGGCTCGAGAGTGACGCGTGCGAAACCCACGAGCTTTTGCACGGGACGAGCCACGCTGGCCACCGGATCGGAGAGATAGACCTGCACTGTTTCAGATCCGCCGACGGCACCAGTATTTATCACGTCGACCGAAAGCGTGGTCGTCCCGTCGACATCGATCGAGTCGTCAGCAAGGGCGGCCGGCGAAAGCGTGAACGTCGTGTAACTGAGTCCGTGGCCGAACGCGAACACCGGTGACGTGGACTGGTTTGAGATCTTGTCGATCGTGCGGGTGAGAGGTGCCCCGAGATAAAGATGCTGTCCACCACCCGAGGTGTGTGGGATCTGTACGGGAAGTTTCCCGCCGGGATTGACTCGTCCACTGAGGACCCCGGCGAGGGCGCCCGCGCCCTCTTCGCCTGGGATGAATGTCTGCACTGCAGTGAGTATCCGGTCGCCGTACGTGAATGCGTATGGTCGCCCGCTGTTGGTCACCAGGATGACGGAAGTTCCGGTGTCGAGCACGGCATTGACGAGTTCAGACTGGGAGCCCGGCAGTGTGAGGTCGGCTGCGTCGCACCCCTCGCCAGAGGTGCCGCGGCCGAACATCCCGGGCAGATCGCCCACGGTCAGAACGACCAGATCGGCGTCTCTGGCTAGTTCGACCGCTCGTTCGAGGTTGCCCGTCTCTGCCCCCAGAAAGCTTGCCCCCGTCTCGTGAGTCACGATCGCGTGGGGGAACTCCGAGCGGAACGCCTCGAGAAACGAGGGCACAGCAATGCCGAGTCCAAATTCCGGGTATCGCGGTAGCACGTGTACGGGATAGGAATAGCAACCAAGAAGCGAGCGCGGTTCGGAGGCCATGGGGCCGAGCACTGCAACGCGTCCAGAGAAGTTAGGAGAGAGTGGCAATAGTTCTTCATCGTTGCGTAGCAACACGATGGATGCTTCGGCCACGGCGCGAGCGAGGGAACGGTTTTCTGACGAGTCGAGGTCTACTACGCGACCGCCTGTTCCGGGATTCTCGTCCAGCAGCCCGAGCTGAGACTTTTGCACAAGCACGCGATGAACCGCGCGATCGATCAGCGCTTCATCGATCTGGCCAGCGCGCACCGCGTCGACGAGTGGTGGGAAACACATACCGTTGGGCAGCTCAACATCCATGCCGGCGGCGAGTGACAGTGCGCCCGCCGCCGCTGCGTCCGGGGCAACACCATGAGCTGTGGCCAGGAAGGCGATAGCCCAGTAGTCGGAGACGACCGTTCCGGTGAAACCCCATTCGTCGCGAAGAAGTTCGGTGAGCAACGCTCGGTCGGCGGCAACCGGTACGCCATCGATATCGCTGTACGAGTTCATCACCGAGCGCACGCCGCTTTCGCGCACAGCCAACTCAAACGGAACCAACATCACATCCGCCATGTCACGCGGACCCGCCGCGACCGGTGCGTGGTTGCGCCCAGACACGGATGCGGAGTACCCCACGAAGTGTTTCAACGTTGCGATCAGGCCACTGGCCTCGAGACCGCTCGTGTATGCGCAACCGACAGCAGCGACGAGTACAGGGTCTTCGCCGATCGTCTCCTCGACGCGGCCCCAACGGTAGTCCCGAACGACATCCAAAACCGGTGAAAGCCCTTGATGCACACCGAGGGCCCGAAGGTCCGCCCCGATTGCCTCGCCGACCCTCCTGGCGAGGGTGGGGTCAAACGTCGCGCCCCATGCGAGCGGCGCGGGATAAACGGTTGCGCCCAACGAATTGACGCCGGTTAGACACTCCTCATGTGCAATGGCGGGGATGCCGAGTCGTGAGGCATCGACGACCATCTGCTGTTTCTCGCTCAGCCGTTCCGTGACCTCGGACACCGTCCCAGGCTCCGTGCCGATTACCCGTGTGAAATGGCCGAGGCCGAAGGGGGCGACTTCATCGAACGGCGGTCGAGCGGCGCCGAGTGTGTCCTGCATCGGCGCGACGACTTCGCCCGCGCCGCGCTTATCGAACCAATAGCCGACGAGCTGAGCGACTTTCTCTTGCAGCGTCATCTCCGAGAGCGCGGCGGTTGCGCGCTGCTCGTCGGATAGCGACACATCATGCCATGCTGCAGCGCGGATGGAGGTGAGGGGAAGTGTGGTCACGGTCGGTTCCTGTCTGAAGGCGGCGCCGTCGATTCGCGGACGATGAGCCGGGTGGCGAGTTCAATGTGGTGGGAGTCGAGCTGATCGCCGGCATGCAGCTGCTGGATCGTGCGGAGGGCGACCCTGCCGATGTCCTGCAAGGGCTGATACACACTCGTGAGTGGGGGGTTTGCCCAGGACGCGACGTATGTGTCGTCATATCCGACAAGGCTCAGGTGCTCAGGCACGCGAATGCCTAGTTGGCGGGCGGCTTCCAGCACACCCATTGCCTGCGCATCGCTCGATGCGACGATGGCGGTGGGGCGGTCCTCGCGATTCAGCAGCACACTGGCAGCGCGTTCGGCCGCGTCGTGATCGAAGCTTGTGTGCATGATAAATGCTGGTGGTACGGATATGCCAGCCGCTTCGGCAGTTTGGTGCCTCGAGCAGGGTGTGATCTGTCGCGTAAACGAGACGAGATTCTCTCGTGGAACGCGAATAGACATAGACCTCAGAGCGTTGTCCCGGCTCGAGCTGACGCCCCGATGCCGCGGCCGTCATCGCACGCCCGCTGCTGTGTAGATGCCGTCGATGACCTTCATATTGTTCACGTAGTCGCCTCCTTCTGTCGGCAGTGTTGTGCCTGCGCGCAGTGAGTCGATAACTGCCGAAAGCTGGTGGTCGTACGTTGTATCTCCGGCAACCGTCGACACGAATGAAAGTCCCTGCCGATCGATCTCGATCGAATGGCCCGCTGAGGGAAACACCATATTCTCGACGTGCACGGTCCCTGCGCTGCCGGTGATGTGAATAAACGATTGAAATGTTGCATCCTCACCGGCGTTCGTTCGCAGGTGACACGTGATGCCGCCGGCGAAGGTCAGCGTTGCCTCAGTGGACCGGTCGGCGCCGAGCGGGTTCAATTCTGCGGTCGCGACGGTGCTCGTCGGCTCACCGAAGAGGCTTCTTACCCAGTGCACGGGATAGCAGCCCAAGTCCATGAGTGCACCGCCACCGAGCGCGGGGTCGTGACGCAGCGAGGCGGGATCGAACGTGTTGGTTGCATTGAATTCGGCAGTGACCTCGGTGATCGTGCCGAGCTGCCCTGATTCAACGAACTCCCTGAGCCATCCCTGCAGAGGGTGGTAGTAATCGTGGAAGGCCTCGATGACGCGGTGCCCGGTACGTTCGGCGGCATCGCGCACCGCGATAGCCTCGGCGGCGTTCATCGTGATGGGCTTCTCGCACAGCACATCTTTACCGGCCTCGAGCGCGGCGATGGTCCAGCGCGCATGCTCCGACGGTGGCAAAGCCACATAAACGAGATCGATTGAGTCGTCGCTCAAGAGGGCGTCATAGCCCGTATACGCGGTCGGGATTTTGTGCTCAGCGGCGTAGGCGGACGGGTCTTTTCGCCCGGCGACGGCAGTGACCCTGACATCGTCGCGACGGTGGGCCGGATCGATGACGGAACGTTGGGCGATGCCGGATGCGCCGAGCAGGCCGATAGTGAGAGGTTTCATGAAACAGATCCTTCGAGTTGTGTCGAGTTTGAGGTGGCTGTCAGCGAGGCGAGTCGAGCCAGTTCTCGGATGACGGCAGGAGCTCCTCGATCCGATCCCAGAATTCGTCGGGGAGTACTGCCCCGGCTGATGCCAGGAGGCCGTCGAGGCGTGCGGGCTTGCTGATACCGACGATGGTGGTGTCGACCAGGGGCTGACGCAGCGAGAACTGCAGGGCCGCCGTGGCCAGGTCGGTGCCGTACTCATCGCACAGGTCAGCCATTGCGGACACGGCGGCCAGGGTGTCTTTGGATGCTTGCCCGTAGCCGTACATGGTCTTACCCGAACGGGGTGCTGCGAGGATGCCTCCGCCGTAGATTGCGGCGTTGAAGACGCCCATTCCTGCGTCGCGCGCCTGCTTCAACAGATCGCCCGCGCTGCGGTCGAGAAGAGTCCAGCGGTTGTGCACGAGGAGCACCTCGAAGATGCCGAGATCAAGGTAACGGCTCATCTCTTGCGAGGGTCCACCCGCGAGGCCAATGTGACCGATCGCACCCTCATCGCGCAGCGCCATGAGAGCTTCAACGGCTCCGCCGGGGGCGCTCATCTCTTCGAAAGCGAAGTTCTCGGGGTCGTGCAGGTGAACAACCGGCAGTGTTTCCAGGCCCAGACGCTTCTTGCTCTCTGCGACGGACTGCCGTACGCGCTCGCCCGAGTAGTCGTTGTCTTTCGCGTCGACCTTCGTAACCACGAGGAAGTCATCGGGCTTGCCGCCGTGCGCGGCCAAGCCCAGACCAATTCGCGTTTCGCTCGCGCCGTCGGAATAACCGTTGGCGGTGTCGATGGAGCGGATCAAGCTGTCGAGCACAGCCTCGACGAGCTCGACCGCCTGCGCTTGCGGGGTTTCGTAGCCGAATAGCTGAGGTTGGCTGCCAAGCGGTCCGCCGCCGATGGTGACGGCCGTGGTGGAAACTCCGGTCGAGCCGAGGGTGCGATTCCAGTTGTCGCCGAGGTCAATCATGAGTTCTCCAATGTTGGGGTGGGAATTTTCTGGGTGAGTGGATCAACGTGGGTGCCGAGCCGGCAGGCTGGCTACTGAGTGGAAGGACTCGCCGAGCCCGTACTGCGACTCACCGAACGTGAGGCCTAGGGGCAGGGTGAAGACCTCGCGAAGCATCGACTTGACCTCGACTTGGGCGACATCGTCCGTCGCGGTCCGCGCGAATCTGACCACCGGTGATGCGAACCGGAAACCGCGCAAAAGCGGCAACTCTCGCTTCGAAAGGCTGCGACCAGAATCGATGCTTGAGATATCGACATTCGTAGTGACGGGGTGCGGTGTTCGGAACCACGTCGTCATTCGTCCGCCCCCTGCATCGCCCGCCCTGCGGTCTCGCCGCCGTTCTCGAGCCAACAAAATAATTTCGTGCCGTACCTGCGCGCATGAATAGAATGCTCCTAGTTGTTCAGTAGTTCAACGGCAAACCAGCGAAATAATTTCGCGAAAGAGGATCATGGTCCGCGGTCGGGTAACCCTGAATCAGGTGGCTGAGCGAGCCGGTGTTTCGCCGGCGACGGTGTCGAAGGTGATGAACGGCCGGGTCGGAGTGGGAGCCGCAACCCGCGAAGCTATCGAGAAGCTGGTCGATGAGCTCGGATATGTCGGCATAAGCGAAACGGAACGACCGATCCGGAGGCAACGGGATCCGCTCGTTGAGTTGATTATCGATTCCTTCGAAAACCCATACTCGCTGATGATCATCGCTGGGGCGACGACCGCTGCCGAGACATCCGGGGTGACCATCGCCACAGGGCGGCTGACAACTCCCGCTCGGGAAGACCCCGTGCGTTGGGCCGAGCGCATCGCACGAAGCGGTCGGGTCGGAGTGGTCGAGGTTACGTCGAGGTTTTCTACCGCCCGGGAGGCCGCGCTGCGTGCCGTCGGCCTGCCCGCCGTCTTCATCGATCCTCTCGATGTGCCACGGGTCGCGGTGTACAGCGTCGGCGCCACCAATTGGGCTGGTGGCGTTGACGCGACGCGTCATCTTGCCGCGTTGGGGCACCGGAGGATTGCGTTCATCGGCGGTGCGACGGGGGCGGCGTGTGACCTCGCGCGCCGGCAAGGTTACGCCACGGCGCTCGAGGAATATGGTCTGCCCTACGACCCGAGCCTCGTCGTTGACGGTTCCAGGAGCTTTGACGAGGGAGGGGCGATCACTGCCGCCCTGCTTTCCCAGCGCAACCCACCTACCGCGATCTTCACCTCCAGCGATGTGACAGCCCTTGGCGCCTTGGATGCGGCCCGAAAGCTCGGGGTCTCGGTGCCAGACCAATTGAGCATCGTCGGGTTCGACGACATCCCTTTCACGTCGATGTCGCCGCCGCCTCTCACAACAGTTCACCAGCCCATCCGTGAGATCGGGCAGGCTGCTGTCGCCATGGTCATGGGGCTCGCCGCGGGGCAACCTCCGCCCACCAGACGGATCGAACTCGCCACGCATCTGGTGGTCAGAGGCTCGACGGCTCCGCGCCCATAACTTTTTTCGCCACTTGGAATCCTCACCAGAAAGAAGACCCCGATGATCGAACACACAGTCTGCTTCTCGCTCCTGCACGACGCAGGGAGTGCCGAAGAGAAAGAGTTTTTGCAGGCGGCGGTCACCGACCTGGCTCCAATCCAGGGGGTCGAGCACTTCAGGGTCGCGCGACAGATCAGCGCACAGAGTGATTTCCGCTGGCAATTGTCGATGCAGTTCGTTGACGATGATGCGTACCGGGCCTACAACGAGCATCCCGACCACCAGAAATTTGTGGGCACTAGGTGGGCGACTGAGGTGGTGAAGTTTCAGGAATTGGACTTCATCGCCGAAACTCCGAGCTGATCCTCGAGTGCACGAGGGGCCCCTCGGTCTGAACTGAGGCGGCTCTCGCGCTTGCCTATCGGTGGAGCACCGAGCAGACTGAGGGCACTCACCACGCGCAAAGTTGCGCGAACAGGGAGAGGGGATGCGTCATGGCAGACACCGGATCGATGCGGTTGCCGCGCCGGTCCGCGTATTTCGTTTCGGGGGGAACGGGAATCACCGCTGAAACTCTCGGCAACGCACTGCTGGCGAATTTTCCCGGCATCAGTTTCAAGCGTCACACTGTTCCCTTTGTCGATTCCCTCGCGCAAGTGGAGAAATTCAACGCCGAGGTCGGTCGATCCGTTGCTGCAGGCGAAGGGCCGCTGGTCTTCTCCACTGTCAAACAGCCGTCGTTGCGCACGGCGTTGGCGCACTGCGAGGCGCCACTGATCGATCTTCTGGCCGGTCACCTGCCTGAGGTCGAAGAAGCACTCGGAACGACCGCGTCAGACCAGTTGGGTCCGTACCACGGTGTGGGCAACATGAACGATTACCTGCAGCGCATGCGAGCGGTCGAGTACGCCATCGAACATGACGATGGACAGAGCTCCCGGGCGCTGGATGTAGCGGACGTCATCATCATCGCGCCGTCGAGGTGCGGCAAAACGCCGACGACCATGTACCTCGCGTTGCAACACGGACTCCTCGTCGCCAACTATCCGCTGACCGACGACGACTTTCCGACGGAAAATCTCCCCGGGAAGGTCGCGCTGTACGGCGCGCGCTGTTTCGGGCTGACGACGACCCCGCTGCGGCTGAGCCAGGTGCGGCACGAACGCAAACCCAACTCCCGATACTCCAGCCTGGCGCAATCGACGATCGAAGTGCGCCGAGCGGAAGACCTCTACCGCCGCAACAACATCCCGTACGTCAACTCCTCCACCAAGAGCGTCGAAGAGATGTCGGCGGTCATCATGCAGGCCCTGCAACTTCGCGAGTACGCACTGTAAACCATCAAGAAAGGCGCGCCATGACGAGCATCATGTGGTTCAACGAAATCGGCATGAACGACCTCCCCCAGGTGGGAGGTAAGAACGCGTCGCTCGGCGAGATGGTGTCGAACCTGTCGTCGGCCGGAGTTCACGTGCCAGGGGGCTTCGCGACCACGTCGGATGCGTACCGAAGTTTTCTCGCGAAGGACGGACTGGAAGACCGGATCCGCGAGCTCGTCAATTCCTTCGACGTCGACGATGTCGTGACCCTCGCCAACGTCGGCGCAACGATACGGCAATGGATCGAGGACCAGCCGTTCCCCGAGGATCTCGAAGCGGGCATCCGATCTGGGTATGAGCAGTTGATTGCGAATGATCCCGATCCGAGTTCGGTGACTTGGGCTGTGCGCTCCAGCGCCACGGCCGAGGACCTCCCCGACGCATCCTTCGCCGGGCAGCAAGAGACCTTCCTCAACATCGGCGGAATCGACAATATCCTTCACGCTGTGAAGATCGTGTTCTCATCGCTCTACAACGATCGAGCGATCTCGTACCGAGTGCATCACGGATTCGACCACCACGACGTCGCACTCTCCGCCGGCGTGCAACGGATGGTTCGCTCCGACATCGCCTCATCGGGTGTGATGTTCACCATCGACACCGAATCAGGTTTCGACAAGGCGGTGTTTATCACCAGCTCCTACGGCCTCGGCGAAGCCGTGGTTCAGGGCGCGGTCAACCCCGACGAGTTCTACGTCTACAAACCAGCCCTCGAGGCCGGACGCCCCGCCATCCTGAAGCGCACAGTCGGCGAAAAGGCCATTGCGATGCGGTACGGCGACGGCCAGAACGCGGGCGGCTCCACTGTCTTTGAAGACGTACCGGTATCCGATCGCACACTGTTGAGCATCACCGATGATGAGGTCGAGCAGCTTGCTCGGCAGGCCGTCACGATCGAGAAGCACTACGGCCGGCCCATGGACATCGAGTGGGGTAAAGACGGCATCGACGGGCAGTTGTACATCCTGCAGGCTCGCCCCGAGACCGTCGTGTCACGCGAAGAGGGAAACGTCATTCGCCGTTTCGTCCTGAGCACCAACGGCGCATCCATCCTCGCCACCGGGCGCGCGATCGGGCAAAAGATCGGAGCGGGCGCGGTCACCGTGCTCAGCAGCATCGACCAGATGGAGCATTTCGTTCCCGGCAATGTGCTCGTCGCCGACATGACCGATCCCGACTGGGAGCCGATCATGAAGCGCGCCTCAGCGATCGTGACCAATCGCGGAGGGCGCACCTGTCACGCGGCGATCATCGCCAGGGAACTGGGCATCCCCGCGGTCGTCGGCACCGGCGACGCGACCGAGATCCTGGCCGATGGTCAGGAGGTCACGGTCTCGTGTGCGGAGGGCGACGACGGACAGGTGTACGAAGGCGTGCTCGAGTTCAGGGAGGAGCTGACCCGGCTCGATGAGATGCCCGACATCCCCGTCAAGATCATGATGAATGTCGGAACCCCCGACCAGGCGTTCTCGTTCTCGAAACTTCCCAACCGCGGTATCGGACTGGCCCGGCTCGAGTTCATCATCAACCGGCAGATCGGCATCCACCCCCGCGCGCTGCTCGATTTCGACACGCTTGAGGGAGACGTGAAGCAGCAGATCGCCGACCGGATCGCCGCATACCCGTCCGCGCGTGAATTCTTCGTGCAGCGCGTCGCCGAAGGAGTCTCGATGCTCGCGGCCGCCTTCGCTCCGGAGCCGGTGATCGTTCGGATGTCCGACTTCAAATCCAACGAATACGCCAACCTCATCGGCGGCGACCTCTACGAGCCCCACGAGGAGAACCCGATGCTCGGGTGGCGTGGGGCCTCGAGGTACATCTCGCCGGACTTCCGCGAATGCTTCGACATGGAATGTGAGGCGTTGAAGTGGGTGCGCGACGAGATGGGGCTGACGAACGTTCGCATCATGATCCCGTTCGTCCGCACCGTCGCGGAGGCCGAAGCGACCATCCAGCTGCTGGCCGAAAATGGCCTGCGACGCGGAGAAAACGGCCTCGAGGTCGTGATGATGTGCGAGATCCCGTCCAACGCCCTGCTGGCCGATGAATTCCTCGACCACTTCGACGGGTTCTCCATCGGTTCCAATGACATGACCCAATTGACGCTGGGTCTGGACCGCGATTCCTCACTCGTCGCGGCGACGTTCGATGAACGAGACCCAGCGGTATTGAAGCTGCTATCCATGGCGATCGAGGCCTGCCTGCGCCGGGGTAAGTATGTGGGCATCTGCGGCCAGGGGCCGTCGGATCATCCCGATCTCGCGGAATGGCTCCTCGGCCAGGGGATCGAATCGATGTCGCTGAATCCCGACACGGTCGTGGAGACCTGGACCAGATTGTCGAAGGTGTGACGTGATCCGGCTACTCATCGTTGGGCCGCCCGGCTCCGGGAAAGGCACCCAGGCGGCTGCCATCGCGGATCAGTACGGCGTGCCTGCGATCGCGACCGGAGATATCTTCCGATCCAACATTCGCGAGGGCACCGATCTCGGCCTTCGGGTCAAGGAGGTTGTGGCAGCCGGCGACTATGTCCCCGACGAACTGACCAACGCTCTCGTCGATGAACGCCTGCACGAGGATGATGCTCTCGACGGATTTCTGCTCGACGGCTATCCGAGAACCATCGACCAGGTCACGTTCCTCGATGAGCTTCTGGCGCGACGCGGCCAGGACCTGGAGGCGGTCATCCTGCTGATCGTAGACACCGACGAGGTCGTGCGCCGCCTGCAACAGCGGTCCAGTGAGCAAGGACGGGCGGACGACTCAGAGACTGCCATCCGGCATCGCCAGGAGGTGTTCATGCACGAGACGGCCGCAGTGATCGACCACTACCGCGAGCGGGGCATCGTCATCGAGATCGATGCCCTCGGATCGGTGGATGACGTTGCCGCGCGAATCAGTGCCGGGTTGGCATCCCGGGGGATCAGTCCATCCTGATCAGCCGGGGGCCGCGCCCGCGTCACGCGTGAGTGGTCTCGAAGTCCTCGAAGATGAGGGCCGTCTTCGTGGCCCGCACGGCCGGAATCGCCTGCAGTTCTTCGAGGACGACCCGCCGCAGGTCGCCGTTGTCGCGCGCTCGCACGAGAATCATCACGTCGTAGTCGCCGCCGACGAGCGCGACGTGCACCACCTCGGGTATCTGGGAGAGGCGCGCTCGTATCTCCTGCCATGAGGCCTGTTCGACTGTCAGGGTCACATAGGCCGAGGAGTGTTGGCCGGCAAGAACGGGGTCGACTCGCGCCCCAAAACCGATAATGACGCCGGATTCGATGAGGCGCTTGACTCGCGCATAGGCATTCGCCCGAGAGATGTGGGTTGCCTGCGCAACCGCGCTCACCGACGCTCGGCCGTCTTTGCGCAGTTCGGCAAGGACCCGAAAATCGACTTCGTCCAAGTCCACAGGTGAATCCCCTCGGTCGCTGGCTGGTTGCGCAGAACTATTTGCTCAATTTAGCTCGACGGAGCTCTTTTCGTCCAATACCACGCGCATTCATTGCGACGCTATGGCGTGCAGGGCGATGCTTAATGTTCAAAGCGTCCACAAGACGTAGGTGTCGACCAACGGAGATCGCCATGCCCGACCGCACACTGCTGCCGCGAAATGTTCCGGTTCAGTTGATCGATGCCGCTGGAACAGAGCACCCGGATGAGGTCTACCCCACCGCGAGCCCGGCGGTACTCACGGAGGGTTACCGCTCGCTTGTGATCTCGAGGCGGGTTAACGACCAGTGCTATTCCCTGGTGCGACAGGGGCGACTCGCCGTCTATCCATCGTCACAGGGTCAGGAAGCCTGCCAGGTGGCCGCGGTGTCTGTGCTTGACGACGGGGACTGGCTGTTCCCGACCTACCGGGATTCGGTCGCGGTGATGCTGCGTGGGGTCGCGCCGGCGGACGCGATGACGCTGCTGAAGGGCGACTGGCACTGCGGCTACAACCCGCACGAGTTCAGGGTGGCGCCGCAATCGACTCCGCTGGCAACGCAGCTCCTTCACGCGGTCGGCTTCGCCCACGCGGCCGTGCTGAAGGGTGAGCCCACGGTCGTCGTGGCCCTGTGCGGCGAGGGCGCAACAAGCGAGGGTGACTTCCACGAGGCCATGAACTTCGCCGCCGTTTTTCACCTGCCGGTCGTCTTCTTCGTGCAGAACAACCGGTTCGCCATCTCCGTGCCGCTCTCCCGCCAGAGCGCCGCCGAATCGCTCGCGCACAAAGCTGTGGGGTACGGGATGCCCGGTGAGCAGGTCGACGGAAACGACCTCGCCGCACTGCTCGCGGTGTTGGGTTCGGCGGTGGATCGCGCCCGCGCCGGCGGCGGCCCGTCCCTCGTGGAGGCCCACACGTACCGGATGCAGGCACACACCAACGCCGACGACGACACGCGCTACCGTGACAGCGCGGAGGTTCAGGAGTGGGTCGCCCGCGATCCCCTCGTACGGTTGCGGTCGTACCTCCGCGGCAAGGACGCGCTCGATGACACGACAGAAGCCGCGTTCGCCGCGGAGGCCGACGAGGTCGCTGCGACGCTGCGAACGGCACTCAATGCCGACATCGCACCGGATGCCGCCGAGCTGTTCCGTCACGTCTACGCCACCAGCACGCCGCAACTTGAAGAACAGTGGGCCTCACTTCAGGGTGAACTCGAGCGATCAGCGGAGGGGACGACACCGTGACCATGCTGAGAGAGGATCAGCCGCAGGTCGGCGCCGGGGTGGAAACTCTGTCGATGGCTGCGGCCCTGAATCGGGCGCTCGCCGATGAACTGGCGGCCGACGACCGGGTCGTGGTGTTCGGCGAAGACATCGGGGCGCTGGGTGGCGTCTTCCGCATCACGGATGGCCTCACCGCCAGGTTCGGCGAGAAGCGCTGCTTCGACACTCCGATCGCTGAGGCGGGGATCGTGGGCAGCGCGGTGGGGATGGCGATGAACGGCCTGCGGCCCGTAGTCGAGATGCAGTTCGACGCCTTCGCATACCCGGCGTTCGAGCAGGTCGTGAGCCACGTCGCGAAGATGGGCAACCGTACTCGTGGCGCCGTGCGACTTCCCATCGTCATCCGGATTCCCTACGCGGGCGGCATCGGCGGGGTGGAGCACCACTGCGACTCCTCGGAGGCCTACTACGTGCACACCCCCGGCCTCACCGTCGTGGCGCCCTCGAATCCGCAGGACGCCTACAGCCTCCTCCGCGAAGCGATCCGCTTCCCCGATCCCGTCATCTTCCTTGAGCCGAAAAAGCTCTACTGGGCGAAGGGCAGTGTCGATGTCAGCAGCACCGCCACCATCGGCTCGGCACAAGTGGTCCGCGAGGGAACGGATGCCACCCTCATCGCCTACGGCACCTCGGTGCCTATCGCGCTGGAGGCGGCCGACGCTGCCGCGGCCGAGGGGCGCAGCCTTCAGGTCGTCGACCTTCGGACGCTGTCTCCGTTCGACGATGCCACGGTCGATGCCGCCGTGCGCTCCACCGGCCGAGCCGTGGTGATCGCCGAGGCACCAGGCTTCGCGAGCATGGCATCCGAAGTCGCCGCCCGCATCTCGGAGCGTTGCTTCTCGTGGCTTGAGGCCCCGGTGCGCCGGGTGACAGGCTTTGACATCCCCTATGCGCCGCCCAAGCTCGAACACTTCTATCTGCCCGACGTCGACCGTGTTCTGGATGCCGTCGATTCGCTCTATTGGGAGGACTGATGGGCGTCAACGTGTTCCGTCTGCCCGACCTTGGTGAGGGCCTCACCGAGGCTGCCCTGGTGCGCTGGATCGTCGAGGTCGGAGATACCGTCGCCGTCGACCAGGCGATCGCCGAGGTCGAGACGGCAAAGAGCATCGTCGAAGTTCCGAGCCCATACGCCGGCACGGTGTCGGCACGTCATGGTGAGGAAGGGGAAGTGCTCGCTGTGGGCGCGCCGCTTCTCGAAGTGGATGACGGCGCCACCGGCTCCGGAAACGTGCTCATCGGCTACGGCACGAAAGAGCGCCAGGCGAGTGGCCGCACTCGCCGCAGGGCGAACGGCGCCGCGCTCGTGCCGGCCGCGGCATCCGCAGAGCCAATGTCAGCCAGCAGCGGCCCGGTAGCCGTGCGCTCACCCATCGTGCGCAGGCTCGCACGGAGTTCAGGCGTCGACCTGCTCACGATCGAGCCGACAGCTCCGGATGGCGTCATCCGCCGTTCGGACGTGTTGAAGGCCGCTGCTGACACGACCGGCCCCCCGGAATCGGCGCCGGCCGAGCTTCAGGTGGTGCGCCGAGAACCGATGGGGATGCTGCGCAAGGCCGTCAGCGAGAGGCTGACCCGCAGTCGCACCGAGATTCCCGAGGCCACGATCTGGGTCGACGTCGACGCGACCGCGCTGTGGGAGTTGCGGCAGGCGATGGGCGACAGCCGCCCGTCGTTCACCGCCATCATCTCGAAGTTCGTGCTCATCGCCCTGGGGGAGTACCCGGTGCTCGCCGGTCGGCTGAGCGCGGACGGCTCCGAGATTGTCGAGTTCGACGGCGTCAATCTGGGCGTTGCCGTCAATACGCCCCGCGGCCTCATGGTCCCGGTGCTGCGGCACGCCGAGCGCGACAGCATCGCTGCGCTCGACACGGGCATTCGCCGTCTCGCCGACGACGCCCGCGAGGGGCGACTTGCCCCCGCGGAGCTATCGGGCTCGACCTTCACCCTCAACAACTACGGCGGCTTTGGGGTCGACGGTTCAGCCGGGATCATCAACTACCCGGAAGTGGCCATGCTCGGCGTCGGCAGGATGATCGAGCGCCCCTGGGTTGTCGGTGGAGCAATAGTTCCGCGCCGCATCGTGCAGCTGGCCATGGTGTTCGACCACCGTGTCTGCGATGGTGGCTATGCGGCCGGTTTCCTCAGGTCGGTCGTCGACGCCATGGAGTCACCGGCGTCCCTGTTTTCCCGCATCTGAGCGTCGCGTTGCCCGGTTAGGCGTTGCTGCCGCCGAACACGGGCTTGCGTTTCTGTTGGAAGGCGGCGAAGCCTTCGCGGTAGTCATCGCTGGCACACAGCTCGCCCTGGGCGGCGTTTTCGTCATCGACAGACGCCCATAGCCCGATCCGTTCGTCGCGCAGGCGGTGAACGAGTCGCTTGCTCGCAAGGAATGCGCCGGTCGCGCCGACGGCCGCGCGGTGCGCGCGCTCCCGAGCGAACTCGACGACCTCCGCCTCCGGCACCACTCGGCTGAACAGCCCGAGCGCTACTGCCTCACTTCCGGACATCAACTCGGCCGTGTAGATCAGATCGAGGGTGCGGTGGGCACCCAGTCGCTCGAAGAACAGCGCGTGGCCTCCCGAGTCGAGGGTCGCCCCCAGGTTCGCGAACGGGGATCCGATCTTTGCCGAGTCGGCCACGTAGACCACGTCAGACGCGATCAGCAGCCCCAGCCCGACGCCGAGGCAGGCGCCGGTCGCGACCGCAAAGGTGGGCGCGGGAAACTCGTCAATCGTGCGCAGCAGGGGAGTCACGATGTTCGCCAGATACCCGGTCGCGTCGTCTGTGGCGGGGTCGACCCGCGAGATGTCGCGTCCCGCGCAGAACGCGCGGCCCTCACCGCGCAGCAGCACCGCGCGCACACCCGCCTCCCGGGCGCCGGCGTACGCCTCCGTCAGCCCATGAATCGCCTCCTCATCCAGCGAGTTCAGCTTGCCGGGATCGTTCAGCACGATTTCCGCGACAGCATCCGCAATGTGCAGCTCGATCGGCATGGGGCCTCCGGGTCAGGCGTCGTAGTTGACTTCGACGAAGTCGCTGGTGGGAATGGACTGGCAGGTGAGTACGAAGCCGCGGGCGAGTTCTTCGGGTTCCAACGCGTAGTTCTCGACCATGTTGACCGTGCCGGTCACGAGCGTTGCGCGACAGGTGCCGCACACCCCGCCCGCACAGGCGAAGGGAACATCGCCGCGCACCCGCAGTGCCGCATTCAGGATGCTTTCGTTGCTGTGCACGGGCGTCGTCACGGTTGCCGTCGTACCATCGAGGCGGAACTTCACCGTATGCACGGCCTGATCCGCAGAGACGACGATCGGGCGCCCCGACTGGCCGCCGATGCGGTCGGGTCGACCGGTGGTGAAGAGTTCGTAGCGGATGTCTGCGGCCGCCACCCCGCGCTCGGCCAGAGTGTCTCTGCACAACTGCACGAGGTCGAACGGGCCGCAGATGAACCATTCGTCGACGCCAGCGGGATCGATCAATTCGTCGAGGATCCCGCCCAGCTTTTCGGCATCCAGCCGCCCAGATAGCAACTCCGAGCTGCGGTGCTCACGCGTGAGCACGTGGTACAGGGCGAGGCGGGCGGGGAATCGATCCTTCAGGTCGGCAAGCTCATCCACAAACATCGTGTCCATCGCCGTGCGGTTGGAGTAGACGAGAGAGAACTGGTTTCTCGGGTCGGCCCGCAACGCGCTCTCGATCAGCGCGATGATCGGCGTGATGCCCGAGCCGGCCGCGATCGCGACGACATGCGCCGGGGCGTCGACGAGTTGCGAGATGAAGTTGCCCTCGGGAACCATCACCGACAGCTGCATCCCCGCCCGCAGGTTGTCGACCGCCCAGGTCGAAAACAGTCCGCCGAGGTCTCTCTTGATGCCGACCTTCAGCTCGCCGGTGACCGGCGCCTGGCAGATCGAGTAGCTT
This sequence comes from Salinibacterium sp. G-O1, assembly GCF_030063305.1. GTDB lineage: Bacteria > Actinomycetota > Actinomycetes > Actinomycetales > Microbacteriaceae > Rhodoglobus. Next base: position 116,649 of record NZ_JASISV010000004.1, read on the forward strand.
CGCCGAACATCCTCGCCCTCAAATTCCGTGCGGAGGGCAATGTACTGTCCGGGCGCGTAGTCGTAGTCGTCGACGAGCTGCTCAGGCACCGTGAAGGTGACCTCGATCGCATCGTCCGTGAGCGTGCGCACGTTCGACACCGTCAGTTCGTGGAAGGCCGCCCGCCGCCTCGTCGCGGTCGTCATCAGTGCTCCTTGAAGTAGTCGAACGGCTCTTGGCACCGCTGGCACACATACAGTGCCTTGCAGGATGTCGATCCGAACCGTGACGCCTCGCGAGTGTGCAGCGAGCCGCAGTGTGGGCAGCGCACACCGAGCCCCAGGCTGACGACGCCGTCCGTGCGCCGCAGTCCGGGCGGCGCAATCCCGTACTCCTCGAGCTTGTCGCGGCCGGATTGACTCATCCAGTCGGTCGTCCACGCCGGCGCCAACACCACCTGGACCGTCACGGCGGTGTGACCGGCCCCCGCGAGAACCGCGGTGATGTCGTCGCGCATGGCGTCGACTGCGGGGCATCCTGAGTACGTCGGAGTGATCTGCACGATGATGCCGCGGTCGGTCACCCGCACGGAACGAAGCACTCCGAGATCCTCGATGGTCAGCACCGGCACCTCCGGGTCGACGACGGTCGCGGCCAGGTCCCACAGCTCGCGTTCGAGCGCGTCGGCTGGACGTGGCCTGGCGATCTGCTCGATGGTTGACGTGTTCACCAGGACGCCCCAGGGTGAGCTCGAGCGAGCACCTGCATCTCGGCGAGTAGGGGACCCAATGACTCTGAGTGCTGGCCGAGTCGACCGCCTCCCCTCGCCTGCGGGGTGGTCGGAACCTGCAATCCGGCATCGATGATGAGGCGAGGAACCAGGGCGTCGAAGTCGGCGCGCAGGGTCCGCGGGTCGACGGCGATCCCCTCAAGAGAATCGCCGAGCGGATCGGCGCTGTACAGCTCATCGACCCACGCCCACATCGTGTCGATGCCGCGTTGCATGCGCTTGTGCGAAAATTCGGTGCCGCCGGCGAGGCGCTTGAGCCACTGCACGCTGTGGTCGAGGTGGTAGTCCACCTCTTTGCGGGCCTTTGCCGCGATTGCCGCAAGCGTCGAATCTGTGGATGTCGACAGTTCCCGGTACAGCGAGTCGAAATAGGTGGACGCAATCAGTTGACGCGCGATGGTGTGCGCGAAGTCGCCGTTCGGCCGCTCAAAGAGCAGCCGGTTGCGGAAATCCGATTCCCCGCGAAAATAGGCGAGATCGTCTTCGGTCTTGCCCCACGCAGAACTCGCGTAGGTCAGCAGGCTGCGGGCATGACCCAGCTGGTCGAGCCCGATGTTGCCCAGCGCAACATCCTCTTCGAGCTCCGGGGCGTTGGCAATCCACTCCCCGAGGCGCTGGGCCAGAATGAGCGCATCGTCGCCGAGTCCCAATGCGTACAGCGCGACCGCCTCGGGCGCGACGGTTCCCACCTCGGCGATCGACTCCGGGGTGATGGCGGTGGATGTCACGTGGCTGGTCTTCACAGGTGGGGTACCGAATCTGACTCGGTGTAGTAGGTGGCGTGGCGATATTCCTTGCCCTGGGGCGACTCGAAAAACGCGCCGCGGGCGTCAGGGTCAGACGCCGTGATGCTCGAGGCGGGCACCACCCAGATCGACACACCTTCGGCTCGCCGGGTGTAGAGGTCGCGAGCGTTGCGCACTGCCATGATCTCGTCCGGAGCATGCAACGACCCGGCATGCACGTGCGACAGTCCGCGCGATGAGCGGATGAAGACCTCCCAGAGAGGCCAGGTTTCGCGCGTTCCGGAGTCGCCGGGGCTCGTCATGATGCGACCCTTTCGGTTTCGGTGGCATGGGCGTCGGCGTAGGCCCGCGCGGCCTCACGCACCCAGGCGCCCTCCTCGTGGGCCTGGCGCCGGCGCTCGACCCGGATGCTGTTCGCCTGGCCGCGGCCGGCGAGAACCTCGTGAAACTCGGTCCAGTCGAGATCGCCGAAGTCGTAGTGACCACGCTCCTCGTTCCAGCGGATCTCCGGGTCGGGAAGCGTGATCCCGAGAATCTCGGCCTGGGGCACGAGCATGTCGACGAAGCGCTGGCGCAGGTCATCGTTGCTGAAGCGTTTGATGTTCCAGGCCATACTCTGCTTCGAGTTGGGGGAGTCGTCGTCGGGCGGTCCGAACATCATGAGCGCGGGGGCGAACCAGCGGTTAACTGATTCCTGCGCCATCGCGCGCTGCTGTTCGGTGCCGCGCATCAGCTCAAGCAGGATCTCGAATCCCTGTCGCTGGTGGAACGATTCCTCCTTGCAAATACGCACCATGGCGCGGGCGTACGGGCCGTACGATGCCCGACACAGCGGCACCTGATTGCAGATCGCCGCTCCGTCGACCAGCCAGCCGATGGAGCCCATGTCGGCCCAGGTGGGGCTCGTGTAGTTGAAGATTGAGGAGTACCTGGCCTTGCCCGTGATGAGCTGCTCGAACATTGTGTCGCGGTCGATCCCGAGGGTCTGGGCCGCTGAGTAGAGGTAGAGGCCATGGCCGGCTTCATCCTGCACCTTCGCCATGAGGATCGCTTTGCGCTTGAGGCTTGGCGCACGCGAGATCCAGTTGCCTTCTGGCTGCATCCCGATGATCTCGGAGTGAGCATGTTGCGAGATCTGCCGGATGAGCGTCTTGCGGTAGCCCTCGGGCATCCAGTCGGTGGGCTCGACCCGCTGCTCATTGGCCAGCAGTTCGTCGAAGTGTCGCTGTCCGTCAAGGTGCTGTCCGTCAAGGTCATCCGCAGTCATGATGGCTCCTCTTCAACTTACCGGGCGTTCAGTAACTCTACCAACTATGATGTGACTGATCAAGCGTCCGGCTCCACTAGAGTCGGGAGACCAACGACCGGCAGCGTCCCAAGGAGTACCGCATGGCAGGCCCAGCCCCGGAGGCGCGCGAACAGCGGCGCGGAGGCAACGGACGAAGCGGTCGCGATCCCTACGACCTCAGCGCCGTGCTCGACATAGCGGTCGCCGCATTCAACGACTTCGGCTACGAAGCGACGTCGATGGGCGCTCTCGCAGAACGACTGGGCACCAGCAAGTCTGCGGTCTACTACCACGTCTCCGGCAAGGAAGACCTGTTGCGGCTGGCGCTCGATCGCGCGCTTGGCCACCTCGAGGCTGTGCTCACCGAGCCCGAGGCGACCTCTGGGCCCGCCGATGAGCGACTGCGGTTCGTGCTGCGTGGAGCCGTGCGGGTGCTCGTCGACGATTTGCCGTACGTGACGCTGCTGCTGCGCTTGCGAGGCAACACTCAGGTCGAACGGGACGCGCTCGAACGTCGTCGCGAGTTCGATCACTCCGTCGCCACCCTCGTCGATGAGGCACGCACCGCCGGCAGCCTGCGGTCAGATGTCGATGCCCGCACCACAACCCGGCTTCTGTTCGGCATGATCAACTCGATTGTCGAGTGGTACAAGCCGGGCGGGCCGCTCACGAGCGAACAGCTCGCCGATGATGTCATCACCGTCGCCTTCGACGGGCTCGGCGAACGGTCCGACCGCTAGTTATTTCTTGGCGACGAGGGTCAGCACCTCGTAGGTCGCTACCGGTTCGTCCCGCTGGTTCGTCAGCACGGCATCCCAGCGCACCTCGCCATACTCCTCGTTCTCGCGCGGAGTGATCTCTTTGGCGGTGAGGCTCACCTTCACCCGGTCACCCGGTACGACCGGCGTCAGGAAGCGGAGGTTGTCCAGGCCGTAGTTTGCCAGCACGGGGCCTGGCGCCGGGTCGACGAACAGTCCGGCCGCCCACGACAGCAGCAGGTACCCGTGCGCGACTCGGCCGGGGAAGAACGGGTTCGCGGCGGCGGCCTCCTCGTCGGTGTGGGCGTAGAACGTGTCGCCGGTGAACTCGGCGAAGTGGGCGATGTCGTCGAGGGTGATCTCACGTTCGGCCGACTTGACGGCGTCGCCGATGGTGAGGCGCGACAGCGGCTTTCGGAACGGATGCTCGCCCTCGACGATCTCGGCACCGGCGCGCCACTGGCCGGTCAGGCCGGTCAGCACCGCGGGGGAGCCCTGGAGGGCGAGACGACGCATGAACCGTTTGACGGCCCGGATGCCGCCGAGCTCCTCGCCGCCGCCGGCACGGCCGGGGCCGCCGTGCACCAGGTGCGGCACGGGTGATCCGTGTCCGGTGCTCGTGCGCGCGTCATCCCGGTCCAAAACAAGGAGGCGGCCGTGGTACCCGGCAATGCCCTCAACGATCCGGGCGACGGTCTCGGGTTCGTAGCTGGCGATGGTGGCCACAAGCGAGCCGCCGCCACGATTAGCAAGGCGGATCGCATCATCGACGTCGGTGTAGCCCAGCACGGATGCCACGGGCCCGAAGGCCTCGATCTCGTGCACGGCCTCGCAGTCTGCATCATCGAAACGCAGCAACACCGGTGCCAGGAACGCGCCATCCGGAGCGACTGCGTTGGAGCCGTCCTCCAAGGTCACCGTCGGGTCGTCGAGGCTTCCGTGGACGATCCGGCCGCCGCCTGAGACGAGCGCCTGCACGCTGCGGCGCACCTCATCACGCTGCTCGACACTCGCAAGCGGGCCCATCGTCACGCCCTCGGCGCGCGGGTCGCCCAGCGTCACCCGGGAATCGAGCCGTTCGCCGATCGCCCCGATGACTGCGTCGACCATCTCGACGGGAACGATGATCCGGCGAATACTGGTGCATTTCTGCCCGGCCTTCGAGGTCACTTCCGTGACGACGGATGCCACGAAGGCGGCGAATTCGGGGGCATCGGGCGTGACATCCGGCCCCAGAATCGCCGCGTTGAGTGAGTCGGTCTCCACAGTCAGGCTCACACCCCGGGATATCACGTTTCGGTGCACCGCCAACGAGGCAGCCGTGCTCGCCGATCCGGTGAACGACACGTGGTCGCGCATGTCCAGCAGGTCGAGCAGGGTGCGTGCCCCGCCGCACACGAGCTGCAGCGATCCCTCGGGCAACAGACCGGATTCGACCATCACCCGCACCGCGGCTTCGGTCAGGATCGCCGTCGGGGTCGCCGGCTTGACGATGCTTGGCACGCCCGCCAGAAAGGCGGGTGCAAATTTCTCGAGCATGCCCCACACCGGGAAGTTGAAGGCGTTGACCTGGAACGCGACACCGGGGATGCGTTCGTAGACATGCTGGCCCCCGAACGACCCGTCGCGCGAAAGGTTCTCGGCGTTGCCGTCCACGATGCGCGTGTGCACGTTGGGCAACTCTCTGCGACCCTTCGAGCCGTACGTGAAGAGCACACCAATGCCGCCGTCGACGTCGACCATGGAGTCGCGGGATGTCGCGCCCGTGCCCGCGCTGATTCGGTAGAGCTCCGCCTTCGCCTCGGTGAGTGCTCCCGCCAGTGCCTTGAGCAGCAGGGCCCGCTCGTGAAAGGTCAGGGCGCCGAGGCTCTTCTGGCCCACCGTGCGGGCGTAGTCGATCGCCCCGGCAAGGTCGATCCCGTCACTGCCGACGAGCGCCAGCACCTCGCCGGTCGAGGCATCACGAGTGGGAGTTCCCTCGGTGCCTTCCCACCAGTGACCCTGCACGTAGCTGGGAAGCATGCGGGTTTCGACGAGCGTCGCGGTCATGAGGTTCCTCTTTTCACCTGCAGAGCGGTCAGTAGACTGGCGCGATGACGCCGCAGCCATGGAAGATCGTGCTCGGAGACCTCGACCGCAAAATGGGAATCGAGATCGTCGAAGAGTCGGCGGAGCGCGTGGTGGCGACCATGCCGGTGAGCACCAATACGCAGTCGTTCGGCATGCTTCACGGCGGGGCATCGCTCGTGCTCGGCGAGGCGCTCGGCTCGTGGGCGGCCGTCATCCACGCGAGCACGCTGGGCAAGACGGCGGTCGGTCTCGATATCAGCGCGACGCATCACCGAGGGGCGAAAGCGGGAATCGTCACGGGCACGGCGACCGCCATCCAGCTCGGCAAAACCGTGACCAGCCATGAGGTCGTCATCACCGATGAGAGCGGAGCGCGGCTGTGCACCGTGCGCATCACGAACCTCATCGTGGAGAAACGCTAGCCCTCCCACAGGAAGAACCCCTCACCCGTCTTGCGGCCGAGCTTGCCCGCCGCGACCATCTCGCGCATCAACGCTGGCGGTTCGAACCGGTCACCGAGGGTGTCGTGAAGGTAGGTGGCAATGTCCAGCCGAACGTCGAGTCCCACCATGTCGGTGAGGCGCAGCGGCCCCACGGGGAACTTGTAACCCAGCACCATCGCGGCGTCGATGTCTTCCGCCGAAGCGACGCCCTCTTCGAGCATCCTGATCGCTTCGAGTGCGATGACAACACCCAGTCGCGAGCTCGCGAAGCCGGGTGAGTCGTTGACGGTCACCGGGGTCTTGCCGATGGCGGCAACCCAATGCTGTGCCTCACCGATCAGTGCCGGGGAGGATGCCGCGCCGCGCACGATCTCGACGAGCGTCGAACTCGGAACGGGGTTGAAAAAGTGCAGTCCGCAGAAGCGTTCCGGGCGCGTCAGCGACTCGGCGATGAGGGAAATCGACAGTGAGGAGGTGTTCGAGGCGAGCCAGGCATCGGCGCCAACCACGGCCTCCACGCGAGCGAGCGTCTCGGTCTTGAGCGAGAGCATCTCGGGCACGGCCTCGATGACGAGGTCCGAGCCGGCAAGCTCCGCGACCTCGGTCGTGACCCGGGCCCGGGCTGCGAGCCGGTCGCGCATCTCAACTGTGGTGCCGCGGGCGATGCTCGACTCGATCGCGGTCGTCAGCGCGCTCATGGCACGCTCCGCGGTCGCGTCGTCACGCTCGAGCACGGTGACCCTTGCGCCGGCGAGCAGGAACGCGTGGGCGATGCCGACACCCATGCGTCCGCCTCCCACGACCGAAACGATCTGCGGGACGCCGCTCATGTCGCGCGCCTCGCGAGAAAGGCTGCCATGCGCTCGAACTTGGCTTCCGACTCAAACAGCACCGATTGGGCGAGCTCATCGATGGCTGGATGCTCAGACCGCGGGGCGCTCATGACCCGTTTGCTGTGCTGCACGGCGAGCGGGTCGAGGGCTGCGATGCGGTCGGCGAAAGCATTGGCGGCCGCATCCAGGGCATCAGCCGTGTGCACCTCGGTGACCAGGTGGGCGTCGAGGGCCTGCTGCGCATCGAGCACGCGACCGGCCAGCAGCATCTCCTTGGCCAGCGGTTCTCCCACCAGCTCGAGCAGGCGCCAGGTCGCACCCGCTGCCGCGATGATCCCCAGCGAGGCCTCCGGATTGCCGAATCGCGCACGGTCGCTCGCGATCCGGAAGTCGGCGGCGTAGGCGAGCTCAGCGCCTCCGCCGAGAGCCCAGCCGTCGACGGCTGCGATGACCGGCATCGGCAGTGCGGCGATTCGGATGAAAAGTCGGGAGTTGATGCCATCGAGCGCGTCTGCCGCCCGGCGCTCGTGCAGCTCGGCGATGTCCGCGCCTGACGCGAACACGCCGTCACCGCCACTCAGAATCAGGATGCGCGGGCTGGCCTCGAGGCCCGCACACACCTCGTGCAACTCGTCGACCATCGCGCGGTCGATGGCGTTGCGCACGCTGGGGCGATGGAGCCTCACGTGCAGGCGGTCGGCCCGATCGTCGACTATCAGCAGGGTCGTGTACATCACACGGCCTCCACCATGAGTGCGGCACCCTGGCCGACGCCGACGCACATCGTGGCGAGACCTCGTCGCGTGTTCTCGCGGTCCATCCGGCCCAGAAGCGTGACCAGCAGCCGCGTGCCCGAGGCCCCAAGGGGGTGCCCCAAAGCGATCGCGCCGCCGTCGGCGTTCACGATCGACGCGTCGAATCCGAGCGCGCGGATGCAGGCCAGCGACTGGGTCGCGAAAGCCTCGTTGAGTTCCACGGCACCCACGTCGTCGGTCGTCAGGCCGGTGCGCTCGAGCAGTTTGCGGGTCGCCGGGATGGGGCCGAGACCCATGACTTCGGGTGCGAGACCCACCGAGGCGCCGCCGACGACGCGCGCTCGTGGCGTGAGGCCGAGCCGTTCGACAGCGGACTCGCTCGCGACCAGTACCGCTGCCGCACCGTCGTTGAGGGGGGAGGAGTTGCCCGCCGTCACAATGCTGCCGCCGGGGACGACGGCCCGCAGGCCGGCGAGGGCCTCGAGCGTCGTGTCTGCGCGCGGGCCCTCATCCTTCGACACCTGCGTTCCCCGGCTGGTGGTGACCGACACGATCTCGCGATCGAAGTGGCCGGCCGCCACGGCAGCGAGTGCCCGCTGGTGAGAGCGGAGCGCAAACTCGTCGGCGTCTTGCCGCGAGACCCCCTCCTGCACGCCCACGAATTCGCCGGTCTCCGTCATGGAGAAGGTCGCCTTGTCTCGGGCCGCGAGCCTCGGGTTGGTGAAACGCCAGCCGATCGATGTGTCGAAGATCTCTCCCGGCCTGGCGAACGCTTTCTCGGGTTTGGCGAGCACCCACGGCGCCCGGGTCATGGATTCAACACCGCCAGCAATCACGAGGTCGGCCTCGCCTGACTTGATCATGCTTGCCGCGAGATGAACGGCGGAGAGTCCCGAGGCGCAGAGCCGGTTCACGGTGATGCCCGGCACGGAATCGGGCAGGCCGGCAAGCAACAACGCCATGCGGGCAACGTTGCGGTTGTCTTCGCCCGCCTGGTTCGCATCGCCAAAGATGACGTCATCGATCAGGGCCGCATCCACACCGGTTCGGGCGATGATTTCCGCTATCGCGACGGCGGCGAGATCGTCCGGTCTGACGGTGGAAAGAGTTCCTCCGTACCGGCCGATCGGGGTGCGAACCCCGTCGATCACAAATGCCTCTGCCATTGTTCGCTACCTTGCGTTACAGCTCGTCGATCCTCGAGTACTTACTGACCGTTCGTTCTGCAAGAATGGCACGGCTGCGTGACGCCGTCAACCTACGTGCGATGGTGTGGTTTCGTCGATCCCTGGGGCCAAAACGCTTAGATTGAGGGGGATGCCATCACCATTCGTTCTCTCGGCCGAGGTTGCCGACGCCATCGCCACACGCCGTCCCATCGTGGCGCTGGAGTCGACGATCATCTCCCATGGACTTCCTCGTCCGCGAAATCATGAGGCCGCCGTCGAATTTGAGACGATCCTCAGGGATGCGGGCGTCACGCCGGCGACGATCGCGGTGCTCGACGGTGTCGCGAGGATCGGGCTCGATGCCGAGGGCCTCGGGCGCATCGCAAACGAGGATCTCGCCAAGGCGAGCGTCCGCGACCTGCCGATCATCGCTGCGGCCGGGCTCAGCGCTGCAACCACGGTGGCCGCGACATCCCATCTCGCCGCGCTCGCGGGCATCAGGGTGTTTGCGACGGGCGGTCTCGGCGGGGTGCACCGTGGCGCGAGCAGCACCTTCGACGAATCCGCAGACCTCACGACCCTCGCCGTCACCCCCGTCACCGTCGTGTCGGCAGGGGTCAAGTCCGTGCTCGACATCGCGGCCACCCTCGAGCGGCTCGAGACGCTGAGCGTGCCGGTGATCGGGTTCGGCACCACGATTTTCCCCAGCTTCTGGCTGCGAGAGTCGGCCTACACGCTCGACTGGTCGGTGGATGACGCGGCGCAGGTCGCGGCCGTCATGCGCTCGCATGACGAACTCGGTCATGGGCAGGGCATCGTGGTGGCGAATCCGATCCCCCTCGACGAGCAGTGGGATCCCGCGGAGCATGACCGGATTCTCGCCGAAGCGCTGACGCTGGCCGACGTCGCTGGCGTCAGCGGCAAGGCGGTCACCCCGTTCCTGCTGCTGAAGATCGTCGAGCTCTCGGGAGGCCGCAGCCTTGAGGTGAACCTCAACCTCGCCCGGAACAACGTGCGGGTCGCGGGCCGCATCGCCGCCGAGTGGGCGGCGCTGAACGGCTGACTCCGCCTGAGCGGCTGTGGCGGCCTCAGAGGATCAGCGCAATCCGAGCAGACGTGTCACCACTCCGGCGATCGCGGCATCCTCGATGCCGAGACCGATCGAGCGGAAGAACACTGGCCGTGTTCCCGACGGCGCGGGGGAGGTGCCCGTCACCAGTTCGGGCAGGTCGCCGAGGATGCGGTCGACGCTCCAGCCCGTCGCCTGCGCCGCTGTGAAGTCGGGCACGGCGCCGGTGGATGCCCGGTAGTCGGTGTATACGTCCAGGTCGCCGAGCAGCGCCGGATCGATCTCGTGGGCGCCCGGAGCGTTGGTGCTGAGGGAGGTGATGAGAGCGCCGGGGGCGACCTGGGACGCATCAATGACGGCGGCAGCGGCCGATGTGCACAGCGCAATCACGTCAGCGTCCGTCGCGCCCTCGACGCCGTGGACGACCTCCACCCCCGGCACCTCGAGTTCCGTGGGGGTTCGGGTGTGCATCCGGAGCTGCGCTGAGGGACGCACGGCACGCAGGTAGTCAACGTGGGTGCGTGCGACGGCGCCCGAGCCGACGATGGCGATGGTGCTGGCGTCGGGGGAGGCGAGCAGGTCAACGGCAAGAGCTGTGGTTGCTGCCGTGCGCAGAGTCGTGAGTGCCTTCGAGTCGATGAGGGCGATCGGCTCACCACGGGTGACGTCGAAGAGCAGAGTCCACGCGGTCACCAGAGCGCCCTCGGACCGGGGGATGTACGGCGACAGCTTGACGGCGTAGATGCCGGCGTCCAGGTCGAGCGTGGGGTAGGAGATGATGTCGCCGCCCCCGTCGAGGCCGAGCACGGTCTGCGTGGGCTGCACCGCTCGTCCGGTGGCGAGGGCTCTGAACGACTCGCGCAGCGCGTCGACGACGGTCGCCGGGTCGAGCGCGGGGATGTCGGTGACGGAGATGATGCGGGGCGTCGATGTCATGGCGGAACCTTTCGGTGTGTAACGCATAATGCTCAATCCGAGTAGTATAGTGCGCATAACGATGGTTTCGCAGTCGTCGACGTCCACCAGCAGAAAGTTGAGACCATGGCCCGCGTGCCCTTTCAGCCCTTCCAGCTCGAGGAGTGGCAGTCGCTCTACGAGATGAACACCGAGTTCAATCTCGCTGACAGCGGAGTGCAGCCCGTGTTGCTTTCGGAGATGCTGCAGACGCCCGACGCCGTCTCGGCGTTCCTGAATAGCGACCTGCACTACCCGGCGGTCAACGGCACGGAGCTGTTGAGGCAGCGCATCGCGGCGCTCTATGGCCCTGAGGTCACCGCCGATCAGGTGCTCGTCACCGTCGGCGCAGCGGAGGCGAACGGCCTCGCGGTGACCACGATCACCGAACCGGGCGACCATGTTGTCGTGCTTGAGCCTGGTTACCGCCAGGTCGCAGGGGTCGCTGCGAATAACGGCTGTGAGGTTGACGCGTTCCACCTCATCGAGGCCGAGGGATGGCGGCCAGACCTCGACGAACTCGAGCGCGTGGTCCGCCCCGACACAAAACTCATCGCGGTCAACAATCCCAATAACCCCACGGGAGCGATCCTCACCGAGCTCGAGATGGAGGCAATCATCGCGATCGCTTCCCGGGTGGGCGCATGGATTCTCGCGGACGAGGTGTACCACGGCTCGGAGACGAGCGGCATCGATACCCCCAGTTTTCACGGGCGCTACGATCGGCTCCTCATCACCAACAGCCTGTCCAAGGCCTACGGTCTGTCGGGCGTGCGGGTGGGGTGGATAGTCGCCGACGCTGAAACCGCGCAAGACCTGTGGCGCCGTCACGAGTACGCGACGATCTCGACGAGCAACCTCTCGATGAAGATCGCGGAACTCGCGGTGGAACCCGTCCGCAGGGAGGAACTCTTCACCCGCAACCGTCGTCTGGTGCGAGATGGTTTCGCGCGACTGGCCGACTGGGCTGGCAGCACAGACGGCATCGTGACGGTCATCGAACCGAAGGCGACCGCCCTGGCATTCCCGCGCCTCGACCTGAACCTCTCGTCACTCGATCTGGCCCACGAGTTTCGGCACGATGGCGTTCTCGTCGGTGTGGGCGCGCACTTTGGGGTCGAGCAGCACGTGCGCATCACGCACGCCCTTGAAGCCAGCTACATGGATGACGCGTTCGCGCGCATGTCGGGCACGATCGAGCGCCTTGCCGGCGCCGTCGGCCGGGCCGAGCGCTGACCACGTGGACGAGCAACCGCATCCGATCGACGTCATCGAGCGTCTCGGCCGACGCATCCGGTCGATCCGCAAGTCGCAGTCGACGACTGTGCAGGAACTCGCCGATCGCTCAGGGGTCAGCCGGCGGCTGCTGACCCAGATCGAACTCGGGCAGGCCAACCCGAGCCTCGTCACCGTCGATCGCATCGCGAAGGTGCTTGGCGTCGACTTCGCCGCGTTGACCGCACCCAAGGACGCCGAGGTCGGAGTCGTCACCGTGCACACGGCGGGTGAATCGACACTGATCTGGTCGAGCGCCGTCGGAAGCTCGGCGCGTTTGCTCATCGCGAGCGAACGCAACGGCGGTCCGGAGGCGTGGGCGTGGACGCTCGTCGCCGGCGACCGGTACAGCGCGTCCCCGGATCCCGTCGGTTCGGAAGAGCTTTTCGTCGTGCAGGAGGGCGAGCTCACCATCGTGACGGACGAAGGCGAATGGGTCGTGCCTGCGGGAGGGAGCGCCCGACTGCTCAGCGATCGTGAATACCGGTACGAGAATCGGGGCGCCGACGCGCTGACCTTCACCCGGGTCGTGGCCCTGCAGACCTAGCAGTCACGGCGATCCCTGCGTCACGAAGGCGGAAGACCTTTAGATTGAGGGGATGCGATCACCATTCGGTCTCTCTGCTGAGGTTGCCGACGCCACCGCGTGGGCGGCGCTCCATGGCTGACCGCATAGTCGTGTTCGGTGACGTCATCGATGATGTCGTGGCGATGCCGTACGAGGCGATCCGCCTGGACACCGACACCGCGGCATCCATTGGTTTCAGGGCCGGGGGATCGGCGGCAAACACCGCGGCCTGGCTGGGATACCTGGGCGCGAGAGTCGACTTCGTCGGGGTCGTCGGCGCGGCCGATCTCGAGAGGCACACCGCGTTGCTGGTGCAGACCGGGGTCACCACCCACCTGCGCTCGCACCCGACGATGACCACCGGCACGATCGTCATCATCGTGGAGGGCGAGCATCGCACGATGCTGACCGAGCGCGGCGCCAATACAGAACTGGATCCCGCGGATGTCACGGCCGAGCTGCTGGCAGAGGCGGCGGTGTTGCACCTCACCGGCCACTCGCTGCTGAACGCTGCCGGATCGGACGGGTTGGTCGCCCTGGTCGCGCGAGCGAAGAAGGTTGGAGCGAAGGTCTCTGTCGACCCCGGATCCGCCGGCTTCATCGCCGACTACGGTGTCGACCGTTTTCTTGAGGCGGTCGCGGGCGCCGAGGTGCTGTTCCCCAGTCTCGAGGAGGGCAGAGTGCTCACCGGCCTGCACGACCCGACCGATATCGCGGTGGCTCTCGCCAAAGACTTCGCGACGGTGGTGTTGACGATGGGAGCCGGTGGCGTGGTGATCGCCAACGATGACACAGTTCTGACGGTGCCGGCAGTGAGCTCACCCGTGGTCGACCCGACGGGCGCCGGCGATGCGTTCTGCGCCGGATTCCTGAGCGTCTGGGTGCGCTCGGGCGATCTGGCCCGTTCAGCGAGCGCAGGCGCGAAGGTCGCGGCGAAAGCCGTTGCCGGCATTGGCGGCCGACCGCACCGTTAGCGTGCGGCCTTCACGTGCTCATACGCCGCCAGCGCGTCGCGGCGGGACGCGGCAAGATCGACGATCGGCTCTGGATAGTCGTCGGTGCCGACCTCGGGAACCCAGCGCCGGATGTAGCGTTGCTGACCATCGAACTTATCCGCCTGCAGCATCGGGTTGAAAACGCGGAAATAGGGGGCGGCGTCGGCGCCCGACCCCGCGACCCACTGCCAGTTGCCGGGGTTGCTGGCCTCGTCGGCGTCGACCAGGCAATCCCAGAACCACTGCTCGCCCACCCTCCAGTCGATGAGCATGTTCTTCACGAGCAGGCTGGCCACGATCATCCTGACCCTGTTGTGCATGTAGCCGGTGTGCCAGAGCTCGCGCATGCCCGCGTCGACGATCGGGATTCCCGTGCGACCCTGCTGCCACGCCTCGAGTTCGGCCGGCACGGGCTCCGACCAGGGGAAGGCGTCGAATGCCGGCCGGTAGTTCTTGCCCGCGAGTTCCGGAAAGTGGAACAGGATGTTGGCGTTGAACTCGCGCCACCCCACCTCGCTGAGAAACTTGGCGACGTTCTTCTTCGCGGCGGCGGTGAGGTCGCCGTGCATCCGCTCCCAGATCTGGAACGGGCTGATCTCACCGAAACTCAGGTGCGGGCTCAGCTGGCTCGTGGCCGCGACGGCGGGCTCGTCGCGTCGGTGATAGTCGGCAAGCCTCTCGTCGGCGAACGACTCGAGCTGGTCGTGCGCGCCCTCTTCTCCCGGATGCCACGACTCCCGTAGCCCCCCGGCCCAGTCCGGGTGGGTGGGCAGCAGCTCCCACGACTCGAGATCGTCGCCGGCTGCCGTTGCCCAGTGCACACGCGGCGCGGGGAGTGGGGCACGAACAGCTGTCTGGCGGGCGGCCTTCCAGAACGGGGTGAACACCCTGAACGCATTGCCGTCGCCGGTCGTGACAGTCCACGGCTCGAACAGCAGGTTCGCCTGGAAGCTCTGCACGTCAAGGCCGTTGTCGCGCAGGCTCGACTTGAGCCTGGCGTCGATCTCCCGGGCGGCACCGTAGCGGCGGTTCCAGAACACCGCGTCTGCACCGGTCTCGGCGACGAGCGCGGGAATGACCGTCTCGGCCGCGCCCCGCCTCAGCACGAGGTTGCCGTCGGTGCTCGCAGCGAGCGACGTGAGGGAGCCGTGAAGCCACCACCGGCTGGCCGCTCCCAGGGGTCGCACCTCGGGGCTGTCGTCGTCGAGGATGTACACGAGCACGACCGGTGCGCCACGCTCGGTGGCAGCGGTCAGTGCCGGGTTGTCCGCGAGCCTCAGGTCATCCCGCAGCCAGACGATAGTGGGCGCGGTCATTCAGGCTCCTGGATTGAGTCGCAGTTTGTCGGTGAGCGTTTTGAGGCTCGTCAGTTCGGCGTCGGTCAGCGCTGCGCCGACCCGCCGGTGAATGGATGCCGCATGCACCACCGCGATGCGGCGGAACAGCTCGTAGCCGGCGTCGGTCAGGCGCACCATGGTGCCGCGACCGTCATCGGGATCGTGCTCTTTGCAGACGAGGTCTTGCGATGCGAGCCGGTCGACGAGCCTGCTGACGCTCGGCTGGGTGATGAGGAGGTGCTGGTTGAGTTCCCGGATGCGCATCTGACGGTCGGGCGCGCGCGTGAGGTTGAACAGCACGTCGTATTCGTTGAGCGACAGCTCGCCTTTCGGAAACTCAGCGATGAGCTGGCGGAGGACTGACACCTGGGCCCGGAAGAGGGCCTCCCACGCATCGACTGACAGGGCTTTTTCGCTCATGCACCCACTCTATGCAGATGCACCGGTACGCGCAGAACCGGGGGAGAGAGGGTCTCGAAAAGGGCCGTTAAACAGGATTGAGGGCCGGTTTCAGAGGCTAGAAACCGACCCTCTCCCTTGCACCAAGAGTGTCCTGCAATCACATTCCGCTTCAGCTGCCACAGCAAACAACTTCTGCTCTATGAATGTATAACGGAAAGATAACGCTGTCTAGTTATGCATCCGTTATTTTTGAAAATCTTTCTCGGGCCGGACATAAAGGCCGTGGGCACAACGTTTTACAGCAGAGCGCGCCGAAACCCGCGCCCGGAGAAGGAGCATCCCATGAGCACCGTTCGCCAGTTGCGGCTCGTCGTCGCGGTCGAGGATTACGAGGCCGCCGTCGCCTTCTACCGGGACGCTCTCGGCCTGGAGGAACGGGAGGCGTATGAGGGGGAGGGGGATGCCAGAGTCATGATCCTCGACGCCGGCATGGCCACGCTGGAGCTGTCCAACCAGGCACAGGTGCGGCTCATCGACTCGGTGGAGGCCGAGGGGCAGCCGAGCGCCCGCATCCGCGTGGCATTTGAGGTCGACGATGCGGATGGCATGACGGTCAAACTCACCGATGCCGGTGCCCGACTCATCGCCAGCCCGCGCGAGACCCCGTGGCGGTCGCTCAACTCCCGGCTCGACGCGCCTGCCGACCTGCAGGTTACGCTGTTCCAGGAGCTCGGGGAGCAGTAAGACCCCGACCTTCGAAAGCGTCGGCGTGCTGGCGATCATCGTGTTGATCCGAACCTTCCTGAGCTTCTCACTGGAGTTTGAGATCACCGGCAGATGGCCCTGGCAGAAGAAGCCGCCCGAACCGCAGCCGGCGGGCTGAGCCATGGCCCAGCACTTCACCGCGCAGGATGCCGCGGAAGCATGTGCGGCGCACCCCGCCGTCGAGCTCACCTTCCCGTTCGGTCCAGAGACCGAGGTGTACAAGGTGGTGGGCAGGATGTTCGCGGCGATGAACGTCGAGGGCGAGCATCCACGCATCACCCTCAAGGCAGACCCCGAAGACGCCAAGGCGCTCGTCGCGGAGTTCGACGACATCTCGCCGGGGTACCACATGAACAAGAAACACTGGATCTCGGTCGGCCTGCCGACCTCGGCCGCGCCCCTGAATGAACTCATTCAGGCGTCATACGACCTGGTCGTTGCCGGCCTGCCGCGGGCGGAGCGCCCGACCGCCTAGAAGAAGTCGGGGCTGGGGGTCGTCGCCTGGCGAATCGACACGTCGGCATGACGATCGAAACGGTAGCCAACGCCGCGCACGGTGCGCACGATGTCTTCGAACTCACCGAGCTTCGAACGAAGTCGACGAACGTGAACGTCGATGGTTCGTTCGTTCGGGATCTCGTCGTCGCCCGCGGCCCAGAGCGCCGAGATGATCTCGGCACGGTCGATCGTACGGCCCTCGCGCAGCACGAGGTACTGCAGCAGCTCGAACTCCTTGTACGTGAGCGATGCCGTGGTACCGTCGAGCAGCACGCGCTTACGTGAGATGTCCACGACGACCCCGCCGCGCGGCTTCACCTTCGGTTCCTCCACCTGGCGGTGCTTGGCGAGAGCGGCCGGATCCTGCAGCGCGAGCCGCACGACCTCGACGTCGCGACCACCAGCGCCGGCGGGGGCGAGGGCGACGGCCGCGTAGGTTTCCGACCCTGGCACGAGCTGTTCGAGCAGCTGCTTGAGCTGCTCGACAACGTGGCCGAGGTCTGTCCCGGCCTCGAGGGCTTTCAGCTGGTCGACCCCGACATAGAGGGCGAATCCGCGCGCCTCTGTGCCGTTCGGTACGGCGTGGAGGCGGCGAGCCGGAGCGGGCTGGGCAGCCTGGATGGGCGTGATGGGTGCGCGTTCGACGGTTGCAAGAGACATGGCGTCAAGAATCCTTGAGAGTTGTGGTGAAGGGCCTCTGATGATGAGGGTGTGATCCTTCTGGGTGTTACAGGTGATGCATTCGAGCACTACGCCGCTATGAGGGCGAGAGCTCGG
The DNA here is from genome assembly GCF_030063305.1 of Salinibacterium sp. G-O1. Lineage (GTDB taxonomy): Bacteria > Actinomycetota > Actinomycetes > Actinomycetales > Microbacteriaceae > Rhodoglobus. The sequence goes on from NZ_JASISV010000004.1 coordinate 134,120, forward strand.
GAGCTGGGATTCGCGTACGAATCGCGCTCGGCGAAGAAAGGGCCGTTAGGCACACATTCGACAACACATGACAACACGAATCCCGCCAGCCTCGATGGAGGTAGGTGCGAACAAGTGAACAGTCATGCACGCCATCATGCCAGAGAGAAACGCGCTTGTCGACAACGAGAGGCGTTAGACCAGGCCGTAGAGCCTGTCGCCGGCGTCGCCCAGGCCTGGGACGATGTAGCCGACCTCGTTGAGTCCTTCGTCCAGAGCGCCCAGCACGATGGTCACCTCGCGGCCCTGGGTGGCGGCGTCGACGGCGGCGAGACCCTCGGGTGTTCCGAGCAGGCAGACTGCCGTGACATCCACGGCTCCGCGGTCGAAGAGGTACTGGATGGCGGCGACGAGCGATCCGCCGGTTGCCAGCATCGGGTCGAGCACGAAACACTGGCGGTTCGAGAGGTCGTCGGGCAGGCGTTCGGCGTAGGTGTCTGGCTTGAGAGTCTCTTCGTTGCGCACCATTCCGAGGAATCCGACCTCGGCGGTGGGCACTAGCTTCACCATGCCCTCGAGCATGCCGAGTCCGGCGCGCAGGATCGGCACGACGAGCGGCCGAGGCGTGCTGATGGCCAGCCCGGTCGTCGTGGTGACGGGGGTCTCGATTTCGAGAGGCTCGGTGCGCACATGGCGGGTGGCTTCGTAGGCGAGCAGGGTCACGAGCTCTTCGGTGAGCGCCCTGAACGTCGGCGACGGGGTGTTCTTGTCACGCAGCACGGTGAGCTTGTGCGTGATGAGCGGGTGGTCGGCAACGTGTACTCGCATAGGCTCAATCTACTGTGAGTCACTACGAAGAGTTGATGTCTGACGCCATCGCCGAGGCGAGACGCGCTCTCGACACCGGCGATGTTCCGGTCGCCGCGATCATTGTGGATGCCGCGGGCAACCGTATCGCGGTGGGTCGCAACGAACGCGAACTCACGCATGACCCCACGGCGCATGCCGAGATTGTGGCGATCCGGGCGGCGGCCGAACAGGCGGGAACGTGGCACCTCGAGAACACCACGCTCGTGGTCACGCTTGAGCCGTGCACGATGTGCGCTGGCGCCATCCTGCAGGCTCGCATCCCGCGTGTGGTGTTCGGAGCTTGGGACGAGAAGGCGGGCGCCGTCGGCAGCGTCTACGACGTGTTGCGTGACCGCCGGCTGCCGCACCGGGTCGAGGTCATTGCGGGCGTCCGCGAGCAGGAGTGCTCGAGGCTGCTCACCGACTTTTTCGAGGCCCGTCGCTAGGGAACGCCTCGCGCCCGCGGCCGGCGGGAGCAGCGCCTAGTGCCAGAACACTGCCACGAACACGTTGATGATTGCGAGGCCTCCGGCGGCATGGAAGAACGGCTGCACCCGCCCGCCCTTGCGCTGCCTCACCACCGCGGCGATGGCGGCGATGAGCACGACAGTGGCGATCATGGCCTTGACCGCGATCTTTGCGTAGACGAGGTCTTCGTCCCCCGCCTCAGCCAGACCGACGAGTGCTAATCCCGTCACGACCTGCGTGATCGCACCGATGAGGGTCGGCATGAGTACGTAGTCCGATTTGCGGCGCATCTGAAGGAAAAATGAGCCGATAATCGCGGCCAAACCAAGGAAATGACCGGTGAGCAGCACCGAGTGAAGGATGTCCATGGCTCAAGACTGGCCTGACTCGGCCGAAACTACCAGCCGGGTTAGTCGGCGCTCTTGATGACGATGGTCTCGGTCGCCGGGTTCGCTGGGTTCAGTGGCCGGTAGACGTCCGGTTCGAGGTAGATCACCCGTGCCACCGGTACCGCCTCCCTGATGCTGACCTCGACGGCATTGATCTCGGTCGCGACATCGGAGAGGCGCATCTTGCTGGCGAAACCGATCTTCGCGGCGACGAGCAATTCGTCGGGGCCGAGGTAGAGGGTCTTCATGTGGATAAGCACCTCAACGCTCGAATGCGCGTTGATCGCGTCGCGAATCTTCGCGACGTCTGCCCGGTTGGCGCCCTCGCCGACCAGGAGGCTCTTGGTTTCGATGCCGAGGATGACGGCCACCGCCACGAGCAGCACACCAATCGCGAGCGTGCCGATGGCGTCCCAGCTCGAATCGCCGGTAGCCACCGTCAGGCCGACGCCGGTGAGGGCCAGGGTGAGCCCGAGCAGTGCTGCGCAGTCTTCGAGAAGAACCACGGGAAGCTCAGGCGCCTTGGCGTGCCGAACGAACTGCACCCAGCTCTGGTCTCCTCTGACGAGGTTGGATTCTTTGATCGCCGTGCGAAGCGAGAAGCCTTCGAGAACGAGCGCCACGATCAGGATGACGATCGGCACGATGGGCATCTCGAGTTCGTGCGGGTCCTGCAGCTTGCTGATGCCCTCGTAGATCGAGAACACGCCTCCGACGGAAAACAGGATGATCGACACGACGAAGGCGTACACGTAGCGTTCGCGGCCGTATCCGAACGGGTGGCTGGCGTCGGCTTCTCGCTTTGCCTTTCGCCCACCGAGCAACAGGAGACCCTGGTTGCCGCTGTCCGCGAGGGAGTGCACACTCTCGGCGAGCATCGAACTCGACCCCGAGACAATGAAGCCGATGAACTTCGCGATCGCGATACCGAGGTTCGCGAGCAACGCCGCGATGATTGCCTTGCCGCCACCAGATGCACTCATGCGATCAATCCTAGGATGATCGCATGACGACGACGCTTCCGACCATTGCAATTGTTGGCGCAGGTTCGATGGGCGGCGCGATCCTCGGGGGCCTTCTGGCGCCCGGCGTGACCGTGGACGGTGGCATCCGCGTCACGAATCGCACCCAGGCGAAAGCCGACCTGGTAGCGGCGCCCGGCGTCACGTCGTATGCGCTGGCCACGACCCCAGATGCGAACCTTCAGGCCGTCAGGGGAGCGGGAATTGTGATGCTCGGGGTGAAGCCCGCCATGATCCGAGACACTCTGGCCGAGCTCGCGCCCGCGCTGGATGCCGACGCCCTGATCATCAGCGTCGCTGCCGGAATCCCCATCTCGAGCATGGAGGCCGCAGTGCCGAACGCCGTGCTGCGCGCCATGCCGAACACGCCGGCCCTCGTCGGCAAGGGAGTCACGGGGCTTGCCGCCGGAACCCGTGCAACGCCAGCACAGCTGCAACTCGGGCGCGCGCTGTTTGAGACCGTCGGCACCGTGCTCGAGATTCCCGAGTCACAGATCGATGCGCTCAGCACGATCTCCGGCTCCGGTCCCGCGTACGTCTTTCTGTTGATCGATGAGCTGACCGGCGCCGCCGTGCGGATGGGGTTCACGCCCGAACAGGCAGCGACGATGGTCAACGGCACTTTTGCTGGCGCCGTCGCCCTGCTGGAGGCATCTGACAAGACTCCCGAGCAGCTTCGTTTGCAGGTCACCAGTCCGAAGGGCACGACCGAGCGCGCCGTCGCCGAGCTGCAGGCGGCCGACCTCGGTGCGCTGTTCGATCGCGCGACCGCAGCGGCAGTGGCCCGGGCGCGGGAGCTCGCAGCGGGCTGAGGTGGTCGACCCCCTAGGCGCCGATGCCGGCGAAGCGCTCGATGTCTGCTGAGTTGCCGCTCACGATGATCAGGTCGCGATTGGAGACGACAGTCTCGGGGGTCGCGTAGGTGAACTCCTGGCCGGGCGACTTCACTCCCACCACGGTAATGCCGAACTTTCTGCGCACCTGCGACTCAGAGAGCGGGATGCCGCGAATCGGCTTCGGCGGATACATCTTGACGATCGCGAAGTCGTCATCGAACTCGATGAAGTCGAGCATGCGGCCCGAGACCAGGTGCGCGACGCGTTCGCCGGCCTCAGCCTCTGGATAGATCACGTGGTTCGCGCCGATGCGCGCCAGGATCTTGCCGTGTGACTGGCTGATCGCCTTCGCCCAGATCTGCGGGATCTTCAGGTCAACCAGGTTGGCTGTGATCAGAACGGATGCCTCGATGGATGACCCCACCGCGACGACCGCGATCGAAAAGTCCTGCGCACCGATCTGCTGCAGCGCATCGATCGATCTGGCGTCGGATTGGACGGCGTGGGTGACTCGCGATGACCACTTCTGCACGAGGCTCGCATCCGCATCGATCGCCAGCACCTCGCGGTCGAGCCTCTGCAACTGGCCAGCTGTCGCCGCACCGAATCGACCGAGACCGATCACCAGCACCGGTGCGTCGTGCGCAATCTTGTCAACCAACGTGGGCCCCTCTTCCGGTGTGGAATGTGCCGCGCGGGAATACCGCGCATCCTTGCCGCTTTCCGTCGAAAGCTTAGCTCCACCGCGCTACCCTGTTCGAATGGCTGACATCTTCGACGTCGTTGCAGACGCGACCAGGCGAGACCTCATGCAGGCCCTTCTGGAACAGTACGTGTCCGGGCAATCCGAGACTGGCGAGATCAGCGTCGGCGTTCTCGTCGAGCGCCTCGGATTAAGCCAGCCGACAGTGTCGAAGCACCTCAAGGTGCTGCGCGATCACGGCCTCGTATCCGTGCGCGAAGACGGCCAGCACCGGTACTACAAATTGGATGCCGGCCCCCTCGAGTCGATCGAAGACTGGCTGATCCCATTCCTGAGCGCCGACTTCGACGAGATCGGGGCAGACGGTGCGTCGGCAGCGTTCGCCGCCTGGTCGGGGGCGGATGTGGGCGACACCCTGGGCCGCCGACTGGCCGAAGGTTCGCATCAGGCTCGCACGGTCATCCATGACGCAACCGACGCCGTCGCTGAGAAGCTCCCGGACGGCGTGCGCCGCCGCCTGTTCCGCGACCGCTAGCACCGCGCAGCCCCGAAATGCGGGGGTGGACACGAGTCACACCAGCCCCTATTGTTACCGATTAGCACACCAGTAACATCCACGGTGTGGTTTCGGTTCAAGGGGCACAGCCAATATGACGCAGGATCTGTCTGACGTGCGCTTTCTCACGGTCGCTGAGGTTGCCGAGATGATGCGCGTATCGAACATGACCGTCTACCGGATGGTGCACTCCGGCGACCTTCCCGCCGTGCGATTCGGCCGGTCGTTCCGCATTCCGGAGTCCGCCGTCGCCGCCGTGATCGAGACTCCGATGTCGGACGTCGGTTAGCGCGCATATCCTGCTGCGCTAGACTCACCTAGTACATTTTTCCGCGGTTCTGATTCGGACCGAGCGGTTCGTTCAGAAATCAGTGAGGTCCCTATGGGTTCAGTCATCAAGAAGCGTCGCAAGCGTATGGCCAAGAAGAAGCACCGCAAGCTGCTTCGCAAGACGCGCCACCAGCGTCGCAACAAGAAGTAAGACCTCTGCCGCAGTAGCGGCACAGGGTGACTAGCGGGCGCGTTTCTTCACGTCACGCGCCTGCTTCTTCACCAGTTTCCTGGCCTCCCGGATGCTCGACCGCTTCAGCGGCAGCACCGTCCAGGAATTCTCGCGAGCATGGGCGAGCAGCTTTGCGTCAGGATTCACGACGATCCTGTTGCCCACCATGGACAACAGCGGGATGTCGTTGCTTGAGTCTGAGTATGCCCAGCAGTCTGCAAGATCGGCGTCGAGGTCGAGGGCTAGCTGGCGTGCCACCGCTGCCTTTTCGGCACCGTGCAGGACGTGGCCGTCGAGGACGCCCGTGAAGACGCCGTCGAGCGCCTGCACCTTGGTGCCCAGCGCGCCGGTCAGCCCGAGACGGTCGGCTATCACCTGCGCAACGAGTTGGGGAGTCGCGGTAACGAGCCACACCTCGTGACCCTTCTCGAGATGCTCACGCGTGAGTTCGACGGTTTCCGGCCACAGCTTCGGGGCGAAGTCACGCTCATAAATCTCTTCCGCGAGAACGGTCAGATCCGCCTCGGTGTGCCCGACGACGAGAGCGAGGGCCCGATCCTTCGCTGTGGCGAGGTGGTTGCGATTCTCGCCCACGGCCAGAAAACGAAACTGGTGCCAGCCGAACAGAAGGATGTCGCGCCAGGAGATGATCCCGCGGCGGAAGGCTTCACGGCCGACGTAGTAGACGCTCGCACCCCTCATCAGGGTGTTGTCGACATCGAAGAATGCCACGATCGGTCGATCACTGGGCGGAAGAGGCTGAACGTCAGACATCGCCGACCAGTCTACGGTCGAGTCATCTAGTCTGTTGGTCGTGACGATCGCGCGGCTGACTCTCATCGGCAAACCGGAGTGCCATCTCTGCGATGACGCCAGGGAGGTGGTGACGTCGGTCGTCAGCGAGCTGGGTGCTGCGGCATCCGTCACCCTCGAGGAGCTCTCGATTCTCGACGACGCGGCGCTCAACGACAAGTACTGGGAAGAGATCCCGGTGCTGTTGATCAACGGGGCGGTACACAACATCTGGCGCATCGACCCGGTGCGACTGCGGGCAGCATTAGTGGAGGCAACAGCATGATCAGGCACATCGTCACCTGGAAGCTCAAGGCACAGGATGACGCGGGGAAGGCCGACGCCGTCGCCGCGATCGCGGGGGCGCTCGAGCCGCTGGTCGACGTCATTCCCGGCATCCAGAGCCTCGTGGTTCGGCCGAATGTCGCCTACTTCGGCAGCAACTGGGATGTGCTAGTGATGGGCGACTACGACTCGCTGGATGCTCTTGAGACGTACATGACCCACCCTGACCATGTCACTGCCGCGGCTGTCGTGCGCGAGCATGCATCAGACCGGGCAGCCATCGACTTCGAGCTCTGACGCTCGTCGGGTATTAGAGCTTCTGAACGTCGATCGGGCCGGTTGAGCGCTTCTGAAGCGCGTCACGCTCGGCCGACAGAGAGTCGAGGGTGGCTCGTTCGAGAGCGAGCGGACCCATGTCGTCGAAGGGGTTGCCCATTCCGCTCTTGGAGTGAACGGCCTCGGCGTAGGCAGTAGCTGCCGCCGCCACCTTCGAGCTCGCTCTCTGCGCCTTCTTGAGCGAGACGGCGCTGCCGCCGACAACCTCCGCGTGGGTTTTGAGGGCCTTTTTGAGATCCTTCAGGGCAGCGTCGATTTTCTTGGACATGGGGTTATCTTGCCCCATGAAGGTGTACTGCTGCCACCGTCGTTCCTATGAAGGTCCTATGGCAGCAGTCGCGTGGGCCCGCGGAACAGGTAGGTCGCCTCGCGGATGTTCGACAGGTGCAGCATGAGCATCAGCACCCGGCTGAGCCCCATGCCGAAGCCGCCGTGCGGCGGGACTCCGTAGCGGAAGAAGTCGAGGTAGAAGTCGAGCTCTTCCGGCTCGAGTCCCTTCGACTTCGCCTGCTCGATGAGCACCTCCACGCGGTGCTCACGCTGGGCACCGGTCGAGATCTCAACCCCGTTGAAGATGAGGTCGTAGCTGTTGGTCAGCGAATCATCGTCGTCGTGACGCATGTGATAGAACGGCCGGATGCTCGACGCGTAGTCGGTCAGGAACACGAATTCGTGGCCGTACGTTTCCTTCACGTAGGCAGCGATCTGGCGCTCACCCTCGGGATCCATATCGTCGTCGTGACGCGGAACCTCGTATCCGCGCTCGGCGACGATGCGCTTCGCTTCGGCCAGCGGGATGCGCGGGAACGGGGTGGTGGGCACCGTCACTTCGACGCCCCAGAGGGCCTCAATCTCGGCGCCGTGCTTTGCCTTGACGGCCGCGAAACCGGCAACGAGCAGCTCCTCGTGCAGCTTCATGACGTCTTCGTGGCTGTCGATCCAGCTGATCTCGCTGTCGACGCTGGTGAACTCGGTCGCGTGACGGCTCGTGAAGCTCGGGTCGGCACGGAACGCCGGGCCGACCTCGAAGATTTTGCCGAAGCCAGCGGGCTGGGCCATCTGCTTGAAGAATTGCGGGCTCTGGGCGAGGTAGGCCTTCGTGTCGAAGTAGCCGACCTCGAACAGTTCTGCCTTCGACTCGCTCGCGCTGGCCATGAGCTTGGGGGTGTGCAGCTCGATGAAATCGTTCTCGACCCAGTACGTGCGCCAGGCGTGCTCCAGCGTGGTCTGGATGCGGAAGATGAGGTTGTTCTTCGGCTGGCGCAGGTCGAGGAAGCGCCAGTCCATGCGCTTGTCTCCGGCGCTGTCGTCGGCGATCGGCGTCTCGGGGATGGCAGCGGCGGCGATGTCGAGCGACTCGAGCTTGATCTCCACTCCTCCGAGCTTGACCCGCTCGTCGTGCTTGAGCTCACCCGCGGCGGTGAGGAAGGTACCCTGCGCAAGAGCCGAAATGGCTTCGGCCAGCGGGTCGGCTGCCGGCGTGCCATCCTCGGCGAAAATTCTGGGGTGAACGAGCTGAACCGCGCCGGATTCGTCGCGCAACACGACGAACTGCACCTTCTTCTGGTCGCGCACCGTTTCGACCCATCCCGAGACGGAGGCTGGCCCGTCTGTCGCGGCTGGCAGGTTCTTGATCAGGGTGCGTTGGGTCACGAGGATCGAGTTTACCCGGCAGGGCGCACCCAGCAGTTGATGTGGGGTTGAGCATTCCGTTAAGTCCGGCTGAGGGGTTCGCTCGTGGCAACGTATGGCGGACCGCCATACGTTGCCACGTGGGATGGCGCCCTGAGCCGAAACCTACCTGCTCAAGCGGCAGTGGCGCACCCAGCTTCCGCCCATATCTACAGCACGTAGAATTGCCGGGTGCCTGCTGACCTGATCCACCTCGTTCGCCACGGAGAGGTCTATAACCCCGACGGCATCCTGTACGGCCGCATCCCGGGCTACCACCTGAGCGAACTGGGGCACACGATGGCCGCGGCGGCCGCGGCCAGTCTCACCGGGCATCCCGTCGCGGCGCTCTATGCGAGCCCCCTGCAGCGCGCGCAAGAGTCAGCAGCGCCCTGGGCCGAACTCTTCGGTCTTCCGATCAACACCGAAGAGCGCATCATCGAGCCCCATAACTGGTTCGAGGGCCGCAAATTCGAATTCCCGGCAGCGCTCAAGCACCCCAGCGCGTGGCCCAAACTCATCAACCCCCTGAAACCCAGCTGGGGCGAGCCGTATAAGAGCGTCGAATCGCGGATGCTCGCCGCCATCGCCGCCGCCTGGGCTAAGCCCGAAAGCGGCGAGGTCGTCATGGTCAGCCACCAGATGCCGATCGTCATGGCAGCGCGTTCGGTCAAGGGCATGCGCCTGTTCCACGACCCGCGCAACCGTCGCTGCACCCTGTCGAGCATCACGACCCTCGCGCGCGAAGGTGACCACTTCATCGAGGTCGACTACCGGGAACCCGCCGGCGACCTGCTCGCGAAGTCGATCGACCTCGGAGCCGTATGAAACGCGCAGTGGTGGTGGCGATCGTCGCCGTCCTGACGCTTGCCGGATGCGCTCCCGGCAACGATTCGCTCGCCAGCCAGTACCAGGACGGCTCCGGCCAGGGCTATATCTCCGGCGACGGCGCGTTCAGCGAAATCCCGGCGGACGAGCGCGGAGAGCCGATCGAGTACAGCGGCCCGACCGCAGACGACTCGACGATCTCGAGCGACGACCTGGCGGGCCAGGTGTACGTCGTGAACTTTTGGTACGCCTCCTGCCCGCCATGCCGCGCCGAAGCCCCCGACCTGAAGGCGCTCAGCGACGAGTACGCGGACATTCCTTTCATCGGGATCAACATCTTCGACAACGCAGACACCGCCGGAGTGTTCGAACGAAAGTACGGCATCGAGTACCCATCCATTCTCGATGCGAAGACCAACGCGGCCCAGCTCGCCTTCGCGTCGGCCGGCGCCGTCGCCCCGAACGCCGTGCCGACGACACTCGTCATCGACCGCGAGGGCAGGGTCGCGGCCCGCATCAGCGGTCGGATCGCCGACACGAGCATCCTTGCGGCGATGATCGATTCCGTCGTCGCAGAACAGGGCTAGGGCTCGAGATGGGTCCAGGCGAGATCGTCGGCCAGGGCAGCCTCTGGCTGGCGCTGCCCATCGCGCTCGCGGCGGGAGTGCTGTCGTTTCTGTCCCCGTGCGTGCTCCCGCTGGTGCCCGGCTACCTCGGCTACGTGACGGGGGTGACAGATGCGCGTGACATGCGTCGCGGTCGCACCGTGCTCGGCGCCGGACTGTTCGTGCTCGGGTTCAGCGTGGTGTTTCTCGGGTTCATCGTGCTCTCCAGCACGGTCGGCGTTTTCCTGCTGCAGTACGGAGACCTGATCCTGCGCATTGCCGGGGCGGTGGTCATCCTGCTTGGACTGGTCTTCATCGGCCAGGTCACGTTCATGCAGCGAACCATCAGACCGACCTGGCGCCCACGGGCGGGTCTTGCGGGCGCGCCGCTGCTCGGCGCCGTCTTCGCCGTCGGCTGGACGCCGTGCATCGGCCCGACCCTCATCGCGGTCACCTCCCTCGCCACCTACCAGGGCGATCCCGGTCGCGCGGCGATCATCGGAATCTTCTACTGCCTCGGCCTTGGCATTCCGTTCCTGCTCGTCGCACTCGGCTTCGGTTGGGTCGGCGAATCCATTGGCTGGGTGAAGCGTCACCTGCGGCTCATCAACATCATCGGGGGATCGCTGCTTATCGTGCTGGGCCTGCTGATGGTGTCTGGTGTCTGGGGTTCGTTCCTGTCGTACTTCGGGGGGGTGCTGAATGACGGATTCGTCTCGCCCCTCTGATCACTACGACTCGTCGAGCTCCAACACCGGCGACAAGATCGTGCAGCCCAGGCTCGGTGTCGTCGGCTACCTGCGTTTCTTCTGGCGGATGCTCACGAGCATGCGCACGGCGCTGTTCCTGCTGCTTCTGCTCGCGATTGCGGCCATCCCCGGGTCGCTTGTGCCGCAGGTCAGTTCAGACCCGAACGGTGTCATCCAGTACAAGGCGAATAATCCGGATGTAGCGCCCATCCTCGAGAACCTGCAGGTGTTCACCACCTACTCGTCGGTGTGGTTCTCGGCCATCTACCTGCTGCTGTTCGTCTCACTCATCGGGTGTGTGATCCCGAGGACTAAGCACCACTTCGACGCGCTCCGCGCCCGCCCGCCCAAGACACCGGCGAACCTGGCGCGGTTGGAGGGGTTCACGTCGCAAGGGTCTGCTGCCGATGCCGAGGCATCGATCGCGGCCGGCCGGCAGGTGTTGAAGCGCCTGGGATATCGCACCGAGCTGTACACGACGGGTGGGTCGCCATCGGTCAGCGCGGAGCGGGGCTACCTGCGCGAGACCGGAAACCTGGTGTTTCACTCGGCCCTGATCGGCGTGCTCGTGGCCGTCGGCCTCGGCGGCGGATTCGGATACACCGGGCAGCGCGTGGTGGTCGAGGGGTACGCCCTCTCGAACTCGCTGGCCAGCTACGACTCGTTCAACCCCGGACGATTCTTCACGGATGCCGCGCTCCAACCCTTCTCGGTGGCACTCGACACGTTCGTTCCCACCTACGAGGAAGACCTCACCAGCAAGGCTCTCGGCCAGGTGCTCGATTACACAGCCAACGTCACGACCATGGTCCCGGGCGGACAGCCCGAAGAGTCGACGATCAAGGTGAATGAGCCGCTGGCGATCGCGGGAACCCAGGTCTATCTGCTCGGCAACGGGTACGCGCCGGTGATCACCGTGCGCGACCCGGACGGCAACGTCGTGTTCTCACAGCCCACCGCGTTCCTCCCGCAGGACGCGAACCTGTTCAGCCTCGGCATCGTCAAGATCCCGGATGGCCTGGAGGAGCAGATCGGAATCAGGGCGTTGTTCTACCCGACGGCGGTGCTCACCGACCTGGGGACGCTCGCCTCGAGCTACCCCGACCTCGTCAACCCGCAACTGACCATGGAGGTCTACACGGGTGACCTCGGTCTGGACAACGGGCAGGGCTCCAACGCCTACGCTCTCGACACCGACTCCCTCACCGAGATCGCCGGTCGCGCCGCGGATGCTCCGACCATCAAGCTCGGTCTGGGCGACAGCATCGACCTCCCCAACGGGCTCGGCAGCGTGGAGCTGACCGCGATTCCGCGCTTCGCCTCGCTCGACGTGCACCACGATCCCGCTCAGGGCTGGGTGCTCCTGTTCGCCATCCTGGTTCTCGCCGGGCTCGTCACCAGCCTCTTCATCCCGCGTCGCAGGATGTGGATCAAGGCGGTGAATGGCGCCGACGGTGCTGTGACTCTCGAGTACGCGGGGCTCGCCCGTGGGGACGACCCCGGGCTCAACGCCGCCGTCGCGGAAATCGCGGCCAAACATCTGGATCACATCGGACATAAGGTGGAATCGTGACTGAGACTTTCGTGCTGTACTCCAATATCGCTGTGTACTCGGCGATGGCCATCTACACGATCGCCTTCATCATGTTCACGCTCGACCTCGCGCGGCGGTCGGCGGCGGTCGCCGCTCCCGCTGAGGTCGGTTCCACCACGCGCGCGGGCCAGCTGGGCTCCACGGCGCTGCTCGAGAAAGTGGATGCCCCACCCGCCGTCGCGGCGAAGGGCCCCCGCTACCTGCGCGCAGCCTTCGCGCTCACTGTCTTCGGTTGGGCGTTGCACGTCGGTGCAGCGATCTTCCGTGGGGTGGCCGCTGGCCGAGTGCCGTGGGCCAACATGTTCGAGTTCACCCTCACCGCGACGGCCCTTATTGTCGGCGTCTTCCTGCTCGTGCAGGTCTGGCAGGATCTGCGCTTCCTCGGTTCGTTCGTCGTCGGGTTCGCGCTCATCGCGCTCGGCGTCGCGACCACCAACTTCTACGTCGACGTCATCCCGCTACCGCCGGCACTGCAGTCGGCGTGGCTCGTCATCCACGTCTTCGTCGCGTCGCTCGGCACCGGTTTCTTCGCGCTCGGCGCCGCCCTATCCATCGTGCAGCTGCTGCAGGCTCGCCGTGCGGCGGGCAAGGCCGTGGGGTTGAGGTTCCTCGATACCCTTCCCGGTGCAGACAAGCTCGAGAATCTCGCGTACCGGCTCATCGTCGTCGGTTTCGTGCTCTGGACCTTCACCCTCATCGCCGGCGCCGTCTGGGCCGAGCGTGCCTGGGGTCGCTACTGGGGCTGGGACACGAAGGAGGTCTGGACCTTCATCATCTGGACGATCTTCGCCGGCTACATCCACGCCAGGGCCACGCGCGGGTGGCGCGGATCACGGTCGGCATGGCTGGCCATCATCGGCTTCGGCGCCGTGGTGTTCAACTTCACCGTCGTGAACCTCTTCTTCAAGGGTCTGCACGCGTACAGCGGGCTATAAACCTCTCCGACTCAGTCGAGCAGTTCGTAGCAGCGCTTCAGCCGGGACAGCCACCAGTTGGTGCGGTCGGCGCTCGCGGCGTGGGCTTCGAGCAGCGCCTCGCTCGGCACAACCCTGCGCACGTCCAGCTGGCCGTTGACGCTCAGCAGCGGCGCGTCCGTGACATCCACCGCCAGCAGCGACGCCGTCGCCAGGCCGCAGTCGAATTCGAGCTCGGGAATCGCCGCGGCAAGGTGCAGCCCCATCGAGATGCCGACCGAGGTCTCGAGAGCGCTTGACACCACCACGGGCAGCCCGGCGTCAGCGATGATCGCCAGGGCCGCCGTGACACCGCCGAGCGGCTGCGCCTTGACGATCAGGATGTCGGCGGCCCCCGCCCTCGCAACGGCCAGCGGGTCGTCGGCCTTGCGAACGCTCTCGTCCGCGGCGATGGGGATGCCCATGTACTTCACGCGGGTGCGCACCTGCGCGAGCTCGTCGACCGACACACACGGCTGCTCGACGTACTCGAGGTCGAAGACGGCAAGTGCGTGGATTGCCTTCTCGGCTTCGTCCACCGTCCAGCCAGCATTAGCGTCGAGGCGAATCCGCCCCTCGGGCCCCAGATAGTCGCGGGCGGCCGAAACCCTGGCCACGTCATCCGCCAGCACCTGGCCGGGGTCCGCGACCTTGATCTTCACCGTGCGGCAGCCCGGGAAGCGGTCGAGGATGCCGCTGACCTCATGAGCGGCCACGGCGGGCAGCGTCGCGTTGACCATGACCGTGTCGCGCAGCAGCGGGTGGGTGGGTCCCCACCCGAAGTCGATTGCCGCGGCAAGCCACCGCGCGGCCTCGTCGTCGCCGTACTCGGTGAACGGCGAGAATTCGGTGAAACCGTTGGGCCCCTCGAGCAGCAGTGCCTCGCGAATCCCAATTCCACGGAAGGTGGTCACGAGCGGCAGTGCAACGACCCTTGCAGTGCGGAGCAGGTCGTCAAGAGGAGGCAGCGTCGCGTCATGGGGGAGCATGGCACCAGTCTGGCAAGTTCGCGGTCGGTTATCGCCTGTTTCTATTAAGGTTGGCCCGTGGATAGTTCTGGTTCTGTCGAGAGAGTTCCGCTCAAGGTCGTGCCGATGTTCATCGAGGAGCAGACGATCGAGCTGCCCGAAGAGCCTGTCACGCCCCCGCCAGAGCCCGCCGAGGCCGCCCCCCGCGGCCCGCTGCCCTGGGTTGGCGTGATCTCCATCGTGCTCGGTGTTGTCGCTGCGATCGTGCAGATCATCGCCATCGTCGGCGCCACCGATGGCGACCTGGAGCTGGGCATTGTGCTTGGCTACCTCGCGGTCATCATCGCGATCGCGGCGGTCTTCCTCGGCATCGCGGCGATCATCGTGAAGCGCGGTCGTCGTGCTGGCGTCGTCGGCATCCTCCTGGGGATCCTTGCGAACCCCCTCATTCTCTTGATGATCCTGCGCTTCCTCGATGGGGCACAGGCCTGAGGTGTCCCGCCCGCTGAGGGTCATCGACTCGGCGGACACCGGGGCGGTCTTCGCCGCACTTCGCGATGCGCTGAGCGGCGATGGCCCGGCGATCCTGCCGCACCCCGGGCATCCTGAGGGGCTGCCAGACACCGTCGAGCAGAGGGTCGCGGTCGTCGTCGAGACGAGCGGTTCGACGGGCAGGCCGAAGCGGGTCGCGCTCGCGGCCGACGCTCTGCTCGCGAGCGCCGCGGCATCCGACGTGCAGCTGGGCGGACCCGGCCAATGGCTCATGGCGCTGCCGGCGCACTACATCGCGGGCATCAACGTTCTGGTGCGCTCGCTCGCCGCCCAAACCCAGCCGATCCTCGCGGCGCCCGACGGCACCGGGTTCGTCGACGCTGCGCACGAACTCGACAGCCCGCTGCGGTTCGTGTCACTGGTGCCGGCTCAGCTTCAGCGACTGATCGAGCAGGATGACGCGCTCCCCCTTCTGCGCCGCTTCGACCGCATCCTGCTCGGCGGGCAGGCGACGCCGCCGCCGTTGCTCGCAAAGGCCCGTGAACTGGGGCTCAACGTCACGCGCACCTACGGATCGAGCGAAACCTCCGGCGGGTGCGTGTGGGACGGCGAGCCGATCGGCGACACCGAGGTTCGCATCGTCGACGGCCGCGTCGAGCTGGCGGGCAGCACGCTCGCGCAGGGCTACCTGGGCGATCCCGCGCGCACCGACGCAGCGTTCCACGACGTCGATGGCAAGCGCTGGTACCGCACCGATGACACGGGAACCGTCACCGATGGAATCCTCAGCATCAGCGGACGGGTCGACGATGTGATCATCTCCGGCGGGGTGAAGGTGTCTCTCGCGGAGGTGGAGCGTGCCGTGCGGTCGCTGCCCGGGCTGGGCGATGCGGTGGTGGTGCCGGCGGCACACGCTCAGTGGGGGCAGACACCCGTGGTCGTCAGCGCGCACCCGCACCCACTGGAGCAGATTCGGGATGCGGTCTCCGCGGGCCTCGGCCGGGCATCCGCGCCCACCCGCATCGTGGTGGTCGACACGATGCCGATGCTCGGCAACGGCAAGCCCGACCGTCTGGCCGCGGCGCGACTCGCTCAGGGTTGAGCCCCAGTACAATCCTTGCGTGGCAACTCCGAAGCAGCAGCGCATCAATCCAGCATCCGTCCCCGCTCCTCGCCCCAAGGCGGGCAAGAGTGGTCGCCCGGGTGGTCGCCCTCCCGGGGTCGCCAAGGTGAAGAAGGCGACGACCCGTGACTGGATCGGCGGAGCCAGGCTGCAGACCCTGCCGCTGGCCATCGCGCCGGTAGCGCTGGGCACGGCGGCCGCATACGTGCTGCCGCACGGGGATGCTGGCCCCGGCTGGCACTGGCTGCGCGCGGCCCTCTGCCTCATCGTGGCACTGAGCCTGCAGATCGGCGTGAACTTCGCCAACGACTACTCCGACGGCATCCGCGGCACCGACAAGCACCGCGTCGGCCCGCGCAGGCTCACCGGATCCGGAGCCGCGAAGCCCCGGACCGTGCTCACGGTCGCCTTGGTGTTCTTCGCGATCGCCGCGCTCGCCGGTCTCGTGATCGTGATCCGCACCGAGTACTGGTGGCTTCTCGCGGTGGGCGCTGTCGCGATCGTCGCGGCCTACTTCTACACTGGCGGCAAGCGTCCATACGGCTACGCGGGTCTCGGCGAACTGTTCGTCTTCATCTTCTTCGGTCTGGTGGCCACCGCGGGAACCACGTTCGCCCTCGCGGGCACCGTGACGCTGGAGAGCTGGCTGTCGGCGATCGCGATAGGGCTGATCGCCACAGCCGTGCTGATGGTGAACAACATCCGTGACATCCAGCAGGACAAGCTGGCAGGCAAGCGCACCCTCGCCGTGCGCATCGGGGACCTGCCGTCTCGCATCGTCTTCGGTGTGATGCTGCTCGCGCCGTTCGGCATCCTGTCGTTCTTCACGCTCTTCTACGAGAACGCGTACCTGGTTTACTTCGCGCTGCTTGCTGCGATCCCCGCGGTGGGAATCACGATCAGCGCCAAGACCCCGGGCGAGCTCATCATCGCGCTGCGGCTGAGCGCGATCGTAGCCCTTGTGTACGGCCTCGGCCTCGGCTGGGCGATCGCCTTCTAGCCGCGGGGCGGCTCCGTCCGCCCCCTCCCGCCGCGCCCTCCCCGCGCCCCCGCGCCCTCCGAACGTTCCGAAATGACGGATCCGAACCCGTTTTGAGTCCAAAAAGGCCCTAATTCGGGGTCTGGATGCCCGCGACTCCGTCATTTCGGAAGGGATGCGGCGGCCGCCGCGGCAAGCGGCGGCAAGCCTCGGCTCCTTCCCCGCGCCCTCCGAATCTTCCGAAATGACGGATCCGACCCCGTTTTGAGTCCAAAAAGGCCCGAATTCGGGGTCTGGATGCCCGCGACTCCGTCATTTCGGAAGTTGGGGGATGGATGCGGCGGGTGCGGCCCGAGTGGGCGGCACGGCCCAAGAGGGCCGGCACAGCCCGAGAGACCGCGGGGCCGCGCGCTAGAGGTCTTCGGCTACCGCGTCGGCGTCGACGGCCGGGCGGGAACGGCGCGCGACGATGTCGAGCGCAACCGCATCCCGCAGTTTGCCGAAGAAAAGGTAGCTGGCGCAGAAGCTGACCACGGCCGCAATGACGGCACACAGCCACGGCACGATGCCTGCGAGAAGCAGCGCGACGAAGATCACAGCGAACAAACCGATGCGCACGAGGCTGTAGGCGACCCAGGGTTTCACCCTCACAGTGTATGCACGCAGGCTGGGCGCAGCTTGCAAGCCTAGAATCGTTGTATGTCTCGTCTGCTCGTCATCGCGCCACTGATCGTCCTTGCCCTGGACGTGTTCGCGATCGTCGACCTCATCCTCATCGAGCAGCGGCGCGTCAGGGCGATGCCGAAGGTCGTGTGGGTCATCGTGATCGTGCTGCTTCCGATCATCGGAGCCGTGCTGTGGTTCTTCCTCGGCAGGGAGAGCGCCACCGGCGGCAGCGGCCAGCGGCGCACGGTCGCCCCCGACGATGACCCGTCGTTCCTGAGGAACATCCGCAGGGATGAGGAACAGGATGAGCGCATCCGTCGCCTTGAGCAGGAGCTCGCAGACCTCGACGATGACCCGCCCAAAGACTGACTCCCCGGCGACAGATTTCGCGGTCGCCCTTCTCGATGAGTTCGTTCGTCTCGGCGTTCGCGATGTGGTGCTCGGCCCAGGGTCGCGCTCGCAGGCGCTCGCCCTCGCTGCCGCCGAATTCGACCGTCTCGGGATGCTGCGCCTCAGGGTGCGCATAGACGAGAGGGTCGGCGGCTTCCTCGCGCTCGGCATCGCGATCGAGACCCGCACGCCGGTGCTGCTGGTCACCACCTCCGGTACGGCCGTCGCGAACCTGCATCCTGCTGTGCTGGAGGCCCATCACTCCGGCGTTCCGCTCATCGTGCTCAGCGGGGACCGTCCGGACGAGCTGCGCGGCATCGGCTCCAACCAGACCACTGAGCAGCCCGGCATTTTTGGTGCCGCCGTGACGCGCACCTGGGACGTGGGCGCGCCCATCGGTGAGCCCGGCGAGCAGGATGCCGCAGCTCAGCTCGCACGTGATGCCTTCGCCGCGGCATCCGGCCCCGTGCATCTCAACCTTTCGTTCGCCGAACCGCTCTCGGCCCCGCTAATGCTCGAGGCCCCCGCCGTGGAGCCCGCGGAGGAGGACTCGACGCCGGAAGTGCACCCTGGCCCCGCCGCCCTGGAACTGAGGTGCCTGCCCGGCACTGTCGTGGTCGCGGGCACGGGCGCGGGGGAGCGCGCAGAGGAGGTCGCGCGCGAGCTCGGAGCTCCGCTCATCGCCGAGGTCGCCAGCGGTGCGCACTTCGGCCCCAACCTGGTGGTTGCCTACCGCGAGCTGCTGGATACCGGCAACTTCGGTGACCGGGTCGCGCGGGTGATCGTGTTTGGTCATCCGACGCTGAGCCGCGAGGTGCCCGCCCTGATCCAGCGGCGCGGGGTCGAGACGATCGTCGTCCGCAACTCGTCTGCCGACGACTACAACCCCGGCCACCGGGTCTCCACCTTCGCCGACGCGGTGACCGTGACCGGCGACCCGAGCGCTGACCGCGCGTGGGTCGGCCGCTGGGTGAGCGCCTCCCGCGCCCTGATCCAGCCGGTGGACGCAGCTCCGGATGCCACGGCAGACCCGGCCACGCATGCCAAAGCCGAACTCGCCGCCGTGCGCGCACCCGTCACACGCCGCTCGCTGGTTGAGGCCGTCTGGCGAGCCACCTGGCCGCACGACCGGCTCGTTCTCGGAGCATCCAGGCTCATCCGTGAGGTGGATCGCGTCGCGACCGGCAAGAAGATTTCGGTGCACGCCAACCGTGGTCTCGCGGGCATCGACGGCACCATCTCCACGGCGCTGGGGATCGCGCTGTCGAGCCAGCCGGCCTCCGCGGGAACAACGAGGGTGCTGCTCGGCGACCTGGCTCTGCTGCACGATGCCGGCGCGCTGCTGTTCGGCGTCGGTGAGGAACGTCCCCGCATCCAGGTGATCGTCGGCAACGACAACGGCGGAACGATCTTCGACGGGCTCGAGGTGGCCAGAAGCGCGGGCGCCAACTTCGACAGGGTGCTGTTGACGCCCCAGCAGGTGGTGATCGAGCAGCTCGCCGCGGCGTACGGCTGGTCGTACTTGCGCGTCGACACCAGGGGCCAGCTCGACCAGGCGCTGACGGCATCCACCGGGCAGACCATCATCGAAGTGCCCCTCGCCCGCTAACGTGCGTCAGCGCTAGCGTGAGGGGATGAGCCACCTCTTTCCTGTCGCCGCCGGTTTCGACCTCTCCGAGATCGACCCATCATCCACACCGGGTTTCTCCGGCGATAAGAAGGATGCCGAGCGCGAGCTCGCGTCGCACGGCTCCACGCTCGCCGCCCTGCAGGAGCGGCTCTACGCCGAGAGCAAGTTCGGCGGAACGCGCAATGTGCTGCTCGTTCTGCAGGCGATGGACACCGCAGGCAAGGGCGGCATCGTGCGGCACGTCATCGGCGAGACCGATCCGCAGGGCATCCACCTGTTCGCGTTTAAGGCGCCCACCGAGGAGGAGAAGTCGCACGATTTCCTGTGGCGCATTCGCAAACAACTGCCAGCGGCCGGGAAGATCGGCGTTTTCGACCGCTCCCACTATGAGGACGTGCTGATCCACCGGGTGCGCGGGTTCTCGACTCCCGAGGTGATCGAGGAGCGTTACGGCATCATCAACGAGTTTGAGCGGGAGCTCGCCGAGTCGGGCACGACCATCATCAAGGTGATGCTTCACATCAGCGCCGACGAGCAGAAGGAACGTCTGCAGGAGCGACTCGACCGGCCAGACAAGCACTGGAAGTACAACCCCGGTGACGTCGACGAGCGACTCAAGTGGGCCGCCTACCAGGAGGCGTACCAGGTCGCCCTCACCCGCACCTCGACAGTGGATGCGCCGTGGTACGTGATCCCGGCAGACCACAAGTGGTACGCCCGCTGGGCCGTGCAGCAGCTGCTGCTCGAGGCGCTTGAGCGCATCGACCCGCAGTGGCCGCCCGTGGACTATGACATCGAGGTCGAGAAGGTGCGGCTGGCCGAGAGTTAGATCGACGCGGCGCGGAAGGCGTCGACCACCGGGCGGAACTTGAGGCCGGTCTCAGCGAGCTCCCCGTTCGGATCCGACTCCGCCACGATGCCGGCCCCGGCGTATGCCGTCACGGTGCGCGAGCCGCCCTGGGTCGGGGAGATCTGCGCACACCGCAGGGCGATGGCCCACTCCCCGTCACCGTTCGCGTCAACCCAGCCGACCGGTCCCGCGTAACGACCGCGGTCGAACGGCTCCAGCCCGGCGATCAGCGACAGCGCGGCATCCGTCGGGTCTCCGGCGACGGCCGCGGTGGGATGCATCGCGGCGACGAGATCGAGCGCGCTCGAACCGTCGGTGAGCGCGCCGGTCACATCGCTCGCCAAGTGCCAGATGTTGCGCAGCTGCAGCGGGAACGGCCGCGAGTTCGCGACCAGCGAGGAGCTGCGCGGGCCGAGCGAGTCGAGCACGCTCTGCAATGCGAAGGCGTGCTCGGCGAGATCCTTGGGGGATTCGGCCAGAGCGGCGGCGGCGCGAGCGTCACTCGTGGGGTCTGGCCCTCTGGCCGCGCTGCCGGCCAGTACGCGCGCACTCACGACTCCGCCTCGCGCCCTGACGAGAGTCTCGGGGCTCGAGCCGATCAGCCCGTCCACCGCGAACGTGAAGGTGTCTGGGTAGGCGGCGGCGAGGGCGCCGATCGGCAGGCGGAGGTCTGCGTCATCCGGAATCTGGGCAATCAGGTCGCGGGCGACCACGACCTTGCGGGCGGCACCCGAGGTGATCGACCGCACGGTGGAGTCGACGGCGGAAAGGTAGCCAGCCTCCGTCATGAGCGCCGGTGAGAAGCTCGACGGGAAAGGTTCGCCGATCGGGCGGGGATCGGGGATCACGGAGTCCCCGCCGCCGATGCGGGTCACCCAGGACAGCGTGCCGTGACGTCCGACGATCATCGACGGAACCACGAGCACGCTGGTGCAGTCGGACTCGTCGGCGAACGCGAAGCTGCCGAAGGCCACCAGGCCGGTGCCGGCGCAGGCGACCGGGTCGGTCACGGTCGCGGCGGCGGCGATCGCACGCCAGACTTCCGCGGCATCCTGAAGCCGGGAGGGTCCTGAGAATTCGAGCCGTAGGGCGACCCCGAGGCCGACGATGCCGTCGCCGTTGCGGATGAAGGCGAGAGGATCGTGCGCATCGGGGAGCCCGATAAGTGGCGGGGATGCACGCAGCGCTGTGGTGACGGCCGTCAGCGGCGGGAAAGCTCGCGGGCCGTTCACGCTATCGAGCTTACCCTCGGCTCCGAAGACTTCCTGTGGACAACAACCGTAGACTTATCCTGTGAGTAAAGCGGACATGACAAAGCAGCCTGGCGAGGTCTCGAGCATGTTCGACGATGTAGCCAAGCGCTATGACCGAACCAACAACGTGCTCTCAGCAGGCAACGCCGTTCTGTGGCGAGCCGCGACGGTGCGTGCCGTGGCGCCGGCCGCTGGTGAGCGCATCCTCGACATCGCCGCGGGAACCGGCACGAGTTCAGCGGCGCTGCAGCGCAGGGGCGCCCGCGTAGTGGCCGTCGACTTCTCGCCGGGCATGGTCGCCGAGGGGCGTCGCAAGCACAACAACATCGAGTTCATCGTGGCCGACGCAGAGGCATTGCCGTTCGGTGACGACGAGTTCGATGCGGTCACGATCAGCTTCGGCCTGCGCAACATCTCAGACCCCAAGCTCGCGCTCAGCGAAATGTACCGGGTGCTGAAGCCCGGCGGGAGGCTCGTCATTTGCGAGTTCTCCAAGCCTCCGGTCGCCATCGTGCGTGAGAGCTACTGGGCGTACCTCAGTCACGTCATGCCGCTCGTGGCCAGGGGAACGAGCTCGAACCCGGCCGCGTATTCGTACCTGGCTGAGTCGATCAAGGAATGGCCAGACCAGAGCGAACTCAGCCAGTGGATCCGCGGAGCCGGTTTCACCAGGGTCGCGTACCGCAACCTGACCGCCGGAGTCGTCGCCCTTCACCGCGGACACAAGCCGATGGATGCCGCGGTGCTGGCCTCCATCGCGAAGCGCAAAGACAACGCCACACGCCCCATCAAGATCGTCAAGCCTGCCTCATCCGAGACCCCGAAGCAGTAGCTTCCCCAACCGAGAACCGGTCGAGAACGTGAAACCGAGCCTGCCGCTCGCTCGTCGCAGCAACACCCTGAGCTCTTCGCTCGGGCTGGGCGAGAAGCTGTTCGCCTCCAGCGACGAGAAAAAGTTCGCGATAGCGATCGAGAAGGGCCTCGATCAGGTCGAAGCTGGCCTTCTCGGTGAGGTGCAGTTCGCCGACGAAATTGCGGATGTCACCACCCGATACCTACTGGAGGCCGGCGGAAAGCGGGTGCGTCCGGTGCTCACTCTGCTCGCCGCGCAACTGGGCACCGGCAACAACGACAACGTGATTAAGGCGGCGCAGGCCGTCGAGATCACCCACCTCGCATCCCTCTACCACGACGACGTCATGGACGAAGCGCAGATGCGTCGCGGGGTTCCGAGCGCCCAGTCGGTGTGGGGCAACTCGGTGGCGATCCTCACCGGCGACCTGCTCTTCGCGCGCGCCAGCAAGCTGGTCGCTGGCCTCGGCGAGCGTGCACTCATTCTGCAGGCCAACACGTTCGAGCGGCTGTGCCTCGGCCAGCTGCACGAAACGCTCGGCCCACGCCCTGGCGAAGATCCGGTCGAGCATTATCTGCAGGTGCTGGCCGACAAGACCGGATCGCTGATCGCAACGGCCGCCGAGATCGGCGTGCTGTTCTCCGAGGCATCCGAAGACTACATAGTGCCGGTGCGCACCTTCGGTGAGAAGATCGGCGTCGCCTTCCAGCTCGTCGACGACATCATCGACATGTCAGCCGAGACCGACGTCACGGGAAAGTCCGCTGGCACCGACCTCCGTGCAGGGGTGTCGACCCTTCCCCTGCTGTACCTGCGCGAGCAGGCGAGAACGGATCAGGATGCCGCTGATCTGCTCACCCGCATCGAGCGTGACGTCAACGCGGCCTTCTATGGTGAAGCCGACGAGGCCGACCTTGCCGCGGCCGTTGCGGAGCTGCGGGAGCACCCGGTCACCGCGCGCACCCTCGACGAGGCGCGGCGCTGGGCAGCGGATGCCGTCGCCGCGCTCGCCCCACTGCCGGAGGGCCCCGTCAAGAAGGCCCTCACGCGATTCGCGGAATCCATAGTCGAGCGCTCGAACTAGTCTTCCGGTGGCAGTTTCTGCCGCCCCAAGTGAACGGAACACAACCATGACCAAGCTTCGCCTGGCCATTGTCGGCGCTGGACCTGCCGGTATCTATGCAGCAGACATCCTCCTCAAGACCGAGAGGAAGTTCGATGTCTCGATCGACCTGTTCGAGCAGCTTCCGGCCCCGTACGGCCTGGTCCGTTACGGTGTCGCGCCCGACCATCCCCGCATCAAGGGCATCATCACGGCGCTGAAGGACGTGCTCGACTCCGGTTCCATCCGCCTCTTCGGCAACGTCTACTTCGGGCGAGACATCACTCTGAGCGACCTGAAGAAGCACTACAACGCCGTCATCTTCTCGACCGGTGCGATCCGGGATGCCCCTCTGGTCATTCCCGGAGTCGATCTGCCCGGCAGCTACGGCGCCGCCGACTTCGTGAGCTGGTACGACGGCCACCCGGACGTGCCGCGCGAGTGGCCGCTCGAGGCGGCATCCGTCGCCGTTGTTGGCAATGGCAACGTGGCGCTGGATGTGGCCCGCATGCTCGCGAAGCACGCCGATGACCTGCTGCCGACCGAGATTCCCGCCAACGTCTACGAGGGGCTGAAAGCCTCCCCGGTCACCGACGTGCACGTGTTCGGCCGCCGCGGCCCCGCGCAGGTCAAGTTCTCGCCGCTGGAATTGCGCGAGATGGGCGAGCTCAATGACGTCGACATGATCGTCTACGACGAAGATTTCGACTATGACGAGGCATCGAAGGCGGCGATCGCCAGCAACAAGCAGGTGATGGTCATCGACAGGGTGCTGAACCAGTGGCGCACGCGCGAGACCGGTTCGGCCTCACGACGCCTTCACCTGCACTTCTACGCCAACCCTGTGGAGTTCACCGGCGAGAGCTTCAGGTACGAGCGCACCCGGCCAGACGGCGAGGGTGGGGTTGTCGGCACCGGCGAGTTCCGGGAAGTTCCGGCTCAGGCTCTTTACCGCGCGGTCGGATATTTCGGTTCGCCGCTGGACGGCATCCCGTTCGACGACAAGCGCGGTGTCATCCCGAACCGCGAAGGCCAGGTTCTCGACGACAACGACCAGCAGGTCCATGGCGTGTACGCGACAGGCTGGATCAAGCGCGGGCCGGTCGGTCTCATCGGTCACACCAAGAGCGACGCGATGGAGACCGTCAAGCACGTGGTGAACGACCAGGCGAACTGGTGGTCACCGGAACATCCCGAAGAGAGCGCGATCGTCGAACTGCTCGAGAGCCGCGGCGTCGAATTCACCAACCTCGATGGCTGGCACAACCTCGACTCACATGAGCTGAAGCTCGGTGAGCCCGCCGGTCGCGTCAGGATCAAGGTCGTCGAGCGCGACGAGATGATTGCTGTCTCGAACAAGCACTGAGGCGGATGGCGGCTACTGCACTGCTCAGCGGCTTTTCGAATCACCCATCGCCTGGGAAAGTTCTGCTGCCGCATTCCGCACGTAGTTTCCCAGGATCTCGAGACGATCGCCGATGCGAGACTTTGGTGCACTCACATTGATCGCGGCCACAATGCGACCCGTGAAGTCGGTGACGGGTGCTGATGCACCGACGACACCGCTCTCTAATTCCTCATCGAGAGTCGCGTAGCCCCGCTCCCTGATCCGCTCTACCTCGGTGAGCAGTGATTCGAAGTCGTGGATCCTCGCCTTGCCCTCGGGCGGGGTGTCGAGCACTACGAAACCTGCGGCAGACATTGCCGGATCGAGCGGCCCGACGATCGGCCGGTCGTGTCCGTGCTCGGCATACCAGGAGCGAAGCGACTCGCGGTCCCAATCGCTGATGAGCACTCTTCCCGACGGGGTCCGCCACGCCGCGGTCGTGACACCCTCCCAACCGGTCGATCGAAATTCATGCGGACTCAGCGCGCTCAACACCGTCAGCACATTCCCACCACGCAGTACACACAGGTGAGTCGTCTCGCGAGTGGAATGAGCAATCCGGTGGATCAGCGGGCGGGCACGTGCTGCGAGAGTCGCCTCCGAGGAGCGGGCAGCCAGCGCAAAGATGCGGCTGCCGAGTCGATAATTTAGGGTCAGCGGATCGCGATCCACGAGGCCCGCGTCGGCCAGGGTCGCCAATGAGCGTGACACCACCGTCTTGTCGCGTCCAATGAGCTGGGCAACTCTCACCACTCCGAGACCGTCTGACTCCATGGCTTCCGCGCTGCCAAGAATCTCGATGATCTCGATGTCCCGAGTTAGTCCCGATGAATTTCGACGCCCGGCCAACGATCCTGATTGTTCTTCGACGCTAATGGAGGGAATTGGCATGGCTTGATGATTCACCCTAATTGCCATATACGCAACACCTATTGGCGAATTGACATCAGCCCCGTATCGTAAAAACGGTCCGAACGTCGGATCCATCTCAACGAAGAGAGGAGCAGAGCTACATGACTGAATTCAGTTTCGAATCTCTCATCATCTTTCTGAACCGGCGCTGGGATGACATTTTTGCTCTCATCGGCGAGCACATCGCCGTAGTAGCGATCTCCCTGGCCATCGCGCTTGTCGTCGGCGTCGGCATCGGGCTCCTCGTCTGGGACAAGCCCATCAGCCGATCTATTGCCATCACTTCAGCAGGCGTGGCGATCACCATCCCGTCGCTTGCACTGCTCGCGCTGCTCAGCCCCCTCCTGGGCCTCGGCTGGGGGCCGACCGTGGTGGCTTTGGTGTTTTACTCGCTGCTGCCGATCGTCAGGAACACCGTCGTCGGTTTGCGCGAAGTGCCGCCACACATGATCGAGTCAGCCTCGGGAATGGGAATGACGCCGGCCCGTGTGCTGCTGCGCATCCAACTGCCGATCGCATGGCCGATCATCCTGACCGGCACGCGTGTCGCCGCGCAACTCACGATCGGTATCGCCGCGATTGCCGCCTACGTCGCCGGTCCCGGGCTCGGTGCTTATATCTTCAAAGGCCTCTCGTCCCTGGGGTCGAAGAACGCACTCAACTTCGCGCTCACCGGCACCGTCGCCGTCGTGCTGCTGGCACTGCTTGTTGACGGACTGTTTGTACTTATCACTCGCTACTCGACATCAAGGGGTCTTCGTGCCTGAACTCATCGATTCCGGATTCCTCTCAACAATCTCCGGGCACAAAGGTGGCGTCGCCATCGAGCTCGACAACGTTTCGAAGGTCTACCCCGGCCAGGATCATCCAGCCGTCGACAGCTTCTCGATGAAAATCGAGCCGGGCGAACTGGTCATGTTCGTTGGGCCCAGCGGTTGCGGCAAGACCACGACCATGAAGATGATCAATCGCATCATCGAGCCGAGCAGCGGAGCGATCCGAATCGACGGCCAGGACATCCTGTCGCTGGACCCGAACCAACTCCGCCGGCACATCGGCTATGTCATCCAGCAGATCGGTCTCTTCCCTCACCTCACGATCGCGGAAAACATCGGAACGGTGCCCAAGCTCCTCGGGTGGTCGAAGAGCAGGATCGCCGAGCGAGTCGACGAGTTGCTCAACACGGTGCAACTCGATCCAGGGCAGTTCGCCCACCGCTATCCCAAGCAGTTGTCGGGTGGTCAGCAACAGCGTGCCGGGGTTGCTCGCGCCCTTGCGGCAGACCCGCCGGTGATGTTGATGGATGAGCCTTTCGGCGCGACGGACCCCATCACCCGTGAGCGCCTCCAGGCGGAGTTCCTCCGGTTGCAGGCATCCATCGGAAAGACGATTATCTTCGTTACCCACGACTTCGACGAGGCGGTCAAGTTGGGCGACCGAATCGCTGTGCTCGGGGATCGCAGCCGTATCGAGCAATTCGACACACCAGCGAATATCCTCGCCAATCCCGCCAACGACTACGTCGCATCCTTCATCGGACATGGAGCCGCCCTCAAGAGGCTCGGGTTGCTGCCCGTCTCGGTCGCCCACCTCACCCCGACCTCTGGGGCCGAGCTTGCCGCTGGCGTTCCCCACATCCGCAGCACTGAATCGCTTCGCGACGCGCTGGACATGCTGATGCTGACCGGCGCTGACTCGATCGCGGTCATCGACGAGAACAGAACGGTGAAGGGCAACATCACGAGTGCCGCCATCTCGGCAGCTCTCAGCACTCGCTCGGCTGATCTCGCGGGCACGGTCTGACATGGCCCGCATCGTCACGACCGAGACAGAGGCGATCGCCGTGCGATCCACGGCGCCGGCAGTGCGCACCCGACGCGTGATTCGCGTCGTCCGGCGTTTCGCTGCACCCATCGTCGTTGTCGTGCTGTGCTTGGTCGTGTTCCTCTGGCTCAGCGCCACCCCTCTGGACTCGATCGAGCAGCGCACCCTGAACCCTGACTACATCATCGCGAAGGTCCGCGAGCATCTCGTGCTCAGCGTCGCGGCCGCGGCGTTGGTGGCGCTGCTGGCCATCCCCGCCGGCATTCTGGTGTACCGATCGAGTTCGAGGGTCTTCCACGCGATCGTCTTCGGGCTGGCGAACGTTGGCCAGGCCACTCCGGCGGTCGGCGTGGTCATCCTGCTCGCGATTGTGTGGCAGACCGGATTCACGACCGCGCTGGTTGCGCTTGTTGCGTATTCCTTCCTGCCGGTGCTTCGAAACACCCTGACGGGGTTGGAGCAGGTCGATGCCGGTGTGCGCGAATCAGCGCGGGGGATGGGGATGACTCCCAACCAGGTGCTTCGGCGCATCGAGCTTCCCCTCGCCTCTCCCGTCATCCTCGCAGGGCTGCGCACGTCGCTGGTGTTCGCCGTTGGAGTCGCCACCATCGCGACGTTTATCAACGCGGGTGGGCTGGGCGACATGATCATCAACGGTCTGAAACTGCAGAGATTCCCCGTCTTGTTCGTCGGAGCCCTTCTGGTTGCCTGCATCGCCGTGCTCATCGACTGGGTCGCCTCCCTGGTCGAGGAAGCGGTCAAGCCTCGCGGGCTCTAGCCGGCCCCCAACTTTCGTTCGTCAACGCCATCACCATGTCCAAATTCACCAACAATCACCTGAAGGAATAGCAATGAATACACGCATCATCGCCGGCACTGCCGCGGTGCTCATCGCAGCCACGACGCTTGCCGGCTGTGCGACCTCCGGCGGCAGCACCGCCGGTAGCGAGAGCGACGAACTCGCTGGCCTCACCGGAGAGATCGGGTCGAAGGACTTTTCAGAGCAGTACATCCTCGCCTACATCACCGCCGGAATCCTCAACGCCAACGGCGCAGACGTGAAGGCGAACACCAAGCTCGTCGGGTCTGCGAACGTACGACAGGCGCTCGAAAACGACGACTTCCTCGGGTACTGGGAGTACACCGGCACGTCATGGATCACGTACAACGGAAACACTGCACCGGTCAAGGGGGCTGAAGCCCAGTTCGACGCTGTGAAGGAGGCTGACGCCTCCAACGGCATCGCCTGGCTGGACCCCGCGCCCCTCAACAACACGTACGCCTTCGCAGTGCGCAGCTCCGAGGCCGAGAAGCTTGGCGTCACCTCACTGAGCGACATTGCAAAGCTGCCGGTCGAAGACCAGACCTTCTGCATCGAGAGCGAATTCTCGACGCGGGACGATGGATGGCCGGGACTCAAGGCGGCGTACGGCATTGACGTGCCCGACTCGAACGTCACGCTCCTCGATACCGGCGTGATCTACACGGCGACGCAGAAGGGCGCTGACTGCAACTTCGGCGAGGTGTTCCAGACTGACGGTCGCATCCCCGCCCTCGACCTGGTGGTGATGGACGACGACCTCGAGTTCTTCCCCGTCTACCAGGGCGGTCTCACACTGAAGACCACGACCCTCGACAAGTACCCGGCGATCGCGGACGTCATGGCGAAGATCTCTCCCAAGCTCACGACCGACGTAATGCAGAAGCTCAACGCCCAGGTGGACGTCGACGGTGAAGACCCTGAGGATGTCGCACAGCAGTGGCTCGAAGACGAAGGTCTCATCTAATGACGGAGGCCTTCGTCGCCTCGGCGCCGCAGATCGGCGAATGCTTCGTCGGAACCGGAGTGAATGCCGCGCACATCAACACCGTGCTCGGCCATCGCTCCGGCCCGGCGGGCACCGCCTGGGCCACCGCCCTGGCAACTCCTAGCGCCGGACACGTACCGTTCGTCGCAGTGTTGCGACCATCATTGCCCGTCAAGCCGCTGACGTTGTTCGTCACGAAGGCGGCCCCGGCAAGCGATGATCACGGGCTGCTGATCTGGGGTCCAGCGCAGGCCGGTGTCGCTGCCGGAGTGGCGGATGCCGTGGCTGCTGGCACGATCTCCGCCGAGGAGGCAGACAGCCACGCTCTGATCGCCGCTGTTTGGGTGAACCCTTCGGCAGACAACGCCGACGAGGTGTACCGCAACAACAGAGAGGCGATCCGCACCGCCCTCGCGAACGGGGCCGCGCGGCTGCCCCACCTCGACGAGGTGCTGGCAGCCCGGCATTCCCCGAGCAATCCCTTTTACACTCCATCGGCCGACGTGGCCGAGTCACAACAAGAAAGCTAACCATCATGGCCACCGCCACCACCCCCACGATCGGCTTCATCGGACTGGGCAATATGGGATCAGGGATGACCCGCAACCTGCAGGCCTCGGGCTTCCCCCTGGTCGTTACCGACATCCGCCGCGAATCTGCGGACCACGTTATTGCCGGTGGAGCAGTCTGGGCCGACAGTGCCGCTGACGTCGCGGCGGCCAGCGACATCGTTATCACGATGTTGCCCACGCCGCGCCACGTCGACGAGGTCGTGAACGGTGAGCGTGGCATCCTCGCTGGAATCGCCAACGGCGGAACCTGGATCGACATGTCGACGTCAGTGCCCGAAGTTGCGGCCAGGGTTCGCGAGGTGGAGGCCGCTCGCGGACTGCACATTCTCGACGCTCCCGTGAGCGGAATGAGTGTGGGCGCTGCGTCGGGAATGCTGCAGATCTTCGTGGGCGGCGACGCCGACGACGTGCTGCGGGTACGGCCGGTGCTGGAGGCGATGGGAGATCCCGAGCGCATCCTGCACGTCGGTGGCCATGGTGCAGGCTATGCGGTCAAGCTCATGATCAACCAGCTCTGGTTCTCTCACCTCGTCGCGACGGCAGAAGTGCTCGCGGTCGGCGCAAAGGCGGGAGTGGATCTGGCGGTATTGCGAGACTCCCTGATCGCCAGCCCCGCCAACAGCACTTTCGTCGAACGTGATGTGCTGTCTATCCTCGAGCACGGTGACTATGACGAGGGCTTCGCGGTAGCGCTCGCCTGCAAGGATCTCGGGCTGTCGGCCGATCTCGCGGCGGCGGTCGGTGTCGATGCGCCACTCTCGGGCCTCGTGAAAGACCTTTATCAGACGGCCCGCGAGCGCTACGGCGACCGAGCTGGTGAGATGACACCGTTCGCCCTCTACGAGGATGCGATCGGGCATCAACTCCGGCTCTAATCGTCCGACCGAATCCCCGCACCTCCCCTCACATCGGAAGCCGACATCATGACCACTTCTCCTGTCACATCAGAACTCGAACGTTCGCTGATCGCCCGTGTTCCACACCAACTGCTGCTTGCAGACGGCTGGGTCGATTCTGCGGACGGCTCCACGTTCGACGTCATCGACCCGTCGAACGGCCAGGTGCTCGCCGCTGTGGCTGACGCTCGACCGGCCGACGGCGAGGCTGCACTCGCAGCCGCCCATGCCGCGCAGCCGGCGTGGGCGGCTACCGCGCCTCGCGAGCGTGCCGAAATCCTGCGTCGTGCCTTCGAACTCGTGACGGCGCGCAGCGACGACTTCGCTCTGCTCATGACGCTGGAGATGGGCAAGCCACTGGCTGAATCCCGCGGGGAGGTTGCCTACGGTGCTGAATTCCTGCGGTGGTTCAGCGAGGAGGCGCCGCGAATCTCGGGTCGATACTCCACCGCTCCTGACGGCAAGAACCGGCTGCTCGTGCTCAAGCGACCGGTCGGGCCGAGCCTCCTCATCACGCCCTGGAACTTTCCGCTCGCAATGGCGACCCGCAAGATTGCACCGGCCATCGCAGCAGGGTGCACGATGGTCTTGAAGCCCGCGGCTCTTACCCCGCTCACCGCTCTGCTTCTGGCCGAGACCCTGCGTGAGGCCGGGCTCCCCGACGGCGTGCTCAACGTGATCCCGACCTCCAGCGCCGGCGCCGTCACCGGCCCCCTCATCACCGATTCGCGGCTGCGAAAGCTGTCGTTTACGGGCTCGACTGAGGTTGGCCGTCGACTCATTGCGGATTCCGCCCACCAGGTGCTGAAGGTCTCGATGGAACTGGGCGGAAACGCGCCGTTCCTGGTGTTCGATGATGCTGATCTTGACAGTGCTGTCGACGGCGCGATCGCCGCGAAGATGCGCAATGGGGGCGAGGCGTGTGTCGCGGCGAACCGGTTCCTGGTGCAACGTGGAATCGCCGAGGCGTTCACCCAGGCGTTCACTGAGCGGATGGCTGCTGTGACGGTGGCACGAGGCACGGAACCCCATTCGACGATGGGTCCCCTCGTAGATGAGGCCACTCGCCAGAAGGTGGCGTCGCTCGTTCAGGGTGCAATCGAGGATGGCGCCACCGTCGCCCTCGGCGGACGGTCGCTCGACGGTGCCGGCTACTTCTATGAGCCCACAGTTCTCACCGACGTGCCCCATGGTGCGCGCATCCTGGGCGAAGAAATCTTCGGACCGGTGGCGCCCATCGTCGTCTTCGACACGGAGGAGGAGGCGATTGAACTCGCCAATGCGACCGAATACGGCCTGGTTGCTTTCGCCTTCACCCGTGACCTCAACCGTGGGCTGCGCCTCGCCGAGCAGATCGACTCAGGGATGTTCGGGCTGAATGCCGGTGTCGTCTCGAACCCTGCTGCGCCCTTCGGCGGAGTCAAGCAGTCTGGCCTTGGCCGCGAGGGAGGGTTCGAAGGAATCGACGAATACCTCGAGACCCGCTATATCGGCATCGCCGACCCATTCGCCGGCTGATCGGGCGAGGATAACCACATGAAGATTGAAGAATTCAGCACCGACCTGTTCTCCCTGAAGGGGCGAGCGGCGATCGTGACGGGTGGCAACACCGGTCTGGGCAGGGCTTTCAGTGTCGCGCTGGCTGCCGCGGGCGCCGACGTGTTCGTGGCCGCCCTGGCGGAAGATGACGGCACCACCCGCAGGTTGGTCGAGGAACGCGGCGGCCGTTATGAATTCATGACAGCAGACATCTCTCAGCGAGGGATTCCGGCACAGGTCGTTGCCGAGTGCGTCGACCGGCTGGGGTCAATCGACATCCTCGTCAATTCAGCAGGCATTTGCTTACTTGCCGACGTGGAGGACTTCAACCGTGAGCTGTGGGATCCGATGCTCGCCGTCAACCTGACAGCCGCTTTCGAGCTCGCCCACGAAGCCGGGGTGCGCATGTCTGCCGGTGGCGGCGGCAAGATCATCAACATCGCGTCCCTCTTCTCGTTCCTCGGCGGCCGTTCATCGCCGGCGTACGCCGCGACGAAGGCGGGAATGGTCGGCTTCACGAAGGCATACTGCGATGAACTCGCGGGGCGGGGAGTGCAGGTCAATGCGATTGCTCCCGGCTATTTCGCCACTGCTATCACCGAAGCCACTCGGGCCGACGACGATGCGTCACGTCGCGTGCTCGAGCACATCCCGGCGGATCGCTGGGGTGACCCAGCAGATCTCATGGGCGCGACGGTGTTCCTCGCCAGCCGCGCCTCCGACTACGTCAACGGCCACGTGCTCGTGGTCGACGGCGGCTATCTGGTGCGATGAAAGCGCCCGCCATCCGGCTCCACCGCTGACAAACCCATCACATCTCCCCAGAACAGAAGGCACACACCATGGCACGATCCCGCTCCCCACTCGCCCGTGACGAGGTTGTCGCCGGCGTTCTCGCTCTGCTCGGCCCTGACGGGACCGACACAGATCTCCACAACCTGCGGGAGGCGAGCGTCGACCGCTTCCGCAAGTACTCGGCAGTTCACGGTATCTTCGACGGACCCATTCCGGCCGTCATCGCCTACCCCGAGAGCGCGGAGCAGGTTGCAGCAGTGCTGCGCTTTGCTGACGAGAATCTCATCAACGTCGTTCCCCGAACTGGTCGCACGGCGACCGAAGGTGGGCTCGAGACGGTCATCGACGACACGATCGTGCTGGATGGTTCGCGCATGAACGCGATTCTGAACGTCGACCCGATCGACATGATGGCGACCGTGCAGTGCGGAGTACCCCTCCAGGTTCTCGAGGATCACCTCCGTCTGCAGGGGCTCACTACGGGGCACTCGCCGCAGTCGAAGCCACTCGCTCAGTATGGTGGGCTCGTGGCGACAAGGTCGATTGGACAGTTCTCCACCCTCTACGGCGCGATCGAAGACATGGTGGTGGGGCTGGAGGCCGTCTTCCCCGGAGGACACATCTCGCGGATCAAGAATGTTCCGCGCCGCGCTGCAGGGCCTGATATCCGGCACATCGTGATCGGCAACGAGGGTGCTCTGTGCTACGTCACCGAGGTGACGATTAAGGTCTTCCGCTACCAGCCTGAGAACAACCGATTCTTCGGATTCCTCGTCGACGACTTCGCGGATGGCGTTGATGCCTTGCGTCAGCTCGTCACAGACGGATACCGCCCGAGCGTGTGCCGGGCGTACTCGCCCGAGGACGCCCGCCAGCACTTCGCGCATTTCGCGAACGACAAGAGCGTGGTGATTCTGGTTGCGGAAGGCCCCAAGGGAATAGCGGATGCGACGGCGGACGCGATCGAGGCGCTGTTCGCGGGGCGCCCGCACGAGCGTGTGGAGACCTCACTGATCGAGACCTGGTTCGACAACCTGAACTGGGGCCAGGACAAGATCGATGCCGAGAAGCTGACCATGCTCAACGAGCACCATCTCGGCTACACGACGGAGGTCTCCATCGACTGGTCGCGGGTTCGCGCGCTCTATGATGCGATCATGACGAGGGTTCGCAACGAGTTTCCGCGCGCCGCAGATCTGACGATGCTGGGCGCGCATTCATCGCACAGCTATCAGACGGGAACGAACCTGTATTTCGTCTACGACTACATGATCAACTGCGAGCCACGCGACGAGATCGACGAGTATCACATCCCACTCAACGCGATCATCGTCGAGGAGTCGCTTCGTCTCGGCGGATCAATGGTGCACCACCACGGCATCGGCAAGTACCGCACGGACTGGACGGCCGAAGAGCACGGCAGCGCCTACTCAATGCTCGAAACCCTCAAGCGTGCGTTTGACCCGAACGGCATCATGAACGCAGGCACGATCATCCCCCTCGAACAGTGACGAGTTCGGCCGGGGGGCGCTTCGTTGTCGCCATCGACAACGGCTCGCAAAGTACGAAGGTCATGATCTTCGACGAGAAGGGCAACGTCCACGCGTCGGCGCAGCAGCGTCTCCGACCGTATGACACCTCCACCGCCGATCGGGTTGTGCATCCCGGCGACGACCTGTGGGAGTCTGTCGCCGCAACCTGTCGTGAGGCGCTCGCCGCGTTCGACGGGGACCTTGCCGAGATCGCCGGGGTGGGGTTGTGCACGATCAGGTTCTGCCGCGCACTTCTCGACCGAGACGGGCTTCTTGTCGAGCCGGTTCTCAGTTGGATGGATGCGAGGGTGTCACGCCCTCACGTCGCCGACGACGATCGGGTCGCGCGCATCACGACCTCGTCCGGCTACATCACAGGTCGACTCACGGGTGCCTACCGTGACACCGTCGCGAACTATCAGGGCGTGTGGCCCATTGACGTCGAGCGGCGGGCCTGGTCACGCAACGACTCTGACTACATCGCGACGGGGATGCGCCGCGACCAGCTCGCTGAACTCGTGGAGCCCGGCGAATTGCTCGGTATGGTGGCGCCGGACGCGGCAATCGCAACCGGGTTGCCGGAGGGATTGCCGGTGTTCGCGACGGCGAACGACAAGGCCGTCGAAGCGCTCGGCAGCGGTCTGGTGTCAGAACACGATGCGCTCCTGTCCCTGGGCACGTACATCGCTGCGATGACGCCCGGTCGATCGCCCGTCTCGACCTCGAGTTCGTATTGGGTCAACTTCGACTCGAGACCCGGTGGATACCTGAACGAGAGTGGTGGCATCCGACGTGGCATGTGGACGGTCAGTTGGTATCGGGATCTGCTGAACTCCGGGGGAGGGCCAGCTGTCGACGAACGGGCTCTCGAGATGGGTGCGCAGGACGTACCCATCGGCAGCGGGGGACTCTTCGCCATACTTGACTGGCTTGCGCCGGGCGACCACCCTGAACGGCGAGGAGCATTTCTTGGTTTTGACGGCAGCCAAGGGCGATATCACCTGTATCGAGCCGTGCTGGAGTCCATCGCTTTCACGATGCGCGTTCATCTGGACGCTATGGAAACGGCGCTCGGACGCCGATGTCGAGAGGTGATTGTGTCTGGCGGTGGCTCGCGTTCATTGCTGATGTTGCACATCCTCGCCAATGTGCTTGATCGCCCCGTACGCAGGACCGTCATCACGGATGCTGCCGGGCTGGGAGCCGCCATCTGCGCATTCGTTGGCACCGGAATCCATCCGGACTGGGACACGGCTGTTCGCGAAACCGTTCGTGTGGCGGACCGAATTGAACCAGATCCTCTCTCGGTTGCATCGTACGCTCCGTTCGCAGCGAAGCATGCCGGCCTTGCTGAGTTCACCGATCCACTGTTTGCCTGGCTGAGCGCGAACTCGACTGGCGCTTCCGGAGCCTGACGCCAGCGGTTACTGCACTGCTGCAGTGAGCCTGGCGATGTTGTCGAGGGCGCTCACCAGGAATCCGCGCTTCTCCCACTCTTCGAGGGTGAGCTCACGGCTGTTCGCGCGGTACGACTCTTCGACCTCACGCAGGGAGTCGATGAAGGCCTTGCCGCGCACCATGACCGACACCTCGAGGTCGAGGGTGAACGAGCGCATATCCATGTTGCTAGAACCGATGACCGCGACGTCATCATCGATCGTCATGTGCTTGGCGTGCAGAACCGTCGGGGACTTGTAAAGGAAAATGTGCACGCCTGCCTTGAGCAGTACCTCGTAGTAGCTGCGCTGGGCGTGGTACACGAAGAACTGGTCCCCGATTTCTGACACATACAGCTCGACCCTGAGCCCGCTCTGGGCAGCGGTGGTGATCGCGTAGAGCATCGAATCATCAGGCACAAAGTAGGGGCTGACCAGGATGACCTTCTCCTGGGCCGCGTACACCAGCGAGTTGAACAGCCGGAGGTTGTTCTCGCCGGGGAAGCCGGGCCCACTCGGAACCACCTGACAGTCGACGTCCCCGGTGCCCTCGGTCATGAACTCGAGCGCAGAGCCGCGCTCCACCAGATCGTCGGTCTCCGAATACCAGTCCGTGATGAACAAGGCGTTGAGGCCGGCCACGACCGGGCCCTCGAAGCGCACCATGAAGTCTTTCCAGTGCAGCCCCCGGCGGTGGTTCTTGCGACGCTGATACCCGGTTTCGATCACGTTCTGCGACCCGGTGAAGGCGACGGTGTCGTCGATCACGAGGATCTTGCGATGGTTGCGGAGGTCGGGGCGCCGGATTTTTCCCCGGAGCGGCTGGAACGGCAGCATCAGGTGCCATTGAATGCCCATGCTGTTCAGCCGCCGCTTGGTCCGGCGGTAGCCGGGATACTGGAAATTCCCGAGGTGGTCGAGCAGCACCCTGACGACGACCCCACGGTTGTGGGCGTCCTCCAGCGCGTCGAAAAAGGGAGCCGTCGTTGCATCCAGCGACAGGATGTAGAACTCGACGTGCAGGCTCTTCTTGGCGCCCTTGATCGCCTCGGTCATGGCGTCGAGGGCTTCCTGATTGTCCGAATATAGCTTTGCCTTGTTGCCGCCGACCAGCGGCATGGCGCCCAGGGTGCGGTTGAGTTCGACGATCGGTTCGAGCCATGACGGCCACGGTGGGTCGCGCTTGACGAGATCGATTCCCTCGGTTGTTTCGAGGATGTACTCGTTGATCTGCGCCTGCTTGCGTCGGCGATCCCGCGAGAGCTTGGCACTTCCCACGATGAGGAAGAGGATCACTCCGACGTACGGCACGAAGAAGATCGCCAGCAGCCAGGCCATCGCGGTCTGCGGTCGGCGATTGCGGGGAACGACGAGCAGTGCCACGATCCGGATGATGTAGTCGACAACCAACAACACCCCGGCAATCGAGATGTTGGAAACGAAGAAAAGGGCGAAATCATCCATCGATCGAATCCTATCGACAGAGAACCCCTAGTCCTTCCATTCAGCGAGTGGAAGATCGGATGTGCGTGCGCCGCCCGTCGGTCCCCACTTGACGCTCAGGTATTCGGTGCCATCCGAGTTGATTCGACTCATCCCCATCCGCAGGCCGATGATCATGAAAACTCCTTTACTGGTGCACGTCCCACCCGAGCTGAGCATGCCCTCGAAGCCTGCCATGCAGATGTTGCCGCCCGTGGTGGTGAAGGCGAAGACATCCCAACCATTGCTGCTGGCGAGCCAGCGGATCCTGTCTGCACGCTCCTCTCGATCTGCCCCGCCCGGCCAGGTCGGGGTACCCAACTGGGGAAAGCTGAACACCATGAGGGATGGCACCGGCACGAGGGCGAGGGCGCTGGCCGCAGCCAGCGTGACGGCGAGCGCGACGATGACGGCGAGCTTCTGGCGCCGCATCACGACGGAGGGCACGCTGAGCGGCCGCCATTCGATCTCGGGCGCCGGCCGCCGCGATTCAGCGATGGCAGCGAGTTCCGCCTGGGCTGCGGTGGGATCGACCCCATCCATTGGTTTGGAGTAGGCCCGTCGTTGAAGTTCGCGCTCGTACGATGGGTCATCGTACGGCGCGGCCGACATTGTTCTACCGGAAGTTCACGAACTGCAGGTCGACGTCGAGGTCTTTGCCTTTGAGCAACGCCATGGTCGCCTGCAGGTCGTCGCGGCTCTTCGACTGCACGCGAAGCTCGTCGCCCTGGATCTGCGACTTCACGCCCTTGGGGCCCTCGTCACGGATGATCTTCGAAACCTTCTTGGCGTCTTCAGACGAGATGCCGTTCTTGAGGCTGATTTCGATGCGGTATTCCTTGCCGCTCGCGAAAGGCTCTCCGGCATCGAGGGACCGCAGCGAGATGCCGCGCTTGATGAACTTGGCCTCGAGCACCTCGAGCACCGCTTTCACGCGCTCTTCGGCGCTCGCCTTCAGCAGCAGCTTCTCGCCGCTCCATTCGATGGATGCGCCGACGCCCTTGAAGTCGTATCGCGTGGCGATCTCTTTCTGCGCCTGATTGACGGCGTTGTCTGCCTCCATCTGGTCGACCTTGCTGACGATGTCGAATGTGGAATCTGCCATGTACCCATGCTAGAACCTCGACGGCGTTCCGTCGCGTCCGCGGGAATGCCCCGAGGCGCGCATCGGTTGCAGCGAGCGGCGGTGCAGCGTCACGCGGCGTCGCATCCGCCCCTCTCGGCGGCAGTCTGCGTAGCCTCAATCTTGTGCTCATCGGCACCGACCGTACGAAAACCACACCACCACACACAGAATCAGGCAGTCTCATGGTCAACAAATTTCTTGTCATCGCAGCAACAGCAGTCACGCTCGTAGCCCTGGTTGGCTGCTCGGCCTCTGGTCCGGCTGAGAACTCGGCCGAACCTTCCGCGGGCACTTCGCTCGCCGACGTGCAGAAGGCGGGAAAGCTCGTTGTGGCCACGGAGGGCACCTACCGCCCGTTCAGCTTCCACGAGGGAGGGTCTGGCGACATCACCGGGTACGACATCGATGTGATCACCGCGGTCGCCGACAAGCTCGACCTCGATGTCGAGTTCAAGGAGACCCAATTCGACGGCATCTTCGCGGGGCTCGAGGCGGGCCGCTTCGACGTGATCGCGAACCAGATCTCGATCAACCCCGAGCGTGAGGCCGTCTACGACTTCAGCGAGCCGTACACGGTTTCGCCCGGCGTGCTGATCGTGGCCGAGGACAACACAGACATCACGTCGTTCGCGACCCTGTCCGGCCACTCGAGCGCGCAGTCGCTGACGAGCAACTGGTACAAGGTCGCCGAAGACGCTGGCGCCGTGGTGCAGTCGGTCGAGGGATGGGCTCAGGCGGCGGAACTGGTCCGCCAGGGTCGCGTGGATGCGACCGTCAACGACAAGCTCACCTTTCTTGACTACCAGAAGACCGAGGGAGACACCGGCCTGAAGATCGTGGCCGACACCGATGAGGTGTCCAAGAACGCGCTTGTCTTCCGTAAGGGCAGCAGCGATCTGGTCGCCGCGGTCGACAAGGCGCTCGATGAACTACGCGCCGACGGCACGCTCGCCTCGATCTCGAAGAAATATTTCGGGGAGGATGTAAGCCAGTAACCACACCCACTACCGGATCGGATGACGGATGATCAACTGGGAGTTGTTCTGGTCGGCCTTGGGCCCGATCGCGCTCGGCGGCCTTATCGGCACCATCCCCGTCGCTCTCGCCTCGTTTGCGCTCGGGCTGGTCATCGCGCTGTTCGTCGCCCTGGCGCGGATCTCGGGCATCCGGGTGTTATCGGCGCTCGCGCGTTTCAACATCTCGGTCATCCGCGGTACCCCCTTGCTGGTGCAGCTCTTCGTGATTTTCTACGGGTTGCCTAGTCTCGGGCTGCTCATCGACCCGTGGCCGAGCGCCGTCATCGCGTTCTCCCTGAACGTGGGCGGCTATGCCGCCGAGGTGATCCGGGCGGCGATCCTGTCGGTTCCGAAGGGGCAGTGGGAAGCCGGTTTCACGCTCGGGATGCGTAGGTCGACGAGCTTGCGCCGCATCATCCTGCCGCAGGCGGCGCGGGTCTCGGTGCCACCGTTGTCGAACACTTTCATCTCGTTGGTGAAGGACACCTCGCTCGCGTCGCTGATCCTCGTCACCGAGCTCTTCCGCGAAGCGCAGAAGGTCGCGGCGTTCAGCCAGGATTTCATGCTCATCTACATCGAGGCGGCCCTGGTCTACTGGGTGATCTGTCTGGGCCTGTCTACGGCGCAAAACCGTCTGGAGAAGAGGTTGGACCGCTATGTCGCCCACTGAAGTCGCCGGGGGATCCCCGCTGCTCGAGGTCACCGGACTGTCGAAGGCTTTCGGCAAAACCGAGGTGCTGCACTCGATCGATCTGAGCCTGAACAAGGGCAGCGTTACGGTGCTGATCGGTCCGTCGGGCTCGGGCAAGACGACGGTGCTGCGCTCGCTGAACGGCTTGGAGCGACCGGATGCCGGCATCGTCACGATCCGCGGCGGCGAGACGCTCGGGGCCGACGACGAGGTGCGCGTCGACTTCGCCGCACCTGCGAAACCGCGGATGCGACAGCTGCAGGCCGAGCGCCTTCGCGATCGGTCGGCGATGGTGTTTCAGCACTTCAACCTGTTCCCGCACAAGACCGTTCTGCAGAACGTGGTCGAGGGGCCGATCATCGTGCAGCGACGCGCGCGTGCCGAGGCCGAAGCCGAGGCTCTGGCCTTGCTCGACCGGGTCGGGCTCGCCGACAAGCGCGACAGCTACCCGTTCGAGCTCTCGGGCGGCCAGCAGCAACGCGTTGGCATCGTGCGGGCGCTCGCCCTCAAACCCCAACTTCTGCTGTTCGACGAGCCGACATCGTCGCTCGACCCGGAGCTGGTCGGCGACGTGCTCGGCGTGCTGAAAGGGCTCGCCGACGACGGATGGACCATGGTGGTGGTCACGCACGAGCTGGTCTTCGCCCGGCAGGTGGCCGACGAGGTGCTGTTCATGGACGGCGGCGTGATCGTCGAGCGCGGCGCGCCATCCGAGTTATTCGCGAATCCGCAGCACGAGCGCACGAAGCAGTTTTTGCACCGCCTGCTGTTCCCGCTCTGATGAGCAAACGATGGCTATGGATGCTGGGCGCCACCCTTGCCGTGATCGCCCTGGTTGTCGTGACGGCGGTCGCGCTGACACCCACGCCCGTCGACGAGCCGCGAGCTGCGGAGCAGCCATCCGTCGATTTTTCGTCGCAGGCAGCTGACCCTCCGTTTGCCGACGAACCGACGCGACCGGGGTATGTCGGGCTCATCGACCCGGAATGGGTGTCACGCGCAGCCCAGCAGACGGGCATCCCGAAGCTTGCCGTGCTGGCGTATGCCGGAGCGATCGTGCGCAGCCGTGAGGTCTACCCGGAGTGCGGAATCGGATGGAACACCCTCGCGGGCATCGGGCTGGTTGAGAGCGACCACGGGCGGCATGGCGGTTCGGTGATCGGCGACGACCTCCGGGTGCGTCCCGACATCTTCGGGGTGGTGCTCGACGGGGGCGAGACCCGGAACATCCCGGACTCCGACGGCGGCGCCATCGACGGCATCAGCGACTTCGACCGTGCGGTTGGCCCCATGCAGCTCATCCCACAGACCTGGTCTAGTTGGCCGTCAGACGGAAACGGCGACGCCATTGCGGACCCACAGAACATCGCCGACGCCGCCATCGCGGCGGCGAACCACATGTGCCGGGCTGCGGGGGAGATGGTGACGCCGGACGGGTGGCGGTCCGGCATTGCGTCGTACAACAACGCCACCACCTACGGCACGGCGGTGGCCACGGCCGCCCAGCGTTACGCCGACGCCGTCGACGGTTAGGACTTCGGGCGCGAGGTGCTGGAGCGCACGATCAGCTCGAACGGGAGCGGTGTGTTGCTCGAGGCGTGTGCCGTGTGGTCCGGGTGGAGCTGGTCCATGAGGATGTCGACGGCCATTTCACCCTGAAGCGCGGGGAACTGGGCGATCGATGTCAGGCCGAAGAATTCGGCGAGCTCGTGGTCGTCGACGCCGATGATTGAGACATCGTCTGGCACGCTCAATCCGAGATCCCGGGCCGCGAGAATCGCCCCGATGGCCATCTCGTCGGATGCCGCGAACACCGCGGTCGGTCGCTTGCGCGGGTTGCCGAACAGCTGTTTCGCGGCGGCGTAGCCTCCGGGAATGGTGAAGTCTGCTGACTGGAAGAGTTCCGGGTCGGCGGTCAGGCCGGCATCGGCCAGCGCCGCAATGAAACCGCCGCGTCGCTGGGATGGCACGTGGAAGTCCATCTCGGACTGACGGTTGCCGCCGATGAACCCGATCGTGCGGTGACCGAGCGCGAGCAGGTGCTCCGTCGCCAGTTGCGCAACCGCGCCGTCGTCAATGCTGAGCGTGCGCACCCCGGCAATCGAGCCGCCGACGCCCACGATGGGCTTGTTGATGGTGAGGAGTCGCTCGACCTCGCTGCCGGTGAGCTCGAGCGAGATGGCGATGACGGCATCCACTCGTTTACGCAGCAGGAAGTCTTCGAACACGCTCGTGCGCTGATCTTCGCCGCCGCTGAGGTTGTAGAGGGTGAGGTCGTAGCCGTGGCGAAGCAGCGCCTGCTCTGCGCCTTCGAGCACCGCGCCGAAATACCAGCGGTTTAGGAATGGGATGACCACGCCGATGTTGCGCATGCGGCCGGTGGCAAGGCTCGATGCGTTCGACGAGACCACGTATCCAAGCTCGCGGGCTGCAGCGCGAACCCGGTGGCGGGTGGTCTCAGAAACGTGCCCATTGCCGCTGAGCGCGCGCGACACCGTTGCCGTGGATACCCCGGCAAGTTGGGCTACCTGGTTGATTCCCGGCATTGGGTGGCACCTCCTCGGTCGCGAGCCGAGCTTACCGTCGCAGGCATGGTCACAGTTCGCCCAAAGAGCTTGTATCCTTGATCCGCACGTTCCCTTAGTGATTACGCTGGGGGAGGGTGCCTCGGCATGTTACCCAAGTGGCCAAAGGGATCTGACTGTAAATCAGACTGCTTCGCATTCGGGGGTTCGAATCCCTCACATGCCACCGAGAAAGTGCTGGTCAGAGTGCTGTTTTGCGAAAACAGCCACTCCAAAACCCCACAAGACCCACGCATCGCCCGCAAGTGCAGCTGATTGGTGGCGATCCGCGCGATCTAGATTCGTCCGTCGAACGCCGGAACCTGGGGGAGGACCGGGGCCGTCCGCTGTCTTCGCGGCGTCGTGGTCGCCTAGAGGCTCAAAGGGGAAGGGTTGCGCGCCGAGCCACACAATACGCGGGGTGACGCCGTACTGGTTGTAGGGTCCGAACCCCACAATCCTGGTGTTGCTGTACCTTCACGCCGGCCAGGGCAGCGGTGCCTCTACGTCGACGTTCGACTTCGTGACCGGTTGGTCGGAGGTCGTGACCGGACTGAGGTATCTCCGCGACCGCGACTCCGCCCCGGCGACAACCCAGTTTGAAGAGATTAAGGTCGTCGATGACCTGGCTTTCGAGGAGTCGGTCAATCTCTTCTCGATCAAATGGGACTCGAAGACGAAATGATCGACGGGAT
This sequence comes from Salinibacterium sp. G-O1, assembly GCF_030063305.1. Lineage (GTDB taxonomy): Bacteria > Actinomycetota > Actinomycetes > Actinomycetales > Microbacteriaceae > Rhodoglobus. The sequence continues at coordinate 177,818 of NZ_JASISV010000004.1, forward strand.
CGTCCACCACGCCGACGTCCTCACCCTCGAAGGCGCCAGCTACCGGCTCCGCGGCCGAGGCATTGACAGCCTCCCCAGCATCCGAACGACCACAGACGAAAATCCTAGCTAGACTGCCCGCAACCGTTCACTTTTCGAACGCCGAAAACGTTCAGAATTCAAGCGCCGTCGACACAGCCCGAAACGGTGCTTCGAGGGTGACCGATAGGGTTCGTGCGCTTCGAGCGGCGGAGAAGCAGAAAGACGCGATTGCCGGGCTCGAAGAGATCATCTCTGGGCTCATTTCCGACAAGGCCGAAGTGACTCGAATTGCGCAGGCCTATCAGTCTGAGCTTGTGTCTCAGCGGCTTTACGAATGGTGACGTGACGTACATTGCCGACACCCTTTTCCGTTGCTCGAGAAACTGGAAAGTGCCACCGGAGGCGCGCAAGCCGCGGCACAGCTCGACGCTATCCGACCTCTTCTCTCAGTAGAGACCGCAACGTGCTTCAACTGCTGGGGTTCGACTTCGGCCGTGCCCTCGGGGAGCCGCTGACAAAACGGAGAAGTCGATTCTTTCCCGGGTCGACCAGTCCGAGGCTTTGAGGGTAGAAAGTTTGAAGCGAGACCAGCGCTATATACAGCTCGCCCTGGATGCGGACGCCCTCGAACGACACAAGTCACTATTCGTGACGTAGTTGATCACAGACCATCTGCGATCTATCAAGACATCTCTGACGTTTGTGCATCACGATGTACGTGCGAGATCGACCAACTCGACCGAGTGGGCAGTCATGCCGTGCGCTATTCCTCCGCCTGTTGCGCAGACTTGCCTTCGACCGCGTAGTCGTCGAGCATGCGATCCCAAGGAATAACTCCTACTCGATTCGCCCAGGTCTGCCATGCCGCGGTGAGTTCGGTGACCAGTTCCGGCTGTTCTGTCGCGCGGTCGTGTAGTTCGCTACGGTCGGCGTCAATGTCGTATAGTTCCCAATCCGAGGGGAAGTCCTTGACGAGCTTCCACCGTCCACGACGGATTGCGGCATTTCCAATGTGTTCCCAAAAGAGGGTTCGATCAGACTCAAGGTCCTCTCCGCGCAGGCTCGCGAGCATGGAGGAACCCTCGGCATCAGAGTCGGGTGTGATGCCCGCGACCGTCAGAATGGTGGGCAGTACGTCGACGAGTTGATGCGCAGTGGTCACGACAGATCCCGTAGCGAGTTGTCCGGCAGGCCAGTGTGCAATGAAGGGAGTGGAGATTCCGCCTTCATGCACCCATCGCTTGTAGCGTCGCAGCGGCGTATTAGAGAGGTTGGCCCACGGCACACCGTAGCTCGCGTAGGTGTCCTCGGGGCCGGGGTCGATGTCAGCCCTGTTGCCGGCCCGGATATCGTGCCCGTCGCGTGTTCCTGAGCGAAGAACGGCATCTTTTTGCGCGAAGGAGGCGAGGTCGCCGATGGGCAGCTCTTCGGCGGAGGCGCCGTTGTCAGCGAGGAAGATCACCAGAGCGTTCTCGAGCCTGCCTGCATCTGCCATAGCCTGCAGCACGCGGCCGATACCCCGGTCCATCGATTCGACCTGGGCTGCGTAAGCCTCCATCCGGCGAGCCTGCCACTTCTGGTCCTCCGCATCTTGCCAAGCTGGCTGGCTGGGATCTCGCGTACTCAGTTCCGATCCCTCGTCGATGATGCCCTCGGATACCATGCGCTCGAGTCGCTCGGCCCGCAGGCTGTCCCAGCCGGCATCAAATTTCCCGGAGTTGTTGGCGATGATCTCTGGCTGGGCGTGAAGGGGCCAATGGGGCGCGGTGTAAGCAAGGTAGAGGAAGAACGGATCATCCGATCCCTCAGCCTCAAGGTCGCGGATCCAACCGACAGCTTCGTCGCTGATGGCGTCGGTGTAGTAAAACTCAGAACGGCGCGCATCTGGCGCCGGGTCCTCTCCGCGGGTGAGTGTTTGTGGATCGAAGTAACTCGAACAACCAGCGAGCGTGCCAAAGAACTTCTGGAAACCGCGACGTGTGGGCCACGATCCACTCGGAGCCGAGACATCCCCAGAGAGATGCCACTTGCCACTGAGCCAGGTGCGCCATCCCGCCTCGGAGAGGTGCTCGGCTACAGTCGCAGAGCTTTCGGAGAGGTTGCCCGGGTATCCGCGGGGGAGGTCCGGACGGGTCAACACGCCGATGCCGGTCTGATGGGGATGCAGGCCGGTCAGCAGCGATGCACGCGAGGGACTGCAACGGGCGGTGTTGTAGAACTGCGACATGCGCACCCCCTCGCGACCCAGCCGATCGAGCGTGGGGGTGTTGAGCTCGCCGCCGTAGCAGCCGAGGTCGGAGAAGCCAAGGTCATCCGCGAGGATGAGCACGATGTCGGGGCGATTCATGATTCCTTACCTGTTCTCTACGTCGAGAGCCGTGACCATAGTGCCACATAATTCTAATCAGTAACTAAACCTCTTTCATTCGCGGGGTTAAGGTGTACTCGCCGCACTAACGGCGGAGTAGGAGGCGATCATCACTATGTCAAACTTGCCATTCTTGGGGCTGGCCGCATCAGCGCGCCAAGCCGGAGGCACCCCCGTTGATTTGGGGCGCGCTAACGCGGCCAGCGTGCTCGGCGCGATCCTTGCGGAGGGCCCGTTGGCTAGGGCTGAGATCGCCGATCGTGTGGGTCTCACCAGGGCAACAGTGACCAGGGTGACCAATCGGCTCATTGAACTCGGAATCGTCAGGGAGGGAGAGCCCCGCAGGGAGAACCCCGGGCGCCCGCTTATACCCATCGAGCTCGCCGGTGAAGGTCGTTCTGTCATCACGCTCCATTTCGGAGCGCACGAAACGCGCATCGGTGCCGTTGACCTTTGCGGGCGTGTGCTCGCCGAGTGGCGCGAGCCGTACCGCAGCCCCGATCCAGCCGTTGTCGTACGAGACGCTATCCGTAAAATCGTCGAGATGCGCTCCCAGATGGAGACCACAACCCGCATATTGGGAGTCGCGGCAAGCGTCGGTGGATGGGTCGAGCCCGACAGTGGGGTCGTGGTTCGCTTTGAGCCCCTGGGGTGGGCCGAGGTGCCGCTGGGGTCGATGCTTTCAGACTCATTAGACCTACCCCTCTACTTCGATCAGATGGTTCGAGGGCTCGCGCTGGCCGAGCGCATGTTCGGTGCGGCTCGCGGTGCTGACGATTTCGTGGAGATGTGGATCGGAAATGTGGTCGGCGCCGCCCTGGTGCAAGATGGTTCGATACGCCGGGGGCCCCGCGGGGCTGCTGGCACGATCGCGCACTTCCCGGTGCGAGGCGGCAGTGATACGCGTTGCGAGTGCGGACGATCCGGATGCCTAGAGCGTAGCGTTAGCGACGAGGCAGTACTCGCGGCGGCTGAGCGCGACGGTCTCGCTCACACGACGGTTCTGCGCGATATCGTCGAGCTCGCACAGGCTGACGCGCCTGGCGCTCGAGACCTCATAGCGCGCGTGGCGCGCATGGCTGGAGAGGCCGGCGCTGCCATGGCAGACCTGGTCAATCCTCCGCTGTTCGTTGTCGCGGGGCTCATCACCACTGCACCGGACTACGTCAATGAGTTCCGTCGGCAGTTCACGCGAATGGCAAAGCTCAGTGAACTGGTGGAGGTTCGCGCGTCGGAGTTCGGTGACCTCGCTCCGACGATTGCGTCCGCTTCGTTGCTTCTCGACGCCTATTACCGCGATCCCTTCGGATTCGAGCACGTCCAGGTGTAGTGGTGTTGCGTTAGTTAGAGACTGCAACTATAGTAACTGGCAGCCGCTGGTCACTGCCGGCTGGAGAGTAGACAAAGGAGTCACAGCAATGCGAAACGCCCCAAGGAACGGTCGGCTTGGCCGGCGAACCGCCGCAGTTGCAGCGGCAGCAGTATCGGTGGCACTGGCGGTGAGTGGCTGCGTCTCCGCTGTGGACTCGCAGCCCGAGAGCACCCCCGCCGCTGGTGGCATCCTGCAAATCGTGCAGGGCGCCGATATCTCACCCAGCACACTGATGTCGCAGAACAACCCGAATTTCAGCATCAACCGTCTCGTTTTCAACTCGCTCGTCGAGCTCGACCACAAGACCCTTGAGCCCACGCCTGAGTTGGCAACCGAATGGGACCTGTCTGACGACGGGCTAACCCTTGCCTTCACCCTGCGTGAGGGTGTGACCTTTCACGACGGCAAAGCGTTTACCTCGGCAGACGTGATCGGGAGCATTCAGACTCTGCTGCGCGACGACGTACCTTCGCAGCTGAAGCACGTGGCTAAGAAGATCACCGACATGGTCGCCGATGACGACCTGCATGTGACCTTAACGTTCAGCCAGCGCATGAGCAACATGTTCGACCTGTTCGAGATGATGCGAATCGTCGACGTCGACACCGTTGACAAGCTGCTCACCGGCGAGGAATTCAACGGTACCGGCCCGTTCAAGGTCGACACCTACACGCCGGGCCAGGGGCTTGAGCTCACGAAGAACGAGGACTACTGGAAAGACGGGGCGCCGCTACTAGACGGCGTCGAGATCACGGTTGTGCGTGACTCGCAGTCGATGCTCTCATCGCTCAAGTCTGGGCAGAGCGACCTGGCCCTCGACCTCGCTCCTTTGGATGCGTCGACGCTCGCGAGCGACCAGCAGTACGAGGTCGTTCAGTCCGACGCGTTCGACTCCACCTACTACCTCGGCTCGAACGTCAGCGTTCCGCTGCTCTCCGACAATAGGGTTCGCCAGGCGATTGCCTACTCGATCGATCGCGACCGTGTGTTGCAGCAGGTGCTAGGGGGCGTCGGGCAAACCACCTCCCTTCCATGGTCGCCGGCCTCGCCGGCCTATGACGAATCCAAGGCAAACTTCTACGATTACGACATCGCCAAGGCCAAGGACCTGCTCAACGAGGCCAGCGCGACCGGCGCGTCGATCAATGTCTACTACGACGCTGGTTTTGCCCCGAACGTTGGCCTCGCGGAGATCGTCGAGTTCAACCTCACCGAGGCCGGCCTGAAACCCAACATGATGCCCGTGCAGGCGGCTGAATTCCTCGACAAGCTGCGCTCCGGTGGGTTCGACGGTCTGTTCATGACAGGTCACGGGTTTGGCCAACTCAATCCTGCGACTCTGGTCAAGGGGGCCTTCCCGTACAACGCAGACAAGAACGCCTCGGGGTTCGACAACCAGGAGTACAAGGATCTCGCCAACGCGGTGTGGACAGGGGAAACCGGCGACAAGGTTGCGACGGACGCGCTGAACGACTTCCTGCTTGACCAGCAGTTCGTGAGCGACATCGTCAACACCACGCACACCTTCTCTATCAGCAACAAGGTCAAGGGCCTCGCCTGGACAATGCTCGATTACATCGATCTCGACCAGGCATACTTCGGCTAACCCTCTCGGCGGAGCCGCCTCCCGGCCGCACCCCCCACCCAA
>NZ_JASISV010000004.1:183236-343626 GCF_030063305.1 Salinibacterium sp. G-O1
CGCCCCCCCGGGCGGCCCCCCCGACCCTATCGAAACTGGGTGAGTTCAACGATGATCCGCTATCTTCTCCGACGAATTCCAGCAGCACTCCTGGTGCTGTTCGTCGCCTCCGTCGCAGTATTCTTCCTGCTACGGCTCGCGCCGGGAGACCCGGCGGCAACACTGGCAGGACCGGATGCGAGCAACGAAACCGTCGAAGCAATTCGCCAGCAACTTGGACTCGACAGACCTCTCGTCATCCAGTACCTGCTCTGGCTCGGCGGAATCCTGACCGGCAACCCGGGGGAGTCCTACCTCCTGCACTCGCCGATCTCCGAGCTGATCAGCAACAGCCTGCTCAATACGCTCGAACTCGCCTCCGGCGCATTGATTCTCGCCGTCGTCGGCGGCGGGATCGTCGGCTACATCATGGGCTCGTCCCGAACTTCGTGGATCTCGTCCGCGCTCGGGCTGCTCACTTCGCTCGCCGTAGCAGTTCCGACGTACGTCAGCGGCGTGCTATTCATCTTGATCTTTGCCGTTGTCAATCGACTACTGCCCTCCGGCGGTATCGGCCCTGGGCTTGCCGACCCCGCCATCGGCCTGCAATATCTGCTCATGCCAGCGATCGTCCTGAGCCTGCCCACCGGGGCCACGCTAGCTCGCTTCTTATCTGCCTCAATTCGCCAGACCATCGATGAGGATTTTGTTCAGACCGGGATCGCAAAGGGCCTGCGCCGCTCTCGGCTCATGAGGGCGCACGTCATCCCCAACGCCCTGCCGCCTGTGATCACTGTCTTGGGGATCCAGATCGGCCAGCTGCTCGGCGGAGCAATAATCGTCGAGACAATCTTCGCCTGGCCCGGCATCGGCCAGCTGCTACTGCAATCCGTTATCGGGCGCGACTACTTGCTCACTCAAGGGCTACTCATGCTGGCGGTCGTAGTTTTCGTGATGGTGCAGATCGTGACCGATGTCGTTGACGCGGCGATGGACCCAAGAATTCGATTGGAGCGCAAATGACCGCGCAAGGCGCCATACCCACCCTCGCCATAAGATCGCGCGGACGCGGTCGCGGGCTCTTTAGAGGCCTACGTTCGGTCGAGTCCGTGATCGGCCTGATTATCGTCGCCGTGATCTTCGCGCTGGGTCTTCTCGCGCCGATCATCGCCCCGTACTCGCCTTACGCGCAGGGCTCTGGATCGTTTCTGCCGCCCTCCCCGGATCACTGGTTTGGAACTGATGAATTCGGCCGTGACCTGTTCAGTCGGGTTCTCTACGGCATCCGCCAGGATGTCATCGTCGGCGCCGTTGCCGTGCCAATTGGCGCGATCTTAGGAATGCTGCTCGGCCTCGCCAGCACACTTGCCTGGTGGCTAGACACAGTGATCCAACGCGGGTTCGATGTGAGCCTCGCTTTTACCAGCCTCGTGATGGGTGTGACTGTCGCTGCAATCATCGGCCCGGGCCTTCCTGCGGTGCTCATTACGGTGGCGTTCGTGAATATTCCACTGTTCGGCCGACTTACACGCAACGCTCTGAGGTCGCAGCAGGCACGAGACTACGTAACCGCGGGGCGCGTCGTCGGCGTGCCGCCGATCCGCCTCCTCCTGCGGCACGTGCTCCCGAATTCCATCGACGCTCTCGTCGTGCAGGCAGCATTGAGCCTCTCGCTCGCCGTGTTCATCGAAGGTGCCATGAGCTTCGTCGGCATCGGAGTCAAACTACCCGAGCCCTCACTCGGCTCGCTGCTGCGCACCAGTATCAACTTCCTGGCGCAAGCGCCCACCTACGCCATCCCACCAATGCTGGTCGTGACGGCCCTCGTACTCGCGTTCAACCTGGTCGGGGACGGCCTAAACAAGGGACTACTCAAGCGATGAATGACACAGCTCCGGTTCTCGAAGTCGAGAACCTCGTCACCACCTTCCACACCGGAGAGGGTCCCGTAAACGCCGTCCGCGGCGTGAGTTTTTCGCTCCGGGCGGGCGAGACAATGGCATTGGTCGGCGAGTCAGGGTCCGGCAAGTCAGTGACCGCGCTGTCTCTGCTCAACATGGTGCGTCGACCCGGTCGGGTCGAAGAAGGCAGGGTCCTATTTCATGGGGTGGACCTCCTCGGCATGTCCGAGAACGAGCTGCGGAGCATCCGCGGCAAGTCGATCAGTGTGGTCTTTCAGGATCCCACCGGCTCGCTGAACCCCCTTATGAAGGTGCGTGACCAGCTCGTCGAGACGATTCTCGCCCACCGACCGATTGGGCGTGCTGCGGCAGAAGAGGAAGCGATTGAGCTGATGGTGCAGGTGGGAATCCCTGACCCACATGCGCGCCTCGCGGACTATCCGCTCGCGTTCTCTGGGGGGATGTCGCAGCGCGTGATGATCGCGATTGCTCTGGCCAACAATCCTGAGGTGATTATCGCCGACGAGCCGACTACGGCACTCGACGTCACGATTCAAGCCCAGATTCTCGAACTGCTGGTCACTCTCAACAAGGAGCGCGGTACCTCGGTCATCCTCATCACCCATAACCTCGGTATCGTCGCGCGCGTCTGCGACCGGATCGCGGTGATGTACGCGGGAAAGATCGTCGAAGAGGGAGAGACCTCCGTGGTCTTCTCATCACCCAAACACCCCTACACGCGCGATCTTCTCGGTGCGACCCCTCGCCTCGATCATCCCCGCGATCGCGAACTGGTCGCCATCAAGGGTCGTCCGCCGACATTGCGAACACCGATTCAAGGATGCTCCTACGCGGCGCGCGACCCCCTTGCGTTCGACCGCTGCTTCGTCCAGTCGCCAGAACTGTTGCGCGATGGTGAGGGACACGCGCACGCATGTTTTCTCACCGAACATGGTGAGAGCCTCCCTCCCCGGCCCGAATCGATCCTCCTGCCTCTGACCCAAGCGCAGCACTCCCAGACGCCCCTGCTCGAGGTGACCAACCTGGTGAAGGAGTATCCAGCGGGCGGTCGCACTCTATTCGGAAAATACCGCAAATCACTGCACGCGGTTGACGGGGTGAGCTTTCGCATCAACATCGGCGAGACGGTCGGCCTGGTGGGTGAGTCGGGTTGTGGTAAGTCAACAATCGCCAAGCTTATCCTCGGCATCGAGGAACCCACTGCCGGATCGATCACATACGAGGGGGTGGAAACTGGCCACCTCGGGGCGCGGGCGCGCCGTGACTTTAACAAGAACGTGCAGCTCATTTTCCAGAACCCCATGTCATCGCTCAATCCCCGGATGACTGTGGGTGCGGCGGTGGCGGAGCCGTTGCGGGTGCGGGGGGCGTCTCCGGCCGACGTCCAGCAGCGAGTGGCCGAATTGCTAGAGATGGTGGGGATGGATCCTTCCGTGGGTGAGCGCTACCCGCACGAATTCTCCGGTGGTCAACGGCAGCGCATCGTCATTGCACGGGCCCTCGCCGTCGATCCTCGTCTCATCGTGTGCGATGAGGCGGTCGCTGCCCTCGATGTGTCACTCCAGGCTCAGGTCATCAACCTTATCCGCGAACTACAGATGAAACTTGGTCTCTCGTACTTGTTCATCGGGCATGACATCGCGACCGTGCGGCATGTGGCATCGCGCATCATGGTCATGTACCTAGGAGAGGTGGTGGAGTCAGGGCCGTCAGAGGAAATCACCGCTCGCCCACTGCATCCGTACACGGCCAGCCTGCTCTCGGCCGTGCCCGAGCCTGACCCTGAGGTCGAGGCGTCGCGCGAGCGGATCATCTTGACCGGGGAGGTGCCGACCCCCCTTAACCCGCCGTCGGCTTGCCGGTTCCACACGCGCTGCCCCATCGGTCCGCTGTTCCGCGAAGACCGTTCCGTCTGCGCAACCGAAAAGCCCGAACTTCGGACGGTCGGCGACGGCCGCGAGGTTGCCTGCCACTTCCCTGGCGAACTCTTGGTCGGACCGAGCGAGGCCGACTTGGCCGAGAAGCGACTGGCGGCGGGGTCAGAGCTCGGGCCAGTCCGGAGAGTGCAGCGCGCCTCGTGAACCGATTCCCGCGCGGTGTACTCGGGCAGGGGAGGGAGCCCGACCCGCGCTTCAATCTCGCGAACGAGAGAACATCCCTCGCTTGAATGTGCACGAGAATTGCGCTGGTTGCCTCGGGAGTCGCACTAGAGGCCCTCGAACTACCCATCACACCCGGTCTCCGGCTGAGTGCGGCACTGGAATTTATCGGACTCGGCCTGCCTGACGATGCTCTCAGGGGTGAGTGCCTTTTGATCCCGAGTCCGGGCCCACGCGTCTGTTTCGCTGCGCCGGATCGGATCGGTACGGCAGGTCGGTCTTCGTGCAGTGGCCGATGAAGAAGAGATAGCCGAGAACATCGACGCTGGTTTGTTGTATGCCGTCGCCCAGGAGTGTGGCTGCGGGAACTAGGCGCTTCCGAGGAGGTCAGGGTTGCCGCTTCGAGTGCGGTGACAGCATGAATCGTCGTCCGCAGATCAAAAGTCTGATGCCCGCGGCCCGCCGTGTCGCGTGACGAGAACCCTTCGCGCACCTCTCGTAAGGTGTCGAGACGCGCGCCGAGCAGGCTTCCGACAACAATGACTTCACTGTCCTCGAGGGTCTGCCGGATCGATTCTCCGCCCGGGGCCTCGCCGAGCCCAGTGCGCCCATCGCTGTCAGTGAGGCGCACGATGTTGCGCGTAAAGTACGGCGCATGAGCCCCACCGAGATTCAGGAGCATGCTGTCGTGGCCGGCGACCGGTATTACTTCGAGTCCGACGATTCGCGGACTGGTCGAGTCCTCAATCAATGTTATTCCCCACAGAAACCCCACAACGCTTCGAGACGACCATGGGGCCGTCGGTCGGCGATTGCGCGTAAATATGCGGAAGTGAACGAACCTTGGATGCCTGCCCACCGCTACTAGGCCTAGTTTTAGAGTTCGAATCCCTCACATGCCACCGAATAGAAAACGCCGGCCCATGCATTTTGGGCCGGCGTTTTCTATTTCTGTAGCGGGTGGAGGACGAGACCCCGCTCGTGGGCCCCCGCTGAGCAGTCAGCCGCATTGCGCTCTCCCGTCACGGGTTGATCCGCCCAACCGCGCAATGTGGATGCGGCTCAGTAGGGGAGTCGAATCCCTCACATGCCACCGAACGAAATGACGCCCCGCACGCATCATCGCGGGGCGTTGTTTCGTTTCCGTAGCGAGTGGAGGACGAGATCCCGCTCGTGGGCCCCGACCCGCGCAGTCCGTCGCATCGCGCGGTGCGTGAGCTTTTTAGGTGCGTGAGGCCGCGATGTGGCGGCGGCTCGGGTTGGGAGTCGAATCCCTCACATGCCACCGAGAAAGTGCTGGTCAGTGTGGTGTTCTAAGTAATGTCATGCGCGAAAACCCCACAATCCCGACAGAACGCCCACCGAACCTGTAGATAGGTGTTGTGATCGACTGCTCCGTTAGATGGCGAACCACTCGCTTTCACTACAAAGGGCCTATCGGTGCGGCCTTGAGAAGGTCGAAGCGAGATACGCCGTTGAGCAACGCGTTAACCGAACGGTGCGTTAGCTTAATCAGTCAGCTAGCCGTGCAGCAGACCCCCCCGAAAAACCCGCAGTGGCTTTGTGAGCAACCCGGCTCAGGCGTGAGGCTGCGCTGGATCGCATCGCGTCGAGGTCGGCCTCGAACAGATATGCACAGACGTCGATTGCGGCGCACGGAGGGTCGAGCATTCGTTGCACGGCCTCGCCCGAAGAAGACCAAGCACCGCTGCTCGCTTTAAAGCCCGCCTCTTGGTCAGATTGACCGTGCGCGCACAGCCAGTGGCCACGGGCGCAAGACCGCTGCCCATGCCATTCCTTCGGGCACCAGGACGTGGGAACGTCAAAGAGACTCGGATCTCCCGAAAGGACAACCCTCATGACTGCAGCAACCCGCGACTACGTGGACCACGACGACTTCCACGACGTGGAGACCGGCCCGGCATTTCTCGAATGGACTGCAGGAATGGAGGCAAATCGGCCCGACCACACTGACGCACTTGACGGCGTCGTCGAACTGCACCGCGAAGACGGCGCCGTTCTCGAACTCACCATCGACGCCGGCGAAGCGCGCTGGCAGGTCACGAAGGCACCGGCGATCGTTGAGAAGGATGACTGGTTTGGTCTCTCCAGTGGATCCGCGCCCGTTGAGGTGCTGCCGCTCAATGGCGATATTTTCTTCATCGATATGGTGATCGGCGGCGGGTCCCCCGAGGGCGCCACGGGCGCCACAGTCGTAATTGATCGTGCAAACGACCGCGCACTGGTGATTTACAGTTGGACTTACGATCGAGGCGATGCCCGTCGCACCAAGTCACGAATCACTCCGGTAGGCATCGATGGGCCCGCCGCCGATCCCATCGCCCGAACAACTGATCTTGTCGGTCGGCGCGCGCTATGGGTTTACAGCGATGACCACGCCTACGAGCACGTCTATTTCAACGCGGGCACCTACGCCTGGCACTGCCTCGCCGGCCCTGAGAAGTCCATCGCCGACGTCGATCGCACTGAGACTTACAAGCTGAATAGCACCGCCTATGTATTCTTTGTCACCGAGACAGCACAACCCTGGGACGGGGTCTTCGTGCTCGACTTCACGCCCGGAGCATCGACCAACATTGGGCGGTTCTTTGGGTGGGACCCCAAGCCGAACGTTCCGTCGCACAATTCCTTCGGTGCAGTCGGACGCATCCTCAATCAGACCGACTACACGATGTAGCCCCAAAGCTCTGCGCACATGATGGCCTCAGCACATGTTGATGCGCATCCGTCAGACTCTTGAGCAGAGGTGCGTCGATGAGACTCAACATCAACTGCACCTCCGGTGGTAATGGCGCTCAGACGGTCTTCGAGGCCTACGGCTATCTTCCTCTTCAGTCGGGCGTAGCCGGAAGGGGCGTTGTGCGGTGAACCTATTCACCAATGAGGAGTATGCGGATGTTGGCAGAGGCCGACGCTGGCCCAGCAATTTACTCTGACCTCAGCCGACGGCTCGCCTGGCGGTGCTCTTGCGCTCGACGAGCGTGGTCGCCATCGCGGTGGAGGACGAGATCCTGCTCGTGGGCCCCGACCCGCGCAGTCCGTCGCATCGCGCGGTGCGTGAGCTTTTGGGTGCGTGCGGCCGCGATGTGGCGGCGGCTCGGGTTGGGAGTCGAATCCCTCACATGCCACCGCGCAATGTGGATGCGGCGTCAGTCGCGCAGTTCGAGATACCTCTCGATGAGCGATTTCGTCGACGAGTCCTGCGACTCGAGAGCACGGCGATCGCCCTCGACTGCGGGGGCGATCTGCATTGCGAGCTGTTTGCCCAGTTCGACACCCCACTGGTCGAACGAGTCGATGCCCCAGATGGTTCCTTGCGTAAACACGATGTGCTCGTAGAGCGCGATGAGCTGGCCGAGGACGCTGGGCGTGAGGGCGGGCGCGAGAATGGATGTGGTCGGGCGGTTTCCGCTGAACACCCGTGCGGGCACCACCGATTCCTCGGTGCCTTCGGCGCGCACCTCTTCCGCAGTTTTCCCGAAGGCCAGCGCTTTCGTCTGGGCGAAGAAGTTCGCCATGAACAGGTTATGCACATCCTGGCCCGGCTTTACTGCATTGCCGTCGCCGGTCTCGTCCTTCAGCGGATGGGCGGGATTCGCGACCGCGATGAAATCGGCCGGGATGAGGTGAGTGCCCTGATGGATGAGTTGGTAGAACGCGTGCTGACCGTTGGTGCCCGGCTCACCCCAGAAGACTTCGCCCGTTTCGGTCGTGACCGGGGAGCCATCCCAGCGGACGCTCTTGCCGTTCGACTCCATGGTGAGCTGCTGCAGGTAGGCGGCAAACCGGTGAAGGTTCTGCGCATAGGGAAGCACCGCGTGGGTCTGCGCCTTCAGGAAGTCGGTGTACCAGACGTTCAGGAGCGCCATAAGCACGGGCACGTTCCGCTCAAACGGGGCGGTGCGCATGTGCTCGTCGATGGCGTGGGAGCCGGCGAGGAATTCCCGCCAGTTGTCCGGTCCGATGGCGATGACGATCGAGGTGCCGATCGCGGAGTCGACGGAGTAGCGTCCGCCGACCCAGTCCCAGAATCCGAAAGCGTTTTCGGGGTCGATGCCGAATGCCGCAACCTTGTCGAGCGCGGTGGAGACGGCGACGAAGTGCTTGGCGACCGCGTCGGCGCGCGCGTCGTCCGTGTCGGCGAGGGCGCCGGATCCTCCGAGGCGTCCCCACAGCCACTGCCGGGCGAGGCGCGCGTTCGTGAGTGTCTCCAGCGTGCCGAAGGTCTTCGACGCGACGATGAACAGGGTGGTCTCAGGGTCGAGGTCCGCTGTTTTTTCGGCGATGTCGTTCGGGTCGATGTTTGAAACGAACCGGCACTCGAGCCCGGCCTGGACGTACGGTTTCAGCGCTTCATAGACCATGACCGGGCCGAGGTCCGAACCGCCGATGCCGATGTTCACGATCGTTGTGATGCGCTTGCCGGTTACGCCGGTCCAGGAGCCCGATCGCACACGGTCGGCGAACTGATAGACCTTGTCGAGGGTGGCGTGCACTTCGGCGTCGACGTCGTCGCCGTCAACGACGAAGCCTGCGGGTGGCACAAGCGCCGAGCCATCCTTGGGACGCCGGAGGGCGGTGTGCAGCACAGCGCGATCCTCGGTCACGTTGATGTGCGAGCCCTCGATCATGGACTGATATCGACCGGCGACATCCACATCCTGCGCCAGCTGCAGGAGATGGGCCAGGATCTCCTCGGTGACGAGGCCTTTCGACAGGTCCACGGTGAGGTCGGCTGCTTGGAAGGTGTAGCGAGCGGCACGCGACGGGTCTGAGTCGAACCATCCACGCAGGTCGGGGGAGAAGTCGGTCGCGATGCCCGCGAGTTGCTTCCAGGCATCGGTCGACGTGGGGTCAATGGGGGTGTTCTTGGCCAATTGGTTCTCCTGAACGCTCGATGAGCAGTAGGCGCGACAATCGCAACGCCCACCCGCGGGCTGCACCCCACACTATTCCTGATTGCAGCGATCGTGCTGTGGTGTCTCCGCGGCCGCACGATTCCCGGTACCTAAACCTCGGTTCCCGCCGAACGCGGCAAGTGTGATGTCGTCCCGGAGCTCAACACGCCCGTGAAAGACTGCTCGCCATGAATGTGGACGATGAGCTCGATCGGATCTTCGCGGCCCGAGACCGTGAAAACATGCAGCCCACGATAGAGGCGTTGCTTCGAATCTACGCTTCCCATCCCCAAATTGCGCGGGTGCTTTACGAAGTGGGAGGGGCCTACGACACGGCCGGCCAGGAAGAAACAGCTCAGGGATTCTATGAGCGATCTCTCGCCGCCGGGCTGGAGGGCGAGCTGCTTCGCCGTTGCTACGTTCAATATGGCTCAACCCTGAGGAACGTGGGCGAATACGAGAAATCTCGCGAGGTATTCGCGGCGGCACGCAGCGCGTTTCCAGAGTCCCCTGCGCTTGGTGTCTTTGAGGCGATTACGCTCCACGCCTCTGGGCAAGTGGATGCCGCCGTCGCATCCCTTCTTGAGCTGGTCGTGGAGTTCGTTAGCTCTCCGGACATCGACAGGTACAAAGCGGCGATCAGCGGGAACGCGGAATTTATCCGTTCATTGGCACGGTAATGCCGGCGGCGGTGGCCGAGATTCGCGGCCCCTTTTCGTCGGCTGTGCAGAGGCGTACCCTCGATGGCATGTGCCGGAACATCCACACCCTTCACAATTTCGAGCCCGCCGCGAACGAGGATGAGGTGCACGCCGCCGCGCTTCAGTACGTGCGCAAAATCAGCGGGAGCACCAAACCCTCGAAAGCGAACACGGAAGCGTTCGAGCGCGCTGTGCACGAGATTGCGCACATCACGCAGCATCTTCTCGCGGACCTCGTGTCGACTGCCCCGCCTAAAGATCGCGAGGTCGAGGCGGCCAAGGCTCGCGAGCGCAGCGCGAAGCGATTCGCGAACGCGTAGGCCCGAACACGGGCCCGGTCGCTCCCTTGCGGCGGCCATGGTCGCGGTTCACACTGGTGGTGAGCTGTGACGAAAGGATGACACCATGCCGCACGGAGACATCACCCACATCGACATTCCCGTGAGCAACCTCGCGAAGGCCGCCGAGTTCTACTCAGGACTGTTTGGCTGGCAGATCGCCGAAATGCCGGGATTCGAGGGCTACCCGATGTGGCAGGCGCCGAACAAGATCAGCGGCGGAGGACTGGCGCCACGCAGCGAAGGCTTTTCGCAGCCCCGCTCCTATGTCGAGGTCGACTCGATCGACGACACCCTCGCGGCCGCGGTCGCCGCAGGCGGTGAGGTTGTCATGGGCAAGGACGCGATCTCCGACACCAGCTGGTGGGCGGTGATCAGAGACCCGGACGGCAACGTGATGGGCCTCTACGAGGGAACCACCGACACCGGGGAGTGACGACCAACCGGCGGTCGGGCGACGAGGGCGACGCCCTGGATTCGGAACGTTCCGGCGGCATAGGGCATGAGCGTGGTCGATCCCGCGGCCAGCTGGCGTGACAACCCGGACTCCACGGTGAGCATGCTCTGCTCGAGAGCGATGACGATGCCGAAACCGGCCGGAAAGTCTCGCGTTCCCGTGACACTGTCGAGCCGAAAGTATTGGTCGGCCTCCGCGGGGAGAGTCGAACCGTTAGTGGCGCTGCGCTGCACCAGCGCGTCGACCTCGTCGGCGCTGCGTCCGCGAGACTCCACAGCCGTGAGGGCGAGGTCGAACCCCAGGCCCAAATGCCCGTCGTTCTCGCCGTCGAGGTCGAAGCCGTTCCACTCGAGCAGAATCGAAAGGTCCTCCGGCTCCTGCACCTCGGCGAGCAGGATGCCGGCACCGATCGCGTGCAGAACTCCATGCGGCACGAAGACGCAGTCTCCCTTCTCCACGCGCAGCTCATGCATAAGACCGAGCATGGCCGTGGAATCCTGCGCCGCAACCAGTGCCAGCATCTCGTCGGGCGTCACCGTGCGGGTGAGTGCCAGGTAGACGGTTCCGGGCGACAGGATGTACCAGGCTTCGGCTTTGCCGTGAGCGGCAGAAACGTGAAGCTCGGCAAATGCTCCGTCGGGATGCGCGTGCACGGGTAGCCGTTGACCGGCATCAAGCAGCTTGACGAGCAGCATCGCGTCGTCGCCATAGGCCGCAGCGTGGTCGGGGCCGAGCCACGTGAGTGGTGCCTCACGCATGGCGTCGGCGAGCAGCTGCCCATCCCGAAGTCGGGTCATCCCGACCGGCGCCTGCCCTCGCACGCTCGTTGTTGAGCCCACCCAGTCTTCTGGCGTGTTGGGCGGCGATGGCTGCTCGTCGCGGAAGGCCGAGATGCGTTGTCCACCCTGGTAGAAGCGCCCGGGCGGCTGGTTGGAGGGCAGCAGGATGGGATCCATTTCTGGGCCTTTCGTTGACGGATGCGCCGGCTCACGATTCGAACAGGCGAGCGAGCGACGGATCGACTGTGGCGATGGCGTCCGGGGTCGGACGCGCACCGCTGATGGTGACGGCGGATGACGCGGCGGCCAGAGCCGCGGCCTGCTCAGGGGTTGCGCCGCGGCTGATGGCAAAAAGCAGACCGGCGGTGCTCGCATCCCCGGCGCCATTCGTGGTGACGGGATGCTCGACCCGCAGTGCCGGCAACGTGATGTCGCGGTCAGCCCAGGTGTCAGCGAGCGGGGAGAGCACCGTGCCTCCGGCCCGCAGGCGGTCTGCCGACGCTGTGCGCACGCGCAGGCCGTGGTGCCCCGCCGAGATGGCGACGACCGCGACACCGTCGGCGAGCATGCGGTCGGCAAGGCGATCGACGAGCGCGGGGGAGTATGGCTCGTCGATGTGAAGTGCGGAGGTGAGGTCGTCGAGGCTGGGGCTGGCGATGTCGCACTCCGAGAACGCTGACGCGAGGATCGCGTTCCAGTCGAGCGCCCCGACGGCCGAGGTGCGATCGACGACGGCGAGGTCGAGTGACGTGGCGATGCCCGCCGACCGAGCTCGGGCGAACAGGGTGTGAAGTGGGCGCCCGCCGTCGGTGACCACACCGGGAAGCAGCGGCGGATACCCGACGTGCAGCATCTCATGGCCATGAAGTTCGACGCTCGAGCCGTCGAATTCTTCGTTCGCGCCCGTGTGGTGCCAGAAGGTGCGGTCGACACCCGGCTTCTCGAAAACAAGGCTGTAAGAGGTCGACATCCGCCCCGACACGGCCACCCGCGGTGAGGCGAACCCCTGCGCATCGAGTTTCGCCAGCAGCAGCTCGCCCAGTTCGTCGTCGCCGATGGTGGCGAACGGCGTCACCTTCGCGCCGAGGCTGGCAAGCGCTCCACCGGTGTTGGCGACCGAGCCACCGGGAGTGATGGAGAGCGGGCCGACGTCGATCAGTTGACCGGGGATGAGCTCTGCCGACTCGCCCAATCTGGGCACGATGTCGAGGCAGAGGTGGCCTGCGACGGCGATCGAATGCACGAGCGTTCCTTTCCAGCGGATACAGCAGCTAGACAACGTTGTCTCACCGAGGCTACTCTGGCACAAACGCAGCCCGAAATACACCGCTGCTCTACGACAATCTGTCAGGGAGAACGTCAGGACATGTCCCAATTCCGCCTCAACAGGCTCTTCAACTCACGTTCAGGTCGAGCGCTCGACGTGGCGATCGATCACGGTTTCTTCGGCGAACCGTCGTTCATCACCGGCATCGAAGACATGGATGCCGTGGTCGCGACACTCGTTCGCGCCAACCCGGACGCGGTGCAGCTCACCCTCGGCCAGGCGCGGCTTCTGCAGCGCATCCCCGGCAAGCAGAAGCCGGCACTCGTCATGAGGGCTGATGTCGCCAACGTGTACGGCAATCCTCTCGACAGCCACATCTTCAGCCACCACGTGCCGAACGCGATCGAAGAAGCCGTTCGCCTGGATGCCGTTGCCGTCTGCGCGAACCTCATGCACATCCCGGGGCGTCCCGAGATCCGCGAGGCGAACATCCTGTCGATCATGGCGCTGCGCGAACAGGCGACGCGGTACGGGATGCCGCTCATGATCGAGCCCCTCGTGATGCAGGACAACGCGAAGGCTGGCGGTGGATACATGGTCGACGGCGACACCGCCAAGATCGTCACCCTCGTGCGCCAGGCGAAGGAACTCGGCGCCGACCTGATCAAGGCCGATCCGACAGACGACATCTCCGACTACGCAAAGGTCATTGCCGTGGCCGGCGACGTTCCCGTGCTGGTGCGCGGTGGAGGGCGAGTGGATGACCGCACCCTGCTCGAACGCACGGTGGCGGTGCTCGACCACGGTGCGAGCGGCATCGTCTACGGCCGAAACGTCATCCAGCATCCGAAGCCGGCGGGAATCACCGCCGCTCTGATGGCGGTGCTGCACGACGGGGCAGGCGTGGATGATGCGCTCGCCATCCTGGAAGCGAGCCAGGAATGAGCGCCGCAACCGTCAACATCGCCATCATCGGCGCCGGCCTCATGGGGCGCGAGATCGCCGCGGCCATCCAGCGCTGGCCAGCCCTCATCGACCACCCGGTGCGCCCGCGGCTGACCGCGGTCTGTGACATCAACCCCGCGGCGCTTGCCTGGTTCGACGAGATCGACACCGTCACGACGAAGGTGACCGACTACCACGAGCTGCTCGCCGACCCCACGATCGACGTGGTCTATGTCGCGGTGCGCCACGACCTGCACGAGCGCATCTACATCGACGTGATTGAAGCCGGCAAGAGCCTTCTGGCCGAGAAACCGTTCGGCATCGACCAGTCGGCCGCGCAGGCCATCCTCGCCGCCGTCGAGGCGAATCCGCAGAGCTTCGTGCGGTGCTCGAGCGAGATGCCCTTCTTCCCCGGCGCCCAGATGGCGATCAACTACGTTCGCAGCGGCGCCCTTGGCACCATCGTGGAGGCACGAAACAGCTTCCTCCATGCCAGCGACGTCGATGTGACGAAGCCGATCGGCTGGAAGCGCCAGAACAAGTTCTGCGGAGAAGCGGGCGTGCTCAACGACCTCGGCCTTCACACCTGGCACGTGCCGCTGCGCCTGAGCTGGGCTCCCGACATTGTCTACGGCGTTCTGCAAAACATCGTCACCCAACGCCCCGACCAGGACGGAGCGCTCGTTGACTGTGACACGTGGGACAACGCCGTGCTGCACAGCTGGGCCACCCATGATGGGGTGCGGTTTCCCCTCACCACAGAAACCAAGCGCATCGATCCAGGGCAGAAGAACACCTGGGTGTTCGAGGCATTCGGGTTGGATGGCGGCGTGCGGTTCAGTACGAAGAACCCCAAGGCTGTCGAGATCTTCGCCGTCACCGATGTGCCGGGCGCTGGCCGGGAACAGGTCTGGCAGCACATCGACTCCGGCAGCCAGTCGGTGTGGCCGACCGTGACCGGACCGAACTTCGAATTCGGGTTCTCAGACTCGATCCTGCAGATGTGGGCCGCCTTCCTCGCCGAGCGTGCGGGCCAGCTCGGCGACCGCTTCGGCTGCGTCACGCCGCAGGAGGCCGCCGCGACGCACGGGATCTTCAGGGCTGGCATCGAATCCAACGACACGGGTACCGCGACCGCGCCGCTCCGGTGATCTGAGGCGGCGTGGGCGTCAGGGGCGTTCCGAGCCCCGGAGTTTGAGAGTCGTGGGCAGAACGTGCCGGGTCGGTTCGGCCACGATTCCCGCCAGCCGGTCGAGCACGATCTGCGCGGCCAGGCGACCCATCTCGGGGATGTCCTGGCTGACCACCGAAATCGCGGGGGAGCTGAGTTTCGCAGCCTCGAAGTCGTCAAAGCCGATCAGGGGAAGCCGCCGGCCGGTCTTGAGAAATGCCTGGATTGCGCCCACAGCCGCACGGTTGTTGGCAGCGAAGACCGCGTCGGCGCTATCGCCGAAGATCAACTCCTCGACCGCGATAGCCGCCTCATCGCTGCTGTGGGCCGTGGTGCTTACGATCGCCGGATCGACCTGAATGCCCGCGGCATCCAGAGCCTGCCGGTAGCCGGAGTACCGCTCGCTCATCGTGTAGATCGACAGCGCGTCACCCACGAACGCGATCCGGCGCGCGCCGTTGTGCAGCAGCGCATCGACGGCGGCCCGGGCTCCGCCCTCGTTGTCGGCGAGAATCACGTCCGCCCCGGCAACCTCCATCGGGCGGTCGAGAAACACGATGGGAGGCAGCGGCGGCGGAACCTCAGACCAGGAGCGGCCAGCATCCCGCGGCGGCACCACGATGAGGGCATCGATGCGTTGCTCCATGAGCCGGTCGACCAGTCGATCGTGTTGCGTGCCATCCTCGTCTGAGCTGGCACTGATCACGAGGTAGCCGCGGTCGCGAGCGTAACGTTCGATGGCGCGGGTCAGTGTGGAGTAGTACGGATTCGCCAGGTCGCTGATGATGAGCCCGAGGGTCTTGCTCGTCCAGCCGGGGCGGATGCTCGCCGCGGCGAGGTTGCGGCGATAGCCCAGTGTGCTGATCGCTGCGGCGATCCGCCCCGCCAGGACCGGGTCGATGTTGGTCTGGCCGTTCACGAAACGGGAAACGGTTTTGAGGGCGACATCGGCTTCACGTGCCACATCGTTCATCGTGGGTGTGCGAGCCATCGTTGTCTTCCTCCGCTGGCCAGTCTTCCACGGCGGGGGCCAGACCCCGTACTGCGGCAGCAGTCAGCGCAGGATGCCCAGCCGTCGCCCCACAGACACGGCGGCCGTGCGGGATGAGACGTCCAGCTTCGAGAAAACATGCACGAGGTGCGACTTCACGGTGGTCTCGGAGACGAACAACTCTTCGGCGATCTGAACGTTCGAGCGCCCGGCCGCGACACGCTGAAGCACCTCGATCTCGCGACGGCTGAGGCTCACCTGGGGCTCCCTCATCCGGGTGAGCAGCCTGTTGGCGATGGCCGGAGCGAGCGCACTCTCACCGGCGGCAGCGGCGCGCACCGCCGCGATGAGTTCGTGCGGTGGGGCGTCTTTCAGCAGGTAGCCGCTGGCCCCCGCCTCCACCGCGCCGAGGATGTCGCCATCCGTGTCGTAGTTCGTCAGCACCAGCACGTAGGGAGGAGCGTCGAGCGCGCGGATTCGCCGCGTGGCGTCGGCTCCCGTCTCGCTGGTGCCGAATTGCAGATCCATGAGCACGACATCGGGGTTCTCGCGTTCTACCACGGCGACAGCTTCATCCGGTGTCGACGCCTCGCCGACCACTCCGAGCCCCTCCTCCTGTTCGAGCAGGGCGCGGAGCCCGGCCCTGACCACGGGATGGTCGTCGGCGATCACGAGTCTGATCATGATCTAATCCTCCACGACCAGGTCGACGGTCAGGGTCGTTCCGCCGCCGGGCCTCGAGGTGATCGTGAGCACCCCGCCGAGCTGGTCGACGCGCTCGCGGGTGGCGGTGAGTCCGAACGAATCAGACGTGCCCAGGGCGGTGGATGTCGCGACCGCAGTCGTGTCGAAACCCCGACCGTCATCGGCCACCGTCAGCCGCACCCGCTCGGAGTCCAGCTCGATGCTGATGGTCGCGGTGTGCGCATCCGCGTGCTGGAGCACATTGGCCATGGCGCCCTGCGCGATCCTGAGCAAGGCGGTTTGGATGTGCATCGGCAGCACGAGCGCGTCTGCGACCAGCACCCTCACCTCGAGACCTTCGCTCAACCATTGGCCGTCGGCGAGCCGGCGCAGTGCCGGCCCCATCCCCTGCTCAATGAGGGCGGGTGGTGCCAGCTCCCGGATGAACCGTCGCGTGTCGGCGAGATTCGCCCCCGCAGTCTCGCGCGCGAGGCGGATGTGCTCGACCCCGGCGGCGTCGGGCGCCGCGCGTTCGGCGGCGTGCAGCAGAAGCTGGATGCTCGACAACCCTTGCGCGACGGTGTCGTGGATCTCGCGTGCGAGTCGTGCGCGTTCCGCGAGAACTCCGGCCTCGTGCTCGGTGGCAGCGAGTTGGCTGCGGGTGGCGACAAGTTCGGTCATGAGAGCTTCGCGTTCTGCCGCTTCGCGGGCAAGTGCGTGATACCCACGGGCGATGACGATGGCGACGGCGGCTCCGACAAGCGGACCGATAACCCCTCCGGCGGTGAAACCGGTATGAAGACCCAGGGCCACAATCGCAAGGGATGTCGCGGCGAGCACTCCGACGCTTCCCCAGAGCGGCGGCAGCACGTGCAGCAACAGGAAGAACAGCGGGAAGACGAGATATGCCGCATCAGGTATGAGCCAGACGAGTGCGAGCCATTCGGCGCACAGTGCGACCAGCCAGGCCCACGCGTGGCCCTTCCGTCCCGAGCGGCCGAGGCGCGCGACGGTTCCACCGAGAGCGTAGGTGGCGAGCAGGAGGACCGAGAGCGCGACAATCACCACGGCGGTGTCGAGCCCGAGCACGATCGCCCGCACCGCGACAAGCGCCGTCAACGTGGCGACGAGCACGTGCAGGCTCGTCCGCAGCCCGATGAATACGGGGGTGAGCGCCGTGTGGATCATCGGCTCCACCCTACGTCGGAGGTTGGGTGATGGCATCCATCGAAAGTACGAGTCAGCGTTCCGCACTTCGGTGTCGGGAGTTCGGTCTCGTGAGGGATGCCTCGAATCAACCGAGCCGCGAGTCTGGTTGGGGTGCTGCTTGAGCACCACGGAAAGGACTCCACACATGTTTGTCGCCTGGCGGGATCTGCGCTTTGCGCGCGGCCGGTTCGTTCTTATCGGTTCGGTTGTCGCACTCATCACCCTGTTGGTGGGGTTTCTCAGCGGATTGACGGGGGGCCTGGCCGCTCAGAACATCTCAGCGGTGCTCGCGCTTCCCGCGGATCAACTCGTATTCTCGGCACCGACCGGGGACTCCGAGGCGAGCTTCTCCGACTCGACCATCAGTGAAAAACAAGTCGACGCTTGGTCTGCGGCCCCGGGGGTCGATCGGGCAGGTCCGGTAGGGATCAGTCAGGGCAGAGCCGAACTGGGGGAGTCGGCGACCGCCGTCGCTCTTTTCGGTACGCTCCCGGATTTTGACGTTGACACGCCCGCACATAATGGCACCCTGGTGCTGTCGGCGGCGGTGGCCTCAAGCCTCGACGCGTCGACGGGCGACACGGTGTCGCTCGCCGGCAGCTACTACACGGTCGCGGCAGTGGGTGCCGACTCCTGGTACAGCCACACCGCGGTCATCCACATGACCTTGCAGGACTGGCAGGCCTATTCGGCTGCCACCGGAAACCCAGACGCGTTCGCCACCATCATCGCCGTGACCGGGGAGCCGAACTGGGCCGCGGAGAACGAGGCCGCTGGCACCATCAGTCACACCACCATCGCGTCGCTCACGGCAATCGGATCATTCCGCTCCGAGATCGGTTCGCTACTGCTCATGGTGGCGATGCTGTTCGGCATTTCGGCGCTGGTCATTGGTGCGTTCTTCACCGTGTGGACCATGCAGCGCAAGGGCGACATCGCGATGTTGAAGGCGCTCGGAGCATCCACCGGTTCCCTCGTTCGGGATGCGCTGGGCCAGGCGCTTGTGGTGCTGCTGCTGGGCGTCGGCATTGGCATCGGCGTTGTCGCCATCCTCGGCGCGCTTGCGTCGGGTGTGCTCCCGTTCATCCTGAGTCCATTAACTACCGTCCTGCCGGGAGCGATCATGATCATTCTCGGCCTCGCTGGCGCGGCATTCGCCTTGCGTTCCGTCACCTCCGCCGACCCTCTTACCGCCCTTGGGAGCAACCGATGATCCAGCTCGACAACCTCACCCTCACCTTCCCGGATGGCGACGGTCGCGTCACCGCCGTTGACCGAGTGTCGCTCAGCGCGCAGCCCGGGACTGTGACCGGCATCACCGGTCCGAGCGGTTCCGGCAAGTCCAGCCTGCTCGCGGTCGCCGCCACCCTCATCCGGCCAGATTCCGGCCGCGTGATGATCGACGGGGTGGATGCCGCAGCCCTCAGTCGCGACGACGCCACAGCCCTCAGGCGGGCGCAGATCGGCATCGTGTTCCAGCAGTCCAACCTGCTGCCGGCGCTGACCGCCGTCGAGCAGCTGTCCGTGATGAACGAGTTGGGCGCTCGTGGCAGCCGGTCGCGCCGCGGCAAAGTGCAGGCGCGCGCCCGTGAGCTGTTGGATGCCGTGGGGCTGGCTGACCATGTCGACAAGCGACCCCACCAGCTGTCCGGTGGCCAGCGTCAACGGGTGAATATTGCGCGCGCCCTCGTGAACGAGCCGAGTGTTCTTCTCGTCGATGAGCCGACGAGCGCTCTCGACCAGGAGCGTGGGGCGAGCATTATCGAGCTGATCCTCAGCCTGACCGACGAACTCAACACCTCGACCCTGCTCGTGACGCACGACCTGGTGCACCTCCCACGAATGCACGCGACTGTCACCATGGTCGATGGGCGCCTGGAGCGCGAGATGGCTCGAATCTGAGCCTTCACGGCGACCACCAGACCGCCCGACCGGGCGTTCGATAGTGTCACAGCATGACGGATACGCTTCGGTCCAACTCGGGGATCAATGCCCTCACCGTGCCGATCACCCTTGAATCGCTTCCCGCCGATCAGGTTCTCTCCGGATCACCGTCGGCTGGAGTGAGCGACCTGATCGTCGGCGACACCGAGATTGGCATCTGGGAACACACCCCCGGAGAATCGACCGACGTCGAGGCAGACGAGGTGTTCGTCGTTCTCTCCGGTCGCGCGACGGTTGAGTTCGTCGAGACCGGGCAGGTTCTGCAGCTTGAACCCGGGGTGGTTGGCAGGCTCGCTGCTGGCACCGCCACCCGCTGGTCCGTGACAGAAACCCTCCGCAAGATTTACATCGCCTGAGTATCGGAGTCACCATGAGCATTCCCCCCACTGCCTATTCGCGCAGGCGGCAGCATCCCGTCGAGCAGCTCCGGGAGGCGCTGCGGGATGCCAGCACCACCCCGTTCTGGCTCGACTCCGCCGATCGTCCCGACGCTTTGCCCGCGCTCGCCGGCGACGCGGTGGCCGACCTGGTCGTGGTGGGCGGTGGATACTGCGGGCTCTGGACCGCGCTGATCGCCAAGGAACGCGACCCGGCCCGCGACGTCGTGCTGATCGAGGCGGCAGAGCTCGGGTGGGCGGCGAGCGGCCGCAATGGCGGGTTCTGTGAGTACAGCCTCACCCACGGTCCCGAGAATGGCGAGCGTCACTTCCCCGACGAACTGGACGTGCTCGACCGCCTGGCGCACGAGAACTTCGCCGACCTCAAGGCCACGATCGCCCGCTACTCGATGGATGTCGAGTTCGAGGAGACCGGGGTGCTGATGGTGGCCACCGAACCGCACCAGATCGACTATTTGCGCGAGGTTGCCGACGAGAGCCCAGCCGCCACCTTCTACGAGGGTGACGCTATCCCCGTGCGCTCGCCGCTGTACCGGGCGGCCGTCGCCGAGACGGCGGGCTACGGCTACGTGCATCCCGCCAAGCTGGTGTGGGAGCTCAGACGGGTCTGCCTCGAACTCGGTGTGCGCATCTTCGAGAAGAGTCCGGTGCGCTCGCTTTCGCGTGACGGCGACGGGGTAGGAGTTGTCACTAAGGATGGCGCGGTGCGCACCGCGCAGGTCGCGCTTGCAACGAATGGGTTCCCGTCCCTCCTGGCACGCACGCGACTGCTCACCATGCCGATCTACGACTACGCGATCATGACCGAGCCGCTGAGCCGCGAACAGCTCGAGAGCATCGGATGGGTTGACCGGCACGGCATTAACGACTCATCCCGCGAATTCCACTACTACCGCCGCAGCGCCGACGACCGCATCCTGTTCGGCGGCTTCGACGCGATCTACCACCGCGGTGGCAAGATCAGGCCCCGACAGGATCAGCGACCTGAGACCTTCGAGCTGCTGGCCGATCACTTCTTCAGCACGTTCCCGCAGTTGAAGGGCATCCGCTTCACACACAAATGGGGCGGGATGATCGACATGTCGACCCAGCTGGTCGCCTTCCACGGGCTCGCCTGGGGTGGGCGGGTCGCCTACAGCGCCGGATTCACGGGGCTCGGAGTGGCGGCCACCCGGTTTGGCGCCGAAACCATGCTTGACCTTCTCAGCGGCGAGACGACCGACCGCACCGAGCTGTCCTGGGCGAAGTCGCATCCGTTCCCGATCCCGCCGGAACCTGTGCGGTACCCCGCCATCCAGCTGATGCGAAAAGCGGTCGCGGCATCCGATGAGAATGGTGGCAAAGACGGGCTGCTGATCCGGATCGCCGACAAATTCGGGATCGGGTTCGACTCCTAGGAGGCCGCACAGATTCCGGTAAGCGAGCACGCCTTAAGCTGGTGCCGTGCCTCACGACGAACTTCTCACCATCGCTAAAACCATCGCCCTTCAAGCGGGTGAGCTCGCCAGAAAGCGCCGCACCGAAGGCATTGAGGTGGCCGCCACCAAGTCGTCGCCGGTGGATGTCGTCACCGCCGCCGATCATGAGACCGAGGCGCTCATCCGCTCACTTCTGGCGGATGCCAGGCCTGACGATGGTTTCTTCGGCGAGGAGAGCGGGGCAGAGAAGGGCACGAGCGGACTCACCTGGATCGTCGACCCGATCGACGGCACGGTCAACTACCTGTACGGCATTCCTCACTACGCGGTGAGCATCGCTGTGGTCGAGGGCGAGCCGGACCCGCTGACCTGGAACGCCCTCGCCGGTGCGGTAGTCAACCCGGCAACAAAGGAGCTGTTCACGGCCACGCTCGGAGGGGGCGCCCACCTCGGTGGGGCTGACATCCGGGTCGGCGACGCTGTGGAGCTGTCGCAGGCGCTGGTCGCAACGGGTTTCTCGTACGACGCCGCCACGCGGGGGGAACAGGGCGCGCTGATCGCCGGACTGCTGTCGCGGGTTCGTGACATCCGCCGGATGGGTACGGCGTCGCTTGACCTGTGCGCCGTGGCATCCGGCCGCTGCAACGCCTACTTCGAGCGCAGCCTGAGCCCCTGGGATCACGCCGCCGGGGTCCTCATCGCTCGCGAGGCCGGCGCAATGGTGAAGGGCCGCGGCGATGAAGCGCCCAGCCGCAATCTCCTCGTCGCCGGACACCCCACGGTCGTGGCCGAGCTTGAGAGCGCGATCAGACTGCTTGGTCTGTGACCCAGACGGGGGTTCGCGGTGCCACCACGCACCCGCTAATCTTTACCTACCCGTTATATTGCGAGCCGATCGGCTCGTGATCGTTTACCCGAAGATTCGATGTGTGCTGCCTGCGCGCATCATCCCTGAGGAGCATGCCATGTCACAGCGCGCGATGCCTGACACCGGCACGGCCGCGCTGCCCACCATGCTCAGGATGGGTCGCGCCTAATGGACGAGTTCAGCGACGGACAGCAGCCTCTTCTCACACGCCGCGAGGCACGAGCCCGAGAAGCAGCGCTTGCCGCAGAGCAGTCGGCGCCGAATGTTGCCCAGCCAGAACCGGAGATATTGTCCGCAGCGCCAGCCCCGCTCGCCGATGCTCCTGTCGCGCCCGTGGCAGGGCCGCGCCGCCGCGCATTGCCTGGGCCGAGAAGAAGTCGCGCGCAGCGCCGGGCATCACGCCACGTGAGCCACGCGGTGCGCTCCGCCCGGCGGTCTCCGAAACGTCACTCAAGCGCGGGGTCGAGGCTCGTCTCCCTTGGCTCGCTGATCATTGTCGGCGCGCTACTGGTGGGGTCATCACTTCCCGTCAACGTGCTCACGACAGATTCGAGCGCGACAG
Organism: Salinibacterium sp. G-O1; assembly: GCF_030063305.1. GTDB lineage: Bacteria > Actinomycetota > Actinomycetes > Actinomycetales > Microbacteriaceae > Rhodoglobus. The sequence continues at coordinate 205,888 of NZ_JASISV010000004.1, forward strand.
CGGCTACCGCGGCGATCGCGGTGGCACCACGCCTTTCCGCCGGCCAGACGCTGCGTGTGTCGGGCGAGGCCATCGACAGCGCGCCAGTGCGCGACAACTTCGGCGCGGTGTCGTACGCCCAGATTCTGTCTGCGCAGCTCTCGGGCGTCGACTACTTCTACAGCCAGGCAACCGGCATTGTGCGCTGGCCACTGCCTGCGTCGACGCCCACCACCGACGGCTACGGTGAACGCGCCAGCGGTTTCCATAAGGGTGTTGACTTCGTGCCAGGCGAGGGCGCCCCGATTTATGCGATAGCCGATGGTTATGCGGTGTCGTCGGGCTATGACGATTCTGGATACGGTGACCACGTCGTGATCCAGCACAACATCGCCGGTGTCAATGTGAGGACCAACTACGCCCACATGATCCTCGGTTCCAGCCCGATCGTGGCGGGCCAGCAGATCGTCGCAGGCGACTTCCTCGGCCTCGTCGGAGACACCGGAATCTCCTACGGCGCTCACCTGCACTTCGAGGTGTACGTCAACGACGTTCCGGTCGATCCGTACGCCTGGCTGCGGGCCAACGCCTCCGGCAGCTAGCGTTCAGCCCTGCCGCGCTCTAGCTTCGCAGCCAGACCGCGGTGTCTGCGGGCAGCGCACCGCCGACGATCCCGTCGCTCGCCAGCAGAAGGTCATCAAGCGGGAGCTCGACGGCCACTGCGCCGAAGTTCACGATGACGGTCACTGCGCCGTTGCGCAGCGCCAGAACATCTGGTCCGTAGCCGTCGATCCATTCGACGGTGCCGGAACCGAGGTTGTGCTCGGCCCGCAGCGCCAGCGCGGAACGGTACAGCTCCAGCGTGCTGCCGGCCACTCCCTCTTGCGCATCACGAGCGTACGGGCCCCAGTCCGCGGGTTGCGGCAACCAGCTTTTCGCCGACGGGCCGAAGCCGTATGAGGGCTTGTCTGCCTCCCAGGGGATGGGCACGCGGCATCCATCTCGGCCGTACTTTTCGTGGTTGGTGCGGAACCAGGTCGGATCCTGGCGGGCAGAGTCGGGAAGGTCCATGTCTTCGGGGAGGCCGAGCTCTTCGCCCTGGTAGAGGTAGGCGCTGCCGGGAAGCGACAGCATGAGGGATGTCGCGGCGCGCGCCCGGCGCAGCCCCTCGGCCGTGTCGGGCTTGCCCTTCGTCATCGGGCCGATTCCGGCACCCTGCGGAACATCCACGTGCAGCGCCAGGCGGGTGGCGTGCCTGACCACGTCGTGGTTCGACAGAACCCAGGTGCTGGGCGCGCCCACGCTGGAGAACGCAGCGATGGACTCGTCGACGATGCTGCGCATGGTCGCCGCAGTCCATTCGGTGAACATGTAGCCGAAGTTGAAGGCCTGGCTGAACTCGTCGGGCCGCACCCACAGAGCCATCTTTTCGAGCGGGTCTACCCAGGCCTCGGCGGCCATGACGCGGTCACCCTCGTATTCGGCGAGCACCGCGTTCCATTCGCGCCAGATCTCGTGCACGCCGGAGTGGCCCCAATACGGCGTTTCCTGGATGGCCTCAACGATGTCGGGGTCGACATCCGTGCCGACGGCCGCTGTGCCGCCCATGCTGGCTCCCTCGACGGGCGGGGTGTAGTCCGGGAGGCCTTCCTCCTTGATCATGCCGTGCGCAACATCCACTCTGAAGCCGTCGACGCCGCGGTCGAGCCAGAAGCGCAGGATGCCGAAGAACTGCTCGCGAACCCACGGGTTCTCCCAGTTGAGGTCAGGCTGGCTCACGTCGAAGATGTGCAGGTACCACTGGCCGGGAGTGCCGTCCGGGTTGGTTGTGCGCTCCCACATGGGGCCGCCGAAGACGGATTCCCAGTTGTTTGGCGCGATGTCACCGTTCGGGCCCTTGCCGTCGTGGAACATGTAGCGGTCGCGCTCGGGTGATCCCTCGGGGGCGGCCAGTGCCTCCTGGAACCAGACGTGCTGGTCAGAGGTGTGGTTGGGAACCATGTCGACGATGACCTTCAGTCCGAGGTCGTGGGCCGTCGAAACCATCGTGTCGAAGTCGGCAAGGGTGCCGAACATGGGGTCGACGTCGCAGTAGTCCGATACGTCGTAGCCGGCATCTTTCTGGGGCGACCGGAAGAACGGCGACAACCACACGGCGTCGACGCCGAGTTCGGAGAGGGAGTGCAGGCGGCTTGTAATGCCCGGCAGGTCACCGATGCCGTCACCATTGGACGACGCGAACGAGCGCGGGTAGATCTGATAGATCACGGCTGTTCGCCACCACTCGGAGCCTGTCGAGGTGATGACCTCGGTCATCTCAGACTGGTCTGCGGGCGCGGTGAAGTCTTCGGCACTCTCGATGGTCATTGGAACACGATACTTCATTCCGGCATCCATGCAAGCGCTTGCAGCACCCGAGGCGGCCGCTGTCTGGTTCGCTGCAACGTGCACTTGAGAGGCCCGCGCGGGTGCTAGTCTCTTACGGTGCCAAATGGACGGCTAAGTCCTTTGTGCGCCCCCTTAGCTCATTGGTAGAGCACTTCCTTGGTAAGGAAGAGGTAGTGGGTCCGATTCCCACAGGGGGCTCGGTGTCGGATGATTCGGCGCCGGATGGCTGAGTAGCTCAGTTGGTGAGAGCGCACGACTCATAATCGTGAGGTCGCGGGTTCGAATCCCGCCTCAGCTACGTTTGCCCCGGAATTCCGGGGCTGTAGCGGTTATCGGGTACGGTCACCCCGCATAAACCCCGCACATTCAATCTCACCCAACGAGCGGCTCGAGAGCCTTCGCTGCTTTCGCGCCACCAGTGTTGCGGGCCATATATACATCCTGCGTGAGGCTCGGATTCTCATGCCCCAGATAGTCGGCAATCTCCCGAGCGCTGAGGCCTGCCCTGTCCAACGCGGTCGCGACGGTCTTTCTGAAGCTATGAGTCGTGACGCCAGGGAACCCGAGCCGAGTTCGAGCCTCCGACCAATCCCGAGACGTATTTCGCGGATCTCGCAGATTGCCAAGAATCGTCGGGAAGACGAGCTCAGTCGTCGCATTCACTCGCCGGTCGGTCAGAAGCGAAACCAACGTGGCCGGGGGAGTGATCGTCCGGATGCCCGCCTTCGTCTTCGTGTGGTCCTGCCGGAGCACCCCGAGGCCTCTCGCACGCACCGCGTTGGCCTTTATGGTCACAGAGCCTTCCGCGAGGTCAACGTCCTCCCATGCGAGCCCGCACGCCTCACTGACACGACATCCGGTTCCCGCAAGGAACTCGATCAGGTCAGCAACATCCAACTCGCGGAGACGAGCATCCTCACGCACACTCACCAGCAACCCCGGGAGGTCAGCAAGTGGGATCGGGATGGCACCCTCAGCGCGAGCCTCGATGTTGCTGATCTCGCGAACTGGGTTGACGCGAATCGCATCCGACCGAGCGGCCATGCCCATCATCCCCGACAGGACGGACCGGCAAGCCTTCGCGGCTCCCGGCCCATGGTCGGTGACGACTGTTTGAATGAACCGGCCGAGCCGCTCGGTTGTCGCCTCAGAGACGGCGAGGTTGCCGATCTTCGGCCGTATGTGGTGCTCGATAGTCTGCCGGTACGTGTCATAGGTTCGCGGCGCCCGATCGACCTTCGAGGCCAGGAACTTATCCGCAAGAGCCGCAAGGTTCGTTTCCCGCTTGACCTCGACGCCGGCACTCGCGGACATAGTCGTCAACGCAGTCTGCAGCGCAGCCTTTGCTTTCGCTCGTGATGGAGCGAAACGCTCAACCTGGCGAAGCTTTCCGTTCTCGTGACGGTATCTAGTCCGCGCCCGCCACTTCCCCGGCTCGACCTCCTGAACGGCGATCGACCCGTGGGAACTAATCGGAGTCCGCGGGCGGGCCATAAGGCTTACCGGCATCGTCGATTGCGGGGCCATAAACTCTCTCCATCTCGCCAAAGCTCGGAGACAGGTATTCAGTGGCCTTCGTTTCTATGCTGGGGTCCTGTCGGAGTACGGAGGCGACTTCACGCCGAATCGTGTCGATTCGATTTTGAATCCAGCGTGGAATGCTAGGGCTGGATCCAAATTGTGTTCCCCATTCGGGCAACCGCCCGAGCAGGTTGCGGTATGCCGTAACAAGATCTTGGCGACGGTCGTGGAGGGTCTCTTCCGTAAGGCTGTCGGCAGTTAGGCCGAAACTCACTAGGGGAGAGGTCCAAAACATCTGATGTTTTTCCGGGTCGGCCTTGAACTCAGCTTGGATGTCCGGGTCGTTCCGAGCGGATTCCATGACCGCGATGTGATCGAGAGTAGTTTCCGCCTCAACCAGAGCACGCATCAGCGCCCACGCTGGGTGAGGAAGTCGCGCAAACCCACGAGGCGTAACATCGTCGAGATTACTTAGCGTGACGTACTCGGCAACCGAGATACCGGCACCCCAGATGCCCATGCCCTCATAGGGAAGCTTCCCGTACGGATCGTCCGTGTCGATCAGCAGAGCAAGTGGACTGATCCGCAGCCCTGAGGCAATCAGGACCACTTCGCTTGAGGTCAAATCTCGCTTTCTTCCACTCTCGATATTCGCGATCAGTGACCTAGTTATGGCCTCGTTCGGGATGGCTTCCGCCAGCTGCGCCGCGGTCAGGGCCTGCATCTTGCGGTAACCCGCCACTCTTCGACCAATCGCCGGCGGCTCTTTCGCTTCGGTCGAGGATGTCATTTCTGCACTCTATCGGAACGCCTTGAGCAAAATCAACACTTTGTGCTAGCGAAAAGCGCTGGGTTGGTGTAGCGTTCCGATTAGAAGTGCAAGTTCGGCGCAAATCCCGCGCAATTATGTAATTTCTACACAAACGATTGGACGGAGAATGACACAGACCACCGCGGCGAAGGTGAGGGAGCGAGCCGACCAACTCCCCGACTTGCTCAAGCGGCAAGAACTCGCCGATTACACCGGCATCTCAGTGCAGACATTCGCTCGCTGGGCGGTCGAGAAGTCCGGACCGCGCATGACGAAGCTCGGAGGAGCCGTCCGATACCGGAAGGCAGACGTTCTCGCATGGCTCGAAGCATCGGCAGCATGACCGCAACAACTAAAGAAGGCCCCATCAACGCTGCTCTAACAGCTCCGGGACCTTCACCATCCACACCCTCAGAAAAGGAAATGAATATGGAAACCAGTCTATCCGGTACAACCCCCGAAACCCCAGCGAGCATGCGCGCCCACGCAGCCTCCCTGCTAAATGCAGCCGACCAGCTCGAGCAGGATCTACTCGCCGCAAACGGGCGCCGCACATGGACCATCGACTGGAACTCTCGCAATCCGGAAAACGAGCGGTACTACCTCGGCATCCAGAGATGCGCCACCAGCCCTGACCGGCCCTTCGTAAATCCAGCGACACCTGAAAACGAACAGCTGAGCCCCGGGCACAAGTGGGCCAGCGAACTCCGAAAGACCAAGAAGCGCGAAACGCCAGAGTTCACCCACGAGTCGATCGCCCTCGTCGAGGTCATCTCCACATGGCGTGACGAGGATGGCCGGCTCTGGGGACGCGTGGCCGAGGTTCTCGTCGCGGTCGCCGCCTAATGGCCCTCTGCACCGCATCAGTGCCCGGACAGCGCCCCGTCTGCCCCTGGCCACGAGTCGAGTCAGCAGACAGCTCCCTCTGTGCCCGCCACATCCTCATCGCAAACAACGACGCCCAAGACATCGGAGTTGCGCTGCTTTCGTCGATCGTGCTGAAGGAAGGAAGAGCAGAAATTTGTCGATAAATGACACCGCGTGGGCCTACACCGTCGACCTGATCGCTTCACCGAAGGCAGTGCTCCTCGCACTCGCCTTCTGCAGGAACGGCAAAACCGGCCGATGCTTCCCCAGCCAGCAGGAACTCGTCGCGATGACGGGCCTCTCCCCGGCGACGGTAAGACGCTCACTCGGTGATCTGGTCGAAGCGAAACTGATCACGCGGACGAAGACGGTCAAAGGCAGGTATCGCAGCAATGACGAATACCAGCTCAACCACGACTATGAGCCCGCAGAAGTACCCGTCACCATGAGCGCCGCTCACCACGCAACAAAGCGGTGCTCACCGTGACTAAAAGTGGTGCTCATGGTGACGGGGCAGTAGTACCAACAGGAAAAGAACCGGAAGATAACCGGAAGAGAGCCGCGCAACGCGGCACACGCATCCCCGACGACTTCACCGTCACCCCAGCGATGGTCGAATGGGCCAGAGAGCGAACACCGCTCGTAGACGGCCCACGCGCCACCGAGAAGTTCATCAACCACTGGACAGCAACCAGCGGCCGCAACGCCACCAAACTCGACTGGCCCGCCACCTGGCGCAACTGGATGCTCCGCGACCAAGAAACCGCCAAAGACAGGCCAGCACGCCGCAACACACCCGAGGAGCGACTCAGGGCCACACTCGCCCTCGTCCCCGACATCAAGGAGATCTCATGAACGACCACGAGCTCGCCCGCGTAGTCGCCCGCATCCAAGCAGGCGACAACCGCACCGTCGACCGCGTCACGATGAGCCACTGGAAAGAAATCATCGGACACCTGCCCGTCACCGACGCCATGACCGCCATCGTCATGCACTTCCGCGAATCCACCGCCTACCTCACACCCGCCCACATCGTCGCCAACGCACGCAGACTCAGCGAGCAGCGCGCACTCGAGGCGCCACCCATCGACGACGCACCTATCGGATCTGGGTGGCCCAAACCAGCGAACTACGAGGCCATGAGCGCCGCCTACAACGACCCCGCAGAATTCCAGCACCAGTGCGCGATCTACAACCGGCAGCTCGCCGACGCCGGATACGAGATCAACCACCGATACCCGATCGCGCCAGCGCAGGAAGCGGCGTGACCGCACACCACCGCACCGCGGCATGGGCGGCCGTCACCCGAGTACAACGTCCACGCATCGAAGCGACCCTCCCGCGACCCTGCGCCGACTGCGGACGACCCGTAACCCCCGGCCAAAAATGGCAAGTCGCCCACCTGACCCCAGTCAGCATCGCCAAACGACTCGGCTGGTCAGTGCAACAAATCAACGACCCCAGCAACCTCGGCGCCTCACACACCAAAGCCAAAGGCCAGAAAGCCTGCAACCAAATCGCAGGCGGCAAACTCGGCGCCGCCGCCACCAACCGCAAACGGCAAACCGACAAGAACATGCCCTCATGGTGAACGCCCTCGCAGGGCTCCACCTCAACCCGTCAGACTACGAACCCGTCACCGCCGAACGCAGAATGATGACCAACCTGCGACCCACAATCGCACACGTCAACCAGCACTGGAAACACCGACTCCAACAAGACCGACACGCCGGCATCGTCACCTACGACGACCTCATCTCCGAAGCCTCAGAAATCCTCTGGAAAGCCGCAAACGAATACCCCGCCTGGGCAACCGAAAGACAACTCGACCCCCACTCAGGAGCGATCTTCTGGGCATACGCCCGCAAAGCAATCGACTGGGGCCTCGCCAACTACCTACAACACCGCTACCAAAAAACAGACACCAGCCTCGAAAAGATCAGCGGCGAAGACAACCCCGACGACTGGGCCAGCGACGACATCATCCGCACCCAACTCTCACGCCACCGACCCGCATCCATGCTCCACGAACAAATCGCCGACCAAATCATCATGACGCGCCGCGACTGGCGAATCCTCATCGCCCTCCGCTACTTCGAAGAACTCCCATACGAGCAGATAGGGAAACTCACCGACATGAGCCAAGACCGCTCCATCAACTACATCACCGAGATCTGCGGACGCATCCGAGAACACGCACTCACCCTCGTCGCAGCCGAACCCAGACCACCCATCACCCCACGCAAACTCAACATCGCCGACACCCTGCCCGAACTCGAGCAATACATCTGGCGACGATACGGAACCGACACCTCCACCTGGCTCGGATGGGTAGCCCACTGCTACCGACAAGACGTGTCCTACATCACCGACCTCCTGCAGCACGGCAACATCATCCGCGCCTTCGGGAAGATCGCCCACAACCGCTCACTCACCGACGAGCAAGTCAGAGACATACGCCGCCGCACCGACGCCGGCGAAGGCACCGCATCAATCGCTGCCTCCCTCAACACCTCCATGCAAGTCGTCCAGCTCATCAAGGCAGGCAAAACCTACGTGGACGTAGCATGACCACCAACACGCGACACGCCGAAGAATCAACCGCCGTTTTTGAGAAATCACCATCACCCCCGCCCGTTGGCAGCACGGCTTTTCACACAGACAACTGGGAATCGGTTCGTGATCTGTCGATACCTCCGCTGAATCTGTCGGGTCTGTCTGATTCTCAGAGAGGGCGTGAGGAGTTCATTCAGGGCGCGGGGTTGACGAGGTTGACTGGGCCGCGTGCGAAGCGTGACAAGCGCACGGGGGAGTTGATGACCCCTAGGCCGGCGCAGTTGCTGATCTCGGACGCTGTGAATGCTGCCGATCGCTTCATGGGGATACTTGCGCCTCGGAGGTCGACGAAGACTTCGGCGTTGTTCGCGGTGGCGATGGGCAGGATCTCGCTGCGTGAGGATTACAGCATCAGCTACACGATGGCGACGACGGCGTTGAAGGCTCGGGCGAGGTTCAAGAAGGACATCGCGGAGCCGCTGGAGTTCCTGTTTCCAGATACGAGCTCGCGCCCGTTCAAGCTGAACTATGGGGGCGGCTCGGAGTCGGTGCGGTGGCTTGAGACGGGGTCGCTGTTGCAGTTCGGCGCGCCGAAGGGTGACAACTACCGTTCGGATGCGTGGGATCTGATCATCGTGGATGAGGCTGGCGAGGCCGAGCCGGAGATGACTGACGACCTGATCTCGGGTGCGTTGGCGACGATGGACACGATCCCCGATGCGCTGTTCATCGCGGCGGGAACGGCAGGGGATATCCGCGCAGGGAACCTGCTCTATCAGACGTTGGACGATGGGCGGGAGGGACGCAACCGGACGACGGTCATCGAGTTCGCGGCACCCCCGACTACGACCCTTGAGAATGTCATGACCTCGGGCGAGAAGGACTGGGACAAGACGGTGCCGCTGCTCGTTGCCGCTCACCCTGGGATCGACCACGGCACGACGCTTGCGGATCTGCGCACCAACTTCGACAAGATGAAGCCGCAGCAGTTCCTCAAGGAGTATCTGGGGATCTTCGGTCAGATCGGTTCGATGTCGTTCCTGGACCAGATCAAGTTCGGCAAGGGACTGCAGGCATCGCCGCTCCCGGCACCGCCCGAGCTGTTCACCCTCGCGTTCTCGGTTCACTTGAACTCGACGGTCGCATCAATCGTTGCCGCGTGGCGTGACGACGACGGGCGCGCATGCTGGCTCGTGATGTACAACGGGCCGGTGCGCGGGCTTCACCGGGAGGTGCTGCGACTGGCGCTGAAGTACCGCGCGAACGTCGCCTACGACTCCGGCAATGGTGCGACGGACAGCGAGGCGCAGAAGCTGATGAAGGCACGTCCACGCCCCCGTATGGTGGCGCGCAAGTGGTCGGACGTGTCGACTGCTGCGTCTCTCACGGTCAAGGAGATTGAGTCTGAGAACGTCGTCCATTGGGGGCAGGACGCTCTCGATGGCGCGGTGAGGCTCGCTACGAAGCGCGGTGCGAGGGACAGCAAACGGTGGTCGTTCGGTCGACCTGACGAGGATGACGACATCACCGCGCTCGAGGCCGCAGCGATCGCGTTGCACACCTTCGACGATGCGCCTCCTCGCGCAGCTCTCACCCCGAGCGTGGCCTCATGACTATCCGTGTCGACTGTTCCCCGGCGATGACGTTGGTCGTTTGCAGTGAGTGCCCGGGCTGGGATTACATGGCCGCTGACCGTGCTGAGGGGCGCAGGGCGGGCGCTCGCCATGAGTCCCAGGTGCATCCCGGGTCGGATCGTGCGAAGGGTGCTTTGCGGGTTCAACGATTCCGCGACACGCCGAAGGAAATACATACTGAGTATGTAACGGTCGAGGTTGATCCTGAAAGTAATGGGACTTCTCGATCTACTCGGACTAGGCCGACAGCGGCCTGACTATCTGGCGACCCTCGATGATTTCGGGCTGCGGTCGCCGTGGGCTGAGGGCTCGCTCGCGGCGATCGTCTACGCCGATGTGCTCGGCGCTGATGCCGCGGCCGGGATGCCGCTGAGCAGGGCTGAGGCCATCCAGATCCCCGCCGTATCGAAGGCACGAAACCTCCTCGTATCCACCATCGCGAAGCTGCCGCTGGTGGCGCTCGACAAGGATGGCGCGCTGGGCGAGCAGCCCACATGGTTGTACCGCACTGACGGGCTTGTGAGCCCGTACGAGCGGCTAGCTTGGACAGTCGATGACCTGATCTTCTATGGGGTCAGCTTGTGGCTGACCGAACGGGGAGCGGCTGGCCAAATCTTGAACGCGGAGTGGTGCCCGCCGCAGTTATGGAAGATCACAGACGGGCATGTGCTCGTCAACGACATCGCAGTCGACTCCCAGGACTACATCCTGTTTAACCCGCCCTTCGAGGGGCTGCTGAACGTCGGCAGTCGCACCCTGAAGGGTGCCCGCGACACCGAGAAGGCGTGGACGGGTCGCATGCGCAACCCCATCCCGCTCATCGAGCTGAAAGTTACCGACGACTCAAACCTGACCCAGGCCGAGGTCGACGCCTACGTGAAGGCGTGGGCTGCCGCTCGCCAGGCCGAGAACGGGGGAGTGAGCTTCACCCCTGCAGGCATGGAAGTGCGCGTCCACGGCGAGGTGAAAGCCGACCTCATGCAGGAAGGCCGCAACGCGATCCGCACCGACGTTGGCTCATTCCTGAACGTCCGCGCTGCGCTGCTCGATGGCACGACTGGCATCGACTCGCTGACCTACACGACGAAAGACGGGGAGAAGAACAGCTTCTACGAGCTGGATCTCCCGTTCTGGACGAACCCGATCGAACATGCCTTGTCCGTCGACAAGGTCGTGCCCCGCGGCCAGCGAGTTCGCTTCGACCGTATCGAGCTTGACAACCCGGTGCTGCCTACCGGCGTACCTACGGAGGACTGATGACTGACGGCCTTATCTCGACGAGCACCCTGCTCGCCGACCTCAACGCACGCACCCTCTCCGGGCTGCTCGTGCCGTTCGGAGAACAGGGAAACACCAACCTCGGCAAGTTCACCGTCGAGGCGGGCGTGCTGACCCTGCCCCGCGATCCCTCGGTGGTGACGTTGAACATCGGCCACGACCGCGAGATCCCGGTCGGCCGCGCAACGGTACTCGCTGAGCATGCAGACGGCATACATGCGACCTTCAGCTTCGCCAACACGGACGAGGCTGACGAGGCTCTGCTCGCGTACGACGCGGGAACCAGGGGCGCGCTGAGTGTCGAGGCCAAGAACCTCGTCATCCGAGCCGGCAAAGCGATCGCGGGCCACATCTTCGGCGCCGCGGTCGTTGCCAAGGGCGCGTTCCCGTCAGCGACTCTCATGGCCGCAGACATCGGCGAAGAGATTCCCGCTGAAGAGATCCCCACTCTGCTTGAGCCAGTAGACGGTGACATTTCCATCGTCGCTACCGAGATCCCCGAGACAGTCACCGTGACTGCCGCGGACAACAGCATCACCTTCACACCCAACACCGAAAGCGAGACACTTGTGATCCCGAACACCCTTCAGGCGGGAGCGGGCACACAGTCCACTCCTGCTCTTTCCGTCAGTGACATCGGCGGCATGCTCTACGCCATGAACCAGGGCACCCTCTCGGTGGATGACTTCGCCGAACGCCTCGGCCACGAGAACGGCGCAACACTGTTCGCTGCTCTCTCCGACGTGAAGTACGACGGAGTTGGTGGCATCGCCGGCGTGCAGGGCATCCTCCCGCAGTGGATGGGCCTCATCTGGTCGGCACTGAACTACCGCCAGCAGGTTCTCCCGCTGTTCGGTCACAAAGACCTCACCAGCCTCACGCTGAACGGGTTCAAGTGGACGCAGAAGCCAGCAGGTGGAGACTGGGCAGGCAACAAGGCCGCAGTGCCCTCGAACACCCTCACCGTCGCCGCTGTGACCGGCTCCGCAAGCCGCTACGCGGTCGGCCACGACATCGCTCGCGAGTTCGTCGACTTCCCCGTCCCCGGCTTCTTCGAGAGCTACGCGGATGCCGTCACCGAGGACTACGCCAAGTGGGCAGACGCGAAGGTTGCAGCCGCAGTCCTCGCCGGAGCGACCGCCCTCGCCGGTGATGCGCTCACGACCCTCCCGGGCGCAAGTGGTGGCACGATCGGCTCGGCAGCGTCCGCGATCATCGACGGCGCGACAGTGCTGGTCACCAATGGTGTACTTCCCTCGTTCGCGCTGGTCGCACCGGCCCTCTGGAAGCAGATGGCCAAGCAGCCGAAGGCGAACGTGCTCGGCTACCTGAACGCGGCTCTCGGCCTCAGCGAGGGTGACCTCGACGGGTTCGTGATCCGACCCTCCGCGACGGTCACCGCAGGCAAGGTACTCGTCGGAGCGAAGGAAGCCGCAACGGTGTACGAACTCCCGGGAGTTCCGATCCGAATCGACGCACTCGACCTCGCCAAGGGCGGCATCGACAAGGCCGCCTTCGGATACGCCGGCGTGGTCATCAACGACGCGACTGGCTTGCAGCTCGTCACGGCAGCAACGGTCTAACCCGTGGATGGGTGGTGGGGAGTGGGATTTGAGGAGCTGCGCGATGCGTGGCCCGATGCTCCCGAGGATTACCAGACGTGTGGGCGCCTTCTCGAGGCCGCCTACATCCAGTGCAGCGAATTCGCACCGGCGTTTGAGGGTGCCCTCCCCGAAACCTACCGCCTCGCGCTGATCATGCAGACCCGCGCATTGTGGCAGTCGACCGTCTCCGACACTCAGGACGGCATGGGGGAGGGCGGGTTTCACGTCACCGTCTTCCCCATGGACTGGACAGTGAAAGCTCTCCTGCGCCCGAAGCGTGGCGTTCCGGTGGTCGGCTGATGGGCACTCTTCGCGAGCAGCTCGCCGACCAGCTCAGGCCGCTGCTACCTGCCGCGTGGAAGCTCGTCGACGTGGAGCGAAATGTCGATGCCACCAACACCCCGGTCGTGCAGTTGAAGCTCGGCGACATCGCAAAGACAGATGCTGCACCTCAGGGGATGTTCACCAGCACCTGGACGATCACGATTATCTCGCCGCATCAGGACATCACGAAAGCCGAATACCAACTCGACGATGACGTGATCGATCTGCTCTTCGCGCTCGACACGATCCCCGGTGTGCAGTGGTCCGCCGCCAAGAAAGTTGCCGTCGATGAAACCCGCCTCGGGTGGGACATCACCACCGAGATGCACGTACAGAAGGAAGCCTGATCATGCCCACAATCGCCGTAGTCCCAATTGTCCTGAAGGATGTCCTGCTGAAACTTGGCGCGACGAACGAGTACCAGAAGCACGTCTCCGGGGTTGAACTTATCCCCAGCGCGTCAACAGTGAACTGGAAGGGCCTCACGCCCGATTCCATCTTCACCGATGTCACGACGGCGACGTGGACCTGCAACCTCAGCTTCGCGCAGGACTGGGCCACCACGGACAGCCTCTCGAAGTACCTGTTCGCAAACGAGGGAACCGCGGTGGTTGCCACATTCCAGCCAATCTCGGGCGGTGCGAGCTTCGCAGCTACGCTCCTCATCACTCCCGGGTCGATCGGTGGGCAGGTCGACTCGGTAGCCGTCTCGACCGTCACCCTCGGTGTGCGCGGCCGCCCGGTACTCACCTAAACGGTGGTACTTCGGATCAGCGCGGCGTCGAGCCGAGAGTATCTAGCGGTCCTCTCGGCTATTCGTGCTGCTCCGAAAGAGTTCCAGGCGCAGATCCGTATGCAGACGAAGGTGCTCGGTACCCCGGAGTGGACGAGGGAGCTGGCGCAGCAGGCCAGCACCCGACTTGAGCATCGCGTGATTGTCGGCACGGCGCGGGTGAATGCCAGCAATCAGAATGTGCAACTCGCTGCGGCCGGCACGGGGAGGGTTCGACGTGGCGTGAAGGCTGTCGACCTTGCTGCCCCTGTCGAGTTTGGCGCGAACCGCAACCAGGTCAAGACGTACAGGCGCCGTTCGAAGAATGGCGGCACCCACGAGGTCACCCGGCACACGTCCAATCAGCTCAGGTGGCGCAAGCGCACCGGGCATGTGTTCTATCCCGCGACGGCCCGTTTCGTGCCTCGTATCGCGTCCCTGTGGGCGCAGACCGTGGTGCGCACCATCGCGTTTGCATTCGAAGGAAGAACCTAATGGCTAAGGGCCTGAGTCTCTACATTGGCGCCGACACGAAGGACGCGGTCAAAGGTGTCGACAAGATCGGCGACGGGCTCGAGAAGCTGCAGGACGAGCTCGGTGACACCGTCAAGGACTCCGCGAAGCTAGAGCGCAACTTCTCGGCCGATATGAAGGATCTCGAGGCCGCATCTGGGCGGGCCAGCAAGAACATCGGCGACGATTTCAAGAAGAACACGTCCCGCGCCGGAGACTCGGTACGCGAGTTCAAGAGTGAGGCCGTCCAGAACTTCAGCGAGACAGCCTCAAGCTTCGACGGTTCACTCAGCGGGGTAGCTGACGGCATCCAGGGCACGTTCGGCGGGCTGGCATCCAGCCTCCCCCTGCCGCTCGGTGTCGCCTTCGGGCTCATCGGTGCTGCCGGTGGTGCGCTGTTTCAGCAGATGTCCGAGGACGCTGAGGCATCAAAGGAGCGGATCGTCGCAGCGTTCGACGACATGCTTGAATCGGGGCAGAAGTTCGTCAGTAATCAGTTCCTGACGCAGGCGATCGCTGACATCGTCAGCGACCCTGCTCTCTATTCCAGCGCGGAGAAGTATGCAGAGAACCTAGGGCTCAGCGTCTCGACCGTCGTCGCTGCGATGGCTGGCGCACCGGCCGAGGTCGAGAAGGTGGCCGAGCGTGTCGGGCTGGCTAACGACAAGCTCACCGAGGACTTCGCGGGATCAACCGCCGACGTGCAACAGCAGGCCGACCTACAGATCCAGGCCAATAACGACATCCTCGCCGCTGTCCAGAAACGTTCCGACGAGTACGGCACCGCTGCCGGCAAGGTGATCGTGGCTGAGGATGCCATCTCTAAGACCACCAGCGATGGTGTCGCAGCCAACCAAAACAGGCAGGACGCCGAGACACGACGGTTCCAGAACCTCAAGACGAAGCACGACGAGGCCTCCAAGCTTGCCCCAATCGACATCCCCGTGAACCTCAGCGACCCCGGTGTTTCTGACTTCGTGACGCGAATACAGCGCGACATCAACGACAGGCGCATCAACGTGCCGGTCGACATCTTCTACCGAAACGGGGTCACCAACCCATGACGACGATCACCCTCGATTCCCGACCGCTCGACACCGTCGACGGGATGAACCTGATCATCAACCCGTCAGGGCGTCGCGGCACGACCGGCTACACCGTCGCGGGCGGCACGATCTCGGCCGACCCCGGCAACAAGACCAGCGTCGTTGCGACCGGCTCGCCGGCAGCAGGCGCGCTCACACTCACTTTCGGTAGCACTGGCATTCCGTCGGTCGTGATCGGGAACACCTACACGCTCAGCGCCGACATCCAGTCAGTCGGATGCAGCTCGCAGTTGAAAGTGTCGGGTGCCATCGTTGGCGGCTCGGTACTCTCCGCAGTGCAGGCGGCCGGTGGAGCGATGGCTCGCGTCTCGGTCACCTTCGTTCCGCTCGGCATCGGGACGATCACCGTCGCCGTCGTAAACGCGGTGTCTGCGACCGCGGGGCAGTCCGTCTCATTCCGTGACGCACGAATCGGTGACGACGCGACCTACTTCGACGGGCTCACTCCCGCCGACGCCTTCCACATCTACCGATGGCAGGGCACCGCCGACAACTCGCACACCGAACGACTGGGGAAAGACCCCGACACCGAGCCGATCAGCCCCACACTGATCCTCGGATACGAAACATCCAGGGCGATCCGATCCGTCGCCCACAAGCTCCTCTCGAGCCCGGAGAACGTAGTCACCCTCCGCCCGGCAGCACTTCGGGCAGGAACGATCCGCTACCTCTTCGACACCGCAGCAACCGCGCACCTCGCAGAACGGTTCCACGCCGAACCATCAACGATCACCCTCGACGACCCCGACGCTTTCGGTGAGATGCAGTACCTTCCCACCGGCGCATCAACACTTGCACTCGACCCCGACACCCGCACCATGTGGACACTTACGGTCGACTTCCAAGAAGTTAGCGAAGCGGTGGTGGTGCCGCTGTGATTCCAGCACCGAGCAGGCACACGATCACCGCCGAAACCTCCACCGGCGTATGGCTGACCATCAAGCGCGCAACGATCACCCTCGACGAAGGCTGGACACCCTACGTCCAGGCCAACCTTGTGTGCAGCGTCCCCGCCGACTACGCGACCATCGACCCCACTGCGGGCCACCGAATCAGTATCACCGTCACCCACACCGACGAGGCAGGTGCCCTCATCACCGAGAAGGTGTGGGACCTCGTTCTGCGCACCCGGAAAGTGGACAGGGTCAACGCCGAAATGACCGTCACCGCCGAGTCCGATGAGTGCCTTCTGCAGGACTACGGACAGCGCGGCACCACCGTCATCACCTTCACCACGGGCACCGTGCAGGCGTTCGTATCCGCCCGCACCGCCGACGCGATCCCCACCCGGACGATCACCACAGCAGGCTCCCACACGCTCGCGGTGCCCTACCCATGGGCTCCCGGAACAACAGTGTGGGAAATCATCGAAGGGCCAATCAAAACAGCCGGCCTACGCCTATGGAGCGAAGGCGGGCAAGCGTTCCGGCTCGATGTCGCCCCAGTGTCTGTCGCAGGCACGATTAGCCTCTCCGATACCGAGAACGTCAAGCTCGCCGACGACGACATCTCCCGCGACGGATCGAACGGCAGCGGGTTCGCCAACTGCGTTGTCATCGAATACAAGTGGACAGACACCTCAGTCACGCCGAACGTGCAACGGGTCGACTACGACAGCGCAGGCGGCACCACAACGCCCCGGAAGACCCTCGTCGTCAGGTACACCGACACGAAGCCTCCCGCATCAGGGGGAGCAGCCGCACTCCTCGCACGCGCACTGACCCGCGGACGCAACATCTCTGTCACCGCGATCAGCGACTACACCGCCGCTCCCGGCAAGACAGTGAACATCACCCTCGCCGGTGACGCACCAATCACGAAGGTCATCAAGGCTGTGAGCTGGAGCTGGTCAGACGGCGACGACGACGCCACAATGAGGATCGACACCCGAGACGCCTAAGGCGTAGCTTGAACGCATGGCCCGACCTACCGACGACGACTTCGACCAGCTCGTGCCCGACGACGACCCGGAGGTTATCGCGGGGATGGCAGCGCTCGCGGTTCTGCGGAGCGAGGAGGGTGAGGTCGTTGACCTAACGCTCGGGAAAATTCGATGAGTTTCCGAACGTGGCAGATTCTTGGGTAAAAGTCCAGAAACCTCACCAAAATGTCAGCTATGTCTGTTAACCTCGGTGGGACAGGTCGCTTGAGACTTGCCAGGAATGTCCAGCGGTGCTGCCACCGCACTCCTTAAGTGGATCGGCTCCTGGAGGTCTCAAGCGGCCTGTCGTGCGTGCAGTGTGTGCACTCGTACCACGACGAGTTTTTTGCGATGTCATTCGACGGCATCGACAAGAGCCCAAGCGGGATCGGGCAATCTCCGCTACCACGACGAATCTGGTGCCAGATCTGCTTCAGGTATTGGCCTTCAACGTTGCCGAACTCATCCGGCCAAATAGCTGCGCGAAGAAAACCTCCGTACAAGTCGGCAGCCTGGCTTTCAAGATATTGATCCGCGGACACCCAGCGCAATCCTCGCTCCATTCCAGACGGGACCTTCGAGTCGAACTGCAGCTGGAATCTGAAGTAGGCCTCCGTCGACGTATGATCATGCCCTCGGACGTGACCGAACCGGGTGTGGATGCCTTCAGACACGCCTTTCCAATTTCGGGCCGCCCAGAGGATGTTCTTGTACATCTTTATCGCAACATAGTTGTAGAAGAGTTCACGGTTCGATGTGTACTGACCGACAACTCGGTCCTTCTGGCAATACACGTAAATGATGCGCACGTTTGAGATCGCACCGAGAACTCCTGCTGCGTATTTGCGTCTCGCGTGGGTTTTCAGATGGTCTTTCCAGGACATAACGCGATTTGCAGGCACGTTAAAGTCCGCCCGAAGGCGCGATACAGCAGCCTGAACCGCCTCCGCTGAGTCGTCGTCGACAATAAGCGCAGCCATTCCGAAGACCGGGCTCGAGCCGCCCTTATCGAGCCCTCGGTCGCCTGTCTCATCGATGTACGCGAATAACATCCGGCAATCCTCTCGCAGGCGACGAGACAAAACCAAGGACGACTCAAAAGTTATCCACAGACCAAAATCCCGAGCGGCAACGAAACCACGGGTAATGAGGGATTGGTCCGCTACAGAACCCCGCATTTACCCCGCACATTCAGTGATCGATAGCGGAATGCTGCGATACCCCCTGATCTATGAATCACTGGCATCGCGCATCCTCTGACACCCCGCAGAAACCCCCGATATCGATGGGGGCATAATCGTGAGGTCGCGGGTTCGAATCCCGCCTCAGCTACAGAGACAAAAAGAGGCCCCACCGTTTACGTGGGGTCTTTTGTTGTCTCGGCGGGCGAGGCGGATTGAGAAGCCGCTCGTGGGCCCCCGCTGAGCAGTCAGCCGCATTGCGCTCAACGCGCGGCCTGTCCCTTCGCTCTACCGCGCGATGTGGATGCAGCTCAGTAGGGGAGTCGAATCCCGCCTCAGCTACCTTGTTCACCTAATCGCCGGGACGCGGAGCATTAGACGCGACCGATCCGTTGGCGTGGCAGCCCGTACAGCGCCGAACTGCGGCAAATTGCTGAAGTTGCGCGCTGTGGCGACGATCTGCCGCGGCTCGTGGGGTGGAATTGATGCGCGGCATGCCTACGACGTTGCCGTAAGGGCGATCGTCATCATTCGGGTCGAAGCGGCCTTGCTCGCGAGTTCCTGGTTCGCGGCGTGATCGTCGGACTGCGACGAGAATGGCGTGAACGCCTCATAGCTGCGGCGGCAGGCGCCCTCCTCCTTGCTATGCGGTGCGGAAAACCACAAACTCCTCGCCGGCGTACATCGTTGTCGTCTGTCCGACTCTGAGCCGGACGAGCAACCGCGGTCCGCCGGAACGCGCCGCACTACTCTGGGAGCCATCGCCAGAAGGAGCTCCCATGAAGATCCAGTCCAGCGTCGACGTCGACGCGGCGCCAGAGAAGGTGTTCGCTGTCTTCAGTGACCTCGATGTTTTCGCGGCAGAGGTTCCGGGCATCACCAAGGTCGAGATCCTCGCCGGCCCCGTCCAAATGCAAGCCGGCACGAAATGGCGCGAAACCCGCATCATGTTCGGCAAGGAGGCGACCGAGGAGATGTGGGTGACGGCGATTGAACAGGATGCCTCCTACGTAGTAGAGGCGGAATCGCACGGGACGCACTACCGAAGCGAATACCTCTTCACCCCCGTCGGCTCATCGACCCGAGTGCAGATGACGTTTGAGGGTCGGCCGCTCACGTTCGGTGCCAGTGTGGGGTCACTCCTCATGGTGTTCTTCGCCGGCGCAACAAAGAAGGCACTGCTCAAAGACATGCTCGAGCTGAAGCGGGTCTGCGAAGCGGCTTGACGAGGCTGCCGCTTCGCAGACCTCACGCTCAGGAGCAGCGTCGAGAGATCTCCGACGGGCGCCGCACCCCGGCCTTAAAGCAGCGATACCGATTCAGTCAAGGGGATTGTCCCCTGTATAGGGGACGTGTTAGCGTGCGAACTAGATGCCGGACCCGAAAACCCCGGCTGGCTCGACGCCGAGCCGCTACCTGAGAAGGTGATCGCTAACCCATTCAACGCCCCCGAACGTTGAGCGCACGTCTACCCCCTCTTCGTGCTTGTTCGCTCAACGACGGACGTTGTGCGCGCTCCGAACGCGCCTGCGCCCGCTCCCCCCGGCACACTTGTTCTACCCGAGAGAACCCCGCCATGTTCAGCAACAAATTTCTCGCGGCGCTTGCCGCACTTACGCTGGCGAGCGGCGCCGTAATCGGCACTGCTGCACCAGCATTCGCCAATGACGATGTCGTCACCGACACCGAAACCACGATCGCGAGCGTTGAAGCTCCAGTGGTTGAACCGAGCATCGAAGCTCCAGTGGTTGTGCCGGATGCGCCGGAGACAAGCGCGACCGCACCGATCCCCGAGCAGTCCGTTGCGTCCGAGCCGGTAAACGTCGGTCCTCCTGCGATGAGCTTCTCAACGAAGCCGGCGGAAGAGCCGGAGCCGGAGCCGGTGGTTGAGGTCGAAAAAAAGGTTGAGTTCTGTCACGCCACGGCAAGCGCGTCAAACCCCTATGTAATGGTCGATACGTCCGTGAATGCCTTTTATAACGCCGGGCATGACACGCACCAGAACTTCGAGGACATCGTTCCCCCGTTCTCTTACGTCAAGCAGGGCCAGACCATCAACTTCCCTGGATTGAACTGGAACGCTGCCGGTCAGGCGATCTTCAACAACGGTTGTGAGCGTGTAGTCGTCGTGCCAGGTGTTGCGACCGCATCAGTTTCGTTTATCGCGGCGAGCTGCACAGCCGCACAACAGCTCGTGTTGGGCACCGCGACCAACGCCGCTTGGGGCACGGTCACCGATCCTGCGGGGAGCGACAACTATTCAGTCACCGCTACCGCGACTGGTAACGCTTTCTTCCCGGGCGGACTGAGTACCCTCACCTTCCACGGAGTACTGAATCCGGTAGACACGAGCGAGGCGTGCGACAACACAACCGCGAAGAAGGTGGAGTTCTGCCACGCCACCGGCAGCGATTCGAACCCGTTTGTGCTGATCGAAACCTCAGTGAACGCGTTCTTCAACGCTGGGCACGACACGCACCAGAACTTCGCTGACATTGTTCCCCCGTTCTCCTACGTGAAGCAGGGCCAGACCATCGACTTCCCCGGACTGAACTGGGATGCGACAGGACAGGCCTTCCTGGCGGCAGGATGCGAGGAGCCGGTGGTGATTCCGGATGTCGCGACGGCATCGGTGTCCACCACCCCAGCGAGCTGCACGGCTGCTGAGCAGCTGGTGCTTGGCGCTGTGACCAACGCTGTATGGGGGCCGGTCACCGACCCTCGGGGCCGCGATGACTACTCCGTGACCGCGACTGCGACAGGCAACGCACTCTTCGCCGGGGGGCTCACCAAGCTCACCTTCCGCGGTGAGCTGGACCACATCGACAAGAGCGAGGCGTGCGACAACACGAAAATCGTGAAGGTCGAGTTCTGCCACGCCACGAGGAGTGACTCGAATCCGTTCGTGCTGCTCAACACCTCGGTGAAGACGTTCTTCAGGGACGGTCACGACACTCACCGGAACTCCGCAGATATCGTTCCTCCGTTCAGCTACATCAAGCGGGGTGCGGTCGTCGAATTCCCGGGCCTCAACTGGGATGCCGAAGGTCGGGCCTTCCTGGAGGCTGGCTGCAAGGACACGGTCGTGGTGATCCCGGATGTCGCGACGGCAGCAGTGTCGTTCTCGCCCGAGACCTGCACGGCTGGCGAGCAGCTTGTGCTTGGCGCGGTGGCCAACGCGACGTGGGGCCCGGTCACGGATCCCGCCGGTGACGACAACTATTCCGTTACCGCTACTGCGACTGGCGATGCTCAATTCGCCGGCGGCCTCACCGAAATTACATTCCACGGAGTGCTGAAGCCGATCGACACGAGTGAGGCCTGCGACAACACGAACTTCACCATGGTGCAGTTCTGCCACGCGGCTGGAGTCGAAACCGATTCAGATGAGTTGGTATTTGTGGCGTTCGGCCCGGCTGGCGTCTACCAGTTGCTGAACATCTCGGTGAGCGCGTTCTTTGCGGGAAGCCATGACACGCATGACGGCTCGGCCGATATCGTTCCGCCGTTCTCGTACCTCACACAGGGCGAGGTCATGGAATTCGCCGGACTCAACTGGGATGCGGCGGGGCAGGCCTTCTTCGCGAACAACTGCGAACAGGAAATCCCCACTCTGGCGCTCGTGCTCCCGACTGTGACCTTCACACAGGCCACCTGCACCGCGGCGGGGTCGTACACTCTCGGCGTCGCTGCGGGCTTCACCCCTAACCAGGTGACGTTCACGGTCAACGGCACCCCCGGCGTACTCGCGGGAACGTATGCGGCAGCAAACGGATCCATCACGGTCACCGTCCAACCCGTCGCACCTGACGGGATCGATGTCGACTGGGTGAATCCATCCGCGTTCGTGTTCGCCGCACCCTCGGCCAGTGATTGCTCGCCGGTCACGACGCCGCCGGTGCCAGTGACGCCAGCCGGTAACGGCTCTGGCGCTGGGCTGCCGAATACTGGCTCTGGCGACGGCATTGCCGGCCTGATTTCGCTGGGCGGCGGTCTGGTGTTCCTCGGGGCGGCTGCCCTGTACCTGCGTCGCCGCATGGGCACCATCGGCTAGCTGATAGCGAGGAGGGCGGTCCCGGTCGGGGCCGCCCTTTTTCGCGCTCAGTCGCGGTGGCGTGAGATCAGCAGAGTGAAAGAGTGATCGCGGACGACCAGCGTGGTGGTCCCCGATTCCATCGACTGGTCGGGATCGCTCGATGCGGCCACCTCCCACTCGGCGCCCGGGGCGGCCGGCAGCGTGCCCTCGACACCGTTGCTCGCCGAATTCAGCAGCAGCGCAAACGCGTTCTTCCCCGGGTGCTCGAAGAGGTAGACCACTGCCCTAATGTCGGGGTTGTCCCAGTCTTCCTCGGCAAACGCGTTGCCGTTGATCTGTACGACCGATACTGAGTCGGAGGCCTCCACCTCGGGAGACTGGCGGAACCAGGTCGGCCTGAGCGCCGGGTTGTCGCGGCGCAGCGCGATCAGGTTGGCAGTGAACGCGGTCAGCTCGGAATCCGCGTTCTCCCAGTCGAACCACGAGATCTCATCATCCTGGCAGTAGGCGTTGTTGTTGCCCTGTTGGGTGCGTCCGAGTTCGTCCCCGCCGAGAATCATCGGAATTCCCGCGGAAAGCAACACAGATGCCAGGAGGTTGCGCTGCTGCCGGGCGCGGAACTCCAGCACTGCGGGGTCGTCGGTTGTGCCCTCAACTCCGCCGTTGGCCGAACGATTGTCGCTCTCTCCGTCGTTGTTGTCTTCGCCGTTCGCCTCGTTGTGCTTCTCGGCGTACGACACGAGATCGGCGATGGTGAATCCGTCATGAGCAGTTACGAAGTTGACGCTGGCCAGCGGTGAACGACGGCTTGCTTCATACACGTCGGGACTACCCAGGATGCGCTGCGAGAGCGTGCCCAGAACCTGGTCGTCCCCGTTCCAGAAGTCGCGCACGTCATCGCGGAACTTGCCGTTCCACTCGGACCAGTCGGCCGGGAATCCACCAACCTGATAGCCGGCGGTGTCCCATGGCTCTGCGATCATCTTGACCGGTGCAAGCACCGGATCCTGATGGATGAGTGTGAGGAACGCACTGTGCAGCTCTGCCGAACCGTCCTGGCGGGTCAGGGTGGTCGCGAGGTCGAACCTGAACCCGTCGACGTGCATCTCGGTGACCCAATAGCGCAGCGAGTCCATGATGAGTCCGAGTGCGGCGGGGTGGCCGACGTTGAAGCTGTTGCCCGTTCCGGTGGTGTCGAAGTACGACGACCTGTCGTCTTCGACCAGCCTGTAGTACGCGGCATTGTCAATGCCCTTGAACGACAGCGTGGGGCCCAGGTGATTGCCCTCAGCGGTGTGGTTGTACACCACATCGAGAATCACCTCGAGGCCGGCGGCGTGCAGCGCCTTCACCATCGACTTGAATTCGTTGACCTGCCCGCCCCCGTCGCCAGCCGAGCTGTAGTCACCGTGGGGAGCAAAAAATCCGATGCTGTTGTAGCCCCAATAGTTGCGGAGGCCCTTCTCCAGCAGGTGGCTGTCCTGCACGAATTGGTGCACGGGTAGCAGTTCTACAGAGGTGACGCCGAGGTCGGTGAGGTGCTTGATTGCTGCGGGGTGCGCCAGGCCGGCGTAGGTTCCGCGAACCTCCTCGGGTACCTCCGGGTGCAGTTTGGTGAGGCCCTTCACGTGGGTTTCGTAGACGACGGTCTGCGAGAGGGGAACCCGGGGTGACGTGTCTCCCTCCCAATCGAAGTCGTCGGCCACGATGACGCAGCGCGGCACAAAAGCGGCCGAGTCGCTCTCATCCATCTCTTCGGGGTTGTTCTGATCGTGCGCGAACACCTCCTGGCCCCAGCGGTAGTCGCCTTCGATCGCCCGCGCGTATGGGTCGAGCAGCACCTTGTTCACGTTGGAGCGTTGGCCGTTGGCTGGATCCCATGGGCCAGCCACGCGAATGCCGTAGCGCGTGCCTGCCCCGACATCCGGGATAAAGCCATGGAAGACGTGCCCGGTACGGGCGTCAAGGATGGTGCGGTGCTCGGTTCCTGACTCGTCGAAGACGCAGAACTCGACAGAATCGGCAGACTCGGAATAGATGGCGTAGTTCGCGCCGCCCTCCGAAAGGCTGACTCCGAGCGGGTAGGGGAGGGAAGTTCTTGGCATGCGAAAATCCTAGGATTCCCGGCGCACATCGCCGGAATCGGGGGGAGGCCTTGACACGCTCGCACCGGCATGCGCAAGGAGGTTGCGCTTTCGGGCCGATCCGCAGAGAGTGAGACATGCGCACGCAACGAGGCACCCCATGAGCGAAAAACGGCGGCGGGAAATCGGCGATCGCGGCGACCCCGTCGAAGACGAGATCGCAGAGTCGTTCGACAGCACCATCACCGAGGGCGCTGAGCGGCTCCATCGCACCTGGCGGGTAACCCTCATCACCGGTTTCTTCGGCGGGTTGGAAGTCGGTCTCGGCATCCTGGCCTACCTCGCGGTCCTGGATCAGACCGGGGACCATCTCCTGGCGGGGCTCGCCTTCAGCATCGGATTCATCGCCTTGATGCTCGCGCACAGCGAGCTCTTCACCGAGAACTTCCTGATGCCGGTCGCCGCACTCGTGGCCGGCGAGGGCACGGTCGGCCAGCTTGCGAAATTGTGGGGAGGCACCCTCGTCATGAATCTCGCTGGCGGCTGGGTCTTCATGTGGCTAGTTGTGCAGGCCTTTCCGCAATGGCATGACACCCTCACCGAGTCGGCGCTGCACTTCACTGACGCCCCGTTCAACCTCCAAAGCGTTGTGCTCGCCGTACTGGGAGGCAGCACGATAACCCTGATGACGCGCATGCAGCAGGGCACAGACTCCGAGGTGGCGAAGATCGTCGCGACAGTGATCGGCGGTTTTCTGCTGGCAGGGCTGCAGTTGTTCCACTCGATTCTGGATTCGCTTCTCATTTTCGGGGCGATCCAGTCCGGTGCTTCGATCACCTACCTGCAGTGGCTCGGCTGGTTCGGATACACCCTGCTCTTCAACATGCTCGGGGGGCTCGTGCTGGTGACAGCACTGAGACTGCTGCGCTCCAAGGACCTGTTTCGACAGAAAGCCAACGCCGACGGGGATCGATAACCTGACTCCATCATCACCGTAGCGGTCACTCCCGCACCACATCGGCGGCGGCCTTGTCGGATCGCCAGCCTTTCCATGATGGATGCCGCAGCCGCCCGGTCGCGGTCCACTCCGTGAACTCCACCTCGCCAACAAGCGAGGCCCGCACCCACCGCACTCCCGCGTCGGTTACCCCCGACTCATCCGCGAGTGGACTGGACGCCCGCTCCAGCCGCGCGAACTTCGTCGTGAGGGCGTCGAGCTCACGGTCGCTGAAGCCGGTGCCGACCTTACCCACGTAGTCGAGCCCATCGTCGCCGGGCACGGCCAGCAGCAGCGCACCCACCCGTCCACTGCGATTTCCGCGACCGGGAGTCCAGCCGACCACGACAACCTCCTGGGTGCGGTGGTGCTTCAGCTTCACCCAGGCGCGGGACCGCGCTCCCTGCCGATAGGTGCTGTCGCGCTTCTTGGCGACCACCCCTTCGAGACCGAGCGATCGACTGCTGGTCATCGCGGCGTCTTCGTCCCCGTCAAACGCGGGCGGTATCTTAATCGGCCCTCCTGGCTTGAGGTGTTTCTCGAGCGCGTTCCTGCGTTCGTTGTAGCTCTTCTTCACCAGCGAATCACCGGCGTAGGCCAATAGATCGAACGCCATGAACTGCACAGTCGTCTTCGCCATGGCGGCCACGACATCCTGCGGCTTGGTCAGGCCCATCCGGTTCTGCAGCAGGCCGAAATCGGGCCGGCCCGACTTGGTAAGTGCGACGATCTCCCCGTCGATGACGGCATCTTGGCCGACGGACTCCGCAAGTATGCCCAATTCGGGATATGTCGCCGTCACGTCGCTGCCGTTTCGGCTCGTGAGCGTCACCTCGCCATCCGTCACCGTGGCGATGGCGCGCACGCCATCCCACTTCATCTCGAATGCCCAATCGTCGTCGGCGAGTTGGCCCTGCTCGCCGAGGGTCGCCAGCATCGGCTTCACCGAGCGCGACGGTGCCCGGCGCGAGCCGACCACGGTCCGCGCTCTGGGCGCGTGCGCGGCATCCGACATCAGGTGGATCAGCCAGTTGTTCTCGGCCCGCCCGCCTCCCCGGGTGTGGATCAAGGCATAGCGGTGTGAGCCGTGCTTCTCGCCGTGGATGGTGACGATGACCTCCTCGTCGTCCCGCCACTTCTCGAGTTCGTAGCTGCCCGCGTCCCAGATCGTGACCTCGCCGCCGCCATATTCCCCGGCGGGGATGGTGCCCTCGAACGTGCCGTACTCCAGCGGATGATCCTCAGTCTGCACGGCGAGGTGGTTCTGTTTCGCGTCGGTGGGCACACCTTTGGGCAGAGCCCAGCTGACCAGTACGCCGTCGTGTTCGAGCCGAAAGTCCCAGTGCAGGCGCCGGGCGTGATGCTCCTGAATGACGAAACTCAGGCCGTCGGTGGAAGGGGCGACACCAGACGGCACCGGCTCCGGTGTCTTCGCCGCATCCCGCATGCTGCGGTATTTCTCGAGTCGGTCCCGGCTGGCGGCGGTCGTCACGAAGGTCGCCTGATGTTCGACCGTGGGCTCCAGCGATTCGAGGTGCCCCTTCGTGAGGTCAGCCAACGGGTCACCGCGACGCTTCACCCGCGCCAGCACCTCCGGGTATTCGAGCTGGCTCAGTTCCTTGGATGCGAGCTCCCGCCACGTTCGGGGCGCGGCGACAGTGGGGCGCACCCGCCCGCGCAGCGAGTAGGGAGTGATGGTGGTCTTGTTGCCGTTGTTCTGGCTCCAGTCGACGAACACCTTGCCCGCCCTGACGGCCTTCTTCATGTCGCTGACGATGAGATCAGGATGATCGGCTTCGAGCGATCGCGCCAGTTCGTGGGCGACGGCGCTGACGGCATCCGAATCCTGCTTGCCGTCGAGAGCGGCATACAGGTGGATGCCCTTGCTTCCGCTGGTGACCGGCATCGGGTCGAGGCCCATCCCGGTCAGGATCGCCCGCGCGAGCCGGGCGACCTCGGCGCACTCGGCAAGCCCGACCCCCTCGCCCGGGTCGAGGTCGAGCACCAGCCGATCGGGGTTCTTGCGCGTGCCCGTGCGACCGAACTGCCACTGGGGCACATGCACCTCGAGGGCCGCGATTTGCCCGAGCCAGGAGAGGGTGGCCAGGTCGTTGACGAGCGGGTATTCGTTGGAGTGGGTCTTGTGCTCGATGGGGCGCCGCTTCACCCACGACGGAGCCGAGTTATCGAGGTTCTTCTGGAAAAACGCCTCACCGGGCTGCTCGGCGGTGCCCACGCCGTGCACCCAGCGTTTGCGCGTAGCGGGCCGATTGGCCGCGTGGGGGATGAGCACATCGGCGATGGCCGCGTAGTACGCCAGCACGTCGCCCTTCGTGGTTCCGGTCGTCGGATACAACACCTTGTCGAGATTGGTCAGGGTGATGCGGTGGCCGTCGATGGATACGACCTGCTTTTGCGCCACGACGACTCCTTCGCTGTCTGCTTGCCATCGTGGCAGTCGGGCGCGCTGCGCTCTAGTGGTTGACGGATGCAAGGGGTTTCGTTCATGGGGTAACCGGAGGACGATAAGGCCATGAGATCCATATGGAAAGGCGCGATCGCGTTCGGTCTCGTCAATGTGCCGGTCAAGGTGTACAGCGCGACAGAAGATCACGACGTGCACCTGCACCAGGTGCACGACAAAGACGGCGGTCGCATCCGATACCAGCGCCGATGCGAGATATGCGGCAAGATCGTCGACTTCGAGAACATCAACAAGGCGTATGACGACGGCGAGCAGACCGTCATCCTCACCGATGACGACCTCAGCAAGCTGCCGGAAGAGCGCAGTCGCGAGATCGAGGTAGTGGAATTCGTTCCCTCAGACCAGCTCGACCCGATCATGTTCGACCGCAGCTACTTCCTCGAGCCCGACGGAGCGTCGACGAAGGCCTACGTGCTGCTGCGGCGGACGCTCGAGGAGACGGAGCGCACGGCCATCGTGCACTTCGCGCTCCGGCAGAAGACCCGGCTCGGGGCACTTCGCATTCGCGGTGATGTGCTCATGCTGCAGTCTTTGCTGTGGGACGACGAGGTGCGGGAAGCCAGCTTCCCCTCACTCGACGAGAAGGTGCGGATCTCGGCGAAGGAACTGGAGATGTCGTCGTCGCTCGTCGATTCCTTTGCCTCCGACTTCGCCCCCGAGAAGTTCACCGATGACTACCAAGAGCAGTTGCGCGAGCTGATCGATGCGAAGCTGAAGAAGGGTGACACCGTGAGCACCGAGGAGACATTCGGCGAGCCCACGGATGAGACGGGAAAGGGCGAGGTGCTCGACCTCATGGAGGCGCTCCAGCGCAGCGTTGAGAAGAATCGGGCCGCCCAAAAGTCCGACGCCAAAAAACCTGCCAGGAAAAAGCCAGCGGCCAAGAGCGCCCGTCGCGAGACTGCCTGACACAGGCGGAGGCCCCGGCAGTCGCTCGCGCGATCCGCCGGGGCATCCGTCATGCGCTGCGCTACGGCGTCGGGTACTGCACGACGTACGAGGGCGTTCCGGTGTTGGAGTTGTCCACCTGGCCGCCGACCCCGTTCACGACGTGCTGGACGGTGCCAGCCGCGAGGTTCACCGTCATGATGTGGCGAAGCACCACGCCCGGCGTTTGAGGTGCCACGAATCCATTGGCGGTGACGCTCGACGGGTTGTTCTGGTTGAACACGTAGACGCCGGCTCCTTCGAGCAGGTGCTTCTTGACGTTGCTTCCCACCTTGTAGCCGGGGTAGCCGAGCGTGCCGTCGGGCTGGGTCCAGTCCGCCTGCGTGGGCGGATCGTAGGGCAGCTCGTTCTGGTACAGGATGACGCGGCCGTTCTCCCCGTTCCACACGGTGTTGAACGTCTGGAAGTGCTCGACGAAGAGGCCGGTTGCCGTCACGTTCGCGCCGTTGACGATGACGCCGTTTGTGCCGATGTTGGTCTGCCACCGGTCGGTATCGCCGTTCACCCCGTTGGTGAACCCCTCGATGCCGTGGTCTGCGCGCCACACCCAGGTGTGGTCGATCAGCACGTTGTCGGAGTTGACCTCAAGTGCGGTCGTCGTCTTTCCGGTGTGCGGGCCGCCGACGCGGAAGTACACGTCGCTCAGCGTGATCGGGTTGCTCGGGTCGAGCTTTTTGCCGCCGTTCGGCTTACCGACCTTCATCAACGCGGGCGAGAGTGTTGGCCCAGCGTCGATCGTGATGCCGGCGATGACGATGCCGTCGGCATCCTTCACCTCCATGGGAACTGCGCCACCGGCAGAGGTGAGGGTTGCCTGTCCCATTCCCAGCACGACCGTGTCTGCTCGCTTGACCTCGATCGTGCGGTCGATGTCGTACACGCCGGGGGTGAAGATCAGGTGCTGGCCCCGCGCGAGCGCGTTGTTGATGTCTTTGACCGAGTCGCTCGGCGTCGCGATGAAGAAGTCGGTGATCGGGATGCTGCGTCCTGCCGTAGCGTCCTCGCCCCACGTCGTGCCGCTCGTGTTCGTGTGAGCTGAGGGCACCCGCACGTTGTAGCGACCGCCGTCGTCGACGAAGAGGTACGGCTTTTCGCGGCTGACTGGGGTTTCGGCGACCGTCGTGTATGGAGGGTTCGGGAATCCGGCTTCATCGGGAGCGCCAACGACGCCCGAGAAGACCTGATTCCAGACGCCGTTGGTCCACTCATCGACCTCGCTGTTGCGGATCAGCCATTGCTGCTGCGAACCGTTGATCGTGGTCGGCAGGTCGGAGTCGGCGATGAAGCCGCCACTGGCGTACTGAGGACCAGCTGTGCAGTAGTCCATGAGCGAGAGGTTTGCTCCCGTGACGCTCACCCGACGCATCGACACTGCCTGCGACACCGCCCAGAAGTTGGCGCTCTGGCGGCATCCATCCTGGCCTGCTTTGTTGACCTGAATGGAGAGGTTCGAGAGGGTGCGCCAGAAGTTGTTGAGAGCGATGCAGTTCGTTCCCCCCTCGCCGATGCAGCGGTTGTACACCTCGATCGCGCCGTTTACGGATACGTCGCTGGGCGAGGCCCCAAGCCCGGCGACTTCGGTGTAATAGCCGACTTCGAACTGCAGCGGCGCCTCAGCGGTGCCGTAGCTGCCCGGCAGAAAGTACACGGCATGCCGAGCGCTGCTCATCTCGGCATCGCGCTGCTGGTCGGCGAGAGCATCGAGGGTGTTCTGAATCTCGCCGAGGGGAGTATCTGGACTAAAGATCTGCACATTGGGGCCGAAATTCGGATTCAGCGGGTCCACCGGTCGCGGTGGTGCCGCCTGGGCAGGGGCCGCGATGAGTGCTCCGCCGAGGAGGGCGACGCCGGTCGCGGCTGCTGCTAACCGCCGCATCCGGGACTTCTTGTGGGGGAATTCAGGCATGGTCATGCGATGGTCCTCTCCATTGAGGGATAGCGCGGCGACTGCCGCCCTATAGAACGAGCGGTCTACGCCGCCTCACTCAGAACCCTAACGAGTGATGGGAGCGCTTTCAAGGAACATGAGAGAAGTAATATCGGCAGGTTCCCGACACCGCCTGTTACCGTGGCAGCCTCACGATTGCTCACCTCCACACAGGACCTCACCCATGACCGCATCTCATCGCATCCGCGCACCGCGCCGATCGTGGCGTGTGCGCGCCCGAAACGGGATGGCGGTGGGTGCTCTCGTGTTCGCCTTTTCCCTCGTGACGGTGGGGTCGCTGGCACCGCCGCCTGTATCAAGCGTCTCTGATCGAGCAAGTGCGAACGTTCAATTTTTTCGCCCGGCTGGCACCCAAAAACTGACGGTGCCCGACAGTGCCCAGGGCGTTGCCATCACCCGGGATGCGTACTCGGCCACGGCCGGAGTTCAAACCCTCGCCGCCGGAGGTACGAACTACGACTGGGCCAAGCTTGTGCTGCTCAAGGCTGGCTTCCCGGTCACCGACGACAACGTCACGGTCATGACCAGATGGATGCGCCAGGAGAACGGCGTGGACAACTGGTGGAACCGCAACAACCCCCTGAACAACGGCTGGAACTCTGGCGGAAACAGCGGCCTCGGCAGCTACGACAGCCTCGAGTACGCCGCCGAGAGCGCCGCGGAAGCGTTGCACAGCGTTGGGGGATACAGCGACATCGTCGCGGGTTTCGCGTCGTCAGCGCCCATGGATGTCATCGAATCGGCGATCTGGGCGTCACCGTGGGCATCGAGCCACTACGAGTACGGCGGTCACTGGTCATACGCGCCCGCGCAGATCGTCACCTCACCCGAGGGAACCTGGGCGGGTTAGAACCGGCGGGCTAGAACTGCCAGGGGTACGGGCCCCAGTCCGGTTCGCGCTTCTCGAGGAACGCGTCCCGGCCCTCGACGGCTTCATCGGTGCCGTAAGCCAACCGGGTCGCCTCACCCACGAGCACCTGCTGGCCGGCGAGACCATCGTCGATGGCGTTCAGCGAGAACTTCAGCATCCGGATGGAGGTGGGCGACTTCTCCATGATCGTTTCTGCCCATTGGATGGCCGTGCTCTCGAGCTCGGCGTGGGGGACGACCGCGTTGACGGTGCCCATCTCGTAGGCGCGCTGCGCGCTGTATTCCTGCCCGAGGAAGAAGATCTCGCGCGCGAACTTCTGCCCGACCTGGCGAGCCAGGTATGCGCTTCCGTATCCTCCGTCGAATGAGCCGACGTCGGCATCCGTCTGCTTGAAGTGGGCGTGCTCGGCGCTCGCGATAGTCAGGTCGCACACGACGTGGAGGGAGTGCCCGCCGCCGGCTGCCCAGCCGGGAACCACCGCAATGATGACCTTCGGCATGGTGCGGATCAGTCGCTGCACCTCGAGAATGTGCAGGCGACCCGTGGCCGCGGTGCCGTCTGCGTATTGGTAGCCGTCCCGCCCGCGGATGCGCTGGTCGCCGCCCGAGCAGAACGCCCAGCCGCCGTCTTTTTCGCTCGGACCGTTGCCCGTGATGAGCACCACACCGATGCGCGTGTTCTGCCGGGCGTGGTCGAGGGCGCGGTACAGCTCGTCCACCGACTGGGGCCGGAACGCGTTGCGAACCTCGGGTCGGTTGAAGGCGACTCTGGCGATGCGGCCGCTGGTGTCGTGGTGGTAGGTGATGTCTTCGAGTTGCTCGAATCCCTCGACATCCTGCCAGCGGGTGGGGTCGAAGAGTTGCGAGATTGGGGGCATAACCCCAGCCTAATCTCGGGCCGACTTCGCCGGATGATGACAGGATTGAAGGAGCAAAGAAGCTCGCGGAAGAGGTCATCATGGCAGGGTCAGTCATCATCGCAGGAGCGCGCACTCCGATCGGTCGCCTCTCAGGGGTGCTCTCAGAGTTCACCGCTCCCGACCTTGGGGGAGCCGCGATCGCGGCAGCACTCGAGCGCGCGGGAGTGTCGGCAGATCAGGTCGATGCCGTGATCATGGGCAACGTGGTGCAGGCGGGCGTGGGCCCCGGGCCTGCGCGCCAGGCCGCTTTCGCCGGTGGGATCTCGCTCAACGTGCCATCCACGACTATCAACAAGCTCTGCCTTTCCGGTCTGACCGCTATCGCGATGGCAGACCAGGCCATCGCCAGCGGTCAGCACGAGATCGTGGTGGCCGGCGGCATGGAGTCGATGACGAACGCACCGCACCTCGTGCGGGGCGTGCGCCGCGGCATCACCTACGGCAGCAAGCCCTTCGAAGACGCCCTGGACCGTGATGCCCTCGTTGGCGCCATCGAGGGAATCACGATGGGGGCCGCCACCGAGCACGATCAGGAGAAGTTCGGCTTCACTCGCGAGCAGCAGGACACGTTCGCTGCCGAGTCCCATCGCCGGGCGCATGCCGCCACGACGAGCGCGCGACTGGCAAAAGAGATCGTGCCCCTGACCACCCGCAAGGGTGTGGTCGTCGATTCGGATGAGGGTATCCGGCCAGACTCGACGGTCGAGAGTCTCGCTAAACTCAAGCCGGCATTCTCGCCGACGGGCACGATCACGGCGGGATCCGCATCGCAGCTTTCGGATGGCGCGGCAGCGGTCGTCGTGATGTCGAAGTCGAAGGCGCAGGAGCTTGGGTTGAGCTGGATCGCCGAGATCGTGTCGTACGGCACCGTGGCGGGTCCAGACACCTCCTTGCTCCACCAGCCGGCCAACGCCATCCGGGATGCCCTGCGCAGGGAAGGCACATTGACCGTCGACGACATCGATCTCTTCGAAATGAACGAGGCGTTCGCCAGCGTTGCCATGGCATCCGCTGCCGAACTCGGGGTCGACGGTGCGAAGGTCAACGTCAACGGTGGGGCGATCGCCGTCGGGCATCCGGTGGGGATGAGCGGGACCAGACTGCTGCTCACCCTTGCGCTTGAGCTCGGACAGATGGGCGGGGAACGGATCGGCGCTGCCGCGTTGTGCGGCGGCGGTGGCCAGGGAGATGCCCTGATCATCCGGGTCGGCGGCGAGTAGCCCGAGCCAGCAACCTTCTCTGTGGGCGCTAGCCGATCGTCAGGGGCGGAATCGTCGCGGTGAGCGCCGCGGCCAGAACGAAGATGACGACGGCGATGCTGCCCATGATCAGCTTGATGCGGAAAGCGCCCACGACCGCCGCGATACCGAGCAGGAACAGTGAGATGGCCATCACGACGGTGGCGAGCGTCAGCTTGTCGCTGAGGGTGTTCGCCTTGTCGCCATCGGCGATGGATGCGACCGCCTGGTCTTTCGTCTCTGCATACGTTCCGAACAGCGAGGCCTGGTAGTCCTCATCGTCGAGCGGGCTGTAGTACAGGTCGGGGTCGCTTTCGTTCAACGCGTCCGCCGCGGTAATGGCCCTGTCGAAGTCTTCAGACACAGACTGGAAGTAGATCAAGTCGTACTTGATCTGCGCAGCATCGGCGATCGCCGGGTCGGGGTTGGCCATGTCGAGTTGCAGGTCGGTGAGGCGATCGAGGAGCTGGGCATCCTGCACGTACTGCTGGTTTCCCTCGAGGTAAAGCGATTCAGCCTCGGTCGAGAGGTTCGAGCCTGTCGTATACGCCTGCGTCATATTGCCGTCGTAGAGCGAGCTCTGAAATGACGCATAAGCAGTGGCGATCGAAATGAGGCCCAACAGCACCGCGATGATCACCTCGACGTGCTTGCGAAGGAAGGAAAGGTTTCCGCGCGGCTCGATGATCGAGTCAGATGACACTGGTACTCCGGTCCGTGGATGCAGGTGGGAGCGCCAGTATATGGTCGCGGATGCGCGTCAGCCGTTCAAGTCCACACCGCCGCGCTGGGCCGGATCAGGCGGCGAAACTCTGCTTCGCCGCATCCAGCGTGGTGAATGCCCCCTTAGGACTTCCAAAGCAGGTCATCGCGGCGAAACCGCCGCCGCGCGTCGACTCGATCAGGCCAGCGAACTCTCCGTCACGTTCACCTACCCAGAGGCCCTTCTGCACGCTCTTCCAGCGGATGGGCCCGCTGGATTTGCGTTCGCGACTGGGTCTCGATGTCGCAATCGTCATGATTCGCTCTCCATTTATCGCTCAAAGGAAACGCTGAAACACACTCCGGGTTTTGCACTGCTGTATAAATCATTCAAGCTGTCGATCAAACCGATGTCGAGGGCTTGACCTGATGCTCAGGAAGTTGGAAGCAGACCGGTCTGTCCATCGCGGGACGGAAAGCCTGAAGCGCGAAAGTTGCCACTCCCGCGGGGTCTCCCAACGAAAACGAAAAAACTTTGGCGACACGCCGTAAACACAACATGTAGTGGAATGACACGGCTGTCATTCAGGTTATATAGTGGAGACCCACCCGCAGAACGCGAGAGGCACAGCCGAAAAGATTGCCGCTGGCAGTCTCGGCCACAGAAGATTTGGGGAGGATCGCATATGGATAACGACAGCGACAACGTCGGCGGATACGCAGTTCCCGTCGACCCGATGGATCTTCTGCAGTGCGACAGCTGCCAGTAGGCCTGTCCCACCTCTAGAGATTCCGCAAACCCCGGCGCCCATGTGGCCGCCGGGGTTTCGCATTTCCCCCACCCTCCAGCGCGCGCCTCGGTCGGTAGGCTGGCATGGTGCCAGTGAATCCAGACATCCAGGGCCGGGTGTTCGCCCCCACCGCCCCCTACCTCGTGGGCAGGGAGAAGGTTCGCGAGTTCGCGCGAGCGGTCTTCTCCTCCAGTCCCCTCAACTTCGATGTTGACGCCGCCATCACCGCCGGCTACACCGACATCATCGCGCCGCCGACGTTCCCCGTCGTTGTGCAGGAAGCCACCCTCGCGCAACTCCTGGCCGAGCCAGATGCAGGCATCGACTTCACGATGGTCGTGCACGGCGAGCAGAGGTTCAGCTACACCCGGCCGATCGTCGCCGGCGACGAGCTCACCGCCACCCTGACCGTCACGAGCGTAAAGACCCTCGGAGGCAACTCGATGGTGACAGCCGAATCGCGAATCGTGGATGCCGGTGGCTCGCACGTGGTCACCGCGATCTCAACACTCGTCGTCAGGGGTGACGTATGAGCGACCTGACCGTTGGCGACGTGGTCGCCGAGCACACGTTCTCGATCACCCGAGATTCACTCGTGCGCTACGCCGGCGCATCTGGAGACTTCAATTCCATCCACTACCGCGACGACATCGCGAAGTCGGTGGGTCTTCCCGGCGTTCTCGCCCACGGCATGCTCACCATGGGACTTGCCGTGCAGCCCGTCATCGACTGGCTGGGTGAGCGTGGCATCGTGCTCGAATACCAGGTGCGTTTCACGCGCCCGGTGCTGGTGGATTCCACGACTGGCGCCTCCGTCACCGTCGTGGCGAAGATTGCGGCCACCGACGAGGACTCGACTCGCGTCGACCTGACCGTCACCGCCGCCGACCAGACCGTGCTCGGCAAGGCTCAGGTCAGGGTGTCTCTCACCTGATGCTGCTCTCCGAGCTCACTACCATGCGGGTCGGTGGTCCAGCGACGCGCATCGTGGATGCCACCACCACCGCTCAACTGGTCGATGCTGCCCGCGAGGCTTGGGCCGGCGGCGACGAGTGGTTCGTGCTGGGAGGCGGATCCAACGTGGTCATCTCGGATGACGGATTCGATGGCACGGTCATCCGGACCCTGACTCGCGGCGTCGAGGTCGTTGCTGACGGCGAGGCTGTGCGCGTGGTGGCGCAGGCCGGTGAGCCGTGGGACGCCCTCGCGGACTTCGCGGTCTCGAACGGTTTGGCGGGTATCGAGGCGCTCAGCGGAATCCCGGGATCGACCGGGGCCGCACCCATCCAGAACATCGGGGCGTACGGTCAGGAGGTCGGCGACACCCTCGTGTCGATCGAGTTTCTCGACTACCTGAGCGGTGACATCGAGCATCTGACGCTGGATGAGCTCGGGTTCGGATACCGCACATCGGTGATCAAGCGCGGCCGGCAGGGTGTTGTGCTCTCCGTCGAGTTCGAGCTGCGGCGCAGCCAGCGCGGAGCCGTCGCCTACCCGCAGCTTGCCCAGGCGCTCGGCGTGCCGCTCGGCACCGAGGTGTCGATCGCCGACGTGCGCGCGAGCGTGCTGGCGCTGCGCGCAGCCAAGGGCATGGTTCTCGACCCTGCCGACCCCGACTCGACCAGTTGCGGCTCGTTCTTCACCAACCCGATCGTCGACGAGAACTTCGCGCGCGGCCTGCCGAAGGATGCCCCGCGGTGGCCGATCGTCGACGACGAGCCGGACGTAGTCGTGCCCCTCGGGCAGCAGCCGCCCCAGAGGCCTCACCATGGTCCCTACCTCGTCAAGCTCAGCGCTGCGTGGCTCATCGAACAGGCCGGCATCGGCAAGGGATTCTCGCTCCCGGGCTCCAACGCGGCCATCTCCACCAAGCACACCCTGGCGATCACCAACCGGGGTGGCGCCACAGCCGACCAGGTCACACAGCTCGCGCGCTTCGTGCAGGCGCGGGTGCACGCCGAGTTTGGGGTGCCACTACACGCAGAGCCCGTGATGATCGGGATGCAGCTCTAGACCCGTCGCGCCGGGCGGCGCGCAGCGGCCACTGTTCACCGAGATCTCCACTTCTGCGGGTTAGAACGGCGGCGAGGCAGCAAAAGTGGAGGTCTCGATGGGTGACGCTGTGCGCCGACATCCAAAATTACTAAAGCAGGCCGAGCTCCATGGCCCGCGTCACGGCGCGGGTCCTGTCGCTGACCTCGAGCTTCTCGAACACGTGCAGGAGGTGGGTCTTCACCGTGGCCTCGCCCACAAAGAGCTTCTTCGCGATGGTCGGGTTGCTGTCGCCCTGGGCCACGAGGGTGAGCACCTCGGTTTCGCGTGGGCTCAGTGAGATCGAGGGCTTCGCCACTCGGTTCACCAGCATCGCCGCGATGGCCGGGGCGAGCGCAACTTCGCCGCGCGCGACCGACCTGACTCCGGCCAGAATCTCGTCCTGCGGCGCGGCTTTCAGCAGATAGCCGCTCGCGCCGGCCTCGATCGCGGTGAGGATGCTCGCGTCCGTTTCGTAGGTCGTGAGGATCACCACCCGGGCCTGGGGCCGGTCGGTGAGGATGCGGGCTGTCGCGGCGTCACCGTCGAGGCCGGGCATCCTGAGATCCATCAGGACCACATCCGGCGCAAGCGTTGCGGCCATGGCGACGGCCTCGAGCCCGTCGGACGCCTCGCCCACCACCTCGATGTCGGGGGCGGCGGCCAGCAGTGCGACGATCCCGCCGCGCACGATCGGGTGATCGTCCGCCACCAGTACGCGGATCACGCGCTCACCCGCAGCGGCAGTGTCGCCGTGAGCACGGTTCCCGCCGGCGAGGTCGAGATGTCGAGCGCGCCACCGACCAGGGCCAGCCGGCTGCGCATGCCATCGAGACCGAAACCGTCGGTCGCGGCATCCGGATCAAAACCTGTTCCATCGTCCGTCACCCGCAGGGCGACACTCCCGTTGTCGGCCCAGGCGGTCACCGTCGAGGTGCGGCCACCAGAATGCTTGCGGACGTTCGCGAGCCCCTCCTGCGCACAGCGCAACAACACGACCTCGGTATCGCGGTCGAGCTCGGGGAGGCCGTCGGCGGCGACGGTCACCGTGAGCCCGGTCTCGCGCGCAAACCTTTCACCGAGACGGTCGAGCGCATCCGATATGCCGCCATTGAGGGCCACCGGCGTTCCGGATGCCACCAGCGCACGCGTCTCGGCCAGCGCCGTTCTGGCGCTCACCTCCAGCATCCCGAGGGTCTCTGCAGCGGGAACCCCGCTCGACAGCTCCCGCTGGGCCCGCTGGGCGAGCATCACGAGCCCGGTCAGATCCTGGGCGATGGTGTCGTGGATTTCGCGGGCCAGCCTCTCCCGTTCACTGGCGACCCCAGCGTCCCGGTCGAGTGCCGACAGCTTCTCCTGTGCCGTGCGCAGCTCGTCGAGCAGCCGTTGGCGTTCCTCGCTCTGCTGCGCGATCGAGGTGATCCACAGGCCGAGCGAGATGCTCAGCGCGATCGACACACCCTGCACGGCGAACGCCTGGAGCAGCGAGCCGGTGCTGAGCCAGGTGCCGATCCCGACGCCGACGCCCAGCACCACGTTGGCGGCGATCGCACGCCGGGTGCCGCGAACGAATGTCCAGACGAGCGGGAACGCGATGCACTGCACCGTGGCGAACGCCGGCAGGAACGCCGTGCCGACCGCGCAGATCACGATCACCGCGACGACGAGAATTGCCGAGGTTGACGGCCGGCGCAACGCCCGCCGGGCCAGCGCGAACCACACGACAGCCAGAGCCCCCGCCGAGGCGAGCCCGCCGACCGTCTCCCGACTGTCGGAGCCGGTGCCGACCGCGATGGCCGCCAGGATGACAGTCATCCCGACGACAGCGACGTCCCACCAGCGCAGGCTTCTCATCTAGCTATCCTTGCGGATCCAACGGAACGTCATGCGGGTCGCCGCCAACCCGACCACAAGCCAGATCGCGGTGACCACCAGCACGCCGGGCAGATCCCAGGTTCCGCCCTGCTCGAGGCTGGCGAAATCTTCGGGCAGGAACACCGCTCGCATGCCCTGCGCCATCCACTTCAGGGGGAACACGCTGGCCACATTCTGCAGCCACTCGGGCAGCAGCGAGAAGCCCAGATAGACACCCGAGATGAACTGCAACACCAGGGCGATCGGGATGATGACGGCCGTGGCGCTCTTCCCGGTGCGGGGGAGCCCGCTGAGGGCGATGCCGAGAATTGCCGACGTCGACACCCCAAGCAGGAATACCCAGGCAAACGTCGCCCACTTCGCCGGCTCGCTGGGCAGCTCCACCTGGAACACCACACCCGCCACGAACAGCAGCATCGCCGCCTGCAGGATGCCCGTCGCGAACACCTGGCCAATCTTGCCGATGAAATAGCTCAGCACGGGGAGGGGAGTCCCGGCGAACCGCTTGAGAGTTCCGTCGCCCTTCTCGCCCGCGATGTCGATCGAGAGATTCTGCAGGCCGCTCAGCAGCAGCCCTGCGGCGAGCATGCCGGGCAGGTAGAAGGCCGCAGCGCTGAGCGGGGCCGCCTCAGACCCGAAACTCTGCTCGCTGAATGCCACCGAGAAGATGGTGAGCATCACCAGCGGAAAGAGGAACG
Source organism: Salinibacterium sp. G-O1 (assembly GCF_030063305.1). Lineage (GTDB taxonomy): Bacteria > Actinomycetota > Actinomycetes > Actinomycetales > Microbacteriaceae > Rhodoglobus. Next base: position 245,966 of record NZ_JASISV010000004.1, read on the forward strand.
AGAAGAACACCGCATCGCCCTGGCGAAAGTAGGTTTTCACCTCGTACCGGATGCGGCTCAGCCCCAGCTTGATGGTGCGGCCCGCCGGCAATGTCGGGATGGTCGTGGTGGTCATGATGCGTTCTCCATCAGGTCGGCGGCCTCGGCCGCCGCGTGGTCGGCTACCAGCTGCAGGTAGATGTCTTCAAGACTCGGACGGATGATCTCCAGAGCCTCCGGTTCGCCAAGCTGGGCGACAATTTTGGCCACCACCAGCCCTGGCTCACTCGTGCGCACACTCTTCCGTTCGCCGTCCTGCTTCCAGCGCACGATCGGCACCCGCGCCTCGGCTCCGCCGATCTCGTCGATGGCGCCGATATCGATGAGCCTGCCCCCGGCGATGACGCCGGCCCGGTCGCCCAACTGCGCAGCCTCGTCGAGGTAGTGCGTCGTCAACAGGATGGTGGTGCCATCCTGTTTCAGGCTGTCGATGAGCTGCCAGAACTGGCGACGGGCCTCGGGGTCGAAGCCGGTGGTGGGCTCGTCCAGGAAGAGCAGCTCGGGGCGTCCGATGATACCGAGTGCGACATCCACGCGCCGACGTTGCCCGCCAGACAGTTTGCGGATCAGCGTCTTCTGTTTGTCCTGAAGCCCTACCGCGGCGATCACCTCATCGACGTCGCGCGGGTTCGGGTAGAAGCCGGCGAAGTGGGTGAGCTGCTCGCGCACCGTCACGTTTCCGCTCTCGCCGGTCGACTGGAGCACGATGCCGAGCCTGGCTTTCCACGCGAGGCCGCCCGTGCCGGGGTCGACGCCGAGCACGCTCGCCTCACCGCTGGTGCGGTCGCGGTAGCCCTCGAGAATCTCGATCGTGGTCGACTTTCCCGCGCCGTTGGGGCCGAGCAGGGCGAAAGTTTCGCCGCGGTGGATGTCGAAACTTACCCCGTCGAGGGCGGTGAAGCTGCCATATCGTTTGTGGAGGTTTCGAACACTCACGACCGGCTCGGTGGTTGTCATGAGTCAATAGTGCCCGCGCCCGCACGGCGGCAACAGCCGTGCACCGGCTGATGCGGCATCCACCGATCGATGGATGCGCCCGCCGTGCCCGCTCGCCGCCCAGCGGCGCGGCGGCCGCCCAGGCAGCTAGAGGGGCCAGCCGGGCTGCGGGGCGCGATCATCCGTGCTCAGGATGCTCGCCACCCAGGCATCACGCCGGTGGTCGCGGTGCGGCAGCCCCTGCCGGCGCATCCCCTCGTAGCGCATCCCGATCTTCTGCGCGACGGTGGCCGAGCCGATGTTACCGACGATGGCGCTCCAGCCGATGTGGACGAGGGCAGCCCCCGCCCGGCTGAATCCGAAGTCGATCACCGCCGCGGCGGCCTCTGTCATGATGCCGTTGCCCCGGTGTGGATGCCCGAGCCAGTAGCCGAGCTCGGCCGACCGCAGCTCCCCGGGCTTCAGCTCGATCACCCCCAGCAGCGCTGGGTCATCGATGAGCCGGATCGCCCACAGCCACGGCGCCTTGGGCACGTACCCTTCCGTGTAGCTCGCCGCCGCGTGCCGGGTGTACGGCACGGGAACGGGAACGTAACCCTGCAAGGCGGTGTCGTTGCAGTACTCAAAAACCGCGTCGGTATCCCCGCGGGTCACCGCGTCCAGCTGCAACCGCGCCGTTGTGAGCGTGACCGGGATCATGTGCGCGCGAGGAAGCCCATGCGGTCGTAGGCGCGCGCGAGGGTGGCGTCGGCGATCTCGGCGGCGCGGTTGGCGTTGGCGGCGAGGATGCGGTCGAGTTCGGCCGGGTCATCCAGCAGTTCTAGTGTGCGGGCGCGGATCGGCCCGAACGTCTCGACGGTGACCTCGGCCAGCCCCTTCTTGAAGTCCCCGTAGCCATGGCCCTCATACTCGCGCTCGATGTCGGCGATGGTGCGGCCCGAGAGCACGGAGTAGATGGTGAGCAGGTTGGAGATTCCCGGCTTTGCTGCGCTGTCGAAGCGCACCTCGCGATCGCTGTCTGTCGCGGCCGACTTGATTTTCTTTGCGGTGACGGCGGGCTCGTCGAGAATCCAGACCACACCGGCGGTCGACGACGCCGATTTGCTCATCTTGTTGGTTGGCTCCTGCAGGTCGTAGACCTTGGCCGTCTCTTTCTGGATGATCGCCTCGGGTTCGACGAAGGTCTGGCCGAAGCGCGTGTTGAACCGGTTGGCAAGGTCGCGGGTGAGTTCGATGTGCTGGCGCTGGTCTTCGCCCACCGGCACGATCTGAGCGTCGTACAGCAGGATGTCTGCTGCCTGCAGCACGGGGTAGGTGAACAGCCCGACGTTGGTGCCGTCCGATCCCTGCTTCTGCGACTTCTCCTTGAACTGGATCATCCGCGAGGCTTCGCCGAAGCCGGTGATGGTGTTCAGTAACCAAGCGAGTTGAGGATGCGCAGCCACATGTGACTGCACGAACAGGATTGACGCCGCAGGGTCGATCCCGGCCGCGATGTACTGGGCGGCGGTGCGCCTGGTCGCGGCGCGCAGCTGGGCCGGATCCTGCGGAACCGTGATCGCGTGCAGGTCGACGACGCAGAAGACGGCGTCGTGAGTCGTTTGCAGTTCTTTCCACTGCAGGAGCGCCCCGATGTAGTTGCCGATCTGGAGGGAGTCGGCAGATGGCTGCATGCCGGAGAAAAGTCGGGGTTTGGTGCTCATTGGCATATTCTCCCAGAAGAAACTAGACCTCGTAGTCGACAACGACCGGGGCATGGTCGCTCCAGCGCAGGTCGTGTGCGGCGGCCCGGTCAACCGTGTAGTTGGTAGCGGATGCCGCAAGCTCGGGTGTGGCGAGGTGGTAGTCGAGGCGCCATCCGGTGTCGGTGTCGAACGCCCGCCCGCGCTGGGACCACCAGGTGTACGGCCCCTCGACCTCCCCGGCGGCCCGCCGCCCGATGTCAATCCAGCCGAGCCCGGTACCGACGGAGCCGTCGATGCACTCGACGGATTCGCCCCTGGCGCCGAAGAACCTGTCGAAATATGCGCGCTCCTGCGGCAGGAATCCGGCGCTCTTGCGGTTGCCTTTCCAGTTCTTGATGTCGAGCTCGCGGTGCCCGACATTGAGGTCGCCCACGATCACGGCGAGGTCGGTGTGGGTCGTGAGTTCGAGCATCCGTTCCGTCATCGCGTCGAGGAACTTGTATTTCTCGACCTGTTTCGGGGTGTCGACTTCGCCCGAGTGCACATAGGTGCTGACGACGGTCACGATGCGCCCGCCCACCTCATAGTCGGCTTCCAGCCAGCGTCCGGCGCTGTCGAAATCGTCGGCGCCGAGCGTGACGCGGTGAACGTGAGCCTCCGCCCGGGATGCCAGAGCCACCCCCGCGCGGCCCTTCGCCGTCGCGGCATCATGCAGGATGGTCCATTCAGGGCCGAGAAGCCCCTCGAGGTCTTCGGTGGATGCCCGAACCTCCTGCAGCGCGAGGATGTCGACGCCGCGAGCATCGAGCCAGTCGCCCATTCCCTTGCGGTATGAGGCGCGTACCCCGTTGGTGTTGACGGAAGCAATGCGCAGCGGTGTGGCCATGCTTCGAGCCTACTGAGAGCCGCCGACGCTGCCGACTCCGCGCGGCCCTAGAGCGCGGTCGCCGTCTTGCTGGGTGCTTTGTCTGTCTTCTGACCCAGCTTGCGGCCGCTTGCGAGGCTCACGCCCTTATCCTCGGCGCTCACCGAGATCCAGGATGCCGCAAGCAGGATGACCTGGCAGATGAGGTTGAACCAGATGAGCAGGCCAATGATCACGGCAAACGAGGCCAGCAGCGGGTTCCTGGTCGCGCCACCGAGCAGGGTGCTACCGAGGGCTTTCAGCACCCCCAGCGCGACGGCACCAATGATGGTGCCGTTGGCGAGGATTCGCCAGGGGATTTTGATGCCGGAGACGACACGGTAAAACGCACCGAGGATGAACACATCCAGGGTGAGGGCGATCAGCAGGCCGACGATGCGGGCCGCAATCTCGGTGAAGCTCGACGTCGCGCCGATGCCCAACCAGCCCAAGACCGAGGTCAGCGCAGCGGTACTGAACACGGTGAGCAATGCCGAGAGGATGAGGGCGACGCCGAAGCCGACGGCGATACCGAGGTCTTTGAGTTTCAGGATCAGAAAGTTGGTCGGCGCCGATGGGAGTCCGAAGATGTTGCGCACGGCGTCGCGGCCCCAGGCGAGCCAGCCGAGCGCCGTGAAGAGCAGCCCGACGGCGGCGATGGCACCGGTCCAGCTGAGGATGCCGGTCGAGAACAGTTCGCTGGGGTTGATGGCGCCCCCAGTGCCGTTGCCACCGATCAGGCCGGGCAGATTGGTGCGAAGCAGGCCGAGAAAGGCGTCCTCGAACTGCTGGTTTGATCTGATAACAAAGCCAGCGATGGCGAAGCCTACCCAGATCGCCGCGAACACCGCGAAGAGCGCCTGAAAGGAGAGCCCCGCCGCCAGCAGTGGCCCGTTGTGCTCGCCGTACTGGGTGAAAACCCGCACGGGCTTGAATTTCATCACCCGCGCGACGATCGCCGTAACTTTCTGCATCAACGCCATCTCTCCACCATAGCTAGGCTGGAGCCAGTGTTTCGGTGCCAGCGTCGGCTCGGGATCGCGATAACTCCGATGGAGAGGATCAGCCCATGGAACTACACGGTGTAGGAGTCGGTCGAGGAATAGCGGTCGGACCGATCCTGAGGATGCCCGATCCGTTGCCGGATCCGAACGACGAATCTCACGCCGGCGACGCCGCCGCGGAGTACGCGACGGTGCAGGAGTCGCTCGCGGCCGTGTCATCCGAACTGGCCGCCAAGGGTGCGTCAGTGGGCGGTGACGCCCAGGCCGTGCTTGAGGCGGCATCCATGATGGCGCAGGACCCGACCCTGACCGACGACGTCAAGGACCGCATCGAATCCGGCAAGACCGGCGAGCGTGCGGTGTTCGAGGCGTTCGCTGCGTTCCAGGACATCCTCATCGGCATGGGCGGATACATGGCCGAGCGCGCCACCGACCTGGGCGATGTCTCGCAGCGCATCATCGCGCACCTCCGCGGTGTGTCGGCGCCGGGCGTTCCCACCAGCGATACCCCGTTCATCCTGATCGCTCCCGATCTCGCACCAGCAGACACTGCGCTGCTCGATCTCGACAAGGTCCTCGGTCTCGTCACACGGGACGGCGGCCCGACCAGCCACACGGCGATCCTTGCGCGCTCGAAGTCGATCCCTGCGATCGTCGGCGTGACGGGTGCCCTCGACATCGCCGATGGCACGATCGTTGTGGTGGATGCCGCGGCCGGCCTCGTTACGACCGACCCGAGCGAGGCTCTCGTCACGGACGCGAAGGCGCGCATCGCCGCTCGCGCTGCCGCATCGACCATCCCGATCGTGCCCGGCGCGCTCGCCGACGGGACGAAGATTCCGCTGCTGGCCAATGTTGGTTCACCGAAGGACGGCCCGGAGTCTGTCGAACTCGGAGCGGAAGGTGTCGGCCTGTTCCGCACCGAATTCCTGTTCCTCGACTCGAAGACCGCGCCGACCGTGGCCGACCAGCAGGCGAAATATACCGAGCTGCTGTCGTTCTTCCCCGGCCAGAAGGTCGTCGTGCGCGCGCTCGACGCCGGCGCCGACAAGCCTCTCGCCTTCCTCAACTCGGCCCACGAAGAAAACCCCGCACTGGGCCTGCGTGGCCTTCGTGCGCTCAGGGTGAGCGAGCAGATCCTGCTCGACCAGTTGACCGCTCTGAAGGGGGCGCAGGATGCAACGGAGGCCGACCTCTGGGTGATGGCCCCGATGGTCGCCGACGCGGAAGAGTCCCAGTACTTCGTCAAGCTTGGCAAGGCGCTCGGTCTGAAGACCGTCGGGGTGATGGCCGAGGTGCCGTCACTCGCTGTCATGGCAGATCAGGTGCTGGCGGCCGCCGACTTCGTGTCGATCGGAACGAACGACCTGACCCAGTACACGATGGCGGCAGACAGGATGCTCGGCTCGGTGGCCAGCTACCAGGACCCCTGGCATCCTGCGGTGCTTCGCCTCGTCAAGATGCTCGGTGACGCGGGGATCGCTGCTGGAAAGGGCGTCGGTATCTGCGGCGAAGCAGCGGCAGACCCGCAACTTGCCGTTGTGCTGGTCGGACTCGGCGCGACCACCCTGTCGATGACGCCAGCGGCGCTCGCCGACGTGCGCGCCGAGCTGGTCGGTGTCACCCTCGAGCAGGCGCGTGCGCGCGCGACCGCGGCTCTGGGAGCCTCAACGGCAGCTGGCGCGCGGGCTGCGGCGGCCGCGGCAGGCCACTGAATTTCTGGTCTTTCGGGCTCCCGCAAAAGTTTTTCCGAATTGGTCTCGCATTTGGCGTCATAGTTCCCCGCATTGGGGGTCTCTCTAGTTGAGGGACAGCTAGTGCAGCCACAACCCGGTGCGAGACAATTGAGAAATTGTTCCGGGGGATTGGACCAGGGGGATGAACAGTATCGACGACACGGGGCAAACAACCTCGGACCAGACACTGATCGAGCAGACGCGCGCGGGGGATCAACGCGCGTTTGCTGAATTGTGGCGCCGTCACTACCGTTCGGGGTCGCGAGTCGCACGCCAATTCACGTCGTCGATAGATTCTGATGACCTCGTTTCGGAGGCCTTCACGCGCATCTATCAGCGTGTTCTGGCGGGCGGCGGCCCCACTGGCGCTTTCCGCCCCTACCTCTATACGACCATCCGCAATCTTGCGTCCACCTGGGGTGCGGCATCCAGGCACGTGCAGGTCGACGAGATTGCTGACTTTGAAGACCCCACCACCCTTGACGACCCGGCGGCGATCGCGCTCGACCGCACGCTAACCGCCCGCGCCTTCCGCAGTCTCCCTGAGCGTTGGCAATCGGTGCTCTGGTACACCGAGGTCGAAGGAATGGATCCGCACGAGGTCGCGCCGGTGCTCGGCATGACCGCGAACGGTGTTGCCGCCCTGTCCTACCGGGCGCGCGAAGGTTTGCGTAAAGCCTGGCTGCAGGCCCACATCAACGACGCCACGGCGTCGGGCGAGTGCCAGTGGACGATCTCGCGGATCGGCGAGCACGCCCGCAAGGGGCTCTCAGCGCGCGACACGGAACGAATGGATTTCCATCTCGCCACGTGCGCGAAGTGCGTGATCATCAGCGAGGAAGTTGACGAAGTCGGCTCGCGGCTCGCGTTCGTGATGCTCCCCATCCTGCTCGGTGGTGTTGCAGGCGGCGCCATCCTGGCCTCGTACGGTACCGCCGGATCGTCCATGGTTGCCAGCGCCGGGACCATCCCGGCTCTCCCGGCCGCGTTCGGACCGGGTGCTGCCCTTACGTCGGGCGCGTCGACTGCGGCCGCGCTCGGTTTTTTCGGCGTTGCCGGAGCTCCCATCGCCGTTGTTGCGACTCTCGCGCTCGTTGTCGCGGTCTCGGGATCGGCAGTTGTGCTCGACCCCGCGCAGACCGAGCTGGCCGACGACAGCACTTCCTCGGTGACGCAGGTCGACGCGAGTTCGGCCATCGCAAGCGGCCGAGTGCCCGGCGTGAATCACAACCTGACGAACCGGTCGGATGACCCGACGAACATCGACGCCGCGACACAGGATGGCATCGCCAACGACGATACCGGGGGCGGTGTCCTTAAGGGTGTGGATGGCATCGTCGGCGGCGTCGGTCAGGGGCTCAAAGGCAATCTCGGGGGAGCGGTCGAAAGTGTCGTCGACGGCGTTGGTTCCGTGGTCGGCGGTGTCGGTGGTGTCGTGGGTGGAGTCGGCGGTGCCGTTGGCGGCGCCGTGGGGGGTGTCGTCGGAGGAGTGGGCGGCGCTGTCGGTGGTGTCGTTGGTTCTGTCACGGAATCTGTGACTGGCGGCGGCCCCTTAGCCGATATTTCGCTCTCGCTTTCGGGCAGCGCGACGCCAGGCGCACGCTTGTCACTGCAATCGGGCGGGCACGTCTATGCCACAACGACGGTAAGCGCCAACGGCAGCTGGTCGATCAACGCGACCGGGATTCCCGGAGGAGTCGGCTCTCTCGACCTCGTGCAAGAGGTGGATCGCGCCTACCTCAAGAGCCTGCTGCCCGGTGGCGGAGCTCTCGCCACCGTGCTCGGCACCGTTGACGCACTCATCAACGCGCTGGTGAGGCCGCTTCAGCTGTCCAGCGGCAGTTCGGGCATCACCATCAACCTTGTGAGCTGATCGCTACGAGTAGTCGACGTCGCGTGTCTCTTTGCTGATCAGCAGGGCGACCAGGGTGATCACGCCCATCGCGCTGAGGTAGACGCCCACGAGCACAGGGCTTCCACCGGCCGCGGCCCACAGGGCCAGGGCGATGAACGGCGCGACTGCGGCGCCGAGGATGCTCGACAGGTTGTAGGCCAGCGCGGATCCGGTGTACCTCACGTTCGTGGGGAACAGCTCGGGCAGCACAGCCGCCATCGGCCCGAAGGTGAGTCCCATCAGGACGAACCCGATGATCAGCAATGCCATCACGCCGACGAAGCCTCCGCCGAACAAGGGCACGAAGACCAACCCAAAGACGATGATTCCGATCGTGGTCACGACCAGGTGCGCGCGACGTCCGAAGCGCTCGGCGAGAGGGCCGGAGACCATGGTGAAGATGCCGAAGAACACGACACCGACGATGAGCATCACCAGGAATTCGACTCTGGTGTATCCCAGGCCCGCGATGAATGCGTCTGGTGAGAACGGCTTTCCGGCGGCATCCGCCGCGGCTTGCGCCGCCTCGACCGTAGCGGGTGCGGTGCCGAAGGTCAGGGTGAATGTGGTCATCAGGTAGAACAGCGTGTACGTCGCGAGCATGATGAAGGTGCCCAGAATGAGCGGACGCCAGCTTGTGACGAAGACCCTCGCCAGCGGCACCTTGGCCACCTCGCCGCTCTCGATGACCTTCTGGAAGGCCGGCGTTTCGAACAGGCGCAACCGAACGTACAGCCCGACCACTACCAGCAGCGCGCTGGCCAGGAACGGTACGCGCCAGCCCCAGCTGAGGAACTGCTCGCTCGAGAGGTTGAGCGAGAAGATCAGGAACACTGTGTTGGCGAGAATGAATCCGATGGGAGCACCGAGCTGGGGGAACGTGCCGTAGATCGCACGCTTACCCTCTGGCGCGTTCTCGGTCGCCAGAAGTGCTGCGCCGCTCCATTCCCCGCCAAGCCCGAGGCCCTGCGCGAAGCGGAGCACGACGAGCGCACCGGGCGCGAGGATCTCCCAGCCCGGTGTAAGGCCCGTCGGCAGCAGGCCGATGACGAAGGTCGCGATTCCCATCGTGAGTAGTGAGGCGACGAGCGTCTGCTTGCGGCCGATCCTGTCGCCGAAGTGACCGAAGACTATCGACCCGATCGGACGCGCAATAAACGCGACCCCGAACACCGCAAATGACGACAGCAGCGAGATGGTCGGGTCGGCGTTCGCGAAAAACAGCGTCGGGAAGACGAGCACTGCGGCCGTTGCGTAGACATAGAAATCGTAGAACTCGATCGACGTGCCGATAAGGCTCGCGATAACAACCCGTGACTTGGGGTTTGTGCCGACGATTGGATTAGCTGTTTTCGTTGACACGGTGAATCTTTCGTTCAGAACTTAGGGTTTGCCCCTGAGAATCGCTTGCTTGACCTCGGCGATGGCCTGGGTCACTTGAATGCCACGGGGGCAGGCGTCGGTGCAGTTAAAGGTGGTGCGGCAGCGCCAGACGCCCTCTTTGTCGTTGAGAATGTCGAGGCGCACCTGGGCATTCTCGTCACGTGAATCAAAGATGAAGCGGTGTGCGTTGACGATGGCGGCGGGGCCAAAGTACTGCCCGTCTGTCCAGAACACCGGGCAGCTCGAGGTGCAGGCCGCACACAGGATGCACTTGGTGGTGTCGTCGAAGCGTGCACGCTCGACGGGGCTTTGCTTGCGCTCCTTGCCGCCCTGGGGAAGGCCGCCTGCCATCAGGAACGGGTTGACGCTCTTGAAGGAGTCGAAGAACGGCTCCATGTCGACGACGAGGTCCTTCTCCAGCGGCAGGCCCTTGATGGCCTCGATGTAGATCGGCTTGGAGATGTCGAGGTCTTTGATGAGGGTCTTGCAGGCGAGCCGGTTGCGGCCGTTGATGCGCATGGCATCGGAGCCACACACGCCGTGCGCGCACGAGCGACGGAACGTCAGCGACCCATCCTGTTCCCACTTGATCTTGTGCAGGGCGTCGAGCACACGGTCGGTGCCGTGCATTTCGACGTCGAAATCCTGCCAACGCGGCTCATCGTCCACCTCGGGGTCGAAACGTCGAATGATGAGCGTGGCCGTGAATGTCGGAATCTCTTCCGGAATGCTCGGCTTGCTTTCCATGACCGCGTTACTCATCAGTATTTTCTTTCCATTGGCGGGTAGTTGGTGATGACAACCGGCTTCCAGTCGAGGCGGATGTGCTCGCCAGCGTCTGCAGATTCGGGGTCACCGACGCGGTACGCCATCGTGTGCACCAGGAAGTTCTCGTCGTCACGCTTCGGGAAGTCCTCGCGCATGTGACCACCGCGTGACTCGTGGCGTGATCGTGCCGAGTACACCAGCACCTCGGCGAGGTCGAGCAGGAATCCCAGTTCGATCGCCTCGAGAAGGTCGGTGTTGAAACGCTTCCCCTTGTCCTGGATCTGAATGTTCTTGTACCTGGCACGCAGCGTCTCGATGAGATCGGTGACCTCTTTGAGGCTCTCCTCGGTGCGGAAGATCTGAGCGTTACGGTCCATCGAATCCTGGAGCTCTTTGCGGATGACCGCGATGCGCTCAGTTCCGTTGCCCGACCGCACCATGTCGAGAATCGACTGGATGCCCGCTGTCGGGTTTTCCGGAAGAGGAATGAACTCGGCGGTCTGCACGTACTCGACCGCGTTTTTGCCGGCGCGCTTGCCGAAGACGTTGATGTCGAGCAGCGAGTTGGTTCCGAGGCGGTTCGACCCGTGGACCGAGACGCAGGCGCACTCGCCGGCCGCATAGAGCCCGGGCACGACGTCGGTGTTATTTCGCAGCACCTCGGCCATCACGTTGGTGGGGATACCACCCATCGCGTAATGCGCCGTCGGGAGCACGGGTACCGGCTCGGTGTACGGCTCGACGCCGAGGTACGTGCGTGCAAATTCGGTGATATCCGGCAGCTTCTCGTCGATGACGGCTGGCTCCAGATGGGTGATGTCGAGGTACAGGTAGTCCTTGTTGGGGCCTGCACCGCGACCTTCACGAATCTCGAGCGCCATCGACCGCGCAACGATGTCGCGAGGTGCGAGGTCTTTCAGGGTCGGGGTGTAGCGCTCCATGAAGCGCTCGCCCTCCGCGTTTCTGAGGATGGCGCCCTCGCCTCGGGCGGCCTCAGAGAGCAGGATGCCCAGGCCAGCGAGGCCGGTCGGGTGGAACTGGAAGAACTCCATGTCCTCGAGCGGCAGACCCTTGCGCCAGATGATCCCGACGCCGTCACCCGTGAGGGTGTGTGCGTTCGAGGTGGTCTTGAAGATCTTGCCGAAGCCGCCGGTCGCGAAAATGATCGCCTTGGCCTGGAAGACGTGCAGGTCGCCGGTGGCGAGCTCGTAGGCGACGACGCCGGACGGCTGTTCTACGCCATCCACCTCGGTCATCACCATGTCGAGCACGTAGAACTCGTTGAAGAAGTTGATGCCGAGCCTGACGCAGTTCTGATACAGGGTCTGCAGAATCATGTGGCCGGTGCGGTCGGCGGCGTAGCAGGCACGACGTACCGGCGCCTTGCCGTGCTCGCGGGTGTGGCCGCCGAAACGACGCTGGTCGATCTTGCCGTCGGGAGTGCGGTTGAAGGGCAGACCCATGTTTTCGAGGTCGATGACCGCGTCGATGGCCTCTTTCGCCAGGATCTCGGCGGCATCCTGATCGACCAGGTAGTCACCACCCTTGACGGTGTCGTAGGTGTGCCATTCCCAGTTGTCTTCTTCGACATTGGCCAGAGCTGCGGCCATGCCGCCCTGCGCCGCGCCCGTGTGGGATCGGGTCGGGTAGAGCTTCGAGATGACCGCGGTGCGGGCACCGGGACCGGCCTCGATGGCCGCGCGCATGCCGGCGCCGCCGGCGCCCACGATCACGATGTCGAACTGGTGGTAGTGAACTCCGTCGACTATGGCGCCGTCTTCGACCATGCCGTTCTCAACACCGGTCACTTAGCGCACCGGGCAGAAGCTGGGCAGCAAGTCAGCAGGCGAGGCTGCAGGGCACGGGTCGAACGTGAAGATAACAAGGGTCCCCAAGATGATTAGAACTGCGGTTGAAGCGGCGACTGCGCTCAGCAGCACAGTGCGCACGAGCTTGTTGGTGGCGTAGTCGTTGATGAGGGTGCGCATCCCGTTGCCGCCGTGGATGAGCGCAAGCCAGAGCAGCAGCGTGTCCCAGACGATCCAGAACGGGTCTGCCCACTTTCCGGCAACGAAAGCGAAGTCGATTGCCTTCACTCCCTCGCCGGCAACGAGGTTGACGAAGAGGTGGCCGAAGATCAGCACGACGAGAACCACACCGCTCGCGCGCATGTAGATCCAGCCCCACTTCTCCCAGTTCACGCCGCGACGGGGGCGGCGAACGGGGGCCGGGGTGCGAGGTGCGTCGATGGTGGTCATTCGCCGCCTCCGAAGATGTGCATGAGCTGTCGCGGAACGAAGCCGATCATAAGCACGGCCCACAATCCGAGAACGATGTAGAACATCAGTTTCTGGTGCTTCGTGCCGACGCTCCAGAAATCGATCAGGATGATGCGCAGCCCGTTGAGGGCGTGCAGGCCGATCGCCGCCACGAGGGCAATCTCGCCGAGGCCCATGAGGGGCGTCTTGTACTGGTTGATCACCGCGTTGTACGCCTCGGGGCTGACCCGCACGAGGGCGGTGTCGAGGATGTGAACGAGAAGGAAGAAGTAGATGGCGACACCGGTGATGCGATGCATCACCCACGACCACATGCCTTCGTTTCCTCGATACAGCGTCCCAGCCGGCCGTTTGGGCATGGCGATGGTGGACGAAGCAGGCGTGTCGCCTGCCAGGGTACCGGCCGACTTATCGGACACGATCAACCCTCCTTGCGGATATCAGGCCATCGATGCAGTGGCCGACGAATGTCCGGTTGACGGACCTAATCAGTCTATTCCGACGAAAGCATGAGCGTTGGTTAGGCCCACCTAATTTTGGAGCCCACGGTGCGAAATCGAAACAACCCGAGTCCTTTCAGCGGCCGCTGGGAGCGACCTGCCGGGCAATGGGAGCGGCGCGACCGGCAATTGCGCGAGCGTAATGTTCGAGGAGTTCGGTGCAGATCGAGTGCCAGTCGCGGGGGAGTACGGCGCGCCTGCCCGCCTCTCCCATGCGCGACCTGAGCGCGGCATCCGCTGCCAGTGCCGTCACGCGCGCGCGGAGATCCGAGTCGTTTGACGGCTCATACAGGAAGCCGTTCACCCCGTGATCGACAAGATCGATCGGCCCGCCGGCGCGCGGAGCCACCACGGGGATGCCACTCGCGTGCGCCTCCTGAATGGTCTGGCCGAAGGTCTCCTCGGTTCCGGTGTGAAGGAACAGGTCGAAGCTGCCGAACGCAGCGGCAAGGTCGGCACCGGTGAGTTTTCCGAGCCAGCTGACGGGCATCCCTGCCAGTTGCCTCCTGACATTGGCTGCGGAGGGACCGTCGCCCACGATGGCGAACCTGACCCCGGCGACCCCCCGGAGCGCGGCGATTCGCTCCACCTGTTTCTCGGGGGCAATGCGCCCGACGTACCCGACGACGACCTCCCCGTTGGGCGAGATCTGTTCGCGGAGCGCTGCGGCGGCAGGGCTCGACCGGTTTCGTGGGTGGTAGGTCATCAGGTCGACCCCGCGGCCCCAGCGCGCGAGGTGACGGATTCTCGCTGCCTCAAGGTCGGACATGGAGGCGCTCGACGGCACGAGCGTGACATCGGCCCCGTCGTGAATCCAGCGAACCACGCGCCAGGCGAATCTGGTGGCGGCACCGAGGTGGTTGCGCCGGGCGTATCCGGCAACGTCGGTCTGGAAGATGGCAACCGACGGCACTCCCAGGCGTCCGCCCGCCGCGATCGCCTGCGCGCCCAGAAGAAAGGGGGATGCCGCGTGGATCACGTCGGGCGAGAAGTCCGTGATGAGCCGCTGCACCTGCGGGTTCGGCAGCCCAACCGGAAACTGGCGGTATGCGATCGCGGGCACGGAAAAAACGGGGAAGCCCGCGTAGCTCTCGGGCGCGCCCGCCGCCGGCACGATCACGATCGCCTCGTGGCCCTCGCGCCGCAGGTGGTCCAGCACCTGCCTGACGCTGGTGGTGACGCCGTTGACCGTGGGGAGAAAGCTCTCGCTGACCACTGCTACCCGCATGCCGACTCCGCTCGATCGCCGTGATCCGACGCTAAGCAGGCAAGGTGTCCGCGGAGTGAATGCCGCATTAAGCCTATGGTTGGGGCATGGAAAACCCCTCGGCGTTCGACGACTTTTACAGTGTGATTCCCGCGGGCGGCATCGGCTCCCGGCTGTGGCCACTGTCTCGTGCCGACGCCCCAAAGTTTTTGCACGACCTCACCGGGTCTGGCAAGACGCTGCTCCGAGACACCTGGGACCGGCTCGAGCCGCTGTCGGGCGCCGACCGCACCATGGTGGTGACCGGCCGCGCCCACCGGGCGGCCGTCGAAGAGCAGCTGCCGCACCTCCTCGACCGGAACGTAGTTCTCGAGAGCGAGCCCAAAGACTCCTCAGCGGCGATCGGACTCGCTGCGGCGATCCTCATGAACCGTGAACCTGACGTGATTGTGGGTTCATTCGCGGCCGACCACGTGATCAAAGACATCCGCTCATTCCGACGCGCTGTGGCTGAGGGCATCGCCGCAGCCCGTGCCGGCTACATCGCCACGATCGGCATCACCCCGACCGATGCTGCGATCGGCTTCGGCTACATCCAGTGCGGTGAGGCGCTCTCCATCGAGGGCGCCCCGAACGCGGTGACCGTCGAGTCCTTCGTCGAGAAACCCGACCTTGCGACCGCCGAGCGATACCTGGCCGACGGCGACCACCTGTGGAACGGCGGAATGTTCATCGCGCGCGCTGATGTGTTGCTCGCGCAGCTGGGTGAGTCACAGCCGGAACTTCTCGCCGGGCTCACCGAACTCGCCGAGGCGTGGGATACCCCGCAGCGTGGCGCCGTCGTCGACAAGATCTGGCCGGGATTGATGAAGGTCGCGATCGACTACACCGTGGCCGAGCCCGCCGCGGCGGCAGGCAAGCTGGTCGTCATCCCCGGCGCCTTTGACTGGGATGACGTCGGCGACTTCGCCTCGATCGCCAAACTGCACTCCGGCGGCCGCAAGTCTGACCTCGCAATCCTCGGTGAGAACGCGCGGGTGCTCGCCGACGCCTCCACTGGCGTGGTAATCAGTCAGACCGGTCGCCTCATCTCGCTGATCGGTGTCACAGACATCGTGGTGGTGGACACACCGGATGCCCTGCTGGTGACCACGACGGCCAACGCCCAGCGCGTGAAGTCGGTCGTCGACGCGCTCAAATTGTCTGGCCGCAACGACGTTCTCTAGCCTCACCAGGACGGTCGGTGCGCTAGCGTCGTTTGCAGTTGATCGCCGTCCCGGCGGTCAGTTCAAAGGAGCCGACTCATGTCGAAGTCACCAGCTGTGCGCGTCGGCGCACTCGTCTCAGTTGCGGTGCTGCTGCTGGCCGGATGTGCCGCGGCTCCAGACAAGAACACCGACGACGGCGGCGGCGAGCAGTCCTGCGCGCGGATGGTCACCAACTCGGGTGGTCTCGACGACCGTTCGTTCAACGACGCCAGCTGGAAGGGCATGCAGGATGCCGCGGATGAGTTCGGCATCAACGTCGATGTGCTCGTCTCGACCTCTGAGACCGACCTCGCCCCCAACGTGCAGCAGGCGGTCGATACCGGGTGCGAGTTCATCCTGACCGTCGGCTACGAGCTCACCCCGGCGACGATCGAGCAGGCGGCGAGCAACCCTGACGTCAACTTCGCGATCGTCGATGATGTGGCGGATGCGCCCAACATCAAGCCGTTGGTTTTCGACACAGCCCAGGCCGCCTTCCTCGCCGGATACCTCGCTGCCGGGGTCTCGACCACCGGCAAGGTTGCAACGTTCGGTGGCGGCAACCAGCCTCCCGTCACCCTCTTCATGGATGGCTTCGTTGACGGCGTCGCGAAATACAACGAAGTGCACGGCACAGCGGTGATCTCGCTCGGCTGGAACAAGGAGCAGCAGGATGGCGTCTTCACCGGCGACTTCGAAGACATCAACAAGGGCCTCACCGTCACCCAGGGCCTCATCGACCAGGGTGCCGATGTCATCCTCCCCGTCGCGGGCCAGGTCGGCGAGGGCGCGGTTCGCGCCGCACTCGACTCGGGCGGCAGAGCATCCATCATCTGGGTTGATACCGACGGATATGACGTGCTTTCGCCCGACTTCCGCCCGGTCATCCTCACCTCCGTGTTGAAGAACACGGGCGACGCCGTTGTTTCGATCGTGAAGTCGAGCATCGACGGAACCTTCGACAACAGTCCATACATCGGGACGCTCGAAAACGGGGGAGTCGATATCGCGCCATTCCACGATCTCGAAAGCAAGGTCACCCCTGAATTGATGGACGAGATCGACCAGTTGAGGGCAGCCATCATCTCCGGGGCCGTTTCGGTGACGAGTCCGAGCACACCCCGCTAGTACTTCGCGCCGTTCAGGCGCGTTCGCGGCAGATGTCTGGCCGGTTTCCGGGCAGTCGCGGTTTGGTAACCATTCAGCGTCGTCTCTGGATTCCGCTACTCGCGGGAGCCCGAAATTAGTAGCCTGTACCCACTATGTCCCAGCCCTGATGGTTGGACAGCACCTTGGAGGACACCTTGAGAATCACCTCACGCGGCCGCGTCGTCAGCGGCATTGCACTGGTCGGAGCGAGCGCAATCGTTCTCGCCGGTTGTGCAGCAGCACCCGAAACCACAGACGGCGGCAATGCCGCTCCCGAGAACGACTTCCTTCCCTGCATGGTCTCTGACAGCGGCGGATTCGACGACAACTCCTTCAACCAGCTCGGCTTCGAGGGCCTGAACGAGGCAGCCGACGAGATCGGCGTTACGCCCATCACGGTTCAGTCAGACGCAGAGACCGACTTCGCGCCCAACCTCGACGGCCTCGTCGCCCAGGGTTGCAACCTCATCGTGACCGTTGGCTTCGCGCTGTCGGCCGCAACGGTCGAGTCGGCCCTCGCTAACCCGGACGTCGAGTACGCCATCATCGATGACGCAGCAGACAACGACTTCGATGGCGAGCTCGACGCTCCCAACGTCAAGCCGATCCTCTTCGACACCGCGCAGTCGGCCTTCCTGGTCGGATACGCCGCTGCAAGCTACTCAAAGTCGGGCATCGTCGCGACGTGGGGCGGCCTGCCGTTCCCGACCGTGTCGATCTTCTCTGATGGATTCGCCCAGGGTGTCGAGCACTTCAACATGGAGAAGGGCGCGGCCGTCAAGGTCCTCGGCTATGACCCAGCCTCCCCCGAGACCTACACGGTGACCGGTGGATTTGAAGCGAACGACGTTGCCAAGTCGACGGCGCAAAACTTCATCGACCAGGGTGCTGACGTTCTTCTGCCCGTCGGCGGACCGATCTACCAGAGCGCCGTCGCCGCCATCGCTGACTCGGGCAAGGACATCGCCCTCCTCGGCGTGGACGCTGACCTCTTCGTCACCGACCCCGACACCGAGGACGTCATCCTGACCTCGATCCTCAAGGGCATCAAGACCGCGGTGTCTGAGGTTGTCACGGCGGCTGCCGCCGGCGACTTCTCGACCGACGCCTACGTGGGCACGCTCGAGAACGACGGAGTCGGATACGCACCGTTCCACAACTTCGAGTCGAAGGTCGACCCGGCACTCGCCGGCGAGCTCGACAAGCTGAAGACGGACATCATCGCGGGAACGATCACGGTGAAGTCGTACCTCAGCTAATATCGTCGTAACGAGTTCTCCTCGGAGAATAAGGGGCGGGGAGGTCAGCGCTGCTGGCCTCCCCGCCCTCGTTTTATCCCGAACGCAGTCAGAGTTGACTGCAGGTTAGATTGGTTGACATGAAGCTAGAACTTCGCGGAATTACCAAGAGATTCGGTTCGCTGGTCGCCAATGACCACATCGATCTCACGGTTGAACCAGGTGAGATCCACTGCCTTCTGGGCGAAAACGGTGCAGGCAAGTCCACGCTCATGAACGTGCTCTACGGTCTGTACCGCGCCGACGAAGGTCAGATCCTGCTCGGCGATGAGGTTCAGCACTTCGCCGGTCCCGGAGATGCGATGGCCGCAGGCATCGGCATGGTTCATCAGCACTTCATGCTCATCCCGGTCTTCACAGTCGCCGAAAATGTCATGCTCGGCCATGAGGACACCACCTTCGGCGGCCGCCTCGACCTGGCTGGTGCGCGCGAGAAGGTACGCGAGATCTCGGCACGGTTCGGATTCCATGTCGATCCGGATGCGCGGATCGAAGACCTGCCTGTCGGCGTGCAGCAGCGGGTGGAGATCATCAAAGCGCTCTCGCGCGATGCAAAGGTTCTGGTCTTCGACGAGCCGACAGCAGTGCTCACCCCGCAGGAAACCGACGAGCTCATGGCCATCATGCGCCAGCTCAAGGAGTCGGGCACATCCATTGTTTTCATCACCCACAAGTTGCGCGAGGTGCGCGAGGTCGCAGACCGCATCACGGTCATCCGCCTCGGAAAGGTGGTCGGCGAAGCATCGCCCACCGCCACGAACGAGGAACTTGCCTCGCTGATGGTTGGCCGCGCAGTCGACCTGACCGTCGACAAGGGGCCGGCGAAGCTCGGCAAGCCGGCACTGGTCGTCGACCGCCTGTCTGTCATCGACCCGAGCAACCAGCTCGTCGTGAACAACGTGAGCTTCGAGGTGCTTGAGGGCGAGGTGCTTGCGATCGCCGGAGTGCAGGGCAACGGGCAGACCGAGCTCGTCGAGGCGATCCTGGGGCTGCAGCCGAGGGTGACGGGCTCGATCACACTCGATGGCAAGTCCATTCGCGGTTCGGTCAGAAAGACTCTGGATGCCGGCGTCGGTTTCATACCGGAAGACCGCACCGAAGATGGCCTGGTAGCCGACTTCACCATCGCCGAGAACCTCATGCTTGACCGCTCCAATAAGGAGCCATTCGTCAAGCGCGGCACCCTCCAGCTGGGCTTCCTCGACGAATTTGCGCGCGAGAAGGTCAAGGAGTTCGACATTCGCGCCCAGGGAATCACCACCCACGTCGGTCGACTCTCGGGCGGAAACCAGCAGAAGGTTGTGCTCGCCCGCGAACTCAGCCGCGATTTGCGCCTTTTTGTTGCCGCCCAGCCCACGCGAGGACTCGATGTGGGTTCGATCGAGTTCGTCCACACCCGCATCGTGGAGACACGCGACGCCGGCATCCCCGTGCTGGTGGTCTCCACCGAACTCGACGAGGTTGTCGCGCTCGCTGACCGCATCGCCGTGATGTATCGAGGATCGATCGTCGGCATCGTGCCCGGTGATACCCCCAGAGAAGTGCTCGGCCTGATGATGGCCGGGGAAGCACCCAAATCCGTAGAGAGTGCAGCATGAGCGAACAACTGCCCCCGCCCGTGCAGCCGGAAGAGACCGTAACCCCGGTCACGCCAGAGCCCGAGACCCAGGAAGGCTCCCGCTCACAGCAGGTGCTTCGGGACATCCTCGGTGGCAGCGCGATGATCTCCGTGCTCGCCGTGGTGCTCGCCCTGATCGCCGGAGCGATCCTGATCGCCGTCACAGACAAGAACGTCCAGGCGGCATCCGGGTACTTCTTCTCCCGGCCCGGTGACACCCTGAAGGCGATCTGGGATGCCGCGGCCGGGGCGTATTCGGCTCTGTTCCAGGGTTCCATCTACAACTTCAGGCGCCCCGGATTCGCCGATGGGATCAAGCCGCTCACCGAGACGCTCACCTTCGCCACCCCGCTGATCGCGGCGGGCCTCGGCGTGGCGGTCTCGTTCCGCACCGGATTGTTCAACATCGGTGGTCGCGGACAGATGCTCGTCGCGGCCGGTGCTGCCGGCTATGTCGCCTTCACCTTCCCGATGCCGTTCCCGCTGCACCTTATCGTCGCGGTGATCGCCGGAGTCGCTGCCGGTGCGATCTGGGGCGGAATAGCGGGCCTGCTGAAGGCACGCACCGGGGCCCACGAGGTGATCGTGACGATCATGCTCAACTACATCGGGCTCTACCTGATCTCGTATCTGCTGCGCACGCAGGGCGCCCTGCAGGCACCGGGCTCGAACAACCCGAAGTCGCCGGCCATGCTGCCGAGCGCGGTGTTCCCGGATCTGCTCGGCGCGAAGTACAACCTGCACTGGGGCTTCATTTTCGCGATCGCAGCGACCGTGTGGGTCTGGTACCTGATCAACAGGTCGAACCTCGGATTCCAGTTCCGCGCTGTGGGTGCGAATCCGCACGCGGCACGGGTCGCCGGCATGAACGTGAAGAACATCTACGTGTACGCGATGCTCATCTCCGGTGGCCTTATTGGCCTCGCCGGCGTCGCCCAGATCCTCGGCACCGTCACCACGGGCTTCAGCGAGGGCATCGATGCCGGCATTGGCTTCGATGCGATTACCGTCGCGTTGCTCGGTCGTTCCAAACCTGTCGGAGTGTTCTTCGCCGGAATTCTGTTCGGAGCGCTCAAGGCTGGCGGCTACTCGATGCAGGCAGCGCAGGGGGTGCCCGTCGACATCGTGCTCGTCGTGCAGTCCCTCATCGTGCTGTTCATCGCAGCACCGCCACTCGTGAGAGCGATCTTCCGACTGCCGGTCCCAGGCTCCATGCGCCGAGCTAAGGCGCTCAACCCGAATGCGATGGTGACCAAGTGAGCGTCGCTACCTCAACCAGCCCCGCCCAGACCGTGAGCCTCTCGAAGGCTGCAGTCAGGAACTGGAAGCCGCCCATCGGCTTCGGCATCTTCGCGATCATCGCCCTGTTGCTCTTCACCGTCGGCGCCCGCAGCGGCATCACCACCTTCCGGCTGTCGACGAGCAGCGACCTGATCCAGCTTCCCGCCATCTCGGCTGACGTGGTGATCGTGACCACCGTCGTGGTCATCCTGCTGTTCGCGATGGCCGCGTACTCGGCCTGGCTGTCGTATCGGGCGATGCGAACGCCACTGTGGATGACCGCACTGTTCGCCGCGCTGTTTCTTGTCGCGTTCCTCACGTGGGCCGCTGCGGGGCAGTTGATCCCCGTTCCCGGTCTGCTGGTCGGCGCCGTCGGACTCAGCGCCCCGCTCATCTTCGGCTCTCTCGGTGGCGTCATCTCCGAGCGCGTCGGCGTGGTCAACATCGCCATCGAGGGTCAGTTGCTCGCCGGCGCCTTCGCGTCGGCTGTCGTGGCATCCATCACCCAGCAGCCGGTCCTGGGCCTGCTCGCCGCGGTGATCGCCGGAATGCTCGTGTCGTTCGTGCTCGCAGCGTTCTCGATCAAGTACATCGTCGACCAGGTGATCGTCGGAGTCGTGCTGAACGTGCTCGTCATCGGTCTCACCAGCTTCCTGTTCTCGAAGCTGCTGAGCCCGAACGCCGCGTTGCTCAACTCGCCGCCACGCTTCCCGCGGCTTCCGATTCCGTTGCTCGGCGAGATTCCGATCATCGGGCCGGTGTTCTTCCGCCAGACCATCATCATCTACATCATGTACGTGGCCGTTGCCGCGGTGTGGTTCGCGCTGTTCAAGACCAAGTGGGGCCTGCGCCTGCGCGCGGTCGGTGAGCACCCGCAGGCGGCTGACACTGTCGGTATCAACGTGAATCGCACGCGGTTCTGGAACGTCTCGCTCGCTGGCGCCATCGCCGGCCTCGGTGGCGCGTACTTCACCCTCGGATCGGTCGGTGCCTTCAACAAGGAGATGACGGCCGGCGCCGGATTCATCGCCCTCGCCGCCGTGATCTTCGGACGGTGGGATCCGATCCGGGCGACGCTGGCCGCGCTGCTCTTCGGCTTCGCCTCCAACCTGCAGAGCGTGCTGAGCATCGTCGGATCTCCCGTGCCGAGCCAATTCATGCTGATGCTGCCGTACCTCGTCACGATCTTCGCCGTCGCGGGCCTGGTCGGTCAGGTGAGAGCGCCGGCCGCATCCGGGAAGGCGTACGTAAAATCGTGAGCAGCGTTGACTCGGAATCCATCGATTGGGATGCCCTGCGCGCCGTCGCGAACGAGGCACTCACCCACGCCTACGTGCCCTACTCCAACTTCCCGGTTGGCGTAGCCGCGATAGTTGACGACGGTCGCATCATCTCCGGCGCCAACGTGGAAAATGCGTCGTACGGCCTGACGTTATGTGCCGAGTGCGCCCTGGTCTCGTCGCTGCACATGACCGGCGGCGGCAAGCTGGTCGCGTTCACCTGCGTCGACGGCAACGGCGGCGCGCTCATGCCATGCGGGCGTTGCAGGCAACTGCTGTTCGAACATTCCGCTGACGGCATGCTTCTCGAAACCGTCTCCGGAATCCGCACCATAGCCGAGGTGATCCCGGACGCGTTCGGACCTCGCACTCTCGAGGCGTACCGCGCCGAGTAGCGTCTGTCGATCGTAAGGAATCACCATGGCCGTTGAAGCATTCGATGTCGTCGACCTCATCCACACCAAGCGGGATCACGGCGCGCTCACCACCGCTCAGATCGACTGGCTCGTCGATGCTTACACACGCGGGTACGTCGGGGACGAGCAGATGGCCGCCATGACGATGGCGATCTTCCTGAACGGCATGGAGCGCGAAGAAATACGCGACCTCACGATGGCCATGATTGCCTCCGGCGAGACTCTCTCATTCGACGACCTCGGCAAGATCACCACGGACAAGCACTCGACGGGTGGCGTTGGAGACAAGATCACCCTCCCGCTCGCGCCACTTGTCGCCTCGTTCGGTGTCGCGGTTCCGCAGCTGTCCGGGCGCGGCCTCGGCCACACCGGCGGCACGCTCGACAAGCTAGAGAGCATCCCGGGCTGGCGTGCAGCCCTGTCCAACGACGAGTTCTATGCCCAGCTGCGGTCGGTGGGTGCCGTGATCTGTGCGGCAGGAACCGGCCTCGCGCCCGCGGACGGAAAGCTCTACAGCCTGCGCGACATCACGGGCACCGTTGAGGCAATACCGCTGATCGCGTCATCCATCATGAGCAAGAAGATCGCTGAGGGCACCGCCTCCCTGGTGCTCGACGTGAAGTTCGGCTCTGGCGCGTTCATGAAAGATCCAGCCCGCAGCCGCGAACTTGCCGAGACCATGGTTCGACTGGGTAAGGATGCCGGCGTCAACACCGTGGCGCTGCTGACCAACATGAATGTTCCGCTGGGGCTCACCATCGGCAACGCCAACGAGGTGCGCGAATCGGTGGAGGTGCTCGCAGGCGGCGGACCCTCGGATGTCGTCGAACTTACGGTTGCCCTTGCGCGCGAAATGCTCGCGCTTGCCGGACAGCCGGACGCGGATGTCGAGGCCGCTCTCGCCGACGGGCGCGCGATGGACACCTGGCGCGCGATGATCTCGGCCCAGGGCGGCGATCCGGATGCTGCGCTGCCGACCCCGCTCGAGTCACAGCCCGTGCTCGCCGAGCGTGACGGCGTGCTCGTCGCGCAGGAGGCGCTGCCCTTCGGCATCGCGGCCTGGCGGCTGGGTGCCGGTCGCGCGCGAAAGCAGGATCCGGTGCATCACGCGGCCGGAATCGACCTGCTCGCCAAGCCCGGAGACGCCGTCGTCAAGGGACAGCCCCTGTTCATCATGCACACGCACGAGTCGGACCGATTCGAGCGTGCGATCGAGGCTCTCGACGGCGCCTACCGCATCGGTGACGCCGGCGACACGATCGACGATGGCGGGCCGCTGCTCGCCGGCCGCATCGACTGACCGAGATCCGCTCGGGCTCTCGTCAAAACCAGCGAGATCTCCACTTTTGCTGCCTCGCATGGTCTGGAGGCAGCAAAAGTGGAGGTCTCGATGCTGGCGGGCGGGCTCGCTAGCTGAGGGGGCGACCTCGACGGTAGTGCGGCGGCTGCCCAAGCTCGGGGTCGCCGATGCGCTCGAGAGCGTCGACGACGAGCGCCCAGAACTTCGCGTGGTCGAGTTTGCCGGCGACCTGCGTCGTGCAGTCGTCGGGGGCCGGCGCGCGGAAGTCGGCCACGGTCATCCCGAGCGTCAGCGTGCCGGTGAGCTCGACATCGAGGGGCACGCGCGTGACCTGCATCACGGTCGGGTCGATGACGAACGCCACCGCGCACGGGTCGTGGACGGGAGGGAACTCGAAGCCCTGGTGCTCTCGGTAGGTTTCAGCGAAGAACTCAAGCAACTCGCCGACAAACCTCGCGGGGGAGGTGCCGACGGCCGCGATCGCAGCAACGACGGAGGGCGTGGCCAGCGCCTCATGGGTCAGGTCGAGCCCAACCATCGTCAGCGGCCACGACTCGTTGAAAACTATGTGTGCCGCCTCGGGGTCGATCACGATGTTGAACTCACTCGTCGCGCTCCAGTTGCCGACGTTGACCCCGCCGCCCATCAGCACGACCTGTTTCACCCGCTCGACGATGCGTGGCTCTTTGCGCACGGCCAGCGCGATGTTGGTAAGCGCGCCGGTCGGGACGAGGGTGATCTCTCCGATGTCTGCGGCCATGACGGTGTCGATGATGAAGTCGACGGCGTGACGGGGGTCGAGCTGGATTGTCGGATCGGGCAGCACCGGGCCGTCTAGCCCCGACTCCCCGTGGATGGTCTCCGCCACCTCGACCAGCCGCACGAGCGGCCGGTGCGCGCCGCGCGCAAAGGGCACGCCCGTGATTCCGGCGACCCGGGCCACCGACAGCGCGTTGCGGGTGACCTTCTCGATGGTCTGGTTGCCCATCACCGTGGTCACCCCGACCAAATCAATATCAGGGCTGCCCCAGGCGAGCAGCATGGCAATGGCGTCGTCGTGGCCCGGATCGCAGTCCAGGATGATCTTGGTTGGCATCAGACATGAGGCTACCCCTCAGCCGCCACCCGGTAGATTGAACCTTATGAACAGCGCGGTCAACGAGTACATCCTGCCCGGAAGCGGAGCGGACATCGCTCGCCTCCCCAAGGTCTCCCTGCACGATCACCTTGACGGTGGGCTGCGCCCCCAGACCATCATCGAGCTGGCGGATGCCGTGGGCATGCCGGTACCTGTCTCTGACGCCAATGGGCTCGCGACCTGGTTCGCGAACCAGTCAGATTCTGGCTCGCTGGTGGAGTACCTGAAGACGTTCGACATCACCACCGGTGTGATGCAGACCAAGGAGGGGCTCACGCGGGTCGCTCGCGAGTTCGTGCAGGATCTTGGCGCAGACGGCGTCGTTTACGGCGAAATCCGGTGGGCGCCGGAGCAGCACCTCGCTCGCGGGCTCAGCCTCGACGAGACTGTCGAGGCGGTGCAGGAGGGGCTGGATGCGGGCGCTGACGACGTCGCAAACGGCGGCGGAAGCATCCGGGTCGGCCAGCTGATCAGTGCCATGCGCCATGCAGGCCGTGGGCTCGAGATCGCCGAGCTGGCAGTGCGCCACCGCGGCAACGGCGTCGTCGGGTTTGACATCGCCGGTGCCGAGGCGGGATTCCCGGCCAGCAACATGCGCGACGCCTTCGATCTTCTTGCTCGCAACTACCTCCCCACCACCGTTCATGCGGGTGAAGCCGACGGTCTTGAGTCCATTCGTGGTGCGCTGTTCGACGGTCGGGCCCTGCGTCTCGGTCATGGCGTGCGCCTCGCCGAAGACATCGCCACCTCGAGCGAAGACGACGAGAACACCTACGTGACGCTGGGGCCGGTTGCCCAGTGGGTGAAAGACCGCGAGATCGCACTGGAGCTCAGCCCCAGCTCGAACCTGCAGACCGGCGCCATCGAGCAGTGGGGTGACGAGCTGATCGACCACCCCTTCGACCTGCTCTACCAGCTCGGTTTCAGGGTCACGGTGAACACAGACAACAGGCTGATGAGCGCCACGTCACTGACGCGGGAGTTGTACCTGCTGGCCGAGACCTTTGGCTACGACCTCACCGATCTCGCCGTATTCCAGCTCAACGCTGCCGCGTCGGCGTTCCTGCCGCTGGAGGAGCGCGAGGAGCTCGCCGACATCATCACGGCCGGCTTCGACGCGGCCTGATCATGAGCCTCCCCCCGCTTCCAGAGAACGCCATCGTCATCGCAGCGGAGGCCGCGGACTGGCGCGCTGCCGTGACACTCGCGGGGGAGGCGCTCGCGCGTTCCGGATCCGCGAAGCCCGGCTATTCGGGCGAGATGATCCGGATGATCGAGCAGTTCGGCCCATACGTCGTCATCGCCCCCGGGCTGGCGTTGGCCCACGCCCGGCCCGGCCCCGAGGTCATCTCCGATGGGCTGTCGATCGTGACGCTCGCGACGCCCGTGAACTTCGGGCATCCGCACAACGATCCGGTCAGCGTCATCCTGGGGCTGGCCATCGCATCGGTAGACACCCATCTTGCGGCCGTTGCCGCGGTCGCGAACGTCTTCAACGACTCCTCGGCGATCGCCGACCTGGCGGCCGCCAGTACACCGGCCGAAGTGCGGGCGATCATGGACGTGACGGCATGAAGATCGTGACCATTTGCGGCGCCGGAATCGGCAGTTCGGGCATCCTGAAGGTCAATGCCGAGCGGGTATTGCGCAAACTGGACATCGAGGCCACGGTGATTGCCGCCGACATCTCCTCGGTCAAGGAGGTCGCAGCAGACGCCCAGGTGATCCTCACGTCGGCAGAATTCGTGGACGCCATCGGCGCGACATTCGCCGACGTCATTGTCATCGAGAACTACTTCGACACCGACGAACTGACGGTCAAACTTGAGGCGTCGCTGGGCTCGTAGCCCACCTGCGACAGGGGGTCAGGCCTCCAGCAGCGTCCGCATTCCGGCATCCAGCTCGGCCACGACGGCCTCGGCGGCTGCGCGTCGTTCGGCGGCGGTGCCTTCGGTGCTCGACGCATCGATGTAGACCTTCAGCTTTGGCTCCGTGCCGCTGGGCCGCACGATCACGCGAGCTCCTCCAACGAGGTGGATGCGCAGGATGTCACCGGCCGGGTAGTGCTCGAAGCCGGCGACGAAGTCGTCAACCGAGGAGACGGCGATCGTGCCGATCTGGCTGGGCAACTGCGACCGCAGCCTCGTCATCGTTCCCGAAATCTGCGTGAGATCGGAGAACCGCAGCGAGATCTGGCTAGAGGCGTACGCGCCGAAACGGTCGGCAAAGCTGTCGAAGTGGTCGTCGATGGTGCGGCCGGCGGCCTTCAGCTCAGAGGCGAGCGAAAGGAAGTCGATGGCGGCCGAGATGCCGTCCTTATCGCGGACGATCTGCGGGTCAACGAGATAGCCGAGAGCCTCCTCGAAACCATAGATCAGGTTCTCGGCGCGTGAGATCCATTTGAAACCGGTGAGAGTGTCCTCGTAGCCGAGCCCGTAGTCGGCCGCAATGGCCCGAAGCGCCGGGCTTGAGACGATGGATGCGGCCAGGGTGCCGCCCTGGGTCGCACCCCCGGCGACGGCTCGCTCGGCCGCCCTCCAGCCGAGCAGGTAACCGACCTCGTTTCCGCTCAGCCTGCGCCACTCCCCGTCACGTCCCGGAACCGCCACGGCGAGCCGGTCTGCGTCAGGGTCGTTCACGATCGCGAGATCGGCCCCGACCTCGGCAGCCTTGGCGAGAGTCAGATCCATCGCCCCAGGTTCCTCCGGGTTGGGGAACGCGACAGTCGGGAAGGTGGCATCCGGTTCGATCTGCTCGGCTACGACAGCGGGCGTGCCAAACCCGGCGGCCGCGAACACCAGCTCGGCCGTCTCCCATCCCACGCCGTGCATCGCCGAGTAGACGAAGCTCACGGGCGTGGCGCAGTGGCCGAGGGTCGCCGTCCGCCGAACGTACTCGTCGAGCACAGTGTCGTCGGCGACGATGAAGTCGGTCGATCGCGGAAGGTCGACGATCGAGACGGTCGACACGAGATCGATCGCGGAGGCGATCAGGCCATCCTCCGGCGGCACGATCTGCGAACCGTGATCATCGCGCCCCAGATAGACCTTGTAGCCGTTGTCGTTGGCCGGGTTGTGGCTCGCGGTGACCATCACACCCGCACTCGCGTCGAGGTGGCGCACGGCGAACGCAAGCACGGGGGTCGGCAGGTGCCGGGGCAGCAGGGTGGTCGTGACGCCGGCGCCGGCCATGATCGTGGCGGTGTCGCGCGCGAAGACCTCGGAGTTGCGGCGACCGTCGTAGCCGATGACGATGCTCGGGTTCGATTCGCGGCCGAGCAGGTAGGCGGCGAGCCCCGCGGCAGCCTGTGTGACGAGCACACGGTTCATCCGGCGTGGGCCAGCACCCAGCTCGCCGCGAAGGCCCGCGGTGCCAAACTCCAGCCGGGCCGAGAAGCGGTCGGCGAGAGCGGCCTCAGCGACGGGGTCGCCGGCCTCGGTCGCCGAAACGAGGTCATCGAGCTCGGCCTTGGTCGTGGCATCCGGATCCTGGTCGCGCCAGGAACGCGCGTCGGCCAGCAGCTCGGCGATCACAGGCTTGCCACGATGCGTGCGAGAAGGCTGCTGATGGTGGATTCGGCGTCCTTGCCGGCCTGAATGACCTCTTCGTGGCTCAGCGGTGTCTTCTGGATGCCCGCAGCCAGGTTCGTGATCAGTGACATGCCCAGGATCTCCATGCCCGCCTGCCGGGCGGCGATCGCCTCGAGCGCGGTCGACATGCCCACGATGTGGCCGCCGATCGTCTTCGCCATCTGGACCTCAGCGGGAGTCTCGTAGTGCGGACCGCGGAACTGGCAATAGACACCCTCATCGAGGTCGCTCTGCACGGAACGGGCGAGGTCGCGCAGGCGTGCGCTGTATAGGTCGGTGAGGTCGACGAACGTGGCGCCCTCGAGGGGGGAGTCGGCCGTCAGGTTGATGTGGTCGCTGATGAGCACGGGCGTGCCGGGCTTCCACGTCTCACGGATGCCCCCAGCGCCGTTGGTCAGGATCATCGTGGTGGCGCCGGTCGCGGCCGCGGTGCGCACCGAGTGCACCACGCGGCGAACACCGTGCCCCTCGTAGTAGTGAGTGCGTGCCCCGATCACCAGGGCGCGCTTGCCGCTCGGCAGAAGAACTGAACGCAGGGTGCCCACGTGGCCAGCCAGCGCCGGGGCGCCGAAACCGGTGATGTCCTGGGCCGTGATCGTGGCCGTCGTCTCGCCGATCAGGTCGGCGGCTTTCGCCCAGCCGCTGCCGAGAGTCAGAGCGATGTCGTGCTTCTCGACACCGGTTCTCTCCGCAATTTCTGCGGCGGCGGTGGCTGCGATCGCGAACGGATCGGAAGCGGGATCATCAAGGGGATGGGAGAAGGTCGGCTGCGACATTCCCCCACTCTATTCTGCGACAATTGAGCAATGGCCTATGAATTCGAGCGCACGCAACGCATCGCGATACTCGGAGGTGGGCCTGGAGGATACGAGGCAGCTCTGGCCGGGGCGCAATTAGGCGCAGAGGTGACCCTTGTTGAGCGCGAAGGTGTCGGCGGGTCGGCCGTTCTCACCGACGTGGTGCCGTCGAAAACTCTCATCGCCACCGCCGAAGCGACCAACGGCATCGGCGAAGCCGCCGACCTCGGCGTGCAGTTCTTCACCCGCTCAGAATCGGGCAGGGCAGTGCGGCCCGAGGTCACGGTCAACCTGTCTGCCGTCAACGCCCGCCTCATGCGGCTCGCGCGCCAGCAGTCCGAAGACATGAAGTCCCAGCTGATCAAGGCCGGGGTTCGCATCGTCCAGGGGGAGGGCCGCCTCGACGGCCCCCAGCGTCTCGTCGTGTCCACGGGCAAGGGCACCGCCGGCACCGACTTCGATGAGATCGACGCAGACACCGTGGTGGTGTCCGTGGGCGCCCGCCCGCGCATCCTTGACACCGCCGTGCCGGATGGCGAGCGCATCCTGACCTGGACGCAGCTGTACACGCTTAGCCAGGTGCCTGAGCACCTCATCGTGGTGGGTTCCGGTGTGACCGGTGCCGAGTTCGCGTCCGCATACCGGGCGCTCGGTTCCGAGGTCACGCTGATCTCATCGCGCGACCAGGTCCTCCCCGGCGAAGATGCCGACGCCGCGCGCGTGATCGAGGATGTCTTCAAGCGCAACGGGATGCAGGTGCTCTCCAAGTCCCGTGCCGCGTCCGTCGCCCGCACCGAGACAGGCGTGATCGCCACCCTCGCCGACGGACGGACCGTCGAAGGCAGCCACTGCCTCCTCGCCGTGGGATCCATTCCCAACACGGCAGGGATCGGCCTCGAGGAGGCCGGAGTGCAGCTGACCGAATCCGGCCACATCCGCGTGAACAGGGTCGCCCGAACATCCATGCCGTCCATCTACGCGGCCGGCGACTGCTCGGACTTCCTGCCGCTCGCCTCCGTCGCATCGATGCAGGGGCGCACGGCCGTGTTTCATGCGATGGGTGACGGCGTCACTCCGATCGAGTTGCGGAACGTGACATCCAACATCTTCACCCAGCCCGAGATCGCGACAGTCGGCTGGACGCAGAAGCAGATCGAGGATGGCGTCGCTCAGGGTGAGGTCTACAAACTGCCCCTCGCGTCGAACCCTCGCGCCAAGATGATGGGCATCAAGGACGGTTTCGTGAAGCTCTTCGCCCGCACGGGCTCGGGCACCGTCATTGGCGGCATCATCGTGGCACCGCACGCATCCGAGCTGATCATGTCGGTCGCGCTCGCCGTGGAGCACCGTCTGACCGTCGACCAGCTGGCCCGTGCGTTCTCGGTGTACCCGTCGCTGACGGGCAGCATCACGGATGCCGCCCGCGCGATGCACATCGTCGACTAGGCCCGCGGGCGCCGAGCGCGCCCGTTCGGCTCCGCCGCGCGTGTGCGGTCGGGCGCGCTCGCGCCGAGGGGCAGCGCTCGGCGCTGGGTCCCCTCGTCCACAGCGGCCGTCCGCGGGCGGGTGTGCACCGAGACGGCTGCGGCACGATGCCCGGGGCCGCGTTCCGGGAGCCTCGGTGGATGACATCCACGCCCCGAACCGAGTGGCGCGACCACTTCCAGCGCGACGCTGAGCTCAGGATCAGGGGAGCCCGAGCCGCCCTCGTCGCCGCGGTGAGGCGCGGCGAGCTGGTGAAGGTCGGACGCGGCACGTACGCGCCGCCGGTCGACTCCATCCTTCCCGAGCAGGAGCGGACGCTTCAGCGCTACCTGGTGAGGATGCACGCCGCGCAGGTGGTGCAACCGACGCCCCCGATCTTCTCCCATCGCAGCGCCGCGATGGCGTGGGGTCTGCCTGCCGTCGAACCGCTGCCCCCACTGCTGCATGTGGCGTCTGGGGCTGCGGCCGGAGGCAGATCCACGAAGCAGTTCACGCGGCACGGAACCGACCCGGGGGAGGTCAGCGTCATCGACGGACTTCACGTGACCTCGCTGCAGCGCACCGTGATCGATGTCGCCCGCACGGCGAGTTTCCGGGAAGCCGTGTGCGTTGCCGACGCGGCGCTGAGCGGCGCGAGGGATGCTGCGGGTGCAGTCACGCGAAATCCGCTGTCGAAGGCCGAGCTCTTCGAGGAGCTGGTGAGCGCGGGCCGCGGGCGGGGTGTGGCGCAGGCCCGGGCGGTCGTCGACTTCGCGGATGGGGCATCCGGCTCCCCGGGGGAGTCGTGCAGCCGGGTGGGCATGCACCTGCTACACCTTCCGCCGCCCATCCTTCAGCAGCCGTTTTTCGATCGGCACGGGCTCATCGGCTACACCGATTTTTGGTGGAAGCACCACAGGCTGATGGGGGAGTTCGATGGAGCCAGCAAATACACGAATCCGGTGTACCTTCGCGGGCGGTCTCCCGCCAGGGCGCTCGCGGACGAGAAGAAGCGCGAGGATCGACTGCGCGCATCCGGCCGAGGCATGTCACGGTGGGGCTGGGCAGTTGCGATGTCGTTGCCGACGTTGCGGGCACACCTTGTGGCCGCGGGGCTTCGGTGACCGCCGAGCGCGGCCGTTCGGCGCCACCGCGGGCGTGCGCACGACGGCGGTCGCGCCGGGAGGGCGCGGTGGGCGGGGTCGGGCGGTGGGGCGGGCGCGCGGCGGGGTCGCGCCGCGGGGTCAGTCGACGATGTTCAGCAGCAGGTGACCGGATGCCACGGTGGCGCCCACGGTCGCGTTGACGCCGGTCACGGTGCCGTCCTTGTGGGCGACGAGAGGCTGCTCCATCTTCATCGCCTCGAGCACGAGGATCAGGTCGCCCTTCACCACCCGGTCGCCCTCGGCGACGGCCAGCTTCACGACGGTGGCCTGCATGGGCGCCTTCAGCGAGTCGCCCGTGACGGTGCTCACCGAGCTGGATGCCCGCCGCTTGGGTGCAGCGGCGAGAGCCGTTCCACCACCGGTGGTCGGGACGAGTTTCGTCGGAAGGGAGACCTCGACGCGCTTGCCCCCCACCTCGACGACGACGTTGTGGCGGGCCACGGGCGGTGTCCCGTCGGTGAGTGACCCGCTCCAGGGCTCGATGTCGTTGACGAAGTCCGTCTCGATCCAGCGGGTGTAGATGCTGAAGGGCGACGACGTGAAGGCGGGGTCGCGCACGATCTTGCGGTGGAAGGGCAGCACTGTCGGCAGTCCGGCGACCTCGAACTCGTCGAGGGCGCGCCGTGAGCGCTCGAGGGCGTCTTCACGCGTTGATCCGGTGACGATCAGTTTGGCGAGCAGCGAGTCGAACGCGCCGCTGATGACGTCTCCGGTGGTGACGCCGCTGTCCACTCGCACGCCGGGGCCTCCCGGCATCCTGAGCACATGGACGGGCCCTGGCGACGGCATGAAGTTCAGTCCGGGGTCTTCCCCGTTGATGCGGAACTCGAACGAGTGGCCGACCGGGGTGGGGTCGTCGTAGTCGATGCTGCCGCCGGCGGCGATGCGGAACTGTTCGCGCACGAGGTCGATGCCGGTGACCTCTTCAGAGACGGGATGCTCGACCTGCAGTCGCGTGTTGACCTCGAGGAACGAGATGGTTCCGTCGCGAGCCACCAGGAACTCGCACGTTCCGGCACCCACGTAGCCGACCTCGCGCAGGATCGCCTTGGAGGACGAGTACAGCAATTCGTTCTGCTCGTCGGTGAGGAACGGTGCCGGTGCTTCTTCGACGAGCTTCTGGTGCCGACGCTGCAGCGAGCAGTCGCGCGTCGAGATGACGACGACGTTGCCGAAGCTGTCTGCGAGGCACTGGGTCTCGACGTGACGCGGCTGGTCGAGATATTTCTCGACGAAGCACTCGCCGCGACCGAATGCTGCGACCGCCTCGCGGGTGGCCGATTCGAACAGTTCGGGGATCTCTTCGCGGGTGCGGGCGACCTTGAGTCCGCGACCGCCACCACCGAACGCGGCCTTGATGGCGACAGGCAACCCGTGGATGTCGACGAAGTCGAGCACCTCGGCGGCTCCCGAGACCGGGTTGAGCGTGCCGGGCGCGAGGGGCGCCCCGACCTTTTCGGCGATGTGCCTGGCCGAGACCTTGTCTCCCAGCTGCTCGATCGCTGCGGCGGACGGGCCGATCCAGATCAGGCCGGCATCGATGACAGCCTGGGCGAACGCGGCGTTCTCGGCGAGAAATCCGTAGCCGGGGTGCACGGCGTCAGCGCCGGAGCGCCGGGCGACGGACAGCAGTTTTTCGATGACGAGGTAGGTTTCCGCAGACGTCGTGCCGTCGAGCGCGTACGCCTCGTCGGCGAGCTTGACGTGCCGGGCGTCCCTGTCCTGGTCTGCGTACACGGCAACGGTTGCGATGCCGCTGTCTTTTGCAGCGCGGACGACGCGCACTGCGATCTCTCCACGGTTGGCGATGAGTACCTTCGTGATGCGAGCCATAGTTACCTAGCTTAGGTGTGAGGGCGCTGAGGCCTTTGGTTGGTAGAAACAAAAACAGCGGGAGCCGGGGTGCGGGTTTCTACAGCTCCTGACGATTCCACAGGGTATGCCACGGAACGTCGAACTCGAGAAGCAGGGTGCGCACCAGGGCGACAGACAGTCCGACGACGGCGTGCGGGTCGCCGTCGACCCTGGAGATGAAGGGCGCGCCGAGGCTGTCGATGGTGAAGGCACCGGCGACCTGCAGCGGTTCACCGGTGGCAACGTATGCGTCGATTTCCTCGTCGGTGATCGTGTCGGCAAAGGTGACGGATGCCGTTGACACTCCACCGACGGCCCGACCCAGTGTGCCGCCTCGGTGGTCGATCAGCCAGTGACCCGAGTGCAGCATCCCCGTGCGCCCGCGTTGTGCACGCCAGCGCTCGCGGGCGACCTCAGGCAGGTGCGGCTTGCCGTAGAGCGTTCCGTCGATCTCGAAGGCGGAATCTCCCCCGAGGATGAATCCGTCGATCGGTGAGCGGCCGACGACCGCCTCGGCTTTGGCTCGTGCGAGCAGCTGGACGAGCGCGGGGCCGCTCAGTGGTCCCGCAGTCGCGGCGACGGCATCCTCATCCACACCGGATGACAGCAGCACGGGTTCGACCCCCACCGCGCGGAGGGTCGCGAGTCGCGCCGGAGACGTTGACGCGAGGTACAGCCGCACGGTGCTCCTATGCTCGAACAATGGGTGAATTCGCAGGCAGGTCGATCGAGGTCGACGTTACCAACATTGCACATGGCGGAGTTTCGGTCGCACGCCACGACGGACGGGTCGTGTTTGTGGCTGACGCGATCCCGGGGGAGCGGGTGGTCGCGAGGGTGAGCGAAGACTCCAAGAAGTCGTTCTGGCGCGCCGAGACCGTATCGGTGGTGTCGCCGAGCGAGCATCGCCAGCCCCACGTCTGGAGTGCCGCATCCATCGACCGCGACCCGGCAGACCGGGCCGGCGGCGCAGAATTCGGCCACATCAACCTGGCGCACCAACGTGAACTGAAGCGGCAGGTGCTCGCAGAATCGCTGCAGCGCATGGCGAAGGTCGAAAGCGACGTTCAGGTCGAGGCGCTGCCCGGCGACGAGGAACGCGGCGGCACAGGATGGCGCACCCGGGTCAGGCTGCATGTCGACGACACCGGGCGCGCCGGCCCGTTCGCGGCCCGATCCCACCGGGTCATCCCTGTCAGCGAGCTTCCGCTGGCGACCGATGAGTTGTCGGCCGCGGCACCGCTCGACCAGGACTTCACCGGATCGGAGCACGTCGACGTGCTCGCGCCGTCGTCAGGAGGCGTCCGGCTGATCATCGGCGGCAAGAAGGCCCAGAAGCGCAGCACGATCACAGAGATCGTGGGCGACCGGGAATTCCGGTTGGCCGATTCCGGCTTCTGGCAGGTGCATCGAAACGCCGCGGAAACCCTCACGAAGGCGGTGCAGGATGCGGTGGATCCCGAGAGATTCGACCCGCAGGCCCACAACCTCGACCTTTACGGCGGTGTGGGGTTGCTTGCGGCCGCCATCGCGGACAGGTTCGGACCGGCCACCAGGATCACCACGGTGGAGAGTGACGCCATCGCGACCGACTACGCGGCAGACAACCTCGCCGAGTGGATCGGCGCGCGATCCGAGACCGCCAGGGTCGAACGCTGGGTTCGCGATCTTGCCGCATCGGCCAGCGCAACGGAAAAGTCGCGGCTCGCCAGGGCGACCGTCGTACTCGACCCTCCGCGCTCGGGTGCCGGCCGCGACGTCGTCGCATCCGTCGCCTCCCTCGCCCCGGCCCAGGTCATCTACGTGGCCTGCGACCCGGTTGCCTTCGCCCGCGACGTCGATTTCTTCGCGGGCCACGGCTACACGCTCACGGGCCTGAGGGCGTTCGATCTTTTCCCGAACACTCACCACGTCGAGGCGGTAGGAACGCTGTCACGAACCTGACCTTGCGCGGGAGTCGACGCAAAGTTGGCTCGCCGCAGAGTTACGATGGACTATTGCCCCTGCGAGATCGGAAATGTTTTGAATGAAACTACCGTGACCGACGCTCCGGCACCGCTCAGCATGTCGGGCGTGAGGGTCGCCGTGGTCGACGACCACGAGTCGGTACGTCTCGGTCTGAAGGCTGCGTTTATTGATCAGGGATATGACTTCCTGGTCGAAGCAGCGACGGTTGACGAGTTCGTCGAGCGTTTGGCCGGCCGCGAAGTGGATGTGGTCGTGCTCGACCTTTCCCTCGGCGACGGTTCGACTGTCACTGACAATGTGAAGCGCGTGCAGGCCACCGGTTCCGCGGTGCTCGTCCACAGCATCGCCGACCGGGTCGCGAGCGTCCGTGAGGCACTCGCCGCCGGTGCAGCGGGAGTCATCCCCAAGTCGTCGTCGACGCGTACCGTGCTCGCTGCCGCAGCGACCGTCGCCAGGGGTGACGTGCTCAACAACCTCGAGTGGGCCACCGCGATCGATGCAGACCGTGACTTCGCGAAAGCCCAGCTCGGGCGCCGCGAACGCGAGATCCTGCATCTGTATGCATCGGGATTGCCGCTGAAACTCGCAGCCCAGCAACTGGGTATCGGGTATTCCACCGCACGTGAGTACCTGGACCGCATCCGAGTGAAGTATGTCGAGGTCGGTCGCCCAGCACCCACGAAGGTCGACCTCTTGCGCCGAGCTGTAGAAGACGGCATCCTCCCAGGGCTCGACTCGGATGGCGGAGATGGCAGGTAGCGGCGTCGCCGTCGGCCCGCTTCCGCAAATCAAGCAGCCGCGCAACCCGATCAGCCGCAAGCAGGTTGAGAAGGTAATCTCCCGCAGTGTCGCGGGCTTTGGCATCGTCTTCGGGGCGCAGATGATTCCCTGGCTGCAGGGACAGATGGACGGGGCGTATCCCGTCTGGTTGTGGATAGTCGTCCCAGCGCTGTTCGGCTCGCTCATCATCGTGCTGGTGATGTCGATCGTGCAGGTGGCAGTGCGTGCGGCGCACGCACTGTTCACCGTTGTCTATATGGGCGCGCTTGTCACCTGGCCGTTCGCCGTCATTCCCGGGGTGGAGGTCTTTCAGGGCATCCATTGGCTTAACTACCTGATCACTGTCGCCACGGCAATGGCCGCCATCGCCTACAGCACGCGCGTCGGCATCATCTACCTGGTGGCCGCGCCAACGATCTACACCCTGGTGCGCATGACGGAACAGGGTGGTAGCGCCTCGTGGGAACTCGCCGTCGTTGAGGGCGTCTACGCGTTCATCCTTGGCGCCGCGATCCAGATCATTGTGACCATGCTGCGGCAGGCCGCAACGAAGGTCGACAACGCTCAGGCGAACGCTCTCGACCGGTACGGTTTCGCGGTGCGTCAGCACGCGATGGAGGTCGAACGCGTCGAGGTCGATTCGATCGTTCACGACAGCGTGTTGACGACGTTTATCTCGGCGGCGCGTGCGCACACGGACCAGGCCCAGGCGCTGGCGGCCACCATGGCCGGCAACGCGATCGGGCATCTCAGGGACGCCGCAGCCGTAAACCCCGATGACGGCACCATGGTGCGTTATTCGGTGCTCGCGGGGAGGATCAGGGAGAGCGTGTCTGAGCTGTCCGCCCCGTTCGCCGTCACCGTGCGCAATCCGGGAAGCGGCTCGATGCCGGCCCAGGCGGCAGACGCCGTCCACTCGGCTGCGGTGCAGGCGATGATGAACAGCCTGCAGCACGCGGGGGAGGACGCTGGATCCCGCTGGGTCACGGTGCGCGGGCGAACTCCAAACTGTATCGAGGTCGTCGTGGGCGACGCGGGTGCAGGGTTCGAGCTCTCCGGCATCTCGAATGAGCGGCTCGGAGTGCGGATGTCGCTCGTCGAGCGCGTCGCCAATGCTGGCGGGCTTACGACCATCGACACAGCGCCAGGCAAGGGCACCGTCGTTACCGTTCGCTGGCCAGCGGGGCCCGCCCCAGCCCCGATCGACGTAGTCACTCACGACGGAGGGTCACGATGAATATCTCTGTACCCCGATACATGTTCATCAGCATCGCCGCGTTGTTTTCTGCGTTCCACATCCTGCTCGCGGTCTTCACGATCGACCAGCCACGGGCCGTGGGCCCGATTTTCGTTGCGATGGCCATCTACGGAATCGCCACCATCATCAGCCTCCTGCCGTTCGGGCCCGCCCGCATGCCGATTCCGATGGCGGCCTTCAATTTTGCCGTCGTCATCGCGATCACCCTGCTCGTCGCCAACGAGCTGGATTTTGCTCGCCCCGGCGGCGCCGGCTACTCAAGCTGGTACGTGGCGGCCAGCGGCACACTGCTCACGATCACCTCAACACGCGGAAGGCACACCTTCGCGTGGCTCGGTATCGGATTCCTCGTGGTGCACACGATCGCGATCGTGGGGGATGTCGGCCCTGCGGGAATCTTCAGCCTCGGAATTGTCGGCAGCGCGTCGTGGGTGGGCGTGTCGCACCTGCTGAGCGTGGCCATGGCCAAGGCCTCCAAAGACGCACAACGGTTCGCTCTGGCCGAGCGCGAAGCGACGGATTGGCAGGCAGCCCAGGACGCGCACGTGCATGAGCGTCAATTCCGGCTTGGGCAGACCAGCGCGATGGCCCTGGACATGCTGCAGCAGATCCAGGCGAGCGAGGGGCGGCTCACTGAGCTGCAACGCAACGAGTGTCTCTACCTCGAGGGTGCCATCCGCGATGAGATTCGTGGCAGGAAGCTGCTGAATGACGCGGTGCGCGAAGAGGTGATGCTGGCTCGCCGGCGTGGGGCTACTGTGACACTGCTCGATGAGGGTGGAATCGACGACCTCTCAGATGACGAGTTCGAGAGAGTGCTCAACAGGCTCGCACTGGCGATTCGCGAGAGCAACGCCGACAAGATCATCGCCCGCACGGTTCCCGAGGGATCCGATGTCGCCGTGACGGTGGTCGGCCTGCGAAGCTTTGCGGACAGTGAGTCCGTGGCCCTCGATCAGGATTCGCTCGAAGACGACGAGGTTGACCTGTGGCTCGAGATCCCACGAGTGCCGGTCACGCCGTAGGCCCGGTTGCCCCGTAGGCGCTGCCCGGGAAATAGCAGAAGGGCCGAAGTGGCTCAGTGAGCACTTCTTCGGCCCTTCGCTAAATTCCGAGTCAGGGCGATAACCCGAATATCGCCCTGACTCGCCCCCATATCATCGGCGCGCTTACCCTAGTCCGCCGATGAATGGTGGTGTCGATCACAATGTGAGACACCTAGCAATAACAACTATGCAGTGATCCGATGATGATGAAAAGTCGTCTCTTTGGGGGACGGTCGGGGGACAATGTGCCGGCAGGGGTGAGAATATCCACCGTATTGGCGCGATTTCACCCGTCGGATGTACGGAAAACCGGGGTACGTGCCCTCGATGGATGCGCTTTCCGGCAGGAATTCGGGCAAAGTTCGGGGGATTTGCACTGGAGAACCTGCGGATTTCGTTGCCACGAGGCCGCCAATATGCAGCATCCGCAACTCTGACCCCCGTTTAGGGGGCTATCCGGAGAAATTGCGCCACATGCCGGGCCCGGGCGAGAGCGGGGTGCGGATGGCCCGCTGACTGCGCTGCCAGCCCGATACGCGCGCTGCCGCATCGACAGCCATATCGTCGGCTAGCTCGTCGAGGGAGCCCTGGATGACCGCGGTCACCGCCGCCACCTCCTCGGGCGTGATGCCCGGTGACACGATCCGCAGGTCGATCGCGCCGCGTTCCGGCTGGGTCACAGCGGAATGTTCCCGTGCTTCTTGGCTGGCATCGACGATCGTTTCGTTCTCAACGCACGCAGCGCCTTGACGACAGCCACTCGGGTCGCCGCCGGCTCGATCACGCCGTCGAGCTCGCCGCGCTCAGCGGCGAGGAACGGGGATGCCACGTTGTAGGTGTACTCGTTGGCCAGACGTGCGCGTACCGCCGCGACATCCTCTCCTGCGGCCTCTGCTGCCTTGATCTCGCCGCGGTAGAGGATGTTGACGGCGCCCTGTCCGCCCATGACGGCGATTTCGGCGGTCGGCCAGGCGTAGTTGAGGT
The DNA here is from genome assembly GCF_030063305.1 of Salinibacterium sp. G-O1. Classification (GTDB taxonomy): domain Bacteria; phylum Actinomycetota; class Actinomycetes; order Actinomycetales; family Microbacteriaceae; genus Rhodoglobus. Next base: position 285,935 of record NZ_JASISV010000004.1, read on the forward strand.
CGGCGCCCATCTGCTTGGAGCCCATCACGATGTACGCGCCGCCGTAGGCCTTGCGGGTGATGACAGTCACCAGCGGCACGGTTGCCTCCGCGTAGGCGTACAGCAGCTTCGCGCCGCGACGGATGACGCCGGTCCACTCCTGGTCGGTGCCGGGCAGGTAGCCAGGAACGTCGACGAGGGTGAGGATCGGGATGCTGAACGCGTCGCAGAAGCGCAGGAACCGCGCGGCCTTTTCGCCCGCTTCGATGTTGAGAGTGCCTGCCATCGCCTGCGGCTGGTTGGCGATAACACCCACGGTGCGACCCTCGACGCGACCGAAGCCGACGACGATGTTGGGGGCGTACAGCGGCTGCGTCTCGAGGAAATCGCCGTTGTCGACGATGTGCTCGATGATCGTCTTCACGTCGTACGGCTGGTTGGGGCTGTCCGGGATGATCGTGTTGAGCTTGCGATCCTCATCCGTGATCTCGAGCTCCACTTCGCTCTCGTAAACGATGGGCTCGGCCAGGTTGTTGTCCGGAAGGAATCCGAGCAGGGTCCGCGCATAGTCGAGTGCGTCATCCTCGTCGCTTGCAAGGTAGTGCGAGACACCGGAGATCTTGTTGTGCGTGAGGGCGCCGCCCAGCTCCTCCATGCCCACATCCTCGCCGGTGACGGTCTTGATGACGTCGGGGCCCGTGACGAACATCTGCGAGGTCTTGTCGACCATGATCACGAAGTCGGTCAGGGCGGGGGAGTACACCGCGCCACCGGCAGCAGGGCCCATGACGATCGAGATCTGCGGGATGACACCCGATGCCTGGGTGTTGCGGCGGAAGATCTCGCCGTACTTGCCGAGGGCGACGACGCCCTCCTGGATGCGGGCGCCACCGGAGTCGAGCATGCCGATGATGGGAACACCAGTCTTGATGGCGTGATCCATCACCTTGATGATCTTCTCGCCGGCGACCTCGCCGAGAGAACCACCGAAGATGGTGAAGTCCTGGGAGTACACCGCTACCTGGCGGCCGTGGATCGTGCCGAGCCCGGTCACCACTGCGTCGCCATATGGCCGCTTCTTCTCCATGCCGAACGCGTGCGTGCGGTGGCGCACAAATTCGTCGAGCTCGACGAACGACCCGTGGTCGAGAAGCTGCTCGATGCGCTCGCGGGCGGTCTTCTTGCCCTTCGAATGCTGTTTCTCGATGGCGGCTTCACCGCTCGCGGTGACCGCCTCGTGGTACCTCACCTTGAGGTCAGCGATGCGGCCTGCGGTCGTCGTCAGGTCAGGGATGTGTGGTGCGGCGTCGGAAGTCACCTTGTCACTTTACCCACCAGCGAGTTGGGCATGTCGTTGGCGGAACCTTACAGAAACGGGGGCCTAACCTGTGGGGATGCACCTTCCACTGTCGAACGCGCGCGCTGCGCGGCTCGATGTGCTGCCGCGCACAGGCTCAACCAACGCCGAACTGGTGGCGCTGGCATCCGGTGGAGCCCTTGCTCACTTCTCGGTGCTGGTGACCACAGACCAGACCGCGGGGCGCGGTCGACTGGGGCGAACGTGGCTGGCTCCGGCGGGCAAGACGCTGGCGGTTTCGGTCTTTCTCGCCACCGGCGCTGTCTCGCCGGACCGTCTCGGTTGGCTGCCCCTGATCACCGGTCTTGCCATGACCCGTGCCGTCGACTCCCTGATCGATGACCACGATGTGAGCCTGAAATGGCCGAATGACGTGCACGTGGACGGTCTCAAGATCTCGGGCATCCTGGCCGAACTGATTCCGGGTGTCGGCGTCGTGATCGGTGCAGGGCTCAACCTCACGACGACGGCGAGCGAGCTGCCGACGCCGACATCCACGTCCCTTGCCCTCAATGGATGGGGAGACGGCAGCGCCACCGCGGACGACGCGATGGTGGATGCCGCCCTCAGTGCGTACCTCGTCGAACTCGACTCGCTCTACTCGGGCCTTGCTGCCGCGGCTTTCGACGCCGACGACAGTGGCCTGCGGTCGCAGGTCGCTGCGGCATGCAGCACCATCGGACGCAGTGTCCGGGTCGATCTTCCCGACGGTGACCAGCTCTTCGGGACGGCCACCGCCATCGACGAATCCGGCAGGCTGGTGGTGTCGGGAACGAGTTTCGATGGTGTGCGGGCGATCGCGGCAGGGGACGTGACGCACCTGAGGTACGCATGAGCGTGCATCCAGACCGAGAATCGGTGATTGTGCGGCTACGGCCGCACTCCAGGGCACTGTTCTGGCCGACGGTGCTGCTGGTCGTTGTGGCCGGCGCGGTGGGGTACGTGGCCGGGCTCGCTGCCGAACAATGGCAGGTGATCACGGTGTTCGCGGCGGCTGCATTGCTGGTGATCATCGGTTGGTTTTTTCCGTTGTGCCGCTGGCTGTCTCGCCGCTACACGATCACGACGAGGCGCATCGTGGTGCGCAGCGGGATCTTTGTGCGGTCCAGGCAGGAGTTGCTGCACAGCCGCGCCCACGACGTCACTCTGCGGCGGGGAGCGCTGCAGTCGGTGTTCCGCAGCGGCGACGTGATCCTGAACGCTGGCCAGCACAACCCGGTGGTGTTGCGGGATGTGCCGTCAGCCGGTCTCGTGCAGGAGGCTCTTCACGACCTTATTGAGGGCTCGCAGCCTTCCGGGGCTGAGTGGTAGCCGCCTCGGGCTCCAGCGCGGATTCGACCGCCGGTCGCAGCGGGCGCTGCCGGTTCGGGTGGAAAACCCAGTAACGATAAAAGGTGAAGCGGAAGGCTGTGCCGAGCGCAAGGCCGACGACGTTGCTGGAGATGTTGTCTGCAAGCAACGACGTGAATCCCAGCACGTAGTGGGAGATCCAGAGGCACGACAGCGCGATCAGCATTCCGCCGATGCTGACGGCAAGAAATTCGAGGCCCTCACGCACCACCGCCGAACGCTTCGTCGCAGCGAAAGTCCAATACCTGTTGCCGACGTAGTTGGCGGCGATGGCGAGGGTCGTCGAGATGACTTTTGCGAGGAAGGGGCCCTCATGCAGGACCGACGGCTCCAAAACCGTTGCACGCAGCAGATTGAACACACCGACGTCGATGACGAGCCCAACGAGCCCGACGAGCCCGAAACGCGCGAGCTGCGTGATGAAGCGGCGCATGGGTCCTCGTTACGTCAGAATGGATGTACGTGATGTGGTCACGCGTCTAAAAGCGTAGCTACCGCAGATCGCTTCAGGCTGTGCGTCGGCTTTACGCCAGCCGCCCGCCAAACATTGCACGTCGAATTGATCCAGGAGTTGCGGATGCCCCCCATTGTCGGCGTCATCGGTGGGGGCCAGCTCGCTCGGATGATGATACCCCCCGCTGTAGAGCTTGGTATCGAGCTACGGGTGTTCGCCGAGACAGCGGGCGAATCCGCGGGAATTGCCGTCACCCAGTTGGGCGATTACCGAAACGTCGACGACGTACTGCGGTTCGCCGATGGAGTGGATGTCGTCACGTTCGATCACGAGCATGTGCCACAGAACGTGTTGAGGGCCCTGGTCGCACAGGGTGTCAACGTGAATCCGGGGCCGGATGCGCTGCAGTTCGCCCAGGACAAACTTCTGATGCGACAGCGGCTGTCAGAGCTTGGCCTGCCCGTGCCCGACTGGGCAGCCGTGGCATCCACGGTCGAACTAGACGCATTTCTGGCTGATCACGGTGGACGTGCCGTTGTGAAGACGGCGACGGGTGGCTACGACGGCAAGGGAGTGCGTGTCGTTTCCAGCTCCGCCGAGGTTGCTGACTGGTTCGAGGGCGATGTCTCGCTGTTGGTCGAGGAGCTCGTGGACTTCCGCCGCGAATTGTCGCAGGTGCTCGCCCGGCGGCCGTCTGGCGAGATCGCCCTGTGGCCCGTCGTCGAGTCGATTCAGGTGGGCGGGGTCTGCGCCGAGGTGATCGCTCCGGCACCGATGTCTGCTGGCCGGATCTCGGACATGGCTGCGCATATCGCCACCGAGATCGCCGAGCAGCTCGGCGTGACGGGTGTGCTCGCCGTCGAACTGTTCGAATCGACGGATGACCGGCTGCTGGTCAACGAGCTCGCGATGCGCCCGCACAACAGCGGCCACTGGAGCATCGATGGTTCGGCGACGAGCCAGTTCGAGCAGCACCTGCGAGCCGTGCTCGACCTGCCGCTCGGCCCCGCCACCATGCGCGAGCCATGGAGCGTCATGGTTAACGTTCTGGGCGGCACCAGCGAAAATCACTATCCGAGAGCTCTGGCGGATCAACCAGAGGTGAAATATCACTTCTATGGAAAAACACCAAGGCCCGGCAGAAAGGTCGGGCACGTCACCGCTGGAGGTGCCGATCTGGACACCGCCGTCTACAGCGCGCGTGCCGCAGCGGCGTTCTTTGAGAAATGACACCTACCATTGGTGCGTGTCTGAACCAGAAGTAGAAGCTGCCCTCGTTGCGGTCGTCATGGGCTCCGATTCCGATTGGAGCGTCATGGCAGACGCTGCGGCGGCATTGCGCGAGTTCGGGATCGCCCATGAGGTGCAGGTCGTTTCTGCGCACCGCACCCCGGAAAAGATGATCGCCTTTGGCAAGGCGGCGTCAGCCAGGGGCATCCGCGTCATCATTGCCGGCGCCGGAGGGGCAGCACACCTGCCCGGAATGCTTGCGTCAGTCACCACCCTTCCCGTGATCGGTGTGCCGGTGCCCCTCGCAAAACTCGACGGCCTCGACTCGCTGCTGTCCATCGTGCAGATGCCTGCTGGCATCCCGGTGGCGACCGTCTCTATCGGGGGTGCGCGCAACGCGGGAATCCTCGCCGCACGAATCATTGGCTCAGGGGACGAAGCGCTTAGCGCGAAGCTCGCGGCATTCGCCAGCAGCCTCGAAGCGATGGTGGAAGAGAAGAACGCCGCCCTGATCAGGTCGCTATGAGCCAGACGTCGCTCGCCTCCGCCTACCCCGTCCGATATCCGGACGCGGGCTCACAGCCCGTGATGACCCGGCGCGCGTGGGTGCTCGTGGTGATGAACGTCCTGATCCCCGGCTCCGCACAGCTTTTGGCGGGCAATAAGAAGCTCGGGCGTTTCGGTGTGAGCGCGACCTTCGTACTCTGGGCACTCGTCATCGTGGGCGGCCTGACTTTCGTGCTTGCGCAGGCAGCCTTCATCTCCGTCGCCACCAACTACTGGGCGCTGTGGGTCGTGCAGGTGTTGTTGGTGTTCTACATCGTGCTGTGGGTCGTGCTTACCCTCGACACGGTGCGTCTGATTCGCCTCGTGCGGGTCGGGCCGCGTGCCAGAGGGTTCGTTGCGGGGGTCGCCGTGCTGGCTTTGGTCGCCACCGGCGGAACCGTCGCGTACGGCGCGATGGTCGCCGGCGTCACCCGGTCCACTGTCGACTCCATCTTCTCGGGCGGCCAGATCGAAGATCCCGTCGATGGCAGGTACAACATCCTGTTGCTCGGGGGCGACGCCGGTCCCGATCGCGACGGGCTGCGGCCAGACAGCATTTCGGTCGTGAGCATCGAGGCAGCGACCGGAAAGCCGACGATTTTCGGCCTTCCGAGAAACCTGGAGTACGCGCCGTTCGCGGCCGATTCACCCATGATCGCCGAATACCCCGAGGGTTACGGAGTCAACGGCTGCAACGTTGACGTGTGCCTTCTGAACTCGATCTACACAGAAGTGCAGCTCATGAGTTCTGACCTTTACCCCGACGCCGAGGCTGCGGGCAGCAGTCCGGGAATCGAGGCTATGCGCGACGCAGCCGAGGGGATCCTCGGGATCAAGATCCAGTATTACGCCCTCATTGACATGCAGGGTTTCAGCCAGCTGATCGACGCCCTCGGGGGAATCACGATCAACTCACAGGGGCGCTACCCCATCAACGGCGACGTTGACGCGGCCGGCAACCCGATCGACGTAGATGGATGGATTGAGCCGGGCGTGCAGGTGATGGACGGGTACACAGCCCTCTGGTACGCACGCTCCAGGTACAGCACCAGCGACTACGACCGGATGGCGCGCCAGCGCGAAGTCCAGGAAGCTGTTCTCGAGCAATTCGAACCGGCAAACGTGCTCACCAAGTTCCAGGGCATAGCCGAGGCGGGCGCCGAGGTCGTCAAGACGGACATCCCTCAGGGCATGCTGGGATACTTCGTCCAGTTGGCGGGCAAGGCGCGGACACAGGAGATCGCGAGTGTCGAACTCGTGCCACCGAACGTCGATCCCGAGCAGCCCGACTACGAGTATGTGCGCCAGCTCGCCTCAGAGGCACTGGTGCTGAGCACCGCTCCCTGACCTGACGACTTAGAGGTCGGCGTGCAGCTGCCAGACTTTGTCGGCGGAATTTCGCCAGCTGAAGACCTTCGAACGATCCATGCCCGCGTAGCCGAGACGGCTGGCGAGCTGGGAATCGTCGATCACAGAGTCGATCGCGCCAGCCAGTCGTTCGACGAACGTTGCGTCATCATCGAGGGCCACGACGAGACCAGCGTCAGCGGCGACCTCCATTAGCGCTGGCACATCGGTGTGGATGACCGGAGTGCCCAGATGCATCGCCTCGAGTACGGGGAGCCCGAACCCTTCGGCGAGGCTGGGGTAGGCGAACACTGTCGCCCTGTCCATTGCCACAGCGAGATCGCTGTTCGAGAGGTAGCCGAGAGTTTTGACACGCTCCGGTGCTACCCCTGCTGCGGCGGCAAGCTCGTCAACATCGACGTCGCCCCAGCCTTTCGGGCCGGCGATGATGAGGGGGATGTCGGCATCCGAGGTGGAGGCCATCGCCCTGATCAGCCGGTCGAGGCCCTTGCGGGGTTCGAGAGTGCCGACGGCCATGACATAACGCTCGGGGAGATCGAGCCGTTCTGCTCGCTCATCACCATCCGCGGGGACCTCGAGCGTTGAGCTGACGGCTCCGCCGATAACGCGGATGCGGTCGCCGAAGTCGATGATCTCAGAGAGCTGCTCTGCGACAGCGTGAGTGGGGACCACCACGCCGTCGGCATACCGCTCCGCCCGCTTCGCCATGGCCTTGTGCCAGGCGACACCGTGCGGCGTCAGGGTCTCGGGATGGCTCCACGGAACAGTGTCATGAATGGTGACGACGACCTGATCGCCTCGGTTGAGTCGATCATGGCGGTGGAGTGGGGCCATCATGCTCGTGGAATGCAGCATCCCTCGCCCGGGCAGTCGCGTAAAGCCGTGTTGCCAGGCGGTGGTGAGTTCTCGCCGCGCGAGGGCACTCTTGTACAGGCCAGACAGTCCGGGAAGCTTCGCCGCAATCTCGTCGTACGCGCTCTGCGGAGACGATGAGACGATGCCGACGACATCGCAGCCGGATGGGGCGGTGTTGATGAGTTCCCGGGTTATTTCTTCGGTGTACCGGCCGATTCCGCCTGGTACAGCTGCAACCATCTGATCGATGATCACGCGCAGCGTCGTAGTCAATTGCGCTCCCAATAAGTCGGTGAAAGCCTACCAGTGCCGCCGTTCACCACACCCCGCAGGCGATAAGCGCCCCGATGACGAACCGATCCCTGGGCCTGCGTCTGAGCGACCCAGCCGTTGCGGCGAGCGCGAGCCGCGACCGCACACCGGTATCGGCCATCAGGGAGTTCATGCGCTGAAGCCCCGGCCGGGTGGCATCCGACGCGACTTTCAGCCCAACCTCGGCGTGGATGAGCGCCTGCTGCCTGTGCCATTTGCTCTGGATGAGGCGCAGTCGCGCCAATGCAGGGGCGCCGCCCACATTGGAACCCATCACGTTGTTCTCGTGCTGTCGGTAGTCGACCGTCGGCTCGGCATCGATGTGCCAGCCCCAGCCGCGGGCCCGGACGATCGCGTAGATCAACGAGTCGTGGTACTCAGCAGTGCGGGCCAGCGGATCGTCCCGCAGCACATCGCGAACCAGTGCAACCACCGCGGGGGTCATGAGAAACGTGGATCCGGGCCCGGGGCTTTCGGTGAGGTAGTCGAACCTGCGCTGCGGATAGCTCTTGCGCACGAGCGTGCGTCGGCCGTCGGCGTCGAAAGACGTGATGCTGGATGAGACGGCTGCGACCCTGCGGGCAAGGATCAGCTCGGCGTGACGCTCCAGTTTGTCTGGCACCCAGATGTCGTCCTGATCGGCGAGCGCGACGAGGTCAGCGTCGTGGGTGTCTGCGCGTTCGATGAGTCGATAGAAGTTTGCGGCGGCGCTTCCCGACGGCTCGTCGGCGGGCAATACTGTAACCCGCGGTTCGCGCGACGCCAGGTCGTTGATCCAGTCGACGGTGCCATCGACCGATCCGTCGTCCATGATGACAACCCGCACGGCTACCCCGCGCTGGTTCAGGATGCTTGTGACCTGGTCGGGCAGCCAGCGCCTGCCGTTGAAGGTCGCGAGGAGCACAGTGACCCGGGGTTGGTGTGCTGGCGGGTTGTGGCTGTGCATGGCATAGCCATGATAGTTGCTGGCCGATTTCCCCGAACTGGGGTAAAGCGCTGCATTGTCTTTCACTTGGCGCCAGCCCTAAAATCTGTGAACTGGCGTGTTCGCGCGTGCATGCGTCACGCCGGGAACCATCGGGGGTCGTTCGTGAAGTTTTTCCACAGTACTGCGCTGTCTGCCGGCGTCGTCGCGCTCCTTGCCGCGAGTTTTGTCGTTGTTCCTGCCGCACCGTCGATCGCAGATACCCCGGTCGACGTCGAGCGGATGATCGACTTTGCGCCCGGAGATTTCGTCGATGAGGCACGCGCGCTGCCCCCTGAGCTTGTTGAAGCAGTAAACCGGGATCTCGGCATTTCCGGCGAGCAATACCTGGCCGAATCGGCAGCAGCGGTGCGGGCGCCTGAGGTGGTTGAGTCGCTCACTGCCGTGGGCGTCGATGTGCTCGGTTCCCGCATGGACGGCACAAACCTCGTCGTGAATATTGCTGACGCCGCGGACGAGGCGGTCGTAGCGAGCGCCGGAGCTGCCGCAGAGATTGGCGAGCCGGCTCCCTTCGACATCAACGACATGGTCCTTTCGTTTTCGGCAGATATCTACGGTGGGCAGGGCTACTACTACGAAGCTGCAAACAACACGGCATTTCGTTGCTCCATTGGGTTCAACGGCTTTGCCTCCAGCGGTGCGAAGGAATTCCTGACCGCCGGGCACTGCACGAACACGGTTCGCGGCGGTGTGTGGTCTCTCCAGATGACCGCTCCGGACGCAGCGGGCTCCAAGGATGCAACTCTCGGGTACCCCGTTCCGGGAACCACGTCTGTGAGCACAGGGGGATATGACGTTGGTCGCATCTCGGTGCCCTCCGCGGTCAACGCCGTTCCCAGCGTGCTCACCTGGGGTGGAAGCACCGGCGCGCCGCTGTCATCGACGCCGTTGAAGATCACCGGCCGCTCCGCCGCCACCGTCGGCGCGAGCGTCTGCAAGTCGGGAAGCACCACCGGATGGACCTGCGGGGTCGTGCGTGAGGTCGACTATGACGCGAACGTTCAGGGGTCGACCGTCAACTCCGTGGTCACCACCGCCTGCACGCGCCCTGGCGACAGCGGTGGATCTGTCGTGATGGGCAGCGTCGCGGTGGGAGTGACGTCATGGTCGGTCGATTCGGACAGCAGCGGCACGGTGTCCTGCGGGGACTCCCGCTACGCCGCCGGGGCCTTCCCGATGGATTCGGCGGCAGGAAAAGCAAGCGTCGCAAAGATCTATGGTTCGAGTTGGACCCTCGCGACAACCGTGGAGAGTCCCGTTGTCTCCACGCCCACAGACCGTACCAAGTTCGATTCGATCCAGGGCACCGTTTCTGGTGCAACCTCGGGAAGTGTTGTCGACGCCTACCTCGATGGGTCGTCGTCATACTTCGCGAGAGTCTCTGCAACATCAGGATCGTTCGTCATCCCTCTGCGCGATGTAACGGCTGGTGCGCACAAGGTGATTCTGATCCATCGGTCGGGCAGCAGCTCATCGGCCTCCATCCGCTCTGATGTCACTATTTCTGACCTGTCTGACCGGTTGTTCGTGCAGCAGGTCTATCGCGATTTCCTGAACCGCGAAGCCACCTCAACCGAGCAGTCGATGTGGATGTCGAAGCTGGCTGCCGGATCGACGAACACCCATGGTGTCGCGACCGCGCTGTCGCAATCCGACGAGTGGATCAGCACGGTCATCTCCGGGTACTACAGGGACACGCTGCAGCGTGAGCCAGACGCACGCGGCTTGGCATATTGGACGTCGCTGGCTCGCTCCGGAATGCCTGTGTCACAGATCGCGGCGGCGTTCTACTCCTCGGCCGAGTACTTCCGCACGGTCGGCGAGAGCAAGAACCGAACGTGGGTGGCAGACCTGTACGACAAGCTGCTGCTGCGCACCGGCGAAACGAGCGGGGTGAACTACTGGGTCTCGACGATCGAATCAGGAGTCGCTCGCGTCACCGTTGCATACAGCTTCTACCAGTCGTCCGAGACTCTGGGCGTGCGGGTCAACTCCATTTTCCAGAAGCTCCTGCACCGCACGGGGTCAACGAGCACCGTTGCGTACTGGTCGAAAGTCGTGGGCGGCCAGGGCGACCTCGTGCTCGCAGCCGCCGTCGCTGGTTCAGCCGAGTACTACGAGAACGCTCAGGCGTCGGCTAGCTAGCACCGGCGACACGGTAGCACTCCAGGTGGTGCGACGCGGTTCTCGTCCAGGTGAATTCCTCGGCCCGCGCAGCGCCCATCCTGGCGAGTGACGCGCGTTCCACGGGGTCGGAGAGCAATCGCGCCATCGTTGCGGCGAGTGCCGGGGCATCCGGCTCCGAGTATGCGACCGCATCACCGCCGACCTCCGGCAGTGCCAGTCGCCGGGTGGTCAGCACCGTGCTTCCGCACGCCATCGCCTCCAGCACCGGCAAACCAAACCCTTCGCCCAGACTCGGGTAGGCGAGGATCGTCGCGCCGCCGAGAAAGGCGGGAACGAGATCGAGACCGACGTATCCGAGGCTGATGACGCGCCCGGGCTCCGACACTGCCGCGATGTCATCCGTGATGGCCTCGCCCCATCCTGCGCCACCCGCGATGGCGAGGGGCATGACGTCGCCCCACGCCGCATCCCAGCCTTGGACGAGCTTCTGGTAGGCCTTCAGCAGCTGGGGGAGGTTCTTGCGGGGCTCGATCGTTCCGAGAAAGCCAATCCAGCCGGATGATCCGAGCCCCAGTGTGACGGCTGCGGCGGTGACGGCCTCTGGCGTCGGTGGGTGAAACAGTTTTCGATCCACACCATGGTGGATCACCACGTAGGAGAGGCCCCGTCGTCGACGCGTGAAACGGTCGAGTTCGGATGCCGTGGCGTGACTGGGAACGATGATCACCCGTGCGAGTCGCCCGGCGAGCCTGATCCAGCTGCGGAAGAACACTCGCTTGAACCGGGTGTGCACCCCGGGGTCGCTGAAGAAGGTTGCGTCGTGAAAGGTCACCACCCGCGCTCGCCGTGTGAACAACGGAAGCGTGTAGTGGGGAGAGTGGATGACCGAAGCCCGAGCCCGTCTGGCGACGGCCGGCAGCCTGAACTGTTCCCAGAGCAGGCGCGCGCCCACGCCGCGGATGCCTTCCTGCGGCAGCACCTCGGCCGTGGGGGCAAGTCGGCGGTAGTGTTCGGCATCGTGCGCCTGGCACGCGACAATGACGGGTTCATCGAAGGCGGCGATCAGCTCGTCGATGTATCGACCAACGCCTCGTCGATCGCTCGGGACCGCTGTTACGTCGACGAGGGTTCGCGGCACTGTCACTGCGGCGATCCGAATGCCCCTGATGCAAACGCAGACTGCAGCGCGGACTTCCAGTCGCGCATGGGCTGAAGCCCCGCTCGCTCCCAACCGTCGTGCCCGAGCACGGAAAATGAGGGCCGCGGTGCCGGGCGCACGAACTTCGAGCTGTCCGTCGGTTTGACACGTTGAGGGTCGAAGCCTCCCAACTCGAAGACCGCCTGGGCGAAATCGAACCAGGTCGCCTCGCCAGAATTCGTGCCGTGGTAAATTCCGGCCGGCGCGTCAGCGTCCAGCATGGCCACGATGCGCGCGGCGAGATCCATGGTCCACGTGGGCTGACCAAGCTGGTCGCCAACGACCTCGACGGTGTCGCGCTCGTTAGCGAGACGCAGCATGGTCGCGGCAAAATTGCCTCCGTGCTGGCCGTAGAGCCACGCTGTCCTGACGATGCGCGTGCCCGTGGGGTGGATCTCCAGGGCACGGCGTTCGCCCTCGGCCTTCGTGCGGCCATACGCTGAAACCGGATTACGCGGCGCGTCCTCTGCGTACGGTGTTGTCGCAGTGCCGTCGAACACGTAATCGGTCGACACCTGGACCAGCGCTGCGTCGACATCGGCGGCTGCGCTGGCGAGGTTCGCCGCTCCGGTCGCGTTGATGGCGAGCGCCTCGTCTTCGTGCATCTCGGCATCATCCACCTTCGTGTACGCCGAAGCGTTGATGATGACGTCGTGGCCCTCCACCGCTGCGCGAACAGCCTGCGCATCCGTGACATCGAGCTCGGCGCGGGTGAGGGCTGTGACGTCGCGGCCGGAGAGAACCCGTTGCAGATCAGTGCCGAGCATGCCGCCGGCACCGGTCACGAGGTAGCGGGTCACAGCGCTGCGCGCTCCTTGAGGGGCTCCCACCACTGGCGGTTGTCTCGGTACCACTGCACGACGTCAGCGAGTCCCTGTTCGAACGGTACGAGCGGTGCGTACCCCAGTTCGCTCTGAATCTTGGAGATGTCGACGCTGTATCGCAGGTCGTGGCCGAGGCGATCCTGCACCCGGTCGACATACGACCAGTCTTTGCCGGTGGCATCCAGCAGCATCTGGGTGAGCTCTTTATTGGTCAGCTCGGTTCCGCCACCAATGTTGTAGATCTCGCCGGCCCGGCCGCTCTCCAGCACCATGGCGATGCCGCGGGTGTGGTCGTCGACGTGCAGCCAGTCGCGAATGTTGTTGCCCTCGCCGTAGAGCGGAACGTGCTTGTCATCGATGAGGTTGGTGACGAAGAGCGGGATGACCTTCTCGGGGAAGTGGTATGGCCCGTAGTTGTTGCTGCACCGGGTGATAGACAGGTTCATGCCGTGGGTGCGGAAGTAGCTGCGCGCGAGCAGATCGCTGCCGGCCTTCGACGCCGAGTACGGCGAGTTGGGCTCGAGCGGGCGCTGCTCATCCCAGGAGCCTTCGGCGATCGAGCCGTAGACCTCGTCAGTGGAGACGTGCACGAAACGCTCGAGGTTGTTGCGAAGCGCGGCGTCCAGCAGGCGCTGTGTTCCGAGTACGTTCGTTTCGACGAAGATGCCCGAATCTTTGACCGAGCGGTCGACGTGCGATTCGGCGGCAAAGTGCACAACGGCGTCCACGCCCGGGAGCAGGCGATCCAGAAGTTCGGAATCGCGGATGTCGCCCTCGACGAAGGAGTACCGCGGTGAGTCCGCGACCGGCGCGAGGTTCTGCAGGTTACCGGAATATGTCATCGCGTCGAGGACGAAGACCTCGGCGCCCTCGAGGCCCGGGTACGCATCTTCGAGGGTGCGGCGCACGAAGTTCGAGCCGATGAAACCGGCGCCGCCGGTGACGAGAATTCGCTGTGGCATAAATTTGCTCCCTATAATCTCGAACGATTGTACCGGCCCACAAGCATCTGGCTCTCATGCCGCTTGCTAGGCTGACGACGTGCAAATCCGACCTCTGTCCATTTCCGGAGCGTTCGAGTTCACCCCGGTCATCAGGGGTGACGAGCGTGGCGCGTTCGTCGAGACCTACCGTTTCGAGGCGCTCGAAGAGGCGGCAGGCCACCCGCTCAACCTTCGTCAGGCAAACCTCTCTACCTCAGCGAAGGCAGTGGCGCGCGGCATCCACTACGCCCTCGTTCCTCCGGGGCAGGCGAAATATGTCAGTGCCCCCTACGGCGCCTTCATCGACTTCATCGTGGACATCAGGGTCGGCTCACCCACATTCGGTCAGTGGGACTCCGTCATCATCGATGACAAGGATCGCCGCATGGTGTATCTGGCCGAGGGACTTGGCCATGCCATTGTGGCGCTGACCCCGGGCGCGACGGTGTCGTATCTGGTGTCTGAGGTCTACAACCCCGAACGGGAGTTGTCTCTCAACCTTCTCGACCCCGAGATCGGGCTCGTCTTTCCCTTCGACCCGGACGCGCTGCTGACATCCGCACGCGATACCGAGGCTCCGACGCTCGCCGAGGCTGGCGAATTGGGGCTCCTGCCCCGGTGGGATGAGTGCAACGCCTATTACACGTCACTCGAGAACGGAATCTGAGTATGAAGGGCATCATCCTCGCGGGCGGTTCAGGCACGCGCCTGTACCCCATCACCAAGGGCATCTCGAAGCAGCTCATGCCCATCTTCGACAAGCCGATGGTTTACTACCCCCTGTCGACGCTGATGATGGCGGGAATCAGCGAGATCCTGATCATCACCACACCGGATGACCAGCCGCAGTTCCAGCGGCTTCTCGGTGATGGCAGCGCGCTCGGCATCACCATCGAGTATGCGGCACAACCCAGCCCCGATGGCCTGGCGCAGGCATTCATCATCGGCGAAGACTTCATCGGCACAGACAGCGTGGCTCTCGTGCTCGGCGACAACATCTTCCACGGTGCAGGTCTTGGCGGATCGCTGCGCGCGAATACCGAGATTGATGGGGCGCTGATCTTCGCGTACCACGTCGCCGAACCCCGTGCCTATGGTGTCGTCGAGTTTGACGAGGACTTCGCAGCGCTCTCGATCGAAGAAAAGCCCACGAACCCGAAGAGCAACTTCGCGGTTCCTGGCCTCTATTTCTACGACAACTCCGTGGTCGAGATCGCGAAGGCCGTTGCGCCCAGCGCTCGCGGTGAGATCGAGATCACCGCCGTCAACGACGCCTATCTGAAGAGCGGGTCACTGCGCGTACAGGTTCTCGATCGCGGGACGGCGTGGCTCGACACCGGCACATTTGAGTCGATGATGCAGGCCTCCGAGTACGTGAAGGTCATCGAAGACCGGCAGGGCTACAAGATCGGTTGCATCGAAGAGATCGCCTGGCGCGCCGGCTGGATTTCTGATGAGCAACTTGCCGAACTCGCGAAGCCGCTGCTCAAGAGCGGTTACGGCAGCTACCTCTCGCAGCTGTTGACCGCACGGTAGTTCTCAGCTCACGAGCTCCATGAGAACCGCCCGCATGGTGCGGTCGATGCCCACGGGCAGCGGGGTGAGCGTGCGGCTATCGAGGTGGGTCCACACGGTGGAGTGGAGCCGCAAATCGAGCCCCTGAAGTGATGCTGCGGCAGATTGGCCGAGCATGACGTGCGGTTTCGCCTTCGCGAGGGCGTGAAAATGACCGAGGAGCTCCCCGATGGTGACGGCCTGCCCTGAGGCGAGGATCTTCATCTGCTGGATGGGTCCCGTCAGCGACCGCAGGTAGTCGAGGGAATCCAGGATCAGTTCGGCGCAGTCATCGACGTAGATGTAATCGCGAACCGTGTCGAGCGAAACGAAGATGGACGCCGGTGCTGGCGAGTACTGCGCCTTAGCGAGGTGGGAGATCAGGCCTTGCATCTTGCCGAGCTTCTGGCCGGGTCCGTAGAGGTTGGCGATTCGGCCTGCCAGGCTGGACAGCGCGTGTGCGCTGGCAAATGCGGCAACGGCGGCCTCGGCATCCAGCTTGAAGCGCCCGTATGGCGAGATCGGTGCGGGCGTTGTGTCTTCAGAAAATGGTGGTGCGAGTGACCCGCCGTAGATTCCCCCGGCAGATGACGAGTAGAAGATGCTTCCACGTGGCGGGGTCGCGGTGCTGCTGACGCTCTCGATGACCTTCCCGGCAGCGTCGAAGATGGCCCTGAGCTGCCCCAGCTCCCGGTCGAGATCGGTTTGGGGTGTCGACGTTACTCCCGCCCCACCCGCCCAGATGATGGCCCAGTCGTCGTCGGCGATGGATGCGGCGTTGAGAAGCTCGCGCATGATTGCTGCACTCGAAATCGGCAGGGCCGATGGGTCATCCCAGGGGAGGGGAGCGCTTGGCAGCAGTTCCCAGTTGGGATGCCGAGCGATGGTGGCGGTCAGGGCGGAACCCAGAAGCCCGCTGGCTCCGATCACCCAGGCGACGGTCACGGGGTTCGCTGGCGTCCGAGCGGACCAGACGTTGGATCCGAGGTGATTAGGTAGGGCGGGCGGCCCATGGCCATGTTGACGTTGACGCCGATGTATTCCGCGATGATTCCGAGTGAGACGAGAATTGCGCCAGAGCTCAACAGCAGCACCACGATCATCGATGCCCAGCCCGCTGTGTCGACGTGACCCGTCAACCTCGTGATCAGGATGAAGATCGCAACGAGAACCCCGATCGCCCCGAATACCGCGCCGACGACGCTCACGAGCCTGAGCCCGCGGGTGCCGCTGGAGAGCACCATGCGCCAGAAGTGCGAGAACAGCCTGCGTGGTGAGTACCCGGATTGCCGGTCGCCCTCGTCGCGCAGCATGAGGGGCGTGGTTGCTACCCGTGCTGCCACCCAGCCGAGTGCCACATCGAGGTAGACCCCCGCGCCGCTGTAGGCGGCAACACTTCGACCGACGTTGCCAAGGATAAGCCTGAAGCTCTGGTACTCGGAGGCATTGGATCCAGCGAACAGCTTCGTCAGCACCCACTTCGCGCCCTTGGACGCTGAGTTTCGCAGGAAGCCATGCGAGGGCTTGTTCAGGGGGCTCATGTAGACGACGTCGGCCTGTTCGCGCATCGCGGTGTCGAGGAGGGAGCCGATGCCGGCAGGATCGTGCTGGCCATCCTCATCGAGCGTGACGATCCACTCGCCACCGGACGACGCCATGCCGGCCAGGGTTGCGGCGTGCTGGCCGAAGTTCTTGCTCAGCCAGACAGAACGCACGAAGGGATGTAGCGCTGTCAGCTCCCGGATCACGCGGGGGGAGTCGTCTCTGCCGTTGTCGAAAACCAGCACGACTTCGGTCACGCGGAAGGGATGACCGTCCGGGGTGGTGGACTCTGCGGTGAGCGGCTCGATCTCGCCGATGACGCCCGCGAGAGTTTTTTCCCCTCCGTATACCGGAATCACAACAGAAATGAGGTGCGTTCGGCCCCACGCGTTGTCGCTACTGACTGTCACTTAACCTGACCTTTGCACGTTGAGAAGTCACCGCAGGAACTGCGCGACCGAGTCCTCAAGGTAATCGTAGTGGGCGATGATCAGCCCGGGAGAGGGAGCGCCGTCTGCGTCTGCCAGATCGAGGCCGACAGCGGTCTGACCCGACTGGGCGACCACGGAGAACGAAACCTGCGCGATTCCGTCGACAAAATTGACCGCTTGCGTCGAGCCGTCCGGCAGTCTCATCGTCACGACAAAGCCATCAGAACCGGGGCTCAGCAACGTCAGGTTCACTGAAACCGGCGTTGGCTCGTCTCGCTCGCTCGTCAGTGTCAGCGTGGATGTCGGAGCTCCTGCGACATACTCCTTCGTGCCGGAGCCGCTCACGCGCGGTGAGAAGCTGGGCGCTGTGGCTATCGTCACCGGATTCGTCACCGCCGCGGCGATCTCAGACAACTCACTCTCTGAGTGCTGCGATGCGAGGGATGACCTCAGTTTCTCAAGGTTGAAGAACACATAGGTGCCATTGCTGCTGGCGCTCGGGGTGCCCACGCTCGTGGTCAGACCGTTTACCAGGTCCGCTCTGTCGGCCTCTGGCAGCCCCGTCAAATCGATGTGAATTCCGGCGAATCCGCTGGCGGCAGCGAGCGTGGCTATGTCGCCTGGCGAAAGATGCTCGAGCACTTCTGGGTAGTCAGCGCGGGGCCGACCCTTGATGCCGCCCGAACTCCAGCGCAAATCCTTGGAGTGAAGATAGGGGATAAGGGCGTTTGATCCGAGCACGCCGGTGACGCTGACCGTTTCGGGGAACGGTTGGTACGGCAGCTGGAGGATCGACGACCCGGTGGGGACTGATCGTTCCACCGACGTGATCCATGCCTGGTCCTCGTCGAATGCTGCCTGTTGCGAGGCGAACGCCGCTCCATAGCTGGCCGGTGTCTGGTCGACGTACCCGACCCCCACCACAGCGATCGCGACGGCGACGGCTAACGCTCGCGTCACGGGGATGGACCGGATGCGCTTGGTGGCTGCCGTGATGGCGGCATCCAGCAGCAGCCCGACGGCGGCGAGACAGATCAGAGCGATGAGAATCGACATTCGATTCCACCCGCGAAGCGACGCTGTGACGAATGAGATGATCGTGGACAGGCCGCCGATCGTACTGAACAGGAACGCCACAAACGTCAGGGCGGCCAGCTGGCCGAGAATCTGGAACCTGGGGGTGCTCGCGATAGAACGCGCGCGCACTGAACCCCACGCAGAAGCCATGAAGGCGATGATGAGAAACAGGGCGATAAACCCGAAGGCAGCGATGGCGCCCAGGGCCGGCTGCTCAGAGCCGAGTGGGTACGTCTGGTCGTACGAGTTTCGAATGTGGGCGAGGAAACCGATGCGGTGGCTCGGCCACGGCAGGATCAACTGCGACAGTTTGAGGGCAAAGATCTCGGCCTCAGCATTGTTGCGCTCGAATCCGCCCGGGTTATCCCCGGCGATCTGTGCGTAGATGATGTCGGGTGCCATGTTGATGAGCATGACCATGGCGGTCACCACACCCACAACGGCCGCGCCCCAGAAACGCTTCCACTGGCCGGAGCCGACCAGCCTCACGAGTCCGCTGAAAGCCAGCAGGATCAAAAAGAAAACCGCGTAGTACGACTGTGCCGTGCCGGTGAGGGCGGCGATGGCGAGGGTTCCCAGGCTCTTCGGAGTCGCCCACCGAAGAAGGCGCGGGCCGGTGGCCCTGAGCGCCCACAAAGCCTCACCCCGGATGGCGGAGATGACAAGCGCAAGCGCGAAGGGAATGACGTAGTACGACGACAGCCACAGATGGCTCTCGCCGCGAAGGAAATGGTAGGGGCTGATCGCGAACACAACGCCGAGTGCCAGGGCAATGGCGCGTGACATTCCGAGGCGCCTGAAGAGCCACAGGGCGGCAACGGCGGCGAGCGGGAAACCGATGATGAAGTAGACGTTCATCGCGACGGCCCAGTCGTGGGTGAAGAGCGACAACACCTTTGCGGCGATGAAGTGCAGATTGTCGGCGGTGGGGAAGTCGTTGTACGTCTGCCCGAACGGTGCCCCGAGAAGCCGCTGGTATTCGTACCAGCCCGTTTCGATGACGGTCTTGAAGTGCGCGCCCGTCGGGAGGGCGTCGCCCGAGTAGGTCAGCGGAACGTCAATCCTGGCTTTCCACAATTGCAGAGCCCAGAACGTCACGAATGTCGTGACAGCGAACGTCAAAACGTACAGAAGCCGATCAGCGCGATGCCACTCCTTACGCAACCACCTCACGACGCCGCTCGTTCGCTGGCCTTCATTCGTCTCCGGAGAACGATGTAGGCGGCTCGTCTAAGCGCTGCCATCCCGAGCGCCGCGAGGTTACCGCGCCGAAGGTCGGCCCGTGAGATCACCGAATGCTGGGCGAACAACCAGGTGTGGAATCCTGCGGCCTGGGATGCCTGGCTGCGCGCCAGCCTGACGCTCCACTGGCTGTCTGACACGCGGAAGCTGGCGAGGGGCTCGTTGATTGCCACGAGATCTCCCTCGAGCAGGACGCGCACGTACGTTGCCTCATCGATGAGGTACGGGTACGACGAATCCCACCATCCGACCCTTTTCAGGACGTCGGTGTGAAGCATCACACAGGCGGGTTCGCCGAACAGGTTGGTGCCACTGATCACAGTATTTCGGATCGCGGTTGCGCCGGAAACGAGCCCGGTCATGCCGCCCAACCCGCGGTTTCTAATAATGGGGCGATCGTTCGCATCAACGATGTCGCGCGACACCGCCGACAGGGTCGACGATGGGTTCTTGTCCAGAGCGGCGACCTGCCGCTCGATGAGGGTCGGCGCGATGAGGTCATCGCCGCACACCAATTTGAGGTATTTCTCGGTTGCTTCCTGGCTGACCCGGTTCCAGTTGCGCAGGGCGCCGCCGCCAGCCTCAGTCTGAAGCAGGGTGACCCTGTCGTCAGCGGCGTACTTTTGCAGCAATTGCCAGGTGGAGTCGGTCGACGCGTGATCGGCGACGATGATCTCAAGGTCCGTGTGGGTCTGCGCGAGAATCGAGTCCATGGTGCGCTCGATGTATTCGGCATTGTTGTAAGCGGGGACGACCACTGACACGCGGGTCACTGGCTGACCATCCGGTGCTGGGCTAATTTCGTCACAGTTGTCCTTATCGTGGTGATGCTTTCATGCCTTAGCGAGTCTACCTACGGCTAGTCCACGCGGCTGGGAGGTGGTCGCAGGGCTAGTAGCTAGGATTATGTGCGCCACACGATCACGGAGGTAGAGGCTTGGCTGATGCCCCGCACGAAGAAGCGACCAGGCCCACCGGGCTGGTTGGCTTAATCAAGCGACTCATCAACGACCAGAGGGTGAGATACCTCATTGTCGGCGGGTTCAACACCGGGCTGGGCTATGGCTGGTTCGTCGTCTTCCAACTTCTACTTGGCCGGCACATCGGCTATTTTGCGACTCTCTACATGGCGTACGGTGCCGCGACGATCATCGCGTTTCTGCTCCACCGTCATTTCACATTCAGGGCGAGCGGATCAGGCAACATCCTGATCGACTTCATCAGGTTTCAGGGCGTTTACGTCGTGGCTCTGGCAATCAACACCATCGCGCTTCCCATCCTTGTCGAACTCGCCCACATCCCCGTATTGCTCGCGCAGGCACTCATCGTGATCCTGACAACACTGGTGAGCTACTTCGGTCACAAGTTCTTCTCGTTCAGGCGCAGGAACGACGTCGCCCCGACGACAACCGAAGTTTGACGCTAAGGCCCCAGGCGCCACCTAGGCCAGAGCGGCTACGTCTGCCTCGACCATTCGCGCCACAAGCTCGGTGAAAGTCACGCTCGGGTTCCATCCGAGCACCGATCGAGCCTTGCTCGCGTCGCCGAGCATCCTGTTGATTTCTGATGGCCGAACGAACTCGGGATTGATCGAGACCAGCGGCTGCCAGTCTTCGATGCCCACCGCTGTGAATGCCGCGTCCACGAATTCGTGAACGCTGTGACTCTCGCCGGTCGCGACGATGTAGTCGTCGCCTGTCCCGAATCGGGTTGCCCGCATGATGGCGTCAACGTAGTCCGGTGCCCAGCCCCAGTCGCGCTCGACGTCGAGATTGCCCAGCTCGAGGGAGTCCTGCTGGCCCGCCGCGATGCGCGCCGCCGCGGCAGTGATCTTTCGGGTGACGAACGCCTCAGGTCGTCGGGGAGATTCATGGTTGTAGAGGATGCAGCTGGAGACGTGGAGTCCACGCGCCCGATAGATACCCACCATGGTGTGGGCGTAGGCCTTCGCGGCGCCGTACGGCGACTCCGGCGCGATGGTGGTCGATTCGGTCTGAGGAGAGTCGACGGGAGTTCCGAAGATCTCGGCGCTCGACGCCTGGAACACCCTGACCTCACTGCCGGTCTTCTCCCGCAGGGCGAGTGCGGCATCCAGAATCCCGGCAACGGCGACTCCGGTGACGATGCCGGTGGCGACGGGCATCTTCCACGACTGCGCTACCGAGCTGATTCCGGCGAGGTTGTAGATTTCGTCGGGGGCGAGATCGGCGATCAGGCCGGCCAACCCAGCGGAATCAGCGAGGTCTCCCTCGTGAAAGGTGATTTCGGGATGACGTTCGACGAGTGTGCGAGCATCGTCGTCCCATGCCCTGATCAGTCCGTGGATCTCAGCGCCCTCGTCGGCAAGGCGATCCGCGAGATAACTGCCGTCCTGGCCAGCGATCCCCGTGATGAACGCCCGAGTCATCGCTTAGAGTCGCGCAATCGACTTCTGCTCGGCGAGGTCGTTTTCGACCATCATCTTGACGAGGGTCGGGAAGTCTACGGTCGGCTTCCAGCCGAGAACCTCGCGCGCCTTGGTCGAGTCGCCGATGAGAAGGTCGACCTCGGCGGGGCGCAGGAAGCGGGGGTCGAGCTTGACGAGGGGCTCCCAGTCGCTGATGCCGACCTCGTTGAACGCAACATCGAGAAGTTCGCGAATCGAGTGCGTCTCGTTCGTTGAGATGACGTAGTCGTCAGCGACCTCCTGCTGCAGCATGAGCCACATTGCCTCGACGTAGTCTCCGGCGAAGCCCCAGTCGCGCTGCGAGTCCAGGTTGCCCATGGAGATCGACTCCTGCAGGCCAAGTGAGATACGGGCGACGGCCTGGGTGACCTTGCGAGTGACGAACTCGGGACCGCGGCGTGGTGACTCGTGGTTGAACAGGATTCCGCTCGAGGCGTGCATGCCGTACGACTCGCGGTAGTTGATGGTCATGTAGTGGCCGAAGACCTTGGCTACACCGTACGGTGAGCGCGGCCACAGGAGGGTCTCTTCGCTCTGGGGAACCTGCTGCACCTTGCCGAACATCTCAGAGCTGGATGCTTGGTAGAACTTGACCTTGTCGAGGTCGTCGCCGGCGTAGAGGCGCGTGGCCTCGAGCATATTGAGAACGCCCTTGCCCGTCACGTCTGAGGTGAGCTGTGCGTTCTCCCAGGAGTACGCGACGAAGGAGATGGCGCCGAGGTTGTATACCTCGTCCGGCTGGGCCACATTCAGGGTGCGCATGAGGCTCGAGAAGTCGGTGAGGTCACCATTGAGGAGCTTTACGCCCGGAACCGTCTTCTCGACGAGTTCGTATTTGGGGTTGTTCTGGCCACGGATAAGCCCGAAGACCTCGTACCCTTTCGACAGCAGAAGTTCTGACAGGTAGAGACCGTCTTGCCCGGTGACACCGGTGATAAGGGCGCGCTTCATTTTCTTTACTGCTCCACTCCAAGTTGACGCCTCATCCTACACTGGGGTTTTCTCCAGCTTTCAGAGGCAAGGATGGAGATCCGGGAATGAAATCTGGAGGTGGACGTGTCATCAACTGAGGCACCTGACACGGCGGCACCGAACGTCTTGGACTCCTGGTTCGTCCAGCTCGCCGCGCCGGACGTGCGCCGCAGCGCGACCGGGAACGGCGTGCAGGGCATCGTCGGCAAACAGCTCTCCCGCATAAGGACCATCAGAAAGATCGCCGACGACCTCGGCTATGTCGAGACGGGTCGAATACTGCTCATCGAGGCTCGAAAGGCGCTTGGCCGATGAGCCCTCGTGACCCCGAGACCTTCAGGGCCGCCTTTCGATCACGGGCGCAGACCGCACTGCGCGCCATGGATATCGACACAGACGCGGCGACCACGGAGGAAGCTCTCGCCCGCCTGCTGTGTGCGGCCGCGTCGAACTCGCGAGGCCCCGAGGCCTGGCTTGCTTTCGTGGCGCTGAGCGCGGTGTTCCCGACCGCAACCCAGTTGGCGCAGTTTCGCCGTGAACTGTTTCTTGCTCAGCCAGATCAACAGATCGCCGCCGCGCTGCGCACGGCCGGCGCCGCGCCGGGGGTTCGCTCGGCGGCACACCGCACTCTCACCATCGTGGCGGATCGACCGGTGGTCGATGTCGGGCACACGTCATCCTCGGATCACAACACTGGAATTCAGCGAGTCGTCAGACGCACCGTGCCCCTGTGGGAGCATGAGGCCCACGAGTTGGTTGGGTGGTCAGATGACAACGCCGGATACACGGGGCTCGACCACGAGGGTCGGCATCGGGTTCTGAAATGGGGGCGTGGCAACGTGCCTCTGCCGGACAGTGCCGCAGTCGCAGGCGCTGAGGTGCTCGTGGTTCCGTGGCGCACGACGGTCATCCTTCCCGAGGTGGCCATGCCCGAACGCTGCGCTGCCCTCGCGTGCCTCGCCGAAAGTTCAGGATCCCGCGTGGCGATGATCGGCTACGACGCCATTCCGCTGGTGAGCGCTGACCTCGTCGACGACATCGAGTCAGAGCGGTTCGCGAATTATCTGACCATCGTCAAGCACGCAGCGGTGGTCTCAGCGATCAGCGGTGCGGCGGGGGACGAATTTTCCGGATTCCGCAACGCCGTTGTCGCGCAAGGCCTGCCGGGTCCCGAGATCAGAACGGTCCCGCTCGCGGAGGATCTCGGGGTTGCTGCGGGATCTCACGAGGTCGTGGAGTCGGCAGTGCCGGTCATCCTGTGTGTGGGATCCCATGAAGCGCGTAAGAATCAGGAAGCAGTCCTGGCGGCGGCCGCCAGTCTCTTCCGGGCCGGTCACCTGTTCAAGCTGGTTTTCGTAGGGGGAGGGTCTCGCCGGAACCTGCTCCACTTCGACAGGGCACTGGCGAAGCTGAGCAAGCAAGGCATGCGGGTCGAATCCCACCGCCGTCTTGGCGACGCGGAGCTGTTCGACCTGTACGCGGCCGCCCGGTTCTGCGTCTTCGTCTCCCTGCACGAGGGCTATGGGCTTCCCGTCGTCGAGTCTCTTTCGCATGGAACACCTGTGCTGACCAGCAATTATGGATCCCTCGCCGAAATCGCACGCGGTGGCGGATGCCTGCAGGTGGATCCGCGTTCGGTCGCGTCCATCGAATCTGGGATGCGGGAACTTCTCGAGGATGACGACGTGATTGCCCGGCTGGGGGAAGAAATCTCGACCAGGCCCGTTCGCACCTGGAGCGATTATGCGAAGGAGTTGTGGACCTCGTTCCTCACAGCGCCGGTGAGCAACCCAGGGAGCCCGTCATGATCCGTCTTGAGTGGCTCGCCGCCCGCCTCGAAACACTGTCAGTGTCGCTCGGAGGGGCCGCCGGCGCACAAAACAAAAAGACGCTCGCGGCGGCCATCGACTCGGCGGGCGAGCGTGGCGCCTATCTCGCCCGAGCTGTGCTCAGCGGACGAATCCCACTCGAGGGCGAGGTGCGGGAGACCCGGTCCGAGTTCGCGGCCGATTCGGTCTCAGCGCTCGACGCGCTGGTCGCGGCCACTCGCGCCGCCCACAGATTCCAGAGACCAGCCAGAGTCGTCTTGGAATCCGGACTGGTGGTGGATGTCACCGACACCTCGCAAAGCGAGTTCACCACCGGAATTCAGCGCGTTGCGCGGGAGTTGGTCGGTGCGAGCGTTCGGCTTGGGCGCAATCCGCGTCTCGTGTCGTGGAACACTCACACCGGGGAACTGTTCTCGGTGACAGGGGATGCCGCGGTCCGCGGCGGAGCCCCTGGGCTCCGTGATGCTGAACGTCATCTGGTCGTGCCGGACGGCGCCCAGTTGCTTCTGCCCGAGATCGCCGTCGACCGGGACCGGGCGCAACGCCTCGCTTCACTCGCGCTGTTTGGTGCTGAGCGAAGCGTCGCCGTCGGATTCGACTGCATCCCCATCACGACGGCCGAAACGGCGGGACCGGGTATGCCCGGGGCATTCTCGCGCTATCTTGCCGGAATCTCGCGATTCTCCGCAGTCGTTGCGATCTCTGGTGCTGCCCAGACGGAGTTCACGGGCTGGTCGCAGATGCTCCCGTCCGCTGGGGTCTCAGCGCCAGCCATCGACAGAGTGGACCTTCCGATCACGCCGATCGATGTGGAACCAGCCACGCCAGGTGCCCTCGTGCAAGCCCACTCTCTGGGTGAATGCCCCGTGGTGCTCTCCGTTGGGTCGCACGAGCCTCGCAAGAACCACCTGATTGTGCTTTGGGCTGCGGAGATATTGTGGCGCGAGGGGGTCGACTTCACGCTCGTGTTTGTCGGAGGAAACTCGTGGCGCTCCGAGGAGTTCACCGAGCTGGTCGCGAGACTGCAGCAGCAGGGCCGCCACATTCGCCTCGTCAGCAACGCACCAGACGCAACTGTCGCAGGTCTTTACGCCATCGCAACCGTCAGTGTGTTCTGTTCGGTCAATGAGGGGTACGGGCTGCCAGTCGCGGAGTCGTTGGCAATGGGAACTCCGGTGGTCACCGCGAACTTCGGCAGTCAACGTGACATCGGAGAGGACCGCGGTGCGATCCTGGTGGATCCGCGGGACCCCCATGCGATCGCGGCGAGCATCCGTACCGTGCTGCTCGACGGAGACCGACGGGACGAACTCATTCAACAGTCCAGAAACATCGAGAAGACGAGTTGGACTAGCTATTCAGAGCAGGTTCTTGATCGGCTGAACTCCCGCTAGATTGCGCGCCCGCGCGGGTTCCGGTCTAGTCATCACCCGGGAAACGTGTGCGCGCGCGCAGGCTGTATTCAGGGGCGTTGACGATTGCGGCTCTGATGACGTTGTCACCGAGCGACGAGATCAGCGGACCCCAGTACAACTTTCCGTTCTCCTCGATGTCTCGGCCCAACAGCTTCTGGTACATCGCGTTCGCTCGCAGATATGACGACTCAGTCGAGGCATACACGAACCGGACGACCGCGCCCCGGCCATATTCCTCGGTGATCTGAGACCAATAAAGCTTGTCGTTCTCGGAGGCGGATCGTTTGAGTACGTACTGAAAGACATTCTCGACGAATTGATCCGGGCGGGACCCCAGGTTGACGTAGTACTCGTCTGACCTCAGGAAGAACTGGTCAACGTCGTCGATCGACGCGACACCTCCAGCGCCGGTAATGGAGATCCAGTATTCGAGTCCCGACGGCTCGGCCGCGCGACCGAGGAAGGTTTGGTACGACGCCTGAATCCTGATGGTCAGGTATTCCCGGGTGTACAGGAATTGGGTCGCGATCGACGATTTGCTTCGCCCGGCGATGAGGGCCGAGTTCCATACGGCGACGTCAGCAGGCTGAGGTGTTCGACCGAGAAGGTCCGCGAAGAGCGCCTTCACGAACGCAGTGTCGCCCCCACTGGGGTTGCCGAACCAGTCGTAGTAAATTCGCCAGAAGTTGCGGTTGCCGTATGCCGAGCAGCTATCCCCGAGACCATAAAGATTGTTCATGGCAGCCTGATTTGGCGTGTACGGGGTGTAGATGTACAGCGCGTGGGTCGCCTGATTTCGGATGTAAACGTTCTTGGTGCCGCACGACGAGTCAGGGTTGTAGAGGATCGCGCTGGTCTGGCCGACGGGGTATCGAGCGGGCCAATTGGTCGTGTAGTCCGTACCGGGGCCGGTGCCGGCCGGGCCCGTGTAGCGCTTGAAGTAGTAAGCGGCGTTGAAGAGCTGGTTGAAGAGCCCGGCCTTCGACGAGTCGCACGGCGAATCGTCCGGGCAGCCGAATCCAGTTGCGGCGCTGTACTGGTACTGCGATGGCGCCCGTGAGGTGACGAGGGATTGCTCCTTCTGCATGAGCACGAGCAGCACCTTCGGGCTGATTCCGCAGGACTGGGCGACCTTCACGATGATTCTGGCGGCCGACTCGTCGTTCGCCCCCGCGTAGCCATTGCACATGGGAGTCACGGGCTGGTTGCCGGTGTTGCCCCGATAGTCCTTCAGGCAGGTGTATCCCGAAACGCACGAGCTGACCTGGCTGTTCAGGAAATACTGAACGTCGGCTTCGTTCATTGCGGTGCCATTGAAGAAGAGCGCGTCGCTGATGATGTATCCGGGATCGAACTCGCTGGCGGGTGGAGCCGCACGCATGTCCTGCGCTGCGGCCGCGCTGGTGCTGGCCGCGGCAGGCGCGGCAAGAGCCAACCCGGACACGATAATGACGATCGCCGTCGATGCAGCGATAAATCCCCGTGTAGATCTAGCCAAGTTCATGTGCAGTGCCCCCGTTACAACTTTTCTAAGAGATTACGGGACGCGTAGAAAAAAGCGCGAGAAGGGGGCGGAAATAGTTCGGAATGCTGCTACCGGCCGTGGGGGTCAGGTGGCTACAGTTCCTGTGCAAAGTTTCCTTCGAGGCGTGCGAAGACGCGCTGGGCGATCCAGATCAGGGCGAGGCTGATGAGGAAAACAACGAGTGCCCTGATCTCAAGGTCAGGTGGGAACAGCTGATCGCTCCCCGCGGTCCACATGGACCTTTGGAACATCAGGACCACAATGGTGACCGGGTTCGACAGGAAGATCTGTTCGATCCAGCTTCCCTGAAGAATTTGATGCACGAGCTGGTACGAGTAGACGATCGGCGAAGCCCAGAACAGCACCAGCAGGATGATCTCGACGAGGTGTTGAACATCGCGGAGGTACACATTCACTGCTGACAGCAGAAGCCCGATTCCGAAGGCAAAGCTGGTGATCAGGATGAGGCCAGACGGAACGTACCAAATCGCCTCGAGGTGCGGAGGGCTTCCCACGATCAGTGTCGCAGCGAGAAGCACCATGAACTGGACGGCGAAATTGAACAGCGCCGAGCCAACAGCGGCGAGAGGGAAGATCTCGCGGGGCAGATAGACCTTCTTGATCAAACCGGCGTTACCCACGATCGAGCTCGTGGTGCCGCTGATGATCTCGGAGAAGAGCGTCCAGACTGTGAGCCCGCAGAAGATGAAGATCGCGAACTCTGGAATCGAACGCTCGGCGCTGAGGAATTTTCCTACGGCGATGTAATAGATGAGCAGCATGGCCAGGGGGCGCAGCAGGCTCCACACGAGGCCGAGTGAGCTGTTTTTGTAGCGAGCGCTCAGCTCGCGACGCACGAGCAGGCCGAGAAGCTCGCGACGCTGCCACACGCCACGTATGGCGAACGCTGTGCCGGTGAACAGCCCTCGCGGTGCCGTCAGTGTCTCGAGCCCGCCGCCGAGACGGTTGACGTCCTCAAGCGAGGTCGCATCTGGTTGATCGTGGACTGACACTCTGCGCCGGTACCTTCCCGTTAGCCCGCGAAATTGACCGTTCGCGGCTCCGGCTATCCTAGTTACATCTGTGGATGGAATCACTGAGCGCAGTATCGACGGCACGAACGAGACCTGGGGGCCATGACAAACCGCACGATTGTCGACATCACTCGCCTCGCCACGTGGCCGGGTCGTGTCACCGGCATCCCCCGGGTGATCAGCGAATACATTCGCAGGGCCGGTGATGACGAGAATGCTGTTTTCGTCGTGTGGGACCACCCGATGCAGCGCTTCGAGGAAGTCGACGCGGCCCGCACCGCAGTGTTGCATGGACAAGGCGTCCAGTACATCCTGCAGTCCGGCTCAGGGGCTCGGCGCGCGAGGGCGTTCCGGTTCGCGGGCATTGGCCGCATCAGCGGGTTCCTGCGTCGCCGCGGTGTGCGCACGAAGTCAACGCAATTGATGAACCGGGCGCGACGACTGGAGCGATTGCGCTACAGCGAACGAGTTGTGGTGGAGGCGGGCGCTGGCGACACTTTCGTCTCTTTCATGGGGGAGTGGGACGACCAGGGTTACATCGACGCTATTCTCGCCGCAGACGCACGCGGCTCCGCAGTCGTACAGGTCTCCTATGACCTTCTTCCGATCGTCACCCCTCAGGTTTCTGGCCATTCGACGAAGCCGATGATCAGCTACCTGACCCAGGTGCTCCCGGTCGCCGACCTTGTCCTCGCGATTTCCGAGCACACCAAGAGCGACCTCATCGAGTGGGCAGACAGGATGCAGGTCCGACATGGGCGAGTCGAGGTATTCAGGCTCGGCGATGATTTCGGGGTCGACCGATCAGACTCGCCGAACCGCGGGAACGTTCCGGCCCGCGTGGGAGACGGCGGGTTCGTACTCTGCGTGGGAACTGTCGAGGCGCGCAAGAACCACACGCTGCTCTACTTCGTGTACCGCCTGGCCGCCAGCCGGGGGCTCGACCTTCCACCCCTGGTCATCGTCGGTCGAGAGGGCTGGCGCGGAAGCGACATCCTCCATATTCTTCGTGAAGATCCAGTTCTCGCCGGCAAGGTCTTTGTTCTCGAGGGCACGGATGACACTGGTCTCGCCTGGCTGTACCGCAACTGCCGACTCACCATCTACCCGAGTATCTACGAGGGCTGGGGTCTTCCGATCGCCGAGAGTCTTGCGTGGGGCAAGCCGACTCTGGCCAGCAAGACCAGCAGCATGACGGAGATCGCCGGTGACCTTATCGACTACTTCGATCCGTTCTCGGCCGAGGAATGTCTGGCGGCGATTTACAAGCTGACCGATGACGCTGCGCTTGCCGAAGCTGCCGAGCGTGCGTCCCGCTACGAGCCGACGCTGTGGAGCGAGACCGTCACACAACTCACCGACCTGATTGGTTCGGTCAGGGCATCATGAAGGTCCTCCACTTCACCACCCACAACGAGCCCTGCGGTATTGGAAAATACCAGGAGGGATTCGTTACGGCGATGGACGGCCGCCCAGATGTCGAGAACCGGGTTTTCGATGTATCGCCCAACGTGATCCGCGGGCTCGGCGAAGCTGAATACAACGGCGTGATGTCCCGACTGCTGGCGGAGATTGCCGACGTTGACATCCTCCACATCCAGCACGAGTGGGGATTCTTCTCGCGAGACGAACTCGCCAGGGCAATCGACGGGGCGCACAAGCTCGGCAAGAAGGTCATCGTCACGGTGCACACCGCTCCCGGCGCTGTGGACCTCGGCATTCGCCGGCGCCAGGGTCTGGGCCCACGAGCCTTCCTGGAATACGCACGAGCGCTCAAGTCCAACGCGTTCATCCAGCGCAATCGGATCGATCCGTTGCTTCGAGCCGACCAGATCATCGTTCACAACGCTGTCGCGCGCGATGGGCTGGTGGGGCTGGGCGTGCCCGCCGAGCGCATTACGCGAATCACCCTGCCTCTTCAGGAGCTCAACTCCGTGACGCCGGCTCGCGTTATCCGAACGGCGCTCGATGCCGTCGATGGCGACGTGATCATGTGCACGGTGGGCTTCATCCACAGGTTGAAGGGGATAGATGCCGCCATCAAGGCGCTCCCGTATCTTCCAGACAACTACAAGTTGGCCATTATCGGCGGCACCAACCCGGCGAGCCCTGACGCCGATGCTCTCGATCACTACGCTGACCTGATCCGTGACCTCGGGTTGATGGATCGGGTTTACATCACCGGTTACATCGACAGCGATGATGAGCTGAACTCCCTGGTCAGGGAATGCAACATCGCGGTTTTCCCCTACAACAACCAGTACTACTCCCAGGTCAGTTCGGCCGCCCTCAACGTTGCGCTCGCCAACGGAATGACGACAGTCGCCTACCCCATCGCGACGTTCACAGAACTCAACGCCGTCGCCGGCTGTCTCGAACTCACCAGCAGCTTCAACTATTACGAGCTGGCCCGCACCGTGAAGGCGGCGTCGCCCGAGTGGCCAAATCAGAGAGCACTTCAGTACGCGGCGACCTACTCATACGCGAACGTCGGTGAGGCCGTGCTGTCGATCTACGCGGCCAGCGCCTAGACATTCGCACTCGCTGCATCGACGCGGGACTTCAGGCGTCTTTGTCGGTTTCCTCGATGTGGGTGACCCGCAGGTTTGTCGCAAGCAGGTCTTTCTTCATGCCCTCAATGAGACTGCGGATCTCGCCCTCGCGCGCGTCGGCAGCGAGCTCCCTCTCGACGAGTGCAGCATTGCGCGCGTCAATCGACTCCTGAGCCTTCCGGTTACTTCTGGCCTGTTCGGCGAGCGTGGCGCGCGGCGCCAGGAGCTGCTCTTCAACGAGGGGTCGAAGCACCCGCCGAGCCACCCGCACCGGCGCTGAGGTCATTCTTGACCACACGGAACTGGGGGCGACGATGTTTACAGGTGCGGTCGGGTCGCGGTGTTCGTCCATGGTTGCGTCCTCCGGGTGATCCTCATCGTGGGTGGGATTGAAAAAGGTCGTGTACAGGGCGCCCATGGCGCTCGTGTCCTTGCGAATTACTTCCTTGGCGATCTCGTCGAAATCGAGAACGGCTGACGTCGATGGCGCGGCTGATTTGATCAGGTTACTGAGGCGTTCTACAGACAAGCTGAATGAGAGGTCTCCGTGCGCCAGGCGCCGACCAGCGTCGAACATCAGCTCGAGATCGACCTCGCCAGAGATCACGCGACGCATTTCGTGACCGAGCGACTGAGCGTTCCGCTCGATTTTCAGTGCGTGGATGCCGTGAACCATGCGCTCCGCAGGGCCGCAGTTCGCCGTCATGATGGGGACGCAACCTGCGGAAGCGGCCTCGAACGGGGCTGACGCGCCAGGCTCCCTCTCCCACGTGGGAAAGAGGAAGGCGTCGGAGCGAGCGTGAACGGCGAAGAGATCCGCCTGGCTGACTCGTCCCTTGACGAAGACGTGACCGGCGAGATTACGCTCCCGGATCATCTCCGTGTAGTGGTCGATGAGGCCGCCACCGTAAAGCTCAAGACTGAAATTGCCGACTCCGCTGTCTACGAGGTCAGCGGCAGCATCGATCATGATGTCCACTCCCTTGTGGGGAGACAGAACACCCGCAGCGACGAACCGTGTGTGCCCGCCGTCTCGATATGGTCGGGTGCGTTCAATGTCGGGGTACAACACCCCACGGGGGATGATCTCGTGCCGCCCCAGAGTGACGCCTGTGCTGACCACTTCGTCGGCCAGAGTCTGGCTGACGATGGCGTACTGGCCGGTAGAGAAGATGTCGTTGCCAGCTGGCGAGTAGACGTTGACGACCTCGGGCGGCGCATCCAGCAGCAGTTCGCCCGGCACGTTATCGCCTAGGTTCAAGGTCCACGGTGTTCCCGTCAGGTTCACTGTGTCGATGATCCCGAGTCCGCCTATTCCCACAAGGTTGAACATCACGACATGGTCCGGTCGGAAGCTCGCGATCCGATCGAGCACGATGAGTGAGTTCGTCTGGTTGGAGATTCGCGATTCGTGAACCTGGAACTTGGCGAGCTGGGTGTCGCGCAAGCCGACCACTCCATAAAGCTCGCGCAGATTCAGCGCCCGATCGACCCCGGACTCGGCTTCGGCGGGTTGCCGGTCGGTGGGGGTGGTCAGGATGAGCACATCGTGGCCTGCGTCGCGAAGGCCCCGGGACAGGTTCAGGCAGGCCAGTTCGAAACCCCCGAGCATTCGTGGGGGCAGTAGATCGGAGATCACCAGAATACGCATGGCTCACTTCATTGTCGGGTTCGCGTTATGGCAGTTCGCGCCATGGAGCGGTCTGGTGTGTAGTCGCCTGCACGCGTCGCGCCTGGCGGCGGTGACAGTGTGCGAATCGACGTTGCCCAAATCTACCAGAACCCATTACGGCGCAATCGGAGCCGCACATCGCCTCGTGGACTATCCCAGCGCGTCGGCGAGTTTTGGTGTCAGATAGGGGACGAGCGTGCGGGCATAGGTGCGGGTCACGTGACTGTCGTCGGAGTACACGCTGACATCTCCAACCACGGCATGACAGGTCGTCGCGTCACAGAAGTGGTCCGTGAGATCCAGGAACGCGGCTCCGGAGGATTGCGCGGACTCGGCGAGGACATTTGGCGTTGTGATGGCGGCATCCCTTGGTGTGCTGCATGGATCGTCTGTCTGTGCCGAGCTGTCGAGACAGGTCGGAATATCACCCGCCGACGTCAACGGAACGTCACGAAGGGCGAGGATCATTTTTCCTGTTTGTTCGAGCGTTGCCCAGGTCGATGTCACTGTCGCCGTGCTCAACCTGATTGCGTCATCAAGAGTCGGGTCGGCGTACTTGTCTGTGTAATTCGTGAACAGCACGGCGTCGATGTCGTCGCGAGATTCGATATCGTCGAGCACCTCAGCGCTCCAGCGTGCGCAGTCTTTCACCTTGTCGGGTGACTGGCCGGGCGCCTGAACCGGTTGCCGTGAAATCCCGGGGCAGCCCACCGCGAAGTAGGTCACGACCCGCCACTCGTCGGGAAGCGACGCCTCGACCAGCTCTCCCATGGAGGCTGCGTGTGAGTCCCCGACGAAGGCCAGGGTGTGCGTGTAGTTCTCGACCTCCCCGCCCTCGCATGGTGCGACAGTTGCGGACGGTGCGGCGATGCAGTCAGCGAGTCGGTCGTTTCTCGAGAAGGCCGTATCAACGCGGCTTGCGTCGAAGGGTGATCCGCACGACGCGGACGGGTCAAGCGCAGCCGCGCCGAAGCAGCTGATTCCGGCATCGATCTGCTCTGACGAGTAGAGAGACGCCGGGCTGGTGGAGTTCGTGAGCACCTGGTTGCCAGCGGCAGCGCCAGCGAGCACCATCGCTGTGACAACGGCAGCAGCGATGAAAGGTCGCCATGCCCGATGACGCAGCCAGCGATTTCGTCTGATGGGGTTTTCGACGAAGGTGGTGCTGAGCCACGAGAGAACGGCGATAACCAGCAGCAGCACAACCTTGTTGGAGAACGACAGCGCGTAACCCAGCGCGAACGGTGCGACGATCAAGAGCGGCCAATGCCACAGGTAGATCGAGTACGAGGAATTGCCCACCTGCTCGAGCAGATTGGGTCGATCGCTGGGAGTGGTTTCCGTGCCGATGCCTGCCCAGATGATGACGACAGCACCCATCACCGGGATGACGGCGATCCAGCCGGGGAAGGGGCTTTCGCTGGAGAGAAGGAATGTTGACGCGACAACGGCAGCCAGCCCGGCGGCGGCGGCGACGATGCGCGCCGTTCTGCGCTGAAATCTGCCACGAGGCCCGGCCGCAACGATCGGCACCGATGACAGAAGTCCTCCGAGCGCGAACTCCCATGCCCGTGTGGTGGTGGCGAAATACGCGACGCTGGGATTCGTGTACGTCATCACGATCGAGGTCGCGAAAGAGGCGACCGCGACGATCCCCAGCGCGATACTCACCGTGATCGTGGCGTTCCGCGGCGACATCGCCTTCCGGGCAAAGCGGGTCGCGATGAAGATCGCGGCAATCAGGATGAGTGGCCACGCTGCATAGAACTGTTCTTCAACAGAGAGTGACCAGAAATGCTGCACCAGCGATGGCTCGTTGGACGCGCCAAGGTAGTCAATCGAGTCTGATGCAAGAACCCAGTTCTGAATGTAGAGAGCGGAGGCGCCGATCTCTCGGTACGCCTGTTCGCGTATAGCCGGCGGCACCCATATCGCCGCCAGGATGATCGACACTCCCAGCACGAGGAGCGAAGCCGGCAACAGCCGACGAACGCGATTGCCCCAAAACGTTGCCAGCGAGATCCTTCCGCGGGTGGCAAGAGTGTCGAGGAGGTGCGACGTGATGAGAAAGCCCGAGATCACGAAGAAGACGTCGACCCCGATGAACCCCGCCGGCACCACGTTTGGCCAGAAGTGGTAGAGAACCACGACCCCGACTGCAAGCGCGCGGAGGTATTGGATGTCGCGACGGTAGTTGCCTGACCGGGGGGTTGTGCCCGCGGAGGTCGACTTAACGCGCATGACTCGCTTCGCTGTCGGTTCCGCATCCGGCGCTGCCCCTGCTCGGGCGTGCGCGCCATTCAAACGGGCTGGTATCGAGAATGTGGAACCCCCTGCCAAGCCGGCCGTTCAGGCGCGGTGGCATAGTATGAGTCCGCCATGTCTGATTCTACCGTAATCGCTATTCGTGACGTTTCGAAGCGCTTCATTCTTCACAAGGAGAAGTCGCTCAAGGAACGCATGGTCAACATCCGGAACCGCGGATACGGGCGTGAAGACTTTTGGGCACTCCGCAACGTCTCCCTTGATATTCAGGCCGGAGAGACCATTGGCCTGATCGGCGCCAACGGCTCCGGGAAGAGCACACTTCTCAAAGTGATCGGCGGCATCATCCAGCCGACAAACGGAAGCGTCCAGAGTCGCGGTCGGTTGGCGGCACTTCTGGAATTGGGAGCAGGATTCCACCCCGATCTCTCCGGTCGGGACAACGTGTATCTCAACGCGGGAATCCTCGGCCTGTCCAAGAAGCAGACCGACAAATATTTCGACGCCATCGTCGATTTTTCGGGTATCGAAGAGTTCATCGACACCCAGGTGAAGTTCTACTCGTCGGGAATGTATGTACGGCTCGCCTTCGCGGTGGCTGTTCACGTCGACCCCGAGATTCTTCTGGTCGATGAAGTTCTTGCCGTTGGTGATGAACCATTCCAGCGCAAGTGCATGGACAAGATCCGAAGCTTCCAAGCCGAGGCGAGAACGATCGTGCTCGTAAGTCACTCCGCCGATGCGATCGGCAGCACGTGCACCCGCGCCGCGCTGCTCAATCACGGGGAGGTGCTTTTCGATGGGGCCCCTGACCAAGCGCTGCGCCTATTGAGGCAAGGGTTCGCTGACGATGCCGAGGAAGCGTCGAGTAAAGCCGAAATAGCCGGGCCCACCATCGAGTCTGCAGCGCTTCGCCGGTCATCGGGCGAGATCGCTACCGGAAAGTCCAGTCCCGGCGACTCTTTTGTCTTTGACATAGTTATTGACTCCCGGGGGCAAGAACTGCATGACTGGGTCGTAGGAATGGGTATCGACACTCCGCTCGGCCAAACCGTGTACGGAACCAATACCAAGCTGCTTGGCGTGAACCCTGCCCCATTCACAGGCCGGTTTGAAGTCTCCTTTGAGCTTCCCGAGCTCATACTTGGAAAAGGCCAGTACACACTTCATGCGTCGCTGGGAACTGTGCAGGACGGTTCCTATTTCCGAATTCCCCAAGCAGCTCGACTCGACTTCGAGAACTCTCGAAAAGATTCCGGTGTGATTACGGTGAGGTCTTCGTGCGCTATCAAGCCTCCTCAGCTCCGATGACACGAGTGCTCGTCACTGGCGCCGCTGGTTTTATTGGCTCGCGGCTTGCCAATGAACTGCAATCGCGCGGACATTCCGTCATCGGGATCGATTCCTTCTCTGCCTATTACGCTCCGGAGATCAAACGCAGGCGAGCGGCTGATCTTCGATCGCAGGGCGTCGATGTGCGCGAGGCTGACCTCAACACCGCCGACCTTGATGACCTGCTCACAAATGTGAATGTGGTCTTCCACTGTGCTGGCCAACCCGGGGTGAGGGATTCGTGGGGCGAGCAGTTTGGAACGTACGTCAGCGAGAATTTACTCGCGACTCAGCGGCTCCTCAACGCCGCGCAACGCAGCCCCAATCCGCCTCGAATGATTTATTCGTCGTCGTCATCTATCTATGGCAACGCCGAGACTTTTCCCACATCAGAGGCAGCGGTGCCGTCGCCTGTCAGCCCCTACGGGGTGACCAAGCTTGCCGCGGAGCATCTGTTCTCACTCTTCGGCAGCGAATATTCCCTTCGTACAGTGTCGTTGCGGTACTTCACCGTGTATGGCCCTGAGCAGCGGCCTGACATGGCGTTCACTCGATTCCTCACCGCGGCACTGCGTGGAACTCCAATCACGATATTCGGGGACGGTAGTCAGCGACGCGATTTCACATTCGTCGATGACGTGGTGGCAGCCAATATAGCGGCGGCCGATTCGACGGTTGACCCCGGCAGCGTTTTCAACGTCGCGGGCGGCGGATCCGCTTCGGTGAATGAAGTGCTCGACGTCATCCGACGCATCACCTCCAGGAATCTCGATGTTACCTATGTCCCACGAACCATGGGAGATGCGATTCGGACTGGGGCGGACACGAGTGCCATCTCTGCGGCACTCGGATGGAAGCCGACGGTTTCGCTGGAGGATGGGTTGAGAGCGCAGTGGGCTTGGGTCTCGTCCGTAAGCGGACAGGCATAGAGTTCTGATGCATTTCGCTGTTCTGACTCACGCCTACTTTCCCGTCGTGGGTGGTGCGGAGATCGGAATCCATGAGATCTACGACCGGATCGGCGCCGCCCACGACGTCACGATTGTGACCTCACTGTCCGCAGATTACAGCGATGATTTCGTGGCTGACGATGACCGATCCATCGGGACGTATCGAGTGCTCCGGTACAAGGGACGCCGACTTTGGGGCCTCGATGGTCGTTGGGAAAAGTTCAAACTGTTGGTTGGATGGCGCGAGTTTCGCGTGATCAGGGCCCTTCATCGGCAGCAGAGACTCGACGCGGTGAACATCCATTTCGCGGCGCCCTATGGCATGGCAGCCCTCTGGATTCAGCTCTTTCTTCGAGTTCCTGTCGTCATCTCGTTGGTTGGCCGCTCCGACGTTTATGCGGATCTTGGAACCTGGGACCGGCGCCACCTAAGAGCGGTCATGCGCGTCGCGACGAAGACGGTACAGAATTCTCCGTACTACCTAGACAAGATGCCAGGAGGAGAGTCGGTGGAAGTGGTGCCGTATGGCGCGAACCTCCACGATTTCACGGTCGGATCTGGTGAAGGGCCGGTTTCGCAGGCCCCCGTCGTGCTCGTAACGTTCCAGCGACTTTCCCCCGTAAAACGGGTCGACGTGCTTCTCGATGTGGCGGCAGAACTTGAGCGACGGCACCCCGGGCGGTTTGTGCTGCGAGTCTTCGGCAAGGGGAGCGAGGGCGCGGCACTCGAATCGAAGATCTCAACCGAGAAAATTGTGAACGCGGAACTCCTCGGTTACGTTTCAGACGAACGCTTGGCGGATGAGCTCCGCAATGCTCACGTGTTCGTGGCGCATACGATGTCTGAAACGTTCGGAGTGATGTTCGTACAGGCTATGGCGGCTGGACTGCCGATCGTCGCTGCCAGCACTTCGTCGATTCCCTACGTCGTAGATTCGGACACTAACGGCGAGCTCGTCCCTCCTTTCGACGTTCCCGGCTTCGCCGATGCCGTCGAGAGACAGGTCGTGCCCGAGCGCTGGGCAACTGTTTCCCGGGCCAACCGCGCTCGCGCCGAGAAAGAGTTCGACTGGGACGTAATCGCGCGACGGATGAAAACCATCATGGAAGGTCGCTAGCGCTACCCGGCGAGGGCTTTCCTCCAGCTGAGATGGTGGGCGGCTTTCACCGTACAGGCGACGAAGGTCAGCCAGCCGAACTCGGCAAGCATCGAGCTTTCGGCGAGCGAAGTCGTGACGAGCACTACGAGCACCAGGGCCGGCCACGCGAAGACGACGCTGCGCTGACGCGATGCCAGCAGCCAGGATCGTACGAAAGCAAGTCCCACCAGCCCGACAAACAGAACAAGCCCGACGAGCCCCAGCTGCAGCCAGACGTCGATGAAGGCGTTGGACGCCGACGTGGGGGTGCGGGATCCCAACCCACCGAAGAACCCGAAAGGCGCAATGTCGGTTCGCCAGGTGCCGATCCAGCCCCAGCCCTCGAGTGGGTTCAGCGCGATCAGGTCCCATGCCCGGCGCCAGACCCGCAGCCGGTACGTCAACTCGCCGGTGCCGTTGAACACCTGCACAATCGTCAGGCGGGCAATCCAGGCCAGAGTCGCGAGGATCACAGCAAACACGAGGATGCCCAGCTGAAGC
Source organism: Salinibacterium sp. G-O1 (assembly GCF_030063305.1). GTDB lineage: Bacteria > Actinomycetota > Actinomycetes > Actinomycetales > Microbacteriaceae > Rhodoglobus. Next base: position 324,980 of record NZ_JASISV010000004.1, read on the forward strand.
ATCCTGCGCCGATCGGGCTGTGCGCGCCTGAGTCCGTACAGCGCTGCGGCGGCGGCGGCCACGACGACGAGGGAGCCCGAAGCGAGGGGCGACTGGGTCAGCGCCAGCAGGATGCCAGCGAGCACGAGTGATCCGATGGAGAGTCCGCGCGCGACCGACTTCGTGCGCATCTCGATGCCGAATGTAATCAGCGCCACCACGGCGAGGATCCCGAGCTGGTTGCGGGCGCCCGTGAAGCCCTGGATCGGTCCCAGCTCATCGAGCTTGCCGAGAATCTCGAGGAATGGGATGGGGCTGTCGATGAGCACGCCCGCGAAGATTTCGATGGCAAGGGACGCGGTGAGAACGACGCGGAGCACATCGCCGAATGACCGGACGATCTGGATCGTGTCCCGAAGCAGGGCAACGTAGATCCCGAGCACGGTGAAGCAGAGCAGGTACGCGAGCCCGCCCACAGTGACCCAGGTGTAGTTGCTCCAGACGGCGGAGAGCGCTGCCCATCCGAGGAAGACAATGAGCGAGACCGGCAGAATTCCCTGCCACTCAATGGTTCCCCGTCTCGCAATCATCGACGCGAGTGCGAGGCCGATTTGGAGCGACAGGATGGCGAGCAGACCGGGCCAACCGATCACGGTGCGCAACAGGAAACACAACACCGCTGTGCCAATGATGGAGGCCGTCAGCGCCGTGACGAATCGTGGTGAACCGACCACCGAGAGGAAAACGGCAAGCGGAGGCGGCCGATCCTGTGGACTAATCACCGGGTCCCCAGTGGGGTCGTTGCGTCTTCACGGCGAGCAGTGCAAGAGTGAAGAGGCCGTACTCGACCAGAAGTCGGCTCTCGGCGAAGCTCTGCACGATGAGGGCGACCAGCAGCAAGAGGGGCAGAATGCTGGCAGGCGTGAAGTTGCCCGTCGTCGATGGGGAGAACTGCGGCCGGTCAACGGCGAACAGCCAGGAACGCGACAGTGTGGAGAGAACGAGAGCGCCGAAGACGATCAGCCCGATGATTCCGAGCTGGAACCAGACGTCGATCCAGGCGTTGTGCGCGTGAAGCTGGCGCACCCCGTTGTTCTCGGCGAGCGTGTCGAAAGGCGCGACCCACGGTGCCCAGTAACTCACCCAGCCCCAGCCGAGCACAGGCCGTTGCTGGGCCAGTGCGCTCACGTCATTCCAGATCTGGGTGCGGTTGGTGAGGTCTGGGCTTTTGCCGAGCAGCCCGAGCAGCGGCGCCCTGAATGCCAGAGCGCCGACGAGGCCGCCGACCGCTAGAAGACTCAGGCCGACGTAGGTGGTAACGACCGCCCGCGGCGATGTCGCCCGCCTCACCAGCAAAACAGCAGCGACGACGGCGATCACGGCGACGAGGCCGATGAGGTTGGTGGCAGACCGGCTGAAGGCGAGGTTGGCGACAGCGACAACCAGCCAGAAAAGCCCCCAGCGCTTGCGAACCAGACCGCCGGCCAGCTGGATGCCGAACACGATGAGGCCGAGCAGCGCGACGAACGACAGCAGGGTCGAATTGCCGACGATGCCCTGGATCTTTCCCGCATCGAATGCCTGGAACAGCTCGTTGCGCGACCAGTACAGCATCGGCGGAATCTTGTCGGGAAGGTTGGCGTAGTCGATGCCCGGCTCGGCGACGGGTGGCAGCACGGGGCGACGGATGAACGCAGCAACGACGAATTCGAAGAGCAGCGACAGACCGAGCACGAATTTCAACGCCAGCCCGAGGGCGCGCAGGATTTCGGCCCAGCTGAACGTCACGGCGACGGCGATGCCCCCGATGACCGTGCACCAGGTCGCCGCGATCCCGAGCGCCGTCGGGCCGGGATAAAACGACCACACCAGCGAAAGCACGGTCAGCACCAGGAATGCGATGAGGGGGTACGGCAGCAACCCGACTTTCCAGCGGTCGCGCTGCACGGCCAGCAGCACGACGGAGACCACGGCCAGCAGCCCCACCAGAATCGCGAAGCCCGTCCATCCGATGGTGTACCGCCACGCATCCCCGGCCATCAGGGTGAACAGGGTGAGCACCAGGAACGCCGTTCGGGCGCCCGGAGACTCGATGATTCGCATTCCGCAAGGCTAAACGACGAATGGGCGCGCCGGGACTGGCAGGGATTACGGGTTTGAGGCCCGTTAGACGAACGCGGCCTTGCCCGTGATCGCGCGACCCACGATGAGGGTGTTCATCTCGCGGGTGCCCTCGTACGAATAGATCGCTTCAGCGTCGGCGAAGAAGCGCATGACGCCGTAGTCGAGCACAATCCCGTTTCCGCCCATGAGCTCACGGCACCAGGCAACGGTTTCGCGCATGCGACTGGTGGTGAACTCCTTCGCCAGTGCCGAATGCTCATCCTTCTGCACACCCTCGTCGAGCATCTCCGATACCCGAGTGACGAGGGCGATGGATGAGGTGATGTTGCCGAGGCTCTTCGCGAGCAGATCCTGAACCAGCTGGTGGCTGCCGATCGGCTTGCCGAACTGGATGCGCTCGCCGGCGTACGCCACTGCAGCCTCGTAGGCGCCGATCGAGTTGCCGACGGCGGCCCACGCCACCTCGGCGCGCGTCAGGCGCAGCACCGCGGCGGTGTCGCGGAAGGACTCAGATTTCTGCAGCCGGTTGGCTTCAGGAACGACGACGTTGTCGAGCACAATGTCGGCGTTCTGCACAATGCGCAGGGCCTGCTTGTTTTCGATGCGGGTCGCCGAGTACCCGGGGGTCGAGGTCGGCACGATGAAGCCCTTGACCTGGTGGTCGTCGGCGTCGCGCGCCCAGATGATCGTCACATCGCTGATCGAACCGTTGCCGATCCAGCGCTTGGCTCCGTTGATGATCCAGCTGTCACCGTCACGCTTCGCCACGGTCTGCAGGCCCTGCGCCGTGTCCGAACCGGACAGCGGCTCGGTGAGACCGAAGGCTCCCAACAGCTCACCGCTGGAAAACTTCGGCAACCACTCGGCGCGCTGCTCTGGCGAGCCGGCTACGGCGATGGAACCCATGACGAGACCGTTCTGCATCCCGACCAGTGTTGCGGCGCTGGCGTCGACGCGAGCGAGTTCGAGCGCGACCCAGCCGCGGAAGACGGCGCTGTTGACGAAGCCCTGGGTCTCCTCATACGGATTGCCGAACAGGCCCAGGTCGGCAAGGCCCTTCACCACGACGTCACGATCGAAGAACTCGGCCTTCGCCCACAGGTCATTGGCGACGGGGCGCACATTCTCGTCGAGGAAAGCACGCAGCCTGACGATCACGTCTTTTTCCTGATCGGTCAGTTTGCTCTCGAAGCCATAAAAATCTGCGCTGATTGTCTCGAATGACATGTATCCACTCCGTTGCTTAGTCGAAATCCTCCGAAAGACTACGACCGTGGCCTGAGTGTTCCCGTGTCGGTTGGTACTTTTGTCCAATACGCCCCGAGGAGTCGACCCCATGTTTGTAGGCATTACCAATACCCCCCGCGACTACGCCTGGGGGTCGGACGGTGCGATCTCTGCGCTGCTCGGTTTCGAAGCATCCGGAGCACCCGAGGCCGAGCTGTGGCTGGGCGCGCATTCCGGCTCACCCAGCAGGGTCGTTGATTCGACCGAAACGCTGCTCGACGTCGTCGACGGGCGGCTGCCGTTTCTGCTCAAGGTGCTGGCCGCGGGCTCACCCCTCTCGCTGCAGGCCCACCCGACGATGGCGCAGGCCGCCGAGGGTTTCGCGCGCGAGAATGCGCTCGGAATTCCCTTGGATGCGCCGAATCGCAACTACAAGGACGCGTTCCACAAGCCCGAACTCATCTACGCGCTCAGCGACGAGTTCGACGCACTGTGTGGATTCAGGTCGGCCGCCGACATCCGCGCCGCCCTCGAGGCGGGTCTGCCCGCCGCCGCCGCGCCCATGCTCGACCGGCTCACCGGCGACGAGTCGCTGCGTGACGTCTTCGAATGGCTCATCACCCGCGGCGAGGGCGTTGACGCCCTCGTGGCCGCCATCAGCGCCGCTGCCGACGAGTCGACTCCCGAGCTTGCCACGGTGCGGATGCTCGCCGAGAACTACCCGGGCGACCCCGGCATCGTCATCTCCCTCATGCTCAACCGCGTGACGCTCGCCAGGGGAGAGGCGTTGTTCCTGCCCGCCGGCAACATCCACGCCTACCTGTCCGGGCTCGGCATCGAGCTGATGGCGTCGTCAGACAACGTGTTGCGCGGTGGCCTCACCCCCAAGTACATCGACGTGCCCGAACTGCTGGGCGTGCTCGACTTCAGGCCGCTACCGGTGCCGTACCTCGCGCCGCAGCATCCTTCGGGCGCGGTTGACGAGTTTCGGCCCGCCGATGTCGAATTCGCGTTGCTGGTTATTGGGGGAGACGCGAACGTCCCGCTCGACGGCCCGGCAATCGCGCTGTGCCTTGACGGGGAGTTCATGCTGGCTGGCAGTGAATCGCAGTCACGGCTGTCGCGTGGGTCGGCCGTCTACATCTCCGACGAGGAACGGCTCGACATCCAGGGCAGCGGCTCGCTCGTTCTCGCCACGACCTAGACAGACCGCGTCAGCTCGCGAGACCCAAGCCAAACGTGCGCCGGTAGGCCAGCGGCGAGACCTGCAACACCTTCACGAAGTGGTGGCGCATCACCGACGCGGTGCCGAACCCTGCCGCCTGGGCGATGAGCTCGAGACTGTCGTCGGTCTGCTCGAGCAGCTGTTGAGCCCGGATGATGCGCTGCCGGTTGAGCCACGCTGCCGGCGTGGTTCCCATGTCGGCCCTGAAACGCCTGGCGAAGGTTCTGCTCGACATGAGCGCCCGTCGGGCGAGCTGGTCGACAGACAGGTTCTCTGACAGGTTCTCGAGCATCCACTCGGTGACCGAGGCGAACGAGTCTGCGCATTCGGCTTTCACCGGCGCCTCAATGTATTGAGACTGGCCGCCGTCGCGCTGCGGAGGAACAACCATGCGCCTGGCAATCACGTTGGCCGCCGCGGCACCGAGCTCCCGCCGCACGATGTGCAGGGCGGCGTCGATGCCCGCCGCCGTGCCAGCGCTCGTCACAACGTGCCGATCCTCGACGAACAGCACGTCGGGGTCGACCTCGACGCCGGGAAAGCTCTCGGCGAGCGTGTTGGCGTGCATCCAGTGGGTCGTCGCCTTACGTCCATCCAGGATGCCCGCCTGCGCCAGCGTGAACGCGCCGGTGCAGACGCTCAGCACCCACGCGCCGCGTGACTCCGCAGCGCGGATGACGTCGAGGTAGCGTTCGTCGACCTTCTCCAGGGAATGAGCGGGAACGGCAATGAGGTCGGCGTCGGCTGCTGCCTCCAGATTGGATTCGATGAACATCTCGTAGCCGAGACTGGTGCGAACGGGACCGGGATCTGCCGTGGCGATCGAGAAGGTGAATGCTGGCCCACCGGTGTCGGTGCGGTCGACACCGAACACCTCACAAATGACGCCGAACTCGAATGGCGTCACCCCGGGGAGGGCGAGGACGACAACCTTTTGCAGCATGACACTCCTTGGCAGCAAATCAACGAACATTGGTAATGCTGCCACTCGTGGCGGTAATTAGCAAGTCATAGATTTACTGCCATGATCACTTTCATCGTAATTCTCGCAATTTTGGTCCTGGTGGGGATCACCGCAACCGTGCGTGAACTCATCACCGACGGGTACCGCAGGGTCCCGACGTGCATGAACGGAGTCAACCGGCGCTAGCGTATGGATATGACATGGCTGGTAACTGGCGGGGCTGGATACATCGGATCTCACGTTGTGCGAGCTCTGACCACGGCAGGGCTTTCTGCGGTCGTCTTCGACGACCTCTCGACGGGATTCGAATCGTTCGTGCCTCCTGGCGTGCCCTTCGTGCGCGGCACCATCCTCGACGGGGAACATCTCGTTCGGGTGATGGAGCAACACAAGGTCACCGGGGTGATCCACGTCGCCGGGTACAAGTACGCCGGAGTGTCGGTCACCCGGCCACTGCACACCTACGAGCAGAACGTCACAGGCACGGCCACCCTGCTCGCCGCCATGGAGACGTGCGAGGTCGATCGCATCGTGTTCTCGTCGAGCGCCGCCGTGTACGGCACCCCCAGCACCGAACTGGTGACGGAAGAGACGGCCAAGTCGCCGCAGTCGCCCTACGGTGAATCGAAGCTGATCGGGGAGTGGCTGCTGGCAGACCAGGGCGTCGCCCGGGGGCTCAGGCACACCTCGCTGCGCTACTTCAACGTCGTCGGCTCGGCCTCCGAATCGCTGTTTGACGCCAGCCCCCACAACCTGTTCCCGCTCGTGTTTGCCGCTCTCGTCGAGGGCAGGACGCCGCGGATCAACGGGAACGACTATCCGACGCCCGACGGCACCAATGTGCGCGACTACATCCACGTCGCCGACCTGGCCGCATCGCACGCCGCCGCCGCCCGCCGCCTCGACGCGGGAGAACCGGTCGAGCCGGCATACAACCTCGGAAGTGGCTCAGGCAGCTCGGTGGGTGACATCATGCGCACGGTTGCTGAGGTCACGGGGATCCCGTTCACGCCGGACGTCGGCGCCCGTCGCCCTGGTGATCCGGCGCGGATCGTGGCAGCCGGAGACCTGGCTGCCCGAGATCTCGACTGGGAGATGCGCCACTCGCTGCGTGAGATGGTGGAGAGCCAGTGGATTGCAACACGCCGGGCTGCCCAACCCTCAGAATCTGATTGAAGGATTTATCATCCTCGACTTGACGTGGGCCTAACTACAGCGGTGTAATTATCCCTAACGCATTCGGTGGACCGGGTCGAGTGCGGAGGGGAGAAATAGAGCATGACGGAGAACGGATATCGCGCAGGTGTTCCTGACGACTGGTTCATCGACCCCGTCAAACTCGGAGTCCCCGGGGTTCGCAAGGCGGTCGTCGACGACGATAACCAGCTAGCGTGGCAAACCGACTCGCTGTGTGCGCAGACCGATCCTGAAGCTTTCTTCCCCGAAAAGGGCGGGTCAACCCGCGACGCGAAGAAGATCTGCACCTCGTGCGAAGTGCGAAACCAGTGCCTCGAATACGCTCTCGAGAACGACGAGCGGTTCGGCATCTGGGGTGGACTTTCCGAGCGTGAACGTCGCAAGCTGCGCAAGCGGGCGTAGTCGGCTTCGCTGACAGCCACCGCACAGACTCGCGGCTTTGCAGCGAGTCTCGTGGCTCTGACCGGCGCTCACACCTAGTCTCGACACGTTATGCAACCGAGAGTCATTGCGGTGCTGGTGGCTCTCAACGGCGCCAGGTACCTTCCGAGAACGCTTGCCGCGCTCGCGGCGCAAACCCGGCGACCCGACGCGACGATCTACGTCGACGCCGGTTCAACAGACACCTCAGCCGCGCTGATGGCAGAAGTCGGATCTGGCCACGTCGAGACCACGCCGGGACGACGATCGTTCGGTGGGGCCGTCGCGCACGCGATGCTGGTGTCGCCGCCGGCTGATTCCGACAACGAATGGATGTGGCTGCTCGGCCACGACAACGCCCCGGAGCCCACGGCCCTGGCCGCGCTCCTCGGCGCCGTCGAAGTCGCGCCGTCTGTGGCTATTGCCGGCCCTAAACTCATGCGTCTCGATGAGCCAGACGTCATCGCCAGCTTCGGTGAAACTCTCACCGCCTACGGTCGTTCGGTGTCGCTGGTCGACGGAGAGCTCGACCAGGCGCAGCACGACATCCAGTCTGATCACCTCGGTGTCGCGGCCGGCGGCATGCTCGTTCGGCGCACAGTGTTTGCCGCGCTCGGCGGATTCGATCGAGCGCTTCCCAGCGCCGACGCTGCCCTCGACTTCGCGGTGCGCGCCAGGCTCGCCGGTCATCGTGTCGTCGGTGTGCCGACAGCGCGGGTCACCAGCGCAGGGCCACCAGAGCTCTTCGGTAAGCGATCGCTTTCGGTGGGCGCGCAGAACCACATCCGTCGCTTTGCCCAGCTCCACCGCCGACTGGCGTGGGCACCGGCAGCGGCAGTGCCCGTGCACTGGCTGGCACTCCTGCCGCTTGCGGTGCTGCGATCGCTGGGGCATCTCATCGCGAAGCGACCAGGCGCGGTCGGTGGCGAGCTCGCGGCTGCCCTTCGTGCGTCCTTCGACGGAAGTATCCCGGCAGCGAGGTCGAACATCCGCCGCAACCGCACCATGGGCTGGGCGGCCGTCGACGCGCTTCGGCTGTCGTGGTCGGATGTGCGTGAGCGCCGTTCCAGCGAACGCTCAGCCGCCGCGGCGCGGTACACGACCATTCGCGAAAGGCCGGGATTCTTCGTCAGCGGCGGACCGTGGGTGATGCTGCTAGCGGCGCTCGCTGGTGTCATCGCGTTCGGCCGGTTCGTGGACGCCCAGGCTCTGGCCGGCGGCGGACTCCTGCCGCTCAGCACCTCCGTCGGCGAGCTGTGGTCGCACGTCGGCTACGGCTGGCACGACATCGCCTCGGGATTCATCGGAGCCGCGGATCCCTTCGCCACCGTGCTCGCGTTGCTCGGGTCGCTGACCTTCTGGGCGCCATCTCTCAGCATCGTGTTGCTCTATCTCGCAGCCCTTCCACTGGCGGCCCTCACCGCCTGGTTCTGCGCCGCCAGAATCTCCGAGCGCATCTGGCCGCCCGCCATCGCCGCCATCGCGTGGGCCGTCGCGCCGCCGTTCCTGGCCTCCCTCAGCGGCGGCCACCTCGGGGCCGTCATCGCGCACATTCTGCTGCCGACCCTCGTGCTCGCCGTCGTCAACGCGGCGCGCAACTGGTCGATGGCAGCGCTCGCGGCCCTGCTGTTCGCGGCCGTCGTTGCCTCGGCGCCCATCCTCGCCCCTGCGCTCGTGCTCGGGCTGGTGGCCTGGATCGTTGCACATCCGCGCGGGGTGCTCCGGATCATTGGCATCCCGATTCCCGCCGCCGCCCTGTTCGCCCCTTTGGTGGTCGAGCAGCTTGCCCGGGGCAACTGGCTCGCCCTTTTTGCCGAACCAGGGATCCCGGTTCTGGGCGCTGTGCCGACGGCCCTGCATCTCGCGCTCGGCGAATCGGCGACGGGGCTTCTCGGCTGGGAAGCATTCCTCGCGCCGCTCGGCCTTCCGGGCGGCATAGCACCCATTGTGGTCGTGGCGCTGCTCGTTCCCCTGGGAATTCTGGCGGTGCTGTCGCTCTTCCTTCCCGGCACCCGCCGCTCGGTGCCAGCGATGGCGATGGCCCTGCTGGGCTTCGCCACCGCGGTGGTCGCTTCACAGCTCATGGTGACGATGGTGGGTTCGCAGACCACACCGATCTGGGCCGCGCCGGCCCTCAGCCTCTACTGGCTCGGCCTCACCGGTGCGATGGTCGTCACGCTCGACGTGATCAGGAGAGCGGCGACGGCGCCAGCGTTGATCGCCGCGGTCACGCTCGTCACGCTCGCGGTGCCCGCGCTCACCGTCGCGGCCACCGACGCCATGGATGTGACCGCGAGCAACGGACGGCTGCTGCCGGCGTTTGCCTCCGCCGAAGCCGCCAACCGCGCGGAACTCGGAACGCTGCAGATCACCGCGCAGCCGGGCGGCGGCGTCGCGACCACCCTGCACCGCGGCCTCGGCACGACCCTCGACGAGCAGAGCACACTCGCCTCCACTGACAATTCACTCAGCGAGACGGATGACCGGCTCGCCACCCTCGCCGGCAACCTGGCGTCGCGCAGCGGGTTCGACATCGCGGGTGAGCTCGACAGCCTGCAGATCGCCTTCGTGCTGGTGCCGAACGTCACCGACGACAGCGCGGCCAGCACCAGGCAGCGGGTGGCGGATGCCCTCGACGGCAACCGGCTGCTGACCCCGATCGGGTCGACCGCGAACGGTTTCCTCTGGAACTATGGCGATCTCGCTGAGGGGGAGGCTCCCACGGGGCCCGGCCCCCTCGGCACCCAGCTCGGCGTGTGGATCATCATCGGCCAGGCCGTTGTGTTCGGGCTGACACTGCTACTCGCCATCCCCACCACCCGCCGCAGACGAGTTCGGGCCGCACGCGCGGACGCCGTGACCTCCGATTTGGACATCACCGAGGAGGTTTCAGCGTGAGCGACGAATCGACAATGCCCGAAGAGCCCACCGGCGACGAGTTCGCCAAAGACGAGCTGTTCCCCGAGCAGGAAGAACTCGAAACCTCGAAGCGGCGCCCCGTGACGGCGCGCGGAATCGCGATCGTCGGCGGGCGTGCAGCAGTCGGTCTCGTGGGCATCGGCGTCGCAGCACTCACCATCGCGGCATCCACCTTTCTGCCCTTGCCGACCGTGCAGTCGACGGCACCCAGCACCCTCATCACCCCCGTGCCGACGGCGCAACAGCTCGTGTGCCCCGGCGGCATCCTGAGGCTGGCCAGTGACAGCGGTCAGGATGCGACGTTGGCGTCGGGTCTCGGCCCCGCCGCGGTGCGCTCCGGCAGCAGCTCGGGCTCCGTCGAATCGGTGGATGCAGCGAATTCGGATGCAGGCACCGGCGGAACGTCGTCGGCGCCGACCATCATCAGCACCCCGCCGGACGCTGCCGACCCGGCCCAGAGGGTGCTGCTCAGCGGCGCACAGTCACAGCAGGTCGCCAGCGGTGACTATGTGGGTCTCGCGGCAGCCGACTGCGGCATCGCGCTCGGCGACAGCTGGCTGGCCGGTGGGGCGACCACCGTGGGACGCACCACGCTGATCACCCTGACCAACCCCACCGAGGTCTCGGCGACGGTGAACCTGCAGTTGTTCGGCGAGGGCGGCGCGATCGCAGCCCCCGGCACGAGCGGGATCATCGTGCCGGCGAGTGGCCAGCGTGTGCTGTCGCTTGCCGGGTTTGCACCGGGGCTCGTGTCGCCGGTGGTGCAGGTCACGAGTGCGGGCGGCCAGGTGCACGCCACGATGCAGCAGTCGATCCTGCGCGGGCTTGACCCCGGCGGGGTCGACATCGTCGAGTCGTCGGCACCGCCGTCGGCCGTCAGCATCATTCCCGGCGTGGTCGTGACCGACCAGGACGCCGTGCAGTTGTTCAGCAGCACCGGCAGCGCCAGCGAGGTGCTCGACGATTCCACCGTGGTGCTGCGTCTCTTCGCACCCGGAGATGGGGTCGTGCCGGTGACCGTGAGCGTGATTCCCGAAAGCGGAACGGGCTCGGGCGATTCCTTCTCGTACGATCTGGACGGCGGTCGGGTGGCCGACATCCCGTTCCATGAGCTTGAGGCAGGCTCATACACGGTCGTCGTGGAGTCGACGCGTCCCACCATCGCCTCGGTGCGCGCCAGCTCTGTGGTGGGCGAGTCCACCGACTTCGCGTGGTTCACCTCGGCCCAAAAACTCTCGTCGTCGGCCCAGTTCACGGCGGCACTCGGCCCGGCGCCGGTGCTGCACGTCTACAACCCCACAGGTGTCGAGGCCACGGTTGCGGTGACGCCTCTCGGAGCCGAGGCGACGACGGTTGTCGTGCCGGCCGGAGCGTCCGCGGTGCTGCCCGTTCAGGGCGGGGAGAGCTACGGGCTCAGCGGATTCGACGCGCTGTACGCTGCGGTCAGCAGCTCGGGAGACGGAATGCTTGCCCGCTACACGGTGCACCCGCCCGGGGTGGGCTCGAGCCCGATCACGGTCTACCCGTAGGGCTGCTGCTCGCGGATGGCGCCCGCCGAAAAGCGGATGTCAGTTCAGAGTGATGTCAGTCTGAACTGACATCGCATAAACGGCGGCAGCCGCGGCGGCCGGCCGGTGCCCGACGGCGGCTACAGGTGACGGAAGCGGTCAGGCGCCAGATCCCACGGATCCTTGCCCAGCAATTCGGCGACCGCCCGAAACACGCAGCTCTCCACCATCATTCGCTTGTGCATGTCGTCGTAGCGATGCAGGCGCGACAGTCTCTCGATGGGCAACCGGTAGAGGATGACGCGGCGCTGCTTCAACAGCACACGCCACCGGTCAACGGCAGGGCTCGCCCCGAGCTCAGACGGCATCCCGGCCACCTCGAAGATGACATCGTCAAGCTCGTCGGGCCACAGGTCTTTCAGGTACTCCGCCGTCGAGGCGACGGTCATGTCGAACATGTCGACCCGGCTGCGTAGAAGAGGGAGGTTTGGCCCCGTGACAGCGGCGCGGATGCCACGACCGTGGCGGTCGCGCCAGCCTGGCCGGGCAGACCCTGACTGCGATTTCTTCGTCGGACCGGTCACGTCGCCAATTCTAACGGCGTGGCTCGCCCGCGCTGTCTGGGGTCGGACGTAGCCTTGGTGGGAAATGAATGGTCGCCCGTGCAGCAAGGTCGCCTGTAGCCACGAGGCCACAGCCACCCTCACCTACGATTACGCGGATTCCATGGCCGTTCTCGGCCCGCTGAGCTACGCGTCGGAGCCGCACAGCTACGACCTTTGCGATCGCCACGCCGATCGCATGTCCGTGCCGCAGGGATGGCAGGTCGTGCGCCACGTGGTGATGGGCAGCGAACTGCTCTAAAGCAGCTCTCCGACCCCCGGCTGGTACTCTCGGTCAACGTGAGTACCACTGCAAACATCCGCGCCGTCGTGTTCGATCTGGACGACACCCTCGCGCCATCCAAATCGACCATGGATCCCGCGATGAGCGCCGCTCTTGCGAAGCTGCTCGACCGCGTGCCGGTCAGCATCATCTCCGGCGGTCGATTCGAGCAATTCGAGTCGCAGGCCCTCAACGGTTTCCAGGCCAGCGACGACGCACTGTCACGCCTGCACCTCATGCCCACCTGCGGCACCCGCTACTACCTGTGGCAGAACAGCTCATGGACGCTGCAGTACGCGGAAGACCTCACGGACGACGAGAAGGCGCGCGCCATCAGCACCCTCGAGGAGGGCGCTCGTGAGCTGGGGCTGTGGCATCCCGGCGCCTGGGGCGATCTCATCGAAGACCGCGGCAGCCAGATCACCTTCTCGGCGCTCGGCCAGCAGGCCCCCGTTGCCGAGAAGCACGCGTGGGATCCTGACGGCGAAAAAAAGCGCGCACTCTGGGCCTACGTCGCGCCCCGACTGCCCGACCTGGAGGTGCGCGGCGGCGGCTCGACCTCGATCGACATCACCCGCAAGGGCATCGATAAGGCCTACGGCATCAGCAAGCTTGTCGAGAAGCTCGGACTGAACCTCGACGAGCTGCTCTTCATCGGCGACCGCCTCGACCCGACCGGTAACGACTACCCCGTTTACGCGATGGGGGTAGCCTCGGTCGCCATCCATGACTGGCACGGCACGCTGGCCGCCGTCGAAGCGCTGAACGACTGGCTCGACGCGCCGGATGCCGCCTTCCCCCTCACCACGATGGAACCCCTGCAGCGCAACCCGTAAGCGCAGGTTGCGCGGGCCTGCGAGAATAAGGGCATGACTTCCGCGACATCCACTGCCCTCTCGTTCAAGGTCGCCGACCTGGCGCTCGCCGAGGCGGGCCGCCACCAGATTCGCCTCGCCGAGCACGAGATGCCGGGGCTGATGGCCCTGCGCGAGGAGTTCGGCGCGTCGAAGCCGCTGACGGGCGCGCGCATCGCCGGTTCGCTGCACATGACGACGCAGACCGCCGTGCTGATCGAGACGCTCGTCGCCCTCGGGGCTCAGGTGCGCTGGGCGTCGTGCAACATCTTCTCGACGGAGGACGGCGCGGCCGCCGCGGTCGTCGTGGGCCCCACCGGCACCCCGGATGCCCCCGCGGGTGTTCCCGTATTCGCCTGGAAGGGCGAGACCCTCGAAGAGTACTGGTGGTGCACCGAGCAGATCTTCGACTGGAGCGCGGAGGGTGCTGTCGGCCCGAACATGATCCTCGACGACGGCGGCGACGCCACCCTGCTGGTGCACAAGGGCCGTGAATTTGAGCTCGTGAAGGCGGTTCCCGCCACGCCCGCCGACGCCTCGCACGAGTACAGCGTCATCCTCGACGTGCTGCGCCGTTCGCTGGCAGCAAGTGCCGACCGCTGGACGAACATTGCCGCCGAAATCCAGGGCGTCACCGAAGAGACCACGACCGGCGTGCACCGACTGTACGAGTTCGCGAAGAACGGCGACCTGTTGTTCCCCGCGATCAACGTCAACGACTCGGTGACCAAGAGCAAGTTCGACAACAAGTACGGAATCCGCCACTCGCTTCCCGATGGCATCAACCGCGCCACCGATGTGCTCATCGGCGGCAAGGTCGTCTTCGTCGCCGGCTATGGCGACGTGGGCAAGGGCGCGGCCGAAGCCATGCGTGGACAGGGCGCCAGGGTGATCGTCTCAGAAATCGACCCCATCAACGCGCTGCAGGCGGCCATGGACGGCTTCCAGGTCACCACGATCGAGAAGGCGCTCGCCGAGGTCGACATCTTCGTCACGGGCACGGGCAACGAGAACGTCATCACCGTCGAGCACCTGCTGGGCATGAAGCATCTCGCGATCGTCGCCAACGTCGGCCACTTCGACAACGAGATCGACATCGCCGGGCTCGAGAGCCTCGCCGGCGCCGAGCGCGTTGAGATCAAGGCGCAGGTGCACGAGTGGCGCCTGCCATCGGGTCGAAGCGTCCTCGTGCTGTCAGAGGGCCGACTGATGAACCTCGGAAACGCAACCGGCCACCCCTCGTTCGTGATGAGTAACTCGTTCACCAACCAGGTGCTCGCGCAGCTGGAGCTGTGGGTCAACAACAGCGACGGCAAGTACGAAAACCAGGTCTACGTGCTTCCCAAGCACCTCGACGAGAAGGTCGCGCGACTGCACCTCGACGCCCTCGGGGTTGTCCTCACGACGCTGACACCGACCCAGGCGGCGTACATCGGTGTTCCGGTCGAAGGTCCATACAAGGTCGACCACTACCGCTACTAGGCCGAAACTGCCGCGCTAGCCGCGGTCGGGGAACCCGCGCGGCATGCCGCCGAGCACGGGGGCCAGTCGTTCCAGGCCGGCGCGCTCGAGGTCGAGGGCGGCGGACTCCCTGTCGCGCCGCACCGAGACGACGGCAGCGAGAAACAACTCGGCATTGCCTGCCGGGACCGGCGACACGAAGACGCTCACCTCGTCGGCGAGCTCGCGGCTGAGACGCTCCCGCGTCTCGGGGGTCAGGGAGGCGGCCTGCGCCAGGAAGGCCGCGACCCGGCGTGCGAGCGCATCGGGCAGAGTCGCGACATCCGCAGTCCTGGCCCACTCGGCAAGCGCGGTCGGCACACCATAGACGGGCGTGACCAGCTTCGAGACGCGCTCGTTCTGACTGTAGGTTCCGGCGACGAGGTCGCCGAGGCGCTTGGCCCGACCATTCAGCAGGGCGATGATCGCGGCCATTCCGCCGAACGTCATAAAGATTTCGAAAATGCCCGTCAGGGCCCGGATGAAAGCGTGCCTGAAGCCGATCGAGCCGCCATCGTCGCGCACGATCCGTGAGCCGACGGCCAGCTTGCCGAGAGACTTGCCCTGGCTGAGGGTCTCGACGGCGGTGGGAATCACCACGAGGCACAGCACGAGAGCCACGACGCTGATGGCCGTGATGAGCGCCTGGTCGAGGCCGAGCTGGTCGGCCAGCGTGATCATCACGATGACGATGGCAATATAACTGCCGAAATAGACGATGAAATCGATGATCGTTCCGGCGGCTCGAAGCACGAAACTGGATGGCCGAAGATCGAGAGCGACGGCCTCGCCCGTCACGAGCTCCTGAAGATCTTCGTCGTGCTCGACTGAGTCTTCTCTGGCCATGCCATCATTTAAGCAGATGGACCTCGATGCATACACAGCCGCCCACCGCGAAGAGTGGGATCGCCTTGCCGAGCTCGGCTCACGGCGGCGATTCAGTGGCGCCGAATCCGATGAACTGATCGACCGGTACCAGTCCGGGGCGACGCAACTCTCGGCGATCAAGACCACCTCGGGCCAGTCGGTGCAGGGCGACAGGCTGTCGCTGTGGCTGAGCCGGGCGCGGCTGCGGTTTACCGGAGCATCCACCAACGTGCTCAGCCAGATTCCGCGATTCTTCGCCGCCCAACTGCCGGCGGCCCTGTTCCGCATTCGATGGCTGTGCCTGGCGGTGGCCGCGGCATCCGTCGTCATCGCGTTTCTCTATGCGTGGTGGGCAACCGCAAATCCCGCGGTGCTCGCCACCCTCGGCTCGACCGACGCGCTCGAGAAATACGCGAAAGAAGATTTCGTTAACTACTACTCCGAGAACTCCGGAACCTCGTTCACGAGTTTCGTGTGGACGAACAACGCGTGGCTTGCCGCCCAGTGCATCGCGTTCGGGATCGTCGGCGTCTACGCGCCGTACCTTCTGTTCACGAACGCGCAGAGCCTCGGGATGACCGCGGCCATCATGAATGAGTTCGACCGCCTCGACGTGTTCTTCCTGTACATCGCCCCGCACGGGCAGCTCGAGCTGTACTCGATCTTCGTGGCGGGGGCGACGGGGATGCGCATCTTCTGGGCGTGGATCGCGCCCGGCGCCCGCACCCGCGCGCAGTCGCTCTCGCAGGAGGGTCGCGCCATGTTCACCATCGTCATCGGGCTGATCCTCGCGTTGCTCGTGTCTGGCCTGATTGAAGGACTCATCACGCGGCAGGACTGGCCGTGGCCGATCAAAATCGGCATCGGCACTGTCGCCCTCGGCGCCTTCCTCTTCTACCAGTGGGTCGTCGGGCGCAGGGCCGCCCGCGCGGGCGAGACCGGCGATCTCGAGGAGTTCGAGGCTGGAGCCACGCAGCTCGTCGCAGGCTAGCCTTGTTTTGATTCGTTCACGATAAGCGTAGGGTGTAGGCATGCCCTCCACCGCCGAAGCCGTCCTGCGCAACGCGGGACTGCGCATCACGGACGGCCGTCTGCGGGTGCTCAGCGCGCTCACCAGGATGCCGCACTCCTCGGCTCTGGCGCTGCACGCCGAGCTGGGGCAGGATGCCACGTCGGTGCAGTCAGTGCACAACGCCCTCGCCGCGCTCACCGAGGCGGGACTGCTGCGGCGCATCGAGCCCGCAGGCTCCGCGGCCCTGTATGAGCTCAACGAGAACGACAACCACCACCACCTGGTGTGCAACACCTGCCGCCGCGTGGTCGACGTGGAGTGCGTCACCGGCCACGCTCCCTGCCTGTCCCCATCGGACAGCGCCGGCTTCCAGATCTCGACGGCGGAGGTGACGTTCTGGGGAATGTGCCAGGACTGCGCCGCCCTCGACCCCATCCATTCTTCGACAATCAACGAGAAGGAACTATGACTGACAATTTCACCACCAGCCAGAGCGGTGCGCCGCTGACCAGTGACGAGCATTCGCTCACCGCCGGGCCAGACGGCAGCACAGTCCTGCACGACAGGTTCCTCGTCGAGAAGCTCGCCGCGTTCAACCGCGAGCGGGTGCCGGAGCGCAACCCCCACGCCAAGGGCGGTGGAGCCTTCGGCGAGTTCGAGGTCACCGAGGACGTCTCGCAATACACCCGTGCCGCCGTCTTCCAGCCGGGCGCGAAGAGCGAGATGTTGTTGCGCTTTTCATCCGTCGCCGGAGAGCAGGGCTCGCCCGACACCTGGCGCGACGTGCGTGGCTACGCGCTGCGGTTCTACACGACCGAGGGCAACTACGACATCGTCGGGAACAACACCCCGATCTTCTTCATCCGTGACGCCATGAAGTTCCCGGACTTCATCCACTCGCAGAAGCGCCTCGGCGGTTCGGGACTGCGTGACGCCGACATGCAGTGGGACTTCTGGACCCTGTCACCGGAGTCAGCCCACCAGGTGACCTACCTGATGGGGGACCGCGGGCTGTCGAAGTCGTGGCGCCACCTCAACGGCTACGGCTCGCACACCTACCAGTGGATCAACGCCGCCGGTGAGCGCCACTGGGTGCAGTACCACTTCAAGTCGCGCCAGGGAGTGGAGCGCATGAGCGCGGAGGAGGGCGAGAAGCTCGCCGGATCTGACGCCGACTACTACCGCCGCGACCTGCACAACGCGATCGAGACCGGAGACTTCCCGACCTGGGATGTCTTCGTGCAGATCATGCCGTACGAGGATGCGAAGACCTACCGCTTCAACCCCTTCGACATCACCAAGACGTGGTCGCACGCCGACTACCCGCTGGTGAAGGTCGGCCATTACACGCTGAACCGCAACCCGCAGAACTTCTTCGCAGAGATCGAGCAGGCGGCGTTCTCGCCCGCGAACCTCGTTCCCGGCATCGACATCAGCCCAGACAAGATGCTGATGGCGCGCGTGCACTCCTACCCGGATGCCCAGCGCCACCGCATCGGAACGAACTACAACGAGCTTCCGGTCAACAAGCCGCACGCGGCATCCGTCTCGAACTACCAGCACGAGGGCAACATGCGGTACGAGTTCAGTGACGCGACCACGCGCACGTACACCCCGAACTCCTACGGCGGACCAGCCGCAGACCCGACCCGCTCGGGCGAGGGCAGCTGGGAGTCTGACGGAACCCTCACCCGAGCCGCGGCAACGCTGCACTCGGAAGACGACGACTTCGGGCAGGCCGGCACGCTCTACCGCGACGTCTTCGACGCGGACTCCAAGGCGCGCCTGCTGGTGACGCTCACGGGACAGGGCGGCGGCATCACTGTTCCCGCGATCCGCGAGCGCTTCTTCCAGTACTGGTCGAACGTGGATGCCACGCTCGGCGCTTCGCTGCGCACGACCGTCGGGTCGCTCTAGCCCACCCAGTCACGGCCGGCCCCTCGGGGTCGGCCGTTTCGCGGTTAAG
>NZ_JASISV010000005.1 GCF_030063305.1 Salinibacterium sp. G-O1
AAGCTCACGGCCAGCGACCAAGGCCCGATACCGGAAGGGCAAGATCCGGCCCGTCGGGATCAGCTACGACCGGGCGCTGCAAATCGCGATGAAGATCATCCGGTAGCCGGGCGCGGCTATGCCGCGGTGAGGGGGCGCACTGCCCCCTCACGCTCCCCCGCTTGCCAGGTTGTCCACAATCCCCGTCAACTCTCGGGCGCGACGCGACGTTGCGCGTACGGTCGAGCAGATTCGCTCTGAGAGAGGAACACGATGAACTTCATCAAGCTGGCCGTCACCACCTACCAAACCGGATCCACCCGACCCCAGATCGGCGCCGACGACACGTGGATCAACCTCGAGCAGGTCGTTAGCGTCGAGGAACGCCTGGGCAGCAACACATTCGACGAAGCAGTGCTCGCAGGGTCGAAAACAGAGGAGTTTTATCCCTGCGTGCTGCTGCACACCACCGACAGCCACAGCCATTTAGTGCCCATCGGGGTGTATCCCGATCAGGGCTCCGCGTTTCAGGCTCTGGTTACCTTCATGCCCCTGGTGATCGCAACCCCCGCCACCACACGCTGGGATGACCCGAGCGCCGCGGGTCTGGTCTGAATGGTGCGCGTGTCGCGGCCCTGTGTTCGGGCCCGAGGCCTGGCTTTATTCGGCCTTGAGACTTCGGTCAGAATACGGACGTGCGATTTTCGCGCAAGCTGCTGCACTACCAGCGCCGTCCAAAATAATAGTGCCATTAAATATAATGACGCTATTAGGGTTTATAGTTACAATCACGGCAAACACACCAATACGGTCAATGCAGTGAATACCCGTAATGCCGGTAATAGCGTTATTGTAGGTTTCATCCCGGAAGGATCACCTGATGCCTAAGACGCTCAACCGCTCAGCGCTTGATCGAGTCATTGCTGTCATTAACGGCAAAGGCGGAGTACTGAAAACAACCCTCACCGCCAATATCGGCGGGATGCTCGCCGCAAGTGGGTACCGTGTCCTCCTGGTCGACCTCGACCCGCAGGGAAACCTCGCGGAGGACTTGGGCTACACAGACGATGAACGAGGCGACGACGGTGCAGCGCTTGCGCGCGCGCTGATGTTCGGTGGGGGAGTAGAGCCCATCAAAGGCATCCGTCAGAACCTCGACGTTTTCGCGGGTGGTCTCCAACTCGACAAAGCGACCGGCGGCCTCGCTGTTATGGCCAACAAAGATCCCGACGAGGCGAAGCTTGCCGTGGCGCGCATCCTGGAGCCGATCGCTGCGAATTACGACATGATCCTTATCGACTGCCCACCAGGAGACGAGACACTCCAGACTGCTGCGGTCGCCGCCGCCCGTTACGCGCTCGTACCAGTGAAAACAGATAAGTCCAGTCGAAAAGGACTCACCGCAGTTGCTGCACGCCTCGACGCGGTGCTGGACATCAATCCCACCCTCGACCTCCTCGGGGTTGTCCTGGTGGACGTGGGCACCCCAAGCCAACGTAAAAACAGGATTGTCTTGCGCGCTTCAGAAATTGATGCACGCAAACACATCGCCGAACTGTTCAACTCCGATCACGACGTGGTTCTGACAGCCACCGTGCGCCACTCCGAAGCCACAGCACACGCCACCCGCGAAAAGGGACTGCTCGTCTATGAACTCGACGAACACGTCCGCAAAGGACCGAAATGGTTCGAGATCCGGCGAGGGGACGCCGAGGCGAGCACCCTCGCCCCCCAGGCAGCAGGGTCCGTCGCGGACGACCTTAAAGCGATCACTGACGAAGTCGTTGCCCGAATTACCGCGGCCGAAACACAGGAGCAATCAGCATGAGCGATGCACCGGACCGCACAATCGTCGGACTTACCCCACGCGCCACCCCTGACCTGTCACGAATGCAGGCTCGTAACAGGCCCATACCGCCCGCCGAAGAACCACCGGCAGCGGGAAAGTCAACTGTCGAGCCCGCGAAAGCGGCTTCTGCTGTGAAGAGCCAAGCTGTGGGGCGGATGCGCGCGGCGAAACAAGCCCCGCAAGCTGTCGCCGGCCCTAATGACCGGGTAAACGCCTACGTTTCCCCGGATCTCCACGAACGCGCCAAAGCTACGTTCAAAGCGACCCGGCACCTCGAGGGCGACATCAGCTGGTCCCAATATGTGGAACGGGCCATCCTCGCTGAAACCCAACGCCGCGAAGCTGAACATAACGCGGGGCAGGCATACCCCAGCAGCGGCACTCGACTGTCAGCTGGACGGCCCCTCAAATAGCATCGAAGCCAAGGGAGGTGACCGTGTGACCATCCCAAGCTTCGCGGCAGAGATGATTCCAGAATCCTCTCGGGATCATCAGCGCCCCGACTCAAGTGTCCGGAGGGTCCGAGATAGGTCAAACTGCTGACGACTGCAGAGGCGAGCGGAGCGAGACCGAGCCGCCGCCGCGGCGCTGTTGTCCGAGAGACATTTTTTCGTCTGTCTGGCCGGTCATCGTAGTTCGCTACCGCACCTTCGCTTCGGGCTTTCGCGGCATATCCTCACGATGTTCCGGTATTCCACGACCCTTCACTTCGGTGCTTCCGCTCTCAATCGATGCTCTTGCCAGACAGGCAAAAAAATCAGTTGACCAAGGGAGAAACACCATGACCGACACCACCACCACCGAGCTGCAGGGCCTCGAGGATCTCACCGCGGATGCGATCGCACGCGCGACGCTGTCGTGCCTGCTCGAGCCTGGAGACACCGACGCCGGAAGACTGGTCACACAGTTAGGTGCCGCCGACGCGCTGCGGGCGATCCTCAACACCGACACCGACACTGACGACGACGAGAGCAACGGTGGCGGCGGTGCGGGTGTGCCGGAGCAGTTGCGGGCTCGTGCGCAGCACCGGTTCACGCCGGGCACTCTCGCGATGGCTTACCGTGCGGCGGCCCAGTTCGGGGCAACGCTGGTGACTCCGGAGCACCCGCACTGGCCCACCCGTATGAACGACCTCGGGGACGCCGCCCCGTTCGCCCTATGGGTGCGCGGAGACAGCGAGATTCTGACCGATACCACCACCACGGCGATCGTCGGGGCGAGGGCGGCCACCGGGTACGGGGAGCACATCACGATGGACATCACCGCGGGGCTCGTCGCACGCGGGCACACGGTCGCGTCGGGTGCGGCGTATGGGATCGATGGGATGGCCCACCGGGCAGCCCTCGCCGCAGGGGGTCGCACCGTCGCCTACCTTGCCGGGGGAGTGGACCGGTTCTACCCATCCGGCCACGACGCCCTCCTAACCCGCATCGTGGAGCAGGGTGCTGTCGTGTCCGAGTTGCCGTGCGGGGCGATGCCCACCCGCTGGCGGTTCCAAGCCCGAGGCCGCCTCATCGCCGCCAACAGCACCGCGGTGCTGGTCACCGAAGCCGGGTGGCGCTCGGGGTCGCTGAACACCGCCCACCACGCACAGGCTTTGGGGCGTGGGGTCGGGGCGGTGCCGGGGCCGGTGACCAGCGCCGCCAGCGCAGGATGCCACCGCCTCATCCGCGACCACCACGCCACCCTCATCACCTGCGCCGAGGAAGCAGCCGAACTGTAGGGGCAGGGAGGCGGCGGCCGGCCTCCCGGGGCCGGCCGCTCGCCCCGGGCTCGTGCCTCACCAGGCGCGAGCGAGAAGACCAGGAAAGCGTGCGGAGCCGCCGGTGGCGGCGCTGACTGTTGAGAAGCCATTTTTTCGTCTGTCTGGCCGGTCACCGTAGTTCGCTTGCGCACCTGACGTTTCGGGCTTTCGCGGCATATCCTCACGCGCTTCGCTTGCTCCGGTATTCCACGACCCTCACACTCTCGGTGCTTCCGCTCTCAATCGATGCTCTTGCCAGACAGGCAAAAAAATCAGTTGAGCTAGAGGAGCAGAACCCATGACCGACACCATCACCCTCACCGGGCTTGTCGCCACCACACCGAGGAAGATCACCACCAGCGAAGGGCTTGATATCGCCTCGTTCCGCCTCGCCAGTACCACCCGCCGTTACGACCGGGGCACGAGCCGTTGGGTGGACGGGGACACCAACTGGTACACCATCACCGCATTCCGTGGCTTGGCCTGCAACACCGCCGAGTCCATCGACAAAGGACAGCGGGTCATCGTCACCGGAGCCTTGCGGATCCGCGAATGGGAGAACGGGGAGAGAACCGGAACAAGCATCGAGGTGGAAGCCGACGCCATCGGCCACAACCTCACCTTCGGCACCACCCAATTCACCCGCACACCCGCACCCGTCACCAGCGAACCAGAGCCTGCCGCGGAGGAGACAGGTATGGAGGAGACAGGCGTGGAGGAGGCGGATATCGCCGAGCTGCGGGCGAAGCTCGCTGGCGAGTAACCGACCTGGGTCGGCCTGCCCAGCAGGTCGGCCCACCAGGGGCGGCCCGCCCAAGGCAACAGCGCGCCGCCCGGCGCGGGAGGCGCTGTTGCTGGGTACGACGCTTGGCGCGTCCGGCGAGCCGGCCGCGCGGCGCATCATCGCCACGTACGCCCGGACGGGTGTCCGGTCTGATTCGCGCCCGCCGATGGCGGGGGAGCGGACCCCACCCAGGATTCGTGACGCTGACCAGCTCGTCGGTTCGGCGGCTGTCAACGATCATCGTGCCGCCGCTGGAGGGCAGGATCTCAGCGTCGAGCTCACCCGCGCACACCCGGCAGGGTGGCTCGGCAGGGTGGCCCCCGCCACGCGACAGCCCCATCAATTCCCACGAGCGCCGACGATGGGGGAGTAGGCGGGAGCGTCGCAGGAACTCTCCCCAGCGCTTGCCTTCCGGAAGAGGCGATCTTAGTTCGCTGCGCGGCTTACGTTTCGACCTTTCGCGGCATATCCTTCGCTACGCTTCCGGTATTCCACGAGTCGCCACTTCACCGCTTCACTCGGGGCGACCTCTCTCGCCGGAAGGCACACACCAGACAGGAGAGAGCACATGAACACCACCCACCAGAACCCCGCGATCATCGCCCAGGTCACCAAAACCGACCTCCACCCGGACGGGACCACCGAAACCACCGACAGCTACACGATCGCCTCCGTCGACGGGTACACCGTCCCCATCGACCCGATGGACAATCTCGAATGCGACAGCTGCCAATAACTGCAAGCGCTGACCGGGCACCACTGCACTGTCAGGGGTGCGCGGTTGGATCTGAAACACCACCCACCAGACAAGGGACACCACGATGGCCGTCAATGAGCAACACCGCCAGCTGCATGTAGCCGTGGAGCTTGCAGAGCAGGCGCGCACTCTCGCGCACTCGACACGGACCGTGCCGTCACCACCGGACTCCTATGATCTGCTGGCAGAGCTCGTCGGTACCCTCGACAGCCTGCAGCTGGTCTGTCAGCAACTCGCCGCCTGGCACACCGACACGGTCGACGGAAAGCACTACCAGGGCGAGGACAGCACCGGCGACGGAGCAACGGGAACCGTTGCTGCCGCCGCGAAACTCGACCAGGCCGCGGACGCGATCGCCACCGCGTCCGCCGCGGTCAGCGCCGCGCACACCGCCAACGGTGTCGTCCGCTGGTTCGACACCCCCCGCTAGGCGCGTGCGGAGCATCGCGACGAACGCAGGGCCCCGACAGGATCAGCGTTCGGGGCACCTCAGCTCGTGCG
Organism: Salinibacterium sp. G-O1; assembly: GCF_030063305.1. Classification (GTDB taxonomy): domain Bacteria; phylum Actinomycetota; class Actinomycetes; order Actinomycetales; family Microbacteriaceae; genus Rhodoglobus. The sequence goes on from NZ_JASISV010000005.1 coordinate 5,615, forward strand.
TTTCACGCCCGGCCATCGGGCAGTTTCTCGGGGCACCTAAACGGGCATCCACAAGCCTGGCGGTGCCGCGCCGCCGATAACGGCGGGGGAGTGTTCGCGGATCGTCCGGCTACCGGGCGTTAGCACGAAGGGCATGCTGCGACAATCGGGGATGACCATTCACAGCCTGACTCAGGAAATCACGTGGCAGGGAAGAACAGTCAAGTGGGACCGTTACGGTGATGGCCCAGCCCTGGTGCTTCTCCATGGAACGCCGTGGTCGTCGGCGCTGTGGCGGCCAATTGCTGACGCGCTCTGTCGCCAGTTCACTGTCTATCTTTGGGACATGCCCGGCTATGGGTCGTCTTCGAAGGACGCACCGCACAGGGTGGATCTTGGTGTCCAAAGTGAGATATTTGCGTTCTTGTTAGACCACTGGGGTCTCGATCGGCCCCACGTCATCGCACACGATTTCGGCGGAGTCGTCGCCCTTCGCGCCCGATTGCTCCTCGGCGCGAGCTACGCCTCTCTGTGCCTTGTTGACGTCGTCGCGCTCTCACCATGGGGATCACCGTTCTTCAACCTTGTGAGGCAGAACGCTGCAGTCTTCACCCAGCTACCACCCGCAGTGCATCGGGGCGCGGTGGAGGCGTACATCCGTGGAGCCAGCCACCGGGGTCTTCGAGAGGATGACCTCGAGATGTTGGTCTCTCCATGGATGAGCAACGAGGGTCAAAGAGCGTTTTACCAGCAGATCGCAGAAGCGGACGAGCGGTTCACCGATGAGGTAGAGCCGCTATACGAGAATCTAAGTGAACCGGTACACATTGTCTGGGGTGCTGAGGACACGTGGATACCGAAGGATCGCGCCGACCGGCTGCGTGCAGTGATTCCCCATGCTTCCATCTCGCTAATCCACGATGCCGGCCATCTCATTCAGCTCGATGCCCCTGCGGCTCTTTCCGCAGAACTCACCAGATGGCTTGCAGCCGGATTGGCATAAACCCCGTCCTGTGCCCCTAAGCGCGCGCGGTCCAGGATTGTTTGTCTTGCGGGTAAGTCGACTCACTCAAGGTCGGACCTGGCATGGGTCTGCCCGAAAGACGTTCCCGTTACGAGCATCATCGAGTGCTCGAGAACGAAGTGCCCGATAGGCGATCGCTATTCGTGCGCGGTGAGCGGACCCCTCAGCGTCCGAACTTCCCGGTCGTGCGCTTGGACTCCCAACGGTCAAGCTGGTGCAGTTCCTCCCGTGAATGACCGACTGCCGACATGGCTTCCTTGATGCGGGGGAGCGAAAGACTTTCTGAGGCTGCGCTTTCAAGCAGCTTCGGCATCATCTCATCGGTCTGCCCATTCCGATCCCACCCGTTGTTGCCGATGAAGTGCAGCGTTTCGAGGAGATCGTGCTGTTCCTTGGTGAAGCCGATCCAAGAAAGATTCGCGGGCGGAGGCGTCATGCCTCAATTCTGCTACTCGCCCTTCTCGCCCGTTAGTCGATCGTCTAACTAGCGTCTGCATAGCGCTCCCTGAGTGTTCCACTGTCTCATAACCAAAGTGCCTCGAAACCCATGGGATGCAACACAGTATTTGTAGTGTGTGCGCGGCGAGACCTCTTCTTTTCCTTGTGATTCGAGACGTAGCCGTAGCGGTGTACCTGCGGGGAGAAGGCTCACGATGGCTATCACTAAGTGCGATGGGGAGGTTGCGGCGTGCCTCGCTTGGTGCGGTCGAAGTACCGGGATGACTTATCCCGGCTTCCGCATGTTGCCATGTTGCACCAACGTCGCTTGCCGTTACGTGAAGTATCGAGAAACAGCCAGCCGCATGAGGGGCATTGCCCGAGCCTGCTGAGCGGCCCGCTCTGCAAGAGTTGAACGGCTGAAGCGGCAACCAAGTCTGGGATTTGTGAGGGATGCACCAGACTCCAGCCAGGGATCAATCGATCATCGACCATTTCCCAGGTCGCGCTTGACAGTGCCGCTGCGTGCCGGCTGACGATGCTAGTAAGAGGTCCGATCGGCATGGGCATCCCTCGTGCAACGTCGTGAAACACCGCGTACACAAGCTCCCGGAATTCTCGAAGTTCCGCGAGAACGGGAGGTTCAGCACTGGGCACGTGTCCATGGTCAAGCCCTGACGCTTTCAGCCAGGCGCTAAGACCTTCTGGGGTTTCCAGAAGGTCGCGTTTTGCCGTGGGCCGGGCGTTCACGGTGTTTGTGAAATCAAGACATAGCGAGTTCCCGGCCAGTTCGAAGGTCAACTCCATGACTGAACTCCTTGCGTGATGATATGTCAGCGTATCACCGCTAAAGCGGCGTTGACTGGTGATCGGGCGCCCGTTAGTCTCACTAGTGAAACTGGTTTTGATAGTGAGAAAGTGGTGTGATCGATGCGGGCAGCATCCCATGACCCCCAGTTGAGCGGACCCTTTCGCTGTCTATGGGCTGCAACAGCCTCCGCGAACCTTGCGGACGGTACGATCTTGACTCTTCTCCCGCTTCTGGCACTGACCATCACCGACGCTCCAGGAGAGGTCGCAGCGGTCACAGTTTCAGGCACCGCAGCATGGGCGATCTTTGGCCTCCCTGGAGGGTGGTTAGTTGACGTCGTTGACCGCCGCCGTTTGCTCGTAGTCGTTAACGTGTCCCGAGCGCTTCTTTTGCTTACGCTGATGGCAGTTTGGTCTGTTCTCGGTGGCAGCCTGCCGATTCTTATATCGCTCGCACTGCTTCTCGGTATGGGCGAGGTTCTTGCCGACAGCAGCTTCACTGCGCTGGTCCCCGAGGTTGTCCCACCTGTGCTGCGCGGGCGCGCCAATGCGCGAATTGAAACCACAATTAATGTACTCAATCAGCTAGCCGGACCGCCACTTGCGGGCCTTCTGCTCGGGTTCGGAGTGATAGCGGCAAGTGGCCTGCCTGCAGCGTTGTACCTGCTTGCAGTACCGGCGCTACTTCTCATGGGACGCCGAGCGGGCTCCCCGCGGATCGGACCACGTGACCGCGGGCGAAGGCACGCCAAACGCGGTGCATGGCACGCCGAGCTGACTTCGGGAATCCGGCTTCTCTGGCGCATCCCCATGCTGCGCTCCCTCACGGTACTCACCGCAGGCATGAATTTGGTGTGGGCGACATGGGGCGCATTGTTCGTGATCTACGCTGTTGGCCCGGGGGGCCTCGGCCTGACATCGATCGGCTATGGCGTGCTGCTAGGGGGAATGGCTTTGGGCGGGGTCCTCGTGGCGCCAGTCATCGATACCGCAGTTCGGAGAGTGGGCGTTCGGTGGGTGCTCTTTGCAGATCTGCTCGGCACGATATTCCTCGTGGCACCAGTTGCAGCGGGTCTCGGTCTCGCCCCGGTGGCGATCGGCCTAACTATCGCGGGCGCAGGGGCAACCGTGTGGCGCACGGTTGTGGCAACACTGCGCCAGAATCTAGTTCCACAGGCGTCTCTCGGTCGCGTCTACGCCGCCTCGAGGCTGCTCAGCTGGGGCGTCATACCCATAGGCGCAGCGGCGGCCGGTCTAATCGCAGAAGGCTTCGGGGTGCGCGTCGCATTCTTTGCGGCCATGCTCGTGGCTGTATCTGTGCTCTGCGGCTTCCTGCTGAGCCTCCGTCACACCGACCTGGAGAAACCATATGTGAAAGCGCAAGACGAGGAGGAACCGGAGGGGTGACCCGAAACTGCCCGTTGGCCGTCCCGCTTGCGGATGGTGGTGACCGGATCCAGTGCGCTGAGTCTGTAGTTCCTTCCAAAGCGGACGGATTGGCTCCGCTGAATGGCTCTGAGCAACGGTGTCGGTTGACAGCCGCCCGTCGTTCTTCAACCCATGTCGGCGATGGCATAGCGCTGCATGAGTTCCGCACCGAGCCGAGCTAGGTGGGTTTTGACCGAATCCGGTTCGATCACCTCAACCGCTGCGCCCCAGCCGGCGAGTTGTTCTGCGATGGATAGAGGCATCGGCGCCGTAATGCGCACCAGCGCGCGTCCGTCGTTGTCTAGGCCCAAGTCTTCGAAGTGTCGTCCAAATTGTGCGCGAAGGGCAGATGTCAGGTGGGAGTTGATAAGGATCGTTGCCGTCGCAAGCGATCGGTGCCGTTCGACCTCGACGACAATCAGCCACCATTCGCGGTTTAACTCGAAGTCGTCCGGCCGGTGATAGGCGACTTCGGAGGACTCCACTGCTGAGATGCGGTCGATTCGGAATGTCCGCTTTCCGGCCTCGGTCCCCGCGATGAGGTACCAGATGTTGTACTTACTAATCACACCCCACGGATCGACCAGCCGTCGCGTTTTCTGATGATCGCGATTCTCGTAGGCCAGCAAGACCTTGCGTCTGGCTGCGACGGCGTTTTGGAGTTCCGTGACCCACTCGGGGCGGTCGCGGACATCTTCTCCCCACTTAGTGTGGTCGATCGCAACGGCCGCGGCGGCAGCGTGAGCATGCTCGCGGAAGGTTTCCGGCAGAGCTTGGACTAGTTTTCGCAGCGCGGATCTCGCTCCCGGGTCGATGGACATTGCAGAGCCGGTTAGCAGGAACAGAGCCTTCACTTCGCTGGCGTTCAGCCCGGTCAAGTCGGTACGGGCACCGCCAACCAGGGACCAGCCTCCACCCCGCCCGGATTGCGGGTACACCGGGACACCTGCAGCGGATAGCGCCTCGAAATCACGCCGGCTGGTGGCCACAGACACCTCGAGTTCCGAGGCAACTTCGGCGGCAGTGACCCGCCCGCGAGCCTGCATCAGCAACAGGGTTGCCACCAAACGGTCCGCTCTCATATTCAGAAGTCTTCCACTGAAAGTGCTCACATGGTGCTCACTTTGGGTGGGAATACTTGAAGTTGTACAGCGGAGGTCGCGCCTCCGACCCAACTGAAGGAGTGTCAATGTTTCAAGGAATAGCAACGATCAGCTTTTACGCAGATGATGTGGCTGCAGCAGCGGACTGGTACGCAAAACTGCTGGGTATCCGTCCCTACTACGCGTTTCCGGCGCTGCCGGCGCCCGCAGCATATGTGGAGTTTCGGGTGGGCGATGATCAGGACGAACTTGGCCTCATCGATCGCAAGTACGCACCCCCAGGTGCAGCTAACGCCCCCGGTGGCGCAGTGACATTCTGGCATGTGGACGACCTGACCGAGACGGTTGAAAAGTTAACGGCGATGGGTGCCACACAGTACGAGGCCCTGACCGAGCGGGAAGCCGGCTTTACGACCGCGTCATTCATTGACCCATTCGGGAACATCCTGGGGGTCATGCACAACCCGCACTATATGGACATCGCGGCAGGCAGGAACTCCTCGTGAACGGTGTCGCCTCCACCCAGAAAGCTGCAAAGCGACCGACAGAACGAACAGTCGCGCAGAAGATGGGGATCAAACCCGGAACCCGCGCTTATCTGGTGGCTGCCCCACAACTCGCCGTGTCGGCCATGCAACTGCCGCCGCTCGCCATCGCACGTGAGCTCGCCGGCCAGTTCGACTATCTGCACCTATTCACAACGACTCAAGCGGAGATGGACGACCACTTCCCCAAGTTGAAGGAGAATCTGGCGCCCTCGGGGATGATGTGGGTGTCCTGGCCGAAGGCAAGAAAACTCAGCACCGACCTCACGCTTCCGACAGTAATAAGGGTCGGGTACTTCCACGGCTTGGTCGAAAGCACCTGCTTGAGCGTGAACGATACCTGGTCTGCGCTCAAATTCACCCACCCAAAGCCGGGAAAGCCGTATAACAATAGCTACGGAACACTCTTCACGCGCTGAGACGAGTGGATACCGCGGGTCGGTGCGGATGTGACCGGCATCAATTTTTCGAGTAAGTCCGTCAATGGCGCACACGCCCAATGCTTACCGCACAAACGTGGGTGGGCACTTCCCAGTAAAATATTCCGGTCGATTTCGAGCAAATGGCAGGGACTCGCAATCAACCGTCGATATGGTCGACCGATGAGCGGATCCTTCGGGCGAGAACTCACCGATCATGAGCGCGCGATTCTGCAGATGGCGATCGACACGATGCCAGTCGGTCGCGAGCAGGCGCATGCTCAACTCACGGTAGCGAAACATGGACGCCCCGCGCATGCGGGGACGCACCCGTGCTTCTTCATCACTGTGCCGAACGCGGTCGATCTAATACCTCCGGGATCGGAGCATCCATTGACACTTTATGTGGCACCGGATGAGCACACGGTTGGCACTATCGAGTTGTTCATCGAAGACGGCCGCCTCGACTCACTCGATTGGTCAGAAGTATCGCTAACTGACAATGCGCCAGAGGTCACCGAGTTTCCATCGCTGGCCCGAATCTTCACCGAAATGAATCTGGGTTAGTCCATCCTCAGAACAGTCCGCAAGATGTTCCCCTGAGACACGGGTCACGCTCCGCATAGGTTTGGAATTTCTGTGCGTGTGCTGCGTCGCTGATGGTTCGCGAGCCTCCCCCAGTATGCCGCTGACAGTTACGGCCAGGTCAGGCTTTGCGCGAGTCCGAGGAGGATTCCCTCGGGACCACGGATGTAACAGAGCCGGTATACGTTTTCGTACTGCACAACTTCGTTGCTGACGAGTTGTGCACCGTGCTTGTACAGACGATTCAGTGTCTCGTCGAGGTCGTCCACTTCAAACATGACGCGGAGGTAACCCAGCGTGTTCACCGGGGCTCTTCGGTTGTCGGCGATGACGTGTGGCGTGAGGAAGCGAGAGAGTTCGAGGCGGCTGTGACCGTCCGGAGTGCGCATCATGGCAACCTCGACCCGCTGATCGCCGAGACCGGTCACATGCCCCGCCCACTCACCCTCGACCATTGCTCGACCTTCGAGTTCGAGGCCGAATTCGATGAAGAACTCGACCGCTGCGGTGAGATCCTCGGCGACGATGCCTGTGTTGTTCATGGTGATTGCCATGATTCAGGCCAGTTCCTCACCGGCAAGACGCCGACCGATGTTCGTGAGGGCTTCGTCCCAGCCGTCGTAAACGAATCCATCGCCGGGCTTGCCGTCATATCCACGCAGATGGAATAAAGAGGTCTGTGCGTTCGCCCTGTGGAATGAGGGTGAGCGTGATCACCGGAGTCCCCTCGATGGGCGCATCAGGTTCGCCCCAGGTGAAGACGAGCCGATCGATAGGTTCCACTTCGAGGTACTCGCCTCCGGTCGGGAACTGCTCGCCGGTGTCCGCGTTCGTCATTGTGTAGCGGTATTGCCCGCCGACGCGAACGTCGAACGAGACGGAACCGGCGGTGACTCCGAACGGGTGTAGCCATTGCGCCAACTCGGCCTCCTCTGTCCAGGCTCGCCACACAAGCTCGCGCGGTGCGTCAAAGGTGCGGGTGATCGAGAACTGGAGAGCGTCGGGTGACGTGTTTGTCGTGTTCATTTTCTTACTTCCTGGGATTTGTGGTCTTCATGGTTTCGAGGTGGGTTTCCAGTGCGTCGAGGCGTAGATTCCAGTCGCGGCGATGCTTCTCAACCCAACCTGAAGCCTGGTCGAGAGATTTCGCCTTCATCGAAAGGGTTCGCCATTGGGCGTGAGCAGTGCGGGTCACCAGCCCTGCGCGCTCCAATACCTTCAGGTGTTGGGAAATGGCAGGGGCGCTCACCGCGAACGGCGCCGCCACCTCACCAACGGTCGACGGCCCTTGCGCGAGCCTCGACAGGATTTCGCGGCGGGTCGGATCGGCGAGCGCAGCGAAGACGAGACTCAGGGAGTCCGAAGCAACCATTTCACATACTGCTTAAATAAGACATGGCTTTATTAGGCACTAAGGCAGCGTAGATGTCAAGCGGGAGGTTCGGGATGGAAGTCGCCCGCACCATGTTTCCCTGCGATCACTCCTCGAAGATGGATCGCGCTTCTGTGTGTGGCGGCAAGGCGGCTGTGGTGCTTATCGAGGATGCGTGGGGCTCAGGCTCCAGGCGGGCGCACCTCGTCTATCGAGACGATGCGGCGCACCGGCGACAGTGCGACAGGCAGCGATGCGATTGCCATCACTGCTCCGCCGAGCACCGCGGCCGACCACGGGCCGAGTGCTGTCACGAGAATCCCGCCAGCGATTGCGCCCACCGACAGCGCACCCCAGGAGACCAGGCGATATCCCGCGTTCACCCGCGCTCGGAGCTCAGGGGCGACCGCGAGTTGCCGCAAGCTCACCGCCTGCGAGTTCGCGATTCCGATACCGATACCGGATACGAGGAAGGAAGCTGCAAGCGCGCCGATGCTCAGCGCCGTCGGGGTTGCTGCGGCCAGCACTCCGATCAGCGGCGCCGTGTTGCCCAAGAGGAGGGCTGCGACAAGCGACCGGCCGTAGCCGAAGCGGGCCGTGAGCCGACGGCTGAGGGTGCTGCCTATGAAAGCACCGAGTCCGCCGCACATCAGGATGATCCCGAGCACGAGAGGCCCGAAACCGTAGGTTTGCAGCACGAGGATTGTGAGCGCAAGGATCAGCACCTCGTTGCCAAGATTCCAGATGCTCGCCTCTGTCATAAGAGTCCGGAGCACGCGGTGGCGGGCGAGCAGCGCCATACCGACGCGAGCCTCGCCGAAGGCAGACCTGCGTTGCTCGCGGGGTGCTGGTGGGTCGTCAACGTGCACTCGGGCGATGAGGATACCGGATACCAGGTACCCAACGGCATTGACCAGTAGAGCGAATGGTGCCGTGAGCAGTTGCACGAGGGCACCACCCGCACCGGCGCCCGCGACGCCGATCGCGGACTGCGCAGCAGTGATTCGGGCGTTCGCATCGATGAGCTGGTGCTCGTCGACCACGAGCGGAATGAACGAGAAATCAGCAAGCGTGTACAGCACGGCGAGAGCTCCGATCAAACCCGCGACGGCGATGAGCATGGGGATGGTGAGCCACCCCGCGATCGCGAACCAGCACACCAACCCGAGCAGCAGCGCTCGCCCGAGGTCAGCGCCGATCATGAGGGGACGACGTGGATGTCGGTCGACGAGCACCCCGAGCCACAGGGTGAGTATCAGGTACGGCAGCAGCAACGCCGCACGGACGAACGACAATTCCGTGGCAGACGCACCCAGGGTCACGAGTGCGAGGACGGGAATGGCGAGCTCGCCGATCTCCGCGCCAAGGGCCGAGATCGCTCCGGCTCCCCAGACCCGTCGGAAGGGCGGACTGCTCCACGCGCTAGTAACCGTCGTCATACTGAAGAAGGTTACGAGAGCGACCGGCATTAGCGCAATGGCGGTTATATGCTGGGACGATGCAAACCTCAACGGTGGCTGCCGCGCCCGGCGAACTCGAGTTCGTGCGCGCATTCGTCAATACCTGGGATATTGAGTCGAACGTCGATCAACTCGGAGATCTTTCCCGCTGGCGCGTATGGGCGGCTACGCACGGCATCGGAGGAAGCGCATCCGCGGACGAGCTCGCCTTCGCCCGACACCTGCGCGAGGCGCTACGCGCGGGGATGCTCGCCAACCACGAGCGCGCTCCAATGCCCCACCACACTGCCGTCGCCCTCACGGAGGCAGCCACCCGAGGGCAGCTCTCGCTGCGCTTCGACACGACCGGAGCACGATTCGTCGGTGCGGGCAGCGGCGTCGACGGTGTCCTCGCGCGAGTGGCATCCGCCGTGGCATCCGCCGTGAATAATGCGAGCTGGTCGCGCCTCAAAGCCTGCATCAACGACCGCTGCCAGTGGGGCTTCTACGACCACTCCCGCTCTCGAACCGGTCAGTGGTGCTCGATGGAGATCTGCGGCAATAGGGCAAAGCAAGCGCGCTGGCGCGGGTCGACTCAGCGGTAAATATTCCCGTTTGGCACCCGTCGCCGCGCCGCTATATAGAGTCCGCTTCCCTATTCGAATTGCGTCGCCGGACGTTCCCTTCTGGCACACTTTAGGACCCACGCTTCGTTTGCCGTTTGCGCGCTCGACCTGCGGCGCGACCTTGCTGTCCGAGCCCCGCTAGCCCAGGGTTGTTCGCGGTAGTAGAGCGACATGGCGGGCGATTGGCTCTGCCAATACCATGTCAAAGATGACGTCCTCAAAGTCTCCAGTAATAGCGATCTCAGGCGTAGATCACCTCGTGATCTACGCGAGCGACGTTGCGCGCACAGTCGATTTCTACACGACCGTTCTGGGCATGTCGCATGTCATCTTCGAGGGCAGCTACCACGCCCTACGGTTTGGCGATCAAAAGATCAACATCCACGACGCCGCGCACCCGTTCGAGCCTCACGCCGCTCGAACGAACGCGGGTGGGCTTGATGTCTGTTTGCTAACCCAGATGCCGATTCTCAAAGTAGTTGAGCGGCTCCACGAGTGTGAGGTCGCCGTCGTCGAGGGACCCTGCCAACAAACTGGCGCACGAGGCACCATAACGTCGGTCTATATCAAGGACCCAGACGGAAACCTCATCGAGATCGCCACCTACTCGACATAGATTGCGAGCACGCGACGACACCTTTTCTCCGCGGCCTTCCTCAATGTTCGACGTGGGCCGCAGAAGGTCCCGCTACTGGTTCGCTTGTGCGCGCGATTGGTGCGTAGTCATGGACGACGCTTGCGGAACTGCTCGGGACAAGCAATCCGTCGCTGCCTCCCAGGCGAGCAGCGTCTGGCTTGACCATCTCGTTTCACCACCTGTACGGTACGTACCGTACGAGCGTACCGTACGAGCGTACACATACGGAGATGGGCATGAGTATGAATAAACATGGTTGGAAATTTGCTATTGGAGCAGTCATGGTCGTCGGGGGTCTGGTGTTGTTCTTCGCCTTTCTCAATATTGAAACCCCAGTGGTCGGTCTGCGTCAGGCGGGTTTGGTGATCGCGGTGCTTGGCGTGATTGAGCTCGCTGTAACTGCGTGGTCGATGAACCGCGCGAGACGATCGCAGAGCTAATGTCCGCCACTCGCTTGCTCGACGGTGTGCTGACCGTGCTCGCCGAGCAAGGAGTTGGAGCGCTCAGCGTCCGGAGCGTGGCCGCTGCGGCAGGCATTTCGAAGGCACAGGTGCAGTACTACTACCGGACTAAGAGCGAACTGGTGCGTGCAGGCTTCGACCATGCAGAAGAACAGTTCCTCGCAGACGTCCTGGCCGCGCAGGCCACGACCCTGATGGGCGTCGTGCATCAATGGCTCCCCCTAGACGATCGGCGCGAACGCCGTGCTCGCGTCTGGATCGCGTACGCCGCCATGTCGGCCGTCGATGCGGAACTGGCCGCGACTTCGGCGCAGCTCGATCAGGAACTTCGTCGATGGTTCACAGACCAAGGTCTCTCGGACCAAGCGGCCACGCAGCTCTTCGCGCTGATCGACGGCGTCACCATCCAGTGCCTCATGCTGCCCCTATCGGAACGTCGATCATTTGTTGAGCAGACGATCGTTCCATTTGTCTCGGGACTGCCAACATGCGCTTGAGGCGCGACTCGGCCGTTCGTAGGCTTGCGCACGAACCGACGATCCCGCACGGGTAGCAATTGCTGAATGCTTACCCTTGAGCGCCTCTTCCAGCGCGCTGACCCGGTAGCGGTTCTGCTGCGGACGCAGGCCGGGGGTGCTGAAAGGATGGTGACATCGATCCCATCTGGCTGCTCGTTGTGCTCATCCTCGTAGTCGCGTTCGCGAGCATCAGCATCGTCGGCGCCCTTCACCGAATTCGCGATGCGAGCGAAAAGACACTCGCAATTCTCGAGGCGCAGACTGCTTCCCAAAACCCTGGGACGCCATCTCACTGAAGGTTCCACTTGCGGGCCGCACCGCCTGCACGGTTTCTCGTATCCCGTGGGTTACGAGACACTTCGGTTACGAGACAGTGGACAGCCCCAATTCGGGTCGGCCGGAGTAAGTACGGCCCGCAAGCGGTACGAAAGCCGGCGCGATTCAGCACGAGAGCGGCCGTTACATCGCGGCCCACATTGTGTGTTAAAAGCCGCACCTCAGGGCCGCGGCTTAAGTGTCAGTCGGTACCAGGACCGCAGACGTTGCGGGACTCACGCGAAGCCGGTTCCTTATCGCTGCCAGTGCTCTCTTCTCGACTAGATGCCAGGAGGCCCACGCGACGGCGAGAGTGAGCGCCACGACGATAATCAGGTCCGTTACTAGAGCGAGGTTCGGCCAGGCTTGCCAGACAAGCTGCTGAATGAGGTAGCCCCAGAGGTAGACGCCGTAGGAAACATCGCCAAAACGTCCCGCTCGTCGGACGAATGGTGTCGCCCGGGAGCCCAGGCACAGCACCAGATATGGGAGGGTAATCCAAGTCATCACCTGTGCGAATTCTGGCGTCAGTGCACCGCCAAGCAGCCACGCCGGGATAAGAACCGCCGCTGGCCACAGGGGTAATCGATGCAAAGGTAGCTGCGATACAGCGGCTCCAATAGCAAAAAAGACCATCGCTGTCAGCGCTGGTCGCGGCCCATCGAACGATTCGAGGGGGAGGCTGCTTACGATCGCAAGCACAACTCCGACAACTGCGAATACGGCGGCGCGTGTGAATTCGTGTCGCGCCCGAAGAGCAACCGCGACGGTCGCCACAACCATCACCCCGACGTAGCAAAGAAACTCGGGTCCCAACGTCCATAGAACTCCGTTGACAACCGGTCGCGGGTTGGCCGCGAACACTCCAGGAAGTTCATACGACGCGACCAGGGTGACGTTTGTGAGATAGGTCCACGTCTGAGCGGACGTGAAGTAGTCGAGAAGGGGGAGCGCTGTCGCCAACGGGCCGAGCACAAACGTGGTGAGTACAACGACGACGATCAAAGCGGGAAAAATGCGTGAGGCTCTGCGGGCTAGGAACGGGAGAAGGCGCGGATCTCGTACCCAACTTGTCCCGACGAGGTAGCCACTTAGGGAGAAGAAGACGAAAACTGCGAGAGTGAACAGTGGGATCCCACCGATTCGAGGCGCGTGGCTTAGCCCCGTCAGCGGCCATGCGTGACCGACCACGACGGCCACCGCTGCCACCAGGCGGACAGCATCAAAATTGTTGTCGCGATTCACTTCGGCTCGCATGCGATCACGTTATCTCGCCACGCGCTGCGAATCGCAGTGCGAATCGCAAGGGGCTCCTTCCAGCCCCGCTTTAGCGAGCTGCATATTCAACAAGGCTCACAAACCTAGATCACCCACCTGGCTGCAACATCGGGCCGGAGCTTCACCGAGTCGAAGCTGTAGCTGGCCCACTGATCAATCATTCGAAGTACGGCGTCGCACGCGAATATTCGCCGGCCGCTCGAGACATCGCCGAGCAAGTTCGGCAGCAGCGATGAGCCGCAACGGTGAAATGATATGCACCATTGCGGCGACACGCCTTAGCCTGAATGACGGAATACTGTGTCTGGCTAAACCGATCTGCTACGGTGTTCCTTGTTGAAAGGTAGGGACACACTATGGAAGAGCCAGAGCGCCCCGATTGGCGTGCGGAGTTCTCGGACAAGCAAATTTCCGCCATACGCAGCGCCATCCCCACGGCTATCCATGACAGTCAGGAGCGCTCGGCGCGGGCGCACACCGAATACGCCGATCCTGACGGAGATCAGGATGTCTACGGCGTCGGGATGTCCCGGGGCGCGCAGAAGGAATTGCAGGCGGCGCTCAAGAGCCTCGAGGGCTACCGCGAGCAGCGCGTGGAGGGGACGCGGCGATCGCTGACCTACGTCGGTGACGCGCTCATTTTCTTGCAGCGGGTTGGCAAAAAAATGCCTCGCAACCACCGCCGCTTCCGGTTGAGCTATCTGCCGGAGCAGCGTCGTGAGTTGCTCGAGACGACTAGCAACGTGAAGTACACCGAGCCTGGCTTGTTCGATCTGCCCGAGGAAGAACCGGATGAGGCGGCCAACCTCTCCGACGTGCTGGATATCGTGGGCGACCTGGGCCGTGTGACGCTGTTCGTGCCGTACTACAGCAGCACGCCGTTTGCTGTTGGTTCGATGTTTTGGGCGCCGGCCCGGCTGCGCGGTCACCATCTCGAATTCACTGACCCCGAGCGTCTGACCTACGTGAAAGAGCCCGTCGCGAAGGAAACCAAGCGCGAGGCACCGCGCCCGGCGGGCGGCTTCGCCGAGGGAGATCGACCCCGTACCTCCGCCAAGCTCCGACCTCGTCCAGAAGACAAGGAGGGCCACAACTAAATGGCTGAGCAATGGGCAACCCCGCAGCCAAGCCTTACCGATGTTGCGCGCTTGTTTGATCCGGCACGTCTCACCCAGGCTCGTCAAGTCTGCAAGATGAGTAAGACCGAGCTGCACGAGGCAGTCGGTGTTTCTGCTGCTGCGATCGGGCAGTATGAACGCGGCGAGATGAAGCCGCGGGCCGAGACGATCGCCCTGCTTGCCAACGCCCTCCGTGTTCCTCCGGGGTTTTTTGCGCATGGTCGGCCTCGAGCGCAAGTCGATATTGCAGAGGCGTCGTTCCGTCGGCTGCGGGCGACGTCACTTGCCCAGCAGCAGCAGGCGACAGCCTACGTCGAGCAGGCTTGGGAACTCGGCTGCTACTTGGAAGAAAGCGTCGAGTTCCCTCCACTTGATATGCCGGACTGGGCGCTTGTAGATTCGCAGGACACTCCGGATCCGGTGACCGCGGCGCGCGCTATGCGAACGCACTGGGAACTAGGGCAGGAGCCGATCAAGCACCTCGTTTACGAGCTGGAGCAGCACGGCATCCTCACTGTCTTCTTCACCATGAAGCAGGAGGGTGCTCCCGATGACAAAGGTCGCATCGACGCCTTCTCGACGACTGCCCTCCCGCGGCCAATGATCGTGCTCACCCCGGATAAGGCTAACGACGTCATGCGTCACCGTTTCTCTGCGGCGCACGAGCTCGGGCACATCGTGCTGCACCACGGTAGGCAGGGCACCGACAGCCAGATGGAGCGTCAGGCAGACATGTTCGCCGCCGAGTTTTTGACTCCGAGGGAGATCATCGGCAATCAGCTTCCTCGACGTCTCAACTTCGACAAGTTGGAAGAAATCAGTCAGTGGTGGGGCGTCTCTGTTCACTCGCTGGTGTACCGGTCCAAGGAACTGGAGTTGATCTCCGAGTCGACCGCTCGTCGCGCCTACATAACGTTAAGCAGTTCGCCGCGTCGGCCACTGTCGATCCGGGACTTCCCCGGCGAGCGTCCGGAGCTGCTAAAGAACGCCATCGAGCTCTTGGACACGGTAGACGTCACCTTGACGCAGATCGCCGCTGATCTGCAGATGACCCCGAAGCACATCCGGCGCCTGGCCGACATCGACGACCCACAGCCCAAGCTCACCCTGGTGGGCAACACAGACGACCGTCGGCAGACAAATCCGGCGGCGACTCGTGGAGATTCCTCCATGAGTGACATCCAAAAGGAAGGAGCCGATATGGCTCACCGTTCCGCAATATCAGGCCGCTACATTTCCACGGCAGCGGCCGCCAGGCACCCGAGGACGAGCGTCACCGAGACCGGTGGCAACAAGTCGAGTGGCGTGCACAACCGGTCCGCGATCAGCGGAAAGTACATCTCTGACGCTGCGGCCGCGCGTCATCCAAACACCAGCGTCACAGAGCGCGGCAAGTAGTCAACCTCGCGAATGCGAGAGGGCGTTCGATCTCACTGGTATTGAGATCGAACGCCCTCTTCTCCCTCCTACTGTAGCGATTCGACCGCCAGTATCCTTTAGTCGCTAGGCGGACTCGTGCGTCAGTTTGCGGTACATCGCCGACTGCTTCGTTACATCGGAAGGAGTGCTCCCGATGCGTGTTGTGAGCAATGTCTCATATCCCTAGGGAATCGACGCGTCTCGCCCTGCGCCTGCTGTCGGCGGTCTGGCCCAGACGCGCTGAATCTCATCTGTTTCGAGGCGCTCCGGTTATGCGACGTTCTGGCCCGCCTTTTGGCGATTGAAGCTAGTAACTCCCCCTGGTGCCGGGAATGATCTGCACGCCTGAGGCGAGGTGTTGGGCTGCTTCTTTAGCGGTCGCAACGGGATCGCTGTGGGGATCAAGGGGAATCGTGAGGTGATCCAGGAGAATGCCGTTCACTAGATGGTGAAGGAGGATGACGACCCGCGGGTTCGCGCCAAGGCCCCTGACCTGGTGGAATTCGAGGTCGTCGCTCAGTCCTTGACGGAGGAACGGTGCCAATGCGTCGTGCACTTCGTGATCGCGTGAGGCTTCGAGGCGCAGTTCGATGAGGGCTCGTGCCATATCAGGATTCTTTGTAAGGCGCTCGACGACGTAGCCGGCGTATGACGCTAACGCTTCCTCCTCCGTCACCTGCTCGAGTTCCGTGAGGCGATTGCCGGCGGGCTCGAGCCGGTCAAATATTCGCTTAGCCATGGCGAGCAGGAGTGTCGCACGGGTGGGAAAGTAATTCGCACAGGTTCCTGACGGGATGTCAGCCAACGCATCCACTGCCCGGTGAGTTAGGGCGCGCCCACCGTCACGTCCGAGGATGACTAGAGCGGCGTCCGTGACGACCGCTCTGCGTTCCGGATTCGAGGCCATGAAGACATGATAAGTCAATCAATACAGGTGTTGTAGATTGGAGGCGACTACAACAGTTGTATTGATTGGAGTACTTCATGCGCAAACTTGTCTACTTCGTTGCCGTGTCGATCGACGGCTTCATCGCCGACCTGGCAGGCGACTTCTCTCGCTTCCCGGTCCATCCGGAAACGCTGGCGAACTTGTTCGCCCGGTACCCCGAAACGTGCCCGGCGCATCTGCGTGAAGTGCTAGGCGTGACCGGCAGGCCTCGCCGCTTCGATACGGTTCTCTTGGGTCGCCGCTCCCACGCCCCGGCGTTGGAGGCCGGTCTGACCGACGGCGCATACTCACATCTACGGCAGATCGTCGTCACGCATCAGGACTTACCCGAGTCACCCCAGGTCGAACTCATGGGTGGTGACATCGCCCCACGCATTGCTGAACTCAAAGCCGAACCTGGCCTCGACATCTGGCTATGCGGAGGCGGCGAGCTCGCTGCTCAGCTCGTAGACCTCATCGACGAGATCCAGCTGAAGATCAACCCCGTTCTCCTCGGCAGCGGAATCCCGCTATTTGGTGACGGCATCCAACCCCGCAGCTTGCAAGCCACTAATATCGAGCAGTTGCCAGGTGGAATCACCCTCGCGACTTACCGAAATGCAATCGAACAGTCTCACTGAGGTGCGGGGGCTTCTCCATCCTCAGACTTCTTGGTACGAGCAACTACCGCCGAGCGGGGTTCGACCGAACGATTCCCGAGGTCATTTGCGCGTAAAGGCGTGCCTCGTAACCCTAGGGATATGGGATGTCCCACAGGCGCCCGAGTTCGCGAGACCATTTCCCGGCTTTTCGGCACACCTCGATTCCCATAACTATGTACCAAAAGGTTCTGGTTGAATCGAGGTAGTCATTAACGGTTTTGGGACACCTGGAGGCACTATTGGGCAAGTTGATCGGATACGCGCGCGTCTCGACCAAACAGCAGGCCACTGACCGGCAGGAGGCCGACCTTTTGGCGGCCGGAGTGCGCCGAGACGATCTCTATGTCGACCATGGGGTGTCGGGTGCGCGTGTGTCGCGGCCGGAGTTCGATCGCGCTTTGAATGCGATCCAGGACGGGGACACTCTGGTCGTAGCGACGCTCGATCGTCTTGGTCGCTCGACGCAGAACATGCTCTCTTTCGCGGAGGGGCTGAGGTCGCGGTCGGTGGGCCTTCGGGTGTTGAACCTGGGTGGGGGAGACGTGGACACATCGACCCCGATGGGGGCGATGGTGTTCACGGTGATGTCGGCTCTGGCGCAGATGGAGCTCGACATCAAGAGGGAGCGCATCACCGACTCGGTGGCCAAACGGCGCACAGCTGGTGGGGATCTCGGCGGGCGGCCTAAGACAGTATCCGACCGGCAGATCCGCAACGCGCTGCACCTTATCGAGGAAGGCGCGTCGACGGCGCAGGTCCTCAGGGATCTAGGGCTGACCCGGTCCACGTTCTACCGCCGCGCTCAGGAAGCCTCTCGTGCCAGTTCCTGAGACCGACCTGCGACGCATCACGAAGTGGTGCACTAAGCAGACATCCCCTCTCCACGCCGATCAAGTCCGCGTCGAAGCCGACGTGACGACTACGGCGGTCACCATCGTGGAAACGCGGCCGCCATGGGATGATCCGACGGGGGAGTGGACAAGGTTTCCCATCGCACGACTGCGGTACACCGCCACAACGGGTGAGTGGACCCTCTACTGGCGGGATCGGCACCTCCGATTCCACCGCTATGATCAAACACCACCATCACGACAAGTGCAGGCTCTGCTGGATGTCGTCGCGGACAGCGGCGATCCAATCTTCTGGGGCTGACGCCAGAAAGTCTCTACCGATAACGGTCGACAAGCCGTTTCGACTCACTCCGGTTTCGGTGGGTAATTTCGGTGCACGATTGCGCGGCGTGTCGCGACCTGGTGGCGAAATCCCGACGTCGCTCGAAACCGCTCGTTATCCGTGGACACAATCACCGTCCTCCTCGACCGCCAGGGGTGCGCGGCCGCGGAACACCGCACACTCGTGATCCGCCCTTGGGTCGTTGCGGTTCAGCCTTCAGGTCGAGCCGCAACAACCGCAACTTGGTCTAGGGCGAGCTTGCCCCGCTCTGCCACGATCCACCGCCTGCTGTTCTTTGCGAGCAGGTTATTGATGGGAACGCCGTCAGGGAGATCTTGTCCGATCACGAGCAGTTGTGTGGGGGATAGCGGGAAGGTGACTGTGCATATGTCGGCGCCGTCGGTTGGTCGCCAGAGGAGAACCGCGCCGTCTCCGGTTGCGAGGTGCTGCTGATCCCCGATCACGTGCCACGGCCATTGTTCGAGACCGAGCGTGGCCACCCTGATGACATCCTGCACTGACCTTGATAGGAGCAATCTGTCGCCGAGGTTCAGCTCGGCATCTTCGACCTGGCCCCCGATCTTTAATAGAAGGGCTGGGATGCGGACGTCGGTCTGGTCCGCGTACCGCCCCCGATCGAGATGCATGTCGAGGAAGGCGATTATCGCGCTCCGTTCGACAACCGTCAATGTCGTGTGTCCGTCGCGAAGTTTGAGGATTACCGGGATGCCGCTGTGTTCAATAGCGGCGTAGTCGCTCTCCAGATCGTGGGTGAGGACCGCGGGGTCGTAGGCGTAGCTAACGACTGTGGCGTTCTCGATCGCTGAGGGGAAGCCTCGACCGTGTTGAATGTCGACGACGTCGACCCGATTCCTCGCGTCCGCCCACGCGCGCAGGTAGCCCTTCGACACCATGTGTGCGCGCTTAACCGCCATCCCGGGACCTCTCACCCTTCGACAGGGCCGCCGTTCCCGTCCGCTGCCACCGCGTTCTTGCGCCGTAGTCTGGCCTCTTTGTGGAGGTTGATGGGTGTGCCGTCGAGCGCACGGTTGACGATAGTGGCGATGAATGGCGCCGCTCGAAGATGGTCTTCAACAAGGTCCTCCTGGATGACAACCCGTGGGAGTGCGGTCAAGGCTGCGTCCACTTCGTCGGCGGGAACGTCCTCGATTTCCTCCTCACCGTCAGCCTCGGGCTCAGCACCGACGTCAGCGAGCGGGTTCTCGGGTTCTTCTTCGTCGTCGTCGTCCTCGTCAACCAGGTCATCGCCATATTCCATTAGCAGCAGCGCCGTCGCGTGGTAGGCGTCGTCTTCTTGGCCTAGCTTCCCGACAAGGTCTGTGAGCCAGTCAAAGATGAGAGGTTCCTTGACTCGTACATCGGAGCGCAGCGCGATCAGAAATCCGAGGGATGCCATGGGGTGCCGGAGGCGAAGGTTCTTCGCATCCCCGTACGACTCTTCGACCCGGTTAGCGGCGTTTTTGCCGTAAGACGAATCCATCCGTTTCGTCGATATGAGAATTTCCGGGCCAGTTGCCCAGTCCGTCATGATCACGTCAACTTGTTTGAGGTAGTTCTTGCCAAGGATCGAGGCGCTGGACGAAGTGACTCCCGGGATCGCGGTCTTCTTCGTCAATCGCTGCATGAGCTTCACGCGGTCGGCTTTGGGGAGAGCGTCAAGCAGATTTGTGATCGGAACCGGAAGGATCCGTGGATGGCTGGCGCGGGGCCAGACCGCGTCCGCTTCGAAACCTGCTCGCCGCAGCTCATAGGCCAGCCACACATCGAGCGCGAGAGCACGCACGCCAGATCGGACCGTTGCCCGCAAGTACAACGGAACTCCGAGAAGTCGTTCGAGCGTTGCAATGTCCGGCACGTATTCCCGTCTGTCGCCGATGAGACGCCATGGGTTCGTGTGGAACCCTTCTGGTGTTGCATCAGCGATTATGCGGTCGAATATGACCCAGGCCTTGTCTTTAGCGGTCGGCGCGGCCACTTTTGCCTCTCGTCGTGCGTCTTCGAGTGAGTTCGGCATGAGCTGCTCGAACTCCCTCGATTTCGTCGGATGTCACTTGACCGGCGTCGAGAAGAAGCACTTGGTCCACTAATCGGACAGCGTCCGTCAGGCGACCAGCCTGCAGCTTTCTGGCGACCTGATCGCGGATCCCGCGGAGCTGGGTCGCGCGAGAGCGCACCAACTCCGGGGAGGGCATCATCCATCGGTCGGCCTCTCTGGGTTCGAGTTTCAGGATGCCACCGCCGTACGCGCGGCCGACCATCTCCGCATTCAGCAGGGTGATGGAGTTCAATGAGGCCAAGGGGAGAAGTTCGGCACCGATTTCACGCAGGTCGTTCTTGAGGAACACGCCGTGGATTGAGTTCAAGTGATAGACCCCGGCGAGGTTGGTGGTCAGTCGCGGTGTGTCGGCGTTCATGCATGTCAGCAACAGGTCCGCCGGTTTGACCAGTGGGACCCGGTACCAGTTCTTGCGGACGCGGCATTTGTACGCTTGGTCGACTCCGGCCGCGTGGCCGGCATCGATGTATGCCTGCGCTTCGGCAGAGGGCTCGGAACCGGGGTGAAATAGGCGGGTTTCTTTGCCGTTCTGCCCCAGTCGGGTGAGCATGTATTGGGAGAGCACCAGGCCTCGCAAGTGCGTGCTGCCGGGGGGTGAGAGCGGCAGCAGTTCGTTGCGGGGTAACCCCAACTCTTTGACTCGCGAAGGAGACAGCGCGAAGTAGCGATTGTTGCCGGTCACCATACCGAGGGTCGTATCGCCCCATGTCTCAAGGTCTGAATATGATCCGGCCGCGGTAAGCCGGGCGAGGGGTATATGAGCGGCCGGGGGAACGACCCCGGCGCCGGTCCATTTGCCAGCCGGATCGATCGGTGACCATTGCATTCCAAGTTCGAGTTCCGCGAGGTTGGCAGCGTTCTTGGCCTGCCGGATCGTTGCGTGGTCTGTGGGCCCCAGGCCGTACCCATCGGCGAGAAGCAACACAACGTCCGCCTCCGCTTCGGGGAAGACTTGCTCCTCAAACAGCACGATTTCGAGGTTGCGGAAGTTCTCGAACAGGAAGCGTCGAACAGGTGCCGCGTAGTTCACTGACAACAACTCGGCCGGGAGCACCAGACCGAGGCGACCTCCCTCACGGAGGATCGAAGCGCTTTGGACGACAAAGGCGGCCCAGCTGGACGCGAGACCGGTCAGAGAGACGCCTGCCCGCAGGGCAGCCTCTCTTGAGCGAAGTCGAGCGTCCCCGGACCAGTCTTGGTAACGAACGTAGGGCGGATTTCCGATCGCCGCGGTGTACTTTCGATTGGAATCGACTCGAAAAAAGTCGTTAACCTCGATTTGAGGACGGCCCCCAGCAGCCCGAACGCGACCGCGGCCAACTCGCGCACTGTGCTTGTGTATCTCGACCCCGTGAACCACTGGCGTGAATGTCGGATCGCCACTGAGCGCACGAAGGCGCCGAACGGATTCCACTAAAAACTCGGCGTCGCCGGCCGACGGTTCGAACACGGAGTCGGCTGCATCCCGGAGGGCCCAGTCGGCGATGAACCGGACAATCGGCTGAGGAGTGAAGAAGGCACCCCGCGCTTTACGCAGCTCAGGCGTGTCGGCAGGGTTCAAGGGCGCCAAGGTCACACCCATATTGTCTCGCACAGAGAACCGTTTTGGCCTCAGCTCAAGTTGCCAGAAATCCTGGTGGCGGTTTTGGTGGGTTCGAAATTTCGCCGCACTCCGCGCATGGACTGATCTGCAAGGTGATCGCCGCGGCCGGATGGCGCACTCGCCCGTCTTGGCCAGCCTGAAATAGAAGACAACAACCGCCGTTATGTGCAGTAGGCGTCATTCTGATTGCCGTTTCTGCAATCAGAGTAGAACCGGGCAATGCCCCGAGCCCTGGTCGGCGTTCTTCGCTGCGCACGAGCACCGCTGCGGCTAGTGTTTCCGGCATGACTGTTCTGGATTCCCGCACCGCTCTCTATGCGGCTCTCAAGTTCCTGCCTGAGGGCACCAAGGTCACGGTCTACACGCGCGATCAGGGTAGGGCGCGCACAAACATCGTGGCGGAGTTGAGGAAAGAACCTGGCGGTGGCTGGCACGATTGGCAGATCCTCAAGCGCCCCGCGTCAGCTGACCCCTCACTTCTGCCAGCGACTTGGCCGAACGAAAGCCCAGCGGTTATTCACTCGCAGGCGCTTGCGGAGACGTTCGCGAACGATCCGAATCTCTGGGCAGAGGTCCACGACGAGTAGGCGCTTCCTGCTAGGTCTGATGCGCGCTGCAACCGGTTCTCAGCTCGCGTCCGCTCGCCCTCTACCGACCCAGGCTTTGTGGGTCGACGCAACATGGAACCCTGTGTGCAGTCGGCCCTGAAGAATGCCGATGCGCATCCGTCCCTCCACGAGTCGGAGGCCCACCTCGTCACGGTTCAACAGCTTCAATTCCAGCAGTAGCGGTGCCGTCATCCATGTTCCCTTGAGCTCCCACCCATCTCGGATTGGCGCCGGCCTTAGCCCGAGGTAGTGAAAGTGGTGCATGGCTACGCTCTCGAGGAACTTCTGCTCGGACGGGCCGGTGCGGATGACCTGCAGGGAAGCTGCCGGCACGTCTTCGAGCGTCCAGGTGATCGCGCTAAGATCCAGGTCGCGATAGTCGACCTGAAACGCTTCGTGGGCGCCGTGGTCAAACAGCCAGTCTTCGACTACCGCGTCCGGCCACCCAAGGCGAGCGATAGAGGGGAGGGCGATGAACTCGGCGAGACTGCCGCCGCGGTCGACCATGTTGCGGTCTGGGTCCGCGGTCGGAAGATCCACGAGGAATACCGACTGGCCTGCGTCTCCCATCCCTTCGCGCGGGTCAGCTAAAGTTGGCGGTTTGGTCGCCGTAGGGACTGACTAAGAATACGTTTACGGCAATCGAGGAGAGCCACAGCCACCCGTTGGATTCGTAGGACAAGAGGTACTTGTGGCTGTCAACGGCGTTTGTCCATCGGGCGAACATGTCCTCTAGGTCCTCGCGCGCCGTTCCGTCCGCGAAGTACAACTCGAACATCGACGTTTCGAGGTCGTGTTGCCGCAGCTTGGCCAGGAATGAGTCGACGAACCCGGCCTGGGCGACACGTGCCGCATCGTGGACGGTGTACTCCGGCTCCCTCGCCGCAAGGGCATTGAGGTTGTAGATGAGCATGCCCGCGCGGCCGTTAGTGAAGGTCATGCACGAATGTTAGCTCTCCTCTGGAACTGGAAGGACGTGATCTATTTGATGGGGGTGTGGCCCTCGTAGCGATTCCAGCTCTCGTGGGCGGCGTTTAGCAGGTGAGCTGTCTGGAGCGCGAACGTCGCCACGGACTCAGGGTTGGAGTACACCATCGGCTCCCCCGCTGGCCCGGCGGCGCGCTCAGTTGGCTCACGGCGCTCAGCGAGCCATGAGCACTGTTACTCGTGATTGTTTATGGCTGTCCCACAGGCCCATCGAGACTGATCGAGGCGAACGTCGTAATAAATGTCGCGAAAGCAGCGGCCGACGTTACGGGCAGCTGCAGCAGACCCCACTATCTAGCGTGAAGACTTTCGCCGTGCGTTCCGTGCGTTTTTAGTTGTCTCCCAAAGCCCGTTCAAAGGTGCCTTGGGATCAGCGTCGTGACGGCGGTGTACCTCTGCATGGCAGGGAGCGCAGAGCGGGACGAGATCCATCAACCTCTCAGCGCCGAGGTTCTTGTAAGTGCGGTGGTGAAGGTGCATACCGGGATGCTTAGGAGCGTCGCACACGTAGCAATTTTTGGGCATCGCGGATGCCCAGTACCGGTTTCGAACACCACGCCACGCCGTCGACTGGATGTATTCACGATACCCGGCGCGGGTGACCGTGGACTTACCCGGAATACCCATCAGCCTGAGACCATGAGATGAGAACGCTCGGGGGTAAGGCCTTGCGCGTCGGTGGAGGCTCGCCTGTATCCGATAAGTATCCCCGTCATGACGGCAGTCTCACATAGCCCCCGGCCCCGGAACATATTTCGGACGGTTCTGACGGACCGTGCCGTGTCTCGCTATTCCTGGCGTGTAGATCGTGCGGGGGAGGGGCCGGCCAGCGATCGACTAGCCGGCACTCAGGGGGAGCAGCAGAATTGAGGCATGACGCCCCCGGCCGCGAATTTTTCTTGGATCGGTTTCACCGCGGAACAGCACGATCTTCTCGAAACGCTGCACTTCATCGGTAACAACGGGTGGGATCGGAATGGGCAGACCGAGGAAATGATGCCGCGGCTGCTTGAACGCGCAGCCGCAGAAAAGCTCTCACTCTCTCGCATCAAGGAAGCCATGTCGGCAGTGGGTCATTTACGGGAGGAACTGCATCAGCTTGATCGGTGGGAATCCAAACGCACGACCGGAAAGTTCGGCCGCTGAGGGATCGCCTATCGAGACTGCCCAGATCGCGCCCGACGTCGACCCCCGCTGACCGCTATTCAGCTAGTAGCAGTTGGCCAGGCTCAGCGCCTCGAGAATGTACCCCATCAGCACACTGTTACCGTGCCCGGTGCGCTCTTGCGTAAGTGGGCTATTCGCCTCGGCGATATCGAACTCCCCTTGAAGGCCAGAGCAATCGCCCGCGAAACCAAGCTCATCGATGCGGGTTTTCACGCTCGGGTCATAGTCGGCCCATTCGACCGCCGTACGGCTCGTCTCGGCCTCAGCGGCGGGCGCCAGAGTCTCGGGCACGGTGGGCCGATCTACACGCGCAGCTGACGACGCACACCCGGTAAGTGCAACCAGCAAAAGCGGAACCATCAGAAAGCGCATGCGGCACAGCATGGCAGGGTTTTGCGATTCTGCGGAAGTCGAGCGGCCGGCCACTCGAAACTCCCTGTCGAGCCCAGGCGCAGAGCGTTCTTCTATGAGCAACGTTGTTGCTTTTCGTCTGAGGGATTATTCACTGCGGTGTACCAGCGTCAAGCCGTCGTCGCAGTTTCGGCAAAACTTCTTCCCCCGCTGCGCTCCGCCAGAACTTTGGCCTGCCAACCGTTCCTTGGGGCTTGACCCCGGCACCCCTTTCGTGAGGGCGGAACGACCGCCGAAAGGCAAAAAAATTGGAGGAGAGATAATGACCGACTACATCAGTACCAAGGACACCGCCACGTTGGTTCGCGTGGCATTGAAGAGTGCATTTCCGGGCGTGAAGTTCAGTGTTCGGATGAGCACCGGCACCGCCTCCGCGTGGATGCGCGTGCGCTGGAGCGACGGCCCCACGACTCGCGACGTGGACGCGATCACCGCCCGCTACGAGGGCCGGAAGTTCAACAGCATGACCGACGGGTACGACGACGCCGGGAGCGTGCTCATCGCCGGGGAGGGCAACGACATGCCCCGCGAGATTCGTTATTGCTGCGACGGGATCAACACCCAACGCGACTACACCCCCGCCGGGTTCGCGGTCGCGCAGAAGATCATCAGCACCGACAGCGACCACAAAGACCTCACCATATTCTCCCCCGAGGGCGAGAAGATCGCCGGGGCGATCATGCCCGATTCGATCCACGCAAACGGCCACTACCACGACTACATTTACAGCCCCGAGGATCTCGCGCGGGTCATTCTTCACCACGTGAACCTCTGCACCGTCACCACGGCCAGCAACGAGAGAAAGGCGAAACAATGACCGACAACACGAATACCGCACGCGCGGTCGTGTCGATCGTCGCCCAAGTGTCGAAGATCGATCTTTACGAGGACGGCGCGACTAAGACCACCGGGGGCTATCCGGTCGCCGCGATCGAGGGTTACATCGTGCCCAGCGATCCAATGGACGACTTACAGTGCGACAGCTGCCAGTAACAACCGTGAGCAGCTGAACCAAATTTGGTTCAGCTGCTCACGTTCAGCGGCCCGTCAGTGAAGAGGAAATCTATGTGCTGGTGGTTGCAGCTGTCCGCAATTTGCGTGATGTTCTGCCAGGTGCGAACCGGTCGGCAATTAGCCTGACCGGCTCGCGTGCCAGCCGGCACGACTGCAGAAAGAAGATCCAGCAACGCGAGGTTATCCGGCGTCGCGCCGTCGAGTGCGGCACCATTCAGGCTGTAAAAATCGACGGCGTTACCGCCGCCCTTCGCCCAGTGGGCGAGGGTGCCGAGATTGTCGCCAGCACATTTCCGGTTGAGGTCAGATACTCCGACGCGCGGGAAGTGGTTGAGGACGAGGGTGATCGTTTGCAAAACCGACACGTCGATTGTGCAGTCCGCAGTGGCGGTGCCGTTGGCCATGTTCGTGATCTGGGAGGCGTAGCGCGGCTCGAGGAGGGTCAGGCTCCCGTTTTCCATGGCAACGACTAGCCCTTGTGCGAGTACGACAGCATTACCGGATACCCGGCATCCGTCGCTGCCCCCGGCACCGGGGGAGAGGGTGGCGAGATAGCTGGTGATCGCAACGGCAATCGCTCGGTATTGCGTGTAGTGGTACGGGTCGGCATTGATCTGCACGCTGCTAATCGCGATCGACGGGTCAAGAGTTTCCCAGTTGGGGACGGCCGCGAGCCGCTGGAAAAATAACACCGCCGCGGTGCTCGGGTCGAGGCGCTGCGCGGCGGTTCCCCAGGAGCTTTGTTGCTGAAAAAGACCGATCGAGTCAGCCGTAGAGCCGTCCGGGTTCATCGCCTGGTCACCGTAGTTGAGGTTCACCAGGGATGATTCCCCGATCGCTGCCTGCACCCCGAGGGCTTGGGCCGCGGCAGGCAGCTTTGCTGCGGCCGCGGCGTTGGTGATCGCGGCGGCGTTCAGCAGCTGCTCACGACCGAAGCCGCCGACCGTGGCGTCGGCGGGAATTGTGACCCCGTCAACTGTTCCAGCTGAAGGGGTGCACGCGCCGGCTGGGGCACCGAGGGAAGTTACAGCGAGCACCAGCCCGAGGATGAGAGCCATGGGGAAGGCGATCACCCCAAAGATCACACCACCTGCATTCACGAGGGGGCTGCCATCCGGTCGACACGGAACCCATCACTGGTAGCCGCTCGAGTGACGTAAGCCTCATACGTTCCGGTATCGGTGGGCACGTTCACCCTGAACGTGTAGGCCCCGTCGCCGTCGCGAATGTTCGTGCCCGGCAGGGTCGACGTGCACGGGACCGTGGCCGGGTCGACGGTCCCGTATGCCAGTACCGCCGAGTCGGTCAGGTAGACGGAGAGATCGGCCATCCATTGGCCTTTGCTGGCGCCGGGTCGGCAGTAGGCCGACACCGCTGCTATCGCAGCGACTATCGCGTCTGCGGCCGGGTCGCCGGTTACCTCTGGCGTCGAGTCCCGGACGGGCGATTCGGTTGCCGCCGGGGAGGGCGTCGACGTTGCCGAGGGCGTGCCGCTAGGTAAGGCACTCGCCGGTGGGGTGGGGGAGGAGGCCACAATATTCGGGGTGCACCCAGTCAGGCCGCAGCAGGCCACCGTTAGCGTTGCCGCAAACGTGCCGGGGTGCGCCCTGAAGGTCACTTGCTCAACCCGGACTCAGGGTCGTTGCTGACGGGTTTGAGAGGGGCGGTGCGCCGTGGTGAACGTCCGCGAGAGGCGAGCCCAAGGCTTCGCAGTTCTGTCTCGCTCCATCCAGCTTTCATCGCCTGACGCCGTGCTGTCGCGGCGTCACTCGCGCGCGCGGCGAGTTCTCGCTGTGCCCGGTGAACCGCAGCGACAGCTGTCTCTAACGCTTCGCCTGCTGCGATCTTCGATGCAATTTGCTCGTGTACGAGCTGCTGAATTGTCTTTGGCATTCTCCGAGACTACAGAGTTGCGGTTCCGCAAGTAAACGATCTAGAAGAACTTCTTCGAGTAGGAAGAGATCGGTTATCGAGCTCAATGAGTCTCAGACATAATCGACCTTCGATGAAGACACTTCTTACGATCTCAACCAAGATCAGAAACTATGCACGTATGCTACGACGCTGCGTCGTAGTACGGTGAGGGTGTGCGAGGCGGTCTGGTGTTCTTTCGGGGGGCGGGCGCAGCTGCGCGCGCCTACTTGGAGTCGGATCACTCGAACGCAGACGAGTACTACCTCGAAGACGGTGGCGCTGTTGCCGCCTGGTCGGCGTGGGATGGGAGCGGCTCGCTGACTGCTTCCGCATCCTTGGATGGCGAACAGTATCAGGGGTGGGTTGACTGGAAGGATCCCGAAACGGGACTGCTTCGGGGGGTAGCGCGTGAGGAAACGCGCATCACTCGCGATGGCGAGCTGGTCGCAAGCCCCGCATCGCCGCGGTTCGTTGAGATGACGGTCAACTGCGACAAGAGCCTGTCGGTTGCGGCCGCGCTCAGCCCGAGCGTGTCTGCGGCGCTGGACGAGGCTCAGGCGGCAGCGGGGGAGGCCATGAAGAGGTACATGGCCCAGAACTCGGTGACCCGAGTAGGGGCCCGCGGGAGCCAACGTTTCGTGCCGGTCGAGCGGATGGAGAGCGTGTCGGTGGTTCACCGTTCCTCACGCGCCGGGGATCCGCACCGGCATGTGCACGTGCAATGGAATGTGCGAGTGATGGCTGAGGGGAAATGGCGGGGCCTTCACACGGCCGCGACCTTGAAGCAGCAGGGCGCGCTCCGTGGAGTCGGGGAGGCGGCGATCAACTCCAACGCGCGTCTGCAGGCGGAGCTTGCCAAGGCGGGGTTCGTGTTTGATCCGGCCACCGGGGCGGTGACGAACCTGCGGAAGCAGGCGCGCGCGCTGAGCAAGCGTGCGGTGCAGATCCAGGGCAACACTGCTCGCCTCGAGCGGGCATGGCGGGCGGAGAACCCGGGCTGGGAACCCGACGCTGCCACACGGCGTGAGTTCGACCAGAAGGCGTGGGCATTCGAGCGTCCCCGGAAGCGACAGCAGGCCGGCTCGGCACAGTCGGTATCGGCAGAGTCGAAGTGGGTGGGGGAGCTGCGTCAGCAGCTCTTACCGGTCGAGGGGTTCACGGCTTTGGCTACGCCCGCCGCCTCGAGCTTGCAGGAACTTGATCGCACCGCGATCGCCGAGCAGGTGGTGACCGTTGCGGGCGCCAAGGCGTCCGCGTGGTCGCTGGCCGATCTGGAAGGTCATGTCGGGGTGCTGGTCGGCCGCGCGGGGGTGCGGGCCCTGCCGGAAGAGGTGACTGTGTACGCGCGGTCGGTCGCGGCCGAGATCGCTGCGACGCTGCCGCGACTGCGGATGGACGTGCCCGGCCAGGTGCCAGGGTGGGTGCGGCACCTGACCTCGGAGCGGGTGCAGCGCATCGAGGCGCAGCTGCAGGCCAGCTTTACCGCGCGCGGTCTGAACTCGGGGCTTACGTTCGACCCGGCAGCGGTGAACCTGTCGGGGCTGAACGCGGAGCAGTCCATGGCCGCGCGAGCGTTGGCGACCGCAGCGCCGCTGGTTGTCATCGAGGGTGCCGCCGGCGGTGGGAAGACCACGATGCTCGCAGCCGCACGCGGGTTGGCGGGCGAAAGCGGAATGAGGTTCATCGTCTTGGCGCCGACGTTGCGAGCCGCGAACGAGGCGGCGGCTGCGATCGGCGCTAACGCATCCAGCGCCCACAAACTCGCCCACGAGCACGGATTCCGGTGGGACACCGACGGCAGATGGACCCGGCTGAGCGTGGGGCACATCGACCCATCAACTGGGGCTGTGTTCGACGGACCCAGTGAAACGTTCCGCGTCGACGCGCTTACCCGCCTGGTCATCGACGAGGCGGGGATGCTCGACCAGGATCTCGCCCACGCGGTACTGACCATCGCCGACGAAAGCGGCGCACCACTGGCGTTGATCGGGGACCGGGCGCAGCTTCCCGCGGTCGGTCGCGGGGGAGTGCTGGACATGGCTGTCGCCTCCCACCCTCGCCCGCTGGACCTGTCGGAGCTCTACCGGTTCCGAGAGCCCGGCTACGCGGAGCTGACCTTGAAGATGAGGGACCGCACGGAGCCGGCGGCGCTCTTCGATGACCTCGAAGCACGCGGCAACATCATCCTCCATGCGAGCGGAGATGAAGCGTGGGCGGCGATCACCCGCGATGTGTCCGGGCGTGCTGCAGTCGGCGCAAGCGTCGCCGTTGCGGTGGCCACGAATGAACAGGCCGCGGAGCTGAATGCGCTGGTTCAGGCAACCCACGCCGAGGCGGGTCGCACCCGACAGCCGGCGCTCGATGTCGCAGGCTCCGACGGGCTGTCGCTGCGTATCGGGGACCGGGTGATGACCCGCCGGAACGACAAAGAGTTAGGTGTCGCCAACCGGGACACCTGGACTGTTGACCGGGTGCACCGGGACGGGACGGTGACCGTCACCGGCAGCAGCCGGCGGGTGCGGCTCCCGCGCGACTACGTGGAGGAACACACGCACCTCGCTTACGCCTCAACGGAATACGGGGTGCAGGGCGCCACCGTGGACTATGGCCACGGTGTGGTCACCGACTCATCCTCCGCGCAGGCGGTCTATGTTGCCGCGACTAGGGGCCGAGAACACAATGCGCTTCACATCGTCGCCGGCGACCGGGACGAAGCGCGTGGGATGTTCACCGCCGCGTTGAACCGTGAGGCCGGCGACCGCGGCACCGAGGCTGCGAGGGTTGTCGCCCACCGGGACGTTGAGGGTGTCATCCTCCCGACGCTCGAGCACGACCCGACCGTGCGCACGGCTCGCCTCGCTGCTGAGCACCGGCGGTACGACGGAGAGGTGCGCAACTGGGAGAGCGCACGTCAGCGGTGGCAGGACCGTAACCCTGACCTGGCTGCGGCAGATCACGCAGCAGCCTCGACTGCCGCTGACGGCGCAGCGGAGCAGGCGAGATCCGCGCGCGAAATCCTCGAGCGGGGCACCGCGGCCGCAGCGGGCGTGTCACCCACGCTGGACGCGGCACGCGCAGTGGAGCGCCGTGCACTCGCGCTCCGGGACCGGTTGAAAGCCGATCCGCCTCTTACGATCACTCCAGTGAGCCCAAGGCCGGGAACGGCCGAGCAGGAAGCGTCGAAAGACGCTGCCTACCAGGCCCGGCATGGCGCTGATGCTTTCCAGCAGGCACAGGACCGCGGCGCCACCCTCGCCCGCGAACGGCAGCAGCCGAGCATGGTCGACCGCTCGCCCACACCGGAGCGTTAAGGGGTGGGCGGCGGCTTCACCGCGTCCAACTGCGCGTGAGTGCTGTGCCGGCCCTGCCCGCACCGCCGGAACGAGCCTTTTTCCCGGTCGACCAGCATCGGCAGGTGATAGTCGAGCACGTCCCGCAGGAACCCGTGCAAGGAGGCGTCGGGGCTTTCGAGCATGTGGGACCACTCGTCGCTTATTGCCGCCAGGCGGTGCACCGCGTCGGGGTGCTCGCCCCACTGGGAGCACCAGATGGTGTCCTTCGGCTGGCCCGCTGTCAGGTGCGGCAGCAGAACTCCGTCCACGAACGCGCGGACTGAGTCGGGGATGTCTGTCAGGGGTAGCAGTTCAGGTTCCATCGTCGCCCGTCCGATTGGCGGATATGGCGGCAGCGTTCAGTTTGGTGAGGGCCTTGTCTTTCCACCACGGGATAGACCGGACCAGTGCTGGCCGGCACCCGGAGGCGAACACCACCATCCGTCCTAGCGTGAGCGAGGCGAGGTCGGAGACATCCATGATCCGCTCCGAACGGCGGGAGGTATTTACGGTGCGTTTTCCATCGTGAGTGGAGGTCGATCGTTCGGTGTACTCGTAGTCTCCTATCAGCTCTGACAGGTCCCGCAGGAAGCTGTTGGAGGCGTTGCCGCCACCGAAGACCCGCACCGTGGAGGATGCCCACAGCTGGCCGAAGCCGGTCTGCCCCCACACCTGCTCACCCTGCTCCTGAGTCTGCAGAATCGTAATGGGGATAATTCCGCGCGAACCGTAGTGCGTGTATTTCTCGGGCAGGTCGGGGATGCGGCAGATGTTGCCGGCCTCATCAAGGATCGCCATCAGCGGGACGGGCAACCGGCCGGAGGGTTCCCTTTTTGCGGCGTTCTCTGCCGCTGACAGCACCGCGCGTGTGAGCGCAGCTAAAAGCGGCCCCGCCGAGCCTGGCCCTTCCTCACTGAATAGGTACAGGGTGTCTGCGCGGGCGGTGACGAACTCTTCGGGGTCGAACTCGGGTCGCCCTTCTCGGGGCTGCACCCAGCAGCGCACTGATTCGCTGGCCAGGAAGCTGAGGGCTTCGCGCGCGTACGCGAACACCCCTGATCGGGTGCGTTGTGTCACCGCTTGGGCGGCGTCGACGTCGTCGGCCAGGTGCGGGTAGCTCTCTTCGAGGATCCGCGCCGGCGTCGAGTCGGTCTCGTCGGTGAGCCACTGAAGAACGGCTGGCAGGTACAGTTTCTCGACGGATGCTGCGAACAGGTACCGGGAGATTAGCGTGCGCCCGGTCGAGGAGAAGAAGGCGTCATCATCGGCTCCGGTGCCGTATGTTGCTGCGGTGAACACGGCGGCCAGCTTGTCGCAGTCCTCTACCGAGGTGATACGCGCTAGAGGGTTCCACCAGCAGCTGTAATCGTCGTAGGCGCCAGCAAGGCGCTGCGGGTCGAACAGGCGCACCGTGCCGGCGGCGGCCCTTACGGTGAGGGTTTCTGCCAGAATGTCCGGCTTCACGGACGTTGC
The DNA here is from genome assembly GCF_030063305.1 of Salinibacterium sp. G-O1. Taxonomy (GTDB): domain Bacteria; phylum Actinomycetota; class Actinomycetes; order Actinomycetales; family Microbacteriaceae; genus Rhodoglobus. Next base: position 38,478 of record NZ_JASISV010000005.1, read on the forward strand.
CAGCAGTGTGCCGGGGGCGGCCAGAATGTTCGGGATGACGATGGACGCTGATTTGTTCCGGCGCGGTCCGGCAATGACCGACACAGTGTCCTCGTAGGACGCCCGCAGCGGCAGGCGGCCGGCGACGGTGTGGCCCACGGTCACGCCGAGAAACTGTGGCGGGATACCCATGCGGTTGTGACGTTTACGCAGAGTACCTGGGAGTAGCGGCGCGATGTCCCGACCGGTGCCCATCTTCGGGGCGGCACCGTCCGCCGGTGACCGGTCCCGCCCGCGCCGAAGCACCACGACGAGCACCATGGCGATGACAGCCACGATCGCTGCCCCAACCAGCACCGCTGCGGCGGTATGGGTTGTTGTCCAGGGGGCGCCGTCCCGGATCGCCTCGGCCGGGTTCACGAATCCGCTCGAGGATCCTGACCACCAGCCGGCGATCGTCCACACCGACACCGCACCAGCCAGCACCAGCACGATTACCCCCAGCGCGAGCAGCGGTGTGATGGAGTCGGTGCGTCTGGTGACGGCGGACACCTCAGACCGCCACTCGACGGTCGTCACTTCGGCGGCTCTGGGCGCGGAAACGTTCGTCGGTGATGTGAAACCCCTTCTGGGTGGGCGTCTGAATCATCTTCACCGCGACTCCAGGTCGGCCCTCAACCTTAAACAGCACCCGGCCGGCACCGGGAGGGGCCGAACTCGCGTCGCCGGTTCGTGCTTTCGCACCCCACGACTCGGCCGCGTTGAACTGCGACACCATCGCGATCTCCTTGTCCGTCAGCGGCTTGATTTTCGCCAGCTCCTCGAGGTCCGGCACCGTCAGCGCCATCAGACCAAGAAGGCCACTTCGTTCGGCAAGACCGCGCGCTTTCTCGCGATCCTCTGCATTGGGCAGCGACATCATGTCTTTGGGTGAGTGGGTGATCTTCATCTCCGCCGTGCCAACTGACCGGTTGGAGCGAGAGAGCGCATCCACCCGGTCCACGATGCCGGGCGCTGCCCGCATCGGATACCAGAACTCGTCCATCAGCGTCGTGTAGCCGCTCCACGTCACCGCCGGCACATACGTCTCACCCTCAGCCGCTGCAGCCGCGGCTTTGCTGGCTTCGTGCTTGGCCAGCTCCCAGTGCGCGTCGATCGAGTCCATACCCAGCGACCAGGACATCAGCATGGCGGTGGACAGTAGGGTCGTTGCGCTTTGCGGGATCGAGGACGTGTCGAAGCAGAATCCGCCGCGGTTGCCGGCGTCGATCTCAATCGACTCTGTACCGCCCAGCAGGCGCCCCAGGTCGCCGGACAGCATTGCCTCGATCGAGTCCCCCAGCGCGTGATACTTCTCCTCGAAACGCTCTGGGGTGTGCGTGCGCGTCAGCGACAGCACCGCCTCCGACGGCTCCCGGAACGCATGTCGCAGATCCCGCGTCACCGGAGAGGCGCTGCGGGCGAGGATGCCCTGCACCAACGCTTCCACGACCGCATCTTCCATGTCGGTCAGCGGGTTGCCGCGGCTGACACGCAACGCCAGCTGCGCCTGCTTGGTGATCTTCCACATTGCCAGCTCGTAAAGCTCTTCACCCACTGCGCCTCCGATCTGGGCCGCGGCACGCCCCAGCGGGCCCACCGACAGCAAGTTCAGCTGGTGGCGGGAGTTCGGGCCGAACTCGAACACCGAGCCGCCGGCCTGCTCCACCAGTGGTGTGTGTTCGCCCTTCTTCAACGGGTTGAAAACAGCCGGAATCATTCCCCTGGCCATCATCCCCAACGTCATCGTCTGCGCCGTGGAGCTCTTTCCCACCCCGTTGATGCCGAACAGGAACATCGATGGTGAGGAGATCACTCCCTCCACGTAGAAGGCGTAGTGGTCGAGGGCCACCGCCGTTCGGGTCAACAGGTCCGTGCCGCACGGAGCGCCGGACACAGGGCGGGCCGTTCCCGCGGTGAACGGGTAGATCCCGTTGGCCTGCACCGAGGAGCCGTACCACAGCGGCGCCGCCGGCACCCGGCTCCACCGGCCCCCGCCTCGGCCCACGTACCCACCAGGGGTGAGTACTCGAGGTCGTGAGCGTGTCCACGCTGCCGGGAGCTTCATACGATGCCCTTCATGGCTGTCTCGATCTGGGTTTCATGAAGCCACGGCAGGATCCCCAATGGCAACGTCGTGTGAAAGGCCGGCCCAGCGTCGTACTCGCAGAACCGGTAGGACAGCGAGGAGGTTTCCAGCAGTGACTTCAGCTTCAGATGCGCCTCCCGGTATGCCCTGGCGTCCGGCGCGAAGGTGACGGTGACGGCCATCCCGAAGCGGGTCACCGCAGCGCCGTCGACGACTTCCTCCTCGAGCTTCTTGGCTTTCTTGATCCGATCCCGATCCGAGGCGGTCGATCGCGCCTTCGCGGTCGCAGCGGTGTTCGCTCGCGCATCCATTCGCTCCACGAGCTGCACCGTCCGTGACGGGGACACCGGACGGTAAAAAATCGCCACCCGCTTACGCAGGAACCGCTCAGACGGCCGGAACAAGGCCGCCATCGTGTCCTCGGTGATGTGAAGCCGTGGCGGGGCGAGCACCAACGTCGTCATCGACGCGACCCCATCGTGCAGGCAAATGCGTTTCTTGCCGTCGTCGAAGTAGTCCGGGCCGGCCTCCGTCACCCGAAGACCGGAATCCTGCCCCCGGAGCGCATCGCTTGCCACCTCGGCAGAGCGATCGGGGCTGTACGCGACCCGCACGCCCTCAGCCAGCGTCCTCGAGGTCGCCACGGACACCGAGCCTCCCCCCGCGTCGCGAAGCGCGTCGACCTGGTATGGCAGCTTCGCCGCCACCTCCGCGACGGCATCCTCTAACGCCTCCGCCAGCGACGGGACCGACCAGGTCAGTGTCACCCAGGTGGACACTTCCGAGTAGCGGGCAGGCAGCTGCTCCCCCGCCTCGAAGCTATGACGCCGCGCGATCTCCGGCGCGTCCGGGTCAATATCGGCGATGATGCGCTCAACCAAGGGCCCCTTATCGCGCAGCGCCGAATCGACCACTACAGTCGCGCCCGCCAGCGCATCATCCTTCGACATCGACGCAATCCACCCGCCATAAACAGCGACGTCGCGGTCGATCGCGGCCTGGGTGCGCATGTCCGTACCGTCCGCGTTGCAGGACAGCACTGCCGTCAGGGTCTTGTTGCGCGGGTTGTGGAGCAACGTGAACGGACGCCCGAAACCGTCCGTCCCGTCGATCTCGCGCAGGTTCGCCAAAATCCCCGGCAGTGACGTCAGAGCCTCAGCTGGGAGGGTCGAGAACAGCCCGGAGTTGAACGTCGATTCGCCGCGCTCAGTCCGGCCGCTGGCCGCGATCGCGCCCGAGAGCCGATCAGCGATCGTGCGCCCGGTCTGGTCGCCGCCGAAGCGGATGACGAACACCAGCTCGAACAGGAGCGTTACCGCCAAAGCGATGAGGCCTAGAGCGAACCAGCCGCGGGTGAAGGTCATCACCATGAAAATCAGCCCGCCCAGCAGCACCCCCCAGCCCGGCAGCGTCAGCCCTCCGAGGGTTGCTCGGTTCGTGGGCAGCCACACCCCGAACCGGACTCTTTGCGGTTGTTGCGTCTGGTCATTCATCGATCAGTTCCCCCACTCCGCGGCTACCAGTGGGCAGCATGTGACCCACCTCACGGGCCGCATCCCAGCCCGACCGTCCTGACCCACCTGACCGAGCGGCCGTCGACGCGCCAGAAGAACCAGTAGTGCCAGCTGCCCCGGCAGCACCAACTGAACCCGCAGCGCCGACAGATCCAGTCGCGGCAGCCCCGGCAGTAGCAGCCCCAGCGGCGGGCGCAGACGCGCCCGCCGTCATCACTACCGAACCCGCTGCGACACCGGCAACCACTGCGGTCCTAGCCGCGCCGAACGCCAACCCGCCAGCACTGGCACGGCCCACCGCCGACGTGATGGGCACTACGAGCTTCATCAGCGCCGGCAGCGCGAAGATGGCCAGCACGAACACGGCTAGGCCGACCATGGCCCCCTCGACGCCATCGCCGCCGAGCCGGAACCGGATGGACAGGCCGTAAAGAGCGGCCGCTACCGGGGAATAGAGCAGGAACGCAAGGAGCCACCCGGTCGTTTTCTCGAACATTGCCTCGTACTTGTCGAACATCGCGCCCGCCGCCGCGATCGGCCAGAATGGTACGAGAACCGAGATTGCTACCGCACGCAGGATCATGATGATCCATTGGATCCCGACCACAAGCAGGCCGAGGAGCCCGAAAACTAGGGCTATCGCGATGTTGTTGCTGAACGTCAGCGCCTCAAAAACGGGCGATGGGGGCTGGCCACCGTTGGCCGAGTCGAGGATGAACTTCGCCAGAGCATTCGTGCCTGCTTGCAGGGCGGTGAAAAACGCGACACCCGCCACCGAGATGAGGATCGCCCGCAGAAACTTTCGGCTCGCATCCGCCGCCACGTCACCGCGTGCCGACAGAGCGATGCGAATTCCGGCGACCATCAGCCCGAGGGCCAGTAGCAGTGCTTGGACCGGTAGCGCCACGCCCGAGAACCAATCAGCCGTCGACCCACCGATGACCCCGTCCAGGCCCCCCGCGATCCAGCCCGTGAAAAACCCGTTCCACAGGTCGTTCGCGCCCTCAATAAGCTGTTGCGCGAACTTCTCCAGCTCCTCCTGAGCGATCGTGGAAATGTTGCACCCTAGATTCAGTCCACACGGCTCAGCCATTGCTAGCCACTGTCCAGTATGTGAAATCGCCGTCGGTTTCATCAGACGCTTGACCCGTGGAGCCGTTGTCCAGCAGTTTCACCTTCCAGTCACCGTCGACCCACACCATCGGTGCTGGATAACCACTGAAGCCGGTGACGCTACCCGGCACTCGAAGCACAATTCGTATGACGGCGCGATTGCCGTCATACTCATCGACTTTGAAGCCGACCACCGAGATCCCGTTAGTTTCAATCTGCTTCTTTAGCTGCGACACAGAATCATCATTGAGCTCTGCGAGAGCGGCATCCCGGCCGGGAGATTCAGCGAGGTAGAAGTTCGCTGTGTCCAGCGGCGAATGGTCTACTTGGGCGAACAGAAACGACACTGCCGCGAGGGACGCACCGACGGGTGAATGTTCGAAGCAGGCGGGGAATCCTTCTGTTGTTGTTGTCGGGCCGGTGGAGTCCGACACCGGCCAGGTGATGCCCTGCGATGCGGCCCAGCGCAGATCGCTCGGCACTTTCCGATTGTCGCTCGGGGGTGCTTTGCAGCCGGAACCCGCCGCGCCCGGATCCGGGCTGTTCGTTCCCGGCGCCGGCGATGCTGTCGGTGACAGGGTCGGGGTTGGGTCGGTCGAGGGCAGTAAGAAGATCACAAGCGCAGCAATAATCGCCAGCGCCAGAACGCCGAAGGACGCGTACAGGGTGATCTTGCTCGTACGGGTGCTCTCGGTGGCCATGATTATCTCCTAGTTGGGGATGCAGTTGCTGTCAGGGCTGAGAAAAATTGCCACGATGCCAGATGCGGCGGCGATGAGGACAACGCCGCCAATCCACCAGCCCAAGGACTTGATCATCTCGCCACCGTCGCCGCGGCGGGATGAGAAGAACATGCCTATACCGATCAGAATCAGTGCGACGATCGCCAAGGCGACCGCGATTAGCTGCGTCCAGAACTTTGCGGTGTCCAACGCGTTCACTGCGTCAGCCGGTAGGCAGTAAGGAGCCATCGGAACCGTCGGGATCGCGGCGGCGATGGAGTGAAGCAGCTCGATCATGTTGTTTCCTTCCATGTGCCGCGGATACTCGCAGCGATCTTGGCCGCAGCTTTTGCTACAGCGGGGGTGTGAGAAGCGGTCATCGTGCCGCGAAGCGCCGCCAACCACGGGACACGAACGAGAGGTGCCGCTCCGGACAACACTCGAATCCCGCGCCTGACATCTGCGGGGAGCGTGCCTGGCGCATCCGCCACCATCAGGACCGCGCCCGCGCGGTAGGTAAGTGTCTTTGCTTGCTCGATGCCGCCCAGTGTCGTGCGTGCGACGAGGAGTAGACGCCCACTGCTCGCTTTCGGGTCGCCAATCTCGGTGCCGTCGAGCAAGTTTGCCCAAGTGGTCGCTCCAGATCCGTGATGCAGCCCGAACAGCGTCCACCCGCCCTTAATGGTCGGCTGCGGCACCAAGGGCGTGACATTGTCCGAGCGTGCGGGGCGCAGCCACTGCAGGATCTGTGGGTCGGCGATCGACTTCGCCGTCACCGACCCGTCAGCGCCGAGCGTCAGCGTGAACGGCTGCTGCTCAGTAGGGCGCACGGTAACCTCCCGCTGGCCGAGCTCGACGCTTCGGACCCGCAGCAGGTCGGTGATGTACTGGGCCGGGAGGATCCCTGCCGGCACTTCGAGGGCTTGTCCACCTACGGTCCAGATTGGGCCGTTCAGCTGTGCGACGGCGACCACGATCAGAGCCCGTCAACGATCGCTGCAGTGGCCGCGAGGTAGGCCCGCTGCGTAGCTGGTGCCAAGTTCTCGAACACGACCTGCGAACCGTCCGCGAGAGCTTCGTCGTAAGGCACCGTGACCACATGGCGCACGTAGTGGCGGAAGTGATCGACAGTCACCCCGCGCTGCTCGTCACTGGCTTTGTGTCGGGCACTGCATTTACGAGCCGGTCTGGCCGGTTCGGTCAGGACCAGCACACCTCGAGCAAGCTTGGCCTCCAGGCCCTGAGATATCAGGGTGTCTACCGTCGCGGCAAGTTTTTTCGCCGAGTCGCGCTTATTGAGCGCCACCAGCACGATCTCGTCCGCGATCTCTACGGCCGCCCGCCAAGTACTCGCCGTCGCAGCGTTGCCGGTATCGACAAGGATCAGATGATAGAACTGGCGCAGCATGCCGTGCAGCTGCGCAAAGGCACTCCCGTTGATCACTTCCTGATTGGAGGCCTTATTCTGCGACGCGAGAACCGAGAAGCGGTTCCCTCCTTGCGGACGCATGTAATTCATTAGCTCTGGCGAGTTCGACGAAACCGCGAATCGATCGATGTTCGCGAAGAGATCTGTCGCGGTCAGGTCGTGAGAGGCAGGCATGGCCAGGTCGCCAAGGGTTCCCTGGTTCTCATTGTTGTCCCAGGCGAGCACGTTTCCGCCACGAACGCGCCCGAGGGTGGCACCCAGCAGGTAGGAGGCTGTGGTCTTGGTCGACCCACCTTTCAGGTTCACAACGACAACGGTCTTATGGCCGGCGAGGCCGCGCTGCGCAGCCGCACGCCACTGGCGATCTTTCAACTCGTCCACGGCTGGACCGAGACGTAGACCCAAGGAGTTCAGAACACCGCGCCACCCTTGCTCCGCGGGATGGGTTGCTGGCTCCGGGGCGTTTGCACCAAAGTCGGCGGCGGACGGCTTGCGGGGCGGTACCAACGCTGGCACCGGCTCGTGCATATGGGCGTCGCGCCCCCCAGGTGGGTCTGCCAAGGCCACCGTCCCATCGACGGCCACCGTTACCCATGAGTGGCCGTCCTTCCCGGTGGCACGCACGAGCACAGGAGCACCCTGCTTACGGGCCTCCCGAGTGAACAAGTCGATCGCCGCGCCGTATGCATTTGCGCCGGCGGCTTCGTATACCTGCGCTCCATCGACCAAGACCGCGCCGTCGTCTTCGATAGCGAATTCTCGCCACATGGTGATCCTTTCCAGCCCTCATGCCGTCTTCGTCGGATGGCGCGGGACAGATCGTCGCCCTGTGCCATTAAATCATGAGTCTTGTCTAAATATTGCGGAATCGCAATCACGGGCTATGCCGATTCGTCTCCGCAATTGGGCTGTACAGACGGTTGAATAGCTAAATGGAAGACGACGCTACCCTCGCCCAGACCTCGTTAGAGGCCAGCTTCGCCATCCTGAACGGTGTTCCGCGACATTCGATCCTGAAGGCCCTTCTCGACCTCGGGAGGGCGACAGTCGCGGAACTGGCGGAACATTCCGGCGTGGGGTCCGCCACGGTGGCCCGCCACATCACAGAGCTCGAAGATTTGAACATTGTCACGGTCGATCTTCCGCGAGGCTCCCGGCGGGGGCGGGCGGCGAATATCTCACTCAACCGCGACCGGTATAGCGCGGCTCTCTCGACATGGATAGCCGAGATGAGCCCCCAGAAGTCTGTGTGAGATCCCCCTACTCGCTTCCGAAATCTCTCGCCATTTGAGAATCGATCATTTGCGAAATTGCTTGAAGGCTTTCCGGGGTGAGTGGCCCAAGAGATCGCGCAGCCACCCTAGTCAGCTTGTTGCGACGCAGGGTCTGGACCAGCTCGCGCTGCGCCAGTATCCGAGCAGGCAACTGAGGATCATCCCAATCCAGGAGGAACGATGGGTCGACCTCAAAGACTGCCGCCAATTCGGTGAGCAGCTTTGAGTCCGTCGTCAGGGGACCATCGCCACTGAGCATGTATGTCCAACGGCCCTCTGAGAGATTCACTCCCCGAAGTGAGAGGTTCTCCCGCAGCTCACTGAACCCGAGAACTCGATCGCCATGCCCACTCGCATAAGCGTCTTGAAGCAGATTGAGACGGCGCGCAAGCTCGACGGCGCGCGCGCGAACTATGACAGAGGGCTGGTCTCCTCCAGCTTTGCCGTCGTTCATTTCACGCGCCCCTTCCTGGTCGACCCTAACGCGTTCATTCGTTTCCCAACTGCCGGCTACGATCATGCAGCAAAGCAGAGGCCCACGTCCGAAGGGTCTCTTCAAACTTTTTAGGCTCCACATTCCACTCCATTGCATGAGGTGATTCCTCAAAAACTACCAACTCCGTGTGTTTGGAGTTGCGTGCCACATAGGCGGCAACCGTGGAAAACGGGACCAAGTCATCGCCCGGGTTGTGTATCACCAGCGTGGGAACGGGCCGCGTATGGTTCGTGGAGACGCTCTCAAGCGCACCGAGGGAGACCGGTGTGGAGAGACCGGCAAATCTACTCAGGACGCGATTGCCCAGAGCCACTTCCACTCCCCAGGCAACTGCTGCTGGTAGACGCGCTGCGCGGATGGCACGCTTGATGACTGCCCGCCAACTTGTCACGGGGCTGATGAGTACCATTCCTGCCACGCGATCGCGGAAACGCGACCTCTCCATCAGCAGCCGGGCGATAGTTGCTCCCATCGACCATCCGATGAAGATAATCGACTCTGCGCCAGAAGACATGACGAACGCGATAGCAGCCTCGACGTCGCGCCACTCCTCTTGCCCGAGAAAACTCGTTCCGTTTGCCGTCTGGGGCCCTTCCGTATCGCCTCGCCAAGAAACAACTAGCGACGTGATTCCTAGACCGCTCAGTGCTAGTACCCCGGGGAGGACAACTGAGCGTGTTGTGCGGATCCCATGAAGGTGAATTGCCCACACGGTCGAGTAGGATCCACTTCCCGGCGTCACTACCCACGCGGGTGATGTGCCCGCGTCGGAAACGATATCGACATTCTCGAACGGAAGTCCCAGGGCGGCAGGCGTGCGGTACACGTCTCGAACGAACGCCCCTTCCCCCTGGCGAGGAATCGCGGTGCCCGTTACTGAACTAAAAGCCCGAATAACGAACCCCTGTTCCGCCCCGCCATCGATGACTGAGCCAATACGGGCGTGACCACGGCCATTGTCGTAGATAAGGCCATATTCGCCCGGCAATACCGTCTGCGGGGTAACAGGAAACCGCACGGCATCACTCTGATGCAGCTCGAACGCGAGTTGTTTAGGCGCGGGTGCCGCCACGAGCTGCCGAGCGGCCATTACCGACACCCCAGTAAAGACAATGCAAACAAGGACGGCAATAGCCAACCCAACGATCAGAACCGTACTCATCAAGCCCTCACCGACCCCGGAACCGCACTCACTTGTTCAAGTTCACCTTCGGACTCCGCGAGCTGCCTCATGTGCTCTGGACGCAAAGTGATTCCATCCAGATACTGAAGGTTTCGCAGCGCGATCGCCGCTTCGTACGTCTCGTGTACTGGATCCAGGCCGATGCTGGACCGGAGGGCTTCCGCGACCGGAGAGCGTGTCGCGTTGCCGCTGTAACTGCCCAAAGCGCGACGTAGGCGCGCGGCGCGGAGGCGCCACTGAGCAAGTACCAGAGCGTCTCGTATTGTGATTGCGACGAAGCCGGCGACAGTCAGCAGAATGCCGGGATAGAAGAACACGTTAAACAAGACCCATGCGAGGTCGCCAGAAACCGGCTCGATAGCGCCGGCCAGGATTAGTCCGCAGTGAATGACAAGGGCCACCCCACCGACAATCGTCATGAGCGCGCCGACCTTGAAGGGGACGAAGTGTCTTCCGCGAAATGGAAGAAGCTGCGAAAAGATCCCAGCTGAGGTCCAGATGACGGCGGCGACGTAGACACATGCCCACAGGAAGGCGGCCGGATAAATCATGTGCTCGTCGACAAAGTAGATATTGGTGGTCCCACGGTCGGGGATCATGATAAAAAGCAGCACTTGGACGGCAAGCAAGGCCCAGAGAATGGCGCGCCCGCGGCGGGGGCTCTCCTTGCCGACTTGCACCGCGACCGCTTCGCGGAGGTACCAAAACGCGATCACGGGAAGCGCCGTGCGCAGCAGAAATAGGAGATTCACTCCACCGAGCCACGAATCTGCCAGCGGAATCGGGATGATCACACCAATGCTTAAGAGTGCTGCGATTCCTGTACCTGAGGCTATCCACGCAGGGCGCGCCTGCGGGCGGCGGAACGCCACCGGTGCTCGCGCCAGGAATAGGATTCCCAGCGCGATGACGGTCATCGTGTTTATCACAGTCCGAACGCACTCTCACGGCCATGCGACCCACTGATGAGTTTGCGCGCAAGTGCGTACGCAACGGCCTCGGCCATCAGCTCATGCTCTCCAACTTCCAGTCCGCGCGCCGCGGACCTCACGATTGCCTCGCGCATCCCAGCGGCTTCAACCAGGTCTCGAGGTATGAGGTCGAGAATGTCGCACTCCGTTTCTTCTGCCAGCATGTGTCCGAATTCATGGAATATCGAATGCTGTTGATACAGAGTCGAAGCCGCTGTCGGGTACAGGATGAGTACCTTCGTCTCAGACTCAAGGAGAAGGGCTGTAACAGCCTCCCACTCCCCGTAATCGAGTGGCACGAGCTGAATCGTCTTTCCTGAACGGGTCTCGATTCTTTCGATAATCGAACCCCAGTCGGGGCGTGACGGGAGATCCAGACGATCTACAATCGCCTGAGCTGACCGCTCCCGAACTCTGTGTTCTCGTGACGTCATTTCTGGCCTTCCGTCTTACGAAAGTCGTGCGATCTGCCGGTTTGTCCGCAATCATCGCGATACTCTCGCATGGCGAAGATTGCGGTTCCGCAATAGTAAGGCAATAATCATGATCTGATGATGCTTACAAACACCTTGCCCTGTCAGGACTTTACGCCGTGGCGCACCTCGATCTCAATGCGCACGGCGCGCCTGCCCTTAGCGCTGGCGTTAAGTGGCAAAACTTCTCACATGACGAGCAATGCAGGGATCAAGAGAAATCGACGCCCCCGTGTAGGTCTTCCCATCGTACGAACAGAAATACGACTATCCCCTGAGACCGACGCCAAGCTTGGCGCGGCTCGCATTGCCTCCGGCCACCTGTCGCTTTCGCTCTACATCGAGCGACTTGTCGCGGGCCTCGAAGCCGAGCACGGCAGCCTGCCAGTGCTCAACCCCGAACTCGATGGCATCCAGGAGGTCACCACGACAGCCGCTTAAACGAAAAGACCCGCCGCTGTCGCGACGGGCCTTCCAAGTTTCGTAGCTCAAACCTTCTCTTGCTTGCCGGCGGTAGAGGTTCGAGCTAATCAAAAGATCCGGATGAACCGGAGCTTTTGCCATACCAGAAATAAATTCCCGGAGAGGATGGCCCCAATACTAACCGATGCAGACGTTTTTGGCACGCCCTCTTCGCGAGAGCGTGTCGCAGGCGTAACCCAGGAACACTCCACGGCGTGGGAGATCACCCGCCGGGTGAGTCCACGCGACCAGGTGCGCGTGATGAAGCGAGACGCCTACGGTCGTCTCGACGAGAACAGCTACCCCACTGCGCACCGTGTCGGCCCGCACTGCCCCACGACGCCGTGGGCCATATACCTGGCCGATGACCACGGCATATTCCGCGTCCTGTGCTTCGATTTCGACGGCAAAGACAAGTACGGGGTCGATGCCGACCTCATGGAGGTGGCCCACGACGAATGCAACGTCCTATCGGGGGTGCTTACTCAGCTCGCGATCGCGCACGTTGTCTGCAAGTCGTCCGGCACCGGCGGCCGACACATCTGGGTTGCCCTGCGTTCCGGCGCGGCCGCCGCGCAGGTTGCCGCGGTCGCCACGGCTGCTCGGGCGAGTTTCCGCACCCTGGATCACGGGATGCTCCACAACAGTCGCACGGGCGCGGCGCGGCCGCCGCTTTCGCCTCACAGGGACGGCAGCTACTCGACAGTGCTGCTCGGTAGCCTCGACACCCTCATCGAGCCGTCGACGACCGTCGCCGACCTCGCCGCCCTCGCCGCCCTGCTCGAGCAGCTGCGGCCGGCGTCGCGGGCGGCCGACACCGCCCCGTCCGGGCCGGTCGACGCCTCACACCAGGCGCACCGCACGCTCAGCCGCGCAGGTACCGCCCACATGGCCACGATCGACGGCGGCAGCAATCCGAGCTGGACCGGGTTCATGTGCCTGCTCGCAGCAGCCAACGCTGGCTGGAGCCTCCGCGACGTTGAGCATGCCGTCAAGACCGCGCCGGGCATGGAGCATTACCGCACGAAGAACACCGGCCGCGGTGGCCGGCGGGCACGTAGTGCGTCGGAGGCCCGCGCCCGGCTTGAGCGTCAGTGGGACAAAGCCCAGCAGTACGCGGCCATACAACGACCGCTGCCAGCCGATCGGGAGCCCCGAGACCTCACGGAACTCACTACCATCGTCCACGACGTCGACGACGTCCTAAACCGCTTCCGGGTCTCCCCCGGCCGGTGGGGACGCACCGAGAAGGCGCTGTCCCAGCGCACGATCCTCACCGCTTTGGCCTATCTCACCCTGCAGACCGGCAAACGCGTCGTCGCAGCCTCCATCCGCGACTTGGCACTAATGAGCGGCCTCGGCCGCACGACCGCGGCAGATGCCCTCAGGGCGCTCTCAGAGGCAGGTTTCGCCGAGCAGGTCACCGGAAGTGACGGCGGCAACGCCGCCGAATGGCGGTTGACCCCACACTTTTCCACAGCCTCCAACACCATCCGGTCACAACCACTCAATAACCCCCGCCCCCCTTCCGAACTTTTCACTGTCCGCATTGATCTAATTGCAACCCTCGAGGAACAGTTGACCGATCAACGTCACGACCTTTTCACACGCGCGGGTCTTGGCCATCTGGCGGGCAAGGTTTATGCGATGCTTCGCCAATTTCCCGGCCTAACAGTTGATACGGCTGCGCGGATCCTGGGGGTCTCCCCCAGGCATACCGCCACGGTTCTCAGCAGACTCTGGCACCACAGGCTCATCGTCAAACACCCTGACGGATGGACTCGGGCGAAACGGGATCTCCGTGACCACGCAGCTCGAGCGCTTGGAGTTGCCGGGACTCTCGTCGATCGAGCCGAACGATATCGAGCCGAACGTGAAGTGTGGGCGTGGTGGCAGGCAGAGGTCGCGACGATGATGACAGCGCCAAGGCGCCGCCCTCGACGTCCACATGTTTCGAGCCGTACCCTCGAATTCGTCGATGAACGTCCCGGGGAGCGCAGCTGGCCCCGCTACCCCCGGGCAGCGGACGGTCGAGGTGACCATCGAGAAGCGAAATATTGGGCCCAGAATGGGATGCTTGCCCCGGATAGCCTCTGGTGGTCAGCCGCGGCCTAACGTGGTCAGACCTATCGAAGAACCGACCGGGTCGGGGCGGCCACGGGGGTAGCTCGTAGAGTATGAACGGATGCTCTCACCCCAGCAGAGCAGCCGCTACACGCGTGGCCGGACGCCCTACCTGGAACAGTCATGGGCTCGAATAAACGTTACGCCGAGGCGATCGACCGGCGGATGGATCAGAAGATCCAGAACCTCGCCGACCGGCCGCCGGTGCCACCTGCGGTGGTACGGCAGTGGCGGCCTCCATGGCCGCCGATCCGGTTCGGGGAGGATGAGTGGTTTCTGATGCGTGACAGCAACCGGGAGCCGGCCGCTATTATCCGAAAGCTCCGCATGGGCCCACGCAGCGAGACTTACTATCGGGTCGTGACCTGGGCGCTACAGTCCGCAGATCGAAATCTCGTGGGCTACTTTGCGACTCTCGAGGAGGCCGACCGGTCGGTGCTGTTCGTCCCCGACAACCCGCAGGTGCCAGGGGCATCCCGGGGGCCGAACGGCCTCTAACTCGAAGCGGGGCATCCCGCTCGAACGGATCGATGAGGGCGACCGCGCCGTGGCGCGGACAGGTGTAGGCGACCGCCCGGGGTCCGCCGCCGGCGAGTGGTTCGGCGTCGAGCTCACGCCCACACATCGGGCACTCGGGGCCGGTCCACCCCAGGTCATCGCTCACCCGACCCAGTGTGGCCGACGACCGTGCCTGGCGTCGGGAGTTGTGCACAGACACGGTGTGGTGCCGCGCGGCGGCGCTGCGCTCGGGCCAGGGCCCGGTTTTTTGGCCGTGAAGCCTTCGGCAGCATACGGTCGGCAGGCCTCCGCGCAAGCAGCTGCGCTGCCAGGTCCGCCGACAAGTGCGGCACGCGGTCGCATGCTCCCTTATTTCGCGCCGCACTTCTCTCCCCACCGCCCTGGCGGGTTGCACTACGACCAGCTCTCCCTAGCGGCGGTTACCCGCCTTCACGGCAAAAAAACGTGAAGAGAGGGAGAAGATCATGTCCGGGTTCATCACTACACGACCGCAGCGCACCAGTGACGAGATCGCGGCAGACCGTAAAGAAGCCACCACGTTTTTCGCACGGTTCGACCGACCCAACACCATCACCAAACGCGATGTCGCCCGACTCATGAGCTACTACGCCCACGATTGGCGGCTGCTGCGGTGCGACGTCGAAGCTCACGTCTGGAGCCAGCGGGTTAGACCCAACGCGGCGCAGGTCAGGCAGGCCCGGAGCCGACGTGAGGCGACGGCTCAGGCTGCCGAAGAAGTCGCGCGCATCCCGCCACGCGGCGACGCACCGCTACGCCGGTACGCGCACCCCGTGACTCGCCGGATGCTCCCCGAAAGCTCGCTGCACTCCGTCAGCGCTGGAGAACGGCTGGAGGCTCAAGGCCAAGCCGCGAGATTCTGGCGACTTTGCGCAAGCTCACCGTCATTCGGTCGCCAGTTGCTGCGCGCTCAGATCCCGTTCCCCCAATGGCTGGCAGCACACCCCGACTACGGGCCGCTGAGGGACGCTCCCGAGGGTTACACCGGAAGCTCACGGCCAGCGACCAAGGCCCGATACCGGAAGGGCAAGATCCGGCCCGTCGGGATCAGCTACGACCGGGCGCTGCAAATCGCGATGAAGATCATCCGGTAGCCGGGCGCGGCTATGCCGCGG
>NZ_JASISV010000006.1 GCF_030063305.1 Salinibacterium sp. G-O1
TCCCTGCGCTAGATGTGCCGGCTACTTGTAGTCGAGCAATCAAACATTTATGGAGAGTTTGATCCTGGCTCAGGATGAACGCTGGCGGCGTGCTTAACACATGCAAGTCGAACGGTGAAGGAGAAGCTTGCTTCTTTGGATCAGTGGCGAACGGGTGAGTAACACGTGAGTAACCTGCCCCAGACTCTGGGATAAGCACTGGAAACGGTGTCTAATACCGGATACGAGCTTCAGCCGCATGGCTAGGAGCTGGAAAGAATTTCGGTCTGGGATGGACTCGCGGCCTATCAGCTAGTTGGTGAGGTAATGGCTCACCAAGGCGACGACGGGTAGCCGGCCTGAGAGGGTGACCGGCCACACTGGGACTGAGACACGGCCCAGACTCCTACGGGAGGCAGCAGTGGGGAATATTGCACAATGGGCGCAAGCCTGATGCAGCAACGCCGCGTGAGGGACGACGGCCTTCGGGTTGTAAACCTCTTTTAGTAGGGAAGAAGCGAAAGTGACGGTACCTGCAGAAAAAGCACCGGCTAACTACGTGCCAGCAGCCGCGGTAATACGTAGGGTGCAAGCGTTATCCGGAATTATTGGGCGTAAAGAGCTCGTAGGCGGTTTGTCGCGTCTGCTGTGAAAACTGGAGGCTCAACCTCCAGCCTGCAGTGGGTACGGGCAGACTAGAGTGCGGTAGGGGAGATTGGAATTCCTGGTGTAGCGGTGGAATGCGCAGATATCAGGAGGAACACCGATGGCGAAGGCAGATCTCTGGGCCGTAACTGACGCTGAGGAGCGAAAGCATGGGGAGCGAACAGGATTAGATACCCTGGTAGTCCATGCCGTAAACGTTGGGAACTAGATGTAGGGACCATTCCACGGTTTCTGTGTCGCAGCTAACGCATTAAGTTCCCCGCCTGGGGAGTACGGCCGCAAGGCTAAAACTCAAAGGAATTGACGGGGGCCCGCACAAGCGGCGGAGCATGCGGATTAATTCGATGCAACGCGAAGAACCTTACCAAGGCTTGACATATACGAGAACGGGCTAGAAATAGTCAACTCTTTGGACACTCGTAAACAGGTGGTGCATGGTTGTCGTCAGCTCGTGTCGTGAGATGTTGGGTTAAGTCCCGCAACGAGCGCAACCCTCGTTCTTTGTTGCCAGCACGTAATGGTGGGAACTCAAAGGAGACTGCCGGGGTCAACTCGGAGGAAGGTGGGGATGACGTCAAATCATCATGCCCCTTATGTCTTGGGCTTCACGCATGCTACAATGGCCGGTACAAAGGGCTGCAATACCGCAAGGTGGAGCGAATCCCAAAAAGCCGGTCTCAGTTCGGATTGAGGTCTGCAACTCGACCTCATGAAGTCGGAGTCGCTAGTAATCGCAGATCAGCAACGCTGCGGTGAATACGTTCCCGGGCCTTGTACACACCGCCCGTCAAGTCATGAAAGTCGGTAACACCCGAAGCCAGTGGCCCAACCGCAAGGAGGGAGCTGTCGAAGGTGGGATCGGTGATTAGGACTAAGTCGTAACAAGGTAGCCGTACCGGAAGGTGCGGCTGGATCACCTCCTTTCTAAGGAGCATGTGCAACTCTCCTCTGTATACAGGGAGATCAAGTTGCCAAGTCGTACCAACCTGTTCGGGTTGGACGGCGCTCATGGGTGGAACATTGACATTGTGGCCAGGTAAGACTCTTACCTCTTAGTACGCTTCGCTTGCGAAGTGGGAACGGATGTTTGGGTCGAGGCTGGTCTTTGCACGCTGTTGGGTCCTGAGGGACCGGGCCGGCGCTAATCATCTTCGGGTGGTGGTGCCGATCGGAGCTCTGGACCATTGACCTTCGGGTCGCGGTCTTCGGATCCTGTTGTGACTGGCCTTTGGGCCAGGCGCGGGGGATACCGCCCGTATTTTGAGAACTACACAGTGGACGCGAGCATCTTAGATTCGACCCGAAAGGGTCGGATCACATAAACGATGACTGCTGGTCTTTGACCAGCAAATCATTGGTCTATCTCCAGTCTTCGGACTGGCGATCGATTCAAACTCATGTGATATCAATTTTCTAAGAGCAGACGGTGGATGCCTTGGCATCTGGAGCCGAAGAAGGACGTATAAATCTGCGATAAGCCTCGGGGAGCTGATAATAGAGCTGTGATCCGAGGATTTCCGAATGGGGAAACCCCGCTGGGCGTTGCAAGACGACCCAGTGACTCCCGCCTGAATATATAGGGCGGGTAGAGGGAACGTGGGGAAGTGAAACATCTCAGTACCCACAGGAAGAGAAAACAACCGTGATTCCGTTAGTAGTGGCGAGCGAAACCGGAAGAGGCCAAACCGATCATGTGTGATAGCCGGCAGGCGTTGCATGGTCGGGGTAGCGGGACTTTTCAGCTGTTACTGCCGTACAGCAAGAATTACAACGCAATATAGACGAATGGGATTGAAAGCCCAGCCATAGACGGTGCCAGCCCGGTAGTCGAAATGTTGCAATGGTTCGAAGAGTATCCCAAGTAGCACGGGGCCCGAGAAATCCCGTGTGAATCAGCCAGGACCACCTGGTAAGCCTAAATACTCCCAGATGACCGATAGCGGACAAGTACCGTGAGGGAAAGGTGAAAAGTACCCCGGGAGGGGAGTGAAATAGTACCTGAAACCGTCTGCTTACAAACCGTTCGAGCCTCCTTAGTAGGGGTGAGAGCGTGCCTTTTGAAGAATGAGCCTGCGAGTTAGTGCTCAGTGGCGAGGTTAACCCGAGTGGGGCAGCCGTAGCGAAAGCGAGTCTTAATAGGGCGTTTTAGTCGCTGGGTCTAGACCCGAAGCGAAGTGATCTATCCATGGCCAGGTTGAAGCGACGGTAAGACGTCGTGGAGGACCGAACCCACTTCAGTTGAAAATGGAGGGGATGAGCTGTGGATAGGGGTGAAAGGCCAATCAAACTTCGTGATAGCTGGTTCTCTCCGAAATGCATTTAGGTGCAGCGTTGCGTGTTTCTTGCCGGAGGTAGAGCTACTGGATAGCTGATGGGCCCCAAAAGGTTACTGACGTTAGCCAAACTCCGAATGCCGGTAAGTGAGAGCGCAGCAGTGAGACGGTGGGGGATAAGCTTCATCGTCGAGAGGGAAACAACCCAGACTACCAACTAAGGTCCCCAAGCGTGTGCTAAGTGGGAAAGGATGTGGAGTTGCACAGACAACCAGGAGGTTGGCTTAGAAGCAGCCACCCTTGAAAGAGTGCGTAATAGCTCACTGGTCAAGTGATTCCGCGCCGACAATGTAACGGGGCTCAAGCACACCACCGAAGTTGTAGATTTCATGTATTAGCCCGGCACCTTAGGTGTCCAGGCGCATGGAGTGGTAGGAGAGCGTCGTGTGGCGAGTGAAGCGGCGGTGTAAACCAGCCGTGGACGCCACACGAGTGAGAATGCAGGCATGAGTAGCGAAAGACGGGTGAGAAACCCGTCCTCCGAAAGACCAAGGGTTCCAGGGCCAGGCTAATCCGCCCTGGGTAAGTCGGGACCTAAGGCGAGGCCGACAGGCGTAGTCGATGGACAACGGGTTGATATTCCCGTACTGACGAAGAACCGCCCAAACTAATCCAGTGATGCTAAGTGTCTGAATCCCTTTGATGGATCCCTTCGGGGTGAAGCGTTGGGCCTAGCACACGACCCTATGCTGGTGCGGTTAGCGTATTAACAGGTGTGACGCAGGAAGGTAGCTGAGCCGGGCGATGGTTGTCCCGGTCTAAGGATGTAGGGCGAACGATAGGCAAATCCGTCGTTCACTAAGCCTGAGACCCGATGGGTAGTCCTCACGGACGAAATCAGTGATCCTATGCTGCCAAGAAAAGCATCGACGCGAGGTTCAAGTCACCCGTACCCCAAACCGACTCAGGTGGTCAGGTAGAGAATACCAAGGAGATCGAGAGAATCGTGGTTAAGGAACTCGGCAAAATGCCCCCGTAACTTCGGGAGAAGGGGGGCCTGAGGCGTGAAGGGATTTACTCCTGGAGCGTTTGACGGCCGCAGAGACCAGTGGGAAGCGACTGTTTACTAAAAACACAGGTCCGTGCTAAGTCGCAAGACGATGTATACGGACTGACGCCTGCCCGGTGCTGGAAGGTTAAGAGGAACGGTTAGCCGCAAGGCGAAGCTGAGAATTTAAGCCCCAGTAAACGGCGGTGGTAACTATAACCATCCTAAGGTAGCGAAATTCCTTGTCGGGTAAGTTCCGACCTGCACGAATGGCGTAACGACTTCCCAGCTGTCTCAACCGCGAACTCGGCGAAATTGCACTACGAGTAAAGATGCTCGTTACGCGCAGAAGGACGGAAAGACCCCGTGACCTTTACTATAGCTTTGTATTGGTGTTCGGTGTGGCTTGTGTAGGATAGGTGGGAGACTGTGAAGCTTGGACGCTAGTTCAGGTGGAGTCATTGTTGAAATACCACTCTGGTCACTCTGGATATCTAACTTCGGACCGTAATCCGGTTCAGGGACAGTGCATGGTGGGTAGTTTAACTGGGGCGGTTGCCTCCCAAAAAGTAACGGAGGCGCCCAAAGGTTCCCTCAACCTGGTTGGTAATCAGGTGTCGAGTGTAAGTGCACAAGGGAGCTTGACTGTGAGACTGACAAGTCGAGCAGGGACGAAAGTCGGGACTAGTGATCCGGCAGTGGCTTGTGGAAGCGCTGTCGCTCAACGGATAAAAGGTACCTCGGGGATAACAGGCTGATCTTGCCCAAGAGTCCATATCGACGGCATGGTTTGGCACCTCGATGTCGGCTCGTCGCATCCTGGGGCTGGAGTAGGTCCCAAGGGTTGGGCTGTTCGCCCATTAAAGCGGTACGCGAGCTGGGTTTAGAACGTCGTGAGACAGTTCGGTCCCTATCCTCTGCGCGCGCAGGAAATTTGAGAAGAGCTATCCCTAGTACGAGAGGACCGGGATGGACGAACCTCTGGTGTGTCAGTTGTTCCGCCAGGAGCACCGCTGATTAGCTACGTTCGGAACGGATAACCGCTGAAAGCATCTAAGCGGGAAGCCGGCTTCAAGATGAGATTTCCAAGACTTAGGTCGAGAGGCTCGCAGCTAGACTACTGCGTTGATAGGCCGGATGTGGAAGTGGGGACTAAAGACCCATGGAGCTGACCGGTACTAATAAGCCGATAAATTGATAACACCCCACCTCACTGGAACCCTCGGGTTCGAATGGTGAATGAGAATGATTCTCGCGTCCACTTTGTGGTTCCCGATTTACGGTCGGGAACTGGTTCTGATTCGCATCAGACCAACGAACGAAACATAAATCCATAGTGTTTCGGCGGCCATAGCGAGAGGGAAACGCCCGGTTACATTCCGAACCCGGAAGCTAAGACTCTCTGCGCCGATGGTACTGCAAGGGGGACCTTGTGGGAGAGTAGGACACCGCCGGACTTAAATTGTGA